>VXZQ01000015.1:0-9454 GCA_009845425.1 Holophagales bacterium
CCGCAACCCCATCCTCCCCGCCGCCACCTACCAGGCCGCCTGCTGCATCGGCGGCCTCTCCTCCCACCTCCGCCTCGAACGCCTCCTCGACGCGGTGCTCGACGCCCTGGAACCGGGCGGCCGGCTGTTCGTGGACGACTACGTGGGCCCGGCCCGTCACCAGTGGAACGGTCGCACCGGCGCCGCCGCCGCGGCCGCCTACCGCCGGCTGCCGGCCGAGGCACGGCGGTTCGAACGACTGCCCATGCCGCCGGTGGAGGGCGACTGCGCCCGGGCCACCCGCTCCGGCGACATCGCCCGGCTGGTCCGCACCGGTTTCCGGGTCGAGTCCGTGCGCTCCTACGGCGGCGACCTGATCGCGCCGCTCGCCACCTCCGTCGACTGGAGCCGGTTGCCGGAGTCCGACCTGCGGCGCCTCGCGGCGGGCTCCGGCGCCGGTGACGGCCACTACGCGCTGACGGTGGCCCGCCCCCGCGCCGGCTGGTCGCGGCGGCTGGCCGGGATGCGCTATCGCATTGGCCCCAAGATCCGTCGTGTCTTCATTTACGAGCCCCGTCGCGCCCGCGACCTGGCGTTCCAGGCGCTGCGCGGAAAGGTCTGAATCATGGTCGCAACCGTTCGTTGGGGAATCATCGGTCCGGGTGCCATCGCCCGCGTCTTCGCCACCGCAATCGATGGGCTGGACGGTCACGAAATCGTGGCCGTCGGCAGCCGCGACCCGCAGCGCGCGGCCAACTTCAGGGCCGAGCGCGGCTACAGGGACGCCGAGGTCGGCACCTACCGGGACCTGGTGCGCAGCGAGTCGGTCGACGCCGTCTACGTCGCCAGTCCCCATTCCGGTCACCTGGAGCACGCGGCGCTGGCGCTCCGGCACGGCAAGGCCGTGCTCTGCGAGAAGCCGCTCTGCGTCAACGCCTCGGAGGCCCGCCGTCTGTGCGCCATAGCCCACGAACGCGGACGGCCGCTGCTCGAGGCGATGTGGACCCGCTTCCTGCCCGCGACCCTGCGGGCCGCGGACTGGGTCGCCAAAGGCACGATCGGCGAGCCGAGCCGGGTGGTCTGTGCCTTCGGCTTCCGCGCCAAGTTCGACCCGGGGAGCCGGCTCTACGATCCCGAACTGGCCGGCGGCAGCCTGCTCGACATCGGCTGCTACACGCTCTCGCTGGCGTCGCTCGTCTTCGGGGAGCGGGTGACCGGCGGCAACATCCCGCAGATCGAGGTCCGCGCCGACCTCGCCCCCTCCGGGGTCGACGAGCACTGCAAGATCGTCCTGCGCTTCGGGGACGGCGCCGAGGCGTACCTCGAGTCCTCGATCAGCAAGGCCCTCTCCGCCACCGGCGTCATCCAGGGCGACCGCGGCAGGATCGTGATGGCGGACTTCTGGCGCGCCCAGACGCTCAGGCTGGAGTGCGAGACGCAGGAGGTCGCCACGCTCGAGTGCCCCTTCCTCTGCAACGGCTACGAGTACCAGGCGCTCGAACTCGCACGAATGCTCCGCGACGGCGACGTCGAGAGCCCGCTCCTGCCGCACGCGGAGTCCATCGGCCTGCTCGAACTGATGGACGAACTCCGCCGCCGCATCGGCGTCCAGTACCCCTTCGAGACGAGCATCGGCGTCACGGCCGGCACCCACAGAGCAATGACCTACCTCCCTGTCGGTGCGCCGGCCTTCTGGCCGGCAGGTGCCGCGGGTCTTCTGACCCGCGGGGAAGCAGGGCCGCGAAGCGGCGAGCGCGAGATTCTCCCCAGCGGCGAGCCCGTGCCGCCCCCCCACCTACCCCGCCTAATCCTCGGCACAATGCCCCTCACGAACGCCACCCAAGCCGCCCAAACCGAAGCCGACTCCCTCCTCGACGCCGCCTTCGAACACGGCATCTCCGCCCTCGACACCGGCCACGTCTACGGCAACGGCGCCTCCGAGCGCGCCATCGGCGACTGGCTGGAGCGCCGCGGTCTCGCGGACGACGTCTTCATCCTGTCCAAGGGCTGCCACCCCGATGCCGCGGGGCCGCGCGTCAGCCCGGAGGCCCTGGCGCAGGACCTCGCCGAGTCGCTCGACCGGCTCCGGCTTCCGGCCGTCGACCTCTACATGCTCCACCGCGACGACCCGGCCGTGCCGGTCGGCGAGCTGGTCGACGCCTTCGCCGAACATCTCGCCGCCGGTCGCTTGCGCGCCTACGGATTCTCGAACTGGACCCGCGCGCGGATCGAAGAGGCCTGCGAGTACGCCGAAGCCAACGACCGGCCGCTGCCCGCCGCGTCGAGCCCCAACTTCTCGCTCGCCGACCAGGTCAAGGACCCGTGGGGCGGAGGCTGCGCCACCCTGACGGGCAAGGCGGCCGCCGACGACCGCGAGTGGCACCGGAGCACGGGCATGGCCATCTTCGCCTGGTCGTCCCTGGCGCGCGGCCTGTTCTCCGGCCGCGTCACCCGGCGCTCACTCGCCGCGGACCCGAGCCTGGTCGACGAGGCCTGCCGCACCGCCTACGTCCACGACGTGAACCTCGCGCGCCTCGACCGGGTGATCGAGTTCGCCGAGGCCGGCGGCGCGACGGTGCCCCAGATCGCGCTCGCCTGGGTGCTCGCCCAGGACCTTCCCCTGCACGCCATAGTCGGCGCCGCCACCGAGCAGGAAGTCGAGGACCTGGCCGCCGCCGCGGGCCTGACCATCACCGAAGAAGAGGCGAAGTGGCTGCAGAAGGGCGGCCGCCGGCCCCTCTCCATGGCCCGCGAGAGCCTGGCCGTGCGCCTCGAACGCCAGGCCGTCCGCATCGGCCGCCGCCTCCCCGGCCCCATCAAGCGGCCCCTCAAACGCCTGGTAGGCCGCGCGTAGGGATGGTGTGTAGGGGCAGGTGAGGGTGGTGTCGGTGGTGTCGGTGGCCCTCTGCTGGGTACGCGGGTCTTCTGACCCGCTGCCGCCGTAGGCGGCCAGAAACATCGTCGCCGGCCTTTGGCCGGCCGCTACTTTCTCCGGCCTCCGCCGCTCCGCGGCTCCGCCCGGGGCGGGTCAGAAGACCCGCGCACCCAGAGAAACGCCTATGCCATAGTCGCCCGCCATGATCCGCCTGAACCGCTACTCCGCTCGCATCACCCAGGACAAGTCGCAGGGAGCGTCGCAGGCGATGCTCTACGGTGCCGGCCTTACCCCCGAGGACATGGGCAAGCCGCAAGTGGGGATTGCCAGCGTCTGGTACGAGGGCAACACCTGCAACATGCACCTGCTCGACCTCGCCGCGGCGGCCAAGGAGGGCGTGGACGCCACCGACTGCGTCGGTCTGCGCTTCAACACGGTCGGCGTCTCGGACGGCATCTCGATGGGGACGGACGGCATGAGCTACTCGCTCCAGTCCCGCGACCTCATCGCCGACTCGATCGAAACCGTGATGGCGGCGCAGTGGTACGACGCGAACGTGTCGATCCCCGGCTGCGACAAGAACATGCCGGGCTGCATGATGGCGATCGCCCGCGTGGACCGGCCGGCCATCGTGATCTACGGCGGCACGATCCGTTCGGGCGAGTGGCGGGGCGGCAAGATCGACATCATCTCGGCCTTCCAGAGCTACGGCGAGGCGATCAGCGGCGCCCTGACCGACGACGAGCGGGAGACGATCGTCCGGCGCGCCTGCCCCGGCGCCGGCGCCTGCGGCGGCATGTACACGGCGAACACGATGGCGGCGGCGATCGAGGCGCTCGGCATGTCCCTGCCCTACAGCTCGTCGACTCCCGCCACCGCGCCGGAGAAGCTGGAGGAGTGCCGGCGCGCCGGCGCCGCGGTCAAAGCCCTGCTCGAGCAGGACCTCCGGCCGAGCGCGATCATGACGCGGGCCGCGTTCGAGAACGCGATGGTGCTGATCACGGTCCTCGGCGGCTCGACAAACGCGGTCCTCCATCTGCTCGCGATCGCCCGGTCGGCCGGCGTCGACCTCTCGATCGACGACTTCCAGAAGGTCAGCGACAGAGTCCCCTTCCTCGCCGATCTCAAGCCCTCGGGCCAGTACCTGATGGAGGACCTGCACGACGTCGGCGGCACGCCGGCGGTGCTGCGGATGCTGCTGGACCGCGGACTGATCGACGGCGACTGTCTGACCGTCACCGGCAAGACCCTGGCCGAGAACCTGGCGCCGCTGCCCGACCTCGCGCCGGGCCAGAACGTTGTGCTGCCGTTCGACGAGCCGATCAAGGCAACCGGTCACCTCCAGATCCTCCGCGGCAACCTGGCGACCGAAGGTTCGGTGGCGAAGATCACCGGCAAGGAAGGCGAGCGCTTCGCCGGCCCGGCCCAGGTGTACGACTCCGAGGAAGAAATGGTCGAGGCCCTGGAGCGCGGCGAGATCCGCGACGGCTCGGTGATCGTCATCCGCTACGAGGGGCCCAAGGGCGGCCCGGGGATGCCGGAGATGCTGAAGCCGACCTCGGCGCTCATGGGCGCCGGCCTCGGCGATCGCGTCGCGCTGGTCACGGACGGCCGCTTCTCCGGCGGCTCGCACGGTTTCCTGATCGGCCACGTGGCGCCGGAAGCCCAGGAAGGCGGCGCCCTCGCCCTGCTCCGCGACGGCGACCGCATAGAGATCGACGCGGTGCGGAACACGATCGACGTGGCCGTGGACGACGCCGAACTGGAGGCCCGCAGGAACGCCTGGCAACCGCCGCCGCTCAAGGCGACGCGGGGCACGCTGTACCGCTATGTGAAGACCGTCAGTTCCGCGTCGACGGGGTGTGTGACCGATGGCTGAAGCTGGCTTACAGCAACGCCTTCTCTCTGGGTGCGCGGGTCTTCTGACCCGCTGCCGCCGAAGGCGGCCAGAGAAATCGTCGCCGGCCTCTGGCCGGCGGCTACCTTCTTCTCCGGCCTCCACCGCTCCGCGGCTCCGCCCGGGGCGGGTCAGAAGGCCCGCGCACCCAGAGGAGTTCTACTCGACGTGCCGGTAGCGCGCCGAGGACCACGGCCAGTGGTGCGGTTCCCGGCAGAGCCCGGCGGCCACGGGGTTCTGCCGGATGTAACGCTGCACGGCTTCGAGGTGGCGATCGTCGCGGATGAAGCGGTCGTAGTAGTCGGCCATCCAGAAGCGGCCGGTGCGGCGCAGGATCCGGTTGGCGCGCCGCGCGGTAACGGCCTTCCATGCCCGCATGATCCCAGGGAGCGGCCGCTCCGGTTGCAACAGGACGTGGACGTGGTTCGGCATGACGCACCAGTCGATGAGCCGATAGGCGTCGCCGTCGCCGAAGAAGAGCGCCTCCTCAACCATGGAGGCGACCGCCGGCTGGCGTAAGTGGCAAGCGCCGTAGCCGGTATCCTCGAAGCGGCTGACCAGGCGGTGGAACTTGGCGGCGCGAACCTCGTCCCTGCAGGCTTCGACTTCGGCGCGCCAGCGCTTCAGGAGGTGATTCGGCACGCTGTCCGCGAGTCGAAATCCGACGCTCTGGAGCCGGCCCGGCTCGTCCAGGTGAGGGTGGTAGCCCCGCCAGTGCCAGCCGAGCGGCTTACGTTCCTCCGCCAGATGATTCGCGTCGCTGACTTCGTTCGGCCCGACCATTGAAGAAACGTACGAATGCGGACGCCGGAACGTCCAGCAGAGTCCGCTGGGTGCGCGGATTTGGTGCGCGGGTCTTCTGACCCGCTGCCGCCGAAGGCGGCCAAACAAACGCCGCCGGCGAAGCCGGCGTCCTTCTTCTCCGGCCTCCACCGCTCCGCGGCTCCGCCCGGGGCGGGTCAGAAGACCCGCGCACCCAGAGAGGCGATGGCTCTCGCACCCTGCACACCACTGTCGTTCCTTGTGCTAGCCTGCCGTCTCTTTCTCCCCGAACCGCTCCCCAAGATGGAGGACTCAGCATGAAGAAGGCACTGTTCGCGGTACTGGCCCTTTCGCTGGCGCTCAGCGCCCCGGCGCTCGCCGGCGACACCTGGACCGGCGAGGTCCTCGACATGGTCTGTTTCGGCAACGGCCAGAAGGGCGCCGGTCATGCCAGTTGCGCCGCCAAGTGTCTGGGCGACGGCAACGAGATGGGTCTGCTCGTGGGCGACGACGTCGTCAAGATCGATCGCGCCGGCTCCGACGCCGCGGCGATCAAGACCCTCGAGGGTCTCGGCGGCAAGAACGCCAAGGTCACCGGCGAGGCGATGAAGGCCGACGACGGCACGGTCACCGTCAAGGTGTCCGCCGCCGAAGCCGCCTGACCCGCCGCACAGCGGCAGATTCGCGAGAGCGGGCCGAAAGGCCCGCTTTCTTCGTCTTAGACGGCGCCAGTAGAGAATCACGCCACCGCAACGCCCTACCTCTGGGTGCGCGGGTCTTCCGACCCGCCGCCGCCGAAGGCGGCCAGAAACAACGCTGCCGGCGAAGCCGGCGACCATTCTCCTCCGGGCTCCAAGCGGACTATCGCAGCAGCAACGCTGCTGTCACTGCCCCCGCCAGCAGCAGCACGGCCAGCGGCAGCAGCAACACGCGCCACATCGGCGGCGCCGGCCGTTCCCGGGCGAGGCGTCGCCTGCGGTCGTTCAGTGACTCGATCGCCGACTGCCAATCTCCCTTCCGTGGGCTGGCGGCAGAGCGGTCGCCCGCGGCCGCCGACTTGCGGGCGTGGACCCGCGAAACGCTGTCATCGGTTGGGCGCACTCGGGGCCGGAGTTCGTCCCGCACCTGGCGTAACCGGCCAATCACGTCGTCGAGGGCGGCGCGGCGACGGTCGGCGTCGCGGTCGAAGACGGCAGCGAGCACCGGCTCGAACGCCTCGGGCGCGCTGCCGGGAAGCGTGCTGGCCAGGTCGATCGGCTGGACGGCGACGGCCCGTCGCATCGCGTCGTAGGTGTTTGCGATGAACGGCAACTCGCCGGTCACCAGTTCGTAGAGCAGCACGCCGAGAGTCCACACATCGTCCGCGGTCGTGAACGGCACGGGGTCGCCCGTGATCGCGGCGGCCGCGCCCTCGATCTGCTCCGGAGAGAGATAGGCCGCGGTCCAGAGGCTCGGCGACTCAATTGCCTCGGTGGCCACGGCCAGGGTCACCGGGCCGATGCTCGACGGGGCCAGCAGCTTCACCTCGCCGCCTTCCAGCAGTTGGACGTTGGCCGGCCGCAGGCTGCCGTGGACCACGCCGGCCCGGTGCAGAGCACGCAGCGCTCTAGCGATCGCGAGGCCCAGCTCGGCGGCCTGCTCGGGGCCGAGTGGCGCGCGCTGGAGTCGCTGGCGCAAGGTCTCGCCGCCGCCGAGAGTCCACGCGAGGTGGGCCGGCGGCTCGAGGGAGCTGCTGACTACGCGCGCGATGTCCGCCAACGCCCCCGAGCGCTCGACCGCTGCCTCGACCTCCGCCGCCGGCGCGTCTTCGGGGAACGGTTGGACCAGCACCCAGGACCGAGCGGCGAGATCCTGCGCGCGGTACAGCGGCAGCGGGAACTCCCCGGGCAGGCCCTGGAGCGGCTGCTGAATCCTGAACCGTGAGATGGTGTCGCCGGCTTTCACGCCGATGATGTTGGCACGAGTGGGTTAGTCGTATCTCTGGGTACGCGGGTCTTCTGACCCGCCCCGGGCGGAGCCGCGGAGCGGTGGAGCCCGGAAAGAGCAGCCGCCGGCCAAGGCCGGCGACGATGTTTCTCGCCGCCTTCGGCGGCAGCGGGTCAGAAGACCCGCGTACCCAGCGGCTCTACCGGACGCCGATCTCGCCGCTCGACGACAGGATCGCGCCGGTGAGCGGGTCGTAGACGGCGATGACGAAGGTGTGCTCCCGCCGCCGCAGTTCCAGTCCGGTCTGGTACGTGAAGTACTGCCCGGGCTGCGGCTCCCGTGGGCCGGCGATGCGGACCTTCTCGACCGGCGTCTCCGAGCGGTTGCCGTGCTTGTCCATCACCGTGACCCGGAACTCCAGCTCGTTCTGCCACATGCCGGCGACGGGCAGGAGCTGGACCTCGTCGAGCGGGATCGCCACCTCGACCGGGACGACCATCTTCCCCATGCGGCGCCGTTCCGGGCGGCCGAAGCGCACGCCGAGCGGTTTCGCGGAGGGCGGATTCCCGAAGAGCAACGAACCCTCGACCATCATCGTGACCTCGGCGGAGCGCGACATGTCGACGTAGCCCTCACGCGAGCGCACGCGGAAGCCGGGCCGGTCCGGATGGTCCACCAGCCGCACCTCGACGTCGTGGACTTCGTCGTCCTCGCGCCGCTGCGGCTGGAACCCGAGCCAGTAGTACGACCTGGTGTCGGCGATCGCGTCGGCCAGCGCGGTGTCGCGGTCGGCGTTGATCATCGGCACACCGCCGGTCGAACGGGCCAGCGACTGGAGGGTGACGTGTTGCAGCAGCTCCCGTTCCTGGAACGCGCCGGCGCCCGCGGACGGATCGCTCGCCCGGTTGCTGTCGAGCGATACCGATGCATCCAGGTTGAACTCCGGGCGGAATCCCGGCACGTCGACCGGATAGAGCGTGTAGCCGATCAGGTTGGCGGCCGAGACCAGGGGGCCGTAGAGGTCGTCCTGGCTCATCAGCCGGGAGTCCGACGCGGCGCCGATGCCGACCGGCGTCACGTTGTCCCGAGCGATCGTGTAGAGAGCCGGCGATTGGGGCCAGCCGCCGGCGAGCAGGAGCATCACCTTGCGGCCCGGGCGGTTGGCGAAGCTGCGCATGGTCGCCACGGCCGCCAGCACGGACCGCTCCAACTGGTTCTCGAGGTTCGTCGCGTAGCGGAGCTCGGTGCCGCGCAGGCTGTTGCGCAGCGTTTCCTCGGGCGGTTCGACGCCGCCATCCTCGATGAACCGGTTCGCGATGGCGCGCAGTTCCGACTGCTCGAGTCGCTCCTGGTCGCTCGTGCGCAGTTCGCCCATCCGCATCAGGCCGTGCGCCCTGCGCCGCCGCGCCTCGCGCAGCGCGTCCGACAACTGGGTCGGCGAGTTGGTCCAGGTCGTGAGCATGTCGACCGTCTTGCCGTCGAACGAAACAGCCGCCACCCGGTCGGCCGGCCCAAGCTGCGTCAGGTCCTTCTCCAGGCGGTCGATCACCCTGTCCCGGTCGCGCTTGATCGTGAAGAAGTCGTCGATGAACAACAGGAAGCTGGTGCCCACCGGCGCGTCCGGCTCGAGGTTCGGCACGCCCGCCACCGCTTCGCCGTCGGCCGTGGCCAGAGCCCGGCCCTCCTCGATCTCCGTGAAGTAGTCGATCGGCGTCGGCTCGCCGTCCACGAGTAGCTCGAAGTCCGACGCCGTCAGGCCGTGGACCCGGTTGCCGTCCCGGTCCGTGACAACGACCTCGATGTTCACGACCCGGACGTCGATCACCTCCGAGAACACCGCCGGCAGGTCCTCCTGTTGTGCGAGGCCGGCGCCGCCCAGGAGCACGAGGCTGGCGAGGGCGATCCAGGTCATGTTCTTCATCGGTTGTTCCTTGTGCGTGCTGCTGTTCCGGGCAGTGGGGAAGACTATAGGCCAGCAGAAGGAAGCAACAACCATGCCGCCGTTGTCGGTGCCG
>VXZQ01000015.1:9464-10096 GCA_009845425.1 Holophagales bacterium
TTGTCGGTGCCGGTGCCGGTGCCGGTGCCGGTGCGCCGGCCTTCTGGCCGGCAGGAGGCGCGACGCCGCGCAGCGGCGAGCACGAGTTACCCACCCACGCCTTCGTCAACTTCGCCGACCAGCGTGTCTACCTGACCACAGCCGGCACCACTATCCCCCTGACCCCCGCCGACAACTCCCGCTACGCCGACCTCGTCCTCGACCCCCACCGGCACCGGCTCCTCGCCATCCAGGAACGCCCGACCCCCTCCGGCGGCGACGAGACCGCCGCCGTCGTGGCAATCCCGCTACCGGCCGACCCGCTCGCCGCCGACGCACCCGCCACCGAGCCGCCGCCACCCACCGAACTCGTCTCCGGCGCCGACTTCTTCAGTTCGCCGCGCCTCTCCCCGGACGGCGGCCGTCTGGCCTGGCTGAGCTGGAACCACCCCGACATGCCCTGGGACGCCACGGCGCTCCACCTCGCCGACCTGGACGACGCCGGCCTGCCCCAGACGACACGCCTGATCGCCGGCGGCGATCCCGAGCACCCCGAAGCCGTCCAGCAGCCGAGCTTCGACGCCCACGGCCGCCTCACCTTCATCTCCGACCGCAGCGGCTGGTGGAACCTGTATGCAGCCCACTGGGTGCGC
>VXZQ01000015.1:10106-26149 GCA_009845425.1 Holophagales bacterium
TGCGCCGTCTGTACAGATTCAGCCCCTCTGCCCGCAATCCGCCGAGTTCGGCGTTCCACCGTGGCTCTTCGGCATGTCCACCTACGCGCACGTGCCCGGCGGGATCGTGGCGGCGTGCTGCGAGCAGGGGGTATGGGGACTCGTCTTCCTGCCGGAAGACAGTGAATCGGGTGAGCCCATCCCGATTCCGACGCCTTACACCTCGATCACGTGGTTGCGCTCTGCCGCGGCCCCGGAAGCCGGCCAGAAGGCCGGCGCACCGACACCGCCACCGACACCGCCACCGGCACCCACACCGACAGTCATCTTCCTGGCAGCCGCCCCGGACCGCCCCGCCGAAGTCGTCCGCCTCCACCTCTCCGACTCCGTCGACCCCCAACTGGACATCCTCACCACCACCGGCCCATCGACTTCCCCTCCGCCGGCGACCGCCGCGCCTACGCCTTCTTCTACCCGCCCAAGAACGACGACGCCCAGGCCCCTGCCGGCGCCAAACCGCCGCTCATCGTGAAGAGCCACGGCGGCCCGACCTCCGCCGCCGAGCACGTCTACGACCCCGGCGTCCAGTTCTGGACCTCGCGCGGCTTCGCCGTCGTCGACGTGAACTACGGCGGCAGCACCGGCTACGGTCGCGCCTACCGCGAGTCGCTGCGCGGTCGCTGGGGCCTCGTCGACGTCGAGGATTGCGCCGCCGCCGCCGAGGCGCTTGCCGCCCGCGGCGAGGCCGACCCGGGCAAGCTGCTCATCCGCGGCGGCAGCGCCGGCGGCTACACCACCCTCGCCGCCCTCGCCTTCAAGGACACCTTCGCCGCCGGCGCCAGCCACTACGGCGTCGCCGATCTCGCCGCCCTCGCCCGCGACACACACAAGTTCGAGTCCCGCTATCTCGACCGCCTGGTCGGCCCCTACCCGGAACGGGCCGACCTCTACAACGAGCGCTCGCCCCTCGAAGCCCGCGACCGCTTCTCCTGCCCGGTCATCTTCTTCCAGGGCGACGAGGACCGCATTGTCCCCCCGAACCAGGCCGAAGCGATGGTCGAGGCCCTGCGAGCCAACGGCCTCCGCGTCGACTACCACCTGTTCAAAGGCGAGCAGCACGGCTTCCGCCGCGCCGAGAACATCGTCCGCGCCCTCGAAGCCGAACTCCACTTCTACGCCGAAGTCCTGCTGGGTGCGCGGGTCTTCTGACCCGCCGCCGCCGAAGGCGGCCACCAAATCGCCGCCGGCGAAGCCGGCGACCATTTATCCCAACCGAAACAGACTCTGCATCCGCATCGCCAGGCCCATATCCCCGTCGATCCGGAGCTTCCCGCTCATGAACGCGACAGTCCCATCCAGCTCCCCCGACGTGAGCCCCACGTAGTCGGCGGCCTCCATCGTCATCGTCATCGACGGCGCGGCGTGGGCGCCTTCGCTGACGGTGCAGGCGCCGTCCTTGATCGCGCAGTGCCAGACGCCGCCGCCCTCACCGGAGAGGTCGAACTGAATCACGGCGTCCAGACCCGCCGCGGCCTGCGGATCCAGGCGACCGGGCATCCGGGTGAAGATGTCGTTGATGGCGGCGGCAGTATCGGTCATGGGCTGTCTCCTTGTGTTCTCAGGCGTTGCCGGCGACGCGGCGCAGGAAGTCGTGCTCGTCCAGGCACTCCGCCGCCGCCCTCATCAGGTGCGCCGCGTCGGCGGCCTCGAGGCCGGTGAGCGAGGCATCGATGCTGGCGGTGATCGGGATGCCGCGCGCTTCGAGCGTCTGCCGTACGAGACACCTCATCGCGGCCAAACGTCCTTCCTCCCGTCCTTCTTCCCGTCCTTGCGCGCGACCTTCTTCCCGTCCTTCCCGGCGTCCCTCTTCCCGTCCTTCCCGGCGTCCCTCTTCCCGTCCTTGCGCGCGGCTCTCCGCCCGTTCGGCGGCGAGGAACAGGTCGTCGTCCGGCCCGGTTCCGGCCAAGCGGCCCATCCGCCGCCCCACACGCCGGAGCGCCGCCACCGTCGCCTCCGAACGAACTTCTTCGTTCAGCGCCCGGTGGATCTGCTCCGCCGTCCATCCTGGAAACGCGCGACTGCTCGCCGACTCGAGGTAGCGCCCGCTCTCAAGCAGGTAGATCACGAGACGAGGACGCCCCGTTTCGCGCGGCGCAAGCCACTTGGGCGACGGCCTCTCCACCCACACTTCCGGGAAACCCCACGACTCGTAGACCTCGAGCTTGCGCCGCCTCACGTCCGTCGTGTGGTCCACCTCCAGCACGACGTCCGGCAACGGACCGGCGTCGATGTCGATCCTCTTCTCCTTCGGCCAGGGGCGGTCCAGGTAGAAGGTCGCGTCCGCCTCCATCAGAATCTCGATGTTCCCGTGCTCGTCGTACTGCACGAGGGCCACCGAGCCGAGCGCCAGCGTCTCCGAGCCCCGGGACTGGGAGATCATCTCCACCAGCCCCGTGATCCTGTTCGCCGGAATCTCGTGATAGGCCGTCACCTCGGCGACGATCATCGCCGTGCCGGTGCGCGCTTCCCAGTACTCGACGCGGCTTTCGTAGTCGACCAACTCGGCCACGCTCATCTCGACCGCCTCGCAGCCGGGAAAGTCCGCCGGGTCGAGCTCCCGCAGCGGCTGGCGAGGCCGGGAAGGACGTCTGGTCGCTGGGTCGGCCATGGATGAAGCCTAACCCGAGGAGCGCTCCCCGCCAGCCCCCCGGAACGTCAAGAGAACTTGGCATTTGCATTGCCACTCCCTCGCGCTTAGCCTCCGCGCGCCCTCCCCTCGCAGACTGTGCGAGTTCCCCGCAACATCGCTCTGTGCTTCGACGGCACCTGGAACAGCGACGACGCGTCGTCGCCGACGAACGTCGTCAAGACCTACCAGGCCATCCGCCCGGCCACCTCGGCCGGCGTGCAGCAGATCGCGTACTACGACCGCGGCGTCGGCACCGGGCGCTTCGACCGCTTCCGGGGAGGCGTGCTCGGGCTCGGGCTGGCCCGGAACGTCGAGCTCGCCTACCACTGGTTGACCGACCACTACGTGGAGGGCGACCGGCTCTTCCTGTTCGGCTACAGCCGCGGCGCCTACACCGCGCGCAGCCTGGCGGGGCTGATCGGCCTCTGCGGCATCCCCGACGGCGGCCGCTGCGGCCTCGCCGAGTGCCCGCCGGCGGACGCGGCGAGCCAGGCCATGGCGATCTACCGCATACCTGCCGGGCAGGCCCGCGAGGAACGCGCCGCCCGCCACCGGGACGTCTACTGCCGGGCGCCGGCCGCCCCCGACGTCCGCGGCGTCGACGTTTTCCGGCCCTCGAGCATCGTCCACTTCGTCGGCGTCTGGGACACCGTTGGCGCGCTCGGCGTGCCGATCACCTGGCTGAACTGGGTCGGCGCCCGCCGCCACCGCTTCCACGACGTGCGGCTGGACCGCCACATCCGCCACGCCTACCACGCGGTGTCCGTGGACGAGGGCCGCCGCCCCTTCGCGCCCACCCTGTGGCTGAGCCGGCCGGCCCAGGGCCAGGAGGTGGAGCAGCTCTGGTTCCCGGGAGTGCACGGCGACGTCGGCGGCGGACGCCCGCACACGAAGCTCTCGGACGGCGCCCTGCTCTGGATGTGGGCGAAGGCCTACTGCGCCGGCCTCGCCTTCGAGCCCTGGGCCGTCGCCCGCAACGTCGCGCCGGACCCGTTCGGCCCCCAGGGGAAGATGTCGCCCGTCTACCGGGTCTGGGGCCGCCACGACCGGCCGGTCGGCGAAATCGGCGAGAACGGCCGGCCCGCGGTGACCGGCGAGGCGGTCCACTTCTCGGCGGTTCGCCGCCTGGAGAACCCGGACTCCGACGCCTACCGCAAGGGCGTCGCCCGCCGCACCCTCCTGCCGGCCCTGGAAGAGCAGCGCGTCCACCCGGCACTCCCCGCCCCCGGCGAGATCAGCCCGACCGCCCTGGACTGGGCCGACCCCCCCTAACCGTCGGTGCAGCGTCGGTGCGCCGGCCTTCCGGCCCACAGTGTCGGTGCGCCGGCCTTCTGGCCGGCACAAGCGCGAGCCGCAAGGCGGCGAGCCCGTTCCCTCACCCCTAACCCCCAATAGACTCAATAACTTACTTCCACACCACAACCCCTTGACGAATCCCCTCGAAGGCCTTATAGTGCCCAGCCGTAGAGGAACCCTCCACAGGAACAAGCCGCTATGCCGGACCACACTGGATCTGCACGGCCGTTTCAGCTAAGGTTCCAACACGTCTTTGGACAGACGGCCTTGAAGTCTTTTAGCGGGAGGTGATGCGCAGCATCAGCTTGAGCGACGGTCGGTGGCTCGTTGAGCCGGAAAGCGACCGTCCAAGTGAGAAAACGTCAGCGGCTGTGGCAACGCGGGTAGTCCGCACCGCCACGGCCTGATCTTCGGATCGAAGACCTTGGTCCGGCATGGACAGCCGGGCCGAAACGAACGGCGGCAAGAGCCGCCCAAGGAGAAAACAAACTGATGAAGCTGATGAAGCACATCACGATCGCGCTGGTTCTTTGCGCGATCCCTGCAGTGGCGGCCGGTCAGGTGACGACCGATTGCCCGGACTGCAGTCACGTGTTGTCGGTCTACTACGGTAGCGGCGGCCTCATTGCAGAGGCCGACGGCGACTCGGTGACCTACAGCGCCACCTGCGAAGGCGTCACCCGGAGCGGTGAGATGATGGCGGGCGATGACGGCATGGTCTCCATGCTGCTCACCATGGACAACGGTCTTGCCTGTTACGGTGACGACGAGGACAACGAGTTCGAGATCGGCCCCATCATGGATGGCGGCTGGTACTGGCTCACCATGGAGACCAACTCGGCCGTCGGCGGCCTGGTCAGCAAGGATGTCCTCGACAACGACACCGTCGACATCGCGGACGCCGGCGACGGCGTGACGATGATGATGGGCAGCGGCGCCGTTCTCCTCACGGAGACCGCCACCGGCCGCACCGGCCTCCTGCCGAACATCCTGCCGGAGCCTCCGGCGCCGGATGCCGTGCTCTGCGGTCCGCGGTACAGCGCGTCGGCTGACGCGTACACCCTTCAGCAGACCAGCAATTGCATGCTCGGCGGCGGTGGCACGAAGATCCGGCTGACGGGTCCTACGGCTCACGGGCGGACCGGGATGATCACGAGCGGTGTGGTGACTCGCCCCGCTACCGGTGACATGACGATCATGGCCGATCTCTGGGTCGATGAGAGCGGCAGCTACTCGACCGCCGACCCGATCACGCCGGCACTCGGCTGGGCCGGGAAGGACGACGCCGGGACGAACTGGCTCAGCACCACGTTCACCGTGACCGTCGACAACGCTCCTCCGGGAGTCGCCGCGGCGGCTGCGCTCGCCGGCGCGAATGTTGCGCTTACGGATGCGGGTGGCGGCAGTACTCCCGCCGGTCAGGCGACGATCACCATTTCGGCGTCTCCGGCCAACTACTGCCCTGCCAGGGGTACGCAGACCACGGCGGTGCTGAACATCCTCGCTGCCGTCGATGCCACGAATACAAACAACCTGCATCCGGCGACCTCGGCGCTGGCCAGGTCCGGTGCGCTGGCGAACTTCACGGCTGCCACGCAGATCCGGGTTGCTTGCCCGCCGCCGGCCTCTTCGGCCAACATGGGTGAGGAACTCGTTCCGGAGAACCCGTTCCCGACCAGCGAGTAGGGGAACAGCCGATCTCATGAACCCAGGGGCTCCGGCCCCTGAGTTCTCCGAGAACGACCTCAAGGCGGCGCCTCCGCGTCTGGTTCACGCCCGGCGCGGAGGTTGCCGCCTTTTTCTTTACTCGGTAGCCGCGCGCTGTTCTCTGGACCAGCAGAGTCGTTTCCCGTAGGGTTGACCGACTGCGGCTTCCAGCCGTCTAGGGAGAACCGACCGATGAAGCACATCCTGGTCGCCGTGGCGTTTTGTGCGCTTCCGGCCACCGCGCTCGCTCAGGGCGTGGTCTGCCAGGCATGCGACCACGTCGCCCCCTACTACAGGGGCGAGGGCGGCTTCATCGCGACCGTCGCCGAAGGCGCCGACGAGGTCGTCTTCGTCGCTTCCTGCGGCAACGTCACGACGACCGGCGAGGTCGGGACCGGAGGCGGCACGGTCGCCCAATTGTTCACCTTCCGGAACGGCCTGGCCTGCGACCGGGATGATGGCAGTCTCGAGATTGCCGGCGTGGAGGACGGCGGCTGGTACTGGATCACCGACGCCGCGAACTCGGCCGTGGGTTCCCTGATCGGCAAGGACGCTCTCGACAACGAGCCGACCGCGATCGCCAACGCTGGCCCGGGCGTCTCGATGACGATGGGCAAGGGCGCGGTGTTTCTCAAGGAAACCGCCACCGGCCGCGTCGGCATCCTGCCGAACATCCTGCCGGAGCCGCGTCCGCCGGATGCCGTGCTGTGTGGCCCGCGGTACGACGCTGTGACCGAGTCGTTCAGCGACCAGCAGGCCAGCAGTTGTATGCTCGGCGACGGCGGGACGAAGATCCGCCTCCTGGGACCTGGGGCCCATGGCCGGCGCGGCATGATCACGAGCGGTGTGGTGACTCGCCCCGCAACCGGTGATCTCGTCGTCAATGCCGACCTCTGGGTAGACGAGAGTGGCAGCTACTCGACCGCCGACCCGATCACGCCGGCACTCGGCTGGATCGGGAAGGGTGGTACCGCTGGCACGAACTGGCTCAGCACCACCTTCACAGTGACCGTCGACAATCCTCCTCCGGGAGTCGACGCGGCGGCTGCGCTCACGGGTGCGAATGTTGTGGTGACGGATGCGGGTAGCGGCAGCACTCCTGCCGGTCAGGCGACGATCACGATTTCGGCGTCTCCGGACAACTACTGCCCTGCCAGGGGCTCGCAGACCACGGCGGTGCTGAACATCCTCGCTGCTGTCGATGGCACGAATGCAAACAACCTGCATCCGGCGACCTCGGCGCTGTCTAGCTCCGGTGCGCTGGCTAGCTTCACCGCTGCCACGCAGCTCCAGATCGTCTGTCCGCCCGCGCAGTAGCGAGCAACCTTTGGTGTACGTCTGGGGTCCAGGCCCCGCTCAGGCGGGGTAAGTCCCCGGGAGGAGGAAAGCCGTGAAGCAGATCATCCCCGTGGCGTTCATTGCCGGCGCCGTCCCCGCGCTGCTCACAGGCCAGACGGTGATTGTCGACTGCCCCGAGGAACACTGCCAGGTCGCGCCCTACTTCGCGGGAGACGGCGGATTCGTCGGTGAATCGGCCGGCATCGACGGCGAGGACGAAGTCAGCTTCATCGTCATCTGCGGTAACGCCACGGTTACCTCCTCGGTGCAGCCCGACAGCAACGGCATCGTGCGCCAGGCCCTGAACAACAGCAACGGGCTGAACTGCCGGGAGGGAACGAGCGGCACGCTCGAGATCGACAACCTGAAGCCCGGCGGCTGGTACTGGATCAACGACGACCAGAACTCGGCGGTCTCCGCGCTCATCCCCAAGGATGCCGTCGGCAACGAGAAGATCACGGTCACCGATCCGGGCGGCGTGACGATCGACTCCCCGCGAGATGGAGCAGCCGCCTACGTAACGCACGCGCCCACCGGCCGGGTCGGCATCATCCCGCGCGTCGTGCCGACGAGGCCGATACCGGGTTGCAGCGGCAGGGTGGATTCGGATACGGCGGTGGACTGTCACCTCGGATCGCCCGAAGGCTGGCGTCTGACCGCAAGCCCCTCGTCCGTCGTACGGCCGCAGGCCGGCCAGCAGACCAGGACGGTCACGGTGACACTGCACGGCGAGAACTTCGTCACGACCGCTGACAGCGTGTTCGGCAGGGGGGCAATAGACCACCACCTCAGCGTCCTGGGAATACTGTTCAACACGACCACCGGCGTCGCGCCGCCGCAGGGTCAGGCCGGGCTTCTGGAGTGGGAGGTCGAGGTCGCGCCCGACGACGACCGGTGCCTGCCCGCCAACAACGACCCGGACCGGGGAAACGCGCAGACGATCACCTTCACGCTGGCGGAACTCGAAGGCGTCATCCCGGATGCTCCGAACGACACGGTCGAGACGACGTTCTCGGTGAACTGCCCGGCCAGCTCGGCGGCAAGTCAGGGCGCCGAATTGGTGCCGGAGAACCCGTTCCCGGTCGACGAGTAGAAGGCAGGTAGAGCGGGGCCGGTACCGGACTTCCCGGGCCAATGTTCAGCCGTCTACCTCTCGGCAAAGAAAGTTGCGTTACACTGCCTTCCTTTCAACTCGTGTTCAACCTCCCTAGTTGAAGTTCGGGGCAGCGGCTTGGCCAGGGAGCGGTCCCCATGGCACGCTGCGCGGGAAGGGAGAGACGAACGATGAGAGGTAGGGCAGCCACGATCGCGGTGGTTCTTTGCGCGATCCCCGCAGCGGCGGTCGGCCAGGTTGTTACCTGCGGCGACTGTACCCACATGGCTTCGGTCTACATGGGTGAGGGTGGGTTCATCGCCACGGCTGATTTCGCCGACAAGGTCAGTTGGATCGCCAGGTGCGATGGCGTCACCCGGACCGGTGAGATCGCGGCAGGCGCGGATGGTGTCGTTGCCGCGTTGTGGACCGGCGACCTCGCCTGCATGGCGGAGGGCGGCGGCTCCTTCGAGGTCGGCCCCGTGATGGACGGTGGCTGGTTCTGGGTTACCGATGCCGACAACTCGGCGGTTGGCGGTTTGGTGGACAAGGACGTGTATGAGGCGCTCAAGGACGATCCCGCCGACATCACGAGCGCCGGCGCCGGCGTGACGATGATGGCCGGCCAGGGTGCCGTCTTCGTCAAGGAGACTGCCACCGGCAGGGTCGGCATCGTGCCCAACATCCTGCCGGAAGCGCCTGGAAGTGAAATGCCGCTCTGCGGCCTGCGCTACACCTCGGCAACGCCTCCGGTGCCGTACCAGCTACTCGACGACTGCCGGCTCGACGCGACCTTCACTATGAAGATCAGTGGGCCTGGCGACTTCGGCAGGACGGCAGAGGTCGGCAACGTCATCTACCGCAACACGCAGGACGACATCAGGCTGACCGCGAGAATGATCGCCGGAGGCCACATTTCTTACCGGTTGAACGCCGGCGTGGTCGATCCGGAGTGGGGAGCCATCGATTCGAAGCCGCTCATCGCTAGCTGGGGTGTCTACGTGCACGACGCGGGCCCCGGGGCAACCCTGGCCTCGATCAACGTGGCGCAAGACGCTACGAACTTCAATGAGTTCATCATCAGCCCGGCGGCGTACTGCGACGACCCTGCCCAGCGTTCCTACGCGCCGCAGATCCGGATCTCGGCGGGCTACGTGCAGAACTTCATCATTCCGGAGATGCCGAACACGACGCCGCCGACGTTCATCAACAGGATCATCACGGTTCGTTGTGCGCCGCCTGCGGCACAGCAGGGCCAGGAACTGGTGCCGGACAACCCGTTCCCGCCCGAGGTCGACTGAAGGCTGACCAACGGTCCGCCCTGGCGCCGGACCCAGAAGGTCCAGCGCCAGGGCGGTAGCCTCTCTGCCACACCGCCTACTCGCAGCGGAAGGCGGACGTATCGCTCCTGGTGGGTGCGGTCCGACCCTGAGGGTTGCGGAAGGTCCAGCGCTGCCCGGCCCTGTCCGTGACGTGGAGGTTGAACGCCAGGTCCGTCACGGGGGCCACGAAGACCCAGCGATGGCCGCTGATCGCGCAACCGTCCAGGACCTTGATGAGCACCTCGGCGTTGTCCCGGTTGAAGAACCAGAGCAGGCCTGATTCGCCCGAGGCCCAGATCCCCGCCTTGCCCTCGCCGATCTCGCCGCTGGTCGTCTGGTAGCACATGCTCACGCTGTAGCCACCTGCAAAGACGAGAGGAGTGGTCTGCGGAACGCAGTTCGTGTAGTCGCCGGGTGCGGGCGGTTCCGGGTCTGGTTCAGGTTCCGGATCAGGTTCGGGCTCTGGATCGGGTTCGGGCTCCGGTTCCGGGTCTGGCTCCGGTTCCGGATCGGGCATTGTGGGTCCGGCGCCGTGGACGATCGCCATCCGGATGCCCAAGGCGCCTACTGTGCCGCCAGGACGCCCCCAGTTGTCAATGGCGCGGCCACTGGAATCGAGGTCGCGTCCAAGGACCTCGGTATCCCCCGTACCGTCCCAGTCCAGTGAGATGAGTTTCTCTTCGCCGTTGAGGTTGGCGGCGACAATCCCCTGACGTCCGTACCAGATGACGGACACCCAGACGTCGCCGCTGTTGACCCTCTGCGAAACCGTGGTTCGTATGCAGGTGTTGACGGTCTGGCCCGACGAACTCGGGTCCACGCTTCCGTTCACGACCTGACCGCTTCCGAGCAATCCGGAACCCGGTACGCCGCCGGCGTCCTCGTGGATGTTGAAGGTGACGCGGTGCCGGTTCTCGTTGTCCGTGACGCGTCGCCAGAAGCAGGCTTCAAGCCACTGAATCTCGCCGCCTTCGGCGAGCCGGAATCGTTGAGCCGACTGCGTCTCGTACGCCGTGCTGAACAAGCCGCTTTCGAACTCGCCATCGTCGTACTGGTACACCTGCTGCTGTGCCGCGAGGTGAGCGGGTGTGGCCATCAGGACCACGCCCAGGATGCTCGACCAGCCCCATCTCGCTCTCTTCATCGGTCTCCTCCAGTAGTGGTTCGTTTCTCCTCAAGAGGGGTTGCACGAAAAGGCGGACGTGTCGCTTCTTGTCTCCGCCGTTTGGCCCTGCTTGTTCCGCTGTGTCCATACACGTCCGCGGCCATCGCGAATCTCCAGGTTGAACGCCAGGTCCGTCACCGGCGCCACGAACACCCAGCGGTGACCGTTGACTCGGCATCCGTCGAGTACCTTGATGAGCACCTCGGCGTTGTCCCGGTTGAAGAACCAGAGCAGGCCTGCCTGTGACGAAGCCCAGATCCCGGACTTCCCGCGCCCGATGACTCCGGCCCGCGTCTCGTAGCAGAGCCTTACCTCGTAGCCGCCATCGAAGCGAAGGGCGGCTGAGTCGGGTCGGCAGGGGCTGTACTCGCCAGGGGCCGTCGGATCCGGATTGGGCTCCGGCTCGGGCTCCGGTTCCGGGTCCGGTTCGGGGTCTGGCTCGGGTTCGCTTACGTCTCCTCGTCCGGGATAGAGAAAGCGGACTGCCACGCGATCGTCGATGTTCAGCGTCGCGCCGCGCCCGTCCGCGTGGGCACCGGTACGCATAAGCGCCTGATCGGCGTCGCTGCCGCGGCGGCAGGCGCCGCTGGCGAAGTCGCCGCAGGAGTGAGCTATTCCCAGGAGGTGCCCCAGCTCGTGGCCCATGATCTCCTCGTGGGACTTGCTGGCGTTTCCCGTCGTACTGAGCCAGTTGGCGTAGCCGTCCTGTGTGGTGATGTTCGCCTCGACGAGCTCCAGGGCTTCGATCGAGGAGCGGCCAGGAATGCCGTGAGGCGGGGTCGGCCTGCCGCAGTTGTAGAACACGGACGTGATGGAGAGGATGCCGCCGCGTCGATAGGAGCCCGAGATCTCGTCATGGGGATCCTCGTAGGTGATCGAGTTCAAACCGTCCACGCGGTTGATCTCGAACTGCTGGCTTGACGTGCCGTCGCGGACGAGCCGAACCCGACTCTCGGGGTCGTCGTTCCAGGCCCGCAGAGCGACATCGAGTTCATCGACACCGCCGCCCGGAACCCCGGTCTGACCCCCGGAGGCGACCCAGAGACCGACGGTTGCGCCACGGTCGAAAACCCGCCAGCGGACGGGCAGATCGTTGTAGAAACAGGTGTCCTGTGTCCTGGTGAGGCGGTAGGGCGAGGACACCGTCAGGATGTCTGTTGGGACGCTGCTCTCGAAGTAGTCGGGTGGCCGCTCAACGCCTGACGCCCGTTCGGCAATCCAGCGGCGGAATGCCCCGGAGGCGCGGACCGCTCCCCGGTTGGCCTCCCCGGCTGACTCCGTGTCTCCGGGCGCCTCGGCCTGCACCTGCATCGTCATGTCGCGCACCAGAAGGGGATTCCTCAGGGTGCCGACTTCGAAGAACATCCCCAGGGAGAGATCCACCGTGCGGTAGGCACCCTCGTGCGGCTCCAGGAAGAGCAGCATGCGGTCGCCCTCGACCATCATCGGAAGGCCCAGGACCTTCATGGCGGTGTCGGCGTCGACGTAGCCGCCAGGCTGCCGGATGGTGATTGCCGTCGCCGGCACCGTTCCTTTCAGCACCTCTTCAACGTGGAAGAGGATCTCGGTCGACGGCCTGGGATCGGCCGGAAGGTCCGTCGCCCGTACCTCCCCGTACACGATGACGGGCGTACGCGAGACCATCGACTCGTCGGCCGGGAGCACGTAGACCAGTGCCGCCAGAGGTGCGGCTGACAAAGCCCCGCAGGACAGCGCCATACCGAGGGAGCGCCACCGGTTCGGTCGGTCAGAACCGTGCGTTCGGTAGGTCAACGTGTCGTCGGTGGTTCGGCCCGGTGAATGGAAGGGGAGGAACGCTAGCACGCAAGCTGGGCGTGGCGGAGACAGTACCGGCCTCGTCCCGGAACAAAGAACGGGCGCCCCTTTCCGTCTCTGTCTATAGGGACGGCTGCGGTCGTGTTGACCCGTCGGCCCTTCCGGTACGATGAGTGAACCGATGAGCGCCCTCAACTAACGGCGAGAGGTACCCGAGAGGGCCGAGCGCGGTGGCGAAGTCCTGATGGCCGGTCTCGAAGCGCGGGCGACGGGCGACCTGGGGATGTTCTTCAGGGGCGCCGGAGACGACGAGGCGGCCGACTACTGGTCGCGCCAGTGCAGGCGGGTGGACTACGCGCTGCCCGAGCCCGGCGTCGACTGCTCCTGGAACTACGGGCCCTGCCTCCGTGCCGGACGCGGCGACTGGCCGGGCCTGCGCGAGGCGCTGGACCACTACTGGGCGCACGGCGCCGGCAACGAGTTCAACTCGCCGCTCTACACCGGCCGCGTCTACGTCGCCGCCGTGCTGGGCGCGCTCCTCGGCGGCGGCGGCGAGGCGTGGGCCTTCCTGCATCGATGGACCGGGTTCCTGGCGCTGCAGGCGACCGTCGTCGGTCCGCCCCGGAAGCGGGAGACGTTCAGTTGGGCCGGGGAAGTCACGACGCTGCGCCACCTGCGGACGGGGCGCGGCATCGCGATGCCGTCCACCGGGATGCGAGCGAACGGCAACGCCCTCTGCAATCCGATGGTCGAGCCGGTCCTGGCCCACGTCCTCGGGCTCGAGCACCGGACGCGGCAACCACGACGCTGGCGCGACTGGCGACCGCCGCGCGACAAGAAGGAATGGACGCGGAGCGGCTCGCCGCCCAACCCGTTCTCCTACCTGGAGACGGTTCGGCGGGCTGAGGCGCGAGCGGGAACCTCGCTGCGGGAGCAGCCGTTCAACGCCTACTGCGCGCAGGCGGTTCAGGGCGACATGGAGGCGTGGCGGGAGTTGGCGAACGCGGTCGAAGGTGCCGGCGTGCCGCTGCCCCGCGGCGTCGGCCGGTTCGTGATCGAGCGCCGGCCGGAGGCCGTGGCGACCTTCTGGGAGGGTACGTCGCCGACCCGCCAGAAACCCTCCGTGCCGGCCGCGGCGATCGTCGGCGACCGCCGCCACGTTCTGATGCCGGCGAAGTGGCAGATTCCGAGCACCCAGACGAGTTCGCGGATCACCGGGACCGAGGTGCACGCGGAGGCGGACGCGTCGGACGTCCTGCCTCGTCTGGCGGAGCCGGCGGGAACCCTGGAACTCGCTCGCTAGAGCCGCGCACCTTCCCTGCCCGCGGATGTGTGTCGGGGATAATCAGGTGATGAGGCTGGAACGCCACCTGTGTCGAGCCGGAACCGGCTGGGCGATCGGCATGCTCTGGGCCGCTCAGGTCGCGGCGACGCTGTACGTCGTGCCGCCGGACGAGGCCATTCTCGCGAAGTCGGACCTCGTCGTCTACGGTGAAGTGCTTTCGTCGGAGTTGGCACCGTCGCCCGACCGGATCGAGACGGATCACGTGATTCACGTCGAGGACGTGATGAAGGGGTCGCTTCCCGATGGCCGGCTCGTCGTTCGTCAGTACGGCGGTCTGACCCCGGACGGCGTCCTGGCGGGAATTCACGGGGTGCGGATGCTGGCGCCTGGCGACCGGGTGCTCCTGTTCCTGGCGCCCGGACAGGCGGGCGCCTGGGAGGTTGTGGACCTCGGCATCGGCATGTTCTTCGAGACCGCGTCTGGTGGACGACGGCTCTTCGTGCGCGAGATCGAAGAGGAGGGTGTGATCGAACTGCCGGACGATCCGCTGGCGGAGGAGCGCCGGCGTGCCGTGTTGCCGCGGGCGGCGGCGGACTTTAGCGGCTGGCTGAGGGAACGGGCGCGGGGTCTCGAGCCGGCCGCGGAGTACTTCGTGGAACCGGGGGAAGCACCTGGCGTCGTCTCGGTGGCGCAGCCGTTCAAGCTCTACGAAGTGGGGTGCAACACGAACCCCTTGCCGCGAATCCGCTGGCGCGAGTTCGACCGCGGCGAGTCGGTGGACTTCGAGCTCCACGCCGCGGGATCGGCCGGCATACCTGGAGGCGGCTTCAGCGAGGTAGCCAATGCGATGGCGGCATGGAACGCCCTCTCGGGCACGGGCATCAACTTCGCGAGCGCGGGAAAGACCTCGAATATCGTGTCGGCGCGCACGGACGACGGCAAGAACCAGATGCTGTTCGAGGATCCGTTCGACGACATCTCGGGGTCGTTCGACGACACGGGCGGCACCGCCGCGATCATCACCTGGTCCTTCGACTGCGGCGCGACCCACTTCATTCCGGACGGCGGCACAACGGTCTCCGTGGTGTGGCTGGAGACCGACTTCGTCACCCAGGACGGGTTCGGGCCAACGCTGGCCAGCAAGCTGTCAGACCCGGGCAAGATGTTCGAGAAGGTCGTCGGGCACGAACTCGGCCACTCCCTCGGCATCGGGCACTCCTGCACCACGGCGGAAGTGCAGGACAGCACCTGCCCGAGCCCTCAGGACCAGTCGCTGATGCGCGCGTACCTGACGGCGGACGGACAGGGCGCGGTCCTGAACAGCGACGACATTGCGGCGGCGCGGGCGCTCTATCCGGCGGGAACGACGATCGAGCCACCACCTCCGGCGCCAGAGGGCGGAGGCGGGGGGCCATCGCCTCAACCTGAACCCGAACCTCAACCTGAACCCGAACCCGAACCCGAACCGGAGCCAGAGCCGGCCCCCGAACCCGAACCCGAACCGGAGCCGGAACCCGAGCCACCGCCGCCGCCGACGCCGCCCGAGGCGATTCTCGAACTGGACGCGGAATGCGCGGACGACCTTTGCGTCGTGTACACCGGGAAGCCGGTAGCCCTCCGGGACGCGAGCACGGGCACGGTGTCGAGGCGAACCTGGGATTTTGGGGACGGTGGGACTTCGCACTCCCAGAACCCGCGCCACACCTGGGCCTCACCCGGGTTCTACCGGCTCGTGCTCACCGTGACCGGCGCCGGCGCCACCTCGACAGCGAGCCGGGACGTGCTGGTCCGCGCCTCCGACGCTGCCGGCAATTGCGAACCGGGCGCCGTTACGCTCTGCCTGCTGGATTCCCGCTTCCAGGTGCGAACCGAGTACTGGAGCGCCGGCGAGGAACCGGTCCTCGCGGCGGTGGTGCGCGCGGGCACCAACGAATCCGGCATGTTCCGGTTCTTCGGCCCCGGGAACTGGGAGATGTTGATCAAGGTGCTCGACGGCTGCGATGCCAACGGGCACGTCTGGGTCTTCGGGGCCGCGACTACGGACCTCGGTTACCGGATCACGGTGACGGACACGGTCGACGGCACGGCCCGGGAATACACGAATGCGCCCGGCAACCCGGCGCCCGCGATCACGGACGCTAAGGCCTTTCCGGACGCCTGCCGGGGGCTCTTCAGGGGCGGCAGCTAGCAGTGAAGGCGGCGGCGTCGGTGATGGCCGGCGCCGGTGGACCGGGCTCCTTCGTGTATCTCCAGGTCGCGTCCGTGTCCGTGTCGGTGACCGTGATGTCGAGCCCGAGGTCCGTGGCGGCAGCCGAGTAGACCCAGAAGTTGCCGTTCACGGCGCAACCGTCGAGCACCTTGATCAGCATCTCCCAGTTGTTCGCGTCGAAGAA
>VXZQ01000015.1:26249-43686 GCA_009845425.1 Holophagales bacterium
ATCTCCCAGTTGTTCGCGTCGAAGAACCGGAGCAGCCCGGAGTTCTTCGTGGCCTTGGGCACCACCACGGCCGGACTGGTTCCGGCGTCGTCGGTCCACCACTTCGCCTTCACTTCGTAACGGCCGTCGTGCAGGCAGAGCGTCTCGTCGCTCGCCTCGCAGGGTTCGCGGGGGACCGGGTCCGGTTCGGGTTCGGGTTCAGGCTCCGTCGTGGAGACGTTGGCGGAGAACCGCGACCGTCCACCGGTGATGTGGCTCCAGTAGTCCCCTACCCGGTCGCGGAATCGGGCGTGCACCGCCAGTCCGTCGCGCTCGGGCGATGTGCCCGGTTCCACCAGGTAGACGAAGCCCGCGTTGAAGTCCTTCTGGGCCTGCGCCGGCGAGGGGCTTCGCAAGCCGTGGACGTCCAGGACCTGCTGGATCGACACGTTCTCGCGCACGCCGGCGTAGCGGAAGGTGGACTGCTGCCGTGGGTCCCTGAGGATGAAGAAATCGGGCACTTCGCCTACGTCGGCGAGTCCCATCAGGTACAGGTCGAGCCAGGAGAAGCCGCCGTTCCAGACGCCGTTGTACGGAGTGAACGTGCCGTCGCCGTTGTCGCGCCAGTCTCGCCCGCCCATCAGGGATCTCGCACCGTCCTGGTCGGGGTGCCAGGGGAACGCCGCGGGGGCGTGAAGCCATGCCTGCCAGTGGCACAGGCAACCGTCCCCGACCAGCGGCACCGACTCGCCGTTGCGGTTCCGGGAGACGTAGGCGAGCCACATGTGCGAGAACTCGTGGGCGAACAGCCACAGCCCGTAGTCGTAGCGGCTGCCTTCACCGGCTCCACTCCGGTACACCTGGTCGGAGTAGATCCAGACGGGGGAAGCCCAGCGGCCCTTGAGCCGCTTTGCGTCGCAGGGAGGACCGCCAATCGTGGCTGGGCGCCCAATGCCGTCGACGGGGTCGTTCCCGAAGTACGGCGAGAACGGTGTCGTGGCTTCCTGCTTGTCGATGCGGAACTGGTTGTGGAAGACGAGCAGATCGAACTCGTCGCCCAGGCTGTTGGTGAGGTGACATGCGATGCCGTCGAGGTTCCTCACCGTCGGGTAGTTGAACACTTCGTACTGGTACTGCGCGGAGCGGGTCGTGGCCTCCGACAGGTCGGTGTCGGGGCCGGTCGAAGTCGGCAGTCGGAACACCGCCTGTCCGGACGAGTCCCCCTCGACGTACCGCCCGCTTGCAAAGTGCGCGGCGTTGGCGAACACGGCTACGGGCGTTCCCTCGAGGCCGGTGATGTTCGCCAGCAACGCGATGCGGCGGGTGTCTGTCGTCTCCACCACTCCCGCGACGCCCGTCCCGGATGCCAGCCTCAAGCCCCCGTCCGTCACGTAGAACCGCCAGTCGAAGTCCAGGTCGTTGGCGTTCGTCCACCAGGGCTGCTCCACGTCGAAGAACAGGCGGTACGCGTACAGGTGCCCCCGTGGCGGCATCGGGGGCGGCTCCCTCAGCGTGAACTCGACGATCACGCCACCCGTACCCGACTGCTGCAGGGTCACGTTCAGCAGGTCGAGGTGGCCGGGCAGGCCTGGGTTCCGGCTGTGGCCCAGCTCCGTGATGACGGCGCCGCGCGACCTCCTCTCGGGTCCCAGCAGCCCCACGATGCCGTCGCTGAAGGAGATGCTGTTGTCGTAGTTGAGACGGACGCTTCCATCCGATGCCAGGATCGCCTGGAAGCGGGTCGGCGTCCGTGGAGCCACACCATGCACGTAGTAGACGGGCTCGTTCGTGGTCCAGGTGACGACCACCCGGTCGGCCTGATGGGCGACGTGCTGCGTTGCTCCGTACTCGTTGTAGAACCCGCCGAGCAGCGGCTTGTACAGGGCGCTGATGGCGGTCTCGTTGACCAGCAGGTGGTTGAGCTGCTGCATCGTCTCGAACCGGAACCCGGTGTTCACGTAGTCGTACTGCAACGGTCTGCCGAACGTGATGACGCCCCGGGGACTGACGAAGAACGAACTCCACGATCTGCCGGCGAACTCGAACTGGAAGCCACGGAACGACACTTCCTGATCGGAGGCGACCCGCCCGCCGATGTTCCGCTCCCAGGCGACCCGCTGGACCGACCGGCGGTAGCCGCCCTGCCCGTCCGGCGTGAACACCACGGTGCGTCCCCTCAGGTCGAAGAGGTTGGCGTCGGTCAGGTCGTTCCGCGAGAGTTCCAGGACGATCTGGTGGTCCGCCGTGGTCCGCAGGGTTCTCGAGGCCGAAGCGACGCGGATGGCGTCGTCGTTCGCCATCTCGCGCACGTCGACGAAGTCGAGGAAGTCGACGGCGCTCGGTTCGCTGGGATCGGCGGGCGGGAGTCGCATGAGCGTGTCCCGGACGTCTTCCGGCGCCGACTCGGCCGTGGCCGGTGCGTTGCCCGGCACGGTGAGCGCGCACGCCAGGACGAGGCCGGCGCGTAGCTGTCTCATGGGATTCCGCTTCCGGTGGTCACACGTGGATGCTAACCATGGCGGGAAAGGTCGCTTGACCCTGGCCCGGACCCTTGAGGGGCTACAGGGCCGCGCCTGTGGCTTTGCTCAGTCGGCGATAATCGGCCGGTGATGATCGCATCCAGTGTCAGCCGCCGCAGGCAGCACCTGTTCCTGCTGCGCGAGCTCGTTGTCCGCAACGTGCGGTCGCGGTACGTGGGTTCGGCGCTGGGGCTGGCCTGGTCGGTGCTGAACCCGCTGTGGCAGCTCGCGCTGTTCACCTTCGTGTTCTTTCGCGTGCTGGAGCTCTCCCTCGACGGCGAGCAGACGCAGAACTTCGCGGTCTTCCTGTTCTGCGGCCTGCTGCCGTGGATGGCGGTCCACGAAGGGGTAAGCCGCTCGGCGTCGGCGATCACGGAGAACGCGGACCTGGTCAAGAAGATGCGGTTGCCGGGCGAGTTGCTGGTGGCGTCGCTGGTGATCGGCGCGCTGCTGAACGCCTCGATCGGCGCCGTGGCGTTCGTCGTGGTCCTGGCCGCGATCGGCGAGCTTTCCGTGGCGAGCTTGCCGTTGATGCTGGTCGCGGTGCCGCTGCAGGCGGCGCTGACGTTCGGGCTCGGCCTGGGGTTGGCGGCGGCGAACGCCTACTTCCGCGACACCGCCCAGGCCGCGGGCCTGGTTCTGAACGCCTGGTTCTTCGTGACGCCGATCTTCTACTCGGTGCATGGCGTTCCCGCGCAGTACCTGAGGTTCCTGGAGTGGAACCCTCTGACCGGCCTGGTCTACCTCTACCGCGCCGCCTTTCTGGGCGGCGGGATTCCGGTGAGCCTGACGCCGCTGCTCGCGGCCACGATTGCCGCGGTGGTCTTCGGCGGCGCGGTGTTCGCTCGCCTGAAGCACGGCCTCGCCGACGAGATTTGATCTCTGCGGTCATCGTCCACTACCGAACGCCCCGCCTGCTCGAAGCCGCGGTGGCGGCGCTGCACGAGGATGCGCGAACGTCGGCGGTGCCGCTCGAGGTCGTCGTCGTGGACAACGGCGCCGCGTCGGCGGAGGCGGCCGGGGGGGCGGCGCCTGAGGATCCTGGGGCGCAGGTGCTCCGACCGGCCGGCAACCTGGGCTACGCCGCCGGCATGAACCTGGGCGTGGAACACGCGACGGGGGACGTGCTGCTCCTGATGAACGCCGACGTCGCGGTCGAACCCGGTTGTCTGGGAGCCCTGCTCGACGCCCTGGCCGACGCCGACATCGCGGGGCCGCGGCTGTTCTGGGACCGGGGCTGCCGGCTGATGCTGCCGCCGCAGCAGCTTCGGACCCGCCGCGCCGAGCTCGACGCGGCGTTGGCGGAGCGCTCACCGGTATGGGGCCGCTCGTTCCGGCGCCGGTGGCGGCGCCGCGCCCGCGCCTTCTGGCGCGCCGGGGAACCCACGCTCTGCTACGAGCTGACCGGCGCCTGCCTGGCGGTGACCCGGGACGGCTGGCGGCGGGTCGGGCGGTTCGACGAGGGTTTCCGCCTCTACTACGAGGAGACGGAGTGGCTGCTGCGGGCGCGGAGCGCCGGCGTTCGGGCGGTGCTGGCGCCGGCGGCGCGCTGCGTACACGCCTACGACCAGAGCGCGAAGCGGGAACCGCGCGCCCAGTTGTGGTTCGAGGAGTCGGCGGAGCGTTTCCGGCGCCGCCGGTACGGGGCGTGGTTCGCGGCGCTGCTGCGCCGCCTGGAGCGCGTGCCGCGGCGGTTCGAGGAGTGCCCGTCGCTCGGCGGCGGGCCGGTGGAAGGGGAGGCGTGGGTCGAAGTGACGACGCTGCCGCTGGGCGTGCCGTCGGCGGGCTGCCGCGTCCCGGCCGGCGAGGCGGCGGCCTTCGAGATGCCGGAGGACGTGCGCGCGGGCGCCAGGTCGGACCTGTGGGTGCGGGTGACGGACGAGGGTGGCAGGGACCTGGGTGGTTGGCTGGTGAAGACGGAGTAGCAGAAGCCGGCCAGAGGGCCGGCGCACCGGCACTGACACTGACAGCTGCACCCAGGCAAGTAGCATCCCCGCGTGAACGCGGAGACGGCGTGGCATCGGTCCCTCGAACGGCTGCGCGCGGGCGCGGGCCCCGAGGACGACCTGGACCGTGCGATCGCCGGCGTCCTGCCGCGGGGCGACGTTTCCGCGCTGCCGGCGGATGGCGTGCGCTTCGTCGTCGGTCCGCAGGCGATCGGCGACGCCGACGCGCTGCCGGACGAGGTGTTGATCGGCTGGGACGGCGACGCCGACGGCTACGATCGGCTGATCCTCGATCTGCTCGAAGCGGGCTTCCGGCCGCTCCGCGAACAGACCGCTGGGCGGCCCTCGTTTCGCGTCTTGCGCGCCCGCCGGGACGGGTATCGCATTCGCGGCTACCGGCCGGGCGACGAAGCGGCGATTCTGGAGCTGTTTCGGGTGAGCTTCGGGAACGTCCTGAGTCCGGAGCGGTGGAGGTGGCGGTACGTCGACAACCCGCGCGGCGGCCCGCGGATCTCCCTGGCCTTCGCGCCCGGCGGCGAGCTCGTTTGCCAGTACTGCGCGTACCCGGTGCGCTGGCGCGGTCTGTCCCCGGCGGTGCCGGCCGTCGGCCACCAGGTCGGCGACACGATGACCCGCCGCAGCGCCCGGGCTGTGGGCCGGGGGCCGACGAGTCTTCTCGCGCGCACGTCGCGGCACTTCTACCTGACGCACTGCAACGGCCGGGTCGCGTTCAACTACGGCTTCAACACGGGCAACATCACGAAGTTCTCCACCCGATACGTGGGCGCTCACGTCGTGGAGGACGTTCCCTACCGCGAGCTGCCGCAAGAGGCGCGGCTGGGCGGCCGCGGGCTCTTCGGGCGCCGCTACGAGCTGCGGCGGATCGCGGAGCGGTCGGAGATCGGCGCCGGGTTCGACGCCCTGCTCGACCGGGTCGGCGACCGCTACGGCCCGATGGTCGAGCGCTCGGCCGAGTATCTGCGCTGGCGCTACCTCGACTGCCCCGACGAACGCCTGGAACTGGTCGCCGCCTACCGGCGGGGGCGTCTGGCGGGATGGGTCGCGGCGAAGCGCCTGCCGCACGCCGTGGAGTGGGGCGACGCACTGATCGATCCGGAGGAGCGTCCGGCGCTGCGAGCCCTGGTGGCCGGGATTCGGGAGGCCGGCCTGCCGGTCGCCGGCTGGTTCAGCGAGCGGCCGTCCTGGTGGTCAAGGGAACTTGACAGGCTGGGTTTCGTGCGCCGGCCGGAACCCCAGGACCTGGTCACGATCATGGTGCCCTTCGTCTGCGGGGACGCCGTCGAACTGATGCGCGGGACGGGCTACTACACCAAGGGCGACGGGGATCTCTTCTAGGTGGGATAGAATCCCGCGACTTGTCCGAGCCTTGGCTGTTGGAGATCAGGTAGTGGCCGTCAGAATGAACGACACGCTGCTCGAGCTGATCGAGGGCGACATCACGGAACTGAAGGTCGACGCGATCGTCAATCCGGCGAACGAGGAGCTGCAGCTCGGCGGCGGCGTCGCCGGCGCCGTGCGCGAGAAGGGCGGCGCGTCGATCCAGGACGAGTGCAACCGGATCGGCGGCACGCCGGTCGGCACCGCGGTGATGACCGGCGCGGGCACGCTGAAGGCGAAGCAGGTGATCCACGCGGTCGGCCCGCGGATGGGCGAGGGCGACGAAGATCGCAAGCTCGCCGCCGCCGTGCGCGCGTCGCTGGCCCTGGCCGATCGCAACGGCCAGCGCACGATCGCGATCCCGGCGATTTCCACCGGCATCTTCGGCTATCCCGTCGACCGCTGCGCCCGCATCCTGCTCACCGAGGTGCACCGGTACCTGCAGGGCGGCACGAAGCTGGAGCGCGTCGTCGTCTGCCTGCACGGCGAGAAGAACTTCCAGACGTTCCGCAACGAGCTGCGCCGCGGCTTCCGCTGATTGAGCCAGAACGTCCAGCCGCTCCACGTGACCTTCGAGGCCACGACGGAGATCTTTGCCACGGACAGCAAGGGCGCGTTCGTCTATGCGCTCAAGCACCTCGGCGGCGAGCGCGTGGACACCCGGCGCTACGACGAGATGCGCTTCGTCGTGTCCGTGTGGCACCCACGGGACGGCAAGAACATCGATCTCGACAAGGCCTACCTGGAGTTGCGGGCGAACTTCTCTGAGAACGGCCACTGGACCCGGCTGGCTGAGCTGGAGCCCGTCGTTTCGCCCTACAACCGGGGCGAGAGCTTCGACGGCTGGATCGTCCTGCCGGTGTTGTCCGGGGATTCGGCGTTCCGGCTGCACGGCGGCGGCTTCCAGCCGCGGGCGCGGCTGCAGGTCCGCGCGTCGGCCTACTTCGTCGCGTGACGGGGGCTGCCATGGGGCGGCAGGACCTTCTGGCCCGGCTGGCGCAACCGAACGAGCGCCGGATCGTGCTGCTGGTGCTCGACGGCGTGGGCGACCTGCGGACGGACGCTCAGCCGCGGACCGCCCTGGACGAGGCGCGGACGCCGAACCTGGACCGGCTGGCCGCCCGGTCGGCGCTGGGCCGGCTGGTGCCGGTGGGCGCCGGCATCACGCCGGGCAGCGGGCCGGGCCATCTCGCCCTGTTCGGCTACGAGCCGACCTCGCCGGAAGTGGACATCGGCCGCGGCGTGCTCGAGGCGCTGGGCCTCGGGCTGGACGTGCCGCCGGACGCGGTCGTGGCCCGGTGCAACTTCGCCACCGTCGACGGGGCGGGCCTGCTGACGGACCGGCGCGCCGGGCGGATTCCGACGGCCGAGGGAGAGCGGATCTGCGCCCGGCTCGCCGGCCGGATCGAGGCGGCGGGTGACGCGCTCGGGGACGGCATCGAGGTCGAGGTTCATCCCGGCGAGGCCTACCGCTTCGTCCTCCTGTTCCGGGCCCGCGCCGGGACGCCGCCGCTCGATCCGGGTCTGGCGGACACGGACCCGCAGCGGCTCGGCGTGGCGGCGCTGCCCGTCCAGGCGGCCGGCGGCGCCGGCGAGTCGGCCCGGCAGACCGCGGAACGCATCGCTCCGGCGGTCGCGGCGCTCCAGGCGGAGCTCCGGGACGAGGAGCGGGCCAACACCTTCCTGCTCCGCGGCTTCTCGAAGCTGCCGGTGTTGCCCGGCGTCGGTGAGCTCTACCGTCTGCGGCCGGCGGCGCTCGCCGGCTATCCGCTCTACCGCGGCGTGGCGAAGGCCTGCGGCATGGAGATCGTCGACTGCGGCGGGAGCTTCGGGGAGGTCCTCGACCGGCTCGAGGAACGCTGGTCCGACTTCGACTACTTCTTCCTCCACGTCAAGGGCACGGACATGGCCGGCGAAGACGGCGATCTCCGGGCGAAGCTCGGGGTGATCGAGGAAGTCGACGCGCTGCTGCCCCGGCTCCTCGACCTGGGCCCGGACGTGCTGGCGATCACCGGCGACCACTCCACGCCGGCGCCGATGAAGGCGCACAGTTGGCACCCCGTGCCACTGCTTCTGCGGTCGGAGAGCTGTTTCGTCGACGAGTGCGCGCGGTTCACCGAGGTCGAGGCGACCCGCGGAGCGATCGGCACGATCCCGGCGAGCGACCTGATGGGTCTGCTGCTGGCGAACGCCGGGAAGCTGGCGAAGTTCGGGGCCTGACGGCGGCTATAGTCGAGGGGTGGCCTGACGGCGCTGGCCGGGACTGGTTTGCCGCGACGTGAAACGACGAGAGGCAGGGATGCGATGAAGAACGACGGAACCGTAGCGGCCTTGGCCTTGGGTTGCCTGGCACTGGCGTTCGCAGCCGCGCCGGTGGCGTCTCAGGTGCGGCAGGCCCCGGCGGACGAGCTCTACACGGCGCCCTGGTTCGCCGATCTTCGGGGGACGACCGACGCGAATCCCCGGCGCAACGGGCATGGAGGTGGCTTCGTGGCGCAGGCTCTCCGGAATGCCGCCGACGACGGCTGGGAAGCGGTCACCTACTCGTACACATGCGGCGGCGTCACACTCTCGCGGCCGGCGACGCCGGACGCCTCGAACGGTCTGGTGGCGGCTCTGATCGACTGCGAGTCCGACACGGCGTACGACGCGCTCGATCTCCGCGTGCACGGCGTCGAGAGCGGCGGCTGGTACTGGGTCTTCCGCCCGATCGGCGACGACGTGGCCGCGGCGGCCGCGCCCCTCGTCCGGATGGACGTGCTGGCGCAGGCGCCCAGGCAGCTCCCGCTGGAGCCGAACGTGGGCGGCATTCAGGCCGAGCGTCACGAGGTCATGGTCGATGACGACGGCCGCGGCTCCGGCGGCGCGACACTGTTCTCGGACGACGCGAACCGGCTCTTCGACGTGTTCGTGCACTCGGCCGCCGCGTTGCCGCCGGCGCCCTGCTCCGGTGAGTTTCTGGACATGGACGCCACGGACGAGGACTGCGGCCTGGGCGTAGCGGACGACTGGGGACTGGCGCTCGCGGACGAGGAGGGCGATGCCCTGACCGGTCCGGTCGTTCGGCCTGCCACGACGGGCTCCGTACCCGTTACCGCGACACTCTCCATCGCGACGGGTCACCTCGTCGCTGCCGGCTGTGCACCGGGGGTCATGCTCGACCTGACGGGTGGAATGAGCGGCGAGACGGTCCTGGATCTGCCCGGTGCCGTGACGGTGAGCGGCGCCAACCCGGCGAATCCGGGCGACTGCCCGGCCGCCGAGCTCACCTTCTCGTGGATGATCGAAGTGGCGCCGGACACGACTCGCTGCGCGACGACCAACGCGGACAGGGGAACCGCCCAGACCGTGCGGGTCGCGCCATCGGACCTCACCGGCGCGACGCCGGGCCTGCCCGACGAGCTGTTCGCGGAGTTCCAGGTGGTGTGCGCCGATGCGGCGGCCGCTTCGTCGGCGGGCCGGGAACTCGTGCCCGACGTCGGATTGCCGTCGGTCGAGTAGCCGCGGAGGACACCGGCCTCCGGAAGCCGGCCAGAGGGCCGGCGCACCGACACCCGACTACCCCCGAAACGCCCTCACATCACTCCCCGCGCCCTCGAACAACTGCCGCACGGTCGGCAACGGCAACCCCACGACGTTGCTGTAGTTGCCGTCGATCTCGCTGACGAAGAGCGCGCCCAGACCCTGGACGGCGTAGGCGCCGGCCTTGTCGTCGGGCTCGCCGGTGGCGGCGTACCAGTCGATCTGCTCGGGGGTCAGTTCGGCGAACAGGACGCGTGTGCTCTCGACCGCGTGGAGGGTGTCGCCCGCGGGAGGACGGAGGGCCGTGCCGGTCAGCACCAGGTGCCAGCGGCCCTGGAGGCGTTCGAGCATCTTCCGGGCCTCGTCGCGGTCGGCCGGCTTGCCGAGAATGGCGCCGTCTTCGACGACGATCGTGTCGGCGGCGAGCACCCACTCGCCGTCGCGGGCGGCGGCTTCGGCCTTCTCGCGGGCGAGCCGGCGGACGAGGTCGCGTGGCCGTTCGCCGGGGTGGGGCGTTTCGTCGACCGTCGCCGGGCGGACGGTGAAGTCGAGGTCGAGGGACTCGAGGAGCTCGCGGCGGCGGGGGGAGGCGGAGGCGAGGACGAGTTCGCCGCTCACTGGAAGTACCCCGGGAGGTGCTGGACCTTGACGCCGCGTCTGCCGCGGGCACGCGGATCGTTCAACTTCACCTCGACCTTGCGGAAGGCGTCGCGTTCGCCTTCCGGCGACTCGAACACGAGCAGGTACTGGGAGCGGACCTCGGTCTCGATCCGCTCGTAGACCCGCGGCAGTTCGGAAGCTCCGGTGATGAAGAAGCAGCGGCCGCCGGTTTCGTCGCAGAGCTGCTGCAGGCGGCCGCGGAACATGAGTTCGCGCCGGTCGATGTCGATGCCGATGCTGTAGATCGCCACCTGGGAGCGGCGCGCGAACTCCAGCACGTCCTCGAAGCGATACTCGCTGCTGGAGTCCCCGCCGTCGGTGAGGAGGATCAGCGCCCGCTTCCCGCGCAGTCCGCCGAAGTAGTAGAGGGAGTAGAGGATGCTGTCGTAGAGCGCGGTCTCACCCTCGGCCACGAGGTCGGCGAGACCGCCGGCCAGGGCTTCCCTCGATCCGGTGAAGCCGACCGCCAGCTCGGGCCGGTCGTTGAAGGTGATGAGGCAGGCGCGGTCGTGCGGCCCGAGGACGAGTTCGAAGAAGTGGAGGGCTGCTTCCTCGGCGGCCTCCAGCCGGTGATCCATCGACAACGAGGTGTCGAACAGGATGCCGGCGTGGATGGGCTGGTTGGCGGCGCTGTCGAAGCGCTGCAGGACCTGGCGCTCCCCGTCTACGAAGACCTCGAAGTCGGACTCGGCCAGCCCCGCGACGGGAATGCCCGAGCGGTCGGTGACGGAGGTGTAGAGCTCGACCAGGGCGACCTCGACCTCTTCGACCAGGTTGCGGGAGTTGACGAAGACGAGGTCCTCGGCCCAGGCCCCGGTCTCGAGGTAGGCGACGGCGCGGACGTAGGAGAGGGGTTCGGCCGGGTCGATCCCGATCGGCTGCTCGAACGGCGGCTGGTAGAGAGTGGCGGTTCGGGTGTCGTTCAGGAAGAACTCGACCCGGTTGAGCCGCTCGTGGCGGGGCGCTTCCACCTCGGCCACCGCGCGCACGCTGCTGGTGTGGGTGGCGCCGCGCTGGGGCGAGGTGAGACGGACCGTGAACCGGTGCGGCCCCGAGTTGATCGTCACCTCGTCCGTCGCCAGGAGGCTGCCCTGCCCGTCGTAGGCGTCGACGCGGAGGGCGTGGGCCCGCGGCGCGGTTCCGACATCGATCTCGACCTGGTAGGGCGGCCGCCGCTTGCTGATCAGTTCGCGGCCGTCGAGCGAGAAGGCCAGGTGGTGGATGTCCGGCCCGTCCGCGTCGGCGCCGACCCGGACCCGGCCGGTGATCAGGCGTTCCGGCAGCGCGTGGATCCGGACGGTGTGCTCGTCCGGAGAGTCGACGAAGCGGGGGCTGACGGAGTTCGCTTCGGCGAGCCAGTCGGGGATGGGCCCGCTGGGTGCGCGGGTCTTCTGACCCGCTTCCGCCGTAGGCGGCCGAAGATCGGCGGCTGCACTTTCGGAGGCCGGCCGGAAGGCCGGCGCACCGACACCGTCGGCGTCACCTCTGGCTACCAACGGCACCTCGATCTCGGCGCTACCCCCGAAGAACCGGTCGGCCTCCAGCTCCCGCACTTTGACCACCAGCCGGTAGGGACCCGGCCGCAGGTAGCGCTGCGTGACGAGCGGGATCGACGCCTCCCCGCCGGCGCCCGCTCGCACCGGCGGCTCGAAGCGGTAGCGGAAGTTCTCGAACAGCTCGCCCCGGCGCAGCACTTCGCCGTCGAGCACGAAGCGGCGGGCTTCGTCGCCCGGCTCCGGCAAGTCGGCCGGGTCGATCCCGACGATCGCCTGCACCACGGTACGGTTGCCGCGGCGGCCGGGGTAGCGGAGGGTGATCTCGGCCGGCAGGGCCTCCGCGCCGTCGGGCGTCTCCGTGCTGCGGTCGAGGAAGGCGAGCGCCCACTCGTCGTTGGCCCGGCCCGGTTCGGGCGCCTTCGCGCCCATGGCCTGCCAGTCGAGCGCCAGGCCGAACGCGCTGAGCAGGTCCCCTCCGCGCGAGCACCGGCGGTCGATCTCGCGGATCCGGGCGTCGCGGTCCGTCGAAACAGTGGCGAAGGCGAGCAGGGAGGAGAATCCGTCGGAGGCCCGCCACAGCCGGAAGCCGCCGCCCTGGCGGAGAAAGATGAGGTAGAACTCGCCCCGCACCGCCGGGCTGTGCGGGTAGTGCCAGACCTCGAGCGTGCGCAGCAGGTCGCAGGTGGTGCGGAAGGTGCGGAGCGGCTCGCCGTGCAGCAGGAGCGACTCGAAGCGGTCGTCCCGCGCGTCGCCGAAACGCTCCACGGCCGTTTCGACGGCCCGGTCGAAGCGCTCGCGGAACTCGTTCTGCGGCGTCTCGGGGTAAGGGTCGCGGACGGCCCAGAAGCGCTGGACGAAGGCGTCGCGCTGGTAGGCGTGGCGGAGTTCGCCGAAGACGCGGCGCTCCGTGTCGGAGAGGATCGGGTCGACGGTGGTGAGGAAGTCGGCGTGGCGGCGGTCGAGGGTTTCCTGGGCGGTGGCGGCTGTGGTTGTGATGAGGATGAGGAGGAGGCAGAGAGCCGGCCAGAAGGCCGGCGCACCGACACCGGCGTCGCACTGGTGCCGGCCAGAAGGCCGGCGCACCGACACTCCCCGCCTCACGGGTAGTACCCCTTCAAGGTCCGAATCGACACGCCGGGCGCCGTCGCGTCGGCTTCGATCTCGCGGAAGCGCCGGTTGCCGCTGGTGTTCGTCGACTGGTAGGTGATCAGGTAGCGGGAACGCAGCTCGCCGAGGATCCGGTCGTAGACGCCGGCGAGTTCCGCGATCTCGGCGATGAAGAAGGCGCGGCCGCCGGTCTGGTTGGCGAGCCGGGACAGGGCGCGCCTGGCCGGCCCGGGCTGTTTGCCGAGGCCGATCGCGTAGACGGCGACGCCGGAGCGCTGCGCGTACTCGAGCGCCTGGTCGAAGCTGAAGCGGCTGCTCTCGTCCTTGCCGTCGGAGAGCAGCAGCAGGGCGCGCTGGCCCTTGATGCCGTTCAGGTAGTAGAGGCCGAAGACGATGGCGTCGTAGAGCGCGGTGCCGCGTTCGGCCTTGAGCCCGGCCAGCGAGCCGGCGAGCGAGCCTGTGTCGTTCGTGAAGTCCGAGGCCAGGTAGGGGTGGTCGTTGAAAGTGACGAGCGCCGCCCGGTCGCGCGGCGTGATCTCGGTCTGGAACAGGTCCAGCGCGGCCTCGCGGGCGACGCCGAGGCGCTTGACCATGGAGGCGGAGACGTCGAGCATGACCTGGAGGTGAACGGGCAGGTCGGTCACCCGCTGGAAGCGGAGGATCTCCTGCGGCGTGCCGTCCTCGAGGATCCGCACCTGGTCGGCGCGCAGCTCCTCGTACGGCCGCCCCGAGCGGTGGAGCGCGGTGGCGTAGAGCTCGACGTACTGGATGTCGACGATCTCCAGGTAGTCGGGCGCGTTCACGTAGACGACGGCGTCGGTCGTGTTGCCGTCGACGAGGTAGGCGGCGGCCCGCAGGTAGGTGATCGCGTCGCCGGCCGGCAGTTCGACGAGTTGGCTCCAGGGCGCCTGGTACAGGGTGGCGACCGGCTCGTCGTTCAGGTGTAGCTCAAGACGTTCCACGAGGCTGCCGTCCGGCACCTGGAGGTCGACCTCGACGTGGACCTCGCCGTCGTAGCGGACGCCTTCGCGGGGTTCGGCGAAGCGCACGGCGAAGCGGTTGCGGCCGGCGTTGAGCGAGATCTCGTCGGAGGCGATCTCTACGCCCTCGGCGTCGTGCGCGGTGGCGCGCAGCACGTGGACGCGGGGCGTCGAGCCGAGATCGAGCTCCACGGAGAAGGGCGGCCGGCGCTTGCGGGCGACTTCGCCGCCGTCGAGCCAGAAGCGCATCTCCGCGATGTCGCCGGTGGCCAGGGTGTCAAAGCGAACGAAGCCGGTCTGGAGTTCCCCCGGGGGCTCGAGGAGCTGCACGGTCGGCACGTCGCTGGTGAGCACCGCTTCCGCCTGGTCGATGATCTTCTGCACCGCCGGGTCGAGCTGGCGGGTGGCGGGCGCTTCGAGGGCCGGCACCTCGAGCGGCTGCTCCATGCGGGCGAAGCGGCCGCCGTTCAGGTCCTCGATCTTCAGCACGAGGTGGTAGTCCCCCGGTCGGAGCCGGCGTTCGAAGGAGAGCAGGATGGGCGGTTCGCCGTCGGGCGCGGCGTCGCCACCGGCGCCCAGGGGCAGATCGAACTTGTAGCGGAAGTTCTCGAACAGGTCCTCGCCGCGCAGCACCTCGCCGGTCAGGAAGAAGTTGTAGCTGGACTGGCCGCCGACCGTGTCGCGCCGCGCCGAGGCCGGGTCGACCTCGACCAGCGCCTCGACCACCGTGCGCGCCTGGTAGCGGGCCGGGAAGCGCACGTCGAGCGTCGCGTCGAGGGGCTCGGCGTCCTCCGGAACGTCGGTGGTGTAGGCCTCGAAGGTCAGCGTCCATTCCGCCGACGGCGCCTCCGGCCGCTCGTCGAGGCGCGCCATCAGGGTGGCGAACTCGAGCCCGTTGCTGCGCAGGAGCCAGTTGATCGCGGCCGCGGCGACGTCGCCGCTCGCGCAACTCTGGATCTCGGCGGCCACATCCTGCCGGCCGACGCCGAAGTCGAGTAACCGATCGATGCCGTCGGAGGGGTGCCAGAGCTCGTAGTGCTGCTGGTTGCCGCGCCGGTAGAAGAGCAGGAAGAACTCGTGACCCACCCGGTCGCTGTGGCTGTAGAACCAGATCTCGATGGGCCAGGTGACCATCGTGCACTGGAACTGGATGCGCCCGGACGGCTCGCCGTTGAACAGGAACATCCGCGCGCGGTCGGAACGCGGCCCCTCGAACTCCCGGTCGACGTAGAGCAGCCGCTCCTCCCAGCGAATCCGGAACTCGTTGCGGGGACTGTCGGGGTACGGGTCGCGCACCCGCCAGAAGCGCTCGATCCAGGCCCGCCGCTGGTAGTCCTGGGTGACTTCGAGGAACGCCTCGCGCTCGAGCTCGGAAATCAGGAAATGGACGTTGGAGAGGAACTCCCTGAACTCGAGCGGCAGGGCCTCCTCGGCCGCGGCGAGGGCGGCCCGGCGCTCGCGGCGTTCCTTGCGGGTTTCGTTGCGTTGTTCCTGGGCGGCCGCGAGCGTGGGCTCGACGACGAGGAGGAGGCCCGCGGCGAGGGCAAGAACCGAAGCTCTGCGTGCGGCTGTGTTGGGCAACGACGGTTCCTCAATGCGAAGGAGGTAGTGTGACCCTCAAGATTATCTCTGGGTGCGCGGGTCTTCCGACCCGCCCCGGGCGGAGCCGCGGAAGCGGTGGAGCCCGGAGAGAGTGGTCGCCGGCTTCGCCGGCGGCAATTTCAACGCCACCTTCGGCGGCAGCGGGTCAGAAGACCCGCGCACCGGACCGTAGAATCGGGCCGCCATGCGCGACGCGCCCGTCTACCTCGACCACAACGCGACGACACCGCTGGATCCGCGGGTCGCCGAGGCGATGCTGCCCTGGCTGGGCGGCCGGCACGGCAATCCGTCCTCGGTCCATTCCTTCGGGCGGGCGGCGCGGGCGGCGGTGGAACTGGCCCGGGAACAGGTCGCCGGGCTGATCGGGGCGACCGCGCCCGAGGTCGCCTTCATGGCCTCGGGGACGGAGGCCAACAACGCGGTGCTCATGTCCATCTTCGATGACGGCGCCGGCGGGCACCTGGTCATCTCCGAGCTGGAGCACCCGTCGATCCAGCGCGCGGCGGACCGGCTCGAGAAATCGGGCGTCGAGGTGACCCGGCTCCGGCCGGGGCCGGACGGCGTGGTCGAGGCCGCCGCCGTCGCGGACGCCCTGCGTCCGGAGACGCGCCTCGCCTGCCTGATGCTGGCGAACAACGAACTGGGCACGCTGCAGCCGGTGGCGGAAGCGGCGGACGCCTGCCGGGAGCGCGGCGTTCCGCTGCTCTGCGACGCGGTGCAGGCGGCGGGCAAGCACCCGGTCGACGTGACCTCGCTGGGCGCCGACTACCTGGTCGTGGCGGCCCACAAGTTCAACGGCCCGGTCGGGGCCGCGGCGCTGTGGGTCCGCGAGGGGGCCGGCTTCGAGCCGCTGATCCTCGGCGGCGGCCAGGAGCGGCAGCGGCGCGCCGGCACGGAGAACGTGGCGGCCCTGGTCGCCTTCGGCGCCTGTGCCGCCCTGGCGTCAAGCGAACTTGACCACCGGATCGAGCGCATGGGCCGCCTGCGCGACGGTCTGGAGGCCGGCCTGGCCCGGATCCCGGACACCCGTCTTCACTGCGCCTCGTCGCCGCGGCTGCCGCATACGATCCACGTTGCGTTTCCGGGGCTGATCGGCGAGGACCTCGTGGTCCGCCTCGATCTGGCAGGCTTCGCGGTCTCGACCGGGGCCGCGTGCGCCTCCGGCGTGGTCGAACCCAGCCGGACCCTGCTGGCGATGGGAGTGGCGCCCGAGGAGGCGATCGCGTCCATCCGCATCAGCCTCGGCACGTCGAACGACGAGGCCGAGATCGACCGCTTCCTGCCGGTGCTGGCGCGCGAGGTCGAGGCGCTGCGGGCGCTCTCGGCCGAACCGGTGGCGGCACGATGACTCCCGGCGTCGCGGCCCAGGTCCCGGCCGGTCGGCCTTCCGCGGCGGCGTCGCCGCTGACCGCCGTCGCGATGAGCGGCGGCCTCGACTCCTCGGTCGCCGCGCTCCTCCTCGAGCGGGAGGGCGTTCCCGTCGTCGGACTGTCCATGCTGCTCTGGGACCGCTCGCAGCAGGTCCGGCACGGGCGCTGCTGCGGCTCGCTCGACCTGGGCGACGCGCGGCGCGTCGCCGAGCAGATCGGCCTGCCGCACTACACCCTGCGCATGGACGGCGAGTTCCGCCGGCACGTGGTCGACCCGTTCGTGGACAGCTACGTCGGCGGCCGCACTCCCAGCCCCTGCATCTCCTGCAACACGGAGATCAAGTTCGAGGCGTTCTGGGAGCGGGCGCGCCGCCTGGGCGCCGGGCGCATCGCCACCGGTCACTATGCCCGCATCCGACGCGGCGACGACGGGCTGTACGAGCTGCACACCGCGGTCGACGAGTCGAAGGACCAGAGCTACTTCCTGTTCGAGCTGACCCAGGAGCAGCTCTCCCGCGCCGTGTTCCCGTTGGGCGAACTGACGAAGACCGAAGTCCGCGAGTTGGCCCGCGAGGCCGGTCTGGCCGTCGCCGGGAAGGGCGAGAGCATGGAGATCTGCTTCGTCGACCGGAGCGTGCGGGAGTTCATCGAGGACGAGCGGCCGGAGCTGCCGCGGGTACCCGCCCGGGTGACGACGACCGGCGGCGAGGAGCTGGGCGAAGGGGCGCCCACCTACCGCTACACGGTCGGGCAGCGACGCGGTCTAGGCCGCGCAGCCCCCCGCCCGCACAAACAGCAAGACCGGGAACCGGAAGCAAACCCCGTCGGCGGCGGCCACCCCCACGAGCAGCGGGAGCC
>VXZQ01000014.1 GCA_009845425.1 Holophagales bacterium
CCCCACCTGCACCCGCCCAATCGGACCCCGCCGCCACCGCCGAGCCGCAGAAGGTCCTCTTCGACTGCGACATCGGTTCGGACATCGACGACGCCTACGCGCTGGCTCTGCTGCTCGCGAGCCCGGAGATCGAGCTCGTCGGGGTCACGGTCGGGCACGCGCGCACGGCGGACCGGGCGCCCCTGGCGCTACGCATGCTCTGGGAGACCGGGCTGGAGCACATCCCGGTCCATGTCGGCCGGAAGACGGCGCTGGTCGTGACGCGCGACGGGACGCCCCACGAGCAGTTCAGCGAGGCGCCGTACCAGCGGCAGTTCCACTGGGCGCGCGGCTTCGACGAGTTGAAGCCCCGGGCGCAGCCGGCAGCCGAGTTCATCGTGGACACGCTGAACGCCGCGCCGGGAGAGATCACGCTGCTCACCGTCGGTCCGGTCACGAACATCGGCGACGCGCTGGAGCTCGACCCGGACGTTCTCAAGAAGGCGAAGCGGGTCGTCTCGATGTACGGCTCGATCCGATCCGGCTACGACGGCGGCGACGCGCAGCGCGAGTGGAACGTTCTTGCCGACGCTGCTTCGTCGAAGGTCTTCGATGCGGGGGTGCAGGCCGGCGGCGCCGATGTCGTTTACATACCGCTCGACGTGACGGACCACGTGCGCCTCGACGCGGACCGGCGACTCCACCTGTACATGCGGGACACGCCGCTGACCGACGCGGTTACGGCGCTCTACTCGCTTTGGCGGAACGAGGAGCGGAACCAGACCACGCCGCGCCTGTTCGACGCAGTCGCCGTCGGCTACCTCCTCTGGCCTGACCTGTTCGGCCTCGAGCAGGGCCGCGTCACGGTCGACGAACGGAGCATGACCCTGTTCGAGCCCGGCGGTGAACCCGCTTCGACTGTCGCGCTCGAGATCGACGACGCCGGGTTCATCGAGCGGATGGTCGCCCGCTTCCTGGAGCAGAACCTCCGCCGCTAAAGAGCAGATCCCCCAACTGCTCCAAACTGGCCAGGTTGTGCACCGGCAGGAAGTCGTCGACGTGGGGGAGCGCGGCCACGATGCCGCGGGTCAGCGGCTGGTAGTCCGGTGAGCCGAGCAGCGGGTTGAGCCAGATCAGGCGATGGCAACTCCGGTGCAGGCGTTCCATCTCGTGGCCCAGGAGGTCGATGTCGCCGCGGTCCCAGCCGTCGCTGATGATCAGGACGGCGGCGCCCTGGCCGAGCAGGCGGCGGCTCCAGGTGAAGTTGAACTCGCGCAGCGCGTCGCCGGTCCGGGTGCCGCCGCCCCAGTCCTCGATGCGATGGGCCGCGGCCTGGAGGGCGCGGTCGACATCGCGTTCGGCCAGCTCCTGGGTGAGGCGAGTCAACCGCGTACCGAAGGCGAACGCTTCGACCCGCGAGATGCCCGGGTCGGCCGAGCGGGGGTGGGAGACAGCGTAGATGAAGTGGAGCAGCAGGCGCGAGTAGGGCTCCATCGACCCGGAGATGTCGCATAGCAGGACCAGCGGCCGCCGCCGGTGCTTGCGGCCGCGGCGGACCAGGTCGATCATCTCGCCGCCCTGGGTCAGGCTGCGCCGCAGCGTCCGGCGCAGGTCGAGCCGGTGGCCGTGGCGATCCGGCCGGAGACGCCGGGTGCGGCGCGTGTCGAGCCGCCAGTGCATCGTCGCCATCAAACGCTTGATCTCGTCCAGCTCCTCGCCCTCGAGCTGGGCGAAATCCTTCTGCCGCAGCGCTTCCCGGGCGCTGTAGAGCTGGGCCCGGGCGGTGCGGTCGCGGTCGTCCGCGCGGTCGTCGCCCGCGTCGCTGTCGTTGAGCGCCAGCTTCTGGATCGCGGCCCGCTTCGTCCGCTCGGTCCGGCGCTGGATCATCAGCCCCAGTTCGAGCTGTTCGAGCTCGCGCGGGTCGCGGGCCTGCCAGAACAGCTCGAAGGCCTTGTTGAACCACGGAAGGTCGCGTCGCCGGCTGACCAGGACCGCCCGGGCCGCCGCCTTCACGTCACGCTTGCGGGCGAGGTCCACGAGTTCGAGCGCTGCCACCCAGTCGCGGAGTTGGGTCGGCGTCACGTCCAGGCTGCCGACCCGCAGCAGCCGGCCGAAGAGGACGATGTTGCGGAGCAGGTGGCCGCGGGTGGCCGCGGCCCCGACGCTGCTAGTCACCGTTCGACTGGCTCTTCCGGAGCAGCCGGCGGACCGCCTCGTCGTCGATCTTGTCCAGGTCGTCCTGGTACTTGAGCAGCACGCCCAGGGTGTCGCGGAGGATGTCGTCGGAGAGGGTCTCCTGGTCGAGGGCGATCAGGGCGTTCGTCCAGTCCAGGGTTTCGGCGACGCCCGGCTGCTTGAACAGGTCCTCCTCCCGCAGTGCCTGGACAAGGCGGACGATCTCGGCGGCGAAGTGCTTGGGCGCCTCGGGGACGCGGCGCAGGACGATCTGGACCTCTTTCTCGTAGTCCGGGAAATCGATCCAGTGGTAGAGGCAGCGGCGCTTGAGCGCGTCGTGGACCTCGCGGGTGCGGTTAGAGGTGACGACGGCGACCGGCGGCGTCTCGGCGGCGACGGTGCCGATCTCCGGAATCGTGATCTGGAAGTCGGCCAGGATCTCGAGCAGGTAGGCCTCGAACTCCTCATCGGCCCGGTCCAGCTCGTCGATCAGCAGGACCGGCGGGGCGTCGCCTCTTCGACTCTGCCGGACCGCCCGCAGCAGGGGCCGTTCGAGCAGGAAGTCGGAGGAGAAGACGTCGTCGACCACGGTGCGGGCGTCGCCGCCGCCGGCCGCCTCCAGGCCGCGCAGGTGGAGCAGTTGCCGCCGGTAGTTCCACTCGTAGACGGCGGTCGAGACGTCGAGCCCCTCGTAGCACTGGAGCCGGATCAGCTCGGAGCCGAGGCAGCGGGCAAGGGCCTTGGCGACTTCCGTCTTGCCGACGCCGGGCTCGCCCTCCAGGAAGATCGGCTTTCCCATGCTGAGCGACAGGTAGATCGCGGTGGCGAGGTCGCGCTCGGCGATGTAGTCCTCGGCGCGGAGCGCCGCGATCACCGCGTCGACGTCGGAGAAACCACTGTTGGGCGGCGAAGACGAGCGCCGGAAGTCGGGTGAGATCGTCATGGCGGTGGAGGCGGCGGCAGGCTATCGCAGGCCGAGTGGCCGCCTGCGGCGGATGCCGGCCAGAACCCGGCTGGCGCGTCCTCGCGCCAACCGCGTCACAGTCCGAGCGCCCGTCATCGGGCGGTCGGATGTCAGGCCGGCGCACCCAGTGGTTTACAGGTCGATGATCGCGTCGATCTCGTCGGGCAATGGCCTGGGCTTCGACAGCAGGGAGATGCCGAAGAAGAGGGTCAGCGAAACCAGGAGCGAGATGGCGCCGCCGTGGATGCCGTGGGGGACGCTGATGTCCCTGAGCTCGATGATGAAGTTGACGAGCAGACCCGAGACGATCGCCACGTTCGCAGCCAGCGGGGTCGCCCGTTTCCAGTTGAAGCCGATCGCCACGGTAGGCACGAGCGCCGCCGCGAACGTGCCCCAGCCGAAGGTGCCGAGCAGGGCGACCAGGTCCGAGCTCGAGAGGCTCACGAAGAGCGCCGCGAAGACGGCCAGGATGAGGGTCGCTACCCGGGCCCAGAACAGTTCCTTCCTGAGCGGTTTGCCGGTGATCGCCTTGGGGATGTCGTGGATGATCGCGGCCGCGCCGATGTTCAGGAAGCCGTCCGCCGTCGACATGATCGCGGCGAACAGCCCGGCGAAGACGACGCCGGCGAGGATCGGGTGGGCGTAGGACTGGAGGAAGGCGTAGGCCGCGTCGTCGGGCTGGCCGAGCTCGGCGTGGTCGCCGGCCACGACCAGCGCCCGCATCGCGAAGCCGATCGCGATCCACAGCAGCGCCGCGAGGAAGCCGGCGATCGCGCTGACGAGGAAGATCTGCTTGAACTGGCGGATCCGCTTGTTCATCATCAGCTTGGTGATGATGTGCGGCTGGCCGCAGGCGCCGACCACGAACAGGAGGTAGTAGGACAGCGCCCCCATGATGCCGAGGGTGCCCCAGGGGCCGATTGCCTCCGGGTCGTCGTTCACGAGCGTCATCGCGCCTCCGCCGACGCCGCCGTCGACCGCCTGGATCGCCGCGATCAGCACCAGCACTCCTGCCGTCGCCATCACCGCGCCCTGCACGACGTCGGTGTAGACGCCGGCGATGATGCCGCCGGTGACGCAGTAGAAGACGAGGACCGCGACGGAGATCCCCATCGCGACGCCGAGGCTGACGTGCGGGACCCAGTCGACGCTGTTCAGGATTTCCTGCAGCACGACCGCCATCGCCATGATCTGCGCCGCCAGGTAGCCGACGACGCCGAGGATGATCGCCACCGCGGTCAGGAACCGGCTCGTCTCGCTCTGGTACCGCAGCGCCACCGTGTCGGGCAGCGACACCGTCTGGTACACCTCCGAGAAGATGCGCAGCCGCTTCGCGACCAGGAAGAAGGTGAAGCAGGAAGCCACCGTGCCGCAAACGATCATCCACACGGAACTCATGCCCTGGGCGTAGACGAGGCCCGGGCCACCGACGAAGCCGAAGCCGGAGAGCGTGCTGGAGAAGAGGGCGAACGCGGTGACGATGATGCCCAGTTCGCGGCCGGCCATGAAGAAGTCCTGGGACGACTTCGTGCGTCTGAGCGCCCAGACGCCGACACCGATGCACAGCGCGAAGTAGATGAGGAGGCAGGTCAGGACGACCGCGTTGCGACTCTCCTCCATCAGCCGGCCTCAGCTTCCTTCCGTCGCTGGGCCGCGGCGAGTTCGGCCACCTTCCGTTCATCCTCTTCGGTGAAGAACCAGCGGTCGAAGATCCGCATGTAGACGAACATGAGGTAGGCCGGGAACGGCCAGACCGCGTAGAACACCCAGGCGGTCGGCCTGGGGAAACCCAGGAACAGCGCGTGGGTCTCGCCGCCGGCGTAGCGCTGGTAGGAGAAGACGAGGGCGGTGAAGATCGCCGCCAGGACCAGAGTGGCGAACACCAGCGGTCCGCGGGCCGGTCCAAGGGAAGCGCCTCCGTTCCGGCGCCGCTCCATCCCCATCGCCAGGCAGCCGCCGAAGAAGAGCACCTGGAAGAGGATGAAGGCCCAGCCGATCCAGAGCGTGCGTGCGTGACGCTCCGCGCCCGGGCCGCCCTGTCGCATGGTGGAGAAGCGGTCGTGCTCGAAGCCGCTGGTGCTCACGATCTGCTCCGCCGCGCCGTCCTGCAGCACCACTTCCGCTGGCGCGACGAAGGCCGCGCCGACGGCCAGGCACATGCCGATCAGCGTGAGGAAAACGAACCAGTGGAGCTTCATGTGGTGGCGCGCTGGGAGCGGGAGAAAGCCGCGGCAGCCTACCCCAAACTGCGGCAGCAGGGGCTGCCTCGTTGCTATGGTCCCCCGCCATGGAGGGTGCCTCGGCACAGGCAGACAAGCCGCTCCGCCGCCTGCTGGCCTACATGCGTCTGGCCCCCGGCGGCTACGTCCTGGGCGGGGTCCTCACCCTCCTCTACGCGGTCTTCTTCCAGCTCATCCCGCTGGCGATCCGGGACATCGTCGCCGCGTTCGAAGACGCCCCGGACGCGGTCGGGCGCGCGATTCTCTGGCTGGTCGCCGCCTCGGTTCTTCTGGCTTTGGCGCGGCTGTTCTCGCGCATCGTCATGTTCAACATCGGCCGGCAGATCGAGTTCCGTATCCGCAACGACTACTTCGCCCATCTACAGAGCCTGCCCCAATCCTTCTACCTCGCTCACCGCACCGGCGATCTCATGTCGCGGGCCGTGAACGACATCAACAGCATCCGGATGTTCCTGGGGATGGGGTTGCTGAACCTGCTGCAGACGCCGGTGCTGTTCGCGGGCGCCCTGGTCGTGCTGCTGCCCGTGGACGCGATGCTGACTCTCTGTGCGCTGGGGCCCTTCCCGCTCTTCGTCCTGATCACCCGCCACTACAGCCGCTACATGTTCCAGGCCAACCTGGCCGGCCAGGAACAGCTCGGCAAGGTCTCGACGGTCGTGCAGGAGAACGCCTCGGGCGCGCTGGTGGTCAAGGCCTACGACCTGTCCAACCTGGAGCGCGACCGCTTCGAGGACCAGAACCAGGAGCTCTTCCGGCGGATGATGAAGGTCGGAGTCATGCAGACGACGATGTTCGCCAGTGTCAGCCTGGTGCCGGCCCTCTCGGCTGCCGTCGTTCTGTGGCTGGGTGGCCAGCGGGTCCAGACCGGCCTGCTCGGCACAGAGGACCTGTGGCTGTTCTGGGGCCTGATCGGCATGCTCACCTTCCCGACGATGATGCTGGGCTTCGTCGTGTCGATCACCCAGCGCGGCCTCGCGGCGCTGGAGCGGCTGGGCGCCGTGCTGGACATCGTGCCGTCGATCCGCGACCGTGAGGATGTGGCGGCCGTCCCGGAGATCAAGGGGCGGGTCGAGTTCAGGAACCTCTCGTTCACCTATCCGGGCAGCTACGTGCCGGCGCTCAAGGGGGTTGATCTGACCGTTGAGGCCGGCAGCACGGTCGGCATCGTGGGCCCCGTCGGCTCCGGCAAAACGACCCTGGTCAGCCTGGTGCCGAGGCTCCTGGAGGTCGACGACGGCGCGATCCTGATCGACAGCGTGGATCTCAACCGGATGCCCGTCCATCTGCTGCGTTCGAGCATCGCCATGGTGCCGCAGGACAGCTTCCTGTTTTCGATCTCCGTGGCCGAGAACATCCGCTACGGCGTACCCGACGCTCACCTTGCGGAGGTGAGGAGGGCGGCTGCCCGGGCCCAGGTCGAACGGGAGATCGAGGAGTTCGAGGACGGTTTCGACACCGTCGTCGGCGAACGCGGGGTCACCCTGTCGGGCGGCCAGCGCCAGCGCGTCGCCCTGGCACGGGCGATGATCCTGCGTCCGTCGATCCTCATCCTCGACGATTCCCTCTCGAGCGTCGACCACGGCACCGAGGAGGCGATCCTGGGCGACCTGGAGGGCCGGCGGCGCGGCCGCACCTGCTTCATCGTGGCGCACCGGATCTCGGCCGTGCGGCACGCGGATCAGATCGTCGTGCTCGAGAACGGCCGGATCACCGAGCGCGGCACGCACCGCGAGCTCGTCGAGCTGGGTGGCTTCTACGCCCGGCTGCACCATCGCCAGGAGCTGCTGTCGGAGCTTGAACTGAAGGAGCCGGCGTGAGCGAGGAACGGAGCGAGGCCGCCCAACTCGGCCGCGAACGGGACCTCGGCAAGGTCTACGACACGGAGCTGATCAAGCGGCTGTGGCCGTTCATGCGGCCCTACCGCGGTTGGATCGCGTTCAACTTCGCCATGATTCCGCCGCGCGCCCTCCTCGAGTTGATGCCGGCGCTGGTCGTCGGCGCGGCACTGAACTACCTGACGGAGGGGGTGACGACGACGGAAGTGGGGTGGATGGCACCCTTCGTCGTGCCGCGGCTGGGACTCGGGCCCCTGGCCTGGATGTTCGGGCTGGTGTTCCTCATCTCGGTCGTCACGTTGATCGTCGATTGGCTGCGCGCCTTCTCGATGATCTCGCTCGGCCAGCGCACGGTCCGGGACGTCCGCAGAACGCTGTTCGATCACGTTCAGCGGCTGCCGATGCGCTTCTTCGACCGCTACCCGGTCGGCCGCCTCGTGACGCGGCTCACGAACGACCTTGAGCACCTGGCGGAGATGTTCTCGGCGGGCGTCATCGCCATGGTCGCCGACGTGTTCGTCATGATCGTCATTCTCACCATGCTGTTCGCGATCGACCCGCGGCTGGCGCTGGCAGCGCTGGCCCTGGTGCCGGTCCTGGGCATCGCGGCGGTGATCTTCCGCTACAAGGTGCGGCAGGCCTACCGGGAAGTGCGGGTCAAGATCGCGCGCCTCAACGCCCACCTGCAGGAGACCATCTCCGGCATGAAGGTGGTCCAGTTGTTCGCCCGCGAACGGCGCAACTTCGAGGACTTCAGGCGCGAGAACGCCTCCCACCGGGACTCCTGGCTGCGCTCGATCCGCTACGACGCGCTGCTGTTCTCGACCGTCGACCTGGCGACGAATCTGACCCGGGCGCTCATCTTCTGGTACGGCGCGCAGATGGTGGGCCTGGGCGAGGTCACGCTCGGCACGATCTACGTGTTCTCCGACTACATGAGCAGGTTCTTCCGGCCGCTGATGGACCTGTCGGCGAAGTACTCGGTGATGCAGTCGTCCATGGCGAGCGCCGAGCGCGTGTTCCAGCTCCTCGACGAGCCGCGGGAGCCTGAGGGCAAGGCGGAGGCGCCGTCGCCGGGCCCGGCGGCCGCGACGGAGGCGGAGCCGGGCGGCTCCGAGGTCGAGTTCGACGGCGTGACGTTCGCCTACGGTTCCGAGACGGTGCTGCGTGACGTCTCGTTCCGGGTCGCTGCCGGCGAGAGGGTGGCGATCGTCGGCCACACCGGGTCCGGCAAGACGACGACACTCAAGCTGCTGGCGCGTCTCTACGAGCTGCAGGAGGGGTCGATCCGGGTCGACGGCAGGGACATCCGGGACATCCCGAAGCCCGAACTGCGGCGGCGGATGGCGTTCGTGCTCCAGGACGTCTTCCTGTTTGACGGCGACCTGCGCTACAACATCGTCCTCGGCCGCGACGTCGCCGACAACGTGGTCGACGAAGCGGCACGCGCCACCCACGTCGACGACCTGATCGAGCGGCTGCCGAACGGCTGGGCGCACAAGGTCAGCGAGCGCGGCGTCAACTTCTCGACCGGCCAGCGGCAGTTGCTCTCCTTCGCCCGCGCCCTCGCACGCGAACCCCAGCTCCTGCTCCTCGACGAAGCCACTTCGAGCGTCGACACGGAAACCGAGGCCCTGATTCAGGACGCCCTCCACCATCTGATGGCGGGCAAGACCTCGATCGTCGTTGCTCACCGCCTGTCGACGATCAAGGACGTCGACCGCATCTACGTCTTCCACCACGGCGCCATCTGCGAGCACGGCTCCCACGACGAACTCCTCGACCGCCGCGGCGTCTACTGGCGTCTCTACCAGTTGCAGTACGCGCAGCAGGAGACGGCGGCGTAGCCCTCCGATGGCATCCACCCAACAGACTGAGGAGCGGCGGCACGTTCGGTTCGAACCCGACGAGAAGCCTCCGAGAGCGCTCGGCCTTGGGCTCGGGGTGCAGCTCGCGATGCTGGCCGTCCCGAGCATCGTGCTCGGCCCGACGATCATGATCACCCTTGCGGGTGAAAGCGACGCCTACCTCTCCTGGGCGGTCGGGGCCGCGCTAGGCATCAGCGGGATCACCACGGTGGTCCAGGCCCTGGGCGTCGGGCGCATCGGCGCCCGCTATGTGCTGCTCATGGGCAGCAGCAGCGCGTTCATCGCCGTCTGCATCGCGGCTCTGGAGCAGGGCGGGCCCAGCCTGCTGGCGACGCTGGTCGTCATCTCCTCCCTGTTTCAGTTCGTCCTCGCCGCCAAGCTGTCCCTGCTGCGCAGGATCTTCACGCCGACGGTGGCGGGCACCGTGCTCATGTTGATTCCGGTGACGCTGGCGCCGGTCATCCTGCGCAAGCTGGCGGACGTGCCCGAAGGCGCGGCACCGGCTGCCGCGCCCGTGGTCGCTGGCGGCACGCTGCTCGTCATCACCCTGATGGCGCTCCGTTCGTCCGGCGCGTGGCGGCTGTGGGCGCCTGCCATCGGCATCGTGACCGGCTGCGCGATCGGGGGCCTGGCCTTCGGAATCTACGACGCGGCGAGTGTGCAAGAAGCGGCCTGGATCGGCTTGCCGCGGTTCGCCTATCCCGGGTTCGATTTCGGCTTCGGTCCCGAGTTCTGGGCCCTCCTGCCGGCGTTCGTGATGTTGACCCTGGTCGGTGCCATGGACACGCTCGGCGACAGCATCGCCATTCAGCGGGCGTCCTGGCGCAAGCCGCGGGCGATCGACTTCCGCTCGATTCAGGGCGCGATGTCGGCCGATGGCGTCGGCAACCTGCTGTCGGGCCTGGCGGGCACGGTGCCGAACACGACGTACGCGACGGGCATCGCGATCGTCGAGCTCACGGGCGTAGCGGCGCGTTCCGTCGGCGTCTCCGTCGGGGTCATCTTCGTCGGGCTCGCCTTCGTCCCGAAGTTCATGGCGGCTCTCATCGCGATACCGGGCCCGGTGGTGGCCGCCTACTACCTGGTGCTCGTTGCGCTTCTCTTCATCTTCGGCGTCAAGATCCTGATGCACGAAGGCCTCGACTACCGGAGGGGTCTCGTGGTGGGCGTGGCGTTCTGGCTCGGGATCGCGTTTCAACTCGACTGGATCTTCCCCGAGTACTTTCAGGGGCCGTGGAGCGAGCTGCTCGGCAACGGCATGACCGTCGGCGGAGCGACCGTGATCGCTCTGACCCTGTTCGAGGAACTGACGGGGCCGCGGCGCCGACGCCTCAAGGTCCCGCTGAACGCCGACGCGTATCGGAAGGTCGACGCCTTTCTGGCCCGAGTCGGTGAGCGCGGTCGTTGGCCCGAGGACATGGTCGAGCGGGTTCGGGCGGTGGGGGAGGAGACCCTGCTGCTGCTCATCCGGCAGGACGACCAGCGAGCGGACGACGACGAGCGGGACCTGCTGCTGATCGGCCACGGGGACAGGGAAGAGGCGGTGCTGGAGTTCGTCGCCGCGACCGATGCGACGAACCTCGAGGACCAACTGGCGGTGCTCGGTGAGCCGGCGGCGGGCGGACCGGTCGAGGAGGAGGTCTCACTGCGACTGCTGCGCCACTACGCGTCGTCCGTGCGGCACCACCAGTACCACGACACCGACGTGGTCACGGTTCGGGTGACGGCGACGCAGGCGCGATGAGGTTCGGGCGGCGCTAACGCGGCCGCGACTGATGCTGCGGCGCCTCGATCTCGGTCTGCAGCCCCAGGTCGCCCTGGTCTTCCATCCAGGCCCGTAGCCGCGCGTGCATCGCGGCGAGCCCCTCCTGGTACGCCGGCTCATCCGCCAGGTTCTTCAACTCGTGCGGGTCCGCCTCCAGGTCGAAGAACTCGAACTCCGGCCGGTGCTGGTAGCGCTCGTAGAGCGCCTTCGCCGCCGGGTCCGTTTCGGCGGCGTCGCGCCACGAGAAGTAGAAGCCGTCGCGGTTCTCCTCGGTGACCAGGTTCGTGAAGCGGTTCTCGTGGGCGATGTTCCAGATCAGCTTGTAGCGCCCGTCGCGGATGGAGCGGATGGGGTAGGGCGCCAGGTTCGCGATGATGCCGGTCGTCGTCTGAATGCCGTAGACGACGTCTCGGTGCTTCGGGCCGGGTTCCAGCAGCAGGTCGAGCATGCTTCGCCCTTCGATCTCGGGCGGCGCGGCGCCTCCGGCCGCCTCGATCCAGGTCGGCAGCAGGTCGTTGATCTGGAGCAGCGCGGCTGAGGTCTGGCCGGCCGGAATCCGGCGGGACCAGCGAGCCACGAGCGAGGTGCGGATACCGGCTTCGTACAGCGTCCACTTGGCCAGTGGACCGCTGATGCCCTGCTCGCTGTAGAACATGGTCAGCGTGTTCTCGTGCGCGGCGTGCTCCTCGAGCAGGTCGAGGACCTGCCCGAGCTGGCCGTCCATGAAGGTGATCTCGGCGTAGTAGCGGGTGAGCGCCTCGCGCGTCTCCGGCGTGTCGACGAAGTAGGGCGGCAGCTCGAGCGACGCCGCGTCGTAGCGGGACGCGTCGCCCTTGCTCCAGGGCTGGTGAGGTTCCGTCGAGGCGACGATCAGGGCGAAGGGCTGCTCTCCGTCGCGGCCGATGAACTCGCCGATGCGGCCGGGGTCGAGGTCGCGCCCCGCGACCTTCTCGAACGGGTAGACCGCTTCCGGCGCCACGTGCGACTTGCCGGCCAGACCGACCCGGTAGCCCAGGCCTGTCAGGTAGTGGACGACGCTCTTCGTTCCGGGCTTCGCCTTGGCGTGGTTCGGGTAGGCGCCGCTTCGCACCGGGTACTGGCCGGTGTAGAGCATGTGCCGGGTGGGTGAGCACATCGCGGTCGCCGTGTACATGTGGGTGAAGGTCGTTCCCTGCCCTGCCAGGCGATCGAGGTTCGGGGTGTGGACCCGCGGATTTCCCAAGGCGCCGGCGTCGCTGAACGTCATGTCGTCGGCGATGAACAGCAGGATGTTCGGCCGGTGGGCGGGCGGCGTCCAGCGGTTGACGGCGGTTGTCGGCGGGCGCCAGGCGCCGGCGGTGCGGATCGCTCCGGGCTTGGAGGCGAGCAGGGCGTCGATCGCCTCGACGCGGGCCGTTTCCTCCGGCGCGAGGTTCGCCGGATCGAGCGGCGACTGCTCGTTCGGGTCGGCCACGAGGTCGAACAGGCGGCGGTCGTCGTAGCGCTTGAAGCGTTCGTCGAAGGCGTAGCGCGCCGGAGGGCCCGCGTACCAGCGCGACTCGTAGTGAATGAACAGGGCGTCCCGTTCCAGCGTCGCGCCGCCCTTGAGCATCGGCAGCAGGCTCTCGCCGTCGACATCGAGGCTCGGCGGCAGGCCGGCGCCGGCCGCTTCGACCAGGGTCGGGAAGATGTCGCCGACATCGACCAGGGTCTCGCTAACCTGCCCGCCCGGGATCGTCCCCGGCCACCAGGCCAGGAACGGCACGTGGCTTCCGGTCTGGAGCGACCGCCCCTTGCCGCCCGGGATCTCCCGGCCGTCGCGGACCGACGTGATCCGCGTCGAGGTGCCGTTGTCGCCGATGAACAGGAGCAGCGTGTGGCGGTCCAGTTCGTGTTCGACGAGCTTCGCCCGCACCCGGCCCACCAGATGGTCCATATAGGCGACCATCGCCGCGAACCGCTCCTGGTTCGACTCCGCGTCCGGGTGATGCGGCGTCGTGACGAACGGATCGTGGGGCAGCGCCATCGGGTAGTAGATGAAGAGCGGCTCGCGGCTCGCCGGATCCGCCGCCGCGTGCTGGTCGATCGCCTCGAGGACGAAGTCGTTGGTCAGATCCGGGCCGAAGACGTCGTCGCCCCAGGTCTCCTTGCGGTCGTTCGTCACCAGGGTCGGCCCCCAGTAGCGCGAACCGCGCCCCTCCCGCCGGAGCTGCCACAGCCGGTGCTCGTCGAAGCCCGCCTGCTGCGGCGAGGCGCCCTCGTGGACCACGTAGAGGTTGTTCGTCAACTGCCACTTGCCCGAGATCACCGTCCGGTAACCGGCCTGCGCCAGCACGTGGGCGAACGTGACGTCGGCCGGGTCGAGGTACATGAACTCCCGGTAGTTCCGGTAGTTGTGCAGCCCCGTCATCAGTTTGACCCGGGTCGGCGTGCACAGCGGCTGCGAGTGCCCGTTCTCGAACCGCACGCCCTCTGCGGCGATCCGGTCGAGCTCCGGCGTTTCGTAAGACGTGCCGCCGTACGTGCCGAGCGTTTCGACGCCGAGATCGTCGGCGAGGATGACGATGATGTTGGGTTGGGAGGGTGGCTGGGCGAGGGCCGCGCCAGTTAGCGAGATCAGGGCCAGGCCGGCTAGCAGGACGAGTGCGAGACGGGTCTTGACGTGCATGAACGTCAAGTTAGCAGCCGCCCAGCGCTGGTCTGCGGCTATGGAGCCCGGTCAGGCGCCCGGCGCCCGCGCCGGACGGCCGCGGTAATCGCCAGCACCACGGCCAACGCGAGGCAGAGCAGGAGCGCGGACGCCTTCGAGCGCGTGAACAGCGACGCGATCGCCACCTGCCCCGCGGAAACGTCCGGGTAACGAGTCAGCATGACGATGATCTGGACGTTCTCGAGAAGATCGAGCGCTCCAGCCACCAGGGGCAGCCAGGCCAGCCTCCAGGCCCGTTCCGTTGGCCGGAAGCGGAAGATGATTCCGGCCAGGAAGCTGGCATAGACGAGCGGCAGCAACGTGTCCAACGTTGCTGCGGACCATGCGTACACTCGCCGCCCCTGGTCGCCGTAGCTTTCCATCTCGGCGATGACCTCCGGGTGGGCGTAGCCCGCCTTTACATCGAGCATTTCGCCTCCGATGGGCAGCGCCGGGAACACCGCGAACAGGAGAACGAGGGTCGTTGCCAGCGTGAGGCCGAGAACGAGAGTTCCGCTGACGAAGTCGAGATATGCCCTCATGGTTGTCTCCTTTGTCGACTCCGAGATTTCAACCGTCCGACTCCGAGATTTCGGTCCGGCGCCTGAACAGCGCGGCACCGACTAGAAGCGCTGCAGCTGCAGCGTAGGGCAGCGCCAGCAGGCGGATCATCACCGGTACGTGGGCCATCGTGTGGGCGAAGAAGACGGCGTACCAGGCCGGGACGGACCAGCCGGCGGCGAGGATGCCAGCCCAGCGCCAGGGGTCTTCAAGCGTCCACCAGTGGCGGAGGACGTAGAGGGTGGCGGCGATCAGAGTGACCGCCGTGAGGCCGATGAGGACGAGGGCCAGGGCCTGGGAGCCGAGTCCGACGGTGCCGAGGTTGTTTTCGAGCCGGTCGAGGAACCGTTCCACAGTCGGCCGGCCCGCGTAGAAGGGGTCGATCTCCGGGTGGATCGAGCTCCGCGCGGCGCCGTATAGCCGGTGGGTGAGCTGGTCCCAGAACTTGAACAGGACGGGTTCACGGAAGGTGAGTTCAGCAAGTATGACCCGCAGCAGGAAGACGGCGGAGAGGCAGCCGACATAGGCGGCGCCGCAGCGGATCAGCAGGCGCCGGCGCCAGGTCCGGAGATCGGCGAGATGCTCGTTCCGTTGGACGTCGTGGCCCGTGGCCGGTGGCGGAGCCGTGGCGAGTGCGAGCAGCAGGACGGCGAGCCCGATCAGGGCGCTGCCGAAGAGCAGTTCGTGGTAGGCGATCAGGGCGCCGAATGCGCCGAAGAGCAGGACCTGGCGCTCCGGTTTCCAGGACGCGATCCGCAGGACCGGCACCGCGAGGAGCAGAGCCAGGGTCAGGCCGTTCGATGCTCCAACGGTGAAACTCCCGGCCCGGTCGTGGAGATCGAGGAAGAGAAGCAGACAGACGAAGAGGACGGCGTAGGTGGCGGGCTGGAACAGCGTCTGGCGCTTCAGCAGCCGGCTCGTCGCTTCGTCTTCAGCGGTCGGCAGGCCGAGCACTCGCCGGAAGCCGGCGGGAAGCTCGCGGTCCCGGGGTTCGCGGTCCCAGGGATGGGGTGCGGTGACCACCGCTCCCGTCAGTACCAGGGCGCCGGCGAGACCCATGCCCAGCAGGACGAATGTCAGCGCCTCCAGAAGACTCCGCAGCCCATTGACGCCGAGCGGCGGCAGCAGCCACTGCAGCATGACCCGTTGGCCGGCCCAGTACTGGTGGTAGAAGACCGTCAGGTAGTCCGAGTCGTCGACGGCGCCCCGTTCGAGGCGCTGCCTGAGTGCGTCGCACGGTCGTTGGGGACGGGTGTAGCGGTAAACGCGGCGGGAAGAGACGGTGCGTTCGAAGGTCGAGCCGCCCCGGTCGAGCGCCATCAGGCTGAGCAGGCAGTCGTTGAAGCGCTCGGCTGAGTCCTCGAGAGTGCGCTCCGGGTGCGCGTAGGACGCGCGCAACGCTTCGGCGACGGGTTGCGGGTCGGAGCGAACGGCCAGCCAGTTGAGGGCCAGGAAGGCGGCGGTCGCGGCGAGGGTCACGACGCCGATGAGGGCGGCGCCGCGGAGGGCGCCGAGGCGCCGCTGGGTGTGCCAGGCGCCTCCCGGTGCGGGCGGTACGGCGGGCGGAGGCGAAAACAGGAGCGTCCGCAGGATGCGGAAGCCGTCGCGGAACGCCTTGAGCTTGCTCGCCGACCCCTCCGGCCTCGCGAAGTAGGGGCACTCGATTTCGTCCCAGGCGAGCTCCGATGAAGCGGCGAAGAGGGTTAGTTCGGTCTCGATCTCGAAACCGTCCGAGTGCGCCGGGAAGCGTTCTACGAATCGACGGGAGAAGGCCCGGTAGCCGGACAGGAGGTCGTGGACGCGTGGCCCGCAGCGCCAGCGGGCGAGGGCGCTGAAGAGCCGGTTGCCGAGGCGGCGCAGCGGCGTGTAGGCGCGCGCGTCGGCGCGTTTGCGGGCGGCGACGACCATGTCGAGGTCGTGCTCCTGGAGGGTCGAGACGAGGTGGCCGGCGCTCTCGGCGTCGTAGGTGCCGTCACCGTCGGCCATGACGTAGATGTCGGCATCCACCTCGCGGAACAGGCGACGGATGGCCCGGCCCTTGCCACGCCGGGGCTCGGCGACGACAGTGGCGCCCGCCGCCCTGGCGGCTTCGGCGGTGTCGTCGTCGGAACCGTTGTCGCAGACGTGGACGCGAGCGTCAGGAAGAGCACGCTGGAACGCTGCCACGACAGCGGCGATCGTCGCCTCCTCGTTGAGGCAGGGGAGAAGGACGGCGATGCGAGCGCTGGTCAGGGTGCGTTGCCGCCGCCGGTCGAGTCGGCCTCGCTACCGGCCGGACCGAGCGCGAACAGATGCTCGCTGCCCCGGATGTAGAGCCGGTCGCCGACGATCGCCGGCGTCGCCCAGACCGATTCGCCGAGCGAGAAGCTGCCGAGCACTTCGTGCTCCCGGCCGGCCCGGAAGAGGGCGGCGTCGCCGTCGGTGTTGACCATCAGGATGCGGCCTCCGCCGCCGACCATGGAGGCGGAGTACCGGCCGCGGATCGGCAGCCGGCCGCCTTCGTAGACGACTTCGCCGGTGCGCGCGTCGAGGCAGGTGATCACGCCGCCGTCGTTGGTCAGGTAGAGGAGGCCGTCGTAGAGCAGGTTCGAGGGCACGTAGCCGGTGCCCTTGCGGTAGGTCCAGGCCCGCGCCTCGTTGCTGCCGGTGAGATCGCCGCGACTGTCGAGCGGGATCGCGAACGTGATCTTGGCCGGGTACCCGGAGGTGAACACGGCCAGGTCGTCGACTGTCATCGGGATGTGGATCGCGTTGTTCTGGAGCCCGGTGGCCCGCCAGAGTTCGCTGCCGTCCGCCGGGTCATAGGCGATGACGAGCTCGTAGCCGCTGGTCAGCAACTGCTTCTGCCCGTCGTGCTCGACGAGGACGGGCGTTGCCCAGCTCGCCTGTACCGGCCGGTCGTGCTTCCAGACCTCCTCGCCGGTGGCGGCATCGAGTGCGACGATGAACGAGTCGTCGCCGCTGTCCTCGTCGGCCAGGATGATGAGCAGGCCGTCGTGCAGTACCGGCGAGGTGCCGACGCCGAGCCCGACCGTCTTGATGTCGCCGATGTCGCGCTCCCACACCGGCGTGCCGTCTACCGTGTACGCGTAGACGCCCTCCGAACCGAAGTAGGCGTAGACCCGTTCACCGTCGGTGACCGGCGTGGGCGAGGCGTAGGACGATGCGGAGTGGCGGTCGTCGTAGACGCGTCCGGCGTAGGCCGTGTGGGACCAGAGCAGGTCGCCCTGTTCGGCGTCCAGAGCGATCACCCTCATCGTGTGATGGCGGTTTCCGTCGGTGGCCTGTGGATGGCGAAATGGCTGACCGCCGAACGTGTGTTCGGGCGGACCGGCGCCGGGAATCACGTCGCCCACGATCGCCGTGGTCAGGAACACCTTGCCGTCCGCAACCACGGGCGACGAGTGGCCGCGGCCCTCGATCTTCGCCTTCCAGAGCAGGTGGCGGTCCAGGTCGAGGTCGGTCGCCGGGCCGGGGCCGGAACGGGCGATGCCGCTGCCGTCGGCGCCGCGGAAGCCGGGCCAGTCGTTTGCGTCGCTGGATTCGGCCGCAAGAGCGGGCGCTGTCGCGAAGGTGGCGGCGAGGAGGAGGTGGAGGCTCTTCGACATGGGATTCTCCTGACGCTATGGCGTCTTGATCGGGTCGGCGGGGCGGCCGGGCAGTGTCCGTGGATCTTCCGCGAGCTTCTCGAGCAGGAGCTCGACGGCTTTCGCGAGTTGCGGGTCCCGCCCTTCGAGAATGTCCCGGGGAAGGTTCGTGACCTCGATGTCCGGGTCGACGCCGTAGCCCTCGATCACCCAGTTCCCCTCGGGGTCGGCGGAACCGGCCTCGGGCACGTTGACGGAACCGCCGTCGATCAGCGGCGCCCGGCCGTAGATGCCAACCACCCCGCCCCAGCTCCGCTTGCCGACGATGGGCCCCAAGCCGGCCCGGCGGAACTGGTACGCGAACTGGTCGCCGTCCGAGGCGGTGTCCTCGTCGATCACGCAGACGAGGTGACCGTGGAAGACGCCGCCGGGCGAGGTGTCGACGGAGTCCCGGTTGCGCTCGAAGTCGAGCATCAGGGTCTCGCGCCGCAACCGTTCGATGATCATGGGCGACACGTTGCCGCCGCCGTTCGAGCGGACGTCGACGACCATGGCGTCCTTGCGGACCTGGCCGTAGTACCACTTGATCCACTCGCGGATGCCGCTCGCCGACATGTCGGGAATGTGGAGGTAGCCGATCCGGCCGCCTCCGAGTTCCTCGACGATCCTGCGGCTCCGTTCGGTCCAGGCGAGGTAGATCAGCGCGTCCTCGCTCGCGATCGGATCGACAAGGACGTTCCTCGCCTCGCCGCGGTCGGCGCTGCTGCCGACGGTCAGCTCCAGGGGGCCCCGCCCGGCCTCGCGCAGGAGCTGGAACGGGTTCGTGTCCGCGGTCAGCTCGCGGCCCTGGATCGCGAAGACGTAGTCGCCCGCGTCGATGCCGACGCCGATCTCGGTGAGCGGCGAGCGGTAGCGGGGCTCCTCGTTCTGTCCCTCGAAGATCCGGGCGATCCGGTACCGGCCGGCGTCCTCGTCGAGCTCGAAGCGGGCGCCGAGCAAGGCGGCGCGCGGCCGGTCCGGCGCCTCGTAGTCGCCGCCGCTGACGTAGGCGTGGGACACGTTGAGCTCGGCGACCATCTCGCTCATCAGGTAGTTCAGGTCGCTGCGGTGGCCGACGTGAGCGAGCAGCGGTCGGTACTGGTCGCGCAGCGCCTCCCAGTCGTAGCCGTGCATGTTCGGGGCGTAGAAGAAGTCCCGGAATCGCCGCCACACCTCGTCGAAGATCTGGGCCCACTCGTCGGCCGGTACCCGGTCGACGGTCAGGCCGGCCAGGGACAGGGTCTTCGCCTCGCCGCCGCTTACATCGAGGAGCCGGAAGCTGCCGCGCTCGCTGACCAGGAGTTTCTTGCGGTCGCCGGAAAGGACGAGGCCGCCGATGCCCCTGGCCAGGCTCTTGCTCTCGCGCGCCCTCAGGTCGTACGAGAAGACCTCGGTCTGCACGTCGGAGGACCGACCCAGGTAGCCGGCGCCGCCGCGGACGTAGAGCAGCTTGCCTTCGGCCGCGCCCAGACCGAAGTAGTTGTCCGCGTCGACCGGGACGCGGGCGACGCGCTGCGCCAGGCCGTCGAGGTCGATCCGGTCGCGGTCCTTCTCGTCGTCGTCGCTGTCGCGACTTTCCCCATTGTCGTCACTCTCTTGCCCCTTGCCGTCGTCGCCGTCCTCCTCGCCTTCCGCGTCGCCGTCTTCCTCGTCTTCCTCGACTTCGACCTCGTCGCTGCGGGGCGGGAAGGGATGCGCCGTGTCCTCGCGCAGCGCGAGCGCGTAGATGTACGTCTCGCGGTCGGCTGCGTAGTTGTACTCGAAGCTGCCGATCTGGGGCTGGAACTGCCGGTCGGAGAGGAAGTAGAGGTAGTCGCCGCCCGGGCCGAAGACGGGGAAGAAGTCGTTCCACATCTCCGACGTCACGCGGGTGAGCGTCCGGCTCTCGACCTCGAACAGGTGGATCGAGCCGAACGTGTTCTCGTCGCCGAGTTCGACCGCCAGGTAGTCGCCGTTCGGCGACCAGTCGTAGCTGGTGCCGAAGGGCCGGGAGTCGTCGGCGACCTCGATGATCTCCCGCTGCCCGATCGCCGCGCCGTCGCCGCTCCGGTCGCCGGCGTCGACGATGCCGAGCCGTCCCTGCTGGTCGATGAAGGCGATGAGGTCGCTCCCGGGTGACCACAGCAGGTTGTTGTAGTGGCGCCCGACGCTGCCCTCGGTGAGTTGCACGGGTTCGCCGCCGCCGTCCTGGGCGACGACCCAGATCTCGGTTTCTCCGCTGCGATCGGAGGTGAAGGCGATTCGCCGCCCGTCGGGCGACCAGGCGGGGTCGCGGTCGTTGGCGCCGGAGCTGTGGGTCAGGTTGCGGGTCGGTCCGTGCTCGATCGGCACGCTGAAGATGTCGCCTCGGGCCGAGAAGGCCGCGCGCTTCGCCTTCGGGCTGAGCGAGTAGCCGGAAACCCGGTTGGCCGCGGACACGCGGCTCGGCCGGCGGGCGAGCTGGTCCGTCGGCACGTGGATCGGGACCGGACGCGCGCTGCCGGAGGCGAGGTCGAAGACCTCGAGCGAGCCGGCCTTCTCGTAGACGATCCGCCGGTTCGCCTTGTCGGCGCTGGGCCAGCGCACATCCCACTGGTCTTCGTTCGTGAGCTGCTCGATGTCGCCCGATGCCGTGTCGTAGGCGTAGAGGTTCAGCGTGCCGTCGCGGTCGGAGGAGAAGTAGATCGTGTCGCCGATCCACATCGGGTCGCGGTCGGAGCGCTTGTGGTTCGTGACCTGGATGGACTCCAGGCTGTCGATGTCGAGGATCCAGAGGTCCTGCGCCCAGCCGCCTTCGTAGCGCTTCCAGTGCCGGAAATCCCGCGTTACAGGCGAGTAGACGACGCGCTTGCCGTCCGGTGAGAGATCGCCGCCGCCGGACTCGGGCATCGGCAGCGCCCGCGGCAGGCCGCCGGAGACGTCGACGAGGAACAGCTTCGTGTCCCCCAGATCCCACCCGTCGCGGAGGGACCGGAACAGGACCTCCGAGCCGTCCGGCGACCAGCCGTAGACCTGGTAGTCGTAGCCCCAGCGCGGCGCTAGCGGCCCGGCGGCCGGGTAGAAGGTCAGTTGTCGCGGCGCACCGCCGGCCGTTGGTACGACGTACACCTGTTCGTCGCCGTCGTACTGGCCGGTGAATGCGATCCACTGGCCGTCCGGGGAGAACTTGGCGAACAGCTCCAGACCGGGATGGGATGTGAGACGGGTCGCTGTCCCGCCATCGGTCGAGGCCAGCCAGATGTCGCCGGCGTAGGTGAACGCGATCCGGTCGCCGGAGAGGTCCGGGAAGCGAAGCAGTCTCGTCGGCTCGCCGGTCTGGGCGAGGCTCGGCGTCAGGATGCTGGCGAGCGCGAGCAGAGCGACGCCGCATCGCATGGCGCGCTGGATCTGAGGGGTGACGGTCATGGGAGCCTCCGGTCGCGCCGCGTCGCTCCAGACGAGCAGCGCCGCGGCATTGTCTCACGTTCGGGGCGGGCGTTTCGGGGCTCGCTGCTTCGGGTAAGCTGCCGCCGCTTCGCCCAGCCGAGGTACGGAACTTGGCGGGGCAGGTTGCACGAACGGACGACAAGTGTGCCGGCTACCGGTCGGCCCCGGGAGACGGCAGCATGAGTGGGATCGAGATCACCGGACCGCGCGACTTCGAGGCGGCGGAGCACATTCTGACGCCCGAGGCGCTGGAGTTCACGGCGGAACTCTGCCGCCGGTTCGACGAGCGGCGCACCGCGCTCCTTGACGACCGGGTGGAACGTCACGCCCGCATCCAGGCCGGCGACGATCCGACCTTCCCGCCCGAGACGCAGCAAGTCCGCGACGGCGACTGGAAGGTTGCGCCCACGCCGGCGGACCTGAACTGCCGCTGGGCCGAGATCACCGGGCCCGTCGACCGCAAGATGATGATCAACGCGCTGAACTCCGGCGCCAGGGTGTTCATGGCCGACATCGAGGACGCGCTCAGCCCGAGCTGGCGCAACGTGATCGAGGGCCAGCGGAACCTGTACGACGCGGTGCGCCGGCAACTGGAGTTCACGAACCCGGGGAACGGCAAGGAGTACCGGCTGAAGGACGAGATTGCGACCCTGCTGGTGCGTCCGCGCGGCTGGCATCTCGTCGAGAAGAACGCGTTGATCGACGGCTGTCCCGTCTCGGCCGGCGTCTTCGACTTCGGGCTCTTCTTCTTCCACAACGCCCGGGAGGCCCTCAGCCGCGGTAGCGGGCCATACTTCTACCTGCCGAAGCTGGAGAACCGCCACGAGGCGCGGCTGTGGAACGACATCTTCGTCGTAGCCCAGGAGGCGCTCGGCGTGCCGCAGGGCAGCGTCCGGGCCACGGTGCTGATCGAGACGATCCTCGCCGCCTTCGAGATGGAGGAGATCCTCTACGAGCTGCGCGACCACTCGGCCGGGCTGAACGCCGGTCGCTGGGACTACATCTTCAGCGCGATCAAGAAGTTCGCGTTCCGGGAAGACCTCGTGCTGCCGGACCGGGGCCAGATCACGATGACGGTTCCCTTCATGCGCTCCTACACGGAGCTGCTGGTCCGTACCTGCCACAGCCGCGGCGCCCACGCGATCGGCGGCATGGCGGCTTTCATTCCCAGCCGGCGCGACCCGGAAGTCAACGCGACGGCGCTCAGCGCGGTCCGCGCCGACAAGGAGCGGGAGGCGAACGACGGTTTCGACGGCAGTTGGGTGGCCCATCCGGATCTCGTGCCGATCGCCCTGGAGGTCTTCAGCACGAAGATGGAGGGCCGCCCGAACCAGAAGGAACGCCTGCGCGAGGATGTCTCGATCGAGCCCGGCAGCCTGATCGACCTCGATGTCCCGGGCGGATCGCTGACCGAGCAGGGTCTGCGCAACAACGTGTCGGTGGGCCTCCAGTACCTGAACTCCTGGCTCAACGGCAACGGCGCGGCGGCGATCAACAACCTGATGGAGGACGCGGCGACCGCCGAGATCGCGCGCGCCCAGCTCTGGCAGTGGGTCCACCGCAACGCACGGATGGACAACGGCGAGCAGGTCACGGCCGAGCTCTACGAGCAGGTGCGCGACGAGGAGCTGAGCCAGCTCGGCGGCCGCGACGCGAGCCGGTACGGCCTCGCGGTGGAACTGCTCGACGACCTGGTTCTCGGCTCCGAGTTCCAGGAGTTCCTGACCCTGCAGGCCTATCGGCACATCTGAGTCCGGCTCCGCCCCTGCGCTACGCTCGCGGCAATGCAGCACGCGATCGAGCTGGACGCGCTGCGAACGGAAGTCGGCGCCGCGGCCGGGCCGATGGCGAACGCGGTTTCGGCCTGCGTCCACTGCGGTTTCTGCCTGCCGGCGTGCCCGACGTACATCGAGTTGGGCGAGGAGATGGACTCGCCGCGCGGGCGCATCGTACTGATGAAGGAAGTGCTCGAGGGAGGCCTCGCCCTGGAAGAGGCGCTGGGGCACATCGATCCATGCCTCGGTTGCATGTCTTGCGTAACCGCGTGCCCGTCCGGTGTCGAGTACGGCGAACTGCTGATGCCTTTCCGCGAGCTCGCCGAGGGTGGCCGCCACCGCTCGGGGTTCGACCGCTTCTGGCGCGGACTGATGCTCGACACGCTGGCGAGTCCCGGTCGGCTTCGCTGGATGCTCCGTCTCGGCCGTTTGGCGGCGCCATTCCGCAGGTTGCTTCCGGCGCGGTTCACGGCTCCGCTGGACCTGTTGCCCCGGTCGGCTGACCGCGCCGAAGTCGAGTTCGGCACGTTTCCGGCGGTGGGCGAGCGGCGCGCGCGGGTGGCCCTCCTCGCCGGCTGCGCCCAGCAGGTGCTGGCGCCGCGGATCCAGCGGGCGACGATCGAGGTGTTGACGCGTAGTGGAGTCGAAGTCGTCGTCCCGAAGGAAGAGAGTTGCTGCGGCTCGCTGGCCTTTCACGCCGGCGACGCGCCGCGTGCCAGGGCCGCGGCCGGCGCTCTGCTCCGCGTACTGGGGCCGGCGGGTCTCCTGCCGGACGTCGACGCGATTCTCACCAACGCCGCCGGCTGTGGTTCAGGCCTCAAGGAGTATGGGCTCCTGTTCGCCGGCCGTCCCGAAGAGGAGACGGCGCGGGCCCTGGCGGCGAAGGTGCGGGACGTCTCCACGTTTCTCGCCGCGCTCGAAGCGCCGCCGCCGCCGCTGGCGCAACCGTTGCGGGTCGTCTACCACGACGCCTGCCACCTGGCTCACGCTCAGCGGGAGCGGACGGCGCCCCGCCGATTGCTGGCCCAGGTTCGGGGCGTGACCCTGGTCGAGCCCCGCGACTGGCAGATCTGCTGCGGTTCGGCGGGGATCTACAACCTGGAGGAGCCCGAACTCGCGGCGCGGCTGGGACGGAGGAAGGCGAAAGCGCTGCTTGAAGGCGAGCCGGACGTGATCGTGACCGGCAACATCGGCTGTCTCACCCAGATCGAGAGCCACCTCCGGCGCCTGGATAGCGCGGTCCCCGTGCGGCACACGATGGAGGTTCTGGCCTCCGCACATGGCGCGGGTTATCCTGCGCCCGCTCGTTGACCGCTTCTTCTTACGCTCTAACTACCTTCAGACCCGGATGACGACAACGACTCGCATTGGAATTCAGGGCTTTAGTCTGCTCGGCCGGAGCCTGTTTCGCCTTTCCCTGGACCGGCCCGAAATCGAGATAGGGGCCGTGGCCGAGACCGCCGACCCGGAGATGCTGCGCTACCTCCTGCAGTTCTCGACCCTGCCGTGGCGATACGACGGCGACGTCGCGCTCGCCGACGGCAGCCTGAGCGTCAACGGCTTCAGCGCTCCGGTCGTTCGCGCCGCGGGCGCGGGGGAGGCGCCCTGGGGCGACCTGGGCGTCACCACGGTCGTCGACTTCCGGGACAACCAGCCGACGCGGAGCGAACTCGAGGGGCATCTCGCGGCCGGCGCGGAGCGGGTCGTCCTGTGCGCCCCTCCGGGCGGGGAGCTGGACCGCACGGTGGTGGTCGGCCTGAACGAGGACCGGGTCGAGCCGTCCGACCGGATCGTGTCCGCCGGTTCCTTCACCGCGCACTGCGCGGGGCCGTTGCTGCGGATTCTTGATGGGGCCTTCGGCGTCGAACAGGCGTTCATCAGCTCCGTCCGCGCCTACGGGGCCGGTTCGAGACTGGCCGACGTGCCGGCGCCGGAGCCGCGGAAGGGCCGGGCCGCGGGCGAGAACATCATTCCCGCTGCGACGGGAGCGGCAGAGGAACTGGCGACCGTGTTGCCCGAGTTGGGCGGCAAGCTCTCCGCCTCGGCGATGGACGTGCCGGTGTCGAACGGCTCCGTCGTCGATCTGGTCTGCTGGCATCGCGACGGGGTGACCGTCGACGCGGTCAACGATGCGGTGGCGGCTGCCGCCGGTGGCGACTGGAACGGCCGGCTGCGCTTCGAGCGGGAGGCGATCGTCTCCGCCGACACCGTGGGCAGCCGGGCGACCTGCATCTTCGACTCGCAGGCGACGATGACCCTGGGCGAACGCGTGTCCAAGACGATCGCCTGGTTGGACAATGGTTGGGGCTACCTGCACCGGCTCCTTGAGCTTGTCGCGGCGCTTGAAGAAGCGGCCGGCGCCGAAGGAGGTGCCGCATGATCCGCGTCGGTATCACTCCGGGGTTGCGGGGGCGGATGCGGCCGCCTGCGGCCGAATTCGAAACGGCGCTGGCCCAGGGAGGCGACTCATGATCCGCGTCGGTATCAACGGTTTCGGGCGCATCGGCCGCAGCGTGTTCCGCATCCTCGCCGGCCGGCCGGACGTCGAGGTGGTCGGCATCAACGATCTCTTCGACGCGGACCGCCTCGCCTATCTGCTGCGTTACGACACCGTGCAGGGCGTCTTCGATCAACCGGTCGAGGTGACCGGCAACGGCCTGCGGGTCGGCGGCCGGGACATCCGGCTCTCGGCGGAACGGGATCCGTCCAGGCTGCCCTGGAACGAGCTCGGCGTCGATATCGCGGTCGAGTCGACGGGCGTGTTCCGGACGCGCGCCCAGGTGGCGCAGCATCTCGAGGCCGGCGCCCCGCGCGTGGTCCTCACGGTCCCCGCCAAGGACGAGATCGACGCCATGATCGTGCTCGGCGTCAACGACGGGGATCTCGGTCCGGAGCATCGAGTGGTCTCAAACGCCTCCTGCACGACGAACTGCCTGGCGCCGCTGGCCAAGACGCTCGACGACGCGTTCGGCTTCGAGGAGGGGTTCATCACCACCGTTCACGCCTACACGAACGGCCAGCGTCTCGTCGACTCGCCGCACAGCGACCCGCGCCGCAGCCGCTCGGCGACCGCCAACATCATCCCGACGACGACCGGCGCCGCGCGCGCCGTCGGCAAGGTGCTGCCGCACCTGAACGGCAAGCTCGACGGCATGGCGATGCGGGTGCCGGTGGCGGACGGCTCGATCGTCGACTTGACCTGCCGGCTGCGCGACGCTCCGAGCGCCGGGGACGTCAACGCGGCGGCGTCGACTGCCGCGGAGTCGAACCTGGCCGGCATCCTCCAGTACTCGGAAGATCCCCTGGTCTCGAGCGACATTCTCGGCAACCCCCACTCGTCGATCTTCGACGCGCCGCTGACCCGGGTCAGTCCGGCCGAAGGTGGCGGCGTGTACGCCCGCGTCGTGTCGTGGTATGACAACGAGTGGGGCTACTCGAACCGCGTCGCGGATCTGATCGAGCGGCTGGCGCAGTTCGAGTCCTGAGCCGGCGGAACAGGAGGACTGGATCGTGCAGCGTCGAGCCAAGATCGTCGCCACGATCGGGCCGGCCAGTGCGAGCGAGAAGACTCTCGCGCGCCTGATCCGGGCCGGCGTCAACGTCGTCCGGTTGAATCAGTCGCACGGCACCAGGGAAGAGCACCGCCGTCTGATCCGCCTGGTGCGGGAGGTCGCCGAGGAGGCCGGCCGGTCGGTCGGCGTGATGGTCGACCTGATGGGGCCCCGCCACCGGCTCGACCACTTCGAGGGCGCCCGGGTGCTGAGGGAGGGCGACGTGGTCGGCCTGGGCGCGAGCGCCGAGGCGGATCTGCCTCTCGACCGGGACATGGTCCGACACGTCGAGCCGGGCGAGCAGATCCTGATCGACGACGGCCGGGTGCAGTTGGAGGTTCGCTCCAAGGACGAGGAGAGGATCGAGGCGGAGGTCATCATCGGCGGCGCCGTTTCGAGCCGCAAGGGTGTCAACCTGCCTGACAGTCGTTTGCCGTTCCGCATCTCGGAGAAGGACCTGAGCGACATCCGGATGGCGGTCGAGGAAGACGCGGACTTCCTGGCGGCCAGCTACGTTGGTACGCCGGCGGACGTGGTTCACGTGCGGGAAGCCTCGCGGGAGGCGGGCCGGCCGCTGCAGATCATTGCCAAGCTCGAACGGCGGCGGGCGCTCGACCACCTCGACGAGATCGTCCTCGAGTCCGACGGGGTGATGGTGGCGCGGGGCGACCTGGGAGTGGAGATCCCCCTGCACCAGGTGCCGGTAGTACAGAAGCGGATCATCGAGAGCGGTTGGCGGCACGCCCGTCCGGTGATCGTGGCGACCCAGATGCTGGAGTCGATGATCGAGCATCCCCGTCCAACCCGGGCCGAGTCCTCGGACGTGGCGAACGCCGTGTTCGACGGCGCCGACGCGATGATGCTCTCCGGCGAGAGCGCGGCCGGCCGCTATCCGCTCGAGGCGGTACAGACGATGCATCGCATCATCACCGAGTCGGAGCGCTACAACCTCTCCAAGCACACTTCCCAGCCGGTCGGCTTCCACACGATGGAGGTCGGCCCCTACGACATCGAACCGCCGCACCGCCCGGGTACCCTGGAGATTCCGGAAACGGTTTCCGCGGCGGCGATCCTGTCGGCCCGCCACCTGACCGCGCAGGGCATCGTCGTCCTCAGCCAGGGCGGCTTCACGGCCCGACAGGTCGCGTGCCGCCGGCCCTCGACGCCGGTGTTCGCCTTCACGCGCGAATCGCGGTCGATGCGCGAACTCCAGCTCGTCTGGGGCGTTCACTCCGTGAAGATGGACCAGGAGGTCTACCACCACGACGAGGTCGTGGCGATGGTCGACCGCCAACTGCTCGCCGGCAGCCTGGCGCTGCCCGGCGACACGATCGTCCTGCTGATGGGCGACCCGATCCAGGACCGGCCGCCGACGAACCTGATGCGGATTCACCGGGTACGGCCGCAGTAGCCAGCGCTGCGGAATCGCAGCGCTGGCGCGCATGGAACTGGCCGCTGCCGGTGCGCGGGTCTTCTGACCCGCTGCCGCCGAAGGCGGCCATACAGACGCGCCGGCCCTTGGGCCGGCTCCGCTTTGGCGGCCAGTTCCATGGGAGCTGGCGGTACCATCACCCGCCATGACCAATAGCGAACTTCGGGTTTCCATCGAGAACGACTACGGCTTCCTCCGCGACCCGGTCCGCCGCATCTGCGAGCAGTTCCCGGGCGAGTACTGGCGGCGGCTCGATGCCGCCGCCGAGTACCCGACGGAGTTCGTGCAGGCGCTGACCGAGCACGAGTACCTCGGCTGTCTGATTCCCGAGGAGTACGGAGGTTCGGGACTGCCGCTGCGCGCCGCCTGCGTGGTGCTCGAGACGATCCACTCGAGCGGCTGCAACGCGGCGGCCTGCCATGCCCAGATGTACACGATGGGCACGGTGTTGCGCCACGGCAGCGACGAGCAGAAGCAGCAGTACCTGCCGAAGATCGCAAGCGGCGAACTGCGCCTGCAGGCGTTCGGCGTGACCGAGCCGGTGACGGGTTCGGACACCACGCAGCTCAGGACGACCGCGGTCCGGGACGGCGACACCTACGTGGTCAATGGCCAGAAGATCTGGACCAGCCGGGCGCTGCATTCGGACCTGATGATTCTGCTTGCCCGCACGACGCCGGCGGACCAGGTGGAGAAGCGCTCACGCGGCCTGTCCGTGTTTCTCGTCGACCTCCGCGAGGCCCGCGGCAACGGCCTGGAGATCCAGCCGATCGACACGATGATCAACCACGGCACGACCCAGGTGTTCTTCGACAACCTGCGGATCCCTGCCAGCAGCCGGATCGGCGAGGAGGGCCACGGCTTCAGGTACATCCTGAGCGGCATGAACGCGGAGCGCATCCTGCTCGCCTCCGAGGCGATCGGAGATGCTCGCTACTTCATCCGCCGCGCGGTCGAGTACGCCAACGAGCGTGAGGTCTTCGGCCGTCCCATCGGCCAGAACCAGGGCATCCAGTTCCCGATCGCCCGCGCCCACGCCGAAACCGACGCCGCCGAGATGATCGTCCGCAAGGCCGGCGCCCTCTACGACGCCGGCCGCGAATGCGGCGCCGAAGCCAACAGCGCCAAGCTCCTCGCCTCCGAAGCCGCCTGGAAGGCCGGCGACACCTGCTTCCAGACCTTCGGCGGCTTCGCCTTCGCCACCGAGTACGACATCGAACGCAAGTGGCGCGAATGCCGCCTCTTCCAGACGGCGCCGATCTCGACGAACCTCGTGCTCACGTACCTGGCCCAGCACGTCCTCGGACTGCCGCGCAGCTACTGAGGCCGCCGTCGTCGGTAGCACCCGCCTTCTCCGGGTCCGAAGGGGAGGGTCCCAGCGGCCGCTTGCGCTCTCTTGGTGAATGGGGGTTCAGCGCTCGCTTCGGTCGGCTGCGCTGCGATGAGTCGTTGGTCAAGTTGACGATCTCGGGAGACGCTTGCCTCCAGCCCGCTGGGACCCTCCCCTTCGGACCCTGCGCAGGCTGGAGGGCGTCTGAGCCCGGCAGGTTCTCTGCTTCGCGATTCAGGCGAGTCGGGTCAGGTTCTCGTTGCACTCCGTTACGCCGGCGACGATGTGAACGGCGGCGTAGAGCGTTTTCGCCCGCTGCCACAGGAGCCTTGCTTCGTCGATCTCGCCCAGAGCTTCCTTGAGGATTGCCATCGGTCGGATGGCATTCGCATGGTCGAGCGCCGGAGAGTCCGGGTGCTCGGCGTAGAGGGTCAAGGCCTCTTCGTAGCAGGCCTCGGCCTCGACCAGCCCCTGTGTGGCGCGATGGGCGTCGCCTAGATGCCGGATGGCATGGGCCAGCAGGAGCGGATCTCCGGTCCGACGGGCGGCGGCGACGGCTTCCTCGTATCTGGCGACCGCGATGTCGTTGCGGCCGGCATCCTGTTCCGCATGCCCGAGCCGCCGAAGAGCTGTCGCCAACTCGCGGTCGGCACCGGCCCCACGGCACAACGCCACCGCTTCCCTGAGCTGCTCTCGAACGAGCCGTCCGGTCTCCTCGCTTTCGGCCGGATCGGCGGTCAACGTCGCGCGCAGCTTCCAGGCCGTGTTCGAGAGATCGCGGGCGCGATCCAGGACGGAAGTGGGGTCACCCATTTCAGTGGTGAGCGTAGCGAGTGATCACCGGCCCGGCGTAGGCGAACGATCTCCGTCACGCCGGCAACCGTCGCCGTCCAGCCTGCGGAGATGCCGGGAGAGGGTCCCAGCGGGCTGGAGGCAAGCGTCTCCCGAGATCGTCAACTTGACCGACGACTCATCGCAGCGCAGCCGACCGAAGCGAGCGCTGAACCCCATTCACCAAGAGAGCGCAAGCGTCCGCTGGGACCCTCTCCCGGCATCTCCGCAGGCGGATCCCCGTCCCGGCAGCCGCCGCAACCCGCTCAAAGGCGCGAGTCGCGAAGCGACGAGCCTGCTACGCCCGATCCCGGGCCGCCGCCAGTGCTCGCTTGCCGTAGACCTTGCCGACGTGGACGCGGTAGTCGCCGGAGGCGAAGATGTCGCCGATGGGATCTTCCGCGTCCAGTCCGGAGGCCGCGGCGGCGATGGCGTCGTCGGAGAGGTCGGTGCCGACGAGGCTCGAGACGTCGACCGTGGTCGGCGTGGCGGAGACGCCGCCGACGACCAGGCCGGCGCCGGTGCAGCGACCGCCCTGGACGGTGACGGCCGCGGCCGCGCCGACGACGGCGTAGCCGGAGGCCGGGTGCTCGAACTTGAGGTAGGCGGCCCCGGTGCCCGCGCCCAGGGCCGGGGCATCGACGTGCGTGAGGATCTCGTCCTCGCCGACGTCGGTCATCAGCAGATCCTGGAAGAAGTCTCCCGCGGCGACGGAGCGGGTGCCGGAGGGGGACTGCAGGTGAACCGAGGCGCCCAGGAGGACGAGCACGGGCGGAATGTCCGAGCCCGGGTCGGCGTGGGCGATGTTGCCGCCGATGGTGCCGCGGTTGCGGACCTGGGCGTCACCGATGTGGCCGGCCGCCTCGGCGAGCACCGGGCAGTGGGCCGCGAGGACATCGGAAGCCGCGATGTCGGCGTGGGTGGTCAGGGAGCCGACGCGAACCGAACCGCCCGCTTCGGAGATGCCCTTGAGTTCGTCGAGCCGACCGATGTCGATGACGACAGGCGGCTGCGCCAGGCGCAGCTTCATCATCGGGATCAGGCTGTGGCCGCCGGCCATCAGCTTCGCGTCCTCGTTCTCCTGGAGCAGGCTCAAGGCCTCGTCCACCGATCCGGCGCGACGGTAATCGAATTGGGCTGGGTACATATCTGGGCTCCTGATTCGGCAGCTTCGGTTGTTCGGCTGCGGGATTCTAGACGGACGAAGTCGTTAGCTGTTGACGGCCCGCCACACCTTCTCGGGTGTGAGCGGCATGTCGATGTGGCTGATCCCGAACGGTGAGAGCGCGTCGACCACGGCGTTGACCACCGCGGCCGGCGAGGCGATCGCGCCGGCCTCGCCGACGCCCTTGACGCCCAGCGGGTTGTGCGGGCACGGTGTCGTCGTGCGGTCGAGCTCGAACGGGATCAGGTTGTGGATCTTGGGCACCGCGTAGTCCATGAGCGAGCCGGACACGAGCTGGCCGCTGTCGTCGTAGACCGCGTTCTCCCACAGCGCCTGGCCGATGCCCTGGGCCAGTCCGCCGTGGAGCTGGCCGTCGACGATCATCGGGTTGATCACGTTGCCGACGTCGTCGACCGCGGCGTAGCGCAGCAGTTCGATGGAACCGGTCTCCGTGTCGACCTCGACCACGCAGACGTGGGTGCCGAACGGGTAGGTGAAGTTGGCCGGGTCGTAGAAGCTCGTGGCGGAGAGGCCGGGCTCCAGGTCGTCCGGGTAGTTGTGCGCCAGGTAGGCCTGGAGCGCCACGTCGCCGAGACCGAGGGAGCGGTCCGGCGAACCGGCCACGCGGAAGTTGCCGTCCTCGTACTCCAGGTCGTCGGCCGACGCCTCGAGCAGGTGGGCGGCGATCTTCTTGCCCTTCTCGATGATCTTGTCGACGCTCCTGGCGATCGCCGAACCGCCGACCGCGGCGCTGCGGCTGCCGTAGGTGCCCATGCCGAACTGGACGAGGTCCGTGTCGCCGTGGATCACCTCGACCGCTTCGGGCTCGATGCCGAGCCGGTCGGCGACGATCTGGGAGAAGGTCGTTTCGTGGCCCTGGCCGTGCGACGAGGAACCCGTGTAGACGGTGACCGAAGCGGTCGGGTGGACGCGGACGTCGGCGCTCTCCCACTGGCCGGCCTGTGCGCCGAGCGATCCGACGACCGCCGACGGCGCCAGCCCGCAGGCCTCGATGTAGGACGAGAAACCGATGCCGATCTGCTTGCCGCCGTTGTCGCGGCGCGACGCCTGCTGGCTGCGCAGGTCGTCGTAGCCGATCATCTCCAGCGCGCGGTCCATCGCCGGTCCGTAGTTGCCGGAGTCGTAGGCGAGGGCGACCTGCGTCTGGTACGGGAAGGCGTCCGGCGACACGAAGTTCCTGCGTCGTACCTCGACCGGACCCAGACCCGTGGCCTCGCCGGCGAGATGCATCAGCCGCTCGACGACGTAGGTCGCCTCGGGCCGTCCGGCGCCGCGGTAGGCGTCGACGGGGGTCGTGTGGGTGAAGACGCCGGTGACGTGGCAGTGGATTGCCGGAATGTCGTACTGGCCGGACATCAGGGTGCCGTAGAGGTAGGTCGGCACGGCCGGCGCGAAGGTCGAGAGGTACGCACCCATGGCTGCCGCGGTGTCGACGCGCAGGCCGGTGATGCGGCCGTCCGCGTCGAGCGCCAGTGCGCAACGGGTCGAGTGATCGCGGCCGTGGGCGTCCGTGAGATTCGTCTCCGTGCGGGTTGCGGTCCACTTGACCGGCCGGTCGAGCTTCATCGAACAGAGTCCCACGATCGCCTCGTCGGCGTAGTGGTGAATCTTGCTGCCGAAGCCACCGCCGACCTCGGGAGCGACGATCCGCACCTTGTGCTCGGGCATGCCGAGCGACGCGAGCGTCATCAGCAGCCGATGCACGTGCGGGTTCTGACTCGTCATGTGGATCGTCATCTCGCCGGTCGACGAGTCGTAGGAGGCGAGCACCGCGCGCGGTTCGATCGCGTGCGGGATCAGGCGGTTGTTGCGGAGATCGAGTTCGACGGTGTGCGCGGCGGAGGCGAAGGCGGCGTCGACCGATTCGCGCTCGCCGATCTCCCAGTCGAACGCCACGTTGCCGGGCGCCTCTTCGTGGACCGCGGGCGCGTCGTCCTCGAGAGCGGCGACGACGTCGGCCACTGCGTCGAGCGGTTCGTAGTCGACGGCGACCCGCTCGGCGGCGTCGCGGGCGAGGTATCGGTCTGCGGCGACGACGACGGCCACCGCGTCGCCGACGTGGCGGACCGTGTCGGCGGCGATCATCGGGTGCGCCGGTGTCTTCAGGTCGGGCAGCAGCCAGCCGACCGGGACCACGCCGGGAATGCCCGCGGCCGCCACGTCGCGCGCCGTGAGCACGGCGAGGACGCCGGGAAGCGCCTCCGCGCCGGAGGTGTCGATGCCGCGGATCCGGGCGTGCGCGTACGGACTGCGGACGATCGCGGCATGAGCCATGCCCTCGGCCTTGAGGTCGTCGGTGTACTTGCCGCGGCCGGTGATGAGCGCCGGGTCTTCCCGGCGCTTGATCGATGTGCCGAGTACCCGTGCCATGTCAGCTCATCCTCTCCGCGGCGTACTTCACCGCTTCGACGATGTTGTGGTAGCCGGTGCAACGGCAGATGTTGCCCTTGAGACCCTCGCGGATCTCCTCGTCGTTCGGGCTCGGGTTCTGGGCCAGGAGGTAGTTCGCGGAGAGGATCATGCCCGGCGTGCAGTAACCGCACTGCAGGCCGTGCTTCTCCCAGAAGCCTTCCTGGAGCGGATGCAGCTCGCCGTTCTGGGCGAGCCCCTCGATCGTCGTCACCGAGGCGCCGTCGGCCTGTGCCGCGAGCATGGTGCAGGACTTGACCGCGTTGCCGTCGACCAGCACGGTGCAGGCTCCGCAGAGACTCGTCTCGCAGCCGATGTTGGCGCCGGTCAGACCCAGTTCCTCGCGCAGGAAGTGGACCAGCAGGCGCCGCGGTTCGACCGCCGCCTGGACCGGCTTTCCGTTGACTTCGAGTTGAATGGACACGGTCATCTTCGGTTTATCTCCTTGTGGTCAGGAACAGGCACGGAGCGAGATGGCGATGGCCGCGAGGGCGACCAGGCCGCCGCCGACCAGGTAGGGCCAGAGTTCCCTGGCCATGCCGGCGGCAAAGCGGCCGGCGAAGGCGGCCTGGGACGGAGCCGCGGCTGCGGCATCGGCGCTGTCCGCGGGGGCGGGCGCCGGAGCGTCGGCCGCCACCGGCGCGCGCGCGGCGAGTTGCTGCTCCAGGCCCTGCAGACCCTGGCGGGTCAGCACCTTGGCCGAGCTGTCGAGCAACCGCTGGCCTACGGCGGCGATGCGGCCGCCGACCTGGGCGTCGATCTCGTAGTGGAGCAGGGTGCCGCCGTCGTCGGTGTCCTCGAGGCGGAGCGAGCCGTTGCCGTTGACGAAGCCGGGAGCGCCCTTGCCGTCCATCTTCAGGCTGTAGCCGTTCGGTGGATCGAGATCGAGGAGTTCGACGCCGCCCTTGAACACGCCCTGCACGGGCCCGACCTTCATCTTCAGCTTGCCGCGGAACCGATTGTCGCCGACCGGCGCCATGTCCTCGCAGCCCGGCAGGGTGCGCGACAGCACCTCCGGGTCGAGGATGGCTTCCCAGACGACACCGCGCGGTACGGCCAGCGTGTGCGAGCCCTTGATCTTCACGTTCCGCGGAGGGGAGCTTCTAGCAGCTTGCGCCGTAGAACGAAACGAAGTGAGTTCTCGGGCGCAAGGTGCTGGTGAGGTGGGGGCTGGGGCCAAACATGGAGCCTGCGACAGGTTTGGCGGCGCTAGGGGCCCGGCGGAGAGCCGCAGTGTGAAGTAGTAGCTGGGGCGGACATGGCGCAGCAGGGTGCAGATCTACCACAGAGTCCGGCGCCCTTCTACGCCCGTACGTACCGAACCACCGGGTCCTGCTCGGACTCCAGCTCGCCGACGTTTTCGGCCACGAGCTCGCCTCGCTGGTAGAGGTACTCGACGTGCGCGCCGGCCTCCTCCAGGGCGAGCAGCACCGTGTAGCCGCGCACCGCGCCGAACAGCCGGCGGCTGATGTCCGCCGTGGTCTGGGGCGCCCGGCAGGTGTCCATGATCACGTCCAGCCGCTTGTCGTGGGATTCGCGGATCTCCCCGACCCGTGCGGTCACGTCTTCGATCGGCTCTTCGTGGCCGCCCAGGCCGACCCGGACGCCGTCCAGCTTCTCGACCTTGCCCAGCGCATCGAGGTAGTGGCCGAGGCCCATGTTCAGGGTCAGCGACTCGGGCGACTGGTGGGGCGTGATCCGGGCCAGCACATGGTCGGCGGTCAGCAGGACGTCGTCGATCCGCAGGCAGACCTGGCCGGGGCAGTGTCCGGGGACGTGCAGAACCTCGATGGCGAGGTCGGCGCCGTTCCCGTCGGGCACGGACTGCCCCTCCTCGAGCAGGAACTGGACGGGCACCGAGCCGTAGCGAGCCTTGGGCGCCGTGTACATCGTCATCAACTGCTCGCGCTTGCCGGCCGAGAGCCCGGCGCGGTGCAGGAACACGCGGAGTTGCTGCGAGGCGACGACGACCCGTTCCTCGTAGTGAGTCAGCACACGGCGGTCGAGAACGTGGATTCCAACCGGCGCGTCGGTGTGGCTGCGCACAAACTGCAGGCCGCCGAAGTGGTCCATGTGGCCGTGGGTGATGAGGATGACGTCGACGTCGGCGAGGCCGACGCGGGCGCCGAAGCGGTCCTCGATCGAGGCCATGCCGCGGACCAGGTTCTCGTTCGAGAAGTCCATGCCCGAGCCGCAGTCGACCAGGATTCGCCGGGCGCCGTCGTCGATCAGGTAGACGTTGCCGAAGAAGTTCGGGAACACCTCGAAGTTCAGGGCGTACACGACCCGCCCGGCGGCGGTCACGAAACGCCGGGGCGACTCGAGCTGCTTCTTCGCGCTCGATGTACCTGCCCGCATGGGCACTACCAGGGAGCCCGCAAACCGGCCGGTGCTTCGCGCGCCGTCAGTTGGTCAGCGCGGAGACGAGGGAGTCGACCGCCTGGTCGGCGATCTCCGCCATCTCGTCGTCCGTGCGGTCCTGGATCGGGTGCCGCACGTAGACGACCTCGGGCGCGGAGCCGAGCGACTTCGACTGCGACTCGGCCGCGTCCTGGAACTCGCACGAAGCGACGAACACCGACGGCAGCCCCATCTCTTCCAGCTGGGTCGTGTCGTGCACACTGCACGACGTGCAGGACCCTCAGTCGGCCAGCGCTTCGATCACCGCGTCGCACCGCTGGGCGATCTCGGCGCGCAGGTCGGCCGGCGCCACCTTGGAGAAGGTGGGCTTGGTGAAGCGGAGGACGTTGGCGCCCCGGCTGGCGATCCGCTCCTCGACGCGGTCGAGGAACACGTCGCCGCGGGCCTTGGAGATGTCGAGCAGGGCGATCGTCTTGCCGCCGATGGCATCGAGGCGCGGCGCAGCCGTGCGCGCGGCGGCCGCGGCCTCGTTCGTCGGGTCGATCAGGGTCTGGACCATGGGAGTCTCCTGGGTGAGCCCGAACGATACACGACGCTGGTAGGGTCGCCGGCCATGACCGAAGCACCATCAGCCTCCGTTCAGGCGCCGCCGGGTTTCGACCAGGGCCTGGTGGCGGTGGTCAAGAAGGACTGCCCGACCTGCCAGATGGTCGAACCTGTACTGGCGGAGGTTCGTCGCCACCGATCGGTACTGGTCGTGACCCAGGACGACCCGGCGTTCCCCGCCGACGGAAGTCCCGTCCACGATGCCGATCTGACCCTGTCGCACCGGCTGGGGATCGAGATCGTGCCGACCCTGTTGACGCGGGAAGGAGGCTCCACCTCGGCCACCGCGATCGGCTGGAACCGCGAGCAGTGGCGGGACGTGACCGGCATCGGCGAGTTGGGCGCCGATCTGCCGCCGAGCCGCCCGGGCTGCGGCGCCCTGAATGTTGAGCCGCCGCACGTCGAGCGGCTCGCCGCCCTTTTCGCCCAGGGCGGAGCGCGCCGGATCGCGCTTGGCGACCAGGAGGACGACGTCGAGGCCTGCTTTGCACGGGGCTGGACGGACGGCCTGCCGGTGGTGCCACCGACTCCGGAGCGGCTCGAACGCATGCTCGCGGGCACGCGCCGGGACCGCGCGGAGGTGCTCGGCCTGGTGGCGCCCGACTACGGCGAGTGCACGGTCGAGAAGGTCGCGGTCAACGCCGTGATGGCGGGTTGCCGGCCGGAGTACCTGCCGGTCGTCCTGGCCGCGGTCGAGGCGGCGCTGACCGAGGAGTTCAACTGGCATGGCCTGGCGGCCACCACCTACTTCGCCGGCCCGGTCGTCGTCGTCAACGGTCCCGTCACGAGCGCACTCGACATGAACTCGAAGATGAACGTCCTGGGGCAGGGCAACCGGGCGAACACCACGATCGGCCGCGCGCTGCAGCTCGTGCTGCGCAACGTCGGCGGCGCCCGTCCGGGTGAAGTCGATCGGGCGACGCTCGGCAACCCCGGCAAGCTCAGCTTCTGCTTCCCCGAGCGCGAGGCCGACTCGCCGTGGACCTCGCTGGCCACGGAACGCGGCGTTCCCGAAGGTGAGTCCGCCGTCACCCTGTTCGCCGGCGAGGGGCCGCGAGGCGTCGTGGACCAGCTTTCCCGCGAACCGGAATCGCTGGCCCGCTCCCTGGCCTCGGCGCTCCTGGCGGTCGCCCACCACAAGCTCGTCGTCGGTTTCGACGCCATGCTCGTCGTAGGTTTCGAGCACGGCAACGTCTTCCGGCGGGCGGGTTGGGACAAGGCCAGACTGCGCCAGGCGCTCGACGCCGCGCTCGTTCGCTCCGGCGCGGACCTCGTGCGCGGCGCCGGCGACATCGCCGAGGGACTGCCGGAGAAGATGGCGGACGCCCAGGTGCCGAAGTTCCGGCCGAGCGGGTTGCTGCTGGTCCATGCCGGCGGCAACGCGGGCCTGTTCTCGGCCGTGATCGGCGGCTGGGTGAGCGGCCCGGTCGGCAGCCAGCCTGTAACTCGGGTGGTAGGGGACTGACGCCGCTGTCCACGCTGCTGATGGTTCGCCACGCGGAGAGCACCGCGAACCTGGCGAGTCGGTACACCTGGCACGATCACGAGCCGCTGACCGAACTCGGGCACCGGCAGGCTCGTGAAGCCGGCCGGTTGCTGGCGGAGCAGTACGAGCCGTCCCACCTGTACTGCAGCCGCTTTCGCCGCGCTCGCCAGACCGCCGACGAGATCGCGGCGGAAGTCGGCCTGCCGGTGGTCGAGATCGACGGGATCGAGGAACGGTGTTTCGGCGAGCTGCGGGGCAAGCCCTGGGAGGTCTACCGTACGGTCGTCGCCGATCTCGACATTGAGGAGTTCTGGCACCACCGGGCGCCCGGTGGGGAATCGCTCGTCGACGTCGCGTCGCGCGCGGCGCCGGTGGTGGCCGAACTGGCAAAACGCCACCAGGAGCAGCAGGTCATCGTCGTCTCTCACGGCGGCGTGATGGCCGCCTTGAGAGCCTGGATCGTTGGCACCTGGCGGAACCGGCCGACGCCTACACGAAACGCCGACGGTTTCCGGCTGGACCGCAACGGCTCGGAGTGGATGCCTCCGAGCCCCCTGTTCCCCATCTGAGCGGCGCGGCCGCGAGGTTGCGTTCCTGCTGTGCAGGCTCCTAGAATCAAGAATTCGATCGTGCAATTGCGCGTGCGTGGCGCCGGATCGCACGAGACGCCCGGAAGGGCGTGCCGCTTCGATGCCCTGAGGTTGCCGGAAGATGGAGATCTGAAGTCATGAACTTCCGTACCCGTACCCTTGTGCTGTTGGGAGCGCTCTGCCTGCTGCTCACGGCGGGCTGTGGCCCCGAGGTTCCGACCGTCAACTTCTCGGTCATCCTGCCGATGACCGGCCCTGCCGGGATCTACGGCGAAGAGATCGCCAACGGGATCCAGTTGCGTCAGGACCGGTTGATGTCGGGCGACGAGGAACTCGCCTACAACGTCGTTGTCGAAGTGATCGACTCGGAGGGCGACGCCCAGCAGGCCGCGTCCCTGCTGGAGACGGCCTTCTCGACGTCGCTGGCGGCGATCGGCGGCGCGACGAGCGCCGAGGCTCTTGCCATGGTGCCGGTCGCCGAGGACGCGGACCGGGTGCTCGTCTCGCCCTCGGCGTCGAGTCCGGAACTGAGCGGCGCGTCGGAGTACTTCTACCGGCTCTTCCCGAGCGCGGAGATCGAGGCGTCGACCATGGCGACCTTCCTCCGCGACCGGGTGAACGTCCAGCGGCTCGCCCTGGTGGTCGAGGACTCGGCTTTCGGCACGTCGCTGGCCGATGCGGTGGAGCAGGTGTGGGGAACGGAACTGGCGGGCCGGGTGACCTTCACTCCCTCCTCCGACCAGAACGCGATGGTGCAGGAGGCCCTGGGCTACGAGGCGGACGGCATCTACGTCGCGGCCTCCGGCGCCGCTCTCGCGGAGGCGATCCAGGCGCTGCGTCTCGCGGGTTTCGAGGGCAGCGGCAAGCGGTTGGCCACGAGTTCGTCACTGATGATCGAGGCGGTGCTCGACGCCGCCGGTCCGGCGGCCAACGACGTCTACATGACGGCGCCTGTGTTCGACGTGGACAGTCCGGACGAGCCGACGGCGTCGTTCGTTGCCGACTACCGTGAGAAGTTCACGGATCCGGCCGCCTGGACCGCCTACCAGGAGGCCGTAGCGGAAGACGAGCGCGCGAGGACGGCGCTGCAGGGCATGGATCTCGGCAATCCGGGCCTGGCGGCCGCGAGGACGGAAGCCGAAGCGGCGGTAGAGGCTCTGGCCGCCGCGAAGGAGGCGCTGAACACGCCGAGCTACTACGCTGGTCTCGGCTACGACTCCATGGGTGTCCTGATCGGGGCCCTGGCCGAACTCGAGGTGATCAACGTCCCGAGCGACTTTCTGAAGGGAATGCGAGCGATCCGGGAACTGCCGGGGGTGACCGGCACGATCCAGTTCCGTGAGACCGGCGACGTGCAGAAGTTCACCCGCATCTACCAGATCGTCGACGGGAAGCCGGTCGACTTCGAGCAGTACTGGGAGGAGTACACTCGGAAGCGGCTGGAGGAGATGCAGGCGCTTCAGGATCGGATCGAGCGGATGAACCGGAACCAGTAGCGGTTCGGCGCGCCGTTACGCATCGCTATCGGTTACGCATCGCTATACTGCGCCCAGCAACCTACCGAACGGTCGGCAGAAGAGCCTCCCCGCCTATCAGGAGACCCGTTTCCATGTCCGGAATCGTCCGCTACGGCAGCTACGTACCCTTCAACCGCATCCAGCGATCCGCCATCGGCGCGGGCCGCGGCGAGCGCGCTGCCGCCAGTTATGACGAAGACTCCGCCTCGATGGCGGTCGAGGCGTCGCGCGAGGCGCTCCGCGAACTGCCGGAAGGCGCCGCGGTCGACACGGTGGCCTTCGCGTCGACCAGCGCCCCCTACTCCGAGAAGCTGAACGCCGCGACCCTGCAGGCGGCGACGAACCTTCCCAAGTCGGTCACTGCGCTGGACCTGGGCGGATCGACCCGCTCCGGTCTCTCGGCCCTTTTGGCCGGCATCGACATGGCGTCGGCGGGCCGCACGGTCCTGGTCGCGGCCAGCGACGTGGTCGTCGGCGCGCCGAGCGGTCCGCGCGAGTCCGGCGGTGGCGACGCCGCGGCGGCCTTCGTCCTCGGCGGCAACGGCACGGAACCGATCGCCCGGCTGATCGGCCGCGCTTCCTGCACCGAAGAGGTGCTCGACGTCTGGAAGAGCCCGGGAATGCCCTTCGCCAAGCAGTGGGAGGAGCGTTTCGGTGCCGACGTGTACACGCCGCTCCTGGTCGAGACGTTCGGCCGTGCCCTGGCGGACGCCGGCGTGTCCGCTTCCGATCTCTCCAGGGTCGTGCTCGACGGCACGAATGCCCGCGTCTTCCGCGGCTTCCCGCGGCCCGCGGGCATTGCTCCGGAACAGATTCTTGATGGACTGGCCGGAACGGTCGGCCGCGCCGGTTCCGCTCACGCGGGCCTCGTGCTGGCGAGCGCACTCGACGGCGCGTCGGCGGGCGACCGGATCGCCGTTGCGGTTGTCGCCGACGGCGTCGACGTGGCCGTGTTTGAGGTCACCGACGCGATCGACGCCGGCCGTCCGAAGCACTCCGTGGCCTCCTGGGTCGAGTCCAAGCGCAACGACCTAGCCTACACGACCTACCTCAAGTGGCGCGAGGTGCTGCCGTTCGAGCCGCCGCGCCGCCCGGACCCGGATCGGCCCGCGGCGCCGCCGATGCAGCGCGCCGAGCGCTGGAAGTTCGGTTTCCTGGGCTCACGCTGCAACCGCTGCGGCAATACGAACCTGCCGCCGCAGCGCGTTTGCGTCGTCTGCCAGGCGGTCGACGACTCGACGGTAGAGCCGTACGCCGACGGCGAATGCCGGATCAGCACCTACACCCTGGATCGGCTCGCCTACTCGCTGCAGCCGCCGGTCATCGGAGCGGTGGTCGACTTCGACAAGGGCGGCAGGATGCTCTGCCAGCTCACCGACGTCGATCCGGACAACGTGGGCATCGGCGACGAGTTGGAAATGACGTTCCGCCGCCTGTACACTGCGGGCGGCGTCCACAACTACTTCTGGAAGGCGCGTCCGAAGCGCTGAGTCCGATCGGGGAGATCGGAGAGACGAAGGAGAACCTATGGCCAGCAAGGGAATCTGTGATCGCGTAGCCATCGTCGGCATGGGCTGCACCAAGTTCGGGGAGCACTGGAATCGCAGCGCCAGCGACCTGCTGGTCGATGCCGTGCAGGAGGCCTACGGCTCCGCCGGGATCGAGCCGGACAACGTCGACGCCTACTGGCTCGGCACCACCGGCAGCGGCATCTCCGGTCTCACGCTCTCCGAGCCCCTGAAGATCCAGTACAAGCCGGTCACTCGCCTCGAGAACATGTGCGCCACCGGCAGCGAGGCGATCCGCAACGCGGCCTACGCGGTGGCTTCCGGCGCCTACGATCTGGTCATGGCGGTCGGCGTCGAGAAGTTGAAGGACTCAGGTTTCTCGGGCCTGACCGGCAGCGCCCCTCCGGGCGACGGCACCGAGTCCGGCATGACCGCGCCGGCCAACTTCTCCCTGCTGGCGCCCGCCTACGCCGAGAAGTACGGCGTCGACCTCGAGACGATGCGCGACGTTCTCACCAAGATCGCCTACAAGAATCACTACAACGGCGCCCGCAACGAGAAGGCGCAGTTCCAGCGCGAGGTGCCGATCGAGAAGATCAACGCCTCTCCCAAGGTCGCCGGCATGCTCGGCATCATGGACTGCTCGGGCGTCTCTGACGGCTCCGCCGCGGCGGTCATCTGCCGCGCCGAGGACGCCCACAAGTACAACGACAACCCGATCTTCATCAAGGCGCTGTCGTTCGTGGCCGGTCCGTCCGAGGGCGCCAAGCGGCAGGACTACGACTTCACGACCTTCCCCGAGGTCGTCGAGAGCGCCAGAGACGCCTACGTGCAGGCTGGCATCGAGGATCCGCGCGAGCAGATCAGCATGGCGGAAGTCCACGACTGCTTCACGCCGACCGAGCTGGTCCTGATGGAGGACCTCGGGTTCTCGCCGCGCGGTCAGGCCTGGAAGGACACGATGGACGGCCGTTTCGACCTCGACGGCGACCAGCCGGTCAACCCGGACGGCGGCCTGAAGAGCTTCGGCCATCCGATCGGAGCCTCCGGCCTGCGGATGATGTACGAGATGTGGCTCCAGCTCCGCGGCGAGGCCGGCGAGCGTCAGATCGCCGATCCCAAGGTCGGCCTGACCCACAACCTCGGCGGCGCCCCGGGCCGCTGCGTCAGCTTCGTCTCGGTCGTCGGCCTGTAGGCCCTGACTGAAGCGCTAGTGCACTGTGTCGGTGCGCCGGCCCTCTGGCCGGCTTCAGGAGAGTCGCCGCCGCGAAGCGGCGTCCCTACTGTGCCGCCCGCGTCAGCGCCTCATCCATCGCCGCCAGCGCGAACTCGACATCGGCGTCCGTCAGCACCAGAGGCGGCTTGATCCGGAGCACGTTGCCGTAGAGCCCGCCCTTACCGACGAGGGCGCCGAGGTCCTTGAGTTCGTCGAGCACGCGGCCGGCGAGCGCGGTGCCCGGCGTCCTGGCTGCCCGGTCGGCGACCAGTTCGACGCCGATCATGAGTCCCTGGCCGCGGACATTGCCGATGCCTTCGTGACGCTCCGCCAGGGCCCGAAGACCGTCGAGGAGCCGGTTGCCCTGGACCTGGGCATTCTGCTGCAGGCCCTCCTCCTCGATGACCTCGAGCACGGCCAGGCCGGCCGCCGAGACGAGCGGATTGCCGCCGAACGTGTTGATGTGGAGTCTCTGCGCCAGGGCGGCGGCGATCTCCGACGTGGTGGCCACGGCCGCGAGCGGCAGGCCGTTGCCGATGCCCTTCGCCATCGTGACGATCTCGGGGACGACGCCGGAGCGCTCGAAGCCCCAGAAGTTGTCGCCGGTCCGGCCGAAGCCGGTCTGCACCTCGTCGGCGACGCAGACGCCGCCGTGCGCCCGGACGATGTCGTAGACCTCCGGGAGGTAGTTCGGTGCGCCCATCGTCACGCCTCCGGCTCCCTGGATCGGCTCGGAGATGAAGGCGGCGACCTGACCCGGGGTGGAGTAGCGGATGAGTTCGGCCACGTCCTGGGCGGAGCGACTGGCGATCTGCTCGGGCGTGCCGGAGAACGGATTGCGGTAGGGGTCCGGGTTGAGCGCGTGGTGCACCGGTCCGCCGCGCTGCACGCCGGACTTCCACGTGTGAATGCCGGTCAGCGCCCCGGTCGGCGCGCTGCCGCCGTGGTAGGCGTTGCGGATGCCGATGACGTCGGCGTGGCCGGTGTGAAGCCGGGCCATCTGGATCGCCAGATCGTTCGCCTCGCTGCCGCTGTTCACGAAGTAGATCCGGTCCAGACTCGGCGGCAGCTTGGCCAGCAACGCCTCGGCGAAGCGCGGCATGTTCGGGTGCAGGAAGGCGGTCGATCCGTGCGCCAGCAACGCCATCTGCTTCTGGACGGCGGCGACGATCTTCGGGTGGGAATGGCCGCAGGCGACGGTGCAGATTCCCGCGAACAGATCGAGATAGCGACGGCCGGTTTCGTCCCAGACGTACTGCCGGTGACCCTCGACCAGCATCACGGGCTCGCTGTAGAGGGTGAAGAGGGCCGGGTTCACATGCTGCCGGCGCAGCTCCAGGATCTTCTCGCGGCCCGGTCCCAGGTAGGGCTCCGGCTGGTGGCTGCATGGCGGCAGCTCCAGAGAGCGGGATCGGGAAGGGGTCGCGACGTCAAGTGCCACGGTCATGGTTGCAGTTCCTCGCGGCCCGCCTCGGGGCCGTTCAAGTAGTTCGCTGTTGCGGCCGCGCAGCGTCGCGGCGGCGTGGGAGGTAACCCTAACTCAAGAGGTCGACGCCTAGCTCAGGAGATCGACAATTGCGAGCGCCATCACCTGGGTCGATTGAGTGATGTCGGAGAGAAGGCAGCGTTCGTCGGGCTGGTGGGCCTGTTCCAGTTCGCCCGGTCCGTAGGCGACGCACTGGCCGATGCCGCCGATGCGCTGGAAGTGCTTGTGATCGTAGGTCCCGGGGCTCGCCACGAGATCGGCAGTGCTTCCGGTCGTCGTCTCGATGGCGCGGGCGAGGGATTCGACCAGGGCGCAGTCGTTCGGCGTGTGGGTCGGCAGGACGCTCAGCAGTTCCTCGACCTCGAACTGGATATCGGGGCGCCTGGCCTCGACCGCGTCCAGCACTCCGCGAACTTCGGCGCGCACGGCGTCCGGCCCCTCCTCGAGCAGGTAGCGCCGGTCGACGACGAGTTCGCACTGGTCCGCGACGCAGGGTGACGGTAGTCCCTGGCCGTGGCCGTCCAGCGCTGCCGAGGAGTCGAGCCCTTCGATGACCTGCCCCCCGGCGATCGAGTTCATGTTGATGGTGGGCCGGCGGGCGCCCTCCGGCACCACGGGCAGCTCGGTGACCAGATCGCCGATCGCGTCCTGGAGCCCCAGGGCCACGTCGGCCGCCGCGTCGATCGCGGAGGCGCCGAGGAACGGCATCGAGCCGTGGGCGATACGGCCGCGGGCGACGATGCGGAACCAGAGCACGCCCCGGTGACCGATGCAGATGCGGTTGGGGCTGAAGGGCTCGGGGATGATCACGTAGTCGGTCGTGCGGCTGGTGACCCGGCCGGTCGCGGCGAGGTGCGCGACGCCCGCCAGTCCACCGCTCTCCTCGTCCACGGTTCCGCTGATCTCGACCGTGCCGCGCAGTCCGATGCCGGTTCGTCGGACGGCCTCGGCGGCGAAGACGGCGGCGGCGAGGCCGGCCTTCATGTCGGCCGAGCCGCGACCGTAGAGGTAGCCGTCGCGGATCTCCCCGCCGAACGGGTCGACGGTCCAGCCTTCGCCGGGCGGCACGACGTCGATGTGACCGTTCAGGTGGAGCGCGGGTCTCGCCGCGCGACCGCGTCGCCGGCCCAGGACGTTGATCTTCGGACGTTGCGGGTCGTCGCCTGGTCCCTGGAGGTACTCGGTCTCGAAGCCGTCGGCCTCGAGCCGGACGCCGAGCAGCTCGGCGCATTCCCGGTAGGCGTCACCGGGAGGGTTGACGGTCGGAATGCGGATCAACTCCGCCGCGAACGTCGCCGCCTCTTCGCCGCAGACCGCGGCCTCGGACAGGACGCGGTCCAGGAGGTCGTCGCGCAGGCTGGCGAGGCCGCTGCCGGAGGAGGTCATGGAGCGATGGGTGTCGCCGGTGTCTACGTTCTGGGGCCGGTAGTATTCTGGCCACACTACTATGTTCTGGCGATGTGGATTGCGGATCGCAGCTCTCGTAACGCTGGCCCTGGGCGCCTGGAGCCCAGGCGTGGCTGAGGAGGCCGCGGGCGACTCCGGCCTGACCGCGGTCGCGGGGCTGCGGGTCGGCCAGTTCACCTACGAGGAGCGGCCCACCGGCTGCACCGTGGTGCTCGCGCTGGATGGCGCGGTCGGCGCGGTCGACGTCCGGGGCGGCGCGCCCGCGACTCGCGAGACCGCCCTGCTGAGTCCTCACAACATGATCCAGGAGCTCCACGCGGTGGTACTCACCGGTGGCAGCGCCTACGGCCTCGACGCGTCGGGGGGCGTGATGCGTTACCTCGAGGAGCAGGACGTCGGCTACCGGGTCGGCGCCGGGGTAGTGCCGATCGTCGTCGCCGCTTCTCTCATGGACCTGGGCATGGGCGGCGCCAGCAAGCCACGGCCGGACGCCGACTGCGGCTACCGGGCCGCGGCGGCGGCCGGCACGGGTCCCGTGGCCCAGGGCAACGTGGGCGCCGGCGCCGGCGCCACGGTGGGCAAGATGGGCGGCCGCGGATCGCGAATGAAGGGCGGTCTCGGCAGCGCCTCGATCAAGCTGGAGCAGGGACCATCGGCCGGCCTGGTGGTCGCGGCACTCGTCGCGGTCAACGCGGTCGGCGACGTGATCGACCCGGCCACGGGTCAGGTGGTGGCGGGGGTGCGCGGTCCGAACGACGAACTGCTCGACGCCCGCAAGCTGCTGCGGAGCGGCCTCGGCCGCGACCGTCGCGTCAGCCGGCGGGAAGCTGAGAACCGGGAGAACACGACGATCGCCGTCGTCGCGACGAACGCGACCCTGAATCAGGCGGAGGCCACCCGCATGGCGCAGATGGCCCACGATGGACTAGCGCGCTCGATCGTCCCCTCGCACACGCCGGGCGACGGCGACACGGTGTTCGCGGTCGCCACCGGCGTCCTCGAAGGGCCGGCGGACGTGAGCCGCATCGGTGCACTCGCGGCCGAAGCGCTCGCCGACGCGGTGCTCAACAGCGTGCGTCACGCGGAGTCGCTCCCCGGCATCCTCGCCGTCCGCGACCTGCCCTGAGTTCCGCTCGTGACGGCGTCACCGAACCCGTTCCGTCTCGACGGCCGCACGGTGGCCGTGATCGGTGCCGGCTCCGGCATTGGCGAGGGCGCGGCCGAGGCCTGCGCCCGCCAGGGAGCGCGGGTCGCCTGCTTCGACGTGAACCCGATCGCCGCGCGGGCCACCGCGGACCGGATCGCGGCCGCGGGCGGACAGTCCGAAGCGGCCGAACTCGACATCCTCGATTCGGACGCGATGACGTCGGCGCTCGGGGCGTTGGACGACCTCCAGGGCGTCGTGGCGACACCCGGCGTGAACGTTCGCAAGCGCCTGCTCGACTACGAGCCGGACGAGTTCGATCGCGTCGTCGCGCTCAACCTCCGCGGCGCGATGTGTGTGCTCCAGGTCGCGGGAGGCCTGCTCAGGGCCGCCGGCGGCGGCAGCATCGTGCTTCTGTCCTCGATCCGCTCCCAGGTGGTCGAGCCGGGGCAGGGTGTCTACGCCGCGACCAAGGCCGGCATCGTCCAGCTTGCCCGCACGGCCGCCGCCGAACTCGGCAGCGACGGCGTGCGCGTCAACGCGCTGGCGCCCGGCGTGGTCGACACGCCCCTGACCAAGCCGATTCAGCAGAACGAGGCGTGGAACCGGGCATACGCCGGCAAGACCGCGCTGGGTCGCTGGGGAAGGCCGGACGAGATCGGCAACGCGGCCGCGTTTCTCGTGTCCGATGCATCGAGTTACATGACCGGTGCGGTGCTCTTCGTCGACGGCGGCTGGACCGCGATCGACGGCCGCTTCGATCCTCCCGCCTGAGCCGCCCCTGTCGGTGCGCCGGCCCTCTGGCCGGCATCCGGTGCGGTGCCGCGAGTAGACTCCGCCACGCCGTGCCCGCTCAGAACGACCTGTTTCGACTCGACGGCAAGACGGCCGTCGTCACCGGGGCGTCGTCCGGCCTCGGCATCGTCTTCGCGCAAGCGCTGGCCGCTGCGGGCGCCTCAGTGGTCGTCTCGGCGCGGCGCCTGGACCGCCTGGAGCAGCTCGCCGCGGACATCGAGCGCGATGGCGGGCAGGCTCTCGCCGTCGCCTGCGACGTCGCGAGCGAAGAGGACGTCGACGGCCTGGCGGCGAAGGCGGTCGATCGATTCGGCAAGGTGGACGTGCTCGTAGCGAACGCCGGCGTGTCCGATCCGCGGCCGGCCGAGCAGGAACCGCTCGACGTGTGGCAGCGGGTCGTGGCGGTGAACCTGACCGGCGTCTTCCTCTGCAACCGCCGCTTCGGCGCCCTGATGCTGGAGCAGGGATCGGGCTCGATTGTCAACATCGCGTCCGTGCTCGGCGTGATTGGCGCCGGCCAGATTCCGCAGGCTTCGTACACGGCGTCCAAGGGCGGCGTCGTCAACATGACGCGAGAACTCGCGGCACAGTGGGCACGGCGAGGGGTTCGGGTGAACGCCATCGGCCCGGCCTGGTTCGAGTCCGAGATGACCGAGGAGATGTTCGCGTCGGACCAGGCCCTGCGCTGGATCCGCCGCAAGACGCCGATGGGTCGGCCCGGCCGCGGCGAGGAACTGGCCGGTCCCGTCGTGTTCCTGGCCTCGGACGCGTCGAGCTACGTCACCGGGCAGACGCTGCTCGTGGACGGCGGCTGGACGGTCGTCTAGGCGGTACCGCCTTATCGCAGCCGCGATGACTCTCGAGATCGCCTTCCTGCTGGTCGTCCTGGCGGCCATGGTCGTCCTGTTTCTCACCGAGAAGCTGCCGATCGACCTGACCGCCTTCCTCGGCCTGACGCTGCTCGTCTTCACCGGCTACGTTGCGGTCGACCAGGCGTTCACGGGTTTCGCGTCGTCGGCCGTGATCACCATGCTGTCGATCTTCATCGTCAGCGCCGGGTTGATGCAGACCGGCGTCGCGGATCTGGTCGGCAGCGCGATTCATCGCTTCGTGGGCGGCCGCGAGGCGCCGCTGATCGTCGCGGTCATGCTGGTGGCGGGCGTTCTATCGATGTTCATGAACAACATCGCGGCGACCGCCGTGCTGATGCCGGCGGTGGCGAGCCTGGCGCGGCGCGCGCACCTGCCTCCTTCGCGGCTGTTCATGCCGCTCGCGTTCGGCGCCATCCTGGGGGGCACCGCGACCCTGGTGGGGACGCCGCCGAACATCCTGGCGGCGGCGATGCTGCGGGACCGCGGACTCGAACCGTTCGGCCTGTTCGACTTCACGCCCTTCGGTGTCGTGCTGCTCCTGGGCGGCGTCGTCTTCATGCTCACCCTGGGGCGGCGCCTGCTGCCGGGCCGCCGGGCCACCCCTCCCAGCCGTGGTGAGTCGGAGCTGGCCGACCTCTACGGCCTGCATGAGGGGCTGTTCTCGATCCGCATTCCTTCCGGCTCCGGTCTCGACGGCGCGACCCTGCGCGAAACGCGGCTCGGGACCACGCTGGGAGTGCAACTCCTCGGGGTCGCGCGCGGCGAGGAGTGGCAGTTGGCGCCTGGTGACGACACCCGGCTGCTGGCCGGAGACGAACTCGTCGTGCAGGGCGACGCGGAAGAGGTGGAGCAGACGCTGCGCCTCCAGGGCGTCGATCTGGGCACGGCAACCACGCTCGGTACGGCCACGACGGGCGAGATCGGCACGCCGGAGGCGGGTGTTACGGCCCTTAGGGCGCGCGTGTCAGCCGGGTCGCCCCTGGTGGGAAGCACTCTGGCGGAGACCCGCTTCCGTGAAGAGTGGCGTGTGTTCGTGATCGCGGTGGAACGTGACGGCGATGTGCACGTCGACCGGCTGGGCAGTCTGGCCATCGAGCAGGGGGATGTGCTCTACGGACTGTTCGGCGACGACGCGCCGGAGATCGACCCGGAGGTGCTCACGGTCGACGAGAGCGGTCCCGCGGCCCTCGACCGGCTCGAGGATCAGCCGCTGCTGGTCATCCGCGTGCCGGAGAACTCGACGCTTCTCGCCAGCGGCGCCGGCGTCGAGTGGATGGGCCGGTTGATGGGTTTGACGGTCGTCGCGGTCGAGCGGGAGGGTGAGGTCATCTGGGGACCCGGGCCGCAGATCCTGTTCGAGGCCGGGGACCGGCTCTTCGTCAAGGGCAGGGAGCGGCGACTGCGGGCCCTGCTGAGGATGGGCGGCGTCGAACTGACCTCGGGAGTGGCCGTGTCGGCGTTCGAGTCGGAGGAGGTCGGCATGGCGGAGGCGACTCTGGCGCCGCGGTCCGGCCTCGCGGGGAGGACCCTCGCGGATATCGAGTTCCGCGATCGCTACGGCGTGCAGGTGCTCGCCATCTGGCGCGAAGGGCACCCGATTCGCAGCGGACTGGCGGGGCTCGCGTTGCGGGTCGGGGACGCGCTGCTGCTCCAGGGGCGCCGGGGCCGGCTGGGTCTGCTCGCCCGTGAGCCCGACCTGCTGGTCCTCTCGGATGTCGCCGAGGAGCCGCGCCGTCTGAACAAGGCTCCTTATGCCGTCGGCTGCCTCGCGTTGATGGTGGTCCTGGTGGTGACGGGATTCGCACCGATCCAGGTCGCCGCGTTCGCGTCGGCGAGCCTGATCGTGCTGTGCGGCGCGTTGACCATGGAGGAGGCCTACCGCGCGGTCGAGTGGCGGGCGATCTTCCTGGTCGCGGCGATCCTGCCCGTGGGGTCGGCGATGGAGAGCAGCGGCACTGCGGCCCTGCTGGCGAGCAGCGTGATGAACCTCGCCGGGCCGATCGGTCCGTACGCGGTGCTGGCGGCGCTGGTCCTGCTTTCGAGTCTGCTCAGCCAGTGCCTCGATGGTGCGCCGGCGGTGGTGTTGCTGACGCCGGTTGTCCTGGAGGCTGCCTCGGGCCTCGGTCTGTCGCCCTACCCGCTGATGATGGGCGTGGCCCTGGCGGCGTCGGCGGCGTTCATGACGCCGTTCAGCCACAAGGCGAACCTGCTGGTGATGGGCGCCGGTGGCTATCGCAGCATGGACTACCTGCGGGTCGGTACGCCACTGACCGTGATCCTGCTGGCTGTGATCGTCTGGATGGTGCCGCTGATCTTCCCGTTCTAGAACGTCGGCTATCATCCTCGTTTCGCCCCCCACTCGACCGACGTCGGGAGATCCCATGGCATCACCGAACGAACGAGCCCTCCGCATCCTGGCGACCTCCGCCTTGGCCCTGACCGTCGCGGCGTCCGCCGCCGCCCAGACCACGGGCGACATCCGCGGTCAGGTCCGCGACGCCAACGGCGACGGCCTGCCGGGGGTCATGGTCACGGCGACGATCGAGGATCGGGGCGTGTCGCGAACCACGATCACCGGCGTCGGCGGGAACTTCGTTATCTCGTCGCTCCAGGTCGACGACTACGTCGTGACCGCGTCGCTCGACGGCTTCCGGGACCACCGGGTCGAGGGCGTGCGGGTCAGCATCGCCGCGACGGTCAACCTGGAGATCCCGCTGTCGCTGGAGGCCGTGGAGGAGGAGGTGACGGTCACCGCGTCGCCCATCCTCGACGTGACGAGCTCCAGCGTCGGCACCAGCTTCACCGCGGACTTCATCGACGATCTGCCTACGGACCGGAACTTCTGGGATCTGGTCGCGGTGTCGCCCGGGATCAGCCAGGCTTCCGAGGGCAGCACGTCGTTGAGCGCATTCGGTTCGAGCGTGGCCTCGAACTCCTGGCGTATCGACGGCCTGGACACGACGTCCTCGGACACCGGCCGCGCCTTCTGGTGGACGAACCCGGCGATCATCGAGGAGGTGCAGGTGCTGGGGATCGGCGCTCCCGCGGAGTACGGCAGCATGTCGGGGGCCGCCATCAACATCGTGACCAAGTCCGGTACGAACGAGTTCAGCGGCACGGTCGACTGGTTCCACATGAACGACGGTCTGACGGAAGAGAACGCCGAGATCGACGGCCTCCCGTTCCATCGGGAGGAGTTCGACGACCTGACGGGTACTCTCGGCGGTCCGTTGGCCCGGGACAAGGCGTGGTTCTTTGCCTCCATTCAGACCACGGATGACGCGTACGCCGATCCGGGCGTCGACCCGTCCTTCCCGACTGCCTATCCGACGGTGCGCTCCGACATCAAGATCAACGCTGCGTTCAACGACAGCAACCTGATGGAGGCGAAGTACCACTTCGAGGACTACGACTTCGTCTTCGCGGCGCCCAATACGACGCCGGACGCGATCGCGACCGAGTACGGCAACAATCCGGCGTGGGGCCTTCAGTTCCAGTCGGTCCTGACTCCGAACGACTACCTCGAGGTCATGTACACCGGCTACAGCAGCGACGACAACCTGCTCTCGGCAACGGGCAGCACCGCCGATCCCTATACGGACTACTCGCCGGCCGACGGCGGTCCGCCTCAGTCCAGCGGCAGTCCCGGTTACACCTACATCTGGCTGCTCGGCCGGGACCAGTTGGACGTCAAGCTCTCGCACCACGCCGACGACCTCCTGGGCGGCGACCACGACTTCAAGTTCGGCATCTCCTACGGCACCGGCCACGGCGACACGCGGACGGGCGGCGGGCCGAATGGCGTCTACTTCTACCGCTACGAGTACTACCCGGGCTACCCGTACTACTACCGGGTTACCGCCCGGCCGTTCTACTACGGCGCCGAGACGGCGGTGGTGTCGGCCTTCGTCGACGACTCCTGGCAGGTCAACTCGAACCTGACGCTCAACGTCGGAGTGCGGTACGACCAGCACAACGGCGAGATTCCGGACTACGCGATCCTGAACCAGGACTGGAGCCCCACTTCCGAGATCATCCCCGGGGTCCAGGACGTGATCGACTGGTCGCTGATCTCGCCCCGCATCGGCATGGCCTACCAGATCGGCGACCGGCAGGTCTTCCGCGCCTTCTACGGCAAGTTCTTCGACGCCGACGTGACCGGAAACTGGTACGCACCGCCACCGAACCCGCCGGTCTACGTCACCGAGTTCGGGCCGTCGCTGGACGGCCCATGGTCGTACTCGTCCAGCTTCGAGTACCACGGAAACCTGTTCCATCCCGACCTCAAGGCGCCCGAAACCGATCAGTTCACGCTGGGCTGGGAGCGGCGCTCTGGCGACAACTACACTTTCGGGATTCAGGGCGTCTACAAGGAAGCGAAGAACCTGATCGGCTGGGAGATCCTGGACGACGGTGTCTACGAGAATGTGCCGTGGACGAACCCGTTCAGTGGCGAAACGGAGCAGTTGTACAACGTCATTGAGCAGCCGACAACCCGCAAGGGCAATGGGCCGGGCCCTGGCTCCAAGGCGCCGGGGAGGAGCTACAACCAGCAGTACGAGGGCGTGGTCCTCTCCTTCAACAGGCGCTACAGCGACGGTTGGAGCTTCCAATCCTCGTACACCTGGTCCGACTCGACCGGTTTCATTCCACGGCCCTTGCTGCAATCCCAGGGAAACCCCTTCTACACCTCGACTGACGGCCGTGACCCGAACAACTGGATCAATGCCGACCAGGCCCTGCAGAACGACCGAGAGCACGTGGCCCAATTCCAGGGCAGCTTCGAGCTTCCGTGGAAGATCCAGGGCAGCGCGACCTACAGCTTCATGACGGGCAAGCCGTACAGTCGCCAACTGGTGATCGGTGGCCGGGGTTCGGCTGCGCCGCTTGCTCAGGGTGGCCAGCGGATAATCGCCGTGCCGGCCAGTGACGACACTCGGTTGCCGGACCAGAACAACTTCGATCTTTCCTTCGGCCGCCGCTTCGACGTCGGCAAGGTCCAGCTCAAGCTGGATCTCCAGCTGCTGAACGTCTTCAACGAAGACACCTACGACTGGTGGGAGACCCTCCAGGTACCCGCGGACGAAGAGTTCGTGCCCAGCGGCTACCTCTTCCCGCGGCGGGTCATGATCCGTTTCGGACTCGAGTTCTAGGGGTCAGCCCAGCGCTGTGCGCCGCGCTAGCGCCCGTGGTAGAGCGTCGCGTCCTCCGTATGCAGGCCACGGGGATCATCCCGCTTCGACTCGTAGAGTCGGCCCTCTGCGTCAACCAGGTCGTCCCTGAAGATCGCTTCGTCGACTGCAACCTCGCTCGGACAGGAGATCTCGATCAGGTTGCCCGCCGGGTCACGGATGAACATCTGCATCGCGCCGTCGGGCAGCCGCCGCACCTTGCCCCAGGGTGACGTGTCGATGGCGCCGAGTTCGCGCATGCGGAAGAAGATCGAGTTGAAGTCATCGACCTGCAGGCAGAGGTGGCCGCGGAACGAGGCCTGGTCTTCCCACTCCGTGACGTGAAGCTGTTGCTCCTCGTTGATCTTGAAGAACTGGGCGGGGAAGTCGAGGTTGAACGTCGGCAGCGGTTCCAGCCCGAGTTCGTGCTCGTAGAAGGCGCAGGCCTTCTCCAGGTCGTCGACGACGACCGTCGCGTGTTGGATCTGCAGCACGTTCGCCATGTCGTCCTCCCTCGATGCCAGGGTCAGCGGATGAGCGGCAGCAACTCCTCGGCCGATCGTCGCGTGAGCATCGTGTAGAACTCGTCGCTCAGCAGGTTGCTGCCGTGGTCCTCGATGAACTTCTTCTGCTCCGGCGTGATGTCGGTCGGTTCCGTTTCGACGGCGTTCGGATGCCGGTTGGCCGGCGTGCGATCAATGGACGCCACGAACTCGACGGTCAGCGCGCCGTCGTAGCCGACCTCGCGTAGCGTCCGGACGATCGCGGCCCAGTCGAGGGCGCCCATACCGGCAGCCATCCGGTTGCTGTCGGCCACGTGGAAGTCGACGAGCCGGCTGCCGGCCTGGCGGATCGAGCCGAGCAGGTCACGGTCCTCCATGTTCATGTGGAAGGCGTCCAGGCAGACGCCGCAGTCGGGACCCGTCGCTTCGGCCAGCGCCAGCGCCTGGGCGCCGCGGTTGATGAAGTAGGTCTCGAAACGGTTGATCGGCTCGATCGCGAGCAGCACGCCCGCGGCCTGACCGTGCTCGTAGATCTCCTGCATGCTCTCGACGGCCCAGTTCCACTCGTTCTCCGGCGTCGAGTCGGGGTCGACCTTGCCGACGGTGCCGGGCACGATCGAGATCTCGTGGCCGTCGAGTTCCTTGACCATCGTGATGCAGTCCTTGACGTACTGGACGGAACTCGCGCGCTCGGCCTGGTCCTTCGCGATCAGGCTGCGGCCGTCCATCATCAGGGTGACTGAGCCCCAGCACCGGATGCCGTACCGCCGGAGCAGCTCGCGCACCTCCGCCGTGTCGTAGAGCTCCGGCTCGCCGCTGATCTCTAGCGACTCGTAGCCAAACTCCCTGAGCCGCGCGAGCGTCTTCTCGAGCGGCTCGGCGCGCATCCAGTTGTGCATCGACAGGTGCATCGTCATCGACCTCCGGGTTGCCGCGGGAAGATAGCAGGGTCGAGTCGAAGCGAAGCGGAGCAGAGCGGAGCGATGTCGGACGCACACGCCGAGCCGACCCCTCCGGCCCCGACTCGGCGGGAGGTCGTTGCCGAGAGGGCCGACGCACGAGTACAGCACCGAAACTCGCCAAGGACTCGCCGTTCTCATGCGTCATACGAGTGAGTGAGGATGGCAGAAGCGGTGCATGCGGTTGCAAGACCCGATTGGAGTTCCGCTGGGGCGTGCTCTAGTGTGAGAAGCGTGCCAGGGGCCGACCGCGACTTGGCGCGGGCTGCTGCGGAAGGAGATCGTGAAGCGTTCGCGGCGCTTCTCCACCTTCACTACGACCGGATCTTCCGACTCTGCTTCCGGCTGACGGGACGGCGAGAGGAGGCGGAGGACCTGACGCAGGACATCTGTCTTGCTCTTCCGGCGAAGTTGAAGAGCTTTCGGGGCCAGGCTCGCGTGACGACCTGGCTGTATCGGATCGCGGTCAATGCGGCGCATGATCGGCGACGGCGGGACTCCAGCCGGACCAAGGCGGCGGAGGGTTGGGGGGACTGGGAAGTGAACCGCCGGGCGACGGCGAGAGACACGGCCGCGGGACTCGATTGGCTTCAGCAGTCGATGGGTGCGCTGCCGAGTGACCTTCGCGACACGGTCGCGCTCACGGTCGACGGCGAAATGACCCATGCGGAAGCTGCGGAGGTGCTCGGTGTCTCGGAAGGCACCGTGAGTTGGCGACTCTCGGAGGTCCGCAAGCGGCTGCGGGCGATGTGGCAAGAGGAAACAGGACGATGACCGATCCATTCGACGATCTGAAGCGCGCATTCGAGCGCTCGACGCCGGAGCCGGACGTCGAGAGGCGGAAGGCGAATCTGGCCCGTGCGCAGGAACTCTTCGACCGTGTCCAAGGCGCGGAGGCCGAGCAGCGTCGTACCGATGACCGCACCAACACGTGGGCGGGCATCGAACAAGGAGTACGACACATGCTGAACGCACTGACTTCCCGACCTGTCCTGGCTGCCGCCGGTGTTGTGGCAGTGGTCGGGCTGACCGCTCTCCTGGTAACCGCCACGCGGAACGCGGCGCCGCCGTCCAGCGTGGTCGTCGCGGACGCCGGCGTTGCGCCAGAGCTCGCCGTCTCACCCGCGGGCGACCCTGGACCGGATCGGCCGGCACCCGCGCCGGCCGACGAACATCAGGCCGAGCCCGGTATCGTTCAGGCGGAACCCCCCGCGACTTCGGCGCGAGAGGTCATTGGCGCCCGGCCGGCGCTGCGTGAAGCCACCGTATCGGCTGACGGCGAGGCGTCAGAGGTGGTCGTCACTGAGGTGAGTCGCCCGCCGGAAGCGCCGGCTCCGCCAGGGAGGGCTGAGCAGTCGTTCAACACGGCCATCGCCGCTCTGGAGCGACAGAGGGAGAGTCTGAGGCGCCAGTTGGAGGGCTTGCCCGGCCAAGGCGTTGACGAAGCGTCCCCCCGCGAGGGCGAGGTCAGGGTGGCGGCGAACGCGCTTACCGTCGACAGGTTCAGTCTGCTTGCGGCCTCTCCTAGCGAACCAAGGGCTTCCCGGGTGTCCAACACCGAGGCCTTCGCGAACGAAGACGCCAGTCCCGTCAAGGTGGCCAGCGAAGAACCCGTCTCGACCTTCTCGATCGACGTCGACACCGCCAGCTACTCGGTCGTCCGTTCTTCGCTGACGAACGGCTATCTGCCGGCGCCCGAATCGGTGCGAATCGAGGAACTCGTCAACTACTTCCCGTACGCGTACCCGGCACCCGATGAAGGGGGAGCCCCGTTCCGGCCGACGGTGACGGTGTCCGAAACGCCGTGGAACCGGGACACGCTGCTGATGCACATCGGCATCCAGGGCCGGCGGCCGGCGACCGAGGACCGCCCGCCGCTCAACCTCGTCTTCCTGGTCGACACCTCGGGTTCGATGAACCAGCCGAACAAGTTGCCGCTGCTCGTGCAGTCGTTCCGGCTGATGGTCGGCCAGCTCGATCCCGCCGACGAGGTTGCGATCGTCGCGTACGCCGGCAGCGCGGGCCGCGTGCTGGACCCGACTCCGGCCGGCGAGCGCGGCGTCATCCTGCCGGCACTCGATCGACTGCACGCCGGCGGTTCGACCGCCGGGGCGGCGGGAATCCAGTTGGCTTACCGGGTCGCCCGGAACATGGCGGCGGAGGGCGAGGTCACGCGGGTCATCCTGGCCACGGACGGCGACTTCAACGTCGGCATTTCGGACCCCGACCAACTCGAGGGCTTCATCGCCCGCCAGCGCGACAGCGGCGTCTACCTGTCGGTCCTCGGCTTCGGCCGCGGCAACCTGGACGATGCGACGATGCAGGCGCTGGCCCAGAACGGCAACGGTCAGGCGGCCTACATCGACACGCTCGCGGAGGCGCAGAAGGTGCTCGTCGACCAGCTTTCCGGCACCTTGTTCCCGATCGCGAACGACGTGAAGATCCAGGTCGAGTTCAATCCGGCCACGGTCGCCGAGTACCGTCTGATCGGCTACGAGACCAGAGGCCTCCGGCGCGAGGACTTCAACAACGACCGGGTCGACGCCGGCGAGATCGGCGCCGGGCACTCGGTCACCGCGATCTACGAGGTGACACCGGTTGGATCGCCTGCCGTGCTGCACGACGCTCTGCGCTATGCCGGCCGCGCGGCCGAACCGCCGGTGGCCGCGGAGAGCCGGGCAGGGTCCCGGGAGCTCGCCTTCCTGCGGCTGCGCTACAAGGAGCCGGGCGAGGCCACGAGCGAGCTCATCGAACTGCCGATCGCTCGAGACATCGGCCAAGCCGTTACAGACCAGCGGTTCGCGGCCGCGGTTGCGGGCTTCGGCCAGCTCCTCCGCGAGAGCGCCTACACCGGCGACTGGACCTGGAGCGACGCGATCGCGCTCGCCGTGGCCAACACAGGCGACGACCGGTTCGGCTACCGCCGCGAGGCGGTGACCCTGATGCGTCTCGCGGAGAGCCTGGCCGAAGCCGAGTAGGTCACTTTGCGCCCAGGAACCCCCGCAGGCAGCGGGTGACGGCGCCGGGCGCTTCGGCCATCAGCATGTGGCCGGCGTCCGCCACGGTCACGAAGCCGGCGCCGCCCCTGTCGCCCCCGGAACGCGGGCCGCGGATGCGGTCGGCGAGCGCGCGGCCGGCCCTCGGCGGCGTCATCCTGTCCTTCGCGCCGGCCACGACCAGCGTGGGGCAGGTGACGCTCGGGGCGCTCTCGCTTCCTTCCCACTCGTTGCAGGCTGCGAAGTCGCGGTGGAGCACTTCCGGCAGGCAGCGGTCGAGCAGCGCCATCGTCGATCCGAGCATCCACAGTCCGGGGGACTCGGCGCCGCCGAAGTGGGCGCCGGTACCGTGCCCGAACGCAGCGATGAACCGATGGGCGTCGAGTGGCCGTTTCAGGGTGTCCGCCAGCAGGCCGGGATTGACCCGGAGCGTTTCGCCGGCGCCGAGCAGGGCCAGCCGGCTCAGGGGGCCGTTCAAGCGGGACGCCGCGTCGACCGCGATGCAGGCGCCCATCGAGTGGCCGACGAGCGCGATGTCCCGGCTGCCAGCCAGCTCCGCCGCCGCTGCCGCGAAGTCGACGGTCCAGGCGGCGTAGTCGGCGATCGTCGTTATGGCGGCCAGGTCCTCGGACGCGCCGTGACCGGGCAGGTCGGGCGCGGCGACGTTCCAGCCGTGTTGAGCCAGCGATCGGGCCTGCAGCGCCCACACGGTGTGGTCGCTACCGGCGCCGTGGATCAACAGCGCCAGGGGCAGCCTCTCCTGCCAGGCGGAGCCGCCGGTGCCGCAGTAGGCCTTTCGGCCCTGAATCTCGAGTTCGGTCAGGAGGCCACCGCCCGCGGCCGCTGCGCCCGCTGCTGGGAACGCTTCAGCGCCCGGTCGAGATCGGCCACGAGGTCCTGGGGATCCTCGAGGCCGACGGACAGCCGCACCATTTCCTGGGTGACGCCCGACTCGGCGAGTTCCTCGGCGGTCATCTGCTGGTGCGTCGTGCTGGCCGGGTGGATGACCAGGCTCTTCGCGTCGCCGACGTTGGCGAGGTGCGACCAGAGCTGGAGGCCCTCGATGAAGGCGATGCCGGCCTCGAGTCCGCCCCGAATCCCGAAGGTCAGCAGGGCGCCACTGCCGTTCGGCAGCAGCTTCCGGGCGAGGTCGTGCTGCGGGTGGCTGGGCAGGCCGGGGTAGCTCACCCACTCGACCGCCTCATGCTGCTCGAGGAACTCGGCGACCGCCCGTGCGTTCTCAACATGGCGGGCGACCCGGAGCGGCAGTGTCTCCAGCCCCTGAAGCAGGTAGAACGCGGCCTGCGGATTGAGGCAGGCGCCGAAGTCGCGTAGTCCTTCGAGTCTTGCCTTGAGGATGAAGGCCGGCGGGCCGTAGTGCTCGGCGAAGGCGATGCCGTGGTAGCCCGGACAGGGCTCGGTCATGATCGGGAAGCGTCCGGAGGCGGCCCAGTCGAACTTGCCGCTGTCCACCAGGACACCGCCCAGGGTGACGCCGTGGCCGCCGATGAACTTGGTCGCCGAGTGCATCACGATGTCCGCGCCGAGATCGATCGGCCGCGACAGGAACGGGGTACCGAAGGTGTTGTCGATCAGGAGCGGCACGCCGATCTCGTGGGCGATCGTGGCGACGGCGGGAATGTCCAGCACGTCGATCCGCGGGTTGCCGATCGTCTCGCCGAAGAACAGCTTCGTGTTCGGACGGGCGGCGCGCCGGAAGTTCGCGGGTTCGGTCGGTTCGACGAAGGTCGTCTCGATGCCGAACCGGCGCAGGGTGTGGTTCAGCAGGTTGTGCGTGCCGCCGTAAATGGCCGCCGAGGAGACGACGTGGTCGCCGGCGGAGAGGATCGTCGCCGCCGCCAGATGGAACGCCGATTGCCCGGAAGCGGTGGCCACCGCACCGACTCCACCCTCGAGCGCGGCGATCCGTTCCTCGAACACCGCCACCGTCGGGTTGGAAATCCGCGAGTAGATGTGTCCGGCTTCCTCCAGGTTGAACAGTCCGGCGGCGTGGTCCGTGTCCCGGAACACGTAGGACGTCGAGTTGACCACGGGTACGGCGCGCGCTCCGGTAGTCGGATCGGGCCGTTGGCCGGCGTGAAGCGAAAGCGTGTCGAACTTGTAGAACCAGTCGCTGCTCATGGCGGGTGCCTCCCGGTTGGGTACTGCCCGAGGCGGACCGCGAGTGTAGCCCGCGACGCCTTCGCGGTGTGGCAGAGTGGCGCTTCGAAGGGGAGAGCGGATGGGGATTGTCGACGAGTGGCATGAGTGCCTGGACCGGGGGGAGATCCTGCTGCTTGACGGCGGCACCGGGACGGAACTGGAGCGCCGGGGTGTGCCGATGGATTCGGCCGCGTGGTGCGGGACGGCGGCGCTGGAGCACCGGGAGGCGATCCGGGACCTCCATGAGGAGTACATCCGGTCGGGCGCCGATGCGATCATCACGAACACCTTCGCGACTCATCGGCCGCTGCTCGAAGCGGCCGGACTGGGCGACCAGGTCGGGCTGATCGTGCGGCGAGCGGTCGAGGCGGCGCTCGAGGCACGCGACCGGGCCGGTTGTCCGGGGGTGCTCGTTGCCGGATCGATGTCGACGATGCCGGCGAACAACATCCAGGGCGGTTATCCGCCGGCGGACGAGCAGATGGCGGCGTACCGGGAGCAGTGCGGGCATCTGGCCGACGCCGGAGTCGACGTGATCGCGCTCGAGATGATGCAGTTTCACGAGCGTGCCCTGCTCGCCTTCAGGGCGGCGAAGGAGACCGGGTTGCCGGTGTGGCTCGGGGTCAGCGCCCGAAAGGACCCGGAGACGGGCACGATCACTCCGTTCAACTGGCCCCACGAGTCCTTCGAGGAGTTGCTCGACACGCTGATTCCGCTCGGGCCGTCCATCGTGCATGTGATGCACTCCGAGATCGCGGCCGTTCCCGAGGCCGTGGCGATGGTTCAGGAGCGGTGGGACGGACCGGTCGGCGTGTACCCGGAGTCGGGCTACTTCACGATGCCGAACTGGAACTTCGTCGACGTGATCGCTCCGGCTGATTTGCTGGCCGAGGCGCGCGGCTGGGTCGCCGCGGGCGTTCAGATCGTCGGCGGCTGCTGCGGTCTGGGGCCCGAGCACATCCGCGCCCTGGGAGCGCTTCGCGGATCCGGCTGAGGAGGGGCGGAACGATCGTGGTGGGGAGCGGCGAACCGGACCGGGCCCAGACGGCCTTCGAGCCGCCGTTGCTCGTGCTGGTCTGCCTGGTCCTGGGCTTCGGGCTGTCCTGGCTGCTACCGCTCCGGATCTGGCCAGTCGGAACCAACCAGCCCCTGGTGGTCGCCGGCGTGGTGGTCGTGGTCGCCAGCTTCGGGTGGTTGATCTGGTCAGCGCTGACGATGGTCCGCGGCGGCTCCTCCCTGCCCGTGCATCATCCGACCGCGAAGCTGGTCATCAGGGGACCCTACCGGTGGTCCCGCAACCCGATCTACACCTGCATGGTGCTGGCGTTCCTGGGCCTCGCGCTGGCAAGGGCCAGTTGGTGGTTCGTCGGGCTGGCTGTAGCGGCGGCGCTGCTGCTGCGCTGGGGCGTGATCCTGAGGGAGGAGGCCTACCTGGAGCGGAAGTTCGGCGATGAGTACCGGGACTATGCGAAGCGCGTCCGCCGCTGGTTGTAGCGCGGTCCTCCGGGTCCTTCTCCCGGCGAGCGCGCTGGCGCTGGTGCTTGCCGCCTGTGGACCCGAGCCGGAGGACGCGGCGCCGCCGTCGGTCCAGGCGGACGTGGAACACCTTCTGGGCGGAGCATCGACGGAACGGCCACCGGTCATCCTGATCACGATCGACACGCTGCGGGCCGACCGGCTGTCGAGCTACGGCTCGTACCGGGTCGCGACGCCCCACATCGACCGCCTGGCGGCCGAGGGCATCCGCTTCGCCAACGCGTCTTCGACGGTGCCCTTCACCTTGCCGGCCCACAGCTCGATCATGACGGGGCTCTACCCGCCGTCTCACGGGGTTCGGGAGAACGTCGGCTATGTGCTGGCGCCCGAACTCGTGACGATCGCCGAGCGCTTCCGGGACGCGAGCTACCGGACGGGCGGTTTCGTCAGCGCCTTCGTGCTCGACGCCCGCTGGGGGATCGCCCGCGGCTTCGACACCTACATCGACGACTTCGACCTCGACGCGATGGCGGGCGCCAACCTGGGCTCAGTCCAGCGGGCGGGTTCGGAGACCATCGGGCACGCGCTCACCTGGCTCGAGGGCGGGGGAGGTGAGGAACCCTTCTTCATGTGGTTGCACCTGTTCGACCCGCACGATCCGTACGAGCCGCCGGAGCCCTTCCGCTCCGAGTACGCGGGGCGGCCCTACGATGGCGAGGTTGCCTACACCGATTCGCTGATCGGCGAGTTCCGCGCCGCCCTCGAGCAGCGCGGGTTGTTCGACGAGGCTGTCGTCGTGCTGACGGCGGACCACGGCGAAGGGCTGGGAGACCACGGCGAGAGCTACCACGGCTTCTTCGTCTACGACTCCACGGTCCATGTGCCGCTCATCGTCCGGCTTCCCGGCGGCGTCGAGAGCGGACGGGTGGTGACCGACGCCGTGAGCCACGTCGACATCGCGCCGACCCTGATCGAGCTTCTGGACCTCGACGGAACTGGCGCCGCCCAGGGCCGGAGTCTGCTCCCGGACATGCAGGGACTGCAGAATCCCCTTGCCGAACGTAGTGTCTACGCCGAGTCCTTCTACGCGCTCGACCACTACGGCTGGGCGCCGCTTCGCTCGCTGCGCACGGCGGAGCACAAGTACATCGAAGCGCCCGAACCCGAGCTCTACTCCCTGCTCGAGGACCCGGGCGAACTCGCGAACATCCTCCTCGAAGAGCGCGATCTGTCGCGCCTCCTGCGGGCGGAGGCTCTCGAGCTCGCGGCGGAACTCGATCGGACGGCCCCGAGTTCCAGCGCCGAACCGGATCTCGACGAAGACACGCTGGCACAGTTGCGTGCCCTCGGCTACCTCGCCGGCCGCGGTGCCGCCGGTGGGGGGGACTCGGAAGGCCCGCGCGCCGACCCGAAGGACAAGGCGCACCTGCACCGCGCGATCATGCGGGCGCAGAGCGCTTTCGGCGCCGGCGACGACGACGCGGCCGCGGCCGAGCTGCGGGCGGCGCTCTCGGAAGACGAGGGGCTGCTCGACGCGCACCAGCTTCTGGGCACGATCACCCTCCTTGCGGGCGACCCGGAGCCGGCGATCGGCCACTTCCGGAGCGCGCTGGCCCTCGATCCCGAGCACCGGCAGTCTCTGCTCGGCCTGGCCAACGCCTACCGCGAACTGGGACGCATCGACGAGGCGGTAGTCGGCTACCGTCGGCTGCTCGAAGTCGCGGGTCAGGACGCGAAGGCGACGATGGCCCTGGCGCGGATCCACGTCGACGGCGGCGAACTGAGCGAAGCCGAGAGGGTGCTGACCGCCGCTGCCGAAGGGCGCGAACCGCCCGCGGTCGTCACGAACAAGCTGGGCGAGGTGATGGCGCTCCTGGGTCGTAGCGGCGATGCGGAGGCGAAGTTCCGGCAGGCCATCTCTTCGAATCCGGAACTGGGCGAGGCCCACTTCAACCTCGCCGTCCTGCTGGATGAATCGGGGAGGATGGAGGCCGCGATCATCGCCTACCGGCAGGCGGCCGAACTGCGCGCCCGGGACCACCGGCCCCGCTTCAATCTGGGCCGCCTCTACGGCCGGCAGGGCCGCGCGGATCTCCAGATCGAGGCCTACCGCGGCGCGGTCGAGGCGGCGCCGGACTTCACCGTTGGTTACTTCCACCTGGCGAAGGCGCTGATGGATCACGGCCGCGATCTCGACGAAGCGGAGACGTTCGCGCGCCGCGGTCTCGAGAGTGAGCCGGCCGGCCGGGACGGCGCCCTGGGTTACTTCGTGCTGGCCGACATCCTGAACCGGCTGGGCCGCCCGGCCGAGGAGCGGCAGGCGCTGGCGCGCGGACAGGCGCTGCTAGCTGGCGGCGAGCGCTGAGGCCACAAGCACCGCCATCTGCTCCGGATCCTCCAGCGGGCCGAGGTGGCCGAGCCCCTCGATCTCGAGAAAGAGCACGTTTGGCAGCTCGCTCACGATCGCCTCGGCCCAGTACGCGGGTCCCGGAATGAGCACCGAGCCTCGCATCAGCGTCACGGGGCATTCCACCTGGTGGAGGCCGTCCCAGGCACGGTGGTGGGGTCCCATGAGGTAGAGCTGTGCCTCGACGTCGGGGTGGCACTTGATCTCGACCGCGCCGTCCGCTGACGGTGCGAAGCCGTGCCGGACGTAGACCTCGAGCGCTTCCGGGTCGAGCAGGGAGTAGGGGACCTTCTCGGAGTAGTTGGCGAAGGCGGCTTCGTGGGACGCGAAGCGTCTGCGGCGACGCCTGGTCCGTTCGACCCAGACGCCCAGGCGTGCGTCGTCGTCCGTGACGCCGGGCGGATAGATGACCGGTTCGTAGCAGACGAGGCCGGCGAACAGGCCCGGCCTCTCGGGGGCGATCATCAGCAGCGAGGCGGCGCCCATCGAATGGCCGAAACCGAACAGCGGTCGTTCGGAGCCGAGTTCCAGCGCGTCGATCACTGCGACCAGATCCTCCGCACAGCTTTCCCAGCTGTAGTCGAGGCCGTCCGGCGCGGTCGCGTCGCCGTGCCCCCGGACGTCGACGCTGATCCGGCGAAAGCCGTCGAGCTGCTCGAGCATCGGGTCGTACACCCGCCCGTGAAAGCCGGTGGCATGGCCGGCGATCAGGTCGGGCCCTTCACCGCCGAAGTCGTAGACCGCGACTTCGACGCCGTCGGTGGACGGGACGCGGTGGACGGAGACCGGTTCGAGCATCGGTCGCGGAAACTAGCAGCATCGGTACGGCCCTCGTTGCAGAATAGAGCGATGCCGAAGCATGTTGCCCGGTTCAACCGGGACAGCCGCCGCTCGGCGGAGAGCGTCCGGGTGTGGCGGCTGCAGATCGGCTTCCTGCTGCTGCTTGCGATCACAGCCGTGCAGGTCGTCTGGTGGCTGGTCGACCAGTCCAGGCTCGCGGACCGCATTGCCTCGGACCGCGTCGCCGAGGTCGAATTGGACCGGGAGGCGGCGGAGGCGTCGCTGCGAGCCGGTCAGTCGCCCGAGGAGCTCCGCGCCCTCTATCCGCAACTGGAGATCGACGCCGGGGAGGCGAGGATCCGCGCGGAAGCTCGGGCGGCGATCGAAGGGGACCGCCGTAGCCACCTGAACCAGTATCGCTGGGAGGGGGGGTTCTTCCTGGCGGTGATAGCGGGCGGGGTGCTGCTCATGTGGGGCGTACTGCGCCGGGAGGCGGATCTCATGTCCCGCCAGCAGAACTTCCTCGCCGCCGTGTCGCACGAGTTGCGGAGTCCACTGGCGAGCCTGCGGCTGACGACGGAGACGTTGCTGCTCCGCGACCTGGTGGCGGCCGACCGGCGTTCACTCCTGGAGCGCAACCTGGAGGACCTGCGGCGCCTGGAGCGGATGATCGGCAACCTCCTGGAGACGAACCGGCTGGAGCAGGCGAAGGTCGAGCCGCGCCGCGAACCGGTCGACCTGGCGGAGGCGGTGTCCCTCGCCTTTGCCGAACTCGGGCACCGGAACGACGGCAGCGGAGACGTCGAGATCGAGGTCAGGGTCGAGGACGGCCTCGATCTGCAGGCCGACCCCGTGGGCCTGGGTACGGTGCTACGGAACCTGATCGGCAACGCGATCGAGTCGGCCCGGGCGGCGGGCACGAAAGTGGAGGTCACTGCCAGACGACTCGACTCGACCGTCGAACTCGAAGTTCTCGACGACGGCGTCGGTTTCGATCCGGCTGACGGCCGTCGCCTGTTCGAGAAGTTCTACCGCCCCGGCAGCGAACTGCGGCGCGACAAGAAGGGCAGCGGTCTGGGGCTCTACCTGGTGCGCAGCTTCGTGACGCTCGAGGGAGGGGAAGTGGAGGCGAGCAGCGAGGGCCCGGGTCGCGGCGCGGTGTTTCGCGTCACGTGGCCGATCAGGCGGCAGGTGGTGGGATCGGCGTCGTGAGACCCGCCGTCGAAGACCGGGTGCGGGTCCTGCTGATCGAGGACGAGGAGAACCTCGCCGCCGGCATCCGCTTCAACCTGGAGGCCGAAGGACTCGACGTCGACTGGGTTCGCGACGGCAGGCAGGCGCTGGAGCGGGTTCGGGATCCGCGCTACCAGCTCGTGATTCTCGATGTGATGCTGCCGGGTGTGGACGGCTTCACGTTGTGCGAGGAGGCCCGTAGCGCCGGCGTCGATACGCCGGTCCTCTTCCTGACCGCCAAGGCTGAGGTCTCCGACCGGATTCGCGGCCTCGAAGCCGGAGGCGACGACTACCTCGCCAAGCCGTTTCACCTGACGGAGCTGCTGCTGCGGGTGCAGGCGATCCTCCGGCGACGGTCATGGCGCCCCGGGGACGCGCCGGATGCGGTGCGCTTCGGCGGCAACCACTTCGACTTTTCGGCTTTCGCCGGCGCTTCCTGGGACGGTCAGGCCCAGCAGTTGACGCAGAAAGAGGCGATGATCCTCAAGACCCTGGCGGCGCGGGAGGGTGAAGTCGTCTCGCGCGAGGACATCCTCGACCGCGTCTGGGGTTACGAGGCCTTCCCGTCGTCACGAACCGTCGACAACTTCATCCTCCGGCTGCGCAAACGCTTCGAACCGGATCCCGAGCGGCCGCGCCACTTCCACACCGTCCGCGGCGTCGGCTACCGGTTCACCGCCGACGCCGACTGAGCCGCGGGCGCTACTGGACCTCGAGCAGTTCGATCTCGAAGACCAGGGCCGCGGCAGGCGGGATGGCGGGCCCCGAGCCGTGGGCGCCGTAGGCGAGTTCGGCGGGGATGAAGACCTCCCACTTGGCGCCCGGCTTCATCAACTGCAGCGCCTCGGCCCAGCCCGGGATGACGCTGCCGATGGGGAACGTGGCGGGCTGGTCGCGCTCGTAGGTGCCGTCGAATCGCGTGCCGTCGATCAGCGTGCCCCGGTAGTGGACCGTCACTGACTGGTTGGCGGTCGGGCTGTCTCCTTCGCCGGGGCGCACTTCCCTGTAGAGGAGGCCGGAGTCCGTCTTGACGATGCCCTCTTCCCTGGCCTTCTGGGCGAGGAAGGCGGCGCTCTTGGCGGTGTTCTCCATCATTGCCGCCTGTCGCTGACGGTCCGCGTGCTCCTGCATCTTCGCGCCGAGTTCTCGGAGCACAACATCGATCTCATCGGAGTCCATCGCCTCCGACCCTTCAAGCGAGTCCCTGAAGCCCCGGAGAAGCAGGTCGGCGTCGAGGAGCAGGTCGTCCGGCCCCAGATTGCTTCCGATGTTGACGCCGAGCGCGTAGGAGGCCTTCTCGTCCCAGGTCTCGGCGATCGGCGCTTCATCCCCGTCGCCGGCGTCGGCGACGGCCTCCTCCTGGGCGCAGGCCGGCGCCGCGGCAAGGAGTACGAGGATGGCGGCGGTCAACAGGAAGTGTGTGCGCGGCTTGTTCATGGCGCGCATCGTATCCGCAAGCGGGAGTCGGTGTGACGGCTTCGCTATCCTCGTCGCGTGGGGCCGCTGCAGTTGATCCTCGTGGCTCTCGTGCAGGGGCTGACCGAGTACCTGCCGATCAGTTCCACGGCGCACCTCATCCTGCTGCCGCGGCTGTTCGGCTGGGAGGATCAGGGTCTGGCGGTCGATGTAGCGGCCAACACGGGTACGCTGCTGGCGGTCATCGCGTACTTCCGAAAGGACCTTGCGGGCTACGTTCGGGCGTTGTTCCACGGCGGCGAGGACGGCGACCGGGACGGCAGCCAGGGTGCGCGGCGAATGATCCCGCTGCTGGCCCTGGCCTCGCTGCCCGTTCTCGTGGTTGGCATCGCGGCGGGCGACTGGATCGCCGGAGATGCCCGCAGTCCGGCCTTGATCGCCTGGGCGACGATCGGCTTCGGTCTGGTGCTCGGCGTCGCGGATCGCTGGGGCAGGCAGAAGCGCCGGCTCGAGCAGGTGAACTGGTGGAATGCCCTGGTGTTCGGGCTGGCGCAGGCAACCGCGCTCATTCCGGGCGCCTCCCGGGCCGGAGTCGTCATCAGCGCGGGCCGGCTGCTCGGTTTCGACCGCGAGTCGTCCGCCCGCTTCGCCTTTCTGCTGGCCCTGCCGGTGGGCGTCTTCGTCGCCGGCAAGGACAGTCTGGACCTGGTGCGCGGGGCGTTGCCGCTGTCTCAACTGCCGTCGCTGCTCCTGGTCGCCGCGCTGTCGGCCGTCGTCGGCTACCTGGTGATCGGCGGCCTGCTCGGCTGGCTCAGGCGCCGCAGCCTGCAGGTCTTCGTCGGCTACCGGCTGGCGCTCGGCGTCGTGCTACTCCTGGTCTTTTAGCGGGCGACGCGCGGGCGCACCTACAAGATGGTAGATGGTGAGCCCTTTCGCGAACCGCCCACCAGGGGGCGCAGTGGCCTGATCCCGTTGCCGATTATCGCGCGTCGTTCGTGGCTTGATCGCCAGAAGATCACTCGTGAACGTCACACTGCCTTGGAGGACAGTGACCTGAAGCAAGACAGGGCAAGGACGTGTCATGAACTCACTCGATGCCTTCGATCGCGCCCTTGCGGCGCTGCATCAGGCGGCGCTCGACGACGCCCATTGGCCCGCGGCCGCCACCCTGATCGAAGAGCTCTGCGGTACGACGGGCAATGTGCTGACGGTCAGCGAAGGTTGCGGCGAGGAGCTTCGCGTCCACTTCTACCAGCACTTCTACCGCGGCGAGCCTCGAGAGGACCTGACGCGTTTGTACCTCGAGGTCTACTATCCGCAGGACGAAGCGCCGCCGCGCGTCATTGAGCGGCCCGCTGGGCAAGTGATTCATGCCCCCGAGCTGTACACGGAAAGAGAGTTGAAGACATCGGTCGCGTACAACGAGGGATATCGCCGCCTTCACAACCAGAACGGCCTGATCACGCGCTTCGAGGGGCTGGACGGTCTGCGCATCGTCTGGGCCCTCAACGATCCCGTTGACAGCGACGGCTGGCAGCCCGCTCAGCTCCGCTTGATCGAGTCCCTGCTGCCGCATGTCCGCCAGTTCGTTCGCGTCCGTCAGGCGTTGGTCGGGGCCGATGCGCTGAGCGCAGGCCTGACCGGCTTGCTGGAGAACGGCCGCATCGGCGTCCTGCACCTGGATCGGAGCGGCCGCCTGCTCGCGGCGAACACGCCCGGAAGGGACATCCTGCGTCGCGGCGAGGGGCTGTCCGATCGCGACGGCGCCCTGCACGCCTCGCTACCGGCGGACGACGGCAGGCTACGGAGGCTGCTGAAGCGTGCCCTACCGGTCTTCGGGAGCGCGAAACCGCCGGCCGGCGGCTCGATGAGGATCCAGCGCCCCCTGCTGCGGTCGCGGCTGGAGCTTCACGTGCACCCCGTGGAGACCGAACAGGCCGACTTCGGGGGTCGGCGGGTGGCGGCGCTGGTGCTGGTGGTGGACCCGGAGAGCCGTCCGCGCATCGATCCCGTGCGCCTTTCCGTGCTGCTCGGGCTGTCCCCGTCGGAGGGCGTGGTGTCGGCGCTGCTGGCCGAGGGCCGGCCGGTGCGCGAGATCGCCGCGACCGCGGGCTACAAGGAAAGCTACGTCCGCTGGCTTCTGAAGCAGGTCTACAAGAAGCAGGGCGTGTCCGGTCAGATCGCCCTGGTGCAGCGGGTTCTGACCGCGTACGCCTTCCCGCGCCGCTGACGTTTGGCGAGCTTTCGGCCGCTTCCCTTCCGTCTCTCTTCGTCGGTACGCCGGGCTGATCCATCTCCTAAATGGGAGATGCGCGCGCCCTGCACTCTGTTGTAGTTACGTCGCGCGTTCTCGGCTTCGAGAGGTGCGCTCGCCGCTCGCGGGTAGCTGCCGCTCTGAAGTGCGCCGTCGATGACGAACAACACTCAGGAGAGATTCATGAACGCGCCGCTCAGACGACATCAAGTGGGGTCGGCGGTCGTCCGCCTGCTCGTGACCGCTCTCGCGTTGGGAGCGTCGGCGGATGCGTCACTCGCACAGCACCCGGAAGTGGAGATTTCCTGGAAGCGGTCGGACGCCATCAGCTTGGAGGGCTACCGGTTCCTCGTGTGGGTTCTGGTCGACCAGCAACCCGGGCGCCGGGTGTCGTTCCGGGTGGATGTGACGCACCACGGTGGCGCGACCGTGGACGACTACTCCCTCTTCGGGTTTCGGCACGTCGGTCCGACCCGCCGGGAGCAGGTGTTCTACTGGGATGCGACTGAGGACGATCTCGACGACGACTGCGAGTGGGTGGAGCTTCGTCTTGTGCCGGAATCGCCGGGCGTGACCGCCAGCGATCAGCCGTTTCGGATCAGGATTGTCGACGACGATGGCGCGGCCATCGATTGCGGTTGGGGCGACATCCCTGGTGGCGGCGGCGCCCCTCCCGGCGCCCCTCCCGGCGGAGGTCCGCTTCCCCCTGAGCCTGAGTCTGAGCCTGAGCCCGGGCCCGGGCCCGAGCGCGAGCCCGAGCCGGAACCAGAGCCCGAGCCCGAGCCACTTCCACCGCCTGAGCCGCCGACGGCGGCGTTCACGGTAACGGGAGCGACCTGCGACGCGGAGCTTTGCCGGGTTGTCACCGGCGCGGACGTGACGTTCACGGACACGAGTGCCGGCACCGTTGCCCGGCGCTCATGGGACTTCGATGTCACCGGCGGCAGGGCGCCGTCCGGTGCGACCGTTCGCTATGCCTGGTCGTCGCCCGGCTTCTACGAGGTTAGCCTCAATGTCGCCGGGGCCGGCGCTGAGTCCACGGCGTCGCGCGTCTTCCTGGTGGAGGCAGCCGACCCCGTCGGCACTTGCGAACCGGGACCCTACACGCTCTGCCTGCGGGAGTCGCGTTACCAGGTCCGCGCGACGTGGACTCATCCGGACGGCGAAGTGCTGGCCGGTGGCGTGGTCCATGCGGGCACGAACGACTCCGGGCTTCTCTACTTCCCCAGCAGGGAGAACTGGGAGGTCCTGGTCAAGGTGCTGGACGGCTGTTCGTTCAACGGCCGGGACTGGGTCTTTCTCGCTTCGGCGACGACCCTGGAGTACGAAGTTACGGTGACAGACACCACCAACGGCGAGACGTGGGAGTACGGGAACGAGCCGGGCACCTCATCTCCCGCAGCGACGGACACGACCGCTTTCCCCGGCAACTGCGATGGAGAACCGGAGGCTGCTTCGCCCGAACCGGGGACTACTGCGAATCGACCGCCGCCTTGGACGGCGGTCGAAGACACTTCTGAAGGCGGTGTCGTTGCGGCTTCACCTCTCTTGCTTCAGGAGGGCCGCTTCGAGGTCAGAATGGAGTGGTCGACGGCGGAAGGTCTGGAGGGTGCGGCCCGCCCGGCCAGGCCGGACACGGTTGACTCGGGCCTCTTCTGGTTCTTCGAGCCGGACAACTGGGAGGTTCTGATCAAGGTCCTGGACGGTTGCTGGTTCAACGGGCACTACTGGGTCTACGCGGCCTCGGCGACCGACGTGGGTCTCGACATCGCGGTGACGGACATGATGACCGGGGACGTGCGCCGCTACACCAAGAGTCCCGGCCTGCCAGCACCGGCCTTGACCGACGCTGCCGCGTTTCCGAACAGTTGCCGACCGTAGTTCAAGCCAGGGGTGCCGCCCTCAGGCGGCGCCGATCCTGCTGGCGATGGCCTGGCCCATCTCGGTCGTCGATACGGCGGCCTGGCCGTCGGGCGCCAGATCGGCGGTACGGAGCCCGTCGTCCAGAACCTTGGCGACCGCCGCTTCGACCCGGTCCGCCTCCGCGCTCAGGTCGAGGCTGTGGCGGAGCAGCATCGCGGCGCTCAGGATCGCGCCGATCGGGTTGGCGATGCCGCGGCCCGCGATGTCGGGCGCCGAGCCGTGGACCGGCTCGTACAGGCCCTGGCTGCCTGAACCTAGCGACGCCGAGGGCAGCATGCCGAGCGACCCCGCGAGGATCGCCGCTTCGTCGCTCAGGATGTCGCCGAACATGTTGCCGGCGAGGATGACGTCGTAGTCCGCGGGCGAGCGCATCAACTGCATCGCGAAGGCGTCCACGAGGTGGTGGGTGACCTCGACGTCCGGCCAGGCGCTGGCGACCTCAGTCACGGATCGCCGCCAGAGCCGCATTGAGGCGAGCACGTTCGCCTTGTCGATCGACGCGACCTTGCCGCGACGTCCCCGCGCCGCTCGCAGCGCGACCCGGGCGACGCGCTCGACTTCGGCGGTGGAGTAGACGAGGGTGTCGTGGGCCACGTCGCCGTCGCCCTGCTCCTGGCGGGGACCGAAGTAGATGCCGCCGGTCAGCTCGCGCACGAACAGCAGGTCGACTCCGCGCAGCAGTTCGGGCTTGAGCGGGGCGAACGGAGCGAGGGATTCGAACACCGGTACCGGGCGCAGGTTGGCGAACAGGCCCATCTCCGCCCGCAGGTCGAGCAGCCCCTGTTCGGGCCGGAGTTCGGCGGTCGGATCGGACCACTTCGGTCCGCCGACGGCGCCCAGGAGCACCGCGTCCGCCTCCTTGCACGCGACCAGCGTGGCGGGCGGCAGCGGATTCCCGAAGTCGTCGATCGCGTTGCCGCCCATCGGGTGGGACTCGAGCTGGAAGCCGTGCCCGCCGAGTTCGGCGACGGCGTTCAGGACGCCCGCCGCTTCCGCGGTGACTTCCGGCCCGACGCCGTCGCCGGGCAGGAGGACGATGTTCGCCTGCATGGGGAGTCGTTCGCTCAGTCCGAACGGGTATCGAGCCGCGCCGCGTTGGCGGCCTCGAAAGCCTGGATCGCAGGCGCCTGGTTCAGCAGGTAGCCGAGCTGGTCCGTGCCGTCGAGCAGGCAGCGGCGGGCGAAGGGGTCGACCTCGAAGTTCGTCTCGCCGCCGCCGGGCAGGCTGAGGGTCCGCGCTTCGAGATCGATCGTGACCTCGGTTGCCGGATCGGCGGCGACGGCGTCGAACAACGCGGCGGAGACGTCTTCGCCCACCGGCACGACGAGCAGTCCGTTCTTCAGTGCGTTGCTGCGGAAGATGTCGGCGAAGGAGGTGCTGATGACCGCGCGGAAGCCGTAGCCGACGAGCGCCCAGGGCGCGTGCTCGCGGGAGCTGCCGCAGCCGAAGTTGTCGCCGGCGAGGAGAATCCTGGCCTCGCCGTGTTCGGCGCGGTTCAGCACGAAGTCGGAGATGGGATCGCCTTCCGGGTCTCCGTCCCGGTAGCGCCAGCGGGAGAAAAGGCCGGAGGCGAGGCCGCTGCGGTCGGTGACCTTCAGATAGGACGCCGGGATGATCTGGTCCGTGTCGATGTTCTGGATCGGCAGCGGCGCCATGGTCCCGGTGTAGCGGGTGAAGCTCTTGCTCACGACAGGACCTCTCGCACATCGGTGACCCGACCGGTAATGGCCGACGCTGCCGCGGTCAGCGGGCTGGCCAGGAAGGTGCGGCCACCGGCGCCCTGGCGGCCCTCGAAGTTGCGATTCGACGTGCTGACGGCGTACTGGCCGGGGGCGAGCTGGTCGCCGTTCATCGCCAGGCACATCGAGCAGCCGGCTTCGCGCCACTCGGCGCCGGCGTCGACGAAGACCTGGGCGAGCCCGTCGCGTTCGGCCTGCCGCTTGACCGCGTCGGAGCCGGGCACGATGAGCACCCGCAAGCCGTCGGCGACCTTGCGGCCGCGCAGCACGTTCGCCGCGGCCTCCAGGTCGCTGTAGCGCGAGTTCGTGCAGCTTCCGACGAAGACGACGTCGATCGGCTTGCCCTGGAGCTGCTGGCCGGGTTCGAGGGCCATGTAGTCGAGCGCCTTGCGGAAGGAGGCCCGCTTCTCGGGTTCGATGGCGTCGTCTTCCGGTACCGCTCCCGCGATTGGGATCGCCATGCCGGGGTTCGTGCCGTACGTGACCATCGGTTCGAGCGCCGAGCCATCGAGAGTCGTGGTCCGGTCGTAGACCGCTCCCTCGTCGGTGGGAAGCGACCGCCAGTCGTCGAGCGCCGCCTCCCAGGCATCGCCGGCGGGCGCCATCGGACGGCCCTCCAGGTACGAGAAGGTGACCTCGTCGGGAGCGATCAGGCCGGCGCGGGCGCCGCCCTCGATCGACATGTTGCAGACCGTCATCCGGCCCTCCATGTCCAGCGCGCGAATCGCTTCGCCGGTGTACTCGAAGACGTGGCCGGTGCCGCCGCCGATGCCGAGCCTGGCGATCACGGCGAGGATGATGTCCTTGGCGACCACGCCTTCCGGCAGGCGGCCGTCGACGCGCACCTCGTAGGTCTTCGGGCGGTGCTGCAGCAGGCACTGGGTGGCGAGCACGTGGCCGACCTCGCTGGTGCCGATGCCGAAGGCGAGCGCGCCGACGGCGCCGTGGGTGCTGGTGTGGCTGTCGCCGCAGACGACGGTCATTCCGGGCTGCGTGGCGCCGAGTTCCGGTCCAATCACGTGAACGATGCCGCGGCGCTCGTCGCCCATCGCGTAGAGCGGGATGCCGTGCCGCTCGCAGTTCGCCTGCAATCGGTCGAGTTGGGCGGAGCCCTCCGGGTCGAGCACCCGGAGCCGTGCGTCGTCGATCGAAGGATCGGTCGGCGTCGAGTGGTCCATCGTCGCCAGCGTCAGATCGGGCCGGCGCACGGGGAGCCCCCGCTCGTCCAGCCCGGTGAACGCCTGAGGCGAAGTTACCTCGTGCACCAGGTGCAGGTCGACGTAGATCGTCGCGGGCAGACCCTCCTTCCCCGCGGTGACCAGGTGGCGCCGCCAGATCTTCTCGAACAGGGTCCTCGGTCGACTCATGCGTCCACCGGCTGCGGTCTCGAGACCCTGAGCGTGGCGGGGCCTCCCTCGCCGGCCGTGTACTTGGTGCCGATCGCGGTGAGCATCCGGTTGAGAGCCGCCAGGTACGCCTTGGCGGAGGCGACGATGACGTCCGTGTCTGCGCCGTAGCCGCCGAAGACGCGCCCTTTGCCGCGGCCGGAGGTCGGACTCTTGATTCTCACCGTGACCTCGCCCATCGCGTCGATGCCCTCGGTGACGCTGTGGACGTTGTACTCGAGCAGGGTGTTCCTGGCTTCGACCACGGCGTCGATGGCCCGGAAGGTCGCGTCGACCGGGCCGGTGCCGACGCCGGGCGAGATGTACTCGTGACCGTTTGGCCCGCGCAGACGGGCGGTCGCGGTCGGCATGCCGGGCCGTCCGCAGGAGATCTGCAGGTCGGTCAGGGTGAAGATCTCCGTCGGCGCCAGGATCTCCTGGTTGGCCAGCGCCTGCAGGTCGGCGTCGGTGATGTCCTTCTTCTGGTCGGCCAGTTGCTTGAAGCGGCGGAAGGCCTCACCAAGTTCTTCCCGGTTCAGCTCGAAGCCGAGTTCCTCCATGCGCATCCGGAGCGCGTGCTTGCCGGAGTGCTTGCCGAGCACCAGCCTGCTCTGAGTCAGGCCGACCGTCTGCGGGGTCATGATCTCGTAGGTGCGCTGATCCTGGAGCATGCCGTGCTGGTGGATGCCCGCCTCGTGGGCGAAGGCGTTCTCGCCCACGATCGCCTTGTTCCGGGGCACCGCGATGCCGGTGTAGTGGGCGACCAGGCGACTCGTCCGTACGAGTTCGGTCGTGTTGAGACGGGTGCCGACGCCGTAGATTTTCGGCCTCGTGTGGAGCGCCATGACGACTTCCTCGAGCGAGGTGTTGCCGGCGCGCTCGCCGATGCCATTGATCGTTACCTCGACCTGCCGCGCGCCGGCCTCGATCGCCGCCAGCGTGTTGGCGGTGGCGCAGCCGAGATCGTCGTGGCAGTGCGCGGACCAGATGACGTCTTCGGCGCCGTCAGTGTGCTTCATCAGGTAGCGGAAGAGGTCGCCGTACTCGACCGGCATGTCGTAACCCACCGTGTCCGGGATGTTCAGCGTCGTGGCGCCTTCCTTGACGGCGAGCGAGAGCACCTCGACCACGAAGTCGGGATCGGAGCGGCTGCCGTCCTCGGGACTGAACTCGACGTCGTCGCAGAGGGAGCGCGCGTGTGCCACCATGTGGCCGACCTGGCTCAGAACCTGCTCCCGGGTCATGCCCAGCTTGCGGTCCATGTGCAGGTCGGACGTGGCGATGAAGGTGTGGATGCGGGGTTTGGCGGCGTCCCGCACGCCCTGCCAGGCCTTGTCGATGTCCTCGCGCCAGCAGCGGGCGAGCCCGGCGATGACCGGTCCGTCGCCCTTGCCGACTTCGCGGGCGATCCGGCGGACCCCCTCGAGGTCGTCGGGACTGGCGGCGGGAAAGCCCGCCTCCATGATGTCGACGCCGAGAACTGCAAGCTGGCGGGCCACCTCCAGCTTCTCGGCGCTCGTCATCGTCGCGCCCGGCGACTGCTCGCCGTCGCGCAGCGTGGTGTCGAAGATCCGGACCCAGTCTCCGTTGTCTGGCATTGCTACACCTCCTTGGCGTCCAGGAACGGCATCATCCGCCGCAGTTCCCGGCCGACCTCCTCGATCGGGTGGCTCCGCTCCCGCTTTCTCCGGGGATCGAAGCGCGGACGTCCGTTCCGGTTCTCGGCGATCCAGTCGCGGGCGTAGGTCCCGTCCTGGATGTCGCGGAGCACCTTGTCCATCACCGCCCGCACGTCCTCCGTGATCATCTGGTCGCCGGCGTGGTAGCCGCCGTGCTCGGCGGTGTCGGAGACGCTGTACCACATGTAGCCGAGCCCGCCCTCGTACATCAGGTCGACGATCAGCTTCAGCTCGTGCAGGCACTCGAAGTAGGCGACCTCGGGCTGGTAGCCGGCCGCGACCAGCTTCTCGAAGCCGGCGCGGACCAGGGCGGAGGCGCCGCCGCAGAGGACGATCTGCTCACCGAACAGGTCGGTCTCCGTCTCCTCGGCGAACGTGGTCTCGATCACTCCGGCGCGGGTGCAGCCGATCCCCTTCGCGTAGGCCAGGGCATCGGCCAGGGCGCCACCGGTGGCGTCGTTCTCGACCGCGACCAGGCCCGGCGTGCCGGCGCCTTCGGTGAACACCTCCCGCACCCTGTGTCCCGGTGCTTTCGGCGCGACCAGGGACACGTCGACTGCCTGCGGCGCGTCGATTTCGCCGTAGCGGACGTTGAACCCGTGCGCGAACATCAGGGTGTTCCCCGGTTCGAGGTTCGGCGCGATGTCCTGCTCGTAGAGCCCCGCCTGCACCGTGTCGGGCGCCAGGACCATGATCATCTGCGCCCGCGCGGCCGCGGCCGCGTTGCCGAGCACCTCGAGCCCGTCGGCCTCCGCCTTGGCGGCGCTGCCGCTGCCCTCACGCAGACCGACGACGACGTCGACTCCGCTGTCGCGCAGGTTCAGCGCATGGGCATGGCCCTGGCTGCCGTAGCCGATGACGGCGACGGTGCGGCCGTCGAGCCTCGCAAGATCCGCGTCGTCGTCGTAGTAGAGCTTGGCCATCTGGATGGGTTCCTCGTCTGGTGATTCGAGCGGTGTGGTCAGAGCACGTTGCGGCGTGCCGCCGCGCGGCTGCGGTTGGGCTTGAAGCCCTCGTCCTTCAGGGTGTGGCCGCCGCGGCCCAGGGCGATCATGCCGGTGCGCACCATCTCGACGATGCCGAACGGACGCACGAGTTCGGTGAAGTTCTCGAGTTTCTCCTCCTCGCCGGTGATCTCGACCACCAGGCTTTCGGCGGAAACGTCGATGATCCGGGCGCGGAAGATGTCGCAGAGCTGGATCACCTCCCGCCGATTCTCCGAGGAGGCCTTGACCTTGACCAGGGCCATCTCCCTCACCACGGAGGGCTGGCTGTGCAGGTGGTCCACGTGGACGACGTCGACCAGCTTGTACAGGTTCTTGACCAGCCGGTCCGCTTCCGCGCTGTCCGACTCCATGACGATCGTCATCCGTGACATCTCGTCGCGTTGCGTGCGGCCGACGGACAGGCTGTCGATGTTGAAACTGCGCCGTCGGAACAGGTTCGCCACGCGGGCAAGGACCCCGGGGCGGTTCTCGACCAGCGCGGCCAGGATGTGCTTCGCCATCGCGGGATTTCCTCGAGAAGCCGGTCGACCTCAGACGCCGAATCGGGAGCCCAGGGCGGCCGCCGCCGCGGGTTCCTCGGACTCCGACGGCTTGGATTCCGGCGGCGTGGACTCTGGAGTTTGGGGCTCCGGGGCTTTCGCGGCTACTGCCCGCTCCCGGCGCTGTTGCTCGAACTCTTCGGGAGTCGGCCGGCGGATCATGTCGTCCAGGTCGGCGCCCGCCGGCACCATGGGAAAGACGATCTCCTCCTTCTCGACCACGAAGTCGATCAGGGTCGGTCCGGCTGTCTGCGAGCGCGAGGCCTTGACCGCCTCTTCGATCTGGCCACGCTCGCTGACGCGGACGGTCGGGATGCCGTAGGCCTCCGCGAGCTTGCAGAAGTCCGGGTTGACCATGGGCGTCTGGTTGTACCGCTCCTCGTAGAAGAACTCCTGCCACTGGCGGACCATGCCGAGGAAACCGTTGTTGATGATCGCGATGTGGACGTTGACCTGCTCCTGGACCGCGGTGGCGAGCTCCATCATGGTCATCTGGAATCCGCCATCGCCGACGATGGCCCACACTTCCTGGTCGGGGCGGGACATCTTGGCGCCGATCGCAGCCGGCAGCCCGAAACCCATCGTGCCGAGGCCGCCGCTGGTGATCAGGCTGTGCGGCCGTTCGTGGTGGTAGTACTGGGCCTCCCACATCTGATGCTGGCCGACGTCGGTCACGGTGATGGCCTCGCCGTCCGTGAACTCGAACAGGTCCCGGATGACCTGGGCGCCGAGCAGCTTGCCTTCGGGGACCGCGGGATGCTGCGGCGCGTCGGCCGGCCGCACGATTTCCCGCAGCTCCGAGTCGGCGCGCCACTCGGCGATGCGGTCGAACCAGGCCTCGTTCGGTCGTCGTTCGACCCGGTCGAGCAGTTGGCTCAGGACCTCGCCGAGGTCACCGACGATGCCCACGTCGACGGTCACGTTCTTGTTGATCTCGGAGGGATCGATGTCGACGTGGATCTTGCGCGAGTCCCGGGCGTAGGTCGCCAGGTTGCCGGTCACCCGGTCGTCGAAGCGCATGCCCAGGGCGATCAGCAGGTCGGCCTGCTGGATCGCGTGGTTCACCTCGGCGCCGCCGTGCATTCCCATCATCCCCAGGCAGAGCGGGTGGTGTTCGGAGATCGCGCCCTTGCCGAGCAGGGTCAGGGCGATCGGAATCTGCGCCTTCTCCGCCAACTGTGCGAGTTCACGGTTGGCGCCGGCCATCGAGATGCCGTGGCCGGCGAGGATGATCGGCCGCTTGGACTTCCGGATCAGTTCCAGGGCCGCGTCGACCTGGCGCGCCCGGGCCGCCCGCGGCGGGCTGTAGCCGGGGAGTTCGATCGGTTCCGTCGGGTAGACGAACTCGGCCTCCTGGATCTGGACGTCCTTCGGGATGTCCACCAGCACCGGCCCGGGCCGCCCGGTGCGGGCGATGTGGAACGCCTCGCGCATCACCTCGGGCAGCTCCTCGATGCTCGTCACGAGGTAGTTGTGCTTGGTGATCGGGAGGGTGATCCCGGTGACGTCCGTTTCCTGGAAGGCGTCGCTGCCGATCGCGCCGGTCGGCACCTGTCCCGTGATGCAGACGATCGGAGAAGAGTCCATCATCGCGGTGGCGATACCGGTGACGAGGTTCGTTGCGCCGGGGCCGCTGGTCGCCATCGCCACGCCGACCTTGCCGGTGGCGCGGGCGTAGCCGTCGGCCATGTGCGACGCGCCCTGTTCGTGGCGGGTCAGCACGTGGTGGAGCTGGGGGTACTTCGTCAGGGCGTCATAAGTGGGCAGGATGGCCCCGCCCGGATAGCCGAAGACGATGTCGACCCCCTCGCGCAGCAGGCACTCGCACACGATCTCGGCGCCGGTCAGCACGACGGCGTCCGTGCTCGTGCCCGCTTCCTCGTTCGCTTGGTCCGTTGCGGTCGTTTCGTCACTCATCTCGGCCTCCTCGCGTCACCCGGCCAGGGGCGGTGCGGCCTCCTGCAGCCGGGGTACCTGGGTGAGCCAGTTGTGGCGGTCGGGGAGCCGGCCCTCGACCAGCCCGAAGAACTCCTCCTGGAGGTGGTGCGTGATCTCGCCGCGCGTGCCGCTGCCGATCGGGATCCGGTCGACGGAGCGCACGGGACTCACCTCGGCCGCGGTGCCGGTCATGAACAGCTCGTCGGCGAGATAGAGCTCTTCCCGGGCGATCGGCTGGAAGCGGACGTCGTACTTCAGGTCGCGGGCGATCGTGATGACCGAGTCCCTGGTGATGCCGCCCAGGATCGAGTTGTAGAGCGGCGGCGTGTGGATCACTCCGTCCTTGATCAGGAAGAGGTTCTCACCGGCGCCCTCGCAGACCAGCCCGCGGTCGTCGAGCATGATGCCCTCGGCGTAGCCGTGCTCGCGTGCCTCAATGGACACGAACTGGTTCGTCACGTACTGCCCGCTGATCTTGCCCAGCGGCACGGCCGTGTTCGAGTTGAAGCGCCGCCAGGAACTGATCGCGGCGTCGACGCCCTGTTCGATCGCCTCCTCGCCGAGGTAGCGGCCCCACCGCACGGCGTAGATGGCCAGCCTGGAACTGCAGGAAGTGGGATTGAGGCCCATTTCCTCGTTGCCCCGGTAGATCAGCGGGCGGATGTAGCACGACTCCAGGCGGTTGCGGGCCACCGCCTCGATGCACAGCTCCTCGACCTGGTCCTGGGTGTAGCCGGGGTCCATGCGCATGATCCGGCAACTGTCGAACAGGCGCCGAACGTGGGGACCGAGGCGGAAGATCGCCGTCGTCTCGCCCGTGTCGTAGGCGCGGATCCCCTCGAACACCGACGAACCGTAGTGCAGGCCGTGGGTGGTGAGGTGGACGGTCGCTTCGTCCCAGGGCTTCCACTGGTCGTCGATCCAGATCCACTCTGATCGTTCTATGGGCATGCAGTTACTCCACTAGCGGCTGAACCAAAAAAGCCCCCAGGCGGTGCTGGGGGCTTGAAGTCGCTCAGTTTCCTGTTGGTGCGCCTAGTTAGCCCCCTGGGTCACAAGGACCAGAACCAGAACCAGCAACAGAAGAATGGCGGGACGAGTCATGGGATAAGGAAATCCGTTGATCTACCGGGCGGTAGGTCGTGCGGGGGAGCGTAGGAGAGGAGAGGAGCGGCTGTCAAGGGGCCTGCCCAAGGAGCAACCGGCGGATCCGGCCAGTGACCTCTTCGGATCGGGCGTCGTTCACGAACAGGCAATACAGCAGGTCGTCGCGGTCGGGGAAGAAGTTCAGGTCGGCGAAGAAGAAGCCGTTGCCGCCGTTGTGGCCGATCATCCGCTCGCCGTTCGGGAGGTGGAAGGTGACCCATCCGTAGCCGTAGAAGGAGTCGCCGTAGCCCTCGTCCACGTGTTCGCCGAACAGGGCGTCGAGCGACTCGGCGTCGAGCACTTCACCGCCGCGCAGGGCCCGGACCCAGCGGGCCATGTCCTCGATGGTCGAGTGAATGCCGCCGTTGCCGACCAGGTGCCACGAGAAGCCGTCTTCGTCGGTCTGCTTGTCGGTCACCCGGCCGAAGCGGCGGCCGTCCCGGTAGCCGGCGGCGAGGTGCGCTTCGGACCAGTCGGCCAGGCGGTAGCCGGTGGCGCTCATGCCCAGCGGGTCGAAGAACTCCCGCCGCAGGAACTCCTCGTAACTCGTGCCGGAGCTCAGTTCGATGATCGCGGCGAGCACGGAGTAGCCGGTGTTCGAGTAGTCGTGGCGTTCGCCCGGCGGGTAGTGCAACTCGGTGCGCCAGACCGCTTCGAGGTAGTCGTCGCGGCTGATGTACTCCTCGTCCGAACCGAGCGCGGGAGGCAGGCCGGCGGTGTGGGTGAGTAGCTGGTGGATCGTGATCCCGGCCTGGTCGGGGGGCGCATCTGGGAAGAAGCGGCCGACCGGATCGTCGACGCGCAGGCGCCCCCGCTCCTGGAGCCTGAGGATCGCGGCGCCGGTGAACTGCTTTGTGATCGATCCGATCGTGGACACGGTCTCCGGCCGGAAGGGCACGCCGGCTTCCCGGTCCGCCAGGCCGTAACCGGCCCGGTGGAGCACCTCGCCGCCCCGGGCCACCAGCACGCTGCCGGCGAAGCCTCCCGCCGCTTCCTCCAGCAGGAGGTCGTCGAGGCCGGTGGTGTCGGCCGTGGGCGGAGTGGCGCACGCGGCGGCGAGCGGGATGGCCGCGAACAGCGCGCGACTCCTGGTCGTCATCGTCAGGAAGCCTAGCGCCGAAACCAACACAACGCTCCGAATCGGCGCTACAATCGAGCGTTTACGCGCGCGCTTCGTCTACCTTCCGTGAAGCTGTTTCCACGCCTCGAGTTCCATCGCACCGGGATCGGCCTGCTTCCCGATCCCCACGACCCTGAACCCGGTTCAGCCGTTCATCTGGCCAAGGTGGCCGGGTCCAAGCGGCCGCTGACGTTCTGCAGTTGTTCGACAGGGCGCCGGAGCGGGTGCCGCCACCTGAAGCAGCTCGAGGGTCAGCTCCGGGAGCTTCACCAGGTCACCGGATGCAGTTGGTTCGACCTCTTCGCTCACAGCGGCTGGTTCCGGCTGGCGCAGACCCTGTTCGAGGAGCGCCTGCCGGCGGCTTCCGAGTGCCTGGTTCTGCAGGAAGGAGCCGACGAGCCGATTCGCCTGTTCGGTCCTGACGGAGTGGAGGTCCTTCGCTACCTCGAGCAGGCTCCCGCCGCGGTTCGTTTTCTGGAACGGGTCGGGAAGCTCGCGGGCAGCGGGTCGACCGCGGACCGGTCGGGTCTGCTGGACCGGCTGTCGACGTTCATGCGGACGCCTGAGGAACAGCACCTGAACAAGGCCGGAATGCAGACCAACCGGCAGTTCTTCGAGGGCAGTCTCTGGTTCCGCGTCGCTTACCACGCTCTGAGGGAGTACGGCGACATCGCCGGCGGCAGACCCGAAACGGCCGGGGCGACGGTGAGACTCGAGCCGTCGATCGAGTTCTCGAGCGGCAGTTTCTTCCTGGCGGTCAGCGCGGTCGCGGGTGGGCCGGACCTGCTCCAGATTGCCGTTCCGCGGCGCCGAGTGGACGCGGCGCTGGCTTTCCTCAAGGAAACGGGGCAGACCTCGGTGGTGCCCCTGTCCGCCGCGGATCTTCTCTATGTCGGTCCCGACACGAAGATCGAGGAGGAACACAAGCTCAGGATCCTGCGCCTCGCCGCGGAGGGGGAGGACCTGCTCGATGAGGAGCGGCGTAAACGCTTCCAGTATGGTGACCTGGTCTTTCTCGAGGAGCTGGAGGTGCTCGTCCGGCGCTCGGATCGGGATGAGAGCGGCTGGCGTGAGCCCGCCGTTCTCGATCTTGAGCCGGCACGCGTTCCGACCTTCCGGACCGTGAGGCCGATTCTGGAGCCCGAGCAGGCCTTGACCGAGAACCCGCTCGCCGCTGTCGGCATCCTGACCGAGTTCGACTACATCGAGATCGAGCCGGACGGAGAGGAGTCGCTTTCGATTCGCTACGGCTTCGGTGACAGTGACGTGAGCCTCGAGGAACTGCTGGCGGCGAGGGGCGCGGGCCTGCCGTATCTCGAGACGGCGTCGGGCTGGATCGATCTCAACGCGCCCGCGCTAAGGAATCTCGGGTCGTTGCCTGCTCAGGCGCGAGCCCGTGCCGAGGGCGCCAGCGGCAACGGCGACTCCGGGGGCCTCCGTCTTTCCTCGGCCGAGTTGCTGCGGCTCCAGGCCTCGAGCACGGCGCCGATCCGCGTCGAGGGCGAGGGAAGCCGGCATGACTTCCTGCGCCGCTTCCTGGACCTCCGGCCGGCCGATCCGATGGTCGATCCGGAGGGGCTCACGAGCGTCCTGCGTCCTTACCAGAGGCTCGGTGTCGAGTGGCTGAAGTTCCTGTACGAGAACGATCTGGCCGGCCTTCTTTGCGACGACATGGGCCTGGGCAAGACCCACCAGGCGATGGCCCTGATGGTCATCCTGCGAGAGCAATTGGGTGTCGACGAGCCGTTTCTGGTCGTCTGCCCCCGCACCGTGATCAGCCACTGGCGCAACAAGCTCCGGGAGTACGCGCCGGGACTGCGCCCGGCGTACTACCACGGCCCCCAACGCGACCTCGAGGAGTCGCTGGCCGACGGCGACGTGATCCTCACTTCCTACGGCGTGATGCGGAACGACGTCCAGCGTTTCGGCGAACGGCGCTGGGGCCTCATCGTGTTCGACGAGGTGCAGCAGATCAAGAACCGGAGCACCCAGGGTTACCGTGCCGCCGTGGCGCTCGGGGCCCGGATGAAGCTGGGGTTGACCGGCACGCCGATCGAGAACTCGCTCACGGAGTTGAAGGGCCTGTTCGATCTCGTGCTGCCGGGCTACCTGGGAGGCGACGATACCTACCTCGATCTCCTCGGAACGAACGAACTCGATGCCGACTCGTGGTACGCCGTGAACCTGCGCCGGTTGACCGCTCCCTTCGTGCTTCGCCGGGTGAAGACCGCGGTGCTGGATGAGCTGCCGGAGAAGATCGAGGACGTCCGCACCTGCCGCCTGAGCGCCGAGCAGTTCGACCTGTACCGCCAGACGATCGAAACGAAAGGCGTCACGTTGATGAACGCCCTGCGGAGCGAGCGGGGCGCCCTTCCGTACATCCACATCTTCGCCCTCCTGAACATGCTGAAGCAGATCTGCGATCATCCCGCGCTGGCGGTGGGCGATCTCGACCGCTACGAGAACTACGAATCAGGAAAGTGGGACCTGTGCAAGGAGTTGCTCGAAGAGAGCTTCGACAGTGGCCAGAAGGTCGTTGTCTTCAGCCAGTACCTGGGCATGATCGGGATTCTGGAGCGCCACCTGACGAAGCTCGGCGTCGAGTTCGTCACGCTGACGGGTTCGACCCGCGAGCGCGGCAAGGTGGTGGACCGCTTCAACAACGACGAGGACTGTCGCGTCTTCCTGGGCAGCCTGAAGGCGGGCGGGACCGGCATCGACCTGGTCGGCGGTTCGGTCGTCATCCACTACGACCGCTGGTGGAACGCGGCCCGAGAGGACCAGGCGACCGACCGGTTGTACCGGATCGGTCAGAAGCGGGCGGTCCACGTCTTCAAGCTGATCACCGAAGAGACGCTCGAGGAGCGCATCGCCGCGATCATCGACCGCAAGCGCCGTCTCATGGAGAGCGTGGTGCAGGAGGACGACCCGCAGCTCAAGAAGATCTTCTCGCGCGAGGAGTTGATCGAGCTGCTGCAGGGGCCGGGCCTCGACGAGCCGCTGTAAGGCCGGTCAATAGGGTAATGGGCCGATGACGACCAGGATCGAGCTGTACGACACGACGCTCCGCGACGGAACCCAGCGCGAGAACATCTCTCTGTCGCTGGCGGACAAGCTGGCAATCGCCAGACGGCTGGACGCTTTCGGTATCCCCTACCTCGAGTGCGGCTGGCCCGGTTCCAACCCCAAGGACGCCGACTTCTTCGCCGCGATCCGCGAGGTCGAACTCGAGCAGGCGAAGATTTGCGCGTTCGGCAGTACCCGCCGCAAGAACGACACCTGCGCCCACGACGGCAACATCCAGGCCCTGGTGGCGGCCGGAACGCCGGTGGTGACGATCTTCGGCAAGAGCTGGGATCTCCATATCGAGAAGGTCCTGGAGACCGAGATCGCGGAGAACGAAGCGATGGTCCGGGACTCGGTCGGCTACCTCAAGGAGCTCGGACGCGAGGTGATCTACGATGCCGAGCACTTCTTCGACGGTTTCGCCGCGAATCCCGAGTGCGCTCTCGGCACCCTGCGCGCCGCGGCCTCCGCGGGCGCCGACTACGTCGTGCTCTGCGACACGAACGGCGGTTCCCTACCGTGGCAGATCGAGGCCGGCGTCGAGGCGGTGCGAGCCGAACTCGGCGACCAGGCGCGGATCGGCATCCACACCCACGACGACGGCGGCTGCGGCGTGGCCAACTCGCTTGCCGCCGTGCGTGCCGGTGCCGTCATGGTGCAGGGCACGATCAACGGCTACGGTGAGCGGGTAGCGAACGCCAACCTGGTCACCATCCTGCCCGACCTGCAATGCAAGATGGGCTGTTCCTGCGTCCCCGACGAGCGACTCCGGGAGTTGACGGCCCTCTCGCGCTACGTCGCCGAGGTGGCGAACATCACGCACGACGACCATCTGCCCTATGTCGGCCGGAGCGCCTTCGCGCACAAGGGCGGCGTCCACGTCGCGGCCATGCTGAAGGAGCCGGCGAGCTATCAGCACCTGGAACCCGAACGCGTGGGCAACGAAATGCGCGCCGTGGTCTCCGAGCTCTCGGGCCGCGGCAACATCGCTCATCTCGCGGCGGGCGCCGGGATCAGGGAGACCCCCCACGCGCGTGAGGTGCTGTACAAGGTCAAGGAGCTGGAGAACCGCGGCTACAGTTTCGAGGCCGCCGAGGCGTCCGTCGAGCTCATGCTGCGACGGGCGGAACCGGGCTATGAGGCGCCGTTCCGCCTGATCGACTTCCTCACCGTGGTCGAGCACCGCGATGGTCGGGGCCTCGTCGCCGAGGCGACGGTCAAGGTCGAGGTGCCGGACGGCACGATCGCCCATACGGCCTCTGAGGGCAACGGCCCGGTCAACGCGCTGGCGCACGCGCTGCGCAAGGCGCTGGAGCCGCACTACCCGGCCCTGGGCGAGATGCGGCTCGCCGACTACAAGGTCCGCATCCTGGACAGTGCCCAGGGCACGGCCGCGACGACCCGGGTGCTCGTGGATTTCGTCGCCGGCGGCCAGCGCTGGACCACGGTCGGTGCGGGCACGAACATCATCGAGGCGAGCTGGGAGGCCCTCTCCGACGCGATCGAGTTCGGCTTGACGTCCTGATTCCCGGCCAGACCGGTCAGCGGGCGAAGGCGCCCTTGGCGCCGATCGCCTCGAACGGTTCCATGCCGACGCAGGTGCAGATCAGGTGGCGGTCGCCGTGGGCGTTGTCGACCCGGCCGACCGGAGGCCAGTACTTGTGTTCGTCGTTCCACGGCGCCGGGAACGCCGCCTGCCGACGGGAGTAGGAGCGGTCCCACTCGTCGGCGCTGATCGCGGCCGCGGTGTGCGGCGCGCCGCGCAGGGGGCTTTCGGCGATCTCGACGTCGCCGCGTTCCACTGCCGCGATCTCGGCGCGGATCGCGATCATCGCGTCGCAGAAGCGGTCGAGCTCGGCCTTCGACTCGCTCTCGGTCGGCTCGACCATCAGCGTGCCGGCCACCGGGAAGGACATGGTCGGAGCGTGGAAGCCGTAGTCGATGAGTCGCTTGGCGACATCGTCGACCTCCACGCCCGAGGCCTTGAAGCCGCGCAGATCGAGGATGCACTCGTGAGCGACCAGGCCGCTGGCGCCTCGATAGAGGACGGGGTAGTGGGTTTCGAGCCGGCGGGCGATGTAGTTCGCGTTCAGGATCGCGGCTTCCGTGGCGCGGCGCAGTCCGGCGGCTCCCATCATGCGAATGTAGGCCCAGGAGATGGGCAGGATCGAGCCGCTGCCGACGGGCGCCGCGCTCACCGCGCCAACCGCCCCGCCTCCCTGGCTGCCGGCGCTGTCCGACTGCCCGATCGACGCGAGGGGATGTCGCGGCAGGAACGGCGCGAGATGGGCGGCGACCGCGATTGGCCCCATGCCCGGACCGCCGCCGCCGTGGGGGATGCAGAACGTCTTGTGGAGGTTCAGGTGGCAGACGTCGGCGCCGTAGTCGCCGGGCCGGCAGACGCCGACCTGGGCGTTCATGTTCGCACCGTCGAGGTAGATCTGGCCGCCACGGTCGTGGACGATGGCGCAGATCTCGCGGATCGCTTCCTCGAACACGCCGTGCGTCGACGGGTAGGTGACCATCAGGGCCGCGAGGTCTTCGCTGTGGGTCTCCGCGCAGGCGCGCAGATCGTCGAGATCGATGTTGCCCTCCTCGTCGCAGGCGACGGGCGCGACCTTCAGCCCGGCCAATACTGCGCTGGCGGGGTTTGTGCCGTGGGCGGAGGTGGGGATGAGGCAGACGTTGCGGGCCCCCTCGCTGCGGCTCTCGTGGTAGCTCCGGATCGCGAGCAGACCCGCGTACTCTCCCTGGGAACCAGCGTTCGGCTGCAGGGAAACGGCGGAGAAGCCCGTGATGTCCGCCAGCCAGTTCTCCAGGTCGCCGCAGAGCCTCCGGTAACCCGCCGTCTGGTCTTCGGGGGCGTAGGGATGCATGTGGGCGAACCCGTGCCAGGTGATCGGCATCATCTCCGCCGTCCCGTTCAGCTTCATCGTGCACGAGCCGAGCGGGATCATCGAGGTGGTCAGCGACAGGTCGCGCGCCTCCAGCCGGTGCAGGTAGCGGAGCAGCTCGGTTTCGGAGCGGTAGCTGCTGAACACCGGATGATCGAGACAGGGCGTCGTCCGGCGCAGCGCGGCCGGCAGGGGCTCCGTCCCGCCGGTCGGCGATTCGTCGGCCGGAACGGGGGCTCGTGCCCTGGTCGCGCCGACTTCGGCGAACGCCGCAAGCACCGACTCGATGTCGTAGTCGGTCGTCGTTTCGTCGCAGGCGACCGAGATGGCGCCGGAGCCCCACTCCCGCAGGTTCAGCTTGCGGCGCCGGGCGGCGGCGATCACGCGGCGCTCCTCCGCGACGCTGCCGACATCGGCCGTCACCGTGTCGAAGAACGTGCCGGAGCGAAGCCTGAAGCCGAGGGCGTGCAGGCGTTCGGCAAGACGGGAGGCCCGGCGGTGGACCGCTTCGGCGATCGACTCGAGCCCTTCCGGGCCGTGGTAGACGGCATAGAAGCTCGCGATCACCGCCGGCAGCACCTGCGCCGTGCAGATGTTGCTGGTGGCTCGGTCCCGGCGGATGTGCTGTTCCCGGGTCTGGAGCGCCAGGCGCAGCGCCGGCCGGTGACTGTCGTCGTGGGTAACGCCGACCAGCCGGCCCGGCAGCCGCCGCTTCAGCCGGTCGCGGACGGCGATGTAGGCAGCGTGCGGTCCGCCGAACCCCATCGGCAGGCCGAAGCGCTGGGTGCTGCCGACCGCGACGTCGGCGCCCCAGGCGCCGGGGGCCTCGAGCAGGCAGAGGGCGAGCGGATCGGCGGCGGCGATCGTCATGCCGCCGGCTTCGCGCATCCGTTCGGCCAGGTCCCGATAGGCGTGAACGCTGCCGTCGGTGGCCGGTTGCTGGACCAGAGCCGCGAACACGCCCTCCGGATCCAGCTCCCGGTGATCGCCGATCTCTACTTCGATACCGAGAGGTTCGGCGCGGGTGCGGACCACCTCGATCGTCTGCGGGTGGCAGCCGTCCGACACGAAGAACCGGCCCTGGCGTCGCTTCTCCGCCCAGCAGAGCGTCATCGCTTCGGCGGCGGCGGTCGGCTCGTCGAGCAGGGAGCCGTTCGCCACCTCGAGGCCGGTGAGGCTGGCGATCATCGTCTGGAAGTTGAGCAGCGCCTCCAGCCGGCCTTGGGAGATCTCCGGCTGATACGGCGTGTAGGCCGTGTACCAGCCGGGGTTTTCGAGGACGTTGCGCTGGATGACCGGCGGCGTGACACAGCCGTGGTAGCCCATGCCGATGAAGCTGCGCAGCACCTGGTTGCTGGCGGCGATCTCGTCGAGTTCGACCAGCGCCGCGGCTTCGGAAGCCGGCGGCGGCAGTTCGAGGTCGCCGGCGGCAGTGTCGTGGGCGGAAGTGTCGCTGCGGATCGCGGCCGGCACGGCGGCGTCGATCAGGCTCGCGAGCGAGGACTGGCCGAGCGCTTCGAGCATCTGCTCGATCTCGGCGGCCCGGGGGCCGATGTGGCGGTCGGCGAAGGGCAGGGCGCCGCTTGCGGTGGATTCGGCCGGAGTCATGGTTTGCTGTGTCATAGCTTGCTGAAGAGCCAGGCCACGTAGCCCCCATAGGCTGCCACGAGCAGCGTGCCCCAGGTCCGTCCGATGCTGCGGCCGTGTCGCAGCAGGTAGACGGCGAGGAACATGAGGAGGCTGAAGAAGAGCATGACCGAGGCGTCCAGACCCTCGGCGAGGAAGGTGGTTTCGAAGGGGCGGATGAGGATCGCGGCCGGCAGGACGAGCAGAATGTTGAACACGTTGGAACCGACGATGTTTCCCAGCACGATGCCGTGGTGGTTCCGGTAGGCCGCCACCAGGCAGGCGGCGAGTTCGGGCACGCTGGTGCCGAAGGCCACGACCGTGAGTCCGACGACCTTCTCGCTGACGCCAAGGGCCAGCGCCAGCTCCTCCGCCGCCGGCACGAGGAGCCCGGCCGCTCCGACGGCGAGCAGGATGAGTCCCACGAGGGTGCCAAGGACGGACTTGAGTGAGCTGACGCCCTGGGGATCGGCTGGTTCGGCGTCGCCGGCTCGGACCAGAACGATCAGGAAGTACGCCATCAGCGCGAGCAGCACCACGCCCTCGAACCGGCCGAGGCGGCCGAAGGCGGTGAAGGTCAGGACGAGCAGGGACGTCGCGAGCATGAAGGGCAGCTCGCGGCGGACCAGGCGGATCGCCTGGCGCTCGGCGCCTTCGCTGTGGTTGTGCAGAGGCACGACGAGCGCCGAGATGCCAAGGATCAGGCCGACGTTGGCGATGTTCGAACCGACGACGTTGCCGTAGACCAGCCCGGCGGAATCCCGCAGCGCGGCGGCTATCGCCACGCCGAGTTCCGGCGCCGAGGTGCCGAAGGCGACGACGGTGAGCCCGATCACCGTCGGACTGACGCGCAACACCGCGGCCAGGCCCGTCACGGAGCGCACGAGGATCTCGCCGCCGGCCCAGAGCACGGCGATGCCGAGCACAATCAGCAGCAGGGAGATCAGCACGGGTTGGGCTAAGGGGGCGAGGGGGAGAAGCGCTGGCTACGGGAAGATCCCCGCAGTGCGGTAGGAGGCCGCGACCTTATCGATTGCCAGAACCATCGCCGCGGTACGCAGATCGACCTCGGGCCCCAGCTTGTTCCGGTAGCGCCGGATGTGGTGGTAGGCGGTCGCCATCGTCTCCTCCAACCCTGAGTTCACGAGGTCGATCTCGTCGGCTCCCCGGGCCAGGATCCGGACCTCGGCCTGGCTGAAGCTGGCGCCGGTCGCCGAGCTCATCGCGTTCAGCAGATCGCGGCGCACGCTCTCCTCGAACCGCTTCTGCATCCGTCCGAAGCGGACGTGGGAGAGGTTCTTCAGCCACTCGAAGTAGGAAACCGTGACGCCGCCGGCGTTCAGATACACGTCCGGAATCACCAGGATGCCGCGCTTGGCCGCCGCGGCGCTGGCTGCCGCGCTGGTCGGGCCGTTCGCCGCCTCGGCCAGGATGCGGCAGGAGATACGGCCGACGTTCTCCCTCGTGATCTGGTTCTCGAGGGCGGCCGGCACCAGGATGTCGCAGTCGAGTTCGAGCGCCTTGTGGCTCGGCTCGACGTTGGAAGCGCCCGGAAAGTCGAGGATCGAGCCGGTGCTCCGTCTGTGTTCGACCACGTCGTCCAGGTCGAGGCCGTCCGGACAGGCGATCGCGCCCTCGTACTCGGCCAGGCCGACCAGCTTCGCGCCGGCATCCTGCAGGTACCTGGCGGCGTGATAGCCGACGTTGCCCAGCCCCTGGATCACGATCCGTTTGCCGGCGACACCGGGTTCGAGGCCGAGCTTCGCCATGTCGTCCTCGAACGAACAGGCTTCGCGGATACCGAAGAAGACGCCCAGTCCGGTCGCCTGGGTGCGGCCCTGAATGCCGCCGTGCTCGACCGGCTTGCCCGTGACGCAGGCAGCGACGTTGACCTCGCCGTGCTCGATCTGGGAGTAGGTGTCGGCGATCCAGGCCATCTCCTGCTCGCTCGTGCCGTAGTCGGGCGCCGGCACGTCCTTGCCCGGCCCGATGAAGGACTTGCGCTGGAGTTCGGCGGTGTAGCGCCGCGTCAGCCGCTCCAGCTCTCCGCTGGAGTACTTCCGGCGGTCGATGCAGACGCCGCCCTTGGCGCCGCCGAAGGGAACGTCGACGAGGGCGCACTTGTAGGTCATGAGCGCCGCCAGCGCCATGACCTCGTCCTCGTTCACGTTCGGCGCGTAGCGGATGCCGCCCTTGGTCGGCAGCCGGTGATGGCTGTGTTCGGCGCGCCAGGCGTGGATGACCTCGATCGTGCCGTCGTCCCGCCGCAGCGGGAAACTCATCCGGTAGACGGAGTTCACCCACTTCACCTGCTCCAGCAGGGTGGGGTCGTGGTCCGTGTGCTTCGCCGCCCGGTCGAAGGCGACGTTCACCTGCTCGAAGAACGTCAGGTGTGGCGCGGCCTGCCCCGCTTCCGGCTTGACCGCGGCGACCGTCACTTCGGAATCCTCGTCATCTTCATGCACCTCCTCAGAGGTCAACCGCTTTCAGGGGCAACCTATGCCCAGCGTTCGGACTCGTCAATCGGAACCGCCCAGTCGCCGCGCTTCGACCGGCGCGGCGGGATAGAGATTGCTGCGGTTGGCGGCGACGAAAGCGTAGACGCGGATGCCGGCCAGGTGGGCGATGTCCAGGGCCAGGCTCGACGGCGCGCCGACCGCGGCAAGCACCGGGATGCCGGCCACCGCCGCCTTCTGCACGATCTCGAAACCGAGCCGACCGCTGACCGCGAGGATCGTGCCGAAGAGAGGCAGCCGGTTCGCCCGCAGCGCCTTGCCTACGACCTTGTCGACGGCGTTGTGGCGTCCGATGTCTTCACGAAGCCAGAGCAGTCCGGGCTGCCCGCCGGCGACCTCGAACAGGGCCGCCGCATGAACGCCGCCGGTGTCGCCGAAGAGGAGTTGGCCTTCCTGCATGGCCGCCGGCAGCTCCTGGACCAGGAGCCGCTCGCGGTCCGGCTCCAGGTCGAGCGGCCGGATCGCCGGCAGCCGCACCCACAGGTCCTCGAGTGAGGGCTTGCCGCAGACTCCGCAGGCGCTGGTGACGCGGAAGGCTCGTTCCCGCTTCCTTGTCTCGGCGCGGCGGCTCACCGCCCGGCGTCCCCTTGCCGAGAGCCGGACGTCGACGATCGATCCGGGGACGGCCGGCTCGGCGTTCGGCGGCAGCGCCTCGTCCAGCCGCGGCGCCTCGCCCACGATCACCTTCTCGACGTCGACGACCTGCTCGATCATCCCTTCGGCGTAGAGGTATCCGAGCGCGAGGTCCCTCTCCGCGCCGGGGCTGCGCATCGTCACGACGACGGCCTCGCCGTCGACCCGGATCTCGAGCGGTTCCTCGACCGCCACCACGTCGCGCCCGAGGTCGCCGGAGCGCTCGACCAGCGCGCCGCGCTCCGCTCGCGTCTCGGGTACCGCTGGCTTCACGCCAGGGCTTCCGTTCGTTCGACGTGTACGCGGACGCCATACTCCGGCTCGCCGGAGTCGGGGTCCAGGGACCAGGGCAGCAGCTCCATGCACTCGGGCCAGTGCGCTTCGACGTTGCCGGCCTTGATCTGCCCGAAGCGGGCCACGAACTCGATCCGCGACACCGGCGACGAGACGACGACCCGCTGGCCGGCGCCGATGCCGCGCGCCCGCCCATCCTCCGCGTTCATCAGCAGGTCGGAGCGCTCGAGGCCGGTCAGGGGATCCCGCCCGGCGTGGACCATCGAGTTGAACTGTCGCCCCCGTCGCGTGGAGAGGAAGAGCTCACCGTCGAACAGCTCCCTGTCCGCCGGCGGCTCGACCGCATGGAACCTGGCGCGGCCGGATGGTGTGGCGAAGCGCCCGTCCTCGAACAGTTGGGCGCCGCCCCACTGGAACTGGTCGCCCTTTCGCTTCAGGTTCTCGATCCCGGCGTAGCGGGGCACGGTAGCCGCGATCTCGGTCCGTATGGCCTCGGTGCCGGCGAAACCGAGGACGCCGGGAGGATCGGGACGCACCCGGGAGACGACCTCACAGAGCACTTCCCACTCCGGCCTGCACTCGCCGAGCCTTCGGCTTTCGGCGCCGTCGTGTCGAATCGAGGGCGAGTAGACGATGCGTCGCTCGGTCGTCGTTTCGGTGACCCCGCCGGGGATCTCGTAGCGCGTCGTGGCCGGCAGCAGCAGCACGGTGTCGCTCGGTTCGACCAGCATCGCGGTGTTCAGTACGACATCCTGGTGAATGCGAAGCGCGGGCCGATGCAGGGCGCTCTTCTGACGTTCGGGTTCCGGCGCCGTCTCGAGGAAGTTGCCGCCGACGATCCACCACGCGTCGATCGCACCGGCCGCCGCCGCTTCGATCTGCCCGGTGGCTGCCAGGCCGGGGCCGCGCGGCGGCTCGAAGCCCCAGGCGTTCGCCCAGCGGTCGAGGATCTCCGTGTCCGATTCCGGGGTGCAGCCGACCTCGGCGCCCCCTTGCACCCCGGAGTGGCCTCGAATCGGCACAAGGCCGGCTCCGGCCTTGCCCGGAAGCCCGCGCATCAGGCCCAGGTTGGTGAGCGCCAGCACGGTGTCGACGCCGTGGCGGTGCTGGGTCAGCCCCATCGACCAGACCAGGATCGTCTTCGGTCTGGAGCGGAGAAGGTCGGCGAAGCGTTCCATCTCGGCGCGGGGAGTGCCGCTGGAGCGCTCGATCGTCTCCCAGGAGGTGTCGCGAAGCACCGTCTCGACCTCGGCGAAGTTCTCGGTTGAGGGTTCGACGAAATCGCGAACGACCCCTCCCGGACGGTCGAGCAGTGCCTTCATCGTCCCGTTGAGGAAGGCGAGATCGCCACCGGTATCCACGGCGAACCAGTGTTCGGCGAGGTCGGTGCCGAACAGGGCGCTCGACGGGACCGATGGCACCCAGTAGCGGTCGAGGCCGGGTTCCCGGTAGGGGTTCACCACCGCGATCTCCGTGCCGCGGCGGCGCGCGAAGTGAAGGTACTTGATGGTGACCGGCTGGTTGTTCGGCACGTTGGAACCGAAGAACACGATCAGGTCCGCATCGAGCCAGTCGCGATAGGAGTTCGTGGCCGCGCCAACCCCCAGGGCGCGCCTGAGCGCGATGGTCGACGCCGCGTGGCAGAGGCGCGCGGCGGTGTCGACGTGGGGTGTGCCGAAGAACCGCGCGGCCTTCTGCGCGACGTAGTAGGTCTCGTTGGGAATGCCGCGCGAGGTCAGGAAGAAGGCCGCGCGCGTGGGGTCGCGTTCGCGGACTCCGGCCAGCCCCGTGGCGGCGATGTCGATCGCCTCGGGCCAGGAGACGCGCCGGAAACCCGGCTCGCCGGCTCGACGCAGCATCGGGTGCGCCAGTCGTCCCAGGCCGCGCAAGGCCGTCGAGCCGCGTGCGGCAAGGGCTTCGGCGTCGGCGAGCAGCGCCGGGTCGAGCGCCGGCATCGTGTTCAGCCGCAGCAGATCGAGCCGGACCATGCACAGGTGTACGCCGTCAAGCGTCCAGTCGCGCAGCCCCGAGGTCCCCAGCGCGCAGCCGTCGCAGACGCCGTCCCGCAGAATGCGCCATGCATAGCCCGCTTCGTCCCGGTTCCGCCAGGCCACCTTGGCCATTTCCAGGTAGTGGCGCGGTTTGGTTTGCCCCAGGCCAAAGGGGGTCCGCGGGCTGGGGCTCACCGACCGATCATAGAAGAGCAGCGTTAGAGTGTCGGCGGTGCGGATCTTCCGAGTCGTCCTCGTGCTGGCCGTGGCGGTCGCTCCGTCCGCGGCGTCGGCGCAGCGTGGGCAGGCGCAAGTCACACCGGCCTTCGAGCCTGAGAACTTCGCCGCCGCTGTCGATCCGCGGGCCGACGGTTGGGACACCGAGGCGCTCAGCGAACAGGCTGAGGCCCAGCTCAAGAGCGTCGCTGCGTGGCTCGCGGACGTTGCCGCGGATGGCCCCGATGCCGTGCCGTCAAGGGACGTCGCGTCGGTCGTCGATCAGGCCTTCGAGTCGTCGGGGTTCGTGCCCGGTGAACTGACCGCGCGCTACCGGGACACGGCGTTCGCCGTCGATAGCGGGAGCGTGAGTGGCGCGGCTACGACTTATCGCGGCGCCCAGGGCTTCAGGCGCGCACTCGGCGCTCTCGCCGATCGGCTGGCCGGCGACCGGTCGCCGCGGGCGGACTTCAAGCTCTACTCGGTTGATGCCGGCTCCGCCGGGTTCACGATCCTTGCGCACTTCGAGGCCTCGGTCGCGGGACCGGCCGGCAGCCGGCAGTTGAACGCAGTCTGGTCGACCATCTGGAGGTTGCCGGCGGACGGCGACGGCGGGCCGCTGCTGCTCAGGGTCGAGGTTGCCGACTACGAGGAGACGTCGACTGCCCGCGGCCCCCTCTTCGTCGACGTCACCGGAGCCGCCGTCGGCCACAACCCTAGCTACCAGGACCAGTTGCTGCAGTTGCCCGACGCCTGGCTCAACCGGATACCGAAGGCGGTCGGCTACAACAAGACCGGCTGGCAGGGCGTGTCGGTCGCCGATGTCAACGGGGACGGGCTGGACGACATCTTCCTGCCCGAGCAGGGCGGCCTGCCGAACCGTCTCTATGTTCAGAACCGGGAAGGCACGTTCGACGACCGCTCGGCCGAAGCCGCGATCGACTACCTGGAACGCGCCCTCGCCGGGCTGTTCGTCGACCTGGACAATGACGGCGACCAGGACCTCGTCCTCTCGAGCCGGCCCGCGGTGCTGGTGCTCGAGAACGACGGCGGCGGTCGATTCGCCCGCGTTCGCCACATCGCCGGCAACATCCCGGACAGCAACTCGCTGTCCGCCGCCGACTACGATGGCGACGGCGACCTCGATCTCTATATCTGCGGCTACCGGCGTGCCTACGACGAGCGGGGCGTCGCCAGTCCCGTGCCCTACCACGACGCGAACAACGGCGGCCGCAACGTGCTGCTGCGCAACGACGGGGGCTTCCGCTTCGTCGATGCGACGGTCGAGGCGGGACTCGATGTGAACAACCGCCGTTTCAGCCTGGCTGCATCCTGGGAGGACTTCGACGGCGACGGCGACGCGGACCTCTACGTCGCGAACGACTACGGCCGCAACAACCTGTACCGCAACGACGGCGGCCGCTTCGTCGACGTGGCCGGGGAGGCCGGGGTCGAGGACATCTCGTCCGGCATGTCCGTGAGCTGGGCCGACTACAACCGGGACGGACGGATGGACGTCTACGTGGGCAACATGTTCTCGGCGGCCGGCAACCGGATCACCTATCAGCGGAAGTTCGAACGTGACCGGCAGCGCGCCGGTCCGCTGGCGGAGGTCCAGCGCATGGCGCGCGGCAACTCTCTGTTCGCGGGTGCTTCGGGCGGCGCTTTCCGCGATCGCAGCGTGGACGCCAACGTCACGATGGGTCGCTGGTCCTGGTCGTCCGTCTTCGCCGATATCAACAACGACGGCTGGGAGGACCTGGTGGTCGCCAACGGCAACCTGACCCAGACACTCCCGGACGACCTGTGAAGCTTCTTCTGGCGGCAGGTCGTGCCGCGTGCGCCCAGTTCGCCGGATGACCGCTCGCTGGAGCCGTATCTCGAGTCCCTGCGCGCGCTTCACGAACGGCTCGACGAGGGCCTTTCGTTCAGCGGCAACGAGCGCAACTGCGTCTTTCTGAACCCCGGTGAAGCCGGCGGGGCCTTCGCCAACGCGTCGGCGGTGAGCGGCCTGGACTTCCCGGACGACGGCCGCGGCGTCGGTTTCCTCGACCTGGAGGGCGACGGCGACCTGGACGTGGCGATCAGCAACCGGACCGCGCCACGGTTGCGGCTGATGCGCAACGAGTTGCCGGCGGGAGACCGGTTTGTCGCTTTGCGCCTTGAAGGGAACGGCGCCGGCACCAACCGGGACGCGGTCGGAGCGCGGGTGGAAGTCCCGACCTCGTCCGGCATCCTCCGGCGCTCCGTCCGCGCCGGCGAGGGTTTCCTCTCGCAGTCGAGCCGCTGGCTCCACTTCGGTTTGGGCGACAGCGAGGTTGCAGGACCGGTGAGGGTCCGCTGGCCCGGGGGCGGCAGCGAGACGTTCGCCGGCGTCGAGGCAGGGGGGCGCTACCGGGTCGTGCAGGGCAGCGGCCGGCCGGAGGCCGCGCCGGCGCGACCGAGACGGGCACCATTGACGCCACGGGCCCAGGAGCCGCCGGCGGCGACCACCGGCGCGCGCGTCGTGCTGGCGCCGCGTCCGCCGGCCCCTTCCTTGACGCTCCGTTCGTTCGACGCCTCCGAACCGGTCGCGGTCGAGGCGGGCCAGGGCCGGCCGGTGCTGGTCAACATCTGGGCGAGCTGGTGTGTTCCCTGCCGTTTCGAGCTCCAGGACCTGGCGAACGAGGAGGGTGCGCTGCGGGCCGCTGGTCTCGAGATCGCCGCGCTGTCGACGGACGGCATGGGCGACGTCCCGACCACGACCGAAGCGGCGGCGCGGAGCTTCATGGACGAGATCCGCTTCCCGTTCCCGCACGGCATGGCGACCGAGGAGACGCTGGACAAGGTCGAGATCGTCAAGAGATCGCTGTTCGACCGCCGTTTCCCGCTGTCGCTGCCGTTCTCCATGCTGCTCGACGGCGAGGGCCGGGTCGCCGTGCTCTACCGGGGAGGCGTGACCGCCGATGTCCTGATCGCGGACCTCGAACTGCTCGACGCGCGGGATTCCGACCTGCGCGTCGCGTCGGCGGCGCTTCCAGGCCGCTGGTTCACGGAGCCCCCGGACGAGGTGTCGCTCGCGAGCCACGCGCGCTGGTACGAGGAGCGGTTTCCCGAGGAGTCCGTGGCCCTTCTGCGGCGTTCGGTCGAGGTCGAGCAGGCGCGCCTCGACGATAGCGGTGGAGCGTCGTTCGAGCGGCAGGGGGCGCGGGATCGGCTGTTCAGGTCGCTCCAGCGCCTGACCGTTCTCGAAGGCCGGCGTGGAGACAACCAAGCGGCTGCCCGGTACGCCCGGGCCGCCCTCGACCTCGAACCCGACGATCCGGCCGCCCGGGCCGCCTGGCAGAACGCTCTCCTCGACGCAGGCGACACCGGCTCGGTACGGGCGCAGGCCGAGGCCGCGCTCGCGGCCGATCCGGGAGACGTGGCGGCCCGGGTGCGTCTTGCCGAACTGCTCGACCGGGAGGGACGCACGGACGACGCGTTGCGGGAGCTCGGACGCGCGGTGGAGGGCAGTCCGCGTGACGTGGAGTTGCGGTATCTCTACGGCCAGTTGCTCGGCAAGGCGGAGCGCCTGCGGGAGGCGATGGAGCAGTTCGCGGCCGTCGTCACCCTTGATCCGCGCCACGTCGAAGCGCACCGGGTTCTGGCGGAAGCCGCCGTCCGCAGCGACGAACTCGGCGCCGCCTGGGGACACTACCGGGCGATCCTCGAGGCCGAACCGCGGGACCCGGAGGCCCTCTACGGGGCGGCCCGGATCGCGGCCGCCGCGGGCCGCATGGAAGAGGCGATCGAGAACTACCGGGCGCTGCTTTCGCACGACCCCGATCACGCCGCGGGGCGGCACGAACTCGGACTGGCCCTGATCCGTGGCGGTCCGGCCGGCGCCGCCGAGGGCGCGGAGCACCTCCGTCGCGCCTACGTCGAGGACCGGAACCTCCTGGCGCGGGGCAACGACATCGCCTGGACCCTGGCAACCCATCCGGACGCGGGCCGGCGCGACGGCCAGCTCGCGCTCCTGATCGCCCTCGAACTGAACGCGGTCGCCGGCGGCGCCGAGCCGGCTCTGCTCGAGACCCTGGCCGCCGCCCAGGCCGAGACCGGCGACTTCGCAGCGGCGTCGCGGACGGTAGAGAAGGCGCTCGAGATCGTCGGCGACCCGCGGAACGACTCGCCCGACCGGGAGCGGCTGCTCGAGCTGCTGAACCGCAGGCTGGAGCAGTACCGGCAGGGGATTCCGCTGCGCTCGGGGCGGTAGTTCACCGGAAGTCGTGGCTCGGGATCCGCTCCAGGCGGTCGATCGGCCAGAACCTGTCCGCCTTGACGGATAGCGAGCCGTCCTTCTTCTGCAGGACGCCTTCGACGATCAGCCCGGAGGAGGAGACGATCGTGCGGCGGTGCTTCTTGAGCTGGTCCGGCATGACGACGGCCTGGCTCATTCCCGTTTCGTCCTCCAGGGTCAGGAACAGCAGGCCGCGGGCGGTGCCCGGGCGCTGGCGGACGATGACGGAGCCGGCGGTGCGCACGCGGTGCCCGGCGGGCCGGTCGGGAAGGGCCGCGGCGGGCACGACGCGGCGGCGGTCGAGCGCCCGGCGGTAGTACTCCATCGGGTGGGGCCCGGTGGTGATCGAGGCGACGGCGAAGTCGGCGGCGGTTTCTTCCATCGGCGTCATTTCGTCGAGGGGGGAGGGAGTGGCCGTCGTGAGGTCGGCGAACAGCGACCCCTTCGGCTTCTCGACCTGGGCCGCCTGCCACAGCGCGGCGCGCCGGCCGCGGCCAGGCAACGCGCCGATCGACGCCAGCGCCGTGAGTTCGTTCCGGCGCAGTCGGCAACGCCCGGCGAGATCCTCGATGCTCGCAAAGCGCTTCGCCGCCTGCTCGGCCTCGATCCGTTCCGCCGCTTCGTGCCGCATTCCCTTGACGTAGCGCAGTCCGAGACGGATCGCGCCCGCCGGGGGCGGTTCGCCGGGCGGTTCCGGCTCGCCGGCATCCGCCGGCCGGTCCTGCCAGCGGCACCTCACACCCGACTCGTTCACGTCGATCGGCAGCACCGCGCTCCCCGCGCGCTGCGCCTCGCGGACCAGGGTCGCCGGGTGGTAGAAGCCCATCGGCCAGGCGTTCAGGAGCGACAGGAAGAAAGCGGTCGGGTGGTGGCGCTTGAGGTAGGCGCTGGCGTAGGCGATCAGGGCGAAACTGGCGGAGTGCGACTCGGGGAAGCCGTAGAGAGCGAACGAGGTGATCGCCTTGACGATCTGTTCCTGGGCTTCGCCCGTGATGCCGCGTTCGTTCATCCCCGAGCGCAGCCGCTGCTCGATCTCGTGCATGCGCTCGACGGAGCGCTTGAAGCCCATCGCCCGCCGCAGGTCCTCCGCCTCGCCGCCGGAGAAACCGGCCGCGACCATGGCGACCTTGAGGATCTGCTCCTGGAAGATCGGCACGCCGAGGGTGCGGCGCAGGATCGGTTCGAGCAGCGGGTGGGGGTAGGAGACCTCTTCGCGGCCGACCCGGCGCTCGAAGAAGGGATGCGCGATGCCGCCGACGATCGGGCCGGGACGGATGATCGCGATCTGGATCACCAGGTCGTAGAACTTGTACGGTTTGTGGCGCGGCAGGGACGCCATCTGCGCCCGGCTCTCGATCTGGAAGACCCCGACCGTGTCGGCGCGGCAGATCATTTCGTAGGTCGCCGGGTCGTCGGGCGGCAGGTGGGCGAGGTCGACCTCCCTGCCCTCGTGGCTGCGGATCAGGGGCACCGCCTCCTCGAGCGCGTTCAGCATGCCGAGACCGAGCAGGTCGACCTTGATCAGCCCCAGGTCGGCGCAGTCGTCCTTGTCCCACTGGACGATGACCCGGTTCTCCATCGCCGCCGGTTCGAGCGGCACGATCTCGTCGAGCCGTCCGGCGCAGAGCACCATGCCGCCCGAGTGCTGGCCCAGGTGGCGGGGATGGTTCTGGAGCTGCCGCCACAGGCGAACGAAGATCCGGATGCGCCGGTCGCGGGGATCGAACCCGAGTTCGGTGAGCTCCTCGTCCATCTCCTTGCTGTCGCCGCGGGAGAGGTCGTAGTGCCAGTGGCCGAGGCCCTTGGCCAGCCGGTCGACCTGGGACTTGGAGCACCCCAGCGCCTTGGCCGCCTCGCGCGCGGCCATGCGGTCACGGTAGGTGATCACGTTCGCGGTCATCGCCGCGCCGTGCCGGCCGTAGCGCCGGTAGACGTACTGGATCACCTTCTCGCGCTGGTCGCCGGACGGCAGGTCGATGTCGATGTCCGGCCACTCGCCGCGTTCCTCGGACAGGAAGCGCTCGAACAGCAGGTCCATCTTCACCGGATCGACGGCGGTGATGGAGAGCGCGTAGCAGACGGCCGAGTTGGCGGCCGAGCCGCGGCCCTGGGCGAGAATCCGCTGCTCCTTGCAGAAGCGGACGATGTCCCAGACGATCAGGAAGTAGCCGGCGAGGTCGAGCTTCTCGATCAGCGCGAGCTCCTTCTCGAGCTGCGCTCCGGCCCTGGCGGTCAGCGGCCGGAAGCGCTCCCGCGCCCCCTGCCAGGTCAGTTCGCGGAGATGGGAGATTGGCGTCTCGCCCTCGGGCACCGGGTAATCCGGGAAGCGGTAGCCGAGGTCGGCGAGAGTGAAGTCGAGTTCCCCGGTCAGTTCGTGCGCGGCGTGGACCGCTCGCGGCAGATCGGCGAACAGCCGGTGCATCTCCGCAGGAGCCCTCAGGCGGCGCTGGCGTTCGCGGGCGAGGCGGGCGCCGGCGTCGTCGACCGTCACGTGGTGCCGGATCGCGGTCATCAGGTCGTGGAGGGGCTTGTCGCGGGCCGCGGCGTAGCGCACGCCGCCGGTGGCGACGACCGGCACGCGAAGCCTGTCCGCCAGCCGGACCAGGGCCTGGTTCCGGTGCTCGTCGGCACGGATGCCGTGGCGCGAGAGCTCCACGTGCAGGCGGCCGGGGAAGACGGCGTGCAGGCGTTCGAGTTGGCGGCCGGCCGCTTCCAGCCCTTCCCGCGCCAGCGCCCGCCCGACCGGGTCGGTTTCGGCGCCGGCCAGGCAGTGGAGACCTTCCGCGTGTTCTTCCAGCAGCGTCCAGTCGATTCGGGCCTCGCCCTTGGGATGGCTGAGCGCCCCAGCGGTCAACAGGCGGCAGAGGTTGCGGTAGCCCTGCCGGCTCCGCACGAGCAGGTTGACGCGGGTCTCCTGGTCGTCCAGGGTCGGCCGCTCCTCGCGCTGGCGCGAGACCGCGGACGCCTGCGGCCGGTCGATGACCGCCTCGGCGCCGACCAGCGCCCGGATCCCCGCCTCCCGCGCCGCCTTGTAGAAGCGCGGCGCGCCGGAGACGCCGTTCCGGTCGACCAGGGCGACCGCCGGCAGGCCCAGCGCCGCCGCCCGCGCCACCAGATCCTCGGGCTGGGACGAGGCGCGCAGGAAGGAGAACGACGACGCGGCGTGGAGTTCGGCGTAGGGCGGGGGCCGAAGCCGGCGTTTCGGCGGAGTCTGGAACCGTCGCCGTCGCAGTTGCTCCTTGACCGCGCCCGGCGCGGCGTAGCCGGGGTTCGGCTCCCCCCGGGCGTCGAGCAGGTCGTTGCCGCCGCGGTCGCCGTAGCCGCTGCCCTTGCGCACGGAACCGGAAAGCCCCATGTTGCGGGCCGGCACGTCGACCTTGGGTTTGGGGGAACTGTCCCGGGCCATCCCCGAAGCGTAAACCGGGCGGTAACGGAAAGCAAGATAGTGGAGGCACATCTGCCCGCGCTGTGGCAACATGAAAGTGAACCCGGTAACAGGAGATGTGAAAGTGGCGAAGTACCTGATCGAAGCGAACTACACTCACACCGGCGTCCAGGGCCTGATCCAGGAAGGCGGCAGCCGTCGGCGGAAGGCGCTCAGTGAAACCGTCGAGGGCGCAGGCGGCACGGTGGAGGCCATCTACTACGCGTTCGGTGGCGCCGACCTGCTGATGATCGTCGACCTTCCGGACAACGAGACTGCGGTCGCGGTTTCAATGACCCTGAACGCCGGCGGCGGCATCAAGGTGACGATGCGCGTCCTGATGACTCCGGAGGAGATCGACGGCGCGGTCGCGAAGAGCGTGCCCTACCGCGCGCCTGGCGCCTGAATCCGCCGTCAGGGTGCCCGCAGCGCTTGGCGGGCCTGGTAGAGCGCGAGGCGGTCGAGCCGCTGCGGCGAATTGCCGCCGGCAGCCTGACGCTCCGCTTCCAGCGCTCGCTGCTGCCAGGTGACCGCGTCGTCGAACCGACCGGCTTCGGCCAGAGCCATCGCCAGCGTTTCCAGATGGTCGAGCGCCGGCTGCTCGTCGACGACGCTCTGTGCGAGGTCCACCGCCCGCGCGCCGTCCCGGACCCCGTCATCGGAGCTGGTCGCCAGAAGCCGCGCCAGAAGGTGGCGCGTCGCGATGTCGGCTGGGAAGCGCACGAGGGCTTCGTCCAGGGTCTGACGCGCCTCGGCGTAGCGACCGGTCTCGAACTGCATGAGACCGAGATTGAAGCGCGCCTGAAGGTCATCCGGCGTCAGTGAGACGAGGGCCAGAAGCTGGTCCACGGCCGCTTCCGCCCGTCCTGAGCCGATGAGCAGGGCGGCGAGGGTTCGGCGCGCTTCGATCATCGCGGGGTCCGCGGCGACGATCTGCTCGAGTTCGGAGATGGCGCCGGCCGTATCCCCTGTGCCGGCCCGCATCTGCGCCCGCTCGAGGCGCCAGGGCAGGTTCTCCGGCATGAGGTCGGCCGCCCGCTCCAGGTGGGCGGCGCTCTCCGTTCGACGGCCAGCGCGGTTCAGGAACATCGCGAGCGCGTAGTGGGCCGGCCCGTGTTCCGGGTTGAGTGCGATCGTCCGGCGCAGGTGCCTTTCCGCGCGCTTGTCGTCGCCGACCACGAGGAGCGAACCTGCGAGGCGGAAGTGAACCTCCTCGTCCGTCTCGTCCGCTTCCAGAATCTCCTCGTACAGCCGGATCGCGCGGTCGTAGTTGCCTTCCGCGGCGGCGGCGACGGCTCGGTCGAGCGGCAGCGTGACGTCCTCCTCGAGCGGCCGCAGCCGTTCGAGCAGCGGGTCGTACATCGGGATCAGGACGTCCTGGTTCAGCCGCCACGCCTCGGCGGCCCGGTCCGCGTCGCCCAGGGCGCGGTAGGCGAGGCCGACGTGGTGATTCGCTTCGCTGCCCTCGGGCTGGGACGCGGCGACCTCCTGGAAGATCTGGAGCGCCTTCGCCGGGTCGTCTCGCTCCAGGGCGATGTAGCCGAGTCCGATACGGGCCGTGGCGCTTTCCGGGTAGGCCTCGATCGCCGCCTCGTAGGTGGCCTCGGCACCGTCGATGTCGCCGGTGGCCACCTGGAGTTCGGCGAGGCGGATGAGCGTCGACGGATCGTCCGGCCGGATGGCCAGCGCCTCCTCAGCGGCTGCTACCGCCCCTTCGAGGTCTCCGGAAGCGATTTGCAACAGCAGTTTGAAGTAGGCCCACTGGAAATCCGCGGGCGCCAGCTCCCTGAGCTGGTCCAGGCAGACCGCTGCCGCGTCGTGCAGCTCGTAGTGCAGGTAGCGCGCGCAGAGATCGCCGAAAGTGTTCGCCGCCAACTGCGCTTGCATGGGCTCGGCGGCATGCTGGAGGGCGCCGGCCGTGAGCGTCCGATAGTCCCGAAGCCGTTGGGCGTCGACCGCCGGAACTTGGCTCAGATCAGGCTCCGGCACCCGGCTGAGATCGAGCGTCTCCTTGACACGACGGATCTCCAGAAGTTCGGCGAAGTCCTGGGCGACGGCGGGCAGCGGGGCGATCAGCAGAAGCGCGACGATGGCCGCGGGCCCGCTGGGGGGACGACTCATTTGACTAGCTGTTGCTCAGCGGCTGATGGAAGTAGTAGCAGAGCCCGTCCGGCGCCACGACGAAGAAGACGCGGAACTTCTTGCCGTCGCGCTTGTCGATGCGCCAGTTCTTCACCTTGACGCCATTGCGCTTCAGTTCGGCTCGCGCCCGCTTGATGTCGGTGACCAGGATCGCGGCGCCGTCCATGCTGGCGTCGCCGCCGTTGATCGCGAAACCGATGCGGACGCCGTCGCGCTCCAGGATGACCGTTGGCACGGGCTCTTCGCGGCGCTCGACTTCCTGGAGCCCGAAGGCGTCCGCGTACCACTTCGCAGTTGCATCCAGGTCCTCGACCGGAAGAGCCAGCACGTCGTCCTGAAACGGGTAGGCGGCTTCGTAGAGCTTCATGGGGAGGAGTCTAGCCACCGGGATCGTGGAATCATCGCCGCCATGGACCGCGAAGCTCTCGACCGCGCCCGGCGCAAGGCGGAGGCGATCGGCATCGCCAACGTGGAGCGGCACATCTTCCTGTGCTGCGACCAGACGAAGCCGAAATGCTGCGACCGGGAGTTGTCGCTCGAGTCCTGGGACTACCTCAAGCGCCGGCTGCTCGAACTGGGCCTCACCGAGTCCGGCACGGTGATGCGGACGAAGGCGAACTGCCTCCGCATCTGCGATGCGGGCCCGATCGCCGTCGTCTATCCCGAAGGCGTCTGGTACTGGGGCTGCACGCCCGAGGTTCTGGAACGGGTGATCCAGGAGCACCTGATCGGCGGCCGGGTGGTGTCGGACCAGGTGATTGCGGGCGCGAATGCGGTCTGAACCTCCTCAGTCGTACACTCCGTCCGCGAACCACCGTTCCGACGTCCGGTCGCGGTAGATCCGGCACACGGCACCACTCCGCAGCTCGACGTCCCAGTAGTCCCGCAGCGCGGGGGCTTCCCGCCACCAACCTTCCTCGATTTCCCAGGGACCGGCGGCGGTGCGGACGGCGCCCTCGATGCGGACGTGGCGGTCCTCGGTCGGCAGGGGATTGATCTGTCGCGGTGCGGGGCAGGGCGTGGCGCGATCCGTCTCTTCGCTCTCCGCGGTCAGCACCTCGACCTCGACCGGCGGCCGCAGGGTGCGGACCGCCAGCATGCCGCGACCCGGCCTCGGTTCGAGCCGGATCCGCGGCGGCGGGGGCGGGTCGTAGTCGGCCAGGTGGAAACGCTCCGGCAGGTGGCCGTTCCGGGTGCGCGGCGAGCCGACGCGGTTCGGGCCGAGCAGGGCGAGCAGTCGCGCGGTGACGGCGGCCAGGCGATCGGGCGACAGGGCGGCCGGCCCGAGCAGGCTGAGCTGCGCCTGGCGCGGAACGTCGGGATGGGCGAGCAGTTGCATGGAGGTGATCGGCGCCCGGGGCGGCTCGGCCTCCAGGTGGAGGCGGATCAGCGACAGCAGCGTCCGCGCCTCGCGGGTGGGCGCCGGCAGTTCGATGGCCAGTTCGTGGAGGCCCTCGGGCTCGACCTTGAGCGACAGCTCGAGCCGCCTGCAGCCCATGCCCCGGGCGTCGAGCCGGTCCGCCAGCCGGGAGACGGCGCCGCGGGCGACGAACAGGAACGGCTCCAGGTTGTCGATTGGCCACTCGAAGGTCTGCGACTCGCGGAAGGTGGGCGGCGGCGGACGGGGAGTCAACGGCTCCGGGTCGAAGCCCCGGGCGGCGGAATGGAGCGCCGTGCCGCGCTCGCCGAGGCGGCTGTGGACCTCGGCTGCCGGCAGACCGGCCAGGTCGCCGACCGTGCGCAGTCCCCAGAGCTTCAGCGTGTGGAGGACTCCAAAGTCGTCGCCGTCCTGCGCCGAGTCGGGGTCGCGGTTACCGTCCTCGAACAGGGACTTGAGCGGCAACGGCGCCAGAAACCGGGCCTCGCCGCGGGGGGCCACGACGTTCGGCGACCGCGGCAGGGCGGCCGCCGCTCGCGCTGCCAGCTTGCTGCCGGCGATGCCGACCCGGCCGGGGAGGCCGGCGGCGTCCATGTCCCGCATGATCGACTGGCCGAGGCTGTGCTCGCCATTCCCGGCGGATGCCGGACTGATGCCGGCCAGGTCCAGGTAGACCATGCCCTCGCCGCCGTCCTCGACCCGGGGCGAGAAGGCGTCGGCGATCTCGAGCAGCACCTCCTGCGCGGTGTGCTCGCGCTCGGGATCGCGGGTGCGAGAGACCAGGCCGGACTCGATGTTCCGGGCCTGGGCCACAGTCAGCCCCGGCCGCACTCCGGCTCGCCGCGCCAGCCGGGAGGCGGCGACGATCCGCGCCGACGGACCTTCGTGGACCACGACCGCCTCGCGGGCGAGTTCGGGCGCTCCTCGCAGGTAGGCGGCAAGTGGAAAGAGGGCCGCCTTCATGCAGGCGATGCGGGCTCTCCGGCGTTTACCCGGCACGTCTCAGGACCTCGACAGGCGCGCCGGAGCGGCGGTTCTCCGCCCGACGGGGTGGCATGTCTGGCAAGGGGCGCCTCAGGCTGCCGGTAAGCACGCGTAGCTCGACTTCGGCCGCGGCGCCCGGCCGTTCGCCGCGTGACTTGGCGAGTTCGAGCCGGGTTCTGAGCCCGTCGAGCAAGCGTGGGCTCCTCGGTGCGGCCTGCGCCCAGAGGGCGCGGACCGGCGACGTTCGCGACCCCAGATCGAGAATCTTCTGCGGTGCCGTGCCGCCGGCGCGGTACGGCGCCGCGATCAGCAGCGCCGCCTGATGGTCGTCCGCCGCGCGCCGCAGTCGCAGCCACGCCGATTCCTTGCCGCGGCCGCCGGGGACCGGCGGTAGACCGAGGTCGAGCACGACCAGGGGGAAGCCGCCGCCGATCAGCACCTCGGCGCTGCCCAGAGCCTGCTTCAGCCGCCTGGGCCGTGCCCAGAGCAGCCGTTCGAGGACGACCCCGGCGCGCGCCGCGGCCTGCGGATCGAAGTGGTCCCCCAGATCGACCAGCGCCGCCGATTCACCGCTCTCGGTGGCCCCGGCCAGCAGTTCCAGCACCAGGGAGAAGCGGCCGCTGCTCCGGGGACCGATCAGCTCGATCGTCTGCCCGCGGCGGATGCCGCCGTCCAGCAGGCGGTCGACGCCGGCCAGCCGCGTGGCGAAGACGTCAGCTTCTACTTCATGGATTCCGGCCGGGTCGTCGCCGCTCACCAGATCCCGCCCGCGCCGGATCTGGCGCATCAGGGACCGCGGCCACTGCGAGTCGGTGAGAGCTGCGGGCAGGGGGTTCACGGCGCCGTGGAGCGGAACGAGAAGAGACGTGGAAGTGGGAAGAGACCATCATAGCGCAACTAAGGCGTAAACGGGAAGCCGAGCGCATAGTTCAGCGCAGCCGCTGGAGGAACCACCAGTGGTGTCCCTCCAGGTCCAGGGCGCCGTAGCTCCGGTCGACCCAGTACCCCTCGCCGTAGTCCTGGGTCGCCGGCTCTACCGTGATCCCGGCGCCCGCCGCCCGCGCCCGCTCGCAGTGCGCGTCGGCGTCGTCGACGTACACGGCCAGCGACTGCGTGTTCACGCCGCCGACTGTCCGCGGAGACTGCTGGTACTCCCGGTCCGGCTGCAGTCCCGTCTGCCCGACCATGATGAGGCCGCCGTCCAGGACGAGCTGCGAATGGACGATGCGTCCCTGTTCGTCCTCGACCCGCTCCTGGACCTCGAAGCCGAAGGCGCGGACCAGCCAGTCGATCGCGGCTGCCGCGTCGTCGTAGAAGAGGGAGGACGAGATTCTCGGCCAGCCTTCAGGTGGGTTCTTCATGGAGTCCTCCAGGTTGTGTCTTGCGGGAGGGAGTCGAGTTCCCGGATCTCGCCGTCACGCAGAACGAGAAAGCGGTCGGCGAGTTCCGCCAGCGATCCGGCTTCGTGGGTTGCGACGAGCGCCACGCCGCCGGCCTCCCGGAGCGCCTTGAGCCACCCGTGGATGCGGCCTCGCCAGTGTTCGTCCATCGCGTCGAGCGGCTCGTCCAGGATCGCCGTTCGCGGTGTTCCGATCCAGGCGGCGGCGAGGAGAACCCGACGGCGCTGGCCTCGGGACAGCTCGCGAATGGACAGGTCGGCGGAATCCTCGAGGTCCGTTTCGGACAGGACCTGGTCGACCTGCTCCGCCGGCTGCGATCTCAAACGGCAGACGAGGCGCAGAACCTCGCGAATCGTCGCGAACGGCGTCACGTCCGGTTCCTGGGGAACGAACGCCAGGTCGGAGCGGGCCGCGACTTCTCGTCGCCACAGATCGGAGCCGTTGACGAGGACTCTTCCCGCGTCGGGTTTCTCCACTCCGGCAGCGAGCTTCAGCAACGTCGTCTTGCCGGCTCCGTTCTCACCGGAGAGCAGGGTCACTCCGCTCGCAACCTCCAGGTTCAGATCGCTGAAGATGCGACTCCGGTCGTCGTAGGCGAAGGCGACGCCTTCCAATCGGAGGCCTCGCGTCACGATTCCGCCTCCCGGGCAGCGTCGAATCGACGTTCCAGGAAGAGGCCCGCCTTGAGCGCGCGCTCGCGTCTGACCGACGCTTCCAGCGCGAGCGGCGAGGCCAGTCCCAGGACGAGCGCGGTCAGGGGCTGCAGGCTCGTGAGGAGGGCGGCCAGGAGAGCCTCGATCCAGGTCCACGCTCCGAGTCGCGTGAGTCCCCGGAGCGAGTTGCGCATCCGTCCCGGCAGCCGAACCGCCAGAAAGACGAGGAGCGCGAGGACGGATAGGCCGCTCGAGGCCGGCAGGTAGAGAAGCGGGATCAACAGGGGGCTGGCAATCAGCAGCAGCAGGACGGCGTCCGCGGCGACCCGCCGTCTCGCGGACCAGGGAAGCGAACGGGACCAGGCCCAGGGCGGCCGGCGCGCGCTCAGCAGCGTCGCCACGGCGAGAATCGTCGCAGTCACGCCCAGCGAGGCGCCGAGGCGCAAGACGAGATCGGTCTGATCGGCCGTGAACTCGTTGTTGTGGATGGCCAGGCCGGTCGGCGCCGCGAACAGGGCGGCGGGCAGGTGAGCCAGTGTGATCCACAGTCCGAGCGCTCGCAGGGAGAAGGCGAGTTGACCCATCGGCAGACACCGCCCGAGTGACCGAAGGGAGAACGGAACCGAGGGAACGCGCGCGGAGCGCGGTGACCAGCGCCCGGCCTGGAAGTGCGCGAGGGCGAGAAGGGCAATGGCGGCCGCCAGACCCGGAAGCGAGGCGCTCGCCGCCAGCGGTCCGGCCACGGCGGCACAGGCGCGAACCCGCCCCGGTGCCGGCGTCCAGGTGCCTGCGGCCGCCAGCGCTACGAGCGGCAGAGCAACCAGGGCTCGGGGCGAGGCCGGCTCACCGAGCACTCTGCCTCCGATCCAGAGAACGATCCACAGACCGGCAAGATGGGCGAGGGTCGACGCGACGCCCAGGACACCGGCGGTCCAGCGGGTCCTTGGACCGACGGGCAGATGAAGCTGCCAACCGCGGTGGGCCGGCGCCAGACGCCGTGCCGCCGCGGCAGCGGCCACGACCGCCCAGACCGCGAATCCGAGCCTGGGCGCGGAGAAGGCCTCAGGCGTCGCGATGCCGGCGGCCAGACCTTTGAGCAGAAGCTCGCGCGCCGCGGGTGGCTGTAGCGCCACAAGCACCAGCAGGAGGACCAACTGGAACGTTGCCAGACCGAGGGTGACCCGCGCCCCGGAAGAAAGGTGGAACCGGTAGCTCGCTCCCAGTCCGGCCGTTGTCACCCGCTGATGCACCGTTGGGGAGGATAGCCGCCGTGAAGAGTGCGGGGCGTTCCCTGACAGCGACGGCTTGCCACGTTGCACCAGGTCTTCTACCTTGCGTTGCGAATGCGATCCTCGGTTGTTTGCGCCTGAGCTAGGCGGCTCGCGAGGTTTCCCGTTCCCGCGCTACCACCGCCTCCAAATGCGGTGGCGGCCGCCACAGGCACTCCATCACGTAGGGCAGGTCGAGCGGCCGGCCGTCCCAGGTCGGCATCGACTCCTTGCCCGTGATCAGGATGCCGGCGTTCTCCAGGTGCTCGACCAGCTGCCGGGCGGCGTGAAGGCCGACCGGTGGAGGCGCCGGACTCTGCTCCAGGGGCCTTCCCCGGCGATGGAAGAACTCTACGGCGCCCTCCTTGCTCATCCGTACGCTGAAGTCGCCTTCATGGAGCAGTCGGTGGTGCCGCCGGCAGAGGAGCATGAGGTTCGAGAGCTTCGTCTCGCCGCCGTCGGCCCAGTGGACGATGTGGTGGGCGTCGCAGTGCTTCGAGGTGCAGCCGGGGAAGCGGCAACCCTGATCGCGGAACTCCAGGGCGCGACGGATCGGCGGTGGAATGGTGCGCGTCTTGCGGCCGACGCTCAGGATCTGGCCCGATCGGTGAGTGATCCGGACTTTGCCGGCGTCGCAGGCGATGCGCCGGGCCGTTTCCGCGGAAACAGGAACGTGTGAGTCGCCGAGCCAGGCGCCGCAGGGCGAAGACCGGCCGTCTGCCGGTTGGCGACCCGCTGGCGTTTCCGCGGGAACGTGTTCGGCTTCAGCCCTCGCTGCGGGATGTTGCCGCGGGCGAGTCGGTGGCGTTTCCGCGGAAACGTCTGCCGCCTGCGCTTCCGTGCAAGCACACGACGCGCAGCCGACCGCCGGATCTTCCTGCGGGGCCCTCAGTTCCTTCTCGCTCGCATGAACGACGACCTGGTACCGGTCGCCGCTTGAGCCAGGATCGAGACCGCCCTTGAGCGCGCTCTCGGCGACGAGCGCCAACGCATCGGCCCGCACCTTGCCGGCGGACGGCCGGTCCTCCGGGCAATCCGCGTAGAGCTTCTCGCCGGCTGCCTTGAGCGCCTTCAGTACCACTTCGCCCGCTTCCGGCGCCAGACGTCCGCGGATCACAAACATGCCGTTCTCGTCGATGTGGCTCGTCACATGGCTCGACGCGTTGCGCAGCTCGTCGTCGGCAGCCTCGACCGAACGGTCGATCCTGCGCCAGGACCGGACGACGCGTTCGATGTGCGCCGCGGTTCCGGCCTTTCCGAGTTCGACGAGGTCCTTCTCCGTGTCGGGCCGAGCGACGCGAGTCAGGGCCCGCACCTTGGAGTAGGAGAGTTCGCTCCGTCTCATCGCCTCGCTCATCAGGGGCAATTCGCCCAGAGCCCGGGCGACCCGCACCTTCTCGCGGGCCGCGCCGGGTGCAAGTCCAATTCGCCAGGTAAGCCACTGCGCGCAACTGAGGAAGCCGCAGTTCCAGCCCTCCTCCTCGTCGAACCTGCGAATCAGAACAAGCAGCTCGTAAGTCGCCGCGTCGATCCGCGCTGCGAGCGTGGCGATCTCCTCGCCCATGCGCTCCTTGCTACTCATGCCGGTTTCGTTGTCAATCATTCCGTTGTCATCCCATGCTGGACCTGACGGTCGGCTTGGCGGGTCTCGGAGGTCGCGAGACCGGCCTGTCGGGGACCTCCGTTTGGGAGACTGAATCTATCACTTGGTCATTGAGAACCACAAGTAAATCCAACGTGGTGGAGGCCAGATTCGGCCTCCTGGAGGGCCGCGATCGCGGCGTGAGGATCGGCGAGCCCCGAAGACAAGGTCAGCACGCCTAGTTGGCCAACAGGAGCGCTGAGTCTGGTGACGGACGTGCGTCTAGCGCGCAAAGTCCTAGACTCCATTGCCAGCCGTCGGCGCGCCTACTTGCGCCAAACAGAAAGGCCTACGGACGCGCGTGACCACCGCCGTCGGGGGCGAGTACTCTTCGGTACTTGCCGATCAGGGTTGATCTACTTCGATCCCGATCGGATTGTCCGAGATGAGCCGGAGAACTTGCCTGACGTCCTGAACATACACGATGCCCGTGTTCACGTCGTACGTGTAGGGCCCAGGCTTGTCATCGGTGTCAAGCACCCTGTTCCTGTCGTACCGGTAGGCGGAGACCAGGCTCATCTGCTCCCGGGAGTTCAGTCGTCATCTTCGTCTCCCCGGACGAACAACACTGAGCCGAGAGGGAACTCCGGGCTGTCGTGAGTCTGGGTCGGGTCCAGCGGCTCACGCACTTTGGCTTCGTGCTCCCATCTCTTGCCGCCACCTTCCTTCTTGCGGCCCCGGAACAGGAACGCTTGGTGCTCCGGCTGATTGACCAGGCGGTTTCTCAGTTCCTTTTGGTCGTCCTCCGTGATGCCTGCCAGCTTGTTGTGGTGTTGTCTTCGATTCTCGGCGACCGTCATGTCGACACCATCCACCTTCCCGTCCTCGTCGGTGAATACGGGGTGCGTTAGGTTCATTTCGCCGTTTGCCATCAGTTCGACTCCCTCGATGCGCTGTCCGCTTGGGCCACGGACGACCCCTTCGCTGTCAACGTGGATCCTGCCGCTGCTCATGCTCGGCCCGTGGTTCACTCCTGGTCAGGGCGACTCGACGCAGTGTGGGAAGTGCTGCTCGATGGTGGCCCGGTCGGGAGGGGCAACCTCGCACTCGCTGGGTGCAAAGCACTCTAGCCACTTGGGAGCGATTCTCGCCTGGCCGGAGCTATCCGCAGGCAACGCCACTCCCAAGGCTATGGCGGGGAGTACGTAGGACTTCATTCGGTCATCCTCCTCAGGTCGTCGTCAATTCACGTCGCTTCTTCCGCCACTTCACACATACTCCGCCATCAGCGGCCGGCCTTGCAAGTGAACTCCGCCGGCTTACCAACGGCCAACGATGCGGCCCGGTCGCTCAGCGCAGGGGCATAGTCGTCAAGACACACGCTCAGGTTTCTTTCCCCATAGCCAGTCACACGCCCGACCTCTACCCACGCTCCGTCGAACGTGGACTTCAGGATGACTGCATCAGAGTCGTGTGGCCACCCACAAGCCATCACCGAGAACGCCAGTGCGGCCAACACTAGAGCGGAACCTCCCAAAGTGGATACGGCTGATGTCACTGTTTCAGCCCCAGAGAAGGTCGATGGAGTCGATGGAACCTCAGTCGCACGCCGTCTGGCGCGTCGGCGCGTTCGGAACACGGCATCGCGGCGGTTGTGTTTGTTTCGGCAGTACTTGGGCGGTGTTTAGGCCCAACACTTCACGGAACCACGTCCGCCCAGTTCGGCGCGGCGGCGGCTTCGCCTTCGCCAGCCGCCCATTCGATCGTGTCGCCGACCCAGGCCTGGAACATCTCGTGGTCCCAGACGTCCTCGCGGTGGCCCATCGCGTTGTAGAGGACGCGGCCGGCGCCGAGTTCGCGGCACCAGGCGATGGGATAGGGCGCGATGTCGTAGACCTCCTGTTTGGCCCGTTCTTCGCCCGGGTCCATCAGCGCGAGGACGTGGAGCTTGTCCTCAGCGACGTTCTTGAACAGGTACCACTCGTCCATGATCTTCCAGCCGTCCTCGACGGACTTCATCGTCGGGTGGTGGGCGTTGGCGACACGGACGATGCCGGGGAACTGGGCGCCGTGGTGGGTGAACTCGCCGCCGATCATGCCGATGTAGGGGGTGATCTCGTCGTTCTCGCCGTGGAAGGTGTCGGTCGCGGGGTGGAAGCCGACGAAGCCGCCGCCGGCTTCGATCCAGGCGATCAGGTCGGAGACGCCGTCGGCGCTCATCGGGGGATTGCCGTCGCCTCGGAAGAAGCCCTCGCCGGTGCCGCCGCGCTGGGTCAGATCGCCGGTCGTGTAGAAGATGACGACATCGAAGTTGGCGAGCTGGGTCGCATTGATCAGGCCGGCGTCCTTGGTGGACGTGATCTCAAAGCCCCGCTCGGCCGCTACCTGGGCGAGCACGGTGTCGACATGGCTGGGATGGCCATCGGTGCGCTTGATCGCCGAGTGCTGGAAGCCGGAGGATTTGCTGAGGAAGAGGACGCGGACGGGGTCGTCGGCTTCGGACTCGGAGTCGGAGGCAAGGGTGGGGGTGGCTGCGAGGAGGAGAAACGCGAGGGCGAGGAGCAGGGGGCGAATGCGACTTTGAGCGTGGATCATGCGGGGAAGTTACCACCGCCGCAAGTCAACTGAACTTCGCGATGACCTCTTCGCCGAACTGGGCCAGGCTGTCCGGCGGCATCGGCGGGAAGATGACGCGGGAGACGCCGAGTTCGGCCATGCGCGCCACGTGATCGGGCGGTCCGCCGTTGGCTGTGATCTCGATCGCGTCCGGGTCGCGGCCGGCCGCCTCGGCGCTCTCGCGCATGATGCCGAGCAGGTGCTTCAGCTTGTCGACGTCGCCGAGAGCGGGGAAGAAACCGTCGCCCAGTTCGCCGGCGCGGCGGGCGGCGCGGTCCGAGTGGCCGCCGACGACGATCGGCACGGAGTCCTGGACGGGCTGCGGTCGGCTGTAGCAGTCGGAGAAGGAGACGAACTCGCCGTCGTGGCTCGGGCAGTCCTCGGTCCACAGCGCCCGGAAGGCGCGAATGTAGTCGTCCAGGCGGCGTCCGCGCCCGGCGAAGGGCACGCCCAGGGCGTTGAACTCCTCCTCGAGCCAGCCGACGCCGACGCCCAGCACTGCCCGGCCGCCGGAGAGCTTGTCGAGCGTGGCGACTGCCTTGGCGGTGACCAGGGGGTTGCGTTGTGGGACGATCAGGATGCCGGTGGCGAGCTTGATGCTCTTGGTCGCAGCGGCCACGTAGGATAGCCAGACGAGCGGGTCGGGGATGTCGAAGTCCTCGCGTCCGCCGGGCATCTTGCCGCTTTCGTCATAGGGGTAGGGGGAGGCGTAGCCGCGCGGGACGACGACGTGCTCCACGGTCCATAGCGAGTCGAAGCCGGCGGCTTCGGCTGCCTGAGCCAGACCCGCGGCGGGCGGGCCATCGACGAACGGGCCGGTGTTGGCGAACATGATGCCGAACTTCATCTCTTCTCCTCGTTCTGCGGCCCCCATCTTCAGGGCCACGGGCGCGCGGGACTGTAGCAGCGTTCCCTGAGCATGAGACGGGCACTCGACGCGGTTGCGCGATGGACGATTCGCTCGCCGTGGAGGGCGATCGCCTGTGCCGTCTTACCGGCGCTCGCCCTGGCCGCGTTGCTGCCGGCGACGACGGTCGATCTCACGTTCACAGGCGTCATGAACCGGGCCAACGAGCACGTCGGCCGTTACTTCGAGGTGTCCGAGCAGTACGAACTCGGCGGTCTGCTTCTGGTACTGCTCGAGGGCGAGGAGGAGCGGCTCGATCAGGCCGTAGACCGCACGATCGAGGCCGCGTCGGCGCTGCCGTCAGTCGCCGCCGCCCGACGCCCGCTGCCACTCGAGTGGCTCGCGGAGCAGGCGCCGTGGCTTGTCGAGCGGCCTCTGTTCGACCGTTGGCTCGCCCTCGTCGAGCGGCCGGACGACGTTGCGAATCTGGCGGAGTTCGCCGCCTCTGCCGTGGCGCTTCGCGGCGCGGTGGCCAGCGTGCCCGGCGCCCGCCTCGTCGAGATCAAGATGGCGAAGGACCCGCTGGCGGAAGAGGTGGGCGAGAGCCCGTTCTTCGAGATCGAAGCCGCGATCGAGAGCGCCCTGGCCGGTTCCGGGGTGACGGCGGGCTTCTCGGGCCTGCCGGCGCTGTCGGCGGGTGACCAGGAGCAGACGTTGGGCGCGATCAAGCGCCTGACACCGATCAGCCTCGTGCTCGTCCTGCTTCTCTTCCGGATCGTCGAGAAACGACCGGGCGGCATGCTGTCGGTGGCTGCGGTTCTGATCCTCGCGATTGGCGCCGCCCTGGGCGCCGTCGGCGTCCTGACCGGGAAGTTGACCGTGATGGAGACGTTCTTCGGCGTCACCGTCTTCGGTCTCGGCATCGACTTCGCCGTCCATCTCTTCGTGCGCCAGCGAGAGGAACTGGCTCATGGTCGCTCGTTCGAGCAGGCGTTGCGGCGTACCCTGTCCGGCGCCGGCCGCGGCGTCGTCGCCGGGGGCATCACGACGGCGGGGGCGTTCCTCATCGCGGCCACCGCGCCGGACCCGGTGGCGCTGCATCTCGGTCTCTCGGGCGGGCTGGGCCTGCTCTTCTGCCTGCCGCTGACGCTGCTCCTCCTGCCCTCCGTCTGGGTGCTGCGACAGCGGCGGCACCGCCGGCGGCTCGAAACCGCGGCCGCGGCCCCGGCCGGGCGTCCGACGCCCGTCCCCGTTCCCGGCCTCCCCTCCGTCGTGCGGTGGGCGACGGAGCGCCCAGTTCGCTGCCTCGTGGTGAGCGGTGTCCTTGTGGCGGCGGCCCTTGCGGGTTTGCCGCGGCTGCAGGTCGAGACGCGGCTTGAGCGGATCATGAACCGCGGCGTGCCGGCCATCGCGATGGTCGACCGGATCCAGGAGGTCCTGGGCACGAACGGCGCACCGTGGATTCTCGCGGCGGAGAATCTCGAGCAGGCCCGGGAGTTCGCGGACCGGCTGGACGGTCATCCGCTGTTCAGCGAGACGGTCAGCCTCGGCACGATTCTGCCGGCCGATCTGGCTGAGCGTGCCGCGGAACTGCACCGCGTGTTGGGAGCCGAGGACGGGACGGCCGCGGCCGGCGGGGGAATGGGCGATCCTCGGGTCTTGGCAGTGGGGGCGCTCCGTCGAGCCGCGGCGGCTGGGCCACCGAACATCGACTCCGTGCCGCCCAGCTTGCGCGACAAGTTCATCGCGCCCACCGGGGAGTTGCTCGTCTTCGCTTACGCCGCGGACTCGAAGGCGGACGGCGCCCTGGCCCGGCGTCAGCGCGAGGTGGTGCAGGCGATCGACCCAGGTGCCAGCGGGCTGTTGGCGGTGGTGGAGGGAATGATGATCGGCGACCGGCCGTGGATCCCCTGGATCGCCGGGGCGATCCTGGGTTTCGTACTGCTCGTTCTCTGCGTCGACTTCCGGCGGCTCGCCTCGGTCCTGCTGGCGGTGTTGCCGGTCCTGGCTGCCGTGCCGTTCACCCTGGGCGTGCTGTGTTGGGTCGGAATCCCGTTCAACGTGATGACCTGGCTCGTGCTGCCGCTGATCTTCGGGCTCGGCATCGACGACGGCATCCACGTCGTCCACAGGTTCCTCGACGATCCGGCTCAGCCGATTCGCGCGGCTGCCCTGTCGGTTGGGCGCGCGATCGCCATGACCACGCTGACCACGACGGCGAGTTTCTCGATCCTGCTGTTCACCGACCACCCGGGCCTGGAGACGATGGCGGCGGTCATGCTGATCGGCCTGCCGGCTTGCCTGCTGGCGTCGGTGACGGTGCTGCCGGCGGCGGCGGTTCTTCTGCTCGGTAAGCGTTAGCCTCGGCTCGCCATGCCGGAACCGATCGCACTCTGCTTCAGCGGCGGCAAGGACAGTTGCCTCGCTCTCCAGGAACTGCGCCGGCAGGGCCGTTTCGAGGTGGTGGAACTGGTCACGACGGTGACCGACGCCTTCGACCGGGTCAGCATGCACGGCGTCCGCCGTTCGTTGTTGCGGGAGCAGGCGGACTCGATCGGCCTTCCGCTGACCGAGGTCGTCGTGCCGCCCGAGCCGTCGAACGTGGTCTACGAGCGCGAAATGGGCAAGGCGTTCGCGAAACTCCGCGAACGGGGAATCAGCCGGGTCGGTTTCGGTGACCTGTTCCTCGAGGATCTCCGCGAGTACCGCGTCCGCCAGCTCGCGGAAGTGGGCCTCGAGTGCGAGTTCCCGATCTGGCACACGCCGACGGACGAAATGGCTCGGACCTTCATCCGTGACGGCTTTCGGGCCGTGACCGTCTGCGTCAACCCGGCCGTTCTGCCCGTCTCCTTCGCCGGACGCGCCTTCGACGACGCCTTCCTCGCCGATCTTCGGGCCGGCGTCGATCCGTGCGGCGAGAACGGCGAGTTCCACACGTTCGTGTTCGATGGCCCGATCTTCGATCGGCCGATCGCTGTCGATCTGGGTGAAGTGACCGAGCGGGACGGCTTCGGCTTCTGCGATCTGCTACCTGCGGCTCGCCCGACTCCGGCGCGGGCAATCTCCGTATGAGCGAGCCCCGCATCGTCTCGCTGATCGCCAGCGCCACCGAGATCGTGTGCGCGCTCGGCTTCGCGGACCGCATGGTCGGCCGGTCGCACGAGTGCGACTTTCCGCTGTCGGTGGAGAAGCTGCCGGTGTGCTCTTCGTCAAAGGTCGACGTCGACGGATCGAGCCGAGCCATCGACGACCAGGTGCGCGCGATCGTCGCGGACGCCCTCTCCGTCTACCGGGTCGACGCGCAGCTTCTGGACGAACTCGCCCCAACCGTGATCGTGACCCAGACCCAGTGCGAGGTGTGCGCTGTCAGCCTGAAGGATGTGGAGCAGGCGGTTTGCGAACTCGTGGCGTCGGAGCCGCGGATCGTCTCGCTCGCGCCGATGGACCTCGGCGACGTGTTCAGCGACATTCACTCCGTCGCCTCGGCGCTCGGCTGTCCGGAGCGGGCGGAGCGGCTGAACACCGGGTTGACGGCTCGCCTCGACTCGATCCGAGACCGTTCCCGTGAACTCGCCGAACGGCCCACGATCGCCTGCATCGAGTGGATCGACCCGCTGATGCATGCTGAGAACTGGATCCCCGAACTCGTCGAGATCGCCGGCGGAACGGTGATGCTCGGCGAGGCGGGAAGGCACTCGGGCTACTTCGAGTTCGAACGGATGGTCGAGGCCGATCCCGACGTCATCGCGGTCATGCCCTGCGGCTTCGACATTCCTCGCACGGCGGCCGAGATGCCGCCGCTGACCGCCCAGCCGGGCTGGGCCGATCTTTCCGCGGTGCGTAGCGGACGCGTCTTCCTGACCGACGGCAACCAGTTCTTCAACCGGCCGGGTCCCAGGGTCGTGGAGTCAGCGGAGATCCTGGCCGAACTGCTGCACCCGGAGGTCTTCGACTTCGGCCACCGCGGGTCCGGCTGGACGGAGTGGGTTGGCTGATCCCGCGACCGGGCTGCCGTCGCGGCGGTCGCTCATGTACATCGACGGGGTGGGTCTTTGGTGCGCTCTGGGATACGCCGCCCTCGCGTTGCTGGCGCGTCAGCCGGGCGAACCCGAACTCGGCTGGTTCTTCCTCCTCGTCGCCTGGACCGGCCTCCCGGTCTTCGGCCTCTTCTACCGCTTCCTGAGGACCGGCGAGCCGGTCCCGGTTCGCCGCCTGTTCGCCTGGGCGGTCGTCTTCCGCCTCGTAGGGCTCGTCGGCGGTCCGTTCTACGAGGACGACTTCTACCGCTACCTCTGGGACGGATTCCGGTTCGCCACCGCTGGGACTCCGTATGGCGCCGCGCCGGAGGACTTCTTCGTCGACCCAGCGGTGCCGGCGCTGTTCCAGGGCGTGCTCGACGGCGTCAACTACCCGGAACTGCCGACGATCTACGCGCCGGTGACCCAGGTCGTCTTCCTCGTCGCGTACTGGATCAAGCCGGCCAGCGTTGCCGTGCTGCAGGCGATCCTGATCGCTGTCGATCTGGCAGTCGTCGTCCTCCTGCTCCGTCTGGCGCCCGCACGGAACGTTCTGCTCTACGCGTGGTGCCCGCTCGTGGTCAAGGAGATCGCCTTCACCGCGCATCCCGACGGAGTCGGAGTGTGCCTGCTGCTGGCCGCCATCGTCCTCGCGAGGGACCGTCGGTTCTGGACGGCGGCCGCTCTCCTTGGGCTTGCCGTTGCGACGAAGACCTTCGCCCTGGTGCTGGCGCCCCTGGTCCTGGTCCGTGCACGGCCGAAGCACTGGGCGCTGTTTGCCGCCACGCTGGCGGCGGCTTACCTGCCGTTCGTCGTCGCCGGCGGCACCGATCTCGTTTCGCTCCTGACCTTTGCTCGCGACTGGGAGTTCAACTCGGCGATCTTCGGACTGCTCGGGACGGTTGTGCCGCCGTCTTGGGCGCGGCTGGTCGTCGGACTGCTGTTCGCCGCCTTCTGGGGCTGGTACTGCCTTCGCTACGTCCGCAGCGGAGAAGGCGGAATCCCACGCGGCGACCTGCTGTTCGGGGTTCTGTTGCTGCTGTCGCCGGTGATCAACCCGTGGTACCTGCTCTGGCTGCTTCCCTTCGCGGTACTCTTTCCGAGCTTCTGGGCGTGGACGGCGTCGGCGGCGATCCTGCTGAGCTACATGACCGGGCTGAACCTTCCCGACTACACGTTGCAACCCTACGCGCAGCCGCTCTGGGTCCGCGGGCTGGAGTTCGGTCTGATCGGGCTGGCGCTCGCCGTCGACCTGACCGCGCGGCGACGGAGAGAGATGCAAGAGGACATGGAATGACGATTCGAAAGTGGATGGGCCTGACGGGAGCGGTGGTCCTCGCCATCGCCTGCGGTGCCCCGGAATCGAGCGAGATCGCCGGCTGGGACGTCAGCGACGAAACGAGCACGGAGCGGATCGATCACGGCCCCTGGCAGGAGATCCTGGACGGCTACGTCACCGCCGACGGCTCGGGCGTCAACCTGTTCGACTATGCGGCGTTCTCTGGCAGCTCCGGCGACGGGGCGAAGCTGGCCGGCTATCTGGAGTACCTGCAGGGTCTCGATCCGCTTGCCTACTCACGGGCCGAGCAGATGGCGTACTGGATCAACCTCTACAACGCCCTCACGGTCCAGGTGGTGCTTTCGGAGTACCCGGTGGACTCCATCAAGGAGATCCACGAGGGCGTCATTCCGAACACCGGCCCGTGGCAGGACCCGCACGCGCAGGTGAACGGCCGGGACCTGAGCCTGGACGACATCGAGCACGGCATCCTGAGGCCCCTGTGGCGGGACAGGCGGATCCACTACGCGGTGAACTGTGCCGCGTACGGTTGCCCCCACCTGCTGGCGACGGCGTTCACCGCCGCCAACACCGAGGAGCTGCTGGAGCAGGGTGCGCGGGACTACGTGAACAATCCGCGGGGAGTCGACTTCGTCGACGAGGACTTCATCGTCATCTCGAGCATCTACCAGTGGTACACCGAGGACTTCGGCAACACCGAAGAGTCGGTGCTGGCCCACCTCATCGATTACGCGGACGAGGACCTCGCCGCGCGTCTGCGCGGCTTCGATGGTTCGATCGACTACGAGTACGACTGGAGCCTGAACGAGCCCTGAGCGCCGTTTCGGTCAGTACGTGTCGAAACTGAAGCCGACCGAGAGGCTAAGGACGTCCGACACAGCGGTGTTGCGCCCGCCGACGACCGAACCGTAGGAGATGCCGAGATTCGTCGTGTCGGTGAGACCGATGCTGACCGTGCCGATGACGAGTTCGATGTCTTCCTGGAGTTCCGGAAAGCGGGAGGGAGAGAAGGGCCGAACCCCGATGTCGAGCCCGGAGGACTCGGCGTCCGTCATCCGGTAGCCGAGGTTCAGCCCGACCCGGTCGCCCACGAGAATGCCCGCCGACAGGTTCAGGAAGGTGTCGGCCGGAATGTTGCTGTTGCGGTACCGGTAGCCCAGTTCGGCGGACAGGGCGCCGCGCTCTCCCACGTACTTGCCGATGAGCAGGGAGAGTTCGCCGCCGTCGCCGCCGTCGCCCAGGGAGCTGATGTAGCCGGTCGTGTAGCTGCCGCCGACGATCGCGGCGGCGCGCAGGGCGAGGCTGGGCCCCGAACTCACCACTTCGTCCCGGAACCGCCAGACCAGGCCGGCGTTCACGTCCTGCAGGCCGCTCAGGTTCTCCTTGGGCGGAAACGGTGCCGACGGTCCCGCCATGAAGGAACTCTCGGCGGCGCCGACGCGGAAATCCAGAGCCAGCGAGTCGGAGATGCCGTAGGTGCCGTTGACCCAGAGCGTCTCCTGGCCGAGCTCGTGGCCGCCGGCGGGAGTCGGTCCCTTCACGGCCGCGCGGTAGAACTCGGTCGCCTCCTGGGAGACGTAGGAGACGGAGATCGTTCCGGCTCCGGGAGCCGGCAGCCAGGGCGATCCTTCGGAGAAGGCGGGCGGTACGGCGACCGCGGCCGCCAGAACGGCGGTCAGGGAAACGAAGCGCTTGCGCGTCATAGCTTGTAGCGCCGCGTCAGGTAGAAGTGAACGAGTTCCTGTTCGTCCGGCATGCCCTCGCACTGGGCGTCGCCGGCGCCGGGGCAGAGCACGTTGATGTGCTCGTCGTCGGCCGTTCCCGGCTTTTCGGCCTCGTCGCGGGCTTCGAGGCTGTTCTTCAGGCTGAGGGCGCGATCCCGATCGAGGTCTCGCTTCTCGAGGGGGCAGGAGGGGCAGACGAGCTTCTGGAAGGTGAGCGCCTTGCCCATGGTGTAGGCGTCCCTGGGGTTGATCCCCTTGCCCGCGGAAATGGAGCCGGATGCGTACAGGGCCGCTTGCGCAAGGCAGGCAACCAGGATGCAGACCGACAGCCCGATGGCGAACCGTTTCATCCTTTTGGTGTCTCCCGTCGCAGAGATGGAGGGGCTCTGCGAAGTGCGTGTTGAAGGTGGGCGGAACGTAGCACAGCGCTGTGCCACAATCACCGGCCGTCAGCGAACGACGACCACCCAGGAAGGAGCGGCAGGCATGATCCAGACGGGCGAGTTCAGGGGCTTCGAGGTGTCCACCGAGGATCCGGGGATCCTGGTCATCACGTTCAACCGGCCGGACCGTCTCAACGGCATGGACGCGCCGATGAAGCGGGACCTGCTGGAGACGCTGACGCAGGCCGCGATGGAGGACTCGGTTCGGGTCGTTCTGTTTGTCGGCAGCGGCAGGGCGTTCTCGGCCGGCGACGACATCAGCGGACAGGACAAGGGCCGGCGCGGCGAGGCCCTGGTGCCCGACATTCATCGGGGCCACGACAACGTCCTCGGCACGATCAACGGGCTGCGCAAGATCTCGCAGCCCATCAACACGGCGATTCGCGGCATGGACAAGCTGACGATCGGGGCGATGAACGGCGTAGCGGTCCAGACCGGCTTCTCGCTCGCGCTCAGTTGCGACTTCCGGATCGCCTCGAGCGCGGCCCGCATGGGCAGCGGCACGCTCCGCTTCGGGCTTCTTCCGGACGAGGGCGGCCACTACCTGCTGCTTCAGATGATGGGGCTGCCGAAGACGATGGACTTCCTGATGCGCAGCAGGCTCGTCGGCGCGGCGGAGGCGCACGACCTCGGGCTCGTGCACGAAGTGGTGGAGCCGGACGAGTTGATGCCGCGGGCCATGGACCTGGCGCGTGAACTCGCCAATGGGCCGCAGGTGGCGATGCGGCTGCTCAAGCGCAGCCTCTACAACGCCGCCGACCAGACCTGGGAGCAGTCGCTCGAGGACATCGCGGCCCGGACGCCGATGGCCGACCATCACCCGGACTCCCGCGAGGGGGTGGCGGCGTTCCGCGGGAAACGGAAGCCGTCCTTCAACGCCTGGCTGGAGGAGTGACCGACCGACCGGACGGTAGGTGCTAGTCTCGGGGGTCCGAAGGACCGACTACACAGCCACCATCCACGCCAGGGAGCCTTTCCATGACTGACGCCGTCATCGTTTCCACCGCCCGCACGCCGATCGGCAAGGCCTATCGGGGCGCCTTCAACAACCTCGAGTCGCCGACCATGGGCGCGGCGGCGATTTCCGCCGCGGTCGAACGCGCCGGCGTCGAGAAGGGCGAGGTCGACGACGTCGTCATGGGCTGCGCCATGCAGCAGGGCACCCAGGGCAACAACGTCGCCCGGCAGTGCGCGATCCGGGCCGGCCTGCCGGTCGAGGTGTCGGGAATGACGGTGGACAGGCAGTGCTCGTCGGGCCTGATGGCGATCGCCACCGCCGCCAAGCAGGTCGTGATCGATGGGGCGCCGGTCGTGGTCGCCGGCGGAATCGACTCGATCAGTCTGGTGCAGAACGACAAGATGAACCACTTCCGTGTTCCCGATCCCTGGATCAAGGAGAACAAGCCGGATCTCCACCTGCCGATGATCGACACCGCCGAAGTCGTGGCGAAGCGCTACGACGTCACCCGCGAGCAGCAGGACGAGTACGGCTTGCAGAGCCAGCAGCGGACCGCGGCCGGGCAGGAGTCGGGCGCCTTCGACGACGAGATCATCACGATGAACGCGACCAAGATGATCCTCGACAGGGCGACCGGGGACATCAGCTTCGGCGAGGTCGAGCTCAGCCAGGACGAGGGCAACCGGCCGAGCACGACGATCGAGGGTCTTTCCGGGCTCAAGCCGGTGCGCGAGAACGGCACCATCACCGCCGGCAACGCGAGCCAGCTCTCCGACGGCGCCTCGGCGTGCGTGGTCATGGACTCGAAGCTGGCGGAACAGCGCGGACTTGAGCCGCTCGGCATCTACAAGGGCATGGCGGTCGCCGGCTGCGAGCCGGACGAGATGGGGATCGGCCCCGTCTTCGCCGTGCCCAAGCTGCTCGAGCGCCAGGGCCTGACGATCGACGACATCGACCTGTGGGAGCTCAACGAGGCGTTCGCCGTCCAGGTCATCTACTGCCGCGACCGGCTGGGCATCCCGAACGAGAAGCTCAACGTGAACGGCGGCGCGATCTCGATCGGCCATCCCTACGGCATGAGCGGCGCCCGGATGGTCGGTCACGCCCTGATCGAGGGCAAGCGCCGGGGCGCGAAGAACGTCGTCGTCACGATGTGCATCGGCGGCGGCATGGGCGCCGCGGGACTGTTCGAGGTGGCGTGACGCCAGGAGGCGGCTGGCGAAGAGGATTCGGGGGGCGGCGCCGTTTCGTCGTCGCCGCTCTGGCCGCCCTGGTCGCGGTTTCCGCTCCGGCCGCCGCGCAGACCGAGTTCCATTTCCAGTTCGGCGAATTGCTGAACCCGTTCTCGGCTCAGGAGGAAGAGAGCTTCGTCCTCACGCTGCAGCAGGCGACGCAGTGGAAGTACGGCGACAGCTTCTTCTTCATCGACTACCTCGACGACAGGGGCAGGGACGGCTTCAACGAGCGGGATTTCTACGGCGAGTGGTACCCGACCCTGAGCCTCGGCAAGATGACCGGGAAGACGGTCGGCGGCGGCCCGCTGGCCGATGTCGGCTTCATCGCCGGCCTGAACGCCGCCGGCGACGCGAAGGTCGTCAAGTACCTGCCCGGGCTGCGCCTGGCCTGGAAGGCGCCCGGGTTCATCTTCCTGAACACGGACCTGATGCTCTACCTCGACGGCAGCAGCGGCGTCGGCGCGGGCGGCGCACCGCGAACGGACGACAGCTACTGCTTCGACGTCAACTGGCTCTACCTGTTCTCCGTCGGCGAGCAGGACTTCCAGATCACCGGCCACGCCGAGTACATCGGCGCCGTGACGAACGAGTTCGGCGTCGAGTACGGCGGCACGATCCTGGCTCAGCCCCAGTTCCGCTGGGACGCGGGCAAGGCGTTCGGCGGCGACGCCGGCAAGCTGTTCGCCGGCATCGAGTACCAGTACTGGAGCAACAAACTCGGCACGTCCGAGGACGAAAGCGCCGTGCAGTTGCTGCTGGCCTGGCAGTTGTAGGCGCCGTTCCCCGCGGCTACGTCGGCTCCCAGGTGAAGACGTCGGTCGTCCGGTCCAGGTCGAAGAAGGACCCCGCGAGGGCCGGCATGCCGCGCTCCGCGATGGATTCCGGTGTCCAGCCGTCGCTGTTGTGGACGGAGCGGACAGGTCGAGGCTGGCTCATCAGGAAGATCTCGTTCTTGCGCACGGCGAAGATCTGCCCGCTCACGTCCTTCGCTCCGTCGCTCAGCAGGTAGACCGCGAGCGGCGCGACCAGCGCCGGCGTCATCTCCTTCATCTTCGCGACGCGCGCGGCCTGCGCCGGGTCGGCGGTCGGGATCGTGCCGATGAGCCGCGACCAGGCGAAGGGGGCGATGCAGTTCGAGCGCACCTCGAACCGCTGCATGTCCAGCGCGAGGGACTTCGACAGTCCGACGATGCCGAGCTTGGCGGCGGCGTAGTTGGCCTGACCGAAGTTGCCGATCAGCCCCGACGTCGACGTCATGTGGACGAAGGCTCCGCCGATCTGCTTGCGATAGTGCGGCGCGGCGGCCCGGGCCACGTTGAAGCTGCCCTTCAGGTGGACGGCGATCACCGCGTCCCAGTCGCTCTCGTCCATCTTGTGGAAGATGACGTCACGCAGAATGCCGGCGTTGTTGACGACGCCGTCGATCTGGCCGAACTCGTCGAGTGCCTGTTCGACCATGCGGTTCGCGCCGTCGAAGTCGGCGACGCTCTCGTAGTTCGCGGCGGCCCGTCCTCCCGCCGCCGCGATCTCGTCGACGACGCCCTGTGCGGGCGTCTGGTCGGCACCGTCGCCGCGCTCGGAGCCGCCCAGGTCGTTGACGATGACCGCCGCGCCCTGGGAAGCGGCGAGCAGGGCGATGTCGCGGCCGATGCCGCGGCCGGCGCCGGTGACGACGATCACCTTCTCGTGCAACATGCGAGTGTTCATTTCAGGTGCCTCCAGTCTTAGGCCGCGGCGATGGCGGCGATGGTTCGGCAGCCGTCGAGGTACTCCTGTACGTCGACGTACTCGTCCACGGTGTGGGGGTTGTGCTGTCCCGCGCCCAGGGTCACGGTGGGCAGACCCTTGGCGTTCAGGTAGTTCGCGTCGAGTCCGCCGTTGGCGACGAGGTACTCGGCCTCCACGCCGAGAACCGTCCGGACCCGTTCCGCGGCGAGTTGCACGGGCGGTGAGTCCCTGGGCATCTCGAACGCCTCGTAGTCGGTTTCGGCCCGGAAGTCGACGCTGCCGCACTGGCCGCCGGAACTCGTGACGCTCCTTGCCGCCTCTTCGAAGGCGTCGCGGTAGGCGGCCGTGATCTGTGCCAGGAACGCCTTGTCGTGGCTGCGCGATTCGCCGGATACGAAGACGTGGTCCGTGACCTGGTTGCTGGCTTCGCCGCCCGCCATCCGGCCGATGTTCGAGGTGCCGCGGCCGGCCGGAAGCTCGATCTTGCCGAAGAACCCCTTCCCGGCCACGTCGGCCACCGCTCTCGAAGCGATCAGCGCCGCGGAGATTCCGTGTTCGGGATGAACCCCCGCGTGCGAGGACTTGCCGTGGATGTCGACCTGCCAGCGGTCGGCCCCGGTAGCGCCGATGATGAGCACGTGGGGTGCGCCCGAGTCGATGTTGAAGCCCAGTTCGGGACGGCCGAGTCGCTCGAGTTCCACGGTCCGTGCACCCCACAGGCCGACCTCCTCGCCGACCGTCATCAGGACCGTGATCGGCGGCCGGGGAACGCCGTGAGCCAGCAGAGTCTCGACCATCGTCACGAGGGCGCCGATCGAGGTCCGGTTGTCGCCGCCGAGCGCCGTGTCCCCTTCCGCCTCGATCCGTCCGTTCCGGCGCACCGGCACCGCGCCGCGGCAGAGCGGCACCGTGTCCATGTGGCCCATGAACAGCCGCCGCGGCCCCGGTCTCGTGCCGGGCAGATCGACGATCAGGTTGCCGACCTCGTAGTCGCCGGGGATTCGCTCGTTCGCGTCGTCGTGGCCGATCCAGGACGGCTCGCAGCCCGCGGCGAGCAGCTTCTCCCTGACCGCGGCCGCGACCTTTCCCTCGCGGCCGCTCAGTCCCTCGATGGCCAGCAGGTCCATCAGGTGGTCCAGGGCGCGGGCTTCGTCGATCCGGGGTGCGGTCATGGTGGAGTCTCGGGTTGGTCGGGGGAGAGCGGAAGTTGGCGATCCTACTGTCTTCAAGCGATCCCCTTGTCGGTGCGCCGGCCTTCCGGCCGGCATTCGGCGCGACGCCGCGAAGCGGCGAGCCCGAACCAGCGCTGTCACTTACACTCGCCGCATGCCAAGAGCCTGCTTTGCCCTCCTGCTCGTCTCCTTTCTCGCGGCCTGCGCGCCGGATGCCCGGGAGTCCTCCGACGCCCCACTCGACCGGCCCCCCAACTTCGTCGTCGTCTTCGCCGACGACCTGGGCTGGGGCGATCTCGGTAGCTACGGTGCGCCCGTGATCCGGACGCCGCACCTGGACCGGATGGCGACCGAAGGCCAGCGCTGGACGAACTTCTACGTCACCGCCTCGGTTTGCTCGCCGAGCCGGGCCGGCCTGCTGACCGGGCGGTTGCCGGTTCGCAACGGGCTCTACGGCGACCAGGTGCGAGTGTTGTTCCCGGATTTCGTTGGCGGGATTCAGGATGAGGAGATCACGCTCGCCGAGGCGCTCCGCGACCTCGGCTACGCGACGGGCATGTTCGGGAAGTGGCATCTGGGCGACGGGCCGCGGTACCTGCCGACCCGGCACGGCTTCGACTACTGGTTCGGCATCCCGTACTCGAACGACATGATGTCGACGCTCCCTCGCGAGGAGCGTCGCGCCGCGTTTCTGGATCCGAAGATCGAGTACTGGGACGTGCCGTTGATCCGCTCGGAGAGCGACGAAGCCGGTGAGATCGTGACGGAGACGCTGGAGCAGCCGGCGGACCAGACGACGATCACGAAGCGCTACGCCGAGGAGGCGGTGGACTTCATCCGTGCCCACCGGGACGAGCCCTTCTTCGTCTACCTGCCGCACAGCATGCCGCACGTGCCGCTGTTCCGGGCGCCCGAGTTCGAGGGCCACAGCGAGGCCGGCCTCTACGGCGACGTGATCGAGGAGATCGACTGGAGCGTCGGCAGGATCCTCGACACGCTCGAAGAGGAGGAGATCGCCGGGAACACGGTGGTTTTCTTCAGCAGCGACAATGGCCCCTGGACCGCGTTCCGCACCCAGGGAGGGTTGGCCGGCCCACTACGCGAGGGCAAGGGAATGACCTGGGACGGGGGCATGCGGGTGCCGGGGCTGTTCTGGTGGCCCGGGACGATCGCCCCCGACGTGGTTACGAACGAGATCGGGTCGACCAGCGACCTGTTCGCGACCTTCATCTCTCTTTCCGGCGGCGCCGTACCCGACGACCGGCCGATGGACAGCCTCAACCTGGCCCCGGTGCTGCGCGGAAGCGGTGAAGGCCCGCGCGAAGAAGTGCCGTTCTACCGCGGCAGCGAGCTCTATGCCTATCGGGTCGGCAACTACAAGGCGCACTTCATCACCGAGGGTGAGTACGGGCTCGCCGGCGGCCGCCAGGAGCGTGATCCGCCGCTGCTCTACGACCTCGCGCTCGATCCCGGCGAACAATGGGACATCGCGGCGGACCGGCCGGAGATTCTGGCGGATGTCATTTCGCGCGCCTTGCAGCATCGGGCCGGCGTGGCTGTGGCGCCGTCGGAGTTCGATCTCCGCACCGGCCGGTGACCGCGGTCAGCGGTCGGCGCCGTCCCGACTTCCTTCTTCGTCGTCCGACATCTGCTTCAAGCCTGTCGCGAGTCTCCTCAGCCGTTCGACGCGCCGCTGCCAGAGCAGGGCTTCGCGTGCCACTTCCTTCGCGGCCCGCATGCTGCGGAGCCACCAGCCGAAAATCGCGCCGACCAGTCCCGCGGCGACCACCCAGATCCAGATCTCGAACAGGACGTAGAGCACGCGATTCCTGCTTCAGGGGCGGTGAAGAACCCGGAACTCGATCCCGGGAGCTTCCAGACCGTCTTCGTCGGCCGGACTGTCGCTGCCGTAGCCGAAGGCCAGCAGACGGTCGGGATGGACGCTCGCGGACAGGACTTCGCGGATGGACTCGGCCTGGGCGATGCTGAGCAGCCGGTCGTCCTCGGGATCGCTGCCGACAACCGTGCGGACGAGGATCTCGACCCGGATGTCCGAGAAGGCGTCCAGCACTTCGCCGATGCCGGCGATGGCGGCCCGGGCGTCGTCGGTGAGCGCATCCGTACGACCCTGGAACGCGATCGGCTGCTCACGCAGCAGGCGGCGGATCCGGTTCTGGGCGACCCTGTTCACAGCGACGGGGGCGATCACCATCTCATTGGCGATCGTCCAGCCCGTTTCGGCGGCCCCGGCAATCTCGCCCACGTCGAACTGCAGGCGATCGCGCATGCCTTCGCTTGACGTGTGGCCGGTCAGGGTCAACGTTCCGTCCCGCAGCCTCAGGCCGGGTCCGCCATGCACCTGCCGCAGGAGTTGAATCAGCCTGGGCAGAGTCGGTATCCAGGGCGGCTCGGTCACGGTCGCATCGACTCCCGTCTCGTCGATCACATTTCCCTGACCCACGATGGCGGCCGCCGCGTCGAACAGCTCCTGTCGACTTTCGGGGGTCGGAAGGCGTCCAGCCAGCAGCCAGATGTCGCCGTCGGGACCGAACTCGAAGTTCGGCTCGCCCGCCATTACCAGGCGGTTGTCGACGCTTCGTACTCCCGGCTCGCCCGCGGCGCGTCGCGCGGCCTCGACCCCGATCTCGGCGAAGGCGATCGTGCCGTGGAGCGTGACATCGCGCCCGTCTGCTTCGATGCGGAGATCGCGCACGCCGACGTCCGCGAGCGTCCCGGCCGTTCGTGTCTCGATCGCCGCCTCGATGCGCGGGAGTTCCAGCGCGAAGCAGACCGCCCCCAGCATGAGCAGGAGGACCACGCCCATCAGGATGACGCTCGGTTGTCTCATCGTCTCATCATCTTTGGCGCCGCGGTTTGTCGCGGCGGCACCCCTAGTTGGAGGTGTGATCGGTGACGATCCGCCACCGGTCCCCGTGCCGCTCCACGAGCAACGTGAACAGACCGGTCGGCTCGTCGGATTCCCTCGTGAGACGGAAGCGACCGAAGACCTGTGCGGCGTGCTCGGACAGCACCCGGACGTCCAGTTCCTCGAAGGCCAGCGTACCCATCGCGGCGCGGTCCGGGTAGGTCTGGCGGTAGCGCTCCAGGGTGTTCCTCCAGCCGCGGCGGACCTCGTTGCCCGAGGTGAAGCGCAGCTCCTCGCTCCGCAGGTACCCTGCCATGAAGCCCTCGATGTCGCCCTCGTTCCAGGCCTCCACCTGCTCGTCCAGCACCTCGAGCACCGCGGCCGCGACGGTCTGCGGATCGAACTCCGGCGCCGGTTCCTCGAGTTGCGGCGGTTCGCAGGACACGAACAGCAGGCAGGCCGTGAGGCCGGTGAGGGCTGCGAGTCCGTTCTTCACTTCGCGAGCTGTTCGACGTGGACGTCGCGATGTTCGATCTGCGAGACGAGAGGCAGTTCCTCCGCGACGTACGCCGGCGTGATGTCGTCGACGGTCAAGCCTCCGTCCGGAGTGTTCAGTCCGTAGTTGTCCGCGTCGTAGAACAGCAGGCCGCCGATGCGGCGGTAGTTCCGGAGCGTGCGGAAGCGGAGTCCGGTGCCCTTGCTGTAGTCGTAGGCGAACTGCTCGAGCCGGGCGGTCTCCGGGTCGAACCAGTAGACGTAGGCGCTGTCGGCGCCGTCGCTCGAACCGGGTTCGAAGGTCACGCGGACCCGGTTCAACTCCCGTCCGTTCCACTCCTCGAGACCCTGGTCTTCCTTGTACGTGCCGGGATCGTTCAGCTTGTAGGGCAGGAAGAGGAAGTACATGCGCTGGTTGACGTAGCTCTCTGCGCGCGCGTGCTCCGCTTCGTCCATCTCCATCGGCTCGTCGCCTTCGGTCACCTCGAGAGCGGCGTTGTCGCGCCGGTACTCGCGCTCGTCGTCCCCGGCGGAGGCCCGGATGACGTATTCGAAGCGGTCGCCGTTCTTCGTCGAGTCGACATCGAAGCTCCCGGAACGGGAAGCCACAGTCAGCCTGACGCGGGAACTCTCGAACAGCGCGCCGCCGTGGTGCTCGATCGCGCGGTCGACGATCTCGAGCCGGTCCGACGTGCCCGACGGAGCAGTGGGCGCCGCCGGCGCCCGGGGCTCGGACGCCGGCTCCCCGCCGGCGCAGGCGAGGAGGAAAGCCGCGGCGGCGAGGGCGAGCATCGCGGCGACGGTTCCGGTTCCATGCTGGGTTCGAGGTTGCAGCATGGCTCCATGTTAGCGCCGCTGCTACGCTTTGCCGCTCACTCTGAACAGCGGCTGGAGGCCAAGCGAATGACCGAGTACGAACTCATCAAGTACGACGTGGACGATCCCATCGCCACGATCACCCTGAACCGTCCGGAGCAGTTGAACGCGATCACCGGCAGCATGATGGCCGAGATGAAGCACGCGATGGCGGCCGCCGAGCGCGATGAGCGTGTCGTCGGCATCGTCCTGACCGGCGCCGGCCGCGGATTCTGCGCCGGAGCGGACATGCAGGGTCTCCAGGCCACGAGTCGGGGCGAGCGCGGCAGCGGCGGCGGTAACGCTTATGAGGACGCGCAGGCGGGTGCGATCGATGAGATGGGGGCCGAGAACTTCGGCGTCACCTTCAACTACTTGATGGCGGTGCGCAAGCCGATCGTGGCCGCGATCAACGGCCCCTGCGCGGGCCTCGGCTTCGCGATCGCCATGCTCTGCGACATCCGTTTGGCTTCGGACCGGGCGGTCTTCACGTCCGCGTTCGTGAACCGCGGCCTGATCGCCGAGCATGGGCTAAGCTGGATCCTGCCGCGCGTGGCGGGCCCGGCCAACGCGCTCGACATCCTCTGGACGGGCCGCAAGTTCTACGGTCCGGAGGCGGCCCAGATGGGCGTCGTCAACCGCTCCGTGCCGCACGACCGGGTCGTGCCCGAGGCCGAGAACTACGTCCGGGCGCTCGCCGAACGCTCCGCGCCGATGTCGCTCAAGGTCATCAAGCAGCAGGTCTACCGTCACCTGATGATGGACACCGGCGACGCGCTTCGCGAGTCGAACCAGTTGATGGCCGAGAGCCTCCAGCGCGGCGACTTCAAGGAAGGCGTCGCCTCCTTCGTCGAACGCCGCCCGCCGAAGTTCGAGCGCATCACGAGCTGAGCAGGGCCCGAGCCGCCTTGTAGACCTCCGCGTCGGACGGCTGCGGATCGCCGCGAAGTGTCCGCGCCGCGGCTTCCGACGTCCAATCGAGGATCGCGTTGGCGGTGGCGGTCCGTCCGGGGGGAACCTCGAGAACCGCCAGGGGACCTTCCGACGTCGGTTCGATCTTCGCCGACTCGACCGGCCAGTCCACCACCGCCAGCAGCCGCCTCGCCTGAACCAGCCAGGCGGCCGCCGTTTCTTCGGGAGCCGCGTCTCCCGTCGTCTCCAGGAGGAGCCGGCTCTCAGTCGACGCGATCCCGCCTTTCCTTGAGCTCACGGAAGGTCGTCAGCACCAGGCCCTCGTCCTCGATCGTCTGCTGCACGCGGGGGTCGAGCATCGCCAGCATGTCGCCCTTGCGGGTGGGGCCGGAACTCGAGATGTGCTTGAAGTTCTCGCTCGGGTCGGTCGAGTGCAGGATGACCATCGTGACGCCGGGGCGCAGGTCGCGCAGGGTCTGGACGTAGCGCTCGACCTTGTAGTCGGTCAACTCCTCGTCGGTGGCGTCGGCGCCGCTCTCCGGGACCCATCCGTAGCTCACGGTGTGGAGGTCGTCGAGGACGGGCAGGCCGGCCTCCCAGATCCGCTCGCCGAGTTCGGTCGCGCGGCCGAGTCCCGGCGGCGTGTCGCGCCCCTGGGCCCGGTACTCGGCCTCGAGGATCTCGTTGTGGCCGCCGGGGAACATGAGCGGGATGCCTTCCTCGATGCCGACTTCGATGTAGCGCTCGAGGAAGTCCATCGTGGCGAACAGGGTGCCCATGTGCGAGTCGAGGTGGGTCGGTTCGAAGCCCATCGTCCGGGCGCGGCGGATCTGCTCGCGGATCTCCGCTTCCACCTCGTCGGGGGAGGCGTGAGCGACGACCTCGGCGACGCTCGACCACAGGGCGCCCTCCGGGTCGACGAGGCCGGGCGCCGCTTCGCGGCCCACCAGCGGTCCCCAGCGGTAGTCGTCCCACTCGGCGGTCAGGGTCAGGTGAAGGCCAGCGTCGATGCCCGGGTTCTCCTCCAGGCTTCGTACGAGTTCCGGCACCCAGGGGCAGGGCATCATGACGCTCATCGAGTTCGCGGCACCCTCCAGGATCGAGCGGAGGGCGCCGACGTTCGAGTCGCGCGACATGCCGGCATCGTCGACGTGCAGGATGACGGCGCGGGTACCGGCGGGAAACCCGAGCTTCTCGGCGTACGTCTGCGCCTCGGCCTGGCAGCCCGCGAGGAGGACCGAGGCCAGGCAGAGCGTGACGACGACGGTGGCGACTCGGAGCACTTTGCGCATGTTGGTCTTTTTCCTCCCTGGGTTCAGCGATCGGCAAGCCGGTCCGTGCCGTCGAAGCCCTCGAAGCCGGCGATGCTGTCGAGGTCCAGGCCGAGGATCGGGGCCAGGCTGGGCGCCAGGTCGATCGTGTTCGCCCTGGCTTCGACCACCTGTCCCGCGCCGTCCTGGCGGCGGATGATCATCGGCACGTGAGTGTCGTAGGCGTACGGCGAGCCGTGGCTGGCGACGATGACGGACGCCGGTACGGGCAGTACGTTCGGCTTCACCACGACGACCAGGTCTCCGCTGCGCTCGGGGTAGTAGTTGTTCAGGTACAGCTCGTGGAGAGGATTCGCCGGATCGAGTTCCGCCGGCCGGACGACCTCGGCGATCAGCGGACAGTCGCTCATCGCCTCGATGATCTCGTCCTCGATCGCCGCCCGGTTGGCCTCTTCGGCCGCGATCGTCTCGCCGTCGAGGTAGAAGGTGTCGACCAGGAACTCCCCGCCGCCGAAGCGGCCTTTCAGACGCGACTGCAGGCGTTGCAGGCAGAGGGTCTGGTCGGTGCCGAAGCGGCCGCCGTCGCCACCGTCCCGCACCACGAGGTCGGGGACTTCGCCGACACCGTGGTCGGAGGAAAACGCGACGACGACGTTCTCCATGCCGATTCGCTCGTCGACGAAGTCGAGCAGCTCGCCGATCGTGCGATCGAGCCGGAGAATCACGTCAAGCGTCTCGGGGGCGTTCGGGCCGTAGCCGTGACCCACCGTGTCGAGGGCGGAAAAGCTGACCGCCAGCAGGTCGGGGACCTCGTCGGCGCCCAGGTTCTCCGCCTCGATCAGGACCTCGGCGAAGTCCTCCAGGTAACCGTCGACGAAGGGCGACGTGTAGACGTCGCGGTAGAACGCTTCGCGCTCGACGGTGAAGCCGCCGACCGCGTGAGGGAACGTGTCGATGAAGGGGCCGCGGTCGAGCGGTTCGATGTCGTAGGCCGACGTGTGGTCGAGCGGGAGGAGCGGCTTCCAGGCGTTGGCGAAGTGGACGGCCAGCCGGTCCTCGTCGTTGAAGGCCTCGACCCAGGCGGGTTGGGACTCCTCGTCGCCGTAGTAGGTCGACGTGACGAAGCTGCCGGTGGACCGCCCGTACCACCAGGCGCCGTCCGCGTGGTGTCCGCCCATCAGGATCGCCGCGCGGTCCTTGGCGCTGGCGGCGTACACCTTGGCTTGCGGATACGCGGCTTTCAGCAGATCGCCGAGCGCTGGCACCAGCATGTTGCGCGGTGAGACGCCGTGGTCCGGATCGCCGCAGCAATAGACATCGGACCCGCGCTCGCGGTCGAACCAGGAGTTGCCGACGATCCCGTGCCGCTTCGGGAACGCTCCCGTGGCCAGGGTCGCGTGCCCGGGGGCGGTTTCGGTGGCGGCGTGGAAGTGGTGCGCGTCAGTGAAGACGACGCCTTCCTGGAGCAACCGGCCCAGCCCGTGGTTCAGAAGGGGGCGGAAGCGCTCCAGGTAGTCGCCGCGCATCTGGTCGACGACGATCAGGAGAACGAGCCGGGGCGTGCCTTCGGGGACGGCGCTACCGGTGGTTGCTTCGCCGCCGGCTTCGGCTTCCGGAGCGTCGGCAGGAGCGCCGCAAGCCAGGGCGAGCAGTGCGGCCAGCGCCGCCAGGAGTGCGAGCTTCTTCATGTCTGGAGTGCCTTCAATGGGTGGCGGCCGTCGACGTGTCCCATGAACGGGGGATGAATGCCGTAGCCGATGAGTTCCTGGATGGTCTCGGACAGACGCGGCACTTCGCCGGTCGGCACGCCGAGAATGAAGTTCTCCTGCTGGCGGGCCCAGGCCGGGCAGTACTGAACGGTCAGGCCGAGCCGGGACCCGGCCGAGCAGTTCTCTCCGCCGCCGTGGTAGAGCGTGCCGAGGAAGATGAGCAGGGAGCCTGAGGGCATGATGACGGGCTTGGCTTCCGCATCGTCGGGCCGGTCGCCGCTCCAGCGGTGGCTGCCGGGCACGATGCGGGTGGCGCCGTTGTCCTCGGTGAAGTCGTCGAGCGCCCAGATCGTGCTCACGCCGAGCGCCTTTCTGGGCCGTGGCAGCGGGTAGAACGAGTCGTCGTGGTGGAGGCTCTGCGCGACTTCGCCCGGATGGATCAGGATGGCGTGAGCCACCGAGAGCAGGAAGCCGGGTCCGAGCGTCGCCTCGCAGGCCGCCATGACCGCGGGGTGCGCGACCAACCCGTCGAACAACCGCGACTTCGAGAGCAGGCCGTACACCCGTTGCGTGTTGTGGCCCTCGAAGGGGTTGCGGCCAAACAGATGGCGCTCGAAGTGGGGCTGGAGCACTCCGCGCAGCGCCTCCTGCTGTGCGGGGTCGAGTGCCCCTTCCAGGATGACGTAGCCGTTCTCTTCAAGTTCCTCGAGGTGGCTCATCGCGGATGAGACTATCCTCCGCAAGCTCTATGGAGATCTTCGACGCGGCCCGGACCGCCGAACTGCTCCCCTGGGGCGCTCTCGTGGACGCCCTCGAGGTGGGTTTCCGGCACGGTTGCGAAATGCCGGTGCGCCACCACCACCGGGTGCAGGCGCCGGCCGGCGAGCCCGATGCGACGCTGCTCCTGATGCCGGCCTGGACCGTCGGCGGCTACCTGGGGGTCAAGGTCGCCACGGCCTTTCCTGGCAACGCTTCGCGCGGCCTGGACACGATTCAGGGCAGCTACATCCTGGCGTCGGGAGAGACCGGCGAGCCGCTGGCGCTGATCGACGGCGCGGAACTGACGCTCCGGCGCACCGCGGCGGCGTCGGCGCTGGCTGCGCGGTTTCTCGCCCGGGCGGACGCCCGTCGCCTGCTCGTGGTCGGCACGGGCAACCTGGCGCCCCACCTGGCCGGGGCGCACGCCGCCGTGCGTCCCGATCTCGAGGTGGCGTTCTGGGGTCGCCGGCCCGAGCGTGCGCTCGCTGCGTCGCGGTCCTCGCTGCTCGAAGGGCTTGCGACGGGCACGGCGAGTGACCTGGAGGTGGCGGTCCGCGGCGCCGACATCGTGAGCACCGCGACCCTGGCCACGGAACCCCTGGTGCTGGGCGACTGGCTCCGCTCCGGCACGCATGTCGACCTGGTCGGCGGCTTCACGCCGGCGATGCGCGAGGCGGACGACGAGGCGGTGCGCCGTGCCACCGTGTTCGTCGACACCCGGGAGGGCGCTCTGGCGGAGGCCGGCGACCTGGTTCAACCGATCGAGTCCGGCGCGCTGAGGGCCGAAGAGGTCGCCGGCGATCTCTACGAGCTGTGTCGGGGCCGGCACGCCGGTCGTCAGGACGCGTCGGAGATCACCCTGTTCAAGTCGGTCGGCGCCGCACTGGAGGACCTTGTCGCTGCCATCCTGTTATGGGAGCGGAGTGGTGGCTAGACTCTCCTGTCTATGCCAAAGGTACTTGCTGCTGTCCTTCTCCTGGCCGCCCTCGCCGTGACCTCCTGCGCCGCCCCCGCGGCCGGCCCCGGCGACCCGCCGCGGGCCGAGGCGCGTCCCCACGAACTCGAGACCCACGGCGACGTGCGGGTCGACGAGTACTACTGGCTCCGGGAACGCGAGAACCCGGAGGTGATCGCCTATCTCGAGGCGGAGAACGCCTACGTCGACGCCGCGCTGGCGCATACCGAGGGGCTCCAGGAGAGCGTGTTCGCGGAGATCCGGAGCCGCGTCGTCGAGGACGATGCCTCCGTTCCATACCGTGACGGCGACTACTGGTACTACACCCGCTACGAGGAGGGAAAGCAGTACGCGATCCACGGCCGCCGGCCGGCCGACGGCGACGTCTTCGGCGGCGACCAGGATCCCGAAGCCGAAGAAGTGCTGATCGACGTGAACGAGGTTGCCGAAGGCAAGGAGTACACGGCGGTTCGTCCGTCCGTCAGTCCGGACCACCGGATCCTCGCCTACGGCGTCGACGACGTGGGACGCCGCTTCTACACCGTTCGGTTCAGGGACCTGACGACCGGTGAGACTCTCGCGGACGAGATCCCGGACGTAACGGCGAATCTCGTCTGGGCCGCCGACAGCGCGACCCTGTTCTACGTGCGCCAGGATCCCGCCACGCTGCGCGCCTATCAGGTGTACCGCCACCGCCTGGGTTCCACCGAGCCGGACGAACTGGTCTACGAGGAGCCGGACGAGACGTTCAGCGTGTTCCTCGGGCGGACGCAGTCACGGAAGTACCTGCTGGCGACTTCCAGCCACACCCTGCGTACGGAGGTGCGCATCCTGCGGGCCGACGATCCGGACGGCGATTTCGTCGTCTTCGAGCCGCGGGGAGAACGGCACGAGTACAGCGTCGATCACTTGGGGGATCGCTTCTGGGTGCGGACGAACGACGGGGCGCCGAACTTCCGGCTCATGTCGACAGCCGAAGGCGACACCGGGCGCGCGGCCTGGCGCGAGGAACTCCCGAACCGCGACGACGTTCTGTTCGAGGGCTTCGAGCTGTTCGATCGTTTCCTGGTGCTGGCGGAGAGGCGCGAGGGTCTGGAGCGGCTCCGCGTCGAGCCGATGGGCGGCGCCGCCGTAGAGGGCCATGACCTCGACTTCGGCGAACCGACCTACTCGACCGGGCTAGGCGCCAACCCGGATCCGTCGTCCGGGACGCTCCGCTACGTCTACCAGTCGCTGACCACGCCGCGGTCGGTGTTCGACTACGACCCGGCGACGCGGGAGAAGACCCTGCGCAAGCAGGACCAGGTGCTCGGCGGCTTCGACGCCGCGAACTACCGGAGCGAACGGCTGTGGGCGACGGCGGAGGATGGCACCCAGGTGCCGGTGTCGCTCGTCTACCGGCCCGACCTGCGCTCCGGGGAAGGCGGCAGTCCGCTGCTGCTCTACGGCTACGGTTCCTACGGCTCGAGCATGGATGCGTCCTTCAGCTCGCCGCTCCTGAGCCTGATCGACCGGGGCTTCGTCTACGCGATCGCCCACATCCGCGGCGGCGAGGAGATGGGCCGCTCCTGGTACGAGAACGGCAAGCTCCTCCACAAGAAGAACACGTTCACGGACTTCATCGCCGCCGCCGAGCATCTCGTGGCCGAGGGCTACGCGGACCCGGACCGGATCTACGCGATGGGCGGCAGCGCCGGCGGGCTGCTGGTGGGCGCGGTGTTCACGATGCGGCCCGACCTCTGGGACGGCGTCGTGGCCCGGGTGCCCTTCGTCGACGTCGTGACCACGATGCTCGACGCGAGCATCCCGCTCACCACCTTCGAGTGGGACGAGTGGGGCGACCCGAGGGTCCGCGAGTACTACGACTACATGCTCTCCTACTCGCCCTACGACAACGTGGAGGCGCGGGACTATCCCCACCTGCTCGTGACCACCGGGCTGCACGACTCGCAGGTCCAGTACTGGGAGCCGGCGAAGTGGGTAGCGCGGCTCCGGGCCAGCAAGACGGACGACAACCTCCTGCTGCTCGAGACGAACATGGGCGCCGGCCACGGCGGCGCGTCCGGACGGTACGACCGGTACCGCGAGACGGCCCTGGTCTACGCGTTCCTGCTCGATCTGGCCGGCCTCGGCGACTCCTGAGTCGAGACGTGGCGATCGACTTCAGCGACCGGCGGGATCAGCTAAGGCGGCAGCAGGCCGGGAGCCTGCGCTTCGTGCGCGTCGTGGTGCGCCTGGCCCTCCTGTTCGCGATCGGGGCGCTGGCCGTGTTGCAGGGCTTCTCGCCGACCTCGTGGTTGCTCCTGGGCCTGCTCCTGGTCTGGGGCGCGTCCATGCCGTTCCTGCTGCGCGGCATCCTGCGGCGGGTACGGGAGCTCGACCATCTCGCAAGGTGGCAGCAGTTGACCCTGATCTGGACCGCGGCGCTGATCCTGATCGGTGGTTTCGCCGTGCTGGCGCGGTACGTACTGCTCCCCTCCGCGCCCGGTTGATGGATTTCACTCTCACCGGACAGCAACGGGCCCTGTGCGAGGGAATCGCGCGCACTTGCGCGCGCTTCGACGACGAGTACTGGCTCGAAGTCGACAACGAGGTGCGCTTTCCGAACGAGTTCCACCGCGCCATGGCCGAGTCCGGCGCACTCGGCATCGCCATGCCGGAGGCGTACGGCGGTTCCGGTCTGGGCGTCACCGAAGCCGCTCTCGTGATGCACGAAGTGGCCCGCGCGGGCGGCGGCATGAGCGCGGCGTCCGCGATCCACATCAACATCTTCGGACCGCACCCGATCGTCGTCTTCGGCACCGAGGAGCAGCGCCGGCGCTTCCTGCCGGAACTCATCGAAGGCCGGGCGAAGACCTGCTTCGCGGTCACCGAGCCCGACGCGGGTCTCGAAACGACGGCGATCACGACCCGCGCCGAGCCGCAGCCGGACGGCGGTTACATCGTCCATGGCCGCAAGATCTGGACCACGACCGCCCAGGAGGCGGACCGCGTCATGCTGCTTGCGCGGACGACCCCCAGGGCCGAGACCGGGAAGGCGACAAAGGGCCTTTCGCTCTTCTACACCACGCTCGACCGGTCGAAGGTCGAGGTCCGGCGGATTCCGAAGATGGGCCGGGCAGCCGTGGACTCGAACGAACTGTTCATCGACGGCCTCGAGGTGCCGGCTGAGGATCGGATCGGCGAGGAGGGGCGCGGCTTCGAGTACATCCTCCACAGCCTGAACCCCGAGCGGATCCTGATCGGCATCGAGGCGGTGGGGGTGGGCCGGAACGCGCTGGAGCGGGCAACGGACTACGCCCGCGAGCGCCGGGTCTTCGGTCGACCGATCGGCCAGAACCAGTCGATCCAGCATCCGCTGGCGGAGTGCTGGATGGAGCTGGAAGCGTCGTTCCTGATGGCGATGCAGGCGGCATCGCTGTACGACCGTGACGAACCCTGCGGCCACTACGCGAACGCGGCGAAGTATCTCGGCGCCGAAGCCGGCTTCAAGGCCTGCACCCAGGCGGTCATGACCCACGGCGGCATGGGCTATGCGAAGGAGTTTCACGTCGAGCGGCTGATGCGGGAAGTGATGATCCCGCGCCTCGCTCCCGTGAGCCCGCAGCTCATCCTCTGCCACATCGCGGAGAAGGTCCTCGGCCTGCCGAAGAGCTACTAGCGCTAGCTGGGTGCTACAACGCAGCCTGGAGTTCGGCCACCGTCTTCCGGAGACCGGGGTGCCAGGCGGCAGGGGCGATCTCGACCAGGGGTTCGAGGACGAAGCGGCGTCGGTGCATCCGTGGATGCGGCACGACCAGACCGGGCGCGTCGATGATGCAGTCGTCGAACAGCAGCAGGTCGAGATCGATCGTCCTTGGCCCGGCGGCGCCTGCGGTCCGGTCGCGGCCGAGGGCGGCCTCGATCCCGAGCAGGGCTGCCAGCAGCCCGTGGGCGTCAAGGTCGGTCTCGAGCGCCGCGGCCGCGTTCAGGAACTCGGGGTCCGTCGCGCGGACACCGCGCTCGGCGACCGCCTCGGTTCGGTGGAACGTGGAGACCGACCTCACCTCCGCGACCCGACGCAAGTGACCGAGGGCCGCGCGCAGGTTTGCGCTCCGCGGCCGCAGGTTGGAGCCCAGGGCGATGAACGCGCGGCTACGGGTCACGGGCGCCAGTCGATCTCCGCGCCGACTTCGGCGACGCCGAGCTCGCGGGCTGCTCCAGGCTTCGAAACCCGGACCCGCAGCGACTCGATCCGCCCGCGGGACGCCGGTCCGTCCGCTGCTACTGCGCTGGTGGCGGACACCGCGACCGCGATCCGCTCGGCAAGCGTCTCCACGAGTCGGAACTCGCCGCGTGCCGCCACGGCCTGGGCGAGTTCCGCGATCTCGGCGTAGTCAGCGGTTCCGCCGAGATCGTCCGGCGCTCCCAGGGACGCGGGCGCCATGTGCACCTCCACGTCCACCGCGAGGTCCTGGGGCGTCGAGCGTTCCCTCGCCGTGACGCCGATGCGGCATCGGCAGGGGATGCCGCGGGCAAGAACCCGTCGCCGCGGCGCCGGCGCCCGGCGATGGCGGCGCAGGGCGCCGATGCTCTCCGCCAGTTGCCGGTGCTCCCGCACGTCGTGGACTCGCAGCACGTCAACGACGTCGAGGGCCGCCGCCCAACCGTTGACCGCCAGGGTTCCGGTCAACCGCTCCTCGACCGCCACGCCGCCGAGCAGTCGGTCGAGGAAGGACTTGCGGGATACTCCGAGAACGATCGGCATGTCCAGTTCGCGTAGCTCGCGCAGGTTCGCGAGCAGGTCGAGATTGTGTTCCAGGGTCTTGCCGAAGCCGATCCCCGGGTCCACCAGCACGTCGACGCCGAGCTTTCGGCCGGCCTCCACCCGCTCGGCCAGGTAGTCGCGGATCTCCGCCACGACGTCGTCGTAGCGCGGCGCCCGCTGCATTGTCCGGGGCTCGCCTCGCATGTGCATCGCGATGACCGGCGCGCCGTGACGGGCCGCGACCTCCAGCATCGCTTCGCCGGCGCCCGAGACGTCGTTGATCATCCCCGCGCCGGCGATGAGCGCCCGGTCGGCCGCTTCCGGCTTCGCCGTGTCGACGCTCAGCGGCACGCCGAGGTCGAGGGCAGCGATCCCCTCGATCACCGGCAGCAGGCGCGCGAGCTCGTCCTCGAGGTCGACGGGTTCCGCTCCCGGCCGGGTGCTCTCCGCGCCGATGTCGATCAGGTCGGCGCCTTCCTCGGCCATTCGTCGCGCGTGTTCGAGCGCCTTGTCCGGACGGTCGAAGAGACCGCCGTCCGAGAAACTGTCGGGCGTCACGTTCAGGACGCCCATCACAAGGGGACGATCGCTGAATGCGAGCGTGTGCGCGCCGCAGAGCAGTTCCATCGGGGGAGTCTACGGTGCCGGCAGGACTGTTACCGTCGCCGGATGGGTTGGCGAGGCGGTGTCCGGCGGTTGGCCGTCGTCCTTGTCGCCGTCCGGTCATTCGCGTTTCAGCCCTGTTTGGCGGCTGCCCCGGAGGACTGCGGATTCAGCTTCTCCGAGGTGGCCGCCGAAACGGGGCTTCGCTTCCAGCACGACGCGGGTGCGGTGGGCGGCCTGCACCTGCCCGAGACGATGGGCGCTGGCGTTGCCTGGATCGATTTCGATGGCGACGGCTGGCTCGATCTCTACTTCGTGCAGTCGGGGCCGTTTCCGCCGGACGGCGGCGCGGCGGCGGCTGACCGGCTGTTCCGGAACCTGGGACCGGACCAGGCGGGGGAGTTCCGCTTCGTCCCGGCCGGTGCCGGCGACCTCGTCAGCGGCTACGGCCAGGGCGTCGTGGCGGCCGATGTCGACGGCGACCGGGACGTCGACCTGCTCGTGTCGCACTACGGTCCGACCGTGCTCCTGCGCAATGACGGCGCCGGCAGCTTCGCAGCGGCCGAGGCGCTCTCGCCAGCGGGCGAGGACGAGCGCCCCTGGGGATCGTCGATGGCGCTGGCCGACGCGGACGGCGACGGGGATCTCGATCTCTACGTCAGCCGCTACCTGGATTACGCCCCGGGACACGGGCTGGACTGCCGCCGGGATGGGCCGGATTCGCCGCCGGAGGTCTGCGACCCTTCGTTGTTCCCGGGCCAGCTCGATCGCTACTACGAGAACCGTGGTGACGGCTCGTTCGAGGATACGACCGATGCGGCCGGTCTCGGCGGGGCCGACGGCAAGGGCCTGGGCGTTCTGTTCACGGATCTGGATGGAGACGGGTGGCCCGATGTCTACGTGGCGAACGACCTGACGCTGAACCTCCTGTTCAGGAACCTGGGCGATGGCGGCTTCGAGGACCTGTCCCTGCTCTCGGGCACCGCGGTCAACCGCAGCGGACGGCCCGAGGCGGGCATGGGGCTGGCCGTGGCCGACTTCGACGTTGACGGTGACCCCGATCTGACCGTGACCAACTTCGACGTGGAGACGAACACGCTGTATCGCAACGCCGGCCAGGCGTCCGGGATGCTGTTCGAAGACGTGTCGGCGACGACGGGTTTCGGTCAACCGTCGTTCAACCTGCTCGGCTTCGGGATCGTCGCCGGGGATCTCGACCGTGACGGCGCGCTCGACGTCTACGTGGCGAACGGCCACATCTTCGCCTCGCCGCGGCGGGACAACACGGAGCACCGGCAGCGGAACCTCCTGTTGCGCGGCCTTGCCGGCGACGGCCGCGGGCGGTTCGTCGAGGCGCGGTGCGCCTGGGCCGAAGAGGAGCCCCTGGTCAGCCGCGGCGCGGCGGCCGCGGACTTCGACAACGACGGCGACATCGACCTGGCGGTCACCGCGAACGACGGTCCGGCGCGACTGTGGCGGAACGACACGCCCGGGTCGACGACGGCGGCGTGGCTGGGCCTCGAACCGCGCGGCCGCTCTCCGAACACGCAGGCGGTGGGGGCCGTGGCGACCCTGTCCACCGAGAGTGGACCGCCGCCGGCACGACGGTGGATCGTCCGCGGCGACAGCTACCAGTCTTCGAGCGGACACCGTCTGCGCTGGGCGGTTCCGGCGGACGGCGGCCCATTGCGACTCGACCTCCGCTGGCCCTCCGGCGCCCGCACGCGGATCGTCGATCCGCCGCCGGGTGTCTACCTCGTCGTCGAGGAACCACCGTGAGATTCGTCGGTGCGCCGGCCTTCTGGCCGGCATGCGGCGCGATGCCGCGGAGCGGCGAGCCCGGGTTCCGCCGGTCGCGAGTAGCGCCTTGGTCTCTGACGCTCCTTCTTCTTGCCGCGCTTTCTTCGCCGGCGGCTACTGGCCAGGCTCCACCGCCGAAGCTCGAGCCCGCACACTTCCAGCTCGACAACGGGATGACCTTCCTGGTGGTCGAGCGGCCTGGAAGGCGTCTCCTGGCCGCCGTCTGGGCGGTGCGGGGCGGCTCGGCGGCGGACCCGCCGACCAGGCGCGGTGTGGCGCATGTCGTGGAACACCTCCTGTATGCCGGTAGCCGCACGATCGGCACGCGCGACTGGGAGGCCGAGGCGCCGCTCCTGAACCGGTGGGAGCGGTTGTATGAGCAGTCTGTCCACCGCGGTGCTTCGGTACCCGGTCTGACAGACGTGGAGCAACGGCTGGCCGGGCTTCAGTTGCCGGGCGCCTACGCGGGTCTCTACACGCGGGCCGGCGCGGTGGGGATCGAGGCGTTCACCCGGCACGACATGACCGCCTTCCAGGCCCTGGTACCGACGGAGAAACTCGAACTCTGGTTCTGGCTGGAGTCCGACCGGTTGCTCGAGCCCGTGTTTCGCGGCTTTCGTCGCGAGCTGGCGGTAGTCGAGCAGGAGCGCCGCCAGCGCATCGACTCGGGCCCGACGGCGGCGTGGTTCGAACGGTTCGACGCCGCGTACTGGGGCGCGGGACATCCCTACGCTCATTCGCCGGGGGGCGAGCGTCTCGAGGTCGAGCGGTTGCTTCCCGAGGACGCGCGGACGCACTTTGAGGCTGTCTACCGCCCCGAACGGATCGTGGCGGTTCTGATCGGCGACCTGTCCGTGCCGCGGGTGCGGGAACTCGCGGAGCGCTACTTCGGACGGCTCGGAGGCGGCAGTCGCAAGGCGGGGACCCTGGCCGGGCCGAAGGTTCCGGAGCCGGCGCTCGGCTCCCTGGAGGGTCTCTGCGCCTGCCGGAGCCAGGTCGAGATCCGATACCCCACGCTGCCGTTCGCGGCGGCCGGCGACGCGGTAGCGCTCGATGTGCTGGCCGGCCTGCTGAACAGCCGCTCGGGGCGGCTCTACCGTGAACTCGTGGTGGGAGGGGATCGGGTCGCCTATGCCGCGTCCGCGGAGCATGTGTCCCGGAAGCTCGGAGGCTATTTCGCGGTACGGATCGAGGCCGGTGAGGGAGCGAGTCTCGAGGAGTTGACCGCGGCCTGGGACCGGCTGCTCAGGAGGGTGCGCGACGATGGCATCGACGACGCGGAACTTGCGCGTGTCCGCCGGCAGCTAGTGACGGATTCGTGGCGTCAACTCGAACAGGACGCCGGCATGGCCCAGCGTCTGGCCGTGGCCGAAGTTCTTGGGGGCCACGGGCAGTTGGCCCAATGGCTGGACGCCGCGTCCGCGGCTTCCGGGGACGATCTGGAACGGGTGGTCGATCGCTATCTCGTTTCGGCCGAACGGGCGGTCCTCTCCCTGGCCCGGGCCGGGGGGAGCTGACGTGCTCCGGCTGCTGACTTTCGCTGTCGTCGTGGCGTGGCCGCTATCCACTGGCCAGGCTTCCGCACAGGCGATTCCGGACCGGCCCGAAGGTCTCCGGTTCGCGCCGTCGCGCTTCGATCCGCCTCCGGTCGCCGGACTCCGCTTCGAACTCAGGAACGGCCTGCCCGTCTACGTCGTGCCCGACCGCACCCTGCCTCTGGTCGACGTCGTGCTGGCCCTTCCGGTCGGCGACCGGAACGAGGGGCCGGGAGAGGACGGGCTGGCCTCGATGACGGCGGCGATGGCCCGGCGCGGAGGCGCCGGCGAACTCGGTCCCGAGGAACTCGACGACGAGGTCGACGCACTGGGCGCCCGGCTCCAGGAGAGCAGTTCCTGGGCCCGCACCGTGCTGGTGCTCGACACGGGTTCCGAGGCGCTCGACCGGGGCCTGGAACTTCTGGCGTCGATCCTGTTCGAGCCGCGGTTCGACGAGCAGCGGCTGGCGCAGGCGAAGGACAGCCTCCGCGTCAGCCTGCTCGCGGAAGGAGACGACCCGCGCACCGTCCTGGATCGGGAGTGGTCGCGCCTGGTTCACGGGCCGGCCTCCCCGCGGAACCGGCGCTTGACGGAGGCCTCCCTGGCGGCGTTCCAGCGGGAGGCGCTGATCCGCTTTCACCGCCGGCACTGGCGCCCCGAGGGCGCGGTGATCGCCGTGTCGGGCGACGTGGAAGGCGAGGCTCTGGTCGCTCGGCTCGACGACCTCTTCGGCGGCTGGGAGGCGTCGGGCGGGACGGTGGACGAGACGATGGAAGTGCCCGCGGAGTCCGCGTCGCCGGGCGCGGGGAGGAGAGGTACCCGGCCGGAGATCGCTGCCGCCTATCCGGGCTGGTGGCTGGTGGACCGGCAGGGTACGCAGGCCGCGCTTGCGCTTGGCCACCGCGGCGCCGCCTTCAACTCCTGGGACCACCGCGACCGCTGGGCTTTGATGTTGCTGGCGGAGATCCTGGACGGTCCCGGCGCGGTGTCTCGCCTGCGCTCGCGCCTGCAGCTCGAGGAGGGCCTCACCTATCGCGTGTTGACCTGGTTCGACCTGGACGTGGTCCCGTCCGGGACAGGTCGAGGCCGACCGCCGGCCCCCAGCGCGGGCGAGTTCCGGATCTTCCTGGAGACGGCGCCCGAGTCCGTCGCGGTTGCCGCCGCCGCTGTGCTCGAGGAACTCAGACGGCTGCGACGGGGCGATGTAGCCGATGCGGAAGTCGCGACCGCCAGACGGTCTCTCGCGGCGCGGCTGCCGCTGCTGTTCGACCGCGCCGAGGTGATCGCCGGCCGCTACGCGGAGGATGAGCTGCTGGGCCGCCCTCACGAGTACTGGTCCCTCTATCGGCAGCGTCTCGGCACGGTGACCGTCACGGACCTCCGGCGCGTGGCCCAGCGCTACATCGACATGGACGGGATCGCGCTGCTTGTCGTCGGCGACTCGGCGGCGGTCCAGGCGGGCCGAGGCGCAGGCGAACTGGGTCGTTTGTTGGGCTCGCCGGCGGGCGTTCCCGACTAGCTAGTAGACGCCGGTTTCCGGGTAGAACGCGTACCAGCCGAACCAGAAGGCGACATGGCCGGGGACTCGCGGCAGCAGGTCGCCGCCCCCGGCGGGCGCCAGCCCTTCCTCGGCCAGCCGCCAGACGGTGCCGTCTTCCGCGCGGAGCTGGCGGACCGGCGCTATCCCCGGGATCCGGAATCTGCGGTCGCCGCGCTCGTACGCGCGCACGGCGCCGCTCGCGGAGTCGAAGATGATCACGATCGGCAGGCCGCCCAACGTGTCGTGGATCAGGATCTCTTCGCGCAGCTTGTCGAGCGGGTAGGCCTTCGCTTCGCCGTGAATCTGCAGGGCGTAGATCCGCTCGTTTCGCTCCAGTGCGTCGCTTCGCCTCCACACCGGAAACTCGACGCCGGCGCGGGCCTCGTCGGCGGCGCCCTCGATGTAGCGGTAGCCGCTTCGCTGGGCCGCGGCCGGATCGGGGCGCATGATCGTGGTGTCGGGGTGGCGTTGCCGCCAGGCATCCCACCGGGTGAGGGTCATCGGCAGCATCTCGAGCCGCGCACCCTCGGCGGCGCGTTCGCCGACCACCGCTTCGCCGGTCAGGTTGCTCCACAGGCTGCGGGTGGCGTGGTCGAACATCAGCTTGTTCGAGCGGTAGAGCAGGCCCGAGGTGCCGAACAGCATGCGGCTGCCGCTCGTGTCCTCCGCGAGGTAGAGAATCCCGGAGCCGCAGAGGGTGCAGAACGAGAGAGCGATCGGCCGGCCGCCGACCGTGTCGTTCAGCAGTTCGTGCCAGCTCAGGACCTTGACCGGGTAGGCGCGGTGCTCGCCGCCCAGAGTGACGCCGAAGACGGTGTCCGTGTCGCGCATGAAGCGGGCGTCGCCGGCGGGTACTGCCTCCGGATCGTCGATCGTGGGAATCCCGTCGAGGGGAACGCCTCCCCACTGGACTTCGCGCAGTCTGAGACGGACCGTCGTTTCCGGGCTCAGGATGCGCCGGTAGGCCGGGTCGATGCGCGAGAAGAGCTCTCCCTTCCAGGCGGTGTATCCGGGGGGCGTGTCGAGGTCTTCGCGGCTGCCCACGTACTCGAACCAGTCGCGGTAGCGGCTGCCGAGCTGCATGCCGGAGAGATCCTCCAGGGCCTGCTTCAGTTCCGGACGCGCTTCGTTCGGCGAGAAGAAGTAGGCGTCGACCAGGGGGATGAGGACGGACTCGTCGGCCCTGGCCAACGCCCTTGCCGCCCGCTTGCGCGCCTTCGGCTTGCCGGACATGAGGCGTCGGACACGGTCGTAGAAGGCCGGCTCGGCTGCGCGCTCCGCCGTGGGCAGGTCGCCGAGACGGAGGGTCGGATCGTCCTCTTCGGTGAGCTGTTCGCCGAATTGGGCGGGAAGGTGGGCGGAGGCGGACAGGGCCAGAAGCGCAAGCAGCGCTGGCAGCCGGGCCAGGAGGTTCGTGGGCATGGTCGAGGAGTCCCCGTCAGTATTATCCATGGGGTGTCGAACACAGGGGCCGCGGCCGGGGCTTCCGCCGCCAGAATCTCGTTACGGAGTTCGTCAGTGGCGTCGCTGGCGGTCATGGCGGCGTCGGTTCTCGGCCTCCTGCCGGTCGCCTTGTCATCCGCGGCTGACGAGCCGGAGGTCGTGTTCACCGGGTTCGAGGTCACGCCGGCGGCGCCCGGTCCGGAGACCCTCTGCCGGCTCGTCGCGACGATAGACAACAGGGCTAGCCGGGCCGTCTACAGCTTCGGCTTCGACGTCGAACTGAACGGCCGGGCGCTGCCGGTCTACGAGCAGCAACTCTTCCTCCAGGTGATCGAGGCGGGCGAGTCGGCCGAGGTGGCGCTCTACAACTTCTGGACCTCCGAGCAGGGGCGGCCCGCGCCCGCCGACGGCAAGCTCGAAGTCGTCGTGCGATTGCGAGAGGCGCGCTGGGTCGAGGTGACCGATGTCGAAGAGGACGGCGAAACGGTCGAGGTGTGGACCCCGGTCGGCGACGTGGACGGTTTGCCGCAGACCGCCAGCCGGACACTCGAACTGAAGTGAGCCGGACCGCGGCGATCGCGTTGGCGTGCGGGGGCGCGCTCCTGGCCTGCGCCCCGCCGCCGGCCCTGGAGGAGGAGCGGGTGACCGAAGCGGCCCGGCCGAACGTCGTGTTGATCTCGATCGACACCCTGCGCTCCGACCGGCTGCCGGCGTACGGCTACGCCGGGGTCGAGACGCCGGCGATCGACCGCCTGGCCGCCGGCGGTGTGCTGTTCGAGCGCGCCTGGAGCCACGTCAACGTGACCCTGCCATCTCACGTCAGCCTGTTCACCGGTCTGTTGCCGTCGGAGCACGGTGTGCGAGACAACGCCGGTTACCGGCTGGACGAAGGGATCCCGACGCTGGTCGAAACGTTGCGCGGGGAGGGCTACGCCACGGGCGGCTTCGTCTCCTCCTACGTCCTGCGCGCCGGGACCGGGATGGAGCGCGGTTTCGACGTCTACGACGACGGCGTGCGGTTCGAGACCGGCCGCGACTTCGGCGAGCTGCAGCGTCCGGGCCCGGAGACGCTGGACGCGGCCACGCGCTGGCTCGGCGACGTGGAGGATGCTCCGTTCTTCCTGTTCCTGCACCTGTACGAGCCGCATGCTCCCTACAACCCGCCGCCTCCGTTCTCGGACCGCTACGCCGATCCCTACGACGGGGAGGTCGCGGCCGCGGACGCGGTGGTCGGCGACCTCATTCGCCGGCTCGAGGAGCGGGGGCTCTACGACGACGCTCTGGTCATCCTGCTCTCGGACCACGGCGAGGGCCTGATGGACCACGGCGAGATGGACCACCTGATCCTCATCTACCGCGAGGTGCTGCAGGTGCCGCTGATCGTCAAGCTGCCTGGCGCCGAGCGGGCAGGCGAGCGGGTGTCCGCCAACGCGCAGCTTGGCGACGTGGCGCCGACGGTCCATTCGCTTCTGGGGCTCGGCCAGCTGGAGGGGTTCGTCGGTACCGATCTGCTCGCCCTGGGCGCCGAGCCGGCGTCCGGCGCGGCGCCCCGCCAGATCGTCTCCGAGAGCGTCTATCCCCGCATCCACTTCGGCTGGAGCGATCTCGGCTCGATCGTCGAAGGGGACCTCCACTTCATCGAGTCGCCGGCCCCTGAGCTGTTTCGCCTGTCCGAGGATCCCGGCGAACGAAACAACGTCATCCTGGAGGAGCGCGCGGCGGCTCGCCGGATGCGGGCGGCAATCGAAGCGATCGACCGGTCGCTTGCCTCGCCTGTCGAGGACGATCCGGAGATCCGGCGGCGGCTCGAGTCGCTCGGCTATCTGTCCGGCGGCGCGCGCGCCGGAGACGGTCCGCTGCCGGACCCGAAGAGCCGGATTGGCGCGGTGGAGGAGCTGGCGCGTGCCGCCCGCCTCGCCGCCGACGGTGAGCTGGAAGCGGCCGAGTCGGCCCTGCAGTCCGTGCTCCGGACCGAGCCGCAACTCGTCCAGGCCTGGCACGAACTGGGAGAGATTCTGGAGCGTCGGGGACGTCCCTCGGCCGCGCTGGATGCCTACCGCCAGGCCTTTGAGGCGTCCGGCGGCGATGCCGCGGCGTCCGGAGTCAAGGTCGCCGAACTCCTGCTCCGGGCGGGCCGGGTGGCGGAGGCGCGGGAGCACGCCCTGGCGGTCACCGACCGGTCGCCGCTTGCGCCCCAGGTCCTCGCGGAGGCCGCCCTGATCGAGGGAGACCTGGAGTCGGCGGCGGAGCACCTCGAACGAGCCCTGGCGGAGCGGGGACCGCGGATCACGCCCCTCATCGTCCGGACGAGTCTGCTGAACGCGCAGGGCCGCTTCGAAGAGGCGCTCGCGCAGAGCGACGAGGCGCTTGCCGAGTTCGGCGACCGCCGTGACCGGTCGGTGCTCGCTCGCCTTCACCTCCATCGGGGGACCGCGCTCGGAGCGCTTGCCCGGGCCGAGGAGGCGGAGCGCTCGTACCGGGAGGCGATCGCGCTCGACCGCGGGCTGCTCGGCGCGTACTCGTCGCTCGCCTTCCTGTTCGCGGTCGAGGAACGCGCGGCAGAGGCCGGCAGGACGCTCCACGAGATGGTCACCGTCAATCCGGCGCCCGAGGCCTACGCGGAGGCGGTGCGCACTCTCCGGGCGATGCGGGACGAACGCTCCGCCGAGGCCGTGCTCGCCGAGGCGCTGCGGCGCTGGCCGGACAGCGAGGCGTTGCGGCGGGGTAGGCTCTCCCCATGAGTTGGGGGGACTCCACCGCGATCCCTCGCCGGTTCAACTTGCCGGCGGCGGTCCTTCTTGGACTGGCCGCCGCGCTTCCGGCCACCGCACAGCCGGGGGACGCGCGCTCGCCCTCGGGACCGGGTTTCGTCGAGGTCGTCAACGTCGAGGTCGTCAACGTCGACGTCTACGTCACCGACGCCGACGGCAAACCCGTGCTGGGCCTGGGTCCGGACGACTTCGAGCTCCGGGTCGACGGGCGAGCCGTGCCGATCAGCAACTTCTACGCGGTCGAACAGCAGGGCGACGAACTCCTGGTGCGCCGCGGCGGCGAACTGACGGCGGAGCCGCTGCTGCCGCCGCCGCCGGACGATCCTCTCGAACGGGCGGCCGCCGCGCGACAGCCGGTGACGGTGCCGCCCGAGCAGGCGCTCCACGTCGTCATCTACATCGACAACCTGAATCTGACCCCGCCCAACCGCAATCGCGTCATGCGGGAACTTCGTGCATTCATCCGCGAGCACTTGAGGCCCGAGGACCGCATCATGCTCGCGAGCTTCGACCGCTACCTGAACCTGCGGATGCCGTTCACGAACGACCGCGACCAGGTACGGCGGGCGCTGCTCGACCTCGAGACCTTCACCGGCCAGCGGGTGCACCGCAACAGCGAGCGCCGCGACCTGTTCGAGGTGATCAACGACGTCAACACGGAAATCGAGAACCGGACGGACAACGAGCGGCGGATCGAGGCGGCGCGTCAGGGCGGCCTCGTGGGAGGAAGCGCGGTGCTGGCCCGCGAACAGTTGATCAACTACGCGGGCTCGGTGCGCAACGAGACGAACATGGCGATCGACGGCCTGATGCGCCTGATCGAGAACCTGTCGGCGGCCCCGGGCCGGAAGGCGGTCGTCTATGTCGCCGACGGCATCCCGATGATCGCCGGCGAGGACATCTTCTACTTCCTGCACGGTGTGTGGGAACAGGCGGTATCGCTGATCGAGATGACCGAGTACGACATGTCGCGCCGCTTCCAGCAGCTCGCGGCGGTCGCGAACGCGAACCGGGTCAGCTTCTACGCGATCGACGCGCGCGGGCTGACGGTTTACTCCCAGGCCACGATCGACAGCGCGGTCGCGGGCCTGCCGGGGCAGATGGCGCAGATCGACACGATCGTGAGGACGAACCTCCAGAGCCCGCTGCAGTTGATGGCGGAGGAGACGGGCGGCCGGGCCATCATCAACACGAACCGGGTGATGCCGGACCTGCTGCAGGTCGCCGCCGACTTCCGCAACTACTACGCCCTGGGTTACATGCCGGACCTGGCCGGCGACGGCGCCTACCACCGGATCGAGGTGGTCTGGAAGGACAGGCCCCGCGGCGCGGAAGTCCGGTTTCGGAAGGGGTATCGGGACAAGACGCTCGAGTCCCGGATGATCGAGGGAACCCTGTCAGCCCTCCACCTGAACATGCTGGAGAATCCGCTGGGGGTCCGGATCCACAACCTGCCGCCGAAGCGGCGGCCGGACGGCAACTATGACGTCCCCCTGGTCATCGAAGTGGCCTGGGAGGACCTGACGCTCATCCCGCGTGACGGCGTCCACCACGGCCGCATCCAGCTCTGGATGGCGGCCCGGGACGAGAAGGACCACACGACCGAGCCGCAGCGGACGCCCCTCAACATCGCGGTGCCGGCGGACCGTCTGGCCGACATCGAGGGCGGCACGTGGCGCTACGGCCTGGAGCTCACGATGGAGGGCGGTTACCACGACCTGGGCATCGGCCTGCGGGACGACATCGGGGGACGCCAGTCGTTCCTGAGAGGCGGCGTCAACGTCCGCTAGTCCTCCTGCCGGTTCCTCCTGTCGGTGCGCCGGCCTTCTGGCCGGCCTCGGCCACCGCCCGGCGCTATAGTGCCTGCATGACCACTTCTCTCATGGGCCGGTCCGGGGGCGCCCCGGAGCGGGCCGTTTTTCGACAGTGGCGGTTCCTGCCGCTCTGTCTCTTCCTGCTGTTCCCGGGCGCGAGCATCCAGGCGCAGCGGCTACTGGAAATGGGCCCCGTCATCGTGAATCCGGAGGTGGCGGAACCCGGTGTCGTGCCCTACGCGATCGACCTCGACATCGATCTCATCCGCTCCGCCCCGCAGCGCGTCGAAGTGCCGGCGCCGAACGGGCGGCTGCTGGTTGCCGAGTTGAGCCTGTTCGAGGACCGGGGCGACGGCGACGCGATGTGGGCCGGCCGGGTTGTCGGTTCGGACTACGAGAGCGTCGTGTTCACCGTTGCGAACGACCACCTGGTGGGCCACTTCGGCGTGCCGGGCGGCGCGAAGTACCGGATCTCGGCCCGGCCCGACGGCAGCGGGCGGATCGAGAACATGTCGACGATGACCCGGAAGTCGAAGGAGGAGTTCTGCCCCGGGGGCGTGACTCCGGACCGGTCGCTGCCGGTCGCCGCGATCGAGGCGCAGCGCGACGGTGATCCGGAGCGCGTCGTTCAGGCGTCGAACCACACGAATCTCGACATGTTGATCGTCTACAGCGAGGCGGCTCGCCAGCGCTACGAGGCCCGCGACGGCGACGTGGACACCTCCGTGCGGGCATCGATCGACTATCTGAACCTGGTGTTCCGCAACGGGGATCTGGCTCTGGACGCTCGTCTGGTGCATCACGAACAGGCGCCGGCTTCGTTGGAGATCACGAACTCGGGCGGCGCGGTTCTTGGTCAACTCGCGCGGAATCAGGAAGTACAGGCGCTACGCGCCGAGCACCAGGCGGACCTGGTTCATATCTTCGTGACCGCCGAAGTCTCCGGCGTCTGCGGTATCGCCTATCTTCTTGAGAAGGGGGATACGGCGGCGTCGTTCTCGCCGAGCGGCTACGGCCTGACGGTGATGCAGGGCTGCGGCGACGAGACCTTCGCCCACGAGGTCGGCCACAACCTCGGCGGGCATCACGATCCACCGAATGCCGGGTGTTTCGATGATGCGGATTGCCGGAACAACCGTGCGATCGCGCCCTACGCATTCGGGCACACGTGGTTCAGCCCCTCGCCTCCAAACCCGCCGGACAAGGACACGATCATGAGCTACGGCAGCGGCGAGGTGGAGCCGTGGTTCTCCACTGTGCGGGTGCAGCCGAGAATCGACGGTAGCCAGGTGACATTCGGGATCGCCGGAGAGCGGGAGAATGAGCGTGCGTTGCGCGAGTACTCGGTGCCCATTGCACCTCACTACAGCGACTCGCTGCCTGGAGGCCCGGGTCCCGATCCGGGCCCGGATCCGGGGCCGCCGCCTGGAAGCGGACCGACGGCGCCGGGCAACCTGACCGGCGACTCGACGGGTCCCACCAGCGTTCGCTTGAGCTGGGTGGACCGGTCCGACGACGAGACCGGCTTCGAGGTCGAGCTCCGCCCGCCCGGCGGCCGCTGGCGGACGGACTCCACCGTGCCGGCCAACACGACGACGGCCGACGTGACGGGGTTGACTCCCGGCGGGCGCTACGACTTTCGAGTGCGGTCGGTCAGAGACCGCCGCCGTTCCTCCCCGAGCAACATGGTGACCGTCGTGCTGCCGTCGACGGACTACACGGACTGCGAGCTGGGGGAGCCGCTGATCGAGTTCGAGCACGGCTATACCGTCAGCATGTGCGTCGAGTACCAAAACGGCGAGGGAGAACTCGTCGAGGAGCGGGCCAAGTACTTCGACATCGGATCAGATCAATCGGCGATCCTGTACTTCTTCGACAAGGACAATGCGGAAGTCCTGGTCAAGGTGCTGGACACGTGCAAGCACAACGTCAGCAACCACATCTGGGTGTACGTCGCTCCGGTCACCACGCTGGCCTTCCATCTTCAGATCGAGAATGGTGCGACCGGCGAGACCTGGGACCACAGGAATCCGCGCGGCGGCGGCGATGCTCCGACCGCAAGTGCGCTGAAGCACTTCCCGTGCGATCCGGCGACCACGGGCTTCGCCGGCGCCGCAGGTGCGCCGACTGGCTTCGCCGGTGACGCTGGCGGAGTCGAGCTGGTCGACGCTGGCATCCGGCCGGCCTCCGTGCGGCATGCGCTCGCGGCGGGCGAAATGTCGGCCTGCGAACCGAAGGAGGCGGTCGTCACGCTCAAGGGCGGCTACGAGGTCGCCATGTGCGTCGAGTTCCTCAAGGACGGCGAGCCGGCCACCACGCCGGTCCGGAACTACGGCCTGGACTCCCAGCAGTCAGCCGTCCTCTACTTCTTCGACAGGAGCAACGCCGAGGTCCTGATCAAGGTCCTGCAGCCGCCCCCAGGAAACTGCGGCCGGTGGGTGTTCGTCGCGCCGGTGACCGACCTGGCGTTCAACATCGAGGTCCGTCCGCCGGATGGCGGGGCGCCGTGGACGCACGGCAACCCCTTCGGACGGACGGCTGCGGCGGTGAGTGACCTGAAGGCGTTCTGTAGTCCGTAGTCGGCGGTCTACAGCACCCGAATCGGCGTCGACGACGAGTGCTGTCCGTTCGCCGAGTCGGTCACGGTAACGGTGAGCGTGTAGTCGCCCGGGTCGAGCTTCTTCCCGGCGACGAACTTCCCGTTCAGCCGCGACAGCGCGCCGCCGCTCGCCTGGCTCTGGTCCAGCGCGACCTCGCCGCCCTGGGTGACTTCTTCACCGTCCGGGCCGAAGACCTGCGCCCGGACCGAGACGGCGCCCGCGGCCAGGTTCATCGCGACCAGGCTGATCTGCGCCTCGCCGCCCCGGGCGACCTCGGGGCGGGAGGCCGGGATGAACGGCGCGCCGTCCAGCAGGAAGGGGAAGGCAACGTCCTGCCGCTGCTCGGACGGGTCCTCCCGCAGCAGCAGCCACTTGGTGGGCGGTTCCGGGAACAACGGCGGCTGCAGGACGGTACCGTCGCCGGGCACCTCGAGGACGCCGGTCACGAGCGCTCGGCGGCCGGTGATGTCGTTGCGGAGCAGAACCCGCGCCGAGTAGGTCCCCGGATCGAGGTCGAAATGTCCCCAGTACTTGATCCCGCTCTGGCGGATGGCGGCCCCGGCCTGCGCCAGATCGAGGCCCATGCGAGTGGAGAAGAAGTCGCGCACCACGCCGTCCTCGTCCAGTGCGTAGGCGTAGATTTCGATCGGAAGAACGCTGCCCTCCACGCCGGCCAGGAGATCCTCGCCGCGGGCCGTGATCAGCACCGGGGCATACGCTTTGCCGCTGTCGGCGGGAAAACCGGTGGCCAGGACAGCGGCGTCGATGTCGCCGGTTTCGACGCCGCCCATGACGGCCTGGGCCGAGCCGAGCGCGCGCTCGAACGGGCTCGTCTGCTCGTACGTCCTGGGTGGGTAGTAGCCCGGACGATGGACCACCTGCGTGCCCCGTGGAGCGTCCTTGAGCCGTACCCGGAGACGGCGGAACTTGCCGTCCTGCTTGAGGTTGCCGGGCTGGAAGGCGAGGAGGTAGGTGACGCTGTTGCGCTCCAGCATCTCCTCCATCGCGTCTCCGAGGTTCGTGAAGTTCGAGAACATCTCGCCGCCCGTGTCCTTCGCCATCTGGAGCAGGGAACCGCGTCTGCTCCCTGCCTCGCCCGCGATCTGACCGCTGACGTCGACCGCCTGGATCGTGCAGTTCGCCTCACGGAACTGTCTGAGCATGCGTTCCATCGCGCTCTGGGCGGAGGAGTCGCCGAACGTGCTCTGCTGATCGACCTCCTGGGTCCGGCCCTGGATCACGGCTTCGCTGTCGGCCAGCAGGGACGCCCGATCTTCGTCGGTCAGACCCTGGTTGCCGTACAGCACCCTCGTCGGCATGCCTTCGGACAGGAACACGACGTGCTTGCGGCCCTCGACCGAGGCCATCCAGTCCGAAAGCGCGCTCATTCCCTGCGTCATGGCGGCTATCCTGCTGGCTTCGTTTCCGCGCTCGGCCTGCTCCTGGAGGTTCTGGAGTTCACGCCGTGTCTCCGCGAGCATCGCGCCGGCGTCGATGCCGCCAGCGGTCTGCGTCGCGCCCGCCACTTCGTCGCCCGCCGCCAGAGCGGCGCCGATGTCCGAAATGACGAGACCGAGGGGGTCGCGCACGACCGTTTCGCCGACCTGGACCTGGCCCAGCGACCGGATCGCCTGCCGGAGCTGGCTGCGGTCTGAAGTGAAACCCAGTACGAGCCGGGGCCGGGTGTCGAACACGGCGACGGCGACCAGGTCGGTCGGATGCAGGGAGGTCAACACGAGGTCGGCCGCCGCCTGCTGGGCGCGGCCGACCGAGTCGGGGGCCGTGAAGTACAGGTCGAAGAACAGCAGGAAGTGGCGCCTTGCGGCGACCGGGATCTGTTTCTGGGTGGGCTTGCCTTCGACGAGCGACAGGTCGACGAGGTCGAAACCGGTGATCTCGACCGGTCGGCGGCCGTCGAGGAGTTCGAAGTCGTCCCGCGTGAGGTCGCGTACCGGGGCGCCGCTGCTGATCACCTGGACCGGCACCTCGACCACGGTCACGGTGGTCGCGTCGCTGAACTGGGGCTGCGCCTGGCGCCGGCGGTTGCGCTGGGCGTCGGCGTCGGCCGCCGCCAGGAGCAGTGCGGCGGTGCAGGTCGCGGCGGCGGCGGTCCTGACGAGTTGGACGCGTGTCAACGGGGAAGCGAAGCGACTGTGGTCGTTCATGCTCGGACTCCTTAGATCCTGAAGAGGCGATCCGCTCCGGAGCGGCAAAGGGACTCCGGGCCGGCCGCTCAGTTCAGGACTCTAAGCGGAATCGAGTTGAACGGTCGAGCCTGGGTCGCCGGATCGGTCACCGTGACCCTCAGAGTGTAGTCGCCCGCCGGCAGATCGACCGGATCGAAGGCGGCGACCAGCTTGTCGAGGCCCGGTATGCCGGTCACGGTTCGTTCGCGCAGGCTGAGCGCGCCGCCGTCCATCCGTTCTCCGTCCGCGTCGAGCACCGTGCTTTGGAGGAACAGGTCGCCTGCGCCGAGGTTGTAACCGACGAGGCAGATCTCCGCTTCGTCGTCACCCCCCTCGAAGAGAAGGGGAACCGCCGACGGCACGTAGGGCTTGCCGTTGACCGTGAACGGATACACGGTGGTCTTGGCGTACTGGTCCGCCGGTTGTTCCCGGACGAGGAACCAGGCGCCCGGCTCTTCGTGGAAGAAGGGGGGCAGGAGGGTCGGTTCGCCGCTCTCGAAGGTCGGGACGTGGAGGGCCACCGTCTCGACGCCGGTGGCGCCGGTCAGGGCGTTGCGGGCGAGGACCCGAAGCAGGTACTCGCCCGGCTCCAGATCCAGGCTGCCGTAGTACTTGAGACCGGTGTTCACGAAGGTGTCCTGGCGGCCGGTCAGGTCGAGGGTCACGACCCGGCTGAAGAAGTCCCGCATCTCCGACCTGTCGTCGGTGATGTAGGCGTAGATCTCGACCGGTAACCGGGGCGACTCGTGGTCCTCGAGCAGGCTGGCGCCATCGATCTCGACGATGACCGGCACGTAGGCCTGGTTCGGTCCGGCCCGGAACGGGGCGGCCAGAACGTTCATCGTCAGGTCGTCCCGCTCGGCCGCGGCGGCGATCAGGTCGGAGGCGAGCAGGCGCTTTTCCATCGGGTGGAGGTCGCCGTAGGGCCTTGGCGTGTAGTAGCCCATGCGGTGGGAGAGCTGGGCGCCCCTGGGCGCCCGGGCCCGTACCCGCAGCCGATGGTGATCGCCAGCGTCTCCCGGGTCGGACGGTTGGAACGAGAGCAGGTAGGTGACGGTGGAGGACTGGAGCACTTCCCGCAACTCGGCGCCGAAGTCGTTCGCGTCTTCGTGCGCCTGGCCGCCGGTCTGGTTGGCGAGATAGAAGAGGGCGTCACGACCGACCGAACGGATCCGGTTCTCCTCCAGCGAGTCCGCCCGCAGGCCGGAGATGTCGACTGTGTGGATCACCGTGTTGGCGCGGTTGAACTCGCTCAGCATCTGGTGGACCTGGGTCTGAAGCTGCGTGTTGCCGAACCGCTGGTCGGTATCGACCTGGGCGATCTGCCCCCGCTCGATCAGGTCGGTCTCGCGCCGGAACTCCTCGTCGGAGGAGTCCGGTCCTCGTCCGAAGAGCAGCCTGCCGTCGAAGCCCTCGGAGAACAGCACCAGGTGCTTGCGGCCCTCGACCGTGGACAGGATGCGGGCCATCTCGTGCAAGGTGTCGGCCCAGCGTGAAATCTGCCCGCGCGCGTAGTTCCTCTCGGACTTCGCCATCTCCCTGCCGATCACCTGCAGGTAGCTGCTCATGCTGCGCTCCATCTCGGTGATCCCCGAGTTCACGCCGCCGACGTCGAGGGCGGAAGTCAGGTCCGTCGCACGGCCCGGCGTGTCGATCAGGAAGCCCAGCGGATCCTCGGTCGCCAGCCTGACGAGTCTGGGATTGCCAAGCGTCGTGATGGCCCGGGCGAGTTGGGCCCGGTCGGGCGTGAACGTGATCAGGAGTTGCGGGCCGGATTCGACGGAGTGAATGCCGACGGAGGCCAGATCGGTCGGGTGCAGGTTCTCCAGCACGAAGTTCTTGGCCGCGAGCTGGGCCTTGGCGATCGATGTCGGCGCGGAGTACGAGAGGTCGAACAGGAACAGGAAGTGGCGCCGCGCCGCCGGCGGCACGCCGTAGTCCGTCTCGACGACCCGCCGCTCGTCCGGAATGATCTGCGCCAGGTCGATCACCCGGAAACCGGTGAGCGTCTGCGCCTCGCCTTCGTCCAGGATCTGGAAGTCTTCCGCGGCCAGGCCGCGGACGGCGGTGCCGTCCCTCGCGATGACGTTGACCGGCACCTGCACTTCGAAGACGAACTCGCGGTCTTCGAACTGCTCGAGTTCGTCCGGACCTGGCGTCTGTGCTTGCGCGACGGCGGCGCCCACCACGAGCGATAGCACCGCCAGCATCGCGAATGCCGCCCTGCCGGTGCGCCGGCCCTCTGGCCGGCATCTGACCGCAACCGCCATCATCCTCTTCAACGCTCGCGCCTGCCCTTGAGTTCCGTTTACGCCTCTACCGTGCGCCCCGCTCGATCATCGCAGCATACTTCCGCGCCTCTTCATGCGTCGCGTCCAGGCGCAGGGCGCGCTCGACGTGGTGCTTCGCTTCGCTCATCTGACCGGTCGCGAGGTACACGCGGACCAGGCCGACGTGGACTTCGGGCAACTCGGAGTCGGCCGCGAGCGCGCGCCGCATGTAGTCGAGCGCGGTCGCCGTGTCACCGGCCGCCAGCGCCGCGTCTCCGCGGTAGACGTAGAAGAAGGGGCTCGCCCGGTTCATCGCTTCCAGCGCGTCGAGCAGGACCGCGGCGCGGTCGTGGCGGCCCTCGATCTGGTACGCGCGGACCAGGTTGGTCAGCAGCGGCACGCTTTCGGGATGGAGTTCCAGGCCCTCTTCGTAAACCTCGATCGCCTCGTCCACACGGCCGGTCCGCAGCAGGACCAGGCCATGGTTGTTGATCGCCTTGTCGAAGTCGGGCGCCAGCCGCACGGCGATGTCGAGCCAGCGCTCGGCGGTCTCAAGGTCGTCCACCATCAGAGCCTCGGCGCCCAGGTTGTTGTAGTAGTGGCCGGCGGCCGCCAGGTCGCTGATCGGCTGGAAGCTCCGGTAGGACTTCGGCCGGTAGGGCAGAAAGTCGTAGGTGGCCATGTTGCCGTCGACGTACATGCCGGCGACGATGTGGCCGCGGCTGACCACGACGCCGTTGTGGTAGTTCCAGCGTTGGTAGTCCTCGACCTCGACGAAGAACGGGTTCAGGCGCCGTTCCCGTCCCGCGGCCACGAACAGGTTGACGAAGGAGAGGCAGTTGCCGCGGGCCGTGCCGAACGTCTCCGCCGCGGTGCGGGTCGGCGTCAGTTCGTACTGGAGATCGAGCCAGCCGAAGATGAAGTCGAGAACTTCGTCGCGACGGCGGGTCTCGCTGCCGGCGGGGCTGATGCGATCGTCGATGGCGGCGCGCAGCTCCGGGGTGACGGAGAACGGCACGACGACCCGCTCCTGCCAACCGCTGCCGAGACGGCGCTCGAACTCCGGAGCCAGCGTCCGGGAGCCGTCGAAGGGTGTGTACGCCGTGCAGGAGGCGATCGACGCGCCGAGGACGAGCACCATGGAGGAGAGCAGGCGCGGCTGGATCGGAGTGACTCTTGCGGCAAGGGAGTTCATGGCATATGGACAACGAGCTTCGTCTGCTATACGATTCCCGCACTCGACAGGTTGGTCCGGGTCAGGTACGCGTCACGCTGCTTTGGCGGTGGTGTTGGTTCACCGTCAAGTACGATGTCGAATCTAGCGCGCCTCAACCCGGTCCCTCGCTAGACGGTACCGGCGGATAGCGGTCAGAAAGCGGCCCGAGGGCCGACGCGCACGTAAGCAGCGAGTCAGCAAGACCTGGCGGGTTATTCAAGAAAATGGACACACACCGTTTTTCTGGATGGGCTCGTGACCGCGCCAGTGCCAAATTGGCACAGCTTGGCTGCCGCGCGTCCGCAGGTCTTCCAGGAACGCGGGTTTCCGCCTACCGCGCAGAGTGCCCGGCCCCCGGCCGTTCTGGCACGTCGCTTGCGGTAGGCTTGTCACGGTTGGTGAGCCGATTCGGCTCGTTCCAAACTGCGGGGGATCGTGAACGCCCGGCGAAGGGCGCTCAATCCTTCGTACAACTCACCTTGGAGGGAGTATTGAACGTTATGAGCAGACGCACCGTTTCGACGTTCGGCGTCATCCTTTGTCTGCTCGTCGGGGGGGCGGCCTTCGGCCAGTCCGCGACGGGCAATCTGTACGGCACAGTGACCGATGAGTCCGGCGCTCCGCTGCCGGGCGTTAGCGTCACGGTCAGCGGCATCGGCGCGGACCGCACGCAGTTCACGGATGCCACGGGCGGGTTCCGGTTCCTCGGTCTCGATCCCGGCGGCTACACGGTCATCGCGGAACTCGACGGCTTCGGCGGTATCGAGTATCCGGATGTCGTCATCCGCCTCGGCCAGAACACGGACGTGCCGCTGACACTCACCGCCGCGCTCGAGGAGACGATCACCGTCACCTCGGAGAGCCCGCTGCTCGACGAGCGGCAGATTTCGGCCGGCACCAACGTCAGCCAGGTCGAGCTCGAGAAGATCCCGACCGCGCGCGACCCGTGGGCCGTCCTTTCGCAGACTCCGGGCGTGATCGTCGACCGGGTCAACGTCGGCGGTAACGAGTCCGGCCAGCAGGCCAACTTCCGCGCGGCCGGCGTGTCCTCGTCGCAGAACGACTTCCAGATGGACGGCGCCGAGATCACGGACATGCGCGCTACCGGCGCTTCGCCGACCTACTACGACTTCGACCAGTTCGCCGAGATGTCGTTCACGACCGGCGGCACCGACGTCACGAAGAACGGCTCCGGGGTCCAGGTGAACCTGGTGACCAAGCGGGGCACGAACGAGTTCCGCGGTTCGGCCCGGTTCTACAACACGGCGGCCACGGGCTACTTCGGCGGCGCCCTGAAGGCGTCGCAGCCGAACATCGACGGCGAGCTCTACAAGGCGAATGGCCAGACCAGTCTGGCTGGCGCCCGCGTTCGCAAGATCGAGGACTTCGGTTTCGAGGCCGGCGGCGCCGCGATCCAGGACCGTCTCTGGTTCTGGGGTAGCTGGGGTCAGAACGACATCGGCCAGAACGCCGCTTCCGGTACGGCCGACGACACGCTCCTCGAGAACACGGTGATCAAGGCGAACGGCCAGATCAGCGACGAGAACTCGATCGTCGGTTCGTACAACAACGGCGACAAGCTGAAGTTCGGGCGCGGCGCCGGCACCACCCGGCCGCCGGCAACGACCTGGAACCAGCGCGGTCCCTCGGCGCAGTACCGCCTCGAGGACCAGCACGTCGCTTCGGCGAACCTGTTCTTCACCGGCACCTACATGCACGGCGACTTCGGCTTCGGCCTGTTCGCCAGGAGCAACCGGGCCGACGAGAACGGTCTCCATCCGGATGCTCCGGATCCGCAGCGGGACGACGGCATCTGGGCGAACAACTACCTGTCCGGCTTCGCCGCGTCCCCGAACGACCTGTTCAAGGTCGACGGCACGTACTTCTTCACCAGCGGCGCCAGCGCCACGCACGAGCTCCGGTTCGGCGGCCGGTACCGCACCTACGAGAACAACTCGATCTTCCGTTGGGGTCCCAACCAGACCTGGCATCGGCTCGATCGGGAGTGGACCTACTACGCGCGCGATGACGTTGGCCAGTTGCTGGCCGAGTACACCGGGCTGTGGGTCCAGGACACGATCTCGCTTGGGAAGATGACGATCAACGCCGGTCTTCGCTACGACGAGCAGGGCGGTGAGAACGAGGCGTACGAGCTTCCGGCGCATCCGACCCGTCCGGAGCTGATCCCGGGTCTTTCGTACCCGGGTGGCGGCGCGGGCTTCAGCTGGGAGTCCATCGCGCCGCGGCTGGGCTTCACCTACGCGGTTGGACAGGACCGCGACACGCTCGTTCGCGCGAGCTACTCGCAGTTCGCGGACCAGTTGCCGACGAACAGCATCAACCGGCTGTCGCCGCTCGGTTACTCGCTCGCCCTCCGCGACTCGGTGACTGACGCGCACATCTACACGAATGTCGACACCACGGATCCCCTGAGGGTCTGGAGCACGGTCGACTCCGGCATGGATGCGACCACGACCACCGAGATTCTCGCTGGCGTGGAGCACTCCTTCCTGCCGGAGCTGGTGGTCGGCCTTCAGGTCACCGCCCGGAGCATCGACGACCTGACCTGGGCTCCGGGCTACGTCACCGACGGGGCGGGCAACCGCCGCCTGGTGCAGGGCACCGACTTCCGGCAGATCGGCACGATCACCGGCAGCCTGCCGCGTGGCGGCGGCAGCTACAGCCAGTCGGTCTACGACTGGGTTGACGATGTCGAGGTTCACTTCGGCAGTCACCTGGAGAACGGCGTTCGTTCGCGCGACTACCTCGGCTACAGCCTGACGCTGACCAAGCGGCTCGCTGACCGCTGGATGGCCCGCGGGTTCTTCCAGTACGGCAAGGCCGAGTGGAACGTGCCGAACTCCTACTTCGACCGCAACAGCCGGAACAACGGCCGGGGCGGTGGCGACATCGACGGCCAGCTCTACATGACGGCTTCCAGCGGCTCCGGCAAGGGCCAGCGGTACCTTCAGTCGACCTGGTCGTACAACCTGAACGGCATGTACCAGGTCGCTCCGGACCGCGGCTGGGGCTTCAACGTCTCCGCCAACCTGACGGGGCGCGAGGGCTCGCCGATCGGGTACTACCGCAACGTCGCGCTCCGTGACGGTGGCACCAACATCAACCTGGTCCGGGACTTCAACGACATCCGGCTGGATGATGTCCAGGTGATCGACTTCCGGGTCGAGAAGGAATTCTCGCTGTCGGGGCCGGTCAACCTGACCTTCGGTATCGACATCTTCAACCTGACGAACCAGGGTACCGGCCTGTCGTACAACGATCGGGTTGGCATTTCGAACTCGGGCAACCTCGCGGACAACATCGCTCCGCGGATCTACCGCCTGGGCGTTCGCCTGAACTGGCGTTAGGCAACCAGGGCAAAGTCGGGGGCGCGCGGGCTAGCGTCCTCCGTCCCCGACCGTAGCCTTCTGCTTCGAATGACCGCCGCCTCCGGGCTTTCCGGGGGCGGCGGTTTGTTCTTGGGGCGGTTTTGTCCCGCGAACAGCGCGGCATGGTAGTAGCATCGTCGCGGGATCAGCGGTTTCGGGACGTTAGGGGGAACTCATGAGCTATCGCATCCGAATCGCCACGGCGGCCATTGCCGGACTCCTGCTGGCAAGTCTCCTTTCGGCTCAGGGCTGGGCGGGCCGGGGACGTCTCAGCGGTACCGTCGAGGACTCGGAGGGCAAGTCCGTCCAGGGGGCGACCGTCAAGCTGACGATGGACGGCGCCGGACCCGACGAGGTGCAGACGGATCGCCGGGGCCGGTGGGCGAAGGGGGGGCTGAGGAGCGGCGACTGGATCGTCCTGGTGTCGAAGACGGGCTTCGTGCCGACCGAGCACGCCGTGACGATCAACGAGTACGCCACGGGCGCGGATCGCCCGGTGTTGAAGACCCAACTTCGGCAGGCCGAGGGAGCCGGCCTGACCGACGACGCGGGTGCTCAGGCGGCAAGGGCACTCCTTGAGCAAGGCAATGGCCTGCTCGCCGTCGAGGACTTCGAGGGCGCGATCGCGGTCTTCAGCGAGGCCCTCCCGTCGTTGCCGGACGGGGCGAAGGCCTCGGTCCTGGTGATCATCGCGCAGAACCAGATCCGCCTGGAGCGCGACGACGAGGCGATCGCCAACCTGGAGAAGGCGCTCGCGCTGGCGCCCGAGAACGTGGACGCGCTGCGGCTGATGAGTCGGAGGTTGACCGCTCTCGGCCGCTCGGAAGAGGCGCAGCGGTACCTCGCGCGGCTGCCGGAGGACCTGCAGGCCGATCCGGAGATCCTCCTGCGTGAGGGGGTCGATCTCTACAACCAGAACGACTTCGCCGGAGCGGTGGAGAAGCTGACCGCGGCGATCGAGGGTGAGCCCGAGTGGGCCGACGCGTACTACTACCGCGGCCTTGCCAGGATGGCGGCGACGCAGAACGAGGCTGCCGCGGAGGACTTCCGCAAGCTGATCGAACTCGCGCCGGACGACCCGCGGGCCGAGGAGGCGAAGCAGTTCGCGGAGTACCTGGAATCGCTCTGAAGGTACGGCACGCCGTTCTGCTGGCCGCGATAGCGGTCACGGCGTGCGGGCCTTCCGGCGATGAACTCGAGCCTGCGGCGAGCCGGCAGGCAGTCGCCTGGCCGCCGGCGCCCGATCCCGGCTTTGCCCGGGACGTGGTCCTGATCACGATCGACACGCTGCGCGCGGACGCGACGGGTTTCGCGGGCAACGCGGTCGCGCAGACTCCCCACCTCGACCGGCTGGCGGCGGAGGGGTGGGTGTTCGAACGCACGTACGCCCACAACGTGATGACGCTGCCGTCTCACGTCAACCTGCTCACGAGCCAGCTGCCCTACCAGCACGGCGTGCGTGACAACGCCGGCTTCGTGCTGCCGGAAAGGGTCCCGACCGGCGCCGAGGCGTTCCTGGCTGCCGGATTCAGGACGGCCGCGGTGGTTGCCGCCTTTCCGCTGGACGCGCGGTATGGGCTCGACCGCGGCTTCGAGCTTTACGACGACTCTTACCCGGAGGGCTCGGCGCCCGGCTTCGCGATCGCGGAGCGCGGAGGGGCCGAGGTGGTGGCCGCGGCTTCTGCCTGGTGGACCCGGAACGAGGGTGAGCGGCGATTCCTCTGGGCCCACTTCTACGAACCGCACGCGCCCTATGAGCCGCCCGAGCCCTTCGCTTCCCGGTTCGCCGGCGATCCCTACCTTGGTGAGGTGGCGGCCGCCGACGACCACGTCGGTCGCCTGCTCGCCCGGGTGGCGCCGGCCGGCGCGGCGATGGGTGTGCTGGTCGTCGTAACCTCGGACCACGGCGAGTCGCTGGGCGAGCACGGCGAGAGCACGCACGGCCTCTTCGCCTACGACGCGACCCTCAAGGTGCCTCTGGTGCTATGGGCCGAGGAACTGGCGCCGGCCCGGCTGGATCAGCCGGTTCGCCATATCGACGTCCTGCCGACGATGCTGGAAGCTGCGGGCATCGACGCTTCGGCGCTGCCGCACATGGCGGGCCGCAGCCTGTGGCGAGGGCCTGCGCCTTCAGACCGCGCGCCGGACGCCGGGGACCTGGACGCCACATACTTCGAGGCGTTGCAGGCGAACCTGCACCGGGGCTGGGCGCCGCTCCGGGGCGTCATCGCAAGTCCGCGGGAGCCGACCGACGCGGACGGCGGGCGGCTCCTGAAGTACGTCGCGCTGCCGGAGGCTGAACTCTACGACCTGGAGGCCGATCCGGCAGAGGCGAGGAATCTGCACCGCGCTGAGTCTGACCTCGTTGCGCAGCTCGCTTCCCTGCTGCCGGCGGAGTCAGAGTGGCCGCCGGCGGCCGGCGGCGTGACCGAGGAAGAGCGGCGCGCGCTCGAGAGCCTCGGCTATCTCAGCTCGTCCGGCGGCGCCGCCCTCCCCGAGACCTACGGTCCGGAGGACGATCCCAAGCGGCTGGTCGAGCTCGACCGGGCGATCCAGGAGTACTCGGAGGCCTTCCAGGCCGGATACCTCGAGGAGGCGGAGCGGCTGGCCCGCCGAGCGGTCGAGCAGCGACCCCAGATGGGGCTCGGCTACACGATCCTGGCTCAGGCTCTGCTCGAACAGGGGGAGGTGGAGGAAGCGTTGAGGGTCATGATCGACGCCGACCGGCGTCGGCTCGCTTCGGCTTCGCTGCACCGTCAACTGGCGCTGACACTGTCCGAGGTCGGCAGAGCGGGCGACGCAGTGCGGCTGATGGAGCGCTACGCCGACTCGAACGACCCGGAAGCCCTCAACGTGTTCGGTCTCGTGCTCGCCGAGGCCGGGATGACGGATCGAGCCCGCGGGGTTCTCCGCCGGTCGATCGGCATGGACGAGCGAAATCCGGTGGCGCGGCAGAACCTGGCGCTCACGGCGCTTCACGGTCGCGACTGGCCGGTCGCCGAGATCGAGGCTCGGGAGGCACTGGCGCTCAATCCGGAACTGGCGCTCGCCTGGAACTACCTGGGCATGTCCCTGTTCAATCAGGGTCGCGTCGACGAGGCACTTGAGGCCTGGCAGCGATCGGTTGAAGTCGGGCCCGGCGACCTGGACGTGCTCTTCAACCTGGCCGCCACGGCGGCCCGTACGGGCCGACGCGAGATCGCGCGCCCGGCTCTCGAGCGGTTCCTGCGTGAGGCGTCGGCGCCGGGCCGTCGCGGACGGTACGCGGCGGATATCGAGACCGTGCGCGCGCTGCTACGCGGACTCTAGGGCGGCGGGTCCCGCGTGTCCTGCTGATCGCGCTCGTAGAGCGTCTGGTATCTGGCCATCTGCTCGGCGGCTTCTTCACGTCTCCCGAGTCGTTGCAGGACCTGGGCGAGGCCGTAAACCGCCTCGCTGTGTTCTGGCGCCATTGCCGTCGCCCGTCGGTACGCGCTTTCGGCCCGTGTCAACAGCTCCTCAGACTGCCCGGGCTTCGCTCCGGCGGCGCCTTCCCAGGCCCGGGCGAGTTCCAGGAGTTGCTCGGCATCGGGCTCCGACAACGACACGGAACGCTCGAGCGACCCCGCGGCCTTCAGATACTCGCCACGCCAGAGCAGGATGCCGCCGAGCAGGCGATGCGTGGCCGGAGAAGCGGGCAACAGCGTCGATGCTTCGCGGGCATGGAGTTCCGCCTCGTCCGGCTGGTTGTTCTCCCACAGGACGGATGCCAGGGCCAGTCTCGCCTCCGCGTTCGACGGCTCAAGGTCGACGGCGCGGCGTAGCGGATCCTCCGCCGCGCGGAAGCTCCGTTCAAGGAGCAACGCGTTGCCGAGCCTGACCCAGGCTGCCGCGTTGTCCGGATCGACTTCGGTCGCGTGCCGGAGCGCCTCGACGTCCGAGGCGGGGTCTTCGTCGGTCGCCGACGGTCCCTGGATCTGGTCGAGATGGCGCCGCGCGAGGGGATCGGCGGGGCGGAGTTGCAGCACCCTCCGCAGGTGTTGGGCAGCTTCGGCCTCCCGCCCCTGGCTCATCAGCAGCACGGCGTAGTCGTTGAGGGCGGCGATGTGCCCGGGAGCTGCTGCCAGTGCCCGCCGGAACATCGACTCGGCCTCGTCGAGTTGCCGCATGGCCATCAGGACTGCGCCGCGTTGATACAGCCCATCCGGGTTTCCGGGGGATGTGACGAGGCCCTGTTCCACCGCCGCCAGGGCTTCCTCGTTGCGGCCGGCATGAAGCAGAACGGAAGAAGCTGCGATCGCCGGTCGCGGGTCGGTGGGAGCCCGCCGTTGCTCACGGGAGAGGGCCTCGAGCGCTCCATCCGCATCGCCGGAACCGGCGCGCTCGAGAGCCGTTCGCACCTCCCGCCCTGTGGGATCTTCCAGATCGCCCTGCGGCATGTCGAGCGGGTCCGCCGCCGCGGCGAGTTCCTGGTATCGCTGGACGGCCTCCCGGGCTTCGTCGCGCCGGCCAAGCGCCGACAGGACCTGGCCCAGAGCCCGAAACGTCTCGGCGAGGTCCGGGTCCAGGTCGGCCGCGAGACGCAGAAACGGAAGCGCACGTTCGGTCTCTTCGGTCGCGTGAAGGAACCGCCCGTAGTCGTATGCCAGCTCCCTTGCCAGGTCGGTGGAAGCGTCCGCCGGCGGTTCGACTGTCGTCAAGGGCTCCACGAAAGGGGCCAGCGTGGCGATCGCGTCTCTGGTTCGACCCGCCTGGTAGTAGGCGCGGGCGAGCCGACCGGCCAGCTCGGGATCTTCAGGAGACAGGCTCTCCAGTTGTTGGATGGCGCCGTCCGCTTCGCCGACGAGGAGATAGGCGGTGGCCAGGGCGCTTCGAATGCCCCGTTCGAGGGGCGCGGGAGGGTTCTCTGCCAGTGGTTGCAACTCGGCCAGGGCGCCCCAGGGGTCGTCGCGCAGAAGGAGGATGCGGCCGCGCAGGAGTTGCACCTGTGGTTCCTGCGGATCGAGGCCTTCGATCAACGTCTCCGCGTCCGGCGGGCGCCCGAGTGCGACCGCACCCCATGCGGCCGCCAGCCTCGCGTCCTGGTCATTCGGGTTCGTGGCGGTCCACTGGCGGAGATACTCGTACGCGTCGCCGGCGCTACCCAGGCGTCCGATCATCATCCCCAGGGCTCGCAGGGCCGGCGACCGGGGCTCGAGTTCAATCGAGCGTTGGTAGAGGGAAGCCGCGTCCTGCAAGCGCCCCAGTGCCTCGGCCGCGCGTCCTGCGTTGAAGAGAGCCGCGGGATCGGGTGGGTTTCGCTCGGCGAGCGGAGCCAGGACGTTGAGCGCCCGCTCGGCGTTTCCCGTCTCGAGAAGGAGCGCCCCAAGCGCCGCCGTGGCGATGTCCGGCGCTTCGGCCTCGGCGACCAGATTCTCCAGGACCGCAATCGCTCCCGCCGGATCTCCCTGCTCGACCAGGGCCATCGCCTCCCGCAACGCGAGCGGCGGCTCCTGCGCCGCCGCGGCGGAGGCGCCGATCAGCGCGAGCAGGGCGACTATCCCGAGCCGCTTGCCGGAGGCCTTCATCATCGGTCGCGATGCTACCGCCGCTGGGCTCCCGCCGCCCGGCTGGAGCCGATCAACGGACGACACGAACTCTGGAGTCGGAGGGCAAGCCCACCAGGCGCAGCGCGGCGCCCTCGAGCCACAGGACGTCGAGACGGACGCCGGCGGTCTCCCCGTTCGCGTCCGACGCGTTGTCGGGAAAAGGCAGGCCGAAGGTCTGGGTCAGGGAGTTCTGGGAAAGGTACGACGATCCCGACCGGATCTCCCGTCGTTGCGATCCCGACCCGGCCCGAAGCTCCAGCACGGCACCGATTGCCCGCCGGTTCGGGCTGCCGCGATCGAACAGGTCGACGCGGAAACTCACGCCGCGGCGGACGCTTTCGTTGGCGTAGACCTCCGCGGGACCGTTGCAGTTCGCGATTGCGAGATCCAGGTCGCCGTCCAGGTCCAGGTCGGCGCTGACCAGGCCCCGGCTGACTCCGAGAACGGAAAGCCCGCTGGACTGCACTTCCCGGAAGCGGGAACCGTGGTTCTCCAGGATCTGGTTCGGTTGGGCGTGGGCATCGCCCGGGCGCTGGGCGTGGTCGGAGATGTCGTGCAGGACGTGGCCGTTGGCAATCGCCAGGTCGAGGTCGCCGTCGAGATCGAAGTCCGCGAGGTCGACACCGAAGCCGACAAAAGGCTGCGAAGGTCCGGCGATTCCGGCCGTAAAGCGCTGGTCGAGGAACACGCCGTCGCCGCGGTTCGCGTAGAGGGCGTTCGTTTCGCGGTCGAGGTGGGTCACGACCAGATCGTCGAAGCCGTTCGAATCGACATCGCCGACGGCTATGCCCATGCCTGCCTCCGGTAGCCCGCGGTGGGAGAGGGCCGTGCCGGCGAGCAGCGCATCGTCGACGAAGCGCAGGACGCCGTTCTCGGACCGGCTCAGTAAGTGAAGGTTGGCGTCCATGTCGTTGGCGACGTAGATGTCCGGCCGCCGGTCGCCGTCGAGGTCCGTTATGACCACGCCCAGACCAGCGCCCAGGACGCCCGCGATCCCGGCGTCGGTCGTTCTGTCGACGAAGGCCGCGCTGCCGCTCTCCACGAGTTCGTTTCGGTAGAAGCGATCCTGCAGATCGCCGTAGACGTCCGGATGGCAGTAGGAGCGCCGGCCGGCTTCCTCTACGCCGCACACCCTGTTGTTGTCGTAGCCGAAGTCGACGTAGTTCGTGACGTAGAGGTCGAGGTCGCCGTCGACGTCCAGGTCGCCGAGAGCGGCCGACGCGCTCCAGGACGGATCTGGAGCGGCTCCTTCCTGCGGTGCCGGGCTGAAGGTGCCGTCGCCGTCATTGAGCCACAGCCGATTCGGGCCGAAAGCGGTCAGGTAGAGATCGGGGTCGCCGTCGCCGTCCACGTCTCCAGCGACCGCCCCCATGCCGTAGCCGTCGAGATGGAGGCCGGAGGCCTCGGTGACGTCGGTGAAGCGGCCGAGGTCGTTTCGCAGCAGTGTCGTCGTCCCGGGCTCGGCCCCGTAGGGCTCGGGCTGGCCGCTGTCCACGAACAGGAGGTCGTCGTCGCCGTCGCCGTCGTAGTCGAAGGCGACGACACCGCTGCCCAGCGTCTCGATCATGTAGAAGTCGCCTCCGGCGCCGTTGCGGTGACGGAACCGGACGCCCCAGGTGTCCGCTACGTCGACGAAGCGGATACCGTCGCCTGCCGCCGGCTCCTGGGCCGGAGCGGCGAAGGCTGCCAGGGCGATCAGGGAGAGAACCACGGCTCCCGGACCGGCTCTCCGGCCAGGTAGGACTCGAGACGCTGCCGTTGGCCGTTCGTGGGACTCGCGCCCTGACGTTCGACTTCGGCGATGAGTTGCCGCTGGAGTTCAGCGGCTCGCTCGAACTCACCGATCTCGGCGAGGGCCATGGCGACAGTCTCGGCGTGCTCGATGCTCGGTCGGTCGCTCATGAGGCGTTGCGCGATGGCGAGCGCTTCGCGGCCGTTCCGGATCTGTGAATCCGGACTGGCCGCGAGGAGGCGCGCCAGCAGGGTGTCGAGATGCTCGGCCGCAGCTACCGGATCGTCGGCGGAGTTCGCGAGTGCGCGCCTGGCGCTGGTCAGGGCCCCCCGTGCGGCTGCGTAGCGCCGGGCGAGGAGGAGGGCCATCGCGCGGTCGCGGTGCCATCCGGGGTTCGACGGGTTCTGCACCAGGGCGCGGGCGAAGTGCCCTGCCGCTTCCGCGTAGCGTTCCTGTTGTCCGAGGAGGCGTCCGAGCAGGACATGGGCCTCGGCGAAGCCGGCGTCGAGTTCCAGGGCCGCACGCAAGTGCGACACGGCGCTTTCGCCCGCCTCGGTGGCGGCGGGGCTTCCGCTCGCGCCTGCTTCCGCCGCCAGGAGCACGGCGAGACGGTAGTGAGCCTCGGATCGCTCCTGAGGAGCGCCCGGAGCGGCTTCAAGGACTCCGTTCAGCGTGGTCCGGGCTGCTTCCAGGTTGTCACTGGCCTGCTGGGCCGCGCCGAGCGCGAGCCGGGCCGCGGGCAGAGCGGCATCGACGGCCAGGACTGCATCGAGAACCCCGATCGCCTCGTCCGCCCTGCCGAGCCGGGTCAAGGTATCCGCCCACCGGGTCCTGGAGTCCAGGTCGTCCGGGTCGATCTCCGTGGCTCGGCGGAAGTGCCGTTCCGCTCCCTCGAAGTCGTTCCGTTCGGCCAGGATCAGTGCCAGGTTGAAGCGGGGTTCCCGGTAGTCGGGGTCCAGGGCGATCGCCTCCCGCAGCCGTGCCTCGGCGCCGGGTTTGTCGCCGAGGTCGACTAGCGCCATGGCGACGTTGAACAGGGTCTCGGGGTCGTCCGGCAGGGCCCGGAGCGCGGCTTCGAACGCCACCAGGGCGAGTTCCGGATTGCCGGTGCGCATCGCCTCGGCGCCTCGGGCAAAGACGGCCTTGCGGCTCACGTTGAGCGCCTGCATCGCCGAGTAGAGGGGATCGGCGTAGCTCACCGGAATCTGCTGGTTTCGTGCCAGGTGATCCGCCGCCTCCTCCCGGCGCCCCAGACGTCGCAGGGCAAGGCCGATCCGGTGATGAATGGCCGAGCCCTCGGGTTGGCCATCGAGCGCCCTGGTGAAGTGCTCGATCGCCCGTTCGAACCTCCCGGCCTCGAACTCGATGCGGCCGAGGCCGAGGTAGGCGGCCGAGTGACTCGGATCGAGTTCAAGGATGCGGCGGCACTCCTCTGCCGCGTCCTCGAAGCCGCCGAGGTCCAGCAGCGCGTAGGCGCGACGGGTCCTGGCGGCCAGATCGTCGGGGACGAGTTGGAGGACGCGATCGAGTGCCGCAACGACGGCTTCATCGTTGCCGTCATAGGTGTTCGCGATGGCCTGGTAGTAGGGCCACCGGGCATCAGCCGGGTCGAGTTTCTCAGCGTTGGCGAGCGCGGTTCGGGCGATCCGCCAGAAGTCGTAGACCAGGTAGAGCTGGCCGATCTGTCCGAACGCTGCCGTGAGCTGAAGGCGATCCGCGTAGGGGTCCTCGAGCAGACGGTCGAGAGTCTCGCGGGCCGTGCGCAGTTGCTCCTGCACCGGTCTTTCGTAGCTGTCGGTCCGCGGCCTCTCGACCGGCTCGAGAGGTGGTTGCGCGCGGCTCGCCGGAGGTGCCAGAGCGAGGGCGGCCGCCAGGACCGCGGCCACCGCTACCGCGATGGCGGGCTCGCGGCTCGTCACGGCGTCCCCTTTCGCGTCTCGGTTGAGCCCTCGCCTCGTACCAGGGTTACGTACCCGCCGGAGACTTCGACCCGAAAGGTCTCGGTGGCGCCGTCGGGCCAGCGCGCAACCAGCGTCGTCGGCGTGCCGGTCGGGGAGACGACGATCACCCTCGGATCGTTGGCCGACGCATAGGAACCGTCGGTGTGAAAACGGCGCCAGCTCCGGGCTTCATCCGCCTCCACCGTCCCCAGCCAGGCGCCCAGGGCACGGCGGCCGAGCAGAGCTTCGCCGGCAGGCGCCAGGCGGAGGTCGACGCCCAGCCAGTCACGGTCACCTGGTGCCCGTTCGTTGATCAGGACTCTGACCGGTCCGCCGTTGTTCACGACGACCAGGTCCGGATCGCCGTCGTTGTCCAGGTCGCCCCGGGCGACGCCCCGGCTGACCTCCGCCGCGGCCGGTCGTTCGAAGTCCGGCACTTCTTCGAAGCGGCCACCTCCCAGGCCGCGAAAGAGCTGGTTGGGTTCCCGGAGAGGGTGCGGATCGTCGGTTCGGACCTGCTCCTCGATCCGCTTGACGGCGCCGTTGGCGACGTAAATGTCGAGTTCTCCGTCGAGGTCATAGTCCATCGCCGCGGCGCCGAAGCCGGTGTAGACGAAACTCGGCTGCCCGAGGCCGCTACGGCGGGTGCGGTCTTCCCAGAACCCGCCGCCCTCGTTGACGTAGAGCGTGTTCGTCTGGTGCTGGAGGTGGGTCATGAAGAGGTCGACCAGGCCGTCGCCGTTGAAGTCCTCGGCGAGCACTCCCATGCTCGCCTCCGGCTGCCCCTCGGCGTCGACCGCGGCGCCGGCCAGCACCGCCTCGTCGACGAGCGCGGTGCCTCCCTGGTTGAGCAGCAGGGTGTTCTGGCTCTGGTCGTTGGCGACGTAGACGTCGGTCGTGCCGTCGCCGTTCAGGTCGGTCGCCACCGTACCGAGGGTGGGGCGTCTCAGATCGCCGACTCCCAGCCGAAACGTCCAGTCCTCGAAAACGCCGCCGCCCCGGTTCCGCAGGACGCGGTTCGGTTCGTCGCGATAGGCCTTCGGACCGCAGTAGTCGAGGAGGCCCTGCGGGGAGCTGCAGGTCTTGTGAATGGCCACCCGGAACTCGACATAGTTGCCCACGAAGAGGTCGAGCAGCCCATCGCCGTCGAGGTCGAAGAAGCTGGCCGCGGCGCTCCAGCGGGGATCCGCGGTGTTGCTGCCGGCCGTGATGTTCGTGAAGCGGATCGCGCCGGGCTCGGAGTCGTTGCGCCAGAGTTCGTTCGGTCCGAGGTTCAGGATGTACAGGTCCGGGTCGCCGTCGTTGTCGATGTCGCCGACCGTGACGCCCATGCCGTAGCCGCGGGCGTCCAGGCCGCTCGCCTCGGTGATGTCGGTGAAGCGGAGTTCGCCGGCCTCCAGATCGTTGCGATACAGGCGGTCTCCGGGTTCAGGGGCACCCGGTGGGGACGCGTCGCCGGCCGGGGCCAGCCGGTGACCCTGGCCCAGGTAGAGGTCCAGATCGCCGTCGCCATCCGCGTCGAAGAGCGCCGCGCCCCCGCCCATGTTCTCCGCGAAGTAGAGCTCGCCCGTCATGCCGTTGTCGTGCACGAAGCGAAGGCCGAGTTCCTGGGCGCGGTCCACGAAGACCGGCGTCCCTTCCTCGGCGGCGAGGGTTCCCGTGATCGCGGTCGCCGCCAGCGCGAGGGCGAGCGCCGGGACCTGAGCGTTCCCGGACACCGGCACGGTCAGACCAGCGCCACCGCGGCCGCGGTTCGCGGCGCTCCGACGCGGGCCGTTCGTCCGTAGCCCAGATTGTCGAGCACGTCCTCGGTCGTGTGCCCGGGCACGATGTCACACGCGAAACCTCCGTCCTCGCCGTCGTCGATCAGGAGTTCGGTCGCTTCGGGAAGGACGCAGTGCTTGCTGCCGCGCACGCCGCCGAGCATCTCCTGGTAGGCGCCGACAGAGAAGAACCCCACGTACAGCGGCGTTTCGTCGAGGTCGGCGGCCGCGATGTCCGGGAGGAAGAGCGGCGTCACGCTGCCGCGGGGAGGGTAGACGTCGTCCCGGTCGCAAGTGATGCCGCCGAGGCGGACGCGCCGGAACGGGCGGTCGAGGTGGTTGAGCGGCAGGCAGATGAAGTGCTCGCCGAGAGCCCAGGTGTCAGGGAACGACGTCATGATGGAGCCGTCGACCAGGTACCAGGGAGGGCCAGCCTCGTTCGCCTTGACCGCGATGACCCGGAACAGGTGCGCCGCGTGCTCGGACACGGTGTAGCGCCCGAACTCGCCGATCAGCGACGGTGGTCTCGTGCCGTGGCGGGCACAGGCGTCGAGCGCCTTCGTCAGCAGGAGGCGGGCGAACCGTTCGTAGTCGAACCCATCGTCCAGCGTGGTTCGGCCAGGCACGCCACCGCCGAAGTCGAAGAAGCGGAGGTGCCGGCGGTCCCGTCCGAGCCTGGCGAAGAGGTCGAGGCCTGGCTCGAGCGCCTGGACGAACTGCTCGTCGCTGTCACTCGAGGCGCCGAACATCGCGTGCAGGAGAACGAAGCGCGCTTCCTGTGTCCGGTCGATCTCGAGCGCCAGACGCTCCAGCTCGCCGGCATTCACGCCGAAGCGCGAATCCCGATCGGCGCCGGCGTCGCCCTGCGTCCGTTTCAGCCGGATGCCGAAGTCGAAGTCCACGCCACGGCCGGCGAGGAAGCCGAGCTCAGCGGAGTCCTCGAGGATCGGAATCACGCGGCGGTGTTCGCGGCGGAGCGCCAGCAGGTTCCGCGCGTAGGCGCTGCCCGGTCCCTTGAAACCGTTGGCGAGCACCATCCGATCCTCCGGGAGCAGGCCGGCCTGGAGCATGCGGCGGACGATCTCCACGTCAACGTCGGACGACATCTCGTGGTGGGCGCCGGCAGTCAGGGTCGAGCGGACGATCTCCTCAGCCGTGTTCGCCTTCGAGGCGAAGGCGAAGTGGAACGGGGCAGGGTAGCCGAGTTCCTCGATCGCGCGGCGGAAGTAGCGGCCCATCGCCGCCACCTGGGCGCGGATGTTCGGCAGGAAGGCGATCTCCAGCGGGCTGGGCATCGCGTCGTCGGCCAGGCCGGCGGCGGGAGATCGGTCGACCTCGAAGAACGCGGCGAGGTCCAGGCCGTGTACCTGCAGCCTGCCTCCGCTCGCCTCGAGAAAGGCGTTGAACCGGTAGCCCTCGGGTACCGGCGCCGGGGACTGCCAACCGATCCTGCAGGCGACGGAAGGCGGCGCGTGAGTAGAGTCCATGGCGTCCCCTGGAGACCATTCTAGCTGCCGGTGAGCCGTATCCTTGACGAATGGCGCAGGCGCTCAGACAGCGGGCAGCGGAGATCTTCCTGAAGGGCGTCGCGGCTGCCGATCCGGCGGCGTCGACCGCTTCGGCGCTTCGCGGACTCGACCTGCGAGCCAAAGCAGGTGGCCGTGTCGCGGTGCTGGCGGTTGGGAAGGCGGCGTTCGGGATGACCCGAGCCGCGATCGAGGTGCTTGGCGGCCGCGTACGCCCTGCCGACGTGTTGGTCGTCACTCACGACGAGGCGAAGCGGCTTGGCCACCTCGATGCTCTGCGATCCGGACACCCGTTGCCGGACGAACGTGGTCACGCCGCGGCGAGGGAGGTTGAACGACGGGCCGCCGAACTGGGTGCCGGCGACCTGGCCCTGGTCCTGATCTCGGGCGGCGCCTCCGCGCTGCTGCCGGCGCCGGCGCCCGGCGTCCTGCTGGAAGACAAGCTGGAGGCGACCCGCCAGCTCCTTCGGGGTGGCGCCACGATCCACGAGCTGAACGCGGTGCGCAAGCACCTGTCGACGATCAAGGGTGGAGGGCTGTTGCGGCGGTTGCGTCCGGCGCAGGTGCTGACGCTGGCCTTGTCGGACGTGATCGACGACGACCCATCGGTGATCGGCAGCGGTCCTACGGCTCCCGATCCGTCGACGTTCGAGGATGCCCTCGCCGTCCTGGTACGTTGTGGAGTAGCCGAGACGTGCCCGACGCCGGTACGCGAGCGGCTGGAGGCGGGCGCTCGCGGCGAACTGGAAGAGACGCCCAAGCCGGGTGATCCAGTCTTCGACGGTGCGATCTACCGGATCGCCGGTGGCAACCGGACCAGCGTCCGGGCGATGGCCGCGGCCTGCGACGCGGAAGTCGAAGCGGAGCCGTTCGAAGGGGAGGCTCGCGAAGTCGGCGCTGCGCTGGCCAGGCGCTTCGCTGCGGGGCCGCCGGCCGCGTACGTCGCCGGAGGCGAGACGACGGTCACGGTGCGCGGCGCGGGCAGGGGCGGCCGCAGCCAGGAGCTTGCCCTCGCCTTCGCGCTGGAAGCGGCGAAGGGTCCGCTCGCGGAACGGGCCGACTGGGTCTTCCTCGCAGCCGGCACCGATGGCCGCGACGGCCCCACGGACGCGGCCGGCGCCCTCGTCGACGCGGCCACGGTCACCCGTATCCGGACCGCCGGCGTCGACCCGGTTGCTGCGATGGAGCAGAACGACTCGTACGGCGCCCTCGACGCTGCCGGCGCGTTGCTGCGCACGGGCGCTACGGGCACAAATGTTGCAGATGTCGTCCTGTTCCTGTCGAAGGCATAGAGTCCTCCGGTCGAAAGCCGGAAGTTCTCGGGCGACACTCGCCCGTGGGGGGATCAGCTAGTGAAGAGGAAGAGCATGGGGACGCGAGTTCGCGCCGGGCTTGCGTGCGTCGGGCTGGCGCTGCTGGTCGTGGCGCCGGTCGGAGGCATCATCTACGTCGACCCGGGCGACGCGGTGATGGTGGACCGTACGCCGATCATCGTCTTCGGTGAAGTGCGGTCGGTAGAGGCGGCTTCACGGGCGCGGTACCCGTCCACCGACGCGGTCTTCGAGGTGGAGCAGGTGTTGAAGGGGAATGTCCCGGGCGGCACGATCCTGGTTCGGCAACTGGGGGGCGTGAGCGAGGATGGCGTGTACTCGGGTATCCGCGGGCTGCCGATGATGGCGCCGGGAGACCGGATGCTGCTCTTTCTCGAGGAGATTCCGAATGCGCGGGACGCGCTCGTGTACCGCACGGTCGAGTTGTCGCTGGGCATGTTCTTCGAAGTGCCGTCGGCCGCGGGCAGCCTGCTTGTGCGTGAGGCCGCCTTTCATGAGGAGGTGCCTGCTTCAGCGAATGGAACAGAGTCCGGGTCACTGAGCCAGCGGCCGCGGACCAGCGGGAGTTTTCGCGCCTGGATCAGCGATCACGCGCGCGGCGTGGAGCGGGAGGTGGACTACTTCGCGGCCCCGCCGGCCGACGGACCCGTTTCGGTGGCTTCGCCCTACCGGTTGCTCGCCTCATCTTCAAGCTGCGAGGCGCCGAATCTTCCTATCCGGTGGCGGCAGTTCGATCGGGGACGCAGCGTCGGGTTCACGATCCAGGCCGATGGACAGCCCGGCATCCCGGGCGGTGGAATCGCCGAGGTGGTGCGCGCGATGCGGGCCTGGAACGAGGATCCGGAGAGCACCATTCAACTGGTGAATCTGGGTACCACGAACAAGAAGGCCGAGGTTGCCCAGCCGGACGATGTCAACTCGATTCTGTTCGAGGATCCGCACGACCTGATTCCGGGCTACTTCCAGGCCAGTACCGGAGGCATTCTGGCCGTCGCTCTGACCCGCTTTCGCTGTGCCGAGGAGAACCGCCACAGGATCCCGGGCAACAGGGCGCACGAGGCCCTTCCGATCCTGGAAGCGGACATCCTGACCCAGGATGGCTACGGCCGGAGTTGGGCGGCGCTAAGCCTCAATGCCAGCAAGGTGCACGAGCACGTGATGGCGCACGAGTTGGGCCACACACTGGGCCTTGCCCACTCCTGCGCCCAGGGTTTCACCGACACGTGCAGCGCGCTGACCGGCGACTCCCTGATGAAGGCGACCGCCAGGGGCAGGCAGATCTACAGGGGCGGCCTGCCGAACGCCGACGATCTGGCCGCGGTCCGGTTTCTCTACCCGGCGCACAGCGGTCCGGCCAGTCCTTCCGACCTGACCGCGAAGGCGATCGATCAGCACAGCCTGGAACTCGCGTGGCAGGACAACTCGAACGACGAGACGGCCTTCGACATCTTCGAGCGATCGATCAACGAGACGGAGTTCACCCTGATCGCCAGTGCCGGCAGCAACGCGACGTCGTTTGTCGTCGAGGGTCTTCCTCCCGCGACGTACCGCTCCTATCGAGTGGCATCGCGCAACGCCGGCGGACGTTCTTCCTCGACCAGCGAGGCCAGCGCCGTCACCCTGGGCGAGACGGGGCCGTGTGCGGAGGATGAACGGACTCTCTGTCTGAATGAGGGCAGGTTTCGGGTGACGGCGGACTGGGCCGCCGCGAACGGTGCCGGCGGCCGTGGCGGCTCGATGCCGCTGACCGCGGACACCGGCGCCTTCTGGTTCTTCGATCCCGGCAACGTCGAGATGGTCGTCAAGCTCCTGGACGGCTGTGGACTGAACGAGCACTTCTGGGTCTTCTCCGGCGGTCTGACCGACACCGAGGTCCAGTTGACGGTTGTCGATACGGCAACCGGCGTAGCAGGGACCTGGTTCAATCCGGAGGGGACGCTTCTGTCCCCGGTTCAGGACAACGAGGCGTTCGAGACCTGCAGTCCCGAGGAGACCGTTGCGACGGCGCACTCGGCGACGGCGATGTCCTCGCATCCCCTGGCTCGGCGATTCGATCCCGACCGTGAGCTTCGACTGGCCGTGGAGCGTCTTCGGGCCAACCGCGTTGAACTGCCGCAGGCCGCTCCGGGCGAGTGCACGGCCGACGACCGGACGCTGTGCCTCGAGAACGGCCGTTTTCGCGTGCGCCTGGACTGGGAGAAGGAGGACGAAGAGACCGGTTCCGGCAGTGCCCTTCCGCTCAGCGGCGACACCGGACTGTTCTGGTTCTTCGAGCCCGACAACCTCGAGATCGTGATCAAGGTGCTCGACGGCTGCGCGGTGAACGGCCACCGTTGGGTCTTCGCCGGCGGCCTCACCGACGTGGCGGTCGAGATGACCGTCGTCGACGTCCAGACGGGCGCCACCAGGAACTACTTCAACCGCCTGGGAAGACCGTTCCGTCCCATCAAGGACACGAAGTTCTTCTCGTGCTCCGCGACGGACGATCACGCGGACACCCGTGTCGGGGCGACGGACGTCCCCCTCGAACGCTCGCGGACAGGCCACCTGGGGCCTGGTGACAGCGACTTCTTCGTTTTCCGGGTGCCGCGCTCGGGCCGTGTGCAGCTCCGCACGACGGGCTCGACCGACACCGAGGGCGCGCTGATGAACGCTGCCGGGGAAGTCCTGGCCAGCGATGCGGACTCGGGCGCCGAAAGCAACTTCCGTTTGGCGGCCCGGGTGGGCCCGGGCGTCTACTACGTGCGCGTTTCCGGCAAGGACCCCGAAACGACCGGCGCCTATGAGTTGCACACGGGGTTTTCGGTCACGACGGTCATCTCCAAGCGCGACCGCAATGCACTGATCGCGCTCTACCGGGCGACCGACGGCCCGAACTGGACGAACAATGAGAACTGGCTCAGCAACCGTCCGCCGGACGAGTGGTACGGCGTGACCACCAACTCGGCCGGGCGCGTGACCTGGCTCGAGTTGAGCGACAACGGCCTGAAGGGCAGTTTGCCGGCGGCGATCGGCGACCTGGACGGACTCCTGGTCGCGTTCCTCGACGGGAACGAGTTGACCGGATCGATCCCGTCCGAGATAGGCAACCTCCGCGACCTCATCTTTCTGGTCCTGTCGTCGAACGAACTGAGTGGCGAGATACCGTCCGAGATGGGGAGTCTCCGTGACCTGGTCTTTCTCTATCTGCACTTCAACCAACTGACCGGCGAGATTCCCCCGGAGTTGGGGCGTCTGTCAGGCCTCGCTTTCCTGCGCCTGGGCTTCAACGAGTTGACCGGCGGGATTCCCGCCTCGTTCCGCAACCTGAACAGGCTCGGTTTCCTGGACGTGCGGGACAACGAGCTGACCGGTTCGATTCCTGCCTGGCTGGGAGAACTGACGGGATTGAGCGGGCTCTGGCTCGGCGACAACGGGTTCTCGGGCGAGATACCGCCGGCGCTGGGTAACCTGACCGACTTGGCGTCATTGCGTCTCTGGTCGAACGACCTGACCGGTCCGGTGCCGCCGGAGATCGGTCAGCTCACGGAGTTGGAGGACCTGTACATCCACAACACCGACTTGTCGGGCACGTTGCCGGACGAGCTTCTCGGCATCGGTGGACTCGAGTTCTTCTGGTTCCACCAGAGTGAGCTGTGCGCTCCGGCGACTGCCGAGTTCGACGAGTGGCTGGAGGCAATCGAAGATTGGCGGGGCGACCGCTGCAACTAGCGCAGGGCCGGGTCAGCCGGCCGGGTTCCCGACCGGAAACGCGTCCTGGCCCGGGTAGACCGCGCGGTCGCCGAGTTGCTCCTCGATGCGGAGCAACTGGTTGTACTTCGCCACGCGGTCGCTGCGGGCGGGAGCGCCGGTCTTGATCTGGCCGGTGTTCCAGGCCACCGCGAGGTCGGCGATCGTCGTGTCCTCGGTCTCGCCGGAGCGGTGGCTCATGACGACCCCCCAGCCGGCGGCGCGGCTGCGTGCGACGGCGGCTGCGCTTTCGGTCAGGGAGCCGATCTGGTTCACCTTGCACAGCAGGGCGTTGCAGGCGCGTTCTTCGATCGCGCGATCGATGCGATCGATGTTCGTGACCAGCAGGTCGTCGCCGACCAGTTGCACGTCGCTGTCGAGACGCCGGCAGAGTTCGCTCCAGCCGGTCCAGTCGTCCTCGGCCAGCCCGTCCTCGATGCTGATGATCGGATACTTCCGGCACCAGTCGGCCCAGAGGTCGACCAGTTCGCCGCTCTCCAGTTCGCGGCCTTCGATCGGCAGACCGTAGCGGCCGGTCGCTTCGTCGTAGAGTTCGCTCGTCGCCGGGTCGAGCGCGAGCTGTATGTCCTCGCCTGGACGGCGTCCTGCCGCCTCGATCGCTTCGAGGATGACCTCGATGGCCCGTTCGTTGCCGCCCAGGGCCGGCGCGAAGCCGCCCTCGTCGCCAACCGCGACGGAGAAGCCGCGGTCGTGAAGGATCGCGCGCAGCCGCCGGTAGATCTCGACGCCCCAGCGCAGTCCCTCGGCGAAGGAGCCGGCGCCGGTCGGCATGACCATGAACTCCTGGAAGTCGGTCGAGCCGGCGGCGTGCTGGCCGCCGTTCAGGATGTTGAGCATCGGCACGGGCAGCGTGCGGGCCTCGCCGCCGCCGAGCGAGGCGTAGAGCGGCACGTCGTGCGCCGCCGCCGTCGCGTGCGCGGCGGCCAGACTGACTCCGAGCACCGCGTTGGCGCCGAGGCGGCCCTTGTTCGGCGTGCCGTCGAGCGCCAGGAGAGCGCGGTCGAGTGCGGCCTGGTCGGCGGCGTCGAGGCCGCGCACCTCGGCCGCGATCTCGCCTTTGACGTGCCGTACCGCGGCCGTCGTCCCCTTGCCGCCGTAGCGCGCGGCATCGCCGTCGCGCAGCTCGACCGCTTCGTGGCGCCCGGTGCTGGCCCCGCTGGGGACGATGGCGCGGCCGCGTGCGCCGCCCTCGAGGACGATCTCGACCTCGACGGTTGGGTTGCCGCGGCTGTCGAGCACTTCGCGGGCGGTGACGGAGGAGATGGTTGTGGTGTTCGCGGTCATCGGGGTCGGCGGAGCCTACTACCGGATGCCGGCCAGACGGCCGGCGCACCGACACCCGCTACCGGGTAGGATGCGCCGATCCAAGACACGGGGATGCGCATGTCGAGATTCGGTCGGTGGGTCGGCGCGGGTTGCGCCGTTGTTCTGGCGATGTTCGTCGCCGCGCCGGCCGCGGCGCAGCACGGCGCGCAAGGCGGGGAGTGGCGGCACTTCGGCGGCGACAGCGGCTCCACCCGGTACTCGGGCCTGGACCAGATCGACCGGGACAACTTCTCGCAACTGGAGGTCGCCTGGCGCTGGGAGTCCGCCGACATCCTCCTGAGAGACGTGTCCGAAAAGGCGCCCGGGTCGTACCGGAGCATGCCGCTGATGATCGATGGCGTCGTCTACATCGCTACGAACCTTGGCCAGGTCGCGGCGCTCGATCCGGCGACCGGCGAGTCGCTGTGGCGGCACGATCCGAGGGACTGGGAGATCGAGCAGCGGGGTTCCCTGGTCCAGATCCGCGGCATCGAGTTCTGGACGGACGGCGAGGCGGAGCGAATCCTGATCGCGACCCGGGGTGGGAGGCTGGTGTCGATCGACACGGAGACCGGCAGGCCGGATCCGGAGTTCGGCGAGGAGGGCGTCGTCGACCTGATGCAGGGCCTCCTGCCGGGACGGGCGAACCGGAACATGAACTGGACGGCGCCGGTGATCGTCGTGGCCGACACGATCGTGGTCGGCGCGACGGTCTTCGACTTTCCGCTCCGCAACAACAATCCGCCGGGGGACGTGCGCGGCTTCGACATTCGCACAGGCACGCTCAAGTGGACGTTCCACGCCGTGCCGCGGGAGGGCGAGCCCTATCTCGAGACCTGGGAGAACGAGTCCTGGCGGAAGATGGGCAACACGAACGTGTGGTCAATGATGAGCGCCGACCAGGAGCTCGGCTACGTCTACCTGCCGTTCGGGACGCCGACCAACGACTACTACGGCGGCGACCGCCATGGCGACAACGTCTACGCCGAGTCGATCGTCTGCCTCGACGCCCGCAACGGCGAGGTGGTGTGGCACTTCCAGACGATCCATCACGGCGTCTGGGACTACGACCTGGCCTCGGCTCCCAACCTGGTCGACATCACGGTCGACGGCAGGGAAATCGAGGCCGTAGCGGTCGTCTCGAAGGTGGCGATGACCTACGTGTTCGACCGGGCCACGGGAGAGCACGTCTGGCCGATCGTCGAGGCTCCGGTGGACTACCACTCGCGGATTCCTGGCGAGAAGCTGTCGCGCACCCAGCCGTTCACCACCCGTCCGCCGCCGTTCGAGACCCTGGGTATCGACTACGACGACCTGATCGATTTCACACCGGAGCTGCGGGCGGAGGCGCTCGATGTGATCCGGGACTACGTGATCGGCCCGGTCTTCACGCCGCCGATCGTCCACGGCGAGGACGGCAAGCGGGCGTACCTGCAGAATCCGGGTCCCGGCGGCGGCGCGAACTGGACGGGCGCTTCCTTCGACCCGGAGACGAACATCCTCTACGTGCCCTCGTTGACGCGGCCGGGCGCGATCTCGCTGTCGCCCCCCGACCCGGCGCGCTCCGACTGGCGGTACTCGATCAACCGCCGGCCGATGCCCAAGGTCCAGGGCCTGCCCCTGCTCAAGCCGCCCTACCGGCGGATCACCGCGTTCGACATGAACCGCGGCGAGATGGTGTGGCAGGTGCCGCTGGGGGAGGGGCCCCGCGACCACCCCGCGATCAGGCACCTGAATCTCGGCCGGCTCGGCACGCCGCCGCAAGACGGCGTCGTCACGGAAGGGGGCGTCCTGGTGACGAAGACGCTCGTCATCTCGATCGAACCGATCGTCGACGAACTGGGAGATCGCTCGGCGAACGGCAGCTACCTCGTCGCCTTCGACAAGGCGACCGGCGAACTACTGGTCCAACTCGAAGTCGACCGCAGCCTCCACGGCGGTCCGATGACCTACATGCACGAAGGCCGTCAGTACATCCTCGTAGCCGGCGGCGGCGAAAGCCCCGGCCCCGGCCGCTCCATCGCATCGACCGCCATCGCCGACGCACCGCCGCCACCTCCGCGCCCACCCCCTCGGAAGTCCGAACTCCTCGCCTTCGCGCTACCGCGATAGGGCGGCGTCGCGCCGTCAGGCCCGCAGGCCGGCCAGAGGGCCGACGAGGGAGATGAGGTCGCCGCGCTGGCCGTATGCGTGGTGGAGGCCGATGTGGTTGACGTCGAGTCCCATGGCTCGGGCGATGCTGACCAGGAGGTGCTGGTGGGGGACGCCGGCGAAGCGCGTGACGCCGCCGGGGGCCACCTGGGCCGGGACTCGCATCTCGGCGGGGGTCTCGTGGGGCCAGTGCAGGTAGCGGCCGGTGTCGAAGGCCCAGGAGCCGCCGATGAGGACGGGACAGTAGTTCCGGTAGCCGTGCCAGCCGTCGCCGAGTTCGGAGCCCCAGACGATCAGCGTGTTGTCCATGAGCGAGCCGCCGCCCGCGTCCGGGATCGACTCCAGGGTGCTGACGAGACGGGCGACCTGCTGGCCATGGTAGGCCGCGTACTGAGTCATCGCGTCGTGTTTGCGGACATCCTCGTGGATGTAGTGGGCGATGCCCTTGTGCACCTTGTCGCTGATGTGGTCGGCGCCGAACTCCGCCGTCGGCATCTCGCCCAGAGAAAACGAGACGACCCGGGTGATGTCGCAACTGAACGCCGCGGCGATGATGTCGGCGAAGGCGTCGAACTGCAGGTCGTAGCGGTCGAACGAGGCGGCGGGGCGGGGAGGCGCTTCGCAGGAGAGGGTCGCGAGGCCCTCGAGGCGGTGGCCGAGCCGGTCGACCAGGCCGAAGTGGGACTCGAGCCGGGCACGGTCGTTGGCGTCGAAGCGGGCGGCGACGGCCCGGTACTCCTGGTACGCGAAGTCGAGTGTGCTGCGCCGGTACGCGCCGACCGTGTCGCCCGAGGACGCCGGTCCGAAGACGCGGTTCCAGGCGCGCAGGGGCGTGTTCTCGGCCGGCAGCCGTACGCCGCCGCTGTTGTAGCTGATCGGGCGGCCCGCTTCGAGGGCGGCGTCGACCGAGACTTCGAGCGACGGCAGGCGGTCCGCCCGGGCCACGTGCGCGGCGACGAGCTGGTCGAGCGAGGCCGACGTCGAGCGGGTGTCTCGGCCAGCGAAGTCCGCGTTGTTGCCGGTCCAGGCGTGGACCCAGCCGCGGTCGTGCCGGTTGCCGCCGCCGTCGAGTTCGGCGGTGGCCAGTGAGAGGCCATCCAGGGCGAGGATGCGGCGGCGGTGCTCGTAGAGCGGCGCCAGGGGCCTGCTGAATGCCGTCTCCGGGAGCTGCTCCAGGTCGACCGACCAGGGTTCGCTCTCGGAGACGCCCTCCGGGCGCATCTTCCAGGTGGCGTAGGGCCAGCCGTGGCAGTGGCTGATCAGGATCAGTCGCCGGACCTGAGCGGGGCTTTGGGCGAGCGCGCGCAGGGCGCCGCCCGGCCAGCCGGCGCCGAGCGCGGTGAGCCCTCCGAGTTGCAGCAGTTGGCGTCTCGAGATCATGGACCGCCCTCCGAGCCTACCCCGGCAGAACGGGCGCGAAAGAGGTCGCTGGTGGCGATCGAGACCATGAGTTCCTTGACCGAGTCGTTCTCGCGGAAGCGCTTCTGGATCGGCTCGAGCCCTGGCGCGTTTCTCTCCAGGTGGCTGCCGAGCGCATAGCGCGTCCAGTGGAGCGCGTAACAGTCCCGCACCCGGCGGCTCGCGGCCAGCTTGTGCGCGAACTCGACTCCGTCGGCGAAGGTGAGCTCCTCGGCGCCGGGCAGCCGGAGCGAGCCGCTGGCGTCGACCGGCTGGCCGTTGTCCTCGGCGCGCCAGGCGCCCATCGCGTCGTAGTGCTCGAACGCGAATCCGGCCGGGTTGATCCGGCGGTGGCAGGAGTTGCACTCGCTCGGCTTGGTGGCGGCGGCGGTTCGTTCGCGATTCGTGCTCTCGACGCCGAGTGCGTCGGGCGGCAGCGCGCTCTCGACGCCTTCGATCGGATCGCCCATTTCCATGCAGGCGACGCGTTCCAGGATGCGCACGCCGCGGGGGATCGGGCCGGGTTGGACGGCGTAGGCGCCGATGGCCAGAACCGACGGCAGGGTCAGCACACCGGCCCGCTGCGTCGGGTCCAGCACGACCGGATCGAGGGTGAGCGGCCTCTTGCGCCCGACCGATACGGAGACGTACTCGATCTGCCGGGTCACGGCGGCGCGCCCTTCGTCCTCGGTCGTGGTTGCGCCGTAGATCGGCGCCGTGCCGCGCGACATGTAGCCGTGGTTGCCGGTCATGAGTTCCGTGAACGTTCCGGCGCGGTCGAAGATCGCCTCCTCGACGAACAGCTCGGTCTCCAGCCTCATCGAGTGCCGGATCGGACCCAGGATCGCCGGCCACTTCGTGTCGTCGTCTCGCGTGTTCCTGAGTACTCGGGGAACGCCGAACCGTGGCCCAAAGGCGCGGCGGGCGGGCGCGATCAGGAGGACCTGGTCGGTGCCCAGCCACTGGTGATGAAAGTGAACGACGGCAGGCCGGGCCTTCGGGTCGTCGAGCATGCGCCGTGCCTGTCGTTCGATGCCTTCCGTACTCGCGAGCTCGCCGGAGCCGGCCGCCCGGAAGAGCTCCTCGTCCGGCATCGAGTCCCAGAGGAAGTAGGACAGCCGCGTGGCGAGCTGCCACGCATCGAACTCGGTGGGGTCCGGCTCCAGCTTGAAGTGGAACGCCGGGGCCTGAAGGATGCCGGCGACGGTGAGCGCCACCGCCTCGTCGATCGGTTCAGCGGCAAGCTGCGCCTGCCAGAACGCTTTGATTCGACCGCGCTCTCCGTCACGCAGCGGCCGGCGATACGCCCGCTCGCCGAAGCGGAGGATGCTCGTTGCGGCACAGGCCTCGCGCTCCGCGGACGGCAGATCGGACCATCCCGGGCAGTCGAAGAAGGTCGGCGAGAGCAGGGCGAAGGCTCCGAAGTGCATCCCGGCGAGGTGAAGTTCCTCCACCTGGTAGGAGGACGGACTCTGGCCCTGTGCAATGCCTTCGAAGCCGTCGGCGCCGGGCTCGGCCGGGAACGGCCACGGCCACGGATCGGGCGGTGGCGGAGGCGAGAACACACCCTTGCTGGCGGTGCGCCGGGGGCTGATCCGGTCGGCGACGGACGGTCGCTTCGGCCATCGTTCTCCGTTTCTGGGGAAGCCGAGCAGGTCGGCGACCGTGTTGTTGTACTCGGTCGGCGTAAGCGCCAGCGGCGCGGCTTCGCCTGCTGCGCCTGGCTCCTCCGATGCGCCCGCTACCAAGGGTGCGAGGCCGGCGGCGCAGAGGAGTGCCAGCACCATTCTGAGATCGAGCTTCATGGCGTAGGGCACGGGCTGGGACTCCGGTGCGGACGAACTTGTAACAGTGTATCAGTCCCGCCTATTCCGGGACGGGAACGGGTGTCCGGACCGCGCGCGTCAGTCTGCGTCTCGCGCGCCGCTGCCCGAAGTCCGCAGGATGAAGGCGTCGAGCGTCTCCTTCCACTGCGGCAGCAGGGACTGCTCCACGTACATCATGTGGCCGGCGGCGAAGTCCTCGCGCTGGATGTTGGCCCTGAGTTCGGGTGGCAGACCCATGTGGTCCATCGTCCAGACAGCCGCGAAGTAGGGCGTCGCCAGGTCGTACAGGCCGTTTATCAGGAGCACCTCGAGCGCCGGATTCCGGCGCATGGCGGCGGCCAGGTCGGGGGCGACGTTCGGCGTGCCGTCGCCGCGCGAGAAGCGGCCGGCGCTCACCCGGCCCCAGTTCCAGTCGCGGACGCCGCCGCTCGGGACGTACTCGCGGTCGCCGTCGTAGCCGAGTTCGCTCCGCAGGTAACTGTTGAACGCCGACGTGTAGGCCGAGCTGATCGCCGTGGACTGCGGGTCGTGGGAAGGCCGGGCGCCCAGCGTGTCTCCTGCCGGGCCGGTGAAGCGGGCGTCCAGACGGCCGACGATCTTTCCTTCGTCGCGGAGCAGCTCGGCCTCGAAGGCCGGGGCTGTCACCCGCAGGTCCGACTTCTCGATGAAGTCGTGCGAGAGCCCGGTGTAGCGGTGCATGCGGTCGACCACCCGGGCGCGGGTGTCCGGGTCGAGCGTGCTGCCCCGGAGCAGCGCGGTGGCGTAGTCGGTGAGCGCCCATTCCTCGACTTCGGCCATCAGGGTCTCGAGGTCCGCCGGGGTTTTCTCCGGTAGCGCGTCCAGGTAGCGGGCGGCGACGGTGTAGGACGGCAGGTTGACGATGTAGGGGAGATCGTCGCCGGGCGCGAATTGGATCGTGTTGAACTGGAGGACCGCCGAGACCAGGACGATGCCGTTGAGGTCGATGTTCGCGCGCTGCAGGTGGCTGGCGAGCACGGCCGATCGGGTGGTGCCGTAACTCTCGCCGAGCAGGTAGCGGGGCGAGTTCCAGCGGTCGTGCGCGCTGAGGAAGCGCCGGATGAACTGGGCAAGCGACTTCGCGTCCTCGTCGATGCCCCAGTAGTCGGAGCCGGGAGTCTCGCCCAGGGTGTGGCTGAAGCCGGTGCCGACGGGATCGACCATGACGATGTCGGCGATGTCGAGGATCGTCCAGGCGTTGTCCTCGAGAGGGTAGGGCGGCGCTCCCTGCGGGCCGACATCGGGGGTGACGACGCGCCGTGGCCCCATGATCCCCATGTGCAGCCAGAAGGAGGCCGAGCCGGGCCCTCCGTTGTAGGAGAACACCAGGGGGCGCTCTCGGGGCGACGCGCCGTTCGTCCGGAAGTACGCCGTGTACCAGAGTTGCGCGGCCGCCGCGCCGTCATCGTTGTCGAGCTGAGTGCCGGTGACGACGGCGTCGTACTCCACCGTCTCGCCGCCGACCTCGATCGAGTGGCTGGTCTCCCAGCGGCCGGGCGGAGAGGGCGGTTTGGCGGCTGCGGGTTCGCCGTCGCCCTCCTGACCGCGCGCGGGCACAGCAGCGGCCAGGGCGGCGATGCAGATCAGGGTGAGGGCCGGTCGGGCCCTGGCGGGAAGCCTGAGGAGGGGGGATTTCATGCGGGTATTGTAGACAGCAGGTAAGGAGGATCCATGAGACACGCTCTTCGACTGACGGTTCGTGCCGTGCTGACCGCGGCCATCGTGCTCGCGGCGGGTTCGCTGTGGGCCCAGGACTGGACCACGACGACCGACACCCACCGGTTCATGGAGGTCCGGAACGGCATCTGGCTGACCCAGACCACGGCGCAGGTGTTCAACAGCAACGCGCTCGTGATCGTCAACGACGAGGACGTCGTCGTCGTGGATTCCCACGTGACGCCGGCCAAGGCGCGGGACCTGATCGCCTCGATTCCGGCGATCACGGACAAGCCGGTGACGGCGGTGATCAACTCCCACTTCCACTGGGACCATGCCCACGGCAACCAGGAGTTCGCGGATGTGCCGATCATCGGCCACGAGTTCACGCGGATGAAGATGGCGACCGCGCCGCTGGATGAGCCGACCTACGTTCAGGGCATCACAGGCAACGCGGCGACGCTGGAGCGGCTCGCCGAACAGATCGAGGCGGCCGAGGACGAGGAAGAACGTGCGGGCCTTGAGGCTTACCGCACAATGTTCGCCGCCCACGCAGCGGACTTCGACGAGATCGATCCGCTGCCGCCCGACGTGACGATGAACGACAAGATGACCCTGTTCCGGGGCAGCCGCGAAATCCAGATCGTCTTCGTGGGCCGCGCCCACACCGGCGGCGACGTCGTCGTCTACTTCCCGGAGGACAGGCTCGTCTTCACCGGCGACATCCTGTTCGGTGGCCCGTCCTTCATGGGCGACGGCTACGTCGACGAGTGGTCCGGGACGCTGGAGAACCTGAAGGCGCTGGACTTCGACCTCGTCGTTCCAGGACACGGCCTTCCGCTCGAGGATCTGAGTGCGATCGAGAAGTCGCAGGAGTACTACCGCGTGCTGTGGGAGCGGACGGCAGAGAAGCACGCGGCCGGCGTGCCGGCGGAAGAGGTGTCCGGAACGCTCGACCTTTCCGCAACGGCGTTCCCGCAGCGGCAGCCCTCGGAGGTGGAGGTGAAGCGGATGTATCACCGCCTGGAGAACCCGGACTGAGACCGCCCCGCCGCTCCCGCTTCCTGCCCCGCACGCGCGACGGCTGGATCGCCACGATCGCCTTCGGGGCGGTCTTTCTGCTGGCGATGCCGCCGGTCACCCACACGCTGCTGAACCGGGTCGAGCCGAGCGTTCTCGGCGTGCCGTTCCTGTACCTGGCCCTGTTCGGCGTCTACGTGGCCCTGATCGGGGTGCTGATCTGGGCCTACCGCCGCGGCGTGTAAGCGACCCCTGATGGAGACCTGGGTCGTCGCGACGAGCCTGATCAGCGTCTACCTGCTGGTCACCCTGGGCGTGGCCGTCGTCGCCAACCGTCACATGACGGTGGACATGGAGGACTTCCTCCTGTGCGGCCGGCGCACCGGCTTCATCGTCCTCTACCTGACCGTCGTCGCCACCTACCACTCGGCGTTCGCCTTCCTCGGCTCCGGAGGCTTCTTCTTCACCCACGGCATCGGATTCTGGTCCGCCGGCGCCTGGACCCTCCTGGTCGGGGCCGCCACCTACGTCATCGGGACGCGCATCTGGGCGCTGGGCAAGGCCTTCGGCTACATCACGCCCGCCGATCTGCTGGCCGACTTCTACGAGTCGGAGGCGGTGCGGGTCGCGGTGGCCGTCGTGTCCGTCCTGTTCACGATCCTCTACATCCAGGTCCAGGCGCTTGCGCTCGGCTACATCATGGACGTGGCGACCGACGGCCGCGTGCCGTTCGAGTTGGGCGTGCTGATCATGCTGACGGTAGCCGTCGTCCACCTGATGGTGGGGGGGCTGCGCGCCGTCTACTGGACCGACGTGTTCCAGGGCGCGTGGATGTATGTCGCCATCTGGGCCGGGGCGCTCGTTCTCTCCTTCGAGCTCTTCGGCGGCCCGGTCGAACTCTGGCAGCGGGTGACGAGCGAGCGGCCGGACATGCTGACTCTGCCCGGTCCCGAGGGCTTCTTCACGCCCGGCATGTGGGTCGGGATGGTCCTCACGCTGTCGTTCGGGATCATCTTCCAGCCCCACATGATGATCCGCTACTACACGGCGGTGGACGGCAAGACGCTCAAGCTACTCGGCGCGACGACGCCGATCTACCTGATGACGCTGTACATCCCGGCGGCGCTGGTCGGCCTGGGCGGGGCGCTGGTCATGCCGGAGCTCGAGCAGGCGGACCGGGTGTTCCCGGAGCTTCTGTTCCAGCACGCGCCGGCGTGGCTCACCGGGATCATCCTTGCCGGCGCGGCGGCCGCCGCGATGTCCACCCTGGACTCCATCCTGCACGCGAACATGACCGTGCTGACCCGCGACGTCTATCAGCGCTACATCGCGCGCGGGAAGAGTCAGGCCCACTACGTCTTCGTCGGGCGCGCGATCGTCTTCGCACTTCTGGCGGTGGCCTTCGCGCTCTCGATCACCGAGAGCGACCTGCTGGTGGCGATCGTCACCCTGTCCGGTGCCGGAGCGTTGCAACTGATGCCGGCGATCGTCGGCGTCTGCTTTCCCGGCCGGCGCTCGCTGAGCGGGGCCGGAGTCCTCGCCGGCCTCGGCGCCGGGCTTCTGACCCTGGCCCTGACGCTGCCGCTGAACCTGGGGTTCGCGCTGCCCTGGGGCGCCCATCCGCTGGGCATGCACGGCGGGCTGTGGGGTCTGTTGGCGAACACGCTCCTCGCCGTCTCCGTTTCCGCCTTCACGCCCGGTCCCTCCCGCGAGACGGTGGCCCGGGTCCACGGCGAGGTCGAGCGCTTCGTCTACGGCGGAAAGTAGTTCGGCCAGTAGACGTTAGCCGCCTCGCTGTGCGATTCTCCGCAGTCCGATGAAGCGAATCGGCATCAGCACCGGCGGCGGCGACGCGCCCGGCCTCAACGCGGTGATCCGGGCCGTGACCCTGGCCTCGATCCGGCGCGGCTGGGAGGTCGTCGGCCTGTTGCGCGGCTACGGGGCGTTCTTCGATCCGAGCCAGATCCGCGTCCTCGACCGCGACGCGGTGCGCGGTACGACGCACCTCGGCGGCACCATCCTGGGGACCCGCAGCGGCGCCTATCCCTTCGAACGGCGGGTCGAGCAGGACGATGGCTCGGTCGTCGTGGAAGACGTGACCGAGGAGGCGGTGGAGGGATTCCATCGTCTGGGACTCGACGCGCTGGTCGCGGTGGGCGGCGACGGCTCCATGCGACTCGCGCTCAAGCTGCACAAGCACGGCATACCGGTCGTCGGCGTGCCGAAGACGATCGACAACGATCTCGCCGGCACCAACGTCACCTTCGGCTTCCACACCGCGGTCGACGTCGCGACCGCGGCCATCGAGCGCCTGCACTCGACCGCCGAGGCGCACGACCGGATCTTCGTCGTCGAACTGATGGGCCGCTACGCGGGCTGGATCGCCCTGTTCGCGGGCGTCGCGGCGACGGCCCAGGTCATCCTCATCCCGGAGATTCCCTACGACATCGAAGAGGTCTGCGACCACCTGATGGCGCGCGAGCGGCGGGGAAGGCACTGGGCAGTCGTCGTTGCAGCGGAGGGCGCGCGGCCCGTCGGCGGCGACTTCACCTGGTCGAAGCGGATCGGTGGCCAGACCGAAACCCTCGGCGGTGTTGCCGAACGGGTGGCGACCCAGATTCACGAGCGAACCGGCAAGGAGACGCGCACCGTCACCCTGGGCCACCTCCAGCGCGGCGGTCAGCCGATTCCCTACGACCGCCTGATCGCCCTCCGCTTCGGCGCCGCCGCCGTGCGCCAGATCGAGGAGGGAGAGTTCGGCGTCATGGTCTCGCTCGACCCGCCGACCGTGCGTGCCGTGCCGCTCGAACTCGCCGCAAGCCGCATGAAGAGCGTCCCGCTCGAAGCCGACGTGGTCGCCACGGCGCGCGACCTCGGCATCTGCCTCGGCGAGTAGGGTCGTCCATCTGGTACAGTTGTGTGTACCAGATGAAGAACGAAGCGCCACGAGCAGAGCCGCTGAGTGTCCCTGATCTCGAAGAGATCCGGGGAGGAGCATCCGCCAGCATTCTCTCCGAGCTCAAGCGGCTGCTCTCGATCTCCGACCTCGAACTCGTCGCGGTCGTTGGGATACCTCGTCAGACCATGCTCCGCCGCCTGAAGCAGGGACGTCTCACCCGGCACGAAAGCGACCGGGCGGCGCGGCTGGCCCGGGTGTACAACGCTGCGCTCGAGTTCTTCGACTACAACCACGAGAGCACCGTCCACTGGCTGAAGCACAGCAATCCCGCACTGGGCGGCGAAACGCCTCTTGAGCATTCCGACACGGAAGTAGGGGCTGAAGAGGTCCTGACGGTCCTCCACCGTCTCGCCCACGGCATTCCACTGTGAGACTCGCGTGAAGGTCTGGCGCCTCGCTCGGACGCGGTGGGCGCCGGACGTGGACACGATCCTGAACGGCGAAGGAGCACTGCGCCGGGGCGGCAGGTGGAGTCCGGCCGGAATGCGAGCCGTCTACTGCAGCGAGACATCGTCCCTGGCCGTGCTCGAGATCCTGGTCGGCCTGCCCTTCGGTGTGGATCATCCGGCCTACCGGATCGTCGATCTGACACTGCCGGACGACTCGATCGTCCACCTCGATGTCGAATCGGCTGCCCCCGGCAGCCAGAGCCTGGGTGCCTCCGCCCTGAACCGTCACCTCGCCATCGCCGTCCCGAGTGTCGTCAACCCGCTCGAGAAGAACGTCGTCATCAACCCGCTGCATCCGCGGTTTGACCACGTAAAGCCGGGCTTGCTGCGTTCTTTCCGCGTCGATCCGCGGCTCGGGTGATTCAGGCTGAGGATGGGCGGATTGCTCCGACCGCCTGGGTTCCAGCGCAACGTTCCGAGTGCGTGGAGTAGCAAGAAAGCAGGAAATGTCGATGGCAAGCGCCGAGATTTCCGGGTACAATGCGCTCTGTGTCCGTCGAGTTCATCCAGCGACAGCAGCACGTCGCGGCAATCGAGAGCCTCCTCCGGCAGTTTCCGGTGGTGGGCATCCTGGGCGCTCGCCAGGTCGGGAAGACAACCCTCGCGAAGCAGATAGCAGCCGTCGCTGCGCCCGCTGGCACCCCGGTCCATCGCTTCGATCTGGAGGACCCCGACGACCTGGCCCGTCTGGACGAACCCCGGCTGGCTCTCTCGGGCCTTCGGGGTCTTGTCATCCTCGACGAGATCCAGCTGCGTCCGGAGCTCTTTCCGGTACTTCGCGTCCTCGCTGACCGTGAGCCGCTTCCGGCCCGGTTCCTGGTGCTCGGCAGTGCGTCGCCGCATCTGTTGCGGCAGGGTTCGGAGACGTTGGCTGGTCGAATCGCCTACCACTTCTTGCCAGGCCTTTCCGTTGCCGAAACCGGCATCGCGGCCCTGGAAGGACTCTGGTTCCGAGGCGGCTTCCCGCGTGCGTTCCTCGCTCCGTCAGACCTGGAGAGCGAACGATGGCGACGCGAGTTCATCAACACCTTCGTCCAACGCGACCTCCCCGCTCTGGGAAGCCGGATTCCCGCTCCCACGATGCGCCGTTTCTGGGCGATGCTGGCCCACTGGCACGGCCAGATCTGGAACGGTTCCGAGTTCGGGCGTTCCTTTGGAGTCTCCGACACGACGGTCCGCCGTTATCTGGACCAGCTGACCGAGGCCCTCGTTGTGCGCCAACTGCAACCGTGGCACGCGAACCTCCGCAAGCGCCAGGTCAGGATGCCGAAGGTCTACATCCGGGACTCCGGCCTTCTTCACACACTGCTTGCGTTGGACAGCCAGACAGCCGTCGAACGCCACCCGAAGTGTGGTGCTTCGTGGGAGGGTTTTATCCTGGAGCAGTTGTTGACGCTTCTGGAACGGCCGGAGGAGCGGGTCTACTTCTGGCGCGCCCACACTGGCGCCGAACTCGACCTGCTTGTCGACCGTGGCGACCATCGCGTGGGCTACGAGATCAAGCGGACTTCGTCACCCCGCGTGACGGCCTCCATGCGTTCGGCGCTCCGAGACCTGGAACTCGCCGAACTGACCGTCATTCACGCGGGCGATCACTCGTTCCCGATGGTTGAGAGCGTGCGCGCCGTGGCGGCTGGGAAACTGCTGGAGGACCTGTAGCGCAGCGCCAAGCTGTGCCAGACTGAGCGGCATCGGGAGCAAGTGGTCTGCACAGTGCCTCGGCCCGCCCAAGCGAGACAGAGTGGAATCTCAACCCTTGGGCCTCGGCCCTCCTAGGTCGGACGCGAACCAGAACGGTGTGCCCGCGGCAGTGCGTCGTGCTGCGCAAACCTGCGGTTTTCGCTACGCTCACGGGCGCGTGAGGAAACGAGCCTTTCACCTAGCAGCGCCCACGCCTAGGCCGTGTCGCTCCTACTTCGCTCACAGAAGCGTGGCGCTTCAGGCCGATGTTCCAATGTTGAACCGACACGGCACGAGGCTCCTAGTGACTAGTCGGTCGCAGGAGCTCCGTTGTGCGTCGGGTGAGTCGTGGTGGACTCCCCACTCCTCTGCGGGCGCTGCTTCAAGCCAGGGAGGTACTGACTCGTGAGCTGGCCTGTGCCGAGCTTCTCACGAACCGAAGTCAATCGGGCCGGCGAGACCCTCCGAAGTGGGTCCGGCGAGCGCCGAGACGAGGAGCTCCTTGGTCAGGCAATGGCTGTCCTTAGCAACTGGCGTTCTTCCCACGGCTATCCGATCAACACCTTTCAGGCGACTTTGAGAGATAAGGTGAAACGGGTCGGTGGGCGAGCGCTTGTCGCACAGAGGTTGAAACGAACTCCGTCAATCGTCGGCAAGCTTAGGCGATTCCCGAAGATGAACTTAGCGCGGATGCAAGACATCGGTGGCCTACGAGCCGTGGTGCGCGGGATTCGCGAAGTCAGGGAGCTTGAAGGAAACTACCTCAACAGTCGCTTTTTGCACAAGCTCGTCAAGGAGGACGACTACATCAGCGAGCCGAAGCAGTCAGGCTATCGTGGAGTCCATTTGGTGTACCGCTACGCGAATCCGCGAGCGCAGAGCTACGACGGGCTGTTCGTAGAGCTTCAGATTCGGACCCGTCGCCAGCACACGTGGGCCACGGCAGTAGAGACGATGGGCCTCTTCTTGGATCGGGCCCTCAAATCCAGTCAGGGACCGGAAGAGTGGCTTCAGTTCTTTGCTTTGACCGGTGCAGCATTCGCGCACGTCGAAGACTCGGCTCCAGTACCCGGATATGAGCGGTCTTCTGCCCTGGAGACCTTTGAAGCGGTCGCGGAAGCAACCGAGAGACTGAGAGTGCGAGAGCATCTCAGTGCGTTCAGCCTCGCGGCGCGTCATGTGCAAAAGGATCGGGGCAGCTACCACCTTGTTGTACTGGATTTTGAGGAGAAACTGCTTCATATCGACTCGTACAGTCGACAGCGCCTTGACGAGGCAACTTCCGAGTACACGTCAGTAGAGCAGCGCATAGCGGAAGGGGCACCGCTTCAGGTGGTCCTAGTGTCAACGGATTCGACCGAGTCGTTGCGTTGCGCTTACCCCAGCTACTTTCTCGACACTCGCAGCTTTCTGCGAGAACTCAACTTGCTCAAATTGCGCGCTCGTAAGGGGCGCTAGTTCCTACACGGGTGAGATGGAGTTGGCGAAGTGCGTGGCAACTCTAGCTAGGGGTGTGGGGAGGTGTGCGTAGTGTTCGGCGACCGGCTCGGCGTGACGGAAGCCCCACCGGAGTGGCTGCCACGATTGAGCCGCGCCGCTCTGTTCAGGCGTTTGAGGTTGGTGTTTGAGTACTCGTAGGGCCGCGTTCTCTACGACAATGCCTCCACCACCTTCGTCAGCGTGTCCTTCGCGTCCCCGAACGTCAGCACCGTGTTCGGCGCGAAGAACAGTTCGTTCTCGATGCCGGCGAAGCCCGGCCGCATGGAACGCTTCAGCACGATGCACGAACGGGCGAGGTCGGCGTTGAGCACCGGCATGCCGTAGATCGAACTCGCCGGGTTGTGTTTGGCGGCGGGGTTGACGACGTCGTTGGCGCCGACGACGAGGGCGACGTCGGTGTTCTTGAAGTCCTCGTTGATCTCCTCGAGTTCCATCAGCGAGGTGTAGGGGATCTTCGCTTCGGCGAGGAGCACGTTCATGTGGCCGGGCATGCGGCCGGCGACGGGGTGAATCGCGTAGCGGACCTGCGTGCCGTTCGCTTCGAGGATCTCGGCGAGCTCGCCGACGACGTGCTGTGCCTGGGCCACGGCCATGCCGTAGCCGGGGCAGACGATGACGGAACCGGCGCCGGAGAGCAGCATCGCGGCATCGCCGACCGAGGCCTCCTGGACCCGTTCGCCGCCGGCGGCGGCCATCGCGGCGTCTTCCTCGTCGACCTTGCCGAAGGCGCCGAACAGGACGTTGCGGAATGAGCGGTTCATCGCCTTGCTCATGACGACCGAGAGGATGAAGCCCGAGGCGCCGTCGATGGCGCCGGCGATGATCAGCACGTTGTTGTTCAGCGCGAATCCGGTGGCCGACGCTGCGAGGCCCGCGTAGGAGTTGAGCAGGGTGATGACCACCGGCATGTCGGCACCGCCGATCGGCGCCACGAACAGGATGCCGAGCAGCAGCGGCATCGCGGCCATGGCGTAGAACAGGACCTGGTTCGAAGGATCGACCGTGACCAGGACAAGGAGCACGAAGGTGCCCCCGAACATGAGGATGTTGCTCTGGTTCTGGAGCGGCCAGGTGATGTTGCGCCCCGGAATGAGCCCCGAGAGCTTGCCGAAGGCCATCAGCGAACCGGTGAAGGTCAGCCCGCCGAACAGCACCTCGAAGCCGATCGCGGCCATCGTCGTGTGGTCCATGTGCCCGGCGATGACCTGCTCACGGTAGTACTCCGAGACGCCGACGAGCGCCGCGGCGAGTCCGCCGAAGGCGTGGGAGAGGGCGATCCGCTCGGGCATCCGGGTCATCGGGATCAGCGCCGAGATGGCGATGCCGATCGCGCTGCCGATGAAGAACGTCAGCAGGATCCACTTGTACGTCTGGAAGAACCCGGCAATCTCGAGATTGGCCATGATGTCCGGATGGATCACGGTGCCCCAGATGGCGAACACCATGCCGAGTTCGGCGAGGATCAACCCGCGGCGGGCGGTATGGGCTGCGGTCAGGCCCCGCAGCCCGAGGATGAACAGGAACGACGCGATCAGATAGAGCGTCTCGACCTGGTCGACCACGATCAGGCGTCTCCCGCCGCGTCAGCCTTCGGGTCCTGCTTCTTGAACATCCGCAGCATGCGGTCGGTGATCCAGAAGCCGCCGACGACGTTGATCGTCGCGCACAGCACGGCGATGGCGCCGAGGACGGTGCTCACGTTGTTGTAGTGAGCGCCGGCGGCGACCAGGGAGCCGACCAGGGAGATGCCGGAGATCGCGTTCGTGAACGCCATCAGCGGGGTGTGGAGCAGGGCAGGTACACCCTTGATCACGCCGTAGCCGACGAAGGCCGCGAGCATGAAGATGTACAGCCCAAGGAAGATCTCGAGCATTTCGGTTGCTCCTCCTTGCGCGGGGTTCGGGCCTTGACGGGTGGGTCAGGCCAGTGCTTCGGCGACCTGTTCGTCGACGATCTCGCCGTCGTGGGTTACCACGCAACCCTTGACGATCTCGTTGTCGAAGTCGAAGCTCAACTCGCCGTCGTTCAGCAGGTAGAGCACGAGCTTCTCGGCGTTGCGCGAGAACATGCGGCTGGCGTCTGCGGCCAGGTCGCTGGCCAGGTTGAGCGGGCCCAGGATGGTGACGCCGTTCACGTTGACCTCTTCGCCCGGCTTCGTCAGTTCGCAGTTGCCGCCCTGTTCGGCGGCCAGGTCGACGATCAGCGAGCCGTGCGGCATGCCCTCGACCATCCCGGCGGTGATCAGCCTGGGCGCCGGCCGCCCGGGGATCAGGGCTGTCGTGATGCAGGCATCGGTCGAGCGCAGCCGCTCGGCGATCACTTCGTTCGCTCGCTGCTGACTCTCTTCCGAGACCTCGCGGGCGTAGCCGCCCTCGGTCTCGGCGTCGTCGATTGCCGGCACCTCGACGAAGGAGGCGCCCAGGCTCTCGACCTGCTCCTTGACCACGGCGCGCACGTCGTAGGCCTCGACCACGGCGCCCAGCCGGTGGGCGGTGGCGATCGCCTGCAGTCCGGCGACGCCGGCGCCGAGGACCAGGATCCGGGCCGGGTCGATGCGCCCGGCCGCCGTCATCAGCAGCGGAAAGAACTGCGGCAGGCGGTAGGCGGCCAGCACCGCGGCCCGGTAGCCGGCGACGGTGCTCTGGGAACTCAGGACGTCCATCGACTGCGCGAGCGTCACGCGGGGAATCCGGTCGAGGGCGATCGCGGTGAGCCGGGCGGAACGGAGCTGCTGCACCATGGCGGCAGCGGTCAGCGGGAAGAGCAGGCCAACGACCGCCGCGCCCGCCTTCGACGCCTCGATCTCTGTTGCATCCGGCGCCTGGACCCGGACCACGAGATCGGCTGACGCGAGTACGTCGGCTGCGGTTGCGGCGATCTCGGCGCCGGCTTCGCGGTACGCGTCGTCGTCGAAGCCGGCTGCCGCGCCTGCACCCGCTTCAATCACGAAGTCGACGCCCCTGGCGTGAATTCGGGCGACGCTCTCGGGGACCAGCGCGACCCGGCGCTCTCCCGGGTGCGTCTCGCGTACGACTCCAGCTTTCATGTCCGCGCGCGAAGGTTATGTCCGGGAGGCGTCGCGTGCAAACGGGAGGAGAGCTCGGACGTGCCGGATGGTCAGGGGGTTCCGAAGCCCGCGTCCTGGACGGCCTCGCGCAGCGCCGAGGCGGCGGCCGCGCCCCATACCGTGGCGGTGCCCCCGGTCAGGTCGACACGCGCTGCCTGGACCCCAGGCGCGGCAAGCAGAGCAGTTTCGACCGCATCCGCGCAGTTGCCGCAGGTCATGCCGGTCACCGCGATTTCCACCGCCCTGCCGCCCGGCTCGCCGGCCGCCACCTGCTCGGTCGACCACCGGTCCGCTCTCACGTTGCGCCGCCAGCGTCTGAACTCCTGCAGGCCGAACGAGCCGAACATCAGGATCAGCAGGATCGCGGAGGTGGCCGCCCACCAGGGCACACCGTGTTCGTGTGCGTGCCCAGCCCGGACCGCGGCGCCGCCGATCAGGGTCTCGAACAGCACGGCGAAGCCGAGGCTGCCCACGATGACCGTGGCCAGGTAGACCGCCGTGACCTTGCGGCCGAAGCCGCGGTAGACGGCGCCGACGGTGGCGACGTTGGTCGCGGGGCCGGCCATTAGGAACACGAGTGCGGCGCCCAGGGGCAGTCCGTTGGCGACCAGGGCGGCCGCGATCGGCACCGAGGCCGTGGCGCATACGTAGAGCGGCAAGGAGATCACCAATGCCGCCGCCGCCGCTCCGAAGGTCCCCAGGGCGGCCAGGTCCAGCCACGCCTGTTGCGGCAGCAGAACCTCGATGGCGGCTGAGACGAGAATGCCGACGGCCACCCAGCGCCAGATGCTCTGCAGGAGTTCGCCGCCGTGATCGACCATCTCGGAGATCTTCGGAAGGAGCGTTCCGCCGATTCGGTGGCCTCCCGACTCGACGCCAGCTTCCTCAGCGGGGGCTTCGTCCTCGACCGGGGCGCCATCGTCCTTCATCCCCTCGACCCACCAGCCGCCGGCGATGCCGGTCACCGCCGCGGCCGCGACCTTGAACAGGGCGAACGGCCAGCCGAGGAAGGTCGCACTGACCAGAATCGAGTCGACGCCGGTTTGCGGCGTGCTGATCAGGAAGCCCATCGCCGAGCCGTTGCTGGCGCCGGTACGCTTGAGGCCGATGCCGGCCGGGATCACGCCGCAGGAGCAGAGCGGCAGCGGCACTCCCAGGACAACCGCCTTGACCGCGCCGCCGTAGCCGCTGAGCTGGCGCCGGATCAGGTTGCGGGGCAGCAGGACGTGCAGCAGGGCGGCGAGCAGGGCGCCGACCAGCAGCCAGGGTGCGAGCTCGGCGAGCACGCTCCAGGTCGACTGCAGGAAGCTCGTCATTGCTGAGTCACTCTATCGTTCATCGTCGCGGACGCTCCCGCAGTCGGGCCACGAGAATTAGTGTAGGCTAAACTTCTGATTCGCGCCAGCGAATTGTCGCGCCGCCGACGCGCCCGTCACGAGAACATGAACCCCCTTTTCGCCCTCGTTATTCTCGCCGTGGTCGCCGGTCTGGCCGTCCTGGTGGCATGGCCGGACCGGGGCTGGCTGTGGCGCTGGCGCATCGGCTGGCGGGTCCTGCACCGCACCCGCACCGAGGACGCCCTCAAGCACCTCTTCGACTGCGAGTACCAGGGACGCCAGGCTACCCACCAGAGTCTGGTCGGCGTGTTGCGGCTCGGGGGCCGGCGGAGCACCGAACTCCTCGCCCGCATGGAGAGACTGGGCCTTATCGTCTCGGCGGAGGGAGGCTTTCGGCTGACCGCCGAAGGACGCAGCGAGGCGCTGCGCGTGATCCGCATTCACCGGCTGTGGGAGCGGTATCTGGCCGACGAGACCGGACTGGAGCCGGAGCGCTGGCACCCGGAGGCGGAGCGCCGGGAGCACCGCACGTCGCCCCAGCAGGCGGAGGAGCTGTCGGTGCGGCTCGGGCATCCGCCGTTCGATCCCCATGGCGATCCGATTCCGACCGAGGAAGGCGACATGCCGCCCCGAGCCGGCCGGCCGCTGACGGACTTCGCCGCCGGAGACGACGTCGATGTGGTCCACGTCGAGGACGAGCCCGCCGCGATCTACGCGCAGTTGGTGGCCGAGGGTGTGCATCCCGGGATGAAGCTCCGGATCACGTCCGTGGCGCCGGAGCGCATCCGCTTTGAAGCCGACCTGGACGAGGTCGTGCTGGCGCCGATCATCGCGGCGAACATCTTTGCCGTGCCGGCCGCGGAGGCGGCGTCCGACGCGACCTCGGCGGCCGCGGCCGCCACCGGATCGCTGTCGGACGTGGCCGTCGGCGAACAGGCGCTGGTGGTCGGCTTCTCCCGCTTCTGCCGCGGCATGGAGCGTCGCCGGCTGCTCGACCTGGGACTGCTTCCGGGCACCCTGGTGGAAACGAAGATGGCCAGCCCTTCGGGTGACCCGGTCGCCTACCGGGTGCGCGGCGCGGTGATCGCGCTGCGACGTTCCCAGGCCGAACAGATCCACGTGCAGCAGCTCCCGCAGGAGGCGACGGCATGACCCAACCGGCAATGGCGCACGACTGCGCCAACTGTCCGGCGCACCATCCGGGCAACCTCGTCCGGCTCGGCGTCGACATGAGCAACTGGGACTACGTCGTCGCGCTGGCCGGCAACCCGAACACCGGCAAGAGTACGGTGTTCAACGCGCTCACGGGCCTGCGCCAGCACACCGGCAACTGGCCCGGCAAGACGGTGACCCGCGCGGAGGGCGGTTTCGAGTACGGCGGCGACCGCTACAAACTGGTCGACCTCCCGGGGACCTATTCGTTGCTCTCGTCCAGTCTGGACGAGGAGACAGCCCGCGACTTCATCCTCTTCGGCCGCCCCGACGTGACCGTGATCGTGGTCGACGCGACCCGCCTGGAGCGGAACCTGAACCTGGCGCTGCAGGTGCTGGAGATCACCGATCGCGCGGTCGTCTGCCTCAACCTGATGGACGAGGCGCGTCGCAAGGGGCTGACCGTCGACGTGCGGCGTCTGGCGCGGGATCTCGGCGTGCCGGTGGTGGCGACAGCGGCTCGCTCGGGCGAGGGGCTGGAGGAATTGAATCGGGTCGTCGCGGAGGTTGCGACGGGTGCTTACCGTTGCCGCCCACGCCGGGTGGGCGGCCGGTCCCCGGTGCTGAGCGAGGCGACGCGCCGGTTGTCCGGAGCGATTCAGGACGCCTTCCCCGCGCTGCCGAATCCGCAGTGGGTCGCTCTCCGGCTCCTCGACGGCGACCGGACGCTGGCCACGGCGGTGGAGAACGGTTCGCTGGCGGAACTCGTCGATCTGGGTGTGCGGGAGGACGGCGACGAAACCGGTCCCCCGACCGTCGCCGAGCCGGAGGCGACCCGAGCGGCCGCCGCTGAGCTGGCGGAGCCCGCCATTGCCGCCGAACCCGCGGCCCGCGCTGCGGTGCTCGAACTGGCAGGCCAGTTGCGATGGGGAGTGGGCCGGAACTTCCACCAGGCCCTGACCGAGGCGGTCTACGCCGAGGCCGCCCGCATCGCCGATCGCGCCGTCTCGCGCGACGGCGAGCGGAGACGCTTCGACTTCGACGCCACGCTCGACCGCCTCGTGACCAGCCGGGTGTTCGGCTTTCCGCTGATGTTGCTCATGCTGACGGTCGTCTTCTGGCTCACGATCGCGGGCGCCAATGTGCCTTCATCGATGCTCGCGTCTTTCCTGATCGACACCGTGCATCCGCTGCTGAAGCAGGTGGCTTCCGCCTTCGGCCTGGTCTGGTGGCTCGACGGACTCCTGATCGACGGCGTGTACCTGGCCACCGCCTGGGTCGTAGCGGTGATGCTGCCGCCGATGGCGATCTTCTTTCCGCTGTTCACCCTGCTTGAGGACTTCGGCTACCTGCCACGGGTGGCGTTCAACCTCGACCGGATGTTCCATCGCGTCGGCGCCCACGGCAAGCAGGCGCTGACGATGGCGATGGGCTGGGGCTGCAACGCGGCGGCGATCGTCTCCACCCGGATCATCGACAGCCCGCGCGAGCGCCTGATAGCGATTATCACGAACAACTTCTCGCTCTGTAACGGCCGGTGGCCGACGCAGATCCTCATTGCTTCCATCTTCATCGGGGGTTTGGTGCCGGCCCATCTCGCCGGTGCCGTCTCGGCCCTGTCGGTGGTCGGGGTCGCCGTGCTGGGCGTCCTGCTGACCTTCGCCGTCTCCTGGTTCCTGTCGCGCACCGTCCTGCGCGGCGAGGCGTCCGCCTTCTCGCTCGAGCTGCCTCCCTACCGGCCGCCCCGGGTCCTGCAGACGATCTACACCTCGATCATCGACCGGACGCTGATCGTCCTCTGGCGCGCCGTCGTGTTCGCGGCTCCCGCCGGGGCCTTGATCTGGCTGCTTGGCAACATCCGCGCCGGCGACGCCTCGCTTGCCGAGACCCTGATCGGCGCCCTCGATCCGTTCGGCTACGTCCTGGGACTGTCCGGGATCATTCTCGTCGCCTACATCATCGCGGTGCCGGCGAACGAGATCGTGATCCCGACGATCCTCATGCTGACCGTGCTCGTCGCCGGGCTGCCGGGAGTCGGCGCCGGGGCCGGCGTCATGTTCGAACTCGATTCCGAGGTCGCGACCGCTCAGGTCCTCGAAGCCGGCGGCTTCACCCTGCTGACCGCCGTCTGCCTGATGCTCTTCTCGCTCGTCCACAACCCCTGTTCGACGACGCTGTACACGATCTGGAAGGAAACCCGCAGCGTCCGCTGGACCGCGGTCTCGGCGCTGCTGCCCATCGCCATGGGCTTCCTGCTCTGCTTCGCCGTCGCTCAGATCTGGCGAGCGCTCATGTAACCGCGGGTCTTCTGACCCGCGATAGACAGCGCCTCGAAGCGGCGACCTAGCGACGCTACTTCTTCCCGTACCTGCGCTGGAACTTCTCGATCTGGCCGGCGCTGTCGACGAAGTGCTGGCGTCCCGTGTAGAAGGGGTGGGACGCGGAGGAGATCTCGAGCCGGATTTCGTAGTGCTCGACGCCGTCGATGTCCCGGGTCTTCTCGCTCGTCATCGTCGACTGGGAGATGAACTCGGCATTCGCGGACGGGTCGATGTACACGACGGGGTGCAGCTTCGGATGGATATCGCTCTTCATGGTGTTTCTCGCTCGGGTTGGGCTCAGGAGGGCGGATACCGCGACGCCTCCGAGGGCGGGTGATGATAACTGAATTATCGTCACCTCAGACGACGATGTTGACCAGCCGCCCCGGCACCACGATCACTTTGCGCGGCTCCTTGCCGTCCATGAAGCGGCGGGCGTTGTCCGAGGCGAGCGCGAGTTGCTCCAGCGTCTCCCGGTCGGCGCCGGCGGGCACCTGGAGCACGTCGCGCTTCTTGCCCATGACCTGCACGACGACATTGATCGTCTCGTCGACGACCAGTTCCGGGTCGTAGGCGGGCCATTCCTGGTGGCAGATCAGGCCCTCGCCGCCGAGCCGGGACCACAACTCCTCGGCGATGTGAGGCGCGAAGGGCGACAGGATGCGCAGAAACGCGTCGAGCAATGGGCGCGGTACACGGTCGGCGGCCGTCGCCGCGTTGACCCAGATCATCATCTGGGAGATCGCCGTGTTCATGTCGAGCGAGTCGATGTCCTCGCCGACCTTGCGGATCGTCTTGTGGAGCTGGCGTTCCAGGTCGTCGCCGGGCGCCGCTCCGTCGTCGCCGACCTTCCCGGCGAGTTCGCCGGTCCGTTCGTCGACGACCAGGCGCCAGGTTCGTCTCAGGAAGCGGTGCAGGCCGTCAGTGTCCTTGGTCTGCCACGGCTTCTGCTGGTGGAGCGGTCCCATGAAGAGCTCGTGCAGCCGCAGCGTGTCCGCGCCCCAGCGGTCGATCACGTCGTCGGGATTGGCCACGTTCAGCTTCGACTTCGACATCTTCTCGACCCGGGCCTCCAACGGCTCGTTCGTGCCGGCGAGGAACACCCGGTCGTCGCGCCAGTCGACCGTGTCCGGGTGGTGGTACTTGCCCGACTTGTCGCGGTAGCTGTAGGCCAGGATCATCCCCTGGTTGAACAGGCGCGCGAACGGCTCGGAGGTCGAGACCAGGCCGGCGTCGTACAGCACCTTCTGCCAGAAGCGGGCGTAGAGGAGATGGAGCACCGCGTGCTCGACGCCGCCGATGTACAGGTCGACCGGCATCCAGTAGCGCTCCAGCTCGCGTGACCAGGGGGCCTCCGTGTTCTTCGGATCGATGTAGCGCAGGAAGTACCAGCAGGAGCCGGCCCACTGCGGCATCGTGTTCGTCTCGCGCCTTGCCTTGCGGCCGTCCGGCAGGGTGACGATGAGCCAGTCGTCGGCGGCGCGGGCGAGCGGCGGCCGGCCGTCGGCGGTCGGCTTGAACTCGTCGACCTCGGGCAGCTCGACCGGCAGGTCCTCGCGCGGCACCGGCAGGATCTCGCCGGTCGGTTCGCCGTCGTCGCCGAGCACATGGAGGACCGGAAACGGCTCGCCCCAGTAGCGCTGGCGCGAGAACAGCCAGTCCCGCAGCCGGTACTCGACCCGCCGCGTGCCGTGTCCCTGCTCGACCAGCCACTCGATCATCCGTTCCTTCGCCTGGTCGACCAGGAGGCCGTCGAGGAAGCCGCTGTTGATCGCGGGGCCGTCTTCGAGGTAGGCGTCGCCCTCCCAGCCGGCCGGTGGTTCGACGGTGCGCACGATCGGCAGGTCGTACTGGACGGCGAAGTCCCAGTCGCGCTGGTCCTGGCCGGGGACGCCCATGATGGCGCCCGAGCCGTAGCTCATCAGGACGTAGTCGGCGACCCAGATCGGGATCGGCTCGCCGGTGCCCGGGTTCGTCGCGTAGGCGCCGGTGAACACGCCGGTCTTGCTCTTGGCCAGGTCGGTCCGCTGCAGCTCGCTCTTGTTGACCGCCTCGTGAACGTAGGTGTCGACCGCGTCACGCTGCTCGGCGGTCGTGATCTCGGAAACGAGCGGATGCTCCGGCGCCAGCACGCAGTAGGTGGCGCCGAACAGGGTGTCCGGCCGGGTCGTGAACACGGGGAAGCTGTCGTCGGTGCCGGCGATCGGCATCCGGATCTCGGCGCCGTGGGACTTGCCGATCCAGTTGCGCTGCATCTCCTTGACGTACTCCGGCCAGTCGACCTGGTCGAGGTCATCCAGCAGGCGCTCGGCGTAGGCGGTGATCCGGAGCATCCACTGCCGCATCGTCCGCCGTTCGACGGGGTCGCCGGTGTCGACGTAGGCGCCGTCCTTGACCTCCTCGTTGGCGAGCACCGTGCCCAGCGCCGGGCACCACCAGACCGGCACGTCCTCGAGGTAGGCGAGGCCGCGCTGGTGGAGTTCGAGGAAGATCCACTGGGTCCAGCGGTAGTAGTCCGCCGCCGACGTGTTGACCTCCCGTTCCCAGTCGTAGGAGAAGCCGAGGCGCTCGATCTGGCGGCGGAAGTTGGCCACGTTCCGCTGGGTGATGAGGCGGGGGTGCTGGTTCTCGCGTACCGCGGCGCGCTCGGCCGGCAGGCCGAAGGCGTCCCAGCCCATGGGATGGAGCACGTTGAAGCCCTCCATCCGCCTCTTGCGCGCCACCACGTCGGTCGCCGTGTAGCCCTCCGGGTGGCCGATGTGCAGCCCCGCCCCGGAGGGGTAGGGGAACATGTCGAGCACGTAGTACTTCGGCCGGCTCGCCAGCAGCTCGGGGTCGTCAGGTGTCCTGAACGCCTCGTGCTCGCGCCACATCCGCTGCCACTTCGGTTCGATTCCGGCGGCGTCGTAGACGTGCCGGCTGGGCCTGGATGGCTGGTCCCTGGTCGTCATCTGCGTCACCTTGCGCGGTGTTGAGGCGCGGAGCCCGGGAAGCTCCGGCACGGCTGCGGAGTGTAGCGCCAGGTCCGGCCGCATCTCCGCTACCATCCAAGCTCATGGATCCGCTGCACGAACAGATGAGGTCCTGGCGCCGGGACTTCCACCGACACCCCGAGCTCGCGTTCGAGGAAGTAGAGACCAGCCGCAAGGTGGCGGCGCTGCTCGAGTCGTTCGACGGCATCGAGGTCCACCGCGGCCTCGCCGGCACGGGCGTCGTCGGCGTGCTGAAGTCCGGCTCGTCGGAGCGCAGCATTGCACTCCGCGCGGACATGGACGCGCTGCCGATCGAGGAGGAGAACGAGTTCGAGCACCGCTCGCGGAACCCCGGCAAGATGCACGCCTGCGGCCACGACGGCCACACGGCGATGCTGCTCGGAGCGGCGAGGCACCTGAGCCGGAACCGGACCTTCGACGGCACGGTCTACTTCTTCTTCCAGCCCGCGGAGGAGAAGGACGGCGGCGCCCGCGTGATGATCGAGGAGGGCCTGTTCGAGCAGTTCCCTGCCGAGGAGGTCTACGGCGTTCACAACTACCCGGGAATGGAGGTCGGCAACTTCGGTCTGTGCGCCGGGCCGCTGATGGCCGCGATCGACGTGTTCGAGTTCGCGGTGACCAGTGCCGGCGGCCACGCTGCCTTCCCTCACGGCACGGTCGACCCGATCCCGATCGGGGCCGAGATCGTCCTCGCCCTGCAGACGATCGTGGCCCGCAACGTGGACCCGCTGCATAGCGCGGTGATCACGGTGGCCCGTGTCCATGGCGGTCACGCGGACAACGTGATCCCAAGCCGGGTCGTTCACGGCGGCTGCGTCCGGGCGTTTCTGCCCGAGGTGCAGAAGCTGGTCGAGCGGCGGATGCGCCAGATCGGCCGCGGCATCTGCACCGCCCACGGCGCCGGCTTCGAGTTTCAGTACCGCCACTACTACCCGGCCACGGTGAACCACGCCGACCAGACCGAGAAGGCGGCCAACGCCGCCCGCGAAGTCGGCAAGGAGGTCACCACCAGCCTCGCCCCCGTGATGGGTTCCGAAGACTTCGCCTACATGCTCCAGGAACGCCCCGGCGCCTTCATGTTCCTCGGCAACGGCGAAAGCGCCGGCCTGCACACCCCGCGCTACGACTTCAACGACGACGTCCTGCCCATCGGCATGCGCTACTGGACCACGCTCGTCGAGACGCAGTTGTCCGCGTAGCGTCGTCGGTATCACCCGCCCGGCACGGGGCCGCAGGGGGAGGGGTTCCCTGCGGCCGTTCGCGCTCGGTCGGATGATGGGCAGTGGGCGCTCACTTCACTCCGCTCGCTTCGGTTGGTCGGTGCTTGCCGTCAGGTCGCCGGGAGTCGCTCGCTGCGAGCCCGCAGGGCACCCCTCCCCCTGCGGCCCCGTGCCGGGCTGGACCTCGTCGGGCTTCGCGCGCTCCTCTTGTGCTTGCGGTGCGGTGACCGCGATCCGGGCGCGGGTGGCTGTCTCTCGGTGGGATCCTTGTTCTCTCACGGACGCTTGACCACCGGCAATCCACTGACGGCCGGACACCTGCACGGTGGTCGGGTCACCTGCGGTGCGTTCTCGTGCGGACGACCCGCCTGCTGCGCCCGGGTGGCGCGGTCCCAGCGGGCTCGGTGCGAGCGGCGCTCGCCTCCCTTCAGAAACCAGAGTCCAACCGACGTGAGAGTCGCTCCGCAAGGGAATCGAAGAGCCTAGCGTCGTAGCGTCAGGAAGCTGGTAGAAACGGCTGTGCGGGTTCTTATGCCAAGCCAGCACACAGAGAACAGAAACGAGAACGGGGGAGGATGGCCGGATGGTGAATCTACTCAGAGAGCGGGGCTGGTTTCGAGACGTGGCTGCGGACAAGCTACTCCTCGAGACGGTTGAAGGCTACGGCATGGTGCTGGAAGCGAAGCTCGCCGACATGGCCGAGGAGTACGCTGAGCTAGAGCCACTGGGGAACGCGGACGGTATGCTGCAGAGCTGGTGGGAGGGCGTTGAGGAGTTGATCGAAGCTGGCTTGGTCCGCAACAAGGCTCCCAAGGAGTATGCGTTGACACATGAGGGCCGAGTTCAACTCCACAGTCTTCGGGCTTCCGAGAAGCAGCAGAAGAGCTTGGAGCAGCAGCAAAGGAGCTTGGAACTTGGTCTGAAACGGCTAAGCGTGGCTCTCTGGGCTCTCGGCGCGAGTGCTCTCTTTGGGTTGCTAAACATCGCTTTACAGTGGATGGACTGAACGGTACGCGGGGATCCCCCGTCCGGCCCCGGAACGGGGCCAAAGGGACTCGGCTAGCTGACGAAGCAGGCGCGTCTTCGGGGTCAGCTCGCTCGTCTCGTCGAAGCCATGTGCAGTCCTCGCGTCCCTGAGCCTCCGATCCCTTGATGGATGCCGGGCCCGTTGTCACAGAGGCTGCGCTTGGTCTCCCATGTTCGCCGCGTCCACGGAGCTGTTCTGGCTGTTGACCGAATCCTGTATGCGGCGGCGAGCCGACTCAGGGCTGCATGCCTGTGTGTGACGGCGACCGCAAAGCAGACCACGGGAAGCCCATAGCCAGATGACGATTCCCGGATGGCGCTATGATGCGTTGCCTCGCCGGCACGCCTAGCCCGGATGGCGAACCGCACTAGACACCGAATGCGCGTGGAGTAAGCACTATGCCGCGTCTCTTCGTCCTCATGCCCTTTTCGCCGGACCTCGAGCCCGTCTATGAGCGCCTCTTCAAAGAGCCATTCGAGAAAGCTGGTTACGACGTGAGCAGGGCGAAGGACATCGACAGCCAGCGGAACATCCTTGAGGACATTATTGAGTCTGTACGGGATAGCGATCTGATACTAGCGGACCTTACAGACTTGAATGCCAATGTGTTCTATGAACTAGGAATCGCACATGCCTTCGACAAGAATGTGGTTCTAGTCAGCCAAGAGATAAGTAGCTTACCTTTCGATCTGCAATCCTACCGCGTCGTTCGCTACAGCACCAGCTTCACCGAGATGGAAGAAGCCGTCCAACACATGGAGGACCGTGCGCGGAAGATCATCTCCGGCGGGATGAAGTTCGCCAATCCAGTTGCGGACTTCGCGGACTCGGTGGCTTCACCTTTCGCGGAAGCGGAAGAGGAGGACGCTCCAACTGAAGAGGACGAGGACGAGCGTCGCGGCATTCTGGACTTTCAGGCTGACTTCCTAGAGAACGTGGAAACCCTCGGAGCCCTGGTTGGCGACGGCACCAAGCGAATTGAGGGTATGAGCGAACGCGTTTCGGCTGCCAACGAACGCATCACGGGAGTCGAGTTCGGCCAGCCTAGTCGGCAGCGTCGGACGATTCGGGACCTGGGATTCTCCCTGGAGAAAGACGCGGCATGGTTCAAGGACTTCGGTAGCAGATACTACGATGTGCTGGCGGAAGTAGAAGATGCTGTCGTCGGAATGTTCAGCACTAAGAGGCACCTTGATGGGGAGAGCCGGGAGGAGTTGATTCTATTCATAGATGTGACGGAGAAGACAGAAAGCCAACTCTCGGATGCAGCGGCCAATTTCCAGAGCCTGATAGCGGCGATTGACGGAGTGCCGAAGATCGAGCGCAGGTTTGACCGAGGCAGTCGTGCACTGGCAAGAGAGCTTGAGACCTACATAGACAACATCGAGTTGTCGATTGCTGTCATAACGAGATCAAGAAACCTGGCCAAGAAGATGTTGGGTGACTAGGGACTGGCCCGAGCAGTCGGCTTGGGGCGGATTGGGAAGACCGGGTTCTTGTCGCCGGACGGGCCAGCCTGACTGTCTGAGACTGGTGTGTGTTGGGGGAGCAGTTTGGAGCGCTCCCTGGCCGTTGTGCGCCGAAGGTGCGTGCGATCTTCGCCACTTCGGCACACGCAGAGGAAGGAAGAAGTGAGCGCCCACTCCCCATCGTCCGACCGAGCGCGAACGGCCGCCTGGGACCGCGCCCCCCGGACTCTCGGCAGGCGGGTGCTACTACCGCCGCTGCGCCGTCGGTGCTACGCGCAGTTGCAGAGTTCGATGAAGAAGGCGCGGACGGTGTCGAGGAACTCGGGAGAGCTCAGGGTGGTCATGTGGTTGGCGCCTTCGATGACGTGGAGGCGGTGCTCCTTCATCACGTCGACCAGGGCGTCGGCGTTGGGCTTCAGGGGATCGTCGCTGCCAATGATGTTGAGGGTCGGCACCTTGTTGATGCGGAGGAGTTCGGCGTTCACGTCGAGGGCGGGCATGCCGCGGACGACGGCTGCCAGGGCCATCTGGTCGTTCGCGGCGACCATCGCCTGGCCGATCGCCTGAACCTGTTCAGGGGTCGGCGGTTCCTCGCCGGGCCACAGGAACTCGACGAGAGGGCCGCCGCCCTTTCCCGCCTCGAGGGAGGCGGCCAGCGCGTCGAACATCGCGTCGTCGCGCAGTTCGGGGCTCGGCCAGCCGGCGCCGCCGACCACGGCGGACATGAGCCGGTCAGGTGCCAGGGCGACGAGCTTCATCGTGATGAAGCCACCCATCGAGTAGCCGACGACGTGGGCCTGCTGCAGCCGCAGATGATCGAGCAGGTCGACGACGTCCAGAGCCATCCGTTCGCCGTAGCTCGCGGGGTCGTGGGGCTTGCCGCTCATGCCGTGGCCGCGCTGGTCGACGGCGATGACCTGGAACTCCTCGGCCAGCCGGCCGATGATGCCGGCGGCGCCCCAGTTCGAGGCGGCGGTGCCGGTAATGCCGTGAAGCAGCACGACCGGGTCGCCGCGGCCTTCGACGACGTAGTGGATCTCGACGCCGTCACTGGCCGTGAACGACCGGGTCGAGGCTTCGCCTTGCGCGTGAGCGCCGGCGAAGGCGACTGTGAGCACTAGCGCCGCCAGGACGGCAGCGAACATCGACCGCGGTTTCTTCGTATGGATCATCATGGGTCCGATGTTACGCTGCCGCGGGACGCCACTCGGATCACCAGTCGCAGGAATCCATGGACATCGAGAGCGCAGCACGGCGCGTCCGCGAAGACGGCTACACCGTCGAGCCGGACTTTCTGAGCGAGGAGACGCTGGAGCGGTTGCGCCGTGATCTCGCGCCCGTCTTCGAGGCGATCGGCAGCCGGATGACGGACGACTACGGCCAGCAGACGATCCATACGCACAACCTGCTGGCCAAGACGCGGGCCGTCGACGAGCTGCTCATGGACGATCGTCTGCTGGGGCTGGTGGAGGCGGTGCTCGGCCCCGATTACCAGGTCTCCGGCGTCGCCGCGATGCGGCCCGGACCGGGAGACCGTCCCCAGCGGATGCACCAGGACGACGGCCACTATCCGCTTCCGCGCCCGCACGTTCCGCTGATCGCCAACACGCTGATCGCCCTCGATCCGTTCACGGTGGAGAACGGGGCCACGGAGATCGTTCCCGGCAGCCATCGCTCGGCCGATCCGGTCGATCCCGACGTGCCGACGTTGACGGTGGAGATGCCGGCCGGGGCGCTCTTCCTCTGGGACGGCGCCGTCTGGCACCGGGGCGGCGGCAACTCGACGCAGAGCGGGTATCGACGCTCCCTCAACTTCAACTTCAACCTGGCGTGGCTCAAGCAGCGGGAGAACCAGTTCGTCGGCGTGCCGTGGGAAGTCGTGGTGGAAATGCCCGAGAAGCTGCAGGCGTTGATCGGTTACAAGCTGACCAACCGCGGTCTGGGCACGGTGGACTACCGCAACCCCATCGAGACCGTGAAGCGGCGGTTGGCGGAGACAAGGGGGATGAGCAGATGACAGCAGCATCCGCGACGGAAACCAGAGATAGCGAATCGAAGCCGCGGTCGGTGGTTGAGTCGGCCGTCGAAACGGCCCACAAGGTGGCGCTCGCCGGCGCCGGCGTAGCGGGCGAGGCGGCAGATGTGGGCGCCAAGGTCTTCGACCGGCTGGTCGCCCGCGGCGCGAAGGTCGAGAGCCAGGGCAGGGAGTCCCTGAGCGACTGGCGGGACAAGGCCGAGGAGAAGGTTCAGCAGGTGCGTTCCGCGGCCGAGAAGGGGATCGAACAGACCCGGGTCAAGGCGCGGACGGGAATCGACGAGCACCTGGAGCGCCGACTCGAGAAACTCGGCGTGCCCGGCCAGGCGGACCTGGAGGCCGTGATCGAACGGCTGAGCGCGATCGAGGCGCGGCTCGATGCGCTTGAGAAGCCGAAACCGCGGCGGCGGGCGGCGAAGAAGAAGACGCCCGCGAAGGCCGGGTAGGAGCCGGGTTCGCCGGCGCAGCCGGCAGGGGAGTGCTTACGCCGCGCGGCGGCGGGTTCGTCGTTCGACCCGCACGGCGCGGAGGATCCGGCTCACCGTGGCCGGTCGGACACCTTCGCTGATGCGTTCCTCCGCCAGCTCGAAGGCGAGCTTCCACTGCTGCCGCAGGATCGCGTGAGCGGCGAGGAAGCCGTGGCGACGGTCGTACATGTGGGTGGCCTCGGAAGTCACGCCGTTCACTTCCAGCACACGGAGACCTTCGCCGCACTGGAGGGCCTCGGCGTTCGGAACGCGCACGTCGAAGCGGCCGAAGTCGAACCCGTCGTAGGCGGTGCAGATCGCGTTCATCGCTCGTTCCAGTTCCGGGGTGTGCAGGTCGTTGGCGTCCAGGAAGATCGTCCCGCGCGAGTGGGCGCCGACCTGGGTCAGCTCGACTCTCTCGCCGGCGGCAGGGACATGCGTCGCCGCTTCGGGATGCTCCCGCCGGTAGATGTGCGCGATGGCGACCGCGCGCGGGTCGTCCAGGATCAACCGCTCCAGCGTGCTGGTTCCGTCGCCGGTCACGGTGGGGCGGACCTTGTGGGTGATCGAGAAGACGTGCCCGTCGCGCCGGCCTGGGTGGCGGGCCCAGAACACGCCGTACTCCTCGCCCGCCATGTATTCCTGCGCGAGCGCGGGCCCGGGGGTCGCTGCGAAGAACGTCGCCGCTTCGGCCTCGGAGCGCGCGACGGCGACGCCGCGGCCGCGCTCGCCGGTGTCCGGCTTGAGCACGACCGGGTAGCCGAGGTTCTCGTCCTCCAGGAACCGGTCCAGGGCCGCGATGCGTTCCTCCGGGCCGCCGGTCGGCATGCGCCTCCAGGCCGGCAGCGCCTCGCCGATGCCGGCCAGGCCTTCGAGGATGTCGCTCTTCGACTCTCCGAACAGGCCGCCCAGGGGCATCGCGGGGTTGATCGCAGTGAACGCCGTCAGGTTGCCGCGCCGCAGGCCCCGCCACAGGATGTAGAGGGCGAGAGGCGGGTAGAACGCCCACATCGGCCAGAACTCCCAGTGCCGGATGCGTAGCAGACGGCCGCGCCAGAGGCGGCGGCCGCGCCAGGTGAACAGCGGCACGACGACGCCACGTACGGTGAAGATGACGAGAGCCAGAGCCAGCACGGCGCCGAGAAGGCCCCCCGGCAGGCGGCCGCCGAAGCGTTCGACCGCCTCGCGTCCCAGGACCGCGTTGACGCCGACGAAGGCCGGGGTCCAGATCGCCACGGCGAGGGCGAAGTAGAAGCAGAAGCGGAGCAGGCTCGTGCGCAGGATGCCGGCGGCGAGGCAGGTCGGCAGCCGCGTTCCGGGCAGGAACCGGCTGACCAGGACGACGACCAGGGCCCGCCGGCGCAGCCACGCCGAGGCTTCTTCGAATCTGGCCTCGCTGACCCACCACTTGAAGGGTGGCAGCCTGAGAGCCGGGCGGCCCAGGACGCGCGCCAGCCAGGCGATGCCGAGGTCGCTGCTCAGGATGCCGACGTAGCAGGCGGCGACGGCGACCGGGAAGTCGAGCCGGCCCTGGGCCACGAGCAGGCCGGCGGTGATGCAGGTCAGGTCCTCGCTGGCGTACGCGGCGAACACGAGGAGCAGGAAGACGATCAGCAGGGCCGGCCCGGTGAACGGCGGCAGGTCCAGGTCGTCGAACGGCAGTGCCGCCCGTCGTAGCCGCTCCGATTCGGCGTCGGTGCGGGTCGGCGCCTCGCCGGCCTCGACCCGGCTCAGGAAGTCCTCGATACGGGCCGCCAGGTGCTCGCCGCCGCGGAACAGGAAGAAGTGGCTGTCCGGCCGCATCCACAGCTCGCTGTGCGGCACGATCCGGTGGTGCTCCCTTGCCGCGGCGGCCGGCACCAGCGGGTCCTGCGCGCCGTGGATGATGAACACCGGCGCTTCGAGGGACTCCAGGATGCCGCGCAGCGGCCGCTGGTCCGTGTCGTAGAAGTTGCGGGCGTAGGAGCGGGCGACGGCCATGTCGAGGGCGCCGAAGTGGGGGACCAGGTTGCGCACTCCCCAGAACAGGCCGAGCTGAAGGCCGTGCAGGCCGTGGTTGACCCGGTAGTCGCCGAGGAGCTCGAGTTCCTGGACGCCGATCGAGGACATGAGGATGACGGAGGCCACTCGCTCGGGCGCCTCGTCGGCGAGATGCAGGGCGACCGCGCCGCCCATGCTGAAGCCGAGGACGTGGAACCGTTCGACGTCCAGTCGATCGAGCAGCTTGAGCGTCGAGTCGGCGTGACCGCGCGAGGAGTAGTCGGCCACTCGGTGGTCGGAGGCGCCGAACCCGGGGAGGTCGGGCGCGATGGTACGCCGCCGGAGAGCGTCGGAGACGCCGTTTGGTTGACTCGGGGAGGAGTAGTGCACGCTGGATTTGAGGCGGTGGAAGTTCTGGGAGCTGCCGGGCGACCCATGGAGGAGCACGAGGGGCAGCGACTCCGGGTTCGGTGAGTCGGTTTCATCCCATGCGATGCGCAGTGTGTCCTCTCCGTTCGGTGCAGGGATCTCCATCGTCGGCTTGAAGCTGAATGGGGAACGCACCAGTCTGAACTCGCCGTCCGGGGCGGGAAACTCGAGCAGAGTCATGGACGGGTGCTGCTCGCGGACGAATCGCACGACCGTCGAGACAAGAAGCAGCGCGCAGTAGGCGCCAACCGCGATGCGAAGCCAGCGGCGGCGCCACCTGGAAGTCGTCATGGAAACCGGCGGTCGCGGGTCGCCGCGGCGGCTTCCTCACTCGAGACCATGGGCCGGAACGCGGCCGCCATCCGCTCCCGCAGCCGGCGGGCGAGTTCCTTGCGGTCCGGGTGCCGGAACTGTCCTTCTCCGAACTCGAGTTCGGTATCGATCCTGCGGAGCTTGAGCAGCTCGGGCGCGTGCGGCGTCAGCGGCATGTCGCCCCACCAGGCGACGCTCAGGAAGGCGGGATCCTCGTCATCCGGCGTCTCGTAGCGCACAACGGCCCAGTGGACGGGCAGTTGTCTGGCGGCGGCGGGCGCGAGCAGGGAGGGCTTCAGCGTCGCCACGGCGTCTCCCGGTGTCGAGGTGCCCTCTGGGAACAGGATGACCGGATCGCCCGCCTCCAGGGCCTCGGCGATCTGGTCGGCTACCCGGGTGACGTCACGGCGCCGGCCGCGGTCGACGAAGAGGATGTCGACCGTCCGGCACACGGTTCCGGCCAGGGGCCAGTCCGCGATCTCGGCCTTGGAGACGAAGCGCGCCGGCGAGTGTGCGGCGAGAACCAGGATGTCGATGTAAGAGATGTGGTTCGAAACCAGCAGGCAGGGCGGCGCTGGCGGCGCACCCCGGACCGTGACCCGGCAGCCGAGCACGGCCAGGCACGCGCGGCCCCAGTGGCGCATGATGCCGGAGCGGACCTTCCGCCAGGTCGGGTAGCGGCGTGCGAGAAAGGGCTTCAGGACGAACAACGGCAGCCACGCGGCCAGAGTGAGCACGAGGAACGCCGGGCCCCGCCAGAACAGCCGCCACAGCCGCACGAGGCGCCTGGGGAAGTGGAGGTTGAGGCCGGACACGGAGCCTGCGACGGGCCTGACGGTTCTACGTGGCAGCCGGCGGCGCCGTAGCGGCCGCCGGAGCCTGGTCGAGTCCGAAGATCAGCCGGATGCGCCGGCTGAGCGTGGCCGTGTCCATCAGCACCAGGTAGTCGATCGTCTTGAAGTCGCGGTCGATTGCCGGCCGGCTGCAGACGAGGGCGCCGTAGCGCAGGTAGGTTGCGAACAGGGGTGGTATCTCGACCTCCGGAACTCTCTCGACCGTCTCGGGCGGCGCCTCGCAGCGGGCGTGCTCGAGGACCGGTACGTCGAGGTCCGGCCGGACCTTGCCCGCCGCGACGAGCTGCCGGTAGAGCCGGATGCCGGCGGCCTGATCCTGGCTGGTCAGGGAGCAGCAGCCGAACAGGTAGCGGAGCCGGTTGTGGACCATGTAGCGGGCCAGGCCCTGCCAGAGCAGGAACAGAACGGTCCGCTTCCGGTGGCGGCGATGGATGCAGGCTCGGCCGATCTCGACCGACTGATCGAGCAGGCTGCTGGGCAGGGCGTCCAGGTCGTACTCGATGGCCGAGTAGAAGCCGCGGCCGCGGGCCGCCATGGCGGCCGTCTGCATCCGGTAGGTGCCGATCATCGTGCCGTCCGTCCGCTCGACCAGCATGTGGTGGCAACTCGCGTCGAAGTCGTCCGTGTCGCGGCCGGTGTCGTAGGACTCGTCGAGACCCTCGCCCAGCTCCAGGTTGAAGACCTCGAAGCGCAGGGTCAGCAGCCGGTCGATGTCCTCGGCGGTGCGCGCGAAGCGCAGGCGGTAGGGGCCGGCTCCGATTTGTCCGTCGGGCAGGTGTTCGGGGCTGGGGATACCCGGTGAGTCGGCGTTCCGGGAGAGGAAGCCGGCCGGATCGGTCATGAGCGGGTCCCCGCCGCGGCGCGAATCGACTCGGCGCCGAAGATCACAAGAAACAGGCGGTCGTCTTCGTCGTGGAGCAGGCCGGTGACTTCGACAGGCTGGCCCACCCAGTCGAGCACTTCCGGGCCGACGGGTCGGCCGGAGGCGTGCATCAGATGGACCAGTTGCCGCTCTCCGCTCTTCGTTCTGACCAGGAGGGCCGCTGGAATGCCTCCGCGGATACAGAGGGAGGCGCAGTCTCGGTGAGGCTTGCCGCGGCCCGGCTTCATCGCGCCCAGGTAGCACTTCGTGTCGACGATTTCCCCTGTGAGGGTCTGGGCGTCTCCCGGAGAGTCGGGCGCTTCCGCGGCGCCACCTTCGCCGACCTGCTCCGAGAGTTCGAAGGAGTGCACTTCGAGCATTGCGGCCTCGGGATTCCGGATCAGCGTGCCTTCGAGATCGATCTTCCGTGAGGTGCCGGACTGCGACGGCAGGCCAGGAGCCGCGTCTACGTCGAGTCCATGCTTGCCGACAGCGACCAGAAGATACCCGTCGGCCGGTCCGTCCGCCGTGATCAGCCGGGGATTGGGATCGACGACCAGTTCGCCCGAGTAGTCGCGCACCGTGCCGTACTCGAACACTCCCTCGTCGAACCGTTCGAGGAGCAGGGCCAGGCAGAGGCCGATCGCCGCGGTCAGGGCGACCAGCCCGATCGCCAGCCGGCGCGCGAACCGGCGGATTCCGGGCGGCGTCTCGTCGACGTAGCCGACGTAGAAGCCGTCGGGGCGGTCGCCAGTCACGAAGGCTCCCCGGCGCCGGTTGCGACGTCGAGCCGTGCCGGCTCGGCGTGAGTTCCGGGCGGATTGGGCCGCGGATCGATCAGCACGCGGCTCCCTTCTACACGGACATTGAAGGTTGGGATCGTCTCGGTGAACGGCGGCGGCGAGCAGCCGTCCTCGGGACGGTACTGGTAACCATGCCACGGGCAGGTGATGCAGCCGTCGATGACCTGGCCTTCGCCCAGCGGGCCGTTCTGGTGCTGGCAGACGTTGGAGACGGCCGCGATCCGTTCGCCGCCGTCCGCGCGATAGCGGAACACGGCCACCCGCTCACCGCTGAGGAGGAAGATGCGGGCCCGGTCGAGCGGGATGTCGGAGACGGCACAGACGTCGACCGTGGAGCCTTCCGCCGCGGCGGCCGGCATCGGTGCGCGCTCGCGCCAGCCGGCGACGATGTGCAACGAGGCGATGCCGGCGAAGCCGATACCCAGCAGGACGGCGAGCACCGGCGGTCGCTCCGGGGCCTGCAGGCTGCCCAGCGCGACATGCACGAGGATCAGTCCGTACGCGACGTAGACCAGCATGTGGAGCGACTTCCAGACCGGCGCGGTCAGGTTCGCGAGCCAGAAGTCGTGCGAGGTCGCCGCCAGCAGGAACAGGATGGCGAGCGCCGCGAGGCCGAGCGCCTGAAACGGGAATTGGGTCAGGCTGTCGTAGTTCCCATTGCTCGCCAGCACGCTGACGAGTGGATTCAGGACCCCGAGGCCGTGGAACTGGACGATCGAGAATCCGCCATGGGCGAGAGCCAGCAGAAACACGCAGACGCCGAGGTGCCGGCGGTTGTAGAGCAGGGGCAGGAACCGCGTGTCCAGCCGGCAAAGCGGTCCGATGGCGAGCACGACGTGCAGCAGCAGCAGGGCGCCGGCGCCGAAACCGCGGATCAGCAGCGTTTCGAGCGTTGCCTGAGGTCGGGTCGCGACCCCGATGCCGACGAAGAGGCCGAGGAACACGAGGATGCCGGCCGCGATCGTCAGGTCGTAGAGCTTCTTGTTGCGGTTCCAGAGGACCGCCTGGTACTCGGCGCTCACGGCTCGACGGCGTCCGCCGCGACCTCACGCGCTTCGGGCAGGGCGTCCACGAGCGGCGGCTCGGGACGAAGGAGAACCGCGATGGCGAGGAGGACCGCCAGGATGGGTGCCAACACCGTCCATACAAGGCGGTGACGCTGCCGCAGGCCGCGGATCACCCGGAGGCCTGCCTCGGTCGAGCGGCGACCGCATCGCGATGAGCGTTGCTCTCCGAGGGGGCCTGCCGGCCGGCAAGCCACCTTCGCAGAAGGACGGGCCAGAGCACAGCGACGCCGGGGAGGATGATGAGCCGGAAGCCCAGGCCGGTCGATCGTGCTGCGGGATCGATGTGGCCGACCCCGCGCCAGGCGAAGAAGGGAGCGAAGGCCAGTCCGCAGGCGATGTACACGGTGCAGAGCAGCACGACGACCTCGGCGGCGCGCACGATGGACATCGCGGGGAGTATACGCGCGCCATGTGCCGAATCTGCCGTAGACTCCGACCGCTTCGACAAGCAACCAGGACCCGAGGGAAGAGAACATGCCGGTCATCCATCGTTCGAACGCGTCGACACTCTTCGGTGGTCCGGACTGGATCCTGCTCGCCTCTCTGTTGCTCGCGGCGGCGCTTCCTGCCGCCGGCCAGGAGATGACCGTGGAGGCCTACGAGCCGCGTTCGAGCCTCAAGGTGCCGGGCGGTCCGGTGACCCGAGCGAAGTTCCCCTTCGTCGACGCTCACGGCCACCTCCGTGCCAGGGATCCGGCCCGGATCGACCAGATGGTCAAGGAGATGGACGAGATGAACATGGCCGTGTTCGTCAACCTGAGCGGCGGCTCGGGCGAGGGTCTCAAGGCGAACCTCGCCGCGACGAAGGGCCGCTACCCGAACCGGTTCGTCGTCTACGCGAACGTCGACTTCTCCGGCATCGGCGAGGCTGGCTGGGGCGAGGCGGCCGCGGCGCAGCTCGAGGCGGACTTTCATGCCGGCGCGCAGGGGCTCAAGATCTACAAGAACCTCAGCATGTTCCAGACCGACGTCGACGGCAACCGGGTGGCGGCCGACGATCGGCGCATCGATCCGGTGTGGGCGATGGCGGGTGAGCTCGGCATCCCCGTCCTGATCCACGTCGGCGAGCCGTCGCCATTCTGGGACCCGTGGGACAAGCACAACGAGCGCTGGCTGGAACTCAAGCAGTTCCCGAACCGGCGGCGCGACGACGCGACCCGCTTCGCTCCGTTCGACCAGACGATGGAGGAGCAGCACAACCTGTTCCGCAATCACCCGAACACGACGTTCATCAACGCCCATCTCGGCTGGTTCGGCAACGACCTGGGACGGCTCGGCAAACTGCTCGACGAGCTACCCAACGTCTACACGGAACTCGGCGCGGTCCTGGCCGAACTCGGCCGGCAGCCGATCACGGGCGCCGCCTTCATGGAGAAGTACCAGGACCGCGTCCTGATGGGCAAGGACTCCTGGGATCCGATCTGGGGCTATCACGTGTACTTCCGCGTGCTGGAGACGCGGGACGAGTACTTCGACTACTACCGCAAACGCCACGCCCACTGGAAGATGTACGGGCTCGGCCTGTCGGACGAGGTACTCGAGAAGGTCTACTTCCGCAACGCGCTGAAGATCATCCCCGGCCTCGACCGGAGCCTCTTCCCGGAGTAGGCCCGCTGCGTCAGGGCCCGGTCGCTTCGCTGCCCTCCATGGCTTCCGGCTCCGGCGAACCGGTGCAGTCGCCGCAGTGGACGTCGTCGACCGCTTCGCCGGCGGCGAGCGACGCCACCCAGTCGCGGATCTTCACGCCGTCCGACTCGTACGTGTAGAACTGGGGCCGCAGCATGATCGTGTGCAGCTCGCCCGCCGCGATGTAGCTCCGGTAGTTGTCCTGGCCCTCGAGCGCCGCGTCGATGTCGGCCTCGTTCGCGTCGAGCAGCGGCTGCAGACCGCCACTGACATCGGTGCCGGCGATCTCCAGGAACTGGATCTGGACATCGTCCTCGGCGGTGTCGTAGCGCGTGAACATCGCCTCGGGATGGGCCTTGGCGGCCTGGATGTACAGCGCCTCGAACGAGAAGTTGTCGGTGTCGACCTCGTTCATGTTCTCGAAGTGCGAGAGAGCGGCCAGCGTTCCCCAGGACTCGTGCGGCCGGCCGTCGGAGAGGTTGCGGTAGCCGCCGGCGCCGTCGCCGAGGGCGGTCACGCGGGCGTCGGGGTAGTTCTCCGCGAAGTGGCGGGCGTAGACCGGCGAGGGGATCGAACCGGCGCTCGAACCGGTGATGAACACGGTCTCGGGACCCAGGAAGTGCTCGTAGGTCCAGTCGAGAGCCGTCCGGCCGTTCGTGTATCCGCGGTGGTGGATGGTGAACTCGCGCGCCGACGCATCCTCGGTGGCCGCCGCCTCGTAGACCGTGTCGCTGTCGCCGATGTGGACGTCGCCGGTGCAGTAGGGCACGAAGACGAAGCTGTGATCGGCGAACGGGTTGTCGGAGTGATTGAAGGCGACGATGCCGTGGGCCGCGCCTTCCTCGGGCTCCGTGCCGCTCGGAGAGCGCATCTCCTCGATCGCGGTCATCGTGTAGGTCGGCCGGCCCTGCGGGTCGCAGGTTTCGGCGGTCCAGCAGCCGCCCCCGCCCTGGAGGTAGAAGACGAGCTGGGTCGGATCGGCCTTGCGGACGAAGAACCGGAACGGCGAACCGTCGGAGCAGGTCGTGCGCCCGCCCGGCGTGATGGTGTTCCACCCTTCCGCGAGATCGGCGAGCGGCGCCTCGAGGTCGACGGGTTCGGGGGCTTCCTCGGCCGGCGCGCAGGCGAATGCGGCCAGCGCCAGGAGAGCGGCGGTCACGATGAGGGAGGTGGAGTGGCGGTTCTTCATGTCGTTCTCCTTCGTTGCGATCGCGGGGCCTAGCGGCCGGGGGCCAGCTTCGCCAGGGCGTCGAGGTCCGCTCCCGGCTTGCCGTCGGGGCGGAACGCCTGGATGCAGACGTGGTCGGCGCCGGCGTCCCAGTGGGCCTGGATGCGCTTGCGGATCAGGTCTTCCGTGCCCCAGGCGACCAGGGCGTCGACCAAGCGGTCGCTGGCCTGGAACTCCTGCCAGTCATCCTCGGTGTAGCCCAGCTCGAGCAGGCTGTTCTGGTAGTTCGGGGCCCGCAGGTAGACGTAGAGGTTGGCGCGGCCGATCTTGCGAGCCGCCTCGGCGTCCGTGGTCAGGATCACCTTCTGCTCGGGACAGAGGAGCGGCCCGTCGCCCATGATCCGGCGCGCCCTTCGCGTGTGCTCGGGCGTCACCAGGTAGGGATGGGCGCCGTCGGCGCCGGTGGCGGCGAGCTTCAGCATCAGCGGTCGGAGCGCGGCGATCACGATCGGCGCTTCCTGCGCAGGTTCGGGTCCGCGGTAGAACGCCTTGCCGACCGCCTCCAGGTACTCGCGCATCTTCGGCACCGGCGGCTTGTACTCGTGCCCGCGCAGGTTGGTGACCAGGTGCGGGTGGGAGACGCCGAGGCCGAGGACGAAGCGGCCTGGCAGCATCTCGGACAGCGTCTTGTGGACCGCCTTCGTCGTCATCGCGTCGCGGGCGTAGATGTTCGCGATGCCGGTGGCGTGGGTGATGCGTTCCGTGCGGGCGCCGAGGTAGGCGACCAGAGCGAACGGGTCGCGGCCGATCGCCTCCGGCGTCCACAGCGCGCCGTAGCCCTGGGCCTCGATACTGGCGGCGAACTCGGCCGCCTGGGGCGCGGAGAGGCCGTCGAGGCCGGCCCAGACTCCCAGCCGGCCGAGGTTGTGTGCCGATTCCGTCATCTTCGCCTGACTCCTCCGTCGCTGAACCGAGCGCAGACCGTATCAGGGGCATGCTGGGGTGAGGGCCTCCGGTGCTAACGTCCCGGCGCGATGACAACCGCCGAAACCAGGCGCGCCTGGGCCTGGGAGCATTGGTTTGGCTTGACGGGGCTGGCCGCGCTGATCGCGGGCGTCTACCTCGGGCTGTTCGTGGCGCCCACCGAGCGCTTCATGGGCGAGGTCTACCGCATCCTCTACGTCCACGTGCCGCTGCAGTGGAACGCGCTGCTCTGTTTCTTCGGCGCCGGCTTCGTGGGCGCGGCTTCGCTGTGGAAGCGCAAGGCCTGGATCGACGGCATGCTGGTCGGCGTGATCGAGGTCGGCGTGGTGCTGGAGACGGCCGGGCTGCTCTCCGGCATCGTCTGGGCCAAGCCGACCTGGGGCGTCTACTGGGCCTGGGATCCGCGGCTGACCTTCACCTTCGTCATGTGGCTGACCTTCCTGGGCGTACTGGCGCTCCGCCGCTTCGCCGAAGAGCACCGGCGCGCGCCGTGGACGGCGGCGGCGAGCATCGTCGCCTCGGTCAATGCGCCCCTCGTCTACTACTCCGTCAACTGGTGGCGGAGCATCCACCAGATGCAATCGTCGCCGGAGACGGTGCACACGACGATGATCCTTCCGCTCAGGATCAACGCGATCGCGCTCTTCCTCGTTTGCGTCTGGTTCGTGGCGCGGCGCGCCCGGATCTCCCTGGCGCGTCGCCAGGCCGAGGCGACCGCGCCGCCGCCCCGCATTCTCACCGTGGGCTGATCAGGAGACCTGCCATGGCCGAGCCGAACTACGAACAGATCCTGGTCGAGGACCGGGGCCGTACCCGCATCCTCACCCTGAACCGGCCGGACAAGCTGAACGCCTGGACCCGGCAGATGAACTTCGAGCTGGTGGACGCGATCGAAGCCGCCAACGAGAACCCGGAACTCGCGGCCATCGTCGTCACCGGTGCCGGACGTGGGTTCTGTGCCGGCGCCGACATCGGAGCCCAGTTCAAGGCCCGGCTCGACGGCGGCGAGGCCGGGGCGGAGGCCGACCGCAGGCCGACGCGCCCCTGGGTGGAACTGGTGCGGGAGTCGAAGCCGATGATCGCCGCGATCAACGGCGTTGCCGTTGGTGTCGGCATCACGCTCGCTCTGCCCTTCGACGTCATCGTGCTCTCGGAACGCGCCCGCGTCGGCATGTTCTTCGTACGGATGGGGCTGGTGCCGGAACTCTGTTCCTCCCACTTCCTGGTGCAGCGCGTCGGCTGGGCGAAGGCGAGCGAGATGTGCCTGACCGGACGTCTCTACGACGCCTCGGAACTCGAGGCGATGGGTTTCGCGAACGCCGTCGTGCCGCACGACGATACGCTGGAGCGGGCGCTCGAACTCGCCTCCCGGATCGGCGAGAACGCCGACAGTTCGCTTCGCGCCGTCAAGCGGTTGCTGACGAAGAACGGCTCATCGCACGACCTGGACGAAGTCCACCGCCGCGAAATGGAAGAACTGAACGCGGCCTACGCGAGCGACGCTCACCGCGAAGCAGTCGCCGCCTTCATGGCGAAGCGTTAACCGTCAGCCGACACAGCAGCGTGTTCTGTGTCTCAAGGTCGGCCGACCAGATCAGGCGCGCGTCGTTCCCCCAGTCGATCGCGTCGTAGCCGCCTTTCGGCCTGACCGCCGCCGAGCTGTGCTCGACGGCTGACGGCCAGTCGCTGTCGTCGAAGCCAGGCTCGCGCCAGCCCTCGGGCTCGGCCGTCGCGGTGAACTGGCAGGGACCGACGCCGGGCTCGGGGTCGGCCTCGTCTTCGCAGGCGCGGTCGAGCGGCGCCTCGTGGACCACCAGGCATCGCCAGGCCGAGTCGGTCACGGCGACCGGCTCCCCCGTGGCGGCGTCCGTGAACTGGGCGATGAGTCCGCCGTCGCCCATCTGCTGGTTGCCGCGGCCGATGTACTCCAGGCCCGTGTCGTTCTCCTTGAAGTCCCTGGCGACGAAGTTCAGTTGCAGCGGATAGTCCGCGTTGAAGACGAAGGCCTCGGCGTTGAACGACCGCTCCGTCGTGATCGGCACGGAGTCCTCGACGATCAGGCGGTCGCCCAGGTAGAAGGCGAACCAGTTGTCGGCCCAGACCTCGCCCTTGATGGACGAGGTTCCCGGACCGTCGACGACCGCGACGTCGGGCGTGGCGCCGGCGCCGCCGCAACCAGCCAGAACGGCGACCAGAATCGTGAAACTGAGGGCGTTCTTCATATCTGTCAGGACGCTCCGGCGGGACGGCGTGTTTCGGGAAGCGTCAAGGCAGCGCGAACGCCATCAACTCCGGCACGCCGTCCGTATCGCGCCTGCCGGCGACCGTCAGCGCGATGTACTGCTTGCCTTCCCAGAGGTAGGTCATCGGCGTGCCGAGCCCGCGCGCCGGCAGCGGCACCTCGGCGATCACGTCGCCCGTCCGCTTGTCCCGGGCGACGAGGCGGTTGCCGCCATCGTCGTCCGGCGCGTGCTGGCCGTGGATCAGCAGGGTCTTCGTCAGCAGCGGTCCGGTGTAGGTGTCGCCGCCGAGCGGGGGAAGGTCGAGGTCCTTCAGTCGAGGGTGGTTGCGCAGCGTGTCGTTGGTGCCGAGCGGCTTCATCCACACGTGCTCGCCGGTGAAGAGGTCGATCGCGGTCATCCGCGTGTACGGGGGCTTGAACAGGGGCAGACCTTCCGGCATCGCGGGACGCCGGCCGCGGCCGCCGTGGGTGTAGCGGAGGGTGCCGCCTTCTAGCGGGTCGGGCGTGTAGAACGTGACCATGCTGAACGCGTTCCGCGACGGCACGTAGAGCCAGCCGGTCTCCGGATCGACCGCGGCGCCGTACCAGTTCGCGCCACCTCCGGCTGACGGACGGAAGATCGTGCCCCGCTTGCCGCCGGGTTCGGGCAGGGACGGCGGCGTGTAGAGCGGCCCGATCCGGTAGTCCTTGATGACGTCGAGAGCCATCTGTCTGATCTCGGGCGTGAAGTCGGCCAGGTCGTCTTCAGTCACGCCCTGGTACTCGAACGGCGCTGGCTTCGTCGGGAAGGGCTGGGTGGGAGCCGCCGTGTCGCCGGGCATTGTCGCCGGGGGCACCGGCCGATCCTCGATCTCCCAGACCGGGTCGCCCGTGACGCGGTCGAAGACGTAGAGGAAACCCTGTTTGCTGACCTGGGCGACGATCTGTCGGGAGTCGGCGCCGTCGCGGCCCGGGAGGTCGATCAGGGTCGGTGCGGCCGGGAAATCGTAGTCCCAGAGGCCGTGGCGGACGGCCTGGAAGTGCCAGAGCTTCTCTCCCGTCTCGACATCGACGGCGACCAGGCTTTCGGAGTAGAGGTTGTCGCCGGGCCGGTGGCCGCCGTAGAAGTCGTTCGTGGCGGTGCCGATCGGCAGGTAGACGATGCCGTTCTCGTTGTCACCCGAGAGCATGGTCCAGACGTTCGCGTTGCCCGAGTACCGCCAGGACTCGTCCTCCCAGGTCTCGACGCCCTCGTCGCCCTCCTGGGGCACGGTGCGGAACACCCACCGAAGCTCGCCGGTGCGCGCGTCCCAGCCGCGCACCCAACCGGGTATCGACTCCCTGGTGATCCGGCGGTCGGCGATCGAGGCGCCGGTGACGACGACGTCCCGGACCACAACCGGCGGCGACTGCATCGAGTAGAGCAGGGCGTTCAGGTAGTCCCGCTCGCCGCGGTTCGCGCGCGGCAGGTCTTCCATCAGGTCCACCCGGCCGCCGTCTCCGAAGTCCTCGTTCGGGCGGCCGGTACGGGCATCGACCGAGAGCAAGTAGCCGTCGCCAGTGCCCCAGTAGACGCGACTGTCCGCGTCGTCGCCTTCCTCTCCGTTCGTCCAGTACGCGACGCCGCGCTGGTTCCAGACCACGGTCATCGTCGTCGTGCCGCTTTCGTAGCTCTTCGGGTTGTACGCCCAGACCGTCCGGCCGGTGCCGGGGTCGACCGCGGCACCGATCGAGATCGGCGTGTTCAGGAACAGCAGTCCCTCCTGCATCAGCGGCGTCGCCTTCAGGTTGCGGATGAAGGGAGCGCGGCCGGCGCGCCAGAGCAGCGGATCGTCGTCCTTCAGCCGGCTGAAGATGACGTCGCGGTCGGCGTACCACTCGCCGCCCGCCTCGGACTTGCTGAGGAAACCGTCGACCGACCGCCAGCGCCAGGCGACCTCGAGTTCGCCGAAGTTCGTGGCGTCGATCTGATCGAGCGGCGAGTACTTGGTCGACCCTGTGTCACCGCCGTAGCTCGGCCACTCGCCGGCCGGGGCGCCGCGCTGGGCGGCGGCCGGGGCGGCGAGCAGCAGGGCGACCAGGCCGCCGGCGGCAATCGTCGTTCTGGGCATGTCGGCCGCCAATCGTACCGATACGACACCCACTGGGTGCGCTGGCGTCTTCGCCGGCATCCGCCGGAGGCGGAATCCGGCTCTCCGCCCGGCGGCTATGCTCCCGCGTGGCGATGGGGACGTCGAAGCAGCTACGCGTAGGCATCGTCGGTGCCGGCTTCCTGGCCGAAACCAGGGCCAGATGCTGGAGGCAGGTCGTCTCGGCGAGCGTCGGCGGCGTCGCGTCACGCCGCCGCGAGCGTGCCGAGGACTACGCGCGACGTTTCGACGTCCCGGCCGTCTTCGACGACCTCGACGCCATGCTCGCGGATCCTCTGATCGACGTCGTCGATCTCTGCGTCCCCAACCGCCTGCACCGGGAGATGACCGAAGCGGCGGCCGCGGCCGGCAAGCACGTCATCTGCACCAAGCCCCTGACCGCCTACACCGGCCAGGATCTGCCGGAGGACGCGAGCGACGCCGACGTTGCCGCTCGCGACCGTCGCGAGATGCTGCAAGCCGCCGAAGCGGACGCGCGTGCCATGGTCGATGCGGCGAAACGGGCCGGCGTGCAGCTTCTCTACGGCGAGAACTGGATCCACGCGCCGGCCTTCCGCCGCGCTCTCGGGCTGCTGGAGAAGGCGAATGCGGTTCTGCTCGAGATGCGGGGCGGGGAGTGCCACAGCGGCTCGCACTCTCCCTACTCGCGGGTCTGGCGTCACACCGGCGGCGGCGCCCTGATCCGGCTTGCCGCCCATCCGGTCGGCGCCATGCTCCACCTGAAGCGAGTGGAAGGGCTACGGCGGTCGCGCAAGCCCGTACGACCCGCCTGGGTCAGCGCGGAGACCGCGGATCTGAGCGCCGTCGCCGGCGTCTCCGCGGACGAACTGCGCATCGCCGGGGAATGGGGTGAGGTCGAGAACTGGGGCTGCGCGGTGATCGGCTTCGACGACGGCTCACGCGCCGTCGCCTGGGGAGGGGATCACGTCCTCGGTGGAATGGAAAGCGGCCTCGATCTGTTTGCCAGCAACTGTCGGCTGCGGCTCAGCCTGAGCCCGAACGACATGCTCCGTGCGTACGCGCCGGACGGGAGTGTCTTCGACGACGCCTACATCATGGAGAAGATCGACTCCGGCGCCGGCTGGACGACGCCGATGCCGGACGAGGACTGGACATCGGGCCAACTCGGCATGTGCCAGGCGTTTACCGCCAACCTGCTGGACGGCGTGGCCGCCGAGTCGGACGGCGAACTGGGCCTGGAGGTAGTGAAGGTGCTGTACGCCGCGTACGTGGCGTCGGCAGAAGGACAACGGGTCGACATATCAGGAGATTCAAGGGAGGACATGGATGAGAAACGGACTTAGGGTCAAGACGCTGGCGTGCCTGCTGTTCCTTTCCCTGGGCGCGGTTTCGCTGGCCGCCGCCGAAGAGGTCATCGGTAAGAACCCCGGCGAGTTCAAGGGGCGGTGGCTCAAGGTGTACGACCGGGAAGCTCTCGGGACGTTCGATGTGGTCGCGATCGGCGAAACCGTCACGGACATTGCTTGGAAGAAGGCTTCGAACGAGGCGCCTTTGCAGGAACGCGAGCTCGATGCGCAGTTGCGCGAACAGCTGTTCCGCCGACTGGACAAGTCGGGGCTGTACAGCCGGGTTCTGGCCGAGACCAGGTCCAGCCTGGAGGACGACTACCTCAGGATCGACTGCACGTTGGACGTGGAGCCGGGCAGCCGGATGCTCCGCTACGCGGCCGGTGGTGGAGCGGGGAAGTCCCGATCGGTCCTGGAGTGCGAGTTCATCGACAACTCGGACGGCAGAGTCCTGGCGATGTACCACGGCTACGGTTCGGGCACCGGCATGGGCTTCAAGATCGGTGGCGGCGGCGCCGCCAAGATGACGAAGGACGACAATCAGGAGAACGCCGCGAAGCTCGCTGAGCTTCTGAAGCGGGTTCTGAAGTAGCGCTTCCAATGAAAAGAGAAAGTCTGAACAAGTTGTGGTGGTCAGGCTGCTTCCTGACTCTGGGGGTGCTCGTCGCGGGAACGGCCGGCGCGCAGAGCGGCCCGTACATCGGGCTGGAGCTGGGAGTCGGCAACGGGGCCTCCATGGTCCTGGATGGAACCGACAACGACGTCGCGACCACGTGCGACGGCTGGATCGTGCCGATCGACGGCACGAACGCGGGCTGCGATCCGCCGGCGTCGGCGTGGTCTTCGGACCTCGGCGGCGGCTCCGGGATGATGGGCGGCCTCGCGGTCGGCTATCGCTTCGGCAACCTCCGCGCGGAAATCGAGTACACCCACTCAGCTCTGAGCTACGACGCAGTCGCCGATCTGGCGGCGACCGACGACGTGACGGTGGACAAGGCCCAGCAGGAGCTTGAGATCGCGGAAACCAGGATCGAAACCGTGCAGTACGAGAGCTTCTTCGCCAATGCCTATTGGGACTTCGTTCCGGGCGCCCGAGTCTCCCCTTACGTGGGCCTTGGCATCGGCACGGCGGACGCTTCGATCGACTACTTCAACCGATGGAAGCGCAACGGCGATCCGGCGGCGATCACCACGTTCGCCGGCCATCCGGACGAGGAGAGTCTGCGACGGATCGTCGCGGGGACGACGACCATCGCGAACACCAAGCTCCAGGACAGCGTTTCCGCCTACCAGTTGCTCGCGGGCGTCGACTTCTCACTAAGCGACTCGGTGACGCTCGGCATCAAGGGGCGCCTGGTCGAGTACGGCGACTTCGAGACGGGCCGCCTGCCCTGGGACCAGCTTCGAAGCCACCACTCGAGCCGAAGCCCCGGAGGAGCCGACGTCACCTATGTGATGTCGAGCGATGACCTGAGCATGTGGGCGGTCAGCTTCGGGATGAAGTACCGCTTCTAGCCTGAGCTGAGACGTTTGACCGCAAGCGAGGCGCCGGACTAGGTTACGCAGCTTGGCCGGCCTGACCAGAGGACTCCACGATCGCCCGGAGTCGTCTCCAACTCCGCCGCCGAAGGTCATCGACCTGATGATCGACGCGGCCGTCCGCAATCTGCTGGGCCAGTGCCGGGATGACGGTCACTGGTGCGCGGAGCTCGAGGGCGACACGATTCTGGAGTCGGAGTACGTGCTGCTGCTCCACTTCCTGGGGCGCGGCGACGACCCGCGCGTCGCGGCGTGCTGCGGGCGGTTGCGCAGTCAACAGCAGCAGGGCGGCGGCTGGGCCATCTACCCGGACGGCCCGACCGACCCGAGCGTCTCGGTCAAGGCCTACCTGTGCCTGAAACTCGCCGGCGACGATCCTCAATCGCCGCGGATGGCCGATGCGCGCCGGGCGATCCTGCGGGCGGGCGGACTGCGCGCGTGCAACTCGTACACGAGGCTCTACCTGTCGATCTTCGGGCTGTGGACCTGGCGGCGGTCGCCCGCGGTGCCTCCGGAACTCATCCTGCTGCCGCGCTGGTTCTACTTCAACCTCCACGAGATGTCCTCCTGGACCCGGACGATCGTGGTGCCGCTGTCGGTGATCTGGGCCCTCAGGCCGAGCGTGCCGCTCGATGTGACGCTGGACGAACTTCAGGGGGATTCCAGGCCCGGACGCAAACGGACGACCGTCTACGAGTCGTTCTGGTCCTTCGTGTTCGCAGCCGTCAACGGCCTGATCAAGCTGGTGGAGGTCGTGGGCCCCGTACCCGGGTGGCGGCGCCCCGCCCTGAAGAAGGCGGAGGAGTGGCTGATTGCCCACGTCGAAGGCTCCGACGGTCTGGGTGCGATCTTCCCGGCGATGCTCAACACGGTCATCGCGCTTCGCTGCCTCGGCTACGAGGAGAGTCATCCGCTGGTCCAGGGCCAACTGCGGGAACTCGAGCGGTTGGAGATCGAAGAGGCCGGAGAGATGCGGCTCCAGCCTTGCCTGTCGCCGGTCTGGGACACGGCGCTGTCGGTGGGCGCCCTGCTCGCGGCGGACATGGAAGGGGGCGAGGCGCCCATCCAGGATGCGCTGGCGTGGCTGCTCGAGCGTGAGGTCACGGTTCCCGGCGACTGGCGGGAGAAGAGCCTCCAGGAGGCGCCGGGTGGCTGGTGTTTCGAGTACCGGAACGATCTCTACCCCGACTGTGACGACACGGCGGAAGTCCTGGTGTTGCTGGCCTCGGTCCGGGGCCGCACCGACGAGCTGGAGGCGCGGAGGCAGGCCGCGACGGCACGCGGGCAGCGCTGGCTACTTGGTCTTCAGAACCCGGACGGAGGCTGGGCCTCGTTTGACCGCTGCTGCGACAAGGAGGTCCTGACCCTCATCCCCTTCGCGGACCACAACGCGATGATCGATCCGAGCACACCCGACATTACCGCCCGGGTGATCAGCGCCCTGTTGGCTCATGGACACGATCCGCGCGATGAACCGGTCCGACGCGCGACGGACTACCTGCTGCGCGAGCAGGAGAGGGATGGGAGCTGGCCGGGGCGCTGGGGCGCGAACGGCATCTACGGCACCTGGCTCGCCCTCTCCGCGCTGGCGCCACTTGCGGCACGCCCGGGCATCCGCGCAGGGGAACGTCTGAGCCGGGCATGCCGGCGCGGCCGGCGCTGGCTGCTTGCGGTGCAGAACGAGGACGGTGGTTGGGGGGAGTCGCTTCGCTCCTACGATGATCCCGACTTCAGGGGCCGCGGGCGCAGCACGGCTTCGCAGACCGCCTGGGCGATGATGGGTCTGATCGTGTCGCTCGAACCGCGGCCCTGGAGCGACGACGCGGCCCGGACCGTGGCGGCGCTGGACCGGGCAGTGGCCTTCCTCCAGGAGCGCCAGCGCGACGACGGTTCGTGGTACGACCGCGACTGGACCGGCGTAGGCTTCCCCGGCGTGTTCTACCTCCGCTACCACGGCTACGCGCAGTACTTCCCGCTCGAGGCGCTGGCTGCCTACAGGCGACTGGCCGTGCCGGAGCCTGACGCGATGCCCGCGAACGGACCCTTCTGAGAAAGGACCTGAGCCGAGACCCATGCGAACACCGCTCCACATGGTGACCGACAACCTGAGGCACCAGGCGAAGAACGCGCTCCTGGGCAGGCGCCGGTATCCGTTCGTGCTCATGCTCGAGCCGCTCTACACCTGCAACCTGGCCTGCCTGGGCTGCGCGGTGGAGAGGCACACGGGCAAGCTCAGGGACAGGCTGCCGGTTTCTGAGTGTCTCGACGCGGTGCGCGTGAGCGATGCTCCGGTCGTTTCGATCTGCGGCGGCGAGCCGACGATCTACCCCGAGCTCCCGGAGCTGATCTCCGGCATCATCGCCCGTCGGCGGCACATCTACCTCTGCACGAACGCCCTGCTCCTGGACACGAAGGTGTTCGATCGGGTGCCGCCGAACCGGCGGCTGACGCTGAACGTGCACCTCGACGGCATGCGCGAAACCCACGACTTCGTGTGCGCCCGCGAGGGCGTCTTCGACAAGGCGATCGAGATGATCCGCGCGGCGAAGGAGCGCGGCTACCACGTCACGACGAACACGACCGTGTTCAAGGAGACGCGGATCGACGAGGTCGAGGAGCTGTGCCGGTTCCTGCGCGACCTCGACATCGACGGCATGCTGATCTCACCCGGCTACCAGTACGAGTCGGTGGACCGCGACATCTTTCTCACGCGCCAGGACACGGAGCGGAAGTTCCGGCGCATTCTCGAGATCGCGGACGAGTACAAGCTGACCTCGACCCCCATGTTCCTCGAGTTCGCGGCCGGGTTGAGGGACTACTCCTGCTCGCCGTGGAGCACCGTCACGAGAACGCCGCTCGGCTGGAAGGGGCCCTGCTACCTGATCGGCAAGGGCCACTACGCGACCTACGAGGAGTTCTGGGAGCAGACGGACTGGGACTACTGGGAGTCGCGCCAGGATCCGCTGTGCACGAACTGCGCGATGCACTCGGGGTTCGAAGCGTCGGTGGTGCGCGAGGTCCGGAAGAGTCCGAAGGACGCGCTGCGCCTCGCCGCCTGGCACCTGTCGGGATGATGGCCGCGGCGGCCCAGCCGTCGGGCCGGGCGGGCCGGCCCTGACGGGTGACGGTTCTCGTCACCGGCGGCACCGGGTTCGTCGGCGCGCACGTGGTTCGGGCGCTGCTCGCTCGCGGCGAGGACCGCGTGCGCTGCCTCGCGCGGCCGGGCGGAGACCGCTCCAACCTCGATGGTTGCGACGTGGAGATCGTCGAGGGCGACCTGCGGGATCCCGCGAGTCTCCGGGCAGCCTGCGCGGGTAGCGTCGAGGTCTACCACTGCGCCGCCGACTACCGGCTGTTCGTCCGCCGTCCGCGTGACATCTACGCCTCGAACGTCGACGGCACCCGCCACCTGCTGGCCGCGGCGGCCGAGGCGGGAGCGAAGCGCATCGTCTACACGAGTTCGGTGGGCGCGCTCGGACTGGAACAGGGCGACCTTCCCGCGACCGAGACGACTCCCGTCAGCATCGCGGCGATGGTCGGGCACTACAAGCGCAGCAAGTACCTCGCCGAGCGCGCCGCCGTCGAGGCGGCCGCGGCCGGCGCTCCGGTCGTCATCGTGAATCCGTCGACACCGGTCGGTGAACTGGACGTCAAGCCGACGCCGACGGGCCGGATCATCGTCGACTTCCTGTCCCGGCGCATGCCGGCGTACGTCGACACCGGGCTCAACCTGATCGATGTGCGCGATGTCGCCCAAGGCCACCTGCTGGCCGCGGAGCACGGCCGCGTCGGCGAGAAGTACATTCTCGGGCACCGCAACGTCACCCTGGTCGAGATGCTGAGGATGCTGGCCGACATCACGGGGATGAAAGCGCCCCGCCTGCGGCTGCCGCACTGGCTGCCGGTCGGCGCCGCGGCTCTGGCGACCGGATGGGCGCGACTGGCCGGCGGCGAACCCCGCGTCCCGCTTGAGAGCGCGCGCATGGCGCGCCACAGGATGTTCTTCGATGCCGGCAAGGCGGTCAGGGAACTCGGCCTGGTCCAGAGTTCGGTCCGGGAGGCGCTCGGGCGCGCGGTGCGGTGGTTCGAGGAGAACGGCTACGTGAATGGGCCGTGCCGGTGACGACGGCGGGCGATACGGGGCGTCCCACACTGGGTGCGCCGGCGTCCCCGCCGGCCTCTGGAGGAGATACGGTCTACCTGGCCGCGATGAAGTCCGAGGCTTCGGCCCTGTTGCGCCGCGTGGAGGGCGCCTCGCGCGTCGGTGATGGCGCTGCCCCCGCTGCCGTCAGGGGCCGCATCGGGGACCGGCCCGTCCAGGTGGCCGTCTGCGGCGTCGGTGACCGGGCGGCGCGGCGGGCCGCCGAACGCTGCGCTCGCCTGGCCTCCCAAGGCGCCTGCGGCAGGGTGGTCTGGATCGGCATCGCCGGCGCCCTGTCGCAGGACCTCGAGGTGGGCGATCTGGTCGTCGGCCGGACCGTGATGGCTCCGGAGCAGCCGCCCATAGGCGTCGACGAGACCCTGGTCGAGGCGGCCGTGGCGCGAGGCTGCCGTCCGGGCGTTCTGGTCACCGCTTCCGGTCTGGTGGTCACCGCCTCGTCCCGCGAGGCGCTGTGGCGGAGCAGCGGCTCTCAGCCCCGGACCGTCGTCGACATGGAGACCTGGGCGGCGGCCCGGGTGCTCCACCGCGCCGGCGTTCCCTTCGTCGCGGTGCGCGCCATCAGCGACACGGCGGCGGATCGGCTTCCGTCGTGGCTCGAGCGCGCGTCGGCGTCCGGCGGCGGTTTCCCGCTGAGCCCGGTCGTTCGGGGAGCTCTGATACGTCCCTCGGCCCTTGTTCCGCTGGCGAAGATCCGCCTTCGGACGGCTCGCCTGGGCGTTCGGTTGGCCGAAGTGGCCGCGTCGCTGGCCTAGTCGACGTCGGACTCGGGGACGCGCGGTAAGGTACGCGCCCTCACCGACCACGCGACAGCACGGAGTCCCGTGAATGCGTTTCAGCTACTGGCCCGCCCCCACGATGCCCTGGCCCGAGCTATTGGAGATGTCCCGGCACGTCGAGGCCACCGGCTGGGACGGCATCTGGTACGCCGACCACTTCATGCCGAACGGCGAGGACACCTCGGCGCCGTGGGCGGAGAGCTGGACCACGATCGCGGCTCTTGCGGCGGCCGTGCCGCGCGTGCGTCTCGGTCCGCTGGTCACCGGCAACACCTACCGGCATCCGGCGGTACTGGCGAAGATGGCGGCGACGATCGACCACATCTCGGGTGGCCGCGTGGTGCTGGGCCTCGGCGCCGGCTGGCAGGAGAACGAGCACCTGGCCTACGGCATCCCGTTCTACACGATGGGCGAGCGGCTCCGCCGCCTGGACGAGGCGTGCCGGGTGATCAAGGCGCTGTACGGCCAGCAGGGCGCGAGCTTCGTTGGCGATGCCTACCAGTTGGTCGACGCGCCGCTCGAGCCCAAGCCGGTCCAGGACCCGCTGCCGCTGATGATCGGCGGCGGCGGCGAGAAGGTGACCCTGCGGATCACCGCCCAGCACGCTGACGAGTGGAACGTCTGGGGAACGGCGGACATTCTCAAGCACAAGATGGCGGTGCTCGACGCCCACTGCGAGAACGTGGGACGGGACCCGGCGGAGGTCGAGCGGTCGGCGGTGGCGCTGCTCTTCCTGAGCGACGACGAGGCGTTCCTGGCCAAGGTGCGGGCACGCGGGACGGGAATGCCGTCGAACATCGGTGGCGTCTCGGAGATCGCCGACGCGGTCGGCGCCTACCGCGACGCAGGAGTGCACGAGTTCATCGTGCCGGCGTTCAACCTGGGCGGCATGGATCGTCAGAAAGAGGTCCTCGACCGGTTCATCGAGGAGGTCGCGCCGGCATTCCGCTAGCTGACCGCGCCAGCGTCTAGAATCCACAGCTATGGGGTCACGCCCTTCCGACCTCCGGATGTCGCAGGAAGCCATGCTGGCTCTGGCCGAAAAGGCGGCGGAGCTCGCGGTGGCCCGGATCGAGAGCCTGCCCGGTGAGAGCGCCTGGGACGGGGAGTTCAAGGAAGGCCTCGAGCGACTGCTGCTCGAGAATCCGCCGGAGGAGGGCCGCCCGGCTGAGGAGGTTCTGCAGCGGGCCGTGGAGGACATCCTCCCGATGACGACCCGGCTGGACCACCCCCGCTGCTTCGGGTTCATTCCGTCGGAACCGACGTGGCCCGGTGTGGTCGCGGACTTCCTGGCCTCCGCCTGGAACGTGAACGCCTGCACCTGGCTGGTTGCCAGCGGCCCTAGCCAGGTCGAACTCCTCGTCCTGGACTGGTTTCGGCGCTGGCTCGGCTATCCGGACGGTTCGGGCGGGTTGCTGACGAGCGGCGGTTCCGCCGCTTGCGTCGACGCTCTCGTGGCGGCCCGGGAAGCGGCCGGCGATCCCGAGCGCCCGACGGTGTACATGAGCGACCAGAGCCACAGCGTCCAGGGGCGTGCCGCGATGGTGGTCGGCGTCAGGCGTGAGGCCATTCGGCTGATCCCGACGGACGGGGACTTCCGCCTGGACATGGCGGCTCTCGCGCGTGCCGTTGCGGAGGACCGTGCCGCGAGCCTCGTGCCCATGGCAATCTGCGCGAATGCCGGTGCGCCGAGCACGGGAGCCATCGATCCCCTGCACGCCATGGCGGACTTCTGCCAGGCGGAGGGCATCTGGCTCCACGTGGATGCCGCCTACGGCGGCTTCGCCGCGATCACGGAGAACGGCGGCGAGCTCCTCAGTGGAATCGAGCGAGCCGACTCGATCGGACTGGATCCGCACAAGTGGTTGTTTCAACCGTACGAGGTGGGCTGCCTGCTGGTGAAGGACAGCCGCACGCTTGAGGGTCCTTTCGCCATGAGCGCGACGGTTCTTCAGGACACGGTCTGGGGAGCGAACCATCCGAACCTGGACGACCGCGGCCTTCAACTGAGCCGGTCGTTCCGTGCCCTGAAGATCTGGATGTCGATTCAGACCTTCGGCATGTCCGCGTTCAGACGGGCCGTCGCGAACGGGATGGAACTTGCGAAGCGAGCCGAGGAGTACGTTCGTGAGAGTCGGACCCTGGAACTGCTGACGCCGTCGTCGCTTGGCATCGTCTGCATGCGCGTCAACCCTCAAGGCGCCGATCTGAAGGCCGACACGCTCGAGGACGTCAATCGGGAGGTTCTCGCCCGTCTGTTCTGGGATGACCGCGCGTTCGTTTCGTCTACTTCGCTCCACGGGAGCCTCTCGCTGCGGCTCTGCATCATCAACCACTCGACGAGTTGGGACGACGTGCGGGAGACGCTGGAGGCGATGGAGCGGTTTGGCGCCGAGGCGCTCGCGGCCTGACGACCCGGCCTACGGGTAGTACCCCGACATCGTCCGGACTTCCGCGTCGCGGGCGTCGACGTCGACTCGCACCACCCGGAATTCGCTCTCGGACCTGGTGCTGGTCGACTGGTAGGTGAGCAGGTAGCGGTTCCGCAGTTCCCGCTCGATCCGCGCATAGATCGCGTCGAGCTGGCTGACGCCGTCGATGAAGAAGGCCTGGCCGCCCGTCTCCCCGGCGATGCGTTCGAGCACACGGCGCGTCGTTCGGTCCGCGGCCGCTTCCCGGAGGCCGATGGCGTAGATCGTCACTCCTGAACGTTGCGCGGCCTCGAGCGCGCTCTCGAACGTGAACGAGCTGTTCTCGTCCTTGCCGTCGGACAGGAGGAGCAGTGCCTTCTGGCCGCTGATGCCGTCGAAGTAGCTGAGAGCGAAGACGAGGCTGTCGTAGAGCGATGTCGTTCCGGTCGCCCTGAGGCCCGCCAGCGCACGCGCGAGCTGGCCCCTGTCCTTCGTGAACCGGCTCTCGACCCGCGCCCGGTTGGCGAAGGCGAGGACCGCCATCCGGTCCCTGGGTTCGAGCGTGTTGTCGACGAAGCGCTGGGCGGCGGCTCGCACTTGCCCGATCGAGTCCTGCATCGAAGCGGACGTGTCGAGCAGGAGGCCGGCGTGGAAAGGCGTGTCGTCGACCCACTCGAAGCGGCGAACCGTCTGCTCAACGCCGTCTTCGGTGATTCGGAAGCGATCCTGCGCCAGCTCCGGAATCGGGCGCCCGCGTTCGTCGACGACGCTGGCGAAGAGCTCGATGTACTGCACATCGATTCGCTCGATCGGATTCGGGCTGTTGATGAAGACCACGTCCTCCGTGCTGCTGCCGTCGGCCAGAAACGCGGCTGCGCGGAGATAGGTCAGGTTCGGACCGTCGAGCACGACCGGCTGGACCCATGGGGGCTGGTAGAGCGTCGCGATCCGTTCCTCCCCCAGGAACAGCTCGAGGCGCTCGATCTCCTCGCCGGCCGGTACGGCGATCTCGAGGGCCGCGCGCGTGCTCTGCAGGTACTGCTCGCCGGAACGCGGTTCGATGAACCGGGCGCGGAAGCGCTGGCCGCCGCGGTTGACCGACATCTCGTCCGACGCGACGACCTTGCCGTCCTTGAGGCCTTCCACTCGAATCCGGTGCTCGGTCGGGTGCGAGCCCAGGTTCAGCTCAACGCCGTACGGCGGCCGGCGCTTGCGCAGGATCTCGCGGCCGTCGAGCGAGAAGGCGACGGCATCGAAGTCGCCGATCGCATGGGTGGAGAAGCGCACCATGCCGACCCGCAGGCGCTCATCCCGCGGCGGCACGAGACGGAGCAGGCGTTCGCCGCGGGCCGCCGCCTGGTTGGCTTCAGCGAGGGCCGGGAAGGTCTCCAGGATGGTCTTCCGCAGCGATTGCGCCTCCTCGAGGTTCGGAACGTCGATCGTCTCGTTGATCACGGCGAACTGCTGGCCGAAGACATCCTCGATCTTGAGCCGGATCTGGACTTCTCCGGGCCGCAGGTAGCGCGTGAAGACGAGCGGGATCGGGTCCTCGGCGCTGCCGCTTGCGGGAAGCTCGAAGCGGTAGCGGAACGTCTCGAACAGATGGTCGTCGCGGATGACTTCGCCGGTCATGTGGAAGCTGTGGTACTCGCGCTCCTGGAAGATCCTGCGGCCGGCGCTCGGCCCCGGCACCATCACGAGGCCGTGGGTGACGGTGCGCGTCTGGTTGCGGCCCGGATAGTCCCATTCGAGGTCGATGTCGAACCGTGGGGCGCCCTCCGGGACCTCCGTGTTGAAGGCGGCGAAGGTCGCGAGCCACTCATCGGGCGGCTCGGGAGGGCCGGACACCTCTTCGATGACGCCGTTGCTCGCCAGGTCGCGCTGGACTGCCTGTGCGGCCCATCCGAACCACTCGTCCGCGCAGAGGACGGTGATGTTCGTGGTGGGCAGGCCGCGACGGGACGTCGGGCGGCGCACGGGGCTCTCGTGCCAGAAGACGTAGGGCTTGTTGCGGCTCGTGGCCAGGAAGATGACGACGAAGTGGCGGGAGGTCCGGTCGCTGCCGCCGTAGAACCAGATCTCGAGTTCGCTGGTCCGGGAGAGGCAGTAGGCAGCGGTCCGACCGTCAGGGAGGATGAAACGCCCCGGCGGTCCGTTCAGCAGGTAGAACAGGGCGCGTGCATCCTCCAGCGTGCCCCATTGCGTGAGAGCGGCGTCGACCCGGTCTTCCCAGAGGACCTGGAGTTCGTTGAGCGGTGTTCTCGGATCCGGGTCGCGGGCCTTCCAGAAGGCCTGGATGAACGCCTCGCGCCGGTAGTCCTCCGGCAGGTTGACGAAGAACTCGCGCTCCTCGTCGCTGATCAGCGGGCCGACCCGCTCCAGCCAGCGGACGAAGCGGGAATCCAGCGGCCGCGGACTCGCGGTGTCCTGCGCGGCGGCTGCTGCGACCAGCAGCGACGCGGCGACGGCGGATGCGATCCTGGTTCGGGCGGTCATCTGAGGGCTCGTCGTCCGATTCTGCAACGAATCGGTTCCTCGGCAGATTCCTAGTGGCCTGAGCGGCCGCGTTTGCGCACCTGTCGCGCGACGGAAACCAGCACCATCAGCCCGAGGACGCCAGCCACGAGGCCGAGATCCTGGGTCAGCCACGCTTTCGGGCCGAGGCCGCCGACGACGACCTGATCGACCATCCGCAGGACCAGGAACATCGAGGCGATGAGCAGCGGGGAGTTGTACTCCCGGAGGGCGACCGTCCGCCAACTGAAAGGGATCTCCGGCGCCAGCCACAATCGGGGCCGGGGCCAGAAGGTCGGCGTTCGCTCCGACCAGCGGCGGTGGGTCGCGCCGAAGCGCTCGCCGAGGAAACGCTCTTCGGCGGCGATTACCCGTTGGTAGAGCAGCCAGTAGGCGAGCAGTGCCATGACCACGAACCACCAGGACTTCAGGGCGAGCGCGAAGCCCATCAGCACGAAGAGGTTGCCGAGATAGACCGGGTGCCGGCAGAGCGAGTACATGCCGGTCACGTTCAGGCGGCTGGCGCTCGGCGCCCTGCGGCTTCGAGTGGAAGCGCCCGGAGGCGCGGAACCCAGTGCCGCCCACCGCACACCGAGTCCGAGCAGGGACACCGCGAGGCAAAGCGCGAGCCAGCCGAGTCCCGGGTCCGCAGGCAGTACCGCCGACCGTCGCTCGAGCACCGCCAGCGCCGCGGCGGGCAGCAGGCACACGACGAACAGGCTGCGGTGCCGGAACAGGAAGAGGCCCTGGTCGGCAAGCCGCCGGCTGTCGTTCATCGCTCGGATCTTTCGGCCGCGGCAACACGGGCGGCCGCTTCCGGAGTCGTCAGCAGGACGTGCCCCTGCTCGGGGTCGTGGTCGCGCGCGACCTCGACCAGGTCGAGCGGAGGCGAAAGACGCTCCAGGTTGTCCCGTTCGATGAGAAGCCAGACGGGCCGATCCGTGCGGGCGACGTAGCGTCGCAGGGCCTCTTCGTCGCCCTGATCGTGCGCCAGGATGCCGCCGTGGAGGTCGACCGCGAACCGGCCGGTGTAGAAGAGGAACCCCGCATCGGGAACAGGATAGATCGCGTAGGGCTCGCCAGGTTCCGCCCACCGGACCAGGTCGTCCGAGAGGGCGCGGGCCGACTTGAAGGCGTCCCCCAGCGGCAACAACCGCACGGCGGTCACCGACATCGTGAGTCCAAGGCCCGTCGCAAGGTACGCTACCAGCAGGTCGGGCCGCCGCCTGGCAGCGAAGTACAGGCCGATCAGACCGGCGAGGAGGGGAATGGCCGCGACCGCCTGGAGCCAGGCGATGGTGCCTTCAGGGATCGAACCTTCGGGAAGGTCTCGTGCCGCGACCGGAGCCGCGGCCGCCACGACGCCGAACAGCAGCGGTACGGTCGCTGCCGAGATCAGGAAAGCCGTGCGGTAGCGAGGCCAGCGATCCCGGATCGCCAGCACGCCGTAGGCGACCAGCATCGCGAGCGGCGCCGCGAGCGCCAGGAGGTAGACGGTCCGCTTGCCGCCGGACACGCTGAAGAAGACGAAGGTGCTGGCGATCCAGATCAGGAGGAAGCGAATTGCCCGCGCTTCGTCGCCAGCCGACTCGCGGTGGGAAACGCGGAAGGCGGCGTAGACCGCGACGGGGGCCAGCACCGTCCAGGGCGCGAACGTGCCGGGCAGGGTCCGGAAGTAGTAGTACCAGGGCCGGGGATGGTACGTCGCTTCGGCGTAGCGCGACACGGTCTGGTCGAGGATCAGGGCGTCGAAGTAGGACTGTCCGGCGATCCACACGGCTGGCGCGAACCAGGCCAGGACGATCGCGGCCCAGACCAGCAGGCCGCGCCCCAACCGGAGCTCGGCGACGCCGGCCCGGTCTCGTTCGAACGCGAGCCAGGTGACCACGGCGAGGAGCGGCACGATCAGCCCGACCGGCCCCTTCGCCAGGGTGGCCAGGCCGAGGCAAGCGAAGAACGGGAGATTGGCCAGGTGGCCGCCGCGACCCACGGGTGGATCGTCCGCGGCCCACGACCTGCCCCGGGCCCAGAACAGGATGGCGAGCAACTCCAGAAAGGTAAGGGTCATGTCGATCTGGCCGACTCGCCCGTTCCACATCACCAGGGCCGAGGTCAGGAAGATCGGCGCCGCCAGCCACGCCGTCTTCCGGTCGAACAGCCGGCCGGCGAGCGCGAACACGATGAGCACCGAGCCGATGCCGGCAAGGAGCGACGGCAGACGGATCGCCACCTCGTCGACACCGCCGCGGAGCGCGCCGAACAGGGCGATGTTCCAGAAGTGAAGCGGCGGCTTGTGGTCGTACCGTTCGCCGTTCAGCCGCGGTACCAGGAAGTGCTCGATCGCCCGCGGCTCGAGCAGCATCTCCCGCGCGACTTCGGCGTAGCGTGGTTCGTCCGGATTCCACAGGTCGCGGCTGCCGATCCCGGGCAGCAGCACGGCCGTCGCTGCCACGGCGAGGACGAGGTAGGGGAGCAGGCGTCCTCGCACGGATCGATCCTGCCACAGGAGGAATCGGCGACCGCCGCGCTCCGTTGTCCTTCGCGGCGATAAGGTACCCGTTCCGTTGACAGAAGGCCGGCGCACCGGCAGACAAAGAGGACTCAGGCGATGGGCCAGCTACCGAAGTCCGTGACCATCACGGACGACACGATGAGGGAAGGTCTGCAGATTGAGAGCGCGGACATTCCGGTCGAGGACAAGCTGCGTCTGCTCGACGCGCTGGGCGAGACCGGAGCCAAGGTGATTTCGATCGGTTCCTACGCGCACCCCAAGTGGACGCCGCAGATGGCCTGCATCGACGAGATCGCCGAGCGCTTCGTGCCGAAGCCGGGCGTGCGCTACACGGCCGCAATCTTCAACAAGATAGGGTTCGACCGCGCCGACCGCTGGTACCCGAAGCTCGACGTCCGGCAGCGAAGGTTCGGCACCCACGTGGAGCTTTGCGACACCTTCGCCCGCCGCAACTACAACGCGACCCAGGCGCAGCAGATCGAGCGCATCCCGGGGGTGATCGAACAGGCTCGCGCCTGCGGGGCCGAGACGGGCGCGGTGGCGATCGGCAACCCGTTCGGATCGAACTTCGAGGGGGCTTTCACGCTCGAGCAGCGAATGGACCTGCTGGCGCTGATGATCGACCGCTGGCATGAAGCCGGCTTCCGGGTCACCCGCTGCGCGATCATCGAGGCGATGGGCTGGAACATGCCGCACACCGTGCGCGAGACGCTGCTCGCGATCCGGGAGCGCTGGCCCGAGATCACGGACTTCCACTGCCACCTGCACAACACCCGCGGGGCGGCGATGGTCAGCTACTACGAGGCTCTCAAGCTGGGCGTGCGCGAGTTCGACACCTCGATCGGCGGCATGGGGGGTTGCCCCTACTGCGGCAACGGCCGCGCGGCGGGCCATGTGCCGACGGAGGACTTCGTCGATTTCTGCCACGAGCTGGGGATCGAGACCGGCTACAAGCTCGACAAGCTGATCGAGGCGGCACAGATCGCGGAGGAGGTGGTGGGCCACCCGCTCTGGGGCCACGTCTCCAAGGCCGGGCCGCGGCCGCGCGGCGCCGGCGATCTTTACCCGCGGCAGATGCCCTTCGTCGAGACGCTCGACGAGGCCTCCCACTTCCGCAAGGGACCGCCGGTCTACGCCGGCCAGCGGTCTCCGTGGCGGCCCGACTCGGCGCTGTACCAGGCATGACCGCCGCGGCAAAGAACCCGGGCGCGGGCGTTCGCTACGAAGCGGACGGGCGGCCGCCGACAGCTCTCGCCGCGACGATGGGTCTGCAGTACGCGACCCTCTGTGTCGCCGGCATCGTGCTGACGCCGGCGATCATCGTCCGTGCCGCCGGGGGCAGCGACGAGTACCTGGCGTGGGCGGTGTTCGCGGCGATCTTCGTGAGCGGCATCGCCACGATCCTGCAGGCGGTGCGCCTGTGGCGGATCGGCGCGGGCTACATCCTGCTCATGGGCACTTCGGGGGCGTTCATCGCGGTCAGCATCGCCGCCCTGAGCCAGGGCGGTCCCATGCTCCTCGCCAAGCTGGTCATCGTCTCATCGTTGTTCCAGTTCCTGCTTTCCGCCCGGCTCCTGCTGCTGCGGAGGTTGTTCACGACGACGGTCACGGGCACCGTGATCATGCTGATCTCGGTCAGCGTGATGCCGATCATGTTCAACCAGTTAACCCTGGTTCCCGACGATGCGTCCCGTGCCGCTGCTCCGATCACGTTCGTCGTGGCCATCGCGGTCATGGCTGGGTTCGGCCTGCGGGCCAGGGGGATCGGAAGGCTGTGGGCGCCGGTCGCCGGCGTCGTGGCGGGTTCGATCGTTGCCGTGCCTCTTGGGCTTTACGATTTCGAGCAGGTGGCTGCGGCGGCGTGGGTCGGTGCCCCGGCCGGCGGCTGGCCCGGCTTCGACCTGTCCTTCGGGCCGGCCTTCTGGGCGTTGCTGCCGGGCTTCGTCATCGTGACGTTGATCGGCGCGGTCGAGACGATCGGTGATGCCGTGGGTATCCAGCGCGTCTCCTGGCGGACGCCGCGGGCGCCTGACTACCGGGCCGTGCAGGGCGCCGTCGCCGCCGATGGACTCGGCAACCTGCTCTCCGGTATCGCCGGCACCGTGCCGAACACGACGTACTCGAGCAGCATCTCGGTCACGGAACTCACCGGGGTGGCCTCGCGCCGGGTGGGGATGTGGATCGGGATCATCTTCCTCGGTCTGGCTTTCCTGCCCAAGGCGCTCGCCCTGATCCTCGCGATTCCCGGTCCGGTCGTGGGAGCCTACGGGTTGGTGCTGATCGCCGTCCTGTTCGTGCTCGGGGCCCGCATTGCCGGTCACGGGGGCATCGACTACCGGAAGGCCCTCGTGATCGGCGTTTCGTTCTGGATCGGCGTCGGCTTCGAAAACGACCTGATCTTCAGCGACCAGCTCGGCGGTTGGGTGGCCTCGATCCTGGGCAACGGCATGACCGCCGGCGGCCTGACCGCCATCGGCCTGACCGCGTTTCTCGAATCGACCGGTCCGCGCCGCCGGCGGCTCGAGGTCGAGGTTACGCCCGGATCGGCCTCACGGATCGGCGGCTTTCTCCGGACCCTGGCGGAACGGGCGCGGTGGACGCCCGAGGCCTGCGATCGTCTCTGGTCGGCGGGCGAAGAGGCGCTGCTCAGCCTCGCCGGACTCGACGAGGAGGAGGGCGGCCGGAAGCGCAGCCTGCTCGTGGTCGCAAGGGTCGACCGTCAGACGGCCGAACTCGAGTTCATCGCGGCGCCCGGTGGAAGCAACATCGAGGACCGCCTGGTGGTCATGGCGCCCGATGCTCCCGTCCCCATCGAGAACGAGTTGTCGCTGCGGCTGCTGCGCCACGTGTCGACTTCGGTGCAGCACCAGCAGTACCACGATACGGATGTCCTCACGGTCATCGTCAGCAGCGACAGCCAGGAACCGACGGGTCAGGTGGACACGGCGGGAATCTAGGAGAGCGCGTCCTTCCTGTAGGATTCCGCGGCGGATATGACCTCTCCGTGAAACGAACTGCGAGCGCCATAGCCACGTGAGTGAGAGCCCCCACCTGACCTTCGTGGAGGAGATCCTGCTTCTTCTCCTGGACGACGATTCCGGTGCGATGAAGCGGGTCGCGCCCAACGTGATGGAGCTGCTGCTCGCCGGCGCGATCCTGATGGACCTCGCGCTGCGTGGACGCCTGGATTGCGACCTCCAGCGACTCGTCGTCGTCGATCCGACGCCCGTGGGCGAGGAGATACTGGACGGCCCGTTGGCGGAGATCGCGGAGGCCGCCGACGAGGCCGACGCCCGCACCTGGGTGGTGCGTCTCTCGGCCCGCAGCAAGCAGGTCCAGGAGGCGGCCCTGGCGCGCCTGGTCGAGCGTGGCATCCTCCGGGTCGAGGATCGGAGCTTCCTGTGGGTGTTCGGCAGCCGCCGCTATCCGATGGTCGACGACCGGGAAGAGCGGGAAGTCAAGCTGCGGATCCTCGACGTGCTCCTGAGCGACCGGATTCCGGCGCCCAGGGACGTCGCCCTCATTTGCCTGGCCGATGCGTCGAACGCCTTCCAGGTCATCCTGAGCGCGCAGGAACTGCGTCACGCCGCGGCCCGGATCGAGTTGGTGCGCGGCTTCGATCTGATCGGTCAGGCGATGGGCCGGGCGATTCAGAAGTCCGTTCAGGACATTGCGGCCGCGACTGCGACGGCGCATCATCCCTTCTACTGAGTGCGAACAAGACGCAAAGAGGTGTGTACGTGATCGAGAGCATCAAGATCGGGAAGTCGGCAATCGGGGGCGAGACGGTTGGCGACGTAACCGTCTGGGTGCCGGAAGGGCGGGTCGACGCCTCCAGTGCTCCGGACCTGGAGCAGGCAATGACGTCCGAGATCGCGGAAGGCGGAGAGGCAGTCGTCCTCGATCTGAGCCGCACCCGCTACATGAGCAGCGCCGGCCTCCGCGTCGTACTCGTCGTGGCTCGCCAACTGCAGGCGCGCAAGGGGAAGTTCGCCGTCTGCGGCCTGAACGACGAAGTGAAGGAGCTCTTCGAGGTTTCCGGCTTCAGCCTGATCGTGGGCATCGAGGCGGACCGCGACGCCGCGGTCGCCGCCGTCCAGCAGTCCGGCTGACCTTCGCTACAGCGTCCAGCCGTCCCGGTAGGCCGGCTCGATGTACTCCCGCGGGACCTCGACGCCGTTCGTCACCTTCAGCTTCTTCGGATTCCAGACGATCTCCTGCTGCGTGCGAACCGCCAGGTTGCCGAGCAGCGCGGTCTCGGTCATCGGCCCTGCGTGATCGGCGAAGTTGGAGCCGTCGGGGTTCGTCGTACCGGCCTTGATCGCGTCGATCCACTGCTTGTAGTGCCCTTCGGTCCGTTCGTAGACCTGGGGCAGCGGGTTCTTCGTGATCTTCTCGTGCAGCTTTGAGGGGTAGATCGTGGGCCTGCCGGCGTAGATGTCGGCGACGATCACGCCCTCGGTGCCCACGAAGAGCTGACCGCTGTTGCGTGGCGGCCACTTGCCTTCCCACACCTTGGGCATCGCCGGCGTGAGGTTTCCGTCGCGCCAGACGACGGTCATCTTCGGCCGGTTGCCTCGAGCCGGATACTCGAACGTGATCCGCGTGGCGGCGGGAGCCGACTCCTTGAACAGCGGCGTCGATTCGGCATGGACCGACGACGGGTCCCGCAGGTCGAAGATCCAGAACGCCGCGTCCATCGCATGGCAGGCGATGTCGCCGATGGCGCCGGTGCCGAAGTCCCACCAGCCGCGCCAGGCGAAGGGGTGGTAGTACTCGGAGTGGTAGGGGCGTTCCGGCGCCGGGCCGAGCCACAGGTCCCACTTGACATGGTCGGGCACCTCGTGGACTTCCTTGGGGCGCGGTATCGCCTGCGGCCAGATCGGCCGGTTGGTCCAGTACTCGACGCGGTTCACCTCGCCGATCACGCCACCCTCGATCCACTCGCGGATGAGGCGGGTGCCTTCGGCGGCGTGGCCCTGGTTGCCCATCTGGGTCGCCGTGCCGGCCTTGCGTGCCGCCTTGCCGACCATCCGCGCCTCTCCGATCGTGCGCGTCAGGGGCTTCTGCGTGAAGACGTGGAGGCCGCGCTCCAGAGCCGCAACGGTGATCGCGGCGTGCGTGTGGTCGGCGGTCGAGACCAGCACCGCGTCCAGGTCGCTGTGGGCGTCCAGCAGCTCCCGGTAGTCGTGGTAGCGGGCCGCGTCCGGGTGGGCGTTCATCGTCTCCTCGGCGCGCTTCCAGTCGATGTCGCAGAGGGCGACGATGTTCTCGCTGGCGACGCCGGCGACGTCGCTGCGGCCCTTGCCGCCGGCGCCGATGGCCGCGATGTTCAGCCGGTCGCTGGGGGCCTCCTCGCCGCGTCCGAGGACGTGGCGGGGGACGATCATCCAGCCGGCGCCAGCGGCGGCAGCGCCGAGCACGCTGCGACGGCTCAGGTCTTGTTCGGGCATGAGGAAGTGCCTTTCGCTTTGGTGGTGTTCGAGTGTGCGTTAGGTTAGCGCACTCGTGACGAACGCGAAGGTCAGTTGGATGTGCGTGTTTGCGGCGGCGCTGGTCGGTTTCGTCGCCGGCGCCGCCGGGGCCGAGACCGGCGAGCAGGGTCGCTCCGTCTACGGCGAGTGGCGGCATCACGGCGGCGACCACGCCTCGAGCCGCTACTCGCCGCTGACCCAGATCGACGGTTCGAACTTCAGCCGGCTCGAGGTCGCCTGGCGCTGGCGCACAGCGGACCACGAGGTGCCGCTGGACGTGCTTCCGGGCTACGACACGGGGTTCTATCGCTCCGTTCCCTTGATGATCGGCGGCCGCCTGTTCGCACCGACCAGCCTGGGCCAGGTCGCCCTGCTCGACCCGGCGACTGGCGAGCAGGAATGGGTCTACAACCCGAAGACCTGGGAGCGCGGCGGCACCACGATGCGGCCGGTCGGCGCTCGCGGCATCGAGTACTGGTCGGACGGCGAGAAAGAGCGCCTGTTCGTCGCCACGATCGGCCGCCAGCTCGTCTCGATCGACGCCGCCACCGGACTGGCCGACCGCGCGTTCGGCGAGGATGGCGTGGTCGACCTGGCGCAGGATCTGGGGCCGGGCGACTACGCGATCCGCCACGTCACGCACGGCGCGCCGCCGATCGTCGTCGGCACCAGCGTGATCGTCGGCTCGAAGATCTTCGACTACTCGATCAGGAGCGACGCACCGCCCGGCCATGTGCGTGCCTACGACGTCCACACGGGCGAGTTCAAGTGGCGCTTCAACACGATTCCCCGGGACGACGAGTACGGCGTCGAGACCTGGGAGAACGAGTCCTGGCGCACGGCCGGCAACGCGAATGTGTGGACGTCGATGAGCGCGGACCACGAACTGGGATACGTCTACCTGCCGACCAGCACGCCGTCGAACGACTACTACGGGGCCGACCGGCCGGGCGACAACCTGTTCGCCGAGAGCCTGGTCTGCGTCGACGCGGAGACGGGCGAACGCATTTGGCACTTCCAGACCGTCCGCCACGGCATCTGGGACTACGACATCGCTTCGGCCCCGAACCTGCTCGACATCGTCGTCGACGGCAAGCTGATCAAGGCCGTCGCGCAAGTCTCGAAGACCGGCTTCACGTACGTGTTCGACCGCGCCACCGGCGAGCCGGTGTGGCCGATCGAGGACCGGCCGGTGAATCACAAGTCGACGGTGCCGGGCGAGAAGCTGTCAGAGACGCAGCCGTTCCCGACGAAGCCACCTGCCTTCGAGCGGCAGGGCGTCAGCGAGGATGACCTGATCGACTGGACGCCGGAACTGCGCGAAGAGGCACTGAAGATCGCGGAGAAGCTGGTGCTCGCGCCCATGTTCCCGCCCCTGATCGTCAAGGGTGAGGGCGGCAAGGAGGGCGTGATGGTCGTCCCGGGGGCCGCCGGTGGCGCGAACCACCCCGGAGCGTCCGTCGACCCGAGGACCGCTGTGCTCTTCGTCGAGTCGCAGAACCGGCCCACCGGGATGTCGCTGATCGAGCCGGATGCGGCGCGCCGTCCGGACTGGCGGTACGTGATCGACTACGTCGACACGGGTGGGCCACAGGGCCTGCCCCTGACGAAGCCGCCGTACCGGACGATTACCGCGATCGACCTGAATCGTGGCGAGCACCTCTGGCGCATCCCTGTCGGTCCGGGCCCGAAGAACCATCCGGCCATCGCTCACCTGAACCTCGGCGACATGGGCACGATCTACTTCGGTATGCCGGCGGACGGCGGTCTGCTCGTCACCCGCACGCTCCTGATCGGCTTCGTGGCCCTGCCCGACGAGGACAATCCCCGCACCAGCAGCGGCGGGCTCCTGCGCGCCTACGACAAGGCGACAGGCGAACTGCTCGCCGAAGTGAGAACGGACGTCTGGCTGCACGGCCCGCCGATGACCTACATGCATGAGGGCCGGCAGTACATCGTCATCGCCGGGGGCGGCGCCCGCAATCGCCGGATCCCCGATGAGTTGATCGCCTTTGCGTTACCGGAGTCCCCGACCGATGCTTAAGCCCGCGGCAGTTGCCCTCGTCTCTCTAGCCGCCCTGCCGGCCTCAACCATCGCCGAGTGCGAACCGCGGGAGGCCGAAGGCCCCGTCACGGTCGAGTCCTGCCCGATCGACGACGCCGACTATCCCCTCGTGCGCGCGGAGATGACGGTGCCCGGCTCGATGTCGGCGGTCATCGCTCTTCTGGACGATGCGGCGGCGTGCCCCGACTGGCAGGCCATGTGCACTGAAGAGACCGCGCAGCCGCTCGACGCCCCGTTCCAGACCCTCCGCCAGCGCGTGTCGGGCAAGGGCATCACCCGGCGGATCTCGATGAACAGCGCGGCGTGGTGGCGGACCGAGGACGGCCACGTTGTTGGCGACATGGTCGGCGCCGACGATCAGACGTCTGCCTTCAAGGGCAAGCGTGTGCTCTGCATGCGCACCCGCTGGTTCCTCTCGCCGGGCGACCAGGAAGGAACGGTCGCGGTCGTCCAGAAGAGCGTCAGCGATCCGCAGCCGCCCTTCGGCATGGGCGCCGGGGTCGTGACGCCGCGCACCGCGAAGACCCTGCTCGAGACCTTCACGAACATGAGCGCGCGACTAGCCAGCGGCCGGCACGGCGCCGGTCCGGCGATCGAGTCGCTGCCCCTGCTGGAGGACGAGCTGCCGGGCATAGGCGTTGAGTTCGCCCGCTGCCAGGCGGCGCGCAAGTAGATCGCCGGGTGCGCGGGTCTCAGCCGCCCGTGTTCTCCGCTTCGCCGAACACGCCGTCGAGCACAGCGCGCACGCGTGGCAGCAGGGGATAGGTCTCCGGGTCGGAGTCCGCGGCGGTGTAGCCGACCCACACGGCGACGACGTCGCGGTCCGGGTTGACGAGCAGCCCCTGGCCGGCCCAGCCGCCCTTGTAGACGTCGTCGTTCGTGAACACGAGGTCCCACTGGTAGACGTTGTGCCTGACGCCGGGCGGCCTGCCGCCGAAGCGGGCGTTCTCGAGCAGGTCCGGCCTGCCGCCATGGAGCAGCAGGTCGATGTGCTCTTCGGGCACGATCCGCTCCGATGAGACCTTTCCGTAGCTCGGCGTGAACAGGACCCCAAACCGGGCCATGTCCCGGGGCCGCGCCAGCAGACCGCCGGAAGTCAGCGCGATCCCGTACCGGTTGGCGTAGATCGAAGCGTCCGCCTCTGCGCCGATCCGCGTCCACACCTCGCGGCTCAGCGCGTCCTGGAACGGCATACCGGTGACTTCCTCGACCAGCCAGCCAGCCACGAAGGTGTTCGTGCCCGAGTAGTCGAAGCCCTTGCCCTGTTCGGCCCAGCGGCCGACCCGGAGGTTCGAGAGCATCGTGTAGGGGTCGTCCGGCGTCCCTTCGCTCCGCACGGCGTCGCCCAGCGAGGCCTCGAACTGGTAGTAGCAGGTGCTGCGGTCTGTGTAGTCGCCGTCCGGGCAGTCGACGCCGGAGGCCATGTCGAGCACGTTGCGGACCGTGACGCCCTCGAAGTCCGAGCCCTTGAGCGCGGGCACGTAGCGGTCTACGGGTTGGGTGGGGTCGACCAGGCCGCGGTGCTCGAGGATCGCCACCAGCGTCGCCGGCAGGACCTTCGTGACCGACCACCAGATCGGTTTCTCGTGGGGCTGCATCCGCGGGTAGCGCTCGAACACGATGTCGCCGCGATGGAGGATGACGATGCCCATCGTCGTCGAGTGTTCGCCGTGCAGGTAGGCGTCGAACGTCAACTCGCCGGCCGGCGTGTCGACGGGATAGTCGGCGATGGCGGCCAGCGGCCGAACCGCCAGCTCGCTGACCGGGCCGTCGCGGTAGACGTTCACGGTCGGCACGACCTGGTGGAGGTTCCGGTTGCGCCAGGCCATCGCCTCGCCGGTCTGCGTCCACCAGACCTCGTCGGCGGGATCGGGCAAGGCGCGGTGCTGGCGGAGATTCTCCGCGACCGTCGAAGCGGGTTCGAAGTTCGGCACGGCCTCCTCCGCGGCCGTGCAGGCCGCGAGCACCAGTGACAAGCCGAGAATGAAGGTGCTTGGTCGCATCGGGGCAGTCTAAGGTGCGATCCGCGTCAGTCGATCGTGCCCAGGTACTGCCAGATCGCTTCGAACTGTCGCGCCGCGTCGCCGTCGAAGACATCGTAGAGCCCGGTGTAGCCGTCTTCGTCGACGAACTGGGGCATCTTCGTGCCCGGCAGGATGCGCTGGGGGTCGCGGAGGAACCAGTCGAAGAACGGGCGCCGCAGGCGCCGGCGGACGAGGTCGAAGTTGATTGCCTCCTCGGTGCCCTCGCCGCCCAGCGCCGGTTCGTCGCCCAGGGCGTGGCAGGCATGGCATCCGAGGCGGTCGCCGCGGATGAGGTCGCTACCGACCGCGGCCAGCTCGGCGTCTACGGGTTCGGGCTCGGACGGCGACGCGGCCAGCCCGTGCTGATGGTGCAGCCCGACCGCGAAGAGGTCGGTCTCGTCGGGGGAGGCGGTCGCTCGCACTTCCGGGTGTGGGCGCGGAAGGTCGGCGGGGTGGCCTGCCAGGTAGTCCGCCAGCCAGTCTCCGCGGAACTTCTCGCCGGCCCAGGTCAGGTCCGGGGGAGCGTGGGTCGGCCCAGCGTCAGGGGCCGGCGGCCCGGAGGCGGGCGCGCCGTCCCTGCTGTGACAGACGAGGCAACCGTCTCGCCGGATTCGGCGTTCCGCGTACTCGGCCGGCACGACCCGGGCGAGAGACACGGCGTCCTCGGCAACGAGATCACGCGCCGCCCGCCGGGACCGGCCCCGGTCGAGCGCCGTCGAGCCGGCGTGTCGGAGGGACGCCGGAGGCACCGGCTCCTCCGGGAGATAGTCGTTGCCCCAGGTGAGACGCATCGAAGCGTCGCCGCGGGCCGGACTGCTGTAGACCAGTTCGACCGGGTTGAGGCCCTTGATCAGTCGCACTTCGCCGGTGGTGGCGGCCGGCGCACCGTCGCCCGGCAGAGCGTCGCCCTCGAGGACGACCTGCCCACCGATGCTCAAGCGGACGCCGCCGTTGCCGCGGATGGCGAAGCGAAAGGAGTCGTTCAGCTCGAGGTCGATGGCGCCGCGGAAGGTGGCCTCGAACGGGCCCGGTTCGAGGAACGGGCTGGATGGCTCGCCCTCGGGTACGTAGAGCGCGGCGAGCCGCGCGACGCGGGCGTCCGTCGCCTCGCTGGCGCGTGAGCGGAGAACGAGTGCCAGGCCGGGCCGGTCGAGGTCACCCGCGGCCGCCTGCGTGGGCTGTCCGGACACCGCGTCGGCGGAGGTCGCCGCCAGCAGGGGCAGGAAGGCGAGCCCGCGGAAGAGCACCATGAGTCCGGCGCCCCGTTCAGTCGGCGCCCGCGAGAATCTCGGCGCCGCGCCGGGAGCCCAGTTCGTGGATTGTGCCGTGGACGAACTCCCGGATCCGCGCGCCGTCCCTGCTTCTCAGGTTCATCTCCAGGTGGAACTGCTGCGCCGGCAGGATGTCGGGGATCTCGATGAACACGGAGCGGCCGTCCTCCGAAAGAGTGGCGGACGGGATCGCGAGATCGTCCTCACCCACGCCCTCGCCGAGGACGCGGTAGTCCTCGGAGCCGTAGCTCGCCTGGCGCAGGTACTGCCAGATCCGCATCGAGTAGTTGCCCGGGTCGACGGCCGCGTCCGGGTCGAGTTCGGTGCTGAAGCGGACGACGATGCCGTCGCGGGCGGTCTCGTAGGCCACCGGGATGCGCAGCGGCTGGTCCGTGCGCCGCACGCGGTAGAAGCCGCCGGGCTGGGTGCGGTCGCCGGCCCAGGCGAACAGGCCGCAAACGTAGAGATGGTCGTCGGCGGGGTTGAAACGGCCCCGGATCAGGCCGGTGGGCGCGGCCGTTACCGGCAGTTCGGCGACCGCCGCCTGGCGGGGCGGGCCGTCGCCTCGAGGAAAGGCCCGGTCGAAGAGCACGGAGAACATCTTGCCGTTGCCGTAGGAGAGGTAGATCAGGGAGGCGTCGAGTTCGCTCCAGCGCTGGCTTCGCACCCATACCGGGGCGGACGGCGAGCGGTCCACGTCGTGGTGAATCCAGGTCACCGGCTGGACGAAGTCTTCCGGGTGGTGGTCGGGCTCCCGCCAGGCTCGCATGTAGCCGTGGAACGTCCCGGGTTCGACCCAGTTGATTCGGTTCTCGGGAATCCAGTGCCCCTCCTGGTCGGTCACGATCACGCTGCCGTCCGGGTTGACGACCAGGCCGTTCGGCGCCCTGAACCCGTTGGCGACGATCTCCGTCTCGGAACCGTCGGCCGCGACCTTGAGGATCGTGCCGTGCTGGGGCACGCGGGCATCGAAGTCATGCCCGGCGCCTTTGGCGTAGTAGAAGTTGCCCTCCGCGTCCGCTTCCAGGCCGACCGCGAACTCGTGGAAGTGGGCCGAGGCCTGGGCGTCGTGGTTGAACGCCTCATATTGGTCCGCCTCGCCGTCGCCGTTCAGGTCATGCAGTCGGGTGATCTGGTCGCGCGAGGTCACGAAGATCTCGCCGCCGCGCGTGTTCACGCCGAGCGGTTCGTACATCCCCGTGGCGAAGCGTTTCCAGGTGACGGCGCCGATCTCTTCGCCGCCCAGTCCGTCGACGATCCAGACATCACCCATCCAGGTCGCGACGACAGCCCGCCGGCCGCCGTCGAGGAAGTCAAAGCCGCCGAGGCGCATCCAGGCGCGGTACGGATTCTCGAGTGGCGTGGTGATCGCTTCGAGTTCGAGGGGACCGCCCCGGCGGCCGAGGACGCGGCTCTCGGTCGTGACCGTCTCGGTCCAGCGTGCGGGACCGCCACGGGTCAGTGGCTTGAGATCGATTGCCGGGTCAACTCCCGCGGTTCGGGCCAGGAGTCCGGCGTTCGACCGGCCGCGCCGCCCGATCACGACCTTGAATCGGACCGGTTCGTCGCCGGCGTGAACTCTCAGACGGAGGTCGTCGCCGTCGCCTTCGACCCACTGGACCGGCGGTGGCGCACCGACCAGAGCGGCGACGACGGGTCCGCTTTGCTCGCCTCGATCCGCCGCGTTCGGTCGGGGCTGGCGAAAGCCGGCGGCTTCGCCGTCGGTCCAGGCCCGGCCGCCCTGTTGATGCGCCACCTGAACGACAAGGTCCACGTTCCGGGGCCCGATGTTCAGCGTTCGACTGAAGAGCCCGCCGCCTTCCGAGGCGCCGAGTTCCAGGATCTCCGTACCGCCCACCCGATAGTGCAGTACCACCTGGGAGCCATGAACGTAGTGCCCGAGCCAGCGGGCGACGTCGGAATCCTGCGGTCCGAAGCGGCGGCCGCCGCGGCCCGTGATGCGGGTGTCGCGGAAGTCGTCGCCCGCCCGCGACCAGCCCGGCGCGTCCGGGTTCGTGAACACCATGTCTCCGACCAGCGCCGGCTCCACGACGTGCCTGCCGTTGTAGTTGATCGAGTTCCAGTCCATGAGGCCGGGCCCGGTCCAGCCCGCCGCCCAGCGCAGGGTGTCCGTGTCGAACAGCAGGAACTCGGTGCCCTTGGCGACGCCTCCCGGGCCGTCGTCGACGCGAATCGCGATGCCCTTGTTCGCGTTGTTGTCCGGTTCGACGATGTAGGAGTGGACCTTGAACGGCCCGTAGTCCATGTCGGACCAGGGGTTGCCGGTCAACTCTTGGGCGCCGGCAGCGCCGGCGAGTACAACGGCGGCTGCGACCGGCAGGCCGGCGGCGGTCAGATGTCGCATCGGGCCGGAGGATTCTAGCCGTGCGCGGTCCTCTCTCGACGGTGTGGTGGTAGCGTCGAACCGGCGACGGGACTCGTACTCTTGGGTGCGCTCAAGAAGCGCGGGTCGTCCGCTTGAGTTCTGTGACGGTTTCATCGAGTAGGAGCGAAGCATGTCGAGCCCCAGGATCGCTGACCTGACAGTGAGTGAGTTCAAGGACCTGGTACACGAAGCCGTCACGCACTCCATCGCCGAGTTGCTTGGCGACCCCGATCGGGGCCTGGAACTACGGAACGACTTCGCCGAGGAACTCAGGAAGTCGCTGGCCGACCCTGAGGCTGGGGGCGGGACAATGGGCCTCTCTGAGGTTGCGGCAAACCTCGGATCCCCTCATTGACGTTCGAGGTTGCGCTCACGGCCGGAGCGGCGTCCGATCTTCGCCGTCTCGATCCCGCCGTTGCCAGCCGGATCGTCCGTAGGCTCCGCTGGTTGGCGGAGAATGCCGACTCAATCAAGCCCGAACGGTTGACAGGCCGCTGGCGGGGAGTCCTCAAGCTACGGGTGGGCGCCTACCGGGTCCTCTACACCCGCGACATCTCCGAGCGCCGGCTTGTGGTCCACTTCGTCAGACACCGGCGCGGCGTGTACAAGATCGGCGAGAAGGGCTAGAGCGCGTCCGTGCCCCTCGTCTTACCGGAGGGGTGCCAGGTCCGGATCGAGCAGCCGATCTTCCCGGAGTTGCTTCAGGTCGATGTTGAAGCGGACCTTTCCTCGAAGCGCGAGTAGCTTCGAGTAGATGTCGGACAGGCCAGTGTGGCGGGTGCCTTCCATGCCGTTGACCGTACCAGCTTCCCTGCCTGGCGGTTGACGCGGGAGCCGGCGGAAGCTACGTTCCACCGCACGATGAAGAAGTCACTTCTGTGGATGGGCGCGGCGATCCTCGGCCTGGTGCTGCTCGCTATCGGCTACGGAGCTGGCTGGCTCGTCCACGCCACCGGTGTCGGGCGTACCGTTCCGCTGGAGGAACTCTCGGAGCGTGAGCGGGCGTTTGCGGAGCGGATGCAGAACGTCGACCTGGTCGGCCACTTCACGATCGAGGGGATCGAGGGCCTGGAAGATGTCGAGGGTGTCAGCCGCGACAAGAACCCGGAGCGTTACGAGATCGCAAGCGTCTCGAAGCTCGAGGGGGAGGGGGACCGCTGGCGCTTCGACGTCCGGGTCGTCTACATGACGGTCGACGTCACTCTGCCCGTCGTCGTGCCGATCGTCTGGGCCGGTGATACGCCGATGGTCAGCATCACGGACTTCGAGCTACCGGGCCTTGGCGACCAGTTCGGGGCGCGGGTCCTGTTCTACGACGAGCGTTACGCCGGGACCTGGGACCACGGGCCGTACGGCGGCCTGATGTACGGGATGATCGAGCCAGCGGGGACCGAGTAGCCGCTTACCAGGTGTCGACGTTGCGGCGCTTCTTGCCGTCGCGGACCGGGGGCGGCGGCACGGAGTCGAGAGAGCGGGCGATCCAGCGCCGCGAGTCGGCAGGGTCGATCACGTCGTCGACGGCGAAGGAGGCGCCGGCAGTCAGGGCGCTGCCCCGCTCGTAGGCGGCGGCGACCAGCTCCTCGTAGCGGGCGCGGCGCTCCTCGGGGTCCTCGATCGCCGCCAGTTCGTTGCGGAAGCCGAGCTTCACCTGACCTTCCAGGCCCATGCCGCCGAACTCGGCGGTGGGCCAGGCGACGGTGAAGAAGGGCTCCTTCAGGTCGCCGCCGGCCATGGCCTGGGCGCCGAGCCCGTAGGCCTTGCGCAGCACGATCGTCAGGGATGGCACCGTGATGTTGGCGCCGACGACGAACAACCGGCAGCAGTGCCGCACCAGGGCGGTGCGCTCGATCTCGGGGCCGACCATCATGCCGGGGGTGTCGCAAAGCACGAGGACCGGAATGTCGAAGGCATCGCAGAGCTGGAGGAAGCGGGCGCCCTTGTCCGAGCCGTCGCTGTCGATGGCGCCCGAAAGGAACTCGGGGTTGTTGGCGAGAATGCCCACCGGCCGGCCTTCGATCCGGACCAGGGCGGTCACCATTCCCAGGCCGAACTCGGGGCGCAGTTCCAGCACGCTGCCGGTGTCGGCCAAGGTGTGGATCACTTCCCGGATGTCGTAGACGCGCAGGCGGTTCTCGGGGACGATCCGCCGCAGGAGCCGCTGATCGGGCGCTTCCCAGTCGTCCGTGCGGCCCTGGAAGTAGGACAGGTACTGCCTGGCGGCGTCGACCGCTTCCTCTTCGTTCTCGACCGCGATGTCGACGACGCCGTTCGGCACCTGAACGTCCATCGGCCCGACTTCTTCCGGCCGGAACACGCCCAGGCCGCCGCCCTCGATCAGGGCCGGGCCGCCCATGCCGATGCTCGAGTCGGCGGTGGCGATGATCACGTCGCAGCAGCCGAGCAGCGCCGCGTTGCCGGCGAAGCAGAAGCGGGACGTGATGCCGACGATCGGCACCAGGCCGGAGAGCCGCGCGAAGGAGGTGAAGGTCGGTGTGTCGAGCGGCCGGTACGTCTCGTCGCTGCGGCCCTGGCCGGCCCTGGTCGTCGAGGCGCCGCCCTTCCGCTTGCCGCCCGTGCCGGCGCGGCCGCCTCCGCCCTCGGCGAACAGTACGACCGGGCGCTTCCAGCGATGGGCCAGTTCGACCATCCGGTCGGTCTTCGGGTGGTTGATCGCGCCTTGGGTGCCGGCGAGGACGGTGTAGTCGTAGGCCATGACGACGCAGCGGGAGCGGTCGTCCGGGAACAGCTCGCCGTTGATCGAGCCGACGCCGGTGATCATCCCGTCGGTCGGGAACTTGCGGATGACCTCTTCCTTCGGGAGGCCGGTGCCGGGTGTGAGCACGAGTTGCCCGTGCTCGACGAAGCTGCCCTCGTCGCAGAGTTGGTCGATGTTCTCGCGCGCGGTCCGCTGGTTCGTGTTGCGTCGCTTCCGGACCGCCTCGGGCCGGGCGTCGTCGAGGGTCACCGCGTGGCGCTCGAGCACCTCGGCGAGGTCGGGCCGGACGGCGTCGAGGTCGATCTCGCCCTCTTCGTCGCCGGTCGCGGCCGCCACGTCGCGTTCTTCGATCAGGGCGAGGACGTGGCCTTCCCAGACCGCATCGCCGACGGCCGCGCGAAGACCGCGGAGCACGCCGCCGACGTCCGATCGGATCTCGTGCTCCATCTTCATTGCTTCCATGACGAAGAGGATCTGGCCCTCTGCGATCTCCTGACCGGGTTCCGCCTCGAGGCTGAGCACCGTGCCCTGCATGGGCGCCCGTAGCGCGGTGAGCCCCTCGGGAACCGGCGTCGAGTCGACGGGCGGCGGTTCGACGGTCTGTAGACCCGCCGAGGGAGTGCTCGACTTGCCGTGATCGAGCACGGCGAGCGGATCGACCGAATCGACCTTGACGCCGGCAAGGCCGCGTCCCTCGCCGTCGCCGGTCTTGACCGCCTGGCAGGGGCGTTCGTCAAAGACGGTGGCGGCCTGGACCAGTTCGGGCAGCCGTTCGTCGACGAAGCGGGTGTGGACATGCCAGGCCTGAACCTCGGCGTGCTCCAGAAGTGCCCGCAGGAAGGAAGTGTTCGTGTCGATGCCGTCGGTTCTGAAGTCGCCGAGGGCGCGGGAGGTCCGGGCCAGCGCGGCGCCGAGTTCGACTCCCGGTGTGTGGCCCACGACCTTCGCGAGTAGGGAGTCGAAGCGGGGATTCGTCTGGTAACCGGCGTAACCGAAGGTGTCCGTGCGCACCCCCGGTCCGGAGGGCGGCTCGAACGCGGCCAGGATCCCTCCGCCCGGGACCACGCGGCCGTCCGCCGTCATCGTCTCCATGTTGACCCGGGCCTGGACCGCGTGGCCGCGCGGCTCGGCCGCGCCGTCCCCGCCGAAGCCCAGGTCGGCGAGCAGTTGGCCGCGGGCGAGTTCGAGCTGGAGGTGGACGAGGTCGACGCCGAACACCTCTTCGGTCACCGTGTGCTCGACCTGCAGACGGGCGTTCGCTTCGATGAAGTAGAACCGCGGCTCGGCGGAGGCCTCGCTTCCCGCTTCGACCAGGAACTCGATCGTGCCCAGGTTGCGGTAGCCGGCAGCGGCGGTGAGGGTGAGCGCCGCCTCGTGTAACGCCTGTCGCAACTCGTCCGCCAGCGCCGGCGCGGGTGCGATCTCGATCAGCTTCTGGTGGCGGCGCTGCAGGCTGCAGTCGCGGTCGCCGAAGTGGCGCACCGCGCCGCTGTCGTCGGCGGCGACCTGCACCTCCACATGGCGCACGGCCGCCAGCAGTTGCTCGACGAAGACGCCGTCCGTGTCGAACGCCGCGCCGGCCTCGGAGGTCGCGCGCCGGTAGGCGTCCTCGATCTCACCCGCCGTTCGGACGACTCTCATCCCGCGACCGCCGCCGCCCCCGACCGCCTTGACCAGCATCGAGGCACCGGCCGGCAGTCCGTCGAAGAACGAGCGGGCCTGTTCCAGGGTCACCGCCTCGGAGACTCCCGGAACGACCGGAATGCCCTGGCGCTCCGCGAGGTCGCGCGCCCGCGCCTTGTCGCCGAACAGCTCCAGCGCTTCCGGCGGCGGGCCGACGAAGCGGATGCCGGCATCGATGCAGGAGCGGGCGAAGCCGGCGTTCTCGCTCAGAAAGCCGTAGCCGGGATGGATCGCGTCGCAGCCGTGCTCACCGGCGACGCGGAGCAGTTCCTCGCCGTGGAGGTAGGCGGCCGGGCCGGTGCCGGAGAGCGCCGTCGACTCGTCCGTCCTCGCCGCGTGGAGCGACCGCGCGTCGTCCTCCGAGAAGACGGCGACGGTCGGGATACCGAGTTCCGCCGCGGCGCGGGCTATGCGGACCGCGATCTCGCCGCGGTTGGCGATCAGGAGCTTCATGGAACTACGCGAACATCTCAGACCCGGAGGGGCGGCTCGGAAGGGCCGCTATCCTACGCCCCCATGAAAGTCCTTCGCACTCCCGACGAACGCTTCGCCAACCTTCCCCACTTCGACTACGAGCCCCGTTACACGGTCGTCCCCAAGGGCGACGGCGAAGCCGAGGGCCTCCGGATCCACCACGTGGAGGCGGGCCCGGCCGACGGGCCGCTGGTTCTTCTCATGCACGGCCAGCCGACCTGGAGCTTCCTCTACCGCCGGATGATCCCGGTGCTCGTGGAGCGGGGAATGCGGGTGATGGCGCCCGACCTCGTCGGCTACGGCCGGTCCGACAAGCCGACCGAGCGCGAGGACTACACCTACCAGCGGCAGGTCGACTGGCTGAGCGCGTGGCTGCGCAGCAACGGCGTCGAGCACGCGACCCTGGTCGGCCAGGACTGGGGAGGACTGATCGGACTGCGGCTGGTGGCGGACGATCCGGCGCGCTTCGACCGCGTGGTTGCCGCGAACACTGGTCTGCCCCTGCCGATGAACGTGCCGCAAGAAACCGTGGAGAAGATCGCGAAGTTCCGCGCCGAGGCGCCGACGCCGACCATCATGGAAATGCAGCAGCAGATCTCGCAGATGGGCGCCGATCCGGCGATGAAGTTCGCGTACTGGCAGAAGTGGACCTGGGAGACCGAGGACATTCCGGTCGGGATGCTGCTCGCGGGCAGCGTCGACGGGGTGACCCTCACGCCCGAAGAGATCGCGGCCTACGACGCGCCCTTCCCCGATCCCTCCTACAAGGCGGGGATTCGCGCCATGCCCAGCCGGGTCCCGATGCTGCCGACCGACCCCTCGGTGCCGGCCCAGATCGAGGCCTGGAAGGTGTTCTCGGAGTGGACCAGGCCGTTCCTCTGCGCCTTCGCCGACAACGATCCGGTGACGGGCGCGGCCCGGCGGCCGTTCGAGGAGCGTGTTCCTGGCGCGAAGGGGCAGTCGCATCGAACGATCGAGGGTGGCGGGCACTTCCTCCAGGAAGGCCGGGGCGTGGAACTGGCCACGATTGTCGCCGACTTCATCGACTCGACGCCGGCCGAGGGGTAGCTGGGAGTGGCGATCAAGCGACGCACGGCGGTCCAGGGTGCGCAAGCAGGTGCCGCCCGGGTAGTGGCCAGGTTCCGAGTGGCGTTCAAGCGACGCACGCTCGTACTGGGTGCACTGGTTCTCGTAGCACTGACGGTGTCGACGGCCGCGGGGGTTGGCGCCTACCTCCGGTTTGCGCCCCGGCCGCCGGACACGACGGAAGCGAGACTGCTCGCCGGCGGCGGCGGCGAGGTCGACCACTGCGACCTGCCGGTCCTCGACGGCTCGGGCCTGACCGCCGACGAGATACCGGTCGCCTACACGCCCGGTTGTGAGGGCTACACGGAATGGCCGCTTCCGGTGCTGGCCGCCTGCACCGAGCCGCTTTCCGACGACGCGCCGGACCTTCGTGGCCTTTGGCTGGACCCCAACAGCGGGCACCTTGAACGAGTCGAACAGTGCGGCGATCGCGTCGTCGTGACCGCCGCGGGTCTGCTTCACGACATGCGGGCCGACGGCACTCTGCGGAATGGAGCCAACGACGTGAACCCGAGCTGCCTGCGGATCCGCAACCGCACGCGCTATCGGGACGGCGTCCTCGAAATGGACGGCTACGGCATCCCCTGGATCCGGGTGGAACGGTGGATGGAGGGCGACGAACTGCGCTGGACCCATCCCCAGGCCGGCAGCCACCGGATGCGCCGCATCTGCCAGGTGCCGGCGGACCGCGTGACGCGCGAGCCCTACTGAACGGGGAGGGCGTCGGGCCCGCCCTGAGCTACGATGCCGTGATGCTGGGCACGACCCTCGATGCCTCGGCCTACCTCGACCGCCTGCGGGCGGAATTGGCGAGGATCGACGCGGCGGCGCTGGAGCGCTGGGCGGACTTCGTCTTCGACGTCTGGAGCCGCGGCGGCACGCTGTTCCTGGCCGGAAACGGCGGCTCCGCCGCGGCGGCGAGCCACCTGAGTGTCGACCTGGGCAAGGGCACCGTCGCGACGGACCGCCTGCGGGACGAGTCGCACCGCCGGCTGCGGGTGGTCAGCCTGACGGACAACGTGCCCTGGATCACCGCGGTCGCGAACGACCTGGACTACGAGCAGGTCTTCGTCCAGCAGTTGATGAGCGCCGCCGCCTCCGGCGATGCCCTGATCGCCTTCAGTGGCTCGGGCAACAGCCCGAACGTGCTGGCCGCCGTGGACTGGGCGAACCGCCACGGACTCCGCACCTTCGGCGTGACGGGATTCGACGGCGGCAGGCTGAAGGAGCTTCAACAGGACGGCGTCCACGTCGAGCTGGACGACATGGCCATGGTCGAGAGCCTGCACGTGAGCCTCTTTCACTGGGTCGTGGACGACGTCTACGCCCGCACCCAACAGACCGGGCGGTACGCCTGAGGACGACGCCGTGGACTCCTCGTCGACGGGCCGCCGGGTCGACCTGCTGGGCCGGGGCGCGACCTGGGCTCACGACATCGCGGGGCCGCCCGGTGCGCCTACCCTGCTGCTGCTGCATGGCCTCGCGGCCACCGCGCTTCTGAATTGGTCGACCAGCTTGGCCGCGCTGGCGCGGGGCTTCCGGGTCATCGCCCTCGATCACCGTGGCCACGGCCGCGGGATCCGGCGGATCGGCGCCTTCAAGCTGGAGGACTGCGCGGACGACGCGGCGGCACTTGCCGATCGGCTGGGCGTGGAGCGGGTGATCCCGGTCGGCTACTCGATGGGCGGCGCGGTGGCGCAGTTGTTCTGGCGCCGGCACCGGGACCGCACCGCCGGTCTCGTTCTCTGTGCGACCAGTTCGCGTTTCGGCGGACCGCGGGCCAAGCGGGCCGCTTCGACACTTGCACCGCTGCTGTCGCTCGCGGCTCGCGTGGCGCCCCAGTCGATGTGGGACAGCATGGGTGAGCGGATGCTCGAGAACGTCCAGGATCCCGGCCGGCGTCTGGCTTTGAAGGAGCAACTCGCCCCGACGGAGCCGGCTTCGGTGATCGAGGCCGCCGCCGCGCTCGCGCGCTTCGACTCCAGCGACTGGCTGGGCGACATCGACGTGCCGGCTTCGGTCGTGCTCACGCTGCGTGACGAGCACATCCCGGCGCAGTACCAGGCGGCGATGGCGGAGGCGATTCCGGGCGCGGAGGTGCACCGGGTCGATGCCGATCACTACGCCTGCGTAGCGAAGCCGCACCTGTTCGTGCCAGCCCTCATTGCGGCCTGTCGCTCCGTGGCGCTGCGCGGCGTGCCAGTGCGGGCCGTGGCGCCCTGACGGCGGCTCTAGCGGCGCGGCTCCAGGCCGTGACCTCCTCGACCGACCGGTCCACGAGGTCGTAGACGACGGGGACGACCAGCAGCGTCAGCAGCGTCGAAGTCGCCATGCCGCCCATGATCAGCACCGCGATCGCGGCGCGGCCCTCGGAACCGGCGGCCTGGGAGAACGCGACCGGCAGCAGGCCGAAGATCAACGAGAAAGCGGTCATCAACACGGGTCGCAATCGGGCCGGGCCCGCTTCGAGAATCGCGTCCCTGCGGCTTTGTCCGTCCTGGCGCAGCTTGTTGATGTAGTCGATCAGGAGGATGCCGTTCTTCATCACCAGGCCCATCAGCACCAACAGGCCGATGCCGCTCATCATGTCGAGCGGTTGGCCGGAGAGTTTGAGCGCCAGGAAAGCACCAATGAAGGAAAGCGGCGCCGACATCATGATCGTGATCGGATGGACGAGCGAGTTGAAGAGCGACGCCAGGACCATGTAGATGGCGACGACGGCGAGCACGAACGCGAACATCAGGGACAGGCCGGTCTCCTGCATGATCACCGTCGTGCCGCTTGGCACGAGGGTGTTCGGAGGAGCGAGACCGATCTGGCGGCTGTACTCCTCGATGCGGGCCGCGAGTTCGGATTGGGCGACGCCCTCCGCGCCGTTCGTGGCGATCGTGATCTCGCGTGAACGGTTCTGCCGCCTGATCTGGACCGCGCCCTCGCCGAGCCGGATGTTGGCGACGTTCGTGATGGGCGTCAGTTGCCCGGAAGCCGTGCGGATCTGAATCAAATCGAGCTTCCCGGGTTCGTCCCGGTACTCCGGCAGCACCTGAACGCGGACGTCGTAGCGTTCACCGCCATCCTCGAATGCGCCCAGCTCCTCACCGGCGAGCAGGGTGCGGATCGTGCGTCCGATGACCGTGGCCGGCACGCCGAGGTCGGCGGCGCGGTCCCGGTCGACGTCGATCTCGATCTCGGGCTTGCCGGTCTCCCAGGACGTGCCCACGTCGACGAAGTAGGGATCGGTTCGCATCTGCGCCACCAGCCTCTCGGAGTACAGCTCCAGGTCGGCGATGCGGGGACCGCGGAGGCTGTAGGAGACGGCGCGCGTTCCCGTCTGATCCTCGCTGCCGGCGATCCAACTGATCGGCGACACGACGATCTCCTCAGCTTCGGGGACCTCCCCGAGCAGCCGGTCACGGACCCGGTCCATGATCGCCGCCTGGCTGAGTTCGCGGTCCCGTTTGTTCGTCAACTGGACGTAGATCGAGGCTCGATGAGGCTCCTGGCGGCTGCCTCCGCCGATCGTGGCGAAGCGGTTGCGCACATCCGGATCCCCCGCGATCAGCTCCTCCGTCCGGCGGGCGGTCTGGGACGTCACGGCCAGCGGAGTTCCGACCGGCATCTTCAGGTTGACGTTGAACTCGCTCCGGTCTTCGGTGCCGAACAGGTCGAAGGGAAGCGTGAACGCGACGAGGACGCCGCCGACCATCGCAACCACGGCGACGGCGAGCGTCAGCGCCCTGTGCCCGAGCGCCCGCCGGAGGACGATCTTGTAGAAGTGGTCGAGTGCGTCGAGGCCGCGGCCCAGGGTGCGGGTCACCGGATCGCGTCCCTGGGTCGCCTTGAGCACCCTGCTGCCGAGCATCGGAGTCAGCGTCAACGCGAACAGGCTGGAGACGCAGACGGCGATCGTCATCACCATCCCGAACTCGTAGAAGAACTGGCCGACCGTACCGCTCAGGAAGGCGATCGGCACGAACACGGCGCACAGGGCGAGCGTGGTCGAGACGACCGCCAGCAGGACCTGGCTGGCGCCCTCCTCGGCCGCCTCGCGGCGCTTCTGACCCCGCTCGATTCGCCGGTAGATGACCTCCAGCACGACGATCGCGTCGTCGATCACGACGCCGATCGAAAGAGACAGCGCCATCAGCGTCATCACGTTCAGGGTGAACCCGGCCAGATAGAAGAACGTGAACGAAGCGATGACGGAGGAGGGAATGGCAAGCGCCGAAATGAGAGTGGAACGCGGGTTGCGGAGGAACAGCAGCACGACCAGCACCACCAGGGCGCCGCCCCAGATCATGTTGGAGAACACCGAGTAGATGGAGTCCTCGATGAACACCGCCATGTCGCGCGTGATCAGCACCTCCATGCCCGGCGGCAGGTCCTGCCCCAGCGCCTCGACCTCGGCGCGTACTGCTTCGGCGACGACGACCGTGTTCGCTCCGCTTCGTCTGCGCACCTCGAGCGAGACGCCGCGCTGACCGTTGAAGCGCGCGATCGAGCGCTCCTCGGCCAGGCCGTCCTCGATCTTCGCCACGTCCCGCAGGTAGACCAGCCGGCCGCCGCGCTCGGCGGCGATCAGCGCGCCGAAGTCCTCGACCTGCTTGACCTTGCCGGACGTGGTGACGGTCCATTCCCGTTCGCGCCCCTCGACCCGGCCGCCGGCGGTTTCGGCGTTCTCCAGCAGGAGCGTCGAGCGCACGTCGTCGATCGACAGGCCGTAGCCGGCCAGTCGAACCGGGTCGAGCCAGATCCGGACCTCCCGCCGGCGGGAGCCGATGATCTCGATGTTGCCGACGCCCGGCAGTCTCTCGAGCCGGTCCTTGACGGTGGTTTCCGCGAGTTCGGAAAGTTCGCGGACGGAGACCGGGCCGCCGAGCATGACGGAGAGGATCGGGGTCGCGTCCGGATCGAGCTGGGTGACGACCGGGTCGTCGACGTCGACCGGCAGGTCGGCGCGAACCGGGGCGATCTTCTCCCGTACGTGCTGCGCCTTCACGTCGACGTCGTAGTCCGTCTCGAACTCGACGAAGATCTGGGAGATGCCCTCGGACGAGACGGAACTGAGGTCGCGAATCCCCTCGATCGTGTTGATCTGCTCTTCGAGGACGTCGGTGACCTCGGTCTCGACCGTCTCTGGGGAAGCCCCTTCGAGCACGGTAGTGACCGTGACGAAGGGGAATTCGACATCCGGGTTCAGATCGACGTTCAGCCGGTTCAGGGACACCAGGCCGAGAGCGACGAGCCCCACGTTCAGCATCAAGGCGAAGACCGGCCGCCGGATCGACGTGAGCGGCAGGTTCAGCATGATGTCGGCAGCGCCGTCCCTACGGCGACGTCTCGGACACCGCGGCGGACGTGGCGGTCTCGCGGCCCGCTTCGAGCGGCGGTGGTTCGGTGACCTCGATCGGTGCTCCGTGCGCCAGTCGATCGATGACCGGTCCGATGATCAGGGCGTCGCCGGCCTCGGCGCCACTCCTGATTTCGACCCATCGCTGACCGGTGGCGCCGACGGAAACCTCGATCTGCTCGGCTCGGCCGTCCACGGCGCTGAACACGTAGGTGCGTCCGTCGCGGTTGAGAACCGCGCTGCGTTCGACGATCACCGCGCCGTCGCGGGTCCGCGGCCGGATCTCGGCGCGGACGAAGGCGCCCGCCTTGGCCTCCGGTGTCTCCCCGGGCACCGGGGCTCGCACGCGGTAGGTCCGCGTCTCCGGATCGATTCGGGCGTTCACGGCCGCGATCGTGGAGGGAAGGGGTTCCGCCGCGCCCTCGACGATCAGGACTGCCGGGTCGCCCACCTGGACCGGCGCCGCCGCCGCGGCCGGCACGTCGAGTTCCGCCGCGAAGCCGCTCAGTTCCTGAATCGTGACGACGACCGAACCCGGACCAACGATCGCTCCCTCGTGAAGCTGACGTTCGACCACGTGGGCGTCGTAGGGACTGATCACAGCGGTCCGCGTCAGGTCCTGCTCGGCACTCTTCACGGCGGCGAGTTCCTGCTCGACCCGGGCCTTGGCGACCGCTAGCTGGGTCCGTTGCCGGTCGAGCTCCTGGGCTGGGGCCACTTCCTGCTCGGCCAGCCGCTCGATCCGCTCGAGTTCCTGCAACGCCTGCGCGGCCTCGGCCTGGGCCAGGGCCAAACCGGCGCGCGCCCGCTGAAGGTCGATCCGGAAGGGAACGGGATCGAGTTGCAGGATGACGTCGCCCTCCGTGACCTGGTCGCCCACGTTGTAGTAGACGGCCGACAGTCGCCCCGGGACTTCGGGGCCGAGTTCGGTCAGGCGCGGCGCGACGACGGAGCCGGAGGCCGTCACCAGGGCGTCTACCTGGCCGTACCGCACGCGAGTGGTCGGTGCGGTTTCGCTGCGGAACGCCGAAACGGCGGCGGACGCCTCCGTCTGGCCGGCGGCACGCTTGGCACCGACGCCGTTGCAGCCGAAACTCGCCAGACACAACAGGAACAGCGCGCACGCTCCGAGCGTCGCGCCGGCCTTTCCGTCCGTGGTGTTCATGGCAGTTGTACCCTGTCGGACTGGTACGCTGCCGGTTGCCGCTCCAGGAATCATACAAGCGTCGGACTCACATGCGCCCCGATTCTCCAAGAGTCACTGCTCCCGGTTTCATCGTCTCGCTGGCGGTTCTGGGCCTCGCTTTCAGCGCTACGCCGGCTGTGGTCGCTGAAGAGTTCGACCACGTTCACCTGGTTGCTCCGGACACGATGGCGGCCGCGAAGTGGTACAACGAGCTCTTCGGCGGCAGGCTTGGCAAGAGCGGCCCCTTCGACTCCGTCTTCTACGGCAACGACATCCTGAAGGTCCGGGAAGGCGAGCCGACGAGCGGCAGCGGCGGCACGTCGCTCGATCACATCGGTTTCTCGGTCGCGGACGTGGCGGCGACCCTGGAAGCATGCGAGGCGGCGGGCGGCAAGGTCGTCGGCGCCGCGCGACACGTGGAGGCGGCCGGATTCACCTTCGGTTTCTGCGAAGACCCGTGGGGAACGCGAATCGAAGTAATCGACGACATGGACCACGGCGGCGCCCCCGGCCTCCACCACGTTCACGTGTTCTCGAACGACGCCGTCTCGACGGCGGCCTGGTACGCGAAGCAGTTCGGCGGCGAAGTCGTGGCCTTCAAGGGGCTTGCGCCACTGCACTCGATCCTCTACGACAACGGAGGCGACGAGACCTGGCTGATCGTCAACCAGGTGCCGGGCGAACGGACCGGCACCGACGGCACGGTGGTCGATCACATCGGGTGGCACACCACGGAGTACGACTCCTGGCTCGAACGGTTGCGTGGCGACGGCGTGAAGTTCGTCGTCGAGCCGCTGGTGCTGGACGCCGGGCACCGGATCGCCTACGTCGAGGGCCCCGATGGCACGAAGATCGAGCTGGTGGAGAACCTCGCCGGGGGGGTTCCTTGAGTCAGGGGCCTGGCCTGACTTGGCGGCGGTGCCCGGGACCGGTGCGCGGCCTGGCCGTGGCGGCGGCCGTGTTCATGGCGGCGCCGCTCGCGGCCCAGGAACCGGCGACCGCGGCCGAGCGGGCGCGCTTCCACCACATCCATCTCAACGTCACCGACGTCGACCGTTCGGTCGACTTCTACCGCGACACGTTCGGTGCGTTGCCCATCGAGTTCCGCGGCGTGGCGGACGCCCTGTTCACCGAGCGGTCCTTCATCCTCCTGAACGAGGTGGAAGAGGCGCCGGACGGCGGCCAGGCAAGCGGCATCTGGCACTTCGGCTGGGGCGGCGTCGACCTGCCCAGCCAGTACCGCTGGCTGGTGTCCCGCGGAGTCGACATCCACACGCCGATCTACCGTCTGGGCCGGGGCCACGTGATCTACGTCAACGGACCGGACCGCGAGATGATCGAGGTGAACACGATGGGCCACCATCGCTTCGCTCACGTCCACCTGTTCGCGGCGGACGTGAACGAGACGGCCGCCTGGTACGAGCGGCACTTCGGACTGGCCGCGCGGCGCAGTGCTGAAGGCAACCCCCGGCCGGTGGGCGAGGGCGCGGAGTTCGCTACCTGGGAGGAGTTCCACCGCGAGCACCGGGCCTGGTCGAATGCCTTCCGCACCGACAACGTCAACTTCATCGTCTACAACCTGCCGGACTACGAGCCGGTGGCGCCGTGGTGGCCTTCGGAGGCTCCGCCGCTCCTGGAGACTGAGCCCCAGCTCGGCCGGGCGATCGATCACTTCGCCTTCTCCTACCGCGACATCGAGCCGGTGTTCGAGCGGCTGCGGGCGGCGGGCGTCGAGATCGTCGAGCCGATCACGTACCGGCCGGAACTCGACATGCGGAGCTTCTTCGTCATGGGGCCGGACAAGGTGGCGGTAGAGGTGGTCGAGGCGAAACCGATCCCGGAGGGCGTGTGGGACTGAGTGAGTGGCCAGCTAGCTGCTAGAGTTCGCCCGTCGGCTCGGAACAACTGGTTGGAAGCTGGAGGCGCGCATGAACCGCTCGATCGCTGCACTTCTCGTTCTTGGCACGCTCGGACTGACCTCCGTCGCGGTCGCCGCCGACAGTGGAGAAGCGGTCACCTTCCACGAGGACGTGCTGGCCATCTTCCAGGAGAACTGCCAGACCTGCCATCGCCCCGGAGGTGACAACGTCGCCGGCATGGTGGCGCCGATGTCGCTGATGACCTACGAGGAGGTCCGGCCGTGGGCGCGTTCCATCGCCCGCCTCGTGCAGAGCCGCGAGATGCCGCCCTGGGACGCGACCGACCACACCGCCGGCGTCTTCCTGAACGAGCGGACCCTGACCCAGGAAGAGATCGACACGGTCGTGGCCTGGGCGAAGCGCGGCGCACCCAAGGGTGATCCCTCGAAGGGGCCGGCGCCGCGTGAGTGGGAGGACACGGGCGGCTTCCTGATCGGCAAGCCGGATCTCATCGTCTACATGGAGGAGCCGTACTACGTCGGCGACGACGTGGAAGACGAGCAGCCGAACTTCTTCATCACGCTGACCGAAGAGATGCTCCCCGAGCCCCGCTGGCTGCAGGCGATCGAGTACCAGCCGGACGCCGATTTCGTCCATCACATCACCGGCCGGGCGCTGATCCCGAACGAGGACGGCGAGGTCGACGTGCTCAGCGAGAACACCTTCTCGCTCGGCTCGATCGCCGCCGGCGAGGACCCGACGATCTACCCGCCGGGCTTCGGCAACCTGCTGCGCGCCGGCATGGTCGTGCGCCTCAACGTCCACTACCACAAGGAACCCGGTCCGGGCTCCGGCGGCTACGACCGTTCGGCGGTCGCCTTCAGGTTCCACCCGGTCGGCGCCGAGGTCAGGCACAAGGTGACCTGGAACACGATCGGCGCCGGTGCCTTCGAGATTCCGCCGGGCCACGGAAGCTGGCGCGTCGGCTCGTCCCGGATCTTCGAGAAGGACACCGTGCTGCTGTCGCTCCATCCGCACATGCACTTCCGCGGCCAGAGCATGAAGTACACCGCGTACTACCCCGACGGTGGCACCGAGGTGCTGCTCGATGTGCCGGAGTACGACTACAGCTGGCAGACGAACTACATCTACCGGGAGCCCAAGGTGCTGCCCGCCGGCACCCGGGTCGAGATCGAGGCCGTCTACGACAACTCTGAAACCAAGCTCGACGAGTACCCCTTCCTGAACATCGGCCGGGCGGTCGACTGGGGCGCCCAGAGCACCGACGAGATGATGGCCCCGTTCCTGGCCTGGACCTACGTCGAGCCGGAAGACGCGGCCGCGATCCTGGCCGGCGGCGCCGCCGGTTCGACCGGGGGCGGCGAGTAGCGGCGACGAGTACACCCGCCTGCCGAGGGCACGGCGGAGGGGGCCAGGGGACGTTCACGAGGCGCCTGTGCAGTTCTTGCTGGGACTCTTGATCTGTGTGGCGTTCTGCGAAGCCGCGGAGTCTCAGGATGGCCCAGAGCCGGGAGTGCACGAGGCGGTCGCCGCCTATCTGGAACGAAGCGCCTTCGAGGTGGCGCTGAATGCTGAGGGAGGGCTCGAAGGGCCTGCGGCGGAGTGGTTTCGCGCCGAGGCGGCCGAAGCCCAGTTCGTGTTCATCGGCGAAGAGCATGATGTCCGGGAGGTTCCGATTCTGGTTGGCGCTCTTTGGCGGGAACTCGTTCCCTTGGGCTACGAACACGTAGCGATCGAAGCTGGCCCCTGGCTCGGCGACAGGCTCGACAAGTTCGCAAGATTCTCGGATCAACAGGCCCTTACTCACTTCCAGGGGGCAACCTGGCCTCGTCTGCCGAACAACAGCGTGCCGCCGATCTCGGAGGAGGACGTTGCCTTCTACGAGGAACTTGGCAGCGTCAGCGGCCCACACCGCAGGTCTGCCGCTCCCTTGATCTGGGGACTGGATGCCGAGTATCGAGCGGCTCCACTGCTGAAGAGGCTGGCGGAGCTGTCGCCGCGGCCCGCCAGGCGACAGGCGGTACAGTCCCTTCTGGAGCAGGTAGGGGCTGCGGAGAGAAGCGGCGACTACAACACTGGTGCCTTCGGGGATGCCATCGGGCAAGTCATACAGCAGACGCGAGCCAGGCCGAAGACCGAGCTGCGCTACATACTCGATGCGCTGCGTTGGCGAATCTCCGCGCCCCGGGAGCACGCGAGCGACAACCTCAAGAAGGAGCTCTTTCTGCGCCAGTACCGAGCTGCGAAGGAAGCAGGCGACTCGAGGCCGCGGGTGATGTTCCGGCTCGGCGTTTACCATGCCGCCCGTGGGCTGATGCACGACTTCGGCACCTCTACACTCGCGAACTTCGTCGCGGAACTGGCGATCGCCGAGCGAACGGGGATGCTGAACCTCGCGATCATCAACTGCCGGGACACTTCTCCCGGGGACTTTCCCAGACCCTGCACCTGGGAACAACAGAAAGCGCTACGGCCGTTTCGCTCCGCTGCCGTAGCGGACTGGACACTGTTCGACCTTCGAGGGCTGCGCGCACTGCTAAGGCAAGCGCGACTGAACGCACTGCAGTCCTATCCGGATGGGTGGGAGTACTGGGATCTCGTCATGTCCTTTGACGCCGTGGTCCTTCTAGACCGTTCTGAGCCAAGCCGGCTTCCGGTCGAGTAGGGAGCAAGAGCACCAGCCCATGCCGTCCAACGCACTCAGCCGCCGGACCCTGCTGCGAAGCACCGGCACGAGCGTCCTCCTCGGCGCTGCCGGCGCCCCCGCGCTCTTGAACACCGGCCACGCCTCCGCACAACCCAGCCAATCCACACCCGCCATCGACTTCGACGAAATCTACGATCGTCGGGGCACCGACAGCTCCCGCTGGGATGGCCCGATCGAGCGATACGGCCCCGGCATCGTGGCCGCCATGGGCGTCTCCGACATGGACTTCCGCGCGGCCCCCTGCGTCACGCGCGCACTCGCCGAGCGCTGCGCCCACGAGAACTGGGGCTACATACGCCGCTCCGACTCCTACGCCGAAGCGGTCGTGGCCTGGAACGACAGCCGCTACGGCGTCGAGATCGATCCGTCCACCCTCGTCTTCACGACCGGCGTGCATCCGGGCATCGTCGCCGCGCTGCGGACCTTCTCACCCCCGGGCACCCGCGTCCTCATGACGACACCCACCTACGACGGCTTCTACGGCGACCTCTGGTTCACACGCACGGTCGCAGATGACAGCGAGATGGTCGTTGACGCGGACGGCCGCTACTCCATCGACTTCGACGACTTCGAACGGCGCGCCCAGCGTTGCAACACCTTCCTCCTCTGCAACCCGCAGAACCCGACCGGCAACCACTGGTCCCGCGACGACCTGACCCGCCTCGGCGAGATCTGCCTGAAGCATCGCGTAGTCGTCCTCGCCGACGAGATCCACTGCGACTTCGTGACCCGCGGGAGCAGCTACACGCCCTTCGCCACGCTCGACCCCGAGATCGTCGCCAACAGCCTGACCTTCAACTCCGGGACCAAGTCGTTCGGGCTCTCCGCGATGAGGCTGGGGTGGTACTACAGCACCAACCCCGATCTGCTGGAGCGCGTCAAGGCCAACACCCGCGCCGATCTGAACCCGCTCGCACTGGTGGCGATGCGGGCCGCGCTCGAGGAGGGGGCCCCGTGGCTGGATGAACTGATCCCCTACATCGACGCCAACCACGACTTCGCCGCAACACACATCCGCGACAACCTGCCGGGTATCCGCTACGCCAAGGCGCAGGGCACCTACCTCGCCTGGCTCGACGTGGCGGAGTTCGCGGAGCGGATCGGGGCCGCTGAGACCGCCGCGCGCGAGAGCGCCGAGGCAGTCTATCCGGTGACCCCCGAAGCGATCGTGCAACGGTGGTTCGCGGAGCGCGCGGGGGTGTTCCTGAACCAGGGGCCCTGGTATGGCACCGGCGGGGCTGGACACATGCGCATGAACCTGGCCTCTTCGCGCAGGATCGTGGAGTTGGCGTTGAACAACATGGCCGAGGCGCTGGCCGAGGCCTGATTGGTCGGCTTCGGGAATCGTCCGGAGGCTCCCGGCCGACGCGGCGGACGAGTCGGCAGGCGCCGCGCACTCAAGGAGTTGGCCTGCCGAACGAGCGCGTTCTCCGCCGCAGATACTGCACGGCGATGACCACGGATGTCACCGAAAAGACGAAGACGCCGCTACAAAGGCTGATCATCACCAGGTCCCAGGCAGGTCGGTGATTGATCAACAAAGTGAAGTCCAGCGTATGTAGCCCGTTGAAGATCCAGCGCTCCAGCCGCCGCCTGTCGGTCAAGCGCTCGAGAATCTGGCCGGTGGACAAGTCGATGTGAAACCACGTGGCCTCTGGATCATCGAACTCGACCCTTAGCGCTGGCAACGGGCGGTGGCGGTCGTGATGGGAGTAGTAGTAGAGATCGTAGCTGTCCAACTGCTGCCAATCCCGGATGCTGCTGCCGGGAATCAGGTTGTCGATGCGGCCATGGATTCTCTGCTCCAACGATTCCGTGTCGCCCGGAGCGAGCAGGTGCTTGACTTCCTGTGCGGAGCCGTGCAGGGAGACATGGGACCTGCCGCCGATCCAGTGCCATGCAATCTCCTTGACGGGGAATCCCGCGTCCTTCCTGATCAGTTCTCGAATGTCCTCGGCTCGTGAGTAGGCGGGGGCCGATCGCGAGATGCCATCCTGCTGCTGGTAACGCTGTCTCTGCTCGGAGAAGCTGCTCTTGGACTCGAACACGTCCCAGGGGCCCACCGACATCAGGCCGCTAAGCAGGAACGTCAACAGGAACACCGAAGCCAGCAGGCCCAGAACATGGTGGTACCTGGTCATGCCCCGATAGGGCGAACAGGAACCGTCCCGGTACCTGCGTCTGAGTCGCAAACGCGTGAGGCCGATGATCGCGCCGGTGATCACCGAGACCAGGCCAGCCAGCGAAAGGACGATGATGACCTGCTCCCAGAGAGCGCGGTGCTCGCGCAACTGCACCGGGTAGATCCAGTGCAGATTCGAACCCAGCCAGTTCCAGATGCGCTCGCTGCGCCGAGTGTCACGTACAACCTGACCGGTCAACGAAGAGACATACAACTCGCTGCCCATGCCGTCCTCGATCAACACCCGGTGCAGTGGCCGGTAGGGGTGCAGACCATCGGACACGGACCACTGGTCGATGTGCAATTCCTCCAGATACTTGCCGGCTACTGCTTCAGTGGAGTGTTGCGCCTCGTAGAAATCGACTGCCGCCGCCACGGCTGCGTCGGCCGGCAGTTGAGCGACGCTCGCGCCGGTATCGGCATACATGCCCATCCAGGAGCCGCCTTCCAGCTTGAGAAGATAGACGGGCCGGCCCGCACTGCTGGTCAGCAGTAGCTGCTCGATACCGGCCTCGGAGTCGGCGAGGCCCAGTGGCCATTCGAGACCGACGTTGAGGCGATCGGCAGCGAGCGGTTCCAGCCCGTCGTAGTACTCGTCCCTGGTCAGCTCGGGGAAACCCACGTACATCATCACTACGCCGCTGAGACACCACATGGCCAGGAACACGCACATGGCAATGCCCAGCCACCGATGACTGACGTAAAGCAGCCTTGTGAGTCTCATCGTGCGCCCGAGTCACGACCGGCTTCAGGAGTCGGTCCAGTGAATCCGACAGAATCGTTGACTAGAAGAAGTCGTAATCCAGGGTCAGGCTGACCGTGCGGGGCTTGCCGACAAGCCAGGTATTGGGCCAGTAGTACGCGGAAACGGCGTAGAGTTCGTCGAACACGTTGTCGACGCGCATGGCGACGGAAAGGTCCTCATTGAAGCGCCAGCGTGCTGAGGCGTCAACGACCGTGTACGAGGGAATCGGGTTGTCAGGATGTGCACGCTCGCCGACATAGCGGGCGTCAGCCGAGAACTGCAGCTTCCCGAGAGGAGCCCAGACGAGACCCAGGTTGAAGGTTTCTTCAGGCACCTCTCTCGGTGTCTCGCCGGTGTCCGTTTCCGCATCCAGAAGGACCCCGGTGGCTGTCAACGTCACGGCATCGGCCAGCGCCGCTGTGAGGCTGAACTCAACACCCTGGGAGGTCTGCTCCGGGATGACGATCACGTCCTCCGGGTTGAGGGAACTCGGATCGTCTTCAATCAGGTTGTTCTTGACGATGTCGAACAGGGCCGCGCTCCAGGACAGACGCCTGTCCAGGAGTTGTTGCTTGATGCCGACTTCGACCTGCTCGCTCCTGATGAAATCCACTTCCCGATTCCTGGCCGTGGTCTGCACGATACTGTTGCTCGGGTGGGTCGCGCCCGTGGTGTACTGGCCGTAGAGCACGGTATCGTCGCGCAGGTCAAGGGTCAGTCCCGCCCGGCCCGTCAGGGCGTCCACGTTCTGGTCGAAGATCGGCGGATTGCTCACATCTTCGTAGTCCGTCTCGACATCCTCGTGGCGCAAGCCCAGGACGAGCGTCAGTGATCTGGTGAGGCCAATCTGGCTCTCGGCGAACACCGCGAGCTGGGCGACGTCGGAGATGATCTCCGTTCGGTCCTGCGCGTCGGTGATGTCCGAGAACGCGCCGGGGTTGAAGTCGAAGGCGTTGACGACGTCGAAGTCATTGTTCCAGTCGACACCATTGGGGTTCGCACCGCCGAAGTTGGTCGCCCGCGCGAAGGTGAGGTCGTTGATCTCGAAGCCTGCCGAGGTCTTGACCTGGCGCCTGTCATTCCCGGTATCGAGCACGAAGTTGGTGCGGAATCCGTCGTGCTCGATGTCATGGGCGATGACCAGGGGTGAGGACCGGTTCACCGTGGCTGAGGGCCGGTCGTACTGGAAGTAGTCGAGCGTCTTCCAGAAACGATCGCTGGTGAGCCGGTACAACTCCGACTGCATGGACAGGCGTTCACTGATGTTCCAGTCGGCTCTGAGGCGGGCAACCCCATCCTCGTAGCGGACCCGCCCGTCCGTGACATCGAAGTTGCTCTCGATCAACTCGGTTGGGAAGGCCCCGTCGACGAGTGGCGTCCCGAAGTACCGCATGGGTTCCTGGTCGCCGTGATCGTACCGGCCTGTCAGCGAGAAGTCGTCGGTGACTTGCCACAGGAGCGAGGCGGAGATCATCTCGGTCTTGCTGTCACCCCTGTCCACCCAGTTGTCGGACTGGTTGTTGCTGTAGTCGAGCCGGTAGGCGACGTTGTTGGTGAGGCCGCCGGTCAGCCCGAGTCCGAGAAAACGGGTGTCATTCTCGCCGACAGATACCCGCAGGTCGCCACTTGGGTCCTGCTGGGGTCGCTTGGGGATGACGTTGTACGCGCCACCGATGCCGCCTTCACCGTAGAGCACGGAGGCAGGGCCCTTCAATACCTCGATGCGCTCGACGCCCCAGGTGTCGAAGGGGAAGGTGAGCGTGTTGAATGCGTTGTAGTAGTTCGTGCCGTCGAACATCTTGGTGACAGTGCCCTGACCACGAAAGCCCCTGGCGGCGATGTTCTGGCTTCCATTGCCGGGGTGTCCATCGTTGGTGAAGCCGGCGGAGCGGGTGACGGCCTCCATCACGCTCGTGTCCAGGCGTTCACGGATGGTGTCGCCGTCTATGATGTCCACTGTTGCCGGTGTCTCCATGACGGTCAGTTGCAGCCGGCTGCCTGTCGTGCTGGCAGGGTTGACTGCCTTGCCATAGACCGTGATCCGATCGGTCACCGTGGTTTCGTCCTGGGGTTCACCGTCGGCGTTGGAATCGACTGCGCCGGCCTGTTCACCCTCGCTCGCTCTCTGGAGAGACGCGGTGTTGTCCTCGGCATCCAGGCCTGCGGTTGTAGCCAGAACAGCGAGCAGGAGCGCCGGGAATAGCTGAAACGGGTTGAGTGGATTGTCCTTGTATTGCATGGGTCTTTCTCCTGTGATCCAAAATTCATGGTGTCGCCGGCGAGGCCGACGCTGAGTGATTGCTGCGGCGGTTGAGCTGCGAGGTGGAGTTCGGGGCCTTGTTCAGCCGACTCGCCAGGCCGTCGCGCGGCCTTGTGCGTCGAGCGCGGCAAGCGCGCGTCCATCTGGTCGCCAGTACACGGCGCCGACAACGTCCGCGACAGGCGCGATTCCTACTGGATCGCCTTGTCCGTTGCGCCCAAGGGACCACACGACGACCGCGCCGTCGCGAGCTCCGGAGGCGAGGCGCCTCCCTCCGCGAGCGAAGGCGAGCGTTGTAACGGTCTGAAAGTGAAGTTCCAGAACACCGGGCCGTGTGCCTTCGGGGCCGTTTCCCTGGAAGCTCCAGACCGTCACCGCGTCGCCTCCGCCAGTCGCCAGGAGTGTGCCTGTGTCATTGAAGGCCAGGGCGGACGGTTTGCCGGGATAGCCCGACATCATCGAGTCCTGCTCCGTGGAACGACGCCAGAAGTGCACCGAGTTGTCCTGACTGCCGCAGGCCACGATGTCGCCGTCCGGGCTCAGTACCATCGACACCAGGGAGCCTTTCCACTCCAGCTTCTGGCGAACCGTCCCGGTGGACGCGTCGAAGAACGTCACCCGGCCGTAGCAGGCCGTCGCCAGTTCCTCCGCGCTGGACCACGCGACCGCGCTGACGGTGCTGGGATGAGCGTGGAATCGCCGGATCTCGGTTCCATCGGCGCCGTACGCGTGGACCTCCCGGGAGCAGGAGGCGGCCAGGCGCTGGCCGTCCGGCGACCACGCCACGTTCTCCACCCAACCGCTTCCGACGTCGATAGCGTGGTCGACCCGACCATCGGCGGCACTCCAGACCAGGACTCGGCCATCCTGGCCGGCCGTTGCGAACGCGGCTCGGTTCGGCTGCATTGCCAGCGCGAGCACTCCACCTTCATGGGCTTCGCGCTGCGCCCAGATGGTGGCGCCGGACTTGCCGTCGAACGCGTAGACGCCACCCGCGGCATCTCCGACCACCAGCGCCTCACCGCGCGGGGTCCACCCACCGGCGATGGCGTAGTCACCGACCTCCGCTGACCAGCCCGGGCGAAGGACACCCTTCGGACTGCCGCCATTCAGATCAGGCATGCCTCGAATCCCAGCCGTATCGAGCGCTCGTCGAGGTTGCGGCCAATGAAGATGAGCTGATTGCGGCGGGGCGTGTCACCCCATGGACGATCCGGCTGTCCGTCGAAGAGCATGTGAACCCCCTGGAAGACGAAGCGACGCGCCTCACCCGCGAGGCTGATGAACCCCTTCATACGGAAGATGTCCACCCCGCGTTCACGGAGGAGTTCGCCAAGCCACGCGTTGAGCCTGGCGGGGTCGACGTCGCCCTCCGTCTCGATCGCGATCGAGCCCACTTCGTCGTCGTGCTCGTGCTGTGCGACCCAGGTTCGCTCGACCTCGGCGGGAACCGCTCCGTTGACGTGGGGGGCGCCGTTCGTCAGTTGGAGGTCGAACTCCTCCGCGGTGTGCTGGGCGTAGAGGCCCACCCTCGCCTGCGTATCGACTTCCAGGAAGAACGACTTGCGTCCCGGGAAGTCAAGCAGGAGGTTCAGGTGCTTTCCGACCGGAATCTCGTCCCCCGGACGAATGTCATCCGCGGGTTCGGCGTACCGACGTACACACCACTCCGCACCTTCACGAAGTGCGGAGTCATCCGTGCCCTGGTCCGGCACGATGACGAGAGACATCGCCGGATCAGGTCCCTCGGCCAGGCTGAGTTCGTAGCGGCCGGTGTCGAGCGAGTAGACGCCGGTCCATTCGAACGGGTACTCCGGCTCGAGAAAAGTGGGACGACGCTCGAGCGCCTGGTCCAGGTCGAAGGCGGCGAGGTTGAGCACCGTCTCGACGGAGACGTCCGCCATCTCGCTGCGGATGACTCGCGCCATCCGGTTCATGTCCCGGAGCCGGACCTCGATCTTGTCGAGCGCGTCGTCGACGACGAGATCCGTCTTGTTGAGAACGAGGACATCCGCGAACGCGACCTGTTCCGTGCTCTCGTCGCTTCGGCCGAGCTGCTGCTCGATGTGTGCAGCGTCGACGAGCGTGACGATCCCGTCCAGCTCGAACTCCGCGCGAATCTCGTCGTCCATGAAGAAGGTCTGGGCCACCGGACCGGGATCCGCGAGCCCCGTGGTTTCCACCAGCACGTAGTCGAACTTGTCCCTGCGCTTCATGAGGTTGCCAAGCACGCGAATCAGGTCTCCGCGCACCGTGCAGCAGATGCAGCCGTTCGACATCTCGAAGATCTCCTCGTCAGCGTTGATGACGAGCGCCTGGTCGATGCCGACCTCTCCGAACTCATTTTCGATCACGGCGATGCGTTTGCCGTGTTCCTCCCTCAGGATCCGGTTCAGCAGGGTCGTCTTGCCGGAGCCGAGGAAGCCGGTGAGGATCGTGACAGGGATCTTCCGGGGTGCGTTCATCTAGTCCTCCATGGATTTCTTTTCGGACGGCGAGACCAGCCTGGATCAGCCACGGCTTCGACAGCCCTTCTGCCGTAGACCCGTCGAAGAGCACCCGCCGGTCTCGCAGCAGGATGACGCGCGTTGCCTGGGCTGGCAGTGAGTGAAGACAGTGGGTTGCCCAGACGCACGTAGCGTTCGTTCGGCGAACGGCCTCGGCAACGAGCGTGCGCAGCTCAAGGGCCGCGACGGGATCGAGCCCGGCCGTGGGCTCGTCGAGGAGCAGCAACTCGGGCTCGAGCACGAGGAGGCCTGCAAGCGCAACGCGGCGCTGCTCCCCGAAACTGAGCTGATGACACGGACGCTGCAGCAGATCGTCGATGCGCAAGGCCATCGCCACCTCGCGGGATCGACATCGCGCCTCCTCTGGCGCAACGCCACGGCGAAGCAGGCCCCAGGCGATGTCCTCGGCAACCGTGCTTGCGATGAAGTGGTGCTCCGGGTTCTGGCCGAGAAGGGCCACGCGTCCGTGGAGCCGGTCGCGGAGCGTCGTATCGGGCGACACCCGGTTTCCCATGCGCGTCATCGTTCCTTGCGCGGGTCCGTCGAGCCCCGCGAGCAGGCGCAGCAAGCTCGACTTCCCGGCCCCACTTGGTCCGAGCACGAGCAGCCACTCTGTTCTCTCGAGGCGAAGTTCGAGCTGCTGAAGCACGAGGTGCCCACCGCGTTCGACGTCGATGGCATCGAGGTGGACGCCGTCATGAGGCCGAGCGTCTTCGCTGGAGGCACTACGCAGCAGTGCGTTCTCCTCGGAGCGTTCGAGGCGCGTGAAGGCGTGCAGGGCGCCTTCGCCGACCAGCGGTCCCCAGGCGGCGACAGGCAAGCGCGGTGACCCCAGGCGGACACGGGCCGCGTCACGCCGCTGGACCCACTCACGCTGGGCGAGAACACCGTGCATGAGCGCGTGGTCGAGGCTGGCCACGACGCCCTCGGGAGTCCGAATCCGAAGCAGCAATTGTCGCAGCGACGCCCAGTCGACCTGAGTGCCCAGCCAGAGGATCCAGGTGGCGCCGCACAGGACCCTGGCGCCTGTTTGGACGATGACGTCCGTGTTGGCATCCAGGGCGACCCCGCCGAGCAGTGCCAGCGCCACGACCGCCAGGGTCCACGCGAGGGCAGGCTTGATCCTCCGGCGTCCATGGGCATGTGCGACCAGCAGAAGCACCGCGCCGATCCCGGAGCCGGTCAGGGAGAGGGCGGTACTGTGCGCGCCTGCGTTGACGATCAGCACGCTGCCAGTCAGCGCGATACCCAATGGCGCAACCCATGGGGGCTGAGGGCGCTCGAAGAACAGGGAGTGTTCAGCGTGGAAGTGCATCTCGCCGTCTTCCGAGAAGTCGTTCCCAGCTGCGCCCCGCGACGAATCCCAGCCCGAAGAGGATGAGGACGGACATCGCGAGCCCGACCTCCCCCTGGCTCAGGTCCACGATGCTCCCTGTGGGCGGTCGCCCCGCCCCTTCCGCGGTCGCACCGAACACGGTTCCGTCGACACCTTCATAGGCACATCCCGACAGGCCGAGCAGGAGCAGGAGGCCGACGGACGCAACGGGCGCGGACAGGGTGCGAGAGCCTTCTCTCAGCGAGTTCGGCAGGAGGTACGGCCGGCGTGTGGCCAACAGCCGTACGATGCCGACGGAGGCGACGGCTTCAAGCACCGCCAGGGGGATCTGGATCGGAGCCAACCCGATCAGCACCGCGCCGAAGGTCGTTGCAGGCGCCGCCACATCGGACAACGCCGCAGCGAGCACCACGGCGTCCGCCACGTACACACTCAGGCCACCGACGCCGCATGCAAGACCTAGGCTGAGAACCCCGTGGACACCGAGCCGGCGGAGCAAGGCCCAGAGCCCAACGGTCGTCAGAGGCCCCAGCAGTCCGAGGGTAAGGATGTTGACCCCCAGAGTCGTCAGCCCACCGTGAGCGAAGAAGACCGCCTGCAGCAGGAGCACGAAGAACGTGGGCCACACGATGCGGGGAACGCCGACGATCAGGGCGAGCACCGGCGTAAGGCAGATGTGGCTGGTTACGCCTGCGACGGGAACCGGCAGTGGCAGCAGAGTGCCGGCGAAGAGCAGGCTCGTGGCGCCCGCCATGATGACCGTGGAGGACGGTTTCTCGCGTCGCGTTCGTTGCTCATCACGAAGGCTCCAGACCACGGCGGGTGCGGCCAGGGCACTCCAGGTCACAGCATGGCTCAGCGGTAGCACGCCTTCCGCCAGGTGCATCAGCGCTCTCCCCGGCGTGGGCGGCCGTCATGCCGCATTGCCACACGCATCGCAGGTTCCGAGCAGGACCACTTCGTGTCCCGTCAACTGAAACCCGTCGGGGACCAGGGACTCGAGGCCGTCGACGCAGCCGTAGAGGTCGAACGCGTGGTCGCAGGTCGAGCAAAGAAAGTAGTGGTGATGCTCGCGGTCCTTGGGCTCGTACCGAACGCCGCCGCCCAACAGCTCGACCGACTCCAGCATGCCTTCCTCGACACCCCGTTGGAGGGCGCGGTAGACCGTGGCGAGACCGACACCCGTTCCGCTCAGGCGGCTCCACAGTTCCCTGGCGGATAGGGGGCCGTCCGCCTCGGCAAGGGCTCGCAGGACGGTCAGTTGCTGCTTGGCTCTCTCCATGGAGAGATGATATTCGATTCTCAGTTATCTGCAAGCCTTCTGTCGGCACGGGAACCTAGGTGCGCTGAGCCACGCCCCGCGAGGCCCGGCAGGTGCTGAAGGAACGCGGCTGGCGCGAACATCAGTGCCTCCATCCGGATCACCGGAACCGGTGACAGCACCCACGGGCTGTCCAGGAACCGCTCCGGCTCGTCCACCCAGGCCGGCTGCTCATGCCCGTGAAGTCTCGCCAGGTGCTCCACCATCGCGGCCAGGAGGGCGTCCCACTTCTTGTGCGTCAGCGGCACGCGTTCCGCCAGTACCTTTCGCTGGTCGGCCGCGCTCAAGGCGAGAAACTCACGTGGCAGACCGCACACGATCCACCGTTGGATATCGCCTTCCGGCCAGCCTTCTTCGACCCCGACGACCGTTCAGCGGCGACGGCAAGTGCCGCGTGGGTGAGCGCCTGTTCCGCTATCTTCCGGTCGATCCTCCCGTCGGGACACTGGTGCCGTTGTCGAGGCGCACGAAGCGCACGGCGTCAGCCGCCACGACGTTGCCGGTCGTGTCGTTGCTCAGTTCCAGTTCCACGGTTCCAGGGGCGAGATCGAAGTCTCCTAGGACCGCCCAGCCGATGCCCGCGCCCTGGGCGTCGAAGTCGATGGGGCGCGAGTCGCCGCCGTTTCTGAGTTCCAGGTCGTAGGTGCCGAGGTACAGGCCGAAACTGGCGTTGACCTGGGCGCTGGGAGCGTCGCCGGGCGAACCGTCCCTGCCGGTAATCCGCACCTCGTGTCGGATCTCGACGGGCACGGGCAACAGCGAGGGCACATGGAGCTCGACCCGCCAGCGGCCGGCTTCTGGAAGCTCCGCCGTGTAGATGGCGCGCTGGCTCCCATCGCCCTTCGGGACGAGAGCGGTCGTCCGGCGGTAGCGCCCCCAACTCGACGGCTGTTCGTAACGTGACCAGGTGCTGGGAATGGCGGTGAAGAGATTGTAGACGGGCAGCCCCTGGTCGGTCTCCTCGACTGGTGAGAAGAACCCGGCGAGACCGCCCTGGAGCCGGACGCCGGAGGCCTCTGTTTCGTCCGTCACGACCGAGAAGCCGGGATCCAGGTCGTCGACAATGATCGTGTACGCGCCGGCGTCGAGGAAGGCCGGCAGCCAGCCCGCGGGCCGGGTGCCTCGCAGCGGTTCGGCGTCCGACACGGACTCGTCGTCGACGGGTGGCAGCTCGACGGGGAACTCGCGCCGGTTCAGGGACAGGTACGGTGACGCGAGCATCGTTCCGGGCGGCAGGGAGGTGACGAGGCCGAACTCGACGCTCGTGTTGCCGGAGATCAGGACCGGCTCGCTTGAATCCCAGCGCGCGCCGCCGGGTCCCCGCACGGTATAGCGGAGCCGGAACACACCGGGCGCTGCCTCGCCGTTACGGACAAACAGCCGGGTCTGGTACTGGGGCGTTCCCCGGTCATCGTCGGGTAGGCGCTTGAGTTCGGCGGGAGAGACGATGAAACCCGGCAGATCGGTCTGATGCAGGAAAGCGCCTACCAGGTCGGCCAGGTCCACGCCCGCCTCCTGGGCGGCACGGTCGAGATCGGCCGCGGTGAACGTCGCCCCCCGATGGTCGCGGAGGAGGTTGGCGATCATGGCGGCGGCTCGCTCCCGGCCGGCGCCGTCGAGAATGGCGGTGGCCAGGGCGGAGGTCTTCAGGTAGAGCGCGTTCACGGCTCGCTTCGGATCCTCCTCGACGTCCATGTCGGTAAGGGAGCTGCCTAGCACTGCGTCCCACACGCTGGGCCGGTCCGTGACGCTCCTGACGATGCCGCTGGCCATCGAGTCGCCGCCGCTCGCGAACTGGCCCGAGAAGAGTGCGTTGTCCAGGGTGTCCCAGATGAACCCGTTCGACATCACGCGGGCAATCGTCCAGCCGAACTCTCGGTCGAACAGATGAGCGGAGAAGTACGTCTCGCCGCCATTCACGAGCCGATTGACGAGGTGGTGGCAGAGGGCTTCGATAGCCAGAGCCTCCGGGCCGCGGGCGCCGGTCTGGTAGAGGAACAGATTGCGGATGCCACCCGCCTCCAGGTTGCCGCCGGAGTAGTCGTTGCGGAAGAACTGCTGGAGACCGTAGGCCTTGGCCCGCGCGAGGCCGCCTTCTTGGTCCTCGTACCGTTCCGGGTTGCGGAATCGGAACTCGAAGCGTGAGGTCGGCAGACTGCGTTCGCTGACGAGCAGCATGCCGGCCGGTGCCCGCTCGGTGTCCATCCGCCAGCCGCCGCCGTAGGCGCGCAGCGTCCACGGGACTTCGACGAGGGTTAGTTGCCGATACGGATACGGCATGCCCAGTTCGCGGGCTGTGGTGAAGCGGTCGGCGGCAACCGCCTCGATCTCCTTCCGGGCGTCGGCGAAGAAGTCGAGGTTCCGCAAGTGGCCGGGGTGGAACAGGAGTTCGACCTCGACGCCTTCCACTTCCGTTGTCCGGCGGTGGAATCGGCCGGCGACCATCACGACTTCCGGCACCGGACCTGCCGGCGCGAAGCGCTGTCCGTCGCCGTTCGGCTCCGCCTTCCCCGGCCCCGCCACGTTCCAGCCGGAGGGGGTTCGGACGTTCAGATCGAGCTCGAAGAAGTCACGGGGACGCTGACGTGGATCGTCCGTGCCGACCGATACACCGGGGCGGGGAAGCCACGCGATGGAGGAGGGGAGGGCGACGTAGTCGCGCTCGACGAAGCCGTTCAGGTTGCCCAGGATGGCGATCTGGGCGTCCTGCCACTCGATCGTGTTGAAGTCGACTGCCGAGTCGAGGTAGGCGAAGCGGAGGTCTGGCCGGCCGTGGGCGCGCACCTGGACGCCCGTCGCCTGACCGGAGGGCGTCGTCGGCCCGAGGTCGATGTCGAGCAGACCGTTGTCGTGGCTGAACGGGAGCGCCGCGCCGCTCGCGTCCCAGACGCCGTCCACTTCGAGACCCGGATTCAGGCTGAAGGTGGCCGCTGACCCGTTTCCGGGCAAGAAGTGCAACTCGACGTCAAGGGTCAGGCGCGCGCCGCGCTCGAGGTCGACCCTGCCGCGGATCGCCTGGAGGTCGACGACGGGATCCGCTCGACGTTGCTCGTGGGCGGCGCGCCAGACCTCTCGCTCGCCGAGCTGGCTGGTGTTCCACATGACTGTCGTGAGAATCAGGGCGGCTCCCGCCACCAGCCCGGCGCCGCCAGCGGCGCCCCACAGCTGTCGTTTCACGTCGTCGAGCCGAGGATGAACGGCGATGGCAATCGCCAGGAGACCCATGGCGAGCAGGACGAAGCTGCCCCGGTTCACTAGGTTGGGGCCAGTCCAGATCTGGGGCGCCACGTCCGAGATGCTGCTGACGAAACCGCCGTTGAGAGCCACCGACGGCAGGATGTGGACCGGCACGCGGAAACTCAGGAACGTGCTTCCGACCGCTAGGCCGATTCCCGCCAGGGCGGCGAGCAAACGGTTGTTGCTGACCAGGGAGACGACCTGCACGAAGGCGACGTACACGGCAAGTGCGGGCAGCGCCTCGAGCAGGAGGTAGGCCCACACGGAACCCCAGATCGCCGGTTCGCCGAAGAACCAGCCGAACGTGATACCCGCGTGTCCGATCGACTGAATGATGACCATGGCCACGAATGCAACGCCCCAGACCATGAACAGGGTGCCGAAGAAGCGCCCCAGCACGAGTTCGGCGTTCGAGTAGGGGCGGCTGTCGAGCACTTCGATCACTCGGTCGCGGCGATCGCGGGCGCGCAGGTCGAACGCGAGGAAGACGACGCCCAGGCCAAGGACCATCGTCTGGAACAGGGCCGTCTGACTGAGGAGGAACTTGGGGCTCATGGCTCCGATGGTTGCCGAGATGCCGGAGAACAGGCCGTGGATGACCCAGAAGTAGCCGTACTGGAAGAGGCACAGGACGAGCGCCACGGCGGAGAACAGCCAGAAGCGGAACAGCCGGCGGATTGTCCGCATCTCCGCCCGGGCGAGCGACCAGACGTTGGAAGACGAGATCACGGGTGAGTCTCCTCTCCTAAGTCCTCGGCGCCCAGGGCCGCTCCAGCGACATCGGCCTCGTCGTGCTCGACTTCACTTCTGCCGGAACCCCCGACAGCGCCGTCTTGTTCCGGCGACGACGAGTACACCCGCCCGCTGAAGGCCGTCAGCGGCCCCGGCGCCCACGCTTCAGGGAGCCAGGAGTTGGCGCCGGACGGCGTCTTCGATCAGTTCCTCGGCGTAGCGCCAGAGCTCGGGCGCGCCGTCCTCGATGCAGCCGATGACCTTGCGTACCTGGTCGGCCCGGACGCCGCGCTCCCGCCACGGCCCGCCGCCGTTGGTGTAGTTGAGAACCACGGACTGCAGACGGTCCAGGGCTCTCGCGAACTTCGCTTCGGCGCTCTGCCGCGCCTCGAACTCGTCCCAAAGGGCGCGCAGTTCGGCCCCAGTCTCGGCTGGCAGCATGCCGAAGATGCGTTCCGCCGCCTGCTCTTCTCGCTCCGCCTGGTCTTCCAGACCCGCCTGGTCGTAGACGTTCGTGTCGCCCGCGTCGATCTCGACCAGATCGTGCACGATCAGCATCTTCAGCACCTTGAGTTGATCAAGACTCGAAGCGGCCGCGTGTTCCGACAGCACCAGCGCCATCAGCGCCACGTGCCACGAGTGCTCCGCGGAGTTCTCGAGGCGGTGATTGCCGACGATGTAAGTGTTCCGCAACACCTGCTTGAGTTGATCGACTTCGAGCAGAAAGCGCATCTGCTGCGCGAGGCGTTCGTCGGGCGGCTGCTCGGGACGGTAGAACTCGCCGTCGACTTCGAGTTCCCAGTCCAGCATGCGGTCGCCGTCGAAGATGTAGCGGCCCTGCGGTTTCAGGCCGCTGAGGGAGTGGGGTAACCACAGCCGGTCGTCCTCCCACATCTCGTCGTAGGGGATCGAGTCTAGGTCCGTCCACATGGGCGTGGCTTCCTCGGTCTCGCGGAGTGCTCCCCGGTACCCGGAAGCCGTGAACGCGTAGACGTGGATTGAGTAGCCGTCGACGAACTGGAACAGGTTCTCGCCCCTGTACTCGAGGTCGAGTGGCGTGATGCCGACCTCTTCCTCGACTTCGCGGACCGCGCAGACGATCGGTTCTTCACCGGGTTCGAGGCGGCCGCCGGGACCGTTGACCTTGCCCGCTCCCAGGCCCCGCTTCTTGCGGATCAGGAGCACCCGGCTGTCTTCGAGGACGAAGGTCAGCGTTGCCTTGTCGACTGCGCGCCACGACCGCCAGTCGATGTCGGCGACCTTCCTTTTACCCGCGGCTTCGCGCACCGCCGGCATCGTAGCGGAGGAGCCGGCTACACTGCGTCGCCTATGAAGTTCGGACTCAGGTACTGCAACACGGGTCGCTTCGTCGACCCCGGCCTGGCGGTGGAGTTGGCAGTTGCCGCTGACGAGGCGGGCTTCGAGTCGATCTGGACTGTCGAGCACACGGTGGTGCCTGGCGGCTACGAGTCGGCGTATCCGTACTCGCCCGACGGCAAGATGGCCGGCGGCCGGGATGATTTCGACCTGCCCGATCCGTTGATCTGGATGGCTTACGTCAGTTCTCAGACGCGGCGGATCCGGCTCGCGACGGGCATCCTGATCGTGCCCCAGCACAACCCGGTCGTTGCGGCCAAGCAGATCGCCACATTCGACCACATGACCGGCGGACGTCTGCTGCTGGGCATCGGCGTCGGCTGGTTGAAGGAGGAGTTCGACGCGATCGGCGCCTCCTTCGCCGATCGCGGACGGCGCACGGACGAGTACATCGAGGCGATGCGCGAGCTCTGGGGCGCGGAGCGGCCGACCTACCACGGTGACTTCGTCCACTTCGACGCCGCCTACTGCCGCCCGCAGCCGGTCAGCGGCAGCGTTCCGATCATCGTCGGCGGCCACTCGAAGCCGGCGGCGCGGCGGGCCGGCCGGCTCGGTGACGGGTTCTTCCCCGCGCGCGGCGCGTCCGCCGAGCTGATCCAACTGGCGCGCGACGTAGCCGCCGAACACGGCCGCGACCCGGCCGCGTTAGAGATCACGACGGGGATCGGCGAGGACGTTTCAAGTGTGCGCTCGCTCGCCGAGCTGGGTGTCGCCCGCGTTCTCGTGCCGGTGGCGCCGATGCCGGGCATGGGACTGCACCTCGGGCGGCCGGACAATGCTCAGACCGTAATGGAGCAACTCCATGAAGCCGCACCGTAGATTCTCTTCACCATCGACCGTCCTTCTCGCGGCGCTCCTCGTTGCGGGATGTTCCGCCCCCGGCGGCGAGCCGCCCTGGCACTCGGTCCACCTGACCTGGCAGGGCGACACGTCGACGACGATGACCGTCAACCTGGTCGTCGAGGCGGACGGCTCGGACCAGAGACTGCCAGGGGCGGCAAGCGTCGAATGGCGTCCGTCGGGGACGGAGGGTCAGGCCTCCTCGGTTGCGGGGACAGCCGTCGAGATCGAAGGCGTCCCGGGCGTTCGCGTGTTCCACTTTGAGCTGCGCGACCTGGAACCCGGCGCCAGCTACGACTTCACGACAACGGCCGAGGGCCGGCCCCTGGGCAACGTGCGCAGCTTCCGTACCGTGCCGCGCGACGGCCCGGTCCGTCTGGCGGCGGGCGGCGACGTTGGCACGGAACCGCTTTCGCTGGCGCTTCTGGCTGAGGCGTCTCGGCAGTCGCCGCACATGCTCGTCATCGGCGGCGACCTGGCCTACGCGAACGGGCTCGTCTCGAGGTGGCCGCGCTGGCGGACGTGGCTCGAGTACGTCACCGAGGCACTGGTCACGCCGGAAGGCCACACGGTTCCGATGGTGCTGGCGATCGGCAACCACGAGGTCAACGTCGGCCGCGACGGCGGGGTTCCCGTGTCGGCGCCGGCGGAGCAGAAGGCGCCGTTCTTCTTCGGGCTGTTCGCGCAAAACCAGGCGCCCGGGAACTCCGCCGACGCCGGCGGCGCGACGTACTTTCGCCGCGGCCTGGGCGCCGCTGGCGCGCTCTACGTCCTGGACACCGGCCACCTCGTGGCCCACGCAGACCAGGCTTCGTGGCTGGAGGCCCACCTGGCGGCCGACGCCGATCTGCCGAACAGGGTCGCGCTCTACCACGTCCCGCTCTATCCGGCCCATCGGTCTTATGAGGCTTCGGCCAAGGCGCGCGAAGCGTGGGAGGGGGTCTTCGATCGGGGCGGGTTGACGGTGGCGCTGGAGAACCACGACCACGTCCTCAAGCGCAGCCATCCGATCCGGCTCGGCGAGGTCGTCGGGCCGGACGAGGGCGTGCTCTACCTGGGCGACGGTACGATGGGCGTGGACGCTCGCACGGTCGATGCCGAGGAACGCTGGTACATCGCGCGCTCGGCGAGCGAGCCCCATTTCTGGATGGCCGACCTGTCCGGCGAGGGATCGGTCTTCCGCGCCTTCGACGAGGAGGGCCGGTTGCTCGACCTCGTGACGACGGGCGAAGTCGAGACGCCGCCCGACGCGGAGAGTGTCGAGCTGGAGCTCGACCGGGTCATCGAGGAATCCGCCGATGCGGCCCTGCTCCCCAGCCCTGATTCACTGCCCCTTACGCAGGTAGCGGTCGCACCAGTTCAGCATTTCGGCTACGACATGTAGCACCGACTCCCGCGCCGCGTAGCCGTGGGACTCGTGGGGCATCGTGACGTAGCGCACTGTGGCGCCGTGGCCCTTCAGGGCCTGGTAGAAGCGCTCGGACTGGATCGGGAAGGTGCCGGAGTTGTTGTCGATTTCGCCGTGGGTGAGCAGGATCGGCTCGTTCACCTTCTCGGCGTGGAAGAACGGCGACATGGCGGCGTAGATGTGCTGGGCTTCCCAGAAGGTGCGGCGTTCGTTCTGGAAGCCGAACGGGGTGAGTGACCGGTTGTAGGCGCCGCTGCGGGCGATGCCGGCCGCGAACAGGTCGGAGTGGGCGAGCAGGTTGGCGGTCATGAAGGCGCCGTAGCTGTGGCCGCCGATGGCGATCCGGTCGGGGTCGGCGACGCCGAGTTCGACGACCCTGTCGATCGCCGCCTTCGCGCTCGAGACGAGCTGCTCGACGTAGCTGTCGTTCGCCGTCTCGCCCTCGCCGACAATCGGCATCGTCGGCCCGTCAAGGATCGCGTAGCCCTGGGTCAGCAGCAGCAGGTGCGAGGCGCCGCGCAGGGTGGTGAAACGGTGGGGCGAGCCGGTCACCTGGCTCGCCGCGTTGGGGTTCGTGTACTCGCGCGGATAGGCCCAGAGCAGCATCGGCGGGCGGTCGCCCTCCTGGTAGCCGGGCGGCAGGTAGAGGGTCGCCGACAGGCCGACTCCGTCCTCGCGCTCGTAGGTCAGCAGCCGCTTTTCGACCTGCCGGAGGATCGGCGCCGGGTCGCTGAAGTCGGTCAGGGCGCGCCGGTCGCCTGTCGAGAGGTTCGTCGCGAAGTAGTTGGGCGGCTCGGTCGTGCTCTCGCGGCGGGTCAGGAGCGAGCCGCCGTCCGCCGCAAGCACGGCAACCGCCGTTTCGTAGGTCCCGGATTCGCTGCGGAAAAGGCGCTCCGTGGCCAGGGTGTCGAGATTCAGACGGTCGACGAAGGGCAGGTCGCCTTCAGGCGACGCTCCCCGGCCCATGAGGTAGATGCTGTCGCCGTCCTGCAGGACCACGGAGCTGGCAGTGCCGCCCCCAGGCCGCTGCCACGGGAAGCCCGGGTCGCCGTAGCGGTCCTCGGCGCTGCGGTCGAACAAGGTCCGCGGCTCGTCGCCGCCGACATCGAGCAAGGACGTGCGGAACCAGCGGGTCTCGCGGTCGTACTCGTTGACCAGGGCGGTACCGTCGGCTGTCCAGCCGATCCCCGTGAAGCGGTGTTCCGTGCGCGTCAACTCCCGCGGTCTGCCGTCGAACGGCGCGTCGAGCGCGAACAGATGGTCGCGGTGCGGCACCTCGGCCTTCGGGTCGCCCCCGTCCTGCGCCTCGCTCCAGACCAGCGTCGCCGGCTTCGTTGGATTCCAGCGATGGCTGCGTGGTCCGGTCGGAACGCCGCCGATCGGCACGGCGTCGGCCAGCGGCAGGGTCGCCACGGTCGCGACCTTGCCGTCGTCGCGGGTCCACACCTCGACCGAACGCGGGAAGCGGCTCGCCGGGTGCAGCCAGGAGAAGGGATGCTCGAGCCGCTCCACGAGGACGTGGCGGCTGTCGGGAGCGCCCGAGACGCGCATGAAGAGCCCGGGTTCGCCGATCGGGGTCCGCTTCCCGGTGGCCAGGTCGACGGTCTCGATCCGGCTCGTGAAGTGGTACTCGAACAGCGCCTCGTCGTAGGGGTTGGCAAGCAGGTCCTGGTAGGTGCGTACTGGCGACAGGCGACCGTCGTGTTCCTGGATGTTCGGTCCGCCGGGTTGGCGCGGCGGCGAAGGTGGCGCGCCTCTTCCGGGAACCCGGAAGCGGCAGAGGACGCCGCTCGAATCGAACAGCCACTGGCACGGATTCCCCCACGTCGCATTGAGCGACGCCGAAGTCAGCGCTCGCTGCTTGCCGCTCCCAATGTCGATGACCCAGAGCTCGATCCCCGTATCGCGGAGGACGGCATAGGAGAGGTGGGAGCCGTCGGGCGAGAACTGCGGCCAGCCGAGCGTCGTGCCGTGGGGCGCGTCGATGCGGATGCCTTCGGTACTCGCGTCCTCTTCGACCCGGCGGATCGTCAGCGCCGCGGTCTCGGGCGCTCGCCAGGGTCCGCTGTTGCGCGGGTCGATCCGGTAGCCCGCCAGGCGCTCCAGCGGCCGCGCCTGCCAGGAGATCGGCGGCATGCTCCGTCGCTCGGTCAGCACGATGACGTCCCGGTTCGGGCTCACGAGCACGCCGGGAGTCGGCGGCGCGTCGAGGATGCCGACGATCTCCTGCGGCGGGCTGAGATAGCCGCCGGAGGAGCCAGGGTGCGACTGTGCCGCGGCCGCGTCGATGAAGGCGAGAGCGAGTAGCGAGCAGGCGATGGCGATAGCTGATCTCATGGCGAACTCCTCCGTCAGGACGTTCGTGAACCATACCGCTCCAGTCGCAAGGTGCGGCGCACCGTTCGCTAGCATCCTGCCTCCGCCGCTGTCGGCGGGCCACAGACGAGGAGGAGTTGCCGTGAACTCGCGCCTTGAGCAAGCGATCGAGGCCTTCGCGGCCATGGACATCGAGGACGCCGAGGATCCGCGGCAGACCCTCGCGCTCGCGCAGCGCGACATCCTGCGCGAGTACGCGCCGGCTTACGCCCGGTGGCTCGACGCGCATCCGGAGGCAGATGAGGGGCTCTTTCCCGTCGAACAGGAGTCGGTGGACGCGCAGCGCGAGCGCATGGCCGCGCTCCGGCCCGCGTCGGACGAGGACATGCGCCGCTGGCTCCGCGTCCTTCGGTATCGCGAGCTGATCCGGGTCGCGGTCGCCGACTTCAGCGGCCTCGACGACTTCGCCGCGACGACACAGAAGATCTCCCAGGTGGCGGATGTCTGCGTCCAGCGGGCGCTCGATGCGACCGGCCTGGACAAGGAACCGTTCGCGGTGATCGCGATGGGCAAGTGGGGCGGGCTGGAGGTCAACTACAGCTCGGACATCGACGCCCTGTTCGTGGCCTCGGACGACGTCGACCAGGAGGCCCTCCACCGGTTGCAGCGGCAGGCGCCGCAGTTCATTCGCCTGATCTCCGACATCACGGGCGACGGTTTCGTCTTCCGCGTGGACATGCGCCTGCGCCCCGAGGGGAAGATGGGCCCCCTGGTGCGGACGGTGGGTCAATACCTCCGCTTCTACGAGCGCTACGGCATGAACTGGACGTTCCAGGCGCTGATCAAGGCGCGCTTCGCCGGGGGCGACGCGGCCGCGGCCAAGGCGCTGATCGACGGTACGCGGCGCTTCGTCTTCGACCCCGAAAGACCGCCCGAGACCCTGCTGCGGGAAGTCTTCGAGATGAAGCAGATGATCGAGAAATCGCTTCGCTCCAAGGGCACGGAGATCGGCAACGTGAAGCTCGGCGCCGGCAGCATCCGCGACATCGAGTTCATCGTCCAGTTGCTGCAGCTCTACCACGGCGCCTCCAACAAGAGCCTGCGCTCGCCGAACACGCTGCGGGCCATGTCCCGGCTGCGGGCGCACCGCGTGATCACTCAGGACGAGTACGAGCGGTTGCGCGAGGCCTACATCTTCCTGCGGGTGGTCGAGCACGTGCTGCAGTTGGAGCGCGACCTGCCGGTGCGCCAGCTTCCGCGCGAGCCGAAGCAGTGGGCGACGTTCGAGTGGCGGGTCGCCTTCGCCCTGGGCCAGCCGGTGAGCACGCTCTACCTGGCCGAGCGCTACGAGGAGACGGCGGCCGAAGTGCGCCGCATCTTCGGCGGGTTCTTCGACGAGACGATCGAGTTCCTGGAACGCAAGCAACGGGTGCGGGAACTCTGTCCCGACCTGCCGGCGGAGCTCATCGACGAGCACTTCAGACGCATGGAGAGTGCGTACTTCCTGTCCTGCACAGTCGGAGAGGTGGCGCGCCATGTGGAAATGATCCACGAACTCGACGGCGAGCGGTTGTGCCGGGTCGACGTGCGGCACGTTGGCCCGACTCGCCGCGTGACGGTGGTCGCTAACGACTATCAGGGCGAGTTCGCCAAGATCTGCGGCCTGCTTGCGGCCTACGGACAATCGATCCTGAGCGGCAGTTCCTACACCTACCAGGACACGGGCGACATGGAGTTCTACAGGCGGCCCGGGAGGGCGGGCCGGCGCCCTTCGCCGCGGGCGCGTAGCCGCCGCGGCCGCCGGCGTCGCCCCAGGGACCAGAAGTCGCGGTCATCGACGCCTGGCCCCACGCGCATCGTGTACTCCGCCGAGGTCCAGGCGGCGCCGGCCCACGCTTCCCGCGTCTTCTCGTGGACGGACTTCGAGCGGGATCTGAACAGGCTTCTCAGCCTGCTGGCCAAGGGTGACGCGCAACGCGCCAACGAGGAACTCACGCTGCGCGTGATGGAGGCCGCCCGCCTGACCGATCAGGGCGTCGATGCCGAACAGGTCATGCCTCCCATTTCGATTTCGGTCGACAACGAGTCCGACGAGCACTGCACGATTCTCGAGATTCGAAGTCCTGACAGCTTCATGTTCCTGTTCGAGTTCGCCAACGTTCTCTCGACCCGCGACTACTGGATCGACAAGGTGGAGTTCGACACGGTCGAGGGCGAAGTCCGCGACCGCCTGTTCGTCACCACGCGGAGCGGCGGGAAGATCGAGGACCGCATCGGCGTCGACCATCTCCGACTCACGGTGACGCTGATGAAGCAGTTCGCGCGGCGGCTGGCGGTGGCGCCGAACCCGCAGCTCGCCCTGCGGCAGTTCGGGGCGCTGATCGACGCGGCCTGCAAGCAGGTGGCCGATCCGACGCAGGCCCTGGCGTCGTCGCTCGACGAACTGGCGCGCGTGCTGGGGGCCGGCACGTACCTCTGGGAGGAGTTCCTGCGCCGCCAGCACGAGAACCTGATGCCGCTGCTGGAGGGCATGGCCGACCTCGACCTGGGCGCCGGCCGAGAGGATCTGAAGAGTCGCCTGGATGCCGCGCTGGAAGCACAGGAGGCGCCGGACGAGGCCCTCAACCGCTTCAAGGACGACGAGATCGGGCGTATCGACATGCGTCACCTGACGCGGCGGATCGAGCGCTTCAGCGATTTCGGCGAGGAGCTGTCGACGCTCTCCGATGTCGTGCTCGCGCGGGCGGCGGCCGAAGCCGTCGGGGAGACGGCCGGCGACGGAGCCGAGCCTGGAGCCTGGTGCCTTTGCGCGCTCGGGAAGTGGGGCGGACGCGATCTGGGGTACGCGTCGGACATCGAGTTGATGTTCGTCTGGGACGCCGAACGGTCGCTGCTCGCTCAGGGTGGCGAGTTCTACGAGAGAGCGGCGCAACGGCTGTCGCGGTTGATCCGCGCCAAGCGCGACGGGATCTTCGAGCTCGACTGGCGGCTGCGGCCGGGCGGCGCCTCGTCGCCGCTCGCGGCGTCGTTTCAGCGCTTCGTCTCGTACTACAGCTTCGACGGGGAGGCGGATCCCTACGAACGTCAGGCGTTGGTGCGGTTACGCACCGTGGCCGGCGACGCGGATCTGGCCGCTCGCTTGGAGGCGCACCGCCAGGAGTTCGTCTTCGATCCGCGTCCGCACGACGTCGCGCGGATCCGGCATCTCAGGAACCGCCAGCGCTCGGAACTCGTTGCCCGCGGCACGACGAACGCGAAGTTCAGCGCCGGCGGCCTGCTGGACGCCGAGTACTTCGTCCAGGTGCGGCAGATCGCGGCCGGCGCCGGCGACGCGGAGGTGCGACAGACGAACACACTCGACGCGGTTCACGCGCTCCACGAGCGCGGCCACCTGTCGGCTGACGAGTTCGAGCAGATCAGCGAGGGCTACCGGCTCCTGCGCGCGGTGATCAACTGCCTGCGGATCGTCCGCGGGCACAGCAAGGACCTCGTCATTCCCCCAGCGGATACGCGGGAGTTCCGCTTCCTGGCACGTCGGCTGCACAGTCTCGGACAGCTGCCGGACGAGGAGGGCGCCTGGGACCGGATCGCCGAGCACATGCGGTCGCTCGAGCGTCTGTTCGACGGGCTGTCGGACTGAAAAGGAAAGCGCGCCGGGGAGCAGGAGCTCCCGCGACGCGCGTTCCTGGTCTACGCGATGGCCGGGGCTAGCCGATCGCCACGTTCCCCGTCTCGCCTGTACGGATCCGGATCGTCTCTTCGAGCGGCATCACGAAGATCTTGCCGTCTCCGACCCTGCCGGTCTTGGCCCCCCTCGTGATCGCGTCGATCACGATGTCGACGTAGTCGTCGTTCACCGCGATCTCGACCTTCAGCTTGCGCAGCAGGGCGCCCGCTTCCTTGTGGCCGCGATAGATCTCGGAGACGCCTCGCTGACGGCCTCGCCCCATTACGTTGGAGACGGTCAAGAGGTGAATCTCCTTCTGTTCCAGGAGGTCGAGGACCTCCTGCATCCGGTCGGGCTGAACGATTGCCACGATGTACTTCATGTCATTCCTCCTTCGGCCCTAGTCAACCAGGGTGTAAGCGTTTTCGCGGTGGTCGGTGAGGTCGAGACCGATCCGCTCCTCGTCATCGCTGACGCGCAGACCGACGATCAGGTCGACGATCTTGAGCAGGATGAAGGACACGACGGCGGCCCAGACGATGGTGTAGGCGACGGCCTTGAGCTGAATCAGAACCTGTCCGGTGTTGCCGTAGAACAGGCCGTTCGCGTCGTTGCCGGGCACCACGTCGGTGGCCCAGAGGCCGGCGGCGACGGCGCCCCACATGCCGGCGACGCCGTGGACGCCGAAGACATCCAGCGAGTCGTCGTAGCCGAGCTTGGCCTTGAGCCAGGTGACCGCGAGGTAGGCGAACACGGAAGCGCCCGCCCCGACGCCGATCGCGCCGATGGCGCTGACCGAGCCGCAGGCCGGCGTGATCGCCACGAGTCCGGCGACGGCGCCCGTGATCACGCCGAGGAGCGTCGGCTTCGAGTCGCGAATCCAGTCGATCAGACCCCAGGCTGCGGCAGCGGTGGCCGTGGCGACCTGGGTGACGACGAAGGCGTTGGCGGCCGAGCCGTTGGCCGCCACGGCGCTGCCGGCATTGAAGCCGAACCATCCGAACCAGAGCAGCCCCGTGCCGAGGACGGCGAAGGGCAGGTTGTGGGGCGGGGAGGTATGCACGGGATAGTCGCGCCGCCGGCCGAGGACCATCGCGGCGACCAGCGCCGAAACGCCCGCGTTGATGTGGACCACGGTACCGCCCGCGAAGTCGAGCGCTCCATCGCCGCCGAGGCCGAAGAAGCCCTCCGAGCCACCCCAGACCCAGTGGCAGACCGGAGCGTAGACGACCAGCAGCCAGGCGCTCATGAACAGGCAGATGGCGCTGAACTTCATCCGTTCCGCGAAGGCGCCGACCATGAGGGCGGGGGTGATGATCGCGAACATGCCCTGGAAAATCATGAACAGCGGTGCCGGGATACCGGTGCCGTCCCAGGCGTCATAACCGAGGCCGCTCAGCAGGAAGTAGTCGCCGCCGCCGATCACGCCGCCGAGGGCGTCAGAACCGAAGGCGAGGCTAAAGCCGACGACGACCCACAGCACGGTCATGACGCCCATGCACAGGAAGCACTGCATGAGGATCGAGAGGACGTTCTTGCGGCGGACCAGTCCGCCATAGAAGAACGCCAGTCCCGGCGTCATCAGCAGCACCAGGGCGCTGGCGGTCAGCATCCAGGCCGTGTCGCCGGTGTCCACGCCGTCCTGGGCTGCCGCGGGCGAAGCCGCCAGCAGGGCCAGGAGCAACGTCAGTCCCAGGGCCGGACCCAGACGAAACGTCCGGCCTCGCGTTCTGAAGCTCATTCGAGTACCTCCTCGTAGTCGGTTGGCCCGGCCGAGCGTCGCCCGGGCTTGCCCGGACATGTATCGAGAATCGTGCCAACCGCGCGGGTCGCCGTCCGTCGCGGGCGTCGATCCGGCCGGCTTCCGGCCGGCGGTCCGAAAACCCCCGGTTCAACGGGACTTAGGGTCGTACGAGGGAGGTGCCGGGGAGCTTCTGGACTGGCTCAGCGACCGACCCGGCGAGACGGTCGACCCGCTTTCGCCGCACAGGAATGTGCGGACGTTGTTTGCGTGCGACAGATTTGTCGCGCGTTCTTCGCGCCCGGACTCAGGGAAGATCGAGTGCCGGGTTGCGGTCGAAGAAGTCGAACGGCCGCAGTTCGAAGCCGTGCCACATGACGGGCATCACGGGCCAGTCCTCGGCGCGGGGCAGGTGGTGCATGCCGACCGTGTGCCACAGCACGAGATCCTCGTCGCTGATCGACCGGTTCGCTTCGGTCCAGGCCGGCAGGCCCATTCCCGGCTCGCTCAGCGTGGGATGGTCACCGGCGGCGAAACGTTCGTCCGGATCGTAAGGCGTCACCCAGAGGTGATGATCGATGAACCCGGCGCGCCGGAGCGAGTAGTCGTCGGGGACGAACAGGTGGTTGGCGTTCCGGCCCGGCATCAACTGGTAGCTCGTGGGGTAGCCGACCGCGTTCTGGCGGCTTGTGCTCAGAACCCGCCACAGCGCGGGCTTCGCGAGGTTGATGTCGAGCTGGGCGTCCTGCTCGGTCTGCGCGGCGTGGGGCTCCCGAACCCAGAGGCTGCGCCGGGGATGGTCGGCCGGCAGTTCCTGGGTGACCAGGCGGTCCGCCACGAACCGGTTGTCCGCACCGTCGACATCGAGGTCGAGGCGGTAGCTGAAGTAGTGGTCGTGGTTCACGCCGATGACGTTGCGATCGAGGAAGCGACCGTAGGCGTCGGCGGGCGTCCCGGCCCGGAGGGCGTCCACGGCGGCGGCGTTCACCGGGCCGGCCGCCGGGGCCGGCTGGATGGCCGACACCGCGCTTGTCGCTTTGACCTCGAGGAGGCCGGTGGCGCCTACGCGGGCCTCGATCGAGCCATCCTGGCGGAAGATCCAGTCGAGCAGGTAGTCGTAGTTGCCGACTACTGCGGCGGTGCGCACGACGAGGTCGCGGCTCGCGCGGCTGTCCGGCTGTTCGTCCTCGTAGTGCCGCCAGGACGGGTCTCCGGTCTCGCGCTCGTAGATGCATGTGGTCCGGGGCACCGTGCGCGGCCGGCCCTGGGCGCTCGTGTTGATCGAGTCGATGTAGACCGCGTGCTCCGGGCAGTCGCGGCCGCGCAGCAGCGGCTTGGCCAATCCTCCCGCCGGGAACTCCCCGGCGTCGATGAAGTTGCGGGCGTACCAGGCGAAGGCCGGATCCATGTAGGGCACGTAGATCTCGGAAAGCTGGCCCTGGTACATGACAGACCGTGGATTCGCATCCGGGCTCTCGCGGTAGTCGACGAGCGACACGACCAGTCCGGTGCGCTGGTCCGGCCGCAGGTGGAACCTCCAGTTCTGCCAGCTCACCTGGTAGCCGTTCATGTCGAAGCCGACGCCCTCGGGCAGATCGAGTCTGAAGGGGCCGGCGATCTCGCGCGGATGGTCGAGCGTGGTCCGGTCGTAGTCGGCGTCCACGTCCGGGATCGGCGCCACGCCGTCGTCGACGACCTTGAGTACCTCGCCGGCCGTCAGGTCGACCACGGCGGTCAGGCCCTCGACCTGACGCGCCCAGGTGTTCCGGGCGCCGCGAGCCTCGGAGCAGCGGACATGTCCGAGCCGCCGCCCCTTCTCCTCCTCGGTGCCGAAGTAGCCGGGCGGGATCGTCGAGCAGTCCAGGAAGCTGGTGTCGGTGATGCCCCGCTTCTCGAGCCCCGCGATGAACTCGGGATGTTCGAGCACCTTGCCCACGACAGCGCCGAACTCGCCGAGGCTCCAGTTCGGCTGGACGCCGGTGAGCGGCGTCCACGAAGAAACCTCCCCGGCGTTCAGGTCGACCGTCGCCTCGAACGTGTCCTCGCCCCGGCGAACGAGCGCGTAGGCGGCTCTCGGTATCTCGTCCCCCTCTCGCCAGGCGCGGACGACGTCCTTGGTCGGCTCGCTCAGCGTGAGTTGAGAGAAGGTCGTCTCGCTGTCGAGTCGTCCGGCGTCGCGGAGGATCTCGAGCGCTCGCCAGACTTCCTGGTAACTGAGTTGGTCGAGCGGATGGTCCGCCGCAGCGGCGGGGATCGCTGCTGCCGCGAGCAGGCAGAGAGTCAGAACGAGGGTCGGCTTGCGCATGATTGCTCCCCTTGAGGTCTCGAACGGTGAGACCTGGTCGGTGGCTGCTCCGGGGACCGGATGCTCACAGTCTACTGGTCAGGGCAGGTCGAGCGCCGGGTTGCGGTCGAAGAAATCGAACGGCCGGAGCTCGAAGCCGTGCCAGAGCGTCGGCATGACGGGCCAGTCTTCGGCCCGCGGCACGTGGTGCATGCCCACGGTGTGCCACAGGACGATGTCCGTGTCCTGGATCGGCCGGTCGGCCTCCGTCCATTCCGGTAGTCCCATGCCCGGCTCGCTGAGCGTCGGGTGGTCGCCGGCGGCGAAGCGCTCCCCGTCGCGCTGCGGCGTGACCCAGAGGTGGTGGTCGATGAAACCCGCGCGCCGTCGCGGATAGTCGTCCGCCGACAGCAGCGTGTTCGTGTTCCGCCCAGGCATCACCTGGAAGCTGGTGGGATAGCCGACCGCGTTCCTGCGGCTCGTGCTCTGCACCCGCCACAGCGTCGGCCGGTTCAGGTCCATGTTGAGTCGAGCCTCGTGTTCGCTCGAAGCGACCCGCGGTTCCTGGACCCACAGGCTGCGCCGGGGATGCCCGTCGGGAAGGCTCCGGGCGACGAGACGGTCGGCGACGAAACGGTTGTCCGTGCCGTCGACATCGATGTCGAGCCGGAAGCTGAAGTAGTGATCGTGGTTGATGGCGACGACGTTCTCCTGCACGAAGCGCCCGTAGGCGTCGGCGGAGGCGTTTTGAAGCAGGGCATCCGCCGCGCCCGCGTTCACCGGCCCGGCGGTCGGCGCCGGCACATCGGCGGAGGCGGCGGCCGTGGTCTCGTAGGCGAGGATGCCGGTGGCGCCGACCCGGACCTCGATCGAACCGTCCTGCCGGAAGATCCAGTCGAGCAGGTAGTCGTAGTTGCCGACGACGCCGCCGACCCGAACGACCAGGTCGCGGCTCCTGCGACTCTCGGGCCGCTCGGAGGAAAAGTGCCGCCAGGATGGGTCGCCGGTCTCGCGTTCGTAGATGCAGATCGTGCCGGGCACGGTGCGGGGATGGCCGTTGGCGCCGGTCTTCGTCGTGTCGATGTAGACGGCGTGGTCGGGGCAGTCGTCGCCCCGCATCAACGGCTTGCCGAGACCGCCCGCGACGAACTCGCCAGCATCGATGAAGTTCAGCGTGTACCAGTCGAACCTGGGGTCCATGTAGGGAACGAAGATCTCGGAAAGGTACCCCTGGTAGAGCACCCGCCGCGGCGCGGCGTCGGGACCCTCGCGGTAGTCCACCAGGGAGACGACGAGACCGGTGCGCTGGTCGGGTCGGAGGTGGAAACTCCAGTTCTGCCAGGCGACCTCGTAGCCGTCGATCTCGAAGCCGGGTCCGAGCGGTTGACGGACGTCGATCGGCCCGGCGACCTCGCGCTCCTCGCCGAGCATCTCGCGAAAGTCCGTCGGGACCGCGCGAATCGGGCCGGGGCCCTCGTCGACGACCCGGAGGATCTCCTCGGATTCGAGGTCCACGACCGCGACCAGGCCTTCGATCGCATGCTGGCTGACTCCATCGGGCTCGCCGCAGCTCACGTGGGCGATGCGTCGGCCCTGTTCCTCTTCCGTCCCGAAGTAGCCGCGGGGTCCGGCGCCGCAGTCGACGAAGGTGAGGTCCGTGATGCCGCGCGCCTCGAGCCCGGCAAGGAAGTCGGGGTGCGCCAGCACCTTGTCGGTCAGCGACTCGTACTCGCCGCCGTGCCAGTTCGGCTCGACTCCCTCGAGCCGATCCCAGGAGACGACCTCCCCGTCGGTCAGGTCGACGATGGCCTCGAAGGAGTCCTTGTCCCTGCGCACCAGCGCGTAGGCCCTGCGGGGCATCGGGTTGCCAGCCTGCCAGGCCAGGACGTCCCGCTTGGCCGGCTCCTGGAGCGTCAACTGGGAGAACTTCGTGTCCCTGTCCAGATGGCCGGCGTCACGGAGGAGCACCAGCGTGCGCCAGACCTCCTGGTGGCTCAGGGGATCCAGTGGATGATCCGCCGCCAGGGCCGGGAGCCCGGCACTCAGAGCGACGGCGAAGAGGACGATCAGCGGCGACTTTCTCATGGCGGCTCCTCGTACCGCGCGGCCGGGTGGATGCGCCGGCCGGCGCGATGACTCTTCCGGTCGATGAGGCGACCCTATCCCGCGCGCCTGTGAGCGGTACACTCTCCGCCCGGTGAGTTTGCGCATCGTTCCGCCACCTCCGCGCTCGAGCGTGGCTTCTGCCCCCGCACCGGTTCCGGCGGCGCCTCCACGCTGGCCCGGGCCGCAGGGCCGGCAGTTGTTCCGGCAGGCCGCGGACGGCAAGAGCCCGCGCCAGGTGAAGACGAGCTTCGCGCTTCAGTTTCTGCACCGCATCGTCGGCCTGGAGCACCTGAACTTCGGGATCTGGAGCGAGGACGATCCTCTCGACGTGACGGGCCTGCGCCGCGCCCAGGAACGCCTGGTGGCGCGACTGTTCGAGTTGCTGCCGTCTGGCGTGTCTTCCGTGCTCGATGTCGGCTGCGGCACCGGCGTGATCAGCGAGCGACTGACCGCCCTGGGCTATGACGTCGAGGGCCTGTCGCCCGATCCGTATCACGGCAAGCTGTTCGCCGAGCGGCTGCCGGACCGACGCTTCCACCTGGGCCGGTTCCAGGAGTTCGAGCCGGATCGCCGGTACGACCTCCTGTTCCTGTGCGAGTCGGCGCAGTACGTCTGGCTCGAGGAGTTCTTCCAGGCGGTCGAGCGATCTCTGGCGCCCGGAGGCCGTGTGCTGCTCTGCGACTACTTCACCGTGGAGTTCGACCAGGGAAGGCCGAGGAGCGGCCACCCGCTGGACGAGTTCCTGGCCCGGGCCGAGGCGGCCGGGCTGGTGCTGGAGGTGGACGAGGACGTCACCGCTTCGGTGCTACCCACGCTCCGTCTCGGACAGGCGATCGTGGATCGCTTCGGCCACGGCATCGTGAGTCTGCTACGCGACGCCACGACGTCGCGTTTCCCGCGTCTGGGGGGTGCCGTCTGGCGCATGGCGGGACCGGTGACCCGCCGGCTGGATCGGCTAGAGCGGTTGCTGGATCCGGAGGCCTTTGCCCGCACCAGGCGCTACCGCGTGATGCGCTTCCGAAGCGCGCCCTAGCGTGGTGTGTTGGCGGAGCGTGGCCGCGCTGGGCCTGTGCCTGGTGCTGAACGCCGCCGGCGTCGGCGCGTCAAGCGAGCGCCCGCGGGCGGTGACACTGGCGGGAAGCGAGATCGAGGCGACGAACGATCTGGGCACGCGGTCGCTGCTCATCGTCAGCTTCCATCGCGTCGCGAACGGCGGGGCGCGCGAGTGGCGCCGCCTTCTCGACGACGACCCGCGGGTCGATGACTGGTCGGTCTACACGGTCGTCGTCCTCGAAGGGGCGCCCGGGTTCGTTCGCCGGATGGTTGTGCGGGCGCTCCGCGGCGATGTTCCCGCCGCGCGCCAGGATTCGTTTCTGGTCGTCGAAGAAGGCGCGGACGCGTGGCGGGAGCTGGCCGGTTCGAACGGCGAAGAGGAGAATCAGGCGGAGGCGGTCTTCGTGGTCCGGCTGGAGGACGGCGAGATCTGCGCCCGCTACCGCGGTTTGGTCTCAGACGCGGCGCTGGCAGACCTGTTCAGCGCCGCGTGCGAAGGTTGAGGGGCTCAGCACTCCAGACAGAAGCCGACGCCCGCCGTCACCGCCCGGGACTTGTTGCCGAACCACGGCGGAATCACGGCGGAGAAGCCTCCGGCCGGGCCGCCGGCGGCGACGACCAGCAGATCGTCCGGTGACTGGAGCGCCGCGTACTCCTGGTTCCGGTTCGCGTCGCTGACCACGGACGCCTTGCCGACGCGCTCCCAGTCGCCGCGCCGCACCCGGGCGTGGCGGTGCAGGTAGTCCCGGATGTCCGCCTTGCTCCAGCCGGCGGAGGCGAAGCGGTCCCGCAACTGCGGCGGCAGGACGAGGCAGTGGTTGCCGGCCCAGATCGAGTAATGGAGGAGATTTGCCCGCATCTCGGCCGCTATCGTGTCGAGGATCTCCTCCGGTTCCGTCGTCCACTCGTTCATGATCTGCCGGGGCGCGCCAGCGGCGAAGACCGTGACCGTCGAGCTTCCTTCGGGGGCCCTGCGGTCGGCCGCCAGCGACGGCCAGGGCGAGCCCTCTTCGTCCTCGGCCAGGCAGTAGCTGAGCTTGCCGGGATGCCCCAGGGTAGAGCGATCGAGCTCTCCGGGCCGCACGCCGAGCAGGTTGCGGAGGATGAGCCGCACGGCCCGTCCGATGGCCAGCGACGCCCGGTCGGCGCCGCCCAGGGCGTTGAACGTCCCGGTCATGCCCAGCTCCCGGCGGATCGGTCCGTTCACGACGATCAGCACCGCGCAGCCGCCCGTGCTCGAAGTGGCGCCGTGCAGCAGGAAGGCGGGGTCGCACAGCGCTTCCACGGCGGCGGCAACGACCGCGAAATCGCGGGACCGGCAACCGGCCATCACCGCGTTGATCGCGGCCTTCAGGGCCGTAATCGCCCGGCCGCGGACCGTCTCAACGCCCAGCACCTGGCCCGGCTCCAGGAGCGCGGCCTCGAGCGCCGCGGCCACGCGTTCCGGCGTAGGCGGCACGATCGGCAGCCCGTCCGTCCAGCCGCGGGCCTCGAACAGTTCGTGGACGCCATCGTCACCATCGGCCGAGTGGACCGAGGCGAGGGCGGCGGCCGCCAGTTGGGCGGCGGATGGTTCGTCGTTCATGGCAACCGGAGGTCAGCCTACCGGGGCCGGTCTTTCGAGGGCTAGTGGGGGGTACGATCAGGCGTTCCGACCAGAGGAGGACGATGAGATGGCTGCAAGACTGGGAGAGCGGATGCTGAATACGCGAGGGTGGAGCAATTCGTGGTTGGTCGCCGCAGTCGCGATGATGCTGGCGTTCGCCGCCTGCGCGGCACCTGTCGCCGACACGGAGGCTGCCGGCGCGGTCGAGCCGGTGAATCCCGATCTGGAGAATCTGGGCCCGCGGGATCAGGTGCTGTTCTGGACACCGGAGCAGCAGATCGCGGGTTACCGGAACGCGGACCTCGTCGGTGCTTCCCGCTGGTTCGAGGCCTCCGACGATCCGTACCCGCTGGCGCCGGCGCCGCGGGACCTGTCGTCGGTGACCTACGAGGTCGAGGGCGAGACATTCACCGTCGAGGACTACATCCAGGATCGCCGGATCGCCGGCCTCCTGGTCGTCAAGGATGACGAGGTCGTGTTCGAGCGCTACGGTCTGGGCAACGACGAGAACAGCCGCTGGATCTCGTTCTCGATCGCGAAGTCTGTCGTCTCGATGCTCTACGGCGCCGCGATCGCCGACGGCTACATCGGCAGCGTCGACGATCCGGTCACGAAGTACCTGCCGCTGCTTTCGGGTGGCGGCTACGACGAAGTGTCGATCAGGGACGTGCTGCAGATGGCCTCAGGCGTCGACTGGAACGAGGACTACGCGGACCCCGAGTCCGACGTGGCGACGTTGCCGGGGCCGATCGTTCAGCAGACGAAGTACATGGCGGGGCTCGAGGAGCTCCATCCTCCGGGCGAGGTCTTCAACTACAACACCGGCGAGACGAACATGGCCGGCGCCGTGCTGCGGGCGGCGATCGGCAACAACCTCTCGACCTACCTCGAGCACAAGATCTGGGGCCCGTTCGGGATGGAGGCCGACGCCAACTGGCTGCTCCACGAGCCCGGCGGCGGCGAACTGGGCGGCTGCTGCATCAACGCGACCCTCCGCGACTACGCCCGGATCGGGATCTTCGCGATGAACGGGGGCGTCCTGCGCGACGGTACGCGGGTGCTGCCCGAAGGCTGGATGGAGGAGTCCACGACCCCCAGCGACGGCTATGACGGCTACGGCTACCTCTGGTGGCTGGCCGGCGACGGCGTCTTCGCCGGCATCGGCATCTTCGGCCAGTACCTGTGGATGGACCCGTCGTCCAACATCGTGATCGTCACCCACAGCGCCTGGCCCTACGCGACCAGCCCGGAGTACAGCCGCCACCGCGCGGCCCTGGTCGCGGCGCTCGCCGGCGCCGTGCGGTAGCGGCGCGTCGGCGGCGCCGCACTCGCCTGGGCTGGGTCTGAAGGGGACAATCGCCAGCGGCCGTTCCGCACCTGGCCCGGTGGTCACCACGACTCAGTGGTAGCGTCGCAAAGCAGATTCGATCCATGAACCGACACGCCACCTCCCGCCGCACCTTCCTCAGGACCGGCGCCGCAGCCTTCGCCGGCGCGGCACTCCGCCCGGAAGGGCTTCTCGCCGATCCCTACGCCCCGCTCGGTTCCCAGCCGACACCGACTCGGCCCGGCATGCCAGCCGCGCCGACCACCCGCTCCTCTCCCATCGTCGTTCAGGGCGTGGTGCGCTCCCGCGGCCGCGGCATCCCCCGGGTCCCGGTCTCGGACGGCGTTCAGGTCGTGGACACTGACGCAGATGGCACCTTCGAGATCCTCACCCGGTCCGAGCGCGGGTTCGTGTGGTTCACGCCGCCATCCGGCTACCGCATCCCCCTCAACCGCCCCGGGACCGCCCGCTTCTACCAGGCGTTGTCGGGCCGGCAGCAGCAAACAGCGACCTTCGACCTCGAACCCGATCCGGTGCCCCAGGACGACCACACGCTGCTCCTCCTCGGCGACATTCAGGCGCAGGACGAGCGGGAGACCGGCCTCTTCCTGGGCCAGTCGGTGCCCGATATCAGCGAAACGATCGCCGGGCTCGGCGGCGAGCACGTTTTCGGCATCTCGTGCGGCGACATCATGTACGACAACCTCTACCTCTATCCCGACTACGAGCGCGGGGTGCGCATGATGGAGGTTCCCTTCTTCCAGGTCGTCGGCAATCACGACCTCGATTTCCACAGCTTCACCGACCGCGCGTCGGCCGAGACCTTCAGCGACCACTTCGGGCCCACGTGGTACTCCTTCAACCGGGGCGCCGTCCACTACGTGGTGCTCGATGACGTCTTCTGGTACGGCGAGGGATATCTGGGATACCTCGGAGCCGACATCCTGGCCTGGCTGGAGCAGGACCTGGCGAGGGTGGAACCAGGCTCGACCGTGATCGTCGCCACCCACATTCCCGTCCTGGGCAGCCGGCACACTCGCATGGGCGACGAGAAGCCGCGCACCAACGTTGCGGTCGTCAACCGCGACGCGCTCTACCGCCTCCTCGAGCCCTTCAACGCGCACATCCTGACGGGCCACACGCACGAGAGCGAGCACGTCTTCGAGCAGGGCACACACGAGCACGTCACCGCGGCCGTCTGCGGCGCCTGGTGGAGCGGCCCGATCTGCTTCGACGGCACCCCCAACGGCTATTGCGTCTACTCGATCCGCGGCGAGGAGGTGCGTTGGCGTTACAAGGCCACCGGCTACCCCGCCGATCACCAGATGCGTCTCTACCGCACGGGGTCCAATCCGGCCGCCCCCGGCGAGCTGATCGCTAACATCTGGGACTGGGACCCCGAATGGACGGTCCGCTGGTTCGTCGACGGCGAGCCTCGAGGCGAGATGGAGCGCCACCGCGGACTCGATCCCCTGAGTGTGGAGCTGCACACCGGGCCTGACCTGCCGCCGCGGCGCGAGTGGGTCGAGCCGGTCCCCACGGATCATCTCTTCCGTGTCGCGTTGACGGGCCGTGAGCGAGTCGTCCTGGTCGAAGCCGCAGATCGGTTCGGAGGGGTCTACACCGAGGAATGGCGAAGGTAGACAGGCTCTGGCGACGGGCCGCCGCTAGGAGGCTGATGGGCTCGCCGTCGGACATCGCGGTCACTGATCGCGGGTAGGCGAGCGGCAATGGGCAGCGCGTTCTCTGCGCCGCTTGGGGAGCGCGTTTCTTCATCGTCGCAGGTTGTTTGGGCAACGATGACCGTTTGCGGGTCGCCGGCGCAGCCATTGGCTGGTGGGCACTATGGCCGCCGCGATCACCAGAACCCAGGGCAGGACGCCGTCGGGGATCGGATCGAGCAGTGGCGCCAAGGGGCGGTACTGCAGCAGGTCGGAGCCCCGGTCGCCGGTCCAGTGCCAGGCAGTGTGGACGATCAGGGCGGAGATGAGGATGGTTCCGAGCCGTTCATTGGGTAGGCGGCGGAAGACGAAGTCCAGCAGGGGAATCAGCAGCAGCAGGACCAGGAGTTGCCCGAGTTCGACGCCGACGTTGAACGCGAGCAGCGAGGTCACCAGGTGTGAACCCGCGAACTGGAGGGATTCGCTGAGGGCGAAGGAGAAGCCGAAGCCGTGGACGAGGCCGAAGCCGAAGGCGGCGGTCCAGCGGCGCTCCTGGCCGACTCCGAGGATGTTCTCGAACGCCATGTAGACGATCGAGAGCGCGATCAGCACCTCGACCAGGGTGGGGAACCACAGCGCGCGTGGCGCGAGTCCCGCGGCGGACGCGATCAGGGTGATCGAGTGGGCCACCGTGAACGAGGTGACGACGAGCACGAGCTGGCGCAGGCGGCGTAGCGGGGCTACGAGGCAGACCAGGAAGAGCAGGTGATCGAGGCCGCTCAGGATGTGTTCAAAGCCCATCGCGATGAAGTGGATCGAGGCCTGCGCCCAGTTCGGGTCGAGGCGGATCCGGCCGGGTTCGGCGGCGAGCTGAAGCGCTCGCGCATCGCCGTCGGACGACTCGTATCGAATGACCGTGAGCACCTGCAGGCCCAGGCGACCGAAACGAGGGTCGATCGAGAAGCGGGGTCGTTCGCTGGCGCCATGAGCGCCGAGCGGCGTCTCCAGGTGGACATCGAGCAGCGCCTGTCGCCAGACGAGCTGCGTTGTCGCTGGCAGGGGTGGCCCACGGATGTGGTCAAGGGCGCGGTCGAAGTCGGCGAAGGAGCGGTCGGACGGGATCGACAGCCGGACCGCCTGAACGGTCGTCGTCGGCAGTTGGTCGCGGCCGGCGTACAGGTCGAGGTTGGGCGTGATCCAGCGGTTGGCCGCTTCCACCAGCAGGCCGCTGGCGCGTAGCGTCTCAAGGTCCAGGATGCCCCGGTAGTCGACCGGGAATTGCATCTCCTGCATCGCTTCGAGCGGCGTGCGCACGAGCACCTGTAGCCGGTCGCCCTGCTGTTTGACCAGCACCTGGACCGTGACGCTGCCGGGCACTTCGTGGGCCGGGGCGGGCTCGCCGGCGAAGAGCAGCGACGCTGCAGCGAGGACGGCGCAGCCGAAGTGGAGTGGGGGGCGCGCGCTGGTACTGAGGCGGTACAGGTGGCGAATGCTAGCCGTCGCGCCGTCCAGAATGCCGGCGGGACGCCGGCGCACCCAGTGAGGCCCGTTGTACACTGCCATTCCGCCTTGGCAGCAGCAGACGCGCGGCAGAACCGCGGAAGATGACGGACTCCAACGACGAGGAAGGCCGCCGATGAAACTGAACCGTTCGACCTGTGTCCTGACTTGCGCGGCGGCCTCCCTGTTCCTGCTCGCCGCCTGCGGTGGAGACGGCTACAGCGGCGGCGATGTCGCCGGCGACGGGCCGATGGCGCCGCGTTTCGAGGTCGATCCCTTCTGGCCGCAGCCGCTGCCGAACCATTGGATCCTGGGCCCGGCGATCGGCGTTACTGTCGACTCCCGCGACCACGTCTGGATCGTTCATCGGAATACGCCGGGCGCCTTCGGTGCGATCAACGAGATCGGCGCGGCGCAGGATCCGCCGCTCTCCGAGTGCTGCATCCCGGCGCCGCCCGTGCTGGAGTTCGATCCGGACGGCAACCTGGTCGGCCACTGGGGAGGGCCCAGCGAGACCGGCGAGTACGAGTGGCCGGCGTCGAACCACGGGATCCTCGTCGATCACATGGACAACGTGTGGATCGGCGGCAACGGCGGCGGTGATTCCCACGTGGTCAAGTTCACTCGGGACGGCCAGTTCCTCATGCAGGTGGGGAAGGCGAACGCCCGCATCGTTGAGGGCGCCGGCGAGGACGAGCCGCGGCGGGAGCGCAACAGCCACGACATGGAGAACTTCGGCAGCGTTGCGAAGCTCTCGGTCGACCCGGACGCGAACGAGATCTACGTCGCCGACGGCTACTTCAACCGCCGGGTAGTCGTGATCGATGCCGACACCGGCGAGTTCAAGCGCTACTGGGGCGCCTACGGCGAGGCGCCCGATGACGAGCTGGACCTCGGCCAGTACGCGCCCGGCGATCCGCCCGCGACCCAGTTCCGCGGTCCGGTTCACTGCGCCGACATCTCCGCCGACGGCCTGCTCTACGTCTGTGACCGCGCCGCCGACCGCATTCAGGTGTTCCAGGCTGACGGCACCTTCGTGAACGAGGTGTTCATCGCGCCCGAGACCCTGTCCCAGGGATCGACCTGGGACGTGGCCTTCTCGCCGGATGAGGAGCAGAAGTTCCTCTACCTGGCGGACGGCCAGAACATGAAGGTCTACGTGATCGAGCGCGCGAGCATGGAGGTGCTCTACGCCTTCGGCGACGGCGGCCGCCAACCGGGCCAGTTCTTCGCCGTTCACAGCATCGCCACGGACTCCAGGGGCAACATCTACACGACCGAGACCTACGAGGGGAAGCGGCTGCAGAAGTTCGTCAACCTGGGGATGCGGCCGGTGCCGGAGGAGGACCTGGGCACCCCCTGGCCTTCGGACTAGCCCGGGAGCTGGTACGCGATCAGCTCGAATGGCTCGCCGCGGCCGCCGATGGAGAGGACGATGTACTGCACGCCGCGGTGCAGGTACGTGATCGGGCTGCCGTCGGAGTGGGCGGGCAGTTCGACCTCGGCGACCAGCTCGCCGGTCGCCTTGTCGAAGGCGCGGACAGCCGGCACGGTGTAGCGCCAGTCCTCGCGGGCTGCCGACCGCGGATTGGTCCAGGGGAGGCCGCCGGTGACTTCCTCGGGCTGTTCGTTCCACTCCCGCTCCGCCTGCGCCTCCTGGCGGCGGAACGAGCGCGAGTGGCCTGAGCTGACGATCAGGAGCGTCTTCGTGACGAGGGCGTGGCCGCGGACGCCTGAGCCGAGGAGCGGCAGGTGGAGGCCCGCGAGCTGGGGGTGCCGCCGCGGCCCCTCGCCGAGCGGAACCTGCCAGACGATGTCGCCGCGGCTCATGTCGTAGGCGGTGATCCGCGAGTAGGGCGGCTTCGAGATCGGCAGGTCGAAGGGGCCGTGAAAGCCCGAGACCCTGGCCACGAAGTCGAACGAGGAACGGTTCGGATCGGGCCGCCGCAACGTGATCAGGATGGGCGCCGTGAAGGATGGCACGTACAGCTTGCCCGTGTCCGGGTCGAAGGCGCCGCCGGGCCAGCTCGCGCCTCCCTCGAAGCCGGGCATGGCGACGGTGCCGCGCTCGCTGGGCGGCGTGTACATCGGCCCGTACTGGTGCGAGGTCAGGATGCGTTCCGCTTCGGCGCGGATTCCGGGCGTGAAGTCGATGACGTCGGCGAGCTGAATGCCCTGGCGGTCGAACGGCGGCGGCTTGGTGGGAAAGGGCTGGGTGGCCGAGGTCTGCTCGCCTGGGATGCCCGTCTGTGGGACCTGCCGTTCCTCGATGGGCCAGAGGGGTTCGCCGGTCTCCCGGTCGAAGACGTAGAGGAACGCCTGTTTGCTGGGGAGCATCGCGGCCTTGACGGTGCGTCCGTCGACGACGAGGTCGCCCAGGACGGCCGGCGCGGCGAAGTCGTAGTCCCAGAGGCCGTGGTGGATCGCCTGGAAGTGCCAGCGGCGCTCGCCGGTTTCGCAGTCGACGGCGACCAGGCTCTCTGCGTACAGGTTGTCGCCGCGCCGATGACCGCCGTACCAGTCGTTCGTCGGCGTGCTGGTCGGCAGGTAGGCGAGGCCGAGTTCCTCGTCGGCGCTCATCAGGCCCCAGACGTTGGCGCCGCCGGTGATTCGCCAGGATTCGTCCTCCCAGGTGTCTGTGCCGTACTCGCCCTCCTGGGGCACGGTGTGGAAGGTCCAGAGTTGCCGGCCGGTGCGTACGTCGAAGCCGCGCACGTCGCCAGGCGGCCCGTCGTCCGGTCCGAGCGGACCGTCCGAGATGGATGAACCGACGATCGCGACATCGCGGCAGATGGTCGCCGGCGAGCTGACGGTGTACTTGCGGCGTTCGACGGCCCGGTGCAGGCCGGCGGTCAGATCGACGCCGCCGTGGTTGCCGAAGGAGCGCACCGGCGTGCCTTCGTCGGCGTAGACGGCGCGCAGGATGGCATCCGTGCTGGCGTAGATCAGGCGGCCAGGAGCGTCCGGCCGTTCCGGATCGCGCCAGAAGCTGGGACCCTTGTGGGTGAAGCCGTGGTTCGTGGGCCGGCCGTGGCCGTAGCTCTGCGGATCGTGCTTCCAGACCGTGGTGCCCGTTGCCGGATCAACGGCGGCGGCGATGCCGTAGCCCGTGACGACGTAGAGACGGTCGCCGACCTTGATCGGCGTCGTGACGTGGGTGCGCTGCTTCATCGACGTGTCTTCGAAGCGCGGGTCGTTCGCCATCAGGTCGTTGTCCGGCAGCCGCCAGCGCCAGGCCGGTTCGAGGCGGGCGAAGTTCGAGGCGTCAATCTGGTCGAGCGCGGCGTAGCGCCCTGCGTCGTTGCCGCCGGTGATGGTCGGCCAGTCCGTGTCCTGCGCCCGAACCTGGGCAACGCCCGGCAGCAGAAGTGCGGCGCCAAGGAGCGCCGCCGCGGGTGCCGGCTGAGCCTCGCCGGACATCCGCCTCAGTCGAAGGCGGGGATGATCTCTTCCGCGACCATCTGGTAGTGGTCGAGACGGTGTGTCGGAATGCCGCCGATCATGATCTCGTGGGCGCCGGCGTCGATCATCTCGCCGATCCGGTCGATCACGTAGCTCTTCGGGCCCGCCGCCGTACCTTCGCCGAGGCCCCGGGCTGCGATGAAGCGCCCGGCGGCGGCCTCGTCGTCGGTCACGAAGGTCGGCATCAGCACCGTGTGACGGATCTCGCCCGGGTCGCGGCCGGCGTCCTCGCAGTGGCGGTTGACGACGGAAACCTTGTGCTGGAAGTACTCGCGGGTCATCGGTCCGCGCGCCCAGCCATCGAGGTTCATCACGTCGCCGTGGCGCGCCAGGGTGCGCAGCGTCCGCTTCTCGCCGGTGCCGCCGATCAGGATGGGGATGGGTGCGTCGTAACAGCCGGGCGAGAGGGGCGCGGAGTCGAGGTCGTAGTACTCGCCCTTGAAATCGACCGGCTCGCTCGAACGGAACAGGGCCCGGATCAGTTCGACCGCCTCCTCGAAGCGGTCCTGGCGCTCCTTCATCGAGGGGAACTTCCAGCCGTAGGCCTCGTGCTCGCGCTTGAACCAGGCCGCGCCGATGCCGAGCACGAAGCGGCCGTGGGAGATGTGGTCCAGGGTGCCCGCCATCTTGGCGACCAGACCGGGATTGCGGTACGTGTTGCCTAGAACCAGGTGGCCGATCTTCAGGTTCTTCGTGATGCTCGCGGTTGCCGCGGCGACGGTGAAGGCCTCCTGCGCCGCGAGGTGTTCCTCTTCCTTGAGCCCCGGCGGCGGCAGGTAGTGGTCGGCGTACCAGATGCTGTCCCAGGGGCCCTGGTCGAGCAGTTCGGCCACCTCCCGGACGCTGTCCCAGGTGTTGCGGTAGACGGTGACCTGTGCGCCGAACTTCACGTGTCCTCCTCTTCTCGGACTACTGGCCGTTGCGCTGCATGACCATCTTGCCGATGATCTTGCGGTCCATCATGTCGCGAAGCGCCTGCGGCACCTCTTCCAGGGGATAGCGGCGCGAGATGTAGGGCTGGATCTTGCCGGAGGCGGCGAGGGCCTCCGTTTCAATCCGGGTTGCCTCGAAGACCTCCGGCTCGCGCATCCTGGAGGCGCCCCAGAACACGCCGACGATGTCGCAGCCCTTGAGCAGGGTGAGGTTGAGCGGCATGCGCGGGATGCCGGCGGTGAACCCGATGACCAGGAACCGGCCCCGCCAGTTGGTGGCGCGGAGCGCCGCCTCGGCGTAGTCGCCGCCGACCGCGTCGTAGACGACGTCGACGCCCTTGCCGGCCGTCAGCTCCTTGGCGCGGTTCTTCAGGTCCTCCTCGGCGTAGTTGATCGTCTCGTCGGCGCCGCGTTCGCGGCAGAGCATGAGCTTCTCCTCGCTCGAGGCGGCGGCGATGACGCGCGCGCCCATCACCTTGCCGAGCTCCAGCGCGGCAAGGCCGACGCCGCCGGCGGCGCCCAGCACGAGGAGCGTCTCGCCCGGCTTGAGGTTGCCGCGGTACTTCAGCGCGTAGTGGCCGGTGCCGTAGGCGTAGCCGTATCCCGTAGCCTCCGCGTGGCCGAGCCCCGGCGGCAGTTTGCGGACCTGGGACGTCTTGAGCAGCACCTGCTCGGCGAAGCCGCCGGTGCCGCCGCCGCCGACCACGTCGTCGCCGACGGCAAGGCCGTCCACCTCCGGCCCGACGGCGGCGATCCTGCCGCCCACCTCGCCGCCGACGACAAAGGGCGGCTCTCCCCGGAACTGGTAACGGTTCTCGATGATCAGGGTGTCGGGCCACGTGATCGCCGCCGCCCGGATGTCGACGACGACCTCGCCCGGCCCCGGAACCGGATCGGGAAGTTCCTCGATCGTCAGGTTCTCCGGGGGTCCGAACGCGCTGCAAACAACTGCCTTCATGGTTGCCTCTGAGATGTAGTTGGGGAAACTGGCTGTCAGATCTGCCGCTCGCGGCCCTTCCAGTACGGCGCCCGGACGAGGCCGCGCTGGATCTTGCCGGTGGGCATGCGCGGAAGGTCGGTGGCGAAGTCGATGGAGCGCGGGCGCTTGAAGTCGGGCAGGTGCTCGCGGCACCAGGCCAGGAGTTCCTCGGCCAGTTCGTCGCCGGCTTCGTAGCCTTCGTCGACTTCGACGACCGACTTGACGCTTTCGCCCCACTCCTCGTGAGGCACGCCGACGGTGCAAACCTCGTAGACGGCGGGATGCTGCTGGATCACGTCGTCGATCTCCTGGGGATAGATGTTGACGCCGCCGGCGATGATCGTCTCCGCCGAACGGCCGGTCAGGAACAGGTAGCGGTCCTCGTCGACGTAGCCCATGTCGCCCATCGTGAAGTAGCCGTCGCGGTAGGCGGAGGCGGTCTTCTCGGGCGCCTTGAAGTAGACGAAGCTGTTCTCGGACGCCTCGAAGTAGACCGTGCCGGTGGTTCCGCTCGGCACCGGCTCGCCGTTGTCGTCGAGCACCTTGTACCTCGTTCCCTCCACGGTGCGGCCGACGCTGCCGGGCTTCTCGAGCCACTCCTTCGAGTCCACCCAGAACGTGCCGCCCTCGGTGGCGGCGTAGTACTCCCAGACCACCGGCCCGAACCACTCGATGATCTTGTGCTTGACGTGGACCGGCGTGGGCGCCGCGCCGTGGCAGAGCCAGCGCATGGAGGAGACGTCGTAACGCTCCCTGACCTCCGGCGGTAGCGTGAGCATGCGATGGAACATCGTCGCCACCATGTGCGTGTGGGTAACCCGATGGCGGTCGATGAGGGCGAGCGTCTCCTCGGCATCCCACTTGTCCATCAGCACCGAACCGACGCCGGCGCCCATCGGCATCGCCAGATTGAGACCAAGTGGCGCGGCGTGGTACAGCGGCCCGGTGACAAGCGAACAGTCAGTGTCCGGCTCGAAGTCGCCCGACTCGCGGACAGCCAGCAGGAACGGCGTCGGCGTCGGGTCCGCCTTGCGGTAGACCCCCTTGGGATGGCCGGTGGTGCCGGAGGTGTAGAGCATCGGCGCGCCCAGAATCGGGTTGTCGATGTTCGAACCTTCCTCGGCCGCGAGCGCTTCTTCGTAGGACTCAGCGCCCTCGATCTCGCCGCCGATCGCCAGGGTCAGGCGCAAGTGGCTGGAGGCGGCCTGAGCCGCGGCGACGGCCGGCGCGAAGGCGTCGTCGGCGATCAACACGAGGGCCTCGCAGTTGTCGGCGATGTAGGCGACCTCGGGTGGCGAGAGGTGCCAGTTGATCGGCGTCATGCGTCCGCCGGATCGCTGGCAGGCGACGACCGTTTCGATGAACTCCGGCCGGTTCCGGCACAGCAGGGCGACGCCGACGTCGGGACCTACGCCGTGGGCCCGCAGTACGCGGGCCAGGCGATTGGCGTTGGCGTTCAGTTCGCCGAGCGTCCGGCCGCCGAACTTCGACAGCACGGCCATTCGTTCGGGAGCTTCTTCCGCGTGCACCGCGATGCCCATGCCGTGGGGCGCGGCGGCCATGAGTCGTTCCTGCAGTGCTGCGTCGATCGCCATGCGGGCCTCTCCGCGGGCGCCGAAAGAGGCCGGCGCCCTGGTTTTCTCGTTGCCTTGCTCTGGTTTTCTGGAGCCGTGTTCCTGGTAAGAGCCGCGAGTGTACCCATAGCTACACTGACTGCCCATGGCCGCCGCGAACACGCCCGAGACGGTCGAGCTGACCGAGCGCGACCGGGCCATGCTTGAGGGCGATTTCGGTGAAGCCGCGGCGGTCGCGATGCGCATCCTGGTTACGATGGCCGGCGTCTACGGCGCGGAGCGGCTGCTCGACATCGAGGGCGCTCACATCGACGGTTGCCTCTACCACGGCGACTCGGGCGTCGACTTCGCGGAGCTCCTGGTTGCGGGCGGCGCGCGCGTCAGCGTACCGACGACGCTGAACGTCGGCGGCCTCGACCTGTTGCACCCGGAGGAGTTCGCCGGCACGGCGGAACGCCGGGCCAAGGCGCTGCGGCTGATGGAGTGCTACGAGGAGATGGGCTGCCGGACGATCTGGACCTGCGCTCCCTACCAGACGACGCCGCGGCCGGCGTTCGGGCAGCAGGTCGCCTGGGCGGAGAGCAACGCGATCGTGTTCGCGAACTCGGTCCTCGGCGCGCGCACCCATCGCTACGGCGACTTCATCGACATCTGCGCCGCGATCACCGGACGGGCGCCGGCGGTGGGACTCCACCTGGAGGAGAACCGGCGCGGCCGGGTCGTGTTCGACCTCCGATCGTTGCCGCGGGCCCTCCGGTCCGCGTCCTGGGTGCTGCCGGCGATCGGCTATCTGGTGGGGGAGCGCTGCGGCAACCGGATTCCCGTTCTGCTCGGCCTGGAGCAGGCGGACGAGGACGGCCTGAAGGCGCTCGGGGCGGCCGCGGCGTCCTCGGGTGCGGTCGCCCTGTTCCACGCGGTCGGCATCACGCCCGAGGCGCCGACTCTGGAGGCGGCGCTCGGCCACGCGGAGCCTGAGGAGTGGATCGAGGTCGGCGTGTCCGACCTGCGCGACGGTTTGCGGAGCCTGTCGACGGCACCGGGTGAGGCCGAGGCCGGTGCCGCGGGAAGCGTCGAGCTGGCGATCGACGTCGTGGCGCTTGGCAGCCCCCACTTCTCGCCGCGCGAGTTCGCGGAGCTGATGCCCCTCGTCGAGCGCCATCCGCCGGCCGGCGGCGTCGAGTTCGTGGTCTGTACGAACCGGCTTTCCCTCGGCGAGCTGGAGCGGACGGGAAACCTGGAACGGCTGCGGGCCCACGGTGTCCGCGTAGTCGTGGATACCTGTGTGGTCGTGGCGCCGATCCTGCGTACGCCGGCCGGTGGCGTCCTGATGACGAACTCGGGCAAGTTCGCGCACTACGCCCCCGGCAACGTGGGCTTCGATGTTGTCTTCGGCAGTCTGGCCGAGTGCGTTCGCTCGGCCCACGGCGGACGTCTGTGGCGCGACCCGGAGTTGTGGCCATGAGCGCGGTGGAACTCAAGGGCCAGGCTCTGGTCGCCGGCGCCGCCGCCGGCAAGGTGCTGCGGCTCGAGGAGCCACTGTCGTTCTGGGGCGGCGTCGATCCGGTGAGCGGGACGATCATCGACCGGAGGCATCCGCGCTGCGGAGAGAGCGTCGCCGGCCGCGTCCTCGTGATGCCCTACGGGCGGGGGTCGAGCAGCTCGAGTTCCGTGTTGCTGGAGGGTGTACGCCTCGGCACGGCGCCGGCAGCGGTTGTGCTGCGGGAACTCGACGGAATCCTCGCCCTCGGCGGGGCGGTGGCTCGCGAACTCTACGAACAGTCGCCGCCGGTGCTGTTGCTGGCCCCCGCCGACTGGGAGGCCCTGCCGGAAGGGGTCGATGCCGCGGTCGAGGTCAGCGGCCGCCTGCGGATCGCAGGCTGACGTTCCAGGAGGTCCACACCCAGACCTTGAACGTATCGGTGCCGAACTCGTCGGCGTCGTACTGGGCCAGCTTGATGCCGAAGTCCTGCTTCCAGGGGGTGTTCCATACTGCCATCGCATCGATCTCGGAGCCGTAATCCATGCTGCCGACCGCCGAGCGGAACTGGTGCCAGCGGACGGTCCAGTTCCACGTGTCCAGGTTGTGGTCCAGGCGCAGGTAGAGGTCGACAAGGCCGTTCGCGGGGGTGCCCAGGAACTTGTCGGTCCAGCCGTTGAACCCGTGGAGCGTGGCCAGCGGCGTGCGGAAGCCGTACGTGCCGTCTCCGTCGAGGGCTTCGCGCACCGCGCGCACACTGATGTCGCCGCGCGTGAAGCCGATGGCGGTCTTCTGGTAGTCGAGGTCGACGCTGCCGGGGTGGTCCGCCCAATCGGACTGCACGACGTACTGGAGTTCCCACAGGACGGACGCCGCGCCGGCGTCGTGCGAGCCGTTGTAGCTGGCGCCCCAGTTCGAGGTCGAGTTTGCTTCGGCGCCGGGTCGGTCGTAGTCCAGCAGGTAGCCGAAGAGAGCCAGGTTGCCGGGACCTGCCGGGCCCGAAACGTAGATCACGTGGGAGCCCATCGGCTCCTCGGCGCCGGTGATCCGGTGGGCTCGGTTCAGGAAGGCGTAGCGAAGCGTCCAGTCCGAGGCCAGGGAGGCGTCGAGAGCCGCGGCATCGAAGGCCTGGTGGTGCTGACGCCAGCCGACAGCGCCGACGAAACGCTGGTCGCCGATCAGAAGCTCCGTCCGGCCGAGCGTGAACGCGACCGATCCGCGCTCCAGTCTCGCGGCCGCCTGGTTGATCGCCGTGAGCGCCGGGTCGGCGATGACCGGCCGGTCACGGACACCGTTGTCAAGGCTGCCGTAGCCGAGGTTGCGGTAGGTACGGTCGTTGCCGACCGGGGTCACGTCCTCCGCCTCGAGCAGGAAGGAAAAGCCGCGGTAGGCCTTCGTCTGCAGCTTGAGCGTCGTCCGCAAGGTCGAAGCGAGCGCCGCGCTGTCGAACGCGTCGTCGTCGGATTGTTCGACGCGGTAACGGAGACCGACCGAAACGTCCGCGTCGCGGATCGCTTGTCCAAGCGTCGCCGGTCCCTGGGAAACGTTCTCCTCGTCACCTTGCGCAAGACCGGGCGAAACGCCGACGGTCGCGCTCAGCGCGAGCGGAATCAGACACTTGCGCATGATCTGGTTGCGTACTCGGGGAGAAGAAGGTGGGGTCACCGGAGGCCGCCGGCAGTATACAAGCCGCCCGTTGGAGTACACTTGCTGAGCACTGACCTAGGATCCGAGCCTGCGCTCGATTCCATGCCCGCCCCTGGCGCCGCTGGCGGCAAACCGGAGACCAGACTCATGAAGACCGCGACCTCTCGCCCCGTCCTCCTCGTGCTCGTTGCCGCCCTTGCCCTCCCGGGCATGGTCGTGGCCGCCGATGCGGATACGCCGACTTTCTACGCCGACGTCCTGCCGGTGCTGCAGGAGAATTGCCAGACCTGTCATCGGCCGGAAGGCGAGGGCGAGAACATCGGCGGCATGATCGCGCCGATGCCGCTGATGACCTACCAGCAGACCCGGCCCTGGGCGCGCTCGATCGCTCGGGCGGTCGAGAACCGCTCGATGCCGCCCTGGTTCGCGACCGAGGCGACACGCGGGAAGTTCCACCATGAGCGGGTCATGTCGGACGACGAGATCGAGACGGTTCTGGCCTGGGCCCGTGGCGGTTCGCCGGCGGGCGACGCGGCCGATGCGCCGGCGCCGAAGAAGTTCGTCGAGGAGGGCTCGGGCGGCTGGTCGCTCGGGCGTCCGGACCTTGTCGTTCAGATGCCGGAGAACTACTGGGTGGCCGATGACATCGCCGACATCAACATCAACTTCGAGACCGAGCTCACCGAAGAGATGCTGCCGGAGACGGTCTGGGTGCGCGGCGTCGAGTTCAAGGTCGGCGGCAGCGACGTTCACCACATGTGCGCGAGTGTTCGGCCACCCGGCGGCGCCACCGCGCTCGGCAAGTTCAGCGACAGCTCGATCGGATGCATCGCGCTCGGCGCCGAGAGCCACCTGATGGAACCCGGCTACGCGATGAAGCTCGAGCCGGGTTCGACGATCGAGTTCTCGATGCACTACAACAAGGAGGCCGGCGAGGGCAGCGGTTTCCATGACCGGTCCGAGATCGGCTTCGTGTTCGCCGACGCTCCGGAGAGCGAGCTGCGCGAGGTCAAGTTCGACTCGATCGGCAATCTGACCTTCGAGATTCCGCCCGGCCACGAGCGCTGGAAGGTCGGTGCCGCGCGGGTTTTCCCGGTCGAGACTGACATCCTGGCCCTGTGGCCTCACGCCCACCTGCGGTCGGTCGCGGTGCGCTACGACGCCTTCTACCCCGACGGCACGACCGAGGTTCTTCTCGACGTGCCGAACTACGACCAGGAGTGGCAGACGACGTACCAGTACAAGAAGCCGAAGACGATCCCTGCCGGCACCCGGGTCGAGGTGTCGATGTGGTTCGAGAACTCGCCCGAGCGCGGCGAGGAGCGAGGCTTCGACCCGGCGGACAACGTCGTCAACGGTACGGCCACGACCGACGAGATGATGCTCGGCTTCGTGGCCTGGGCGCCGGTCGAGCCGGTCGATCCGATCGCGCTGCGGCTTGGAGTCGCCTCGATTCAGAGCACCGGCGGCGGGGAGTAGGTAGGCGGGAATGACCGGTTCGCGCGGGTGGTGGCGGCTGCCTTCGGTCGCTGCCGTCCTGCTGCTCTCGGCAGCGGCGTTTGGGGCGCCTGCGGCGGGTCAGTTCGCCGAGACCGAGAAAGTCATCGAGAAACCCTCGAAGGAGGGGGAGGGTCGTAAGCTCGACGCCTCGGGCCTGACCAACGCCTTCGCGCTACTGGTCAACGCGACCCGTTCTATCGACCGGGCCGAGATCGGCGGCGGCATGGTCGAGGTGAACGCCGGAAGGCTGCCGCTCCTCGGCGTGGACTGGGAGGCGTTGCAGGAGCACGAACAGGGCCTGTTCGAGTTTCAGACCGCGGCCGCGATCAAGCTGCGCACGGAGGCCGACATCGTGGTCGGCGACCTCGAGGTGCCGGCCGGCAACGTCTCACCCGGCTTCGCGGGCCTCTACAGCTTGTGGCTCCGCCTCGACGACGACGGTCAGTGGGTGCTGATCGTGAACAACGAGCCCGACGTCTGGGGCACGATGCACGATCCGGCGAAGGACCTGGGCGAGATCCGGCTTGAGCACTCGATCGTGGAGGGCGGGAAGCCGCGCCTGACGATCGAGATCGAGCCGCCCGAAGGCGACACCCCGGGGACGCTCAAGCTGTCCTGGGGCGAGCATCGCTGGCAGACGACGGTCGCCGGCCTCAGGTCGTAAGTGCCAGGAAGCTAGCTCGACCGGAACCGCACGGGCCACGCGCGGGTTCTCGTGACGACTACGGATCCAGGTGGTAGTCGATGTCCTCGAATCGGTCGCGTGGAAACGTGAAGATGAAGACCAGCGGTTCGGGGCCGATGCAGCGAAGGGCGTGTCTGGTGACGAGCCCGCCGCTCGGACTGCGCTCGCGGCTGATCAGGAGCTTCCAGCGAATGGCGCTCGGGGAGTTGTTGGCCGGATCGGCCCAATCCTCCCAGTCGACGTCCGCCTGGTCGGCGATCACGGGCTCCAGCGCGCGCATTCCTAGCCTGTGGCCGGCGGTGTGATCGGTCTCGCTCCCAACAGCGGTGCGCGCAGGCCGAACGCAACCAGGGAGCCGACCAGACAGAGTCCCGACAGGATGGACAGGGTGAGTACGTGCGAGCCCGACCAGTCCGAGAGCATGCCGGCCACGGTTGGGGCGGCCGGGGAGATCACACCGGTGATCGCAAAGCGGATGCCGACCGTGGTGGCGAAGGCGCGGCGGCCATAGAAGGCCGAGTAGACGACCGGAATGCAGACGTAGGCCGCGCCGAAACCGAGCCCGATCAACAACATGGAGAGGTAGGCCATCAACTCGGTGTTCGCGGCGATGAACAGCGCGCAGCCGGCGCCCTCCAGAATCAGGACGATGCCGAGCAGTCGTTGCGGCGTCATGAAGTCGCCCGCGAAGGCGCTCAGACGGCCGAACAGGCTGACCAGTACGCGGGCGCCCAGGATCGAACCCGCCGCGGCGGTGGTGAAGCCGAGAGCATCGAGATGGTGGCGGCCGAAGACGGCGATGATGCCCCACGGCACGCCGTAGGCGATGGACAGACCGACCAGGACGTAGAACTGGGACGTGCGCAGGGCGAGCGGTGCAGTCCATTCGCCGCGGCCGGTTGGGCCGGAAGGACCGTCGCTCTCGGGTACCTTGGCCTGGACGCCGCCATCCGGCTCTTGCCCGATTCGCTCAGGCTCGCCGCGCATGAAGAGGGCGGCGAGGATGGCTACAAGGGCGGAGATGCCGGCGATAATCAGCCAGCCCGTGCGCCAGTCCGCGACCTCGAGGATTCCCGGAGCAAAGTACCTGAGCGTGAGGTAGCCGACCACGGCACCGCCGCCGAGGATCAAGGCCATGGCCCGTGAGCGATAGCGGATGAACCAGTTCGAGGCCAGTGCCTGTGCCGCGAGGATGGTGCCGAAGCCGATTGCGATGCCGCCCAGCACCGCGTACGCGAACATGGCGTCGGCGAATGACTCCACCCGGCTCATGAGCCAGAAGGCGACGACGCCGACGACCGCGCCGAGGCTCATCATGGACCGGATGCCCCAGCGTCCGATCGCGAAACCGGCCACCGGCCCGAGCAGGTGGTAGATCCAGCTGAAGACGCTGAAGATCAAGCCACCCTGGGTGTCGTTCATACCGAGGTCCGCCTGCATTTCGGGCAGGAAGAAGCCCCAGCAGTAGTACATCGGCGAGATGGCGAGGCCGTAGCAGGCCGAGCCGAGCCCGATCATCTGCCAGCCGAGGAAGCGGCGAGGCGGGTTGCTCGTCATTCCCGCTCCTACGGCTTCGTCTGGTTGGTTCGCTTGTCGCCTACTGTCCGCGGATCGCTTCGAGTCGGTCGTTGATGTCCCGTTCCAGCGCCTTCCCCGTTCTCACCTCGTCCCCGAGCTCGAGATAGGCCTGCTTCTTTCCATCGAACTCCGGCCAGGTCGGGCGGCCGCCGCCGTTCGGGTCGCCGGTGTGGGCGAACTGGACCCAGTAGTCGATCATCAGCGCCGCGAGACGATCGTCGGTCTCGTCGTAGTTCTCGCCCTGAAGCGTGTTGAAGACGTAGCCCAGTTCGGCGGCGTGGTGCGCGCCCCAGGCCGGGTTCTCCGGGTTCACGCGGGTGAAGAAGTACTGGAACGCGGGCGAGGACACCTTGTCCATGCCGAGCAGCATGCGACGTGTGCCGCGCAGGAACCAGGTGTCGGTGATGAAGCGGTCCTGCTGCACCTTGAGTTCGTCGGCGTTCGACGACGGGTAGAGCTTCGCCACTTCCTTGGCCTGGTCGCCGTAGACGGGCTTCAGCGTTTCAAGGAACTCCGCCCGGTCGGTGATCGGCTGGAAGGCCATGAACATCGTGCCCTCGTTACGGTTCGTGCCGGCGATCAGGGGGATGTCGTTCTGCTTCCCGGCCGTGTAGCGGTCTTCGCTGGACTCGGGCATGAAGGCCGTGCCGTAGGTGACGTGCGGCTCGTAGGCGCCGGGCTGGCCCGCCTGGGGGGTTCCGGTGATGATCGTCTTCGCGTCGAGGGTCCGCAGTGCCTTCGCCGTCTGTTTGGCGCCGTCGCCGAGCATCGCCGTCGCCCAGGCGACGCCGACGTCCTCGGCGCTGCCGTGAATGCCGTTCGCTCCGCCGAGCGGACGGACGTTGGTGTCGGTGACCCAGGGGCTTTCCGCGATCGCCCGGTGGATGAGCCCGCTGGCAAGGGGGCTCGCCATCAACGCGTGAACGCTGGTGCCGCCGGCGGACTCGCCGAAGATCGTCACGTTGTCCGGGTCGCCGCCGAACTGCGCGATGTTCCGCTCGACCCACTGGAGCGCCGCGATCTGATCGAGGAAGCCGTAGTTGCCGGACTCGCCGCCGGCCTCCTTTGAGAGTGCGGGGTGCGCCAGGTAACCGAGCGGCCCGAGCCGGTAGTTGATCGAAACGAGGACGACGCCCTTGGCAGCGAAGGCGGAGCCGTCATAGCCGATCTGGTTGCTCCAGCCGAGGCTCAGGCCTCCTCCGTGGATCCAGACCATCACCGGCCGTGGTTCGTCGCTTTCCCGAGCCGCCGTCCAGACGTTCAGGAACAGGCAGTCCTCGGACGACTCGGGCAGCGACTCGCCGGTCATCATCGCCAGAACCGGCGCCTGCGGACAGATGGCGCCGAACGCCGTCGCGTCGCGCACGCCGCTCCACGTCGCCACCGGCTGGGGCGCCTTCCAGCGCTGGTCGCCGACAGGGGGCGCCGCGAACGGGATGCCGCGGTAGACCGTGAGGCCGCTGTCCGCATCGAGCACTTCGCCCTGCAGCTTGCCGGAATCGATCTTGACGACGCCGGTGTCGGAGCTGGCGCCGAGGGTTGCGGTAACGAACAGGAGCGCGGGAACCAGGATGACGGTCCAGCGGACTCGGTTTCTGCGGCAGCGAATCTCGGCCATGTTGACTCCGGGTCGTGTGATCGGGGAGGCGACTCTATACGGCTGGCCCCGGTGGCTGGCCTCCGACGGCCGCCGTACACTAGGATCGTCCGTGCCCGGCTACAGACGACTGTCGTTCGGTCGTCATGACGACGGGAGTGCCAGGATGCCGAAGATGGTCCGAAGGGTCGCCCCTGCTGCTGGTCTGTTGCTGCTGGGAGGACTGCATCTCGAGCCGCTTCAGGCCGGCGAAACCGACGTGCGGGAACGGACCCGCTCGGCCGCGTCTGTGCCGGCGGCCAGCGGGACTGGCGGCTGCATCGAGGGCGACACCGTCCTGTGCCTGCACGAAGGCCGCTACGAGGTTACGGTCGAGTTCACGGTGAACAGCGAGACGATGCGCGCCAAGGTGGCGAGGCCTCGTACAAGGGATTCTGGACTGTTCTACTTCTTCGAGCGGAACAACTGGGAGATGCTGCTCAAGGTGCTCGACGGCTGCGGCGAGAACCAGCATCACTGGGTGTTCGCCGCCACTGCGAGCGATGTCGGCATCCGGCTGGTCGTTCGCGACACGACGCTTCCGGCCCAGAACGCCGACGGCGGCATGATCGTCAACTCGAGAACGTACGACTTCCCGCCGATCGTCAGACGGCCTCAGGGTCCGGATGAGTCCGATGAGGACTACCAGCGGAACGTCCTCGCGAAGGGCCACCCGGCGCTGACGGAAGTCGGCGCGTTCCCCGACGCCTGCCCGGCGAGCAGCTAGGGGACGGTCCTACGAGCCGATTCGGGCCAGGGCCCGGATCGACTCCTCGATCTCCCACGGCGCCGCGTCGGGAACGCCGCAGCGGGCGATGACGTGGGTCATGCCGATGCGCTCGCGGTAGCGGTCGAGCCCCGCGCGCACCTCGTCCGGTCCGCCGACGACCGCCCAGTTCTCGATGTCGGCCAGCTCCTCTTCCTGCACGAGGCGGGTGCCGGCGCGCGCCATCCTGAGCGCCTGCGCGGTCAGGGCGGAGCCGACGCGCTCGCAGGTGGACCGGTCTTCCGAGATGAAGACGGTGCGCATGACCGGAACGATCGGTCGCGGCGCACCCTGCGGCAGTGCCTCACGGTGGAGTTCGTGGTTCCTCTTCAGCCGGTCGATCGTCTCGAGGGGCGACGACAGGTAGGGTAGCCCCAGTTCGCCGGCCTGCTTGAGGGCCAGGGGGCCGAAGGCGGCGACCCAGAGTTCCGGATGCGGCTGCTGGACCGGCAGCGGCGCGATCCGCACGGGTTGACGTGCGCCGGACTCACCGACCTCGATCGCTTCGCCGGCCCAGGCGCGCTTCATCAGGTCGAGCGACTCCAGGAAGCGCTGGCGCTTGGTCCGCGGGTCGACGCCGAACGCCGCGAACAGCGCGGGCCGGAAACCGCGGCCCAGGCCGAGGATGACCCGGCCGTTCGAGAGTCGGTCGAGGACGGCGACTTCTTCGGCCGCCTGGAAGGCGTTGCGGACCGGCAGCAGATAGGAGGTCGTGCCCAGCCTCAGGTTCGTCGTCCGCGACGCTGCCGCAGCGAGAACGACGATGGGCGAGGGGCAGGCGGCGGCGCCGGTGAAATGGCTTTCCGGCAGGAAGAGCGAGTGGAAGCCGAGCCGGTCCGCGAACTCGGCCTGATCGGCGATCGACCTCGCCTCGTCTCCCAGGTAGTTGACCCAGGGGGTCAGCCCGATCTCGATGCGGGTCTCCTTCAGCCAGCTCTCCAGTCGCTGAAGCTCTTGCCTGCGTCGGCCAGCTCGGCGAGGAGCGCCGACGGCTGCCAGAACTCGTCACCGCTCCCGTCCGCCAACTCGCGCATCCGAGCCGCGACCTTCGAAAGACCGACGCTGTCGCCCCAGTGCATCGGGCCGCCGCGGTAGACCGGCCAGCCATAGCCGTTGACCCAGATCACGTCGATGTCGGACGGTCGGATCGCGATCCCCTCCTCGAGAATCTTCGCGCCCTCGTTCACCATCGGGTAGAGACAGCGTTCGAGGATCTCCTCCTCGCCGACTTCACGCTGCGCGATGCCCTGGGCGGAGCCGAAGTCGCTGATGATCTGCAGCACTTCCGGATCGGGTGCCGAGGCGCGGGTTTCCGAGTCGTACACGTAGTAGCCGCGGCCGTTTTTCTGGCCGCGCCGGCCGGACTCGCAGAGGATCTCTCGGATATCCCGGGATGCCGACTCCTTCTCGTTCCAGCCGATGTCGAGGCCGGCCAGGTCGCTCATCGCGAACGGACCCATCGGGAAGCCGAAGTCGTACAGGACGCGGTCCACGTCGTAGTACTTCGCGCCCTCCAGGATGATCTGCTGCGCCTGCTGCTGGCGCTGGAACAGGATCCGGTTGCCGACGAAGCCGCGGCAGACGCCGACCAGCACCGGCACCTTGCCGATCTGCTTGGAGATCGTCATCGCGGTGTGGATCACGTCCTTCGCCGTCTTCTCGCCGCGCACGACCTCCAGCAGCCGCATGATGTTGGCCGGCGAGAAGAAGTGCATGCCGATCACGTCCTCGGGGCGGCTGGTGGCGGCGGCGATCTCGTTCACGTCGAGCGCCGAAGTGTTCGTGGCCAGTATCGCGCCCGGCTTCACGATCCGGTCGAGGCTGGCGAAGATCTCCTTCTTCAGATCCATGTTCTCGAACACGGCCTCGATCACCAGGTCGCAGTCGGCGAGCGCCTCGCGCTCGGTCACACCGTTGAGCAGGCCCATGCACTGGTCGACCTGTTCCATCGTCATCCGGCCGCGATTGGCGGTCCGTTCGTAGTTCTTGCGGATGACGCCGAAGCCGTGGTCGAGCCGGCTCTGCTCGGCCTCGACGATCGTCACGCCGATGCCGCGGTTGGCGAAGTTCATCGAGATGCCCCCGCCCATCGTGCCGCAGCCGAGGACGCCGACCTTCTCGATCTTGCGCATCGGGGTGTCGCGCGGTACGTCGGGCACCTTGGCTGCCTCGCGCTCGGCGAAGAAGTAGTAGCGCTGGGCGATCGACTGCTTGCCCGACATGAGCTCGCCGAACAGCTTCCGCTCGTAGTCGAGCGCTTCGTCGAAGGACATGTCGAGACCGGCCTCGATCGCCCGCACGTTGGCCTCCGGCGCCTCGAAGCCGCGGGTGCGGCGGGCGATCTTGCGGCGGAATCCGTCGAAGATCTCCTCCCTGTTGGCCCGCGCCTCGTTGACCTTCTCGTCCAGGTCGCGGATCTTCTTGAGCGGCCGGTCTTCGGCGATCACCTTCTCTGCGAAGGCGACGCCGCCCTCGAACACGTCTTCCACGATCTCGTCGATCAGGCCGCCTTCCAACGCTTCCGCGGCGCCGATCGGGTTGCCGATCACGCACATCTCCAGCGCCTTCGGATAGCCGACCAGTCGGGGCAGCCGCTGCGTGCCGCCCGCGCCCGGCAGGATCCCCAACTTGACCTCGGGCTGGCCGAACCGGGCCGACGCGACTCCCACCCGGTAATGACAAGCCATCGCCGTCTCCAGGCCGCCGCCGAGCGCGGTGCCGTGGATCGCCGCCACGACGGGTTTCGTCGCATGCTCCATCGCCTCGATCGCCTCGTTGAGTCCCGGCTCCTTCATCGGCTTGCCGAACTCGGTGATGTCGGCGCCGGCGATGAACGTGCGGCCCTTGCAGACCAGGAGCACCGCGGACACCTGCTCATCGGCTTCGGCCTTCGCCAGTCCTTCGACCATGCCGGCCCGCACACCGTGGCTGAGCGCGTTGACGGGCGGGTTGTCGATCACGATCAGGGCGACCTCGCCGCGGACTTCGTAGTCGACCATGTCGGTGAGTGCGGTCATGCTTCGATTCTCTCCTGGCGCGGGCGCGCCGTTGATTTCACTTTGGATAGTTGTACGGAAGGGAGCGGTATCGTAGCCGCTCAGTGGACGTGGCCGAGCCGGTCGAGAAAGCGTCGAATGCGGTCCGCGTTCTCGCCCAGGTCGCCGCCTCCGACCTGGGAAACGGAACGAACATCGACGGCCGCGCCGGCCTTCTCGCCCCGGACCCGAACCGCGACGAAGTCGACGAAGTGGAACCACGGGGTCGCGTCGGCGAACTCGATCTCGCCGCTTTCGTCGTCGCCTCGGATCAGATCCCAGCCCATGTCTTCGGCCGTGTGCCGGACGCGCCAGAGCGCTTCCTGCCGTGAGATGTCCAGGTGCAGCGTTCCGAGGTCGGGATAGCCCTCCCGCTGAAGATCGGGGACCTGCGCGCCTCCGCTCGGGTAGGCGAAGCCTCGGCCGCGACTGTCCTCCGAGGCGGCCGCGACGAAGGCCGGCGGATCGTCGATGTTCGTCGTGATGTCGTGAATCGGCGGCGCCTGGGTCGTGTCGTAGCCGAGCACGAAGACCCAGCCGATGATCACCGTCGAGAGGAGGATGCCGCCCCAGGCCTGCGAAGCGCCCCCGCGGCGCTGCCGGGGCCTCGTCCGTAGTGCGCCGATCAAGCCGAGGAACAGGCCGATCGCGGCGCCCAGGGGCATCAGGAAGGCGAACAGGAGGAAGCCCGCAAGGGGATCGATCAGGTCGAAGCGGGCACCGAGCACGCCGACCAGGCCGGTCACGAGCGCGAGGCCGGCCGCCAGAGGGGAAGCGAGCGCCGTGGTTGAGTTCATCGGAGGCGGAGGGTAGCAGGCCGGGACTTGTTACGGTTCGGCTGCCTCGTGCGCGACGCTCGTTCCATGTTCCGCCTCCTGTGTGGACCGGTGCTGGCGGCGGCGCTGGCCGCCTGCGGCGGTGGGGTGCCGGACGGGACGGCCGAGCCGCGGCGACCGAACATCGTGCTGTACGTCGTGGACACGGTCCGCGCGGACCGTCTGGGTGCCTACGGTTACGAGAAGCCGACGTCGCCGCGGCTCGACGCGTTCGCGGCTGGCGCCGTTCTGTTCGAGAACGCCTACGCCCAGTCGTCGTGGACGCGGCCGGCCGTGGCCTCCCTGTTCACGGGACTGCTGCCGCCGGCGCATCGCACCGTCGGTCGCCGTTCCGTGCTGCCCGAGGAGGCAGAAACCCTGGCCGAGATCCTGGCCGCCAACGGCTACGAGGGCATGGGTCTGGTCCGCAACCCGAACGTCAGTCGCGCGTTCGGCTTCGCGCAGGGCTTCTCCCGCTTCCGAAGCGAGGACCGCGAGCGCGACGAGACGATGCTGGACCGTGTTCGCTTGTGGCTCGATGAGAGGCAGAGCGCGGACGGGCCGTTCTTCCTCTTCCTGCATGCGATCGATCCTCACGGGCCCTACGATCCCGCGCCGGAGTTCGAGGAGATGTTCGAGGCCGGCGGTGCGCCCGCGCAGTACCGGACGGTCCGCTACCTGTTGCGGTTGAACCGTGGCGAGGTGGAGCCCGAACCGGGGACCGCCGAGGCGCTCTCGCGGCTGTACGACGCCGAGGTGGCTCAGAACGACCGCGCCTTCGGCGACTTGCTCGACGAACTGGAGGACCGTGGCCTGGCTGAGGATACGGCCGTGATTTACGTCTCCGACCACGGCGAGGAGTTCGCGGAGCACGGCCGTTGGGAGCACGGGCTTTCGCTCTACGAGGAGGTGCTGCGCGTCCCGCTCGTCATGCGGCTGCCCGGAGTGCCGCCGCGGCGCGTGGAAGCGCCGGCCCAGCACGTCGACTTGGTACCGACGCTGCTCGGTTACCTCGGCATCGAGGCGCCGCCCACCGACGGACGCGACTTGCTGGCCCCCCGCCGCCGCGGCGACGCTCCTCTGGATGTCTACACCCACCTCGACGTCGACGGCCACCGCGCCGCCTCCGTGATGCGCGGTCGCTACAAGCTCGTGCTGCCGCAGTCGCCGTCCCAGGGAACGGAGCCGATGCTCTTCGACCTGGAAGCGGATCCGGCCGAGCAGGAAGACCTTGCCGCCGACCGGCCGGAGGTCGTGGAGCGGATGCTTGGCCTGCTGGCGGACCAGAACCTGGCCGGCGAGATCGTCTCCGCCCAAGAGATCGAGGACGACCAGCTCGACGAGGACGTGCGCCGGCGGCTCAGGGCGTTGGGCTACGTCGACTGAGGAAAACGCCCTGGCACGAGCTTCCGCAGGCAGCCGGCCAGCAACTCGACTCCCTCCCGGATCCTGCCGACGGAGGGACAGGCGTACGCCAGACGCAGGAACGGCACGTCTTCGTCGCCTGCGTGGTAGGCGGCGCCGTAGCCGTACTCGAGGCCGCGCTGCTCGCTCAGCGCGAACAGCGCTTCGCGGTCCACCTCTTCGGGCAGGCCGACCCAGAGGAACATTGCGCCAGCCGGCTTGCGCCAGGTGCAGATCCCGCCCAGCTGCTCCGCGAGCGCGGCCAGCAATGCGTCACGCTTCGGTAGCAGGGCGGCGTTGTTGCGCTCGATCTGCGCGGGCAGGCGGCCGCGCAGCAGTTCCGCCACGATGCTCGAGGAGAGCGTGCTCTGACCGGCGTCGAAACGCTGGTCGAGAAACCGCTGCTGCAGGGGCTGCCGGGCCAGGAGATAGCCGATACGGACGCCGGCGCCGAGGATCTTGGATAGCGAGCCGATGTAGACGACGCCCTCGCCGTTCGCCAGCGCGTAGAGGCTCTGGGGCGGCCGAGGCGCGTCGTCGTAGTGGACGTCGCCGTAGCAGTTGTCCTCGACCAGGAGGACGTCGAACTCGCGCGCCGCCTCGATCATCTCGAGTCGCCGCTCGCGGGGCATCACGGTGCCGGTCGGGTTGTGGTAGGTCGGCAGCGTGTAGATGAAGCGCGGCTTCTCACCGGCGGCGGTCAGGCTCTCCAGGGTTCGGCGGAGTTCGCCGATGTCCATTCCGTGCTCGTCGAGCGGCACGCCGACCAGGCGGTAGCCGAGACCCCGGTAGGCGCCGAGGGTGCCCGAGTAGGTCGTCTCCTCCGTGATCACGACGTCGCCCGGCCCTTCCATCAGCACCCTGCCAACCAGCGTCACCGCCTGCATGGAACCGTTGGTCAGCGCGATCTCGTCCGGGTCGAAGTCCACGCCTTCGCGGTCCGCCTCGCGCCGGGCAAGCACCTCGCGCAGGCCGGGATGGCCCAGATCGCCGGGGTAGAAGGCGAAGTCCTTCCCGATGTCGAGGATCGCGCGACCGGCCGCCTCGGCCATCTCGGCGGCCGGGAACGCTTCGGGCGCGGTCATGCCGACCCGCATCGGGATCGCAGGCGTGCCGCTCAGTGGCGGGGCGTCGGTCATCGCGGCGGGCACTGTAGCAGCGGCCGCGGGCTGTTACCCTCTGCGGCCCTCAACCCTCGACCAAGGAGAAGCGCGCGATGAAGGACCTCTTCGACCTCACCGGCAGGGTGAGCGTCATCACCGGATCGACCAAGGGCATCGGCAAGGCGATGGCCGAAGCGCTCGCGGCCTTCGGCTCGAAGGTCGTCATCTCCAGCCGCAAGGCGGACGCCTGCGAGGCGGTAGCGGCCGCGATCAACGAGAGCGGCGGCGAGGCGATCGCACACCCCTGCCACGTCGGCCACAAGGACCAGTTGGAACGGTTGGTCGCGGCGACCCGCGAGCGCTGGGGGAAGATCGACAATCTCGTCGTCAACGCCGCGGTCAATCCGTACTACGGATCGAGTCTGGGCATTCCGGATTCGGCGTTCGACAAGGTGATGGAGGTCAACATCCGTAGCGTCCACTGGCTGTGCCAGATGGTGATTCCCGAGATGCAGGAGCGCAAGGACGGGTCGATCGTCATCGTGTCCTCGGTCGGCGGCTTTCGGGGTAACGCGGTGCTCGGCGCCTACGCGATCTCCAAGGCGGCGGACATGCAGCTCGCGCGCAATCTGGCGGCAGAGTTCGGGCCCGACAACATCCGCGTCAACGCCGTCTGCCCGGGGCTGGTGAAGACGGACTTCGCCCGCGCACTTTGGGAAGACCCGGAACGCGAGCAGGCGGTCGCCGGAAGAACACCGCTCCGGCGCCTCGGCGAGCCGGTCGACTGCGCGGGCATCGCGGTCTACCTCGCCTCGCGTGCGGGTTCGTGGACCACGGGCCAGACCTTCACCGTCGACGGGGGAGTGTTGGGCTGCGGCTGATTCGGTCATTCGTCGCGCTCGTCCTGTTGGCCGGCGCGGCGGCCGCGCAGCCGACCGGCGACGCCGCGGACGCGGTGTTCCTCGCCAGCGGCGTTCGCGTGGGGGAGGTCGGGGCGACCTCGGCGGTGGTCTGGACGCGGACGACGGCCGAGGCGCAGCGGCGTTCAGGAGCCGAGATCTCGGGTCGGCCGGTAGTGGCGCTGGCGCCTGGCGTCGACGTGTCGTCCCTCGAAGGCGCCGTGCCGGGCGCACCGGGCGAACTGCGGGTCGTGCTGCGGTCGGCGGTGCCGGCGGACGAGGCGGGCGACATCGCGACGACGGGGATCTCCGGCTGGCACCCGACCGGGGCCGAACGCGACTTCACGCACCAGGTGACGTTCGACGGCCTGACTCCGAACACTCGCTACCTGGTCACGGTCCAGGCGCGGCCTGCGGGCGGCGATGGGGAGGCGCCCGCGACGGCGATCGAAACCGCGACCTTCCGCACCGCGCCCGCCTCCGACCAGCGGTTACCCGTGCGCTTCGCCGCGATGACCTGCCAGTACTACGGCCGCCGCGACCGCCCGGACGGCTTCCGCATCTACCCCTCGATGGCCGCCGGCCGGCCGGACTTCTACCTGTCGATCGGCGACAACGTCTACTACGACAACGAGTCTCCGCGCACGACCTCGCTCGAGCTCGCCCGCTACCACTGGCAACGGATGTTCACCCTGCCGGCGATCGCGTCGTTCCTGCGCTCGGTGCCCGGCTACTGGCTCAAGGACGACCACGATCTCCTGCGCAACGACTCGTGGCCCGGGATCGAACCGGGCATCTCCGCGCCGATGACGTTCGAGGAGGGCCAGGCGGTCTTCGTCGAGCAGATGCCAGCGCCGGAACGTCCCTACCGGACCGTCCGCTGGGGCAAGGGACTGCAGCTTTGGCTCGTCGAAGGCCGCGACTTCCGCTCACCCAACGACATGCCGGACGGTCCCGGCAAGACGATCTGGGGAACCGAACAGTGGCGCTGGCTACGGGACTCGTTGCTCGCGAGCGACGCGGACTGGAAGGTCCTCGTCTCGCCGACGCCGATCGTCGGTCCGGACCGGAGCAACAAGGCCGACAACCACGCCAACGCGGCCTTCAGCCACGAAGGCGACGCAATCCGCGAGTGGTTCCGCGCCAACCTGGACGACAGCTTCCTGGTCATCGTCGGCGACCGCCACTGGCAGTACCACTCGGTTCATCCGGAGACGGGGCTCGACGAGTTCTCGGTGGGCCCGGCCAGCGACGCCCACGCCGGCGGCACGCCGGGCGAAGACCCCGAGTACCACCGCTTCCACCGGGTCGGCGGCGGGTTCCTCAGCGTCGACATCGACTGGGTCGACGATCGGCCGCGGATCGTCCTGCGGCACCGCGACGTGTCCGGCCGGGTGGTCTACGAGATCGAGCGGCTGGGCTCGTAGCTGAAGGGCGAGTTCGCTCCCAGGCCCGGCGTCAGCCCTCGAGCCAGCGCTCGATGTGCTGAGCGAAAACCTCGAAGTCGTTCAGATCGTCACCCAGGAACCGGGCCACGCGGTTCAGATCGAGGTCGAGATAGCCGTGGACGATGATGTTCCGGAAGCCGGCCACGGCGCGGAACTTCTCGCCGAACTCCGCAGGTAGCACCCCTGACGCGACGAGGGAGTCGATGGAGTCTCCGTAGGTCGGCGGGTCGTGACCTTCGGTCGACGCGACGTGGCTGGCTATGTCGAGTGCGTTCTGGATGCAGAGCAGCAGGCCCCGTTCTACCGCCCAGCGCAGGCTCGTGTCAGTGCGCAGTGACCGCACCGAGGCGTCTGCGTGCCGCTCGAGCTCTCCGAGTGCCCCGCGCAGCGCGGTGAGATGCCGCTCGATGATCTCCGGCTGGACCTGGCCCGGGCTCACTCCTGACGGCTCCTGTTCGCGTAGCGGCGTGCGTCCGCCTGCTTCTTCAGTTGCGGCAAGAAGTCGAAGTAGCGCGAGAGGGCGTAGCCGGCGCGGGTGGTGGTGGCCTTCAGGTCGCGGGTTACCAGTAACTTCCCGTCGCGCAGGACACGGTGGTAGAGCAGGGGCGGCGCCCGGTTCAGCAGGACGACGTCGATAGCGTTCGTTCCCAGCTCCGTCATCAGATCGGTGATGAGTTCCGCGTCGTAGCCGTACGGTCCCGGCTCGACCAAATCCTCGTCGATGTACACGGCGACGTCGATGTCGCTCAGGGTGCCCGCGTCTCCTCGTGCCTGCGAACCGAAGAGGTAGGCGTCGAGAATCTCGGGCCGAGGCTCCAGGGCGCGGGTCAGGCGGACCTGGAGGTCGGTGCCGCGAGTGGTCCTGCTACCAGATTGCTCCTTGCCCATCTTCGAGATCTCCAAGAGCGGAGGGCACAAACTGCAGGGGCCTATCGTACAAGCGATGCGGTGTGCCTTAGCTGGGCGGCGGATCTCGGACCGTAGGGTCTTTCTCGGTCAGGTCGTTGCTCGTTCTGAGCCGGTCTCTGAACTCGGCAGGCGTCACGATGGGGACGGCGGACTCGTTTACGAGAGCGAGAAGGTCAGCATCGCCCGTGACTAAGGCGTCCGCGCGACCGGCGGTCGCGAGTAGCAGCAAGGGGCGGTCAAACGGGTCACGGCACGCGGGAATCGCCGGCGGCGGGGAAGGTATGACGACCGCTTCGCAGAAAGGGAGATAGTCGTCCAGAAGGTCTTGTCGCTCGGCCTCATCCAGCCGGAACTTGGGGTAGGCGAGGACGCGGATGAGTTCAGCCGTCGTGTCCTTGCTGACCAGGGGGCGGACTCTGCCCGCGCGCCAGGCGCTGCGAAGCCACGACACGCGGCCGGCAGGGAACACGAGGACCGAAAGCAGGACGTTCGTGTCGAGAACGGCGCGGACAGGCGTCATTCGCCGGAGCGGGCCCAGCGGACGGCATCGGCTACGTCGACTTCCGAGATCCCGAGCTCGGCGAGTTTCGCCCTTACCGCATCGGCGCGGTTGATGCGCACGGGCGTCAGCACGATGCGGCCGTTCTCTGTGGTGACGTCAAAGTACTCCGTGGTTTCCACCGCGGCAGTGGCGGCCTTTGGGAGCGTCAACTGGTTCTTGGACGTCAGCTTGGCAAGCATGAGGGATCTCCTGGAGCTCCTTGAAGGAGACAAGGATACCTTACATCCTTGCATTGCCGGCGACGGAAGCCGGCGTGACGCTCAGACCGTCGCCATCGGCACCGCCAGCCCGGCCACGGGCGACCGCGTCCGGAAGATCGAGCCGCTGCTTCCAGGCTCGTCCGGGTCGCCGGTGGTGACGACGTAGAGGTCGCGCCGGTCGCTGCCGCCGAAGCAGACGCTGGTGATGTTCCTGGCGGGGACTTCCAGGTGGCTGAGGATTCGCCCAGTGGGATCGAAGCGGGTAACGCAGCCCCCGGCGACGCAGGCGACCCAGAGGCAGCCTTCCTCGTCGACGGCGAGGCCGTCGGGGCGGCCGCGGTCGGGCTCGGCGATCGCCCGGCGGTTGACGCAGCGGCCGTCGTCCGTGACGTCGTGGGCGACCACATGCTTGCGCGCGGTGTCGGCGTGGTACAGGGTGCGGCCGTCCGGCGAAAAGCCGATGCCGTTGGTCAGGCTGATGTCGCCGTAGAGCTCCGTCGCTTCACCTTCCGCCTCGATCCGCCAGCACTCTCCTGGTGTCCGTTCCGTCTCGCCGGTGAACGGGCTCGTGCGCATCGTTCCGCAGATGACGCGGCCTTGCGAGTCGACGAACAGGTCGTTGAAGCCGGGAGTCTCAGGCGGGTCGAACAGGATCCGCGTCACGCCGTCCCGGACGTGGCAGATGTTGCGGCCGGAGCACACGATGCCGCCGTCGGTGTGAAGCGCGATGCCGCCGACGCCGCGACGCTTCGGCACGACGGTTTCGATCTCGCCGTCCGGGCTGCGCCGGTAGACCCCGCCGTTGTGGACGTCGCTGAAGTAGAGGCGGTCTTCCGCGTCGACGCGCGGTCCTTCGACCAGGGTGTAGCCGGATGCCAGGAGTTCCATGGGGCGCGGACTGTAGCAGCGGCTTCAGCGCCAGCGGAGGCCGAGCCAGGCCGCGGGATGCAGGAAGATCAGGACCGTGACGATCTCGAGCCGCCCGATCCACATGTTGAGCGAGAGATACACCTTGATCGGCGCCGGGAAGTGGGCGTAGTTGTCGAACGGGCCGACCTCCCCAAGCCCGGGGCCGATGTTGCCGAGCGTGGCGATGCTGGCGGTTACGGCGGTCTCCATCCCCACGCCGGTCAGCCCGACCACTCCGACGCTCAGGGCGAACAGGACGAGGTAGAGCAGAAGGAAGGAGACGATGGCGTGGATAACGTCCTCCGGGACCCGGCGACTATCGAGTCGCAGCGGCCGTACCGCGCGCGGGTAGACGGTGTGGAACAGCTCGAGCAGGGATGACTTGGCGATCAGCCAGATGCGCACGAGTTTCGGTCCGCCGGCAGCGGAACCGCCGCAGCCGCCGCAGAACATGAGCAGCAGGAGAATGGTCTGGCTCGCTCCCGACCAGAGCGCAAAGTCCTCCGTCGCGAAGCCTGTCGTCGTGATGAGGGTGAGCGCCTGGAAGCCTGCTCGCCTCAGAGTCTCCTCGGACAGCGCCCCGGCCCTGATCCAGTCCCACAGGGATACCTCGTCGCTCTTCAGCGTGCACGCCAGGAGCAGGGTGGCAGCGAGGACGATCAGGAGGTAGAGGCGGAACTCCTCGCTGCGCAGCAGGGTCAGCGGTCGCCCCCGGATGGCCTGGAACTGGAACGCGTAGTTGGCTCCGGCGAGGAGCATGAACGCCATGATCGTCCACTCGATGGCGGGGCTGCTGTACCCCGCGATGCTGCTCGGATGAGGTGAGAAGCCCCCCGCCGAGACCGTCGAGAGGGAGTTGCAGATGGCGTCGAATAGCGGCATGCCGAGACGGACGAGGAGTCCGGTCTCCAGGACGGTCAAGCCGACGTAGAGGGTGTACAGCGCCACCGCCGTGTTGCGAATGCGGGGTGTTAGCCGTTCCTCCGTGGGTCCGGGAGCCTCGGCGAAGAACATCTGACGGCCGGCGATGCGGAGGGCGGGCAGGACGGCGATGAAGAGGGCGATGATGCCCATGCTCCCCACCCACTCGCTCAGGCTGCGCCACAACAGAACGCCCTCGCTGGCCGCATCGAAGTCCGTGAGGATCGTGGCGCCGGTGCCGGTCAGCCCGGACATCGACTCGAACAGCGCATCGGCGGGTGCGAAGCCGTTCACGGCGTAGGGAGCGGCGCCGATGAAAACCAGCAGCAGCCAGGACATGCCGACGGTGGCGAGCCCTTCCATGCGCCGCATCTCCAGGCCCCGCCCGGGCAGCAACCGGGACACGAGACCGAGCAGGATGGCCACGCCCGCGGCGCCGAGAAAACCCATCGCGCTGCGGCCGTTGCCGTAGGCGGCTTCGACCGCGGAGGGCGCCAGCAGGACGACGCCGAAGCAGCCGACCAGGGCCAGGGTCGTGCGAAGTACCAGTGAGCCGCGCACGCTCGCTCGCGCCGTCCGTCAGGCCGCTCCGGGCGTCAGGCCGAAGGTCGGACCGACGAGTCCCGAACTTTCCGCCGTGGTCACGATCAGGAGGCGGTCGCCCGGCCGCACCTCGTCTTCGCCGCCAGGCACGATCGTGTTGAACTGGCGCAGCACCCCGCCCACGATCACGCCGTTCGGCATGTCCATCTCCTTCAGCCGGCGCGCGTTGAAGTCCTCGGGAACGACGACCTCGACGACTTCCGCGAGGCCGTCTTCCAGGGTCGCGCGGTACTCCAGCCGGGGCGCCTGGATCTGGTGGAGGACTTCGGCGATCGCCGCGGATCGAGCGTTCAGGGTCACGTCGATGCCGACCCGCTCGAAGAGGGCGCTGCTGGTGTCGTTGCTGACGCCCGTGACAACCTTCGGGATCCCGAGCTGCTTGGCGATCAGGGAGCAGAGCAGGTTGGTCTGATCGTCGCCGGCCATGGCAACCAGCGCATCGCTGCGCGCGACGCCGATCTCCTCCAGCAGCCTCAGGTCCGTTCCGTCGCCGTGGAAGACGATCGCCCGGCCTACCTGGTCGGCGATGTCCTCGCAGCGCCGTCGCGAGGCCTCGATGATCTTCACCTCCGGCCACAGGCCGCTCGTGAGTTCGCGTGCGAGGAGCCTGCCGGTACGGCCCGCGCCGACGATCGTCACGCTGCGGACCACGGTTTCGGGGGCGGCGAAGAAGCGTTTCGCTACCTGGCGAAGCGGTGTCCGCCGGCCCATGAAGAGCACCTTGTCGCCGGCTTCCAGGCGGTCCAGTCCGCGGGGCACGATCAGCTTGCCGTCGCGCACCCGGCTCACGACGAGGGCGTTGCTCGGCAGGGGCGCCTCGGCGAGGGTGGGGCCGCAGAGAGGAGAGTCGGCCTCCAGCCTGTACTCCACGAGCCAGATGCGGCCGCGGTGGAAGCTCTCGACATCGAGGGCCCGAGGCTCGAGCACGATGCGGCCGATCTCCCGGGCCAGCGACCACTGCGGCCAGATCAGGTGGTCGATGACCTCCTCGAGAGTGGTCTGCTCGGGGTCATTGAAGCTCTCGTGGTGCTCGTCCTGGGTGATGAAGCAGTACGTCGCGCATTGCGCCCGGCCGCGCGCCGCCAGGCAGGCGATGATGTTGCGCTCGTCGGAATCGGCGCAGGCGACGAAGGTGTCGCCATCGGAGAGCCCTACGTGCTGAAGAACGGACCGGCTGGCCGCCGGCCCCACCGTGATCTGCAGGTCGAGGTTCTCGAACCGGTCGCGGGCGGCCTCCGTCGGCAGGATGACGAAGACGTCCTCCTCCCGCGCAAGGGAGGACGCAAGCAGGTACGCGATGTCGCCGCCACCGGCGATGACGACAGCCACGCGGTCCACGATACCGGAGCGGCGCCCGCGAGCTAGAAGATCCTCGAGAAGCCGCCGCTCTCGCTGCTCAGCCTCGAGTTGACGACGTTGTTGTAGATCGAGCCGAAGGTGTAGCGGAGCTGGATGCCGCCGCGGAAGGAGAGGTCCGTCTCCAACTGCCGTCTTGCGACCAGGACCTCGGCGTCCGTCGCGCCGCCCTTCGGCAGGTAGATCTGATCCCGGATCCGCGACACGCCGGCGTAGACGTCGAAGCTCAACCCGCGCACGATGTGGTACTCGATATCGGTACTGAACTCGATCCGGCTGCGATCGAAATCGTCGATGAAGTGGCTGTACTGGAGGTCGAGGTGGGCCTCGCCCCACGGCCTCTCCATGCCGAAGGCGATGTACGCGCCCTGGTCCGTGTAGGTCTCCTCGAGCTTGTCGAAGACGGTGGTTTCTTCATAGTCGAGACGGGTACCGCCGATGAAGTAGGCGAACGTGAACTCGCGCTCGGACGACTCGCTGTAGGGGAAGTAGTTGTACTCGATAGCCGCTGCCGCGCGGTAGGAGCTGTCCAGGTTCAGGAAGGTCGACCGGCGGCTGCTGGCGCCGACGCCCACGCCCCAGTGCGGGGCCAGGGTACGGATCACCTGGCCGAAGTAGCTCGTGCTCCGCGAGACGTTCTTGAAGGTGCTGCCGTCCTCGAACTCGAAGTTGCTCTCCCGGTATGAGTAGAAGACGCCCATTCCCATGCGCCACAAGTCAGTGGTGCGGCCCGCCGAAGCGCTCGTCTGGTAGGACTGCGAGTCTCTGCGATCCTCGCTTCGGAAGTCGGTATTCAGGCGAAGGCGGTAAACCCAGTGGTTCCAGGGGTCGTCGACCACCAGCGTGTTCGCTTCGGGATGGAAGTGACCCCGGTGTGCCTCGCCTTGCTCTTCCCCGTTCTCGAACTCCACGACGAGTCCTTCGGCCTGGGGCGTCTCCAGCACGTAGCGGACGAGACCCAACTCCAGGATGCGCTGCACGCCGCGGCGGCGCTCGTCGTCCGTGTCCGTGAATGACGACGTATGGATCAACCTCTGGTCGACGCCTTCGAAGCGTTCCAGGCCAATGAAGTTGAACGTGTACTCGCGGGAGTTGCCGCCGGACTGGATGGTGACGAGGACATGCACCTCGGCATCCTGCCGATCGCGCACCCAGTTGACGTAGGTGATCTGGCTGCGCTGGAAGGTGAAGTCACAGCCCCAGTCGCAGTCGAGGAATAGGCGCAGCGCTTCGGTCCCGTCAGTCGTCTCGAGTGCCGGCGCCGGCGCAGCGAGGCCCGCAGAGACGAAGAGCGCGAGAACCGGGAAGATCAGGTGTCGCGCGCGACGTTGCCTCTGGCGGGCCGGCGCTGTGTTCGTTCCGCTTCCGGGCCTGACAGGGCCGCTATGATGCCGGGCCGACTCGAGTGAGTCTCGCGGTGTCATGAGTAGGCTGGCCTCGAGCGGCTTGGGGTGAGATGCCTGAAAGGCTGCGGACCGTGCGACGTGGAAAAATAGCACAGCGAAACCGGAGAGCTTCGAGCGTGAACAGCCTTCTGCGAGCGGTGTCCACCGGCCGGTCGAGGAGCCGCCGTTGAGCGTCTTCGATTCCGCCCCGTCAGGCGCCGTTCCTGTGCGCGAAACACGGCCCGCGAGCGAACTCTGGCGCCGTGTCAAGGCCCTGATCAAGTGGCCGTTCTACCTCGTCTACCAGCGTCGGCTCGAATCCAAGGTGCGGACCTGGCGCCTGCCCCAGCACATCGGCCTGATCATGGACGGCAACCGGCGCTTTGCGCGCCAGCAGGGGCTGGGCAACGTCAGCGCGGGCCATTTCAGGGGCGCCGAGAAGCTGTGGGAAGTACTCAACTGGTGCTACGAGGCGGACGTCTCGACCGTCACGGTGTGGAGCATGTCGCTCGACAACTTCAATCGCTCCGCGAAGGAAGTGCAGGCGCTGTTCGATCTGTTCGAGGAGAAGACCCGGGAACTCACGAACCACGACGACGTCCATCAGAAGGGCATCCGGGTGCGGTTCCTGGGACAGGTCGAACTTCTGCCGGAGAGCCTCCAGACCGCGATCCGGGAGGCGGAAGCGGCCACCAGCGGCTACGACCGATACCGGCTGAACATCGCGATGGCCTACGGCGGCCGTGAGGAGATCGCGAGCGCCTTCCGCAACTACCTGCTGGACAACTCGGCGGTCGGCAGATCCCTCGACGAGGTTGCGGACGAGTTCAGCGCCTCGTCGATCGAGCGCTACCTCTACACCTCCGGCCAGCCCGAGCCCGATCTGATCCTCCGCACCAGCGGCGAGGTTCGTCTGAGCGGCTTCCTGCTGTGGCAGAGCACCTACTCGGAGTACTACTTCTGCGATACGCACTGGCCCGCTCTGCGTAAGATCGACCTCCTGCGCGCGCTGAGGTCGTACAGCAGCCGCCAGCGCCGCAGAGGACGTTGAACTCAAGGATCCGAAACGAACAGGACAGGCGCCGTGGCTGCCCGACCGTGAGCTGCGGTCGGGCGAAACAGCGGCTGGGAGCAGCAAGTGAACAAGACAGCACGCAAGTTCTTCACTGATCTGTTGGCCGCACCGAGCCCCTCGGGGCACGAGGAGCCGGTGCAGGAAGTGGTTCGCGCCTACGCGGGCAGGTTCGCCGACGACGTGTCGACCGACGTTCACGGCAACGTGATCGCGGCGGTGAACGTCGAAGCCGGCGAGAAGCCGGCGGGTCGCCGTGTGCTGTTCGCGGGCCACTGCGACCAGATCGGCCTCATCGTGAGCTACATCGACGACAAGGGCTTCCTGTGGGTGCAGCCGATCGGCGGCTGGGATCCGCAGCAGCTCATCGGCCAGCGGATGACCGTGTGGGCGAAGGACGGACCCGTCCCCGCGGTCATCGCTCGCAAGCCGATCCATCTGCTCGACATGGAGGAGCGCAAGCGGGTGGTCAAGATGGAGAACCTCTGGCTCGACATCGGCGCGACGGATGGCGACGACGCGAGGAGCGCGGTGCGGGTCGGCGATCCGGTGACGCTCGATCTGGGTTTTCAGGAGATGCGCAACGGCCTGGCGAACGCCCCGAAGATGGACAACACGACCGGACTGTGGGTGGTCATCGAGGCATTGCGGCGCGTCGCCAGGAAGAAACCGAAGGTGGCGGTGTACGCGGTGTCGACGGTGTGCGAGGAGATCGGTCTGCGTGGCGCACGTACCAGCACCCACGGCGTCGACCCCGACGTGGGCATCGCGGTGGACGTCACCCACGCGACGGATTGCCCGACGATCAGCAAGCGCCAGGAAGGCGATCTGAGCCTGGGAGGCGGGCCGGTCATCGTTCGCGGTCCGAACATGAACCCGAAGGTCAGCGACCGCCTCGAGGCAGTCGCGGAAGCCGAGAAGATCCCGTTCCAGTTGGCGGCGCTCGGCCGGGCGGCGCCGAACGACGCGAACTCGATTCAGATCACCCGCGCGGGCGTCGCGACCGGGCTGATCAGCGTCCCGAACCGCTACATGCACAGCGCCGTCGAGACGATCTCGCTGGACGACATCGATCATTCGGCCGATCTGCTCGCGGGCTTCGCGGCGTCTCTCGAACCGGACGAATCGCTTATCCCCTGAGCCGGTCTCGTGCGCTCGGCGACGCAAGTTCGTAGTATTCGCCGCCACACCAACGCAAACTCGAAGGAAGGGGTCGTAGGCCATGCCGATGAAGAACCGTCTGCGCGACAAGATCGACAACGGAGAGCCGGTGCTCGGCGCCTGGCTGGCCTTTCCCGACACCCACAGCGCCGAGTTGATGTCGCGGCTTGGCTTCGACTGGGCGACGATCGACATGCAGCATGGCCTCGTCGACTACCAGCGCGCCACCGAGATGCTGCAGGCGATGACGGCGTCGGACACGACGCCGATCGTCCGGGTGCCCTGGAACGAACCGGGGATCATCGGCAAGATGCTGGACGCCGGCGCTCACGGGATCATCATCCCGATGGTCAACAGCCGCGCCGAGGCGGAGGCCGCGGCGGCCGCCTGCCGGTACCCCCCGCGGGGCAAGCGCAGCTTCGGGCCGTTCCGCGCGGGCCTGCTCTACGGCGGGAACTACCTTGAGGAAGCGAACGAGCAGATCTACTGCATCCCGATGATCGAGACCCAGCAGGCGCTCGACAACCTGGACGACATCCTCTCGGTGCCGGGCCTCGATGGCGTCTACGTCGGCCCGAGCGACCTCAGCGTGTCGCTGGGACTTCGGCCGGCGGCCGACCAGGAAGACGAGAAGTTCACGGCGGCGATCGACAAGATCCTGGACGGCTGCAGGCGGCACGGGCTGTTTGCCGGAGTCGCCGGCACGGTCAAGGAGGCCCCCAAACGGATCCGGCAGGGATTCCGCTTCGTCGAGGTGGCGCGTGACGGCGGTTCAATGGCCAAGGCGGCGCTCCAGGACCTGCGGACCGTGCGGGCGTCGATGGAGGACTCCTGAGCGAGCGCCCGCTCCGGGGGAACGAATCCGGCCGGGGAGCGTTCTCACTACAAGGCGGCGCGTCGATGCGGCGCCCTACGTAGAATGTGAAGAAACGCAGACGGGAGAAGGAACTCGACATGTCACGAATGAAGGTGTGGTTGGTGGTCGGTCTGGCGCTGGCGCTTGTGGCGCCGGTCGCCGCGGTGGACGACGAGGAGAAGAAGGTCCGCCGGATCGAGGTCAGGAAGATGATGGACTGCGCGGAGGGCGAGGACTGCGAGGAGCAGGTGAGCCGCCGGGTGGTCTTCGTCGGTGACGACGGCGATGTCCGTGTTCTGCACGACGGGGACCACGAGTGGGTCTCCGAGGAGAACGCCATGATCCTCAAGGCCGGCGACCACGACGTGCTTTTCATCGCGGATGAGCACGCCGACGGCGAAACCGGCGAGTCGGCGCGGCGGCACTTGCACCGGGTGATGCAGCGACTCGGCGAGCGCGGTTCGCGGCTGCACCTGCGGCACGGTGGCGGCGCGTTTCTCGGCGTGGAGCTCTCCGATCTCACTCCGGAACTGCGCACCCACTTCGGCGTGCCCCAGGACGCGGGCGTCATGGTCGGCAAGCTCGTGGACGAAAGCCCGGCTTTCCGGGCCGGTCTGGAGGTCGGCGACATCGTCACAGCGGTCGACGGTGAACCGGTTGCCTCTTCGTCGGCGCTCGCGCGGGCGATCCGCGGCCACGAAGACGGCGAGACCGTCGTGCTCGAGGTCTGGCGCGATGGTCAGATGCAGAAGATCAGCGCCACCCTGGAAGAGCGGGAGCGGCGGGTCGAGATGTCCAGCGCGGCGGAGGGTGGACATGAAGCCCGGGTCATCGAGGTCAAGGTCGCCTGCGAGGACGGCGAAGACTGCACGGTCGACGTGGCCAACGCGAACTCCTTCGAGTTCGCGGCCTCGGCCTGCGGCGACTCCGGCGAATGCGAAGTGAACGTCGACTGCACGGACGGCGACTGCGCCTGTACCGTGAACGGCGAGGCGGCCAACTGTTCCGAACTCGGTTTCTGATCACAGGCCGTTGTTACGATCCGCGCGATGCGCGCGGGCGTTTATCGCGGCCCTGGTGAAGTAGCGCTCGCCGAGCGGGCGCTACCGGAACCCGGCCCGGGCGAGGTTCGGCTTCGGATCACCGCCTGCGGCTTGTGTGGGACCGACCTGCATCTGGTTCACAGTCCGAAGCCGATCATCGAGCCGGGCTCAATCATGGGCCACGAGATGGCCGGTGTTGTCGACGACCTGGGAGCAGGTGTCTCAGGCTTCGAGGGGGGAGAACCGGTCGTCGTGGAGCCGCTCGCATCCTGCGGTGACTGCGACCCGTGCCGCGAGGGCCGGGACTCGATCTGCCGGGAACTCGAGCTCTACGGCCTGCGGCGGCCGGGCGGCTTCGCGGACGCCGTCGTCGTGCCGGCCCATCGCTTGTATCGCGTTCCCGGTTCCCTGTCGCCGTCCCTTGCCGCCCTCGCCGAACCGTTCGCGGTTGCGGTCCATGGCCTGCGGCTCGTGGGCACGGACCGGGAGAAGCCGCCGGGGAAGCTGCTGATCCTGGGCGCCGGTTCCATCGGTCTCGCGGCGGTCGCGGTGGCCGGGGCCTGGGGCTTCGGCCATGTGGCGATCACGGCACGGCATCCGCACCAGGCCGCGGCGGCGAAGCAGCTCGGCGCGCACGAGGTGCTTGACGCCGGCTCTCCGGAAGACCTGGCCGGCTACGACGCCGATCTCGTGGTCGAGACGGTGGGCGGTCTGGCGGACACCATGACGGCGGCCGGGATCGCCCTCGCACCAGGCGGGACGATTTGCGTACTGGGCGTGTTCATGGGCCTCTTGACCCTCGACCCTCTCGTGCTGCTCGGCAAGGAAGCGCGCCTGCAGTGGTCGAACTGCTACTCGCGACGCTCGGGCGAACCGGACTTCGCCGAAGCGGTGGGCATTCTGGTTGCGGGCGGGGACGGCTTCGACAGCCTGCTCACTCACCAGGTGCCGCTGGACGAGTTCGAGCGCGCCTTCGAGATCGCGGGCGACAAGCGGTCGGGCGCGGTCAAGGTCACTGTGGTTCCCTGAACCGAGTTCAGACCTCGGGCCAGTTCGGGTGCCAGGGACGGGCGCGCTCGAACAGGCGGGCAGCCCGAAGCACGAGATCGTCCCGATGTCGCGGCCCCACGATCTGCAGGCCGACGGGTAGACCGGCGTCGGAGAGGCCGGCGCGCACCGTCGCCGCCGGATGGCCGGACATGTTGAACGGAATCGTGAACGCCGCGACCCCGGCCGGCACCTGCTCTCTGCCCTCGGTGTGGGTAGGGAAGGGACCGCGCGCGGGCGGCGGGTCGTAGGGCACCGTCGGCGTCAGCAGCAGATCGAAGCGATTGAAGACGTCGCTGCACCAGAGATTCAGCTGAGCCCGCTCACGCGCCGCGGCGCCGAACGTCTCGGGCGTCATCTCCCAGGAGCGCTCCAGTGCCTCCGCGAAGGAGTGGGTCATGTCCTGGCGGTGGTTCCGAAGCGGTTCGTGGATCTGGCCGGCGATCAGGAAGTTGCCCAGCGTGCCCCAGGCCGCGGTGAGCATCGGCGGACCGCCCGGTACGTGCTCCTCGAGCGGTTCGACCGAGAGACCGGATTGGTCGAACACGGCCGCCGCTTCCGCGGCCACACGTGCGACGTCCGATTGCACTCTCGCGTATCCAAGGTCCGGCGACCAGGCGATACGAAGGGAGGAGGGGAGCCCGGATTCGAGCACTTCGCGGTAGCTCAGACCCGGATGGGGCAGTGAACCGGGATCGCAAGGCGACGGACCGGCGACCAGGTCGAGGAACAGGGCTCCGTCCTCCACTGTGCGGGTGAGGGGACCGTAGACCGCGGTGCTGCCGTAGTCCCAGGCCTTCATCGGCCCGCGCGGTATCCGGCCCTGGCTGGGCTTCAGGCCGAATGCGCCGGTGAAACTGGCCGGGATACGGATCGAGCCGCCGCCGTCGGAGGAGGTGACGAGGGGCAGCACGCCACCCGCCAGCACCGCGGAGGAACCCCCGCTCGAGCCGCCGGGGGTGCGCTCCGGGTTCCAGGGCGAGCGCGTGACGCCGAACAACGGGTTCTTGGTGATCGCCGTGAACCCGAACTCGGGGGTGTTCGTCTTGCCGACGACGATCGCTCCGGCGTTCCGCAGCCGGGCCACCTGGGTCGAGTCCGCCTCCGCGACCGAGTCGCGAAACACCCGCGAGCCCATCGACGTCACCATGCCGGCCACGTCCTCGAGGTCCTTGACGCCGAGGGGCACGCCCTCGAGTGGCCCGGCGTTGCCGGCGGCGCGGCGCGCGTCGGCCGCTTCGGCGTCGGCCAGCAACTCTCCGCGTGGCCGCTGGCTGACGACGGCGTTGAGCTTCGGGTGTGTGGCTTCGATGCGCTCCAGGGTCGCGTCCATCAACTCGACGCACGAGAGTTCTCCGGCCGACAGAAGGTCGAGGAGCTGAATCAGGCTGAGGCGGTCGAGGTGCATGCCGAATCTCCGGGCCGGTCGTCTGGAGCGCGGAGGATAACCGGCAGGGCCAGCAGGAACAGCGTCCAGCGCTGGATCTCCGTGTCACGCCAGTTCGCTTCGAACAGGCCGGCCACGTTCAGTGCCAGGAGGGCGAACAGGACGCCTAGGTAGAGGTCGGCGCGCGGCCCGGCCCGGCCGCCTTCGCGGCGGTAGCCCTCGAACGCCATCGCTGCCGCCGCACCCATCAGCCAAAGATAGGCGAGCAGAGACGGTATGCCGCGGCTCGCGGCCATGTGGACGAACGTGTTGTGCAGGTGTTTCACCCGCGCCCGGACGGACGTCGGATGGCGGTAGGCCGGGTACCACTCGCGCACCATGGCGGGGCCGATGCCCGTCAAGGGGCGGTCGGCGATCATCTGGCCGCCGGCCCACAGCATGCACAGGCGGTCGTAGTTCGAGGGATAGCGGAGTTCGATCATCGAGGTCGCTCGCTGCCAGTAGGTCGGCCACAGCGTCGGAGCCACCGCAGCGAGCGAGGCGGAGGCCAGGACCAGCGCGGCGGCGAAACCCAGGAAGACGCGGCGGTGCTGAAGGGCCAGCGCCGCGACCGCGAGGGCGAAGGCGCCCACCCAGGCACTGCGGGTCAGAGTCAGGGCCAGCGCTCCGCCGACGAGTGCCAGACCGATCCAGTTGACGCCGGAGCGCCAGCCTCCCGCGCTGCTGAGGCGGCCGGCGATCAGGGCGAGGCCGAGCAGGAGGACGCCGGAGAACGTCATGTAGTGCGAGAATGGTCCGGGGATCCGCTGGTGGAGGGGCCCGTAGTCGGTGAAGGCGAACTGGGCCAGGCCGTGGCCGGCGAGTACGACCGAGATCCCGATCACGGACACGATCGCGACTCGCACCTGGCGCTCGCCACGGACGAGCAGGAGCGCCAGCGGCAGGGTCAGGACGGCGTAGAGCGTCGAGAGCTCCTGGAGGCTGGTCGCTGGATCGTAGGAGAAGACGGCTGAGAGCACGAAGCAGCCGGCATAGGCGGCCAGGGGGAGCAGGATCCGCCGTCGCCGTCGCCGGTCCTCGTCGCCGCTCGCGAAATGGAGCCGCGTTCGCCGGACGGCGGCCCAGATCAGGGTGAAGAAGAGGAGAAAGTTCGACAGCGCGATGCCGAACGTGGTGACGAGGTGGCTGACGAAGAGCCAGAACCCCGCGCCGCCTTCCGCCTCGCGGCACGGCCGGATCAGGGCGCGCTCGATCGCCCTTATTGCCACGCGCGCCCCGCTCATGCCGGCAGTCTACGTCGGTGCGCCGGCCTGTATCCGCGGGTCTTCTGACCCGCGGGGAACAGCGGCGAGGCGTCAGCCTTGCTCCTTATCTGCCCCGGCTGCGCACTCCCGTCACCGTCAGCCCGGCCCGCGAAACCTCGACCTGTATGTCCCGGAGCCCGTCGGCCCGCGCCTCGACACCGGGCGGCGGTTCGAAAGCGATCAGGTACTGGGAACGGAGAGCGCGCTCGATCTCCCGGTAGATGCGGTCCAGGTCTTCTACCGAAGCGGCCGCGTGGTAGCGGCCGCCCGAGCGTTCGGCGAGATGCCTGAGCGCATCCGTCGTTGCCTCGTCGGAGACTCTCAGGGCGATCGGATAGACGACGACGCCGGCCAGCTCGGCCTGCGTGAGCACGCGCTCGAAGTCGAGATTGCTGTCCGTATCGGCGCCGTCGCTTAGCACGACCAGGGCGCGCCGATCCGGACGGCCCGCGAACGACGAGACGGCATAGGCGATCCCGTCGTAGAGCCGGGTGGAGCCCCATGCGCGCAGGCCCTCGGCGGCGTAGCGGAGCAGGCGCGTGTCGCCTGAGAACGGCGCCAGACGATCCAGGTCGTGGTTGAAGACGATGAGACTGGCGGTGTCGCGATCGGTGAGGATGCCCTCGAAGAAGCGCTGCGCGCTGGTCGCGGCGACGCGGACACCACGACCCATCGAACTCGAGATGTCCATCAGCAGGGCAACGGTGAGCGGTCGGTCGGCGAGGTTCCGGAAGTCCCGGATCCGTGCCTCGACGCCTCGGTGCAGAACACGGAAGTCGGCGGCGGCCAGTCCCGTTGCCGGTCCCGCCTGCCGGCCTCCGACGGAAACCAGCAGGTCGACGAGTCGCACCTCGATCTCTTCCGGTGCTCCTGAGCCGAGGAAGACGAGGTCTTCGACCGTTTCGCCCGTGCGAAGCGTGGCGGCGGCGCGAACGAAGCTCAGCGGCAGCCGCAGTCCCGCCGGCACCCGGCAGCGGAACGGCGGTGCGGTCATGCTTGTGAGGAGTTCGGCGTCCAGATGGCAGTCGACGCGGTCGAGCTCCCGGCCGGACGGGACGTCGACGCGCAGGGGCAGCTCGAGTGCCTCCTCGATGAACGCCGGGTCCGGGCGCTCGAGCGCGATCGAGAACGGATGTTCCTCCCGCTCGATCTCCAGTGCGTGACGAGCCAGGAGTGATCCCGCGGCGTTGTGTCCCTGGACCTCGATCAGGTGGCGGCGGCCCGGCAGATCGAGGTCCTGCACGAAGGGAGGAGCGTCGATGGTCGCGATCGCCTCGCCGTCGCGCAGGAAGACGACCCGAGACACGGCCGGGCTGGCGACGACACGGGCGATGAAGGTCGAACCGAGGACGCGGCCCTCGGGCGCCAGCAACTCGACGCTCGGCAACTGGTTGAGGGCGATCGTCTCGCGCCGGCTCAGGAGGCCGAGGCCGGGGACATCGGGCTGCACGTCGAGCGCCGGCACCTCAAGCGTGCTGCTCGTCCGGAGGAGGCCGCGACCCAGGCGGTCCTCGGCGCGGATCTCCAGCCGGTAGGCGCCGGCCGGCAGCCGCCGGTAGAAGTCGAGGGCGATGTCAGCGTTTCCGCCGCTCACGTGATGAGTGACGACGAAGGCGTCGGCCAGCCGGTCGCGCAGGAAGACGTCGCCGGTGATCGTCACGCGATCGAGGATCTGGCCGGCGCCGATGGCGGCGAGGTGCTCGGGCGGCAGCCGCAGCCGGCCGCGCATCGCGGTGCGCCGGTTCTCGGTGCCAAGTGGTTCGAAGTCGAGCGAGACGCCCGGCAGGGTCATGGCGTCCACGTCCAGTACCGCTTCGACGCGGAGGAAGCGGTCGATCCAGTCGGCTTCCGAGGCCGCGGCGGCCCAGTCCAGCCGGTCGATGAACTGCCGCCAACCGACGGCGCGGCCCAGTCGCCGTTCCAGGCGGCGCCGCTCGGTCGGGGTCATGCATCGGCGTCGCTCGGCCTGGTCGAGTACACGGAACGCGCCGGCCATCGGCGTCTCGGCGTCGTCGGAGCGGCCGCCGTCGTGCTGTTCCCGATCGAAGGTCAGATCGACGCCGGAGGACGGCGACCACAGCCGCAGCGACCGCGGGTCGAAGTTCACCTGCTGGACGAAGGCCAGAACGATCTCGTCTTCGTCCGGGAGAGGCGGACGGCCGAGCTGGTGTTCGAGTCGCCAGCCGTCGTAGGTCCAGATCTCGATCCGCCGGAGTTCCGACTCGCAGGGCTCGACGGTCTGGCGGTCAGCCGGCTTGCCGGCCAGGAGCACGGCGCGCTCCATCGCCGGCGAGCGTTCCCTCAGCTGGTCGCGGGCCTCGCGGTTCTCCTGCCAGCGCTCGAGCAGACGCTCCGGCCGGGCCGCCCAGAAGGCGCGCAGGAAGCGCTCGCGCGCGCCCGGACCTTCCAGACGCTCGAAGGCGCTACGCTCCGCTTCGGCAAGCAGCGGCTCCACTTCCGCGAGCCACTGCTCGTAGAAAGCCGTCAGCCGCGCCTGCGGCCGGCGGCTTCCCTGGGCATCGGCTGGCGTCGCGGCAGCGGCGAGCAGCGTCGCCGCGACGAAGATCACCGGTGCGGCCGCGCCGCCGCGGCCCCCACGGGGTATGTGGGGTTTAGGGCGGCAAGAGCCGCGACGCCGGGGGGGGCGCCGTGATAGCGTCGGAAGGCTCGAAGACGCGTGGGTCGACATCGTCGAAGGTCACGGAGTCGATGGTCTGGGTGATCTCCATGCCGAAGGACGGGATGCTCGTGGTCGTGGACGTTGCGAACAGGACGCCGCCGAACTCCTTGTACTCACCCAGGGTAGTGCTCGTTTCCATGGTGCCCATCTCGCTCGTGGTGGTCGCTTCCTCGCCGATCAGCAGGCCTGTCTCCACGGCGAAGTAGCGCGACGACTCGTTGCCGTCAACGTCGACGAGATCGATCTGGTAGGCGGCCTGATCGTTCCATTCGGTCTCGCCGACCGCGGTCTGCTCGGAGTAGAGCTCGTCGTACTCGAGGTCTCCGTGGATGCGGGTCTGGTTCTTCAAGGTGCTCAACTCTCCGCCCTCGAGCAGGCGCGCGCCCTGCATCGGGTCTTCGGACCATCCGAACTCGCCGTTGAACCCCTGAATGTTGCTGCCGAAGCCCGGGATCTCGATGTTCAGGAGGCCCTTGTCGGGTGCGGCAAGGTAAATCGTCGCCTCGCCTGACAGGCCCATCGCCGGCATCTCGAAGGCGCCCTTGATCGTCATCGAGGTGTGCGCGCGGAGGGCATCCTCGCCGCCGATCGCTTCGACGTGACGGGCGATGATCTTCTGCTCCTCCGTCAGCTCTGGCGGTGGAGGAGGCTCTGGTGCGGCCGCGGTCGGGGCTTCTCCGGCTTCGTAGGCGGCGCAGCCGCCGAGAATGAGGCCGCAGCAGACGAGTACGAGCAGAGCGTTGCGGCTGGTGGTGTTGATGGTCATGGATGGTCTCCTGAGTTCGGGTGTGTGCGGGTTGGTGGCGCCGTCTATTCGGGCAACAACGCCTTGATCGCTTCGGAGGGCTCGAAGACGCTCGGGTCGACGTCGTCGAAGGTGACCGACTCGATTGTCGCGATGATCTCCATTGCCATCGAAACGAGGTTGGTGGAGGTCGACGTGGCGATCAACACTCCGCCGAACTCTTCGTAATCACCGATGGTGATCGCCACCTCCATTGCTCCCATCTCGGTCGTCTGTGTTCCCTCCGCGCCGATCAGGAGCCCGGTCTCCTTGGCGAAGTACTGGGACATTTCGTTGCCGTCGACATCGACCACGTCGAGTTGGTAGGCGGCTTGACCGTCCCATTCGGCTTCTCCGGCCGTCGTCTGTTGCGGGAAGAGGTCGGCCCGCTCCAGGTCCGCGTAGAAGCGAGCCTGGCGCTTCATTTGGTCCAGCATGTCGCCTTCCAGTACCTGTGCGCCCGCCATTGGGTTCTCGACCCAGCCGATCTCTCCGTTGTAGGCCTGGACGTTCTCGCCCATGCCTGGCATCTCGCCCTTGACGATCATCTTGTCGGGCGCGATGAAGTAGGCCGTCGTCTGGCCGGACATGCCCATTGCCGGAATCTCGACCCCGCCCTTGACAGTCCTCGAGCTGTGTGCGCGGATCGCTTCCTCGCCGCCCAGGGCCTCGATGTAGCGGGCGACGATCTCCTCGGGCGACGGCAGTTCCTGGTCGTCGGCGAGGAGCGGCGCGGCGGAGAGGGCAGCTCCCAGGAGCAGGGCGCAGCCGGCTAGCGAGAGAGCCCTGCGGCGCTGGAGGAAAAGGAACATGAAGAGTCTCCTGTGATGGGTCGCGAGCTGTCGTACCTGACTACGCAGAAGCGGTGATTCGGTTGCGGTCGCTGGTGGGTGAGTCAGCTCGCCCATTTGCGGGCCGCGGCCAGAGCTTCCTCGGACGGCGGAATGGTAGGCCGTAGCCGTGACGTCGTGTTGAACGGTTCCGTGTCGATCTCGTCGAGGCGTACGTCGCCGGCGAGGACCGCCCGCTTCCACGCCTGCTGCTCGTCTTCGCGGGCCTGAAACTCGGGCATCACCTCGCGGGCGAACAGCTCCAGGCTGGTCATGATGTCCTCGTGCGTGTTCTTGCCGGCCTGGTTGAGCAGGATGACCTGGTCGACGTGGGCCCGTTCCAGTTCCCGCAGGCGCTCGCGGATCGTCTCCGGCGAGCCGATCAGTTCGCTGTCCGAGCGCTTCCGGCCCTCGGGGGTCTGCTTCCACTCCTGGTAGCGCTCCCAGAAGTTGTTCGTACCGGGTTCGAAGGGGCCTTCCTTGTTGTAGAGCTGGAGGGCGAACTGGAAGAAAGTCCAGCCGTCGGCCTTCCGCTGCGCTTCCTCGTCGGTCGGCGCGCACATGAAGCCGCTGACCGTGGCCAGGTTCGGGTTCGTCCGGTAGTCGCAGAGCTTGCGCTGGTCGCTTACGAACGTGTTGTAGTAGGCGTTGACCCAGGCCCGGGCGGAGTCGAGATCGGCGAACTTGAAGCACAGCGCGCCCATGCCGCGGTGCGCGGCGTAACGAATCGTGTCGAGCTGCGAACAGGCGACCCAGAGCGGCGGGTGAGGCCGCTGCAGCGGCTTCGGGATCACGTTGCGGAGCGGGAAGTCGAAGTAGTGGCCGTGGTACTCCCAGCCCTCGTTCCAGAACATCGGCAGGCAGGCCTGGACGGCCTCTTCCCAGACGATCCGCTTGTCGCGGAAGCTGCGCCCGAAGGGATGTAGCTCGGTGACGCTCGAACCCTCGCCCAGGCCGAGTTCGACCCGGCCGTTCGAGACCAGGTCGAGGGTCGAGACCCGTTCGGCGACCCTGGCCGGGTGGTTCGTCGTCAACTGGACGATGCCGTGGCCAAGGCGGATGTTCTTCGTCCGCTGCGACGCCGCGGCCAGGAACACTTCGGGCGCCGAGCTGTGGGAGTACTCCTCCAGGAAGTGGTGCTCCACTTCCCAGGCGTAGTCGTACCCAAGCCGGTCCGCGAGTTCGATCTGGTCCAGAGAGTTCTGAAGCAGCCGGTGCTCCGAGTCCGGTACCCAGGGCTTCGGTAGCTGATGCTCGTAGAAGATGCCGAATTTCATAGGCCGCCGACAGTACCACTGCGGGTGCGGCGGGCTGCTAGGGTCGCGCGGCGGAGGTAACAGGTAATGGCGGCGATGACGGCGGACGAGATTCGGAGCGCGTGCGGCGAGTTGAACGGCTGGGAGGCGGATCTGGAAGCACCTGCGATATCGAGGGATTACCAGTTCCCGACCTTTCCGGCGGCGGTGCGTTTCGTCGACTTCGTGGCTGAGCTGGCGGAAGCGGCGGATCATCACCCGGACATCGACATCCGCTACAACCGGGTTCGGCTGACCCTCAGCACGCATTCGGCCGGCGGCGTGACGGAGAAGGACTTCGCGCTCGCCCGTGCGATCGACCATTGCTGATTCGCTAGCGCGCCAGCCCATGACTCAGCCTTTGCAAGCGGCGACGCCGCGGCCTGCTCCAGAGGCGCCCTACTACCTGCCGGTCAGCAACGAGGTCGACCTGTTTCTCGCTGCCTATCGGGCGCGCATGCCGGTGCTGCTCAAGGGACCGACGGGGTGCGGCAAGACGCGGTTTCTCGAGCACATGACGCATCGCCTCTATCGGGGAGGCGATGCGGGCGCACGTACGGGGATCGAGACGCCTCTCGTCACGGTCGCCTGCCACGAGGACCTGACGGCGACCGATCTGGTCGGCCGCTACCTGCTCGAAGGCGACGATACGGTGTGGATGGACGGTCCGCTGACCCGGGCGGTGCGCGACGGGTCGATCTGCTACCTGGATGAGATCGTCGAGGCGCGCAAGGACACGACGGTGCTGATCCACGCGCTGACCGACCACCGCCGCATCCTTCCGATCGAGAAGCGGGGCGAAATCCTGCCGGCGCACCCGGACTTCCTGCTCGTGCTGTCGTACAACCCGGGCTACCAGAGCGTCGCCAAGGACCTGAAGCCGAGCACGCGCCAGCGTTTCGTGGCGCTCGAGTTCGACTACCCGCCGCCCGAGGTTGAAGCGGAGATCATCGCGCACGAAGCGGGGATCGACCTGACCCTGGCGCGGGACCTCGCCGAACTCGGCAAGCGCATCCGCAACCTTCACCACCGCGGCTTCGACGAAGGGGTCAGCACCCGCCTGCTCATCTACACGGCGCAGTTGATCGCCGGCGGCATCGGCGTACGCGAGGCCTGCGTCGCCGCGATCTGCCGGGCGATCACCGACGACGACGAGGTCCAGCGCGCGGTGACCGAGGTCGCAACGACGCTGTTGCCTTGACCGCGGTTGCCCTCGACGACGTCGCCCGCGTCCTCGAGATCTACGTCGAGGCGATGCTGGCGCGCCCGGCCGAGGTCCGGCCGCTCGCGGATCTACAAGCCGGGGACAGATCGGGTGCTGGGCATCTCGACCTGGAAGGCGCCGCGGCCGCCGGCCGGCCCACGACCGACGGTGCGGCCTTCTACCTGCCGGAGCGAATCGACCGGTTGCCGGACAGCTACGGCAACTTCATGGTCTACCGGATGGCCGTGCTGCACCAGTTGGGCGGCGTGCTGTTCGGCACCTACAGGCGCGGTCCGCTCCGGTTCGCCGACTTCTTTGCGGGATTCGATGAGCCCGCTCTCGCCCGGGCGCTGTTTGCGCGCCTCGAAGGGGCGCGAATCGACGCCGCTCTGGCGCGCGTCTTCCGAGGCGTGGGCCGCGATTTGCTGCGGCTGATCGACGATGCGCTCGATTCGTCGCTGAGCCCGGCATCGAGGCCGCCCGCGCGCCGGCAGCCGCGCGAAGGGGCCCTGTTCGACCTGGCGCGGGCGCTGCTCGTCGAACAGCGCTCCCGATTGGAAGACCCAGCAGACACGGATGCGGCGAGCCGGATGTCGGTGCGCCGGCCTTCTGGCCGGCCTTCCGGGAACGCGGACCGAGGCTCGCGATTCGCAGAAGCCGCGACGCTCCTGGAGCCCGGCGCCACCGTCGATCACACCCTCCGCGCTGTGCGCGCGCTCTATCCCGAGTTCGCCGCCCTGCGCGCGGCTTCCTCCCTGTCCGGGCCGGCCCCGGCCGCCGCCGACGGCGCACCTCGGGATCGCGGCACCGACCTGGATCCCGAAGCCGAAGCCCAATCCCTCGACGTGCCGGCGCCCGCGCACCACGGGGACCCCGCACCGGAGCGAGTCGAGCTGCGCCGCGAGTGGCAGGAGCTCGCATCCGAAGTCGAAGTGCGGGACGACGTGGAACCGGGACCGATTGCCGCTGGCCTGATGGAACAACTACAGGTGGACGAGTTGGGCGTACTCAGCCTGCAGGACGGCGACCTCTCGGGCACCGCCGGCCTGCCGCTGACCGACCTCGACATCACGGGGGCGATCGAGGCCGAAGGGGGCGACGAGGAGGGGACGCCGATCGAAGTCGATCCCGAGGAACTGGCGGCCCGCCTCGAGGAACTCTCGAAGCGGCTGGAGCGCGAACTGGCGGAGGCCGGGCTCGACCGCGAGCAGGTCTTCTACTACGACGAGTGGGACCATGAGCTGGCCGGCTACCGCCGCCGTTGGTGCCATCTGCGGGAGAAGGCGATCGAACCGCTGGACCCGCCCTCGAACGGCTCCGCGGCTCCACCGGAACGGTTTGTCGACGAGACGCGTCGCCACCACGCCGACCTGCTGCGGCGCGTCAGGAAGCAGTTCGAGCTGCTCAAGCCGGAGGAGTTCCGGCGCATGCGGCGCCTGATCGAGGGCGAGGAGCTCGATCTCGACCGGGTGGTCGAAGCTCATGTCGACCGCCGTGCCGGCCGGCCGCCGGACGGCGCGGTCTACATGAGCCGCCGGCGCCAGCACCGGGATGTGGCGGCTGCCTTCCTGCTCGACATGAGCGCCTCGACCGACGCGGAGGCGCCGGTGGAAGAGCCTGAACCGGCGTCAGGCCGGGAGCCGGAGCCGGAGTACGTCGGCGTCTTCGACGACTTCGACTGGCCCGACAACCCGCAGCCGATTCCCCCGGGGCGCCGGGTGATCGACATCGAGAAGGAGTCCCTGGTCCTGATGGCCGACGCGCTCGAGACCCTGGGCGACGACTACGCGATCTACGGGTTCTCCGGCTTCGGCCGCAAGGAGGTCGAGTTCTTCGTCGCCAAGGAGTTCGACGATGACTTCGACCGCGAGGCCGAGGACCGGATCGCCGCGATGGAGCCGAAGCGCAGCACCCGGATGGGACCTGCCATTCGCCACGCCGCCGCCAAGCTCGCCGAGCGCGAAGCGAAGGTCAAGGTTCTGCTCATCCTCTCCGACGGCTACCCCCAGGACTTCGACTACGGCAGCGACCGGGCATCCCGCGTCTACGGCATCCGCGACACGATGGTCGCGCTCCGCGAGACCGAACGCCAGGGCATCTCCACCTTCTGCATCACCGTCGACCCCGCCGGCCACGACTACCTGCGCGAGATGTGCCCCGAGCGTCGCTACCTCGTCATCGACGAGATCGCCGCCCTGCCGAGCCAGTTGCCGAAGGTGTACCGCGGGCTGACGGCGTAGATCAGCGGGTCAGCACACCCAACGGCGGCGACCCGTCCGGACTCTCGAAGTCCACGTCGAGCAGCATCGCGATGAGGTCGGCGATGTCCGTCAGCCCCATGCGGTGAACGGTGCGGCCGACTTCGAAGCCGGCTCCCCAGCCGACGAAGCCAGTCAGAATCTCTGGGAAGTCGGTAGGGAAGTGGCCGTGGGCGCCGCCGTCGGTGGGGCGCACGGCGTCGCCGGAGGCGTCGGCGCCGAAACTGGTGCCGAGGGCGCCGGCCAGGGCGAAGGGGGCGCTCGGGCTGGCGCCTATCTCGTCGAGTTCGTCGCGTTCGACGATGCGGAACAGCCGGCCGATGGGCTGAGGCAGGTCGGCGAGGATGGCGCGGACCGCCTTCAGCGCCTCTTCGTCCGCTGCGTCTCGCAGGTGAAGGAAGGTAGAGCCGCCGCTCGGGTGGAAGGTGGCGCGCCACTCACCGCGGTCGGGCTCGGTGCCGTGGAGGCCGGCTTCTGCCAGCCAGACGTTGGGCATCACCTGGGTGTGGAGGTCGACGAAGCCGTGGTCGCCGGTGATGACGAAGGCGGTGCGGTCCAGGATGCCGGCGCGTTCCGCGGCGTCGCGGACCGCGCCGATGGCCCGGTCGGCGGCGCCGACGGCGCGCCGGATGCGATCCGACTCCCGGCCGTGCGCGTGCTGGGCGGAATCGGTCGTGATCAGGTGCAGAGCCAGCAGGGCCGGTCGGTGGGTTTCCAGGACGTAGGCAGCCATCACTCCGGTCGTGTCGTCACGCGTGATGTAGGCGGCGGAGTAGTTGCGCAGGTTGAGGCGGCCGGTTGCCTCCCGCTCCAGTTCCTGCCACAGGCCAGGCGAAGTGCCCTCGCGCATCGGCAGCAGGCGGTCGACGTTGGGGTCGAGGGAGTAGACCTCCGGCACGAGCCAGTCGACCGGCGCGCCGACCGTCACCGGCCAGGAGATCGCCGCGGTCCGCCGGCCGGCCCCGCGCACGGCATCCCAGAGCGTGGGGACCTGGATCGCCGATTCGTGCCAGTACCACTCTCCGCTCTGACCCTCGGGTTCGAAGGGCCGGTTGTAGTAGATCCCGTGCCGGGCGGGCAACGCGCCGGTGACGATCGTCGTGTGCGACGGGTAGGTGACCGTGGGAAACACCCCGCGCACGCCCTCGGCGTGGGCGCCGTCTCGCGCCATCTGCTGCATGTTCGCCGCGGGCCAGGAGGAGCCGGGGAGGTAGAAGTCCGGCCGGAGGCCGTCGACCGAGACGAGGACGACGTGGTCGGCACGCGGCTCCGTCTGTGCCGCCAGCGGACTGGTGGCCAGCAAGAGGGAGCAGAGGACGGTGCCGGCGACGGCGGGGAGACCCGGCAGCCCGCGCCGCAGACTGCCGCCCGCGGATGCCGGTCCCACCACGCGCTCCTAGACGGCAGCCGCGAGCCGGCCGTCGTAGATGCTCTGCCTCATCTCTTCCAGCTTGTCGAGGTAGAGCTGCCTGTACTCGTCGTAGTCGAGGTCGAACGGCGCCTGACCGCGTTCGAAGCCGGCGAAGGTCTGGTTCGGGCCGTCCTCCGCGAACGGGCGCATCGCCTCGACCTGCGCCTCGAACTGGTCGACCAGGTGCGGATGCTCGGCGAGCAGGCGCTGCAGGATGTACACGCCGAAACCGATGTGGCGGGCCTCGTCGCGCTGGATCAGGCGAATCCCGCGGTTGAGCGCGGGCAACTTGCCCGTGCGCTCGAAGATCTTGTAGTAGATCGGGTAGCTGGCTTCAGCGCCGACGCCCTCGACGTAGAAGTGGTACAGCATGATGGCGTTCAGCAGCGCCTCGGGGCTGTCGTCCTCGAACAGCGCGCGCATCGTCGCCGGCAGCCGCGTCGAGAACATGTCGCCATGGAGGTTGGGGTAGGGGATGTCGACTCCGAACCGGCCCGGCAGCGCCTCGATCAACCAGGTCTCGAAGAACTGGACGTGGCGGGCCTCCTCGTACATCTGCGCGGTGACGTACATCTCGTCTTCCAGACGGCCGTCCTGGCGGAAGCGGAACTGGAGCGGCGCGAGTTCGTGGGTCACGCCGCGCTCGCCGACCCGGAAGCCGGAAATCAGGCGGATCAGCAGATTCCGCTCGTCGTCCGAGAAGGACATCCAGTCAGAGCGCTCCTGAGAGAAGTCGATGTCGGCCGGGTTCCACGAACGCTCGTGGGAAGCCGTGAAGAGTCGTATTGGCAGCGACGAACTGTCGAACGGCATGGCGAACCTCCTTGACGAGTCGATTGTAGCCCGCCCTGACTGGTTGGCGGGCGCCGGAGCCGTCAGTGTCGGCGGAAGGCTCGGACCAGCAGCAGCATGGCGACGGCCATGAGCAGCGATCCGGCCAGGAGTGGGGCGCCTGGCAACTCGAACGGAGCGGCGTCGGATGTGAAGTAGCTGAACACGCCGCTGGTGAAGGCGAGCGGCGCCGCGATCGCGGACAGGCTCATCAGCGACGTGAGCGCCCCCTGGATCTTCCCCTGCTCGGTGGGCGCCACCGTGCCGGCGATGATCGCCTGGACCGCCGGTCCGGCGATGCCCCCCAGCGATCCCGCGAAGATCACGGTGACGAGGATCGGGCCGTTCGGCGCGAGGCCGTAGCCGGCGAAGGCCAGCGTTCCGATGCCGAAGCCGACGAGTACCGCCCGTCGCTCGCCCAGCCAGGTGACCGCGGGTCGCACCAGGAAGCCCTGGACCAGGGCCGCCGCAACACCGACGGCTGCCAGCGCGAGGCCGTTCTGGAACTCGTTCCAGCCATAGCGGTAGCTCGTGTAGAGCACCCAGGACGTCTCCAGGCCGCGTTGTGCGAGCGCCAGCAGCAGGAAGGCGACCGCCAGGCTGGCGACCAGGGGGTACGTGCGGAGGTGCACGATGCTCGAGACCGGATTCGCCTTGCCGAGTGAAAAGGCGCTCCGGTTCTCCGGCGCCAGGGACTCGGGCAGCACGAGGAAGCCGTAGAGCGAGTTCAGGAGGCAGAGACCGGCCGCGGCGAAGAAGGGCAGCCGCAGGTCGATGCCGCCGAGCAGACCTCCGAAGATCGGTCCCAGGATGAACCCGACGCCGAAGGCCACGTTGACAAGGCCGTAGTTGCGGGCGCGGGTTTCCGGCGTCGAGATGTCGGCGATGTAGGCGTTCGCCGTCGTGATGCTGGCGCCCATCACGCCGGCGACGATCCTGCCGGCGAACAGCCAGCCGAGCGATGGCGAGAAGCCCATGATCAGGTAGTCCACGCCCAGACCGAACATGGAGAGCAGGAGGATGCGCCGGCGGCCGAAGCGATCGGACAGCGCACCGAGGATCGGGGCGCAGACGAACTGCGCCACGGCGTAGCAGGCCGCGATCGCGCCCACAGCAACGGCGGCCGACGAGGTGTCGCCGCCTCTGAACTGTTCGACGAGCTCGGGGAAGACCGGGATGATGAGCCCGACCCCCAGCATGTCGAGCAGGATCACGGCGAAGATGAAGCCGACGCCGGCCTGGCGGCGGGGAGGTGCGTCTGGTTGAGGCATGGTCAGGGCGTCGGGAGAGTAGTACGGCTGGCAGGCGTTAGAGTTGACGCCATGAGTCACATGGTCGGAGTATCCCGGTCGAGTCGGCGGCACGCCTTGATGGCAATGGCCCTGGTCGGAGCGCTCGCGGCCTGTGGTCCGTCGGACGGACCGCCGCCGGAGCCTCAACCGGACGTGGACACATTGCGCGCGTCTTTCATCGAGCAGATCGAATCGATCGACCTCGTGGCGGGCCTCGAAACCGACGGCGACGAGGTTCGCTTCGTTCGTCCCGACGGCTCGGGCGAGGACGTCGAGTGGCGCGTGCGGATCGACTCGCTCGAAGTGGAGTCCGGGGAAAGCGAGGGGGCGCAGGTGCTAGGTCGCGTGCGGTCGGCCTGGAGTGCCAACGGCCGCCCGATCACGGTCCAGCAGGGCCCTGCGGGGCTGGTGACCGACATGCCTCAATGGCTCCTTGACGCCGGTCTGGCGCCCGCTGAATGCTGGGCGTTGTGGGACGAAGAAGCGAAGGCGTGGGGCTGGACGTGACGCGGACCGCTGTTGATCCGCAGCTATGATCGAAGGACGCTGTTTTGCATTCCTGGGTTCACCCGCTCTTGGGAGGGTAGTTGGATGAGGAAGAACGAACAGTCGAGAGCCTTGGCGACGATTGGCGCGATGGCCCTGTTGCTCGCGCTCGCCGCTGCCGGCGCGGTCCTGGCGGCCAACAACAACGCCAAGGACGCGGACTGGGCAATCCCGCGCACCGCTTACGGCCACCCGGACCTCCAGGGCGTGTGGGAGAACAACAACGGCACTCCCCTGCAGCGCCCCGCCGCCTGGGCGGGCAAGGAGCGGTTGACGGACGAGGAGTTCCAGGAGCTGATGGCGGCGGTCTCCGAAGCGACGGACCCCGGCGCGGACGCCCTGTTCGGCGACCAGCTCGTCCTGGCGGCGATCGAGCGGACGAAGGCGACGTCCTACGACCCGACGACTGGCAACTACAACCAGTTCTGGATCGCGGACCGGTACTTCACCAAGCGCACTTCGCTCGTCGTCGATCCGCCCGACGGTCTGATCCCGCCCTTTACCGAATCGGCGAAGAAGCGCCTCTGCAAGCGGGTGAAGCACCTGATGGAGCATCCGGCCGATTCCTGGCTCGACCGGCCGATCGCCGAGCGCTGCATCAGCTACGGCGCCCCCTTCATCTTCCCGGGTTACAACGGCTACCACCAGATCTTCCAGAGCGAGGACCACGTCGTCATTCACCAGGAGATGATCCACGACGCGCGCGTCATTCGGCTGGACGACGAGTCCGCTCTCGATGACGACGTCCGGCTTTGGAACGGCGACTCGCGTGGCCACTGGGACGGCGACACCCTGGTCATCGAGACGACGAACTACTCGAAGAAGAACGACTTCATGGGCTCCTCGGAGCAGCTGAAAATCACCGAGCGGTTCACGCTGACGGACCCGGAAACCCTGGAGTGGGAGATCACGGTGAACGACCCGGGGACGTGGACACAGCCCTGGACGGCGTCGATTCCCCTCAAGCGGACAGAGGACGCGATCTACGAGTACGCCTGTCACGAGGGCAACTACGGGATGGAGGGCATGCTCGCCGGCGCCCGCGCCGAAGAGGCGGCCAACAAGCCGAAGCAGCTCGATCCGGGCGTCGTGTTCCGCTACCCGGGACTGATCTGCGACTTCTGATCACTCCGGAGAGGGCCTAGCCGCTGAGCATCCTCTCCCGTCGCTCGGCGCGGGTGAACGTGAGGGCGACGATCGCCGCGATCGCGAGGGCGGTGCCGATGCGGTTCTGAACGTTCAGCGCGAGCATTTGCGCCGCGTCCGCCTCTTCCACGGCGAGCGGGTTCCAGAACGGTGAGACGCGGAACGAACCGAACAGCCGGTTGAGGCCGAGGACGCCGATCGTGGCCAGGGAGCCGGCCACATCGCTGCGGAACAGGGTCGCGAAGCCCATGGCGGCAACGAGGTAGAACACGACTCCCTGCGTTGCTCCGTACAGGCCCTGAAGAACCGGGAAGGCCGTGAAGAAGGCATAGGTCACGCTGGCGAGGAGGACCAGGCTGACCAGGAGCATCAAGACCGCGGCGGCGAGCTTGCCGAGCCAGACCCGATGGGCGCCTCCGGGCACGGTGTAGGCGATCTCGAGGCTGTGCTGGTCGAGCTCCCCGGTGATGATTCGGCCGCCCAGGAAGATGGCGAGCACGGCTACCGGCACACCGATCAGGCTGTTCTGCGCCGCCACCGGTTCCAGGGCAGGCCGCATGCCGGCTACCAGCATGAGCGCCTGTACTGCGAGCCACACCAGGGGCAGCAACGGCAGCATCCAGTAGCGGCGTCCGCCAAGCAACACCGCCGAAGTGCGAAGCAGCGTAATCATGCCGGCGCCTCGGTGCGCGCCGCCCGCGCGAGCCACAGATAGCCGTCCTCCAGCGTCGGCTCGGCGGGGGCGGCCCGCTCGTCCGGGCGGCCGCTGGCGAGCACACGAAGGCTGCTCGTGCCGTCCGGTTCGGGCTTCTGGTCGGCCAGCACCGCGCCTTCGGGCAGCTCAGGCACTTCTTCTTCATCGGCCGTTCGCCACGACCACACCCGGCCCTCGGCTTCGCGCGACAGCGCGGCCGGATGGCCGTCGAACACCATTCGACCGCGGCTCAACACCAGGACGCGGTCGCACGCCACCGCCACATCTTCGACGACATGGGTCGAGAAGAGCACGATCCGGTCCTTCGCGAGCCGTGAGAGCAGGTTGCGAAAGCGGACCCGCTCGCGGGGGTCGAGGCCGACGGTCGGTTCGTCGACGACGATGATCGGAGGCAACCGGAGCAGCGTGCGCGCCACCGCCACGCGCTGTCGCATGCCACCCGAGTAGCCGCCGATCTGCTCGTCGGCCCGCTCGTCGAGCCCGACCTCACGCAGCAGCGTCGAGATGCGATCGGTCCGTTCCGACCTGTCGATCTGGTAGAGGGCGGCGTAGTACTCGAGGTACTGGCGGGCGGTCAGCCGGGGCGGCAGGCCGGCGTCCTGAGGCAGGTAGCCGACGTAGCGCGCGAGGCGCGTTCGGACACTGAGCAACGGTACGCCGCCGAGCGTGATCCGGCCCCGCGTCGAGTCGAGAATGCCGGTCAATTGCCGGAGCAGCGTCGTCTTGCCGGCGCCGTTCGGGCCGAGGACTCCGACCATGCCGCGTTCGACCTCGAAGCTCACTGCAGCCAGGGCCCTGACGGTGTCGATCGGCAGGTCCAGGCCGAACACCTTCGTGGCCGCGGCGCGCCAGAGGCGGAGGATCTGACCTCGCCAGCCGCGCGCGCGCCGGCGGCGGGAAGTCCGCCGTTCCCGGCGCATCGTCTCCAGCCGCGCCGTACGGCGTCCGAGCTGAACCAACAGGATGATCGTGGAAACGATGCCGAGCGCGATGAACCCTCCCACTTCAGGATCGGCGACCATCTCCGGGACGACCAGCCAGGCGAGAAGCGCCCAGGGCAGCAGGGCCGTCAGCACGCCCTCGATGCCGCCCGGTGCGACGCGACCGAGATCGTCGGCGCGGCCGCGGGCGCGCCGGATCTCGCGCAGCAACCGGGAGCCGATCAACAGGATGGCGATCAGGACGCCGAGGATGATCAGGCCGCCGCGCATCCGCGCTGCCAGGGCGATGGCGCCGGCGAACAGGAGGAGAAGAGGCAGCAGCCGGTCGCGTGCGTCGGCCGGTTCGAAAGCCTGGCCTCCCTGAGCGGCGACCCGTCTGGCGAAGTCGGCCGTAGCCCGCAGCGCCCGGCGCACCGGTCCGGGAAGGCCGTACGTCTTGCGCAGGTGGCGGACCACGAGTCTGGGCGGGCCGGCGGCCGTCTCCGGTTCTGGCGACGGCGGTTTCGGTAGCAGCCATACAGTGAGGCCGAGCAACGCCCCGGCGATCAGCACCGTGGTCGTGACCTGCCAGAACATCGACTCGATCACGCCGAACGCGAACAGAGGCGCCGTAGTGGCGATGACCGCGCCGAGCCAGGTCAGTACGACCCAGGGGCCGACGCGGCTGAACAGTTCGTCGAGGCGTCGCAGGAAGACGAAGCCGACCGGGATGACGAGCAACGTCAGCAGGGTCGCGGTCAGCAGGCCACCGATCACGAGCGTCGCAAAGGGCGGCCAGATCTCGTTCTCGCGACCCGTGGCGATGGACAGGGGCGCCAGAGCCGCGACCGTCGTTGCGGAAGTCATCAGCACCGGGCGCGCCCGCTCGCGCACCGCGGCGAGGGCGGCCGCGCCGGCGCTCCAGCCGGCGCCCAGCGTGTGCTGCTGCATTCGGTCGACGAGCAGGACGGCCGGGTTGATCGCCAATCCCAGCAGGACGAGCGCACCGAGCAGAGCCATCGCCTCGAAGCCGATGCCGGTCAGCACAAGAGCCCACACCGAACCGAGCAGCGCGAGGGGAAGGGCGATCAGGACAAGGATCGGCAGCGTCATCGACTCGAACGTCACCGCCAGGACGAGGAAGACCAGCAGAACGACCGGCACAACGATCCGCCGGAACCAGTTCGTGCTCTCCCCGGAGCGGTCGAGCGCGATCGTCGTGCCCGCGGGCCGGTGGATGCTCGCGATCGCTTCGTCCAGGCTGCGGTCGAAGGCGTCGCGCGCGGGTCCCCGTCGCGGCACGTCCGGTGACAGGGTGTAGAAGACCTCCCGTTCGCGGACGCCGTTGTGGTGGGTGATGACCGGGGAGGGCGGGGCTTGCCGCACTTGCGCCAGGGCGGCGACCGGCAGGACACCGGCCCCGGTCGAGACGCGGAGCCGTTGCAGCCCGCTGAGCGACACGTCGCGGTCGACGCCGCTGCCGTTTGATGACTCGGCCCCGTCGCGCCGGTCCTCCAGCCGTTGCACGACGATAGGCAGCTCTCTCCCGCTGGCGAGCGGATAACCGGTGTTGATCCTGGTCCCCTCGCGGCCGGCCAGATTCAGCATCGGCAGTACTTCGTCCAGGAGCACGCCGAACGTGTCGAAGGCGCGCCGATTCGGACTCACGTGGAGTTCGTCGGGCCCCGGGCGTACTGCCGGATAGGCGCTCGCGATGCCCTCGATCTCCCGCAGCCGCTCGGTGACCTGGGCCGCGAGGTCGGTCAACTGCTCGTTGTCGTTGCCGGAAAGGACGACCCGGGATGGGCCGCCGCCGAGCAGTTCCTGGGCGCCGCCGCCTCTGCCGCCGCCGCCTCCTCCACGTCCTCCCGGGCCTTCACCCTCGCCCGGATTGAGGAGTTCGGCTCCGGCGCGCCGGGCCGGCGGACGCAGCAGTTGCCGTACGCGTCTGGCCGTCAGCCCCTCGGGTCGCTCGTCTTCATCCACCAGGTGGACGGTCAGCGACCCTCCCTCTTCCCGGATCATGCTCTCGACGCGGTCGACGCCCTCGACTTCCTGAATCGTCTCGAGACGTTCGAAGACGCGGACAGCCGAGTCGAGGCTCCCGCGGCCCTCGGGCAGGCGGACGGAGAGTTGGACCTGGTCGGCGATCGGCGCCTGGCCGGGGCCGCTCGAAGCGACGAGGAACAGGGCGGCGATGACGCTCAGGACGACGGCGGTGACGACGCCCGTGATCCAGCTCGCCGGCCGGCGCAGGGCGGAGGCGAGCACGCCCGCGAACAGAATCCGGGTGGGGTCGGGCGGCACCAGTCCGCCGAAGCGTTCGCGGCGTCGACGCAGCTTGGTCAACCGCCGAATCGCGGCCGGTGCGGCGAGGTGCCGCGCCAGCAGGGGCACCAGTCCGATCGCCACCAGGAGCGAGCCGAACAGCGGCAGCAGGATGGCCAGCGACAGGAGCGCGATCAGGTTCTGGATCAGGGACGACTCCAGGTCGACGATGACGGCGGGCAGGAAGACGATCGCCGTCGTGACGGAAGCGGCGACGATGGCGCGGCCCGTGCGGCGGATGCCCCCGGCCGCGGCGTCGTCGGGACTCCTGCCGCGTTCCAGGCGGCGCTGGACGGACTCGAACACGACGACGCTGTTGTCCACGATGAGTCCGACGCCAATGGCCAGCCCGAAGAGCGTGAACAGGTTGAGCGACAGACCGGCCACGTAGAGGAAGGAGAGAGCTACTGCCAGACTGACCGGCACGGCGACCGCGACCACGGCCACCGCACGCCACTGACGGAGGAAGAGGAACAGGACCAGGAGCGCGATCCCGAAACCCGAGAGACCGAGGTTCCGCAGTCGGTCGATCTGCGTCTCGACCAGGTCGGCGGCGTCGAAGCTGGGAAACAGGCGGATGCCGAGCGGAGTGAACTCCTCGTTGATCTCATCGATCCGGCGACGCAGATCGCGACCGAGTCGCACCAGATTGGCGCCTTCCTCCTGGAACACCATGACGCCGACCGACGGCTCACCGTTGACCCGGTACAGCATCTGGCGGCGGCCGGAGCCGATCTCGACGTCGGCTACGTGGCGGACCAGGACAGGAAGGTCGGGGACCACCCGTACGTCGCCCATGGACACCGGGCCGGCTGGCCGGCCGTCGAGCATCACCGCCGTCCGCCCTGCCTCGTCCTCCAGGCTGCCGAGGTAGCGGAGGCGTCCCGCCGCACCGCGCACCGCCGCGGTTACCTGCTCCGTCGTCACGCCGAGCGCGGCGCAGCGGTTCGGGTCGACCCACACGGTCAACTGGCGCGAGGCGCCGCCGCCCAGCATCGCCTGGCTGACTCCCGGCACCGCGGCCAGCCGGGGCGTGATCATTTCGTCAACCAGGTCGTACAGTGCGTCCTCGTCGTCGGAACCGGTCACCTGCAGGATCATGGCGAAGCTCGAGAAGACACTGGTGTCGTCGGCCTGCACGTTGAGGAAGGCGTCGCGCGGCTGGGTTCGGGCGAGATCGGCGGCGATGCGGCGCATCTCGAGTTCGCGCACCTTGAGGTCGACGCCGCGTTCGAAGCGGACGGTGAAGCTGCCGGCGGCGCCGCTGACCTCGCCCCAGGTCTCGGCCACCCGGGGCAGCGTGCGGACCCGGGCTTCGAGCGGCATGAGGATCTCCCGCTCGATCGTCTCCGGCTCGCTGCCCGGGCGGAAGAAGCTGACGTAGAGCGAGTCGCCCGTGAGAGCAGGGAACAGTTCGACCGGCAGTCTCTGCCACGCGAACCCGCCGAGCATGACGAGTGCGACGAAGAACATCGTCACCGCCAGGGGGCGGCGGATGGCGAGCGTGTCGAGACCGGCTCTCACGGCGCGTTCCGGTTCAGGCGTCCGCGGTCGGCCGGCGGCGCCGAGTCAGCCTCAGCGAGTCGAGAATCAGGTACAGGCAGGGCAGCACCAGCAACGAGCCCACCGTCGAGGTCACGATGCCGCCGATGATCGTGTAGGCCATCGGGCTGCGCAGTTCGGCCGCCTCGCCGGCGCCGACGGCGAGCGGCAGAAGCACGAGCACCGTGGTGAGCGTCGTCATCAGGATCGGCCGTAACCGGATCGCGGCGGCCCGGGCCAGGGCGGCTCGCCGCTCGATGCCCGCGGCCATCAGCCGCCGTGCCGTAGCGATCAGGAGGACGGCGTCGTTCACCGCCACACCAGCGAGCACGATCAGCCCGAGCAAGGCCATCACGCCGACCGGCCTGCCCATCGGCCCCAGCGTGCAGGCGACGCCGAGCAGGGCGAGGGGGATCGAGAACAGCACGGTGAGCGGTTGCAGGAGGGACTCGAACGTTCCGGCGAGCACCATCAGGACGAGAACGATGGCCAGGATGCCCGCGAGCCGCAGTTCGGAGGTGGCGCGCAGACGTTCCTCCTCCTCGCCGGCCAGGCGCACGATCAGGCCGGGGGGAAGCTCGGTCGCCGAGATCGCGTCGCTCGCCGCGGCGATGGCACGTGGATAGTCGCTGCCTTCGGCGATCCGTGCCGTCACTTGCGCCACGCGCCGCTGGTCGCGGCGAAAGACCTCGCGCGCTCCCTCCGTCGGCACGAAGCGCGCGACCTGGCCGAGCACGAGATCGGCTCCGGCGCTGCTGGTGAAGCGCAACCCGGCGAGTTCCTCGGGCCGGGGCTGGGGCAGGGACAGAACGACGTGGCGCTCCTCGTCGCCGACCGAGAGCAGCGTGACCCTGCGGCCGTCGAGCGCGGACTGGAGTACACGGGCGATCGTCTCGAGATCGACGCCCAGGCCGTCGGCCATCGCCCGATCGAGTTCGATCCGCAGTTCGGGCGGACCGCCCTCGAAGGACGAACGCACGTTCCAGAGTTCCCCTCGTGTGGCCAGAGCGTCGCGGAGGCTGGTCGCCGCGGCCCGCAGGTCGACCAGCGACTGACCGGCGATCTCGACCACGATCGGCGGACCGGATGAGCCCAGGGCTTCGGCCAGCGCCGAGGTTCCGACCTCCCATTCGATCTGGGTGTCGGGCAGGTCCGTGAAGTTCGGCGACAGCGCGCCCACGAGCTGGCTGCCGGTGGGACCCTCGGCCGACAGGCGTACCAGGAGCCGGGCAGTGTTCTCCTCGGTCAGTTCGGTCGTGACCAGCCGGTCGTCCTCCGGCAGCCGTCCGACCTCGGCCTGAACCGCTTCGAGGTGCTCACCGGCGGCCTGACGCACCGCCTCTTCGAGCGTGGACACCGCGGCCGCGGTCGCTTCGACGCGTTGGCCCGGCGGCCCGACCATGCGCACCGAGAACTGCCGGGGGTCGGCCGGCGGAAGGAGTTCGCTGCCCAGGCCGACAAGGACGTTCACGGCGGCCGCGGCGGCAAGCACGGCGGCGGCGACGACGAGCCAGCGCAGGCGGAGGAGGAACAGCACGAATCGTTCCAGGGCGCCGAAGGCCCAGCCGAGGGGACGCGCCTCGCCGTCGTCCGGATCCGTCGCAAGTGTGGCGTCGGCAGCGGGTGCTGCTTCCGCGACCCCAGCCGCCGGTTTGGCCCGAGGCAGGAACCAGCGCGACAGGGCCGGAATCAGCATCATCGCGACGGCGAGGGACGCGACCAGCGAGGCGGTGACGGTGAAGGCGATGCCCTCGATCAGCCGTGCGGCCAGCCCCTGCACGAAGAGGACGGGCAGGAAGACGACGCACGTGGTCAGCGTCGACGCGGCGATCGCTCCGGCGACCTCGCCGGTGCCGCGGGCGGCGCTGTCGGCAGCCGAAGCTCCGGGGCGGTGGCGCCGGTGGATGCTCTCGACGACGACGATCGCGTTGTCCACCAGCATGCCGGCGCCGAGCGCCAGACCGGCCAGGGTGATGATGTTGAGCGAATGGTCCCAGAGCCGCATCGCGAACAGGGCGACGAAGAGGGAGACGGGCACGGCGGAAGCAACGACCACGGTCGGACCGAGCGAGCGCAGGAACAGGGCCAGGACGACGACGGCCAGCGCGATGCCGACCAGGGCGGCGCTCTGCAGGTCGGCCATCGCGTCCTCGACCAGGGCGGCGTCGTCGTTGACCATCGACACCTGCACGCGGGGCAGGTCGAGTTCCAGGTTCTCGAGTGCCGCCCGCACGGTGCGCGAGACCTCGACGGTGTTCGCGCCGGCCTCCTTGAACACCTGCAGACCGACGCCTTCCTGGCCGTTGACGCGCACCAGATGGTCTATCTCCCCGTGGACGACCTCGACCTCGGCGACATCGGAGACGCGGATCGGTTGCCGGACCTGCTCGCCGCCGGTCCCCGCCTGGGTGCGATAGCGGATGACGACCCGCTCCACGTCCCGTGGGTTGCGGAAGCGGGAGATGCCGCGGACCAGGAAGACCTGGCCGCGATCCTCCAGGGTGCCGGCGTCGATGTCGACGTTCTCGGCCACGAGGCGCTGCTCGAGTTGGCTCAGGGTCACGCCGAATGCCTGCAGGCGGTAACGGTCGACCCGCACCCGCACCTCCAGTTCGCGCCCACCGAGCACGCGCACCTCGGCGACGTCGGCGAGCTGCTCCATGGCCGGCGCCACCTGGCGTCGCGCCAGACGTCGGAGTTCGGCGAGATCGGGACCGCCCGGCTCCGAGGCCAGCCCCAGGGTCATGACCGGCGACTGCCTCGGGTCGAGCTGGCGGACCAGGACCTCGTCGACTTCGGGGTCGGCCGCGACCGGGTTGATCGCCTTCTGGACCTCGATCAGCGCCAGGTCCATGTCGGCTTCCCAGTCGAAACGCACCGTGGCGATCAGCCGGCCGGTGCGGGCAACCTGCTGGACCTCGCGGATGCCGCGTACCGTGAACAGGCGCTGCTCGACCTGTTCGCCGTAAAGCCGCTCCATCTCGGTCGGTGGCCGGTCGCCGGAGCGCACCGCGACCACGATCGTCGGCGAGCGCAGGTCGGGGAGGAGGTCGATCGGCAGTTCGCGCCACGACATCCAGCCCACGAGGGCGAACGCCAGGGCGGTGACCGTGACCGCTACCGGCCGACGGGCGGCGAGGCGGGCCGGGCCGGAGCCTTCACCGGGAGCAGCGATCACGGTTGCCCGACCTCCTGGTGGTCGGCGCTAGCCGGACACCCGAACGCGCGTGCCGTCGGTCAGGGTCTCGAGTCCGCGCACGACGATCCGCTCGCCGATCTCCAGCCCCTGGCGGACTTCCGCGATCTCGTCGTCGCCGAGACCGAGCAGCACCTCGCGCCGCACCGCGCGTTGGCCGTCGAGCACGAACACGACCCGTCGGCCGCCGCGCTCGGTGACCGCTTCGCGGGGGATGACGGGCACGGCGTTCCGCTGTTCGACGACTAGGGTCACCTCGACGAACATGCCGGGCCGCAGCAGACCGCCGGGGTTGTTGATCGCCACTTCGGCGCGGAAGGTATGAGTCGTCGGATCGACCTCGGGCGAGAGACGGACGACCGCGCCTTCGAAGGCGATGTCTTCCCAGGCGAAGTGGCGAAGCCGCCCTTTCTGACCCGGGTGGACGCGCGCCAGCTCGGGGCCCACCAGGTCGATGTCGGCGACCAGGGAGTCGACGGGAGCGATCCGCGCGACCTGGAAGCCCTGGTACACGAGCTGGCCGTCCGCGATCGGCATCCCGCTCGTGTCGCGGGCCAGTTCCATCAACACGCCGCCAATGGGCGTGAGCATTCTGGCGCGATCTTCCGTCAGCAGGCTCTGCTCCCAGGTTGCCTTGGCGTCTTCGAGGGCGGTCTCGGCCCGTCGCAGTTCCTCCGCGGCGATCAACTCCTGCTCGAAGAGCCGGGCGCGGGCGTCCCGCTCGGCGAGAGCGCCCTGGTAGGCCTGGTGCGTCGCCTCGACCCGGGCCGCGAGTCGTGCATCCTCGCCCGTGACTTCCGCGATCATTTGGTCGGGGACCACGCGATCGCCCTCGGCGAGCCGGCTGCCGTCCTCGTTCCGCCCGATCTGGAGCCGACCGGGTGTCTCGACCTGGAGCACGATGCTCTCCGCGGCGCGCAGGGTGCCGGTGGCGACGATCAGGTCTTCGACGTTGCCGGTTCGGACTTCGGAGGCGCTCACCGGCACCAGGAAGTCGACGGTGTCCGTGGTGCCTGCCGCGTCGCAACCCAGAGCCAGGAGGCAAGAGGCGGCCGCGGCGCCCAGCCATTGCCGCGCGCTCACGGCGTCCCACCCCCGCCGGTCGCGTCGGCGCCGGCGCCGTTGTCCAGGCGCACGAAGCGCACGGCGTCGGCGGCCACGACGTTGCCGGTCGTGTCGTTGCTCAGTTCGAGTTCCACCGTTCCCGGGGCCAGATCGAAGTCGCCCAGCACGGCCCAGCCGATGCCCGCTCCCTGGGCGTCGAAGTCGATGGGACGCGAGCTGCCGGCGTTGTGCAGTTCAAGATCGTAGCTGCCCAGGTTCAGGCCGAAGCTCACGTTGACCTGGGCGCCTCGGGCGTCGTCGCGGGGTGGACCGTCGCCGCCGCCGATCCGCACCTCGCGGCGGATCTCGCCGCCGCCCGGCACAGGCGAAAGCGAGGGCACATGCAGCTCCACTCGCCAGCGGCCGGCTTCGGGCAGTTCCGTTGTGTAGGTGACGCGGCGGCTTCCGTCGCCCTTCGCGATGAGCGCGGTGGTCCGCCGGTAGCGTCCCCAACTCGAAGGCTGTTCGTAGCGGGACCAGTCGGCCGGAGTGCCGCTGAAGATCGAGTAGACGGGCAGACCCTGGTCGGTTTCGAGCGCGGGTGCGAAGATGCCGGCGAGACCGCCCTGGAGCCGCATGCCGTCCGCCTCGGCTTCGTCCGTTTCGACCGAGAAGCCGGGATCCAGGTCATCGACCACGATCGTGCCGGCGCCGCCGTCGAGGAACGCCGGCGTCCAGTCGGCCGGCCGGACGCCACGAAGCGGCTCCCTGTCCGAGATCGTCTCGTCGTCGAGCCGCGGCAACTCGATGGCGAACTCGCGCCGGTTCAGGGACAGGTACGGGGATGCGAGCATCGTCCCCGGCGGCCGGGACGTGACGAGTCCGAACTCGACCGTCGTGTGCCCGGGGATGAGGACCGGCTCACTGGAATCCCAGCGCGCGCCACCGGGGGCGCGCACGGCGTAGCGGAGCCGGAACAGGCCGGGCGCCGCCTCGCCGTTGCGGACGAACAGCCGGGTCTGGTACTGCGGCCCACCCTGGTCGTCGTCCGGCAGGCGCTCCAGTTGCGCCGGGGAAACCAGGAAACCCGGCAGGTCCGTCTGGTGCAGGAAGTCGCCGACGAGACCCGCCAGATCGACGCCCGCCTCCTCGGCTGCGCTGTGCAGATCGGCGGCGGTGAAGGTCGAACCGCGGTGATCGCGCAGCAGGTTGGCGATCATGGCTGCGGTGCGCTCCCGCCCGGCGCCGTCGAGTACCGCCGTGGCAAGGGCGGCAGTCTTGAGATAGAGCGCGTTCACGGCTTGCTTCGGGTTTTCCTCGACGTCCAGGTCGGTAAGGGAGCTGCTCAGCACAGCGTCCCAGACGCCGGGCCGGTCCGTGAGGGCCTTGACGATGCCGCTGGCGGCCGAGCCGCCGCCGGCTGCGAACTGGCCCGTGAAGCCCCCCTGCATCACGTTCGCCATCGTCCAGCCGAACTCGCGGTCGAACAGGTGAGCGGAGAAGTAGGACTCGCCCCCGTTCACCAACTGGTTCACGAGGTTGTGGCAGAGCGCTTCCAGCGCCAGGGCCTCGGGCCCTCGGGCGCCTGTCTGGTACAGGAAGACGTTGCGGATGCTCCCGGCCTCCAGATTGCCGCCGGAGTAGTCGAGGCGGAAGAACTGCTGCAGTCCGTTCGCCTTCGCCCTGGGCAACCCGCCCTCCTCGTCCTCGAACCGCTCCGGATTCCGGAACCGGAACTCGAAGCGGGCGGTAGGCAGGCTGCTCTCGCTGACCAGCATCATGCCAGGCGGCGCTCGCTCGGTGTCCATGCGCCATCCGCCGCCATAGGAACGGAGAGTCCAGGGCACCTCGACGAGGCTGAACTGCCTGTAGGGGTAGGGCATTCCCAGTTCGCGGGCGGTGGCGAAGCGGTCGGCGGCGATCTTCTCGATTTCGGCCTGGGCGTCGGCGAAGAAGTCCAGGTTGCGCAGGTGGTTCGGGTGGAACAGGACCTCGACTTCGACTCCTTCGACGTGTGTCGTCCGGCGGTCGAATCTGCCGGCGACCAGCATGACCTCTGGCACCGGGCCGGTGGGCGCGAATCGCTGACCTTCCCCGGTGGATTCGGCCATGCCTGGCCCCGCGACCGTCCAGCCGGAGGGGGCTGTGACGTCGAGGTCCAGCTCGAAGAAATCCCGCGAACGCTGGCGCACGTCATCGGCGCCTACGGACGCGCCCGGACGGGGAAGCCACGCGAGAGACGCGGGGAGTGCGACGTGGTTGCGTTCGACGGAGCCGTTCAGGTTGCCGAGCATGACGATCTGCGCGTCCTGCCACTCGCCGGTGTTGTAGTCGATCGCCGAGTCCAGATAGGCGAAGCGGAGGTCGGGCCGCCCGCGGGCGCGCACCCGGACCCCGGTGACCTGGTCTGCCGCTGGCGTCGAGCCGAGGTGGACGTCGAGCAGGCCGTTGTCATGGCTGAAGTCGAGCGCGTCACCGCCAGCGTTCCAGACTCCCTCCACCCGGAGGCCTGGATTCAGGCTGAACGTGACTCCGGAACCGGTAGCGGGCAGGAAGTGGACTTCGAGGTCGAGGGCAAGCCGTCCGCCGCGTTCGATGTCGATCGAGCCGCGGATCGTCTGAAGGTCAACGACCGCTGCGTCCCGGCGTTCCTCGTGTGCGGCGCGCCAGGCGTCCCTTTCGGCGATCTGGTTGCCGCTCCAGGTAATCGCCGAGAAGATGAGGACGGCACCGGCTGCGAGACCCGCACCGCCGGCGATCCCCCACAGGCGGCGCTTCGCGTCGTCGAGACGGGGATGGACGGCGACCGCGGTGGCCAGCAGGCCCACGGCGAGCAGGGCGAAGCTGCCCCGGTTCACGAAGTTGACGCCGGTCCAGATCTGGGGCGCGACCTCCGAGATGTTGCTGATGAAGCCGCCGTTCAGGGCAAGCGGCGGCAGGAGGTAGACCGGGACCCGGAACGTCAGGTACGTGCTGCCAGCGGCGAGCACGATGCCGGCCAGGGCAGCGACCAGCCGGTTGTTGCTGACCAGGGAAACCACTTGCACGAAGGCGACGTAGAGGGCCAGCGCCGGCAGTGCCTCGAGCAGGAGGTAGGCCCAGACCGAACTCCAGAGGGCAGGTTCGCCGACGTACCAGCCGAAGGCGGATCCCGCATGGCCGACGGTCTGGATGAGGATCATCGCGGCAAACGCCACGCCCCAGACCATGAGCACGGTGCCCAGGAAGCGGCCGAGCACGAGTTCGACGTTCGAGTAGGGCCGGGTGTCGAGCACCTCGATCACGCGGTCACGACGGTCGCGGGCGCGCAGGTCGAAGGCGAGGAAGACGACGCCGAGACCCAGAATCGTGGTCTGGAACTGGGCGGTCTGACTGAGCAGGAATTTGGGGCTGATCGAACCGATCGTTGCCGAGAAGGACGAGAAGAGTCCGTGGATCACCCAGTAGTAGCCGTAACTCACCAGGCAGGTGAGAATCGCGAGGCCCGAGAACAGCCAGAAGCGGAACAGGCGGCGAGTGGTCCGCATCTCGGTTCGGGCGAGCGACCAGACGTGGGCAAACGAGATCACGGATGCGCCTCCTTCCCGGCGCCGTCGTCGACAGGTGGCGGCTCGGCGAACTCGAGTTCGTCGTGCTCGCCGAAGTGCTCGTCGCTGACCAGCGCCTCCGCGCGGCCGCGGGCGACCATGAAGGCGAGATAGCCCTCCTCGAGAGTGGGCGAGGCCGCGATCCGGGCGTCTCCCGGGACGCCGCCCGGCGCGGCGACCGCGCGGTAGGTCGCCTCGTTCTGGCTGGCGGTGCGCGAGACGATCTCGAAGTCGCCTTCGGGCTGCGGCGCGGACATCGGCAGCGTGAGCTCGAAGACCTGGCCCGCGGCCCGTTCGAGCAACTGCGTCGGCGAGCCCCGGAAGACGACTCGCCCGGCGTCGAGCAGGGCCAGGTCGTTGCAACCGGTGCCGAGGTCGGCCACGATGTGGGTGGAGAGGATGATCGTCCGTTCCCGCCCCAGGGTGGCCATCAGCTGGCGGAACCGGATGCGCTCTTCAGGGTCCAGGCCGACGGTCGGTTCGTCGACCACGAGCAGGCGGGGTTGGTGGATCAGGGCCTGCGCGATGCCGAGACGGCGGGTCATGCCGCCCGAGAGCTTCTTCACCTTGCGATGGGCGACATCGCCCAGCCCCACGTTGTCGAGGACCGCGTCGACGCGTTCGCGCCGTGCGGCGCGGTCATCGAGGCCTGAGAGATCGGCCAGAGTGTCGAGGACCTCCTCGACGCGGTGCAAGCGCCAGGCGCCGAACTCCTGCGGCAGGTAGCCCAGGTGGGCGCGGACGGCACGGCGCTCCTTGACCGCGTCGTGGCCGAAGACGGTCACCGTGCCGGCGGACGGCTTGAGCAGGGTGCAGACGATCCGCATCAGCGTGCTCTTGCCCGCCCCGTTCGGTCCGAGCAGACCGAACAGTCCCGCCCCGATCGACAGGTCGACCCCGTCGAGGGCGACCGTGCCGCCCTTGTAGACATGCCGAAGACCCTGCACGTCGACGGTCGTGCTCACGATAGCTCTCCTCCTCGGTGTCTATACGGTCGTCGGCGGGGCTTGGTTTACTCGTGCGTGTCGGTTGTGTGGCAGGGCTTACGGTAACGCCTTTTGGTTCTGTGAAACCGGATCGGGTTCGCCCGCGTAAACTGAGTAGTCGTATAGTATGTCGCGCAAGGCGGGAGCACCGCGCCCGTCAGTACCGCTGGACACCAGACCTCACGGAGACCTCGAATGAACCGTCCCCAGCTCTCGTCCGTGACCCGGCTGCTCGCCCTCGGCGCCCTTGCTTCGCTGGCCCTTGCCGGCGCTGCCACGGCGGCCGCGGTCGACCCCGAGCCGATCACCTTCTACGCCGACGTGGCGCCCGTGCTTCAGCAGGAGTGCCAGGTCTGCCACCGCCCGAATGGCGCCAACCTTGGCGGCATGGTGGCACCGATGGCCCTCACGACATATGAAGAAACCCGTCCCTGGGCCCGGTCCATCGCGCGCCAGGTCGCTTCGCGGGCCATGCCTCCGTGGGATGCGGCCCCCGAACACAACGGCGTCTTCGCGAACGAGCGCACGCTGACCCAGGAACAGATCGACGTGCTGGTGAAGTGGGCCGAGTCCGGCGCTCCGGCCGGCAATCCGGCGGATGCCCCGGAACCGGTGGAGTGGCCGAGCAGCGACGGATGGCTGATCGGCGAGCCCGACCTGGTCCTCCAGTTCGATGAGCCCTACTTCGTCGAGGACGACGTCGAGGATCTCTACATCTACTTCCAGACGACGGTCACCGAGGAGATGATCCCCGAGGATCGTTACGTCAAGGCGATCGAGTTCCGGCCTGGCAGCCCGGCGGTTCACCACATCATCGTTCCCGGCCTGGGCGGCATCGCCCCGGGGAACGATCCGGTGATCCACGAGGACGGCATGGCCGATGTGCTGAAGGCGGGTCGGAACCTGAGTTGGCAGATGCACTACCACAAGGAGCCGGGCCCTGGCACCGGCTCCTGGGACCAGTCCTCGGTCGCGCTCAAGTTCTACGACAAGGACGAGGAAGTGAAGTACGAGGTCTTCAACGCGGACATGGGCAAGTACGACTTCGCCGTTCCGCCCGGCGACTCGGACTACACGATCCAGACCGAGTGGACGTTCCCCTCGGACTCGGAGATCGTCGGCTACCTGCCGCACATGCACCTGCGCGGCAAGGCGGCGAAGTACGAGGCCTACTACCCGGACGGCAGCCACGAGGTTCTGCTCGACGTGCCGAACTACGACTTCAACTGGCAGACCACCTACAAGTACAAGGACCGCAAGAAGGTGCCTGCCGGCACCCGCGTGCTTCTGACCACGGTGTTCGACAACTCCGAGGACAACCCGGCGAACCCGGACCCGACCGCGACCGTGCGTTGGGGCGAGCCGACGACGGACGAGATGAGCTTCGGCTTCATGTCCTACATCAACGAGGAGAACAGGGGCCGCGGCGCCTTCCAGGGTGGCGGCCAGGGTATCGACGTGACCGCGATCGTCGCCTTCTCCGACGAGAGCCGCGACGGCAAGATGCAGCTCGAAGAGGCTCCCGGCGGGATCAAGCAGTACTTCGAGATGATGGACCAGAACAAGGACGGCGGCGTCGACATGGAGGAGGCGAAGGCCGCCAACGCCTTCCTCGAGCAGATGGCCGAGCAGCGGGAGAAGGCCGAAGCGGCGGCTGCGGGAGCCGCCGGCGGTTCCGCGTCTGAAAGGCTGGGTGCGCGGGTCCTCTGACCCGCATCAGGCGCGATGCCGCAAAGCGGCGAGCCCGAGCCGGCTCCCTCAAAGCCCGTACGCGTACCGCACCGCCGCCTTAGCCAGCAACGCCGCCGGATCGAGCAACGGCCTGCCCGCAACCTCCGCCCCTCCCAGCGCCAGCGGAATCTCCGTACACCCCGCAACGAGCACGTCGGCACCCCCGTCCGCGACCAACCGTCCCGCCGCCCCTTCCAGCAGCGCCCGCGCCTCCTCCGACCCGCCATCCGTCTTGATCCCGCCTCCCTGGTGCCGCCCATCGACCCAGGGACCGTAGATTGGCTCCATCACCGTGCGCCGTTGCAACTCCTCGCCGTCCTCGAGGTCAAACGGACTCACCGGACGCAGTCCGCGCGCCTCCAGCGGGTCGTGGTACAGCCGCGATCGCAGCGTGCCAGACGTGGCAAGTACTCCCACCGAGCCGCCAGGCGCGATGCGCGCCGCCTCGTCGGCCGTCACCTCGATCAGGCTGATGATCGGCACCGGGTTCTGCTCGCGAACGCGCTCCAGGAAGAGATGCGCCGTGTTGCAGGCGACCACGGCAAAGTTCGCCCCGGCACCCTGGACCCGCTCCAGGCTGCGCAGCAGCACAGGCGTCGGGTCCTCCGCCTCCCCGAGGAATGCCTCTGTCCGGTCCGGAGTCTGCGGAATGCTCGACAGCACCCACTGCGGAAAGTCCTGGTCGCGCCTCGCTCCGATCAGCTCGCTCGCCGCGTCCAGGAGCTTCCGCTCCAAGTCGATGTGGGCGAACGGCCCCAGGCCGCCGACGATGCCGATCAGCCGCTGTTGACGCATTCGTACTACCGCCGCCAGCCTTGCCACTTCACGGCTGGTCAGCAGGCGGGCGGAGCGCTCCCGGCCGTTGACGCGGCAGGCTTGGGTGGCGCGGCGCGCCGCCGAGGTACGGGTACTCGTCGAAGGCGTCGCCGCCGCCAGTGGCGCGAGGGTCGCCGGTAGCCCGCAGGCGCTCCGTCAGCCGCTCGCCAAGCTCGTCCCGGGTTGCCTCGTAATCCGGGTCGCCGGCGACGTTCACCTGCTGCTCCGGGTCGTTGCGCAGGTCGTAGAGCTCGACCGCGGGCCTTTTGCCGAACGCCAGTTCGTAGAGCCGCCGGTGCTCGGCGTCCCGGTCCCGCTGCTCGATCATGTAGGTCTTCGTCGGCCCGTTGTCCGTGTCGGCGTACCAGGCGCCCGGGTAGGCAGCCTGCTCGTGGTTCGGCGTGCCGTTTGGCCAGCGGTCGGGCCGGAAGTTGCGGATGTAGAGGAAGTCGCGGGTACGGATCGCACGGCTCGGGTAGCCGCCCACATCGGGCGCCTCCTGCGCCGGTACATGCCGTTCCTTGCCGGTCAGCACGAAATCGCGTCCGTCGGCCGCGACCGCCGCTTCGACCGCCGCCTCGTCGTTGCCGGCTTCGATCAGCGCGATCAGGCTGCGTCCGGTCATGGCAGCAGGTCGCGGAAGGCCCGCGGCTTCCAGGAAGGTCGGCGCCAGGTCGGTCAGGCTGACGAGGGCGTGGATCTCGACTCCGGCCTCGAGTCGTTCGGGCCAGCGGATCGCCAGCGGCACGCGCGACCCGCAGTCGTAGAGGTTGCTCTTGCAGCGCGGGAACGGCATACCGTGGTCGCTGGTCATGACGATGATCGTCGTTTCCGCCAAACCCTGTTCGTCGAGCAGTCGCAGCGCGTCGCCGACCAGGGCGTCGAACCGCTGCACTTCCCAGTGGTAGTCCGCCACGTCGCCGCGGATGTCCGGGTGATCGGGAAAGGCGGCGGGAAGCTGGATCGCGTCCAGGTCCATGCCGCTCTCCTCGCCCGATCCGGGCCGGAAAGGGCGGTGTGGATCGGATGTACCCAGCCAGAAGGCGAACGGCTGGGCTTCGCCGAGCCCGGCCAGAAAGCTCTCGAAGCTCTCGAACCGTCTCCCGGCGAGTTCCCGGCCCTCGGTTTCGGTGCGGCCCGGTCCCCAGGCCTTGCCGGTCGAGCCGGTGCGGTAGCCGGCCGCCTTGAGCAGCTCCTGGTAGGTCTCGAATCGATCGGGGAAGACGCTCCAGAGATTCGCGGCGCCCTCGAGCCGCCAGTGCCACTGCCCGGTGAGGATCGCCCCGCGCGACGGTGTGCAGGAGGGCGAGGAGACATAGGCGTGGTGTGCGAGAGCGCCTTCGCTCGCGATGCGATCGAAGTTTGGCGTCTGGACGACCGGATCGCCGTAGGCCGAGGCGTGCGGGTGCCCCCAGTCGTCGGCGATCGCGAACAGGACGTTCGGAGCGTCGTGCTGAGCCGTGGCGGCAGGGCCGGTGGCGAGCAGACAGACGGCGAGCAGACTGAGGGGTCGAATCACGCTCATCGATCCTAGCCGGCGCTACGGCGGGCTAGAGTCATTCCACGATGCCGCTGGCTGTGCGCCACCTGCTTGGACTGGTTTGTCTTTTCGTTCTCTGGCCGGCTCAGGCACCCGCCTTGACCGACGAGGAGGCTAAAGAGGCCGTTCACCGCTTCATCGAAGCCTGGAACACCCGCGAGCCGGCCGCCTTCGCCGCGACTCTTCAGTACCCGCACGTGCGGCCGACCGCGGACTTCGACGGCCGCGTCTTCGCCGACGCCGCGACGTACGCTGCGGGCATCGACTTCGACCAGGTGCTGGCGACGGGCTGGGATCGGACCCGTCTCGACTCGGCAACCGTCGTCCAGGCTGGAGAAGGGCAGGCTCACGTCGCAGGGCGGTACACGCGGTTGCGTGCCGACGGCTCGGCCATCTGGAGCAACCAGATCACCTACGTTGTGACGGAGCAGGACGGCTCGACCGGGATCCAGGCGAGGCTCGCGGCGGGCCTGGACGATCTGTCGGAGTCGGATCGCGAGGCGAGTGCGGCGGCCGCCGTTGCCGCGGTCGGGAGCTACCTCGCAGCGTTCAACGCCCGTGACGAGGCGGCGATGACGGACGCCATGGAGTTTCCCCACGTTCGCGTAGGAAGAGGAGGGGTGAGGATCTGGAGTACCGCCGCGGAGTACAGGGACGGGTTCGACTTCGACGCGTTCGCCGAGCGCCTCGGTTGGGAGCGCTCCGAAGCGGACTCCATGGAGGCGATCCAAATTGGCGCCAGAGGGGTGAACGTCGCGGTCAGAATCACGCGCTACAGTGCAGGCGGAGCGAAGATCCACAGTTTCGACACGGTCTACCTGGTCACGGAATCTGACGGCCGGTGGGGAATCAGGGCCGGCGCCGGCATCGCGCCATCGCCCTGAGGCAGCTTCGTCATGCTGCTGGTCGCCCTCCTCGTTGCCCTTCTGGTCCTCGGCGTGATCTACGACATCGCCCTGGGGGCCGGCCTGCTGCGCAAGATGTTCTCGAAGACGCCGGACGGGCCCGAGCGTCCCCGCTACCGCGGACGCTGAGGATCAGGGCTCTGCGACCTCTGGTGACTCGTCCCGTGCCGTGCGAATGAAGTCGCGATCGAATGTGAGCATCGTCTCGCAGTGAGCGGCGACGCCAAGATGCAGGGCATCCGCGAAGTCCATGCCCTTCGCCGCCCGGTCGAGCGCCTCGACTAGCAGGTTCGGGCTCTCCACCGTGACACCCGGCAGTCCCGAGAAGGCCCGCAAGGCCGAGGCGGCATCCTCGGCGGCAAGGCCGTAAACGCTGCGCAGGACCCACTCGCACTCAAGGAGGACGGTCGTGCTCACGAAGACGTTCCCCGTCTCGACTACATTTCTCGCCCTGGCGGCTTGTTCCGGATCGTCGCCGGTCAGGTAGCGAACGACGACGTTGGTGTCAATCGCCCGCATGCCGTCGCCTGGCCTCGGCCAGGACGCCTTCCCGCATCTCCTGGGGGGACTTCGGTGGGCCGTCGTAGGCCACGCTGCCGAACACGTCCTCGGGCCGGGTCTCGGGAAGCACGGGCTCGGGCTTGAGCAGGACGCCGTCGGGCGTGTTCTCCACGACGAGGCGCGTTCCGGCTGCCCAGCGCAGCTCCCGGCGAATCGCCTTGGGCAGGATCACCTGCCCCTTGGTCGAGAGTTTTGTGGTCAGTGGTTCGGGCGTGAGCATCGGTGGATTCCCTCCTCCATGCGGGTAAGGCGAAAGTAAGATACACCGTTCCGTGCGTGCAGCCAAGTACGGAGGTCCGCGGGCGCCGCGGCGGGAGCGCGCGGACGAGCGGCCGGCGGCGGTAGAGTCAGGTCCATGAGCCAGACGCCTTCGCTCCGACGTCCCGCCGTCGTACGGCGCGCCGACGACGCGCCGGCAAACCAGGTTGAGCTGGGCACGGCGACGACGACCCAGGTCCTGCTGGGCGTCGCCGACGATGCGCCGCACTTCGCGATGCGGCGGTTCCGGATGGAGGACGGCGGCGGCATGCCGCTGCATACGAACCAGGTGGAGCACGAGCAATACGTGCTTCGGGGCCGCGCCCGGATCGTGCTGGGCGACGAGACGGTCGAGGTCGGCGCCGACGACGTGCTGCTCATTCCCGCGGGTCTGCCGCACTCCTACGAAGTGATCGAGGCGCCGTTCGAGTTCCTCTGCCTGGTGCCCAACCGGCCGGACCGGATCGACCTGGTCGGCTGAGAGTGAACTCGCCCCACCGTCCGCCGGCCGTGCTCCGCGCGGCGGGACTCTTGCTGGCGGCGGCCCTGGCGACGGAGCCTGCAGACCTCGCCGTAGCGGCCGAGGCCGAGGCGCTGCCGCCCGACCTTCGGACCCGCACCGACGGCATCGACTGGCCGGGTTTCCTCGGCCCGAACCGCGATTCGAAGTCGCCCGAGACCGGCATCCGAACCGACTGGGCGAGCGATCCGCCGCCGCTGCTCTGGCACCTCGAACTGGGCGAGGGGTACGCCGCGCCGTCGGTTGCCCGTGGGCGTCTCTTCTACTTCACCCGTTTCGGCGACCGGGCGCGTCTGGTCGCCGTCCGGGCCGACAGCGGCGAGGAACTCTGGCGCTCGGAGTATCGAACCGACTACGAGGACTACTACGGCTACGACGGCGGGCCGCGTACCGCGCCCCTGGTCGACGACGCCCGCGTCTACGCGGTCGGTGCGGACGGCGTGCTCCGATGTCACCGTGTTCTCGATGGCGCGGTTCTGTGGGAGCTCGATACCCACGCGCGGTACGGCGTCCAGCAGAACTTCTTTGGCGTCGCCAGTTCGCCGTGGATCGAAGGCGAACTGTTGATCGTCGCGGTCGGCGGCAGTCCGGCCGGCGCGCCGAACATTCACAGCGGCCGGATCGAGCCGAACGGTACGGCGCTGGTCGCCTTCGACAAGCGGAGCGGCGAGGAGCGCTACCGCCTGGGTGACGATCTGGCGAGCTACGCGAGCCCGGTGGTGCTCGACTTCGCCGGCAGGCGCCGGGGCTTCCACTTCGCCCGCTCCGGCCTCATCCTCTTCGACCCGAAAGACGGCCGGGAGATCGACGGCTTCGGCTGGAGGGCGCGCCGGCTGACCAGCGTGAACGCCGCGAACCCGGTCGTGGTCGGCAACCGGGTGCTGCTCACGGAGTCCTACGAGAAAGGGGCGGTGCTGCTCGAGTACGACGGCGACGCGAAGGGTGGCGAGAGCGGTTTCCGGCCGGTTTGGCAGGACGGCCCGCGCAACCAGGCAATCGCCGCCCACTGGAACACCCCCGTCCACCACGAGGGGGTCGTCTACGTCTCGAGCGGTGAGAAGTCGCCGAACGCGGAACTGCGGGCGGTCGACTGGGCGACCGGCGAGGTCCACTGGAGCCAGCCGCGTCTGGCCCGCACGCAGTTGCTCTATGTCGACGGCCACTTCGTCGTTCACAGCGAGGTCGGCGATCTGCTGCTCGTCCGCGCGACGGCGGACAGCTACCAGCAGGTCGCGCACATTCGCCTGCGTGCCGACGTAGGCGGCCGCACCGTCGACCTGCTCCGCTATCCGGCCTGGGCGGCTCCGGTGCTCGCTCAAGGCATGCTCTACGTGCGAGGCCGAAGCCGGCTGGCCGCGCTGGAACTCATCCCGTCGCCGGCCCCGTGACGGACCTGCCAACCGCGTCGACCCTGGTTTCGAGCTCCGCCCGGGCCCGCTTGGCGGAGGCCGGAAGGAGGCTCCGCGAGTGTGTGGAGACCGGCGACGAGGTCCTGCTGCTCGCGCCCTCCCGCGGCGCCGCGGACGACCTGTTGCGGGGCTTGACAGGGACCGGCTGTGGGCTGCTTGGGGTTCACGCGATGTCCTTCCAGCAATGGGCGCGCGAGGCCGCTGCGCTCGACCTGGCCGCACGCGGCCTTCAGCCCATCACGCCGCTTGGAACCGAGGCCATCGCGGCGCGGACCGCGCGTCTTGCGGCGGCGGACGGTGAACTGGAGCGCCTGTCTGCGGTCGCCGCCATGCCGGGATTCGCCCGCTCTCTGGCGGCGACGCTCGGCGAACTGCGGGCGGCGGGCGTTCCCGCCGCCGCGCTTGTGGATGATGACGGGACACGGGACCTGGGTCGCCTCCTCGAACGCTTCACGCGTGAGATGGAGCGGTTCGCTCTGGCCGACCGGTCCGCTGTGTTCCGGCTCGCCGCGGAGGCGGTCGCGGAGGGGCGGGCGATCGTGCCGCCACGCTCGATGTGGCTCGACCTCTCCGTGCGCAGCCGCGCCCAGGCCGACGTGTTGGGCTCTCTTGCCGCGTGCAGCCGGGAGGTCGTGGCGACCGTCCCCGCAGGCGACGTTGAGTCGCTGGAGTGGTTCACCTCGGTGCTCGGCGCCGAGGCCGTGATCCAGGTCGACCAGGAGGCGGACACGAAGGCGGGAACCGCGCTCAACCGCGTTCAACGTCTCGTCTTCGAGACGGGCGTGGACGCGGAGCGGATGCCTTCAGCAGAGTCGCCTTCTCCAGAGGGAGGGCCGCCGTCCGTTGACCTGTTCTCGGCCGCGGGGGAGGGCCAGGAGTGCGTCGAGATCGCTCGCCGCATCCGAGCCGCGGCTGCCGGCGGTCTGGCGTTTGACCGCATCGCCATCCTCGTGCGCCAGCCGACGGCCTACCTGCCTCTGGTGGAGGACGCGCTCGGACGCGCCGGAATCCCGGCCTACGTGACGCGGGGTTCGCTGTGCCCAAACCCGGCCGGACGCGCCTACCTGGCGCTGCTCGCCTGTGCCGGTGAACGGCTCTCGGCGAGCCGGTTCGCGGAGTACCTGTCGCTTGGTCAGACGCCGAAGCCGGCCGCGGACGGCGCGCCGCCGAAGGTCGAGGAGGTGCTCTGGGTGGAACCGGCCGGGGAACAGCTCGTGCTGAAGTCGCCGGAGGCGACGAACTCGGATTCAACGGTTGTCGATGCGGACGATGCCAGCGAGCCCGATGAAGGCGCGGCACCCGCCGGTGCGCTCCGCGCCCCCGCGCAGTGGGAGCGGTTGCTGGTGGACGCGGCCGTGGTCGGCCGCGCCGACCGCTGGCGCCAGCGTCTCGACGGCCTGGACGCCGAGTTCAGGCTGCAACTGCGCGAAGTCGAGGACGAGAACGAGGGCCGCCGGAGCTACCTCGAGCGCCAGATCGCGCGTCTTGGCACCCTCCGGAGCTTCGCACTCCCCTTGGTGGAGTTCCTGGAGGGTCTGCCGGAGAGTGCCGACTGGGGGGTATGGCTCGATCGACTCGGCCGGCTGGCGACGATGGCGCTGCGGCGGCCGCAGTCCGTGCTCGAAGTCCTGGCGGAGCTACGGCCACTCTCGGAGGTCGACGAGGTCGGCCTGGCCGAGGTCGAGCGGGTACTCGCCGAGCGTCTCAGGTTCAGTTGGCGTGAACCGCCGAAGCGTCGCTACGGACTCGTCTTCGTGGGCGCGGCGGAGGAGGCTGCCGGACGATCCTTCGATCTCGTGTTCGTGCCGGGCCTGGCCGAGGGAGTCTTCCCGAGGCGGTCCGGAGAGGACGCCCTGCTGCTCGACGAGCGGCGCCGCGCTCTCGGCGAAGCGGGCTACCGTCTGGCGGTCGACGTCGACCGCACGCGCCGCGAGCAACTCCTGCTTCGCCTCGCCGCCGGCGCGGCGGGTCGCTCGCTGGTCGCCTCTTTCCCGCGGGTCGACCTCGTGCAGGGGCGGGCCCGAGTGCCGTCGCTCTACGCCCTGGACCTCTTGCGGGCCGCCGAGGGTCGGTTGCCGAGTATCGAGGCGCTCAAGGGGCGCGCCGCGGCCGCCGGCGCGGCGGTCGTCGGCTGGCCGGCTCCCGCCGACCCGGAGGAGGCGATCGACGAGGCGGAGTTCGATCTCGCGATGCTCCAGCCGCTGCTCGGCGGCACGCTGTCGCCGGAGGAGCGTCGCGGCCGGGCACGGTTCCTGCTCTCCACGAACGAGCACCTGGCGCGGGCGCTCCGGGCCCGGGCCGGCCGCTGGCGGCGGGGGTGGTTCCCCGTCGACGGCCTGGTCGATGCTGGCGACGAGGCTCGGGAGTACCTGTCGCGGCACCGAATCGGCAAGCGCTCCTACTCGCCGACAGCGCTACAGAACTTCGCGGCCTGCCCCTACCGCTTCTACCTTCAGGCGGTGCTCTACCTGCGACCGCGCGACGAACTCGTGCGGCTGGAACAGTTGGATCCGATGACCCGCGGCGGCATCTTCCACGAGATCCAGTTCCAGCTGTTCGGAGCCCTCCGGGAGGCGGAACTTCTGCCAGTGACGTCCGCCCGGCTCGACGACGCGTTCAGGGTGCTCGACGTCGTCGTCGAGGAGGCCGAGCGCGAGTACCGGGACGAACTGGTGCCGCCGATCGAGCGCGTCTGGCGGGCCGAGTTCGAGGGCCTGAGAGGGGATCTTCGGGGTTGGCTTCGCCACGTGGCGGACGAGGGCGGCGGCTGGACGCCGATTCACGCGGAACTCGGGTTCGGCCTCGCACGGTCGCGCGACCGGGACCCCCAGAGCGTTCGGGAGGCAGCCCCCGTGCTGGACGTTGCCCGGCTCCGGGGATCGATCGACCTGGTCGAAGCTGATGCCGCGGGTCGGTTGCGGGTGACCGATCACAAGACCGGCGGCGCGCGCCACGCCGGCAGCTCTCTCGTGATCGGCGGCGGGAAAGTGCTGCAGCCGGTGCTCTACAGCCTGGCTGCCGAGGCCGTGCTCGAGCGGGACGTCGTCTCGGGCCGGCTCTTCTACTGCACGCAGCGCGGTGGCTACCGTGACGTCACGGTCCGTCTCGATGAGCGAAGCCGGAACGCAGCCGGCAAGATGTTCGCCACCGTCGACGGGGCGCTCGAGGAGGGCTTTCTGCCCGCGGCGCCAGGCAAGGACGAGTGCCGGTACTGTGACTACCGTCCGGTCTGCGGCCCCTACGAGGACCTGCGCGTCGCCCGCAAGCGGAAGAGTCGCCTCGGGGCGCTCAACGACTTGCGGCTCGAACCATGACCGGCCGGGCCGAGCGGCCACTCGCCGACGAAGCCGCCCGCAAGCGGATTCGGGAGGCCTTGAAGGAGAGCCAACTCGTCGAGGCGGCGGCCGGAACCGGCAAGACGACCGTGCTCGTCGAACGCCTGGTGGCGATCCTGGAGCAGGGCCTGGGCAGGGTCGACGGGCTGGCGGCCGTCACCTTTACGCGCAAGGCCGCGGGCGAATTGAAGCTTCGCTTGCGCGAGGAACTGGACAAGCGGCTGGTTGAACTGCGCGCCGCCGGCGTTGCCGACAGGCGCACGCGAAACCTGGAGGCGGCGATCTCGCGGCTGGAGGAGGCGTCGATCGGGACGATCCACTCGCTGTGCGCCGAGATCCTCCGGGAACGTCCGGTCGAAGCCGGCGTCGATCCGGGTTTCGGCGAGCTGGCCGAGGACGAGGCGCCGCGTCTCTTCAACCGCGCCTTCCGGAGCTGGATCGAGGAGCAGCTCGAATCCATGCCGCCCGGTCTGCGGCGGGAGCTGGCACGGCTCACGGCGGGGCCGTGGTCATCGCGACAGCCTGCCCTCGACCGGTTGCGCGACACCGCCTGGCGCCTGGTCGAGTGGCGCGACTTCCCGTCGAGCTGGCAAAGACCGGACTTCGACCGCGGAGAGGAGCTCGTCGACCTGGCGGCGCGGGTGGAGCGTCTTGCCGACCTCCTGCGGCACGGGCGACGCGCCGACATCCTGCGCCGGGGCCTCGATCGGGTCGCCGAGCTGGCGGCCTGGATCGCCCGCTCGCGGGAGCTGGGCGCCTCGGGCCCGACCTGCGGCGATGAGGAAACGGACGGCGGCGAGGCGGTTCAGGATCAGCTGGAGGCGCGGCTCGTCGAGCTGCAGCGTCGCCTGCGCGGCTACGGTGCCCCACGCAAGGGGCGCGGGGGTTTCGCGGAGGGCGTCGCGCGAGACCAGGTGTGGAAACTCTGGCAGCGGCTGGCGGAGCGGCTGGAGGAGTTCGTGGAGGTGGCCGATGCGGATCTCGCGGCGCTGCTCCGCGACGAGTTGGCCGGCGCGGTCGAGCGCTACGAGGAGGCGAAGAGCTCTCTCGGCAAGCTGGACTTCCACGACCTCCTGATCAAGGCCCGGGACCTGCTGCGTTCGGACCGTACGGTTCGCGCCCACCTGCAACAGCGCTACGGCCACCTGTTCATCGATGAGTTTCAGGATACGGATCCGCTTCAGGCCGAGATTCTGCTCCTCTTGGCCGCCGAGAGCCCCGAACAGGACGACTGGACGGAGGTGCGGCCGGCGGCGGGCAAGCTCTTCGTCGTCGGCGATCCGAAGCAGTCGATCTACCGCTTCCGCCGCGCCGACGTCGTGCTCTACCACGATGTCAGGGAGATGCTCGCCGACCGCGGCGTCGAAGTCCTCCACCTGACGACCAGTTTCCGATCGGTCGCGCCGATCCAGCGGGTCGTGAACATGGCCTTCGAGCCGTTGATGACGGGCGACCATGACGCCGGCAGCGCGGACTACATCGTCCTCGGCGAGCACCGCGAACCCATCCCCGGCCAGCCCGGAGTGATCGCGTTGCCGCCGCCCAGGCCGTACGGTCGCCGCAACCTGAGCAATCGGGAGATCGAGGCGTGCCAGCCCTATGCCACGGTCGAGTTCGTGCGCTGGCTGATTGAAGACAGCAACTTCGAGGTCGAGGTTCCGGACCCGGATCGTCCCGGACATCGCATGCGGTCGCGGATCCGGCCGCGGGACGTCTGCCTCCTCTTCCGCCGGTTCCTGAGTTGGAACAGGGACACCTCCCGCGAGTACGTTCGGGGACTGGAGGCCGTGGGCGTTCCCCACCTCCTGCTCGGTGCCCGCTCCTTCCACGAGCGGGAAGAAGTGGAGGCGCTACGGTCGGCACTGAAGGCGGTGGAGTGGCCGGATGACGACCTCTCCGTCTACGCGACGTTGCGGGGAGGGCTGTTCGCCTTCGACGACGAGTTGCTGTTGCTCTTCAAGGCTCGCTACGGCACCTGGCATCCGCTTCAGGGCCCGCGGCGAGCACGCGAGGACGGCGAGCCGCCCGAGGAGTTCCGGTCCGTGGTCGAGGTGCTGGACTTCCTCGCCGAACTCCACCGCCGGCGGAACTACCGGCCGATCGTGCGCACCGTGCAGGAAGTACTGGCCAGGCCCCGGGCACAGGCATCGATGGCGCTCCGGCCCGCCGGCAACCAGGTGCTGGGCAACGCGCAGCGGGTGTGCGATCTCGCCCGCCGCTACGAGCTCGCGGGGGGCCGCTCCTTCCGCGGTTTCGTCGAGCAGTTGGACGAGGAGGCCGAACGCCCGGCGAGCACCCAGGCGCCGGTGGTCGAGGAGGACGCGGAGGGTGTGCGGATCATGACGGTCCACACGGCGAAGGGGCTGGAGTTCCCGGTCGTCATCCTCGCCGATATGACGGCCGGCCTGTCCCGCGGCGCCGAACGGACCGTGCGCCCGGAGGACGGCTTGTGCGCGATGAGGCTCCTCGGCCTGTCGCCTCAGGAGTTGCTGGACGCGAAGGAGATCGAGGACCGGCGAGAGGAGGCGGAGGGCGTACGGGTTGCCTACGTGGCGGCGACTCGTGCCCGCGACCTGCTGGTCGTCCCGGCGGTGGGCGATGCGCAGCGGAAGGGCTGGGTCCAGTGCCTGAACGAGGCGGTCTACCCGCCGGCGGGGCAGTGGCGGCAGTCCGAGCCGGCGGAGGGCTGCCCGGCGTTCGGCGAGCGCACTGTCGCCAGGCGTCCACACGACTACGAGAATCAGCCCGAGACGTCGGTCCGGCCGGGCCGCCACAGTTTCCCGGGCGTCGCGGGCGAGGGCGGTGACACGGGCTACGACGTCGTCTGGTGGGACGCTGAACTGCTCGACGAAGAGCCGCCGGCGAGCTACGGCCTGCTCGGCGAGGACCTGCTGGTCGAGGCTGGCGACGACGCGAACCGCGAACGGTTCGAGCGTTGGCGGCGCCATGGCGAGGAGCTGGTCGCCCGGAGCTCGGAGCCGAGCGTGTCGCCCGTAGCAGTCACCGAGCTTGAGTGCGAGCCGCCGGGAGAGCCCGTCGACGTTGCAATCGAAGAACTGGCTCGGTCAGGCCGTCGGCCCGGCGGGAAACGCTTCGGCAGCCTCGTCCACACGGTGCTGCGCGACGCCTCGCTGTCCGGGGAAGCGAGCCGGATCAGTGAGCTGGCGCGGCTTCACGGTGCTCTGATCGGCTCGACGGCCGCCGAGGTGACGGCGGCGGAGGCCGCGGTGACGGCGGCGCTTGCCAGCCCGGCTGCTGAAGCGGCCCGGACGTCGCAACGAGTGCTGCGCGAGACACCTTTTCTCCTGCTCCTGGACGGCGAGGAGGAGCACCGGATCGTCGAGGGTGCGATCGACCTCGCCTACCTCGACGACGATGGTCGGTGGATCGTCGTCGACTGGAAGACGGATCTCGGCGATCTCGACGCCCCCGCCGGCGTTTCCGGCGACGACGGCGTCACCCGCGGCGAGCGCTACCGCCGGCAGGTCCGCTGGTACTGCCATGCGCTGGAGCAGTTGACCGGCACGCCGGCTTCGGGCCGCCTGGTGTTGCTCTAGCTGAGGACTACACCACCTCGCCGATGTAGCGCTCCCGAGCCAGTCGCCAGAACACCACCAGGAAAGCCGTCAGTGGAATCGCCAGGATCATGCCGGCGATGCCGTTGAGCGCCGAGCCCCAGAAGAAGACGGCGACGATGATCGCCATCGGGTGGAGCCCGGTGCGGTCGCCCATGATCCGCGGCGTCAGCACGTAGGCCTCGATCAACTGGACGAGCGCGAAAACGACGAGCACCCAGATGACGAGGTTGAGCCCGCCGCCCTCCTGCCAGTAGCCGATCGGCAGCGCCACAGCGAGGCCGACGATGCTCCCGAGGTAGGGGATGATGTTCAGGAAGCCCAGCGCCAGACCGAGGACCAGTCCATAGCGCAGCCCGGCGATGGAGAAGCCGACGGCGAAGAGCGCGCCCTGGAGGAAGGCGACGACGAGCTGGCCGCGGAAGAAGGCGACCAGGATGTCGATGAACTCCTGAATCAGGTAGACGACGTCCTCGCGCGTTCTCGGCTTGAGGAAGGGGAAGAGGTGGTCGAGCTTGCGAAAGCGGTCGGGGTCGATGATCAGGAAGAAGCAGAGGTAGACCGGCAGGACGGCCCAGGCGAACAGGGACGCGAGAACCGCCCCGACTCTCTGGAGGACGTCCACGGTGGCGTCGCCGACGAGCCCGAAGCCTGGGAGCAGGCTCGCCGGGTCGAGATTCTCGATCGCTTCACGGACCCGGCTCGCGAACGGAATCGTCTCGGTGAGTTCGTTGAGCGCCGGCAAGGTCTCGGTTACCCAGTCCACCACGCGGTCCGATGCGTCGGGCAACGCGTCGATCAATCCCGTCATCTGGGACGCGGCCAAGGCGCCGAAGAACCAGGCGAAGCCGGCCACGGGCAGCAGCAGCGACAGCAACACCGCGGCCACCGCCAGGATCCTGGGAAACCGCAGCCGCTCGTTCAGCAGTTCGTAGTAGGGCCGCAACACGAACGCGAGAACGGCCGCGACCGCCAGCGGCAGGAAGACGTTCGAGAAGGCCGCGAAGAAACTGCCGATGGCCCAGAACAGCGCCACGACCGCGGCCAGGATGACAGCGGCCGCGGCGATCGTCGCGGCGGCGGCAACCGTGGCGCGTTGGCGTTCGGAGAGTTCGATCTGCACGGGCGGTTCGTCCCTGCCGGGACGCTACCACCGGGAATCGACTCCGGGGTGGATACCATCGCGGCATGGCTGCGCAGCGACGATTCCAGACCGTCAAGGGCATGCACGACCTGGGGGGCTGGAAGGCCTCTGCCTTTGTGTTCGTGGAGGAGAAGGCGCGAGAAGTGTTCTCCCTCTACGGGTACGACGAAGTGCGTACACCGATCGTCGAGGAGACGGAGCTGTTCGTGCGAGGTGTCGGCGAGGGCAGCGAGATCGTCGGCAAGCAGATGTACACCTTCGACGACAAGAAGGGGCGCAGCCTGACGCTGCGCCCGGAAGGCACGGCGCCGGTGGCGCGTGCCTACCTGCAGAACAACTGGGCGTCGGGGCCGCAGCCGGTCAAGGTCTTCTACATGGGGCCCTACTTTCGCTACGAGCGTCCCCAGGAGGGCCGCTACCGTCAGTTCCACCAGATCGGCGCGGAGCTGATTGGGGATCCCGGACCCTACAGCGACGTCGAGCTGCTGGTCATGCTGGTGCGCTTCCTGCAGGAACTCGGGTTCGAGGACCTGGAGGTGGGCCTCAACTCGGTCGGCGATGTCGAGTGCAGGAAGCGCTACTCCCAGCGTCTGCGGGAGTACCTCGCACCGTACCGTGACGAACTGGGCGCGGACAGCCGGCGACGGCTGGAGACGAATCCCCTCCGCATCCTGGACACGAAGGCGCCCAGGGAGCGGGAACTGCTCGAGAATGCGCCGCGGCTGTTCGATGACCTGGGCGGTCGGGCTCACGACCACTTCCAGGAGGTACGGGAGCAACTGGTCCAGGCCGATGTCGCCCACCGGATCGAGGACAAGCTGGTGCGCGGCCTCGACTACTACACCCGGACCGTGTTCGAGATCACGTCTACCGCTCTGGGCGCCCAGAACGCGATCCTGGGCGGCGGGCGCTACGACGGTCTGATCGCCGAACTCGGCGGTCCGAGTGTGCCCGGCATCGGTTTCGCGATCGGTCAGGACCGGCTGGTCGACCTGGTCCTGAAGATTCCCGGAGCCCGTCAGCGTCTGAACGCCGAGGCCCATCGTCGAAGGCCCGTGTGCGTGATTCCGATTGGCGGTTCGTACCGTCGGCATGGCATGGAACTGGCGCAGGAGCTGCGCGCCGCCGGTATCCCCGCGATCTGTGAATTCGATTCTCTCCGGCCGCTCAAGGCTCGCCTGAAACAGGCGGCCCGGCACGACTGCCGGTGGGTCGTTCTCTTTGGCGAGGAGGAAGAGAAGAACCGGGAGGTCGTCCTGAGAGACTTCCAGGACCGCAGCCAGGAGACGATTCCGCGGGACGGTTTCGCTGCCGCGGTTGCAGCGAAGATACGCCCTGACGAGCAGCCCTGATTGTGCGAGGATCGGGGGCTTCGCGAGCCGGCGTCCGATCGACGGGCGACCGGCGCGAAGGCAGACAGACAGACGAGACGGATACGCACGTGGAGAGAACGCAGGCAGGAACCCTGACCGCCGAACAGGTCGGCCGGCAGACAAAGGTCCAGGGCTGGGTCCATCGCCGCCGCGATCACGGCGGCGTCATCTTCCTCGACGTCCGCGATCGGAGCGGCGTCGTTCAGGCGGTCGTTCATCCTGAAACCACGCCGGAGGCGGCCGAGGCTCTCCAGCCCGCGCGCCTGGAGTGGGTCGTCGAGGTCGAGGGCGAGGTGGTCCGCCGGGATCCCGACAAGGTGAACCCGAAGATGGCCACCGGCGAGATCGAGATCCAGGTCGCGAGCGGTCGCGTGCTGGGCCGCTCGGAGCCGATGCCGTTCGGCGTGGAGGGCGCGCAGGACGCCAGTGAGGAGACCAGGCTCAAGTACCGCTTCCTCGACCTCCGCCGGAACGCGCTGCAGAGCAACCTGCGGCTGCGCTCCGACTTCACGATCGAGTCTCTCGCCTACTTCCGCGAGCAGGGGTTCGTGAATGTCGAGACGCCGATGCTCACCCGCTCGACGCCGGAAGGCGCCCGCGACTATCTCGTGCCGAGCCGCCTGAACCACGGCAGCTTCTACGCGCTGCCGCAGTCGCCCCAGTTGTTCAAGCAGATCCTGATGGTCAGCGGACTCGAGCGCTACGTCCAGTTCGCCCGCTGTTTCCGCGACGAGGACCTGCGCGCCGATCGCCAGCCCGAGTTCACGCAGATCGATGTGGAGATGTCCTTCGTCGACGAAGAGGACGTGTACCGCCTGGTCGAGGGGCTGTTCGCCCGGGTCTTCCCGCTGGCCGGAATCGAGCCTCCCGCGTCGTACCCGCGCCTCTCCTACGACGACGCGGTACTCCGCTACGGTAACGATCGTCCCGATCTGCGGGTCGATCTCGAGATCGAGGACGTGACGGACTGCCTGCGCGAGACGGGGTTTCGAGCCTTCCAGGCCGCGATCGCTTCGGGCGGCGTCGTGCGTGGAGTCCACATTCCGGGAGCCGCTTCCTCCAGCCGTCGCCAGGTCGACGAGTACGCCGACATCGCGCGCCGCCACGGCGCCGCGGGTGTCCTCTGGGTCAAGCGGGACGGCGGCGTCCCCTCGTTCCTGGTCAAGGGCGCGCTGACGGACGGGCAGGTCGAAACCCTGGCCGATCGTCTCGGTGTGGAGGAAGGCGGTCTGGGCCTGCTGGTCGCCGGACCCGCGCCGACGGCGGCGGCGGCGCTCGGCGCCCTGCGGGTCGAGGTCGGACGGCGCTTCGGGCACATGCGGGAGGACGCGCACGAGTTCCTTTGGGTCCACGACTTCCCGCTAGTGACCTGGAACGGCGACGAAGGACGATGGAACGCGACGCACCATCCGTTCACCTCGCCGCGAATGGAGCACCTCGACCGGTTGGAGAGCGACCCGGGATCGGTTCTCTCGCGTGCCTACGACGTGGTGCTGAACGGCAACGAGATCGGCGGCGGTTCCATCCGGATCCATGACCGGGACGTCCAGAAGCGCGTGCTGGCCGTGCTCGGGATCGACGCCGCGGAGGCCGAGCGTCGCTTCGGCTTCCTGTTCGAGGCCCTGAGCTACGGCGCGCCGCCTCACGGCGGGATCGCCCTCGGCGTCGACCGGATCGTCATGCTGATGGCCGGCGCCGCCTCGTTGCGCGACGTGATCGCCTTTCCGAAGACGGCCTCGGCCGTGTGTTTGATGACGGAGGCGCCGTCGACGGTGGACCAGGAACAGTTGCTGGAACTCGGGCTGCGCGTTCGCCCGCGCGGCGGCTAGGGCCCTGGCGGGGTCAGCATGGTGGACTCCGTTCCGGACGCGCCGCGTCGCCTGACCCTCGCGCACCCGCGCGGCGTGAGCGACATCCTGGTCGGGCCGGGGCTTCTGGCATCGTCCGGCCGCGGCGCACTGGGCGAAGTGGTGGAGTGGTGCCGGGGTCGGACCGTGTTTCTGGTGACGAGCGAGGTGCCGGACCGGCACTGCGGCGCCGCGGCGAGGAAGCTGCTCGAGCCCGCCGCGCGGGTCGAGACGCTCGAGGTGCCGGACGGTGAGGCGGCGAAGACCGTGGAGTGCGCCGCCTCCGTCTGGCAGCGGATGCTCGATCGCGGCGGCAAGCGGGACAGCCGTCTCGTCACGCTCGGCGGCGGCGCCATCGGCGATCTCGGCGGCTTCGCCGCGGCGTCGTTCTTGCGTGGCATCCACTACATGCAGATCCCGACGACGCTGCTGGCACAGGTCGATGCGTCGGTCGGCGGGAAGACGGGGGTCGACCTGGCCGGCGGAAAGAACACGGTCGGGGCCTTCCACCATCCGCGCTTCGTGCTCGCGGACATCGATTGCCTGCGGAGCCTGCCTTCCGGGGAGCTTCGGGCCGGTTTGTTCGAAGTGGTCAAGATGGCGGCTCTGCTGGACCTCGAGCTGCTGGCGCTGGTGGAGGAGTCGCTGGATGGCCTGCTCGCCGCGGACGCCGAGGCGTTGACTCCGGTCGTTGCGGCTTCCATCCAGGCCAAGCTGGACGTGGTCGAGGCCGACCTCGAGGAAGGGGACCGCCGCCGTCTGCTCAACTTCGGACACACACTGGGACATGCGATCGAGTCGGAGTTCGGCTACCGCGGACTGCGCCACGGCGATGCGGTCGGCCACGGGATGCGGTTCGCCCTGCGCCTGGCTCGGAGGCGCGGACTGGATCCGGAGTTCGCGGCGCGGCTGCGTCGCCTGGTTGATCGGCTCGGGCCGCCGGCGCTCGAGGACGTCGAGCGGGAGCTTGGCGTGCGCCTCGACGCGGACCGCCTGATCGAGGCGATGGGCCGGGACAAGAAGGCCCGCGAGAGCGGTCTGGTGTGGGTTTTGCCGGCGGCGCCCGGACGGGGCGAGATCGTCTCCGGTCTCGATCCGGCGTTGGTGCGGAGCGAACTCGAGACCTTCCTCGACGCTTCGCGCGCTCCGGCGAGCGGGGGTTCGCCATGAGCGCGAACTTTGGCGGCGGAACAGCCCTGCAGGCGTCCGGGGACGAGCTTCGATCGGGCGGGCTGTGGAATCGGCTGCGCCGGGGTCTCGGCCGTACCCGGAAGGGGCTTTCCGGCCGGATCGGCGCCGTGCTCGGGAACGACCAGCGGATCGACGAGGGCGTCCTGGAGCAACTCGAGGAGACCCTGATCGAGGCCGACCTCGGGGTCGAGACATCGCTCGAGCTGGTCGAGCGCCTCCGGTCCGCGGTGCGCTCCGGATCCGTCGCGCGTGGCGATGAGGTCGGGCTCCGGCAGTTGCTGGTCGACGAGGTGGCGGTCCTGCTCCTCGACGCGCCGCGGGCCGAGTGGCCGCGGCCGCCGCGGATCACCCTGATGGTCGGCGTCAACGGCTCGGGCAAGACGACCTCCGCAGCCAAGCTGGCCCACGCGTCGCTGGCGCGCGGCGAGCGGGTGCTGTTTGCGGCGGCGGACACCTTCCGGGCGGCCGCGGCGGAACAGCTCCAGGTCTGGGGCGAGCGGCTCGGAGTCGAGGTCGTGCGCCGTCCGTCGGGAGGCGATCCGGCAGCGCTCGTGTTCGATGCCGTGCAGGCTGCCGGGGCCCGCGGCACGGACCACCTGATCGTCGATACGGCCGGCCGGCTTCACACCCGCGGCCAACTGATGGACGAGCTGGCGAAGGTGCATCGGGTGGCGCGGCGGGCGTCGGCGGAAGCCGAGGGCCGGAGCTGGCGGGTGAACAACCTCCTCGTCGTCGACGCGGGAACCGGGCACAACGCCCTGGTGCAGGCGCGTGAGTTCGGCGCCGCCGCCCCGCTCGACGCCGTCTTCCTGGCCAAGATCGACGGCACCGCCAAGGGCGGCATGGCGGTGGCGATCGCGCGCGATCTGCGTCTGCCCGTTGCCTGGCTGGGCGTAGGCGAGGCGGTCGAGGACATGGTCGCCTTCGATCCGCGGTCCTTTGCGGCCGCTCTCTTCGGATGAGCGAGGGGCCGGGTTTCAGTCAGGGCGATGAGCGGGCGATGGCCCGCGCGCTGACTCTGGCGCGCCGCGGCCGCTACACCGTGGCGCCGAACCCGATGGTCGGGGCGGTCGTCACGAACGGCGGTACGATCGTCGGCGAGGGTTGGCACCGCCAGGCGGGCGGAGAACACGCGGAGGCGGCGGCGCTGCGAGTCGCTGGAAACGCGGCGTTGGACGGCACGCTCTACGTGACCCTCGAACCCTGCAACCATCACGGGCGCACGCCGCCCTGCGCTGACCGGGTCATCGAGTCCGGCGTCAAGCGCGTGGTCTTCGCCCACCGCGATCCGAACCCGGAGGTGACGGGCGGCGGCGGGAACCGGCTACGCGCCGTGGGCGTTCGGGTCGAGGGCGGCTTGCTTGCCGGGCAGGCGGTGGAGATGAACGTTCCGTTCCTGACCCGGGTCGTGCATCGGCGGCCGGCGGTGACCCTCAAGTGGGCAATGAGCCTGGACGGACGGATCGCGACGGCAACCGGCGACAGCCAGTGGATCTCGTCAGAGCAGGGCAGGAAGTGGGCACTCGACCTGCGGGAGGAACACCAGGCGATCGTCGTCGGCAGCGGTACCGCGCTGGCCGACGATCCACGGCTGAACCGGAGGCTGCGTCGGGCCGAGGGGCCGATCCTGCGGGTGGTGCTCGATCGGCGGCTGCGAGTGTCGCCCGCGGCGCGGATGTTCGAGGTCGAGGGGCCCGTCGTCATCTATACCGCGGCTCCGCGGGAGATCGGCTCCTCGACGTCGGCGGACGCTCGGGATTGGGCGACGCGGCGCGATCGGCTACGTAGCGCCGGCGCCGAGGTGGTGGGTCTTTCCGCCGTGGAGCCGGCCGATGTGCTGGAGGACCTCTTCGACCGTGGGGTCTCCAACGTGCTGGTCGAGGGTGGCGGGGAAGTGCTCGCCGCCTTTTCCGGTTCCGGGCTGTGGGACCGAGCGGCAGTGTGCTGCGCGCCCGTTCTGATCGGCGGCGCGGCGGCGCCCGGTCCTCTGGGCGGCGAGGGACCGCGGCGGCTGGCCGACGCCTTGCACCTGGACGAACTGCGAGTCAGCAGGCGCGGACCGGACGTGATTCTCTTAGGCTACAGGCAGGGATGTTTACCGGAATTGTCACGGAGCGTGGGCGGGTAGTCGAGGCGCCCGGGGTGTCCGACCGGGGGGGTGCGCGCCTGGTCGTCGGACACTCGGCGGCGCTGGCCGCGAAGCTCGATCTGGGCGCCAGCATCGCCATAGCGGGCGTGTGCCTGACCGTGGTGGAGCAGGACGAGGTTGATGGAGCCGCGCGAACCGTGTTCGATCTGTCCCCGGAGACGCTGAGCCGAACGACGCTCGGCGCGCTGCGCGCCGGCGACGACGTGAATCTCGAGCCGCCGCTCTCGGCCGGGGACCCGTTGGGCGGCCACTGGGTCCAGGGGCACGTCGACACGACGACCCGGGTAACGCGCGTGGAGGAGCAGGGGGACCACCGCGTCGTCACGTTCCACGTTCCGGCCGGACTGGAGACGGGCGTCGTGCTCAAGGGCAGCATTACGATCGACGGTGTGAGCCTGACCGTCGCGGCGCTCGACGAACGGACCTTCGACGTGGCGCTGATCCCGCACACCCTCGAGGTGACGACCCTTGGCGGTCTGAAGCCGGGCGACCGGGTGAACGTGGAGGGAGACGTCCTCGCCCGCTACGTCCAGAAGGCGGTGGAGGCCGCGGTTGCGGCCGCGCTCGAGTCGAAGTAGTCAAGTGACGTCCCTCACGCTTCGGGAACACGTCGCCGAACCCGCGAACCTCTGGATTCGTCACAGCTTCTCCCGCTGGCCGCTGGTCGGGGACGACGGACGGCTGTGCTGCGATTTCGCCACCGGCGGATTACGGACCGCGGACACCGGACCGGCGCCGGCCGCCTCCGACGTTTGGCGACTCGTCCGCAGGGCCGCCGACGTCGTCTACGTTCCCCCGCTCCCGGCCGACTCCGCTCCGCTCCGCGCAGCGATCGTCGATGCCGCGGCCGCTGCCGGCGCGCCCCTCGTTCTGCACGTCGTGGCGGGAGGCGTTTCGGTCGCGCTGGCCGCCGGTTGGCAATGGCTGCGGCAGTACGCCCCTCATTCGCCGCAGCCCGCGTCCGGCGTCAGCCCCCTCAGCCCCGTTGTCGTCGCGGCCGCCGAGCTTCCCGAAAACGCCATCGTCGCTGTCGACCTGCTTGACTGCCTGGTTGCGGAGGCGGCCCTGCTGCAGGAGAAGCTACTCGAGGGTCCCCAGCCCGACCTGCCATTCGCGCCAGTCCCGGCCCGGCACGCCACTCTCGTCTGGCCCCTCGTCGGTGGCTGGACGGACCGACCGGGGGTCCTGGAGACGGCCATGCCCCGGCTCGTGGCCGCCGGGGCGCGTCGCGTCGTGCCTTGCGCGATGACGTTCGATGCCCGCGAGCGCCACCTCCTCGCCGAACGTCTGGAACGGACGTGGCCCGAGGCCTTCGACGCCGTGTTTCACGGTGACGATTCGCCCCCGGACGAGTCGGCCTTCCGAACTGCCGCCGAAGCCGCCGGTCTCGAACATCGCCTGCCGCGGCCGCTGCCCGCGCCACCGCTGCCTGCAAGACTCCGCCTCGCCCGCGAACTCGCGGGCCACCTGATCGAGCTCGGCGACGTCGCCGTCACCGGCGGCGACGCCTACTACCGGGCCGCACGTTTCCTCGACCGGGACGAAATCGAGATCGAAGCCGCCGCCCGCGAGGGCAACCTCGGCGTCCTGCCGTGGCTCGAGGATCCGGCCAGGCGGGCGGTGGAGCAGTGGCTTACCGCACGGCGGGAAGACTGACACCCGATGCACCTGGTCGTCTTCGACGTGGACGGAACACTGGTCGAGTCCGAGGACTTCGACGGCTTTCTCTACGCCCGGGCGATCAGGAACGCGCTGAAGATCGATGTCGACGAGGACTGGGCCGGGTATCGGCACCAAACGGACAGCGGCATCCTGAACGAGGTCCTGGATCGCAACGGAGCCGGAGGCGACCGCTCCCAGGCTCACGTTTCCGTCAAGCGGGAGTTCATCGCCCTCGTAGCCGGCTACCTCGCTGCCCGCGGTGACCGGCTGCCGGAAGTCCCAGGCGCCCGCGCCTTCGTGAACCGGCTCGCCGCCCGCCCAAACGTCGCTGTCGCGATCGCCACCGGCGGCTGGAAGGACACCGCCGCGATGAAGCTCCGGGCCATCGGCCTCGATCCGGACACGCTGAACCTCGCCTCCGGTTCGGACGCCGTAAGCCGCGTCGAGATCATGCGGATCGCGGCCAAACGCGCGCTGGGCGGCAGATCAGCCGCCCGCAAGACCTACTTCGGCAACCGGCCGTGGGACCGGGAAGCCAGCCGCCGGTTGAGCTGGCACTTCATCGGCATCGGCCCGGACGTTGAGCACAGCACCCGGTTCGACGACCTTCTGGACCAGGAGTCCCTCGACGGCGCCTTGGCTCTAACGGCTCCTACCGCGGCCGCAGCAAGGGAAACAGAATCACGTCCCGGATCGATCGGGCGTCGGTCAGGAGCATGACCAGCCGGTCGATGCCGAGACCGAGGCCGCCGGCGGGCGGCATGCCGTACTGGAGTGCTTCGACGTAGTCCCGGTCGAAGCGGTGGGCTTCGTCGTCGCCGCCTTCGCGGGCGCGGAGCTGCTGGCGGAATCGCTCGGCCTGGTCGTCGGGGTCGTTCAGCTCGGTGAAGGCGTTGGCGAGTTCCATGCCGCCGACGAAGAGTTCGAATCGCTCTGTGAAGCGGGGATCTCCGGCGGTCTCCTTGGCGAAAGGGGAGACCTCGACGGGATAGTCGTGGATGAAGGTGGGCTGGATCAGCTTCGGTTCGACGAGACGGTCGAAGAGGGCCATCAGCAGGTTGCCGTAGCCGGCGTTCTTCGGCAGGTCTTCGCCGAGGCGGGTGAGTTCCGCCGCGAGTGTGGCCTCGTCGTCGACCGCGGCCGGATCGAGGCCGCCGATCTCGAGCAGGGACTGCAGCACGCTGAGCCGCGGCCAGGGGGCCTGGAAGTCGATCTCGTTGCCGCGCCAGGTGCAGATTGTCGAACCGTCGGCATGCACGGCATCCAGGACCGCTGCGAACATCTTCTCGGTGAACGCCATCAACTGCTCGTAGTCGGAGTAGGCCCAGTAGAACTCGAGCATCGTGAACTCGGGGTTGTGCTGGGTCGAGATGCCCTCGTTCCGGAAGTTGCGGTTGATCTCGAACACCCGGTGCAGCCCGCCGACGAGCAGGCGCTTGAGATACAGCTCGGGCGCGATGCGCAGGTAGAGGTCGAGGTCGAGCGCGTTGTGATGGGTCACGAACGGCCGGGCCGTTGCGCCCCCGGGAATGGCCTGCATCATCGGCGTTTCGACTTCGAGAAAGCCCTCGTCGAGCAGGCAGGCGCGGAGCGCGGCGATGGCCTGGGAGCGAACGACGAACCGCCGTGTCGATTTGGCGGAGTTCAGGAGGTCGAGGTAGCGGCGCCGGTAACGTTCTTCCCGGTCGGCCAGGCCGTGCCACTTCTCAGGCAGCGGGCGCGTAGCCTTCGCCAGCAGGTCGAGGCGGTCGGCCGAGATCGTCAGTTCGCCGGTGCGGGTGCGGATCAGCGGGCCTTCGGCGAGCACGTAGTCGCCGATGTCGAGTTGTGAGAGCAGCCACCAGCAGTCCTCGCCCACGTGGTTGCGGCGCAAGAGAACCTGGACCTTGGAGTCGGCGCCGTCGGAGATGTCGAGGAACGCCGCCTTGCCGTGGGTGCGGTGGGCGCGGACACGGCCGGGGACCCTGAGAGTGACCGCGGCCTGCTCGAGTTCCGTCTCGGTCTGCTCGCCGTAGCGTTCGCAGACTTCTCCCGGCTCGAGGTCGTACGGGGCGCGTGAGGGGTAGGGATTGACGCCCCTTCCTCGAAGGCGGTCACGCTTGTCGCGCCGGTTCTCGATCTGGGCTTCGAGTTCGGACATGGCTCAGCTCGACTCCACGTTCCAGAACGCCTCGTCCGCGAACAGGTCGGAGATGAGGCGGGCCACGCCGCCGGAGGCTCTGCCGCCGATCCGCAGCACGTCCTGGTGGTCGACCGCTTCGTCCACGAGCCCCACGCCCATGTTCGTGACCAGGGAGAAGCCGAGCGCGCGGAGTCCCATGTGGCGGGCGGCGATCACTTCGAGCACGGTCGACATGCCGACCAGGTCGGCTCCCAGGGTGCGGTAGGCGCGGATCTCGGCGGGGGTTTCGAAGGACGGTCCGAGCAGCCCGGCGTAGACGCCCTCGCCGACGGGGATTCCGGCCTGTGTCCCGAGGTCCGCGAACCGGCGGCGCAGGCCGGGGTCGTAGGCATCCGCCAGGTCGGGGAACTGCGGCCCCCAGGCGGCCGGCAGCCGGCCTCTCAGCGGGTTCAGGCCGGTCAGGTTGATGTGGTCGGCAATGGCCACGATCGAGCCGGGCGGCAGGTCCGCACGCAGCGAACCGGCGGCGTTCGTGACGACCAGCGACCGCGCGCCGAGCAGGGCGCTGAGCCGCACCAGGTAGACGACCTGGGCCGGCGTGTAGCCCTGGTAGGCGTGCAGCCGGCCGCGGCTGTAGAGCACCAGTCTGCCGTTGCCCGTCCGCACGAGTTCTGCGGTCACTGCGTGGCCCTCGATCGCCTCGACCTCGAAGGGGAACAGGTCGGAGAACGGCCACGGGCCCGCCGCCGGCTCACCGAGGTCCAGGCTCAGGCCGGAGCCGGTGACGAGGAGGGCCTCCGGGATTGGGATCCCCGACTCCAGCCAGCGGCGCCGGCTCTCCTCGAGTTCGGCCGCGAGACTCCTGTCCGGGCCGGTATCCTTGTGTCCATTCACGGCGTTCTCTCGCGTCGCCCGCTCCAGGCTTGGAGTGCGGCAGACCATATCCTGAGGAGTTCGATGACCGAAGACGGCATGCCGCGCGAGTTGATATCGAGGGAAGTGCTCGACCGACGGGTCGACGAACTGGCCGCCGAGATCGAGAGGGACTACGCCGACAGCGAGGAGCTGCTCTGCGTCGGTGTGCTGAAGGGGTCCGTCTTTTTCATGTCCGACCTCCTGCAGCGTCTGTCCCGGCCGCTCGTGGTCGACTTCTTCCAGACTTCGAGCTACCGGGGTGAGACGACGTCGCCCGGTGAGGTGCGGATCCGCCGGGACCTCGATCACTCCCTGGCCGGGCGCGACGTCCTGCTCATCGAGGACATCGTGGACACCGGCTACACGATGCGGACGATCATGGCGCTGATGGGGTTCAGGGGGGCGCGCTCCGTCCGGCTCTGCGTGCTGCTCGACAAGGCCTGCAAGCGGGAGACGCCGGTGCAGATCCACTACCGCGGCTTCGAGGTGGACGACGTGTTCGTCGTCGGCTACGGCCTGGACTACGACGACCGCTACCGCAACCTGCCGTACATCGGCGTGCTGGAGGGCGCTTCGGAGTAGCCTCACGTCGCCGTGGGGTTCGTCTGGCACATAGCCGTCAGGTACTTCCGCTCCACCCGAGCGGACGCGCACATCCGGGCGTTGTCCACCCTGACGGCGGGCGGTCTGGCGGTGGGTACGGCGGCGCTGGTGCTGGCGCTGGCGGCGCTCGCCGGCTTCCAGAACCTCCTGCTGGAAGACCTGGCGCGGCATACGCCGGCCCTCCAGATCGAGCTCGGCGGCGGGAGCGTTTCCGGAAGTGCCCTCCAAGGCGCGGCAACGACGGAGCCGGTGCGGGGCCTCGCCGCATTGGCGGCCGCGACGAACGGCGTCGACGGCGTCCAGGAGCTGCTCTATGCGCGAGGCTGGCTGGCCGATGACGACCGTCCGATCGCGGTCGAGGTGCTGGGTTACGAGAAGACACCGCCGCCGTGGATCCCGGTCCGGGGGGAGGCGACGCCCGGGCTGATCGTGCCCGTCTCCGTGGCGCTGCGGATGGGGCTCGCCGTGGGCGACATGGTTCGCGTCGTCTCTCCTCGCCCCGGCCTCACGCCGGTCGGGCCCCAACCACGGACGCGGATGCTACCGGTCGACCTGATCTACAGGTCGGACCGGGCCGAGGACACGGACGATCCAGTGCTGGTGCCGCTCGAGCAGGCTTCCGCCCTGTTCGCACGGGGCGACAGGCGACTGGACCTGACGCTTGCCCCGGAGGCGGATCCGGAGCAGGTCGGCGACTTCCTGCGGCAGGGGATCGATCCGACCGTGGCGACGGTGACGACCTGGAGGCAGGCCAACCGGGCGCTTCTGTTCGTGCTGCGCCTCGAGAAAGGCCTTGTCTTCTCCGCGGTAGCGCTGATCGTGGCCGTCGCCTCGTTCGCCCTGCTCGCGGCTTTGTCGATGGTGCTCTCGAGCAAGCGCGCCGAGGTCGGCGTGCTGGCGGCGATGGGTGCGCCGCCTGCCCGGTTGCAGCGGGTGTTCCTGCTACTCGGCGCGCTGCTGTCGGTGGGCGGCGCCGGCTTCGGAGGCGCGGCTGGTGCGGGGCTCGCCGCCTTCCTCGACCGTTACCGCGTGATCTCCACGCCGTCGGACGTGTACGTCGTGGATTACGTGCCTTTCCTGGTCCGGGGCACGGACGTGCTCGTCGTGCTGCTTGTGACTGTCGTGTTCACTGCCGCGGCCGCCGTGATCGGGGCGCGCAAGGCGAGCCTTCTTCACCCGGTCGAGGCGATGCGGAGTGCGCGCACGTGATCGCGGTCGCCGGGGTTGCCAAGGCCTACCAGGACGGCGCGGTCCGGCGGCAGGTGCTGCGCGGCGTGGATCTGGTGGTCGCGCGCGGCGAGACGGCGGCCGTCGTCGGTCCGTCCGGCTCGGGCAAGTCGACGCTGCTCAACATCCTGGGTGCGCTCGATGCGCCGGACGCGGGTTCGGTTCGAGTCGACGGCGTCGATCTCACCCGGTCCAGGCCGTCGGCCCTGGCGGGCTTTCGCAACCGGTCTCTCGGTTTCGTCTTCCAGTTCCATCAACTACTGCCGGACTTCACGGCGCTCGAGAACGTGATGATGCCGGGACGGATCGCGGGCCGCGCGACCTCGTCTCTCCGCGTCCAGGCGCTCACGCTCCTGGACCAGGTCGCTCTCGCCGACCGCGCCGGCGCCTTCCCGCAGCAACTCTCCGGGGGCGAAAGACAGCGGATCGCGATCTGCCGCGCCCTGGTGCTTGAACCGGCGGTAGTGCTGGCGGACGAACCGACCGGCAACCTGGACTCCAGGAGCGGTGAGCAGGTGCTGGAACTCCTGGACACACTGCGGAGGCGCCGGGACACGACGATGGTGCTGGTGACGCACAACCCGGAAGTGGCGAAGCGTTGCGGCAAGGTGCTCCGGCTCGACGGCGGCCGTCTGAAGGCGCTGGGCGAATAAACTCCGGTCCGTGTTCGAGAAGTACAACGAGAAGTCGCGCCGAGCGCTCTTCTTCGCCCGCTACGAGGCGAGCAAGCTGGGCAGTCGGGTCATCGAGTCGGAGCACATCCTGCTCGGCATCCTGCGCGAGGGAGAGGAGTCGATCATCGAACTCCTCCAGCGCCTCCAGGTCAAGCCGGAGGATCTGCGCCGCGAGATAGAGGGCGAGCGGGTGTTCGTCGAGCGAATCTCGTCGACCGCCGAACTGCCGTTGTCGGAGGAGTCGAAGAGGATCCTGGCCCACGCCTCGCACGAGGCAGAGAGCATGGTTCATGCCGCGGTCGGCTCCGAGCATCTGTTGATCGGCATCATGCGGGTCGACGGCTGTCTGGCCCAGCGCGTTCTCGCGGAGCGCGGACTCGAGGTTGCGACGGTGCGCGAAGAGGTCGCGACCATCGCTCGCGAGCGCGCCAGCAGGCGCGGCAAACAGGAGTTGCCCTTCCTGACGGAGTTCGGCCGCGACCTGACCGCGCTCGCGCAGCAGGACCAGTTCGACCCCCTGATCGGCCGCGAACAGGAAGTCGGTCGCATCGTCCAGATCCTCGCGCGACGGACGAAGAACAACCCGATCCTGCTCGGGGAGCCGGGGGTGGGCAAGACGGCCATCGTCGAGGGGCTGGCGCAGCGGGTGTCCCACGGCCGGGTTCCGAAGTTCCTTGCGCGCAAGCGAATCGTCGCGCTCGACCTGTCCCTGATCGTCGCGGGCACGAAGTACAGGGGTCAGTTCGAGGAGCGCCTGAAGGGCATCCTCAAGGAGCTCGAGGAAGGTGAGGACGTGCTCGTCTTCATCGACGAGATCCACGCTCTGGTCGGGGCCGGTTCGGCTGAGGGTTCGCTCGACGCAGCGAACATCCTGAAACCGGCCCTGTCGCGGGGCGAGATCGCGTGCATCGGCGCCACGACCCAGCGGGAGTACCGCAGGCACATCGAGAAGGACCGCTCGCTGCTGCGGCGATTCCAGGCGGTTCAGATCAAGCCGCCTTCCGCGGACGAGACCTACGACATCCTGGTCGGCCTGAAGGAGCGTTACCAGGGCTTCCACAACGTCGCCTACGACGATGCCGCGCTGCGCGCCGCGATCGCCGGTTCCAACCGCTACATCACCGATCGTCATCAGCCCGACAAGTCGATCGACGTGATCGACGAGGCCGGCGCCCGGGTCAAGCTGCGTCGGGTACGGGATACGCGGCAGGCGCGGCGGATCGAGCAGGAAATCCGGGAAGTGGTGGCCGAGATGAAGGCGGCGATCTCGGACAAGGACTTCGACCGCGCCGTTCGTTTCCGCGAACGCGAGATCGAACTCCGGGAAGATCTCGAGAGCATCGAGCAGTTGCATGATCAGGACGTTGAGGATCAGGTCGTGACCACTCGGGACGTGGAGGAGGTGATCGCCTCCTGGACAGGGGTGCCGGTGGCTGCCGTACGTGGTGACGAGGCGAAGCGGTTGATGAAGATGGAGGACGTTCTGCGACGCCGGATCGTCGGACAGGATCGGGCGATCCGGTCGATCAGCCGCGCGATTCGCCGGTCGCGGCTCGGCGTTTCCGATCCCCGCCGTCCGGTCGGTTCGTTCGTTTTCCTGGGCCCGAGCGGTGTCGGCAAGACGGAGGTCGCCAGGCGCCTTGCCGAGTTCCTGTTCGGCAGCCAGACCGCTCTCATGCGTTTCGACATGAGCGAGTACATGGAGAAGTACTCGGCTTCCAAGCTGATCGGTTCCCCGCCGGGCTACGTGGGCTTCGAGGAGGGCGGCCAGTTGACGGAGCGGGTTCGGCGGCAACCGTACTCCCTGATCCTCTTCGACGAGATCGAGAAGGCGCACCCGGACATCATGAACCTGCTGCTTCAGATCCTGGAGGAAGGGAGCCTGACGGATGCCTACGGCAACTATGTCGACTTCCGCCATGCCCTGGTGCTGCTGACCTCGAACCTGGGCAGCAAGCTGGTGCTCAAGGGCGGGCGCATGGGCTTCGGCGGGCTGTCCTCGGAAGAGGACTTCGGCCGCATCAGGGAGGAGATCGAAGCCGAACTCCGCCGCAGCTTCAGCCCCGAGTTCATCAACCGCATCGACGAGACGATCGTGTTCAATCCGCTGGGTCGGGAGGAGTTGCGCGCGATCACCTGCCTCCTGCTCTCCGATGTGAACGAGACGCTTGCCGACCGGGGTCTGGCCGTCGAAGTCACGAGTGAGGCGCGGGAATGGCTCCTGGAGCAGGCGGGCATCGATCCGTCGACCGGAGCCCGTCCGTTGCGGCGCACGATCCAGCGTCACGTTCAGGATGCGGTGTCAGACTTGCTGATCCAGCGCCCCGACGATTCCGTCGAACGCATCCGCGTGGATCTGGCCCAGGAGGAACTGGTCCTGGAGATCGTTCAAGGCGCCGCCCCTACCGTTGAGGAGGAACCTGCTCTTGCGGAATCCTGATCGAAAGCTCCTTCGACGGCTGGCATGGCCGGGCGCGCTGCTCGCCGCCTTCGTGCTGGCCGTACCGGCCGCCGGCCAGTTGCTGGTCGGCCGGCCGATCGTGTGGGTCGAGTACGCCGGCGTCGAGACGCTGAGCGAAGACAGCCTGAACTACTACCTGGACATCGAGGCCGGAAAGCCCTGGGATCCCGGCCGCGTGAACGAGCGGATCAAGGACCTCTGGGAGCGCAAGCTGATCGATGACATCTCGATCGCAGCCGAGGCGCAGGGCGATGGGGTTCTGGTCCGTGTGACGCTCACGGAAAGACCGCTCCTGGTCTCGCTCGAGTACGACGGTCTCAAGAAAGTGAAGCGGAGCGACATCGGCGACATGACGGACCGGGAGCGGATCTCGGTCTTCGAGGGATTGCCGCTGGACCTGGGCGAGCTGGCGCGTCTCGAAGAGGCGATCAAGAAGCTCTACGAGGAGCGCGGCTTCCGGTTCGCGGGCATCCACGTCGAGATCCAGGACGCGGGCCTGGGCGAGAAGCGGGTGCTGATCACGGTCGACGAAGGCGGGAGAGTCAAGATCGGCCAGGTCGACTTCGAGGGCAACGAGGTGTTCTCGGCCGGCCGCCTCCGGCGGCAGATGGAGAAGACGAAGAAGTCGAACCTCCTGACCCGGATCCGGAAGCGCGACGTGTTCAACTCGGCCACGGTCCAGGAGGATCTCGACAAGGTCAAGGGTCTTTACCGCCAGTTCGGCTACAAGGACGTCGAGGTCGGCGAGCCCGAACTCGACGTGATCGAGCGGAAGCCGAACGCCGAACGCATCGAGGACCGCAAACGGCAGCTCGCCCTGGTGATTCCGATCGAGGAGGGTCCGCGCTGGAAGCTGGGCGAGGTCCAGGTCGAGGGCGCCGAGGTTCTGCCCGAGGGCCTGCTGGTTGCCATGTTCAAGGATCCCAAGGGCGGCTGGCTGCGCTCGGACATCCTCGATGAGGGTGTCGAGCAGATCGGGGAGCTGTATCGGAACAGCGGCTACATCTTCGCCGACGTGAAGATGGAGATCGTCGAGCGCGAGGACCTGGTTGCCGACATCCTGGTGACCGTCGAGGAGAACGACCAGTTCAGGATCGGACGGATGGAGTTCACCGGCAACGACCGGACCCGCGACCGGGTGCTCCGCCGCCAGATGTTGCTCAAGGAAGGCGACGTCTTCAACTCGGGCATGCTGCGCACCAGCCTGCTGCGGCTCAGCCAGCTCGAGTACTACGTCGTCAACGAGGACGATCCGGTCGAGGTCGACTACGACACGGACGACAAGCAGGTCGACATCACCGTCAAGGGCACGGAAACCGGCCAGACCGAGGTTCAGTTCGGCGGCGGTTACAGCGAACTCGACGGCTTCTTCGTCCAGTCGGCGTTGCGCACCCGGAACTTCCTCGGCCGCGGCGAGACCGTTGGCGTGTCGATCCAGACGGGCCGCTACCGAGACATCTTCGACGTCTCGTACTACATGCCCTGGGTCAAGGACCGTCCCCAGAACTTCGGGATTCAGCTCTTCAACCGGGACACGGACTTCGACCTCCTGATCGACCAGCGCTACCGAAGCAAGGAGGCCGGCGGCGTCCTCAGCTACGGCCGCTCGTTCCGTCGCTGGGAACTCGTGCAGTTGGCCTACAGCAACATGGACATCGAGAGCTACCAGTCGCAGACGTTCTACTTCTTCGACAACCCGGAACAGAGCGACGACCCGACGAGCGACACATTCGAGCAGGCGTTCGAGTTCAACCGCCGCTCGGTCACGGCCACCTACCAGTACGACAGTCACAACAGCCGCCTCGAGCCGACCCAGGGCAGGCGCCTGGTCGCATCCCTCGAGTATGCGGGCGGCCCCCTTGGCGGCGAGTCCTTCTTCATCCGCCCGTCGCTGAACGCGGCGATTACCGTGCCGCTGACGAACCGCGGGCTGCGGACGGTGGGGCGGGCGAACATCCAGCTCGGCTACATCGAGCCGTTCGGGGAGGACGGCGCCGGCAACCTGCGCGAGCTGTTCTTCCTGGACCGCTACCTTCTGGGCGGCGAGAACAGCCTCCGCGGCTTCGCGTTCCGTTCCATCTGGGTGCGTGATCCGGAAACCGGCCGCACCCTTCTCGACCGGAACGGCTTCCCCCAGGGCGGCAACAAGAGCGTGGTGATCAACCTCGAGCACCACACCCTGGTCAACGGTCCTTTCCGCGTCGTGACCTTCTTCGACGCCGGCAACGTCTACGGCGACGACCAGGACGTCGACTTCAACCACATGCGAATGTCGGCCGGCATCGAGCTTCGGGTCAACGTGCCCATCCTTGGAGCTCCGCTCCGCTTCATCTACGCTACGAACCTGAATCCGCTGGACAACCTCGGAGGCGTCGACCGGGAGCGGTTCGACAGCTTCGACTTCAGCATCGGAACCAGCTTCTGACGCCTCACGGAGAACTACGAAGATGAACGTCAAACCCACTGGATTCCGCGTCGCGGCGTCGACCGCCGCCATCATCGCCGGTGTCCTCATGGCCGGGGGGCCGGTCCTGGCCCAGAGCAAGATCGCCGTCGTCGAGGTCGAACGCCTGCTGCAAGAGTCGGCGCGCGGCCAGATCGCGGTTCAGGAGCTCACACGACTCCGGGACGAGAAGCAGGCGGAGCTCACCACCAGGCAGGAGCAATTGGCCGCGCTGCAGAAGCAGTACAACGACGGCAGGCTGACGCTGGCGGAGGACCGCCTGGCCGAACTCGAGAAGCAGCTCGAGGACATGACGATCGACCTGCGCCGCGCCCAGGACGACGCGAACCGCGAAATGCAGAAGGTGCAGGGGGAGAGGTTCGGCGAGATCGAACAGGCGGTGCTGCCGATCATCTCCCAGGTCGGCCGGGAGTTCGGTTACACGGCGATCTTCAACAAGTTCCAGGGCGGCCTGCTGTTCGCGGCCGACGCCGCGGACATCACGAACCTCATCATCGAGCGCTACAACGCGGCGTACCCGGCGACTCCCGCGGAGTAGCGCGGCAACTGTCGGTGCGCGGGCCCTCTGGCCCGCTGCCGCCGCAGGCGGCCACGGAGCGCGTCGGCCGTCAGGCCGACTCCTTGCCGTTGCCGCGTTACTCCGGGTTACGGATGCTGTAGAGCTTCGACCGGGTGCGAATCAGCAGCCGGTCGCCAGCGACCGCCGGTGACGCCATCGCCATCTCGTCGAGGCTGTTCGTGTGGAGTACCTCGTACTCCGAGCCGGCGCGGATCACGTAGGTATCGCCCTGCTCGCTCAGCGCGAACACGCGGTCGTTGTAGGCCCAGGGAGATGAGGTGAAGCTGGCGCCGCCGCGGGGCGCTACGCGCTTCCGGCCGTACACCGGTTCGCCGGTCAGCGCGTCGTACGCCTCGAAGAAGCCGCGGTCCAGCAGGCTGTAGTAGACGCCCTTGTAGACCAGCGGCGACGTGTTGTAGTTGCCGGCCTTGGGCTGGTGCCAGGCGACGAACTCGCTCTCCGTCGCGTCCCCTTCCAGGGTGATGTCGCCGAGCGCGCCCGGACGGATGGCGAAGACCGGCCGGCGCTGGTCCTGGAAGTAGCCGGAGTTGACGTAGACCATGTCGTGAGCCGCGAACGGCGTGGCGATGGCCGCCCAGGACATGCGGCCGTCCATCTCCCACAGCAGTTGACCGTCCAGGTCGTACGAGCGGATCCGGTTCTTGCCGCTGGTGACGATCTCGGTGCGGGCTTCGTTCGGCCAGACGAACGGCGTCGCCCAGCTCGACACCTCTTCCCGGGCGGTGCGCCAGCGCTGTTCGCCGGTGTGCTTGTCGAGGGCGGCGATCCAGGACTCCTCCTCGTTGTCGTAGAGGATGATCAGCAGATCGTCGTGCAACACAGGCGAGGAGGCGGAGCCGTAGTCCCACATGGTCGAGCGGTAGGGCGTATCGAAGCTCCACACGGACTCGCCCTCCGTCGTGAAGGCGTACACGCCGAGGTCGCCGAAGCGCGCGTAGACGCGTTCGCCGTCGGTGGTCGGGGTCTCCGAGGCGTAGGTCTGCTTCTGGTGGCGCGGGAACTCGGGTACACCGGCCTTGACCGAGCGCTCCCACAACACCTCGCCCGTGGCGAGATCCAGGCAGTACACGCGCCAGTCGTGCCGCGCCTGCGGCGGTTCACTGCGCCCGCGGGCGGCGTAGAGACCGGCCTGAGGGCGTTCGAACTCGCCTTCTGAAACCGCGGTCGTCAGGAACACTCGATTGTCCCAGACGATCGGGCTGGACCAGCCGAGCCCGGGGATCTCGGCGATCCACTCGACATTCTCCGTCTGGTTCCACCGATCCGGCAGGGCGGGATTGTCGGATACGGCCGGGTTCATGCCGGGGCCACGGAACTGGGGCCAGTTGTCGGACGCGGCAGCCGTGCCGGCGCAGAGCGCGGCGCAAGCGAAGGCGGTGAGGATGGCGGCGCCACTGGGCCTGTGGTGGAAACGGTGCGGTTGTGATGTCACGTTGCTCATCGAGATCGGATCTCCCGTTCACTGGAAGGAGTCAGACGCTGGGGTCGTGCCGGATCGTATCCGGTAGGCTCGCTCCGTGACCCACCGCCTCGCCGATCTTGCCGCGATGGTTGGAGCTGACCTCGAGGGCGATCCGGATCGGCCGATCGACGGCATCGCCACCCTCATGGCCGCGGGCCCTGGAGATCTCTCCTTTCTGACCAACCCCCGGTACCGCGATCAGGCGCTGGCTTCGAAGGCCGGCGCGCTGCTGGTGTCCAGGGATCTGTCTCGCGAAACGCTCGCCGAACTCCGCGCCGACCTGGTGTTCTGCGACGACGCCTACCGGGCCCTGGCCGACCTGATGACGGCGCTCTTTCCGGTCCCCGAGGTGGAACCAGGCGTTCACGAAACAGCCTGTGTCGACGCTTCCGCCAACGTGGACCCCACCGCCCGCGTCGACGCTTTCGCCGTGGTCGGCGAGGGCGCGACGCTCGGTCCGGGCGTGGTCGTCGGCGCCCACTCGGTGGTAGGCCGCGGCTGCAGTCTGGGCGCCGGCACCGTGATCCATCCCCATGTCGTGATCTACGACGGCGCCCGCATCGGCGAGCGGGTGGTCGTCCACTCCGGTGTCGTTCTGGGCGCGGACGGTTTCGGGTTCGCGGAAGCCGCGGAAGCAGCTTTCCAGGTCAAGTTGCCCCAGGTTGGGGTCGTCGTGATCGAGGACGACGTGGAGATCGGCGCCAACTCCGCGGTGGACCGGGCCACTTTCGACACCACGACGATCGGTCGCGGAACGAAGATCGACAACCTGGTGCAGATCGGCCACAACGCGCAGATCGGCCAGGGATGCATCCTCTGCGGTCAGGCGGGCGTCTCGGGCAGCAGCCGCATCGGCGATCGGGTGCTTCTGGCGGGGCAAGTGGGCGTCGCCGGCCACTTCAGGATCGGCGACGGCGTGCAGGTGGCGGCCAAGTCGGCGGTGTTCCAGGAGGTCGAGGAGGATCAGCGAGTCGCGGGCATACCCGCCGTACCGATCGCGGCCTGGCGCCGGCGGAACGCGCTACAGTCGCGCCTGCCGGCAATGCGCAGTGCGCTCAGGGCTCTCGAGCGACGCGTGGACAGAATCGAATCGGGAGGCCGCGGTGGCCGCGACGATCCGGCGGCGGACGGGGGAGACGAGACGTGAGCAGGGAACGGGAGGAAGCTGAGAGCGCCGCCGTGAGTGCGCCGCTCGGACCGTTCGACTCGCGCTGGATCGCGAGCGTGCTGCCGCACCGCTACCCGATCCTCCTGGTCGACCGGGTGCTGGAGTTGGTGCCGGGGAAGCGGGTGGTGGCGATCAAGAACGTGACCCGCAACGAGCCGTTCTTCGACGGCCACTTCCCGGGCAATCCGATCATGCCCGGAGTCCTCGTGATCGAGGCGATGGCGCAGAGCGCCGGGCTGCTGCTGCTGCACGAGATCGAGGATCGGGACCGCCGGGTTCTCTTCTTTTCCGGCATCGAGAAGGCTCGTTTTCGCCGTCCCGTCGTTCCCGGCGATCAACTGCGGATGGAGGTGGAGTCGCTGCGCCTGCGCACCGTCCACTCCCGCTTCCGGGGCCGGGCCACGGTCGACGGGGAGCTGGCGGTGGAGGCGGTCTGCACGTCCACCATGGTGGCGCCCTGAAGGACCGCGGATCGCGGCGCGGCTCATGACGGCGAGGATCCACGAGACGGCGATCGTCGATCGCTCGGCCGAGCTGGGCGACGGCGTCGTCGTCGGCGCCTATGCGGTGATCGGGTCCGGCGTTCAGATTGGCGACGACACGGAGATCAGCTCGCACGCCACGGTCCTCGGCGACACGGTTCTGGGACGGGCCAACCGGGTCTTTCCCTACGCTGCTGTCGGATTCGACCCGCAGGACCTCAAGTACGAGGGCGAGTCGAGCCGGCTCGTCATCGGCGACCGCAACCAGTTCCGCGAGTTCTCGACCGTCAACCGGGGCACCGCGTTCGGCGGTGGCATCACCCGGATCGGCGACGACAACCTGTTCATGACCCAGACCCACGTCGGCCACGACAGTCAGGTCGGCAGCCGGACGGTGTTCACCAACGGCGGCACCCTGGCCGGTCACGTGGAGGTCGAGGACGACGCCACGATCGGCGCCTTCTCGGCGGTTCACCAGTTCTGTCGGGTCGGTCGGCACGCCTACATCGGCGGCTACTCCGTGATCACGATGGACGCGCTGCCGTTCTGCATCACGGTGGGGATCAAGCCGGCTTGCATGGGCGTCAACCGCATCGGACTCGAGCGCAAGGGCAAGGCGCCGGAGGACATCCGATCGATCGAGAGAGCGGTGCGGGTGCTCACCCGCTCGCGGAGGAACACGACTCAGGCGCTCGAGGAGCTCGACGCCGAGCATGCCGGCCACGAGGATGTCGATGCCCTGATCGATTTCATCAGGACTTGCGACCGGGGCTTCATCCGCTCGGCGCGGCGCGGTTCCCGCGGCGCCCGCTCGTGAAGGACGGGGGTTCGCCCTGAGCACGGAAGCTCCGGTTCGGGCCGCCGTGGTCGGCGCCGGCGCGATGGGACGTCACCATGTGCGTCTGCTGTCCCGCCTGCTGGGACCCGATTCGGTGCTCGTGGTCGACGCGGATCCGGCGCGGGCCGAAGAAGCCGCGCTCGAGCATGGCGCGTCGGTTGCGGCCGGGATCGACGAGATTCTGAACGCTGCGGACGTCGCCGTTGTCGCGGTGCCGACGGTCGATCACCTGGAGGTGTCGGCGCGCCTGATCGAGGCCGGCATTCACGTGCTGGTGGAGAAGCCGATCGCGGCGGACCTCGACCTGGCGGATGCCCTGATCGCGGCGGCCGGGGCCCGGGGCGTCGTCCTGGCGGTGGGGCATGTCGAGTTCTACAATCCGGCCGTCCAGGAAGTGCTCGCGCTGGGGCTGGTGCCCCGCTTCGTCGAAGTCGAACGGATGTCGCCATTCAGCCCGCGCAGTCTGGACGTCGATGTCGTTCTCGACCTGATGATTCACGACCTGCAGATCCTCCACGCCCTCGACCCGAGTCCGGTGCGAGAGGTGCGGGCGGTCGGAATCGACGTCCTGTCGGACCGGATCGACATCGCCGACGCGCGGATCGAACTCGAGTCCGGTTGCGTGGCGAACCTGACGGCGTCCCGGGTCTCGGCCGAACGCGTGCGCCAGTTGCGGGTCTTCTTCGAGGATCGGTACTTCTCGCTCGACTACCAGAAGCAGACGGTACGAGGGGCGCGGCGCGTGCGCGGCGAAGAGGAGGCTCCCGGCGGCGACTCCGTGTCCGCCGGCGGGCCGGCGGGCCGGATTCTGGCCGCCGATCTCGAGGTCGAGGGCGGCGAGCCGCTGCGGCTCGAACTCGAGGCGTTTCTCGACCGCTGCGCCGGGGGCGGTGCGTTGTTCGTCGACGGCGCGGCCGGCCGGCGCGCGCTGGAGACGGCCCTGCTCGTCAACTCGACGATAGCCGGGAGCGCCCGTGCATGAGCGTTGACGCCTGTCCGATAGGAATCATCGGCGGCTCCGGCCTCTACGGCATGGAGGAGCTTGAGGTCCATGAGGAACGGGCGATCGCGACGCCGTTCGGAAGCCCCTCGGAGGTCTTCGTGCTGGGGGAACTCAGGGGCCGGCCCGTCGCTTTTCTGGCCCGGCACGGCCGTGGTCACCGCATCCTGCCCAGCGAACTGAACTTCCGCGCCAACATTTACGCGTTCAAGAGCCTGGGGGTGGAGCGGCTCATCTCGCTTTCCGCGGTCGGCTCGCTACGGCGGCGCTACCAGCCGACCCACATCGTGGTGCCGGACCAGTTCATCGACCGCACGCGGCACCGTCCGGATACCTTCTTCGGCAACGGGCTGGCGGCCCACGTCGCCTTCGCCGATCCGATCTGTCCGCTGCTGATGGAGGTCTGCGCGGACCAGGCGGCCGCGGCCGGCGCGGTGGTCCATCGCGGCGGCGTCTACGTGTGCATGGAGGGGCCCCAGTTCTCGACCCGCGCCGAGTCGTTCATGCACAGGAGTTGGGGCGCGGACGTGATCGGCATGACGAACCTGCAGGAGGCGAAGCTCGCCCGCGAGGCGGAGATCTGCTACGCGACCCTGGCCCTGATCACGGACTACGACTGCTGGCACGAGGAGGAAGAGGACGTGACGGTCGAGGCCGTGCTCGCGGTCCTGCGCCAGAACGCCCGCACCGCCCAGGCCGCGGTGGCCCGAATCGTGGAGTCGTTGCCGGGTGAGCGCCGGTCCGGAGCGTGTCCCTGCGTCAATGCGCTGGAGCACGCCCTGATCACCGATCCGGCGGTCGTACCCGCGTCGGTGTTGCGTGATCTGGCGCCGATCGTCGGTCGCCTCCTGGGCGACGGTGGCAACCGATGAATGTCACCAGACTGCTGCTGACGAATGACGATGGCGTAGCGGCGCCGGGTCTGCGCTGTCTCGCCGCGGCCCTCGACGGAGTGTCGACCGCCAGAGGGCCGATCACCTACGACGTAGTGGCCCCGGAGCACGAGCAGAGCGGTTGCAGCCAGGCGCTGACCCTGTTTCGGCCGTTGCGCGCGAAGCGGGTGCGGGAAGGTTGGTTCGCGGTGGACGGCACGCCCTCCGACTGCGTCAACCTGGCGGTCCATTCGCTGCTGGACCATCGTCCCGATCTGCTCGTTTCGGGGGTCAACATGGGGGTCAACCTGGGTGACGACGTGACCCACAGCGGCACGGTGGGCGCGGCGCTCGAGGGACGGCTGCTCGGCGTGCCGGCGGTCGCGTTCTCCCAGGAGTACCGGAAGGCAAGGCGCGCCGACATGGAACGTGCGGCGGCGCTGGCGGCCCGCGCGATCGTCTCGCTCGTCGAGCAGGGGATTCCCGAGCGGATGCTGCTCAACGTGAACTTCCCGTTCGACCCGCCCCGCGGGGTCAGGGTCGCGCGACTCGGCCGGCGGCCCTACCGCAACACGATCGTCGAACAGGAGGATCCGCGGGGCGGCACGATGTACTGGATCGTCGGCAAGCCGGACCCGGAGCGCCTCCACGACACGGATGCGGCTGCGATCAGGGACGGCCTCATCTCGATCACGCCGCTCACTGCCGACCTGACCGACGGAGAGTCCCTCGACGCCAGCGACGGGGTCCTGCCCGGGCTCGCGGGAGCATTGGGTTGAAGACGCAGCCCGCCGGTCCGGGGAGCGGGTATCCCTACGCTCGTCGCCGCATGGTGGCGAACCTGGTCGAACGGGGTGGTCTGCGGGACGAGCGTGTGATCGCCGCATTGGAGCAGGTGCCGCGCCACCTGTTCGTGCCCGAGCATCTGGTCAATGATGCGTACGGCGACCACGCGCTGCCGATTGGTTGCGAGCAAACGATCTCCCAGCCCTACGTCGTGGCGCGCATGACCGAGGATCTGGGCGTGCGAGAGGAGGACTCCGTGCTGGAAATCGGCACCGGCTCCGGCTACCAGACGGCGATCCTCGCACTGCTGGCACATCGGGTCTACAGCATCGAGCGCGTCGGCCGGTTGGCGCGGGAGGCGATCGGTCGGATCCAGGCCCTCGAACTGCCGAACGTCAAGGTCCAGGTCTTCGACGGCACGGTTGGCTGGAGCGCCGAAGCCCCGTTCGACCGGATCCTCGTGGCCGCCGCCGCGCCGCGGGTTCCCGACTCGCTCCTCGGACAGTTGGGGCCGGGCGGCCGTCTTGTCATCCCTGAGGGCGATCGCCACGAACAGCGCCTCGTCGCTTACCAGAAGCACAAGAACGGAACGGTCTCTCGCCAGCTCGGCGAGGCGGTGCGCTTCGTGCCGCTGATCGGCCGTCACGGTTGGAAGCCGAAGGCCGAGGCGGCCCCATGAGCGCGGAGGCGACTCTCTGATGGCGGAGGGAGGGGACCAGTGGCTGAAGGAGCGGATCCGCGAGGTTCCCGACTTTCCGAAACCGGGGATCCTGTACAAGGACATCACGACGCTGCTCAAGGATCCGGCGGCACTGCGCGAGACGGCCGACCGGCTCGCGGAGCGGTTCGCCGGCCGGCGCATCGAGCAGGTGGTGGGAATCGAGGCGAGGGGCTTCATTTTCGGTCCGCTGGTGGCGAACCGGCTGAACGTGGGTTTCGTGCCGGTGCGCAAACCGGGGAAGCTGCCGGCAGAGACGGCCTCGCGCAGCTACGAGCTCGAGTACGGCCGCGACACCCTGGAGATGCATCTGGACGGCGTCGCCGCGGGCGAGCGCGTCGTCCTGGTCGACGACCTGCTGGCGACGGGCGGCACCGCGAAGGCGGCCGCGGACCTGATCGAGTCCGTCGGCGGGACGGTCGACGCGATCGGATTCGTCGTCGAGCTGACCTACCTGGACGGCCGCCGCCGGCTCGACGGCTACGACGTGGTTGAATCCCTGGTCCGTTACTGAGATCCTTCGACGGACGCCGCGTCGGCGTTTACCGTCGCGGCCACGGCATCTGAGGGCGCCCGTAGCTCAGCAGGATAGAGCGGCGGATTCCTAATCCGCAGGTCGGGGGTTCGAGTCCCTCCGGGCGCACCACGGGCCAGGCGCCACGCCTCGCTACTCTTCGATCTCGCGCTTGGGCTTGTCTTCGTCCTCGTCCTCGTCCGGTCCCTTCAGGCCCTGCTTGAAGTTGCGGATGCCGCTGCCCAGACCGCCCGCCAGCTTCGGAATGCGGCTGGCGCCGAAGATCAGGACGACGATCGCGAGGACGATCAGAAGTTCGCCGAATCCCAGGGTGGGCATCTTGGGTGCTCCAGTGGTTGGCGTGGCGGGTCGGTAGGGCCGGTTAGCCCCGGTAGCCAAGTCTGCCACACGGTCGACCGAGTCGCGGGCGGGCCGTTTCGACTGCTAGGGTTCGCCGCGTCGGAGGAGATGCGGAATGAGCCGTTTGACACGAGACGAGATACGGCGCGACGAGGTTCGGGAGGCTGTCTTCTCGGCTTCCACGTGGTTCGCGGAGCACGTTCGACAGATCCTGATGGGTGTCGTCGCGGTGATCGCGGTGGTCGTCGGAGCCGTGCTGTTTCTGAACTACCAGGATGGCCGGGAGAAGGAGGCCAGCTACCAGCTCAGTGCGGCTCTGAAGGTCTATCGGGCGCCGATCGACGCGCCGGCGACGGACGCGATCGACGACCTGTTCGGCACGCCTCCCGACAGCGCCCCGGAGGAAAGCGCCGTGGAAGAGGCGGAGGCGCTGGAAGCCGGGAGCGAAACCGGCGGCGACGGCTTGAGCTTCGCCTCGGAGGCGGAGCGGCGCTCGGCGGCGAGGACGGAACTCGAGGCCGTGAGGGAGAGCTACGGCTCGACCTCGTCCGGCCGGCTGGCTTCCGTCTACCTCGGGCAGATCGCGGCGGCTGAAGGGGATACCGCGAAGGCGCGGGAGTTGTGGACGAGCTATCTGGAAGCAGCCGGCCGCGATCACGCGATGGCCATCGGCGTACAGTTGAACCTCTACAGCCTGGATCGGGCCGAGGGGCGGGGCGAGGAACTGGCCGCCACGCTGCGCGGCGCGGTGGCGGCCGAATCGTCGCCGCTGCCGAAGGACGCCCTGCTGTTCGAGTTGGCCGCCACCCTGGCGCAACTCGGCGACGAAGAGGGTGCCCGGGAGACCTTCCAGCGGGTGGTCAACGAGTTCCCGGACAGCGGCTACGCGATCCGCGCCCGGCAGCAGCTCGGTCCCGAAGCGGCGGCCGCGTCGCCGTTCACGTTCGGCGGCTAGCGCCGCCAAACCCGATGGCAACGCCCTTCGACATCCTGAACCGGATGCGGGAGGGGCGGACACTGACCGCGGCGGAAGTGCGGTCGGTGGTCGACGGTGCGGCCTCCGGTAGCTGGACCGACGTCCAGCTCGCCGCCTTCCTGATGGCCGCCGCGATGCGGGGGCTCGACCGGGATGAAACGCGGGAATTGACCCTGGCGATGCTCGAATCCGGCGACCAGTGGGCCCTGGCGAAGGACTTCGGTCACTTGGTCGACAAGCACTCCACCGGCGGCGTCGGGGACACGGTGAGTCTGATCGCGTTGCCGTTGCTGGCCTCCTGCGGCGTACCGGTCGCGAAACTCACGGGCCGCTCACTGGGCCACAGCGGCGGCACGGCGGACAAGCTGGAGAGCATCCCCGGCGTCCGCCTGGAACTCGACCGCGCCGGCACCCTCGACCTGCTGGACCGCTTCGGCATGGCGATCGGCATCGCCACCGCCGGCATCGCACCCGCCGACAAACGTCTTTACGGCCTGCGGGATCGCACGTCGACCGTGAGTTCGATTCCGCTCGTCGTGGGCAGCATTCTGTCCAAGAAACTTGCGCTCGGAGCGTCCGGGATCGTGTTTGACGTGAAGATCGGCAACGGAGCCTTCTTCCCCGACGCGCGCGACACCCGCTCGCTGGCGTCGAGCCTCGTCGAGATCAGCGCCGCCTGCGGCACGCCTGCCGACTACGTCCTGAGCGACATGAACCAGCCCCTGGGTCGCTGGGTCGGCCACGCGGCCGAAGTGCGGGAAGCGCTGGACTGTCTCGTCGGCGACGGCGACCCACGGCTGCTGGAGGTCGTCGCTGCCATCTGCCGCAAGGCCGCCCGCCTGGTGGGACGGGAACTCTCGCGGCGGGACATCGACTCGGCAATCGGGTCCGGCGCCGCCCGGCAGAAACTCGTCGACTGGGCCGACGCCCAGGGCGCCGAACCCGGTTGGGCTGACGCCCTCGACCTGGCGCCGGTCGAAGCCGTGGTCACGGCCTCCGAGTCGGGATTCCTCGAAGCCGTCGACTGTCGCCGGATCGGCAACGCCTTCGCCGACGCCTGCCGCCCGGACCGGGAGCCGCACCGGATCGACCACGCCGTCGCACTCCGCTACGACGTCCGCCTGGGCCAGCAAGTCGAACGCGGCCAGGAGCTGGCACGTCTCTACGTGCGCCGCGATCCGGAACCGCTGCAGCGCGAGGTCGCCGCTGCGCTCGTCATCGGCGAGGAAACCGAGCCGCCGCCAGCCGTGATGGAGTAACGCGGGCCGAACGAAGGCAACGGTTGGAAGCGACGATGACCCTGAGCATCAGGAACGAAGAGGCCTGTCGTCTCGCGCGCGAACTGGCCTGGCTGACCGGGGAGACCGTGACGGACGCCATCACCGTGGCGCTGCGGGAACGACTCGCGCGTGAGGAACGTCGGCGCGAGCTAGATGCGCGGGTGGAGGAGTTACTCGCCATCGGCCGTCGCTGCGCTAAGTCGCTGCAGCCGGGCCCTTCGGCCATCGAGCACGGCGACGTGCTTCACGACGAGCGCGGTTTGCCGAGGTGATTGTTCGGCCGCCGGATGCAGCGCAGGTTGGCGAGTTGAATCAGGTAGCGGATTGCCATTTGCGTGGTAGAGGGAGGTCGATAGGACGATGGAAGCGCAGCAGCAGCGGGTTCGGATGTGGGTTCAGGATCGAGAGGCTGATCCTGATTGGGCGCACTACCTGAACAAGAGGCGGGAGTCTGAGCCTGAGCGGGCTCCTCGGTTGCGTCAAGCCGTTGGTGCATTCGCCAACGGCGGCGGACTCGGAGAGTTCGCGGCCAGCTACATCGGCTCAGCCCCGTTCGGGAGGGGTTGGGATCGGTTGCTGCTGAAGGACTTGGCTGAGAATTGCGGTGACGATGCTGAGGTCGCGGCTCAGCTTCGGCGCTTCGTGCCAGTTCCAGACGATGATGACGATGCTCGGGTGCGGATCGATCGGTTTGCCGACCTGATCGCTTTGAAGGTGCAGGAGGGAACCTTGCACCCGAAGAAGTCCTTGCCGGCGTTCGCACCGAATGTCCTGTCTGCCTGCTGGCACGTCCAGGAAGGGGGTGGTTGGTTCCCCTACACCAAGGTGGGCATTGACCGACTCCGGAAGCTCGTTCCGTCGATCTTCGGGAAGTACGAGAGAGGGAGTACGCACGGTGACCTGTGCGTGCAGTTTCGTCAGGTGCTCCGCGAAGCTGCGGGCGTTGCAGAGGTAGAACCGTGGGACTTGGCCCTGAAGCTACCGGGGAAGCCCTCTCCAAAGCGCCGTCTGGATCCGGTCCCGCAACCTGAAGCCAATCCCTCTACCCGTCGGCGTTCGCCGGATCCGGGGTTGGCGAGGTACGGCCTCAAGGAAGCCGCCGCTGACATCTTCCTCGACCGGGCCGACATCGAGCGCCTGCTCTCCCAGCTCACGCGCAAGAAGGCCCTCGTGCTCCAAGGCCCGCCCGGCACCGGCAAGACCTTTATCGCGCAGCGGCTGGCGTGGCTATTGGCGGAAGAGCAGTCGATGGAGCGCATCGAGGCCGTGCAGTTCCACCAGTCCTACGGCTACGAGGACTTCGTCCGCGGCTACCGGCCAACGGAAGATGGCGGCTTCGTGCTCCGCGACGGGCCGTTCCTCGACTTCTGCAAGCGTGCGCGGGAGGACCATGACCGGCCCTACGTGCTGTTGATCGACGAGATCAACCGAGGCAATCTGAGCGGCATCTTCGGCGAGTTACTGATGCTCGTCGAGGCGGACAAGCGGTCGGAGGAATGGGCGGTACGGCTCGCCTACCCGCGAGGCGCCGGCGAACGGTTCCATGTGCCGGAGAACCTCTATCTGATCGGGACGATGAACACGGCAGATCGTTCGCTGGCGTTGGTCGACTACGCACTCCGCCGGCGATTCGCCTTCTTCACGGTCGAGCCGGCGTTCGGGCACCCCCAGTTCCGCCGTCACCTGGAGGATCGACGCGTCCCGGCGTCATTTCGCACGCGCATTGGCGAGAGGCTCGCTGCCTTGAACGAGACGATCGCCGGGGACTCGGACCTGGGAGCCGGCTTCCGTATCGGTCACAGCTACTTCTGCGACCCTCCCCCAGGAGAGTCGCCAGACCACGGTCGTTGGTTCGAGGAGGTGGTCAGCTTCGACATCGCGCCGCTGCTCGATGAGTACTGGTTCGACCGGCCGGAGAAAGCTCCGGAAGCCGTAGCGAACCTGCTTGCCAGCGACTGATCCGAGTCGGGATGAAGATTCCGGCCCACACTCTCTACGTCGTTCTCTGCTACGCGTGGGAGCGGTACGACGAGCATCTGGACTCGGCGGCAGCGAGAGAACACGCCTCGGTCCCCGATGATCTGCCGCAGAACCTCCTGGCACGCCTGCTCCGTGACAGCTTCCGGCGGCTGTGGCGGCGTGGCCTCGACCGCGGCTACCTGGAGCGCGCCGAGGACGCGCGGCGGCCGAAGGGGAAGATCGACATGGCGCGAACGGTTGCCCGGGCGCTTCGTTCCCGCGCCCGCGTGGCGGTGCGCTACGAGGAACTGACACGCAACGTGTTGCCCAATCGCCTCGTCAAGTCGACGATGCTGCGGTTGGCGTCACTGCCAGCGAACGACCTGGACCACGGATTGCGCCATGACCTGCTGCGCCTGGCGCGTTTGCTCCCCGAAGTCGATGAAGTCGAGCTACGGGGCGAGTTCTTCCACGGCGTGCAGCTCCACCGCAACAACTCGGACTACGGCTTCCTGCTCAGCGTCTGCCGGCTGGTTGCAGGCCGCCTGGTTCCGGAGGGCCGGTACGGCCGCTACCGGTTCCGGGGATTCGCGGCCAGCGACACGGAGATGGGCAACTTGTTCGAGGCTTTCGTACGCGGCTTCCTGAAGCGGGAGCGGCCAGAGCTTGGGGTTTGGCCGAGGAACAGGCAGATCTCCTTCGGCACGGTCGCACCCATCGCAGCGCCGGCCGTGCCGGCTATGTTCGCCGACATCTTCGTCCCCTCCCGCCGCGCCTCGGAGCGGAGCCGGAGCGTGATCGTGGAGACGAAGTGCGTAAACGAACCCTTCGCCCGCGAAGGGAAGCTCCGCTCGGATCACCTCTACCAGCTTTGGGCCTACCTGACAAACTACTCCCGAACCAACCCTACGGGTCGTTCGCCTGCCGGCATGTTGCTCTACGCTACGGACGGCCATTCGTTCCGCCACGCGTACGGCTTTCCTGGCCACCCGATCGAGGTCCGTTCGCTCGACTTGGGCCAGGCTTGGCCTGACCTTCGCCGCGACCTTCACGACCTCGCCAACGACATGGCCGAGCTTGGCGGCGCAAGCGCGTCAGCCGCTTGAGCCCTGGGGAGCGGTCAACGGGGTTCGTTCAACTCGTCACCCTTGGCGACCGATGGCCAGCTCAACCGTTCTTGGGGCTCCGCGGCGTGGGGGAGCCGCTGCATGGCCGCGTCGAAGGTGTAGACGCCGTCCAGCAGTTCGCCGTCGCTCGCCGCGGTCCGGAGCGCCTTGAACACGATCAGCTCGTCTGCGAATCCGACGAGCTTGGCCGACGCCGTTGCTTCGGTCGCTCCGTCGCTGCGGTAAGCGTGGAGCGCTCGCCATACGACCTCGTCGTCCTCGAAACGGATGCTCGGCTCGCTGAACAGCCGTTCGAGGACGGCCACCAGTTGAGCCTTCGGCAGTCGATACTTCCTGCCGGAGAGTGTCCAGAGCGTTTCCACCAGGACAACGTCGGTGATCAGGATCGTCTCGCCGGCAGCAAAGACCTTGGCGGCACGTGCCGCCTGCTCCTCGTCGTCCTGGAGCAGGTAGCGGAGTAGGACGCTCGTGTCGACCGCGATCAAGGCCTCGACACGTCGAGTGCGCTCTGAAGCGACTCGTCGTCACTCATCGCCGGGTCGCCGGTGACGTGCCGCAGACAGCCCTTGGCCGCGCCGGCCTCCTTCCGCACGATCGTGATGCGGCCGTCGGCAACGAAACAGCGGTACTCGTCGCCGGGTTCGATTCCGGCTTCTCTGCATTGAGCGATGGGGAGCGTGATCTGGCGTTTGGCGCTCACTCGCGGCATTGTGTCGTTCCTTCCCGGGTCGTCGGTGCGAGCGAAGACTAGCCGTGTTCTTTACTCTGGGTCAAGACGTAAAGACGCCGGCGGACCCAGGGTGTGGCGGTGTCTTGACCATGCACGGGTGCAAGCCGCCTCGCTACACTGCGCCGGTGAAGGCTTCGATTCTCGCGGTCGGCGACGAGTTGCTCGGTACGGATCGGCTCGACACGAACTCGCTGGCGCTGACGGAGGTGCTCAGGCGGCGGGGCGTGGAACTCGTATCGAAGGCGGTCGTGGGTGACGATGTCGTGGTGATCGCCGAGGCCCTCGACGCGCTCCGGGAGCGGGCGGAGCTACTGCTCGTGACCGGGGGACTGGGTCCGACCCGGGACGATCTGACGCGGGAGGGTGTTGCCCGGCTGCTCGGGCGTTCGGTAGCGGTCGACGAGGCCGAGTGGGACCGGATCGAGCGCGGTTTCCGCAAGCTCGGGCGACGGATTCCCCGGGTCAACCGGAAGCAGGCGGAGCGTGTCGAGGGGGCGGAGATGCTGCCGAACCGCGCCGGCGTGGCTCCGGGTCAGCGGATCGAGGATGCCGCGCCGTCGCCACGAGGCACGACGTACTTTCTGTTCCCCGGCGTGCCGCGGGAGCTTCACGCCCTCCTCGAGGACGCCCTCGATCCGTGGCTGGCGGCGCGGGCCGAGGACGGCGCGGGGTTCGATCAGGTCGAGATGCGCGTCGCCTGTCTGCCGGAGTCGGTGGTCGAGGAGAGGATCGCACAGGTCTACGAGCACTTCGGGGACGGGAACGTCTCGGTCCTGGCACGACCGGGCGAGATCCGGCTGCGCCTGCGTGCCGGCGGCGCCGTGGAAGGCCGGGCGCCGCGTTTGGCCGAGATGGAGGCGGCGGTTCGGGATGCTCTGGGTGACGCGGTGTTCTACGTCGGACCGATCGAGGACGGTGTTGAGTTCGAGGGGGCGGTCGGCGGGCTGCTGGCGGCGCGTGGCGAGACGGTCGCCGTCGCCGAGTCGTGCACGGGCGGCTTGCTCGGCCAGCGGTTGACGGCCACCGCGGGGAGCAGTGCCTGGTTCGTGGGCGGGTACCTCACGTACTCGAACCGGCTGAAGAAGCGCTTGCTCGGCGTGCCTCGGGAGACGCTCGTGGAGTACGGCGCCGTGTCGAAACCGACGGCGCTGGCGATGGCCGCGGGAGCCCGGGAGCGTTGCGGCAGCGACTACGGCATCGGGATCACGGGCGTCGCGGGCCCGGGCGGCGGCAGCGAGTCGCGGCCGGTGGGCACGGTCCATATCGCCGTCGCCGGACCAGCGGACTCGCGCTCGCACTTCGAGGCCCGGTTCCCTGGGGATCGGGCGCGCGTCAGGCAGCTCTCGACCCAGTTCGCACTCGAGATGTTGCGGCGGATGCTGCTGTCCGGAGAAGGGCCGGCTGACGCCTTGCCCTGGGCGGCGCCCTCGCGGATGGGTCCGCCGTGACGGCAGCAGGCCCGGTTGCGGTCGTCCTGGCGTATCTGTTGGGCTCCCTGCCCTGGAGCTATCTCATCGTGCGCCTCCACCGGGGCATCGACGTGCGCACGATCGGCAGCCGCAGCGCCGGCGCGACGAACGTGCTGCGGGCTTCGGGCAAGTGGGCGGCTCTGCTCGCGCTGCTGCTGGACGCCGCCAAGGGCGCCGGGGCGGTCGTCCTGGCGCGTTCTCTCGAGGTCGGCTCCTGGTGGCTGGCGGCGGCCGCGGTCGCGGCGGTCGCCGGGCACGTCTTCCCCCTGTTTCTCGGGTTCCGGGGCGGCAAGGGAGTGGCGACCGCCGCCGGCGTCCTGGCGCTGCTGGTGCCCGAGGCGGCGCTCGGAGCGCTGGTCGTGTTCGTCGTGATGGTGGCGTGGAAGCGTTACGTCTCCCTGGGCTCCATCTCGGCGGCCGTAGCGCTGCCACTGCTGGTCGGCGTCTACTGGTCGAGTGGCGCCTTTCGAGTTGAGTACGGGGTCGGTTCGGGGCCCGCTCTGCTCGCGGGGACGGCGGCGATCGCCGTTCTCGTCATCGCCAAGCACCGGGCCAACCTGGTCCGGCTGCGAGCCGGAACGGAATCGCGGCTCGGTACTTCGCCGCCCGCGCCGGAGGGCTCCGGTTGAGCGGCGCCGGAGCCGGCGCTGGCATCGCCGTGCTCGGAGCGGGCGCGTGGGGTACGGCGCTGGCCATTCACGCGGCCCGGGCAGGTACGCCGGTGCTGCTGTGGGTCCGCTCGGCCGAGTTCGGCGTGAAGCTGGCTTCCGAACGGGTGAACGAGCGCTACCTGCCGGGCGTCGAGCTGCCGGCCGAGGTCCGCGTCACCTGGGACCTGCGACAGGCCACCGCCAGCGGCACGGTGCTAGTCGTCGTTCCCTCCCATGGCTTCCGCGCGGTGGTTCGCTCTTTTCTCGAGGCGCGCGCCAACCTGGGCGATTCCGCCCCGCTGCCCGAGCGGCTGACCCTGGTTTCGGGTGCCAAGGGGATCGAGTCCGATCACCGGGGCCGCTTCCGACGGATGAGCGATGTCTGTGCGGAGGAGGCCTCTGCGGCGGCGGTCGCAATCGACTTCGCGACGATCAGCGGTCCGTCGTTCGCCGCCGAGCTGGCCGCCGAGCTGCCGACCGCCTGCGTCGTCGCGTCGGAGGAAACCGACGTTGCGGAGCGGCTGCAGGCCCAACTCTCGTGCGGGGCGCTGCGGCTCTACACCTCGACCGACGTGGTGGGCGTGGAGATAGGCGCCGCGGCGAAGAACGTGATCGCGATAGCCGCCGGCGTGCTGGACGGTCTGGGCTATGGCTCGAACACGCGCGCAGCGCTGATCACTCGCGGTCTGCACGAGATGATGCGCCTGGGGCTCGCCTGCGGCGGTCGGCCGGCGACCTTCGCCGGACTTGGTGGCCTGGGTGACCTGGTGCTGACCTGCACCGGCGGTCTGTCACGTAACCGGAACACGGGGATCGAACTGGGGCGCGGCCGGACCCTGGAGGAAATCGAGACGGGCCGCGCCGGCGTCGCCGAGGGTGTGCGGAACTCGCTCGCGCTGCTCGAACTGGCGACGGAGAAGCAGGTCGAGCTGCCGATCACCGAACAGATGGTCGAGATCCTCTATCGGGGCAAGGAACCGGCGGCGGCGATCCGCGATCTGATGGGCCGGAAACTCAAGGTAGAGTCCGCTTTGTGACCGAGCACGAGACCGTTCTCGTCCTCGACTTCGGCGGTCAGTACACCCAGTTGATCGCACGACGGGTGCGGGAACTCCGGGTCTACTGCGAGATCCACGCCTTCGACCTGTCCGTGGACGAGGTTCGGGTGCGGAAACCGGTCGGCATCGTGCTCTCGGGCGGGCCGGACAGTGTCTACGAGGAGAATGCGCCTCAGGCCGATCCGGAGCTCCTGCGGCTGGGCGTTCCGATCCTCGGCATCTGCTACGGCATGCAGTGGATGTCCCAGGTGCTCGGCGGCCGGGTCGTGGCATCGGGCATGCGCGAGTACGGCCGCACGGAGATCACCCTGTCCGTCCGGGACGGCGGCCTGTTCTCGGGGCTCGAGGCGGAGCAGAGGGTGTGGATGTCGCACGGCGACCGGGTCGACGAGGTGCCGCCGGGCTTCGAAGCGACGGCTTCCGCGCCGACCGTGCCGGTGGTGGCCGTTCAGGACCGGGAACGGGCCCTGTTCGGGATCCAGTTTCACCCCGAGGTCACCCATACGGGCGGCGGCCGCGAGATGCTCGGGAACTTCCTCTACGGCGCCTGTTCCGCTTCCGGCGCGTGGCGGATGGCGTCCTACGCCGAGGAGGCCACGGCGGCGATCGCGGACCAGGTTGGGCCGACGGATCGGGTTCTCTGCGCCCTGTCGGGCGGCGTCGATTCGGCGGTGGCGGCGAGCCTGGTGCAACGGGCGGTCGGGGATCGCCTGACCGCGGTGTTCGTGGACAACGGCCTGCTGCGCAAGAACGAACGGACGACCGTGGAGAGGAGTCTCAGCTCCGGTCTCGACCTGCGGCTGGTGGTCGTCGACGCGGCGAGCGACTTCCTCGGAGAACTCGCGGGAATCACCGATCCTGAAGAGAAGCGGCGCACGATCGGCCGGGTCTTCATCGAAGTGTTTCAGCGCGAGGCGAAGAGACTGGAGAGGACGGGAGACGGCGGCAGGATCCGCTATCTGGTCCAGGGTACGCTCTACCCGGACGTGATCGAGTCGGTGTCGGCCTTCGGCCCGTCGGCGATGATCAAGAGCCACCACAACGTGGGCGGCCTGCCGGAACAGTTGGGTTTCGAGCTGATCGAGCCGCTCCGTTTCCTGTTCAAGGACGAGGTGCGAAAGCTGGGCCGGGAACTCGGTCTCGGCTCGGAGTTCGTGGGGCGGCACCCCTTTCCAGGTCCGGGGCTCGGGGTGCGCATCCTGGGAGACGTCACCGCCGACCGCGTGGCCGTGCTCCAGGAGGCGGACGCGATCTTCATCGACGAGCTGCGCGCGGCCAGGCTCTACGACCGGGTGAGCCAGGCGTTGGCCGTGCTGCTGCCGGTGCAGAGCGTCGGCGTGATGGGAGACGGTCGCAGCTACGAGAACGTGGTCGCGCTGCGGTCGGTCGAGACCGAGGACTTCATGACGGCGGACTGGAGCCAGTTGCCGCACGAGTTTCTGGGCCGCGTCGCGGGTCGGATCGTGAACGAAGTCGCCGGTGTAAATCGGGTGGTCTACGACCTGACCAGCAAGCCGCCCGGCACGATCGAGTGGGAGTGAGGCGGTCCGCGCTCAGGCGCGGGTGAAGGGCGCGATCCGACTCGGGTCTTTGCGCAGGAGTTTGGCCAGCCTGGCTGCCAGCCGGTCCTGCTGGCGGCGCACTGCCTCCTCGCCTCCCCTTGCCTTGGGAATCCAGCCGCCGGCGATCATGCCGTGGCCGCCGCCGCGGCCGTCGCGTCCGACCAGGCGGCGCATGATCCGGGAGGCGTCGGCTCGGGGATTCGTGGTGCGGATCGAGCAGTACAGACGGTCCTCGTGGAGACCGCTGCACATCGACCAGGTACAACCCTCCAGGCGCAGCAGCAAGTCGGCGATCTCGGGAACGATGTCGGGTTGGGCCACCGGGCCGAGCCGGCTCAGGATCAGTGTGTCAACGCCGTAGAGATTGTCCAGGGCTTCGCGCAGGGTCTCGAAGTAGTCGAGCGGCAGCCTGGGGTTCTGGATCCGGCCCAGAAGCCGCGGCAGGGCCTGGGTGTTGAAGTGGTCGTGGATCGCGCGGTCCGCGTCGCTGGAGCCGCGGCAGAAGTCGAGGGTCTCGCTCCGGATCGCGTAGACGATCGCCGTGGCTTCGCGGCGGGTGGCCGGCACGCCGGAGGCGAGCAGGTACTCGGCGGCGATCGTGGCGGCGGCGGCATAGTCGGTTCTGACGTCGTGGAAGGGCGTCGCGGCCGTGCTTGGACGGGCCGGGTGGTGATCGATCACGACCTCGGGCATCCGTTCCGCCGGCAGCGGGCTGTTGCCGGTCGCCGGCTGGCAGTCGACCAACGCCACGTAGCGGTAGCTGGCGAGCTTCAGTCGGCGCGCCTGGCTGAAGTCGAGATCGAGCGAGCGAACCATCTCCTGGTTCTCGGCCCGGCCGATGATGCCGCCGTAAGCCGGCGTGGCGCGGCGCCGAAACCCGGAACGCAGGACCTTTGCCAGGGCGGCCGCGCTGGCGAGGGCATCGGGGTCCGGGTTGTTGTGGGTCAGGACGAGCCAGCGCGCCCGCGGATCCGTGGTCTCGACGTACTCGCGGAACGCGGCGAAGCGGCTCTGAGCCAGTTCGCTCAGCATCCCGTTCATGCTAACGCCGCGAGGTTCGCCGGTAGGATCGGCCCGTGATCTCGGAGCTGTTCCACATCGGCCCGCTCTCCGTTTCGCCCTTCGGCGCGATGCTGGTGGCGGCGCTGTTCGCGGCCAGTCTCCAGTTGCGTTGGGGTCTCCGGCAGGTGGGCTCGAGCGCTTCCCGCGCCGCGGACGACGCGGCCGCTCTGCTGCTGGCGGGCGCGGTTGGCGGCATCGTCGGCGGCAAGGCGTACTACGCGCTGCTCTATGGGGACTGGCACCTGCTCTACAGCCGTGCCGGTCTGGTCTGGTACGGCGGGTTCCTGGTCGGTGCCGCCGCGGTGCTGCTGGTCATCCGGCGCCGGCGGATGCCGCTCTGGCAGTCCGCCGACGCCACCGCGCCCGCCCTGGCGCTCGGCTACGGCGTCGGCCGCATCGGTTGCCTGCTGGTCGGCGACGACTACGGCGTGCCCACCGACCTGCCCTGGGGCATGACCTTCCCGGAGGGCCCCATTCCCACGGTGGCGAGTGCGCTGGAGCGGGAGTTCGGGGTCGACCTGCCGCCGGACGTTGCCGCCGACGCCCTGGTCGCGGTGCATCCCACCCAGATCTATGAGACCGTTACCGCGCTGCTGATCTTCTGGTTCGGCAGGTCGTTGCTAGCGCGCGGAACGGTGCCGGGCGGCGTGGCGCTTTCGGTGATGGGCCTGCTGTCGCTGGAGCGGTTCCTGGTCGAGTTCCTGCGTGCCAAGGACGATCGGTTCTTCGGCGTTCTGACGCTGGCTCAGTTGATCGCGGCTGCCATCCTGCTCCTGGTCGTTTCGCTATGGCTGCACCGCCGCCGCGCGTCCTGACGATTGCCGGTTCGGACTCCGGCGGCTGCTCGGGGGCGCCCGCGGACCTGAGGACCTTCGCCGCCTACGGCGTTCACGGCCTCTGCGCCCTGACCGCGGTCACCGCCCAGTCGGCGGCCGAGGTGCGTGCCGTTGAACCTCTGGGACCCGAGCTCGTGCGCCAGCAGTTGGAGACGGCCGAGGAGATTGGCCTGGATGCGATCAAGATCGGCATGCTCTCCGACGCGGCGACCGTGGAAGTGGTGGCACGCTGGCTGGAGCGGCTGCCGCCGACGCCGGCGGTGCTGGACCCGGTGCTCCGATCGACTTCGGGAACGGCGCTGCTCGACGCGGAGGCGATGCCCGTGCTCGTGGAGCGGCTGCTTCCACAGCTCCTGCTCGTGACGCCGAATCTGTTCGAGGCGGAGCGCCTGAGCGGGATGACGATCACCGGCCTGGAGGAGGCTCGCGACGCGGCCCGCCGGATCGAGCGGATGGGACCGAGCGTGCTGGTCACGGGAGGCCATGGCGGCGGCACCGGCAAGCCCGGTGGCGAGGTGACCGATCTCCTGTTCGACGGCAACCGCTTCGAGGCTTTCGTCCACCCGAGGATACGGACGCGCTGGCGGCGGGGCACGGGCTGCACGCTTTCGGCCGCGGTCGCCGCAGGGCTGGGCTGGCATCTGCCGCTGCAGGAAGCCGTGCGGCGGGCGGTGGCCTTCGTCGAGCGCGCCCTGAGGGGTTCCTACCCGTTGGGACGGAGCGGCGGCCAGGGCACGCTCGATCCGATGGCGGGCCGCCGCGGCCGTCGCTGACGTGAGGCGGCCGGAATGCGGCGGCCAGCGTCGATGTTTGCCGGTTCGGTCCCCTATAATCGACTATCCATGACCGGCACGTCCTTACTCCGATCGTTCGCGTTCGCTTCGATACTGCTCGCCGTGCCGATGCTGATCGCGCCGGTTCCTGTGGACGCCCAGGAGACGCCTGCCAGGTCGCCTCGCGCCACCTTCGAGGACGCGGTCCACGTCAAGGTGATCAACGTCCAGGTCTTCGTCCGTGACCGGGATGGCAATCCCGTGACCGGTCTGACCAAGGATGACTTCGTCCTGCTAGAGGAGAAGCGTCCGGTACCGATCACGAACTTCTACGAAGTCCACGAACGGGTCAAGGTCGGCGCGGTTGCCGGCCTGGTGCCGGGCGAGCCGGAGGTTCACATCATCGATCGTCCCGGGCTCGCCCGCCGGAACTACATCGTGCCCGAGGACGAGCGCCTGAACCTGATCGTCTACGTCGACCACCACAACATCCGCCCCCAGAACCGGAACCGCTTCTTCCGCTACGTCCGGGAGTTCCTGCGCCAGCACGTGACCCGCGACGACCGCGTCATGCTCCTGACCTACAACCGTTCGGTGAAGGTGGAGCGCGAGTTCACCAGCGACCCCCAGTTGATCGCCAACGCCCTCTACGACCTGGAGAAGCACACCGGCGGCCGGACGATGTGGGACTCGGACCGGGCCGACCTCATCCGCGACATCGGTGAGGAAGACCGTGACTACTTCTTCGTGCAGGGACGCGTGCGGATCTACTCGCAGCAGATCTACAACGACATGCAGTTCACGCTCGACGGCCTCAAGGACTCGGTCATCTCGCTGGCGGGCCTGCCCGGTCGCAAGGCCTTCCTTTATGTCTCGGACGGTCTGCCGATGCGGGCCGGAGCGGACATGTGGGAGGCGCTCGACCAGCGCGGCCGCTCGGTCGACTCGATCGAGTACGACTCGAACTTCTACCTCGATTCGCTGCAGTACGACTCGAGCCGGCGCTTCACCGATCTCGTCGACACGGCGAATGCGAACGAGGTCTCCTTCTACACCGTCGACGCCTCGGGGCCGATGGGCATCAACTCCCGCGATGCCTCGATGCAGGGCATGGCCTTCTCGTCGAACATCGACTCCGTCGCCCGGGACAACATGCACTCGTCGGTCATGTACATGGCCGAGGAGACGGGCGGCCAGTACATCGTCAACACGAACAACTTCCGTGACGGCCTGAACCGGATCGCCCTCGACTTCGCCAGCTACTACTCGCTCGGCTTCCAACCCGGTCACGCGGGTACGGGCCGGCGCTACAGGATCGATGTAGACCTCACGAAGGAGGCGAAGGAACGGCTCGGCCTCAAGCGCGAGCGCTTCGTTCGGCACCGCCAGAGCTACCGGGACAAGTCGGTCGACACGGAGATGACCGAAGGAACGCTGGCGGCGCTCAAGCTCGGCTACGAGAAGAACGACCTGGAGATCTCGTTGGTCAAGGCCGACGAGATACGCCGCGAGGAGCGAGGGCTTTACACGGTTCACGTCGACGTCCAGGTTCCGATCGGCGAGATGACCCTGGTGCCGGTGGGGACCGAGGGCGAACACCTCCTGCGTGCCCGTATCTGGGTGCAGGCATTGGCTTCGAACGGCGACATCTCTCCGCCCCAGGTCGAGCCGTTCGAACTCACGATCCCGGCCGAGGATCTGCAGCGCGCCATGGAGAGCTACTACACGTACACGCTGCCGTTGATCATGAAGGAGGGCGACCAGCGCCTGACGGTGGCGGTGCGGGACGAGGTGGCGGGAGCAACTTCCTTCGTCACGCGGACCCTGCGTGTCGGCGTCTGAACGACGCCTGAACTCCGCCCGGCGATGAAGCCGGCCGCGGCCGTCCTGAGGCCTCTGCCCCAATGACCACGAAGATCATCGAGGCTCTCGCGACACTGAGCGGACTTGGAAGTTCGCTGGCGCGGTCGGCCGCGGCGCTGCTGGAGGCCGAAGCCGAACAACTGCGTTTCGACCTGGCGCGGAACTGGGCTCGTTTCCTCCGCCTGGTCCTGCTCGCCGCCTTCGTGTTCGGTGCCGTGTTCTGGGCGCTCGGTGCCCTGCTGTTCGCGGCCGGTGCGGGTCTCGCCAGGGTACTGCCGGTGTGGGCGGCGGCGCTCGCGGTGGCCGGTGGCCTTCTGGTGCTGGCGTTCATTCTGATTCGGGTCGTTCGGGCGCGGGCGCGCCGGCTCGAGTCGCCGGTGGGCACGGTCAGGCGGCGCGTCGCCAGCCACCTTGCCTTCTGGCAGGGCGTGCTGGACGACGAGGCCGTCCGCGGCGGTACGGCGCCGGGGCCGGACGAAAGCGACGAGGGCGACGCACCTGGGGGAACGTCGTGAGCCGGCAGTCGGAAGCGCGGGCCCGGGCGGCGGCGTTGGCGCGCCGTCGCGACGACGTCCGCGAGGCGGTGGCGGAGGTGAGAAGTGCGCTCGATCGAGCGGGCGGCCCTCGCCTGGCGGCGTTTCCCGGAAAGGGTCGGGCCTGGGTTCTGCCGATTGCTGCCGGTGCTCTCGGCATCGCCATCGCGTGGTCGCTGCGGCGACTTCGGAACCGGTGAGCACGCGACGCCTGCTCCTCTTTGCCAGGGCGCCGGTCCCGGGCCGGGTGAAGACGAGGCTGGTGGCGCCCGGAGGGCTCACGGCGGCCGGCGCCGCTTCGCTCCAGCGCGCGCTTGTCGCGGACCTGGGACACCGCCTGAGCACTGGTCCCTGGGAACTCGTCCTCATGTGGGCGTTGACGCCGGATGCCCAGCCTCCCGCGGAACTGGTGCCGGCCGGTGTGCCGTGGCGTTGTCAGGAGGGGCGGGATCTGGGAGAGCGTCTCTACCACGGGCTCCGCTGGGCGGCCGACGGCGCCGACCACGTGGCCGCGGTGGGCAGCGACCACCCTGATCTCGATTCCGTGCGGGTGGAGGAGGCATTCGAAGCGCTGGACGCCGGCCGGGAGGCCGTGCTCGGCCCGGCGGCGGACGGCGGCTACTACCTGATCGCGCTGCGGCGGGAAGCGCTTCACCCGCGCCTGTTCGAGGGCATCGCCTGGAGTGCTCCGTCGGTGCTCGCGACGACTCTCTCGCGCCTTGCCGAGCTCGGCCTGGGCGCGGCGCTCCTGCCTGAAGAGCACGATCTCGACACGGTGGCCGACCTCGCGCGCTTCCGCGAGCGACTCGAGCGCCGGGCCGAGTTGCGTTCGCTCTGCCCGCGCACCGCCGAGGTCCTTCTGTGAGGGTCGTCACGTCAGAGGAAATGCGCGAGGTGGAGGCCGCGGCGATCGAGAGCCTCGGCGTGCCGGCGATCGTCCTGATGGAGAACGCCGCGCGCGCGACCGCCGATGCGATGGTCGAGTGTTATCCGCGCGCCCGCCGGATCGCCATCGCCTGCGGCCGGGGCAACAACGGCGGCGACGGTCTCGCGTTGCTCCGCGATCTGACGACCCGGGGCTACGAGGCGACCGCCTTCGTCGCCGGTCCGCTCGACCGGTTGAGCGCCGACGCGACCAGGCAGTTCGTGTCGTGCGAACAGCTCGGGCTTTCGCCCCGGTCGGTGCCGGAGCCGGACGCGGACAACGAAGTGAACGAGGACTACGACGTCTGGGTCGACGCCTTGCTCGGCACGGGCCTGAACCGACCCGTCGAGGGACCGGTGGCGAACTGGGTCGACTGGCTCGCAAGGCGCCGCGGCGACGCGCCGCTGGTCTCGGTCGATGTGCCGACAGGCGTCGACGCGTCGGCGGCGATGCCCCCGGGTCCGCATGTGGCGGCCGATCTGACCGTGGCGTTGGGTTTCCCCAAGATCGCCAACGTGTTGGCGCCGGCCGCGGATGCCGGCGGGCGGCTGTGGATCGGCGATCTCGGCGTTCCGTTGCCCGAACCGCCGCCGGGACCGGACGCTCTCTACCAGTCGCGGCGGGAGGATCTGGGCGGTTGCCTGCGCATTCGGCAGCGCGACGCGCACAAGGGGACCTTCGGCCACGTCGTCGTCGCGGGCGGATCGACCGGCTATAGCGGCGCGGTAGTGCTGGCCGCGCGCGCGGCGGTCAGGGGCGGTGCCGGCCTGGTGACGGCGGCCGTGCCCGAGCATCTCGTTCAGGTGGTCGACGCGGGTTCGATCGAGTCGATGACCCTGGGGCTGCCGAAGCAGGGGAAGGGGTGGTCGCGTGACGCCGTCGAACCCCTGCTGCAGGTGATCGTCGAGCGAGCTTCGCGCGGTGCGCTGGCTCTCGGCCCGGGCCTCGGCCTTTCCGACGATGCCGGGGTGCTGGCGCGACAGCTCGTTGCCCGGAGCGCGGCGCCGGTCGTGCTCGACGCGGACGGCATCTCCGCCTTCGCGGGCGACGCGAAGGCCCTCCTCGTGCGCGACTCGGACCTGGTGATTACGCCCCATCCCGGAGAACTTGCCCGGCTCCTCGGCGTATCCGCTTCGGCGGTTGTCGAGAACCGCTGGGAGCATGCGAGGCAGGCAGCCCGCGAGACCGGCGCGGTCGTCGTGCTCAAGGGTCGTCAGACTCTGATTTCGGATCCGGCCCTGGGCACCTGGGTCAACCCGACGGGCAACCCGGGCATGGCGTCGGGCGGCAGCGGCGACGTGCTGACCGGCGTGATCGCGGCGCTCCTGGCACAGGGACTCGATCCGCCCTCGGCGGCCCGGCTGGGCGTTTACGCTCATGGGCTGTCCGGCGATCTGGCTGCGGAGCGCTGGGGAGAGATCTCGATGGCAGCTTGCGACCTGGTGGACGAACTGGGAGCGGCGTTCCAGTCACTCGAGCCATGATCGTTCGCACGACCAGCGCGGATGAGACGCGGGAACTCGGTCTTCAACTGGCGGCACGGCTCCGGCCGGACGGGACGGCGCTCCTGTTCGGCGACCTCGGATCCGGCAAGACGGTCCTGACACAGGGCATCGCCGAGGGCCTCGGCCTGGACCCGGCCCTGGTCCAGTCGCCGACATTCACGCTGATTCACGAGTACGACCGGGGCCCCAGGTCCGTCCCGGGTCCCGTGCGCCTTGTCCACGTTGACCTCTATCGCCTGAAGCCGGAAGAGGTGGAGGCGATCGGCGTCGAGGAGTTCCTGGCCGGGGACGGCGTCAAGGTCGTGGAGTGGGCTGAGCGGCTGCCCCAGCCGCCGTCCGCCATCGAGGTGCGGCTGCGAATGGGCGCCGCGCCGGAAGAACGTGAGGTCGAGATCAACTGTTAGGGTGCCGCCTCTGTCCGCTGAGGCACCGCGAAACTTGACGAAGGGGACCAAGTACCGATGGAAGTGCAACGCGTAGGGTTGGTCGGTTGCGGTCTGATGGGCCGGGGAATCTCGGAGATCTGCGCACGGGCCGGTATCCCGGTCACGGTGCGCGAGATCAACCAGGACGTGCTCGACAAGGGGCTGGGCGCGGTGCGCGCGTCGCTGGCCAAGAGCCTCGAGCGGCGGCGCATCGATGTCGAGGAACACGACCGGGCGCTGGCGAACCTGACCGGCACCGTCGAACTGTCCGATCTCGCCGGCTCCGATCTGGTTGTCGAGGCGATCGTCGAGGACCTGGAGACGAAGCGCGAGTTGTTCGTCGCGCTGGACGGCATCGTCGGCGACGCCTGTATCTTTGCCAGTAACACGTCCTCGCTGACCTTGACCCAGCTCGCCGCGTCGACGGCGCGGCCCGACCGGTTCGTCGGTCTCCACTTCTTCAATCCGGTGCCGGCGATGCGGCTGGTCGAAGTGGTGCGGACCCTGATGACCTCGGACGAGGCCTACGACGCCTGCTGGAGCCTCGCCGAGCGGGTCGGCAAGACGCCGGTAGCCTGCGGCGACAACTCCGGATTCATCGTCAACCGGTTGCTGATCCCGTATCTGCTCGATGCCGTCCGCGCGTACGAGAACGGCGTCGGCAGCATGGAGGACATCGATACCGCGATGAAGCTTGGCTGCGGCTACCCGATGGGGCCGTTCACACTGAGCGATTTCATTGGGCTGGACACGATGTACTCCGTCGCCAACATCATGTTCGACGAGTACCGGGAGACGCGCTTCGCACCGCCGACGTTGCTGAAGCAACTGGTTCAGGCGGGACATCTGGGGCGCAAGACGGGCAAGGGCTTCTTTGACTACAGCTGAGCCGGCAGCGCAGGCCAGGGCGCAGGTGACACTGCCCGAGGAATCGGTGCAGGCCATCTGCGGCGCCCACGACGAGAACCTGCGACGCGTGGAGAAGGCTCTCGAGGTCACGCTCGGCGTGCGCGGTTCCGCCGTGCAGATCAAGGGCGCGGCGGCGGCGGTCGGGGCGGCCGAGCGGCTGCTGACCGATCTGGGCGCCCTGGCGGCGACAGGCCGCCGTCTCCGTTCCGACGATCTGGCCACGGCCTTGCGGGTGGTGGCGGAGGAGCCGGCGACTTCCCTGGTCGACTTCTTCCGGACGGGCGCCCTGATTCAGGCTTCCCGGCGCCTGGTCGCGCCTCGCAGCCTGAACCAGAAGCGTTACCTCCGCGCTATGCTGGACCACGAACTGGTCGTTTCGACGGGGCCGGCCGGCACCGGAAAGACCTACCTGGCGGTGGCGGTCGCGGCATCGGCGCTGAAGGAGCAGAAGGTGCGGCGCATCGTGCTGGCGAGGCCCGCGGTCGAGGCGGGCGAGAAGCTCGGCTTTCTGCCCGGTGACCTGGCGGAGAAGGTGAACCCCTACCTGCGCCCGCTCTACGATGCCCTGTTCGACATCATTGGCTTCGACAAGGTGTCCCGGATGCTGGAGCGAGAGGTGATCGAGGTGGCGCCCCTCGCCTTCATGCGCGGTCGATCGCTCAACGACAGCTTCATCATCCTCGACGAGGCGCAGAACACGACGCCGGAGCAGATGAAGATGTTCCTGACGCGCATCGGTTTCAACTCGAAGGCGGTGGTCAACGGCGACATCACCCAGATCGACCTTCCGCCCGGTCAGCAGTCAGGTCTGAAGCACGCGCTCCAGGTGCTCCGGGGCGAAGAGGGCATCGCGTTCGTGCGTTTCGGGCAGTCCGACGTCGTTCGGCACGAGCTCGTGCAGCGGATCGTCGGCGCGTACGACCGCTGGGAGGCCCGTCACGGCACCCGGCCGCGGGAGGCTGGATCCCCGGAGAGGGGCAGCCGGTGACCGCCGCGGTCAAGGCGCCGAAGCGCCGCCGATCGGACCGCAGGCGGGAGGCTCGCAAGCGGCTGCGCCGCAGCATGTACCGCCGCCACGGCGACCGGCTGACCGTTGCCGGCCTGTGGCACTACGCGCTGGAACGCGACATCGTCTGGGTCGTAGTCATGGTCCTGGCCGGCGTCTGGATCATGGCGCCGCCCGGCGTGTTCTTCCGGCCGGATCTGCGCCAGGGAGACATTGCGAACCGCGACTACCACGCGACCCGGGACGTGCTGCTTCTCGACGAGGAGACCTCGGAGGAGCTGAAGGAGCGGGCCCGCGCCGACGTCCGTCCGCTCTACGACTTCGACGCCGTTCAGGCGGACGAAGTCGAGACGCGGATCGCGAACCTCCTCGAGATCGAACGGGGCTTCGACGAAGTGGCCGAGCTCCTGCCCGAGGAGGACGTGGCCGAGGAACGACTGCGACGGCTGAGGATCGGCAGCGGCCTGCGGGTCGATGAACGTCACGCGGACCTGCTGGCGGACCGCGTAGGCGGCGAGGACGGCGGCGCGGAGCTGGAGGAACGCCTGACCCGCCTCGTGGGGCTGCTGCTCCGGGCCGGGATCGTGGAGAACAAGGAGACCTTGCTCCAGAATCGTCTGGAGGGCGTCACGCTGCACAACATGCAGACCGGCGAGGAGTCGGTCGAGTTCGACCTCTTCGGCTATCGCGGCTATCCGGTCGAGGTGGAGACCTACCTGGAGGCGGAGGTCGGCCGCTGGGCGGGGTGGTCGCGGGCCGAGCGGGAAACGGTCGTCGACTTCCTGATGGTCAACCTGGCGCCCAACGTCTACCTGAACCTGAACGAGACCCAGGAACGCCGGAACGCCGCCGCGGAGGACGTCGGGCCGGTGTTCAACCAGATTCAGGCCGGTCAGGTCATCGTGCGCAAGGGCGACGAGGTCGACCTGGAGTCAATGCGTCTGCTGCGCGAGATGACGGGCAGCGAAAGCAGTCTGATCCTCCTTCGCTCGCCGCTGGCGTCGGCTCTGGTGCTCGGCCTCGCCGCGGCGTTCCTGTGGGTCGCCTTCCGCCGCAAGCGCCTGGTCGCGGTGGAGGGCCGCGACTTCGGCAGCGTCGTCCTGATTCTCATCCTGGGCCTCGCGGCTACCCGCGTCGGATTCCTGGTCGCGGATGCGCTTGCCGCCTCTTTCCCGATCGAAGCGCTGAGTTCGGCGCGGAGCTACGTGTTCGCGATCCCCTTCGCGGCGGTGGCGCTGCTCGTGTCGGTGCTCTACGGTCGCGGCGCCGGCCTGCTTGCCGGCGTCGTCTTCTCGGTCCTGGTCGGCCGGCTGGGCTGGGTCGAGGCGGCGAACGCGGAGCTCGGGCTGGCCGGCGGCACGATGCTCTACTGTCTGACCGGCAGCCTCGCCGCGGTGTTCGCGCTCGATCAGTTGAAGCAGCGGTCCGCAGTGACGAGAGCCGGCCTGCTGGTCGGACTCGTCAACGTCGCCTCGGTGACGATGCTGACGCTGCTCGGGGATGGCTCGACGGTGGCCGTCTGGGGGTTCGAGGTGCTTTGCGGGTTCCTGGGCGGCCTGACGGTGGCCGCGGCGGTCAGCTTTGCCGTTCCGGTGTTCGAGGCGGTGCTGTTCAGGACCACCGACATTAAACTGCTGGAGCTTTCGGATACGAACCTGCCGCTGCTGCAACGCCTGGCCTTCGAGGCGCCGGGGACGTTCCAGCACTCCCTGATGGTTGCGCACCTGGCGAAGGCCTGCTGTGAGGCGGTGGGCGGGAATCCGACCCTCGCCTATGTCGGCGGTCTCTACCACGACATCGGCAAGGTGCTGCGGCCGCAGTACTTCGTCGAGAATCAACGTGAGGGCGACAATCCGCACGACAGCCTCTCGCCCTCGATGTCCTCCCTGATCATCATCGATCATGTGAAGGAGGGAGTCCGGCTGGCGCGCGAGAACCGGCTTCCGCAGCCGATCGTCGACGCGATCGAGCAGCACCATGGCACGCGCAGGTTGAACTACTTCCTGGCCAAGGCGAAGGAACAGGCGGAACCGGGCGACGAGGTCAGTGAACGCCAGTACCGCTACCCGGGCCCGATGCCAAAGAGCAAGACGCTTGCCGCGCTGATGGTCGCCGACACCGTCGAGGCCGCGAGCCGTACCCTCGGGGACTTCTCCGAGGAGTCGATCCGTGGGCTGGTCGAACGCCTGCTGAACGACATCCTCGAGGACGATCAGTTCAGTCAGACGGACCTGACGCTGGCCGACCTGCGGCGGATGCGCTATACCCTGCAGAACGTCCTGAAGACGGTTCATCATCATCGGGTGGACTACCCGGGATTCGAGTTCGGGCGTGGCGGTCGTGGGTCGTTGCGGGTACTGCCCGGCGGCGCCGGCAGCGGGCCGGTCACCGACTGACGAAGGCGGTGGCGACCATCGACCTGCAGGTCGCGGCCGCGGTGGAGGCCCGGTGCCGCGAGTGTCTCCCGGGGCTGCGCGCGGTGGCGGGCGAGGTGGTTGCCGAGCTGGCACCGGCGCCGGCGACGCTCACCCTGCGGCTGGTCGACGACGCTGAGATACGCGAACTGAACCGCGACTATCGGCAGATCGACTCGGCGACGGACGTGCTGTCCTTCCCGGGCGAGGAGACACCGGAGGGCCGGCACCTGGGCGACATTGTCATCTCGGTCGAGACGGCCGCGGCCGTTGGCGACCCGCCCCTCGAGCGGGAACTCAAGATCCTGGCGTTGCACGGCCTTCTGCACTGCCTGGGCTACGACCACGAAACCGATGACGGCGAGATGGAGGCCCTGGAAGCACGGCTGCGGGATCGCTTCCTCGGGCCGTCCGAGGTTCCGGGAACCAGAAGGGCCGGCGTCGTGGCCCTCGTGGGCCGACCCAACGCTGGCAAGTCGACGTTGATGAACCGCATGCTGGGGGAGAAGCTGGCGATCGTCTCGGACAAGCCGCAGACCACCCGCCATCGCCTGATCGGCATCCTGAGCACGGAGCGTGGCCAGATGGTGTTTCACGACACGCCCGGCCTGCACCGGCCGCTGCACCGCCTGAACCGGCGCATGGTTCACGCCGCCGCGGCGGCGCTGAAGGAGGCAGACGTGGTCTGTCTGCTCCGGGACGTGGCGGCCCCGTTCGGGCGAGGCGACGCCTACGCCCTCGACCTCGTCGGCGCGGCGGCGGCGGAGAGCAGCCGGCCGATGCTCTGCCTGTTGAACAAGATCGACCTGATCTCCAAACCCCGATTGCTGCCCGAGATCGAGCGCTACGCGGGCCGCGCGCTGTTCGAGGAGATCGTTCCGGTCTCGGCGCTCACCGGCGACGGTGTCGACGACGTGCTCCAACTCCTCTGGCGGCACCTGCCGCCCGGGGAGCCGCGGCACGACCCGGAACTGCTGACGGTCCACACCGAGCGCTTCCTCGTTGCGGAGCTGATCCGCGAGAAGGTCCTGGAGCAGACACGCGACGAACTGCCGTTCACGACCGCGGTCGTCATCGAGGCCTGGGAGGACGGCGAGAAGCGGACGGACCTGTTTGCCAGCATCCTGGTCGACCGGGAAAGCCACAAGGGGATCGTCGTCGGCCGGGGCGGAAGGCGGATCAAGGAGATCGGCACGGCGGCGCGCCGGGATCTGGAGGAGTTCCTGGAGCGGCGGGTCTACCTTGAGTTACGGGTACGGACGGAGCCTGGCTGGCGCGAGGACGCCGCCGTCCTGAGCCGCCTGGAGACCGGCTAGACGCTACAGAAACGTTGGATCCCCGGGTCCGCGGACGACATGGTTGTCGCATCGGCGGGGCGCGCGGGGCCGTCGGGACGGTTCGTTCGCAGTGCGGAGCATCGTTCTTCCAAAGACACCGGTTGGGCATGGACGTTGCTAGTAAGACCCGCAGCGTCCGGCCCGTGGCTTGCCTAGTTCATGGCCGCGCTGATAGACACGCGGCCTTGGCGATTCGTGTTTGAGCGTGCGGCCGGGCGGTGTCTCGGCCACAACAGATTTGGCGCGGCTCGGTCCGCAGCAAGGAACAGCAAAGGAGAACTTCATGTCAGGAGCAAGCCCCAAGTCGATTCTCGATCGGATCCGCGATGAGGGGGTCCAGATCGTCGATTTCCGGTTCACCGACTTTCCCGGCTTGTGGCAGCACTTCTCGGTGCCGGCGCGCGAGGTCGACGAGGGCACCTTCGAGGACGGGCTCGGGTTCGACGGCTCGAGCATCCGCGGCTGGCAGGTGATCAACGAGTCGGACATGCTGGTCGTCCCCGACGCGGACACCGCCTTCATCGATCCGTTCTACGAGCACAAGACGCTCGTCATGACCTGCAACATCGTCGATCCGATCACGCGGGAGAGCTACGGCCGCGACCCGCGCGGCGTCGCCCGGGCGGCCGAGGCCTACGTGCAGTCGACCGGTCTGGCGGACACGGCCTACTTCGGTCCGGAGGCCGAGTTCTTCATCTTCGACGACGTGCGCTTCGACGGCGGTCCGAACTTCGGCTTCTACGAGGTCGACTCGATCGAGGGCCGCTGGAACAGCGGGGCCGACGAAGGTCCGAACCTCGGCTACAAGCCGCGCTACAAGGAGGGCTACTTCCCGGTGCCGCCGACCGACAAGCACCAGGACATGCGGAGCGAGATGATCCTGTTGATGGAGGATCTCGGTCTCAATCCCGAGTGCCAGCACCACGAGGTCGGGACGGGCGGTCAGGCCGAGATCGACCTCCGGTTCGCGCCGCTGGTCGAGATGGCGGACGCGATGATGCTCTACAAGTACATCATCAAGAACACCGCCGCGAAGTACGGCAAGACCGTCACGTTCATGCCGAAGCCCCTGTTCGAGGACAACGGCAGCGGCATGCACACCCACCTCTCGCTCTGGAAGGACGGGGTGCCCCTGTTCGCGGGCGACGGGTACGCCGGCCTCTCGGACATGGCGATGCACGCCATCGGCGGCCTGCTGAAGCACGCGCCGGCGCTGCTCGCCTTCACCAACCCGACGACGAACAGCTACAAGCGGCTGGTGCCGGGCTTCGAGGCGCCGGTGAACCTGGTGTACTCGCAGCGCAACCGGAGCGCCGCGGTGCGGATCCCGATGTACTCGCCGTCGCCGAAGGCCAAGCGGGTCGAGTTCCGTTGCCCCGATCCGAGCTGCAACCCCTATCTCGCCTTCGCGGCCCTGCTGATGGCGGCGATTGACGGCATCCAGAACGAGATCGACCCGGGCAGTTCGCTCGACGTCGACATCTACGATCTGTCGCCGGAGGAGAGCCAGGGCGTTCCGACCACGCCGGCGACGCTGGAGGAGGCGCTCGACGCGCTCGAAGACGACCACGAGTTCCTGACCGCGGGCGGCGTGTTCGACGAGGACGTGATCGAGAACCACATCTCGTACAAGCGTGAGAGCGAGTGCCAGGAGGTGGCGTTGAGGCCGCACCCGCACGAGTTCGCGCTGTACTACGACATCTAGAGATCCCGAAGCGGACTTCAGTCCCGCTAGCCGGCCGCGCATCGCTGCGTGGCCGGCTTTCTTTCGTGCGGAGGCGGCCCTGGTCGCGTCTGCTGCTACCGTTGCGCCTCCACTTTGGAGCAGGAGGTCCCTTCCGTGCAAGCCTCAGTGATTCGCACCCTTGGCATCGTGCTGGGGTTGACGTTGACCGCGCCGGCGATGGCCGACGACTGGCCGCAGTGGCGGGGCGCCGACCGCTCCGGCGTATGGCATGAGGACGGCATTCTGGAGCGTTTCCCCGAGGGGGGCCTCCAGGCGGTGTGGCGGGTCCCCATCCGCGGCGGCTACTCGGGGCCGGTGGTGGCGGACGGCCGCGTCTTCGTGACCGACTGGCAGCGCGTTGAGGGAACACGCGCCATCATGGGCAAGGAACGCGTCCTGGCGCTCGACGAGGAGACCGGCGAGGAGCTCTGGAGTCACGAGTGGGACGTGAACTACTCGGCGTTGCAGCAGAGCTACGCGATCGGTCCGCGTTCGACGCCCGCCGTCGATGGCAACACGCTCTACGTGATCGGCGCCGTCGGCCATCTGGTCGCGCTCGAAGCCGAGACCGGCGAGGTGAGCTGGAGCTACGACTCCGTGGAGCAGGGCAATGCCAGCATCACGATCTGGGGCTTCACGAGCTCGCCGCTCGTTCACGGCGACCTCCTGATCCAGATCGTGGGCGCCGAACCGGACGGCAAGGTGATGGCCTTCAACAAGCACACGGGCGAAGAGGTCTGGAGGTCGCTGTCCTCGAACTGGGAGATGGGCTACGGACAGCCGATGATCTTTGATCGCGGCGGCGTCGAGCAGCTCATCATCTGGGAACCGCAGGCGGTCAACTCGCTGAATCCGGCAACCGGTGAGGTCTACTGGAGCGTTCCCTGGGAAGTCGCCTCGGGGATGACGGTGACCACCCCGGTGATCGACGGCGACCGGTTGCTCTTCAGTCAGTTCTACCGGGGTTCGCTGCTGCTCGAGTTCGACTCCGAGAAGCCCGAGGTGCGGGAACTGTGGCGCGGACAGAGCCGGAGCGAGATGCCGGAGGAGACGCAGGGACTCCACTCCCTGATCACGACGCCGATCCTCGAGGGCGACACGATCTACGGCGTCTGCAGCTACGGTCAGCTCCGGGGTCTCAACGCCACCGACGGCTCGCGGCTCTGGGAGAGCGACAAGATGACTCGCCAGGGCCGCTGGGGCGCGGCCTTCATGGTGAAGCACGGCGACCGCTGGTTCGTCAACAACGATCTCGGCGACCTGATCATCGCCCGCTTCTCACGGGAGGGCTACCAGGAGATTGATCGCACCAGGCTGATCGAACCGACGACGCGGTCCGGTTTCGGTCCGCGCAGGCTCTTTGACGCGATGGTCAACTGGACGCACCCGGCCTATGCCAACCGCCATGTCATTGCGAGGAACGACGAGGAGATCATCCGTGTCTCCCTGGCCGCCGAATAGATCTGCCCGGATCGGCCGCTGTGCCGCGCGCGGGGCCCTGCTGCTCGCCTTCGCGACCGTGCCGGCCGCCGGCCAGGGTCCGGCAGGCGAGCTGATCTTTCCGCTGGAGCACTGGCACAACCACGGTTCCTCCGTCGTCGAACTCCCGAACGGCGACCTGCTCGCCGCCTGGTTCCATGGATCGGGCGAGCGCAGATCGGACGACGTGCGGATCATGGGTGCCCGGCTGCGGGCCGGCGCGGCTTCCTGGAGCGAGCCGTTCCTGCTCGCGGACACTCCGGGCTTTCCCGACACGAACTGCACCCTGCTGCTCGAGCCGGTGAGCGCGGGCGGCCACCGGCTGTGGCTGTTCTGGCCGACGATCCAGGCGAATCTCTGGGAGAGCGCCCTGATGAAGGTCAAGGTCTCGACCGACTTCGACAGGCCCGGGCCGCCGGTGTGGCAGTGGCAGGACGTGCTCCACATGAAGCCGGGCGAGGGCTTTCACGACCTGGTGGCGGAGAGGACGGACGAGTACTTCCGGAGCCTGGGTTTCGCGGACGCCAGGGATCCGGCCCTGCCTGAGCGCTCTCGGGCCTGGGCGGCGCGCAACCTGGAGCAGGCTGCCGACAAGCTGACCCGGCGGCTCGGCTGGTTCACGCGCGCGCATCCGGTCGTCCTGGCGCTGCCCGAGGGCGGTCAGCGGCTGCTCCTGGGGCTCTACTCGGACGGCTTCAGCTTCGCTTCCGCCACGTACAGCGACGACGGCGGCCACACCTGGACGATGAGCGAGCCGATCATCGGCGGCGGCAACATCCAGCCCACGTTCGCGCTCCGCGACGACGGCACGCTGCTCGCCTTCATGCGCGACAACGGCCCGCCGCCGAAGCGGGCTCACGTTGCCGAGTCGTCCGATCTGGGCGCCACGTGGACGATCGCCCGCGACCATCCCGACCTGGTCGAGACCGGTGCCGGGCTCGAGGTCCTGAGGCTCGCGAGCGGCCGCTGGATCGTCGTCCACAACGACATTCCCGACGGTCGTTACCAGCTCGCGGTCTCCGTCTCAGAGGACGAGGGCACGACCTTCAGGCGGCGGCGCTACATCGAGCGCGAGGAGCAGGGCGTCGGCCGCTACCACTACCCGTCCGTCATCCAGGCACGGGACGGCCGCATCCACGTGACCTACAGCTACCACGTTGCCGGTGCGCTCGACGACGGTGGTCAGGGCAAGAGCATCAAGCACGTGAGCTTCGATGAAGCCTGGCTGCTCGGCAACGACTGAGAGAGGAAACCCCATGCGTCAACGACGAATCTTCACTGTCATTCTCGCGGCTTCACTCGGCTGCGTTCTGTTCGCGGCCTGCGCGCCCCAGGAATCGGGTGGCGCGGCCGGCGCCGGCGAGACCTTCGCCGGCCTTCCGCGCGTCGCGCCCGAGACCGCCGGCATGTCGAGCGAACGGCTCGACCGCATCCGGCCGGCCTTCGAGAGCTACGTGACGGACGGCAAGCTGTCCGGTGTGGTTACCGTGGTCAGCCGCGGCGGTCAGGTCGTTCACGTCGAAGCCAGCGGCCACCAGGACGTCGAAGCGGGCGAACCGATGGCCGAGGACACGATCTTCCGCATGTACTCGATGACCAAGCCGGTCGCCTCGGCGGCGCTGATGATCCTCTGGGAGGAGGGCCACTTCCTGCTATCGACGCCGCTGGCGCAGGTCCTTCCCGAGTTCGCCGACACGCAGGTCTACGTCTCTGGCGAGGGCGACGACATGGAGACCGAAACGCCGCGGCGCCCGATCGTCATCCGCGACCTGATGACCCACACCTCCGGGCTGACGTACACGTTCATCCCCAGTCCGGTCGCCGCCAGCTACGCGGCCGCGGGACTCGAGGGCTCGGCGGACGCCGTGCCGCACGACGACCTGGAGCACTACGTGCAGGAGTTGGCGAAGCAGCCCCTGCTGGCTCATCCCGGCACCGCCTGGAACTACAGCGTCGGCCTCGAGGTCGCGGGCCGCGTGGTCGAGGTCGTCTCCGGGCAGAGCTTCCGGGACTTCCTGAAGGAGCGCATCTTCGACCCGCTGGGCATGGTCGACACGGATTTCTACGTCCCGGACGAGAAGCTCGACCGTCTGGCCGTGAACTACGCGCCGACGCCGGAGGGCGGCATCGTCGTCTTCGACGATCCCGAGACCAGCGCTTACCGCAAGCCGCCGAAGGTCGAGATGGGCGGTTCCGGCCTGGTCGCCACCGCCGGCGACTACCTGCGCTTCGCCCAGATGCTGGCGAACGGCGGCGAGCTCGACGGGGTGCGGATCCTGGGGACGCAGACGGTGGCCCTGATGACGGACAACCACCTGGGGTCGGCCTACGGGCCATCACCCATGTCGAGCCTCAACCTCGACATGGGGATGAGCGAGGGGATGGGCTACGGCCTGGGCGGCTACTCGATCACCGACACCGGGCTGACCGGTCTGCCGGCCTCGCCCGGCACGTACGGCTGGGGCGGCGCCGCTTCGACCGACTTCCTCGTCGACACCGAGGAGGACCTCGTCGCCATGGTGCTGACCCAGTTGCTGCCCACCGGCACCTATCCGCTGCGTCCGACGATGGAAGTGCTGACCTACCAGGCGATCGTGGAGTAGGCGCGAGAAGATGAAGATGCGCAAGCTCAGGGCCGCGGGTCTCGGCGCCGCGTCGCTGCTGATCCTGGCCGGAGCGTCTCTCGCCCAGGAACGTGGCTTCTACGCCGGCTACACCGTCTCGGCCGAGCAGTTCGACGCCACCTTCTCGAAGAGCGTCGACAACACGGATCCGGACACCCTGGTGCCCGAGCCGCGGCGCGGCATGGTCTTCCACGACCAGGACTCCGCCGACACGGTCGATATCGCGGCCGGCTTCGTCGTCGGCTACCGCACGGCCCCCGGCGACGGCGACGCGTACCTCAGTACGGAACTCGACGTCATGTTCCACAGCGGCGAGCCGGACGGCCGGCTTGCCGGCGTGGGCACGTCGCCCGACCGCAAGCAACTGGGCGAGAGCTGGCCGGATGCGTGGTCCCTCGACAAGAAGCGCAGCTATGGTCTGACCCTGCGGCTCGGCTTCCTGCCGGATTCGCTCCGGTCCCGCGACATGAGCGTCTACCTGCTCGGCGGCGTTCGGCTCTTCAAGTCGCGCTTCAGCACGACCTTCGAAGGGTGCCTGAACGCGGACCCGTGTTCGCCGTCCGAGTTCGTCTCGGGTACCGATGGCCGCGACGTGGATCCGGTCGCCACCACCTGGGGCCTCGGCCTGGAGAAGCGGTTCGGCAGCGGCGAGTACGCCCGCCGGATCGCGCTCCGCTTCGAGGCGACCTACAGCGAGTATGGAGACGAGTCCTGGGTCGCCGACTTCCCGGACGTCCGGGTCACCGTGCCGTCGACGGTGGAGGCGGAGGGGATCGGCGTGACGGTCAGCATGGTACGACTGTTCGGCGCCGCGGACTAGGGCGTCCCCTCAGCCGTACATCACCGCCGCGGCCTCTTCACGCAGCGCCGTTGGATTCCCCAGCATCTGCCGGTCGTAGCCGGCGCGCTTGTAGAAGATGTGCATGTCGCACTCGTGGGTGAAGCCCATGCCGCCGAAGACCTGGGTGGTCATCGTCACGGCGTTGCTGGCGACGTCGGTGGCGTGAGCCTTCAACAGGGGGGCGAGGTGGTCGATCTCGTCGGAGCCGCCGTCCCAGGCGTCGGCGGCGTGCCAGAGCAGGGACTGGACCGGATCGACTTCGGCCAGGACCTCGGCGCAGATGTGCTTGACGGCCTGGAAGGAGCCGATGATGCGGTCGAACTGCTTTCGCTCCCTGGCGTACTCGACCGAGATGTGAAGGCCCTTCTGGGCGGCGCCGAGGGCGTCGGCGGCGAGGGCGATCTGGGCCGCCTGGACGGCGCGGCGGGTGTTCTCGGCGCTGCCGCCGAGGCTCTCGGCCGCTCCCAGGTCGATGCCGGAAAAGGTGACCTCGGCGACTCGACGGGTGTCGTCGACGGTCTCGAGCGGTGTGATGCCGATGCCGGAGACCGAAGCGTCGACCAGGTAGAGGCTGCCCGACGTCTCGAGCAGGAAGGCATCGGACCATGCCGCATCGGGGACGTAGAGGACGGTACCCTCGATCCGTCCGTCGTCGACCGGCGCCTCGAGGATCGGAGTGATCAGCAAGCTGCCCTCGGCGATCCCTTTGAGCAGGGTACTCTTCCGATCTCCGGCGTCTGCGCCGGCGAGCATCAGCGGCGCCAGCACGTAGGCTGAGTGGAAGTTGACGGGTGCCGCGGCCCGGCCGAGCTCCTGCGCGGCGATCGCTGCCTCCTGCATTCCGAGTTCCGAACCGCCGAGGTCCATGTCGATCAGGAGCCCCGTGATCCCCTGGTCGCCGAGCTGGCCGTGAATCGCCTCGTCGCGGCCCGACTCGGAGTCCATCACGCGGCGGACCCGCTCGATGCCCACGTCCTGGGCAAGAAAACGGGCGATCGAGTCTCGGAGCAGCTCCTGCGGCTGCGTCAGTCCAAAGTCCATGCTGGACTCCTTCTCTCTAGGGGACCGTGCGGGGTCAGGCCGCTGCCGGCTTCGGCTCCCGCGGAAGGCCGAGGCCCCGCTCGCCGATGATGTTCTTCTGGATCTGGGCGGTGCCGCCGCCGATGATCAGGCCGAGCGCGTACATGTAGTTGCGTTGCCAGTTGCCGTAGTCGCGCACATGCTTGGAACCGCGCTTCAGGACCCCGCGCTCGGCCATTCCGTCGATGGCGAGCGCGCAGATGTCGTAGTTCAACTGGCAGTTGTTCAGCTTGACGATCAGACCGCCGGCGCCCGAATCGCGCTTCTTCAGCATGTCGGTCAGCAGGCGCAACTGGTGGTACTTCATCGCCTGCACCCTGCCTTCGAGCTTCAGCAGGCGGTCACGGTAGACGGGGGATTCGATCAGGCCGGTTTCGCGCAGGATGTCCACGCAGCCGTCGAAGTAGTTCTCCGTCGCGTTCGAGCGGCCGAGCATGTTCCGCTCGTAGCGCAGCGTGTAGGTGCCGACCTCCCAGCCCTGGCCGGGGCGACCGACGACGTTCGTCGCCGGCACGCGCACGTCGGTGAAGAAGACCTCGTTGAAGGAGGCGTCGCCGGTCATCGTCATCAGCGGCCGGATGTCGATGCCGGGCGTGTCCATCGACAGGACGATGTAGCTGATGCCTCCGTGCTTCCCGGCGTCGGCCTCGGTGCGGATCAGGGCGAACATCATGTCGGCTTCGCGGGCGCCGCTGGTCCAGATCTTCTGGCCGTTGATCACGTACTCGTCGCCGTCGAGCACCGCGGAAGTGCGCAGCGACGCCAGGTCCGAGCCGGATCCCGGCTCGCTGTACCCCTGGCACCAGATCAGTTCGCCGCGCATCGTGGGCCGGATCAGCTCCTGCTTCTGGTCCTCGCGACCGAAGTGCAGCAGCGTCGGGACGAACATGCCGGTACCCTGGCTTTCCATCCCGAGGGAGATCCCGGCGCTCTGGAACTCCTCCTCGATCACCAGGCTCGCGAGGGCGTCGGGCTCGTGGCCGGCGCCGCCGTAGCGCTTCGGGATCGTGCGGCCCGCGTAGCCGGCATCGAAGAGCCGCTTCTGCCACTCCAGGGTTCTTTCGCGGACTTGCGACGCGTCACCGCCGAAGCCGGGGCCGGCCGGGACGGCAACGTCCTCGTTGGCGGTGAGGAAGGCGCGGACCTCCTCGCGGAGGGAGTCGTATTCGGAGCCGATCGAGGTGTCCATGGTGGGCGCGACTCTATCCTGCGCGGGGACCTTCGTCAGCGCGCCCGGGCGTTCGGAGTAAGCTGTCGGGTTCGACACTCCGTCGAAGGACAACCTCGGGAAGGGTGGCGACGACAAGATGGGCGACGACGCGGTGGAAGAAGGGCTGGCGACAGAGAGCGAGGACGCCGGCGCAGCGGGACACTCGAGCCGCGATGCCGTGCGTCTCGAGCAATTGCGGCAGGCCGCGGCTTCGTCCGGCGCCGACGCCGTGGTGCTGACGCCGGGAGCTACGTTGAGATGGCTCCTGGGCCACCACTTCGACGGGCACGAGCGGCTCTTCCTGCTCGTCGTGCCGACCGCCGACGCTCCCGTGGCCATCGTGCCCGCGCTGGAGGAGGCGAACTTCCGGAGCGTCGCGCCGGCGGTCGAGTCGGTGCATCTTTGGGACGACGCGGATGGTCCGGAGAAGGCCGCGGCCGCGGCCTTCAAGGATCTCGGGAAGGCGTCGCGGGTGGCGGTGGAACCCCTCAGCCTGCGCTACATGGAGGCCCAGCATCTGGCCCGCGAGCTGCCGAAGGCGAAGCTCGAAAGCGCCGAGTCGATCGTGAGCGAACTCCGACTCAGGAAGAGCGACGAGGAGGCGAAAGCGATCCAGCAGGCGTCGAAGATCGCCGAGGCGGCGCTCGAGTTCACGCTGCGGGACGTCAAGCCGGGACGCACCGAGCGCGAGATCGCGGCCAAGCTCTCGAGTGAGCTGCTGCGCCGCGGCGGCGGCGGCATCTCTTTCGGCCCGATCGTCCTCAGCGGCCCGAAGAGCGCGCTGCCCCATGGAGTGCCCGACGAGCGGAAGATGGAGGAGGGCGAGTTCCTGCTGATCGACTTCGGAACGTCGTTCGATGGGTACCACTGCGACATCACCCGGACGTTCGTGGTCAGCGGCTCGCCGACCGACCGCATGCGGGAGGTGTACGAGGCCGTGCTGCAGGCGAACATCCGCGGAGTGGCGGCGTCACGTCCCGGCGTCACCTACGACTACGTCCACAAGAACTGCCAGGCGAACCTGGGGGCCGCGCGCTTCAAGGAGTTCATGACCCATCGAACCGGGCACGGCCTGGGCCTCGAGATCCACGAACCGCCGTCCGTGATGGCGGGCAACACCGACGTTGTCGAGGAGGGGGCGGTGTTCACCATCGAACCGGGCCTCTACCTCGAAGGCTGGGGTGGCGTGCGGATCGAGGACAACGTCCGCGTCACCGCGGAGGGCTGCGAGCTGCTCACGTCGTCGCCGAGGGAGCTGCGGATCCTCGGCGCCTGAGCCCTCGGAGGTTGCCCCCTCAGAAGTGAACGTGGAGGCCGATCTGGCCGCGGCGGCTGTCGCCGAGGCCGCTGCGGATCGTGCCGTCGAAGTTGAAGAGCAGGGAGCCTTGGGCTGCGTCGAGGCGGTTGTCGGCGTTCGTCAGGTTGAAGATCTCGAACACCGGTTCCAGCGTGATGCCGCGGCCGAGCGTGAACGGGCGCGACAGGCGGACGTCCCAGGTCAGGAAATCGTTGTCACGCCGCAACGTGTTGCGCTGCAGGACGCCGCCGTCGGTACAGATGCGGTCGGACGGCTGGGCGGCTCTCCGGCCGGGGTCCGCGCAGGATTCCGACACCGGCGACGCCGACAGGTAGCGGAAGACGTTGCTGAGCTGGATCTCGCCAGGCAGTGCGAAGAGCAGGTAGCCCGCAACCTGGTGCCGGCGGTCGCGGTCGGACCAGCCGAACTCGGGGCCGAGGATCGTGGGGTCGGCGTAGCGGAACGTGAAGGGGTCCCGCTCGTTGTCGTCGTCGGAGCGATCCCGGCTGAGGGTGTAGTTGACCTCGAACGTGAGCAGGCCGTCGAGGGCGTCCCGGCTGCGCAGGGTGGCCGTCAGACCGTGGTAGCGGGAACGCGCCGAGCTTTCCGTGTTGTTCAGGGCGTTGATGCCGCCGCCGCCCGGATGGGTGCCGACGCCGAAGGGCGCACCGAAACCCGCGTGGTTGCGGTCGACGAAACGGAAGAGTTCGTCCGTTCGCGCGTGCTGGTAGGAGAGTTCGGCGGTCACGCCGCGGCCCAGGCGTCGCTCGAAGCCCGCGCCGAAGGACCAGGTTTCGGGTAGCTCGAGATCCCGGTCGACGACCGTGATGTCGGGCAGGAAGGGCAGCGTGTCCGAGCCGTCGATCTGCTCGTCGATGGCCGGTACCGGGCCAAGCGCCGGCGCGGCGGCGCTGCTCCTGAACAGGACCTGCTGGAAGGCGCCGTTCGTCGTGCGCGGGCCGGCCAGGACCAGGCTGGGGATGCGGGAGACGTAGGAACCGGCGTTCAGCCGCAGCACGCTGGAGCCGTCGCCGGCGATGTCCCACACCAGGCCGAGCCGGGGCTGGAAGTTGTCGAGATCGTCGGGGATCGTGCCGTCCGACGGGAACCGCGGATCGTCGAGATAGGACGCGAAGTACGTGTCCTGCGGGGCGATCAGCGGGTCCGGGTTCCAGGTTCCCTCCCAGCGCAGCCCGAGGTTCAGGACGACCCGTTCGCTGGCCTGCCAGGTGTCCTGGAGGAACAGGGCGACTTCGTCGACGTCGAAGGCCTGCTTGCCCAGGTCTTCCGGCGGAATGCCGGGAACGGTCGCGGCCTGCAGGTAGAGCAGCACGGGTCCCGTGATCCCGGCCCCCGGCGGGCAGACGCCGGCGGCGTTGCTCGTGCCGTCGGAGCAGGTCACGTAGCGGTTGCCCTGCTCCACGAAGTTGATGAAGCCGCCGACCGAGTCGAAGATGTAGCGGCTGTTGCCGAAGCCCAGGAACTGCTGGGCGATTCCCGTCCGGTTCGCCTCGATCCCCGCCTTGACCAGGTGATCGCCGAGCAGGGTCGTGACGTTGTCGACGAGTTGCTTCCGGTCGTCCGCCGCGTCGGCGCCGATCGGAAGGAAGAACGGCAGACCGATGCGGAAGCCGTCGGCGAAGTCCATGGCGATGTCGGGGAAGGGCCTGCCGCCGAGCACCTGGTAGGGCGGCTGGGGCGGCGGCTCGACTCCCGGCTGCAGAGGTCCGCCGTAGCGCCTCGGCCGGTGCTCGCGGGCCCATTGCAGACGGAGTTCGTTCGAGGTCCGGTTGCTGAGGAGAGAGCGCAGGCTGAGGTTGACGGCGTGCGAGTAGTTCTGCTCGATGCCGTTCGCGGACAGGCCCCACGAGTCGACGTCGAACGTGCCGTTCTCCTGTTCCGACCATGTGTAGTTGTACTTGACCGACGCCTGGTGGCTTTCGCTCAGGTTGAAGTCCAGCTTGGCGATCAGGGCGCGGTTGTCGTCGCTGCGCTCGATGGGGCCGAACTCGTCGTCGAAGAGGCCGGGCCAGCGGTCCTGGAGGAAGCGATCGAGCCGCGCCAGGTTGGCGGGACCGGCGACGCCGCGCACGCGTTGCTTGGTCTCCAAGGCATCCTGCTCGTCGTACGCGCCGAAGAAGAAGACGCGCTCCCGTTTGACCGGCCCGCCGAGCGTGAAGCCGTACTGCAGCCGCTCGAACTCCGGCTTCGCCGCCTCGCCGGAAGGGTGCTCGGACGAGATCCCGTCCCATTGCCGGAACGTGTGCATCGTGCCCTCGAACTCGTTCGTGCCGGACTTGGTGATCACGTTGACGAAGCCGCCGGCCGACCGGCCGAACTCTGCCGTCGCGCCCTGGTTGATGACGACCATCTCCTGGATCGCGTCCTGGTTGAAGGTGAAGGCCGGACGCTGGCCGCCGCGCTGTTCGCCGAAGAACGAGTTGTTGAAGTCGGCGCCGTCGACGATGAAGTTGTTGAAGATGCCGCGTTGGCCGCTGATGTTCAGCTCGTCGCCGTCGGGGCCCTGGGAGAGCGAGGCCCCCGGGGTCAGCAGGGTCAGGTCGAAGAAGTTCCGGCCGTTCACCGGCAGCCCCTCGATCACCTCGTCGGCGAGACGCTGCGATGTCGTCACGTCTTCGGTCGCGGGCGTCCAGTAGGCGTCCGTCGACACCGTGATCTCCTCGGCAACGACCTCCTTGAGCGCGATGTCGAGGTTCAGGCTCTCACCGACGCGCAGCGTCAGCCCGGCGAGCCGCTCCATCAGTCCCTCGTCGTCCCTGGTCACGATCAGTTCGTAGGAACCGAGGGGTAGCAGGGTGCGCGCGAAAGCCCCTGCCGCTGTGGTCTCGACGGATGTCGTGAACCCCGTCTCGGCGTGCTGGATCAGCATGTGGGCGCCGCCGACGGTCGCTCCGTCGGGCCCGCGGACCGTGCCGCGGATGATGCCCGTCGTCGCTTCGGACTGGGCGGTAGCGGGAAGGGCGGCGGCCGCGAGCAGGATGGCGGCGAGCGTCGAACGGAGGGACATGATCGAAGCCGGGAGGACTGCGGGCGCTGGCGCTTCAGGAACTCTCGACGGGCTCCGCGATGAACACGGGGATCGTGCGGGACGTCTTGTTCCTGTACTCCTCGTAGGGCGGGAACGCTTCCACGGCCAGCGCCCAGACGCGGGTCCGCTCATCGGCATTCTCGACCTCCCGCACCCGCATCGCCTGAACCTCCGTGGCGTCCCGGATCTCCACATCGGGGTCAGCCCGGAGGTTGGAAACCCACTCGGGATTCGTGGGAGCACCGCCCTTCGAGGCGACGAGCACGTAGCTGTCGCCGTCCTTCACCCGCATCAACGGCGTCTTGCGGATGGCGCCGGTCCGGTGGCCCGTGTGAGTGACGATGATGCACGGCAGGCCGGTGTCGAGCAGGCCGACGCCCTCGGTGCCGCCGCTGCCTTCGTAGAGTTCTACCTGGTCGCGGACCCACTTGATCGGACTGGGAATGTACTCGGCCATGGATGCTCCTCGTGGGTTCGCTTGCGAGCGGAGCGGCGAATCTACACGAGCGGCGGGCGTCGGACACACCCGCCTGGGACCCCCTCCCCCGCACCGCCCCAGGCTGGCGGTCGTTGCCGAGGGGCAGAGTAGACTTCCCGTATGGCAGGGTGGCCGATGGCGGTGACGATGGGGGATGCTTCGGGCGTCGGGCCTGAGATCGCGGTACGCGGGTTTGCCGAGGGACTGTTGGGCAACGATGTCTTGGTGTACGGCGATACGTCGGTGCTGATGCGTGCGGCTGACGTGCTGGGGTTGGGCGTGTCGATTCACTCGATCGATCGGCCGGGCGTGGCGGTGGAGGGAGTACTGAATGTCCGTGATCTGCGGCTATTGGGCGCGGAGCAGGTGACACCGGGCGTCCTGAGTCGAGAAGCCGGCGCGGCGGCTTTGGCCTATGTCGACCGAGCGACGCGCGACGCCCTGGCGGGCAAGGTGGCCGGCGTCGTCACGCTGCCGATGAACAAGGAGGCGACGCGGATGTCGCGGCCGGACTTCCAGGGCCACACCGAGTTCATTGCCCGGCTGTGTGGCGTCCGTGACTTCGCGATGATGTTGACCGTGCCTGAACTGGCGGTGACCCACGTCAGCGCCCATGTCAGCCTGCGCGAGGCGATCGAGCGGGTGGAACCCGTGCGGATCCGCAAGGTGATCGACCTGACTCACGACGCCTTGTCGCCGTTCATCGAGAGTCCGCGAATCGCTGTGTGTGGACTCAATCCGCACGCGGGAGAGCACGGCCTGTTCGGTGCCGAGGACGAGGAGATCATCCGGCCGACGATCAAGCGGGCTGCGGCCGATGGCCTCGAGGTGTCCGGCCCGCATCCCGCGGACACGGTCTTCCGCCAGGCGATCCACCTCGACCGCTACGACGCGGTCGTGTGCATGTACCACGACCAGGGTCATGCGCCGATGAAGCTCTACGGTTTCGAGCGGGGCGTCAACGTGACGATCGGTCTGCCGATCATCCGCACCTCGGTGGACCACGGCACGGCGTTCGACATCGCCTGGCAGGGCAAGGCGTTCACCGACTCGCTGGGCCACGCGCTGGACTACGCCTGGAAGCTGGCGGGTTAGTTAGAATTGCCGAACAGGACCTGACCCGCGGAGAACACGAATGGGCGGACGAGTACATGTCCCGGTTGCGGTCGTGCTCCTCATGGCGACGCTGGCGATTGCCTGCTCTACGGACGGGAACGTTGCCGAGCAGGAAGCGTCCGCGGCTGCGCCACCGCCGAACATTGTCGTCATCCTGGCCGACGACCTTGGCTACGCCGACGTCTCGACCTACGGTGACCGGCTGCAGACGCCGAACATCGACCGGATCGGGCGCGAAGGGGCGGTGTTCACGCAGGGCTATGTGACGACGCCGGTGTGTTCGCCGTCGCGGGCGGCGCTGCTCACCGGTCGCTACCAGCAGCGCTACGGCTTCGAGTACAACGCGCGGCAGGCGCCGGAGGTGCCGGACGTCGGCTTGATCCCTGGCGAGCTGACGATCGCGGATCACCTGAAAGCGGCCGGGTACTCGACCGGCATTGTCGGCAAGTGGCACCTGGGCTTCAAGGACGAGCACTACCCGACGAACCGCGGCTTCGATGAGTTCTACGGGCATCTCTCGGGCGCCACGCGGTTCATCAACCGCGGGACACAAGGGGCCGTCTCGATGTCGGCCGACGAGGAGTTCAGGAGGCGGCCGCCCGAGGATCCGCGCACCGATCTCGTCGTGCGGGGGACGGAGCCGCCCGCGCCGCCAGCGCGCCGGGCGGGCAACCTGATCCTGCGCGGGCCGGAGAAGACGGTCGTCGATGAGCCGGCCTACATCACGGACGTCTTCGGCGATGAGTCGGTCGACTTCATCCGGCGGCACGCGGAGGGGCCGTTCTTCCTCTACTCGGCGTTCAACGCGCCGCACTCGCCGTTCCAGGTCACGGCGGAGTACTACGACCGGTTTCCCGATGTGGAGCACGAGTTGCAGCGGATCTACTTCGGGATGATCGCCGCCCTCGACGACGCGGTGGGCCGCATCCTGGCCGCGCTGGACGAAGCCGGGGTCGCCGACAACACCCTGGTCGTCTTCCTCTCCGACAACGGCTGTGCCGGTTACTTTCCCGGGCTGTGCTCCTGCGAGCCGCTCTCCGGCGGCAAGCTGACCTACTACGAGGGCGGCGTTCGCGTGCCCTACCTGCTGCGCTGGCCCGCGGCGGTCGCGGCCGGGACCCGGGTCGACGCGCCGGTGTCGGCACTCGACATCCTGCCGACCGCCCTGGCGGCCGCCGGAGCGGAGGCGCCGGCCGGCCTCGAGCTGGATGGCCACGACCTGATGCCACTTCTCGACGGATCGGCCGAGGCGAGAGGCGTCGGATGGTTCGTGTGGCGGAACTATCCGACGGTCGCCGTCCGCAGCGGCGACATGAAGCTGATCAAGCCGAACCAGGACGCGCCCGGCGGCTTCCTCTACGACCTGAAGAACGATGTCCGCGAGCAGACCGACCTCGCGGCCGAACGACCGGAGGAGGTGACCAACCTCGAAGCGGTCATCGAGGACTGGCGTTCCATCACCGTGGAGCCGGCCTGGACCCGCCGCCGTCCGGTCGCCTACTCGATCTGCAGCATAGAGCCGATCGGTTTCGAGAACTAAGTGGCAGGGCTGAAGGCCACTAGGATAGGACCTCACCGACGAACCTGTTCCTTGGGAGGTCCTGTTCGATGAACACGTCCAATCGCACACTCGTCGCACTCGGAGTGGTGCTCTTGCTGCTGCCGGCAGCCTGCGGAGGCGCGGCTGGCGAGGAGGGCCCCAGCGCGGACGAGGAGCTCGCCGCGCTGGTCGCTGAAGTCGGTCCCGACTGGGAAGTCGTGACGGACTACATCAGCCGTCAAGGCGAGTGGATGCGGAGTCGCCTGAGCAGTCTGGGTTCGGAGAACGACTCCGCGAGTTGGGAGGGCGGGGAGGCTCCCGGGCCACCTGACGTTGAACGTGCCGCCGCGGCGGCGATCGCGATTCTGGAGGAGGGGAGCACGCACGAGCGGTCGGTCGACGCGGCGCAGTTTCTGACCAATCAGGCCGCGATGACGGCGAAGGGCGATGAGTACGCCTACCGGGGAGCGAAGGCTCTTCTCGAGTACGCCCCGGACTTCGGGGCGTGGGGAATGACGCTTTCCCGGATGAACATGCTCCGGCGCTTCCGCGACGACGGTGAATCCTCGCGGCCCGCTACGGACAGGTTCTTCGAGGAGTTGGCGAGCGAGGCCGAGGATCCGGTGCTGCGTGCGGCCGGTCGCTACTACCTGGCATTGGGGCGGATGGCGGCCGTCAACGCGGAAGCGCTGTCCGAGGATGAGCGCACGGCCAGAAAGGAGGCCGCTCTCGACGCTGCGGAAGGACTGAGCGCGGGCGTCGAGGACGAGGCGCTCCTGTTCGGGATGAGGATGGGCGCCGGGACCTTCGCGGATGCCGAGGCGGACCTGATTCGCAGCATCCGGCATGCCACGGTCGGGGGTGTCGTGGCTGATCTGACCGGCAGCCGCATGGACGGCGTCGAGGAGGCGCTGTCGGACTACCGGGGCCGGGTCGTGCTCCTCGATTTCTGGGCGACGTGGTGCAAGCCGTGCATCGCGGCGCTCCCCGAGCTGCGCAGACTGGTCGAGGACTTGCCCGCGGACCGCTTCGTCCTGCTGGCCGTCAGCGTCGACGCGGAGCTGGAGACGGCGGTCGAGTTCATGGAGAAGGAGCCGATGCCGTGGGTGAACTGGCATGTCGGCATGACGAGCGAGTTGACGAAGATCCTCGACGTCAGCGCCTTTCCCACCTACATCCTCCTCGACGAACAGGGCCGGATCCTGGCCAGGACGAGCGGCCTGCCCGACGACTTCCTGGCCCTGATCGAAGAAACGGTGGGCTAGTAGTGCCCGCCAACCGCTTCGCGCTCGCCGCTGCGCTTCTGTTGCCGGCGCTCCTCGCGGGACCGGAGACGGCTTCCGGCCAGAGCCTCGCCGACGCGATCGCCGAGGACTACCGAACGGAGTTGAAGTCGCTCTTCGAGCACTTCCACCGCAACCCCGAACTGTCCTTCCTGGAGCACAAGACGGCCGCCCGCCTCGCCGACGAACTGCGCAAATCGGGCGTCGAGGTCACGGAGGGGATCGGTCGCACCGGCATCGTCGGCATGATGGAGAACGGCGACGGCCCCCTGGTCCTCGTGCGGGCCGACATGGACGGCCTGCCGGTGGCAGAGAAGTCCGAACTGCCCTACGCGTCGACCGCGACCCAGGTCGACCTCTCCGGCGAAGAAGTCCCGGTCATGCACGCCTGCGGACACGACATGCACATCACGACGATGGTCGGCGTGGCGCGGCGGCTCGCCGCGATGCGCGACCAGTGGTCGGGTACGGTCATGTTCGTTGGCCAGCCGGCGGAAGAGCGGATCATGGGCGCCCGCGAGATGCTCGAGGACGGCCTGTACGAGCGCTTCGGCGTGCCGGACTACGCGTTGGCCCTGCACGTCTCGGCGGGCAGGCCGGCGGGGAAGATCGAGGTGCCGCCGGGTCTGCTCGCGTCGTCATCGGACAGCGTCGACATCACGGTGTTCGGAGTCGGCGCGCACGGGGCGTCGCCGCACCGGGGCAAGGACCCGATCTACATCGCGGCGCAGCTCGTCGTGGCGCTCCAGGGCATCGTCAGTCGAGAGCTCAACCCGCTCGACCCCGGTGTCGTGACGGTCGGTGCGATCCACGGCGGCTTCAAGCACAACGTGATCCCGGACCGGGTGGAACTGCAGCTCACGGTGCGGGCGAACAACGAGGAAACGCGGGAGCAGTTGCTGTCGGCGATCGAGCGGATCGCGGAGGGAATCGGCAGGGCGGCTGGACTACCGGCCTCACTGCTGCCGAAAGTGGTGCGCACCAGGGAGTCGACGCCGGTCACCATGAACGACCCGGAGCTTGCGGTCCGCGTGCGCACCGCGATCGCCGCCGGCATGGGCGAGGACGTGTTCTACAGCGCACCGCCCTCGGGAATGGGCGCGGAGGACTTCGCCTACTTCGTTCGCACGGAGCACAAGGTGCCCGGCACCTACTTCAACGTCGGTGGCACCGAACCTGCCGACCTGGAAGCGGAGGCGGCCGGTGGACCGCCGGTCCCGGGGCACCACTCGCCCTTCTTCCGCATCGAACCGGAGCCGTCGATCCGCGCGGGGGTCGAGGCGATGACCCTGGCCGTCCTCGACCTGCTGCAGCCCTAGCGGTGCCCAGTCCGGAAGGTCCGTTCGAGCCGATCACCGAGTCGGCGCTCCAGGAAGTGCTGGCCGAACTCGAGCGTCTCTATCCGGACGCCGACTGCGAGCTGCGGCACGAGAACGCGCTGCAGCTCCTCATCGCGACAATCCTCTCGGCCCAGTCGACCGATGTGAGGGTCAACCTCGTGTCGGAGACGCTGTTCGAGCGCTACCGGACCGCCGAGGACTTCGCGAACGCGGACGCGGCCACCTTCGAACAGGAGATCCGGAGCACCGGGTTCTTCCGCAACAAGACGAAGAGCGTTCTTGGCGCCGCGCGGAAGATCGTGGACGAGTTCGGCGGCGAGGTGCCGGATACGATGGAGGATCTGACCACCCTTCCCGGCGTGGCGCGCAAGACGGCGAACGTGGTGCTCGGCACCTGGTTCAGGAAGCCGGTCGGCGTCGTGGTCGACACGCATATCGGCCGCCTTGCCCGGCGCCTTGGCATCAGCCCCGAGAAGGATGCGGTCAAGGTCGAACGGGACCTGATGAACCGGCTCCCTCAGGACAAGTGGATCTTCGCCGGCCACGCGATCATCTGGCACGGCCGCCGCGTCTGCTCAGCGCGACGGCCCGACTGCTCGAACTGCACGCTGGCGGATTGGTGTCCGCGCAACGGCCTGCCGGACTGTTAGGCTGCCGCGGTTCGTGATGAGAGCAATCGTCCGGAACCGACAGGTGCTCGTCCTGGCCGTTGGTCTGGCGGCTGCGCCTCTGCTGGCCGGTCCTCCTCCGGAGCCGCCTCCCTTCTACGCCATCGAGGGCGTGCGGGTCGAGGTCGGCGACGGTACGGTCCTCGAGCGCGCGACCGTCGTCATCGAGAACGGCACGATCGCAGCCGTTGCCGAGGACGCGGCGATCCCGGCTCACGCCTGGGTCATCGACGGCGAGGGACTCACTGTCTACCCGGGCCTGATCGACGCGATGGGGAGTCTCCCGCAGCCCCGGCGGCCCCCCGGCGTCCCGGGTGCGGCGGCGCCCGGCGGGCAGCGGCGTCGGCCGGACCCCGACCGGGCCCTGCCTCGCGGTCCGGAGGATCGCCCGCTCACGACCCCCTGGAAGCGGGCGGCCGACGATCTGAGGCTGGACGCGGAGGCGGTCGAGACCTGGCGCAAGGCCGGTGTCACCTCGATCGCGGCGACGCCGGGCGACGGGCTGTTCCCGGGCCGGCTGTCGCTGGTTCGGCTGGGCGCTCCCGGTCGCGATCCCGAACACCAGGTGATTGCTCCCGAACTGGCCCAGGTGGCCTCCCTCAGCAGCGGCGGCGGCTTCGGTTCCTATCCCGGCGCTCTGATGGGCCGGGTCGCCTACTTCCGGCAACTGCTCCTGGACGCGGCTCACTACGCTGCCGTGACGGCCGCCTACGAGGCCGATCCCTCCGGCTGGCGGCGGCCGGAGTTCGATCGAACCCTGGCGCCGCTGGCAGCTGTCGGCTCGGGAGAGGAACGGATCCTCCTGCCGGGCTCGAGCGCGGTCGAGATCAACCGGGCGCTTCGGCTCGGCGAGGAACTCGGTCTCGACTTCGCGCTGTACGGCGGCCAGGAGGGCTATCGCCTGGCCGGCGAGCTCGCGGATTCAGGCGTGGCGGTGCTGGTCGATGTCGACTGGCCGGAGCCGTTGCCGGAGCGTGACCGGGATCCGGATGCGGACCGGCCGCTCCGCGAGATCCTCCACGAGCGTCTGGCGCCTACCACGCCGGTCGAACTGGCCGAGGCCGGTGTGCAGTTCGCGCTCAGTTCCGGCGGCGCGAACGGCGCGGACGACTTCCTGGCCGGCGTGCGCCGGGCGATCGAGGGCGGCCTCGAACCCGCGCGGGCGCTTCAGGCGCTAACCCGGGACGCGGCGGCGGTGCACGGCCTGGACGACCGGATCGGCACGGTGGCCACGGGAATGGCGGCGGACCTCGTGCTGGCCGACGGCTACCCATGGCGGGAGTCGACGCGGGTCGAGGCGGTGTTCATCGACGGCGTCCGGTACGCCGTGTCCGACGGTGAAGAGGCCGAAGACGACGCTGAGAACGGCGAGAGCGCTCGGGAAGGCGAATCGGCCGGGGAACCGGACGAGACGCGGCCACGCGGACGGCGCGGCCCCGGCGGTCGCGGCGGGTCGAGCGAAGCGGCTGCGCCGATGCGGCTGGCCGAGGTCGCGTCGAAGTACGCCGAAGTCGCCGGCGACTCGATGGTGCCGATGACCGGTCCCTACCGTGAGGACGACGTGCTGGCGATTACCGGCGCCACTGTCCTGACGATGGCCGGCGAGACGATCGAGAACGGCACGGTGGTCGTGCGGGACGGTCGGATCGCCAGGGTCGGCAGCGGCGTCAGGCCGCCGCGCGGCGCGCACGTGATCGACGCCGATGGCGGCTACCTGATGCCGGGCATCTTCGATGCCCACTCGCACATATCGACCGCGGGGGGCGTCAACGAGGGCAGCCTCGCGGTGACCGCGATGGTGCGGATCGAGGACGTCGTCGATCCGACCGACGTCGCGATCTACCGGGCGCTCGCCGGCGGCGTCACGACGGTCAACATACTCCACGGCAGCGCGAATCCGATCGGCGGCCAGAACCAGGTCCTGAAGCTCCGTTGGGGGCAGGACGCCGACGGCATGCGCTTCGAGGGTGCGCCGCCGGGCATCAAGTTCGCGCTCGGTGAGAACCCGAAGCGGTCACGGTCCTTCGGGCCGGGGCCGCGCCGCTACCCGGCGACCCGGATGGGTGTCCTCGATGTGATCCGGGAGGCGTTCACGGAGGCCGCCGAGTATCGGGACGCGTGGGCGCGTCACCGCGAAGCGGAAGCAGCCGGCGAGCGCAGCCGGCCGCCGGTGCGCGACCTGGAACTCGAGGCGCTGGTCGAGATCCTGGAGGGCGAGCGGCTGGTCCATGCCCACAGCTACCGGGCCGACGAGATCCTCCAGTTGCTGCGGCTGGCCGAGGAGCTCGGATTCCGGATCGCCACGCTGCAGCACGTGCTGGAGGGCTATCGGGTGGCGGACGAGATTGCGGCCCACGGCGCCGGCGCTTCTACCTTCTCCGACTGGTGGGCGTACAAGGTCGAGGCCTACGAGGCGATTCCCCACAACGCCGCTCTGATGGCGGATCGCGGCGTCCTGGTCTCGGTCAACTCCGACGACGCGGAGGAGATGCGCCACCTGAACCACGAGGCGGCCAAGGCGGTCAAGTGGGGCGGCCTTTCCGACGATGCGGCGCTGGCCCTGGTCACGATCAATCCCGCCCGCCAGTTCGGCATCGACGACCGGGTCGGTTCGATCGAGGTCGGCAAGGACGCCGATCTCGTGATCTACGACCGGCATCCGTTGAGTTCCTACGCCGTCGTGCAGACCACGCTGGTGGACGGCAAGGTCTACTTCGACCGGGAGCTGGACCGGCTCCGGCGGGAGCAGTTGGCCGCGCTGGAGCGGTCGTTGACCGAGCCCGCGGACGACGACGGCGGAGACGAGCCATGACCCGTACACGCGGCAGGATCGCGGCGGCGGGGATGCTCGCGCTGACCCTGACGGCCCCGGCCGTGCCGGCGGCCCAGACGCTGGCGATCGAGGGCGGCACGGTGCACCCCGTTTCGGGCGCTTCCTACACTGGCACGGTCGTCGTGCGAGACGGAATGATCGAGGCGGCAGGTCCGGATGTCGCCGCGCCCCGGGACGTTGTAGTTCGGATCGACGCCCGCGGTCTTCACGTCTATCCCGGCCTGTTCAATGCCTGGACCACTCTCGGGCTGGTCGAGATCGACTCGGTCCCGGCGACGCTTGACCAGGTGGAGCTGGGCGACACGCCGCATGTGCTGGCAGTCGAGGGGGTTCATCCCGCGAGCGAGATCATTCCGGTGACCAGGGAGAACGGCATCACCCACGCGCTGACGGCGCCCAGCGGCGGCCCCTGGGCCGGTCAGGCGTCGGTGATCCTCCTCGACGGCTGGACGGTGGAGGAGATGGAAGTCGAGAAGAGTGTCGGCGTGGTGCTCGAATGGCCGAGCCTCGCGACCCGGGAGTTCGACTTCTCGACCTTCAGCGTCCGGGAGAAGAAGTTCTCCGAGGCGAAGCGGGACTACGACCGGACGGTGGACGAGCTCGGAGACTGGATCGAGGCGGCGCGACAGTACGACCACGCGCGTTCCAACGCCGAGCCAGGAACCGCCGTGGAGCAGGATCACGCTCTCGAGACCGTAGCAACGGTCGCGCGGGGCGAACTGCCGCTCCTGGTCGTCGCCGATCGGGCCCGGGCCATTCGTGACGCCGTGGCGTTCGCGGAAGAGCACGGTTTGCGTCTCGTCGTGGTCTCTGGACGCGACGCGGCAAAGGAGGCGGACCTGCTCGCCGAAAAGAACGTGCCGGTCATTCTCAACTCGGTTCAGGCGCTCCCGGTCGAGGAGGACGACCCGTACGACGGCCCCTTCGCCGCGCCGGGCGAACTCCATCGCGCCGGTGTTCCGATCGCCTTCGGCACCTTCGACGCATCGAACGCGCGGGTCCTGCCGTACGAGGCGGCCACCGCGGTCGCCTACGGCCTCGAAACCGAGGCGGCGCTCCGCGCTCTGACGCTTGGCGGGGCGGAGATTCTCGGCCTGGACGACCGCCTGGGCTCGGTCGACGCGGGCAAGTGGGCGAACCTGATCGTCACCGACGGCGACCCGCTGGAGGTTCGGACGACCGTGCGCCACGTGATCGTTCGCGGTCGTGACGTCGACCTCTCGAACCGGCACAGCCGGTCGTACGAGTTGTACCGCGGGCGCCCGGCGCCTCCATAGCCGGCGCGGCGGCGCCCGCCGTCTAGGGTTCCTGGCCGGCTTCTTCCTGCTGCTCCTGCGCCTGAAGCATGCTGATGACACGTGGCGTCAGGTCGACGCGGGCGCTGGCGTGGAGCACGCCCCCGATGCTGGCGTTCAGGATCAGGTCGTAGCCGTTCTCGTCGATCAACTGCTGAACAATGGGACGCAGGCGCTCGTTGATCTGCTGCAGCGTTTCTTCCTGTCGCTTCGCCGCGCGGCGCTCGACATCGTTGGCGAGGCGTTGGGATTCGCGTTGCAGGTCCTCGATCTGGTGCTGGATGCTCCGCAGCTCGTCCGGCCCTTTGCCGACCGCGCCTTGGCGCAGCGCTTCGACCCGGGCCGCGTTCGCTTCCAGGGCGGTCCGGGTTTCCGTCTCGATCTGTTGGAGGAACGCCGCGAGTTCCTTCCCCTCACGAGCTTCGGCAACGACCAGTTCGACGTTGATCGAGGCGACACGAGTTGCCTCCTGGGCGTAGAGCGCCGACGAGGCCAGGGCTACCAACAGGGCGGCAAGCAAACAGAGGACGAGGCGGCGACTGTTCATTTGGTTTCTCCACCGGGCGTGTAAATCGGCATCGGGAACGGCGTCACCTTCCGGCTCTCCGGGCGTTCCACATCCCGTATTCGGGCCGTGCCCTGTTTCGTGACCTGGTCGATGCGCAGGACCGAGTGCATGGGCAGGTAGGTCCGCTGGACTCCCTTGAACTCGCGCTGGAGGCGTTCTTCCGAGGGGTCGACGACGACCTGGGTCCTCTCCCCGAACACGAGTTCCCCGATCTCGACGAAGCCGAGCAGGCCGCCTTGCGAGACCGAGCGGGCGTAGACCTCGTAGATCTCGCCCTGACTCAGGAAGGTCACCCGGTAGATCAGGTCGTCGGACACGGGCTACTTGGGCTGCTGGAGTTTAGCGAAGGCGGCGGCCATCACGTTCAGGCCGCTCGATTCCTTCTGGCGCTGGCGGTACTTCTTGTAGTCCGTCTTGGTGCCGACGAGTTGCGATCCCGGCGGCGCCAGTCCCAGGCGCCGCCGCTTGCGGTCGATGCTCTCGATCACGACCTTGATCTCCCGGCCGGGCGGGTAGGTGCGGCGCGCAAGACCCCCTTCGGGGAGCTTCACCGCGGACATCGGCAGGAGGCCGGTAAGCCCGGGCTCCAGTTCGACGAAGATGCCGAAACGCGACACCTGCTCGACCTTGCCTTCGACCTCGGCGCCCTCGACGTACTGCTTGCCCAGGTCCTTCCATGGGTCGCTCGCCGGCACCTCGCGCAGCGAAAGGGCGATCCGGCGGCGCTTCGGCGCGACCTCGACGATCCAGCCTTCGATTTCTTCGCCGGCGGCGAACGCGGGATGGCTCATCGACTTGCCGATGGGAAGCTGGGAGGTGTGGACCAGGCCGTCGAGGCCGGGCGCCAGTTCGACGAAGAAGCCGAACTCGCAGTGGCGGACCACCTTGCCCTTGAACTGGTCGCCGGCGCTGAAGCTCTTCGCCGTCTCCTTCCACGGATCCGCCTCGAGGGCCTTCATCGACAGCGAGATGCGCGCGCTGCGCTTCCCGTTCTTCCTCTCGACCTTGGTGACCAGGGCTTCGACCCGTTGGCCCACCTTGACGAGGTCGGCGGGTTCGCCGTTGCGGGTACGGGATATCTGGGTGCGGTGGACGAGGCCGCCGAGACCTCCGCCCAGGTCGACGAAGGCGCCGAACTCGGTGACCGACGTCACCTTGCCGCTCACGGGTTCCCGGGACTCCTGCTTGGCGCGGATCTCGTCCAGAGCTTGCCGGCGCTCGCTTCGGATCGCCGGTCGCCGGGTGAGCACGATCCGTCGCCCCGCCTCCTTGATTTCGAGAACGTGGAACGCGTACGTGTTGTTGACGTAGTGGGAGGGAGGTTTGGGCCGGTTCCCCAGCTCCATGAGCGATCGCGGACAGAACGTCGTAACGCCGTCGGAGGCGATGTGGAAGCCGCCCTTGTTCCAGCCGATGACCTTGCCCTCGACGGGGTTCTTCGCCTCGAGCGCGGCGGCGAAGGGGATAGCCGATGCGGCCAATGGAACCTCTTCGACTGTTTGCTCGTCCTCGGCTTCGGGAGCGGCCGCAACCTCGGGTTCAGGCTCGACCTGTTCTTCTTCGGGCGCCGCCTCGTCCGAAGCCTGCTCGGCAGGCGCTGCTTCAGCGTCGATCGCCTCGGTCTCGCCGGGAGGCGTCTCCGTCTTCGCCGCAGGCTCTTGCTCGGGCGGCACGTTGGTCTCCGCGGCCTCCTGAGCGAGCGCTTGATCGTTCGTCTCAGTCATGGTGAGGAGGAGGAGAGGGCCGCGGCTCTTGGCGCGGCGGTGGCGTTCGCCGGACGGTGATTGTAGCACCGCAGGCAAAGAGAAAGGACCCTGCCGAAGCAGGGCCCTTGATGTCCGTCCGGGAGCCGGATCAGGCGATGTCGATCTTCCTCGCCTTCGCCTCCTCGGCCTTGGGGATGGTGATGTTCAGCACCCCGTGCTCGAACTCGGCACTCACCGCCGAGATGTCGGTGTCGCTCGGCAGGTTGAAGCGCCGAACGAAGCGACCGAAGACGCGCTCGACCCGATCTGCGGTCGCGCCCTCATGCTTTGCCTGCCGCTCACCCGACAGCGTGAGGGTGTGGTCCTCGACCGTGAGGTCGATGTCGGCCTTCGTCAGACCGGGCAGATCGACGGCGAGGGTGTAAACCTCGTCGGTCTGGGTGAGGTCCGCGGCGGGCCACCAGGTCATGGCGGCGGCCTCGCCTCCGTCGTGGCCGGCCGCCCGGCTGAGCACGGGCGAGAAGAAGTCGTCGAGCATCGCCTTGCCGAAGAGCGGCTCGAAGGCCCCGATCAGGGGACGGTGAAACGGAGTGTGTCGAATCAGGCTACGGGTCATGGTGTTGTCCCTCCTTGGTTGGTCGTTCGATTCGGTGTCGGCTTCTGGTTCTGGTTCCGACGACTCAAGATTATGAGTCGAATAGAAGCAGATGTCAACTACCTGATCTAAAGACACGCATATTTGGTCTAGTTCGGCAGAGTGACGCCGGTCACGGCGCCGAGTGTCGGACCGATCTCGGCGTGGAGCACGAGGTCGGCGATGCCGTCGAGGTCGGTAGCTTCGCGGTTCAGGATGACGAGCCTGGCGCCGGCCTGCTTTGCCAGGGCGGGGAAGCCCGCAGCTGGATAGACGACGAGCGAGCTGCCGATGGCGAGGAAGAGGTCGGCGGCCAGCGTCGCCTGGTGGGCTCGCCGCATCGCCTCTTCGGGCATCGCCTGGCCGAAGGAGATCGTGGCCGTCTTGATGATGCCGCCACAGGCATAGCCGGTCAGATTTTGCCGCTTGCAGACGGGCAACTCCTCCCGATCCCTGAAGGCGGCGACGATGGGTTCCAGCTCGTAGCGCTGCCGGCACTCGAGGCACGCCGCGTACGTCGCGTTGCCGTGAAGTTCGATCACGTCGTCGTCGGGAATGCCCGACTCCTGGTGCAGGCCGTCCACGTTCTGCGTGATCACGGCGAGGAGCTTCCCACGGCGCCGGAGCTCGGCCAGGGCCAGGTGGCCGCGGTTGGGCTTTGCCTGGCCGATTGTGCGGTCGCTGCCGATCTTGCGCCGCCAGGACTCGCGCCGCGCGTCTTCCGAGGCCATGAACTCGCTGAAGTCGATCGGCCGGTACTTCGTCCAGATCCCGCCCGGGCTCCGGAAGTCGGGGATGCCGGATTCGGTGCTGATTCCCGCGCCCGTGAAGGCGACGATCCGGGATGCTTCTTCAATCAGGCGTTCGAGATCCCGTGCTTGGGTCATGTGTGTCTCCAGGGTTCTTCAGTCGGCTTCAGCCAGTCTACGGGGAGGCCTCTACCGACCGGTCGGTCTGTTACACTGCCCCCCAGCTATAGCGGACCGTGCGCGCAATGAAGCTGGACAACGCCGGCCACGCCGGAGGATAGAGGGTCAGTATGTCTTTCCACGCCTTTACCGGTACCGATACCTACCTTGCATCGCCTGAGCTGAGGGACTCGGTGAATGTCGCCTCGGCTCTCGAGAAGCCGCTCCTCGTGCGGGGCGAGCCCGGCACCGGCAAGACGGTCCTCGCCGAGGCGATCGCCGAGAACCTGGTCATGGAGCTCCTGACCTGGAACATCAAGTCGACCAGCAAGGCCCAGGAAGGCCTCTACGTGTACGACACGGTGCAGCGCCTGAACGACGCCCGTTTCGGCGACCGGGACATCACCGACATCTCGCAGTACATCAAGTACGGGCCCCTGGGCGAGTCCTTCCTGAAGGACCAGCGGGTGGTCCTGCTGATCGACGAGATCGACAAGGCGGACATGGAGTTCCCGAACGACCTGCTGCACGAACTGGACCGGATGAGCTTCTTCGTTCACGAGACGGGCGAGCAGCACGCCGCCAGGTTCCGTCCGATCGTGGTCATTACCTCGAACAACGAGAAGGAGCTGCCGGACGCCTTCCTGCGCCGCTGCGTGTTCCACTACATCGCCTTCCCGGACAAGGCGGAGATGGAGGACATCATCCGCGTCCACCATCCGGACGTCGAGGACGAGCTGCTGCGGCAGGTGCTGCTGCGGTTCTACTGGCTCCGCGACCTGCCGGAGCTGCGCAAGAAGCCGTCGACGAGCGAGCTGATCGACTGGATCGCCGCGCTGCGCCGCGGCGGCGTGAGCACGGAGTCCATCGAGAGTGAGCTACCCTTCCTGGGGGTGCTGATGAAGCGGGAGAACGACCTGGAAGCGGTCATGGCCGCTCATCGCCGCGGCCGCGTCAACTGACCTCGCCCGGAACCGACTCCAACGTAGTCCGAGCCATGTTCGTCGACTTCTTCTACCACTTGAGGGGCTACGGCCTGAAGGTGACGATCACGGAGTGGCTGTCGCTGATGAAGGCGCTGTCGATCGGCCACAGCCGGGCGGACCTGCACGTCTTCTACAACCTGGCCCGTTGCCTGATGGTCAAGCGGGAGGCGGACTTCGACAACTACGACCGCGCCTTCGCCTCGTTCTTCATGGGTGTCGAGAACCACTTCGACATCAGCGATGAGCTGCTGGAGTGGCTGTCCAAGCCGGAACTGCCGCGGGAGCTGACGGAGGAGGAGCGCGCGAAACTCGAGGCGCTCGACCTGGACGAACTCCGCGAGCGCTTCAAGGAGCTGCTCGACGAGCAGAAGGAGCGCCACGACGGCGGCAACCGCTGGATCGGGACAGGCGGCATGTCGCCCTTCGGACACGGCGGCGAGCACCCGACGGGGGTTCGGATCGGTGGCTCGGGCGGAGGCCGTTCGGCCGTTCAGGTGGCGACCGACCGCCGCTTTCGCAACCTGCGCTCGGACCGCATCCTGGACACGCGACAGATCGGGCTGGCCTTGCGCCGGCTCCGGAAGCTGGACAAGGACGAGGGGCCCGAGGAACTCGATATCGACGAGACGATCGACAGCAGCGCCCGCAACGCCGGCGAGATCGACCTCGTGTTCCGACCGCCGAAGCGCAACCGGATCAAGCTGCTGCTGCTGATCGACGTCGGCGGTTCGATGGACCCGCACACCCTGCTCTGCGAGAGGCTGTTCTCCGCCGCGCACAAGGCGAACCACTTCAAGAAGTTCGAGTTCAAGTTCTTCCACAACTGCGTGTACGAGAACCTGTACACGGACATCAGCCGCTGGAAGGGCGAGGCGACGTCTCAGATCCTGAAGCGGCTGGACCACACATGGTCCGTGTGCCTGGTCGGGGACGCCTGGATGAGCCCGTACGAGCTGACCCATACCGGCGGCGCGATCGACTACTACCACACGAACCAGGTCACCGGCCTCGACTGGCTCCGCAAGTTCCGCGACCGCTGTCCGAACTCGATCTGGCTCAACCCGGAGCCGCGGCGCATCTGGAACGCGCCGACGATCCACCTGATCCGGCAGGTGTTCCCGATGTTCGAGTTGACGATCGACGGTCTGACCGAGGGCATCGACGTGCTGCGGGGCATCCGGCCGAATCGCGCTCTCGCCGCCTGATCTGAACCGCGCCCGGCAGCCGCGGTGCGGCGATGCCGGAATGACGGGCGGATCCGAGGGGTTACACTGTCCCAATGGACGACAAGCCCACGGGCGGCGATCGGCCTGAGGAGACGTTGCCGGAGGAACATGAGCCGGACGTGGGCGGTCCGCGCTTCGATCTGCCCCTGGACCTGAGCGGGGAGGGGGGCGTCCCCTCCGAAGAGGAGCCCGCGGAACGTTCCGGCACGCTGACGGTCATCGTCATCGCGGCCTTGATCGTGGTCGGCGCGGGCGTCGTCCTCTGGTGGTGGTACACGAGCCGCGGGGCTGGTCCGGCCGGCGAAGGCGCGGCGGAGGCCCCAGCGGCGATCGTCGATGAAGCGGCCCCCGAGCCGGCGGCGGAATCCGAACTTCCCGCCGAACCGGCTGCGCCGGCGCCCGAGCCGGAGGCGGACCTGGCCGGGAGCGACTCTCTGATTCGGGAGATCGTCGGCGGTCTGTCCCGGCACGCGGAGTGGGTCGCCTGGCTCGCTCCCGAGGAGCTGGCGGTCAACTTCGTGCGGTCAGTAGGCGCCGTTGCCTACGACGAGCCGCCCCAGAACAGTCTTGAGCCGTTGCAGCCCGAGGACGGTTTCAGTGTCGTCCGGCGCGGACAGCGCTTCTATCCCGCGGAGACGAGCTACCGCCGCTACGACCCGGCGGTGGAGGTGTTCGATTCGATCGACGTTACCGGCGCGGCCGGAGCCTACGAGCGGCTGGAGCCGCTGTTCGAGCGGGCCCACGACGAACTCGGGTATCCCGGCGAGTTCGGCGACACGCTCGAACTCGCCGTGACCAAGCTCCTCTCGACTCCGATGCCGGAGTCTCCACCCGAACTCCGCCTGCGGGTCATCAGCTTCGAGTACGTCGATCCGGAACTCGAGAGCCTGAACCCGGCCCAGAAGCTGCTCTTGCGGCTCGGGCCCGAGAACGGCGAGCGGGTACGGTCCAAGCTCAGAGAGCTCTACGGGGCGCTGGAGTAGCCGCTTCAGCCGGCGGCGCGGCGCTGAGCCTCGGCATACCGGGGCATCATGGCGTCATAGATCGCCGACGCCTCCGGCCTTGGTTCGGCGGCAGGACCGCGTTCGCCGACGGGTGGCAGGGGAGGCAGTCGTTGCCCGGTGGCGCGAAGCGCGGCGCCGAGCGCGGCGCCGTCCGTTACTTCGAGGCTCTCGACACGGCAGTCGAGAACGTCGGCGGCGATCTGCAGGAGTTCGCGGTTCCGCGAGCCGCCGCCGGTGGCGACGAGCCTTCTCGGCTGGGTGGCCATCCACGCGGAGTTGAACCGCATCGAGAGGAACTGGCCTTCGACCACCGCCCGGCAGTTCCGAGCGGCCTGCTCCGGCTCGTCGCGCAGTCCGCCCAGCCGGTGTACGTGGGGCCGCGCCACCCGGGGCACGATCTCAGGTTCGAACCAGGGCAGCATCATCATGCCGTCATTGCCCGGCGGCGTTGCCCGCAGGGCGGCGTCGAAGCCCGGCCAGTCCAGTCCGTACCGGTCCCGCACCGCCTCGCGCGCGAGCGAGCCGTTGCGGAAGCAGATCAGGCTCATCGGGTGGCCGCTCGGCGCGATGAATACGTGTCCGTTCGCCTCCGGGTCGACCGCGACGTCCTTCAGGAGCCCGAAGTACGTGTCGCTGGTGCCCAGACTCAGGACAGCTTCGCCCGGTTCGCGGACGCCGACGCCGACCAGCGAACAGGGGTTGTCGCCCGAGCCGGCGACGACCTTTGCTGAGGCCGGCAGGCCATACCGGGAGACGAAGTAGGGCGCGATCGATCCGACCACGGTCCACGGAGCGCAAGTCGGCGGCAGCCTGCGCCGGAGCCCCGCCGCGGTCGCCGCCATCGCGGCCTCCGACCACTCAAGCCGGCGAACGTCGAGCAGGTTCATCCCGGAGCCGTCGCCATGGTCGATCGCCGCCAGCCTTCCGGCCAGGACCGACGTGACGAAGGAACTGACCAGACACACGTGGGCCGTACGAGCCCACGCGTCGGGCTCGGTCCGCGCGAACCGGCGGATCTGCGAGCCGGTGAACCGCTCGAAGGTGTCGCTGCCTGTCAGTTCGGCCGTTGCGGTTGCTCCGCCGAGCTCCCGCCGGATTTCCTCGCATTCCCGCGTGGTTGAGGAGTCGGTCCAGATCGGCGCTTCCGCCCGGGAGAGATGAGGTTCGATCTGCCCGGCAAGGCCCTGCTGCGGAGCCAGGGACTGAAGTACGGCCTCGGCCTCTGGTCGTAGGTAGACGGAACCGTGCTGCTGACCGGATACCGACACGCCGCTGATCTCACGGCAGGCTCCGGTTCCGAGTTTCCGGAAGGCCAGGTCCAGGGCTTCGAGCCACATGCACGGCGGCACTCGCCCTATCGCCGGATCCTCATTGGGAAGCTGTCCGTTGACGGTTCCGTACTGAGGAAGTTCCGTGTCGTAGTGAACACTGACCCGAGCGGCGATGCGGCTGGCACGATTCTCCAGCTCGCCTTCCGCCGGCTGCGCTTCGACCAGGATCGCGGTCAGACTCTGGGTACCGACGTCGATTCCGAGGTAGCAGGCGCCGCTCACTCGATGCGGGTGCTGTAGAGATAGTCGTTCAGGATGCTCTCGAGTTCTTCCTGGCGTCCGCTCGTCTTCGGCGGTTCGCCGAGGCTGCCGGCCCACTGTTCCAGCTCCTCGAGGGTCGTGTCACCGGCGAGCGCCTTGCGTCCCAGGCCGCGGCGGTAGCCGGCGTACCGCTGGCGGATCCGCTTGCCGGCGAGGCCTAGCACGCCGTCCTTCCGGATGCGCTCGACGATCAGCAGCGCTTTGGCGAAGATGTCCATCGAGGCGACGTGGGCGTAGAACAGGTCGACCGTGTCGAACGAGCCCCGCCGCACCTTTGCGTCGAAGTTCAGGCCGCCCCAGCGCAGGCCGCCCTGGCCCCGGATGATGAGCAACGCCAGGACGCACTCGCGCAGGCTCATCGCGAAGTTGTCCGTGTCCCAGCCGACGCCCTCGAGGCCGCGGTTGATGTCGACGCTGCCGAGCATGCCGGCGCCGGCGGCCGTCGCCAGTTCGTGCTCGAACGAGTGAGTGGCCAGAGTGGCATGGTTCGCCTCGACGTTCAGCAGGAAGTCGTCCATCAGGTCGAACTCACGCAGGAAGTTCAGGCAGTGGCCGCAGTCGAAGTCGTACTGGTGGACCGACGGTTCCTTCGCCTTGGGCTCGAGGAAGAACTTGCCCTTGAAGCCCTGGCGGCGCGCGTAGTCGACGGCGAGTCGCAGGAAGGCCGCCATCTGCTCGCGCTCGCGGCGCATGTCCGTGTTGATCAGGGAGGTGTAGCCCTCGCGGCCTCCCCAGAACACGTAGCCGGTGCCTCCGAGTGCGATCGTGGCGTCGATCGCCCGCCGCACTTGGGCGGCTGCGTGGGCGAAGACCCGCGGGTCGGGGTTCGTCGCCGCGCCGTGCGTGTAGCGCGGGTGCCCGAACAGGTTGGCCGTGCCCCAGAGCAGCTTGACGCCGGTCTCGCGCTGCCGGATCCGGGCCAGTTGGACGATCTCCTCGAGGTACTCGTTGCTCTCCGCGATCGATCGGCCTTCGGGAGCGATGTCCCGGTCGTGGAAGCAGTAGTAGCGCACCCCGAGCTTGGTGAAGAACTCGAACGCCGCGTTCAGGGTGCGGACGGCGACCTCGATGTCCGTCGGGGCGTGGTTCCAGGGGCGGTCGTACACGGGATCCGGTCCGAAGGGATCCTGGCCGCCGCCCTTGAAGGTGTGCCAGTAGGCGACGGCGAACTTCAGGTGCCGCTCCATCGTCCGGTTGCCGACCTTCCGGTCCCGGTCGTAGTACTTGAATGCCAGTGGCTCCCGGCTGCTCGGGCCGTGGAAGGGGATCGGCTTGCCGACCTCGGGGAAGAAGGGCGTCATCTCGAAGTTCGCCTCATGCGTCCGTCAGTTGTCTTCGAAGGCGGCGTCGAAGGCGATCGCGGAGGGGGCGAAGTCGAGCGCCCTGACGAACTCCGCCGCTTCGGCGGCGCCATGCTCGCGGTCCATGCCGGAGTCCTCCCACTCGACCGAGAGCGGACCGTCGTAGCCGATGTCGTTCAGCGCACGGATGATCTCCTCGAAGTCGACGGAGCCGCGGCCGGGCGAGCGAAAGTCCCAGAACCGGCGGTGGTCGCCGAAGTTCGTGTGGCCACCGAAGACGCCACACGGCTTCGGCTGGTCGGACCACCAGGCGTCCTTGATGTGGACGTGGAAGATGCGGTCGCTGAAACGGCGGATGAAGTCGACGTAGTCGACGCCCTGGTAGCCGAGATGGCTCGGGTCGTAGTTGAAGCCGAACGCCGGATGGCCTCCAAGCGCCTCGATCGCCCGCTCGGCGCTTACCGTGTCGAAGGCGATCTCGGTCGGGTGGACCTCGAGGCCGAAGCGGACGCCTAGTTCGCGGTAGGCGTCGAGGATCGGCGTCCAGCGGGCTGCGAAGTCGGCGAATCCGTCGTCGATCATCGAGGGCGGCACCGGCGGGAAGGAGTAGAGCAGGTGCCAGATCGGACTGCCGGTGAAGCCGTTGACGACCGAGAGGCCCAGGGCCTTCGCGGCTTCGCCGGTGCGGATCATCTCGTCTGCGGCGCGCTTCCGCACGTCTTCCGGATCGCCGTCGCCCCAGACGTGGGCCGGCAGGATTGCCTCGTGCCGGGCGTCGATCCGGTCGCAGACGGCCTGGCCGACCAGGTGGTTGCTGATCGCGTGGAGCTCGAGATCGTTCGAGGCGAGCAACTCCCGCCGGGAGGACGCGTAGGCTCGATCGCAGCGATCGACCTCCACGTGGTCGCCCCAGCAGGCGAGTTCCACGCCGTCGTAGCCGAGGTCCCGGGCCAGGGGGCAGAGGTCGGCCAGGGCCAAGTCGGCCCACTGGCCGGTGAACAGGGTAACGGGTCGGGCCACGGTGCGTCTCCTCGTACGGGTTACTGCCGCGTCAGGCCGGCATGCTGAGCCACTTCTGCTCGCTTTCGCTGCTTGCGACGACGGTCTCGATGAACTGCATTCCGCGCAGGCCGTCGTGCACGGTAGGGAAGTCGAGCATCGTCGCGTCGGGCTCGACCCCGCGACGGCGGCAGTCCAGTGTCCGTGCGAAGTTCCGGTAGAGGTTGGCGAAGGCCTCAAGGAACCCTTCGGGGTGCCCGGCGGGCAACCTCGTGTGCGCGGCCGCGTCGTCGGAGAGCCCCTGGCTGGACGTGCGCAGGACCTCGCGCGGCCGGTCGAGCCACTTGAGGATCAGGGTGTTCGGCTCTTCCTGGTGCCACTCCAGGCCGCCCGACTCGCCGTAGACGCGGATCGCGAGCGCGTTCTCCTCGTCGATCGAGATCTGGGAAGCGTAGAGCACGCCGCGCGCGCCGTTGGCGAAGCGGAGCAGGACGTTGCCGTCGTCCTCGAGCGGCCGTCCGTCGACGAAGGTGGTCAGGTCGGCGCACAGCGACTCGATGCGGAGCCCGGTGATCGCCTCGGCCAGGTTCTCGGCGTGAGTGCCGATGTCGCCGATGCAGCAACTGATGCCGGCCCGCTCCGGGTCCGTGCGCCAGTCCGCCTGCTTCTGGCCCTCCGACTCGAGCCGGGTGGCGAGCCAGCCCTGCGGATACTCGACCACGATTTTCCGCACTTTGCCGAGCTGGCCGCTGCGCACACGGTGCCGGGCTTCCTTGACCATCGGGTAGCCGGTGTAGTTGTGAGTCAGCCCGAAGGTGAGGCCGGTCCGTCCGACGAGCTCGACCAGGGCTTCGGCCTCGGCCGCCGACTTCGTCATCGGCTTGTCGCTCATCACGTGGAAGCCGGCCTCGAGCGCGGCTTTCGCCACCGGGAAGTGCATGTGGTTGGGCGTGACGATGGAGACGAAGTCCATCCGTTCGGACGGTCCGAGGGCGGCTTCGCGCTCCATCATTTCCTGGTAGGTGCCGTAGCAGCGTTCGGGCGGCAGGAGGAGTTCGGCGCCCGACGCGCGCGAGCGCTCGGGATCGGAGCTGAAGGCGCCGCAGACGAGCTCGATCAGCCCGTCCAGCCCGGCCGCCATCCGGTGAACGGCGCCGATGAAGGCGCCCTGGCCGCCGCCGACCATGCCCATGCGGATCTTCCGTTCCATCGCGTTCCTCCGGTCCGGGCGCCGGGTCAGTTGGCCGTGATCAGCACGTTGTCGTAGGAGACCACCGACGGCGAGTAGCCGAGCAGGCCGGGAGAGCCGCTGCGGATGGGATGCGGGTCGACCGCGGTCACGGTCCAGTCGGCGGGCTCCTCCGTACCGCGTGGCCAGACCTTGCCGCGGATCGTGGCCGCGTCGCCGGCGCTCTCGACGCGGAGCTTCATGGTGTACCAGCGGTCCATCTCGACCTCGAAGTCGGCCGAGTTCTCGACCCGGAGCTGTGCGGACCAGGATCTGATCTGCAGGCGCTGGTGGATGCCGAGCAGGTCCAGGATGTAGCCGCTGTTGATCAGGCCCGCGTCCGACTTGCGGCGGCCCTTCTGCGAGAGCCGGACATCCGCCTGGATGGTGTAGTCGCCGAGGCTGGGCGGACCGATCAGCAGGGGCGAACGCAGCAGGCCTCGTTCCGCCACCGGCTTGATCAGAATGCTCTCGCCGTCTTCCTCGGCGATGTCGTAACGTCCGCCGCCGATCCACAGACCGCGCTTGCCGCCGGAGAAGTCCTCGCTCCACGGTAGTGGCGGAAACACCCGGATCCGCGCCTCGGCTTCGAGATCGCCGCTGTTCGCGATCAGCGCACCGGCGGCGAAGCCCGAGTCGGCGGGGATCGTGAGGCGCGAGCCCGCGGGCTCCGTGTCGAGTCCTCTGACCGACCATGTGGCTTCGACCGGGCCGAGCGCGCGGCCCATGGCGTCGAAGGCCTCGACCTGGAACTCGTGGGTTTCGCCGGGCTTCGCGGTCACCTCGGCCGGTACGACGAGCAGCGTCGCGGGCGGTTCTTCCGCCGAGCCTTCGTCTCCGAGGCTGGGCGTGGCTGAGGCGGTCACCTCGAACGGTGCGTTCCCGTCGCCAAGGCAGTAGAGGCCCTCTTCCGTCGTGAAGTAGATCCGTCCGTAGGCGATCGCCGCCGACCCGTAGAACTCGGCGTAGCGTCTGCCGTCGGGCATCCTGATCTCGTGCCGGGCGAGGATCCCGGCGCTGTCGTCGCCGGGTCTGACGATGGCGAAGTGGCCGTTCGTTTCGGGAACGTAGAGCTTGCCGTCGGCCCAGACGGGCGAAGCCTTGCCGACCGTGCCGATGCTGAGTTCCCAGTGCACGTCGCCGGTGGCCGCTTCAACCGCGGCGAGGTTGCCCTGGTTGCTCACGACGTACACCCGGCCATCGTGAAGCGCCGGCGAAGGGAAGCCGGCCTTGTTCCGGTTCCAGCGCCACAGTTCGCCGGTCGTTGTGAGGTCGCCGCTGCCGGTGCCGTCGATCGCGACCACCCGGCCGAGGGTGGCTTCGTCGATGTTCTCCTCGCTGTGGGAGATGAAGACCCGGCCGGCGTCGTCAACCGCGGGCGAGACGTTGATGCCGCGCTTCGACAGCTCGAACTCCCAGACCTTCCTGCCGGTCCTGGCCTGCAGCGCGTAGATGTGGCCGTCTGCGTTGCCGCCGATCAGCAGCCGCTGGCCGTTGATGACCGCGACCACCGGAGTGGATTGGGTGTTCCGGTCGTAGACGTTGCCGCCGGGGGTCGACATCCAGCGCACGGCGCCGGTGCGCTTGTCGAAGGCGTAGTAGCGGTGGCGCGGCGGTCCCTGGTTTCCCCAACTGCCGTTGATCATGTTCAGGATGACCTGGTCCTCGTCGATGACCGCCGAAGCGGTACGGCCGCCGTAACCCTCGAACCGGCCGTGCTCCTCCTTGAGGGACCGGGACCAGACGACTTCGCCGTCGCGGTCGAGGCACAGGAAGAGGCCGCTGACGAGTTGCGCGTAGATATAGCCGGTTTCCGGGTCGCCGGTCAGCGACGCCCAGCCGACCCGGTTCATCGCCACGGTGGTCAGGTAGAGGTTGTAGCGGTTCTCCCAGATCGGCTCGCCGGTTTCCGCGTCGAAGGCCGCGACCACCGCTTGCTGGTCGACGCCGGTTCCGGCGCGGCCGTTGACGTACACCCGGCCGTCCATCACGACGGGCGTCGAGCGGGCGATGAAGTCCTGTCGCCAGATCAGGTTCTCGCCGTCCGGACTCCAGGTGTCGATCAGGCCGGTCGACGGGGAGTAGCCGTTCTGGTGGGGACCCCGCCAGGACGTCCATTCGTTGGCTTGGGCCGGCAGGGCGACCAGGCTTGCGGCCAGGACGCCGAGGGCGGGAAGAGAGGTGAGGTTTCGGGCCGCGGCCCTCGCAGAGTCCGTCATTCCGTTGCAGTCTCCAGACCGGTCGTTTCTCGCGGTGCGGTCGCGGGTCGGCAATGAACCCGGTAGAGTAGCAACAAGCACGACCGGCCCGCAGGGCCAGGAAAGACCCCATGTCGCTCACGCCTGAACTCGAGTCCCGCATCCAGGACATCGTCGATTCGGCGCCAACCGTTCTCTTCATGAAGGGCAGTCCGGCCGCCCCGCAGTGCGGATTCTCGGCGCAGGTCGTCCAGGTGCTGAACCGCCTCCTGCCGGCCTACGAGACCTTCGACGTCCTGTCGGACGGCGAGGTTCGCGAGGGCGTCAAGGAGTTCTCGGACTGGCCCACGATCCCGCAGCTCTACATCGGCGGCGAGTTCATGGGCGGCTGCAACATCGTCAAGGAGATGTACGACAACGGCGAGCTCCACGACGCGCTGGGCATGGAACGCGCGGAGTTGTCCGCCGACCAGGTCGAGATCACGATTAGCGCCGAGGCAGAGCAGATCCTCCGAAACGCCCAGCAGCAGCAGGGGGCGGAGCTCCACTTCGGCATCGACGCGAAGTTCCAGCCGTTCCTCGGCTTCGGTCCGGCAGCGGGTAGCGAGCTTCGGGTGCCGGTCGGCGGCCTGTTCTTCCTGCTCGATCGGGACAGTGCGGGGCGGGCGCAGGGCGCTTCGATCACGGTGGTCGACACCGAGCACGGCCAGCGCCTCGACGTCGATATCCCGGCCGCCCGCGCCGGCGGCTAAGTCCGCGGAGCGGAGTGGAGATCGCCGACCAGCCGACGCCGCGGGAGACGGCGGCGCGCATCCGGGAGGCGGTGGCCGCCGCGCTGCCGGACGCCCTCATCGAGGTGACCGGAGAAGGCAACCACTTCAGTCTGCGGGTCGAGTCGGCGGCCTTCGGCGGCAAGCGGACGCTGGCTCGCCAGCGGCTGGTGCTGCGGGCGATCGCCCACCTGATGAAGGGCGACGCCGCCCCTGTCCACGCCATCGACCGGCTCGAGACCGTGGTGCCGGCGGAGGCCGGGGTCCATTAGCTGAGTCGTCACTCAGTGTGGTAGGGTCCGATCAACCGCAACCAGACCCTCTGGGAGGAAGCCCGTGATGTCACGCCGTTCCCGCTTCGCCGCTCTCGCCGTCATGGTTCTCGTTGTCGCGGCCCCGGTTCTTGCCGCCGGCCCCAACGAGCCCGACAGCCCCGAAACGATCACGTTCCACGAGGACGTGGAGCCGATCCTGCAGCGCTCCTGCCAGGGTTGCCATCGCCCCGAGGGCGTCGCCTACGGCGGCATGAAGGCGCCGATGGCTCTGACCACCTACGAAGAGACGCGGCCCTGGGCACGCAGCATCGCGCGGCAGGTGGAAGCGAAGGAGATGCCGCCGTGGTTCGCGAGCGATGACACCCACGGTCAGTTCACCAACGAGCGGATCCTGACCGCGGAGGAGATCGACACGATCCTCGGCTGGGCCAAGACCGGCGCCCGCCGCGGTGACCCGGCCAACGCGCCGGAACCGATCGAGTGGCCGACCGGCTGGCTGATCGGCGAGCCCGATCTGGTGCTCGACCTGGCCGAGCCGTTCTGGGTCGACGACGACGTCAAGGACCTGAACATCAGCCTGAAGGCGGTCATGATCACGGAGGAGATGCTCCCCGAGCCGCGCTGGATCCAGGCGATCGAGTTCCGCCCCGGCAGCGATGTCGTCCACCACGTGGTCGGTTCGCGGGTCGCTACAGAGACCGAGACGCCCGGAGCTTCCGGACTGCTCGGCGGCATCGCCCCGGGCACCGAGCCGTTCTACCTTCCCGACGGCGCCGGCCGGCTGCTGATGCCGGGAACGCAGCTCTACTTCTCGATGCACTACAACAAGGAGCCGGGCGAGGGCACCGGCGTGTGGGACCGTTCCCAGATGGCCTTCAAGTTCCATCCCAAGGACGCGAAGATCGACCGGGTCGCGAAGTGGGAAGGCGTCGGCAACAGCGACTTCGAGATCCCGCCGGGCCATGAGAACTGGGTCATCGGCGCCTCCAAGGTTTTCGAGTACCCGACGACGATCTACGGTTACCTGCCGCACTCCCACCTGCGGGGGCTGGACGCCAGGTACACCGCGTACTACCCCGACGGCACCGAGGAGGTCCTCCTCGACGTTCCGGCCTACGACTGGAACTGGCAGACGAACTACATCTACAAGGAGCCGAAGGACCTGCCGGCCGGAACCCGCGTCGACGTGCTGATGACCTACGTCAACACGGAGGAGCGGAACGAGCAGACGGTGCTCGAGCTCGACACGACCCGCGCCGTCCAGTTCGGCGGCCCGACCACCGACGAGATGATGATCGGCTTCATCGACTACTCGGAGGATCGGGGCGCCGACCTCGTTACCGAGGCAGAAGGCGCGGCTGCGAACGCCACGCCGGCCGCGGGCGGCGGCCAGTAGCGGCTCCGTCACGGCAAGGGCCTTGCGATGCGGCGCGTCCACCTGGTTGGGCGCGCCGTTTCTCTTTGTGAGAATGGCGCGGGCGGATCATGACGACTGAGGGACTCTACGGCGCCGTCGATCTCGGCGGTTCCCACATCGGACTGGCGCTGGGCTTCGTCGATGTTGATGCCGGCAACTACCGCCTGGTCGCGCGCCGGAACCTCGAAGGCGGCGGCTACGACGGATGGGAGCCGATGCTCGACCGGATTGCCGAGGGCCTGCTCGAGCTGCAACGGGAGGTTGGCAGGCGTCCGGCCGCGGTCGGCGTCGGTTGTCCCGGATGGGTCGACCTCGAGGCCGGCGTCACCCGGTTCCTGCCCAACCTGCCGGGCCAGTGGCGGGATGTGCCGGTTGCTCGCCTGCTCGGCGCGCGCCTGGAGACGCCGGTTCGTCTTCTGAACGACGTTCGCGCGGCGACGTTGGGAGAGTTCCGCTTTGGCGCCGGTCGTGGCGTGTCGACGATGGCGCTGTTCGCGCTCGGCACCGGGATCGGCGGCGGCGTGGTGATCGAGGGCAGGCTGCGCCTGGGACCGCTCGGCTCAGCGGGCGAACTCGGCCACCAGATCGTCGATCCGACCGGTCCTCTCTGCGGCTGCGGCAACCGGGGATGCCTGGAGGCGGTAGCGAGTGGCCCGGCGATCGGAGGGACCGGCGTTCGGCTCCTGCGCTCGGGTCAGGCGCCCATCCTGCAGAAGATCGCCGGAGGAGACACCGAGAAGGTCAACGCGGAGACGATGGGCGAGGCGGCTAGGGCAGGCGACGAGGCGGTCACGAAAGAGCTGGAGCGGATCGCGGGCCTCGTCGGCATCGCCGCCGCCAACGTCGTCGTCACCTTGCATCCGGAGCTCATCGTGCTCGGAGGCGGCGTCGCCGGCCTCGGCGACCTCCTGTTCGACGGCGTCAGGCAGACGATCAGGGAACGTGTCCGCGTCTTCCCGACCGACGACGTCCGCGTCGAACCCGCCGCCCTCGGCACGGATGCCGGCCTGGCGGGCGTGCTGGCGTGGGCGGCGTCAGGCGGCGGGGCGGGTCTCGACGGGGACCGGAATCACGGTTGACGCGCCGTGCCGCCGCCGGCGACGGAGCAGGAGTTCGGCGAGGAACAGGAGCGTCGCGGCGACCAGGAGGACGGACCAGAGGTCGAAGCGGCGGACGGCGGTGTCGGCGCTGGGGGCAGTGATGGCGCCGACGGCGCCCGCGACCGTTTCGTGGAAGAGGCCGGAGGTTTCCGCGGCGAGTTCGGCCAACGCCGCGATGTCGGGGGCGCCGGGGCGGAGTTCGTCGCGGGCGGGGTAGAAGATCGTGCGGCCCGGGCCGATCGTTTCCGCGGCGCCTGCGGGGCCGGTGTGAACCTCCACGCGGTAGGGCTCGAGGCTCGGCGCGAGCAGCATGCCTTCCCCGGACACCAGGCGGTAGAGGCCGGGTCCAGTGCGTTGCAGTGGCGCCTCGATCCGGCGGTCGCCGCGCAGGACGACCAGGCGGGGCGATAGGTCGCTGCCGAAGCGGCCATCCTCCTCGACCACGCTGAGTGCCGCTTCGAGCACTTCGTCGCGCCGGTCGAGATCGAAGTCCCACTCGGCGCCGGCGCGGCGGTCGGCGGCGTCGCGGACCACCTGGGCGACGAGCCGGCCCAGCTCGGGCCAGCGCAGCCAGTCGCTTGCCCAGCGCGGTTCGAGGTCGGACGTGAACATCCAGGTCTTGCCCAGGCCGACGTAGCGGCTGGCCAGGATCGGATCCGACTCGCCGGCGCCGAGGATGACCTCGGCGCTGTCCTTCGCCACTGCGGCGATCCGGCCGTAGAGTTCCGGCGCGCTGGCGACGTCGACTCCCGTCAGGGCGTCCGACTGGCCGCGCAGTTCGACCAGGATCGTCTCCTCACGGGCCGAGTCGGGGAGTTGGTTCATCGTTTCGTCGATCAGGATGCTCTGGACGGAACTCGGGTCCTCGATCGTGTAGGCGTTGCCGTCGCCCCAGTCGGCGATGTCGGCGAGCAGTTCCCGGTCGGACTCGACGCCGATCGCGACGGTCGAGACGGTGATCTCCTCCTGCCTCATCCGCAGGACGAGCTGTTCGTACTCGTCGGGGTAGGTGCGGCCGTCGGAGACCAGGATGACGTGCTTGACCTCGGACTCGACTTCGGAGAGCTGCTCCAGGCAGGCCTCCAGAGCCGGGTAGAAGTTCGTCTGGGCGCTGGCTTCGATGCGGTCGACCCTCTGGTTCAGTCGCTCCTGGTCGCGAACGAACTGCAGGCCGACGATGTCGTGGGTGTGCCAGTCGAAGGCGACGAGGCCGAAGCGGTGCTGCTCGTTCAGCATGCCCAGCGCGGCCTTGGCGGCTTCCTTGGCCAGGTCCATCTTCGGGCCCTTCATGCTGTACGACTTGTCGAGAGCGATCATCAGGGCGACCTCGCTGCGCTCCTCCTCGATCTCGAAGTCGAGCGGCAGAACGCGCTCGAGAGGCGAGTTCCGGTAGCCCTCCTCGCCGAATGTCTCCTCCCCGGCCACGAAGAGGAGTCCACCGCCTTCTTCCGAAACCCACTCGCCCAGGACCTGCTGGGCCGGTTCCGGGAGGCTGTCGGCGGCAACGTTGCTGAGCACGACGGCGTCGTAGCTTCGCAGCGACGAAGGGGACAGAGCGGCCCGGTTCGGGATGGACCGGATCACACGCAGGCCCTGCGCCTGGAGCAGTCGCTGCAGGTCTGCCGAATGGTCCTGGGGTGCGAGCAGCAGGACGCGGTGCGGCGCCACGATCCGCAGGCTGCCTCGCCACATCGCGCCTTCCGAGGCAGCTCGCGAAGCAGCGGCGCCTTCGCCCGTGCCCAAGACCGCCTCGAAGGTCTGCATCCCGGGCTCGGCGAAGGTCCACTCCAGTTCGACGGTTGTGACGCCCGGCGAGAGTGCGACGCTGTGCCGCTCCTCGGCGCCGCCGCCGCGCAGGATCAGGGGCGCTTCGGGCAGCGAGGAACGGCTGCCGAGACGGAGCACCCAGCTGTGGGGCTCTCCCGCGTGCAGCGGCCGGTCGCTCTCGTCGAGTTCGACCGACTCGATCCAGACGGGGGGCGCCGTCCGGCCGAGGGCCGCTGTGTCGACACGGAGGTCCGGGTACTCGGCCGCGACCCGCGCGCCGACGCCCGCGAGGCGCTGCCCATCGGAAAGGAGCAGCACCCGGCGCACGCGATCGGGACGCAGCGTCGCGGCGGCCTGACGGAGGGCTGCGCCCGGCCGCGTGTTGCCGCGGTCCAGAGCGGCTGCGCCAGCCGAGGCGGTGCTGGAATCGGCTACTTCGAGCCGCCTCAGGTCCGCTGGTCCGGCGACGGTGGCGGCCCGATCGGCGTAGGCGAAGAGGCGCGCCGGACCGTCCGGACCACCGCTCTCGATTGCCTCGAGGGCCCGGTTCAGGCTGGCCGGCTCGATGCTGGCCGAGACATCGACCAGAACGGCCACGTCGAGTTCGCGCGTACGCCAGGTCGCGACCGGCTCCGCCAGAGCCAGCACGACGGCGATCAACAGCGAACCGCGCACCCACAGCAGTCGCCGTCGCTGCCGATCTGGCCGGTTGCTGCGCTGCGACCACAGAAGTGCCGCGACCGGCACCGCGGCCAGCAGCCAGAGCGGCTCCTGCAGGGCGATCGGCATCAAAGGGTCAGGCCGCGGAAGAAGGTGATGGCCTCGAACGAGGCGAGCAGGAGGCCGGCGAGGGCCAGGGTGCGCCAGGACCAGGGGCGACGGTTGGGGCTGTCGAGGTCCGCGAGGCGGTCCCCGGGGGCGGGTTCGAGAGTCGAGTCGTTGATGCGGGTGGCTCTTTCGTCCTGGAGTCCGGTGTCGGTGGTGAGATCACCGGTGATGGCGGGTGTTTCGGTGAGCCACGAGGCGGCGTTCTGGAACAGGGCGGCCAGGTCGGGGCGCTGGGCCAGGGAAGAGTGATCGAGGTCGAAGGCGACGGCGATCGAGCGGGGGCCGCCGTCGGGGGGCGGATCACAGACGGCGATCGCTGTGCGGTCTCCGGCTGAAGCAAGGGCGGAGCACCGAGGATCCAGCTCGCGGGCGGCGACGACGACTGGCAGGCCGAGGAGGGAGACGCCTGCCAGGAGAGGATGGGAGGCGTCGGTCCGGTCGATCCGGTGTTGTGACAGAGGCGCTTCGGCGGCGGGCGAGAGGCCGCCTGCCGCGACCGCCTGCGGTGGGTCGAGGTACAGGGCGGGCATGGCCGGAGGGATTGCCGGCGCGGCCCGATGGAACGTGGCGATGTCGGCCGCGGGGATCGGATCCTCCGGTGGGGGATCGTCGGCGCCGGTTGCGGCGCGGACCGCGACCACGTCGACCGAGGCGTCCGCCTCGAGAGCGAGCGCGGCCGCGGAGCCGTCGAACGAGACCGGGCTGCGGGCCGTCACGAGGACGCGCCTGGGCTCAGTCCGGCTGCGGGCGTGACGGACGGGAAGACGGGTCGATGCGGTTCCGGCTCGGCCGGCGTCGATCAAGCCGGCCCGGTTGTCGAGCGGGAAGACGTCGCCGGGCGCTGCGATGCGCGCCGTGACGGGGCCCGGGGCGAAGCTGCCGAGGTCGATCAGGGCGGTGAAGCGGTCGCCGGGTTCGACCTCGAGTTGCCGGCGGATGCGGATCGTCTCCGAATCGGCGACTGTCAACTCGACCGGCACCGTGCCCCCGGCCGGATCGGTCGCCAGGATCTCGAGCAACGCTTCCGGCCCCGTGGCGCGGGTTGCCGGCGGCCGGGTTGCGAAGCGGACGATTCCGGCGTTCCGGGCCGGGACGAGAACCGACACGGTGTTGGTCTCCGTACCGGGGTCGACGATCGGCGTGTACGGTCCGATTCCGTCGGTGAATACGTGGACCCGCCGGGCGGTGGGAATCGCCGGTTCGGTGTCGGGAGCGTTCGACAGCCCTGGGAATGGGTCGGAAAGGACCGCCAGCACCTCCGTTGAGGTCAGCGGAGTCGGATCCGCGTTCACGGTGAAGCGGCTGCCGGATTCCGCTTCGACGACGATCCGGCGCGCCTCGGCGGCGGCCAGTTCGATCCGGCTCGGGCCTCCATCCGGCAGACCCGCCTGCATCGTCGGCGACGGGTCGAAGGCCAGGGCGATCGGGTCGCCGCCACCGGGCTGCAGCCAGGGCGCCCGGCTTGCCCCGACCGACAGGAAGCCAGCGACCGTCGTGGCCAGGAGCAGCGAGAGCAGCCATCGCAGGCGGTCGCGCCGCCGCTTGCGCGCCGCCAGCAGGCGTCGCCAGAGCACCGTGGAGGCGACCGGCAGTGCCTGCGCGGTGGGTCGGATCAGGTAGATCGCCAGCACCAGCAGGGCCGTGATCCCGAGCGGAAGCCAGAAAGGCATCATCGACCCCGGCTGAGCAGACCGCGGCGCAGGGCGCCGAGCGCCAGTTCTTCGAAGGACGCTTCGACCGGGGCGTGGATGAAGGACCAGCCGCGAGCGGTGCAGCGGGCGCGGATCTCCTCCCGGTGGGCCTCCGCCTCCCGCTCCAGGCGGTGGAGCAGGTTCGGGGCACCGTGGATCCGGAGCGAATCGCCGGTCTCACTGTCGACGAGGGTGGTGTCGCGGTCGAGCGGCGCTTCGAGATCGCGGTGATCGGTCACCTGGACGACCGCCACGTCGTGTCGGAGCGGCAGCAGGAGATCGAGGCCGCCCTCCGTCGTGTCGGAGAGGAGGTCCGAGATCACGATGACGAGTCCGCGGCGCCGGCGGGCGGCGAACACCTCCCGGACGGTCCGGTCGAGGTGGGTCTCGCCGCCGGTGTCGAGGTTGGCGAGGTAGTCGAGGGCGCGCCAGACCTGGCGGGAGCCGTGGAGCGGGCCGAGGACCTGGTGCACGTGACCGGAGTACGGCGCCAGTGTGACCCGGTCGAGGGTGGCCAGCGCGATGTAGGTCAGGGCGGCCGCAATCCGGCGCGCCGCGTCGAACTTGCGGCGGCCACGAGGTCCGGGCGTCGGCGCCATGGAGTGGCTGCAGTCCAGCAGGATGTAGACCGCGAGGTCGCCGTGCTCTTCGAACATCCGGAGGAGCAGGCGGTCGAACCGCAGGTAGGCACGCCAGTCGAGGTGGCGCACGTCGTCGCCTTCGACGTAGGGGCGGTAGTCCGCGAACTCGAGCCCGGAGCCGAGGTGGCTGGCGCGGTGCTCCCCCTTGAAACCGCCGGCGGGCACGCGCCGGGTGAGAAGGCGCAGGCGCTCCAGCCGGGCAAGGAAGGCCGGTTCGAAGGTGAAGACGGAGTGGTCGGCCACGGCTCGGAGCTTGGAGCCCGCCTGCTCAGCCCTCGGGCACGCTGTCGATCAGGTCCTGGAGCAGCTCGTCGAGGTCGATCCGCGCGGCTTCGCCCTCGAAGTTCAACAGGACACGGTGTCGCAGGGCGGGGAGCGCCACGGCCCGGATGTCCTCGCGGGACACGTTCGGCCGGCCCCGGATTAGCGCGTGAACCTTGGCGCCGAGCACCATCGCCTGGATACCGCGCGGGCTGGCCCCAATGCGGATGTAGCGGCGCACCGCTTCCGCGGGATGCTCCCCCTCGGGCCGGGTCGCCTGCCCGAGCCGGATCGCGTAGTCCTGGACCGGCCGCGCCACCGGCGCCAGGCGGGCCGCGTGTCGCATCGCGATCACCTGCTCGGCCGTCCAAAGCGCCTCGGCCTCAGGGTCGTGACCGGAGGTCGTACGGTCGAGGATCGTGTGCAGTTCCTCGGTCGCCGGGTAGATCATCCGCAGTTTGAACAGGAAGCGGTCGAGCTGCGCTTCGGGCAGGGGATAGGTGCCCTCCATCTCCAGAGGGTTCTGCGTGGCGAGCACGAAGAACGGTGGATCGAGGGGGCTCGTTTCGCCGCCGACCGTGACCGTCGTCTCCTGCATCGCCTCGAGCAGTGCGGACTGGGTCTTCGGCGTGGCACGGTTGATCTCGTCGGCGAGCAGCAGGTTCGCGAAGATCGGACCGCGTTCGAAGACGAGCCGGCGCCCTCCGGTCTCGTCTTCACGGAGGACATGGGTGCCGACGATGTCGGCCGGCATCAGGTCGGGCGTGAACTGAATGCGGTTGAATTTGAGGTGCAGCGCCTGGGCCAGAGTGCGAACGAGACGGGTCTTGCCGAGTCCGGGGATGCCCTCGAGCAGGACATGACCATTCGCAAGCAGGCCAATGATCACGCCGTCAACGACCTTCTCCTGGCCCACGATCACCTTGCCGATCTCGGTGCGCAGTTGGCTGCAGCGGTCCGCGAACTCGGTCAGTTGCAGGGCGAGATCGGTCGCGGTCCGCGGCTGGGCGGTGTCGTTCACTCCCCGTCCTCCTCGGTGGCTGCCTCCAGCGCTTCCAGGTAGCGGCGAACGGACTCCCGGTGGCGCCAGGCGATCGGATGGCGAGCGCCGGGCAGATCTCCGTTCGAGGCCACAGCTTCGGCGACGCCGCCGGGCGCGGCCCCGCGCATGGCCACTTCCGCGGCCCGGAACTGAGTGGCGCTGGTCGTCGTCAGGGGGCGGCGTTCGATTTCCTCGATCGATTCGAGCAGGGCGGTTTGGAGGGCCTGTTCAAGGCTGAGAGCGGGGACGAGGAGGTCGCCGAAGGGATCGACCATCTCCTCCTGCGGCCCGGTGCCGACCCCCGCCGCGGCGCCGTCGGCCTCGCCGTCGCTCGAGCCCGGTTCGTCGCTGACCGCGGCCGCCGTGCCGCTCTCGTCGCCGGAGCCCTCGCCGTCTTCCACGGGCTGGCCGCCCGAGCCGTCGCCCTCGCCGGCTTCGGCGCCGGGCTCAGTCCCCTCGCCGCTGCCCTCCGTGCCGGGTGCCGTGCCCTTTTCCTCCTCGCCGGTTCCCTCGCGGTTGTCGAGTTCCCGCATCAGGTCGGCGCCGGTTTCCGGATTCGTCTCGTCCGTCAGGGCATTGGCCGCGGCGTCGCTCCCCTCCGCGGTTGCGTCAAGCGCTTCGGCTTCCGCCCCGTCGCCGAGGCTGCCTTCGGCCGCGTCTGTCGAGTCACCGCTACGCGAGCCGTCCTCGGCGTTGGGTTCGCGGACCCGCAGCGTCACGAAGGGCAGGTCGCTGAGCCGGACGTCGAGTTCCGGAATGCCGGGTATCCGGTTGGGATCGTCTTCGAGCAGCGCGGCGGCTTCGAAACCGGGCGGGAAGTCGCCGGCCGCGTCGCCGCTCAACGCCGCAGCCAGCGCTTCGCCGACGAAGGAACCGGGCAGTGCTACCGGCAGCAGTAGGAGCAAACTCACTCCCGCGGATGGCAGAGCGCCTCCCGGAACCAGCCGCGGCACGGTCTGTTTGGGGCCGAACCGCTCGAGTCCGGCCACCGCCCTCTCGAGGACCAGGGCAATCCAGGGCAGGGGCCAGACCGTGCCGTCGCCCTCGCGCCGCCGGTCGCTGCGCGAATCGTCCAGCCGGTGCTGCATCTCGAGCGCGGTGGCGACCGCGTCATGCAGGTCGCCCGTCCGGTCAACGGCGCGGGCGGCTGCGGGAAGGTCGCGCCCCAGTGCCGCCGTCTCTCGCAGGGTGAGCAGGAGGAGGACGGCGCCGCCGGCCCACGCCGGCCAGAGCGCGGCGACGCCGCCGCTCGCGGCGCCGAGTCCGAGCAGCCAGGTCGCGAGCAGCCACAGGCAGGCGGCGGGAGCGAACCAGGTCAGCGCCTTGAGAGCCCGGCGCAGGCGTAGTCGGCGGTCGGTGGCCGAGAGGCCTCGGAGCAGCCGGCCACGCAGCTCCGCGGCGTCGGCCTCTGAGGCCGCCGTGCGACCGGCGGCGGACGGCTTCAATTCCGTTCCCAGAGCGCGATGCCCCCGGCCTGCTTGCCGATGTCGATCTGGGCTACGCGCCGGAACGCGCCGTTGTCGTAAACCTCGACGACGCCCGGCTCGCCGCCGACACCTTCGACGGTGACCAGGCTGAAGCGCCCATCCGAGGTGATGGCGACGCCGTGCGGGATGCGCCGCGTCGTGGACACGCGGGCTACTTCCCGGCCCTCCTCCAGGTCCCAGAAGCCGACCGAGTCCCCCTTCTTGTAGGTGACCACCAGCAGCCGTTCGTCGGGCGCCACGGCGGCGTTGTAAGGCCCCGGGGCCGCCGTCTCCAGCCGTCGCGAGACCTTCCACGCGCTTGTGTCGACCTCGTAGATCGCGTTCCCCGACAGCGCCGTGATGTAGACGAGGCCGCCGGCGGTGGGCGGGGTCACCCACGACGGCTCGACGCTCGGCTGCCCATGGGCGCCGTGCCCGGCCGGGGAATCCGCGTGATCGCCGTGTCTTCCGTGGCCGCTTTGGGAGTGCGCCGTCCGGCCCAGCTTCAGGCGGCGGCCGACCTCGAAGCGGAGCGCGTCGACCTCGACGAGCTCGTCGTCCATCATGTTCACGCTGTAGAGCTTGCGGCCGTCGCGGCTGAAGCGGGCGCCGTGCGGCATGGTCCCGCTCTCAAACTGCGCGATCTCGGTCATCGTCGACGTTTCGACGACGGAGATCGTGCTTGGCACGTGGTCGCCGTAGAAGTCCGAGTTGACGACGAAGAGCAGCCCGGTCGTGGCGGCCACGTCGAGGGTGGCGGGAAACATGCCGACCCGGACGTCGCCGAGCCACTCGTCGGTTCCGGTTTGGTACTTGTGGATGGAGCCGAACGGGTTGCCGTGGGCGATCGATACGTACCAGTAGCGGCCGCCGGGCGAGATGTTGATGCCGTGCGGACCTTCCGTTTCGGCCGGGAAGCTGCCGACGGTTATCGTCTTCGTCACCTCGATCCCGGAGGGCCCGAAGCGGACGAGAGCCACCTGGTCCTCGGACTCGGCGCAGACGTAGGCGTAGTACTCCCGGGACGGTGGCGTGAGATCCGACTCCGCGTGGAGGGCGGAACCCGTCAAGACCGCGAAGGCGAGAAGCAGCGTTGAGGGCACAGCCGTCCACGGCTGCCGGCAAGTCGACTTGTGCATCGCAGACCTCCGGGTATGCCCCAGCAGGGGCCTAGTGCGGTTCTCCAATGATCCGGTTCGGGTCTTCGGGGTCCTTCAGCTTGACCGCCCACAGGCCGGAGTGCCAGTCGGAGAAGAAAATGTGACCCTTGTACGGCTGCGGCCCCCAGACGAAGGGAGAGTTCGGCACGAGCGCCTGGCTGTCGTAGGGCAGGAACATGCCGATCTCGCGGCCCTGCCGGTAGAGATCTCCGCGCAGGTCGCCGGAGACGTCGACGACGCGAAGGCCGCCGTTGTAGTAGGCGACGTACATGATGTCGTCTTCGATCCAGAGGTTGTGGGTGCCGGCTTCGGGCACCTGGTAGCGGGCGACCTCGCGGGGGTTCTCCCAGTCGTCCCAGGAGATCACGTGGATCCAGCCGGCGGCCCTTGGCGGCGCCGCCCTCGGATCCCGCCCCAGCTCGCCGTAGGGGAAGGCCTCGTCGCCGGCGAAGACGTAGAACTTGCCGGTCGACTCGCTTCGGTAAGGGTACGCGGCGTGGTTCCAGCCGCTCGGATAGGCGTAGCTGCCGAGCTTGACGGGGTTGTTCGGCGCGCCGCCCATGCCGGCGCCACCGACGTCGATCGCGACCACGCCGTCGTCCCAGTTGGAGCTGAAAGCGACGCCGTCAACGATCCAGACATCATGGATCGAGTGTCCCGGCGTGTCGAGCTCGAAGCGGCCGACGCGGTGAGGCTGGGTCGGATCCTCGATGCTGATCACGTCGAAGCGGCGGCCGTTCGACAGGGCGTAGACATGCTCTTCGTGGATGAACACGTTGTGGACCCCGCCGCGCAACTGGTCGTCGAACCGGGACAGGATGCGCACACCGACCTGGGGTTCGGAGACGTCGAGAACGACGAATCCGTTCTTGCGGTTGGAGGCGCCCTCGCGGCTGATCACCGCGATCCGGCCGTCTTCGGAGACCTTGACGTCGTTCACGGTCCGCGCGTCGACGCGCACCGCGTCGATGAGCACGATGCTCTCGGGGTTCGTCACGTCCCAGATGTAGGCGTGACCCTCGGCGCCCCAGGTGCCGGTGATCGCGTAGTCGCGGCCGTCCGTGCCCTCCCACACCCAGAGGTCGGAGGTGCGGCGATCATGGACCTTTCCCTGGCCGACGAACTCGATCTCCTTGTTCACCCGCCTGGGCGTCACCCGCACCGGCACGCTATCCGAGTGGCTGCCGGCCAACGCCGTCACGGTGTAGATGCCCGAACGCTCCGCGACGAAGGCGCCGTCCTGTTCGATCTGGGCGGTGGCGCCGGGGGCCAGGATGCGGTTGGCGGCCTGGCCGGCCACCAGGAAGCGGATGGGCAGGTCCTCGACCTCATTGCCTGAGGCGTCGCGGCCGACGGCCTCGAACCACACGACGTCGCCGGTGCGCGCCTCCTCCGCGGAGGCGGTCAGGTCGATGCGCCGCGTCGGGTTCTGCGCGACCCGGATGTCGACCTGGGAGGTCGCGTCTTCGGCGGTAGCGGTGAGGGTCGCCGTGCCGGGAGCCACCAGGTCCAGACCGCCGAATCCGTCCGGCTCCACGACGCCGGAGTTCGAACTCGAGTAGACGACCTCGACGTCGTCGCGCACGACATCCGTGATGTCCACGACACGGGCCTGCAACGTCAGGTGCGTGCCGCTGTAGAAGGCGCCCGGGAGTCCGACGATCTCAACGCTCTCGACCGGGGGATTCGGGATCGTGACGTCGACCTCGACCCGCAGCAGGGCCTCCGCCCGCCGCGGTTCGTCTTCCGCCTCCTTGGGCACCAGGGCGATGACCTTGACGTTGCCGGGGCCGTGGGCTTCGACCTCGCCGGCCGGGTTCACTCCCAGTCGGCGGCGGTTGCGGGAGAAGAAGACGACGTCGACTCCCTCGATCGTCTCGCCGTCCGCGCCGACGACGGTGGCGGTCAGGTTCGCCTTGTCGCCGACCTCGAGGGTCAGTTCGGTGGGGAAGACCTTGAGCTCGGCGCCGGGCGGGATCGGGGGCTTCTCTTCCTCCTCGGCGGCCTCTTCGCCGGCGGCCTCTTCCTCGGCGGCGGGTTCGGCGGGTTCCTGAGCGGCAAGCGGTGCAGCGATCAGGAAGAAGGTGGCGAGAAGCGCCAGGCTGAGAGGGGTAGAAGTGCTTTTCATAGTCGTTGGAGTCTACATGTGGATCGCCCGGTCGTGGACGGCCAGCGCGGCTTCCTTGATCGCTTCGGCGAGGGTCGGATGAGCGTGACTGGTGCGGAAGAGATCCTCCGCCGAGGCGCCGAAACTGATCGCCGCCACCGCTTCGGCGATCAGATCGCCGGCGTGGCTGCCCAGGATGTGGACACCGAGGATCGCGTCCGTCTCGGCGTGCGCCAGGATCTTGACGAACCCGTCGAGGCTGCCGGTGGCGCGAGCACGGCCGATAGCCCGGAACGGAAACGCGCCCTTGCGGTAGGGAGTGCCGGTTTCCCGCAATTGCTCTTCCGTCCTGCCGACGGAGGCGACTTCGGGCTCGGTGTAGACGATGCCGGGGATCGCGTCGTAGTCGATGTGGACGTAGCCGCCGGTGATGCCGTCGACGCAGGCCATGCCCTCCTCTTCGGCCTTGTGGGCGAGTTGCTGTCCGCCGATCACGTCGCCTATGGCGAAGACGCCCGGCGCCGAGGTGGCGAAACGCTCGTCGACCTGGATGAAGCCGTGCGCGTCCACCGCAACGCCTGCTTCCTTCAGTCCCAGACCGTTGCTGATCGGCGTTCGCCCGACGGCGACGAGAACGCGGTCGCACTCGATCGGGTCCTGGCCTTCGACCTCGACGACGCAGCCGGCGGCTTCCTTGCCGTCCCTGACCGCCGCACCGAGGACCCGGCAGCCGAGCCGGATGTCCAGACCCTGGCGGGCGAAGATCTTCGCAGCGGCGGCCGCGATCTCGGCGTCGGCGCCGGGAAGGATGCGATCGAGGTACTCGAGCACGACGACCTTGGAGCCCAACCGGTTCCAGACCGCACCCAGTTCGAGCCCGATGTAACCGGCGCCGATCACGACGAGCCGCTCCGGCACCTCGGCGTACGCCAGCGCTTCCGTGCTGGTCCCGATGCGGTCGCCGTCCAGTTCGATGCCGGGGAGGCTGGCGGGCCGGGAGCCCGTGGCGACGATCACGTTGCGGGCCTGAAGCGTCTGCTCGCCGTCGCCGGCCGCTACGACGACCATGCGCAGTTCGCCGTCGACTCCGCCGACACGCGCCCGGCCCTGGATGTGGTCGATCCCGTTCTTCTTGAGCAGCGACGAGACGCCACGGGTGAGAGTAGTGACCACGCGGTCCTTGCGCTTCATCATCGCCGCCAGATCGAGTCCGATGTCGCCCGCGACGCCGCCGTGAGCAGCGAGCTCGCTGCGAGCCGCGACCAGGCGCTGGCTCGACTCGAGCAGCGCCTTGCTCGGGATGCAGCCCACCCGCAGGCAGACGCCCCCGGCCGCCGGATGCTCGTCCACCACAGCGGTCCGAAGACCGAGCTGGGCCGCCCGGATGGCCGCGACATAGCCGCCGGGTCCGGCGCCGATGACGAGGAGGTCGTAGTGGGAGCTGGTCATGCGATGTCAGGTTCCGGTTCCGGGTGCCGCCACGAAGAGTCCACGGCGGCAGTCTAGATCCAAGACAACGGTGGGGCGGACCCGCGCGCCTCAGCGTTCGCGGCAGGCGTCGGGGAACGCAGCCGCGTCGACAATGGCATCCGCCGACCGCTGCGTCTCGTTCCGGTACTCCTTCACTGCGCCGGTGACCGTGTCGGTCACCCGGATCGTGTAGCCCAGCGTCGTCGCCGAAGCCCCGTACACCCAGACGTGGCCGTTCACGGAACAGCCCTCCAGCACCTTGACCAGCACTTCCCAGTTGTCCTTGTCGAAGAACCGGAACAACGCCGAGTCGTTCGTGCCCTCCCGCACCACTCTTCCGGGACCGCTGCCGCCGTCGCCGGCCCGCCAGTCCACCGTGACGGCGAAGCGCGAGTCCCCAAGACAGCGGATCTCATCGTCCGCGGCGCAGGTCCCGGCCGGCGCCGCGGCTTCCACCAGGAACTTCCGCGAAGCCGTCGACACGGCCTCGCCGTCACCCACGGACAGCGACACCTCGTAGAACCCCGGCTCGGACCAGGAGTGCGCTGGCCGAACGGACGACGACGTCGTCCCGTCGCCGAAGTCCCACCGGCTGGAGAGGACCTTGCCCCTACTCGTGTCGACGAACCGGACCGGCGCGCCCGTCGACGCCCGGCACAGCTCCTCGTCACAGGTCGCGTCCATCACTTCAAAGGTCGCCATCGGCGGACCGTCGTCGTCATCGTGAATCGTCCCCGTCACCCGCAGTTCCGAACCGCCGCCCACAAGCGTCGCGTTCACGGGACGCCGGAGGGTCAACGTGAACGTCTCGGGTGCCGCCTCGTACCGCCCGTCGTCGGTCACCGGAACCCGAATCCGCTCCGCTCGTGAGCCGGAAGCGAACGTGAGCGTGCCCGCGGTCGCCGTGTAGTCCGCGCCCGCCTTCGCTCCGCCGACGTCGTCCGAGGTCGCGTAGTCGACCGTTGCGACCGAGCCGCTCGTCCTGCTCAGGCGGACGTGGAAGACCACTGCGCCGGCGCTCTCCGAGGCCTGCGCGTCGGACACGGACATGGTGGGTGGTGGAGACGGCGGAGGCGGCTCGGGATCGGGATCCGGCTCGGGATCGGGATCGGGCTGCGGGCCGGGACCGGGCGGCGGGCGGGGATCGGGCTGGCTCGTCTGAAGAACGAATGTCAACGTCGCCATCGGACTGTTGGAGAACTTCCCCGTGCCCTTGATGCTCGTGATCGTTCCCTGCGGGTTCGTCGCGGAGTTGCTGAGTGAGAACTCCGTGCCGTTCTCGGTTCCGGCGTCGTAGGGAAAGAGATCCTGGCTGATCCGCGACCGCCAGCCCTGGCTGTTCCGCAGCGACAAACCCGAAACGCCAACGAACCAGTCGGGACTGGGGCCTATCATCGACAGGAGCGTCACCAGCGGATGGGCCTGCGTCGCTTCGATGGTGAAGGTCGAGGTTCCGGTCGCGCCGGTCCCGCTCTCCTCGATCAGCGCCTTGCGGTTGGCGGCCGGAACGGCGTTGTACTCGCTCTTGAACCCTGTTGTTACGCCGAGTTCGGCAACCTGTTCCACGCCCGAGGTGGCCGTACCGCCCGGCGCCCAGAACGTGACGTTGCCGTTGTGAACAGCGCCGATCAGGGTCGTGAAGTGAGCGCCTCCCACGACGCCGTCCGGCGTGCTGGAGGTGTTCCAGTTGCCCACGAAGGTCACCTGGTAGGTCGCGGTGTCGGTGCCTTGAGCGTCGACTCGAACCGGCGATCCGAAGGCCAGCAGCAGGGCTGTGGCGACCGTTGCGAAGCCGGGTTTGAGGGTCGGGGGCGTCAGGTTCCCTACACCTCGATCAGCATCCGCGCCGGCTCCTGGATCGCCTCCTTGATCCGGACCAGGAAGCTCACCGCCTCCCGGCCGTCGACGATGCGGTGGTCGTAGGTGAGGGCGACGTACATCATCGGGCGGACCACGACCTCGCCGCCCTCGACCATCGGCCGATCCTGGATCGCGTGCAGGCCGAGGACGCCGCTCTGGGGCGGGTTGATGATCGGCGTGGAGAGCAGGGAGCCGAAGATGCCGCCGTTGGTGATCGTGAAGGTGCCGCCCTGAAGTTCGTCGATGCGGATGCGGCCTTGCCGGGCACGACCGGCGAAGTCGCCGATGTGTGATTCGATTTCGGCGAAGGACAGCCTTTCGGCGCTGCGCAGGACGGGCACCATCAACCCACGGTCGGTACTCACGGCAATGCCGATGTCGTAGTGGTTCCGGTAGATGACGTCCGTGCCCGAGATCTCCGCGTTGAGCCGCGGGAAGCGGCGCAAGGCGTCGACGGCCGCCTTGACGAAGAAGGACAGGAAGCCGAGGCGGACCTCGTGCCGCTCGACGAAGGCGTCGCGGTAGCGCTTCCTGAATTCGATCACCGCGGACATGTCGATCTCGTTGAAGGTCGTGAGCAATGCCGCCTGCTGCTGGGACTCGACCAGGCGCTCGGCAATCCTGCGGCGGATGGGAGTCATGGGGACCCGTTCCTCGGCGCGCTCCCCGGCGGGTGCGGGGGCAGGTGCCGGTGGCGGTGCGGGAGTCGGTGCGGGTGGAGCCTCCGGTTCCCCTTCGGTCGGCGTTTCCGGTTCCGCTTCGCGGGCGGCCAGCCAGGCCGTCACGTCGCTCTTCAGCAGCCGGCCGCCCTTGCCGGTGGCAGGGATCAGGGAGGCGTCGAGACCGTGCTCCGCGATCAGGCGCCGCGCCGCCGGGAGGATGCGCCGGTCGTCGGCTGCGGGGACGGGGTCCGGGGGT
>VXZQ01000017.1:0-72 GCA_009845425.1 Holophagales bacterium
GGGGACCCCCTGGTTGCGGGGACCCCCTGGTTGCGGGGACCCCCTGGTTGCGGGGACCCCCTGGTTGCGGGG
>VXZQ01000017.1:82-270082 GCA_009845425.1 Holophagales bacterium
GGGGACCCCCTGGTTGCGGGGACCCCCTGGTTGCGGGGACCCCCTGGTTGCGGGGCCTCCTTGGAGAAGGCCCCGTCGTTAGATTGTGACGGCACGCTAGCCGTGCCTCTCGGGATTGTCAAGTTCCCTTTACGTGGCCCACGTGACATGACCCACTTGGTGGCTTGCGGTCGCGGAACTTTGGAGAGCGCTTCCTCGCTGCCCAAGCTTGGCTACTCAAGGAAGAAGCTGTCCAACTCCCCCACTACGCGGCGCTCGACGCCCCACGCCCGCCAACGGGCCGGCGGCGGTCTGACCTCGCCGTCGTCGTCCCCGTCGCCCGCGGCAACCAGAAGGAGGCGCAACCGGTCGAGCAGCCCGGCCGCCCTGCGATCCCGTCCACAGCTCCGCTCCACCACCGCCGCAGCGAGCGACCGCTCCTGCTCCGCGTCCACGAGCATCGTCGTCGGCCGGCACCAAAGCACCGAGCCCACCAGGGCCTGGCGGCTCGGTTCGAGAGCCAACACCGCCAGGTTCGCGCAGCACCAGTCGAGCCACAACCGCGCAAGACGAGCCGCCGGCGCCGCCGCTTCCGCTCCCGCCGGCGGCGTAACGACGACGATCTCCCGCGCCGAAAGATCGAGCGCGAGCAGACGGTCGAATGCGGCGATCGCCTCCGTGGAGGCCGCAACGTGAAAGCAGAGTGCTTCCGGCGAAGACTCGGGCGCCGGAATGGCGCCGCCAGCCGGTCCTTCGCCACGCTCCAGCACGGCTCGCCAACGCTCGACTTCCGTCCATCCGCGCGCGAAGGACCACCAGCGCCAGTGGCCGTCCCGCGGGTAGAACAGCCACGGCTCGTGACCGCGGCGGCTACCGGCCGCGGCCGCGAGCGCCTCTCGCGCCTGTGACGCCGCCACGGGGGTATCCTATGGCGTTGCGGGACCCGTGTGGCGCGTCTCGCGCCACACACGAACCAGTCCGAGCGCCTGGGCTCTCGGATGGAATCTGCCGAGTTCCGCGCCCGTTGATCCCCCCATGAAGCGCGCACACGAATCGTCCCGAACCGGCAGCGTGACGCGGTCCGCTACCGCCGTCACGCTGGCCTTCATTCTGACCACGGCCAACGCCGCGCCGGCGGTCGAGATCGAGAATCCCGCCCTGTTCGAGAAGAGCGTGGCGGCCGCGGCGGAGGCCGTGAAGCAGTACGGGCTCCTGGACGATGCGGACGTGCAGGAGCGGGTCAACCGAATCGGCTACGAGGTTGCGTACCACGCGGACTTCGACAGCTATCCCTTCACCTTCGCGGTCGTCGACACGCCGATCCCCAACGCCTTCGCCCTCCCGGCCGGCCAGATCTTCGTGACCAAGGGCATGCTCGACCTGGGCCTGTCCGACGACATGCTCGCCACCCTGCTCGGCCACGAGATCGCTCACGTCACCTCCGAGCACTTCCTGAAGCAGAAGAAGCGGGCGACAAGACTCAACCTCCTGAGTTCGCTTCTCGGAGTGGGGCTGATCGCGGCCAGTGCCTCCGACCGCGACGACGGGTACGTCGGGCCCTACGGCTACACGCGCGACCAGAGTCCGACCGAGGCGGCGGCCCAGGCCGCGCTGGTCGGCGGCATGGCCATCACCGAACTCGTCATGCGCAGCTACTCGCGCGAGCACGAGGACGAAAGCGACGAGGAGGGCCAGCGTTTCGCCGCGGCCGCAGGCTACGATCCGAACGCGCTCAGCCTGCTGATGGCCAGGATGGGCGAACGCATCCCGCAGTCGAAGGCGTACGGCTACTGGCAGACTCATCCCTTCTTCGACTCCAGGGTCCAGGCCGCCAGGGCCCGCGGCCGCTACCTCGCGACGCTCGAGGCGGCACCGGGAGAGGAGGTCGAGGCCTACCGTCAGGCGACCCAGAAGAGCCTGCTCGACTTCGCGGCGAACCCGTCGAAACGGCTCGGCCGACCCGGCCCGCCGGAGTCGACGCGTGTGCCGCCGGCGCTGCGGTTCGTGAAGACCATGGCTCTCAACGCCTGGCCCGCCGGGCCGGCAGCCGAGTCGCTACGGCTGGAGACGCTGCACGAACTGCGCGGCCGGGAACTCGAACGGCTGGCAACGTCGAGGGATTACGGCAGCCTGACCGCCGCCTACCGCCAGGAGATGGAGACCGTTCGCGCCCTGGCCCCCGATTCGCCTTTCCTCGTCGTGCTCACCCAGGAACTCGCCGAACTCCGTCGCCAGAGCGAGGAACTGTACGGCCAGTCGATCGGGATTCTCGACCGCGGTGTGTTCGAGACACCGTTCCTCGAGGCCTTCCTCTCGAACTACCCCGAGTCCCCGCGTGCACCCAAGGTGGCGCTGTTGCTAGGCACCGCATACAGCCGCCTCGGCCGCGAAACCGACGCCGTGGAGAACTTCCTCAAGGCCTGGGAATCGGAACCTGCCGCCGAGATCACGGAGGACGGAGACAGTCCCGCCGCCGCGGCCCAGCGCGGACTGCACAACCTGACGCCAGTGCTCACCCGCCTCGGCTCCCTGCAACATCTGGCCCTCCAGGAGCGCGACTCGGAACTGGGTGAGCGGGCCGAGGATCGCCTGCGCAAGCTGGCCGGCAGCTACGACGACATCACGAGCGGTTCGGAGTACCTCGAGCGCTTCCCCGAAGGGCCCCACGCCGAAGAGATCGAGGAGCGGCTGAACCAGCTGGCAGACCTGCTCTACAAGGAGATGGTGATCTACCAGGACCTGGGCGACGCGGCGAAGGCGATTGCGCGCGCCAGTCAGATCCTCACCCACGCCCCCCTCTCGCCAACCGCCCGACGGCTCAGTGACGAGCGGCTCGAAGAAGAGCTCGACGCCTAGGAGCTTCCGGGCGGGGGCCGCCGTCGGCCTGACCCTGTTCGCAGCGGTCCTGCCGGCGCAGGACGAAGCCACCGAACGGGAAGCCACAGTACTCGTCGAGGCGGCTGTTGCCGCTGCCCGTGACGCGGCAAGCGTCGACGATCTCGCGCGGGCGCGCGAGCGCTTTCTGGAGGTGCCCCGGCGCTTCCCGCGAAGCGAACACCCCCGGCTCCAGCTCCGCGGCCGGGCGCTGGTTGAAGCTGCCGCGCTCGGCCGCCGCACCGGCGTCGAACGGCAAGCCGCCGGTGAGCTTCTGCGGGTGCTGGAGCGCGAAGCCGGGAGCGAGTGGACGCCGCGCGCCCACTTCGAACTCGGCGACCTGCTGCTGATGCGAGGCGACTGGCAGAACGCCGCCCGGCACCTGCGGCTGGCCAGGGAAGGCGCGCTCGCCGGGACCGGCCCGCTCGGTGACGTCGCCGGCGACGCTCTCGAACGGATGACCCTGATCCATCGCCTGATCCTGCGGCCACTCACAGGCAAGGAGCGCTGGCTCGACTCCCGCAGCTACCTGCCGGCTCGGGCCGGCATCGAGCGGCCCCGCGGAGTCGCCGCCGGGGCCGGCGGCCGGCTCATCGTCACGGACACGAACCGGGCGGCGATCCTCGACGCCGACGGAGCACCAACCTCCGCCCGCGACCTCCGCGGCGCCGTCCGACCGAGCCACGCCGTCGCCGGCGCCCCCGGCGTCATCACCCCCGACGGCGTGACCGGGATCGAGGACCCCGGGACCGTCTCCTTCGACCGGATAGGCGGCGGGACTCTGGACCGCATCGTCGCCGCCCACCGCGACGACTTCGGCAACTGGACCGTGCTCTCGCGACGCTCATCCGAAGTGCTCCGCTACGACCCTCAGGGCCGGCCACTTGAGACCCTGCGCGTCGCCGCGCTGACCCAGCCCATCGACGTGGCGGTGGGCTGGGACGGCGCCATCCACGTGCTCGACGCCGGCGCCCGTTCGACACCGCCTTCGGTACTGAGATTCGCTGCCGACGGGCGTTTCGAGGAGGCCTTCCGGGCCGAGTGGAGGCGACCTGTCGCGCTCGACGTAGACGCGTTCGGCAATCGCTACGTGCTCGACGCCGGCACGCTGCAGGTCCTCGTCTACGATCCGTTCGCCACGCCGCTGGCCTCCCTCGGGCCCTTCCTGCCAGGGGGCCAGGAACTCCGAACCCCTGAAGACGTCGCGGTCGACAGTCAGGCGCGGATCTTCGTCGCCGACAGCCGGCTCGGCCAGGTTCTGGTCCTGGAGTAGTTGAGGATGTCCCGTCGCCTTCTCACCGTAGCGGCCGTTCTGATGGTCCTGGGCGGTTTCCGCGCCGCGGCGTCCGCGCAGCGAATCGGCGTCCAGGAGATCGGCCGAAGCGACCTCGAGATCGAGCGGTCGACACGACTGCCGCCCCAGGCCGCGGCCGCTCTCAGCGAGGCCGGCGACATCTACTCCGGCGGCGACTCGGAGGGGGCCGTTCCGCTACTGCGGGAGGTGATCGACACCCTTGAACCGCTTGCCGGCGACGCCGGAGGAGGACGGAGCCTCGCCGACGACGACCCACGGCTCTTCGAGACCCTGCGCACTGCCTGGCTCTACCTCGCAGCCGCGCTCTGGACACTGGACGACCGGGAAGGCGCCGATCAGGCGCTCGACCGGATCATCCGGCTCGACCCGCTGTTCGAACTGGACGCGGAAACCGCCGGCAGGCAATTGACGGACCGGCTGCAGGGCCGGAAGGAGGAACTCGTCGGCAAGGTCTCCTTCCTGGTGACGCCGCTTGACGCGGAGATCCGCGTCGGCGACCTGGCGTTCGAGAACGCCTCGCCACCGCCCGAGCCGCCCCCCGGCGAGGAAGACGCGGCCGAAGACGGAGGCGCGGAGGAGGAGCTGTCCGTCGAAGGCGACGACCCCACTGTGTCCGAGGACGAACCCGAACCGTTCGTGCCGCCGGAGCCCACCGCGATGCTGGTCGGTTCCTACCTGGCGCAGGTGTCCCGCCCCGGCTATCTGCAAACCACCGCCGCCTTCGCCATCACGGGGGGACGGGACCTGGAAGTCGAGGTCGAACTGGAGCGCGACAGCGCGGTCGTCCGCCTGCGCACCGCCCCGACGGGCGCCGCCGTGCTGGTCAACGGAATCGAACGCGGACTGACCGAGGGCCAGGCCGAGCCCTGGTTCCGGCCGGAGGGGGCGGCCGTGAACCACCCGTCCGAGGATTTCTCGCGCGAACTGTGGCTCGACGATCTCCCGGCCGGCCGCTACCGGATCGACATCGAGAAAGACGGCTTCCGGAGCTTCCGCACCAGCCTTCAGCTTCCCGACCTGGTGGACTACGAGCTGCCGCCGATCGTCCTCGAGCGCGAGGAGGCGGTGATCGGCCTGGTTGGCCTGACCGAAGGCGCGAGTGTCCTCGGCAACGGTCGCGTGCTCCGGCCCGACTGGTCCAGGTCCCCGCCCCAGGTTCGCCTGCCGCCCGGAGCGTATGACCTGTCGGTGACCCACGGCGCTCTCGGCTACTTCGAGACCTCGGTGGTCGCCGAGGACCGGCGCAGGGTCGACATCGATGTCCAGCTCCGGCCGGCGCTCGTCTATCTCGGCGTGCTCGGCGACGACCCCGCCGGCCTTCGCGCCGTCGAGTTCGCGCTCGACGCCTTCCGCGGCGCCGGCACATACACCGTCCTCGATCGGGGCGCCGAGGGGACGGGCCTGCTCGCCGATCTGGGCGTCGACGCCGACACGTTGCGTGCCCGGAGCGCGGCCCAACGAGAACTCGACTGGACCGCGATCCAGGGGCAGTTCCAGGCGAGGTTGCCGGCCGCGCTCTATGTCGCCGCCGTCCTGAACGACGACCTGGTCGCCGACGCGGTCGACCTGTGGTGGTGGCCGGCCGTCCCCGGACCGCCGTCTCCCGACGTACGGACTCTGCGGATCGAGAACCGGCGGCTCGAGCAGGGCGCGCTGCAGCGACTGGCAGCGGCCCTCGATCCGGACCTCGGGCGGAGGACGCCCCGGTTCGGCGCCACACTCATCGACTCCGGAATTGGCATCGACTCCCGAGCTGGCATCGACTCCCAAGCCGGAGGCGTGCCGATCGTGGCCACGGTCGAGCCGGGCGGTCCGGCCGCGGCGGCGGGCCTCGTGCCCGGCATGGAAGTCATCACGATCGCCGGCCAACCGGCCTCCTCCACGATCCAGTTGACGAACGCCGTTGAACGCCTTGAAGCCGGCGATGCCATTGAACTCGTCACCCGCGGTGACGGCGAGGTCACGGTCCGCAGGGTCGAACCGGAGTGGGGCTGGACCCTGGTCGACGCATTCGATCCCGACCTGCTGCCTGCGGCCGTCGCGGCCCGGCTGCACCAGGAGCTCGAGCGCGCCGGAGACATCCCGCGGTGGCTTCTGGAACTCGACCTGGCGAACCTGCAGTTGGCCGGCGGCGACCCGGCAGAGGCGGTCCGGCAACTCCGGACGATCGAGGCTCCCGGCCGCAGCGGACTCGGCCGCGACACGGTCCAGTACATGCTGGGACTCGCGCTGACCCTCCTCGCGGAGGAGGGTCGGGACGAGTACCGGTCGCGGGCCCGCGACGTCTTCGATGCGCTCGCCTCCACCGATCGCGGACGGCTCCGATCCGACGCCGGGCCGGAGATCGCGCCGCGCGCCCGGTTGCACGCGGAAGCGCTGGCCGACAACTGATGGCCCGCCGTAATGCCTCGACGCCGGGGCCCGATGTCCTCGTGGTCGGCGGCGGCCTGATCGGCCTGCTGAGCGCTCGCGAACTCGCGCTCGCGGGCGCCCGGGTCGAGGTCGTAGACGACCGGCAGGAAGGTGCGGCGTCACCCAACGCGGCCGGCATGATCGCGCCGATCGCTGAGAGCATCGCCGACCAGGCGTTCGCCAGGATCTCGATTCGGTCACGCAACCTCTGGCGCGATCTGGCGCCCGCGCTCGAACGGGAGAGCGGCATGTCGATCGACTACGACGACTCCGGCTCGCTCCTGCCGGTCCTCGATCCGAATGGTCGCAAGGTGCTAGACCGGATCAAGGCCCAAGCGCTTGACCTGGGCGAAACGGCCCGGGATCTGGACCGGGCCGAGCTGCTCGAGCTGGTGCCCGATCTGCGCCCCGGGATCGAGGAAGCGCTGCTGCTGCCGGGGGAGCACCGGGTCGACAACCGGCTGGCTGCGACGGCCGCGGCAACGGCGCTGCGCCACCGGAACGTCGTCGTCCACCGCGCCACGGTCGAGCGCGTCGCCGAGGCGCCCGGCCAGGTCGTCGCGTCGGGTGACGGCTTCGAACGCGCTGCCGGCGCCGTCGTCGTCTGCGGCGGCGCCTGGACTCCGCGGGTCCACGGGCTTCCGGCCCTCCCCATCGTCCCCGTCAAGGGCCAGATGATCGCCTTTGACGGAATCGACTGGCCGTTCACCGGCGCCATCCGGACGCCGGCGTTCTATGCCGTGCGCCGGGCGGGCGGCCGCCTGCTGATCGGCGCCTCCGTCGAACACGCCGGTTTCGATCTCGGCCTGAGCGACGAGGTCGGCGCGGACCTGGCGGCGGGCGCCGCCGCGTTGTTGCCGGCGCTGAAGGACCGCAAGCCGGTCGAGCACTGGGCCGGCCTGCGGCCGGGTACGCCCGACCCCTGGCCCATCGTCGGCCGTTTGAGCCAGAGGCTGCACGTCGCTACCGGCCACTTCCGCAACGGCATCCTGCTGGCTCCGCTCACCGCCAGGATGATCGCTCCGCTGGTGCTCGACGAGCAGCCCGACGACCCCTGGCTCGCGATCCCGGAAGTCATGCTCCCGGACCGCTTTTCGGGTGCCGGGCATCTTTCCCCCTGAAGGCGACTCTGTTACTGTCTGCCGCGTTTCAGGGCCGTCCAGGCAAGAGCCCGGGGCGGCGCGCGGCCCGCGAGGAAGAGTCCGATGACCCACATCATCTTTGAACCATGTATCGGCGTGAAGGACACGTCTTGCGTCGATGTCTGCCCCGTCGACTGCATCTACGACGATGACGACTGGGAACTGCTCTTGATTCACCCGGAGGAGTGCATCGACTGCGGCCTGTGCGTCGACGCCTGTCCGGTGCAGGCGATCCTGCCCGAGGAGGAAGTTCCCGAGGGCCAGGAGAAGTACATCGCGCTGAACTACACGGCGTTCGGTTTCGACCCGCCGTGACGGACTGACCAGATCCACGCGGGTTCCGAAGGGCGCGACGCAGGTCGCGCCCTTCGTGCGTCTGGACGAAGGAACGACGTCGAGTCTTCCAAAGTTGAGTCAGCTAGACTAAACTATCTGTCGAAGTTGGGTCCGGATCGCTCAGGCCCACGCTCAGAAACAGGGGAGCAAGTGGAGTACAAGGACTACTACCAGACGCTCGGCGTCGACAGGGAAGCGGCGGCCGCCGACATCCAGAAGGCGTACCGCAAGCTGGCGCGCCAGTTCCACCCGGACGTCAACAAGGATCCAGGCGCCGAAGCCCGCTTCAAGGACATCGGCGAGGCCTACGAGGTGCTGAAGGATCCGGACAAGCGCGGCAAGTACGACCAGTACGGCGCCGCCTGGAAGCAGGTCCAGACCGGAGGCGCGCCACCGCCCGGCTGGGAGGGCTTCCGGTTTGACTTCGGCGGCGGCGACAGCCGATTCGAGTTCCGGAGTCCCGGCGGCGGCTCCGGCTTCAGTTCGTTCTTCGACATGCTCTTCGGCGGCGCGGGACCGCAGGGCTTCCCAGGCGGTGGCCGGCAGTCGACCTGGTCCCCTCCCCGGCGGGGCCGGGACCACGAGGTCTCCCTGCCGCTCAGCCTCGAGAACCTGGCGGAAGGCGGTCCGCAGACGATCGAGTTCCTCGATCGTTCCAACGGCCGGACCCGGAGACTGGAGGTCCGGATCCCGAAGGGCGTGCTGCCGGGCCAGTCGATCCGGCTCGGCGGCCAGGGCGGAAAGGGCGCCGGCGGACCGGACGGCGACCTGCTGCTCCGGGTCGAAGCCCTGCCGCATCCGGTGTTCCGGCGCCACGAGCGCGACCTCCACTGCGATGTGCCGGTCGCACCGTGGACGGCGGCGCTCGGCGGCAAGGTTCGGATTCCGACGCTGGGCGGAACCGCCGAGGCGCGGCTCCCCGCCGGTTCCTCCACCGGGCGGAAGATGCGACTGCGGGGCCGCGGTCTGCCCAACCCGAAGGGACCCGACGGCGACCTGCTCGCCGAAGTCCAGGTCGTCGTTCCAACCCAGTTGACCGACGAGGAGAAAGCCCTGTTCGAGCAGTTGGCCGAGACGTCGGCGTTCGAGCCGGCCTACGACGTTTCCGGGAGAACCTGATCGACATGGACCCGAACAAGCTGACCATCAAGTCGCAGGAAGCGCTCACCGCGGCCCAGGACCGGGCGCGGCGCCTCGGCCACCAGCAGGTGGACGCGGACCATCTCCTGCTGGCTCTGCTCGAGCAGCAGGACGGTCTGGCGCCGCGGATCCTGAATCGCCTCGAAGTCGATGTCGGCGTGCTGCGGACCAGGATTCAGGGTGACCTCGAACGCAGGCCGAAGGTCAAGGCGGGCGGCAGCGAGGCCGGCAAGATCTACATCACGGCCGACCTGGAGCAACTCCTCGCGCGGGCCGAGGACGAAGCGAAGACGTTCGGCGACGACTACGTCTCCGTCGAGCACCTGCTGCTGGCGGCCCTGGAGAGCAAGGACGGCGCCGGCCAGGCGCTGGCGGAGGCCGGCCTGTCCCGCCAGCCGCTGCTGGACACGCTCAAGGCCGTGCGCGGATCGCATCGGGTGACGAGCAACCACCCTGAAACGGCCTACGAGGCGCTCGAGAAGTACGGCGTCGATCTGGTCGCCCAGGCGCGCAGCGGCAAGACCGACCCGGTCATCGGCCGCGATTCGGAGATCCGCCGGACCATCCGAATCCTGTCCCGTAGACGCAAGAACAACCCGGTCCTGATCGGCGAGCCCGGGGTCGGCAAGACGGCGATCGTCGAGGGGCTGGCCCAGCGCATCGTGCGCGGCGACGTGCCGGAGTGGCTCAAGGACCGGAGCGTGTTCTCACTCGACCTCGGATCGCTGCTCGCCGGCGCCAAGTACCGCGGCGAGTTCGAGGAGCGGTTGAAGGCGGTGCTGAATGAGATCGCGCGGAGCGAGGGCCGCATTCTCCTGTTCATCGACGAGGTCCACAACATCGTCGGTGCCGGCCGCACGGAGGGTTCCACCGACGCCGGCAACCTGCTGAAGCCGATGCTCGCGCGTGGCGAGCTGCACTGCATCGGGGCCACCACGCTCGACGAGTACCGCAGGTACATCGAGAAGGACGCGGCGCTCGAGCGGCGCTTCCAGCCGATTCTCGTCGACGCGCCCTCGGTCGAGGACACGGTGTCCATCCTGCGCGGCCTGCGCGAACGGTTCGAGGTCCACCACGGCGTCCGCATCCAGGACAACGCCCTGGTCGCCGCGGCCACCCTCTCGGACCGCTACGTCTCGGACCGGTTCCTGCCCGACAAGGCGATCGACCTCGTCGACGAGGCCTGCGCCCTCATCCGCACCGAGATCGATTCCCTCCCGGCCGAGCTCGACGAAGCGACCCGGCGGGTCATGCGGCTCGAGATCGAGGAGGCGGCACTCAACAAGGAGACCGACAAGTCGAGCAGGAAGCGCCTGCAGACGCTGCGGCGGGAGCTCGCGGACCTGCGCACCAGGGCCGCCGCCATGCGCAGCCAGTGGGAGAGCGAGAAGGCCGCGATCGACGACGAGCGGAAGGTGCGCGAGCAGGTCGAGCAGGTGCGGCACGAGATCGAAGTCGCGGAGCGCCAGTACGACCTCAACCGGGCCGCCGAACTCCGCCACGGAGTGCTGCCGGGGCTGATGGCGAAGCTCAAGATCCAGGAGCAGGCCGCTGGTGAGACGGACGGAGCGGGACGGCTGCTGCGAGAAGAGGTGACCGACAACGAGATCGCGGAGATCGTGTCGAAGTGGACGGGCGTGCCCGTCACCCGCCTGGTCGAGGGAGAGCGCGAGAAGCTGCTCCGACTCGACGAGATCCTCCACCGCCGGGTAATCGGCCAGGACGAAGCCGTCCAACTGGTCGCGGACGCGGTGATCCGCGCCCGCTCGGGGATCAAGGACCCGCGCCGCCCGATCGGCTCGTTCCTGTTCCTCGGCCCCACCGGAGTCGGCAAGACGGAACTCGCCAAGACCCTCGCGGAGGCCCTCTTCGACACCGAGGACAACATCGTCCGGATCGACATGAGCGAGTACATGGAGCGCCACACCGTGTCGAGGCTGGTCGGCGCGCCGCCGGGCTACGTCGGCCACGAGGACGGCGGCCAGTTGACCGAAGCCGTGCGTCGCAAGCCCTACGCGGTCGTCCTCTTCGACGAGATCGAGAAGGCGCACCGGGACGTGTTCAACGTGCTGCTCCAGGTCCTCGACGACGGCCGGATCACCGACTCCCAGGGACGGACGGTCGACTTCAAGAACACGGTGGTCATCATGACCTCGAACCTGGGCTCGCCCATCCTGCTCGAAGGAGTGACGCCGGCGGGCGAGATCACGGACACCGCCCGGGACGCCGTAATGACCGAGCTCCGCCGCTCCATGCGGCCCGAGTTCCTGAACCGGATCGACGAGGTCGTGCTGTTCTCACCGCTGACCGTGTCCGAGATCGAACAGATCGTCGACCTGCTGACCGCCGACCTGGCGAAGCGCCTCGGCGAGCAGGGCATCGGCCTCGAGCTGAGCCCGGCGGCGCGCGAGTTCACCGCCCGCGCCGGCTACGACCCGGTCTACGGCGCACGGCCGCTCAAGCGCTACCTGCAGCGCGAGGTCGAGACCCGCGTCGGCCGGGCCCTGGTCGGCGGCGACATCGGCCCCGGCGACCGCGTGCTGATCGACGTGGAGGACGGTAGCCTCGCCATCCGAAGCGAGTCCGCGTCCGGCTCGGCCGACGCGACCAGCGACGGCAACCGCGCCGCCTGAAACAGCACCCCTCCACGCCCGTACTCCAGGAGCCGACATGAAGCTCTACGCCTTTCAGGGCTACCGCTACAACTCCGCGGTGGTCGACGCCGCCGCACAGGCGGCGCCGCCGTTCGACCAGATCGACGAGACCCTGCGCGACCGCCTGCACGCGCAGTCGCCGAACCAGTTCGCTCGCGTGACGAAGCCCGCCGGCGATGAAGGCAGGACGCCGCACGAGCGGTCGGCGGCGCTCCACCGCGAGTGGCTCGAGCAGGGCGTCGTCGCCAGGGACGAAACTCCGTCGGTCTACCCGTACGCGATCACCGAGCCCGACGGCGCGAGCCGTCTCGGCCTGTGCGCGCTGGTCGGCGTCGAGCCGGGACGCGAAGGCGACCTCTGGCCGCACGAGCAGACCGTCGCGAAGTCAATCGCCGAGCGCCTGGACCTGCTGCGGCTCACGCGGATCGACATCGAGCCCGTCTTCTACCTGGCCGAAGACGACGGCACCCTGGAACGCCTGCTCGCCGAGGACTGCGGCGGCGGCGCGGGCGACGCCCTGGTCAACCACACGGATCGGTGGACCGGCGATGTCCACACGCTCTACCGGATCACCGATCGCAAGCGGATCGCCGCCTACGCCGGGGCCCTGGCAGGCGCCCGCGCCGCCATCGCCGACGGTCACCACCGCACCCAGGTGGCCCAGACCTACGCCGCCGAAGAGGGCGCCGCAAGCGGCACCGCCGCGGCGTGCAAGATGGTCGTGCTGACCAGCCTGGCCTCCGCGAACCTGCGGATCGATCCGGTCCATCGAGGTGTCCGCGTGCCCGTCGACCGCGAGGCGATGTCCGCCCTGCCGCTGGTCACGGAGCCGTTGGCGGCGACGGCGGGTACCGGGATCGCCGCCCGCGTGGCCGCGGCCGCCCAGCCCGCGCTCGCCGTCTGGTTCCAGGGCGACGAGGCCCCCGAACTCTGGACCCTCGATCCGGACGCCGCCCCGGCCGACACTCCCGGCCGCAAGGCGAACCTGCCCGCCGTCCTGCTCCACCATCACCTGCTGAAGACCACCGGCGTGCCGATCGAGTCCGCCACCGACGGCAGCATCGCCTACGAAGCCGATCCTGATGAGATCGTCATCCTGCTGGAGCGCTCCGAGATCACCGCCGGTGTCTTCCTGCCGCCGATGACGCCGAAGCAGTTTGCGCTGGCCACCGAAGACGGCGACCTGCTGCCGCCCAAGTCGACTCGCTTCCTGCCGAAGCTGGTGTCAGGCCTCGTGTGGTGCGGACACGATGCGGAGATCGTGCCCGGCTGAGCCACTCAGTCCAGGAACCGGTGGCTGCCGTCGCAGTGCGGCATCCTGTCGCTGCGCTTGCACTGACAAAGAGCGACCCGCCGATCCTCCTCCAGCGTGAGGCGCATCGGTTCGAACCCCGTGCCCCGGTGGGACCCGTCGCAGAAGGGCTGGTTCTCTGACCGGCCACAGCGGCACCACCAGTAGGTGCCGGCCTCGAGTTCGATCTTCGCGGGTTCGCGGGCGGCTATTCGCGCTTCGCTCATGTGGTGCTCTCCAGGTAACGCGCCGGCTACTCGACGGCGGCGAGCGCCGCCAGACGGGCGGCTTCGAACTCGTCGCCGGGGTTCCAGGACGGAAGTTCGGGGTTCTCGGATATCGCACGGGCGCAGGCCAGGCCGAGTTCGACGTCGTCGGCCATGCCCTCGAAGTTCCAGTCCTCGCCGTACTCGTCGGACACCTGGTGGTAGATGTTCTCGGTCCAGGCCTGCAGCACCTCGCGGCCCCAGTCCGGCGGCCGGTCGATGAAGTCGGTACCGTTGTCGAGGTAGATGGCCGGCACGCCCATGCGGGCGAAGTTCAACTGGTCCGAGCGGTAGAAATAGCCGTTGGCGGGGAACTGGTCGGGAAGGACGGTACGGCCCTGTTCGGCGGCGGCGGCCTCGACGACCGCGTCCAGGCTCGACTTGCCGTAGCCGATGTAGGTGACGTCGCGGGTCCGGCCCCACTGGTTGCCGCCGTCGTAGTTGATGTTGGCGGCCATCTTGCCGGGGGGCACGGTCGGGTGGGCCGCGTAGTACTCGGACCCGAGCAGGCCCTGCTCCTCGGCGCCGACGAGAGCGAACAGCATGGAGCGGCTCGGACCGGGGTTCTGCGCCGCCAGCTCGCTGGCGATGGCGAGCACCTGGGCGACCCCGGCCGCGTTGTCGAGGGCGCCGTTGTAGATGCGGTCTTCCAGGCTCTCGTCCGGCGAAACGCCGAGGTGGTCGTGGTGGGCCGTGAAGACGATCCACTCGTCGGCGAGCTCCGGGTCGCTGCCTGGCAAGGCGCCGAGCACGTTGGCGGTCCGTTCGCTCGTGACCGTGTTGGTGAGCGCCAGGCTCGTCGACAGGCCGAGAGGCACGGGGCTGAAGTCGGCGCTCCGTGCCGACTCCAGGGTCTCGTCGTAGTCGACGCCGGCGAGTTCGAACAGGCGGCGTGACGCCTCCTCCGTCAGCCACGCGTTGATCTGGGCGCGGGGCTCTCCCTCCGCGGGGAGTTCGAACTGCGGGCCGGTCCAGGATGTCTGCACGACCTGGAACGGGTAGCCGGCCGAGGGGGTCGTGTGGATAATGATCGCGCCCGCCGCGCCCTGGGCCGCGGCGCTCTCGTACTTGTAGGTCCAGCGACCGTAGTACAGGCGGCGGTCACCCTCGAACAGGTCCGGATCCCAGTCCGGGTCGTTGTTCAGCATGACCAGCACCTTGCCGGCGAGGTCCGCATCGCCATAGTCGTCCCAGCCGTACTCGGGCGCCTGGATGCCGTAGCCGACGAACACGACCTCGGCGTCTTCGATCGCGGCCCGCTCCGACTGCACGCCGCTATGGGCGATGAACTCGTCCCAGAAGGCGAACTCGACGCTGTCGCCGCTGTCCGAACGGAAGGTCCAGGTTTCGGGAACGGTGGCGTCGATGCTGACGATGTCGAACGGCTGCTCCCAACTGCCGTCCGCGGCGGCGGGTTCGAGGCCCATCCCGGCCATCACGTCGGCGATGTACTGCCGCGCCATGACGTCGCCCGCGGTACCCGGGCCGCGGCCCTCCATCGCGTCGTCGGAGAGGTCGGAGATCCAGGTGGCGAGCTGGGTCGCGGTATCGGGCTGGGCGGCCGGCTGGGTGCAAGCGGCTAGGAGGAGGAGGAGCGAAGAAGGGGCTATGGCGGTGGTTCGTCTGGTCATTGGCGAATCGTAGCGCGGCACGACACGGGCTCGCCGCTACGCGGCATCGCGCTGATGCCGGCCAGAAGGCCGGCGCACCCAGTGGTTGGGGACTGATAGATTGTTGGCTATAGGAATGGCCGTTACCAGCACGTTGAGCGGACCCGCCAGGGTGTCCGAGAGCGAGCGGACGCTGGACCGCTATCTCGACGGGCTGCTGGTGGAACGCGGCCTTTCCCAGCACACGGTCGACGCCTACCGGCGCGATCTCCTCCGGCTGGCGCGCAACCTGGAGGACGCCGACGGCGACTTGCTGACGGCATCCGTCGATCAGCTCGGACAGCACCTGCGGCGCCTGCGCCGGGACGGGCTGTCGCCTCGCTCGGTGAGTCGCGCGCTGGTCTCGATGCGCCGGTTCTACGCCTTCCTGGTGAACGAGGGCGACCGGGGCGACAACCCGGCGGTCAACCTCTACCCGCCCAGGCTGCCGCGCCGGCTACCCAAGGTGCTGCGCGAAGATCAGGTCGAGACGCTGCTCGACGCCCCGGACACAAGCCGTCCGGCGGGGGTCCGCGACCGCACGATGATCGAGCTGCTCTACGCCACCGGCCTGCGCGTCAGCGAGATGGTCAGCCTCGAACGGACCCAGCTTCAGCTCGACGCCGGCTACCTCATCGCGTTCGGCAAGGGTGCCAAGGAACGGGTGGTGCCGGTCGGCGAATCGGCCGAGAACTGGCTTCACCGCTACCTCCGCGAGGTGCGGCCGGTGATGGCGAAGGGTCGCCACGATGTCGTCTTCGTCAGCTACCGCGGCAGCGGACTGACCCGGCAGGGATTCTGGAAGCTGCTCAGGAACTACGGCCGGGGGGCCGGGATACCCGATCTCTCCCCCCACGTGCTGCGCCACAGCTTCGCCACCCATCTGCTGGAGCACGGCGCCGACCTGCGCGCCGTCCAGGTGATGCTCGGACACGCGAACATCACAACGACGCAGATCTACACGCACATCCACGAGCACCGCCTGCGGACGCTGTACGACCAGTACCACCCGCGGGCGCGCTAAAGACGCGGAGCAGCTCGCGCTCGCCGCTTCGCGGCAGGTTCACCCGCGGGTCAGAGGACCCGCGGCTACAGGCGGGTCAGAAGACCCGCGCACCCAGTGTTTACAAGCCGAGGAAGCCGTAGACGCGGCCGATGAAGGTCACCGTCTCGCGGTAGGGCGGAACGCCGTCATGGGCGTCGACGGCGCCTTCGCCGGCGTTGTAACCGGCGAGCACGCGCAGCAGATCGTCCTCGAAGCGGCGGCGCAGCCAGGTCAGGTAGCGGGCCGCCGCCAGGACGTTCCGGGCCGGGTCGTGAAGCTCGCGCGGCGACACGCCGAACCGTTCGGCGGTCGCCGGCATCAACTGAAGCAGCCCGCGGGCGCCCTTGGAGGACACGGCGCCCGGGTCGTAGTTCGATTCGGCCCTCGCCAGGGCGGCCAGCAGATCGGGATTCAGTTCGTGCTCGCGGCCAACCTCAAGGAAGAGTTCCCCGTATGGCGTCGCCGGCGCGGTCTGCCCGGGCCGGTAGTCGAAGGTGAAGCCGGGTTCGGCAGGGGAGGCCGGCGGCGGCTCCTCGACGATCTCGTCATCGACGATTCGCTCGACCTGGATCAGCGGCAGGGTCACCGTGCCGCCGCCCTCGAGGGTCAACCGAATCCGCTCGTCGCCCACGGCCTCGCCACGGTGCTGGACTTCCCAGTCAGTCACCTTGTAGCGATGGCCGTTGGTGAGAATCGCGAGTTCGGCGCCGGCCGCCGCCGCGACGGCCAGCAGAACCGAGGCCGCCAAGGCGACCCGGACGACGACGCGCACCGCTTCTCCTCAGCCGCCGGCCGCCCGCAGCAGCTCCTGGTCGACCGGCGTCTCGGAGGTCGCCGCCTCCGGCTGGTAGCGCATCACGACCAGAGTGAGATCATCCTCGGCGCCCACGCCTTCTGTGTAGCGGCGGATGTCGCCGAGAATGCGGTCCCGCACTTCCATGGCGCTGTCGGCCGAGCCCTTGAGGGAGTCGATCGTGCGCTCGTAGCCGAAGACCTCGCCGTCGGCGTCCGCGGCCTCGATGAAGCCGTCCGAGAGCCAGACCATGACGTCGCCCGGCCTGAGCTCGAACCGCCGGAAGCCGTAGTCCGCGCCGAGCGCGCCGAGCGGGGATCCGGAAAGGAGGATCTCCTCGATCTCGCCATTCCGCAGCAGGTAGGCGGGAGGATGGCCGGCGTTGGTCATCTCGACCACGCCGGTCGACACGTCGATCAGGGAGAGGCTCGCGGTGACGAACACGCGGTCGCTCTCCTTGCGCACCAGGCCGTCCAGAGCGGGCAGCAACTGCCGCGCCGGCTTGCCCTCCTCCACCAGGGTGAGCAGGCCGGCCTTGAGCATCGCCATGCGGAGACCGGCCGAGAGGCCGTGGCCGGCCACATCCGCAATGACCACGCCAAGCCGGCCCCTGTCTCCTTCCCACTCACCGGGAAGCTCGAGGATGTCGAAGTAGTCGCCGCCGATCGCGGCCGAGGGCTCGAAGAAGGTGGCGAACTCGACGCCCTCCACCTGGAGTCCCTGGCCCGGAATCAGGTTCTTCTGGACCTCGCGGGCGAACTCGAGTTCCTGCTCCAGGGCCCGCCGGGCCGTGCGCTCGGCGATCAGGCGCTCGAGGCCCGCCGCCATCTCGTTGAACGACCGCTGGAGCGCGCCGAGCTGATCCTTGCGCCGCACCGGAATGCGGGCCGAGAAGTCTCCCGCCTGCACGGCCCCGGTGGCCGCGCTCAACCGGTTCACGGCCCGACTGAGCCCGAGGATCATGAACATGGCCATGACCGTCGCCGCGATGAAGACGTCGAAGAGCAGGAAGGTGGCGAGGCCGAAGAAGAACCAACCCAGCGTGTCCACCTGGCTCGAGGCCGAGAAGAGATGGCGGAAGACGATCGGCTGCGTCGCCGCCAACGACACCGAGACCGGCGGCGACACCGGCGCGCCGTCGGCGAACGCATGGAGCGGCCCGGCCATCTCGACACTGACGATGCTGAGTGGAGAACTGGCGTTCAGGGACTCGAAGAACGCCTCGCGTTCCTCGCCGCCCCCGGTCCGCGCCAGCGGCTGCAGCATGAACTGCGTGCCCCCGCCGATCTGGACCGTCCAGCCCGCGCCGTCCGTCTCGCCGGGGCCGCGGAGCAACGTCCAGACGTCGCTTCGGCGGCTCAGCTCCCGTTCCAGCAGCCCCCTGGCCGCCGGATCGTAGAACGCAACGACTCCCGAGGGCCCCCGGCGCAAGACCGCTGCAAACGTGGCCGCACCGTCAGGAAGTACGACGAGCGGCGGAATCCTGCTCCGCCGCGGTTGCCCATCGGTTGCCTCGTCCGTCTCCAGCCACGCGGGAAAGGACGCCGGCGCCCGCGGATCCCCACCCGCCCGGACGCCGTCCCGGTAGTACGCGAGCGCGGCGCCACCCTGCGCGGCAGGCAGTGCGGAAGGATCCAGGAGCCCCATCTCGAGAGGCTGGAGAAGGAACCCGGACACCGCCTCGAGTTCCTCGTGGAGACCGATCGCCGCTTCGCGGTAGAGATGGCCGAGGAAGAAGCCGGAAAGCAGGTATGCCGCGACGATGACCAGCACCAGGCTGAGCAGGAACGGCAGCAGCCCCAACAGCACGTAGCTGAAAGCGAGTCGCCGGCCCACCCGCCACAGCAACCGGCGCTGCAGCCAGACCACGAGGGTCCAGCCGACTGCACCCCCGACGATTGTGATCAGGGTCCAGGCAAGCAGGTCGAGCACCAGGGGCGCATCCAGCGACACCGTGACGATCGAGAGCGCCAGCGCGAGAGCCGCCCCGGACAGCCAGGCGACTCGCCGCCATGGCCTGCTTCGGCTCGCTCTTTTCTCGCGACTGGGCACCTGGGGTTCTCGCCGATCCGCGGGGCAGCGTCATGGTACTATCTGCCTCCAGACTGTCCCGCGGACAGGCCCGCAGGCGCGGCGGCGGGCAGAGGTTCCGCCCCCGATAGCGCCCGGCTGCCACATCCCAAGAACCACCATGACCCTCCCGATCGCAGGGCAGACGGATGCCGGCAAGGCCGCGGAAGCCACAGTCTCCGACGTCGTCATTCGCTTCGCCGGCGACTCGGGCGACGGCATGCAGCTCACCGGCACCCAGTTCACGAACACGTCGGCGCTGATCGGCAACGACCTCTCCACGCTGCCCGACTTCCCGGCCGAGATCCGGGCCCCGGCGGGGACGCTGCCTGGCGTTTCCGCGTTCCAGGTCCGGATCGCCGACCACGACATCCACACTCCCGGCGACGCGCCGGACGTGCTCGTCGCGATGAACCCGGCGGCGCTCAAGGCGAACCTCCGCGACCTGCGCGACAACGGCGTGATTATCGTCAACACGGACGAGTTCACACCGCGCAACCTGAAACGAGCCGGCTACGAGTCGAACCCGCTCGAGGACGACAGCCTGAACGCCTTCCGGCTGTACCAGGTCGCCCTGACGACGATGACCCGGCGGGCACTGGAGGAGAGCGAGCTCGACGTCCGTTCCAAGGACCGGTGCAAGAACTTCCTCGCCCTGGGGATGATCTACTGGCTGTTCAGCCGGCCCCTCGAACCGACGATCGACTGGCTGCGGGTGAAGTTCCGCCGCCGGCCCGAGATCGCCGAGGCGAACGTCAAGGTGATGAAGGCGGGCTGGAACTTCTGCGACATCACCGACGCCTTCCAGGTGCGGTACGACGTGGAACCGGCCAAGCTCGAGCCCGGCACGTACCGCAGCATCCACGGCAACTCGGCGCTGGCGATCGGTCTGGTCGCGGCGAGCCGCCGGAGCGGCCTGCCGCTGTTCCTCGGCGCCTACCCGATCACGCCGGCGAGCGACGTGCTCCACGAGCTGGCGACCTACAAGCACTTCGGCGTCACCACCTACCAGGCCGAGGACGAGATCGCCGCGGTCTGCTCCGCGATCGGCGCGTCCTTCGGCGGGGCGCTCGGCGTCAGTTGCTCGAGCGGACCCGGCATCGCGCTCAAGGCCGAGGGCATCAACCTCGCCGTGATGGTCGAGTTGCCGCTCGTTATCTGCGACATCCAGCGCGGCGGGCCCTCCACCGGTCTGCCGACGAAGACGGAGCAGGCCGACCTGCTGCAGGTCATGTTCGGGCGGAACAACGAGTCGCCGGTGCCGGTGATCGCCGCGTCCTCGCCCGCCGACTGCTTCGACACGGCCCTCGAGGCGGTGCGCCTGGCGACGAAGTACATGACTCCGGTCGTGCTGCTCTCGGACGGCTACATCGCGAACGGCGCTGAACCGTGGAGGATCCCCGAGGTCGAGGAACTCCCCGACCTCCGGGTCGAGTTCCACCAGGACGCCGAAGGCTTCATGCCCTACATGCGGAACGAAGCCACGCTGGCCCGCCCTTGGGCGATCCCGGGCACTCCGGGGCTCGAGCACCGCATCGGCGGTCTCGAAAAGGAAGACGTCACCGGCAACGTCAACTACGAACCGGAGAACCACGACCACATGGTGCGGCTCCGAGCCGAGAAGGTCGCCCGCATCGCGAACGAGATCCCTGAGATCGAGGTCGAAGGACCGCAGAGCGGCGAGCTCCTCGTCCTCGGCTGGGGCAGCACGCTGGGCGCCATCACCGGCGCCGTGAACCAGGCATGGGCCGACGGACTCACCGTCAGTCGCGCCCACCTGAAGCACCTCAACCCCTTCCCGCGCAACCTGGGCGACGTGCTCGATCGCTTCGAGCGCGTGCTCGTGCCCGAGATGAACCTGGGCCAGTTGGCCCTGCTGCTGCGCGCCCGCTATCTGAAGGACATCGAGACCTACTCCAAGGTCGAAGGCAAGCCCTTCACGCGGGACGAGATCCTCCATCGGATCCAGCAGATGGCCGGAGCTTGACGTGGACATGCCGACAACCGAAGCGACGCCGCTGACCAGAAAGGACTTCCAGAGCGATCAGGAAGTCCGCTGGTGTCCCGGCTGCGGTGACTACGCCATCCTTTCCGCCGTCCAGCAGGTGTTCCCGGAACTGGGAATCCCCCGCGAGAAGTTCGTCATCGTATCCGGGATCGGCTGCTCCAGCCGCTTCCCGTACTACATGAACACCTACGGCTTCCACTCGATCCACGGCCGCGCGCCGGCGGTGGCGACCGGGATCAAGATGACCCGGCCGGACCTCGACGTCTGGGTCGTCACCGGCGACGGCGACGCCCTGTCGATCGGCGGCAACCACCTGATTCACACCCTGCGCCGGAACGTGAACGTCAAGATCCTGCTCTTCAACAACCGGGTCTACGGCCTGACGAAGGGCCAGTACTCGCCCACCAGCGAGCTCGGCAAGCGGACGAAGTCGACACCCCACGGCTCGGTCGACTTCCCTTTCAACCCGCTGAACATCGCGATTGGCTCCGGCGCCACCTTCGTCGCCCGCAGCGTCGACATCTTCATGCCGCATCTCAAGTCGGTGTTGAAGAGAGCAGCGGCGCACAAGGGCTCGGCGTTCGTCGAGGTGATGCAGAACTGCAACATCTACAACGACAAGGCGTTCGCCGCCCTGACCGACAAGGCCGGCCGGCAGCAGAACGGCCTCTACCTGGAGCACGGCAAGCCCCTGGTGTTCGGCGACAACCAGGACAAGGGCCTGCGCTTCACCGGAACCGACTTCGAGGTCATCGATCTCGGCAACGGCAGGAGCGCCGACGACTGCCTCGTGTGGGACGAGAAGCACGCGAATCCGTCCCTGGCGTTCCAGATGGCAAGCATCTCGACCGGTGACGGCCTCGGCGACTTCCCGGTCCCCCTGGGCGTCCTCCGAGCGGTCGACGCCCCAACGTACGACGCCGGCGTCATCGACCAGATCGACGAGCTGACGACGGCGCGGCCGCAGACCCTCGACCAGTTGATCCACGGCACCGACACCTGGACCGTCGACGCCGGCGGCAGCGTCCACCGCGGCGCAAATTAGTCGGCGAACGTCGGTGAAGTCCCGGCGAACCCTCCTGGTCGCCTGGCTTCTCGCGGCCTTCGTGTGGGCGGCTGCCCCGGCGACGGGCCAGGAGGTGGAGATCCCCGAGGTGTTCTCGGAGACGATCGACGTTCGCGTCGTGAACGTCGAGGTCGTCGTCACCGACCGTCAGGGAAACCGCGTCCAGGGACTGAAGCCGTCGGACTTCGAGCTCCTGGTCGACGGCAAGCCCACACCGATCGACTACTTCACTGAGATCGAGGACGGCCTCGCCCTGGGGGCCCGGAATGGCGACATGGCCGCGGTGCCGAGCGTGGACCCGGACGCGCCGGTCGGCACGAACTTCCTGGTCTTCATCGACGACCTCTTCTCGATCAAGCGCGACCGCAACAGGGTGCTCGACCGCTTGAGGGACGACCTCCGAACGCTGCGTCCGGTGGACCGGGTGGCCGTCGTCGCGTTCGACGGCAAGAGCGCCGAGACGCTGACGGGCTGGACGCCGCGCTCGCTGGAGCTGGAGGAGGCGCTGGACCGGGCGCGCGAGCGGCCGACCCGCGGCATGAAGCAGCTCACCGCGCGGAGCCTGGCCGATACGGACCGGCAAGTGCGAGCGGATGTCGAAGCAGTCCAGCCCGAAGGTTCCAGGAGCCTTGCCTCCCTCTTCTCCAGAGCGCAACACTCCTACAGGGAGCGCCTGAACAACCAGTTGGAGAGTTCGGTGCTGGCCGCGATGGCTACGATGCGTCAGTTCTCCCGCCAGCCAGGCCGCAAGGTGATGCTGCTGCTCGCTGGCGGCTGGCCCAGGTCCGTGGCGATCTACACGCGAGCGAATCTCCCCGACGGCGGCCTGCCGCGGGATCGCCGGATCATGAGCGAGGATGAACTCTACGGTCCTCTGGTGTCGACGGCGAACCTGATCGGCTTCTCGCTCTACCCGGTTGACGTGCCGGGTCCCGTGAGGAGCTTCGGGGGCGACGCGTCGACCGGGGTGCGCGCGAACGGTGCAGTCGACCCTGCAGGCGCCCTTACTGGTGCGCTCGAAAGGGAGGACACCGTGCACAGCACGCTGCACCTGCTGGCCCGCTCGACCGGCGGCGTCCCACTCGTCAACTTCCGGCGGGACGTGGCGCTGGCCAGCGTTGCGGCGGACACGCGCTCGTACTACTGGCTCGGTTTCGAGCCCCAGCGCCGTGAGGACAACAGGTTCCATCAGATCGTGGTGCGGCTCGCAGGCCGGGCCGACCTCAACGCCCGCGCACGCGAAGGCTACGTCGACATGTCGCGCGACCACGAGCTCGACATGACGGCGAAGGCAGCGCTGCTGTTCGGCGATCCGCCCGACGCACTACCGCTCGAAGTGCACTTCTCCAAGCCGGTTCGCGCCGGCCGCCGCAAGATGTCGGTGAACGTCGAGGTGGCGATCCCCCTCGACGAGATCCAGCTCCTGCCCGTCGCCGGCGAGTGGCTCAGCGTGGTGGAGATTCGCGTGACGGCGATGGACGAAGGCGGCAACCGCTCCGAAGTGTCCTTCGAGAAAGTCCCGATCACTGGTTCCCAGGAACCGCAGCCGGGCCAGGTCTTCTACTACGAGACCGATCTGCAACTCCGCCGCCGCGAACACTCGTACGTGATCACGGTGCACGACCCCTTGACGGGAACGAACCTGACCTCGACCGGGAAGGTCGGCCCGAAGTCGATCTAGGAGCGCCGGAGGGCCGCGCGCCCCTCAGCCCAGCTTCCGGCGTAGCGCCTCCAGCACCGCGGGCGGCACCACGCCCGACAGGTTGCCGTCGAGGCTGCCGACCTCCTTGGTCAGCCGGCTGGAGAGGTAGATCCACTCCGGCGCCGGCAGCAGGAAGATCGTGTCGATGCCGGGCGCGAGGCGGCGGTTCATCAGGGTCATCGGGAGCTCGTAGTCGAAGTCGGCGCCGGAGCGGAGGCCGCGGACGACGGCGGTGGCGTTCCGTTCGCGGGCGTAGTCGACGAGGAGGCCGCTGAAGCTCTCGACCCGGCAATCGCCGGAGTCGCCGACCAGGTCGCGTAGCAGATCGATCCGCTCCTCCACCGAGAACAGGGCCTGCTTCTGCTCGTTGTAGAGGACGGCGATGTAGAGCACGTCGAAGAGCCGGCGGGCGCGCTCGATCAGGTCGACGTGGCCGTTGTGGACCGGGTCGAAGGAACCGGGGAAGACACCCACTCGCTGGGTCATTGGCCGCTCCCGAGTTGGCCTGAGAGGTCGATGGTGGTGACATTGTGGGCGGCGTCGGTCAGCCGCAGCAGCAGCAGGCGGGCGCCCTCCGGAGCCGGGGTGGAAAGCGTCTCGCGCTGGCTGTCGAGGAGGCCGTCCTCGACCCGGACGGAACGCCATTCACCCGCGTTGACACTGATCACCGCTTCACGCAACGGGCTCCAGGCGTCCTCGACCACCGCGGTCACCCGGTCGCCGTCACGGGTCGCGGAGACGAGCCGGGCCGGGCTGTGGTCGACGACCACCGCGGCAGATATCTCCTCCGCCTCCAGCGCCTCACCGGCGACGTTGTCGAGCCGGTCGCTGGCTTCCACCCGGAACCGGTAGACACCGTCCGGCAGCACAGTGGCGTCGAAGCTGAAGAACGTCGCCTTCAGGTCGTCCGCCACCTCCAGCCACGGACCCTCCTCGTCCCCGCCGTCCTCGCCGGCTGCCGCCAGCGCCGCCTCGCGGGCGAACGAGAGCCGGTAGCGGAGACGGTCCTTGTTCGGATCCTCGGCCTCCCAGCGCAGGGTCCGGTAGCCGAGCTTCCAGAGGGTCTTGGTGGAGCCTCTCTGGGTCTGCGCCGGGTCCCCGACGACGGTGAAGATGCGGTCGCGGTTCGGGTGCGCCGGTTCGTAGGCCTGGTTCGAGGGGTTGAAGTTCGTCGGCACCAGGATCGTGCCCGCCGGCAGGACCTCCAGCTTCTTGATCTCCGGCTTGCGGTTGTGCTGGCGGTAGGTGACCTCGACCGCCACGACCTCGGGGGTCCGGTCACCGCTGCCGCGAAGTTCGGCCCGCCACTGCAGGTACCGGCCCGGCGGCAGGTCGGAGAGCGGCGCCTCCCGCGCCACGGAGGCCGTGGTCCACGCGGACCAGGTCTCGTCCGGCGTCGAACTCATGCCGCTGCGCGCGGAGAGCGCGACCTCGACTCCGTCGCCGGCGCGACCGCGCCAGCGGATCGAACCGAAGCTCGCCACCGACGACGCGTCGAGCGGCTTGGCGGTGACCGTGCCCCGCTCCGCCAGCCCGGCGGATCCGCCGCCGACGAATCCGTAGACGGCCGCCGCGTTGGTGCTCGCGAAGACGGGACCCGCGGGCCCCTTCGCGAGTCCGACGATCTGGCCCTGGTCGAGGTCCTTCTCCAGCACCATCTGCTCGTTCTGGTAGCTGAACAGCTTGCCCTCCTGGCCGGTGGCGACCCAGAGCCTGCCCTGCTGGTAGCTCAGGGCGTACACCGTCTCGGCCTCGAACTTCCAGATCGACTCGACCGAACCACTCCCATCGATCCGCAGCACCTCGGAACGAGGACCCTTGAACGAGGCGGCGCGGCTGCCGACCGAGATCGCGCCCGCCTGGGCCGTGACCTGGGTCGTCTGGTCGTTCGATTCCGTCGAACTGCCGCCATTGCCGCCGGTGCGGCTGGCTGCCGCGCTCGACGAGCCGCCCGAGGACGATCGCCGCGCGCTGCTCAGGTCGACGAAGCTCGCCTCGGAGGCCAGGGCGGTCGCGTAGAAGGCGCCTTCCTCGCCCGGAACGATCGCCAACACCTCCGGCCCGGCCGCGTCGTAGAGGGTGCGGGCCGCTCCCTCGCCGTCGATCTCCAGCAGGAGACCCTCGCCAGCGGTGCCGGCGAACAGCGTGCCGTCCGCGCGCCGGGCGAGCGAGCGGATGTGCAGATCCGTGCTGTCATAGAGCAGGGTCGACTCGCCACTTCCCAAGTCGACTCGATGGAGCTCGCCCTCCGGGCCGGTGCCCACGAGCAGACCGCCGTCGCCATCGCCCAAGAGCGCCCAGATGTACTTCGCCTCGGGATCGAAGACGACCTCGACTTCCCCGTCCGGGCGCTTGCGATAGACCTTGCCGTCCGGCGACGAGCCGGCGTAGACGACACCGTTGCCGTCGACCCAGACCGCGAAGATCTCGGGTTCCTCGGCCGCGAAGAGTTCGGCAACCGAGCCGGCGTCGGCACCGGCGGTGATCTCGAGCACCTTGCCCGAGTTTCCGGTCCCGGCAGCGAAGCGGCCGTTCGCGCCGGCGAAGGAGAACAGGAAGGGCTCGGAAAGGGTGGCGAACTGCTCCGCGCGCTGCGCCAGCCTCAGAACGCCCAGGCGATCCACGCTGACGTCGACCAGCTCGCCGGCAAGGAAGGCGGCCTGACTGTTGGCGCGCCAGATCTGGACCTCCGAGGCAGCCGTGGTCCCGGCGCCGGCGAGCAGCAGGATCGCGGCCGCGGCCGTCGCCGCGGCGGTACGGTGCCGGCTCCTCACGGCGTCGTACCCGGCAGGATCTGGAGGTCGATCCGGAACAGACCGTCGAGCGGCGTGCCGAGATCGCGACCGTCTTCGCTGACAATCGCCAGGTTCAGGGCCCGCGGCTCCCCCTGCAGCGGCGACGCCTGCCAGATCGACCGCACGGTGGCCGGCAGGTCGGGCATCGGCCGACCCTGGACGATCAGCCCGCGTGCCGGTACGACGCCCAGCGCCGCGAGCCGGCTCTGGGACTTGAAGGACCGCAGCAGCTTCAGCTCGTCCTCAAGAGAGGAGGCCTTGCTCGGCTGAAGCTGCAGCCGGGCGGCGTCGATGCTGACGCCGTCGCCCACGAACAGGTAGTAGCGGCCGGGGCGACGGTCCTCCGGCACTACCACGTCCAGCGTCTCCTGGAAGCGGTCGCCGCGATGCCGGCGCAGATCGAAGACGACCTGGACCGTATCGCCCGCGCGGACCCGCGTGGACGATGCCTGAGCCCGCTCGATCGTGATCGTGCGCGGAGCGTGGCCCTGCGTGAGAGTCAAGTCGATGCCCTCGACCTCCACCGCCTCGTAGTCCGAGTGGACCAGCGCGCCCACCAGGGCGATGAGGTAGAAGGCGGCGCGGATGCCGGGGTTCGAGCCGTCGAAGACCTGGCGCAGCGGCACGTCGGCGTGGCCTCGCAGCCGCAATGTGCCGGTCATGTCGAGGCTGCTCTCGCCGGCGCCGTACGAGGCCGAATCGAGTGCCTGCATGGTCGGGATGCCGACCAGCGACGGCAGCATGATCGGCAGGTCGGCGAGCCGAAGGTCGAAACGTCGAGACTCGCCGTTCGGCGTCTCCACATCGATCGTCATCGGGATCGTCCGGGCCTCGGCGCCGAGCGTGCCCCTGAGCCCGGCGAAGCGGTCCTGGTCGAAGGCGCCGACCACCGGACCGATGTTGCTGAGCCGGGTCGAGCTGTTGAGCCGGGGAACGACCCCCACTACCTCGACCGTGGCCATCGGCACTCCCAGCGGTCCGACGCCGAGATAGGGGTGGCCCATGGCCAGCACTTCACCGCCCTCCACGCGGGTCACCGTGCCGCCGACCGCGAGCTTCAGGTCGCCGTCGATCAGGACGCCGGCAACCGCGCTGCCCGCGCCGAGTTCGGGGGCCTCGGAGGCCTCGGCGCGCCCGGCGGGAGCGGCGCCGAGCATCCGGCGCACCGGCTCCCCGAAGCCGAGCGTGGCGATCGAGGCGCCGCGGCCGCCCCAGTCCGCGGGAGCCAGCAGTGCGCCGAGCTGCTCCGCCACGACTTCGCGGACCGCCTCGGCCACCTCCTCCGGAGGTTCGAGGATCTGCCTCACCGAGCGCTCGAACGGCGCGGGCGTTCCCGGAACGGACAGACCGAGCGAGCCGCCGGCCGCTTCACCCGGGTCGAGCGCGCTCAACCGCCGCATCGCGGCGATCGGCGTGATCAGCGCCAGAGCCTCGCTGGTGAACGCCCAGGAATAGGCCACGGCGCCGGCCAGGCGGTCGTCGATGTAGACCGGACTGCCGCTCATTCCGGCCACCACGCCCGACTCCTCGAGCCCCTTGCCGCTCAAGCGGGCGACGATGAAGCTCGTGCCGGGGTCCATCTCGCGCAGGACGCCGACGACCTCGACGCCGAAGCGCTCCGGCTCGCTGCCAGCGAACACGGACAGGCCGTAGCCGGTCTGGCCGCGAGAGACTTCGTCGACCCCGATCTCGTCGCCGTCCAGGTCGATCGCGGGCGCCCCTTCGGTACGTGACGCGGCAAGGGGCTCCTGAGACCGGATCGTAGCTGTCTGGAACAGCAAACAGACGCCGAAAAGGCCGGCAAGGGAGGTAGCGAAACGGCTCACGGTCTTGGGGGTGTCCTGGACCTCACGACTGCGCCGGCCGCGGGATCAGATCTCGAAGCGCCCGCGGCGCAACACCCGCAAACCGGCGGAAGTCCAAGATACCACGGTGGATGCCAGCCCCCCGGGGGTGCGCTCGCCGCCTATCACCAGCGCGCCGGTGCCACGGAGGATCGGTTCGAGGTCCGCCAGGTCGCACGCGGGCGGCTCACCGCTTCGGTTCGCGCTGGTCGCCGTCAGCGGATGACCGAGAGCCTGGAGAAGTCCACGGAGTCGGTCGTGGTCCGGCACCCGCACCGCCAGTGTGTCTCCCCCGGCCGCCGCCGGCACGGACAGGCCGGCGCGTAGCGGCGCCACCACGGTGAGGGACGCCGGCCAGTGTGCTTCGGCAAAGCGGATCGCCTCGTTCGGTTCGATGCCGAGGTCGACGGCCTGTTCGAGGTTGGCGGCCACGACCGGCAGCGGTTTGCCGCGCTCGCGCTCCTTGAGGCGGTAGATCGCCTCGACGCCACCTGCGGAACGGGGATCCACCGCCAGGCCGTAGGAGGACTCGGTTGGGATCGCGAGAATCCGCCCCTCGGACAAGGCCGCTCTCATCTCGTTCAGGTCACCGTCCCAAGGCCACACGTCCAACACGTGAGCCCGCCTACTCGGCGCCGGCGGCGAGCAGCTCCGCGGCGGCGGAGCGGGAGGCGTCCGTGACGTGTTCGCCGGCGAGCATGCGGGCGACTTCTTCGATGCGGTGTTCGTGGTCGAGGCGGTGGACGTCGACTCGGGTGCGGCCGGCGTGGACCTCTTTCTTCACTTCGAGGTGGAGGTTGCCGCGGGACGCCACCTGGGGCAGGTGGGTCACCGCCAGGATCTGGCCGCCGCTGGCGAGGCGCTGGAGCTTGCGGCCGACGATCGCCGCCTCGGCGCCGCCGACGCCGGAGTCCACTTCGTCGAACACGAGAGTCGAACCCTCGGCCGGGCCGCCCCCCCGAACCGCGGTCTGAAGCGCCAGGAACAGACGCGCCAGCTCGCCGCCCGAAGCGACCCGCGACAGCGGCCGCAGGTCCTCGCCCGGGTTCGCGCTGAACCGGTAGGTGACCCGGTCGACGCCCTGGGCGTCGAAAGCAACCCGCTCGCCATCGAGCTCGAGCGGGCTGCCGTCGCGAAGCTCCCGGGTGATCTCGACCTCAAACGCTGCCCGCTCGAAGGCCAGGTCCAGCAGGTGACCGACGACCTCGCGCTCAAGGGCGCCGGCTCGTTCGCGCCGGGCAGCGGAGAGCGTCTCGGCCCGCCCGGCGTACTCGGCAAGGCGTGCAGCGGCTTCCTGCTCCACCTCCTCCCGGCGCACGTCCGCGGTCTCCAGCTCAAGCAGTTCCTCCGACAGACGGCGGCCGTGCTCCAGGACATCCGAGCTACTGCCCCCGTGCTTGCGGGCCAGACGCTCGATCACGCTCAACCGCTCCTCGATCTGGTTCAGGCGAGCCGGATCGGACTCGCAGCCGGCCACCCGGGTCCGCAGTTCCTGCGCGAGGTCGTTCACCGTCGCGCCCACGCCGGCCAGGGTCTCGACCCACGACTCGGCCTCCGGCTGCCAGCGCGAGATGTCCGAGAGCGCGTTTCCGGCCTGCGCGACTCGACCGTCGACCGCCATCTCGTCCTCGCTGAGCAGGGCGATCGCCCGGTGCAGCGCGCCCGCGATCGCCTCGGCGTGGCGGAGCACCTCGCGCTCGGCCCGCAGCTCTTCGTCCTCGCCGGGCAGCAGACGAGCGGCATCGATCTCCGAGGTCTGGAACTTCAGGAGGTCGATCCGTTCCTGGCGGAGCTGGTCGTCCAGGGAAAGCCGCTCGAGCCGGTCGGCGGCCTCTCGGTAGGCGCCCCAGGCCTCCCGGCATGAATCGACCAGCGCCGCCAGGGAGTCGCCGCCGGAGCGGTCGAGCCAGGCCCGCTGGAGGTCGGCGGACAGCATGCCGAGTTCGTCCCGCTGACCAAAGATGCGGATCAGGCCGTGGGCGACGGTCGAGAGCAGTCTCGCGGTGACCGGATGGTCGTTAACGAACACGCGGTTCCGCCCCTCCCGGGTGACCTCCCGACGCACCAGGAGTTCGTCGCCGTCCACCGGCACACCGGCCTCTTCGAGCTGACCGCGCCATGCGGCGCCCGAAGGCTCGAAGACGCCGCTCACCGCCAGCGTACCGGCGCCCGTGCGGATCACCTCCGAACTCGCGCGCCCCCCGGCGAGCAGCGAAAGCGAATCGACGACCAGGGATTTACCCGCTCCCGTCTCGCCGGTGACCACGTTCAGCCCGGGCCCGAACTCGAGCTCCGCCCGTTCGATCACGGCCAGGTTCCGGACGTGCAGGGAGCGAAGCATGGGCGCCCCTACTCGTCGGGCACGAGTTCGCGGGCGCGCGCGGCCGCCTCGATGATCGCCTTGATCAGCGTCACCCGGAGACCACCCTCCTCCAGGCGCAGAATGCCGTCGACGGTGCAGCCCGCCGGCGTCGTCACCTCGTCCTTTAGCAGGGCCGGGTGCCGGTCCGTGTCGATCACCATCTTGCCGGCCCCGAGGCAGGTCTGGGCCGCGAGCTCGATCGCCATCCTCCGCGGCAGGCCGGCCTTGACGCCGCCTTCGGCAAGCGCCTCGATCACGATGTAGAGGAAGGCCGGACCGGAGGCGGAGAGCCCGGTGATCGCATCCATGTGCTTCTCGTCGGCCACCACGGTGCGCCCGAGTGGCAGGAACAGGCGCTCCGCCTGCGCCACATGGTCGGCAGACGCGAAACGGCCCGGCGACAGCGCGGTCATCCCGGCGGCGACTCGGCTCGGGGTGTTCGGCATCGCACGCACGACCGGAACCTCGGCCGGTACGCGATCCTCGATGTAGGACGTTCGGACCGAAGCGAGAATGGAGACGAGGACCTGCCCCGGATGGAGCAGGTCGCCAATCTCCTGAAGCACCGCGTCCGCCGTCTGCGGCTTGACCGCCAGCAGAACGATGTCGCCGAACTCGGCGGCGCGGCGGTTGTCGACCGCGCCCTCGATCCCGAACCTCTCGCCCACGGCCGCGATCCGCTCCTCGTGTCCGGCGGTCGCGAAAATGGACCCGGCGGCGACGGCGCCGGCATCCAGCCAGCCGCCGATCAACGTTCGGCCCATCTCGCCCGCGCCGATCACGGCGACGCGGGCTTCGCCGCTTCGGGCAGCGTCCCTGTCGATACTCGCAGTCACCTTCTCGTCTCCCTCTGAGATGAACCGCGGAGCTGGCGCGCTCGCGGAAGGCGACGATTCTGCCCTACTTACCCCAGCCGGTGCCCGTCTGCCCGCGCATCAGGCGCAGGAAGAAGGCCCGCGCCACATGGCCGGCGATGCTCGGGTTCTCGCGCAGGCGGCGCGTCGAGTATGCGTACCACTGGCGGCCATACGGAACGTAGATGCGCACGCGGTGTCCGGCCCTCGCCAGCCGGTCGCGACGCTCCTCGGTCACTCCCAGCAGCATCTGGAACTCGTAGCGGTCGCCCGCCAGGCCGCGGCGCTCGATCATCGCCGCCGATTCGCGCAGCAGGTAGTCGTCGTGGGTGGCGATGCCGACGTAGGCGCCGCGGTCGAACAGAGCCTCGAGAGCCGCCAGGAAGTTCCGGCGCACCTTGCCGTAGTCCTGAATCGCCACGCTTGGCGGTTCGACGTAGATGCCCTTGCACAGGCGCACGTTGGCGCGCTCGGGCAGCGCCGCGATGTCGGCGAGCGTACGGTGCAGGTAGGCCTGGAGCACCACGCCGACAGCGTCGCCGCCGGCGCCGGAACCCGTCGGCCCTCCGACCGCGGCGCGCGTTCGCGAAGCGGCCACGGCCTCCCGGTAGAGGTCCAGGGTGGCCGTGGTGCAGGTGTGGTCCTCCATGTCGATCCGGACGAAGCTGCCACGGGCCTCGGCCCGAGTCACCAACTCGAACAGGTGTTCGCGGCAGAGGCTGCGGGAGACCTTGAGGCCCAGCAGCGTGAGCTTCACCGACACGTTGCAGTCGAGATCGCGGTCGGCGAGCGCGTCGACGAGGTCGACATAGAGCCCTGTCCCTTCGGCGGCGAGTTCCGGGCTGTCGATCTCTTCGCCCAGCAGCGCCAGCGTCCCGGCAAGCCCGCGGCGGTTGAGCGCGGCGGCGCAGTCGAGGGCGTCGGCCGGCTCGTCGCCGGCCACGTAGGGCGCGGCCGCCCAGCGCACCAGCGGCGGCGGCATCAGCGGCAGGGACCAGCCGACGACCCTCGAGAAGACCGTCATGGCCTCGCCATCAGAGGCTGGCGGCGCCGACGTGTGCGTGGGCGTGGTAGCTGCTGCGCACCAAGGGGCCCGATTCGCAGTGGCTGAAGCCCAGACCGAGAGCGAAGTCGCGCAGCCGGGCGAACTCGTCCGGATGCACGTAGCGGTCGACAGGCAGGTGGTCGCGGGTCGGCTGCAGGTACTGGCCGATCGTGAGGATCCCGGTTCCCGCCGACCGGATGTCCCGGATCGTCGCTTCAAGTTCGGCCGTCGTCTCGCCCAGGCCGACCATCAGACCCGTCTTCACCTTGCCCTCGTAGCCGCCGCCGTCGCGTCTGGCCGCCGCCTCCGCCAGCAACGCCAGGCTTCGCTCGTAGCTGCTGCCGGGACGGGCCTGCCGGTAGAGCCGGGGCACGGTCTCCATGTTGTGAGAGAAGACCTCCGGGCGCTCGGCAAGCACGATGTTGAGCGCATCCTCCACGCCCCGGAAGTCCGGCGTCAGAACCTCGACCGCGGCCCCGGGAAGCTGCTCCCGAATCGCGCGAATGGTCTCGGCGAAGTGCCCGGCGCCGCCGTCCGGAAGGTCATCCCGATCCACCGAAGTGACCACCACATGACGCAGGCCCATGGCCGTCGCGGCTTCCGCCACCCGGGCCGGCTCGTCCGCGTCGACGCCGGGCGCGGGCCGGCCCGTGTGGACCGCGCAGAACCCGCAGCGGCGGGTGCAGGTGTCGCCCAGGATCATGAACGTCGCCGTGCCGTGCTCGCCCCAGCACTCGTAGATGTTCGGGCAGCGCGCCTCCTCGCACACCGTGTTCAGGTTCAGCCCTTCCATCAGCCGGCGAACGCGGTGGTAGGGCTCCGGTGTGCTGAGCCGGATGCGCAGCCAGTCCGGCCGCGGCAGGCGCGACAGGCCGCCGACGGGCGGCGGAGCGCCGATGGAAACGAGTTCATCCATGCGCGTTACGACCCAGGCGACCGACTCTCTAGCGGCCGCGTATCGTCCCGGATCCTAGCCGCGCGCAACGCCGGCTCGAAGCCGATCCCGGCCGGCTCTACCGGAGTGAGACGGCGCTCGAAGACACGCGCGAAGTTCTCCGCGCAGCACCCGGCGACGTCTTGCAGACCAGGCCGGCGACCGGTGAGCTCCTCAATCGAAGTCATCACACCGGCATCGAAGCCACAGGAGAGGATGCCGGCGAAGTCGTCCAGGTCAGTACAGACATTGAGCGCAAAGCCGTGCGTCGTGACCCAGCGCCGGAGGTGAATGCCGATCGAGGCGATCTTCCGGCGACCGACCCACACGCCGATCCGTTCCCGCTCTTCGCCGCCCACGGCGGCGACGCCGAATGCCGCCAGTGTCCGAACCAGGACCTCCTGCAGATCCCGGACATAGCCGCGGACGTTTCGCCGATCCGCCCTCAGATCGAGGACCGGGTAGCCGACGAGCTGTCCCGGGCCATGGTAGGTCGCGCGCCCGCCGCGGTCGCACTCGGCGATCGTGATTCCCCGCTGCCGCAACCAGTCGGGGTCCGCCAGGACATCGCTCCGGTCGCAGTTCCGGCCGACCGTGTAGGTCGGCGGATGCTCGAGCAGGAGCAAGGTGTCCGAGGCATCGGGTTCGCCGTCCAGAAGCTGCCGCCGGAGCCGGTGCTGCAGCTCGACACCGGCCTCATAGCTCACTCGCCCCAGATAGAGGGAGCGGATCGTTGCACCGTTGCCCAGTTCCATCGTCGGTCAGCTCGTTCTGGTCCAGTCCGGCAGCGCGTGCTCCAACGTCAGTTCCACCGCTTCCATTCCTATCACCGGAGGTGCCACTTCCGCCGTCGGTCTTCTCCGGACCTTGACATGTTCTCCACATGAAACTACTGTCTGAGTCATGTCCAAGATGCTCCAGATTCGGAACGTCCCCGAGGAGACCCACCGCCTTCTGAAGAGCCGCGCCGCGCTGGAAGGAGTGTCCATGTCCCACTTCGTGCTGCGCGAGATCGAGCGGATCGTCCGCCGGCCAAGCCGCCGGGAAGTACTGGACGCCATTCGCAGCGAACCCCCCGTGGCGCTCGACAAGACCCCGGCTGATGTCGTGAGGGAGGCCAGAGAATCCCGCCGGTGGTGATCGACGCGTCCGCGGCCGTCGAGATGCTGTTGGACACCGCGCCCGGCCGCCGCCTGAGCTCTAGACTCGCGGCCGAGTCGGTCGAGATCCACGTTCCTCACGTCGTGGACCTGGAGATCGCGCACGCGCTTCGGCGCTACGTGCGCCAAGGTGCCTTCGACGCGGCCCGGGGAACCCGAGCCCTGCGGCGCTGGCGCCACCTTCGGGCGGAACGCTACGAGCATCGTCGATTCCTGGACCGCATCTGGGCACTCCGCCACAACGTCTCGGCGTACGACGCGGTGTACGTCGCCCTGGCCGAAGCCCTCTCCACCAACCTGTTGACAGCGGATCGGAGGCTTGCCGGTGCTCCGGGGCTCGAAGGCCGCATCGAACTGATCTGAACGAGGCTGCCGGAGAGCAGGATCGAGGGCTGAGCGCGTGCCGCTGCCAACACGAGAAACACCCGAGCGCCAGTCCGCCGGCAGCGGCCGCGGGAACGACGGCGGGAAGCCCCGAATCGGCCTCGTCCTCACCGGCGGCGGGGCGCGGGCGGCATACCAGGTCGGGCTGGTCCGGCACCTGGCGAAGCGGCTTCCGGAGTTCCACTTCGACGTCCTGACCGGCGTGTCGGCCGGCGCGATCAACGCTTCCTTCCTCGCCTCGCACACGGGAAGCGCCGCCGAGGCGACCGAGGAACTCATGAACACCTGGCTCGATCTGACGCCCGACCACGTGTTCCGGGACGACGGCTGGTCGTTGGGGAAGATCGTCTTGCGCTGGCTGCTGAACCTGGCTTCGGGCGGTCTGCGCTACCGGCCCCAGGTCCGCGGCCTGGTCGACACCTCACCGCTCGGCAATCACCTCGCGAACGTCCTCGGCGTCGAGGCGGCGAACGGCCGCGCCCTGCCGGGAATCGCGAAGAACCTGGCCCGCGGCCGGCTGGACGCGGTCGCCGTAACGACCGTCGAGTGGTCGACGGGACAGACCGTGACCTGGGTTCAGGGCCGCGACATCGAGACCTGGGAACGGCCGAAACGCCGCTCGGAGCGAGCGCTGCTGACGCTCGACCACGTCCTCGCCTCCGCCTCGCTGCCGCTGATCTTTCCGGCGGTGCGGATCGGCGAGGCCTGGCACGGCGATGGCGGCGTCCGTCTGACCTCACCGCTGTCGCCGGCCCTGCACCTGGGCTGCGATCGCCTGATCGCGGTATCCACCCGCCATGAGCCCCTGGCGCCCAGGACGGCAGCCGCCGCCTACCCGCCGCCCGCCCAGTTCGCGGGCGTGCTCCTGAACGCCGTCTTCCTGGATCAGCTCGACCAGGACGCGAACCGCATGGAACTCGTCAACGGCCTGCTGGCCCGAATGCCGGAGTCGGAACGAGGTCCGCTCCGCCTCGTCGACCTGGTCCTGCTGCGGCCCTCCGAGGACCTGGGGAGGTTAGCCAGCCGTTTCGAGCCCCGCCTCCCCAAGGCGTTCCGCTTCATGACGCGCGGCCTCGGCACCCGCGACACGAAGAGCCCGGATCTGCTCAGTCTCCTGATGTTCCAGCCCGACTACATCCGGGCCCTGATCGACGTAGGGGAAAAGGACGCGGAGGCGCGTCACGGCGAGATCGCGGCCCTGCTTGGCGGGGCGCCTACGCGATCGTGATGTCCTCGCAGAGGTAGACGTCCTGGATGTGGTTCAGGAGTTCCACCCCCTCCGCCATCGGCCGTTGGAACGCCTTGCGGCCGGAGATCAGTCCCTGGCCGCCGGCGCGGCGGTTGATGACCGCCGTCCGCACCGCGGCCGCCAGGTCCCCGGCGCCGCCCGAGGAACCGCCGGAGTTGATCAGCCCGATCCGGCCCATGTAGCAGTTCGCGACCTGCCAGCGCACCAGGTCGACGGGGTGGTCGGACACCAGGTCGCTGTAGACGAGGTCATGGGTCTTGCCGAAGCCGACCGCCGGGTAGCCACCGTTCTTCGTCGCCTGCTTCTGCTTGACGATGTCCGCCTCGATCGTCACGCCGAGGTGGTTCGCCTGCCCGGTCAGGTCCGCCGAGTCGTGGTAGTCGACGCCGTCCACGACGAAGGCGCTATTGCGGAGGTAGCACCAGAGAATGCAGGCCATGCCGAGTTCGTGGGCCTGCTGGAAGCACTCGGCGATTTCGACCAGTTCCTCGCGGCAGACGTCGGCGCCGAAGTACACCGTCGCGCCCACCGCCGTGGCGCCCAGATCCCATGCCTGCTCCACCTGCGAGAACAGGACCTGGTGGTACGTGTGGGGATAGGTCAGGCTCTCGTTGTGGTTGATCTTGACGATGAACGGGATCCTGTGCGCGTAGCGGCGACCGATGCTGCCGAGCACGCCGAGCGTCGAGGCGACGCCGTTGCAGCCGCCCTCGATCGCCAGCCGGATGATGTTCTCGGGATCGAAGTAGATCGGGTTCGGCGCGAACGAGGCGGCGCCGGAGTGCTCGATTCCCTGGTCCACGGGCAGGATCGATACGTAGCCGGTGCCACCCAGGCGGCCATGACCGAGCAGCCGTTCCAGGCTCGCGAGAGTGCGGTTGTTCCGGTCGGAGGGCCCGAACGCCCGGTCGACGATGTCGGGTCCCGGCACCGTCAGGTGATCCTTCGGGATCCCGGTGCAGACGTGTCCGAGGAGGCTCTGCGCCTCACTGCCCAGAAGCTCTTCAATGCGCGCGGTATCGGCCATGGTTCTCCCCTGGTTCAGAGATCCGGCGGATCGGATCGAGCGCATTCTAGTGTGAGTCAGTTCAGGCTGGCGGCCTGTGGCTCCCGCGCCGCTTCGGGGCGCTCCAGCAACTCCAGCAACTGGAGCAGTACGTCGAGGGCCGGCCCCCACAAGCGGTGCCGTCCGAGGTGGTAGACGGCGAGCGGCACCTGCTGCCCTTCGATCTCGAAGGTCCGCTCCTCCACCAGCCGGGGGTGCCGGAGCGCGGAGAGCGGGAGCCGCACGCTCCGCGCCTCGGTGTTGCTGCCGTCGTCCTCCGGAGACGGAACCGCGACCACGCAGGCCCGCAGCCGGAAACCGCCACTGCCCCCGACCTCGTCCAGCTCGCCGAGCCGGAGAATCCGCGACGGGTCGACACCGAGACCCACGCTGCCGAGGCGAGCCACGGTCGGCCAGGGGTCGTCGCCATCGAAGGCTGCAGCCGGGAAGCTGAGCGGAGGCGACTCGTTCGGCTCTTCCCGCAGCAGGGTCCAGAGTTCCGCCGACTCGACGTACAGAGGCACGACGACCGCGACGCTGGCGCCTTCGCCGTCCGGCGCCGCGGGTAGCCGCTTCGAACCCTCGAGTCGACGCTGAATCTGGAGAATCCAGCTCACGGAACCGACCCTATCCCCAGCACGCGGTGCGAAGTCGGATCCTCGCCTCCGTCCAGGGTCAGGCCCAGCCGAAACAGGTCGACAGGTCCACTCGACCACCACATCCGGTGGCGCGCCACGGGCGGGTCCAGGAGCAGACGTACCGAGGTCCGCCCCGATGAAAGAGGCCTGCTCTCCTCGACTTCGCCGCCCACGACCTCCAGGACCGTGTCCTCCTGCTCCAGGAGAATCCGGAGCCGCGACCGCCGCACTTCGCGGCCCACTTCCAGGCTGCCGGGCGCGTCCGGTTCCCACGCGACGAGAAACTCCGCCGACCCCCCTTCGATCAGGATCCCCGACTCGCCGAACGGCGTGACCCTGCCCGCGACCGGCCGCAGCCACACGTCACCAGCGAACAGGTCCGCCGGTTCTCCGGCTCGCGGACGCTGGCCGGTCTCGGCCGGCAGGAAGCGGTGCAAGGCGCCCTCAGGCAAAGGCTGTGGCCCGTACGCCGCGCCAGGCCGCAGCCAGAGCGGGTACAGGAAGAGCGCCGAGGATGCCGCCACCGCGGCAAGCCGCGCCGGGCCGAGCCGGCCGGCGAGGAACCAGAACACCGGCAGCACGGCGCCGATGCCGCCGGGGCCGACGAGCGCTGACTCGTCGCCGAGGTCGAACGGGAAGAAGACGACGCGCGCGGCGACCGACGCCAACGCGCCAAGCAGGAACACCCGTCGCCAACCAGTGGCGAACAGACCCCAGAGCGCCGCCCAGACCAGTGGCACGCAGTACGGAACGATCCCGATCGTTCGGCCGGTAGTCGCGTGGTGCAGGGTCTCCGGACGAGTTCCGGCGGCGGCCCGGAGGTCCGGTCCGCGGCCGGCCGGTGCGGCGCGGGCGGCGGCTTCGGCCTCCGGACGCCACTCGGCCGGCTCGAAGTCGACAGCCGGGAAGCCGGTCGAGGGATTGAAGACGGCCCGCTCCACCGGACCCGCACCGCCGCGGGCCAGCGCCGACGTCCCGAACGATACGCCTGCCGTTAGCACCGCCGCCACCGTGAGGGAGAGGAGGGCGATTCCCCGGCGGGGCTGAAGCAGGGCGAGCCAGGCCGCCGCCCCGAGGGCCGGCAACAGGCTCAGACCGTCGACCGAGGCGACCGTGGCCAGGATGAGCAGGAAGCCGACGAGAGACCAGCGGAGCGCTTCGCCCCGAAGCGGTCGGCGGCCTTGCGGACGGCGCTCGCCGTCCGCGACCGGCATCACGTGAAGGACGAGCGCCCATGCCAGAGCCGACGTCGCGAGGCGGAACATCCCCGGCGACGACAACGGCACCAGCGTGAAGGCTGTCGTGCCGGCGACGAACACGGCGATCCAGACCGGCGCCCAGGAACCCACGCGACGCTCGAGCACCAGGGCCGAGCCGGCCGCGGCAACCACCAGCAGCAGCCAGTTCAGCAACGCCGGCCCCCGCCGGGGCAAGACGCGGACGAAGGGCGCCGCCAGCACCGCGTATGCCGGCGGCCGTGCGAAACCGATCCGGACGCCGCCAGTGCTGGTTTCCAGGGCGATCGCCTCAGGCTCTGCCCCGAAGAGCCGGACATACCGGTCGTAGTCCGCGCGACCGTAGGTCAGGTCGCCATCCCAGGCAAGGCTCAACGCCGCCATCCGGAACGTGGTTTCGCGCTCGCCGGCAACGACGGCATCCGACCGCACCGTCACCGCGAACAGGGCGAGCAGCAGCCCGGTGAGCAGGGTCCAGGACCACCGCCGCGCGACCGTGCCGTGGCTGGAGATCACAGTTCGCTGTCGAAGGCGGTCGCGCCGCAGAGCGTCATCGAACCACCGCCGAAGAGGTGCGGCTCGCACCGGAGCCGCGCCCGGCCGATCGGTCGCCGGAGCTTGAGCGGAATCCGGCACGCGTCGCCCGGCGGCAGGTCTCGCGGCAGCGGAATCCACGGCCTGCCCCGAAACAGGTCCCGGCCACCGCTCCAAAGCTGGGGCTCCAGCACCACGCCGCCGTCCTGGTTCCGGCCAGAGAGCCAGGTCGCGAAGCCCGTGTTCGAGACGACGAGTTCGATCGAACGGCGCTCGCCACCCGGCCAGGGCGGGTCGCAGCCTTCGACGTCGATCCGCCCCGGCAGCCACCCCCAGGTCAACGAGGTGGGGGCCGGAGGTCGCGGCGGCCGCAGTGCCGGCGGCTTCCCGACCGGCAGGCGCGACCACTCGTCCAGAGCCTCGAAGACCACCCGGGCCGCCGACGCCGGCCGATGCTCGCGCTCGATGAAGGCTCGCGCTGCGGCGCCCATCCCCGCAAGCCGGTCCGGCGCGGTGAAAAGACCCCGCAGCAAGCCGGCGAGCGCGCCGGCCTCCGCGCCCGGATCGTCCTTGAGAGGGGCCTTGATCACGATGTCGTCCGGCAGTTCAACGAACTGGGCGTAGTCGGAGACCACGGCAGCCCGGCCCAGAGCGAGGATGCGCAGCAGCGAGGCCGAGGTTTCGCCCGCGCTCGGGTAACGCAGGTTGAGGCACAGATCGCAGGCGGAGATCGCGGTCGGGAAAGCGGCCGGGTCGAGGAAGCCGGTCATCGTGACCCGGTCCTGGACCCCCAGTTCTCGTGCCAGGGCGCCGAGATCGAGCTCCGGCGCGACATCTCCCACCACTAGCGCATGCACCTGCTCCATCCCCGGCTCGGCGAGAATGCGAAGCAGCACGTCCGTGCGCTTGATCGGGGTCTGGAAGCCGAAGGAGCCGATCAGCACGGCCGACCGGGGAACGCCGGCTCCCTCCCGAAAGGCCGCCGCCTGCTCGGCGTCTGGGAGGTCGGGCGCCGGCATGGGCATTGGCACCCGGCGCATCGGCGGCAGCCGGCCTTCAGCCCATTCCCCAAGCTCCTCCTCCAGGAACCGGAGACCCCAGTTGCTATGGGTCAGGAGGCCGCGTTGCCGGAGCAGCAGGGACCGGTGCGCCGGCATCTCGAACAGCCGTGCCCGGCCGTGGCCGCCCCAACGGATCGACAGCGCCGCGGCGGCGCCCTCCCAGCCGTGCTCCTCGCCGAGGCCACTGACGTAGGAGTCGAGATCGCCGGAAGCCAGAGTCGACTCGACCAGCAGGTGGTGCAGGCGCAGGTCGTGCACGGTCACGACGCCTGGAGAATCCAGGGCCAGCCGGCGGACGCCCTCGTGGTAGACGTTGTTGCCCATCTGGTAGAAGGGCAGTCGTCCACCCGGGTCGGAGGCCGCGGCGTCGACCACCCGATAGCGATCCATGACCTCGGACGCGACCTCCTGCCCCGGCAGGCGGATCAGGCGCAGGTCGCACAGGGGTGCGAGTTCCTGAAGCAGGTCGACGCTGTAGTCCGCGATCCCCGACCTGACCGGAGGCAGCGGCGACACGAAGTCGACCGCTGGGGCGTTAGGTCTGGCCGCCATCGGGAGCTTCGAGCTGCTGGCCTAGCCAGGCGTCGATGAACGGATCGAGATCGCCGTCGAGCACCCGCTCGACCTGCGACACCTCGAGCCTGGTCCGGTGATCCTTGACCATGCGGTACGGATGCAGCACGTAGCTGCGGATCTGGGACCCGAAGCCGATCTCCATCTTCTGACCCTCGCGCTCCGCCTGCTCCTCGCGCCGCTTCTGCACTTCCCTGTCGTAGAGCCTCGCCTTCAGGATCTTCATCGCCATCGACCGGTTCTTGATCTGGCTGCGCTCGTTCTGGCAACTGACCACGATGCCGGTGGGCATGTGCGTGATCCGCACCGCGGAGTCCGTCACGTTCACATGCTGACCGCCGGCCCCGGACGACCGGAAGGTGTCGATCCGGATGTCCTTGTCCTCGACCTCGATGTCGATGTCGTCTTCGACCTCGGGGTACGCGTAGACGGAAGCGAACGAGGTGTGGCGCCGCTTGGCCGCGTCGAAGGGCGAGATGCGCACCAGCCGATGGACCCCGCTTTCCCCTCGCAGACGGCCGAAGGCGTACTCGCCCCGAACCGCCACGGTCGCGCTCTTGAGCCCTGCTTCTTCGCCGTCGAGCCGTTCCAGCAGCGTCACGTCGAAACCGCTCTGCTCGGCCCATCGCAGGTACATCCGCAGGAGGATCTCCGCCCAGTCCTGGGAATCCGTACCTCCCTCCCCGGGATGGATGGCGAGCAGGGCGCTGCGGTCGTCGTCCTCCCCCGAGAGCTTGAGTTCCAGGTCGAGCGCCGCCGACTCGCGCCCGACCCGGTCGATGAAGAAACCGAGTTCGGCGTCGTCCTCGGCCTCCAGGGCATCCTCGGCCAGCAGTTCGAGCCACGCATCGATCTCGTCCCGGTCGGCGTTCAGCCGTTCCAGGGTCGTCCGCCGGCGTTCGAGAGCGCGGCGACGGCGCAGCAGCGGCGCGCTTTTTCTCGGCTCGTCCCAGAAGCCGGGCTGCTGCATCTCGTGATCGAGTGCCGCTAGCTGTTCCTCGAGCTCCGCCGGGTCAAAGATACCTCCGAAGGCCGTCCAGACGGATCCTCAGATCGGAGAGCGAGCGGTTCGCGTCGGCCGCAATCATCGGCGCAGTATGGCAAAGCCGGCAAGGGCCACGCAAAGCAGAGGCCCGAGCAGCGGCGCCCGGGCGAAGAGAGTCAGACTGCTCAGGGGAACGACCTGCGCCCTCATGACCATGGCCTCGTCGATCGGCGAGTCGGCCAGCACCCGACCGCGCCGGTCGATCACGGCCGAGATGCCGGTGATCGCCGCCCGGACAAGGGGTCGGCCGTTCTCGGCCGCCCGGAAGCGGGCGGGTCGCAGGTGCTGGTGGGGCGCCCACGTTCGGCCGTACCAGGAGTCGTTCGTGATGGTGACCAGGAGACTCGCTCCGCGCCGCACCCGTGCCGCCACCTGTTCCGGAAAGACGATCTCGAAGCAGATCGACACTCCCAGCCGGGCGCCGTCCACGTCGAGGAGGCGAACCTCGTCGCCGGGAGAGAAACCGCCGGCCTGGCGTGCCAACTGGCGTACCGCAGGCAGCAGGTGGCCGAACGGCACGTACTCGCCGAAAGGAACGAGGTGCATCTTGTCGTAAGTCTGGCGCCGGGCGCGGCCCGGACCGGGCGTCAACAGATAGGCCGCATTGAACGCTCGCGCCTCCTTTCCGGACCTGGCCTCCTGGCCCGACCGGTCCCAGCGCGCGCTGTTGAACAGCAGGGAGCAGCCCCCGGCAACGACTCTCTCGAGATCGGCGGCGAAGCGGCCGTCCCGTTCCAGCTGGTAGGGCCAGCCCGCGCTCTCCGGCCAAACGACGAGTCGCCCGGGTTCACAGGCCTCGCGGCTGAGCGCGAAGAGCCGCTCGTAGTTCGAGGCGAGGTCGGCGAACTGCTCGTTCGGTCCTCCGTCGACCATCGCCGCCGTGGCCATGTGGATGTTCGGCTGCACTACCGCCACGTCCAGGCGGCGTTCATCCCCGGACGGCCGATCCAGGTTGGTCCAGCGCGCGATCGAGAGGAGGGCCGCCACCGCGAGCAGAGTGGCTAGAGCGCCGCGGCGGCTCTCCCGGCCAGCGAGCCGAAACAGGGCGAGACCCGTGGTGGCAATCAGGAACGAGAGACCGTGACTCCCGATCCAGCGGGTCACGTCGAGAGCCCCGGGGACGTCCACCCAGGCATACGCCAGCAGGTTCCACGGAAACCCCGAGGGACCTAGCCCCCGAACCCACTCCAGAGCGACCCAGATGGCGGGCGCAAGCGTCAGGGCCGGCAAATCACCGCGGGCGAGCAGCCGGCCCGCGAGCCAGCAGAACAGGCCGTGGTAGAGCCCCAGGTAGAGGGCGAGCAACCCCAGGAGCAGCGCCGAGGCGACGCCGGGCAGACCACCGTAGATTTCGAGCGTACCGGCGATCCACGGTATCGCGATCAGCCACGCCACGGCGCCGTGCAACCACCCCAGCCACAGCCGTCGCCACGGGCTGCCCGGTATCGCGGCGACGGCGAACAGGGGTGCCGCCGCGGCCAGCGGCAACAGCAACCCGGGCCGCTGATCGAAGCAGAACGCCCACCAGACCCCACCGCCTGCGCTCAGGGCGAACTGGAACCAGAGCGACCGGAGCAGCGACGACCGCCCGTCCCGCGAAACTCCCTGCGGTTCGACCGGACCGCCGTTCAGTTGTTCGGTGTGATCCAGGTCTCGAGCCCGTACTGCTTGGCGAGCTGGTCCGCCGCGGCCGCGGCCGCGGTCTGGTCGTCGAACGGCCCCACCCGTACCCGCTGCATCACCTGACCGTCCAGCGTCTGCGGCGACACGAACGCGCGGTGGCCGTCCGCCCGCAGCTTCTGCTCCACCGAAGCCGCCTGTTCGACGTCCGCGCTCGAGAACACCTGGACAACCAGAGCGGTTCCCACAGCCTGACTGGGAGCGTCGGCGGCGCCGGCGCCTTCATCGTCGGCCGCTCCGAAGAACCGGACGACCCCGGCCGGCTCCGTTTCAGCGGCGACGGCAGGCGGTTCAGCCGGCGGCAGGGCCGGCTCGGAGGCGACCGGCTCCTCCTCCTGCACTCCGGCGAGGTCCGTGGCGTTCGACTGACCCCACCACGCTCCCGCCGCGAAGGCGCCCACGACCGCCAGGACCAGAAGTGCTACGAACGCCGCGATCTGGGTGTTACTGAGGGTGACCTCATACGGTTCGTAGGGTTCGCGACTCACTCTTTGGGTTCTTGCGGCTTCCCGCTCATGAAGGAGCCGAAGGCCCTCAGCAGCTCAAGCGGCAGCGGGAAGAGAATGGTCGAGTTCCGTTCCGTAGCGATGTCCGAGAGGGTCTGCAGGTAGCGCAGTTGGAGCGTCACCGGATTCGCGCTGATCGCATTGGCCGCCTGCGCGAGCGACTCGGAGGCCTGGAGCTCACCACTCGCGTGAATCACCTTGGCGCGCTTCTCGCGCTCCGCCTCGGCCTGCTTGGCCATCGCGCGCTGCATTTCCTGCGGCAGGTCGACGTGCTTGACCTCGACCATGGAGACCTTGATGCCCCAGGGGTCGGTCTGCTGGTCGATCACCGTCTGGAGCTGGTCGTTCAAAGTCTCCCGCTCGCTCAGCAACTGATCGAGCTCGGTCTGGCCGAGGATCGAACGCAGCGTGGTCTGCGCCAACTGACTCGTCGCGAACAGGAAGTTCTCGACTTCGACGATCGCCTTGGTCGGTTCCAGCACGCGGAAGTAGACGACCGCGTTCACCTTCACGGAGACGTTGTCCTTGGTGATGATGTCCTGGGGCGGCACGTCGAGCACCACCGTGCGCAGCGAGACCTTGACCATGCGGTCGATCGGCCAGAGGATGAGGACCAGGCCGGGGCCCTTCGGCTTTTCCAGGATCCGGCCCAGCCGAAACACGACGGCACGCTCGTACTCGGCCATGATGTTGATCCACCGGGTGAGCAGAAAGAGGCCCGCCACGACGAGGAAGCCAATGAACGGAAGGGTGGTCATACGGGTTCAGGTCCTTTCAAGAGTGTGATCAGGTGTCCCCGACCGGTTCGACGCGCAGGGTCATCCCGTCCACCTGGACGACCCGAACGCGGTCGCCCTCGGCGACCGCCACATCCGCTTCCGCGTTCCAGATCTCGCCGTGCAACCGTACCTTGCCCGGCGCGCCGGCGGTGATGCCGCTGCTCACCAAACCGAGTTCGTCGAGCAGGCCCTCGCTGCCGGTCGCCACCCGCCTGAACTGCGCCTTGAGCGCCAGACGGCCGAGGCCGAGCGTCACGAGCCCGACCGTGATGCCGATCGCCACGATCAGATTCAGGCTCGCCCGCAGCGCGGGATCGGCGTCCCGAAACAGCATCATCGCCCCGAGACAGAACGAGATCGCGCCGGCCAGGGTCAGCATGCCGAAGCTCGGGATCTTGATCTCCAGCACCCAGAGAACGCCGGCCAGCAGGAGCAGCGCCAGCCCGGCGTAGTTGATCGGCAGCACGGACATCGCCCAAAGCCCCAGGATCAGGCAGATGGCGCCGACCACACCCGGGAAGATCGCGCCCGGGTGGGTGATCTCGAAGATGAGACCGATCGAGCCCAGGGACATGAGCAGGATCGCGATGTTCGGGTGCGCGATCGTCGAACGGATCCGCTGAAAGGCGGACATCTCTACACGGCGGACCGAGGCGTCGCGGGTCCTGAGCGTCCTCTCCTCGCCGCGCTTCTCGACCACACGGCCGTCGAGTTCGACGAGCAGCGACTGCAGGCTGGGGGCCACCAGATCGACAAGGCCTGCTTCGAGGGCCTCCTCGGCCGAGAACGACCTGCTCTCCGTAACCGCCTCCTCGGCGAGCTTCTGGTCGCGGCCGCTACGGGCCGCGAGCGAACGGGCGGTCGCCGCCGCGTCCTGGGTCACCTTGTCGCCCATCGCGCCCGGAATGTCGCCGCCGCCGCCGGCCACGGGATGGGCAGCGCCCGTGTTCGTGCCGGGCGCCATCGCGGCAACGTCGGCGCCGAGCAGGATGAAGAAGCCGGCCGACGCGGCCTGGGCGCCGCTCGGCGAGACGTAGACGACGACCGGCGTGTCGGCCTCCAGAAACGCGGTGAAGACGGCTCGCATCGCCTGCATCTCGCCGCCCGGCGTCGACAACTCTACGACCAGCGCCTCGGCACCGGCCAGGTCCGCCTCCTCGGTCACCTGCTCCATGAACTCGGCCACGACGACCTGGATCGCCGAGTCGATCCTCGCGACGATGACCTCCGGCCCGGCCTCCGCTTCGAGGTCGGAGGCGTTGGCCGCGTCCCCGTCGGCCGGCGCTGCCGTCTCCGGCGTCGGGCCGGCTGCGAGCAGCGCCAGCGGGAGAAGGATCAGGGTGAAGGCGAGGATCAGCCGCGCCGAACCTGCCAGTTTCGGAGCGTTCATCGCCAACAGTCTACTTGACCGCAAGCGGCCGATGACATGGTCGGGGCGAGAGGATTTGAACCTCCGGCCTCACGGTCCCGAACCGTGCGCTCTACCAGGCTGAGCTACGCCCCGCCGCACCGGCCCCGCAGAATACGGCTACCCAGTCCGGAAGTCCAGCGTGCGCGCCCAACCACGAAGCGCTAGGGAGTGGAGCCCTGCTCCGGAGCGGAGATCACGATCTCCTCGTCGTCGACCGCTCCGTGCTCGAAGGGCTCGCCGTTCACTTCGATCGTCGTCACAGCCACGCTGCTCAGGGTAAGCCGCACCTCCTCGTCGGCCGTGACGGTCAGGGACTCTCCCTGCACCCGCAGCTCGCTGACCGTTCGATCGCCGTCCGCGTAGACGTCCACCCAGCTCGTTCCCTGGAACTCCATCGTGACCCGCAAGGCACGCGCCGGCAGCGGCTCGGCTGGAGGCAGTTCCGGCACTGTCTCGGTCACCGGGGGCGCCATCGTCTCCATGTCCTCGCCGGGATCCCGGTCCATGGCGGTAAACCAGACGATCGCGGCCGCGACCAAGGCCAGCCCGGCGAGGACCGCCACCGTTCGCCCGGCCTGCCACGTCGACGCGGAGCTGGCGGCTGCTTCGGTGGACCCGTCGTACTCACCTCCCGCCGAAGCGACGAGATAGAAGTTGAGGACCTCGTCCGGGTCGAGGCCGACGATCCGGGCGTACTCCCGCAGAAAGCCCCGAACGAAGATGGAGGCGGGCAGGAGGTCGAAGCGGTCCTCCTCGAGTAACTCGAGGTAGCGGATGTTGATCTTGCTGGACTGCGCGATCGTCTCCAGATCGACGCGACGGACCTCGCGCTGGCCGCGGAGCCAGGAGCCGAAAGACTCCCGTTCGTACCTGGCCTCGGGCGCCTGGTCCTGCTCGGACGCCTGAAGTTCCTCAGGCGCCGGATTCTGCTCGCTCATCTCGCCGCCTCTGCCCAGCGTGGCATACGCTCCGCGTCATTGTACTCCCCTTCACACGCGCCTCGGCTGATACCATCAGCGGCCCTGTTGACGCACCGCTGTCGCGGGCGCGCTTTCACGGTCGCCCCGACCGCGCCGCCTAACGCATGAGGATCCCGCAAAGCACTCAAGACAGCCTGGCGCGTGGTGACATCGACGCAGTAGAAGCGGATTGGCTGGTCGCAATCGAAGGCGAGATCGAGGTCGAACAGTTTCTCGCCGTTACCAAGGGCCTCGTCCGGCTGGGTGAAGAGGATCGTGTGGGAACGCTCCTCGAGCTTCTCGATGATCAACTGCGGGACCGCGGCATGTGGGCCGCACGCCTGGACCTCGTCCGCGGCGCGGCGCACTACTTCGTGCGTAGCGGACAGGTCTACGACACCGTTCTCGACACCCTGCACGAGCTCTACCGGGACCGCGAGTCGGACCTGAACGGCCTGCTCCAGGATCTCAACCTGGATCAGGGACGGGGGCACGCGAACAAGCTCTGGGACAAAGTGGACCGGCTCCGCAACCTGCTCGCGTTCCGGCCGGGCGACATCGTGGAGATGGAAGGCCGGGGCGCCGGCCGAATCGCCGAGGTCAACATGCCGCTCCACGTCTTCAAGGTGGACCTGGAGAAGGCGAAGGGAGTGTCTGTCGGCTTTCGGGCAGCCGGCAAGATGCTCCGACTGCTCCCCGAAGGGCACGTGCTCCGCCAGAAGCTGGAAGAACCCGAACAGCTCGAGGGCCTCAAGCCCACCGAACTGCTGGAACGGACTCTCAAGAGCTACGACCGACCGCTGACCGGCGCCGAAGTCAAGGTCATCGTCGTCGGCATCATCCCCGAACGGCGGTGGTCGAGCTGGTGGACCAGCGCGCGGAAGCAACCGCAAGTGCTGTCGTCCGGCGGTCCCCGGCAGACCTACCGGTGGCTCGAGGCAACCGATGCGGAGGAATCGCTCTGGCGCGAGTTCCAGGCCGCGCCGAACCGGCAGAAGGTCGGGCTCCTGCGACGGGCGGCCAACCAGTCGCAGGAACTCCGAGGCCGGATGGCGGAGGCGCTCGATCGCCTCAGCCGCGCACTCAGGGACGCTCAGCCCCCGCTCGCCTTCGAAGTCCGCTACGCCCTCGAGCGCTTCGGCGCCGAGCCCTCCTGGCCGGCCGAGGACCTGCTGCGGAACCTCCCGGATCCGTTGGAGTTCTTTGCGTCGCTAGACCAGCGTGCCGCCCGAGAACAGGGCTACGCCCTGCTCCCGGCCTGCCGGGACGACTGGCTCGAGGTGCTCGAACGACGCTTCCTGCTGGAATCCGACACGAAGGCGATCGACTCAATCGCCGCGGTGCTGGACGAGGAGACACTGAGCCGCTGCGCCGCGCGTGCCCAGGTCCAGCCTCACCGCACCCCCGCGGCCTTCACCTGGCTGGTCGAACGGGCGGCCTCAGAGCCGTCGCTTCGGCAAGGTCGGCAGAGCCGCCTCCTGAACCTGCTGATCCAGGCGCTGCGGCACGATGCCTTCGCCCCTTTCCGCGCCCGGATCAAGACCCTGTTCGATTCCGGCGGCACCGCGCCCAAGCTCCTTCCGGAGTTGACCCTCGACGAGGCCCGCCAGGCCGACGTCGCGATCCGCCATGCAGCGCTCGAGGACTACCGCCGGGAACCCCTGCTGGCAGCCCTCCACCTGAAGTTCCCCGACCTTCAGGCGGACCAGGACAGCGGCAGCGACGACCTCTACGCACTGCCAGCCTCGATCGAGGCGCAGCGCGAGAAGCTGCGGGAACTGGTCGAGGAGGAGATTCCGGCGAATCGCAAGGCGATCGAGGAGGCCCGCGCTCTCGGCGACCTGCGCGAGAACTTCGAGTACAAGTCCGCGCGACAACGCCACGAGTACCTCACAGCCTTGGCAACCCAACTGCAGCAGGACCTGCAACGCTCGACGCCGATCGACGTCACGAGCGCCGCCTGTGACCGACTGCGCATCGGCAACCGGGCAACACTCGAGTCGGACAGCGGCGAACAGCGCACCCTGGCCATCCTCGGTCCCTGGGAGAGCGCGCCGGAACGGGGAATCATCTCTTACGAGTCGGACCTCGCGGGCCGTCTCCTGGGGTCGGAACCGGGAGCACGTGTAGAGCTGGACGGCGAGACGTTCACTCTGCGGGCAATCGAAACGATTCCCGCGAGCGGTTAGGAGCCGCCCTGCGGCGGCAGCGGGTCAGAGGACCCGCGCACCTGCTAGACTTATAGCGAAGTGTCTCTAGGTGTCGAAGAGGTCCGGCGAATTGCCGAGCTGGCCAGACTGCGGATCTCGGGCCGCGAAGAAGCGACATTCGCCGGTCAGCTCTCCGACATCGTCGACTACATCGATCAGCTCCGCGAGTTCGATGACGGTGCCGCCTCATTCGAAGAGACCGAAGCGGCCAGTGACGTCGCCGACAACGACCTTCCCCGGCCGGCTGCCGCGGCAGGCCCCGCTGACCTGGATGAAACTCCTCTGCTCGACCAGTTCCTGGACAACGCGCCCGCCTCACTCGACCGCTTCCTGCTCGTACCGCAGGTCAAGGCAACGCCGGGCGGCGACGAGTGATGCAGCCGTTGACGGCGGAGGGACTGGCAGCCGCGATCCGTTCGGGGGAACGGAACGCGGTCGATACGGTCGAAGCAGCGTTCGCCCGGATCGAGAAGGTCGACGGCTCCGTTGGCGCCTTTCTCGAACTCTGGAGGGATGAAGCGACCGAGCGAGCCGCCGGCATCGACAGCCGGAGGGACGAAGGGTTGCCCCTCGGTCCGCTCGCCGGCGTACCGACGGCCCTGAAGGACAACATGTCCCTGGCGGGGCACGAACTAAACTGCGGCTCGCGCATCCTCGCCGGCTACCGCGCGCCCTACACGGCAGGTGCCGTTGAGCGCCTGGTGGCTGCCGACGCCGTGCCCGTCGGTCGCGTGAACATGGACGAGTTCGCCATGGGCTCGTCATGCGAGAACTCGGCCCTGGCCACGACCCGCAATCCCTGGAACCTGACCATGGCGCCCGGCGGCTCGAGCGGCGGATCGGCGGCCGCGGTCGCAGCGTCCGAGGTGCCGCTCGCTCTGGGTTCGGACACCGGCGGCTCGATCCGGCAACCGGCCGCCTTCTGCGGCGTGGTCGGCGTCAAGCCGACCTACGGCCGGGTTTCGCGCTACGGTCTGGTCGCCTTCGCCTCCTCACTCGACCAGATCGGACCGCTAGCCCGCAACGTGCGAGACGCGGCCCTCGCGCTCGGAGCCATAGCCGGGCCCGACCCGCGGGACTCCACCTGCAGCGAAGAACCGGTCAGTGACTTTCTGGAACCAATCGAGGACGGCATTGAAGGGCTGAAGGTCGGCACAATCCGCGAGGTCAGGACTTCCTCGCTGGAGGGTGACGCGGCGCGCGGCTTCGAACAGGCGCTCGAGGCACTCGCGCGCTGCGGCGCCGAACTGGTCGAGGTCAGCGTCCCACTGGTCGAAACGGCTGTCGCCACCTACTACGTGCTCGCCAACAGCGAGGCCAGCGCGAATCTCGCCCGCTTCGACGGCAGCCGGTACGGCCACCGCGCCGCCGGCGCCCGCTCGCTCGGCGAAATGTACACGGACAGTCGCAGCGAGGGCTTCGGCCCGGAGGTCAAGCGACGGATCATTCTCGGCACCTTCGCCCTGTCCTCGGGCTACTACGATGCCTACTACGGCCGCGCGGCGCGGATCGCCGGGGCCCTGCGACAGCAATTCGCCGACGCCTTCGAGCAGGCCGAACTGCTGGTGACGCCGACCAGCCCCGGCGGCGCCTTCAGACTCGGCGAGCGGGTCGACGATCCGCTGGCGATGTACCTCTCGGACGTGTTCACGACGCCGACCAGCCTGGCCGGCATACCGGGCATCTCGGTCCCCTGCGGGCTCGACAGCCGGGGCCTCCCCCTCGGGCTTCAGATCCTGGCGCGTCCGTTCGCCGACGGCACCGCGCTGCGGGCAGCCCGCGCGTTCGAACGGGAAACCGGTTTCGAGTGCCGGCCGGAACCAGTTCAATGAGCGTGCGCGCTTCCCTCGTCGTCGCCGTCGTCCTGGCCGTACTCCTGCCCGCGGCGGGCGACGCGGCCACCCGGCGCATGGCCGTGCCGGAGATCGGATCGCCGAGTCCGGTCGCGGTGCTGGCCGCCTCGGGGAAGATTCACATCGAGGCGAAGCCACGGCGCAACGAAGGTCTGCTGGCGTTCGCTGAGCGGCTCTGCGGCAGCTCACGGCACGCCTCGGCCCTGAGCCGGGCGAACGGAGGCGTCCAACGACTCCGCCGCGGCGTCCGGTACAAGGTGCCCTTCGAGCTGCTCCCCGCGCGACACCGGCAAGCCGTTGTTCGCGCCCTGCTGCCGAGGGACCAGCCCACCGCCGAAGGCTGGCGGCACCGTGTCGCCTCCGCCTCGCGCGGCGCCAGGTCGGAAAGCCTGTGGAGCATCGCGGAGTGGTTCACCGGCTCGGGCGAGAACCACCGGACGCTGCGGCGGGCGAACAACCTGACCAGCAACGTCATCCGACCAGGCCAGGTCATTCTCATCCCGCGCGACATGCTCTCGGAGCCCTACGCCGGCATGCTGCCTGCCGCAGCAACCCGCCAGGTGCTCGCGGTGGCGGACTCCGGAGCCGGTTCCTTCAGTGCCGACGGGCCCTTCGTCCGCTATGCCTCAGACGCGCAGGGCGACTACGCCAGCTACCGGCTGAGAGCCGGTGAAGCCCTCTACTCCAGCGTCGTCATGCGATTCACAGGCCGCCTCCTCGCCGCCGACGTGAACGAACTGGTCGACCAGATCAGGGAGCGCAACGCGATCCGCGACGTGCGCGACCTCCCGGTCGGCTACGAGGTCAAGATCCCGCTCGACCTGCTCTCGGCCCGGTATCTGCCACCCGATCATCCGCAGCGCCAGGAGTGGGAAGCGCAACGCTCCGCCTCCGAGCAGATCGAGAACGAGCTCCTGGCCCTCGATCTCGACGGGGTCACGGTGGTGCTCGACGCCGGCCACGGCGGCCGCGACACCGGGGCGCCTGTCGGCGGCATCTGGGAGAGCGCCTACGTCTACGACATCATGCTGCGCACCAAACGGATCCTGGAGAGCCGCACGGCCGCCACTGTCGTGCCGACCACGCGTGATGGCGCCACGTTCCGGATCCAGGACAGCGACGTGCTGCCGCACTCCCGTGGACACGCGGTGCTCACGAACCCCCCGTACCGCATCGACAACGCGGCGGTGGCGACGAACTTCCGGTGGTACCTGTCGAACTCGATCTACCGGCAGAGCCGCCAGGCCGGCGCCGAGCCCAGTCAGGTCATCTTCATCTCGATTCACGCGGATTCGCTGCACCCGTCGCTGAACGGCGCCATGGTCTACATTCCGGGTCTGGTCGGCATCACGAACAACTACGGAAAGTCGGGCCGCGTGTACAACGCGCGCCGCGAAGTCCGGGCCGAACCCCGCGTCTCCTTCACGCGAACCGAACGGACGACCAGCAAGGGCCTGTCGCGCGATCTCGCCGAGCACCTGCTCGACAGCTTCCGCCGCGCCGACCTGAGCGTTCATCACAACAACCCGATCCGCGATCGGATCTGGCGCGGACGCCGCGTCTACGTGCCGGCGCAACTCCGCTTCAACCGGATACCAGCCAAGGTCCTGCTCGAGGTCTGCAACCTGAGCAACAACCAGGACCGTCGCCTGATCAAGACCCGCGCCTACCGTCAACGGGTCGCCGAGGCGATCGTGAACGGGGTCCTTTCCTACTACGGCGTCCCCGGCGCGGGAGCCGAGCGCAGCGTCACCGCCGGCAGTTGAGGTCGCCGCACAGCTACGGCACGACTGCGGCGATCAGTAGCGGCGCATCAGCCCGACCACGATCCCCTGGATGCGGAGTCGATCCGCGGCGACGTAGAGCGGCTCCATCTCCCGGTTCGCCGGCTGCAACCGGATGGAATCGCCTTCAGGGAAGTAGCGCTTGAGCGTCGCCTCGTCGTCGATCAGCGCGACGACCACCTGCCCCGACTGGGCCTGATCCCGTTCAGCGATCACCACGAGGTCACCGTCGCAGATGCCGTCATCGATCATCGAGTCCCCCTCTACCTCGAGGACGTAGTGCCGGCCGGCCGGGCCGCCCTCGAGCAGGTGCTCCGGCACCGGCAGGTCGTCGACGCCCGGAACCGCCTCGATCGGCCGGCCGGCGGCGATCCGGCCGTGGAAGGGAACGGAGTTCGCAGGCGGACGCCGACCGCGCAGCGTCTTCTCCGTCAACTCCAGGCCGCGCTTCTGGTTCCAGCCGCCGCGCAGGTACCCCTTCTGCCTCAGGAGCTTCAGGTGCTTGTGGACAGTGCCGTAGGACCGGTAGCCGAAGCGGCGGCGGATCTCCAGGTGGGTGGGAGCGATACCCCGCCTCTGGTGGAACTCGCAGACGAAATCGAGGACCTGCTTCTGGCGCTCGGTGAGGAAGTCGTCCATCGACAGCCAATGGTAGACGCAAACCCAGCGTAAGACAACCGTCGGCGCCCCTTCACCGGCCGACCCCCGGGCCGGCCGCATACACTACGCGGCCGATGTCGGAGCACCTTGAGCAACACGAACTCCAGAACGGCATGCGGGTCGTTCTGCACGAGGACCCGCGGCTGCCCCTGGCGGCCGTGAACGTCTGGTACCACGTCGGTTCGAAGAACGAGAAGACGGGCCGTACCGGCCTGGCGCATCTGTTCGAGCACATGCTGTTCCAGGGATCGGCGAACGTGTCGGAGAACGGCCACTTCGAACACATCCAGAAGGTCGGCGGCGTCGCCAACGGCTCGACCTGGTACGACCGCACGAACTACTACGAGACCCTTCCCGCGAACCACCTGGAACTCGGCCTCTGGCTGGAATCCGACCGCATGGGCTTCCTGCTCGAGGCCCTCACCGAGGAGAAGTTCGAGAACCAGCGGTCGGTGGTCATGAACGAGCGCCTGCAGCGCGTCAACAACCAGCCGTACGGCCTGGCCGGGGAACGTCTGAGCGAACTCCTCTACCGGCGCCCGAACGGCGCCAATCACCCCTACGCCTGGCCGGTCATCGGCTACATGGACGATCTCGAGGCCGCCACCCTCGACAGCGTCGAGGACTTCTTCCGCACCTGGTATCGGCCGAACAACGCGGTCCTTACCCTGGCCGGCAACATCGACTGCGATGCCGCTCTCGAGCAGGTCCTGCGCTACTTCGGGGAGATACCGGCCGGGCCGCTGCCGCCTCCGCCCGCCGTCGAGCCGGCGAGCGAGATCGGTCCCCGCGGCCCTTCGCGGGAGATCCTCGAGGACTCGATCGAGCTGCCCCGCTGTTACTCCGCCTGGTGCCTCGACGGCTACGGGAGCGACGACTGGTACGCCGGCGAGCTGCTGGCGATGATCCTCGCCTCCGGGAGGATGAGCCGACTCCATCGCGACCTCGTCTACGAACGCCAGATCGCGCAGTCTGTCTCGACGGTCATCCTGCCCACCGAGATCTGCGCGACCTTTGCCATCGTCGCCACGTGCCAGGGCCGCGAGCCGGACCCTCTGGCGAACGCCGAGACCCTGGAACGGACGGTGCTCGAGCACGTGGAGGCGATCCGCTCGGCCGGTCCGACCGCCGCGGAGCTCGAGCGGGCCCGGCGGAGCCTGCTGCTCGCGCACCACGACAGCAGGCAGGATCTGGCCCTCTGTGCCGACCGCCTCTCCTGCGCGGCGACCTACTTCGGCGACCCGTCCAGGATCTTCTCCGAACCCGAGCGCCTGCTCCAGGTCGACCGCGAATCAATCCAGGACCTGGCCCGGCGCGCGCTTGCCGCGGAACGCCGCGCCGCCATCATCGTGGTGCCGGAGTCGTGACCGCGAACGAACAACCCGCACTGGACCGCGGCCGGCCGCCGGTTCCCGGCCCCAGTCGGAGCTGCTCCTTCCCGAGTTTCGAGGTCGAAGAGCTCGAGTCCGGCGCCCGTCTATGGTCCCTGGACGCCAAGGGCTGCGGCCTGGTCACCATCGTGCTGCTCATGCCCGGCGGCAGCGAACTCGACACTCCCGGGCGCGCCGGCCTCGCTTCATTCACGGCGGGACTTCGCGCAGCCGGTACCCGGGATCGCGACGCGCTCGAGTTTGCCGCCGCCGCGGAGGACCTCGGAACGACCATCTCGACCTCCTGCGGCTGGGAGACCGCGGCGATCGGCACGACGATCGGTTCCGAAGATGTCGTCGCCGGCCTGGAGCTGGTCGCCGAAGCCGCCGCGGAACCGGCCTTCCGGGCAGAAGAAGTCGAGCGCCGCCGGCGACGCCGCCTGGCCGAGATCGAGCGGCGACGCAGCGACCCGTCCGCGCAGGCGAGGATTGCCTTCGCCCGCGCCGTCTACGGCGACACGCCCTACGCCTATCCGGCAATCGGCGACCGTCGAACCACCGAAGAGATCACGCGCGAGGACATCACCGCGTTCCACGCCCGAGCCCTCGCAGCGGGTTCGTGCCACCTGATCGCGGTCGGCGAACTCGGACGCGGCCGCGTGCGCCCGGCGATCGAGGAGACCGTCGAACCGCGGCTCCGGGCCCACGCCCGCCGCTTCGACGCCACGGCGGAGAGCCTCGAACCCGAGCCTCCCTTGCCGTCTGCGCGCCGCGTCGTGGTCGTCGACCGGCCCGGTGCCGCGCAGACCGAACTGAGGATCGGCCACGGCGGTGTACCGCGAAGTCACCCGGACCGCGTCCGGCTCCAGGTGGCGAACTCCATCCTCGGGGGCAAGTTCATGAGCCGGCTGAACCTCACTCTCAGGGAGAAGCACGGCTACACCTATGGCGTCTCGAGTGGTTTCGACTTCCGTCGCGGCCCCGGCCCATTCGTCATCGCCACCGCAGTGGCCAACGACGTTGCGGGGGCCGCCTGCCGGAAGACGATCGAGGAAGTCGAGCGGATGTGCGCCGAACCGCCTGTTACGTCCGAACTCGACGACGCCCGCAACTACATGGTCGGCGTCTTTCCCTACACGCTGCAGACGATCCAGGGCCTCTCCACCCGCCTTCAGACACTCGCCGTCTTCGATCTCGAACGAGACGAGTACGACCGCTGGCCTGAACGGGTTCGCGCGACCTCGGACAAAGATGTCCTCGAGGTCTGCCGCCGCCACCTGTCTCCCGAAAGCCTGACGATCGTCGCGGTCGGTCCCGCGGAAGAGCTCCTGCCGCAGCTCGACGGGCTCGGAACGACCGAGGTGCAGGCGACCGGCTGATCGCCGAAGAACGCCGCGCGCGTGGTATCTTCTGCGGCTGTTTCCACGCCTGCGACGGGAGCGTCGATGCAACTCGAGAACTCGGAACAAATACGCAACCTCGCCGTCGTCGGACACAACGACACCGGCAAGACGACACTGCTCGCCGGCCTGCTCTACACCGGCGGCGTCTTCAACCGGCAGAACAGGGTCGAAGACGGAAACACGGTGACTGACTTCGACGACGAAGAAGTCCGTCGCGGCATCTCGATCGGCCTGGCCGTCTGCTACACGCCCTGGTCGACCGGGGCCGCGCTTCACAAGATCAATCTGATCGACTGCCCCGGCTCCGGCATCTTCGTCCACGAGAGCAGTTCCGGCATGCGCGCCGCGGACGCTGCGCTCCTCTGCGTGAACGGCGCCTCGCCGACCCAGGTCATGGCCGAGAAGGCCTGGGAGATCGCTGGCGAGATGGAACAGCCGGTGATGTTCCACCTGACCAAGATGGACCGCGACAACATCGACTTCGCCGGCTGCATCGCGGAACTCCAGGAGAACTTCAACCGCATGACCCTGCCGGTCCAGATCCCGATCGGCGACGGCAAGGACTTCACCGGCGTCGTCGACCTGCTGAGCCGCAAGGCCTACACGTACGACTTGGACGGCGCCGGCCGGAGTCAGCCCTCCGAACCGCCGGCGGAACTCGCGGACCAGATCGACGACTGGCGCAACAAGCTGACCGAAGCGGTCGCGGAGAGCGACGACGAGTTGATGGAGGCCTACTTCGAGAACGGCGATCTGACCCAGGAGCAGTTGATCCAGGGGCTCAAGGCCGCGATCAGGTCCCGTGCCCTGTTCCCGGTGACCATGTCGTCCGGCGGCCACGGCATCGGCAACTCGGCCCTGCTCGACGCGGTGGTCCAGCTCCTGCCCTCACCGGCGGACGCGCCGGCGATGCCGGCGTCCGATCTCGGCGGCGAACCCGTGGAACTGGATCGAGGCGACGGAGCGCCGGTGAGCGCCATCCTCTTCAAGACCCTGAACGATCCCTTCACCGGCCGCATCTCCCTTCTGCGCGTCGTGGCGGGCAACCTGGGCTCCGACACGGTCTACTGGAACGCCGGGCGCGAGGAGGCGGAGCGTGTCGGCCACCTGATGCACATGCAGGGCAAGAACGGCGAGGACATCCCTCGACTCGTCGAGGGCGACATCGGCGGCGTCGCCAAGCTGAAATCAAGCGCGACCGGCGACTCGATCACGAGCCGGGAGCGGCCGGTCAAGCTCGCCTTCCCCTCCGCCCCGGTCGCGGCGATCTCGTTTGCGATCGAGCCGAAGACCAAGGGCGACGAGGAGAAGATCGGCGAGGCGGTGTCTCGCCTGGTCGAGGAAGATCCCAGCCTCCGTGCCGGTCGCGACCCGCAGACCGGGGAGTTCCTGCTCTCCGGCGCCGGCCAGCTCCACGTCGAGATCGCGGTGTCCAAGCTGAAGAGCCGGTCGAAGGTCGAGGTCATTCTGCATCCGCCGAAGGTGCCCTACCGGGAAACGATCAAGAGAACCGCCGTCGGCCACGGCCGCCACAAGAAGCAGAGCGGCGGCCGCGGCCAGTTCGCGGACTGCACGATCACGATGGAACCGGTCGCCACCCCCGAGGAGTACGAGTTCGTCGACGAGATCTTCGGCGGCTCCATCCCCCAGAACTACCGCCCGGCGGTCGAGAAGGGACTGCTCGAAGCGGCTGGCCGCGGCTACCTGGCCGGCTACCCGGTCGGCAACTTCCGGGTCCGACTCCAGGACGGCAAGTACCACGACGTCGATTCGTCGGAGATGGCCTTCAAGGTCGCCGGCTCGCTTGCCTTCAAGGACGCGATGGCGAGGGCGGCGCCGACCCTCCTCGAACCGGTCATGAAAGTCGACATCAACACGACCGAAGACTTCATGGGCGACATCATGAGCGACCTCTCCTCCCGCCGGGGCCGCCCCCAGGGCATGGAAGCCAAGGGCGCCGCCCAGATCGTCAAGGCCACCGTCCCCATGGCCGAGATGCTCACCTACGCCCCCGCCCTCCGCTCAATGACCCAGGGCCGCTCCAGCTTCACGATGGCCTTCTCCCACTACGAAGAAGTCCCCCGCCAGATCCAGGAAAAGATCATCGCCGAAGCGAAGCGGGAAGAAGAGGACTAGCCAAAGGCACCGGAGGCGCGGGTCGGACGCACCCGCCTGCCGGGGTCCGGGGAGGGGCTCCCAGGGGACGCTCGCGCTCTCTTTGTAGAGGAAGGTTCCTGCGGGCTGGAGGCAAGCGACGGGCGACGTCCACACGTCGTCCGAAACCAACCGGAGCGCAGCCGACCGAAGCGAGCGCCAACCTCCCCTCCAGTCAGAGAGCGTGAGCGTCCGCAGGGACCCCCTCCTTCGGCCGCTGCAGGCGGGTGCCACCGACACCGTCGTCGCGCCACGCCGGCACTCCGGGCGCCGCGCGCGGTAGCTACTCGTCGGTGTCGACGAACTCGATGACGGCGCGTTCGGCGCCGTCGCCCTTGCGAGGGCCGAGCTTGGTGATGCGGAGGTAGCCGCCGGGGCGGTCGGCGTAGCGGGGGGCGATCTCGTCGAAGAGCTTCTTGACGTGGTCGCGGTTGGGTAGCCAGCGGCGGACGAGGCGGCGGGCGTGGACGGTGTCCTCGCGGCCGCGGGTGATCATCTTCTCGGCGACCGGCCGCAGGGCCTTGGCTTTGGCCAGGGTCGTCTGGATGCGGCCGTGTTCGACCAGCGAAGCGAGCTGGTTGCGGAACATGGCCCGGCGATGGGCCGTGGTCCGGCCGAGTTTCTTGTAGCCAACTCCGTGACGCATTTTCGCTCCTTCCCGGGGAAGCTCGGGAACGGTTCAGCGGCCGCTAGGCCTGCAGTCCGCTCTCCGCGTTCTCGGGAACCTCCATGCCGAAGGACAAACCCATCTTGTCGAGTACCTGCTGGATCTCCTCGAGCGACTTGCGCCCGAAGTTCTTGGTCTCGAGCATCTCCTTCTCGCTGCGCACCACCAGGTCGCCTACCGTGTTGATGTTCGCGTTTCGCAGGCAGTTCGCGGACCGAACGCTCAGGTTCAGGTCGTCGATCGCCTTGTGGAGCAGGACACCCAGGTCACCACCGTCGATCTCTTCTTCGGCTACGGTGTCCGTGATCAGGCTCTCCTCGGCGTTGATGAAGATCGTCAGGTGGTCGCGCAGCAGGGTGCCGGCGCGCGACATCGCCTCTTCGGGCGTCACCGTGCCATCGGTCCAGACCTCCACGATCAACCGCTCATAGTCGGTGGTACGACCGAGTCGGGCCGCTTCCACGCGGTAGTTCACGCGCTTAACCGGACTGTGCACCGAGTCGAGCGGAATCCAGCCGATGCCCATCGACTGTTCGAGGTTGCGGTCCGCGCTGACGTAGCCGCGGCCGTTCTTGACCTGCGCCTCGAGGCGGAGCCGGCCCCGTTCGTTGAGCGTGGCCACCCTGCTCGCCGCGTCCCGGATCTCGACGCTGGCATCCGTCTCGAAGTCGCCGGCTGCGACTTCGCGCGGACCCGTGACGTCGAGGGTGATCACCCGGGTCGCACCGTCGAGAGACCGGAGTGGTACCTGCTTCAGGTTGAGAATGATGTCCGTGACGTCTTCGACGACGCCCTCGAGCGACGAGAACTCGTGCAGCGCGCCATCGATGCGCACCGCGGTGATCGCGGCGCCTTCGATCGCCGAAAGCAGACTGCGGCGCAGCGCATTACCGACCGTCGCGCCGAAACCGCGTTCGAACGGCTGAGCCGAGAACTTTCCGTAGCTGTCGGTCAGCGTCTCGGTGTCGATTTCGACGCGCTTGGGGCGTTGGAATCCCTTCCAGAGCATGTTCACTCCTACCTATCTCGATTGCGTTCCAGATGGAAACGTTGATTTCTCGCGAACTGTGGGGGCAGCGAACCAGGTTCAGACCCGGCGCCGCTTGCGGGGACGGCAGCCGTTGTGCGGGATCGGGGTGACGTCGCGGATCGACCGGATGCTGATGCCGGTCGCCTGCAGCGCCCTGACCGCGGACTCCCTGCCGCCGCCCGGCCCCTTGACCAGCACGTCCACCGTCCGCACGCCCATGTCCTTGGCCTGGTAGCCGACCGCCTGGGCCGCGACCTGAGCGGCGAAGGGCGTCCCCTTGCGCGATCCCTTGAAACCGTTGCGGCCGGACGACGACCACGTCAGGACGTTGCCGTCCGGATCCGTGATGCAGACCAGGGTGTTGTTGAAGGTCGCGTTGACGTGCGCCACCGCGTGGGGCACGACGCGCTTCTCCTTTCTCGCCTTTGCCATGTGCTTCGCCCTCTCTGGCCCTCTTCCGTCTACTTCCCGACCTTCTTCTTACCGGCCACGGTTGCGCGCCGCGGTCCCTTGCGGGTCCGAGCGTTGGTGTGCGTGCGCTGGCCCCGAACGGGCAGACTCTTGCGGTGCCTTACCCCCCGGTAGCTGCCGATCTCCATCAACCGCTTGATGCTCTGCGTGACCTCCTTGCGCAGGTCACCCTCGACCGCTCCGGCGTCCTGGACCACCTGACGAATGCGCCCGGTCTCGTCCTCGGTCAGGTCCTTGACCTTGACCGTCGCCTCGACCCCGGCCTCGGTCAGGAGCGACTGAGCCCGAGAGCGCCCGATTCCGTAGATGTAGGTCAGGCCGATGCCGACCTGCTTGTTCTGCGGTAGATCGATCCCCGCGATTCTTGCCATACGAACTCTCCTGGTCCTCTTCAGCCCTGCCGCTGCTTGTGCTTGGGGTTCTCACAGATGACGCGGATCACACCGCGGCGCCTGACCACCTTGCACTTGACACACATCCTCTTGACTGACGCTCGCACTTTCATGTGATGACTCCTCTGAACGCCGCTGAGCACCGAACTGGCCGTCAGGTTCTCAGCCTGTAGACGATCCGGCCGCGACCGGGATCGTAAGGCGAGAGTTCGACCAGCACGCGGTCTCCCGGAAGAATGCGGATGAAGTGCTTGCGCATCTTGCCCGAGATGTGGGCCAAGGCCTGATGCTTGTTGTCAAGCTCGACCTTGAAGACTGCGTTCGGCAGCGTCTCCACTACCGTGGCCTCGACTTCGATCGCCTCTTCCTTCTTCACACCAGCGTTCTCCTCGTTCGCCAACTCCTCATTCTACTTCCGTCAGGCCCTCGCCGTCCCCGCCAGAGCCGCCTCGATCGCAACCGTGACCTGCTCGATCGGGACGTTGCCGTTGACCCGGCGCAGCAGCCCCAGACCCTCGTAGTGAGCGATCAGAGGCTCGGTCTGCGCCGCGTAGACCTGCAGCCGCTCCCGCACGACGTCCTCCCGGTCGTCCGCGCCGCGCCCGCGAAGGACGATACGTTGGACGAGCTCCTCGTCCGGTACATCGATCGTGACGACGTGGTCGATCTGGCTCCCGTTGAGGATCTCCTCAAGCGTTCCGGCCTGCGGAGCGGTCCGCGGATAGCCGTCGAGCAGGAAGCCCGCGTCCGCATCGGGCTGGCCCAGCCTGTCCCGAACCACTTCGGCCATGAGGTCGTCGTCGACCAGCGCGCCCGAGGCCATTACGCCCTCGACCCGCCGGCCCAGCTCGCTGCCGGCGGCGACCGCCGCACGCAGCATGTCGCCGGTCGATATGGCCGGAATGCCGAGCGTCGCCGCAAGGCGCGCGGCCTGCGTGCCCTTGCCGCAGCCCGGCGCTCCGAGCAGCACGATGCGCAGCGAATCAGCCACGGCGCCCCCGGATCCGGCCCCGCTTCATGAAGCCCTCGTAGTTCCGCATCACCAACTGGCTCTCGATCTGCTGGAGCGTGTCCATCGCGACGCTGACCACGATCAGAAGCGACGTGCCGCCGAAGTAGAAGTTGATCCCCATGCCTTCGGTGAGCCATAGCGGCGCGTAGTTGTCCAGGGTCGAACCGACAAAGGGAATGCCACCGACCTTGAAACCCGCGATCATGAACTCGGGCAGCACGGAGACGCCCGCCAGATAGAGGGAGCCGACCAGGGTCAGGCGGGTAAGCACGCGGTCGATGTACTCGGAGGTCCGCCGGCCGGAGCGGATACCGGGGATGAACCCGCCGTACTTGCGCATGTTCTCGGCCAGGTCGTTCGGGTTGAAGATGATCGAAACGTAGAAGTACGAGAAGAAGATGATTGCCGCCACGTAGAGCAGGTAGTAGACCGGCTGGCCCCACTGCATGGCAGTGGAGATGCGCTGAATCGGCTCGTACTGGATCATCCCGGCGACCGTCGCCGGCACGGTGACCACGGAACTCGCGAAGATGACCGGAATCACCCCGCCCGTGTTCACGCGCAGAGGCAGGTAGGTGCTCTGTCCGCCGTACTGCCTGCGGCCGACGATCCGCTTGGCGTACTGCACGGGGATCCGCCGCTGCGCCCGCTCCATGTAGACGATGAAGGCCACCACGACGAGCATGAAGACCGACAGCAACAGGATCTTCAGTAGGGACATGGCGCCGCTCTGGAGCTGGCCGAAGAGGCCGAGCACGGCGCCCGGCAGACCGACCACGATGCCGGCGAAGATGATGAGCGAAATGCCGTTCCCGATCCCCCGTTCGCTGATCTGCTCGCCCAGCCACATCACGAAGGCGCAGCCGGTCGTGAGCGAGAGCACGGTGACGAACTTGAACCCGAGGCCCGGGTTGAGGACGAGGTTCGCGCCTCCGGGCGAGGTCAGGTTCTCCAGGAAGAACGCGATCGTCGTCCCCTGGATGATCGAGATGACCACGGTCCCGTAGCGGGTGTACTGGGTGATCTTGCGCCGGCCCATCTCGCCTTCCTTGGAGAGCTTCTCGAGATAGGGCACGACGACGGTCAGGAGTTGCAGGATGATGGACGCCGAGATGTAGGGCATGATGCCGAGGGCGAAGAGCGCCACGCGGCCCAGACTGCCGCCGGTGAAGGTGTTGACGAACCCCAGCACCGTGCCCTGCATCTGCTCCATGAACTCGCTCAAGGCCAGAGGGTCGATGCCCGGAGTCGGAATGATGCAGCCGATCCGGTAGACCGCCAGCAGGCCCAGCATGAACAACACCCGGTTCCGGAGATCCGGAATCGCGAAGATGTTGCGGAAACTCTCGACGCCCACGAGCTACTCCGTCAGCCGATCACTTCACAGACGCCGCCCGCGGCTTCGATCTTGGCGCGCGCGGAGGTACTGAACCGGTGGGCCCGCACCGTCACCCCGGACGGCGCATCTCCGTCGCCGAGGACCTTGAGCTTCATGCCGCGGCGTACACGTCCGCGGGAGACGAGAAGTTCGACATCGATCGTCTCGCCGAGACCATCGAGATCGCCGACGTTGATCACCGTGTACTCGGTGCGGAAGATGTTCGTGAACCCGCGCTTCGGCACACGGCGGATCAGAGGCATCTGACCGCCTTCGAAGCCCGCGCGCCTCGAGAAGCCCGCCCGCGAACGCTGACCCTTGTGGCCGCGCCCGGCGGTCTTGCCCGTTCCCGAACCCGGACCACGGCCGATCCGCTTCCGCGGGCGACGGCTGGCTTTCGCCGGTTTTAGATCGTGCAGCTTCATTTCAGTCCTCCAGGACCTGGACGAGATGCGGGATCTTCCGCACCATGCCGCGCACTGCCTGGGTGTCCTCGCGCTCGACGACGTGACGGATTCGCCTCAGACCCAGGCTGCGCAGCACCTCACGTTGCGGCCTCGGCCTCCCGATCGCGCTCCGCACCTGCTGAATCCGTATCGTCTTGCCTGCCACTTTCGGCACCTCCACTTGTTGAACTGCCTCCATTCGTCGAACCGCCAGTCAGTCCGTCGAGCGACTCCAGGCCTCGCAGCGCTCGAACCTGCTTCTCGTTGCGCAGCGACATGAGCCCGGCGAAAGTCGCCTTGACCACGTTCTGCGGGTTCGTCGTCCCCAGCGATTTGGTCAGGATGTCCTGAATGCCGGCGCCCTCGACCACGGCTCGTACCGCTCCGCCGGCGATCACGCCGGTCCCCTCCGAGGCCGGCTTCAACATGACGCGGCCGGCGCCGAACACGCCCACCGTCTCGTGCGGAATCGTGGTTCCGGCAAGCGGCACCTGCACCAGGTTGCGCTTGGCGATCTGGATGCCCTTCCGGATGGCCGCCGGGACCTCCTTCGCCTTGCCCGAGCCGTAGCCCACGCGGCCGGCACCGTCGCCGATGACGACCAGGGCCGTGAACGAGAAGTTCTTGCCGCCCTTGACGACCTTCGTCACGCGGTTGATGTCGACAACCTGCTCGAAGAACTCGCTGTCGAGATCGATGTCCCTAGCCACTGTTCACTCCTTTGCTCCCTTGCCGCCCGCGGTCCATCAGAACTCGAGGCCTCCCTCGCGCGCGCTGTCGGCAAGCGCCTGGATCCTGCCGTGATACAGGAATCCGCCCCGGTCGAAGATGACCGCGCGGAAGCCCTTTTCCCGGGCGCGCTCGGCAAGGACCTGACCCACCGCCTGCGCCGCCTTGCGATTTCCCGTCGAACCTTCTAGCGACCCCTGGAGAGCCGACTCGAGCGAACTCGCGAAGGCCAGCGTGTTGCCCGACCGATCGTCGATCAACTGGGCGTAGATGTGACGCCGGCTCTTGTGCACGGCCAGACGGGGCCTTTCCTGCGAGCCGCGGAGCTTCTTGCGGACGCGGTATCGCGCCCGCTGCCTCCGGCGGCCGCGGTCAAGCGTTCTCTTTCTGCGCAAGTCACTCATGCCTTGTTTCCTATGCGGTCGCCGCCGCCTTGCCGACCTTGAGCCGGATCTCCTCGTCGCGGTAGCGGATGCCCTTGCCCTTGTACGCGTCGGGCTTGCGCAGGCTGCGCAGGTCGGCAGCAACCTGTCCCACCTGCTGCTTGTCGTTACCGGAAACGGTGATGCGGTTAGCTCGTTCGTCGATCGCCACTTCAACGCCCTCCGGAACCGGGTAGACCACGGGGTGGGAGTACCCGAGCGCCAAGTGCACCTCGCGACCCTTGACCTGTCCCCGATAACCAACGCCGACGATCTCGAGTTCCTTCCGGAAGCCCTCCGTGACGCCGACCACCGCGTTCGCCAGCAACGCACGCGCCAGACCATGCCGGGCCCGCTCCTCACCGGTCGAGCCGGAACGGTGCAGGGTCACCACGCCGTCCTCCACCCGCACTTCGATACCCGGCTGGAGCGGCTGCTGCAGCTTGCCCCGGGGTCCTTCGATTGTCACCGTACCGCCGTTGACCGCGACCGTCGTCTTCGCCGGCAACGAGATCGGCGCTTTTCCTACCCGCGACATCTTCTAGTACACCTCACACAGGACTTCGCCGCCGACCCGCTGCCGTCGCGCCTGGGCGTCGGTCAGAAGGCCCTGCGATGTCGAGAGGATCGCGACTCCCAGGCCGTTCAGCACCGGCTTCAGATCGTCGGCCGCTCGGTAGATGCGACGTCCCGGTTTGCTGATCTTGCGCAGCCTCGTGATCGCCGGCACGCCTTCCTTGTCGTAGGCAAGGAAGATCCGCAGCGTCCGGCCGGGCGGCGAGTCGAACACCTCGTAGTCACTGATGTAGCCCTGGTCGCGCAGCACCCGGCACAGCGCGATCTTCAGCTTCGAAGCAGGCGCCTCGGTGCGATCGTGCTTGACGATCAGGGCGTTGCGGATCGTCGTCAGAAGGTCCGCGATGGGGTCGGTTACGGTCATCGATCCGTCCTTGGATTACCTGGATTGCTCGTTTCCTGCTGGCAGGCGTTCAACTCGCGAACGGCATGCCCAGGCCCCGCAGGAGATGCAGCGCCTGAGCGTCCGACTCCGCCGACGTCACGAGCGTCACGTTGATGCCCTTGGAGCCGTCGCTCCTGGAGTAGTCGACTTCGGGGAAGATGAGGTGATCGCGAATGCCCAGGGTGTAGCTGCCCCGGCCGTCGAAGCTCCGGTCCGAAATGCCCCGGAAGTCCCTCACCCGCGGCAGTGCGACGGTGATCAACCGGTCGAGGAAGTACCACATCCGGTTGCGGCGCAGGGTGACGCGGCAACCGATCGGCATTCCCGCGCGCAGCTTGAAGGCGGCGATCGACTTCCGGGCACGGGTGATCACGGGCTGCTGACCGGCGATCAGCGCCAGCTCGGGCACGGCGTTCTCCAGTACCTTGATGTTCTGGATCGCTTCGCCGATTCCCATATTGAGAACGATCTTCTCCAGCCGGGGCACCGCCATCGGGTTGGCGATGCCGAACTCCTGCTGGAGGCTCTTCGTGACCTCCTCCTGATACAGGGTCTTGAGTCGGGGAACCATCAGCTCAACACCGCTCCGCTGACCTTCGCGTACCGGGTCAGCTTGCCATCCTCGAGACGGCGCCGGCCCACTCGCGTCGGCTTGTCCGTGTCAGGGCAGATCACCTTGAGATTCGAGATGTGGATCGGCGCCTCCCGTTCCAGGATGCCGCCCTGGACCTGGCGCTGCGGATTCGGCCGCTCGTGCTTCTTGACCATGTTCACGCGCTCGACGATGGCTCGTTCGGAACCCGGAAGCACCCGTAGCACCCGGCTGCGCGTTCCGCGGTTGCGGCCCGCGATGACGAGGACCTCGTCGCCCTTCTTGATCTTCAGTCTCTTCCTGTTCTTGACCTGACCCATGTCAAATCACCTCCGGCGCCAGCGAGACGATCCGCATGAAGCGCCGCTCCCGCAACTCACGAGCGACCGGCCCGAAGACACGGGTGCCGATCGGCTCGCGCGCCTCGTTGATCAGGACCGCGGCATTGTTGTCGAACCGGATGTAGCTGCCGTCGCGACGGCGCCGTTCCTTGCGGGTGCGCACGATGACCGCGCGGACGACCTGGCCCTTCTTGACCGTGCCTTCCGGCGTCGCCTCCTTGACGGAAGCCGTGATCACGTCACCCAGCGCGCCGTACTGGCCCGAGGAACCGCCCCGCAGCTGGATGCAAGAGATGCGCTTCGCCCCCGAATTGTCGGCGACATCGAGCATCGTTCCCATCTGGATCATGGCCCTGCCTACCCTTCCGCCCGCTTGACGACTCGCTGCACACGCCAGCGCTTCCGGCGCGAGAGCGGTCGGGTCGAGACGAGGGAAACGACGTCTCCCTCGCGGCAATCGTTCGCTTCATCGTGGGCGACGAACCGGGACGACTTCTTCATCAGTCGGTGGTAGAGCCGGTGCATGACCGTCTTCTCGACCGCCACCACGACCGTCTTGTCCATCTTCGCGCTCACGACCTTGCCGACCCGGACCTGCCGGCGGCCCCGCGTTGTTGCTTGCTCAGCGTTCATTTCATTCACTTCGCCTTCTCGCGCAGAACGGTCAGAACCCGCGCCAGTTCGACCCGGGCATTCCTGATCCTGCTTGGCTTCTCAAGCTGTCCAATCGACTTCTGCAGCCGCAGAGCGAACAACTGATCGGCCAGTTCCTCCTCCTTCTGGCGCAGTTCCTCTTGCGTCAAATCCCTGAGTTCGCTCGCCTTCATCGCCTCGCCACCTTCAGATCTGCACGCCGTGGCGGGCCACGAACTTCGTCTTGATTCCAAGCTTGTGGGAAGCGAGCCGCATCGCCGACCTCGCGAGTTCCGGCGAAACCCCTTCGAGCTCGTAGAGGATGCGGGCGGGACGTACCACAGCAACCCACTCCTCAGGGTTGCCCTTGCCCTTGCCCATCCTCGTCTCCAGTGGCTTCTTGGTGATCGGCTTGTCCGGGAAGACCCGGATCCAGACCTTGCCCGACCGCTTGATGTGACGGGTGATCGCGATTCGGGCGGCCTCGATCTGGCGCGCGGTGACCCAGCCGGCCTCCTGCGCCTGCAGCCCGTACTCGCCGAAGGACACCACGTTGCCGCCCTTGGCCAGGCCGCGGCGGCGGCCGCGGTGGTGCTTGCGGAACTTGACCTTCTTCGGCATCAACATCGCTCGTTACTCCTTCGGATTCCGGTACTCGACCCTAGGCTGCCGTCCGCCGGCCGCGCTCCCGCGAGAGATCACCCCGGTAGACCCAGACCTTGACTCCGATCACACCGTAGGTCGTGTACGACTCGGCGAATCCGTAGTCGATGTCGGCCTTCAGGGTGTGCAGCGGCAGACGCCCCTCCTGGTACCACTCGGTGCGGGCGATCTCGTTGCCGCCCAGGCGGCCCGACACCATGATCTTGACGCCCTTGGCGCCGAAACGGAATGCTGACTCCATCGCCTTCTTCATCGCCCGCCGGAAAGCCACTCGACGCAGGAGCTGCCCGGCGATCGCCTCGGCAACGAGTTGGGCGTCGAGCTCCGGGCGCTGAATCTCCTGGATGTTGATGTGGACTTCCTGGCCCATCTGCCGGCTCAGATCGTCGCGCAGCTTGTCCACCTCCGCGCCCTTGCGGCCGATGATGATCCCCGGACGCGAGGTGTAGATCGTCACCCGCAGCTTGTCCGCGGCGCGCTCGATGTCGATCTGGCTGACGCCGGCATGCATGAGCCGCTTCTTCAGCCCGGTCCGCAGCTCGATATCCGACTTCAGGGTGCCGGCGTAGTCGCGTTCGGCGTACCAACGCGAATGCCAGCCCTGGTTGTAGACCAGACGAAAACCGTAGGGATGTGTCTTCTGACCCATGAACGCTCCTAGTCCTGACTCGGCTCCGGCTGGCCGCCGCGGGAATCGATCTTGATCGTGACGTGACTCTGCCGTTTGAGGATGCGGAAGGCACGGCCCATCGGTTGCGGGCGCAGCCGCTTCAGGGTCGGCCCGCCGTCGACGAAGATCTCCTTGATGTAGAGACCGCCGACATCGACTCCCGGCTCCCGGTTCTCCGCGTTGGCCACCGCCGACCGCAGCAACTTGTAGACCGGCCGCGCCGCCGACTTGGTGCTCAACTGCAGCAGGGTCGAGGCCTCCTCCACGTCACGGCCGCGGATCAGGTCCGCGACCAGACGCACCTTCTGCGGCGACGCCTGCAGGTACTTGAGTCGGGCTATTGCTTCCATTTTCTTCTTTCTGCCTGCCGGGACCTCGGCAACTAGCGGGGACGCGCCCTGCGCTCCCGCTTGCCGCCCGCATGTCCCCGGAAGGTCCGCGTCTGGGCGAACTCTCCGAGCTTGTGGCCGACCATGTTCTCGCTGACGAAGACCGGAATGAACTTCATGCCGTTGTGGACGGCAACGGTGTGCCCCACCATGTCGGGGATGATCGTCGACCGGCGTGACCAGGTCTTGATGACCCGGCGATCGCTTGTCGCGTTCATCGCCGCCACCTTGTCGTAAAGGTGATTGTCGATGAAGAAACCCTTCTTGAGTGAACGTCCCATGCTGTCCTCTGTTCCGTTGCTGCCGCCGACCTACTTGCGGCGTCCCCGCCGCCGGACGATCATTCCGGTCGTGCGCTTGTTGCTCCGCGTCTTGTAGCCCTTCGTCGGCTTGCCCCAGGGCGTCGTCGGATGCCGGCCGCCCGACGCCTTGCCCTCGCCCCCGCCCATCGGATGATCGACCGGGTTCATGGAGACGCCGCGGTTGTGCGGCCGCCGACCCCGCCAGCGATTCCGGCCCGCCTTGCCGAGCGAGATGTTCGAGTGCTCCGAGTTGCCTACCTGTCCGATCGTGGCCGAACAGTCGATGTGGACCCGCCGCACCTCTCCCGAGGGAAGCCGGACCTGAGCGTAGGCACCCTCCTTCGCCATCAACTGGGCGCCGGCGCCCGCGCTCCGCACCATCTGGCCGCCGGCGCCGATCTTCAGTTCGATGTTGTGGATGACCGTACCGAGAGGGATGAACCGGATCGGAAGGCAGTTGCCGACATCGATCTCCGACCCCTTTCCCGACTGCACGGTGGCGCCCACCTTGAGCCCCTGGGGATGCAGGATGTAGCGCTTCTCGCCGTCGGCGTAGTGCAGGAGGGCGATCAAGGCACTGCGGTTCGGGTCGTACTCGATGCTGGCCACCTTCGCCGGCACGCCGACCTTGTCGCGCCGGAAGTCGATCCGCCGGTAGCGGCGCTTGTGGCCGCCGCCGCGGAACCAGATCGTCTGCCAGCCCTTGTTGTTCCGGCCGCTGATCCGCTTCTTGCCCTCGACCAGGGGCTTGTGCGGCTTGTCGGTCGTGACCTCTTCCCGCCGCGCGTACTCCTGGAAGCGGCTGGCCGGATTCGTCGGTTTCAGTTTCTTGATCGCCATCGCGGCTCTCGCTACACGTTGTCGAAGAGATCGATCTGGCCCTCGGCCAGCCGTACGTATGCCTTCTTCCAATCGGGGGTGCGGCCGACGAACCGGCCGCGACGGCGGACCTTGCCGTGCACGTTCGCGATCCGGACCTCAGCCACCTTGACACCCGCGAACTGGGTTTCGACCGCCCTCCGCACCTCGATCTTGTTCGCCCGGGAGTCGACCACGAAGGCGATGATGTTGCTCCCATCCCGGAGCTCGGTCGACTTCTCGGTGATCAAAGGGCGCCGCAGCACGTCCTGCACTCTCATTCTTCACTCCCGCCGGGGCATGATTCGCTCCCGTTCCGTTGCCTTCGCCGCTGCAGCACGGCGGAAAGGCGCCCGATCGCGTTCTCGCTGAAGAGCACGTAGCCCCGGTCGACGACGTCGTAGACGTTGACACCCATCGCATCGACGGCCTTGACCTGCGGATGATTGCGGGAGGCCAGCATCAGGTTCCGGTTGCCGTGGTCGTCGACGATCAGCGCCTTGCCGTCGACGCCGAGGCCCTGCAGACGGGCTGCGAAGGCGCCCGTCTTGTGACTCTCGAGCTCGAGCGAGTCGATTACCATGATCCGCTCCTCGAGGAGCTTCCTCGACAGCGCCGACTTGAGCGCATTCCGCTTCTCGTTCCGGGACAGCTTCTTGCGGTGGCTGCGGGGATGAGGTCCATGCACGACTCCACCGCCACGACGGAGCGGCGAGCGACGGCTGCCGGCACGTGAGCGACCGGTGCCCTTCTGGCGGTACGGCTTGACCCCGGAGCCCCGGACTTCGTGCCTGCCCTTGACCTTGTGGGTTCCCCCGCGCCACGCGGCCCGCACGGCGACCACCGCCAGGTGGATCAGGTGCTCCTTGTAGGGGTAGGCGAAGACCTCCTCCGGCAAGTCGACCTTGCCGACGGCCTCGTTGTCGAGACTCCTGACTGCGATCTCCGGCATCAGACCGAACTCCTGACCATGACCAGGCCGCTCCGGGCGCCCGGAACCGCCCCGCGCAGATAGAGGAGGCGGTTCTCGGCATCCACCTTGACCACCACGAGCTTCTTCGTCGTCACCCGCTTGCCGCCCATCCGGCCGGGGAACCGCATGCCGGGGAACACGCGGGAGGGACTCGCGGACTGCCCGACCGAGCCGGGGGCGCGATGGAACATCGAGCCGTGGGTGGCGCGGCCACCGCCGAAGCCGTGGCGGCGCATGACGCCCTGGAACCCCTTGCCCTTGCCGGTGCCGATCACGTCGACCCGGGAACCGACCTCGAAGATCGAAACCTCGATCTCGTCGCCCGGCTGCGACTCGTCCGTCGCATCGACCCTCACCTCGGCCAGATGGCGCATCGGATCGACTCCGGCCTTCTTGAAGTGACCCCGGCGCGCTTCCGTGACCCGTCTGGGAGGTCGACTCTCGACCAGGCCGATCTGCACCGCCTCGTACCCGTCGGACGCTTCCGTCTTGCGTTGCACGACCCGGCAGGGACCGATCTCGAGCACCGTCACCGGCACGGCTGCCCCGTCCTCGGTGTAGATCTGCGTCATGCCGATCTTGCGACCCAGCAGGCCTTTCGTCTGGCTGTTGTCAGCGTTCACCGCCCGTTCTCCTCAGTCTCGTGCCTCATTCCCTGGCGTCTCAGGCACCGAACGCCTTGATCTCGACATCGACGCCGGCGGGAAGCTCCAGCTTCATCAGCGCGTCGACGGTCTGACTGGTGGGCTCGAAGATGTCGAGCAATCGCTTGTGGGTGCGGATCTCGAACTGCTCCCGTGACTTCTTGTCCACATGCGGGGAACGGTTCACCGTGTAGCGGGCGATGTGAGTCGGAAGCGGAATGGGCCCGACCACACGCGCGCCGCTGCGCCGGGCCGTATCGACGATCTCGTGCGTCGACGTATCCAGGATGCGGTAGTCGAAGGCCTTGAGCCGGATGCGAATCTTCTCGTTCATCGTTCCCTCGAATCCCAACCTTCCTCGATCGCCTGACGCACCCGGTCTTACTACTCGGTGATGTCGGTGACAGTGCCGGCGCCCACCGTGCGGCCGCCCTCGCGGATCGCGAAGCGCACGCCCTTCTCCATCGCGATCGGAGCGATCAGCTCCACGTTCAACGCCACGTTGTCACCAGGCATCACCATCTCCGTACCTGCCGGCAGGTTCGCCACACCCGTCACGTCCGTCGTACGGAAGTAGAACTGAGGACGGTAACCGTCGAAAAACGGCGTGTGACGACCACCCTCGTCCTTGTTCAACACGTACACCTCACCGCTGAACTTCGTGTGAGGAGTGATCGACTTCGGCTTCGACAGCACCTGGCCGCGCTCAACCTCGTCCTTCTTCGTGCCGCGAAGCAGAACGCCGATGTTGTCCCCCGCCTCACCCGAGTCCAGCAGCTTCCGAAACATCTCGACACCCGTCACCACCGTCGACGCCGTGTCCCGAATGCCCACGATCTCCACCGTGTCGCCGACCGTCACACGGCCGCGCTCCACGCGACCCGTCACCACCGTGCCGCGACCCGAAATCGTGAAAATGTCCTCGATCGGCATCAGGAAGTCCTGGTCCACCGCGCGCTCCGGTGTCGGCACGTACGAGTCCACCTCCGCCAGAAGCTCCACCACCTTCGAACCCCACTCGCTCTCCGGATCGCCGTCCTCCAAAGCCTTCAACGCCGAACCGCGAACGATCGGAATGTCGTCGCCCGGAAACTCGAACGACGACAGCAGGTCGCGAAGCTCCAGCTCCACCAGGTCCAGAAGCTCCTCGTCGTCCACCATGTCGCACTTGTTCATGAACACCACGATGTACGGCACGCCTACCTGACGAGCCAGCAACACGTGCTCACGCGTCTGAGGCATCGGACCGTCAGCGGCCGACACCACCAGGATCGCACCGTCCATCTGGGCCGCGCCCGTGATCATGTTCTTCACGTAGTCCGCGTGACCAGGACAGTCCACGTGAGCGTAGTGACGGTTCTCCGTCTCGTACTCCACGTGAGCCGTCGCGATCGTGATACCCCGCTCCCGCTCCTCGGGAGCCTTGTCGATCTCGTCGAACGGCACGAAATCCGCACCGCCCTTCTTCGCCAAGATGTTCGTGATCGCTGCCGTCAGCGTCGTCTTGCCGTGATCCACGTGACCGATCGTCCCCACGTTCACGTGCGGCTTCGTACGCTCGAACTTCTCCTTCGCCATGCCTCAGCTCCTCGCTATCTCGCTCTGTCCGCTGGTTTCAGCTCACTCTGTGTCGTTTCAGCCGGTCGCCCTGGCCACGACCTCCTCGCTCACGGTGCGCGGTGTCGGTTCGTAGGACTCGAATTGCATCGAGTAGTTGGCCCGGCCCTGTGTCGCGGAACGCAGGTCGGTCGCGTAGCCGAACATCTCCGCAAGAGGCACACGGGCGTTCACGATCTGCGTCTTGCCATTCATCTCCATACCGAGCACCTTGCCCCGACGCGAACTGATGTCCCCGATCACGTCGCCCATGTACTCCTCGGGCGTCGTGATCTCGACCGCCATGACCGGCTCCAGCAGCACGGGACCGGCGTCCTTGGCGGCGTCGCGCCAGGCCATCGAACCGGCAATCTTGAAGGCGACTTCGGACGAATCGACCTCGTGAGCGCTGCCGTCGTAGACCTCGGCGGCGACGCCCGTGACCGGATAACCCGCGAGAGGGCCCGCTTCGAGCGCCTCCGCGATGCCCCGCTCGATGGACCGGATGAACTCCCTGGGAATCACGCCGCCCTTGGTCGAGTCCTCGAACTCCATCCCGTCGCCTTCGAACGGCCGTACCCGCAACAGGCAGTGACCGTACTGGCCCCGACCGCCGGACTGGCGCACGAAGCGCCCTTCGCCGGCGGCCTCCAGGGTGATCGTCTCGCGATAGGCCACCTGCGGCCGGCCGACGTTCGCGCCGACGCGAAACTCCCGGATCAGCCGATCCGTGATGATGTCCAGATGGAGTTCGCCCATCCCGGAGATCAGCGTCTGGGCAGTGTCCGGATCCGTGTGGACGCGGAACGTCGGGTCCTCGCGCATCAGCTTCTCGAGTGCGAGACCCAGCTTCTCCTGGTCCGCCTTCGTCTTCGGCTCGATCGAGACGGACAGGACAGGCTCCGGAAAGTCCATCGACTCGAGCACGATGGGCGCCGAGGGCTCGCAGATCGTGTCGCCCGTGGTCACGTTGCGGAGACCGACCGCGGCAACGATGTCGCCGCACCAGACGCGCTTGACTTCCTCGCGCTTGTTCGCGTGCATCTTGAGCAGCCGGCCCACGCGCTCCTTGCCTCCGCGGTTCGCGTTCAGCACCGATTGTCCCGTCTCGATCCGGCCGGAGTACACGCGCAGATAGGCGAGCTGGCCGACGAACGGGTCGGTCATGATCTTGAACACGAGGGCGCTGAACGGCGCGTCGTCCGAGGGCTCGCGGACGGCGCTCCCGTCGCCCTCGACGACTCCCTCGATCATCGGCACGTCGAGCGGCGACGGCAGGTAGTCGAGGACGGCGTCAAGCAGGGGCTGCACGCCCTTGTTGCGGAACGCCGAACCGCAGAACACCGGCTGCAGGCTGTTGGCCACCGTCGCCCGGCGCAGGGCCGCCCGTAACTCGTCGCTCGTGACTTCGGCGCCGGAGAGGTACTTCTCGAGCAGTTCCTCGTCGGTCTCCGCCACGGCCTCGACCATCGCCTCGCGAGCCGCCAGCGCCAGGTCGGCGTACTCCTCGGGAATGTCGGTGATCCTGAACTGCGCTCCCAGGCTCTCGTCCTCGTAGATGTAGGACGACATCTCGACCAGGTCGATGACTCCGGCGAAGGCGTCCTCGCGGCCGAGAGGCAACTGGAGAACGACGGGCGAGGCGCCGAGCCGTTCGCGCATCATCCGGACGCAGCGGTCGAAGTCCGCGCCGACCCGGTCCATCTTGTTGACGAACGCGATCCGCGGCACGCCGTAGCGGTCCGCTTGCCGCCACACCGTCTCGCTCTGGGGCTCCACGCCGGCGACCGCGTCAAACACCGCCACGGCACCGTCGAGCACCCGCAGCGAACGCTCGACCTCGGCGGTGAAGTCGACGTGGCCCGGGGTGTCGATGATGTTGATCCGGTGGTCCTGCCAGGTGCAGCTCGTGGCGGCCGACGTGATCGTGATCCCGCGCTCCTGCTCCTGCTCCATCCAGTCCATCGTCGCCGTACCTTCGTGCACTTCACCGATCTTGTAGTTCACACCGGTGTAGTACAGGACGCGCTCGGTCGTGGTCGTCTTTCCCGCGTCGATATGCGCCATGATCCCGATGTTGCGGGTCTTTTCCAACGGGACGTTTCTGGACGTGGCGGCGGACATGGCGGGTGGTCGAACGGTTGGCTGAAAAGCAGTTTGGCGGGTGGATTCGTGACGTTTGACGGGCGGATTCGTGACGAGTGTGTAAGGGGTTCAACGCGGGAGTCGCCGCCTTGCGGGAAGGCGGCGACGCAACGGGACGGGCCGTGGACAACCGGCGGCCGTGGAACGCAATCGGGACCCGCACGGGGCGGATCCGGAGCCGTTCGCTACCAGCGGTAGTGGGAGAAAGCCCTGTTCGCTTCTGCCATCCGGTGGGTGTCCTCTTTCCTCTTGATCGCAACTCCGCGGTTCTCGGCGGCATCGAGCAGTTCGCCGGCCAACCGCAGTCTCATCGTCTTCTCACCCCGACCCTTCGCCGCCTGAATCAGCCACCGCATGGCCAGGGCGAGCTTGCGCGCGGGGCGTACTTCCATCGGCACCTGGTACGTCGAACCGCCAACACGCCGCGACTTGACCTCGACCGCGGGTTTCACGTTGTCGATCGCCTTCTGGAAGACGGCGACCGGATCCTCCTCCCCGGTCCGTTCCTTGATCGTCGTCAGGGCGTCGTAGAGGATGCGCTCGGCGACCGACTTCTTGCCGTCCTTCATCAGGACGTTGACGAACTTGCTGACCAACTGGGAGTGGTACAGCGGGTCGGGGAGAATCTGGCGCTTGGGAACTTCGCGGCGTCGGGGCATGAGGAGGCTCCGGTGAATCAGGCCTTGGGGCGCTTGGCGCCGTACTTGGACCGACCTCGCCGACGATCGTCGACGCCGACCGCGTCCAGCGTGCCGCGAATGACGTGGTAACGGACGCCGGGCAGATCCTTCACCCGGCCTCCGCGAATCAGAACGATGGAGTGCTCCTGGAGGTTGTGCCCGACGCCCGGGATGTAGGTCGTGACCTCGATTCCGTTCGTGAGGCGCACCCGCGCCACCTTGCGCAACGCCGAGTTCGGCTTCTTCGGCGTCTGCGTGTACACGCGAACGCATACTCCCCGCCTCTGCGGCGAGGCCTGGAGCGCCGGGCTCTTGGTCTTCGCGACCTGGCGTTGGCGGCCCTTTCGGACCAGTTGACGGATGGTGGGCATCGGTTCTCGTTGCTCCAGCAGACTCTCTTACGTGGTGCCGGGACCCCGGCGTTCTAGGGCCCGCCGCCACGCACGACGCGGGCCAGTCTGACGTCGACCCGGGACAACCCGAGGCGACCGAAACGAACAGGCCAGTCGACCGCATAAGGCGCCGGAAGCGCGCGGCACCGGGCAAACACCCGGTTCAGAGCCTGACTCGCTGAGTGAAGTTGGGACTGTTTCGGCTCGCCCCGCGCGAGCCGCGCAAGGGCGCGAACGTTAGCAGAAAGGTCGGATCCGGAGCAACCCCGAAAACTCAACTGTCGCCTTCGCTCAGCACCTGCGGCATGGTGCGGATGAACTCCTCCGGATAGTCGTAGTTGTACAGGTCGTCGGCCACCAGTTCCGGCGTCGGATACACCACATCCTCGATGTGGAAGTCGTGGTAGTGGTCCATGCCGGTACCGGCCGGGATCACCCGCCCGACGATCACGTTCTCCTTCAGCCCGCGCAGATGGTCCACCCTGCCGCTGATCGCGGCCTCGGTGAGCACCCGCGTGGTTTCCTGGAAGCTGGCCGCCGAGATGAAGCTCTCGGTGGAAAGCGAGGCCTTGGTGATCCCGAGCAACAGCGGCCGGCCGATCGCCGGAGTGCCCCCGGCCGCGGTCACCCGCTCGTTCTCCTCCTTGAAGCGCCAGCGGTCGACCTGCTCGTCGATCAGGAAGTCCGTGTCGCCGACCTCCTCGATCTTCACGGAGCGCATCATCTGCCGGACGATCACTTCGATGTGCTTGTCGTTGATCGCCACGCTCTGCGAACGGTAGACCTCCTGGATCTTGTCGACCAGGTAGCGCTGGAGCTCCTTTTCGCCCTTGACCTGCAGGATGTCGTGCGGGTTGATGTTCATCGCCTCGCCGATCAGCGGATCGCCGGCCGTGACGTACTCGCCGTCCTGCACGTTGACGTGGATGTGCCGCGGAATCTGGTAGCTCAGGCTCTCGCCGGCCTCGTTCTCGACGGTGATCTCGCGGTTGCCCTTGATGATCTCCTTGCCCAGGCGCACCGTGCCGTCGATCTCGGTGATCACGGCGGGTTCCCGCGGACTCCGCGCTTCGAACAGCTCCTGGACCCGCGGCAAGCCGCCCGTGATGTCCTTGGTCTTCGTCGTCTCGCGCGGGATCTTCGCCAGCGTGTCTCCGGGATGGACCTCGGCGCCGTCGGTCACCCAGAGGTGGGAACCGCTGGGCAGCAGGTAGCGCTTCTCCTCCGCGCCGACGATGACAACTGCCGGAGCCCGCTTCTCGTTCTGGGAAGCCTCGACGATGATGCGGTGCGACAGGCCGGTGACCTTGTCCGTCTCTTCGCGGACGTTCTCGCCCTCGACGATGTCGTGGAACTCCACGCGTCCCGCGACCTCGGAGAGGATGGCGGAGGTGAAGGGGTCCCACTCGACCAGGTCCGTCCCCGGCTCGACCTCCTGGTTCTCGTGCACCAGGAGATGGGAGCCGTAGGTCAGCGGGTGGCGCTCGAGTTCCCGCCCCGCCTCGTCGACCAGAACCAGCTTGCCGTTCCGGTTGACCACGACCAGCGCGCCCTCGCGGCTGTCGACGGTGGCCACGTTGATCAGCTTGACCCAGCCCTTGTTCCGGGCCGCGTGCCGTGACTGCTCCGAGACGCGGCTGGCGGTGCCGCCGAAGTGGAACGTACGCATCGTCAGCTGCGTGCCGGGTTCGCCGATCGACTGGGCGGCGATGACGCCCACGGCTTCGCCGAGGTCGACGTTTCGGCCCGTCGCCAGGTTGCGGCCATAGCACGCGGCGCAGACGCCGCGTCGGGTCTCGCACGTCAGCACGGAACGGATCTTCACGCGCTCGATACCCGCCGCCTGGATGTCGTTCGCCATCCTCTCGGTGATCGCGTCGCCGACCGAGAGGAGCTGGTCGCCGGTCAGCGGATCGAAGATGTCCTCCTGGCTGACGCGCCCGACCAGGCGATCGCGCAGCGGCTCGAGGGTGTCTCCGCCCTCCATGATCGCGCCGACGACGATCCCGTCGATCGTGCCGCAGTCCTCCTCGGTGACGATGACGTCCTGCGCGACATCGACCAGACGGCGCGTCAGGTAACCCGAATCGGCGGTCTTGAGCGCCGTGTCGGCCAGACCCTTGCGGGCGCCATGGGTCGAGATGAAGTACTGCAGAACGGACAGGCCCTCGCGGAAGTTCGCGTGAATCGGGGTCTCGATCACCTCGCCCGACGGCTTGGACATCAGGCCGCGCATTCCCGCCAACTGCCGGACCTGTTCACGGGAGCCCCGGGCGCCCGAGTCGGCCATCAGGTTGATCGGGTTGAACTCACCCCGTTCCGCCTCGACGTCCTTCATCTCGCGGAACATCTCGCTCGAGACGTTCTCCGTTACCCGATGCCAGATATCGATGATCTTGTTCTTGCGCTCACCGGCGGTGATGACGCCCGCGCTACGCTGCTTCTCGATCTCCAGGACCTCGCCGCGCGCTTCTTCGATCAGCTTCTCCTTCGTCGACGGCACGACCATGTCGTCGACGCCGAAGGAGATGCCGGCCCGGGTCGCGTACTGGAAGGTGATCTCCTTGATCTCGTCGAGCATCCGGACCGCCAGGTCGGCGCCGTGCCGGATGTAGCAGTAGCCGACCAGATCCTGGAGACCGCGTTTGCGCAGCAGACCGTTGATGAACGGCAGTTCGTCCGGCAGGTTGTCGTTCAGGATGACCCGGCCGACCGTGGTCTCCACGACTTCGCCGTCGAGCTGCTGGAGCTCGGCGTGGACGATGTCCTGCGTGTCGTGCTGCGCGCCGAGGTCGACGTACGGACCGCTCAGGCGCAGACGAATCGGCGTCTGCGTCTCGACCACCGCGTCCTCGAGCGCGAACAGGACCTCGTCGACGCTGGCGAACGTCCGCCCCTCGCCTCGCGCGCCCGGCCGCGGCATGGTCAGGTAGTAGCCGCCCAGCACCAGATCCTGACTGGGCACCGCCAGCGGCCGGCCATGGGCCGGGCTCAGGATGTTGTTCGAAGCCTGCATCAGCACATGGCTCTCGATCTGGGCCTTGGGCGAGAGCGGAACGTGAACCGCCATCTGGTCGCCGTCGAAGTCCGCGTTGAACGCGGCGCAGACCAGGGGGTGGATCTGGATCGCCTTGCCCTCGATCAGGACCGGCTGAAACGCCTGGATGCCCAGACGGTGAAGAGTGGGCGCGCGGTTCAGGAGCACGGGATGATCGCGGATGACCTCGTCCAGGGCGTCCCAGACGACCTCCTCCTCCCGCTCGACCATCTCCTTGGCGGCCTTGATCGTGCCGACGTACTCGCGCTCCTCGAGCCAGCTGTAGATGAACGGCTTGAACAGCTCGAGCGCCATCTTCTTCGGCAGGCCGCACTCGTTCAGCTTCAGATCCGGACCGACCACGATCACCGAACGCCCCGAGTAGTCGACCCGCTTGCCGAGCAGGTTCTGGCGGAAACGGCCCTGCTTGCCCTTCAGGGTGTCGGACAGGGACTTGAGCGGACGGTTGTTCGAGCCCTTGAGCACTCGGCCGCGGCGGCCGTTGTCGAACAGGGCGTCGACGGCCTCCTGCAGCATCCGCTTCTCGTTGCGGACGATGACCTCCGGCGCGCGCAGCTCAAGCAGCTTCTTGAGCCGGTTGTTCCGGTTGATGACGCGCCGGTAGAGATCGTTCAGGTCGCTGGTCGCGAAGCGGCCGCCGTCCAGCGGCACGAGCGGCCGGAGCTCCGGCGGAATGACCGGGATCACGTCCAGGATCATCCACTCCGGCCGGTGACCGCTGCGCCGGAAGGCGTTGACGACCTTGAGCCGCTTCGCCGCCTTTAGACGACGGATCTGGCTGGTGTCCGAGCGCATGACGATCCGGAGCTCCTCGGCCAGCTCGTCGATGTCGATGCGGGCCAGGAGTTCCTTGATCGCCTCGGCGCCCATCCGGGCGTCGAAACCGTCCGGGCCGAACTCCTCGCGCAGCTCCCGGTACCGCTCCTCCGAGACGAGCTCGTTCTCCTCGAGGTCCGCGTCGCCGGGATCGATCACCACGTAGCTCTCGAAGTAGAGGATGCGCTCGAGGTTGCGCAGACTCAGGTCGAGCAGGTGACCGATGCGGCTGGGCAGGCCCTTGAAGAACCAGACGTGGCTGGCCGGACTGGCCAGCTCGATGTGCCCCATCCGCTCCCGCCGCACCCGCGAGCGCGTGACCTCGACGCCGCACTTGTCGCAGACAACGCCGCGGTGCTTCATCCGCTTGTACTTGCCGCACAGACATTCCCAGTCCGTCATCGGCCCGAAGATCTTCGCGCAGAAGAGGCCGTCCCGCTCCGGCTTGAACGTGCGGTAGTTGATCGTCTCGGCCTTCGTGACCTCTCCGTAGCTCCAGGAGCGGATCTTCTCCGGCGAAGCCAGCGCGATCTTGATCGCGTTGAAGTCCTTGGCCGACTGCGTCTTCTCGAAACTGGACAGTGGTTGCACCCGCGACCTCCTAGACCTTCATCAACTCGACGTCAAGACACAGACTCTGCAGCTCGCGCACCAGTACGTTGAACGACTCCGGCAGCCCCGGGTCTTCCGGCACGTCGCCCTTGACCAGCGCCTCGTAGGCGCGGCTGCGGCCCTCGACGTCGTCGCTCTTGACCGTGAGCAGCTCCTGCAGGGTGTAGGCGGCGCCGTACGCCTGCAGCGCCCACACCTCCATCTCGCCGAAGCGCTGCCCGCCGAACTGGGCCTTGCCGCCGAGAGGCTGCTGGGTGATCAGCGAGTAGGGACCGATCGACCGCGCGTGGATCTTGTCGTCCACCAGGTGGGACAGCTTCAGCATGTAGATATAGCCCACGGTGACCTTCTGCTCGAAGGCGTCGCCCGTGACGCCGTCGTAGAGCGTCGTCTTGCCCGACGACGGCAACTCCGCCTCGTCCAGCAGTTCCTTGAGCCGGGACTCCTGGATTCCGTCGAACACCGGAGTCGCGAACTTGACTCCCAGGGACTTGCCGGCCCAGCCTAGATGCGTCTCCAGAATCTGGCCGACGTTCATCCGGCTGGGAACGCCGAGCGGATTCAGCACGATCTCGACCGGCGTGCCGTCCGGCAGGTACGGCATGTCTTCTTCGGGCAGGATGCGCGAGATGACGCCCTTGTTGCCGTGACGGCCGGCCATCTTGTCGCCGACCTGGAGCTTGCGCTTCATCGCCACGAACACCTTGACGAGCTTGATGACGCCGGGGGGTAGTTCGTCGCCCTTCTGGAGGAGCTTGATCTTCTCCTCGTTCACCCGGTGCATGACCTCGATGTAGGAGTCGGTGTGCTCGTAGATCTCCGACACCTCCTTCAGCAGGTCTTTCTGCCTCAGGGGCAGCGCCAGGATCTCGCGCCGGGTCAGGCGTTCCAGGTGCTCGTACTCGATCTTCTCGCCCCTCTTCAGGAGACCCTCGCCTTCCCGGTCCTTGACCCCGGCGGTCGGCTTGAGATCCACCAGAAGATCGGCGATCTTCTTGTTCCGCTCCTCATGCATGATGCGCGTCTGGTCGCGGATGTTCTTCTCCAGCCGTCCGACCTCCTGCTCCTCGATCTCGAGCGCCCGCTCGTCCTTCTCGACGCCCTTGCGAGCGAAGATCTTGACTTCGACCACGGTGCCCTCGATACCCGGAGGCGCCTTCAGGCTGGCGTCCCGCACGTCGCCGGCCTTCTCGCCGAAGATCGCGCGCAGGAGCTTCTCCTCCGGCGTGAGCTGGGTCTCGCCCTTCGGCGTGACCTTGCCGACCAGGATGTCGCCGGCCTTGACCGAAGCGCCGATCCGGATGACGCCGCTCTCGTCGAGATCGGCGAGGGCCGCCTCTGAGACGTTGGGGATGTCGCGAGTGATCTCCTCGGGGCCGAGCTTCGTGTCGCGCGCCTCGATCTCGAACTCCTCGATGTGGATCGACGTGTAGGCGTCGTCCCGTACGAGGCGCTCGGAAACCAGGATCGCGTCCTCGAAGTTGTAGCCCCGCCAGGGCATGAAGGCGACCAGAACATTGCGCCCGAGGGCAAGTTCGCCTTCTTCGGTCGAGGCGCCGTCGGCCAGGACGTCTCCCCGGGCCACCCGCTGGCCCTCGTCGACGATCGGCTTCTGGTGCACGCAGGTGTTCTGGTTCGATCGGCGGAACTTGGTCAACTGGTAGATGTCGGCGCCAAACTCGCGCGGCTCGCCGGTCTCCGGATCCGCGCCCTCGACCCGGACGATCACCCGGTCGGCGTCCACGGAATCGACGACGCCGGCACGCTGGCACAGCACTACCGCACCCGAGTTGCGAGCTACGATCCCCTCGAGCCCGGTGCCGACGATCGGCGAGTCCGAGCGCAGCAGGGGTACGGCCTGACGCTGCATGTTCGAACCCATCAGGGCGCGGTTCGCGTCGTCGTTCTCGAGGAACGGAATCAGGGCCGCGGCCACGCTCACCAGCTGCTTCGGGCTGATGTCCATGTAGTCGACGCGCTCCCGGTCGACCGTCACGAAATCGCCGCGTGCGCGCGCCACGGGCCGCTCGTTCTCGAGGAAGCCCCTGTCGTCGATCTTGGCGTTGGCCTGGGCGATGATGTACTTCTCCTCCTCCCAGGCCGTGAGGTAGAAGGCCTGCGGCTCGGCTTCCACCTGCCGCTTCTTGTTCCGTTTGAGGCGGTTGTTCTCCGCCACAAGTTCATCGGCCGACACGATCTGGCCCAGGGCGAACGTGCCGTCGCCAGGCTTGATCACCTTGAAGTGGTCGATGACCCGGCCGCCCTCCACCTTCTTGTAGGGGCTCTGGATGAAGCCGTAGTCGTTGATCTGGGCGTAGGTCGCCAGCGAGGAGATGAGGCCGATGTTCGGCCCCTCGGGCGTCTCGATGGGACAGATACGGCCGTAATGGGAGGCGTGCACGTCGCGGACCTCGAAGCCCGCGCGCTCGCGCGACAGTCCGCCCGGGCCAAGGGCGGACAACCGCCGCTTGTGGGTGACCTCGGACAGCGGATTCGTCTGATCCATGAACTGCGAGAGCTGGGACGAGCCGAAGAACTCCTTGATCGCCGCGATGACCGGCTTGGAATTGATCAGGTCGTGCGGCATCGCCGAGTCGATGTCCTGGTGCACGGACATCTTCTCCTTGATCGCCCGCTCCATTCGCACCAGACCGACCCGGAACTGGTTCTCGAGCAGCTCGCCGACCGCGCGTACCCGGCGATTGCCCAGGTTGTCGATGTCGTCGATGCGCCCCACGTCCTTCTGCAACTGCAGGAGGTACTCGATCACCCGGTAGAAGTCCTCCGCGGAGAGGGTCTTCTGATCGACCGGCACTTCCGTCTCGAGCTTGATGTTGAACTTGAAGCGGCCCACCCGGGAGAAGTCGTACCGCTTGGCGTCGAAGAACATCCCGTAGAAGAGCGAACGAGCGCTCTCGTGGGTCGGCGGGTCACCGGGACGCATGCGCCGGTAGATCTCGATCTGCGCTTCCTTGGTGTCCTTGGTCGTGTCCTTGGCCAGGGTGTTCGAAATCGTGGCGCCGCACAGCTCCCAGTCGGGGAAGAACACCTCGAGCTCACTGTGGTTGCGCCCGTCGAGCCGCTCGTCGAGATCCTCGGGAATCGGCTCGTTCGCCTCGAGCAGCACCTCGCCGGTGTCCTCGTCGATCACGTCGGCGATCAGGAAGGCCGGTTCCAGCTCCTGCGGCCCGACCTCCGCCTCGATGTTGTCGCCGGCGTCGAGCCGCTCGATCGCCGTCTCGTCCAGCGTCAGACCGGCGAACACGCTGTAGCGGTGACGGACGCCCCGGCTCGAGCGTTCGCGCAGGCGTTCGCGCTCCAGCACCTCGGGACCGATGCCCAGGCGATACACGCCGCCGCCCTCGATGCTCAGGGGCAGCGCGGTGTAGAACTGGCGAAGGATCTGCTCGTTCGTCTCCAGGCCCAGGGCGCGCAGGAAGACGGTGCCGTAGAACTTCCGCTTGCGGTCGATCCGGACCGACAGGATGTCCTTCTGGTCGTACTCGAACTCGACCCAGGAGCCGCGGTAGGGGATGATCTTCGCCAGGTAGACGCGCTTGTCGCGGGTGAAGAAGACGCCGGGGCTGCGGTGCAGCTGGCTCACGATCACCCGTTCGGTGCCGTTGATGATGAAGGTGCCGGTGTCGGTCATCAGCGGGATCTCGCCGAAGTAGACCTCTTCCTCCTTGGCGTCCCGCATCATCTTCTGACCGGTTTCCGGGTCCTTGTCGTAGACGAAGAGCCTGAACGTGACCTTGAGCGGCACGGCGTAGGTCATGCCCCGTTCCCGGCACTCCGGCATCGAGTACTTGAGCTGCAGTTCGACCGGCCCGCCGCAGGTGTCGCACTTGGTCACCCGGTTCGCGTTGACCGCGCCGCAGCTCGGGCAGCCGACGCTGTCCTCGAGCGGGTGGTCGGTCATGATCTTCGAGCCGCAGTTCGTGCACGACATGCGCAGGTACTCGAGCCCCTTCAGGTCGCCGCAGCGGCACTGCCAGTCGCCGATCGAGTAGCTCACGAAGTCGAGCGAACAGGTTTCCCGGAAGTCCCAGAACGGGAAGATCCCCGTGAAGACCGCCTGCAGACCGTGGTTCACCCGCTCCTCCGGGAGCAGGCTCATCTGCAGGAACCGATCGTACGAGCGGCGCTGAACCCCGATCAGGTCGGGAATTGCCAGCGTCGTCTCGATGGTCGAGAAGTCGATCCGCCCGTTGCCGTTGCCGTTGCGGTGACCGTTCTGCGCAACTGAAGTGTCCGTCATGCTTCGATGTCCTCTACGTCAGATCCTCTGCACGAGGTGGAAACGCACGAGTGCCGTCCCGGCGCTCGCTTCAGGAAGAAACCTGGGCGCCGGGTCGAGATTGGCCAGCTCGATTCTACGCCGACCCCGGGGAAGATCGCCAGCCGGAATGGTTACTTGACCTCGGCCTGACCGCCGGCCTCCTCGAGTTTGCCCTTGACCTCTTCGGCCTCTTCCTTCGAAACGCCCTCCTTGACCGCGACCGGCGCCGACTCGACCAGATCCTTGGCCTCCTTCAGACCCAGGCTGGTGACCTCGCGCACGACCTTGATCACGGCGATCTTCTTGTCGCCGAAGGAGGTCAACTGAACGTCGAACTCCGTCTGCTCTTCGGCTTCCTGGACCTCGCCGGCTCCCGCCATACCCGCCATCGGGACCGCGGCGGCCGCCGCCGAAACGCCGTAGTGCTCCTCGAGCTCCTTGACCAGAGTGTTGAGCTCCAGGACGGTCATCTCGTCGATCTGTTTGATCAGATCCGCTGCTGCTACTGCCATCTTCTTGGCTCCCTTATGGTTCACCGGCGCCGGCTCGGCGCCGCGTTTCCAACCTCCCTGAGAGGGCCGAAATCAGCCCCCACTCTCCTGACTTGCTTCCTTCTGACCTGCAACCTGGTTCAACGCGCGAAGGAACTGCGGCGTGACGTCCCCGAGCCCCCGCACCAGCCGCGCGATCGGCGACTGGAGCAGGAACAGGAGCTTCGCCACCAGCGCCTCCCGGCTGGGCAGATTGGCGATCTCCTTGATCGCCTCCGCCGACACCTGCTGGCCGTCCACCAGGCCGGCCTTGAACTCGAGGACCGGCACGTCTTCCGCGAACTCGGTCAGGGTCTTGGCCAACCCCACCGGATCGTCGTCGCTGTAAGCGATCGCTGTCGGCCCGACGAGGTGATCCGACAGCACTCCGAGACTGCTGTCCTCGAACGCGAGTTTGGCGATCCGGTTCTTGACCACCGAGTAGCTGCCGCCGGCCGTGCGCACACGGCGCCTCAGATCGTTGACCTGTCCCACCGTGATGCCGGAGAAACCCACCAGAAACGCGTGCGGCGCCGCCGCCATGTCGCCCTGGTAGCTGGCCAGTAACTCGGCCTTCGTCTCCCGTGTCAGTGCCATTTCTCTCGACCTCCTCGTAACCGGCCCGGCAGTTAGACGGCCTCGACCGCGGCGGCTTCGGACGAGTCGACCCGTACGCCCGGCCCCATCGTCGAACTCAGGTTGACCGAACGCAGGTACGTGCCCTTGGCGGCGCTCGGACGCGCACGCATGATCTCCGAGAGCAATGCCGTTGCGTTCTCCACCAGCCTCGCCGTGTCGAACGAGACCTTGCCGAGCGGCGCGTGAACGACGCCCGCCTTGTCCACGCGGAAGTTGACCTTGCCCGCCTTGATGTCCTCGATCGCCTTCGTCACATCGGGAGTGACGGTGCCGGTCTTCGGGTTCGGCATCAGACCGCGCGGCCCGAGTACGCGGCCGAGCCGGCCCACGACCCGCATCATGTCCGGGGTCGCGACCACGGCGTCGAAGTCCAGCCAGCCGTCCTGGATCCGGCTCGCGAGTTCCTCGCCGCCCACGTGATCCGCGCCCGCCGCTTCGGCCTCCTGCAGCTTCTCGCCCGATGCGAACACGAGCACCCGGACCGTGCGACCGGTGCCATGCGGAAGGACCACGGTGCCGCGCACCATCTGGTCCGCATGCCTGGGATTGACCCCCAGCCGGATCGCGATCTCGACGGTCTCGTCGAACTTCGCGAAGCTGCCGTCCTTGATCCGCTGCAGCGCTTCTTCCAGCCCGTGCGGCCGGTCTTCCACCGCCGCCCTTGCTTCCTTGTAGTTCCTGCCTCGACTGGTCACGCGCGTTCTCCCTTGACCCTCTGTTCTCGACCCTTCCGCGCCGCTCAGGCGACGATCTCCAGGCCCATCGAGCGGGCAGTGCCGGCGATGATCCGGCAGGCGCCCTCGAGATCCACCGCGTTCAGATCCTGCATCTTCGTACGAGCGATCTCCTCAAGCTGGGCCTGAGTGACCTGGCCCACCTTCTCGCGGTTGGGCTCGGCCGATCCCTTGTCCACGGCGGCGGCCTTCCGCAGCAGCACGGCCGCCGGCGGCGTCTTCGTGATGAACGAGTAGCTCCGGTCGGCGTAGACCGTGATCACGACCGGGATGATCAACCCCCCCTCGCCCTGCGTCCTGGCGTTGAACGCCTTGCAAAAGTCCATGATGTTGAGGCCCGCCTGACCCAGCGCGGGCCCCACCGGAGGCGCCGGCGTCGCTCCACCGGCGGGGATCTGCAGCTTGATCTGCCCCGCCACTCGCTTGCCTGTCGTTCTCTGCGCCATCGATCGCTACCTACCTGTCTGTTCGTCCCGAACCTGTTCCAGTCTTCCCGTTCGTTCCAGACGCCTTGTCTCAGGTCTTCTGGACCTGCAGGAACTCGAGTTCCACCGGCGTCTGGCGGCCGAAGATGGTGACCATCACCTTGAGCGTGCTCCGTTCGAGGTTGATCTCCTCCACCGTGCCTGTGAAGTTGTTGAACGGGCCATCGACGATCTTGACCAGCTCACCCTTCTCGAACAGGTACTTCGGCTTCGGCTTCTCCTTGGCGGTGACCACCTTCTCGATGATCGCATCAACCTCGTCCTGCCCCAGCGGCGTCGGCTCCTTACCGGTTCCGACGAAGCCGGTCACCTTGGGCGTGTTCTTGACCACATGCCAGGCCTTGTCGGAGATCTTCAGACGACCGTCGCCACGCGGCTCGCACTCGATCTCGACCAGGATGTAGCCGGGGAAGAACTTGCGCTGGGTCTCCCGCTTCTTGCCGCCCTTCAGTTCGACGATCGTCTCCGTGGGAATGCGGACCTCGCCGAACGCATGCCCCATGCCGTGAGCCTCGGCACGCTGCCGCAGCGTCTCCCGGACCCGCTCTTCGTATCCCGAGTAGGTGTGCACGATGTACCACTGCCGCCGCGGCTCGGAGGACTCCCCGTCGACACCCTCCGCGGCCTCGACGCTGCCCATGGCTGCCGTTTCGACTTCGCTCATCGCGTACTCCCCACCGTCGGCCGAACTCGGGTCACTGTCCCAGGAGCAGGTTGTTGAGACCGTTGTAGAGGCGCAGGATGACGACGTCGGCCACCCACAGGAAGATGGCGAAGATGACACTCGTGATCAGCACCACACCCGTGGTGCCCACGACCTCCTCCCGCGAGGGGAAGGTCACCTTCTTCATCTCGGTGCGCACTTCGCCCAGGAAAGCACCGAGCCTGCGGACACTGGCCATCTGCGTTCCTCCGACTCCCTCTTACTCCCTGAAATCCGGCCTCCGCCTCACCGGGACGCCCGAACTGCCTCGCCGTCTACGTCCTCCGAAGGAAGGTCTGGCAGGCCAGGAGGGTCTCGAACCCCCAACCTTCGGTTTTGGAGACCGATGCTCTACCAATTGAGCTACTGGCCTGAATCTCCCAACTCGAGCCTGAACCGCCCTACTCGGTGATGTCGGTGACAGTGCCGGCGCCCACCGTGCGGCCGCCCTCGCGGATCGCGAAGCGCACGCCCTTCTCCATCGCGATCGGAGCGATCAGCTCCACGTTCAACGCCACGTTGTCACCAGGCATCACCATCTCCGTACCTGCCGGCAGGTTCGCCACACCCGTCACGTCCGTCGTACGGAAGTAGAACTGAGGACGGTAACCGTCGAAAAACGGCGTGTGACGACCACCCTCGTCCTTGTTCAACACGTACACCTCACCGCTGAACTTCGTGTGAGGAGTGATCGACTTCGGCTTCGACAGCACCTGGCCGCGCTCAACCTCGTCCTTCTTCGTGCCGCGAAGCAGAACGCCGATGTTGTCCCCCGCCTCACCCGAGTCCAGCAGCTTCCGAAACATCTCGACACCCGTCACCACCGTCGACGCCGTGTCCCGAATGCCCACGATCTCCACCGTGTCGCCGACCGTCACACGGCCGCGCTCCACGCGACCCGTCACCACCGTGCCGCGACCCGAAATCGTGAAAATGTCCTCGATCGGCATCAGGAAGTCCTGGTCCACCGCGCGCTCCGGTGTCGGCACGTACGAGTCCACCTCCGCCAGAAGCTCCACCACCTTCGAACCCCACTCGCTCTCCGGATCGCCGTCCTCCAAAGCCTTCAACGCCGAACCGCGAACGATCGGAATGTCGTCGCCCGGAAACTCGAACGACGACAGCAGGTCGCGAAGCTCCAGCTCCACCAGGTCCAGAAGCTCCTCGTCGTCCACCATGTCGCACTTGTTCATGAACACCACGATGTACGGCACGCCTACCTGACGAGCCAGCAACACGTGCTCACGCGTCTGAGGCATCGGACCGTCAGCGGCCGACACCACCAGGATCGCACCGTCCATCTGGGCCGCGCCCGTGATCATGTTCTTCACGTAGTCCGCGTGACCAGGACAGTCCACGTGAGCGTAGTGACGGTTCTCCGTCTCGTACTCCACGTGAGCCGTCGCGATCGTGATACCCCGCTCCCGCTCCTCGGGAGCCTTGTCGATCTCGTCGAACGGCACGAAATCCGCACCGCCCTTCTTCGCCAAGATGTTCGTGATCGCTGCCGTCAGCGTCGTCTTGCCGTGATCCACGTGACCGATCGTCCCCACGTTCACGTGCGGCTTCGTACGCTCGAACTTCTCCTTCGCCATGACGCTCGTTGCCTCTCCCGCCTCAGCGGATCAACTGTCCGTGTTTGTGTTCTGCCTGGATAAGCCTGTCTGGAGCCCACGACCGGATTTGAACCGGTGACCCCTTCCTTACCAAGGAAGTGCTCTACCCCTGAGCCACGTGGGCAGCCGTCTCAGGTTTCCCCGCCTTCAAGTCTCTGGTGTGTTCGGGACCCCCGTTTCCGCTCCCCAGGTCGACCCTCGACACGCAATGCGACCCGCACCTCGGAGCCGACTCCTGCGGTGCTTCGCGGGGAAGGGGCGGAGTCTAGCCGCTTCTGCGGCAGCCGTAAACCCCCCCTAGAGCGCCTGGTGGCGCACCACCTCGCCGTCAACCAGGAAGACGACGTCCTCGGCGATGTTCGTCGCCAGATCCGCCATCCGCTCCAGGTAGCGTGAGATCGACAGGAACTGGATGCAGACCGCCGCGGACCCGGGCTCTTCCCTGATCATCGCCGTCACTACGCCGTACATGGCCTCGTGGCTTCGGTCGACGACCTCGTCCTCGGCTATGACCGAGCGGGCGAGTTCCGTGTCGCCTCCCACGACCGCGTCCAGGGCCGCCCGCAACATCTTCTGGATGCGCTCGGCCATGGTCCATATCTCCCGCGGAACCTCGACCGGCTCCGCCACGGCGAGACTCTCCGCCCGCTCGGCGAGGTTCCGGGCCAGGTCCCCCGCGCGTTCGAGGTCGTTGTTCACCTTGAGCCAGGTCACGACCATCCGGAGGTCCGACGCCACCGGCGAGTGCAGGGCCAGGATCTTGAGGCACTCCTCCTCGACCTCGATCTCCCGGGCATCGATGACGCGGTCCTGACGTTGAACCTCATGGGCCAGGTCGACGCTCCGCTCCCGGAGCGCCTGCAGCGACTTCGCGATCATGTCCTCGACCATCGCCGCCACGTCAAGGAGCGACCGCGTCACTTCGTCCAGATCGCGCTGCAGATGGATTCCCAAACCCTTGATCCTCGCCGGGGAATGTCACGCAGCCGTGTGAAGAATGCGTGAAGCACACCTCATTCTGCAAGCAGGCCTCATTCTGCCGCAGGCAACCACAGCCGGAAGGTGGAGCCCCGTCCCCGTTCGCTCTCCACCTCCACTCCCCCGCCGTGTCGTCTGGCGACGTTCTTGACGATCGCCAGGCCCAGGCCGGTGCCGCCGAGTTCCCTGGAGCGGGCGCGGTCGACACGGTAGAAGCGTTCGAAGATCCGCTCCAGGTGTTCGCTGGCGATACCCGGTCCCTCGTCTTCGACCTCGAGCACCGCCCGCCCGTTCTGCGCCCGCAGGCGGACCAGCACGCGACCTCCTGCCGACGAGTACTTGACCGCGTTGTCGACCAGGTTCGACAGCGCCTGCCGGATCGCTTCCTCTTCGCCCAGCACCTCGACCGCCTCGTCGGGGAACTCCGCGACCAGCTCGAGACCGCGCTCCTCGCTGGCCGGACCGAGCAGATTCAACACTTCGCCGGCCGCGGACCGCAGGTCGAGGACCTTCTCCGGAGGCTCGGTCGAGGACTCGATCCGCGACAGTATGAGCAGATCGGAGACCAGCGCGCCCAGACGGTTGCTCTGCCTGCGGATCTTGCGCAGGAAGCGACCCCGCGTCGGGCCGTCGATCGGATCGGCGTCCAGCAGCGTTTCCACGTAGCCGCGAATGGCGGTCAGCGGCGTCTTCAGCTCGTGCGAGACATTCGACACGAAGTCGCGGCGCACGCTCTCAAGCCGCTCCAGCTCCGTGATGTCGTGGATCACAGCCACCGCCCCTTCAACCAGTTCGCCGTCCCGCCGGGACGAGAGCAGGGGCGATGCGTTGAGCTCGAACCTGTCAGGACCGCCGTCCTCGCCGGCCAGGCGCACCAGCCCGAAGGTCCGACTCACCTGCGCCCGTTTCTCCATCGCCTCGATCAGGGCGCCGGAGATCTCCGGCTGCCGCGACAACTCGTAGATCGGGCGCCCGACCGCCAAGTCCGGCCCCGGGCGCCCGAACCAGTTCGCGGCCACCGCGTTCAGGTGCAGCACCCGCCGGTCGCGATCGATCGCCACCACCCCTTCGACCATGCCGCCCAGCACCGCCGTCAACCGGTTGCGTTCCGCCTTGAGCTGTTCCACCTGTTCCACGAAGCGCGCCTCGTTCTCCGCGAGAAAGACCTCGAGGCGGGCGAGTTCATCACCGGAACCCGCCTCTCCTGGAGGCGCGGGCGAGCCGAGCGTCGAGGCCCTTGCCAGCAGACGCCGCGCTCGCTTCGCCAGACTGCCGGCGGCCAGACCCACACCGACGCCGGCCAGGAGCGCCACGGTCCAAACCAGGACCGCGCCGACCCGGCCCGAGGCCACCGCTCCGCCCAGCAGGAAACCCGAAGTCAGCAGCGCGATCCCGCCCAGAAAGAGGCGCCAGAAAAGAGGTGAGCGAATCATGGAAGCTCCCGGGCGGCAACGAAGCAGCCGAACCGGCTCCTGACAACCTACACCCAGGGCGATGCGCCGCTAACCTCCTTCGTCGCGGAAGCAGTAGCCGATGCCGCGCACGGTCCGGATCAGGCCGCGGTGCGCTCCGAGTTTCCTGCGCACCGCGCGCACATGGACGTCGATGTTCCGGTCGATGACCACGGCCCGGTCTCCGATCGCCCGGTCGAGCAGTTGGCCACGGGTGAACACACGGCCCGGATGCGAAGCCAGGAAGTGCAGCAGCCGGAACTCGGTAGGCGTGAACTCAACACGCCGGCCGTCGACCTTGATCCGGTGCCGAACCGGGTTGATCGCGAGCGGGCCCCGTACGATCGTCCGATCCGGATCGCTATCGCGTATCGGCCCCCGCCGCAGGACCGCCCGGACACGGGCAATCAGCTCGCGTGGGCTGAAGGGTTTGTGGATGTAGTCGTCGGCGCCGACGCCCAGACCCAGGACGACATCGCTCTCCTCGCCGCGAGCCGTCACCATGATCACGGGCAGGTCGCGCGTCGACTCCACCGCGCGAAGGCGCCGGCAGACGTCCAGACCGTCCAGACCGGGCAGCAACAGGTCGAGCAGCACGATGTCCGGCTTTTCGCGACCGATCACGGAAAGACCGCTGCGGCCGCTGGTCGCGGTCGCGACCTCGAAGCCCTCCCGCCGGAGGTTGTACTCGATCAGCTCAAGGATGTCGGATTCGTCCTCGATGACGACGACCTTCGTGGCGCTCATGGAACGTCCGGGACCTCCAGCACGTTTGACGTGGGCCAAGGCTAGCCAGACTTTCGTGAACGGGCGATAAAGCCCATCTTCACGGTCTCTTCACGCCTTCCTAAGAACGTAGCGGCGCGAGCGGCCGCCGGGCCGGCTGCTGTCGAAAACCACCGAGACCCATGCAGACCCAGCGAGGAGTACGAATCGTCCGTTCTCCGGCTCTTGCCGCGCTGCTACTGGTCAGCGTGGCCACGACGACACAGGCGGACGAGGGAGCCTTCGACATCTCCGTCGGCGGGCGAGTCCACGTCGAGGCCAGCTCCTCCTCCCCCGACCCGGCCCTGGAAGAACGGTTCGACTTCGAGGACGGCATCGACTGGCGGCGAGCCCGCCTGGTGCTGAACGGCGAGTTCCTCGACCGGTTCACGTTCAAGATCGAGCACGACATCGCGAGCGGCGACATCGTGCCCACGGACGTCTTCATCGAGGCCACGCCCAACGACGGCGCGGCCACCTTCCGCGCGGGTCACTTCAAGGAGCCGTTCAGCCTCTCGATCCAGCAGTCGTCGAACTCCCACTCCTTCATCGCGCGTCCAGCCGCGGTCACCGCCCTGGCGCCGGGCCGCAACCTCGGCTTCATGGTCCACGACCGGCTTCCCGGCGACCGCGTCGCCTGGGCGGTGGGCGCCTTCCGCGACAGCGACGGCTACGACATACGCCCCGGCGCGGACTGGAGCCTGACCGGCCGCCTGACCGGCCTCGCCCTGGATGGAGACGAAGGAAGCGATCTCCTGCTCCACCTAGGCGTGGCCGTCTCGCACCGTCAGCCCACCGCGGACGCCGTGCGGCTCCGCGGCCGCGCCGGCGTCAGGCTCGCGCCGCGCACGGTGAACACCGGATGGCTGCCCGCGGACGGCATGCGACTCCTGGGCGCCGAGTTCGTGCTTTCCCGAAGTTCGTTCTGGCTACAGGGCGAGGTGCTGTCCGCCCAGGTCGACCTGCTGACGGACGGACGGAACGCCCGGTTCGACGCCCCATACGTTGAGGCTGGCTGGTTCCTCACCGGAGAGCGGAAGCCCTATAGCCGCAGCTCCCGCACCTTCACCCGGCTCAGGCCGAAAGCGCCCGTGCCCGAAGGCAGAGGGGCCTGGGAACTCGCGGCCCGCTGGGACCGCATCGATCTGAGCGATGGCTCGGTTCCAGGTGGTAGTCAGCGGAGCCTCTCCCTGGCCCTCAACTGGTATCTCCGCGACAACCTGCGTGTCCTCGCGAACTACGTGTCGACCGACCCGGACGGCGCCGGATCGGCCGAACACCTCGGCTTGTTCCTGCACTTCGACTTCTAGCGCCCCGAAACGCCTCGCAGGCTCGGTGTTTCGGCCCATCCCGTCCGCACGGCGGCCGTCGCGGGCTGTCTACGGTGCCCGACTGTGCTCCGGGCTACTCGGCCAGATGCTTGGCCAGGAAGGCCGCGTAACGCTCCGACGCCTCGATCCGGTTCACCCGGTTGCGGAAACCGTGACCCTCGTCCGGGAACAGGACGTACTCGACCGGGACGCCGTTCGCCCGCACCGCCTCGACGAGTTCGTCGCTCTCCACCTGGAGCACCCGGGGATCGTTCGCGCCCTGGACGACGAGCAGCGGCTTGACGACGTTCGAGGCATGGAACAGCGGTGAGATGCGCTCCAGGCGCTCGCGCTCGGTCGCCGGGTCGCCCAGCTCGCCGAGCAGGGCCACCTTCTGCGCCTGCCACCACGGCGGCGTGCTCTCCAGCGTCCGGATCCAGTTCGTGACACCGAAGATGTTGACGCCGACATCGAAGACCTCCGGCTCGAAGGCCAGCGCGGCCGCCACCATGTAGCCACCGTAGCTGCCGCCGATGATGCCGACGCGCGAACCGTCCACCCAGTCCTGGGCCTCGAGCCAGGTGCGGGCCCACACGCAGTCCTGCAGGTCGACCTCGCCGTGCTTCCTGTCGTCCATGTGGAAGAAGGTCTTGCCGTAACCCGACGAACCACGGTTGTTCACGCCCAGGACGACGTAGCCCTGGTTCACCAGGTGCTGGATGTCGGCGCGGTAGGTGCGCCGGGTCTGACCGCCCGGGCCGCCGTGAACCCAGACCATCGCCGGCGCCGGGCTGTCGGCTGACGCCCCGTGCGGCCGCCAGAGGATGGCCGGGATCTCGAGTCCGTCGAAGCTCGGGTACCGAATCACCTCGGTGGTCACGAGATCGTCGGGGTTGATCTCGGGGTTCAGGCTTTGCGTCAGACGAAGCGCCTCGCCGCCCTGCTCCAGGTCGTAGACGTAGAGGTCCGAAGGCGACTGGTCGCTGCTCAGGTAGAACGCCATCAGCCGGTCGCTGGCCGAGAAGCCGACCTGCGCGATATCGCCGGCGGGCAGATCGGGAAGCTCGACCGGGGCGCCCGTCTTCGTGTCGAACACCTCGACCGCCGTCGAAGCGTCCTCGTTGATCGCCGACACGCGGTACCGCCCCGTATCGGAGAAGGACACGCCGAAGACGTCCCAGTCGGCGGCGAGCACGAGCTCGCGAGAGCCGTCCGCGAGGTCGTAGGACCAGACCTGGTTGAACTCCCCGTGCTCGTTCGTCCCGTAGTAGAGCTGCGAGCTGTCCGGAGTGAAACCGCCGGAGCCGTGCTCGACCTCGCCCTCGTGTTCGGTGACGTGCACCAGGTGACCCGCCATCAGGTCGTAGGCGTAGACGTCGCTGTCGTAGTTGCTGGTCAGCTTGTCGAGCGCCAGCCAGCGGCCGTCGTCGCTGACGTCACCGAGGCTGAACGTGCCGTCGTTCTCGAACACGAGCTCGCGCTCGAAGTCCCAGCTTCCCGGCGGCGGCACGCTGTAGCGGTAGAGGTCCATCGCGAAGGGCGTGCGCTCGTTCGTCTGAACGAAGAACGCCCCGCCATCGCTCCGCCAGCCGGCGAACGAGGCGCGTACGTTGGCTCCCGGCGTCAGGTCCACTGCGCCTTCGGGGACGTCCCCGGCGCCGTCGGACCCCACGTACAGGTGGTTCAACTCGTTGCCGCCTTCGTCGCCGGTGTAGAGGAAGCGGTCATCGTTCGGGAAGTAGCTCTGTGCGAACACCGGCCCCGCGCTGTCGGTCAGTTGCCTCGGCTCACCGCCCGCGACCGGCAGGCTGTAGACGGCCCAGACGCCGGTCATGTCGCTCGAGATCAGCAGACGGCTCTCGTCGGCCGAGAACGAGGCGCCGCCGTAGGACGTCGTGTTGTGGAACGCGGCGGCGCTGTAGACCGCCGGCTGGTGCGCGGGCGGTTCGTTGCCGGCCGCGCAACCGAGGATGGCGAACGCGACGAGCGTTGCGGGCAAGGGCAGGGACAGCCGGCACCGCGTAAGGGGCCCACGGACCGCAGGGCGAGCGAGAGATGTCATGACGAAGCCTCCTGGAGGGGCGGTTCGGGTTGGAGCGGCCGGTCTCAAGGGGGCGCGTCGTGCAGCCAACCGGCCTGTTCGAGGATCGAGATCGCGGCCAGATCGACCAGCTTCTCGCCGGCGCCGACCTCGACGATCGTAGCTTCCCTGCCACCGTAGTCGCCCTGGGCCGCCGCGGCGATCGTCGGGAAGTAAGCGAGTTCGCCGTTCGTGTAGCCGGCGAAGAAGACATGAGGTACCTGAGACTCGGCCCGCAGCCGGAGCTGGTGCTCGACGAAGAATTCGCCCGGGAAGGTGGCCAGGGCGAACTGGCCTGCGCCGCGCTCGCCGAGGACCAGCGTGTTCACCTCGGCCTCCCGTTCGCGCGGGAAGCGTGCGCGGTACCTCCGAAGTGACGCCTCCAGCCCATGACGCCGGAAACCCTCTTCGACCACCGGAGAGTCGAGGTCCCAGCGCGGATCGAGCGTCACCAGGTGGCGCTTCACGGACAGGGTCGCCGGATCGTGGAACGCCTCCGCCGCGGCCAGGTCGGCCCGGACCCGGAGGACTTCCTGCCCCAGCCGCTCCCCCGCCATCCGGACCTGTTCGAAACCACCCTCCGCGGGCGGCGTCTTGTCCCAGAACGGGTTGATGTCGCCAGCGGCGCCCTGCAGGTACATCGTCACGCCGCCTCCGCGCTCGGCGACCAGAGCCGCCATCGCGCCCGGGAAGTCGGCCGAGACGAGCATGTTCTCGGGCCCCAGGATGACCGGGTGAACGGCGAAGTTGACCACCGTGGCGATCGCTTCGCCGTCCGCGCCGTCGACCGCCAGCACGCCGACGGACTCGTCGAGCGGCGCGGTCGGCAGGCGCTCGCGGTTGCGCCAGAACATCTCGACGCTGCCGTCGGGAAGCACCCGGCGCCGGTTGTGCCCCTCGCTCGCCCGGCCCCAGCCCACCGCGACACGCGCCGGGCGGAGAGAGGCGTGGGCCTCCAGAATGACGCCGGCGATCTTCCGCTCGAGCTCCTCGACCCACCGACCCCCTGCGCTCGGGAAGTCCGCCTCGAACAGCGGCGCGGAGTGCGTGTGCGACGCGTTCAGCAGAACGTGATCGAAGCCGGCGGCGTCCAGGACCGCCTGCCGTATCGGCAAGGTGTTCTCCTTGCGGATCGAGCCGAGATCGAGCGTCACGAGCGCGACGGTCTCACCGTCCGCCTCAAGCACGAGCGCCCGCGCATAGAGCGGGTCGTGGACTCCCTCCGACCGGTTCGTTCCGCGGGCGCCGTAGCCGTAGAGCAGGGAGCCGGCCGGCGGCGTGATCTCGACGGCGGCGGCAGCGGCGCGCAATTGCGCCGCTATTGGCGGCGGATTCACGCAACCTGCTCCAAGAGCAGCAAGACTCACCGCCGCGAGAAACGCCTGCGACCCCAGTGCCGGGATTCCGCTAGTTCTCGCCACCGTTGATCGTGCCCCACGGCACCCGGCCCAGCGGATCGCGCAGGATGCGCCGCGCCACGACCATGCGGTGAACCTCGTCCGGGCCGTCGTACAGCCGTGCGTAGCGCGCCTCGCGGTACATCTTCTCGAGCGGCGTGTCGCCGGTCACTCCCAGGGCGCCGTGGACCTGGATCGCCCGGTCGATCACGTTGTGGAGCATCCGCGCGCCCCAGAACTTGATCAGCGAGATCTCGACCCTCGCCTGCTCGCCCCGGTCCATCGCCTCGGCGGCGTCCAGGGTCATCAGCCGGGCGGCCTGGATCTCGGCGGCCGACTCGGCGACGTAGCGCTGGATCTCGCCCTTCTCGGACAGGTAGGACCCGTGCGCCCAGCGCGACTTGGCGCGGTCGCACATCAGCTCGAAGGCCCGCTGGGCCTGACCGAGCCACCTCATGCAGTGGAAGATGCGCCCCGGGCCCAGGCGCCTCTGGGCGATGACGAAACCCTCGCCGCGGCCGCCGAGCAGGTTGTCCTTCGGCACGCGGACGTCGTTGTAGCGCACCTCACAATGCTGGCCAGACGTGGTGCCCATCGTCGGCACCGCCCTCACGATCTCGTAGCCGGGCGTGTCCGTCGGCACGATGATGGACGAGAACTTGCGGTGCCCCTGGGCCTCCGGCTCGGTCAGCGCGAAGCAGGTAGTGAACGCGGCCCGGCTGGCGCCGCTGGTGAACCACTTGTGGCCGTTGATCACCCAGTCGTCGCCGTCGAGCACCGCCCGCGTCTGCATCAGGGTCGGGTCGGAGCCGGCCACCTCGGGCTCCGTGAGGCCGACCGACGGATAGATGTCGCCCGCCACCAGCGGCTTGAGCCAGCGTTCCCTCTGCTCGTCGCTGGCGTAGAGGTGGAGCATGATCGAGTCCTGCATCGACGCGGAGCCGACGGCGACCTGCCCGTAGTGCGAGCGGCCGATGATTTCGTTCAGGTAGACGAACGGCATGAGCGGCAGCCCGCCGCCGCCGATCTCGGCGGGGTGCCCAAGCGCCCACAGGCCGCGCTGCTTGGCCAGCGCCTTGAGTTCCGCCAGCCGGCCCCGGCTGCGGTCCTCTCCGGACTCCGAGTCCAGCTCCGGCTCGGCCGGGATCACCTCGCCGTCGATGAACTCCCGCATCCGCTCGCGGAGTTCGATCACCTCGTCCGTCAGACCGTACCTGCCCATGCCTGTCTCCTTCGACCGCAGTTCGGGAACAGCCGCCGATGATGCCACAGAGGCTAAGTGCCTGTGCGCTTGCCGACTTGCGCTAGGCGGCTCTTCGCGGCACCACCCTGGTGCGGATGGGACTGCTCAGGATCCCGACCTCCAGGCCGTCGGCCGGTAACTCGTCGGATTCAGGTTCCAGTCGCCATTTCCGAACCAGAGCGGCCAGTCCGGAAACGAGGACGGCCATGCCCAGGGGCACGCCCCTGCAGCCCCTGGGCTCCAGGCCGAACGGCATGTAGCTCCCCCGCGGGCATGCCTGTCCCTCCAGCCAGCGCTCAGGCCTGAACTCCTCGGCGTCCTCCCAGTACTCGGCCCGGCGGTGCATCACGTGCGTGACGACCTTGACCAGCGTGCCCTTAGGTATGAAGTACCCGCCAAGCGACGTGTCCCTCACCGCCCTGCGGGGCACCAGAAGCGGGGCCGCAGGCTGAAGACGAAGCAGCTCGTTGAAGACGGCCTCGGCGTAGGGGAGCCGCTCGAGGTCCTCGGCACAGAGCGGCCGGTCGCCGGCGACGCGATCCACTTCCTTCTCGAGCCGCGCCCGAACCTCCGGATTGCCGCTCAGGTAGTGCGGAATGTAGGCCATCGCATGAACAGCCGGATCCCAGGCGCCGACGAAAGCCGCGTACGCCTCGTCGCGGATTTCCGAGTCACTGCTGAAGGACCAGTCCGACTCTCCCCGCTCCGTCGCCTGGACGAAGTGCGCGATCAGACTCGTTTCCCGGCTGTCGGGATGCCTGGCCTTCCGGATCGACTCGTACACGGCCGCATCGAGCGGTCTGATCGCCTTGCGCGCCCTCAGATCGTGCGGCAGGGGCAGTTTCCTGATCAGTTTGTATCCGGGCATGGCGAACACGATGAAGCTGAGCTTGGCTGCTCTCATCATGGCCAGACCCGGCCCCGGGCCCAGTTCACGCCCGGCGCCGAGCATCGACGTCGTCAGCGCGTTCCACGTGTAGCGCTCGACCTCGGCCCGGAAATCGACGGTGCTTCCCTCCGTGAGCTCCTTGGCGAAGGACGACGCCTCCGAGACGGCGATCCGCCTGAACGCCGCCGTCCGCTCGGGAGTGAACGCGGTGACCGTGAGGTCCGTGAGACGTCGGTGCTCGTCGCCGAACGGCGTCCTGGCCAGGCAGGGGGACTGAATGACCTCGAAGGCGAACGCCGGAGTGTCCTTCTGGAACAACTCGGGCTTCCGCACCAGGTCCTCGGCGATGTCCGGGTCGAAGACCGCGCAGTGCCCTCCGTTGGGCACTTCGAAGTAGACGATGTCACCCCACTGTTCGTGGAGCCAGTGGAAGAAGCCGGTGTAGTCGGCCGCCAGCCGGCGCATGGTCCGGAGCTTCTTCCGTGGCGGGCCCGGCGGAAGCTGGCGGTCCGGCTTGGCTTCTGTCTGTTGCATGGCTGGAACGAGCTTATCTTTCTCCCAAACGGGAGATAGACTCGGCCCGGACTCGCCTCCAACATGCGCACCAGCACCACTGCGGGGGTTCAAGGGGACCCGGAATGAAGCCGCCCCCGGGGCCGAAAGGTCGCCGGCTCCACAACCTCCGGCAGCGAACGGAGAACTTCGGCGCGTTCGCGGACGAACTCCGCCGCGAGTACGGAGAAGTCGTCTCCTTCGAGCTTCCCTTCATGAAGTGCTGCGTCGTCTTCGACGCCGAGCTCGTTCGCGAGGTCCTGGTCACTCAGCAGCAGTACTTCCGGCCCTGGTTCCCGGGCGATCTGTCGGACGACTGGAAGTACGGCTCGATCTCGCTGCACCAGGGCGAGGAGCACCGGCGAAGAGCCGAGTTCATGACGTCGGTCTTCGCGGGCGACTCCGAGGGCGCCTACGCGGAGATCATCGCCGAACAGGCGACGATCCTGAGAGAACGACTCGCTGCCGGCCAGGGCGTCGACCTCGTCAAGGAGTTCGAACGCTACGCCTGGGACGCGATCGTCGAGATCGTCCTCGGCCGCGGCGTCGAGCTGCCCCGTCAACTGGGAGAAGACACGCTCACGCTCCAGAAGACGTACCTGCTGATGGACATCCTGCCCGGGCCGAGACTGTTCAAGTCGCTGCCGCTGCCGGTCCTCCGGAGAGGCAGGACAAGCGTCGGGCTCGTCGACGCCGCGATCTACGGTTCCATGCAGAGAGCCCGCGACTCCGGGTACTCCGGCAGGGACGTCGTCGCGCAGTACGTGCGGGCCATGGACCTCGAGGGCGCCGCGGGTGGTCTGGACTCCGACCAGGCGATCCGGGACGAGCTGATCATCCTGCTGACCGGCTTCATCGACGCGCCGACCAGCGCCCTTGCGTTCGGCGTCCACTACCTGGCCAGGAATCCCGAGGTCCGTTCAAAGGTGGAACGCGAGGCGGACGCCGTCCTGAACGGCGGGAGCATCGATCCCGCCGATTTCGACCGGCTGCCGTACATCAGCGCCGTCCTCGACGAAGTGCTCCGGATCGATCCGCCCACCGCCGTCATGCTGCCCAAGGAGGCAACCGAGGATCGCGTGCTGGGCGGCTACCTGATTCCCAAGGGCACGCTCGTTCACGTCGCGATGAGGGCTCTGCACCACAGGCGCGAGCACTGGGATCGGCCGTCGGACTTCCGGCCGGAGCGCTGGCTCGAGGAATCGCCCGCACACTGTCCGGCCCATGCCTACATTCCTTTCGGGCTGGGCCCCCATTTCTGCCAGGGAATGGACATCGCCCGGCGGATCTTCGTGTTCGGCATGGCGTCTCTGGCCAACCGGCTCCGGCTGGAGCCCCGGTCCACCGATCCGCCGAACCGGAACGACACCGCCGTCGGCGTCGTCGGGCCGTGGACGGCGGACGTTCACGAGCGGCGGGACGCGAGCCGTCTACAAGCAGGGGAGCAACATGCCTGATTCAGATGCAGGTTCGGGGCAGCCGGACCCGGGGATCGAGGTCGGAGACTCGAAGCCGATCCTCGTGGCGAGAGAGATCGACACCTGGAACGCCGACCAGGAGACCGTGTTCGCGACGCTCGCCCACGGCGGCCGCCACGGGGAGGCGATTCCCGAGATGCTGAGCGTGGAATTCGTTTCCGACAAGAAAATGGGAGTCGGCGCGCAGTTCCGGGAGATCCGGGACTGGACCCCGATCCAGGTGGCGTTCGCGAAGTTCGCCAAGCTGCACCAGAACGTCGTCACGTGCATCGAGTACGAGCCCCATCGGCGGGTCCGGTACATGTCCAACGGCGCCGGAGCGCGGTGGCATTCGATCTACACCCTCACGCCGGTGGGCGAAGGCCGGACGCAGGTGGAGATCCGGCTGGAGATCCGTCCCAAGAACCTGCTCGGCAAGTGGCTGCCCCAGTTGATGAAGGCCCCCGTCCAGGAAAGCACCAAGGCCGACTTCGAGGCGCTCAAGGCTCGCATCGAAGGCGCCGATAGCTGAGCGCCAGGTGCCGGAGGCGTCCTCAGCCGTACCGCCCCTCGATGTAGGCCGCGGTCTGGCTGTTCGCCGGATTCAGGAACATCGAGGCCGTGTCGCTGTGCTCGATGATCTCGCCGAGCAGCATGAACACGCATTCCTCGCTGGCCCGCCGCGCCTGGGCCATGTTGTGAGTGACGATCAGGATCGTGTAGTCGCCGCGGAGCTTCCAGATCAGCTCCTCGACGGCCTCCGTGCCGGCGGGATCGAGCGCCGAGCACGGTTCGTCCATCAACAGCAGCCTCGGCTTGACCGGCAGCAGGCGCGCGATGCACAGCTTCTGCTGCTGCTCGAGCGAGAGCTCGGTGCCGCGGCGGTCGAGCGAGTCCTTCAGCTCGTCCCAGAGCAGCACCTGGCGTAGCGCCTCCTCGACGATCCGGTCGCCCTCCACCCTGTTCGGCGGTCGCCCGTCGGGCAGGTGGACGCGGGTTCCGAACAGGACGTTGTCCCGCACGGACAACGGCAACGGGTTGGGACGCTGGAAGACCATGCCGACCTGCTTGCGAAGCTGGGCGATCTCGACCGAGGGATCGAGCACGTCGAGGCCCCAGAGCCGAATGCTGCCGGTCGTGCGCACGTAGCCGAGACGCTCGTTGATCCGGTTGACCGAACGGAGCAGCGTCGTCTTGCCGCAGCCGGAAGGGCCGATCAGGGAGGTGATCGCGCCGGCACGCACCCGAAGATCCACGTCGAGCAGGGCCTGGAAGTCGCCGTACCAGAGGTTCAGCTTCTCGACCAGGATCGCCGCCGACGCGTCGACGGCACCCGGGGTCGCCGGTTCCGCCACGCTCATCCGAACTTCCCTTCGACGTAGGCGGTCGTGCGCGGGTCCTGGGCGCCGCCCTCGAACATGGCTTCCGTCTCGGTCACTTCGACCAGCTCGCCGGTCAGGAAGAAGGCCGTCTGGGAGGCCAGTCGCCGCGCCTGCTGGACGAGATTCGTGACCAGCACGATCGTCATCTCGGACTTGAGCTCCGCCAGCACCTCCTCGATCCGCATCGTCGTCACCGGATCGACGGCGATCGAGAACTCGTCGAGCAGCAGGATGGACGGGTCCTGCGACAGGGCGCGGGCGATCGTCAGCCGCTGCTGCTGGCCACCGGAGAGCAGGCTGCCCAGGGAATCGAGCCGGTCCTTCACCTCGTCCCAGAGCGCCGCGCGGCGGAGACAGCGTTCGACGATCAAGTCCAGGTCCGCCTTCTTCCGCATGCCCCGCAGCCGGGACGACAGGGCGACATTGTCGTAGATGGAGAGGGGCAGGCCCACCGGCAGGGGAAAGACGACTCCGATCCGCTGCCGCAGGGCGTAGGGGTTGCGCCAACTACGGACGTCCCGCCCCTCGACACGCACGCTGCCGGACACCTCCATGCCCGCCGTCATCAGGTCCATGCGGTTGATGGCGCGCAGAAACGACGTCTTGCCGCTGTTCGCCGGCCCGATGATGCCGAAGATCTCGTGGCTCGGCACCTGCAGCGTGACGCGCGAAAGCGCCAGCTTGCCGTGGTAGCGGATCGCCAGATCCTCGACCTCGATCGCGCAGTCGAGGGCCTCGCTTGCCTGGACGGGAACGCTCACCACTTCTTGCGGCCCCGCAGGTAGACCCGGAAGGCGATCGAGATCCCGTTCATCGCCAGCACCATGGAGATCAGGACCAGTGCGACGCCGAAAGGCATGTGCTCCGGCACGTCCGGCACCTGGGTCGAGATGACGAACAGGTGCAGCGACATCGCCATCGTCTGGTCGAGCACCCCCTGGGGCAGGAAGGGAAGGAAGAACGCGGCGCCGGTGAACATGATCGGGGCGGTCTCGCCCGACGTGCGGGACACCTCCAGGATGACTCCGGTCAGGATGCCGCTGATCGAGTTCGGCAGCACGATCTTGCGGATCGTCTGCCAGCGCGTGGCGCCCATGTTCCAGCACGCCTCGCGGAAGGCGAGCGGCACGGTCTGGAGCGACTCCCTGGTGGCGACGATGACCACCGGCAGCGTCATGACCGCCAGCGTCAGGCTGGCCGCCAGGATGCTGGTGCCGAAGCGAAAGAAGATGACGAACGCGCCGAGGCCGAACAGGGCGTGGACGATCGACGGCACGCCGGCCAGGTTGATGATCGCCAGGTTGATCGCCCGGGTGAGGCGGTTGTCCGGCGCGTACTCACTCAGGTAGAGGGCCGCCGCGACACCGACCGGCACGGAGGCGATCAGGGCGACGACGACCAGCCAAACGGTACCGACGAGGGCCGGCAGTATGCCGCCCGCGGTCATGTTGTTGAGCGGCTGGGTGAACAGGAACTCCCACGAGATGGCCGGCCCTCCACGCACGATGAGCACCCCCAGGATGAGGGCGACCGGCAGGATGAGCATGCACGTCATCCACAGAAAGAGCAGCCGGAAAAGACCTTCGACCTTCAGGTTGCGGCGGTTCTGTGCGGTCGCTTCGAACATGGCGCCTCGCTACGGATTCGCCGACGCGGCCGGCCGGCGGCCGCGGCGGCGGTGCTTGCGCTGGCCGCCCCGCACGAACACGTCGGCGGCGAAGTTGATCGCGAAGGTAACCAGGAACAGGAAGATGCCTAGCGTGAAGAGCGCTCCGTAGTGGTCCGAACCGGCGGCCGTCTCACCGAGCTCGGCGGCGATCGTCGCGGTCAGCGCCCGCACCGAGTCGAAGGGACTCGTCGGCAGGTTGATCGAGTGGCCGCTGGCCATCAGCACGGCCATCGTCTCGCCGAACCCGCGGCCGACGCCGAGCAACGTCGCCGCCACCAGACCGTTGCGGGCCGCGGGCAGCACCACCTTGAAAGTCACCTGCCAGCGGGTCGCCCCCATCGCCTCGGCTGCCTCCCGATAGGTGTCCGGGACGGCCTTCAGGGCGTCCTCGGCGATCGTGGTCATGATGGGGGCCGCCATCAGCCCCAGGATGACCCCGGCGTTCAGCACGTTCAGACCGACCGGCACGTCGAAGACCTGAATGATCAGCGGGTTCATGATGGACAGCCCGATGAACCCCCAGACCACGGAAGGGATCGCGGCCAGGAGTTCGACCAGCACCTTGAGCGTTTCGCGCACGCGGCCGGTCGCGAACTCGCCGATGTAGATCGCGGCCCCGAGCGAGAACGGCACGGAGACGACCATGGCGAGTCCGGTCACGGAGGCCGTGCCGGCGATCAGCGCGAGCGCGCCGTAGGTCGGGTTGTGGCTCGAGGTCGGCGTCCAGCGCGGCGAACCGAAGAACTCGCGGAAGTCGAAACGATCGAAGACGAAGCCGGCGCCCTCGCGGGTGATGAACACGAAGATGCCAGCGATGAAGACGATCGCCGACAGGCCACCGGCCAGCACCAGAATCTGGACCGCGCGGTCGACCCACCAGGCGGCATCCCGCCGGTCCGCGGCGTGCGCTGTTTCAGGCAAGCCGGCCGCCGGAGAACCAGAGACGCCGCGTCATTCCCGGGAGCCCGTTCCCGCTCAGGAACAGTCCACGTCGCCGCGCGGCGCGTAACCCTTCTCGTAGATGATGCACTGGCCCTCTTCGCTCAGCACCCAGTCGATGTACTCGCGAATGGCGCCCTCGGGCTGACCCGCGGTGTACATGAACAGCGGACGCGCGATGGGATAGGAGCCGTCGATCGCCGAATCGACCGAGGGAGACACGCAGTCGCCGTCCTCGCCCTTCCTGACGCAGGGCATCTTCACGTGGTCCGTCGCGTAGGCGAAGCCGCTGTAGCCGATCGCGCAGGGCGTGTTCTCGACCAGGTCGACCACGTCCTTGGACCCGTGCATGTCGCGCGAACCGAGCCTGAAGTCGCGCCGCTCGCCGAGCACCGCTTCGCGGAAGTAGACGTAGGTGCCGGAGTTGTTCTGACGGCTGACGCGAACGATCTCATCGCTGCCGCAGCCCGGCACCTCGACGCCGTACTGGCTCCAGGTATCGATGTCACCGCCCTCGCCGTAGAGCGCCGCCAACTGCTCCAGCGACACCTCGTCCATCGGGTTGTCGGGATGGATGTACACGGCCAGGGCGTCGTAGCCGACGACGAACTCGATCGGTTCGTTGCCGTTGCCGCGCGCCAGCTCGATCTCGGAGTCCTTCATCTTGCGGCTGGAGTTCGCGATGTCGACCGTGCCGTTGATCATGGCCGCGATGCCGGTCCCCGACCCGCCGCCGGTCACCGCGACCGCGGTACCGGGCCTCAAGGCGGCGTACTCCTCGGCCCACGCCTGGGCCACATTGACCAGGGTGTCGGAGCCCTTGTTCTGAATCACGCTGCGGGAGCCGCTACCGCCGCCGCAGGCGGCAATCAGGGCGGCGGCGAGAGCCAGGGTGCACGGGGCAAGGGCGGGTCTCGATGTCAGGTTCTTCACGCCAGCGGAGCGTAGCCGACGGTTCGTGAACAACCCATAAAGATCCGCGACTCTAGAAGTAAGCCGTCAGGGACGACCAGGCCACCACCGGCACCGCCCCGTACTCACTGCCGAGGACACCGTCGCGGACGCCGCGTCCCGTCGAGGCGATCAAGCCCGCGCCAAACGACACGTGGTCGGACACGGACCAGGTGATGCCGGGCTGGAACAGGGCCGAGGAATCCTCCCGGTTGTAGAGCACGGCGCCGCTGACGGTCAGCAGCGGGTGGGCCTGCCAGGCCAGTGAGAGCCCGGCGTAGCGCCGGCCGAGCGAGACGACTTCGCCCCGCCGCACCCGGTCAGTCTCGGCAAGCCGTTCGTAGTCCGCCGCCCCACCGGCGCCGAAGCCGTTCCAGCTCGCCTCGGCGATCAGGGTCAGCCGCGGCGTCAGCAGGCGGTCGACGCCCACCGTGAATCGCCAGAAGTCACCGCAGCCAAACACGGGGTGGATGCTCTCCGCATCGCAGCCCGGACTGGTCCAGGAGACCTCGCCGCGCAGGCCCGTGCCGCGGACATCGGCCGCGAAGAAGCCGCCGAGAACGAAGTCCCGGTGAAAGCCGCCCACCATGTAGCCGAAGTCGATGCTCGAGGGGCCCTCGCCCAGTTCGCTGTGGAAGCGGCCGAGCGAGGCGAAGCTGAGATCGTCCGGCGTGCGCGTTCCCTGACCGGCAGCGATGACCTCGACCTCGGAGAAGTCGCCCACCGGAACGGTGAAGCGGAGGGCGTCGACTCCTGGCTTGTAGTCCCGGTCGATGCGCTGCGGCGCGAACGGCGCGAACAGGTCGAGGACCGGCCAGAAGTAGTTCACGCCCCAGGTGATCGCCTGACGGCCCGCGACCATCCGGAACCCGGGCCGGTCCCAGCGCAGGTTCAGACGGTCGATCTCCGTCGTTCCGGACAGGTCGCCGCCACCGAAGGAGTCCCGCTCCAGGTCGAAGAAACGCCGTGTACCGCCGGTCGCGATCGAGGTCACGGCTCCGCTTCCGGGTGGCGACGTGGCCTGGGCCAGGCCGTGCAGCTCGAAACGGAAGCGATTCCCGGATGAAGCCCGCCAGCGGGAGTCGAGCTTGAGCCTCAGAATCCCGAGTTCGACCCCTCCGGCGCCCGCCGCCGCGTCGCTATCTTCAGCCGCCTCCCCGTCGCCAGCCAGGTCCGTCTCCTCCAGCACCCGGAACGCGAAGACGCGTACGTCGCCGCCCACCACCGTCTGCCCGGTGGCCGGCGACACGGAGGCCAGGAGAAGCAGCCCGGCGACGCGGGCGACTTGCAACGACTTACCGACGCTCGTCGCTCGCGACCCTTCCATCGACCAGCCGGACCACCCTGCGGGCGCGCTCCATCACCTGCGGATCGTGGGTCGAGAACACGAAGGTCACGCCCTGCTCCCGGTTCAGCTCCTCCATCAGTTCGAGCAGCGTCTCAGCGGTCTCCGAGTCGACATTGGCGGTCGGCTCGTCGGCGAGCACCACGACCGGGTTGCTGGCGATGGCGCGGGCGATCGCGACCCGCTGCTGCTGCCCGCCCGAAAGCTCCGAGGGTCGCCGGTTCTCCATGCCCTCGAGCCCGACCTGCTCGAGCAGGGCCATCACCCGCTCCCGCCGAGCCCGCCCGTCGACGCCCTGAACCCAGAGCACCATCTCGGCGTTCTCGTAGGCGGTCAGGACCGGCATCAGGTTGTAGGCCTGGAACACGAAGCCGATCCGGTCGCGGCGGAGCTCGCTCAACTCCTTCTTGTTCAGGCTCGCCAGTTCCCGTCCCTCGAGCACGATCGAGCCCGAGGTCATCGCGTCGAGAGCGCCGATCAGGTTGAGCATCGTCGTCTTGCCGGAGCCCGACGGTCCGCAGATCGCCGTGAACTCGCCGGCTTCGACGTCCATCGTCAGGCCCCTCAGCGCATGTACGTCGACGCTGCCCTGGCGGTAGACCTTGGTGACGTCGCGCAGCGAGATGATCGGCTCGGCCCCCACGTCACACCACCTTGATCGTCTCGACCGGCTGTACGCGACCCGCGCGCCAGGCCGGGTAGATCCCGGAGGCGATGGTCGCCAGCACCGCGAACAGCGCGATCAGCACCGCGTTGCGCGGGAAGATGCCGACCTTGAGCACCGGATCCAGGCCAACGCCCGCGACTTCCACCGTGCCGCCGTAGATCGCGGTCATGTCGAGGCCGGTGGACGACAGGTAGAGGTAAGGGCCCAGGGTGATCAGGAAGGCGCCGGCCAGACCGAGCACGGCAAGCCACGCACTCTCCATCATGATCATCCGAAACAGCCGGCCCGGGCTCCAGCCGATCGCCAGCATGATCCCGAACTCCCGTAACCGCTCCATCACGCTGACGAACATCGTGTTGAAGATGCCGGCCGCGACCAGGATCGCGATCAGGATCTCCATGATCACCGCCCCGCCCACCTTGAGCGCGATGAACGCCGCCAGTTGCGGCTGACTCGTGTTCCACGGAACGGCCGCCGCCGTCCCGCCGAGCTCGCGACCGAGCCGGCCCGCGACGCCGGCACTCCGCCGCTGATCCTCCACGAACACCGCGACCAGGGTCGCCTCGTCCTCGCCGTAGCCGAGCAGGTCGCGCACGGTGTCGATCGGCAGCAGGCAGAAGCCGCCGTCGACCGTCGGCGCGTTCGTCCGGAGCGTCCCCCGCAACCTCGCCAGACCGCTCACGATTTCTCCGTGCTTGTCCGTCAGCGTGTAGACCACCTTGTCGCCCAACTCCATCCCCAGGTTGCTGGCCAGACGGTGGCCCAGGATCACGCCGTTCCGGTCGCCCGGCTCGAGAGCCGAGCCCTCGTCGATCGCCTCGAGGATCGAGAGCGTTGTCTCGTCCTCGGCTTCCGGATCGAAGGCGATGAAGGCGGCGCTGAAGGTCTCACCCGCCGTCGCCAGCATGGTCGGACCGATGACCCGGTCGACGGCGTGCTGGATGCGGCGGGCCTCCGACTCGAGCGCGGTCTCGAGCGCCTCGCCGCGAACGACCGTGCGGGTCAGCGTCGGCTTGTCGAGGTACTCGGGATGCTGGAGGCTGACGTGACCGCCGCCGAGGCGGGCAGCGAGGTCGATCATGTCCTTCCAGTTCTTGTCCTGCATGGCGGTGAACACGACGGCGAGGAACACGCCGAAGACGATCGAGCCCAGGGTCAGCAGGGTTCGCCGGCGATTGCGCCACAGGTTGCGCCAGGCCAGGGTTGCCACGTTGGGTCCGCTCATGCTCGTCTTCCCTTCCTCGTCCCGCTACTGGTGGTGGATGGCCTCGATCGGGTTGATCCGGGCCGCCTTGATCGCCGGAAACAGCACCGCCACCCCCGCGACGAACAGCAGGATGAACACGGGCCCGGCAATCGTCAGCGGCGAGACGGCGCCGGTCCAGATCTGATCCATCGCGACGCCCATGATCGCCGTTCCGCCCAGGCCGCCGACGTCGATGCCGCGCGTCGTGACGAACCAGAGCGCGGGCAGGCTGGCGACCAGACCGATGCCGATCGCCAGCGCCGACTGCAGCGCGCCCTCGACCAGGATCAGCGCCAGCACCCGCCGCGGCGAGACACCGATCGCCTTCAGCACCCCGAACTCGCGAATCCGCTCGAAGACGGCCGTCAGCATCGCGTTCAGGATGAGGATCGCGATCACGACGTACACGACGAACGCCACGACCTGGACGGCGGCTTGCGCCGAGTCGAAGACGTTCGCCAGGCCCGGCAGGAGGTCGCGCCAGCTCCTGACCTCGACGCCGGGCGCGCTCGTGGCCGCAGCCTGCTCGACGAGGCCCGCGGCCACGGCCAGATCCTGCCCCTCGGAGCTGCGGACAATGACCCGGTGGGCGCCGTCCTCCAGCGCGAAGAAGTTGCGGAACTCGTCCTCGAGCAGGAACACGGTCGCGCGGTCGGTCTCCTCGCTCAGGCTCTGGAGCACGCCGCGCACCCGGAAGAGGTCGTTCGCCATGCTGCCGTCGGTCGCCTGGCTCAGCGCCACGAGTTCGTCGCCGACCTCGACCGCCAGCGTCCGGGCCAGGCGGTAACCAAGCACCACGCCCTTCGCATCCGCCGGATCCAGCCACTCTCCCCGATCGAGGCGCTGATGGACCTCGCTGACCAGGGCGTCGCGCTCCGGGCGCAGGCCCTTGAGCAGGGCGCCGGTCGAGACGTCGCCCGAAGCGACCAGGGCGCCGCCGAGCAGGCGCGCGGTCGACCGCAGTCCGGTCTCGTCCAGGGCCTGGAGCAGCGCATCCGGATCTTCGATCCGCTCCCAGATGGACGGCCGTTCCCGGTAGCCGTCGGCGTGGACCTGGATCTCCCCCAACTCCACGTCGAGGAGGGTGGTCTCCATGCTGCCCAGCATCCCCTCCATCAGTGAGGTGTAGAGCACCATGCTCCACAGGGCCAGGGTCATCGCGGCGACGGTGACCAGCGTGCGACGGCCGTTCCGCCACAGGTTGCGCCAGGCCATGCGAAGGATCTTCATCCGGCTGACCTCGACGGATGCCTTACTGCCGCAAGGACCGCAGCGAGAAGGTCCCCGGCGCCAGATCGACGTTGAACGCGTGCTCCTCGTAGACGATCTCGGTGAACTCGTCCGGATCGTCCGCCGGAATCACCCGCATCCGCCGCGGCAGCGTCCTGCCGCCGAGCGGACCGAAGTCCTCGTAGCGGATCGTGCGGACCAGACGGTCGCGCTCGTCGAAGTACTCGGCCTGGTCGAGCAGCATGTCCTGCGCCCGAAACCGGGCGTCGATCGCGCCCCACACGACCGGAGCATCCGGCAGCGGAATACAGCGCACCAGCCAATGCCCGGCGCTGTCCGCCGGCCGTTCCCGGTAGGCGCACTCGAAGTCCTCGCTGTAGCGGGACTCGTGGACCAGGTCGTCGTTCGTGAAGTGGCTGCCCATCCAAGCCGCCTGCATCATCGACCCCGGCACCTTGATCGTCCGGTCGACCTTGGGCAGGTAGTTCCAGATGTTCTGCTCGACCTTGAGTGTGGCCGTGCCGCGCTCCTTCGCCGGTGCTTCGATCCGTACCAGCGCCGTCTCGGTGCCCTCCGAGACGACGTGGAGACGCAACTCGCGCTGCCAGCGCTCGGTCTTGATCCGCATCGTGATCCGGCTCTCGCTGGAGTCGCCCCGCATCGCGTCGTCGGTGGCGCGCATCAGAACGTCGAGCGGCGGGTCGGCCGGCTGAGCCGCCGCGGCGGCGGAGAGAACAAAGGCGACCGCCAGTGTGACGCCCGCGGAGGAGAAGAGCCTGCTCACGCGAACGAGCACTATAGCAACGCCGCAACTCCCCGACGTCCTGGCAAACGCCGCGCGACCCGGCTCGATCGCCCGAGATCCGTCTTGGTCAACAGGAGGCTCAGACATGGAACGCTACGCGGTAGGATCGTCCGCCAAGGCGGACAAACGGCGGCTCGAGGCAGCCGGTTTCGACTCAGCTCAGGCGGAGGCGCTACTCCACATGATCGGTGACAGTCAGGAAGCGCTGGCAACAAAGCAGGATGTCGCTTCGGTCCAGGGCGCGCTGACGACGGACCTCGCCGACGTCCGCACCGAGTTCAAGCAGGACATCGCCGACCTGCGCACCGAACTCAAGCAGGACATCGCCGACCTGCGCACCGAACTCAAGCAGGACATCGCCGAAGTCCGCAGCGACTTGAGCAATCTCGCGACGACCGTGGCGCGGAACTCAGCCCGAATCGACGCTCTTGAGAAGGCGATGGAGGCCCTGCGCCAGGAGGTCCGGGACCGCTTCGAGAGCTTCCGCCAGGAGATCGCGGGCCAGATGGAGGGGCTGCGTGGCGAGATGGAGGGGCTGCGTGGCGAGATGAACGGGCTACGGGGTGAGATGGACGGGCTACGGGGTGAGATGAGGAGCGAGTTGAGGGCGCTCAAGTGGATGTTCGGCACCGTGCTAGCCATGATGGCGCCGATGGTTGGCGGCATCATCGCGCTCGCTCTGCGCTGAACAGAACCACCTCGGCCCGGCCAAGTGTGGCCCCAAGCCGACTACAAGTCGCCCAGGTATTGAGTGTCTCCCCTGGCAGATCTCGTGGGCCATCACGGCGATACCGCCCCACATGTCCCCGACGCGGGCGTCCGCCCTCGGTCCCGGGACTGGAGCTGAGATCAAGGGCGGTCTTCGGCGGCGCTACTCGATGTAGCCGAGTGCCTGGAGCCGGCGCCGGGTGTCCTCGTCCAGCTCCACTTCCGGCGCCGGCATCCCGCCGCGTTGCGAGAGTTCCAACTGCTCACGCAGCAGCCGCGCCAGCCGACCGGCCAGGATCGGCCGTTCGCCGGCAAGATCGCGGCGCTCTTCCGGGTCGGCCGTCCGGTCGAACAGTTGCCGGCTCGGGACGTGTCCCGGGCGACGCAGTTCGATCAGCTTGTACCGACCGCGGACGAGCGAAGCGGCGGGCCGCCGGAAGGTGTCCATGGTCGACAGCAGGAGACGGTTGGACAGACCCTCGGCCCCCCCGGCCGTCGCGGCGGAGCCGGCATCGAGCAGCGGCAGCAGGCTGTCGCCGTCGATCCCCGGCCCGGCCTCGCCGCCCGCGAGCTCGATCAGCGTGGGCAGCAGGTCGGCCTGCTGAACCGGCACCGACACGCGGTGGCCTTCGCCCTGACCGCTCCGGTGGATCAGGAAGGGAATGTCGAGCACCTCCCGGTGCAGGTCCCAGGCGTGACCGAAGACACCCCTCTCCTCGAACGCTTCGCCGTGGTCCGACACGACGACGATCGACGGATTCCGGCCCCGGCTGTCCAGTTCCCGCCGGAACTCACCGAAGACGTGGTCGTTCCAGGCGATCTCCGCGTCGTAGAGCAGGAACAACTGGTCGACGACTTCCCGTGTCGAGGGGATCCGCCTGTTGCTCAACGCCCTCATGTGCTCCACCGTGCCGAGGCCCCTATCCTGAACGTCGGCCGCGAAGCGCTCGCGGAACGGCTCGGCCGGGTCGAAGGCAGCGTGCGGTTCGACGCTGAGGATCATCAGGAAGAACGGCCGGTCCGGCGTCTCGGCCGCGACGTCGTCGAGCCAGTCGAGCGCCCACCGGGCCAGCGTGTCAACGTCGACGGCGTCGTACTCGAAACGGTCGAACCCCTGCTCGAAGCCGGTGTCGGCGGTGACGTTCGCGTTCGCCGAGAAGCCCGCCGTCACGTAACCGAGTTCCCGCAGGCGCTCCGGCAACGTAGCGAACGAGCCCTCGAGTCCATGGTTCAACTCGCGGATGCCGTGGCGCTCGGGGCCGACGCCGGTGAGCAACGTCGCGACCGTGGGCCGTGTCCACGACGACTGCGCCACTGCCCGTTCGAACACCGTGGAGCGTTCCGCCAGGGCGTCGAAGTTGGGCGACACCGGCCGCTCGTGACCATGGAAGCCAAGCCGGTCAACCCGCAGCGTGTCCACGATCCAGAGCAGGATTGACTCGGGTTTCTCTTCGTCCACCGCCGCTGCCGTCTGGTCGCCCGCGGCCGAGGAAACGTCGGCGGTCCGGTCCGGCAGTCGCCCAGCACGCCCGTCCCCGGTCAGCCGCGGCCGGCGCAGAACGACGCCGGCTTCCCCTTCGCCGAAGACGGCCACGCCCCCGGCCGCCCGCAGCGTCAGCCGCGCCGGCCGGACCGACGCCGGATCGCGGTCAGCCGCGACCGGCCCCCGCTCTCTCACGGGCGGCAGGGGCAGGTGCAGAAGCGGATCGGACTCCTGGGCGATGACAGCGGTCACCGGCGCCACGCCCTCGACCTCCCACACGACATCGAGGCCATCGACGCCCCGCGGTGCGATGCTCTCCCAGCGCAGGTCCAGATCCGATTCGGGTTCAAGAAAGAACGAGACCTCGCTGGCCTCCGGGATCCAGAGCGTCTCGCCCTCTCCACGCGCCCCGCCGGCGATGGAGTCGTCCCCAAGCGCGATCCAGTCGCAAGCGAAGGACAGCTTTCGGGGGTGCCTGGGCGCCGGGCCCGCCTCGCCCGTCACCTCGGGGCGTCCAAAGTAGGCCGGCACCAGGCCGAGCCGGTGGTTGCCTGGGGTCGCGCGTTCCGCCGGAACGACGAATTGCCGCTCCGCAAAGGCGGGATCGAGTTCCAGGGACGCAATCTCCACACCGTCCCAGACGACGCCCAGGATTTGCGGGGGCGCACCCGGATAGCGAAACGCGCGGCACCTCATTCGGACCTCCAGGTCCCGCGCCCACGCCAGAAACACCTCAACCTCCGAGCGCGGACCGACCGCCCAGACGAACGTGTTGCCGGCTGGATCCGTCTCGTTCCATGACCAGCCGCCGACGAGGGAGCGGGCGGCTTCTGCCGTTCCCAGATCAACGACCGGGCGTTCGACCGCTGTTTCGGCGTACTGGAACTCCGAGACGAGGTCAACGACCTCGACCGCCACCGGATCGGGACCGCAGCCCGAGAGCCACGAACACGCGGCCAGCAAGGGAACGGCCAGGCAGCGCCTATGAAACCGACTCACTCGCTCCGGATCGCGCTGGCCTGACGGGCACGGTCGAGCAGGCGCTCCGCCCGGTGCAGGTGAGGAGCGTCGACCATCTGCCCTTCGTAGCGGAACGCCATGCGGCCCTGGGCCTGGTTCTCTTCGAACGCGGCAACCAGGGCAGCGGCGGAAACGATCTCCTCCTCGCTCGGCGTGAACACGTCGTTGACGATGGGGATCTGGTTCGGGTGGATCGTCATCTTGCCCTCGAAGCCCATCCATGCCGCCCGCTGGCAGTCGAGTCGCAGGGCGTCCAGGTCGCCGATGTCGGTGAACACGCTATCGATCGGCTGGGCGCCGCCGGCACGGGCGGCCAGCAGGGTCATCGACCGGCAGTAGCGGAACACGTCCAGGTACTCGCCACGCTCGTCCCGGCGCCGGCTCGCTCCGATCGAGACGGACAGATCCTCGGCGCCCCAGGTCAACGCCGAGACGCGGTTCGTGGCGGTCAGGTGAGCGAGGTTCAGCGCACCGCCGGCCGTCTCGGTAGCGATCAGGATCAGCGCGATGCCGCCCAGGTCGTGGCCGTGGGCCATCTCGAGTTGGGCGACCAGCCGATCGACCCGCAGCACGTCATCGACGCCACTCACTTTCGGTACGACGTAGGCGTCGGGCGGATGCTCCATCGTGACCTCGACGTCCTCCCGGCCCCAGGGCGTCATCAGGTCGTTGATCCGCACCGCGCGCTCCTTGCCGCCGAAGTCCGTCGCCTCGAGCCAGCCGGCTACCTCGCGGCGAACCTCCTCCTTGCGATCCGGTGTCACCGCGTCCTCGAGATCGAGGATCAGCGTGTCGGCCTCGAGCCCCAGCGACTTGGCCAGCATGCGCTCGTTGCCGCCCGGAACGAAGTGGACGGCGCGCCGAAGCCGGGTGCTGCTCACGAAGTGACTCTAGCCTCCGTCCCGGAGCTCCAGCTCCACCCGGCGCAGGCCCTCTCCGAAGGCCTCCGGCTCGACACCCAGACCGAAGCGGAGGTAGCCGGGCATTCCGGCCCAGCGGCCCGCGACCAGCAGGACGCTGCGGTTCCGCCGGAGCCGTTCCGCGAAGGCGGCGCAGTCCGCCGGACGGCCGTCCTCCAGTAGCGGCACGAAGCCGTAGGCGCCGGCCCGCGGCTCGCGGTAGGCGATCGCGCCGTTCTGCCGGCCGGTCCAGTCGCGGAAGATCGCGCGGTTGGCGCGCATCATCCGCCGCGCCCGTTCGAACAACCGCTCCTGGTTCAACGGCTCGGTCGCGAAACGGGCGATCGGGTCGGAAAGCGCCGCGGGGGCGATCGTCGTGAAATCCCGCCTCGCCCAGCAGCGCTCGACGAACTCGGGCGGACCGGCCATCCAGCCTAGGCGGGCACCCGGCAGACCGTAGGCCTTGGACAGGCTCGAAACGACGACGACGCGCTCACCCCGCCCCCACATGCCGGGGGCCTCCTCTCCGGGTGCCAGGTCGTGCACGGCGCCGCGGTAGACCTCGTCCGACAGAACCCAGGCGCCGACCCGCTCCGCGGCGGCGGCGATCCGGTCGAGCTCCGACGGCGTGAACACATGGCCGGTCGGGTTGTTGGGATGGCTCAGATAGATGAGCCTGGTCCGCTCCCCTACCGCCTTCTCGAACGCGTCCCAGTCGAGCGACCAGGTCGATTCGTCAGCGCCAGGGATCAGCGGTATGTCTCGCACCACCGCCCCGAGACCACGGGCCGTCAGACCTACCTGCAGGTAGTTCGGCACGATCGCGACCACTTCGTCGCCCGGTGCGACCAGCACCTGCACGGCCACGTAGTTCGCCTCGGCCGAGCCGGTGGTCACCAGCAGATTCTCAATCGTCGCCCCCGCGTAGTGCCCGGCGAGCTGCGCGCGCAGTTCCGGCGTGCCGTTCGACTGGATGTACTCGAGCGGCATCGAGTGCAGTCCGTCCAGATCGAGCCCCAGCGCCGCCAGGCCGGCCAGCGTCAGCGGTTCGACGCCGCTCTCGCTCAGATTGATGTCGACGCGGTGTTCCCAGAGCGACTGCTGCCGCTCCAGATCGAAGGTCTCCATCTCCATCGTGCTTCCCCTCAGCCGGGTCGGTCCGTCGTCAGGCGCCGCAGTATGCCACCGCCTCGGGCAGGATAGATGCCGTGCCGCGACTGCTTCTGCGACTTCTGGCCGGCGTCCACCTGGTTGCCTTCGTTTCCCTCTGGGCCCAGATCGACGGCCTGATCGGATCGCGGGGCATTCTCCCGGCACGGGACTTCTTCGCCTACCTCGAACGGGTGCTCGGCGCGGGGGCACTCGACCGGTTCGTCAACGTCCCGTCACTGCTCTGGTTCGGCGCCGGCGACGCCGCGCTCCACGCGCTCTGCGCCGCCGGCGTCGTTCTGTCGCTGCTCGCAATCGCCGGCATGGCGACCGCACCGGTCTTCGCTGCGCTCTGGATCTGCTACCTGTCGCTGGTCTGGGGCGGCCAGACCTTTCTCGCCTTCCAGTGGGACACGCTGCTGCTGGAGGCGACCCTGTGCGCCGTCGTGCTGGCGCCCCTGGGCTGGCCATTCCGCGGACCGACGGGCAATCGGGCCGACGCCGAACGGCGACCGTTCACGGCGGCCATTCGCGCCGCGTTCCAAGTCGCGCCGAACCCCGCATCCGCCCGACCGGGCGTGTGGCTCTTCCGGCTGCTGGTGGTCAAGCTGATGTTTCTCTCGGGGGCGGTCAAGCTGCTCAGTCTCGACCCGACCTGGTGGCGGCTGACCGCGCTCGACGTCCACTACTTCACCCAGCCGCTGCCGGTGGCGGCGAGCTGGTACGCCCACCACCTCCCGGACTGGTTCCATCGTCTGTCGGTCCTCATCATGTTCGGGGTGGAGCTGGTCGTGCCGTGGTTTGTCTTCTCACGCCGGTTGCGGCGGTCCGGAATGTGGCTCCTCCTGGCGCTCCAGTTCCTGATCGCCGCCACGGGCAACTACGGCTTCTTCAACCTGCTAACCGTGGTGCTCTGCCTATCCTGGCTTGACGGACCGCTCTTTCCGGGGACAGCGAAACGGATCGACACCGCGGCCACGAGGCCGACCGGGGCTTCCGGCTTCACAGCCGCCGCGAGGACGCGCCTCCGTTGGGTTGCGACCGCGACGATCCTGGTGCTCAGCCTGTCGGTCACTGCCCGCGAACTCACCCGCTCGCTTCCCCGCGGACCGGACACCCCGCCGCCAGCCGCTCGGCTGGCGGACGTCGTCGACCGGGTCCTGGTCGATCCGGCGGCGCCCTTGCTGCGCGCCCTCGCACCCTTCCGCTCGATCAACGGCTACGGCCTCTTCCGTGCGATGACGACATCGCGCCCCGAGATCGTCGTGGAGACGAGCGTCGACGGCGTGACCTGGAACGAACTCGTGTTCCGGTTCAAACCCGGCGCGCTCGACCGTCCGCCCCGCGCCGCGTTCCCACACATGCCGCGCCTCGACTGGCAGATGTGGTTCGCGGCTCTGGACCCCGCCAGAGCCGAATGGCTGGGTCCGTTCGTCGACCGCCTGTTCGAGGGCGAACCGGCGGTTCTGGGGCTGCTCGGCGAAGCGAGCCGGCAGGCCGAGCCTCCGCGCTACGTGCGACTCCGTCTCTACGACTACCGGTTCAGCGACCCCGGCACCGGGGCCGAGTGGTGGCGGCGTGAGTTCCTCTACGATCTGGGATCGGTTGCGCGCTAGGGCAGCGCGTGGGCCGACGGCATGACGCCCACGGCCTGACTGCCGAAACCGAAGTCTGTCGGCGCGTACTCGCCCACGACCCGGGCGTCGCTTCGCTCCGGGATCCGGTCCTCCATGCCGAGACCCCAGTACACGGCGTTCACGAGCAGGCGGCGAAGTCCCTCGCTCTCGAAGTCCGTGGAAGCGCCCATCGTCGTCGTGAAGACCCGCGCCGCCTCGCCGGCGGCTCCGGTGTAGGACCGGGTCCAGGCGATCGGGACCATCGGGTCGTTCTTCGGCCCCTCGACCGGCGGGTCGTCGGGCGACATGCCCGCGAGCACGGCGCCGAGCAGAAGGACGTTCGCGTCGTCGCCGAGATTCCTCAGGCCGTAGACGTCGGTCGGGCCCCAGACGTCGTCGACGCCACGGAGAATCGGATGGTCGGCCGCGCCCGGAGCGACGACGCCGCGCGTGCTTTCCTGACCGTGACGGCCGTGATGGTTGATCCAGGTGTCGCCCAGCACCTGCTGTCCGAAACCGCCCGGCCAGGACTCGCTGCGGAAGTGCCAGTGCGCGAACGGACTGTCCGGATTGCGCTGATAGGAGAAGGCATGGGTCGCGGTCCGCAGGCCCACGATCGGCCGTCCCGATTCGACGTAGTCGACGATGTGTTTCATCTGCTCGTCGGGCAGCTCGCGGAACCGTGTGGCGATCACCATCAGATCGGCGTCGTCGAGCGCTTCGAGCCCCGGAATGTTCGTCTGCTCCTCGGGATCGATCGCTCCGGTTTCGGCGTCGATCGAGAACAGGACCACGCACTCGAACCCATGCCGCACCGACAGCAGCTTGCCCAGCATCGGCATCGCTTCCTCGGAGCGGTACTCCTCGTCGCCCGCGATCAGGACGACCTTGCGGCCGGCGCCCGGGCCGTCGCCGCCCGGGTACGTGACCCATTGAGCATCGCTCGCCCGTCCGGGAGCAGACGGAAACATGATCACCGAGGCGGCGAGCACCATCAGGCCGAGGACCGAACGACCACACTTCATCAGCAGAACCTCCGCCGGCAGCGTACCAGCGCGCTATCGTACGCACCCCTACACTCGACCGCTACTTCAAACCGACCAACCCGGCACGACTCTAGGAGCCTCGAATGAAGAGACAACCGCATCACTTTGCCTTCTTCCTCGGTGTGCTCCTGCTCGCGACCGCCAGCACGGAGGCACAAGAATTGAAGACCGAGTTCCTGGGCACCCAGCAGGGCTTCTCCCACATCGCCAGGACGACCGCCAACGGCGTCACCACCATCCGCATCTCCGGCCAGGTCGGCATGGCCGACGGCGCGGAGGCGCCCGCGGCCACTCTCGCCGAGCAGGCGGAGATCGCCTTCTCCAACCTCGTCAAGCGCGTGGAGCAGGCCGGAGCCAGCGCCGAGGACATCGTCAAGACGACGGTCTTCATCAAGGACATCGACCCGGAGAAGGTCCAGACCGTCGGCCGCGCCCAGGCCAAGGTGCTGCAACTCGACCCGCCGCGTGCGGCTACCTGGGTTGGGGTCACGGGACTCGTGTTCCCGTCGTTGTTGGTCGAGGTGGAAGCGACGGCGGTGGTGGCTGCGGACTAGCCGGTCACCGCCGGTCTAGTTCTGGTCGCCGCACGGAAACGCCTCGTTGTCACTCCTGGTGGACGCCGTCTCTCCCTGCCGGTTGTGGTGTGACCAGGTGCGACCTTCACTGTCGGTCACATAGAGATTGAAGGCGAGGTCGGTCACCGGCGCCACGTAGACCCAGCGGTGGTTGTTGTAGAAGCAGCCGTTCAGCACCTTGATCAGGACCTCCGCGTTGTCTCGGCTGAAGAACCAGAGAAGGCCCGACTCGCCGGAAGCCCAGAGGCCCCCCTTGCCCTCGCCGACTTCGCCGGCTGGCGTCTCGTAGCACATGCGAACGCTGTAGCCGCCATCGAAGACAAGCGGCGTGTCTTCGGGAACGCAGTCGGTGTAGCCGAAACCCTGAGGGGGATCCGGCAAGGGACCGGGAGTTGGATCGGGGTCCGGCTCGGGATCGGGGTCGTGACTCGCGCCGGAGTGGTCCACCGCCAGGCGAATGGCGTAGACACGCGAATCCGTATCTGCCTGCCAGGCTTGCCAGGCCTCTCCTTCTTCATGGATAACCCGAAACGCGCGCCGTCCACCGGAGTTGTCCTCGTCGACCGCAAGTTCCTGTAGGTTCTGTTCAACGGCCGGATCGTCCCCCCACGCAACGCCGACCCACACCGGGCCGGCGTTCACTTTGAAGCCACCCGGAGCGTCGACCGGCACTTCGTGACAGACGCGGTAGCCTGCCGGAACGTGAGTAAACCAACTGAACTGGCTGACGTCGTTTAGGACGGTTTCGCCGGGCACGTTCCCGGCGTCCGAGTAGATCCTCACGATGAAGACCAGCAAGTCGTCCTCGGGCAGAGCGTCCCGCGGCTTCTGGACGCACACCTCCACATACTTGACCGTCCCTCCCTGCGGCAGCCGGAACCGCTGGGCGAACTCCGTCTGGTAGGGCAAGCGGCCCGTTTCCGGGTCGCGAAGGTAGATGTAGCGCTCGAAGTCACCGTCGTCGTACTGATACACGCGGATGGGGGATTGCCGTAGATCAAGATCCGCCTGGGCAGCGATCGGCGTCGCGACGGCAAGAAACCAGGCGAAGGCGACGAACTTGCCCGGGAGACTTCCGGCTGGCATCGACAGCATCCTCGCACGCGGTCGGCCGCCAAGCCAAAGCGGAGCCGGCCAGAAGGCCGGCGCACCGACATTCACAGCAAGCCGGCGGTGTCACGGCGTCAGCAAGAGGGAGACGCTCCCTGTCCCGCGCTCCGCGCGGCCTGAGCATGCACAAGGGATTCGTTGGCCCGCATCGCTCGCAGCGAGCGATGCACGCCGAATCCCGTCTCCCGCTCCACGCCGGCGCTCCGCGCGGCATGGAGCGGGAGACGGGATTCGAACCCGCGACCAACAGCTTGGAAGGCTGTGACTCTACCCCTGAGTTACTCCCGCGCACCCGCGAGGGGAGGAAGTGGTGGAGGCGGATGGATTCGAACCACCGTAGGGCTTTGCCCGACAGATTTACAGTCTGTTGCCTTTGACCGCTCGGCCACACCTCCGGCAACTTCCCCATGGAGCCGGCACCCGGATTCGAACCGAGGACCTACTGCTTACAAGGCAGTTGCTCTACCACTGAGCTATGCCGGCCCTCGCTTACGAGGCGCTTGGCGCCACGGCGACGCCGGAGTCTACGCCAGGCCTCACGTACTGACAAGGCGCTGGCGCACCGCCTCGTATAGCAGCGCGGCGGCCGCCGTCGACAGGTTGAGGGATTCGACCCGGCCACGCATCGGCAACCCGAGAAGGCCGTCGCAGAGACCTTTCGTGCGCCGCCGAAGCCCCCGCGCCTCGCCGCCGATGCAGACGACGACCGGACCGCTCAGATCCACGGTCCACGGCGGTTCGCCTGCGGAGTCGGCCCCGTAGACCCAGAAGCCCTCCTGCTTGAGGCGTTCGATCTCACGGGCGCTGTTCGTGATCCGTTCGATGGTCAGCCAGTCGACCGCCCCCGCAGCCGCGCCAGCAGCCGCCGGTGACAGTGGCGCCGCGCCACGGTCGCGAATCAGTACGCGGCCGACCCCGGCGCCCTCACAGACGCGAAGGAGGGCGCCCAGGTTCCGCGGATCCTGGACGTCCTCGACCAGGACGACGAGGCCGGGATCGATCGCGGCCGCCGTCGTGCCGCCGCGGTCCCCATCCACCAGACTGGCCGCGAAGCCGCGTGCAGCCGCCTGGTCCTGGCCAGCCTCCACGAGACGCGCCCGCAGTTCGGCGGGCGCGACGCTCCGGACCCGCACGCGATGCCGTTCGCAGAGCCCCTCGATCGTCCCGCGGCGGTCGCCCGCAGAGCGGGAGATGAGCACCTCGGCGACTCGATGCGGCTGGCTCCGCAGGATCTCCCGCACCGGCTGGAATCCCAGCCGCCACCGACCTTCCTCGCGACGTTCAGGCACGTTCGAAGGTCCTCTCACGCACCGGCCCGCGTGCGTTCGATCAGCACCGTCGCATGAGCCGCCATGCCCTCGCCCCTGCCCAGCGGGCCGAGCCCTTCGTGAGTCGTCGCCTTGAGGTTCATCCGTTCGGGCCCGATACGAAGCAGCCCCGCGACATGCTCTTCGATCGCCGAACGGTACGGCGCCATCGACGGGCGCTCGGCGATGAGCGTCACGTCGCAGTTCCGAACCGCGAAGCCCCGCTCCAGGACCATCGCGACGATCCGGCCCAACAGCTCCGAGCTGTCCGCGCCCCGCCAGGTCTCGTCGGACGGCGGGAAGTGGATTCCGAGATCGCCCAGGCCAGCAGCGCCGAGCAGGGCGTCACCGATCGCGTGGAGCACGACATCGGCATCGCTGTGGCCATCGAGGCCCGTCTCGTGCGGTATGCGCTGGCCGCCCAGGATCAGGGGGCGGCCGGCCTTCAGCCGGTGAATGTCGTAGCCATGCCCCACGGCCGTCTCCAGCGCCGGCGAGGCCTCGCGCTCCGACCGGAGGAGGGCCTCGATCGCGGGCAGGTCCGAGGGATCGGTCAGCTTTGGATTCGGGTGGGAGGCGGTGACCGCCAACACTGAGTCCGGCTCGAACAGACTGCTCTCGTCGCTGACCTGCAGGTTCTCCCGCTCAGCGCGGTCGAGCGCCTCTCGAAGGTCCACGGCCCGAAAGACCTGCGGCGTCTCCGCCCGGAACAGACCGGACCGGTCGACCGTCTCGTGGAGGCGGCCACCCTCGACCGTCTTCAGAGTGTCGCTCACCGGGCGACCGAGCACCGCGCCCGCGCCGCCGCTCCAGGTGGCGCTCCGCAGCACCTCCGCCAGATCGGCCGCGGCCAGACAGGGGCGGGCGCCGTCGTGCACCGCCACCCAGTCGGACGGGGCGACCTCCGCCGCCGCGAGTGCGGCTCTCACAGAGTCCTGCCGGCGCCGTCCGCCCTCGACCGCGGAGAGGTCCGCGTCGCACGACGTGGGCACCTCCCGCAGCAGCATCGCCCGGGTCTCCTCCGCGTGTCCGGCCGGCGCCGCGACGACGACACGGTCGACTTCGGACGCCGCCAGCAGCCGCTCGACCGTCCAGGCGAGAAGCGGTCGGCCCAGGATCGGCACGAACTGCTTGGGCCGGTCTCCACCGAATCGCCGGCCGCCGCCCGCGGCCGGAACGATGGCGCAGCAGGTCACGATTCGGCCACGTTGAGGAGAAGGAGGGCCGGCCCGTGCCTCAGACCTCGAGGATGTCCTTCTCCTTGTTCGCGAGCGCCAGGTTCACCTGGGCGATGTAGTGATCGTGGAGCTTCTGCATTTCGCTTTCGCCCCGGTGCTCGTCGTCCTGGGAGATCTCCTTCGCCTTCTCCATCTGCTTCAGGCGTTCATTGCCCTCGCGACGAACGCCCCGAACCGTGTTGCGGAAGCGCTCGGCGATTTCGTGGGCACGTTTCACCATCTCGCGACGCCGCTCCTCCGTGAGCGGGGGCACGGGGATGCGGACGATCCTGCCGTCGTTCGACGGGTTCAGGCCCAGGTCGGCGACCAGGATCGCCCGTTCGATCGCCGCGATCTGCGTCGGGTCGAACGGCTGCGCCACCAGCAACGTGGCGTCGGCGACCGAGAGGCTGGCGAGCTGGTTCAGGGGGGTCGGCGTGCCGTAGTACTCCACCGTCACCCCGTCGAGCATCGCGGTGGAGGCGCGGCCGGTGCGCAGCGTCTTGAGTTCCGCGTGAAGGTGGTCGACGCCATCCTTCATCTTGAGCTCCATCTCCAAGAACAGCTCCTGCATCTGGTCAGCCTCCCCGGCAGGATTCTACGGTTGAACGCGCGTCAGGTGACGAGCGAACCGACCTTCTCGCCGAGCACCACCCGGCGGATGTTGCCGGGAACACCCAGGTCGAACACGGCGATCGGCAGGTCGTTCTCCCGGCAAAGGCTGATCGCCGCGGCGTCCATGATCCCGAGGTTGCGTTCCAGGACCTCCTGGTAGGTCACCTCCGGCAGGCGCTCCGCTCCGGCATCGCGACGGGGATCGGCGCTGTAGACGCCGTCCACCTGCGTCGCCTTCAGGAGGATCTCGGCCTGGATCTCGTTGGCGCGCAGCGCCGCCGCGGTGTCGGTCGTGAGATACGGATTGCCGGTGCCGGCCCCGAAGATGACCACCCGTCCCTTCTCCAGGTGCCGGATCGCACGCCGGCGAATGAACGGCTCGGCGACGCTCTTCATCTCGAGCGCCGTCTGTACCCGCGTGGCGACGCCGGCCTTCTCCAGCGCATCCTGCATGGCCAGGCTGTTGATCACCGTCGCCAGCATGCCCATGTAGTCGCCGGTCGCCCGCTCCACGCCGCGATGACTCGCCGCCAGACCGCGGATCACGTTGCCGCCGCCGACGACGATGCCGATCTCGACCCCGAGTTGGAACACGTCCCGGATCTGTCCAGCGATCCGGCGAACCACAGTCTCGTCGATACCGAAGGGTTTGTCTCCCATCAGGGCTTCGCCCGACAGCTTGAGGAGGATGCGGCGGTAGGCCGGCTCGGTCATCTAGTAGCCCGTCAGGACGGATCGGCGGGCGGCTGCGAGGCGGTAGCTACGGTCGAGTCGCCGCCGAGCTGGAACCTGGCGAACCGGCAGATCCGCATGTTCTCGCCTAGCTTGGCGATCGCCTCCTTCAGCACCTCCTCGACCGTCCGTCCAGTGTCTTTGACGAAGGGTTGCTCGAGCAGGCAGTTCTCGGCAAAGAACTTTGACATCCGGCCCTCGACGATCCGTTCGACGATCTGCTCGGGCTTTCCGGACTCCAGGGCCTGTTCCCGGTGAATCCTCTTCTCCCGGTCAAGCACGTCGTCCGTCACCTCGTCGCGGCCGATGAACCGCGGCTGGCTCGCGGCCACATGGAGCGAGAGGTCATGGGCGAGCTGCTGAAAGTCGTCCGTCCGCGCGACGAAGTCCGTCTCGCAGTTGATCTCGAGCAACACACCGATCTTGCCGCCGGCGTGGATGTAGGAGATGACCAGGCCGTCGCTGGTCGCCCGGCCTGCCTTCTTGGCCGCCGATGCCAGCCCCTTCTTCCGCAGGGCGTCGATCGACGCCTCCAGGTCGCCGCCGGTCTCCACCAGCGCCTTCTTGCAGTCCATCATGCCGGCGCCGGTCCGCTCCCGGAGCTCCTTGACCATGGCGGCCGTCACTGTCGCACTCATTTCCTGCTCCCTACAAGGCGGTGACCACCGGTGCGCGGGTCTTCTGACCCGCTGCCGCCGGAGGCGTGTGACCCCGGGTCTTCTGACCCGGGGAAGAAAACCCCGGCCGCCAGGCCGGATCCGCTTTGGCGGCTGCTTTCACGAAACTGCCGCGGTCAGTTGACCTCGGCGTCGCTGCCGGTCTCTTCCGCTTCACCGGCCTCGGCCTCGGGTTCAGCCTCCGCCTCTCCCGCGGCTTCAGCAACGACCTCGGACTCCGCTTCCGCCTCGCTCGCAGCCTCGACCGCATCCGTTGCAGCTTCCGGCTCGGACACAGCCTCAGGCTCTGACTCGGACACAGGCTCCGGCTCAGCTTCCGGCTCGGACACGGTTTCCGGCTCAGCCTCGGTGCCTGCCTCGGCGGCAGCCTCTACCGTCGCCTCGGCCTCGACTTCCGCTTCGGCCTCGACGTCAGCTTCGGCCTCGACGTCAGCAGCAGTCTCCAGCGGCTCGGTCGCCTCCGCGCCGTCGCCATCCTTGCTCCACGCGGCCGCCCCCTCGATGTAGGAGTCGGCGATGCGGCCGGCGAACAGCCGGATCGTCCGGATCGCGTCGTCGTTGCCAGGAATCACGTGGTCCACGAGTTCCGGATCGCAGTTCGTGTCGACGATGGCCACGACGGGGATGTTCAGCTTGTTCGCTTCCGCAATCGCGATGTGCTCACGACGCGGATCGACGACGAACAGCGCGTCCGGCAACCGCTCCATGTCGCGAATCCCGTCGAGGTTTCGGACCATCTTGTCCCGCTCGCGTTCCAGCCGGAGAATCTCCTTCTTGGTCAGCAGACTGTCCTCGTCGGCGAGCTTCCGCTCGGTCTCCTGAAGGCGCTCCACGGAAGCGCGGATGGTCACGAAGTTCGTCAGGGTTCCGCCAAGCCAGCGATGGGTGACGTAGAACTGGCCGCAGCGGCGCGCCTCTTCCTCGACCGCCTGCTGCGCCTGGCGCTTCGTACCCACGAAGAGCAACCGGCGCCCCATGCGAGCCATGTGCTCGACGTAGTCCGCCGCCTGTCGGAACCGCTCCAGCGTCTGCTGGAGATCGATGATGTAGATGCCGTTGCGACGGCCGAAGATGTAGCTCCGCATCTTCGGGTTCCAGCGTCTCGTCTGGTGGCCGAAGTGCACGCCGGCCTCCAGCATCTCCTTCATCGTGACCTGAGCCAAGAACCTGTCCCCGCTATCGCTTGCTGAACTGGAAGCGCGCACGCGCACCCTTCTGACCGTACTTCTTGCGTTCCTTGCGCCGCGGGTCGCGAGTCATGAACCCGGCCGTCTTGAGCGATTCGCGGAACGTCGGTTCAAACTCCACCAGCGCCCGGGACAGACCGTGACGGATGGCCCCGGCCTGACCGGAACTGCCGCCTCCGCGGACGCTGGCCCACATGTCGAGCTCGCCTTCCTTCTCGACGACCTGCAGCGGTTGGCGGATGATCATCTTCAGCACTTCGCTGCCGAAGTAGTCGTCCATCCCCACGCCGTTGACGGTCATTTCGCCGGTGCCTTCGCGCAGGAACACCCGCGCGGTGGCCGTTTTTCGACGACCCGTTCCGTAGCTCGTCTCCGTCAACTCGCGCTCCCTTCTCCAGTGATCGTCATCGCTTCCGGTTGCTGCGCCTGGTGCGGATGCTCGGCGCCGGCATAGACCTTGAGCTTCCGCAGTTGGCGCCGGCCGAGACGGTTCTTGGGAAGCATGCCCCTGACCGCCAGCTCCACCAGCCGCGTCGGCCTGCGCCTGCGCAGACGTCCCGCCGTCTCGGTCTTGAGCTTTCCGGGCTGCCCGCTATGCCGGTAGTAGACCTTCTTCTCGTCCTTGCCGCCCGTCAGCACCGCCTTTTCGGCGTTCACGACCACGGCGAAGTCGCCGACGTCTACATGGCGGGCATAGCTCGGCTTGTCCTTGCCGGTGAGGATGCGCGCCAGACGTGTCGCCAGACGTCCCAGGGGAACGCCCGCCGCGTCGACGACGTACCAACGGCGCTCCACTTCCCCCGCCTTGGGGCTGTAGGTCCGGTTGGGCGTCCTCGCCTTGGTGATCGCTGTCATCGTGTTCGTACTCTCGCAGGCCGGCCCTTACTTTCCAGATGCCTTCCGGATGCCGGCGCTCCCTTGCGCACGGGCTGACGGCAGGAGCGGACATACTCCTACCGCAACCTCCCCGCGCAGAGGAACGGGGATCGTAGAGTCCGGGGCGGGCCTTGTCAAGACGAACGCCGGTCCGTCCACCGCCGCTCTCCGCGTATCCTCACTCACCTCATGGCACCTCTACAGGTGGGTCTCACCGGCGGCATCGCCAGCGGCAAGTCGACGGTCGGAACGATGCTGGCGGAACTGGGCTGCGTCGTCACGGACGCGGACGCGCTGGTGGCCGACCTGTACGGACCCGGTGAGCGCGGCGCCGCCGCGGTGGCTGAGCTCTTCGGCCGGGGAATGCTGAAGCCGGACGGCTCCGTCGACAAGGAAGCCCTGGGACGACTGGTGTTCGGCGACCTGGCAAGCCGAAAGCGCCTGGAACGGGCGATTCATCCCCTGGTCGGACAGCGCTACCTGGAGGTTCTCGAGGCCGCCGGTGATGGGGCCGTCGTGGTCTTCGAGGTACCGCTGCTGGCCGAGGGCGGGGGCGGCGGGCGCTATGACGCCGTGGTGACGGTCGAGGCCCCGGAGCAGCTTCGCCTCGACCGCGCCGTCGAACGCGGACTCGATCGCGACCAGGCTGAGGCCCGCATGGCCGCCCAGGCCACCAGCGAGCAACGCCGGGCCGCGGCCGACTTCGTGATCGAGAACACTGGAAGCCTGGCTGAGCTCCGCAGCCAGGTCGAGGCCGTGCACACCGCCTTGAGGGGCCGCTCTTCGCGCTCCTGATCTAGCCTCTCTCAGGCCAGTCGAGGGCCCGGAGAAACTCGCGCCAGGCACGGCCCCGGTGGCCGATCCGATCCTTGACCTCATCGCCCAGTTCCGCGTAGGTCCGCTCAAGTCCATCGGGCTCGAACACCGGATCCCAGCCGAAGCCTCCCTCACCTCGCGGCGGCAGCACCAGGCGGCCGGTCGTCGCGCCCTCGGCGATCACTTCCCGCTCGCCATCCCTGAGCATCAGGGCGCATCGGGCCACGACCCCGGGATCGCCGGCGCGAATGGCGACGTTCGCTATGCCCTCATCGCCGACCGCCTCCAGCATCCACTTGACCAATGGCCCTGGGAAACCGTTCATGCAGGCCAGTTCGAGGCCGGTCTCCTCGACAACGACCGGCCGCTCGAGCCGCTGCCAGGCAGCCTCCGCCTTGAACCGCAGCACCTCGATCAGGTCGCCCGACTGGATCTCCGGCAGATCGATCGCCGCCGTCTCCAACCGGCGACCCATGATCCGCTCCGCCTCGCGCCGCTTGTTCGCGTTGCCGGTGACCAGCACCCACGGCGGTTGCCTGGCGTCCTCGCCGCTCACCGTTCGGCGCCTGGATCCTGTATGAATAGTCGTGCGCCAACGTGGTGTATTATTCGCACCGAGAGAACCAAGGGACAGGCAGTGTAGCCCGCCCCAGGAAGTCCGGCCCAACGGAGAGATGCCTCACATGCCCGAACACCTGATCTCGATCGCCGACCTCGAGGAGGGCCAACTCGAGTCGATCCTCGAACTGGCCGTGGAACTCGAAGCCAGGCCGCAAGCCCACCGCGACGCCCTCAGGGGCCAGTCCATCGGCCTCTACTTCGAGAAGGCGTCGACGCGAACCCGGGTCAGTTTCGGAGCGGGCATGGCGCAGCTCGGAGGCCAGCCGATCTTTCTCTCCAGCCGCGACCTCCAGATCGGCCGCGGGGAGACGATCGCCGATACGGCGCGCGTTCTGTCTCGCTACGTGAACCTCCTCATGCTGCGTACCTTCGAACACAGCACCGTCGTCGAGATGGCCGAGCACGCCACGGTGCCCGTGATCAACGGGTTGACCGACGAGTTGCACCCGTGCCAGGCGCTCGCCGACCTGATGACCGTCCACCAGGAGTTCGGCAGCCTGCGTGGCCGCCGGATCGCCTACATCGGCGACGGCAACAATGTCGCCCACTCGCTGATGATCGCCTGCGCACGCGCGGGTGTCGACTTCTCCATCGCCTCGCCTCCCGGCTACGAAGTTGCCGGCAAGTACCTGGATCTCGCCGGAGGACTCGCCGCCGGCACCGGCGCCGGGATCGAAACCGGAACCGACCCGCGGGCTGCCGCCGCCGGCGCGGACGCCGTCTACAGCGACGTCTGGACCTCGATGGGCCAGGAGCGGGAACGAGAGCAGCGCCTTGCCGACTTCGACGGCTACACCGTCGACGACGACCTGATGTCCAGGGCCAGCGACGACGCGATCTACCTCCACTGTCTGCCCTGCCACCGGGGCGAGGAAGTCACGGCCTCCGTCGTCGACGGCCCGCGGAGCCGCGTCTTCGACCAGGCTGAGAACCGCATGCACACGCAGAAGGCCGTCATGCTCCGCCTCCTCGACCGCGCGTAGAGGTGCGAACCGATTGACGGTAAGCGCAGGCTAGCCAACGACTTACGCTGGTAGACTTCGGACATGTCCGAAGCTAGGGAGGCGCCGCAGAATCCGCTCCATGAGCGCTACGCGAGCGCGGAGATGGCGCGGCTGTTTACGGCCCGGCACCGGTTCCGAAGCTGGCGGCGGCTCTGGATCTGTCTGGCCGAGAACCAGTCGGCCCTGGGGCTGCCGATCAGCGACCAGCAGCTCGACGCGTTGCGCGAGCATGCGGACGATCTCGACCTGGAGCGGGTAGCGGCGCTGGAACGCGAAACCCGCCACGACGTGGTGGCCCACCTGCGGCACTTCGCCGAAGTCAGCGGCGACGCGGGCAGCATTCTGCACCTCGGCGCCACGTCGGCGTTCATCACGGACAACACCGACGCTCTGATCGTTCGGGAAGCCCTCGACCTCGTCGCGGGAAGACTGGCGGCCACGGTCGCCGCGCTGGCTGACTTCGCCCGCAGGGAGCGCGCTACGACCGCGCTCGCCTACACCCACTTCCAGTCGGCCCAGTTGACCACGCTGGGCAAGCGCGCCTGCCTCTGGCTCCAGGACTTCCTGACCGACCTCGAGGAAGTGGCCGACCGTCGCGACCGGCTCCGCTGCCGGGGCGCCAAGGGCACCACGGGCACCCAGGCCTCGTTCCTGACCCTGTTCGGCGGCGACCACGGCAAGGTCCGTGAACTCGACGCCCGGGTCGCCTCGGCTCTCGGCTTCGAGGCGAGCTGGCGGATCACGGGCCAGACCTACCCGCGCAAGCAGGACAGCCAGGTCCTGCACACCCTGTCCGGAACCGCGGAGAGCTGCCACAAGTTCGGCAGCGATCTGCGGCTGCTGCAGGGCGTGGGAGAACTCTCCGAGCCCTTCGACGAAAACCAGGTCGGTTCTTCGGCGATGGCTTACAAACGCAACCCGGTACGGGCCGAGCGCATGTGCTCCCTGTCGCGGCGGGTCATGAGCGACTCGCTGCACGGAGCGCTGAACGCCGGCACGCAGTGGCTCGAGCGCAGTCTCGACGACTCCGCCAACCGGCGACTGGTGCTGACCGACTGCTTCCTGACCGTCGATGCCGTGTTGCTCCTGGCCGCGAACATCGCCCAGGGACTGCAGGTCAATGAAGCGGCCACGGCGGCCCGGGTGAAGCAGGAACTTCCCTTCATGGCCACCGAGACTTTCCTGATGGAGGCGTCGCTGCGCGGCGGCGACCGGCAGGAACTGCACGAGCGCATCCGGCGACACAGTCTCGAGGCGTACGCGCGGGTCTCCGCGGGCGAGCCGAACCCGTTGATCGACCTGATCGCCGGCGACCCGGCGTTCGGCCTCGGAAGCGACGAACTCGAGTCCCTGGTCGACGCGGACTCCTTTACCGGCCGTTCCGCCCAGCAGGTCGACGAGTTCCTGGCCGAAGCCGTCGAACCGGCGCTGGCACGGCACCGGGCCGCGGCGGTCGAGGCGCCGAGGGTGTAGCCACCCGATGCGCCAGCCGAGATCCCGTCCCGACCGCACCCGCAGTCCGCTCACAGCCTCGCTCGCCACTGTTCTCGCCACCGGCCTGCTGGCCGGCTGCGTCTCGACCAGGGGCCTCGAGTCGCCGAACCGCGGAACCACCCAGAGGGGGCTGGCATCGTGGTACGGCGCCAAGTTCCACGGCCGGCCGACGGCCAGCGGCGAGATCTACGACATGAACCGCATCTCGGCCGCTCACAAGCAGTTGCCGCTGGGAACGGTCGTGCTGGTCAAGAACCGGGACAACGGCAAGAAGCTCAGGGTCCCGATCAACGACCGCGGTCCCTTCATCAAGGGCCGGATCATCGACCTCTCAGTCGGCGCCGCCAGACAGCTCGAGATGTTCGGCCAGGGTCTCGCGAACGTACGCATCAAGGTCGTGCGGCTGCCCCCGAAGAAACGGCAACTGCCGATCTCCTACCCGGCTCGCGGCTGGCGCGACAGCAAGCCGAACCGCGACCGCGGGAGCGGATTCACCATCCAGGCCGGCGCCTTCCGCAAACGCAGCAGCGCCGTCGCGCTGGCCCGCCGCCTACGTCGCGAACTCCACCTCGACAACGTGAAGGTCACCAGAGGACGAGGAGTGCATCGCGTCCAGATCGAACGCCGGCGGAAGCAAGCAGCCGACGATGTGCTGCAACGCCTGAAAGACGCCGGCATCGCCGCGTTTCTCGTGGGCTGAAGAGGGCCGGGCCGACCTCGTCAGGAGAGGTCGAACAGGTCGACCGAGATCGAGTCCTCCAAAGCCAGGAGCGCTGCCAGGCACTCCTCGTCAGGCGGCTGATCGAGGCGCAGCACGGCTAGGGCGTGCCCCCCGGGCTCGCGGGCCAGGTGGATGTCGGCGATGTTGATGCCGCCGTTCCCAAGCAACGTGCCGAGGCGACCGACGAATCCGGGCACGTCCAGGTTGCGGACGACGAGCAGCAGACCTTGCGGCTTGAACTCCATCCGGAACCCGCCGAAGGACACGACCCGCAGATCGCCGTGGATCTCGCCGTGGCGGAAGGTCGTGCCCGCGACCTCGGCCACGCCGTCGGCTGTCCACGCTCCGGCGGCCGGCTCGGCGCCGACCGCCCGCACGCGCACCAGGTGGGCGTACGCGGCCCGGTCGCTGTGCGTGGCCTGCACGAGCTCGACCCGGCGGTCGGCGGCCATCCGCTCGGCGTTGACGTAGTTCACTCCCTCGCCGCAGGACGGGACCAGGGCGCCCTTGAGCGCCGCCACCGCGACCGACTTCCGCAGTTCGCTGTCGATGCCCCAGAGATCGACCTGGACCCTCCGCAGACTGCCGCCGAGAGCGACCGCGGCCAGCCGGCCGAGCTGCTCGCCCAGGCGCAGGAAGGGTTCTCCGCGAGAACCCGAGGAACGGAAAGGCAGATTCACCGCCGACACCGCGAGCGAGCCGCCGAGCGCGGCAAGCACCATGCGAGCGGTCTCGGTGGCGATTCGCTCCTGCGCCTCCGAGGTCTGGGCCCCGATGTGGGGCGTCGCCACCACGCGAGGGTGAGCGGCCAGCCGGTAGTCCGTCGGCGGCTCCTCCGGGAACACGTCGAGGCCGGCGCCCGCCAGCTTTCCCGAGTCGAGCGCTTCGAGCAGCGCCTCCGCGTCGACGACGCCGCCCCGGCCGACGTTGATGACCGCCGCGCCGTCCTTCATCGACGCGATGCTCCGCCGGTTCAGCATGTTCCGCGTCTGATCGGTGAGCGGCGTGTGGAAGGTGATGAAGTCCGAGGCCGCCAGAAGGCCGTCGAGCGACATCGGCTCGACATCCAGGCGCTTGGCGACTTCGGCCTGCAGATAGGGATCGTAGGCCAGCACCTCCATCTCGAACGCGCGTGCCCGCCGGGCGACCCGCCGGCCGATCTGTCCGAACCCGATGATCCCCAGGGTCTTTCCGTGGAGCTCGCTGCCGACATGACTCTTGCGTTCCCACCGCTCCGCCTTGAGCGACGCGTCGGCGGACGGGATCCGCCGCGCCAGCGCCAGCAGCAAGGCGAAGGTGTGCTCGGTGGCCGAGAGCGAGTTCGCCGTCGGCGCGTTGATCACCAGCACGCCGCGCTGCGTCGCGGCGGCGATGTCGATGTTGTCGACGCCGACCCCGGCGCGGCCCACAACCTTGAGGCGATCACCGCCTTCCAGCACTTCGCGGGTGATCTGCGTCCCGCTGCGCACGATGACGGCGTCGTAGTCCGCGATCAACTCGGCCAGGCGCGACCGGTCGGCGTCCCGCAGCTCACCGACCTCGGCGCCCTGCCGCAAGACCTCGACGCCGGCCGGCGCCAGCGAATCGGCAATCAGAACCCGCAGCATCTGAGGCGGATTGTTGCAGCGCTTCAGGAGTACAGCAAGACCGGATCGCACTCGGCCCGGAACTCCCGCTGATCGTCGTCCCAGGTGGCGTACCAGCGTTCCACCGCGTCCCCGGCGTCGAGAGCGGTCCGGAAGCGATCCGTGCCCGCAAGGAGGTCGATCGCCGGCGTGTCGGCGACGAACTCGTACGGCTCGCTCCGCCAGTCGAAGTCCGCGCCGAGAAGGTCACGAAAGGCCAACAGCAGCTCGAAGCCCAGACGCACCGGTCGCAGCCGGCTTGCGTCCTCGAGCCGCAGCTCGACGCCGGCGCAAACGGCGCCGGCGTGCTTCTGGAACTGCGGCCTGAACATCGCAGGCACGACGGAGACGCCGGTGACTCCGGCTGCCGCCAGCCGTTCCCCGCAACGGCCGGCGAGCGCGGGCGCGTCGGCGCCGGGTACGCCGAGGAGTTGAAACGGCCTCGTAGTGCCCCGCCCCTCCGAGACTGTGGTCGCCTCGAACAGGCACAAGCCCGGGTAGAGATGCGCCGTCTCTGGCGCCGGCATGTTGGGCGACGGCGCCATCCACGGCCACCCGAGCTCCCGCCACGCGTGCCGCCGGCGCCAGCCCTCGACTTCAAACACTGTCAGCGCATCGCTGTCCCAGCCGCGCCGACGCCCCTCCAGCAGGAGGATCTCCGCCATCGTCAGACCGTGCCGTTGCGGCATCCGGAACGCGCCGACGAAGGACGCGAAGTCGAGATCCAGGAGGTTGCCCTCCACCTCGAGGCCACCCAGCGGATTGGGCCGATCGAGCACCCAGACCTCGCAGCCGGCCCGGAGCGCGGCCTCGGCTGTCCACACGGCGGTGGCTGCGAACGTGTAGTAACGCGCGCCGACGTCCTGGAGGTCGATCACCACGAGGTCGCAGTCGTCGAAGACGCCCGGCCGCGGCTGGAGACTGCCGGCGTCGCCGCCGTACAGCGAGACGACCGGACGGCCGGTCCACGGATCACGTTCGTCGGCAGACGCCACCATGTCCTGTTCGACACCGTAGAAGCCATGCTCAGGTCCCAGCAGCGTGACTGCCGGCTGCACCGCGTCCAGCGCCACGTGGGCGTGGACACCGCTTTGGCTGAGCGACGCCTGGTGGCAGAGCAGCGCGTAGCGACGACCCCTGATGCGGCCGGCGTCGCCGAGCAGGCGGTCGAGGCCGGACCGGATCGGCATGATCGGCAGGGACTAGGAGCCTGCGCCGCGGCGGTAGTCGCCGCTTCGACCGCCGCTTTTCGCTTCGAGCAGCAGGTCCGTGATGACCGCGCCGCGCTCTACCGACTTGACCATGTCGTAGAGGGCGAGAGCCGCCGCGGCGCACGCCGTCAGCGCTTCCATCTCGGCGCCCGTGCGAGCCGTGGCCACGACGCGGCTACGGATCCTGACGCCGCCCTCCACCGGTTCGACCTCCACCTCGACCTGGTCGAGCGGCAGCGGATGGGCCAGGGGAACCCAGGTCGCCGTGCTCTTCGCGGCCTGAACGCCGGCGATCCTAGCCACGGTCACGGCGTCACCCTTGGGCAGGCTCTCCAGCCGCTCGACCGTCTGCCCCGAAAGCAGAACGCGGCAGGACGCCTCGGCCACCCGTCGCGTCACTTCCTTGGCGGAGACGTCGACCATGGCAGCCCGCCCGCGGCGATCGAGATGACTGAAGGTCTCGGAGCCCATCCCCGCTCGCTAACCTAGCAGCCCGAATGCGCCTCGCCATCGTCATGCCGGTGCTCGAGGAGGCGGAACGGGTGCAGACCGCCATCGCCGCGGCGCAAGCCCACTGCGACGAGCTCATCGTCGTCGACGGCGGCAGCAGGGACCGCACCGCCGAGCTGGCCTCCGGCGCGGGCGCCCGCGTCGAAACCGTGCCGCGGGCGGGCCGGGGACTCCAACTGCGAACGGGCGCCAGCCTGGCAATCCAGGCCGGGGCCGACGTATTACTCTTCCTCCACGCCGACACGCGGCTGCCGCCAGCAGCGCGGCCCGGGATAGAACGCGCCGTGAACTCCGGCGCGGCAGGCGGGGGCTTCCTGATCGACTTCGCGGCGGCGCCGCCGCTGCTGCGGCTGGGCCGGGTTCTGGTCGACATCCGGACCCGTTGGCTGCACGGCCCGCTCGGCGACCAGGCCCAGTTCGCTACGGCAGCCGCCTACGCCGCCTGCGGCGGGTTCTCCGACCTGCCGATCCTCGAGGATCTCGACTTCATCGGTCGGCTCCGCCGCCAGGGACCGATCTCGGTCGTGGAGCAGCGTGCGACCACTTCATCCCGACGCTTCGCCGAGCGAGGCGTCGTCCGTACCGTAGCGACGAACTGGTTGATCTGGTCGCTGTTCGCCGCCGGCGTCAAACCGGCAAGGCTGGCAGGCCTCTACCCCCTGGTGCGCTAGAGCAGCCGGGAGGTAGAGGCTGGACGGTCGCTAGTTAAGCGCGTCCTTCAGCGGACGGCTGACCTTGAACCGAACGCCGTTGCTGGCCGCGATCATGAGCGCCTCGCCGGTCTTCGGGTTCCGGCCGGCCCGGGCGCCGCGGTGCGACACGGAGAAACTTCCGAGGCCCGGAAGCTGCACGCGGTCGCCGTTCTGCAGGTGGCTCGAGATGCTGTCAATCAGGGACTGGACGGCATCCGCCGCCTGCTTCTTGCTGAGACCCGCGCCCTCGGCAACGGCGTCTACGATGTCTGCCTTTCCGGCCATCGAACGTACTCCTTCAAAGTCAGTTATACTTCTCGGTTTTCCTCATGAACCCCAGGAAGTCCCGGAAATCTATGCCAGAAGAACCCGTATTGTCAATGTTCGCCTACACTTCCGGCGGGGTGCGCGGGGGGCTTCAGCCGGCCGCGCGCTGAAGCGTCTGGACCGTGAAGCCGTCGTGACCTTCGGCCGGAAGCAGTCGCCACAGGCCCGACGCCTCGACGTGGTCGGCCGCGGGCCGGCGTAGATCGGCGCTCAGGTCCCGGAGGTCGAAGTCGGACCGCGATTCCAGGAAAGCCGAGACAACGTCCTCGTTCTCTTCCGGCTCGATGGAGCACGTGACGACGACAAGCAAACCGCCCGGCCGTACGCAGTCAGCCGCTCCACGGACCAGCGAACCGGCCTGCTCCGCCAGTCGCTCGATTTCCGCTGCGCTGATGCGCCACTTGAGTTCAGGGTGCTTGCGCAGGGTACCCGTGCCACTGCAGGGCAGGTCAACCACGACCCGGTCGAAACCGTCGCGAAAGGGGAGAGCGGCGCCGTCCGCGGCGCAGAGCAACGGCGCCAGGGCCAAGCGAGCGGAATTGCGGCGCATCGTCTGCAGGCGCTCGAGCGACAGGTCGGTGGCCACGCAGTGAGCATCCGGCTGGTCCGCGAGCAACGCGAACGTCTTGCCGCCTGGGGCCGCCGCGACGTCGAGCACACGCTCCCGGGGCGCGGGTGGGGGCACGATAGCCGCCAACTGACTCGCCTCGTCCTGAACGTAGAAGGCGCCGCGCCGATAGGCCTCCGAGAACAGCGGGTTGCCCCACCGGACCGTCAGGCAGTGCGGCGCCAGCACCGAGGGCTCGACGCCCACGTCATCGTCGATCAACTGCTCGGCCAACGGGGCGCGGCCTCCCCGCTCGCGGAAGGCGAGCAGATGGAGCGGCTTCGGACGGTTGTTCGCGGTCAGGATGGCGATGGTCCGCTTCTCGCCATACGTACGAAGCCAGCGCTCGACCAGCAGGTCCGGGTGCGAATGCAGGATGCCGAGCCGGACAGCCGGATCGCCCTCTTCGACCGGCCAGGCGTCACGGCGCGGCGAACGGGCAATCCGTCGCAGTACGCCGTTGACGAAGCTGGCGCCGCCGGCATGTGTGCGGCCCGCCGCCTGCTCCACCGCCTCGTTGACCGCCGCGTGAGCGGGTACGCGGTCCAGGAAGAAGAGCTGGTACACGGCGATCCTCAGCGGCGCGAGCAGGGCACGCTGGATCCGGGAAAGCGGCCGTCCGGACGCGGACACCAGCACGTGATCGATGAAGCGCAACCAGCGCAGCGTGCCCAAAACGAGTTCCCGCAACAACCCGTGGTCCCTCGGATCGCAACGCTCGAGCGCGCCGTCGAGGAAGGTTGAAGCCGGCGCCCTGGAATCGAGCGTCCGCTCGAGAACGAAGGCGGCCGACTCCCTGACCTTGGCGTGGGCAGTGATCGGCGCCTCGGCCCGGCGGCGACGCCAACTCGGACCGGAACCCAGGTTTCGAATCGGCCGTCGACGGGTCATGCCTGCACCCCGAAGCGGTCGCCAACCGCCAGGCGCAGGCCGTTCGCCAGGTCGATGCCACTGACCGGGCGACGACCCGGGCGCTGTACTCGATCGAGCGCCAGGGCCGACGAACCGCCGCAGCGGACCACCGCCGCCCGGCCGATGCCTTCTACTTCTCGACAGCCCAGGAACGCACCCGGCCGATCCCGACCGTCGCCCCGGTCCGGCCCCGCAAACGAGGTCAGGGGCCGCGCCGCGACGATCCGTATCGCCTCGCCTCGCAGCCACGTCCGCGATCCCGGCCACGGCTCATAGGCACGCACCCGGCTGGCTATCTCGCCGGCTTCCCGGTCCCAGTCCACGACGCCATCCTCCGGACGGAGCATCGGGGCATAGCTTGCCGTCGCGTCGCACTGCGGCCGGGGTTCGACATCGCCGGCCTCCAGGCCGTCCAGTGTTCGCACGAGAAGCCGGGCACCGACTTCGGCCAGGCGCGACGCCAGCTCGCCGGCCGTCTCAAGCGGCCCGATCGCCACCTCTTCGCGCAGCAGAATCGGCCCCGTGTCAAGACCCTCCTCCATGACCATCGTGGTCACTCCCGTCACTCTCTCGCCGTTGGCGATCGCGGCCTGAACAGGCGATGCGCCGCGCCAGGCCGGCAGCAGGGATGCGTGAACGTTCAGGCAACCCCGGGACGGCAACTCGAGCAGGCTACGAGGGAAGATCCTGCCGTAGGCGGCGACCACCGCGAGGTCGAGCTCCATAGCGCGGAGTCGACCGAGAAACCCGTCGTCCCGCACACGCGTCGGCTGCAGCAGGTCGACGCCGTGCGCCCGCGCCCAGCGGGCCACTGGCGGTTCGACGACCCGGCCTCCCCGGCCCGCGCGCCGCGCCGGCTGGCTGACGACGACGACAGGGCGCCGGCCGGCCGCGTCCAGAGCGGCCAGCGACGGCACCGCGAACTCCGGAGTGCCGAAGAAGGCGATCCTCTCGAATCTCGGCCGCGCGGACATCGTCCGCCGAAACTACTGGAAGGCGATCTGCGACTGGTCGATCTCTTCGAAGTAGTCGGGCGGCACGAGCACTTCCCGCGGCTTGCTGCCCTGGGCGGGGCCCAGAATTCCATCCTGTTCCATCAGATCCACAAGGCGCGAAGCGCGGGAGAAGCCCACTCTCATCCGACGCTGGAGGAAGCTCGCCGAGCCCATCCGTTCCGAGACGACCAGCCGGGCCGCCTCGTCGTAAAGGACATCGTCGCCGCCGTTCTCGCCGGCGGCCGCCGAACGATCCTCGGGCGGTGGCGCCAGCACGGCCGGATCGAGGTTGGGCTGGCCCTGTCGCTTGAGCCAGCGCACGAGCGCCGCCGTTTCCTGCTCCGTCACGAAGGCGCCGTGGAGGCGGATCATGCGGCCGCTGCCGGGCGGCATGAACAGCATGTCGCCCTTGCCGAGCAGCTTCTCGGCGCCGACCTGGTCGAGGATGGTGCGCGAATCGTGCCGGGTCGCCGCGGCGTACGAGATGCGGCACGGGAAGTTCGCCTTGATCGTGCCCGTCAGGACGTCGACCGAGGGGCGCTGGGTCGCGACGATCAGGTGGATGCCGACCGCCCGCGCCATCTGCGCCAGACGGGCGATCGACGTCTCGACCTCGGACGAGGCGACCATCATCAGGTCGGCCAGTTCGTCGATCACGATCACGTAGTACGGGAGCGGTTCGAGATTCCGGGGCTCGGCGGGTTCGTCCGCTTCCTCGTCCCGAAGGCGAAGGCGGTTCGCCACTTCCGGATCGGCTATTGCCCGGTTGTAGAAGTCGATCGATCGGACGTGAACCTCCGCCAGCAGACGGTAGCGGCGCTCCATCTCGGCCACAGCCCAGCGCAGTGCGTTCGAGGCCTGCTTCGGTTCCACCACAACGGCGGTCTTCAGGTGCGGAATGTCCGCGTAGACCCCGAGTTCGATCCGCTTCGGGTCGATCAGGATGAACTGGACTTCGTCGCTACGCGCGCGATAGAGGATGGAAGTCAGCATGCCCTGAAGACCCACGCTCTTGCCGGCGCCGGTGGCGCCGGCCACGAGAAGATGCGGCATCTTGGCCAGGTCAGCGAAGTACGGCTCGCCGCGGAGGGTGCGGCCCAGCGCCATCGTGAGCGGGGACTTGGGCTCCCGGAACCCTGCGTCCGCCAGAAGGCTGCCCAGGGGGATGATCGTCCTGTGCTTGTTCGGGACCTCGATGCCCAGCGTCGATCGGCCAGGCATGCGTTCGATCCGAATCGCCTCGGCCTTCAGCGAGAGCGCCAGATCGTCCTGAAGGTTGACGATCTGGGCGACTTTCACACCGGGCGCCGGCTGGAACTCGAAGACGGTGATGACCGGACCGGGGCTGATGCCCTCGATCGTGCCCTCGACGCCGAACTCGGCGCAGCGAGCGCAGATGAGCTCACCGAGTTCTCTCAAACCGGCCTCGTCGACCTCGCTGTTGACCTCCTCGGTGTAGAGCAGATCGAGCGGTGGCAACTCCACATTCTCCAACCCCCGCTCGGTCTTCTCCGTGCCCGACACCACCGTCTTCGCGGACGCGGCGGGGACCGGCGTCGTCCCCTGCGCTACCGGCCGCGCGGCCCGGGTTTCCTCCGATCCGCGGGCTGCCGTCTTCGCCTTGTTCGCGGCCGTCCGGCGAAGCGGCAGATCCACGAGCGGCGTATCGACCGCCGGTTCCGGCGCCGCCTTCGCCTTGCCACGGCCGGACCCCTGTTCGGACGCTTTGACCCTTGGCTTCTTCCGCACCCTGGGCTTGAGCAGCGCAACGAACGCCTTGAGCCGGCGAAAACCGGCAGCGATCGATTCGTCCAGGCTGTTCCGCAACATCAACGCGATCCCGAAGACGAGGCCGGAAACGGCGATCACTCCGGCACCTAGCCCGCCCAGCTGGCCTTCGACCGCACCGGCGATCGTCGAACCCAGGAAGCCCCCTGCGGTCAGGGACTCACCCCGGAACGTGACTTCGCCCGCCGTCAGAGCGACCAATGTCGGCGCGGCCACCAGCGCGACGACGATGCCGGCACCCTGCAGAACGGACGGAACGTCAGCGCGGGCGCGGACCAGCCGGTAACCCAGACCGAGAACGGCCAGCGCCACTGCGAGCACGGCGAACCCGAGGAAGCCGTATCCGGCCGCGGCGACGTGAGCGCCGATCGGCCCGATCAGGTTGGCCGTCTCCGCCGAGTCCTCGGCGCTGCGCATGAAGCTCGGGTCGCCCGGCTGGTAGCTCAGCAGACTGAGCAGCAGGAGCGCGCCGAGCATGAGCAGCAGCAGGCCGACCAGCTCGCTGGCCTTGCCCGTCGGCAGACTGCGGCCAAGCGCGAACCGTCTGGGGCCATCATCCGAGCGAATCATCGACGCCCTCCCCACGAAGCGTTGACGGGAACATGCACGGGCTAACGATTGTAGCCCACAAAACGGGATATGGCTATATTCGCTTGAGCAACTCCACGACCCGGAACAGCTCGACGAACCGTCGTAGACCGAGCGCCTCCGCCCGGATTCTCGGAGGCAACCCCAGGTCCGAGATCGCCGCGGCCGCCGCCGGCCGATCCATGACCGCGGCCAGGTTGTTCAACAGGGTCTTGCGCCGGCGGCTGAACGCGGTTCGAACCAGCGCTCTGAAGTCAGGCCATTCCTCCTCCGCGATCGGAGACTCGATCCGTTTCAGGCCCACGAAGGCGCTGGTGACGGCCGGCGGCGGTACGAAGCTCCCCGGCATGACGACGGCCAGACGGCGCGTGGCGGCACGGGCCTGCGTCAGCACCGTCAGCGCGCCGTAGGCCCCGTCGCCGGGCGCCGCGGTCAACCGGTCCGCCACCTCGCGCTGAACCAGAAAGGCGGCTCGCAGGCCGACCGGAGCGCGCTCGAGCACCCGGGAGACGATCCGGGTGGCTACGTTGTAGGGCAGGTTGCCGGCGATCCGGGCCGCGACGGGCGTCCGCTCGTAGCCGAGATCGCAGGCGTCGCCGACAGCGAGGCGGACCCGCCGGTCCGTGAGTCGTCGGCGCAACGCAAAGGCCCACGAAGGATCGAGTTCGCAGGCGAGAACACGGCTTGCGCCTCGCTCCAGCAGCAGCCGCGTCAGCACGCCGCCGCCGGGACCGATCTCGATCACCGTCCGGCCGGACACGTCCAGGAAGTCGACCGCGGGCGCCGCCGACTCCGCACGGCGGAGGTGGTGCTGGCCAAGGGATCGGCGGAGCGGCGGATCGCCCTTGCCCGGTGCAGTCACCGGCCCGCACGGTAGCAGCCCCGGCCACCCGGGCGCTCCGCATAAGCTCCGGTGCGCGACGCAATCCCGCCCGCCACTGAGGAGCCGTCATGGAGCCAGGAAGCCAACAACCCCAGCAGCCGTGGGTGCCGACCGCCTGCATCCTGTGCGAGAACAACTGCGGCATCGAGGTCCAGTTGGGCGGCGACGACGGACGACAGTTCGCGCGCCTTCGCGGAGATCGTGCGAACCCCGTCTCGAAGGGCTACGTCTGCCAGAAGGCCGGGCGGCTGAACCACTACCAGAACAGCCGCGACCGGGTGCTGTCGCCGCTGCGCCGGCGCCCGGACGGCAGTTTCGAGGAGATCGACTGGGACACGGCGGTCCGTGAGGTGACGAGACGCCTCGCCGAGGTGCGGGACAGATTCGGCGGCGAGTCGATCTTCTACTACGGTGGCGGCGGACAGGGGAATCACCTGCCCGGCTTCTATGCCCGCTCCACCCTGCGCACGCTGGGCTCCGTGTATCGGTCCAACGCGCTCGCGCAGGAGAAGACGGGCGAGATGTGGGTCGCCGGCCAGATGCTCGGTGCGCCCTCGCGGGGCGACTTCCACCACTGCGAGGTCGGCGTGTTTCTCGGCAAGAACCCGTGGCAGTCGCACGGTATCCCGCGCGCGCGGGTGACGCTGCGCGAGCTCTCGAAGGACCCGGAGCGCTGCCTCATCGTCATCGACGTCCGACGCTCCGAGACCGCCGACCTGGCCGACATCTTCCTTCAGGTGAAGCCGGGCACCGACGCCTGGCTGCTCGCGGCGATGCTGGGCGTCCTGCTGGAGGAGGACCTGACGGACGCGGACTTCATCGCCCGGCACACGGACGGCTTCGAGGACGTGCGCCCCTGGCTGGAGCGGATCGACGTCGCCGCCGCCTGCGCCGCGTGCGGCGTGCCGGAGGAGCAGGTCCGGCTCGCCACGCGCCGCATCGCCACCGCCTCAAGTGTCGCCGTGTTCGAGGACCTCGGCGTGCAGATGAACCGCCACTCGACCCTGGTCAGCTACCTGCAGCGGCTGATCTGGATGCTGACCGGCAACTTCGCCAAGACGGGCGCCCAGAACGTCTCCACCTCCCTGGTGCCGATCACCGCCTCGCGGTCCGCAGGACCCCGAAAGACGCCGGTGACCGGCGCTCCGGTCATCGCCGGCCTCGTGCCGTGCAACGCGATCGCCGAGGAAATCGTCACCGACCACCCGAAGCGCTTCCGCGCGATGATCGTCGAGAGCGCGAACCCGGCGCACTCGCTGGCGGACAGCCGCGCCATGCGCGAGGCGCTGCGGGCGCTCGAGTGCGTCGTCGTCATCGACATCGCGATGACCGAGACCGCCCGCCTGGCCGACTACGTCCTGCCGGCGACCACGCAGTACGAGAAGGCTGAGGCGGTGTTCTTCAACTTCGAGTTCCCGGACAACGCCTTCTTCCTGCGCCGGCCGCTGCTCGATCCTCCGGCTACCGACAAGGCGGGGGCGCTGCCGGAGCCCGAGATCCACTGCCGGCTCACGGAAGCCCTGGGCGGCTACTCACAAAACCAGGTCGACGAGCTCCGGGCGACCCTGCTTGACGGCGGCCGGGCAGCGTTCGGGATCGCCTTCCAGGCCGCGACCCGCAACGACCCGCGCCTCGCCGGCGTCGCGCCCGCGCTCCTCTACCGCACCCTGGGCGAGACGCTGCCCGACGGCCTCGAGTCCGCCGCGGCGCTGTGGAGCGCCGCCCACATCTGCGCGCACCGTTTCGGCGACTCGATCCGGCGCGCCGGCATCGAAGGCGAGGGGCCGGCGCTCGGCGAGGCACTCTTCGACGCGATCGTCGACAGCCCGACCGGCCTCGTCTTCTCCAGCGACTCGCCCGAGGTCTCCTGGCAGCGCGTAGGGACGGCGAACGGGCGCCTCCAGCTCGCGATCCCGGAGCTATTCGGCGCGATCGAGGAGCTCGTCGTCGAGGCCGGTCCCGGCATCACCAGCGCTGCTTTCCCGCTCGTGCTCTCCGCAGGCGAACGGCGTTCCTACACCGCGAACACGATCTACCGCGACCCGGCCTGGCGCCGGAAGGCGATGGAGGAGGCGCTGGCCCTGTCCGCCGACGACGCCGCGGCGCTCGAGATCGCCGACGGGGACCGGGTCCGGCTGGTGACTCCGCGCGGAGCCGCCGAAGTCCCTGCCATGGTCAGCGACCGGATGCAGACGGGGCACATCTCTCTTCCCAACGGCCTCGGACTGGACTATCCGGACGAGGCCGGCGAGCGCGAGAGTGACGGCGTCGCGCCCAACGAACTGACGAGCGTCACGGACCGCGACCCGATCGCCGGCACGCCGTGGCACAAGAGCGTTCCGGCGCGCCTTGAGCGAATCGCCGATGCCCGCCCCTGACGAGCTCGCGGCGAGAGCAGCGGCCGCTCTCCGCGAAGTCGCCGGCGTCCGCAGCGCCGAAGACGCGCACCGCGACGGCCTGACCGGCCTTCTCGACGGCGAGGCGCTGCACGGAACGCTTGCCGAGGCGATCCGGAATGCGGAACGCGATGGCGGCCACATCGGCCTGCTGTTCATCGACCTGGACCGCTTCAAGCGCGTCAACGATCGCCACGGCCACGTGACAGGCAGCCGAATCCTGAGCCACGTTGCGGGCTTTCTCGACGACGCCGCCAGGCAGGCAGAAGGCTTCGCCGCCCGCTACGGCGGCGACGAGTTCGTCGTCGTCCTGCCCGGCGCCGACCTCGATGATTCCCTCCGTCACGCCGAGCGTCTGCGAGCTAACCTGGCGGCCACGATACTCGCTGGCGGCGAGCCGCCCCGCCGCCGTCCTCTGATCCGCGTGACCTGCTCGATCGGCGCCGCCTCGATGCGGGCCGAGGCCGGCGGCGACCGCGACGAGACGCCGAGCCCGGCAGGCGCCGCGACGCGCCTGCTGCAACTGGCCGACAACGCCATGTACCAGGGCAAGCACGCCGGCCGCAACCGCGTTGTCGCGGCCGGCGCCGAAGCGACAGGCGTGGCCTGACTATTCCACTCCGCAGCGGCGGGTCCAGAACGGTTCCGGCGCGGTCTCGGGCAATCGGGTCACTCCCGGGAGGTCGTGAGCCACGACGAAGTCGAGGCGATGACTCCGGAGAGGCACGGCGCCGATCGAGAGCGGCCAGGGCGGACGCCGGAAGGCGAACAGGCTGAACGAGACCGCGGGCCGACCATCGGCGTCCACCGACAGGACGTCGCGGGGCGAGCCCTCGTGGCCGTTCGACCAGTCGAGGCCGAACCACAACTCCTCGAACGCCGCCAGCCATCCCGGCGGGAGTCCCGGCCACGACTGGATCTCGCGACGCAGCTCCGCCCTGAGATCCGGGTCTCCCTCGAAGGCGGCCGCAGCCAGCAGCAACGGCTCGGCCAGAATCGCGCGCGCCGCCCGCACCGCTACCCGCCGGTCGGTGGCCGCGGCGCCCGCCTCGCGCAAGAGAAGCATGAGTTCGAACGGGGCCAGCGCCGACAGCGGGTCGAGGTCACAGGCCCGTTCGAGCGCTAGCCGCCGCCTGTCGACGTCCACGGTCTGATCGACTCCGGCCAGCAGCCAGAGGGGCGCCAGACCATCGGCGGCCTCGGCCGCGGTCCAGGGATCGAGGCGGACGTGGTAGAGGGGAAACGAGGGATCGCGGTCGGCCGCCTCGGATGCCGCCACGGCGTCGGCCGTCTCCGCGGCCACCACGAGTTCGTACGCCCGAGCGGCCGACGTGCGCTGCCAGGTCCAGCCCACGGCGGCGACCAGCCAGAGATAGAAGGCGAGCCGAAGCCCTTGCCGCCAGCGGCCTGCCGGAACGTCGGCGCCTGATCTGGCGGTGCACGCCGCCGCCAGACCCAGATTGAGAATCAGCACGGCGGGAACCGCCGTCACCACGGCGAAGACCCCGAAGGCCAGGCAGACTCCGGCGCCCGCCAGGCCGATCAGCGCCGCAGCCAGGAGTTCCGGATCCCGCGCGCGGGGATCCCTCAGTTCGCCCAGACGAAGCCGGCCGTAGCGAGCTGCCAGCAACAGCAGCAGGACCGAACCGGCGATCCCGAGTTCGTACGGCGCCTGCGCCAGCAGACTGTGGGCGTCAGTCACCACTTCGCCCGCCGGATGCACGCCCGGCGCCGGCCGCCAGTGGTTCGCCAGAGTCCAGCTCGTGGACCCCGGACCCCAACCGAGAAGCGGACGCTCCGCGAAGCCGGAGACAGCGGCCTCGGCGTAGGTGCGGCGGGCCAGGAGCGACGGGTCCTCGAGCCGCAGCACCGCCCCGAGACGGCCGATCGGGCCCGGCACGTCGAGCCGGGAACCCGCCCAGGCTGTCGCGAGCGCCAGTCCGGCTGCCAGAGCCAGCAACGCCGCGAACGGAACGAGCAACCGGCGCCCTCTGCTCCGCCAGAGGATCCACGCCGCGGCCGCCACCGCCTGCACGACCAGCGCCGCCAACCCGGACATCGAACCGGTGGCGGCCAGCGTCCAGACCAGGACCGCGCCAACGAAGAGCGCCGCACCCTGGCGCAGCCTCCGCCGATCCGGTCCGGCGGCCCGCCAGGCGCCGAGCACCGCGGGCGGCAGAATCGCCACCAGCACCAGCGCCAACTGGTTGTGGTGACCGATCGGCAAGGCTGCCCGGCCCTGTTCGTGAAGCGGCTGCATGGCCAGCGCCCACGTCGACGCCGAAACGCCAACCACGGCGCAGCCGGCCAGAGCCCGGCGAACTGCCGCATCCGAGCCAAGGAGACGCCCGATTCCGGCCGCCGCCCAGGCCGCGGGCAGGAGGAAGATGACGATCGCCTCGCCGGCGCGGCTTACCGGTGACTGGATCCAGCTCGCCAGTACGGAGAACCACAGACCGCCGAGAAGCGCCGGCCACCACGGCGACCCGCTTTGCCGAAGCGCCAACGGATCCAGGAACGACGCCCGGCCCAGCAACGCGAACACGAGCAGCAGAACGGCGCCGGCGGCCAGGGAGAAAGCGGTGGCGCCGTGGTGGAACGTCCCGGCGTGGAACAGGACCACCGCCAGGGCCGACACGACGGCGAGGGCGGCGCCGGTTTCCTGCCACCGCCGGCCGGGCATCGAACGCGCGAAGGACGGGCTCAGGAACCCGAACCGTGAACGCCGGCGGCGTCCGAACGCCGGCTCAGGCGCATGGCGACTTCAGGCGCTTCCCGCAGACAGGTCCAGAGGATGCGAAGCGAGGTCAGGAAGGCCCGCCAACCGGTCCGGAACGCGACCGCGGGCCGGGCGGCGATCTCCGGGTAGCCGCGCCCGTCCGTCCGGGCCTGCTCCCAGCCGGCGAAGAGACGCCCCCAGGGGCTCGCCAGCGCCTCGGCCATCTGCCGTTTCGCCTTGTACGGGTACCAGAAGGAGTCGTGGTAGAGGACGCTCGCCAGGTACGCCCAGGGCGCGAGAAACGTGCGCAGCGACCACTCCACGGGGCGCCGCAGCGGCCCCCAGTAGATCTTGTGCTGCATCCTCGCGGCGAAGGTCATCTTCCGGAAGGGACCGACGAAGCCCCAGCTCCTGCCGGCGACCGCCGGATCCCCCACGATCTCGATTTCACGCGGATCACCGCAACCGAGGCCGAGATCGTGCGCAAGGCGGATGTACCGGATCGACAGCGGGTCGAAGCCCATCAGCTTCGCGGCCACGGCGTCGATCGCCACCTGGTCCGCACTGGCCAGAATCACGTTGCCCACCCGCGGGATCATGCAGCGCGGTCCCGGGCCGTCGCCGGCGAAGGTGCCGTCCATGGCCGCGAACACACCGCGGTGGATGTGCTGCTGGATCATCAGCAGGTCGACCAATGTCTCGTGGATGACCGGGTGGGTCCAGTGCCGGCGCTCGTTCAGCAGCCCGCCGAACGCGTTCTTCATCGCCCCGGTCGTGGTCGTGAAGACGTGGGTCTTGACCGTCGGCAGGTGGATGATGTTCTCCCCCACGAACCGTGCCGGAATGTGAAAGCCCTGCGGGTAGACATCGTTCAGGCACAGAAACCGCGAGGCGAGGTCGCCCACGGCCTCCCGGACCGGCAGCCACTCCTCGTCCTCCTCGTAGAGGTGGATGTTGCGCAGGCCGTGCGCCTCGACGACGTCGATCTGCTTGTTCTCGCGCTCGCCCAGGCGGGCGTCGATGACCACGGTCCGGTTGTGGCAGCCGTGAATCAACGCCGGGTCGTAGCCGTCCTTCGCCATCGCCCGCACCACCCCCTCGAGCTGCCAGGGCGTGGTCGAGCTGCCGGGGTAGAAGAAGTGCCAGGAGATGTTGATCTTGAGCGCCGTGTCGACCGACGGATCGATCACCTCGCGGTAGCCCGCGAGGTTCATGAGTTCGTGATAGTCGGCCAGGATCGAGGCGGGCGCTGTCGGCAGCACGGCCACCCGGGGACCTGCGGGTGTGGAACTCAGTTCGGCGCTCCCCTTGCGCCCCTCGACATCGCGGCCAGGAACTCGGCGTTCGACGGCGTGTTCTTGAGACGCTCCTGGAGCACCTCCATCGCCTCGACCGTGGGCAGCGGATTCAGCACCTTGCGCAGCACCCAGACCCGCTGCAGATCGTCGGCCGACAGCAGCAACTCCTCCTTGCGGGTGCCGGACTTCTCGATGTCGATCGCCGGGAAGATCCGCTTGTCCACCAGCTTGCGGTCGAGATGCAGCTCCGAGTTGCCGGTGCCCTTGAACTCCTCGAAGATCACGTCGTCCATCCGGCTTCCCGTGTCGATCAGCGCCGTGGCCACGATGGTCAGCGAGCCGCCTCCCTCGATGTTCCGGGCAGCGCCGAAGAACCGCTTCGGACGTTGCAGGGCGTTGGCGTCAATGCCTCCCGACAGCACCTTGCCCGAAGGCGGCTGCACGGTGTTGTAAGCACGCGCCAGGCGAGTGATCGAGTCGAGCAGGATAACGACGTCCTTGCCGTACTCGACCAGCCGCTTGGCCTTTTCGATCACCATCTCGGCCACCTGAGTGTGCCGCGAGGCGGGCTCGTCGAAGGTGGACGAGACGACCTCCCCGCGCACCGACCGCTCCATGTCGGTCACTTCCTCGGGACGCTCGTCGATCAACAGGACGACCAGCACGACTTCCGGGTGATTCGTGGCAATCGATCGCGCCAGGGACTGCAGGAGCATCGTCTTGCCGGTACGCGGGGGCGCCACGATCAGCGCCCGCTGGCCCTTGCCCATCGGCGTCACCAGGTCCGTCACCCGGGACGACAGGTCTCCGGAGACTTCCAGCTGGAGCCGCTCCTCCGGGTACAGCGGGGTCAGGTTGTCGAAGAAGATCTTCTGCCGTACGACGTCAGGGTGCTCGAAGTTCACCGCCTCGAGCTTGATCAGGGCGAGATAGCGCTCGCCCTTGTTCATCGGCTGCCGCACCTGGCCCGAAACGGTGTCGCCAGTGCGCAGGTCGAAGCGCCGGATCTGGCTGCGGGAAACGTAGATGTCGTCCGGTCCCGGCAGGTAGCTGTACTCCGGCGCGCGCAGGAAACCGAAGCCGTCGGTCAAGCATTCGAGGACCCCTTCGCCGAACAGCAGCCCGCTCTTCTCCGTCTGCGCTTCCAGGATCTTGAAGGTCAACTCCTGCCTGGGCATACCGGTGGCGCCAACGACCTCCAGCTTGTGAGCAAGCTCGAGAAGGTCGGCATTGCTCAGGTCCTTCAGGGCCTTCAGGTCAAAGGCCAGATCGGCGCTCTCCGCCGCCCTGGCGCCGCCGTTTCCACTACGCCCTGCTTCAGGGGCTCCGTCCGTCGTCATCTTTCTTCATCCTCGCCGAGAGAGGCCACCGCCCGCTTCAAGGGCCGAGCAACTCCGCAAACAGCCGCGACACTCCTTCGCCGGTTCGAGACGACACGGAAAACAGTTCAGCGTCTGCCGGCATTCCCAACAGCTCCGCAACCCTGGCAAGGGCCCCGGCTCGAGCCCCCCGCTTCACGCGGTCGATCTTGGTCACGACCACGACGGGTTCGAGCCCCAGACTTCGGAGGTATCCGTACGCTTCGGAGTCGAGCGGCGTACCCGCGACCTTACCATCGACGAGCAGCACGACCCGGACCAGCCCGGCAGCCGAGCGGAAGTACCGATCGACACGGCGCCCCCAGGCCTCCCGTTCGCTCTTCGAAACCCGGGCGTAGCCATAGCCGGGCAGGTCCACGACGTACCACGAGTCGTCGATCAGGAAGAAGTTGACGCTCCGGGTTCGCCCCGGCTTCGAGCTCGTGCGCGCCAGATCCTTGCGGCCGAGCAACCGGTTGATCAGGCTCGACTTGCCGACGTTCGAGCGACCGGCGAAGGCGACCTGAGGTCGGCCGTCCCGGGGCAGGTCGGCCGCCCGGACAGCCGAAACGACGAAGCGGGCGTCACGGACCTTCAAGGTCCCGCTCGGCTTCCTGAGTGGGCCTCTTCAGTGGGCGACGTTCGCGGGCGGCGCCTCGGAGGCGGGCTTCTGGAACTCGGCCGCGACCTCCGGCGCTCTCTGCACGACGCCGTCGAAGACGATCTCCAGGACCTCGTCCATCGACTCCACGAGGTGGAACTTCATCTTGTCGCGGACTTCCTCGGGCACCTCCTCGAGGTCCTTGTCGTTCTCCTTCGGCAGCAGGATCTCGAAGATGCCAGCGCGGTAGGCGGCCAGCACCTTGTCCTTGATGCCGCCCACGGGCAGCACCTTCCCGCGGAGCGTGATCTCGCCGGTCATGGCCACGTCGCCGCGTACCGGCACCCGCAGCAGGGACGAGATGATCGCCGACGCCATCGTGATGCCCGCCGACGGGCCGTCCTTGGGAATGGCGCCCTCGGGAACGTGGATGTGGAGGTCCTGGTCGGCGTGGAAGCCGGGCTCCAGGCCGAATCCGTCGGCCCGGCTGCGCAGGTAGGACATGGCCGCTCGGGCCGACTCCTTCATCACGTCGCCCAGCTTGCCGGTGAGAATCAGCTTGCCGCTGCCCTTCATCAGGCCGACTTCGCTCTGCAGCAACTCGCCGCCCGCCTGGGTCCAGGCCAGACCGGTGGCGACCCCGACCTCGGACTCGTCGAGCTTCTTGTAGGGCCGGAACTTTGGCTTGCCGAGGAGCTCCCCGACCAGCTCCCGGTCGACCGCGATCGCGGGTTCGGCGTCCTTGGATGCGCCCTTGCCCTTGGCCTTGGCCTTCGCCTTGACTTTCTTGACCCGGCCCTCTTCGACGAGCCGGCGGGCCAGCTTGCGACACACGGCCGCGATCTCGCGCTCCAGATTGCGAACGCCCGCCTCACGGGTGTAGGAGTCCATCAGGTGACCCAGGCTGCCCTCGCCGAAGCGGATCGCGTCCTCGGTCAAACCGTGGCTGTCCAACTGCCTCGGCACCAGGAACTGGCGCGCGATCTCGAGCTTCTCGTTCGGCGTATACCCGGCAAGCTGGATGATCTCCATCCGGTCCTTGAGCGCCGGCGGGATCGGGTGCTCGACGTTCGCGGTGGCGATGAACATGACCTTCGAGAGGTCGTACTCGATGTCCATGTAGTGATCGACGAAGGTGTCGTTCTGCTCCGGATCGAGCACCTCGAGCAGCGCGGACGACGGATCGCCGCGGAAGTCCATCGACATCTTGTCGACTTCGTCGAGGAGGAAGACCGGGTTGACCGTGCCCGCCCGCTTCATCATCTGGATGATCTGGCCGGGAAACGCGCCGATGTAGGTGCGCCGGTGTCCGCGGATCTCGGCCTCGTCGCGAACGCCGCCGAGAGACAGGCGCACGAACTTGCGGCCGGTGGCGGCGGCTATCGACTTGGCCAGCGAGGACTTTCCGACGCCCGGAGGGCCGACGAAGCAGATGATCGAATTCTGGTTCTTGTGCGTGAGCTGGCGGACGGCCAGGAACTCGAGCACACGCTCCTTGACCTTCTCCAGACCGTAGTGCCCCTCGTCGAGGATCCGCGCCGCCTTCTTCAGGTCCTTGAGTTCCCGACTGCGCTTCTTCCACGGCACCGATACCAGCCAGTCGACGTAGTTCCGCGACACGGTCGCCTCGGCCGACACCGGCGGCATCGCCTCCAGCCGCCGCAACTCCTGTTCCGCTTTCTCGCGCACCAGCTTCGGGGCGCCGGACTTCTCGATCTTCTCCTTCAGCTCGGCGACCTCGTCGCCACGTTCATCCTTGCGTCCCAACTCGTGGTGGATCGCCTTGATCTTCTCGTTGAGGTAGTACTCCTTCTGAGCCTTCTCCATCTGCTTCTTGACCTGCACGTTGATCCGCTTGTCGATGTTGATCTTCTCGACCTCGACATCGAGCAGGTCGTGCACGGCCTGCAGGCGTTCGTAGGGATTCAGCGTCTCGAGCAGCGTCTGCTTCTCGGCCGTGGACACGGTCAGGTGAGCGGCCAGGGCGTCGGCGAAGCGGTCGGGATCGTCGAGCTTCAGCGTCGACATCAGGCTCTCGAAGGCGAGGTGATGGGACATCTTCGCGTACTGCTCGAAGCTGTTGAGCAGCCGGCTCATGTAGACTTGGACCTTGTCGTCCGCCGGGTAGTGGATCTCGTATACCTCGACCTCCGCCTCGAAGGCGCCGTCGATCTCCTCGAGGGTCCGCAACTCGGCCCGCCGCAATCCCTCGACCATCACCTTCACGTTGCCGTTCGGCAGCTTGACGTTCTGCACCACCCGGGCGACGACGCCGATCCGGTGAATGTCGTCGATCCCCGGGTCGTCGACCTTCGGATCCCGCTGGGCGACCAGGAAGATCAGCTTGCCGGCCGTGCGCAGCGTCTGTTCCAGCGCCAGCACGGAGCCGCGGCGCCCGACGATGAAGGGCGCCATCATCTGCGGGAAGACCACCATGTCCCGCAGCGGCACTACCGGCAGCCGGTCGCTCGAGGTCGAAACGTATCCGGAAGCCATCCCTATCCCGCTTTCTCGTACACGGTCAGCGGCTGAATGCCGTTGACCACCACGTCCTCGTTGATGACGCACTCCTTGACGCCGGCTTCCGACGGGAGGCCGTACATCAACTCCAGCATCAGCTCCTCGAGAATGATCCGGAGGCCCCGGGCGCCGACGTTGCGCTTCATCGCCTGCCGGGCGACCGCGCGCAGTGCCTCCGCGGTGAAGGTGAGCTTGACGTCCTCGAACTCGAACATCGCCTCGTACTGACGCACGAGGGAGTTCTTCGGCTCGGTCAGGATCCGGACCAGGGCGTCCTCGTCGAGTTGCTCCAGGGTCGCCACGACCGGCAGGCGGCCGACGAACTCGGGTATGAGTCCGTACTTGATCAGGTCCTCGGGAAGCACGTGACGGAGCATCTCGCCCGCCCGCCTGTCGCGATCCTTGATCTCGGCGCCGAAGCCCATCGTCTTCTCATTCATCCGCCCTTCGATGCGCTCTTCGAGACCGACGAAGGCGCCACCGCAGATGAAGAGGATGTTCGTCGTGTCGATCTGGAGAAACTCCTGGTGCGGGTGCTTGCGCCCCCCCTGGGGCGGCACGTTGCACTGGGTGCCCTCGAGAATCTTGAGCAGCGCCTGCTGGACGCCCTCGCCCGAGACGTCCCGGGTGATCGATGGGTTGTCGCCCTTGCGGCAGATCTTGTCCACCTCGTCGATGTAGACGATGCCGCGCTGGGTCTTCTCCTTGTCGCTACCGGATGCCTGGTAGAGCTTGAGAATGATGTTCTCTACATCCTCGCCGACGTAGCCCGCCTCGGTCAGCGTGGTCGCGTCCGCGATCGTGAACGGGACGCTCAGCAGCCGCGCCAGAGTCTGCGCAAGCAGGGTCTTGCCGGTGCCCGTGGGGCCGATCAGGAGGATGTTCGACTTCTGGAGCTCGACGTCGGTCCGGGACCGCTCTCCGAAGTCGATTCGCTTGTAGTGGTTGTAGACCGCGACCGCGAGCTTCTTCTTGGCCTGTTCCTGACCGATCACATAGTCGTCGAGCAGCTTCTTGAGTTCCTGGGGCTTCGGCAGCGCCGCTTCCTGGCGCTGTTCCAGCATCCGGTCCTCGGCGATGATGTCGAGGCAGATGTCGACGCACTCGTCGCAAATGAAGACGGTGGGGCCGGCGATGAGCTTCTTGACCTCTCGCTGGCTCTTGCTGCAGAACGAGCACCTCAGCGCGTCGTCGCCACTGTCCTTCTTCGCCACGATTGGTCGTTCCGGCTCGTTTCTCGCGTCTCGTTTCGCCTGTTCGCACGGGCTCTAGAGGCCGCGCGTACCGCCGGATGCTAGCACGGCGGGGACTCCGAGGTTCGCCGCCGAGAGTCCGTCAGGAGGCTCCGCGGCGCTCGACGACGCGGTCGGCCAGCCCATACTCGACCGCCATCTCCGCGGTAAGGATCTTGTCCCGCTCGGTGTCGGCGTGGACCTCTTCGATCGACTTTCCGGTGTGCAGAGCCAGCAGTTCGTCGATCCGGCCGCGCATCCGCAGAAGGTCCTGGGCGTGGATGTCGATGTCCGTCTGCTGGCCGCCGAGACTCTGCACCCAGGGCTGGTGAATCAGCACCCTGGCGTTCGGCAGCACCATCCGCTTCTCCTCCGCGCCACCCGCGAGCAGGACCGCCGCGAAGGACGCCGCCTGGCCGACGCAGAGAGTGGAAACGTCCGGCTTGACGTGCTGCATCGTGTCGTAGATCGCGAAGCCGGCGGTCACCGAACCGCCCGGCGAGTTGATGTAGAGCGAGATGTCCTTCTCCGGGTTCTCGGACTCGAGGAAGAGCATCTGCGCGATGACCAGGTTGGCCACGTCATCGTCGATCGGCCTGCCCAGGAAGACGATGTTGTCCTTGAGCAGGCGCGAGTAAATGTCATAGGCCCGTTCGCCCCGGTTGGTCTGCTCGACCACCATCGGTACCAGCATCGCTCTAGTCCTCTCCTTCCGCGGCGGGCTCGTCCGCCAGGGCGGACGGTTCCTCAGGCGGCGCGTTGGCCGCCAGGAGCGCCTGCACCGTCCGATCCCGTCTCAGTTCGACCCTCAGCATCTCCAGACCACCGTCCCGCTCCAATTCCCGCCGCAGCCGGCCGCGGTTCGTGTTGCGGGCCCTGGCCATGATCTCGAGCGCCCGCTCGAGGTCCTCCGCCGTTGCCTCGACGCCGTCGTCGCGGGCGATCCGGTCGAGCAGGAACGAGGCATGGGCCCGCTTCTCCGCTTGCGGCCGGATTTCCTCCATCAACTGCTCCCAGGGCAACTGCTGCCGTTCGAAGTCGAACCCCTGGCGAGCCAGGTTGTTCGCGTAGGACCTGGCCATCTGGAGTGCCTCGCGCTCCACGACCGCCTCCGGCAGGGTCACCGGATAGCGGTCGCGCAACTGGTCGAGCAGGGCGTCGGTGCGCTGCTGGCCCGCCTGCTCGACCTTCTGCGCCTGCACCTGGTCGCCGAGCTGGCGCCGCAGATCGTCGACGGTCTCGATCGTGGCGGCGAGACCGCTCGCCCAGTCATCGTCCACGTCCGGCAGCTTGCGCTCCAGAACCTCGTCGACCTCGATCTCGTAGTCGCGTTGCCGCTCGACGTCGTCCTCCGTTTCGGTGCGCTCGAAGTCCGACTTCTGGCCCGCCGACAGGCCGGTCAGGTTGTCCGTGAGTTCGGGCCATGCGCGCTCGTCGCCGAGCTCCAGGTCGATGTCGTGGGTCGCCGGGCCACGATGGTCGTTGGCACCGTCGTGATCCTCGTCTTCGGCGGCCGCTTCCGGAACGAAGCCCGGCATGGCGGCACGGTGGATCCTGCCTCGCACCCGGTCGCCGCGGGCCGCCGCCCGATCGACCGGCACCCAGGTCGAGCGCTGGAGTCGCACCTGCTCCAGAAGTTCGTCGACCTCGGCCTCACTGGGTTCCGTCCCGGGCTGCGGCAGCTCGAAGCTCCGGCTGTCCCCGATCTCGACCTCGGGTTCGACGTCGACGGTCACGGTGAAGCGCAACGGCTGCCCCGGAGCGGCCTGCACCGGCGCGACGCTGGGCGGCAGCATGGCCTGCACACCGTCCTCTTCGCTCGCCCGCTGCCAGTACTTCGGCGCCAGACGCTCGGAGACGTCCTCGCCGATCGAACCCGCGAACCGCTGTCGCACCAGGTCGAGCGGCGCCTTCCCCTTGCGGAAGCCGTCGATGCGCGCGCGGCGACGGTAGTCCCTGGCGACCCGGAGGTACTCGGCGTCCACCTCGGAAGCGGGCACCTCGATCTCGAACTCCTGGCGGCACACGCCGACATCCCGCTTGGAGACCACCACAGTCATGGCCGAACGGGAGATTCAGGAAGTTCCGGTTGGAAACGGGTAGGTGACGTGCGAAAGGGGGGATTCGAACCCCCAACCCTCTCGGGACTAGATCCTAAGTCTAGCGCGTCTACCAGTTCCGCCACTTTCGCGCGGGCGAGGCATGGTGAGCCGCCTAGGAATCGAACCTAGAACCCACAGATTAAGAGTCTGTTGCTCTGCCAATTGAGCTAGCGGCCCAGCCTCCGCGCCGCCTCCTTTGAGCCGCTCGAGCGGCCGGCAGCGACGGGCGACTATACCCGATCAGCCGCTCAGCCGCCCTGGACGAAGCGGACGATCTCCACCCGGTCGCCGTCGTGGAGACTGGTGTCACCGAACCGCGCACGCGGTACGAGTTCGCGGTTCACTTCGACCGCCACGGTCTTCGGATGCTGATCGAGACTCGCCAACAGGTCGAGCACGCTGGCGTCGCTCCCGGGCACGGGAAGCTCCCGCTCCTGGCCATTGACCTCAAGTCGCAGCAGGGACGCCATGCGAAACCGGTCCTCCGTCCGAAGCCAGCTCCGCTGTCCGGTCCGGGGCGTCGGACCACAGGCGCTCGAGCCGGTAGCGATCCCGCCGTTCGGGGTCGAACACGTGGACGACCACGTCTCCGTAGTCCAGCAGCACCCACTGCCCGCGCCCCGACCCCTCCAGGTGCAGGGGACGGGCGCCGCAGGACCGCAGCCGCCGCTCCACGGCCTCCGCGATCGCGCTCACCTGACGCGCGTTGGCACCGTTGCAGATGACGAAGTAGTCCGTGAAGTCGCTGACGTCGGTGAGCTCCAGGACCCGAAGGTCCTGCGCCTTCCGGTCGATCGCCGCGGCAGCGACCACGCGGACACGCTCCTCGGAGTCAGGGGTCCCTTCGGGACTGGGAGAGATTGCGCCCAACCGGGCCTGGAGCGTCTGCGCTTGCGTCAACGGTACAACCCGTACTTGCGACAGTACCGCAGCACGGCGGCGGGCATCAACCCGGCATCCACGTCCTCGCCCCGGGCCAGCCGGCGGCGGATCGAGCTGGAGGAGACATCGATCGAGCGGTGCCGGACCAGGTCGAAGCCACGCGCTCCCTCGACCGCCGTGCGCACGGCAGAGTCCAGGCCCCGTTCGCCGGGCCGGGCCAGGACGACCAGCCTGACGGCGCCGATCAGGTCTTCGAACCGCCGCCAGGACATCAGGTCGTTGAAGCTGTCGACGCCGAGCAGCAGGTGGAGCTCGGCCTTCGGATCCTCGGATGCGAAGCGCTCCACCGTGTCCACCGTGTACGCGGTCCGGCCCAGATCGAGTTCGACGTCCGAAACGACGAGCTCGGGGTACGGCAGGAGCGCCAGCTCGACCATCGTGTTTCGAGCGAGCGCCGGCGCCCTCGTCCCCTGGGGCTTGTGCGGCGGACGGGCGGTCGGCAGGTAGTGGACGACGTCCAGGTCCAGGTCTTCCCGAGCCGCCAGCACCGGCAGGATGTGCCCGTTGTGAATCGGGTCGAAACTGCCCCCGAACAGGCCAACTCTCATGGCGGGGCGGCTCCCGCGGGAACGTCGTCGCCGGCCGAATCGCCGGCGTCGAGCAGGCGGCGCAGTTCGCGAACCAGACGGTCGAGCCCCGTGCCCGAGACCGCCGAGATCTCGAAGGCCTCCGCGCCCTCTCTCCGGGCCAGCGCGGCCAGGTCGCGTCGCCGATCCGGCTCCGCGATGTCGAGCTTCGAGCCGCAAAGGACCCGGGGCCGGCGGAGGAGATCCTCGTTGAAGGCGCCCAGTTCAGCGGAGATCGTGTCGAAGGCCCCCTGGACCGCGCCCCCTCCCTCCTCAGGCTGTGGCCCGAGGTCGACCAGGTGCAGGAGGACACGGCAACGTTCCACGTGCCGCAGGAAGCGGGTTCCGAGGCCGGCCCCCTGGGCGGCACCGGCGATCAGACCGGGCAGGTCGGCGATCACGAAGGGCTCCGCCTCGACCGACAGTGCCGGCGGTCCGACCACGCCGAGCTGCGGAACCAGCGTCGTGAAGGGATAGTCGGCGATCTTCGGCTTCGCGGCGGTGAGCCTGCTGATGAGGGTCGACTTGCCCGCGTTCGGCAGACCGACGACGCCAATGTCGGCGAGCAGCTTCAACTCCAGTCGCAGGCGACGCTGCTCGCCCGGTCTTCCCGCTTCCACCCGCCTCGGCGCTCGCTGGCGCGCACTCTTGAAACGGGCATTGCCGCGTCCGCCGGCGCCGCCGCGCGCCACGACGAGCTGGTCGGACTCGGTCAGGACCTCGCCCAGCGGCTCGCCACTGGCAGCGTCATGGACCTCGGTTCCGAGCGGCACCGGAATCACCAGATCGCGGCCGCTCCTGCCTGTCTTGTTCGATCCCTCGCCGTGCCTGCCGCGCTCGGCGTGGTAGGACGCCGGGAAACTGAGACGGTAGAGGGTGCCGAGCCCGGGCGAGCCGACCAGTACGACATCGCCGCCGTTGCCGCCGTCGCCACCCGACGGGCCGCCCTGCGGCACGAACTTCTCGCGCCGGAAGGCCAGGCAGCCATCTCCGCCGGAACCGGCGAGGACATCGATGACGGCCTCGTCGATGAAGTGCATGAGCCGCTCCCCGCGGCGCTACGCCTAGAGCCGCCAGACCCGTCGCAGGCTCCGTGTCTGGCCCCAGCCCCCACCTCGCCATGAGGCTGCGCCGTGGAACTCGCTTCGCCGCGTTCTACGGCGCAGCCTCCTGGCCGGCCGGATGGACGTTGACCACCGTGCCGCGCCGGCCGCGGTTGCGGAACTCGACCACGCCGTCCGCACGCGCGTAGAGCGTGTCGTCGCCGCCGCGTCCCACGTTCTCGCCGGGAAAGAAGCGGGTGCCGCGCTGGCGCACGATGATCGTGCCGCCGGTCACGCTCTCGCCCGCGTAGCGCTTCACGCCCAGGTTCTTGGGGTTCGAATCGCGGCCGTTGCGGCTCGAGCCCTGGCCTTTCTTGTGCGCCATCTCTTTCGACCTCCGTTGCTCCGGCGAACGACTATGCCCCGCCGGCTCGCTCGATCGCTTCTATCCGGAATCGCTGCAGCTCCTGCCGGTGTCCGCGGCGGCGGCGGTAGCCCTTCCGGCGCTTGAACTTGAACACGACGATCTTCGGACCACGCAGGTCGCTCACGAGCTGTGCCCGCACCCTGGCGCCCTCGACGACCGGCTCGCCCACTTCGGGCTCGTCCTCGCCGCCACCGATCATCAGCACCCGGTCGAAGACCACCTCCGAACCGGCCTCGGCGCCACCGAGGCGTTCCAGGTCGACGACATCGCCTTCTTCGACGCGGACCTGCTTGCCGCCGGTCTCTATCACTGCGTACATCGTTCTCTCTCAGCGGCGCGCCGTTCGCTCCGTGCGCCGGATATCGTCATCTTCCGTTGCCGGAGGACGAGTCCGGCATCCGCGCTACGCCGCCACAGCGGCTTTTCGGCGGCCGACAGTAGCACCCACCCAGCGAATGGGTCAATGGTCGGAGGAGCCAGGCGCTTCGTGTTCCGCTCGCCGCCTGGCCGGCCTCGCCTGGCCGAGCGACAGCGGCAACTCGACCTCGAAGGTCGCGCCGGCGCCCCCGCCCTGCCTCACCCGGGCCTCCCCGCCGTGGGTGGCCGCGATGCGGCGGACGATCGCGAGCCCCAGGCCCGTGCCGCCGCGACGCCCCGAGTGGAACAGGTCGAACACCCGCTCCCGGTCCGAGGGATCGACCCCCGGCCCGTTGTCGCCAACCGCAAGCACGACCGACCCCGGCCGGGCTTCCGCTTCGAGCCGGAGACTGGGACGGTCGCAGTCGCTCATCGCCGCCACCGCGTTGTCGATCAGGTTGAGCAGCAACTGGTTCATCTGCTCGCGGTCTACCTGGAAGAGGACGCCGCCGCTGCGATCGTCGATCTCCACCGGAATGCCGGCGGAATGAAGCTTGCCGGCCACCACCTCGGCGCCGTGGCACAGGAGTTCGGACGCGGTCGTCTGCTCGAGCTTCAGCTCGTCCGGACGCGCATAGCTAAGGAAGTCGGACACCAGGCGCTCCAGGCGACCAACTTCGGAACGCGTGATCGCGACCAGCCGCTCCGAGGAGCCTGCCGGCATCTCTTCCTGGAGCATCTGCATGTTCAGGTTCAAGGAGTTCAGGGGACTGCGGATCTCATGGGCAAGGCCGGAAGCGAGGGTGCCGACGTAGGCCATCTGTTCCGCCTCCTGCGCCTGACGCTCGGCGACGGCGGCCTGACGGGAAAGGCGGCTGTAGAGGAGGTATCCGGCCACGAACACCGCAACGGTGAGGAGCGCGACGATGGCCGTCTGGCGCAGCAACTCGCGCCGCAGGGTCGTCAACCGTCGTTGCAGCTCGGAGCGCGAGATCCCGATCTGGAACGTACCGACGGTGCCGACCGGCACTACGACGGTTTCGTACGGGACCTGGTTGGTCACCGTCTCCGCGACCAGCGACGGCGACTCCAGGTTCGGCGGGCTCTCCCCATCGGTACGGGTTTCCTCGAAGCGGTCCCGCAACACGAGGTGACCCTCCGAGTCGAACACCTCCACCGTCTGGACGATGTCGCGCTGCACCAGCACCGAGTCGATGTAACGACGGGTCTCGGACTCGGTGGCCATTGCCGTGTAGAGGTCGCGTCCGGTGCTCTCTACCCGGCCGGCGATGCGCTCGGCGAGCTCCTCGGCCTCCGTTCGCGCTTCGAGCACGATGCGGTTGACCTCGCGCTCCGACAGCGACCGGAAGATCAGCCAGCCGAAGAGGGCGAGGTCGGCGAGCACGAAAGCGCCGAGGACCGCCGCCCAGGTTCGCCGGCGCCGTTGACCTCCGTCCCTGCCGATCCACTCCCACACGCTCAAACGCTACAAGACAGCCGCGGTGTACGATGATTCCCGTGGTTGCGATGCGGCTCCTGGCGGCGGCCGGACTAGCCGCCATTCTCGGTTGGGGCTGCGCTTCGGACACGCCGCGCGACACGACGCGCCTCACCGTCGGCATGCGCTTCGAGTATCCGACGCCGAACGAGCTGATCGGACCCCCGACACTCTCCTACAGCGCGATCAGCAACCAGTTCTTCCTGCCGCTGATGGCGGAACAACCGGACTTCCGCGACGGTCCCCCGACCTGGGCGCCCGGCCTGGCGACCGACTGGGAGTTCTCCGAGGATCGCCTGCAACTCACCGTGCGGCTGCGTCAGGACGCGCGATGGAGCGACGGCGAACCGGTGACGGCCGAGGATGTCCGCTTTAGCTGGCTGGCTCAGACCGACCCGGACATCCCCTGGAGCTACTCCCTCTACAAGGAGTCGATCACCGATGTCGAGGTCGTCGACGCGGGGACCGTCCGCTTCCACTTCGACGCCGCCGGGCCCACCGCCCTGGCCGACGTCTCGACCGGACTCATCCTCCCGAAGCACGCCTGGGAGCCGCGGCCCTTCGCCGAGTGGCGCGGCGACCCGGGCTGGTTCTTCGAGCATCTGGTCACCAGCGGCCCCTTTCTGCTGGAGAACCGGACCTCCGGCCAGGAACTCGTTCTGGGACGCAACCCGGACTATTTCGAGGACGGTCTCCCGCGGCTCGAACGGGTCGTCCTGCGCACCGCCAGCGATGGCGCAGCGCTTACCAACCTGCTTCTTGCGGGCGAAATCGACGTCGCCACCGGGCTCGGCGCGACCGATGCGCAGCGGATCACGAACCAGCCCGGCCTCCGTCTGATCGCCTACTCCAACCGCCAGTTCACGTTCGTGTCATGGAACACGCGAAGGCCCTGGTTCCAGGACGCGAAAACCCGTCGAGCCCTGGCCATGGCGATCAACCGCCAGGCGATGGTCGACACCATCTGGCACGGCTACGCCGAAGTTGGCAACAGTCCCGTCATCTCGAGCGTCTGGGCCCACGACGCCGGGCTTGAACCCTGGCCCCACGACCCGCGCGCCGCCCGCGACCTGCTCGCCGCCGCCGGCTGGACCGATGGCGACGGAGACGGCATCCTCGAGCGCGACGGCGTGCCGTTCCGGTTCGAGCTTGCGACCTTCGCCGGCGCGCCTGCCCGATGGGACGCGATGCAGATGATCCAGGCCGACCTCCGCGCGATCGGCATCGACGCCCAGCCGCGTCGCGTCGAACCCGGCGCGCTGATTCAGCGCATGCGCGACAAGGACTTCGACGCCGCGGCCTCCGCCTTCGCGATCGACACCAGCCTCGACCTCCGCTACGCCTTCCACAGCCGGTCGATCCCCGGCGGCGACAACTATGCCGCCTATGCCAACCCCGAGCTCGACCGGCTGCTCGACAGCTTCGCCACCCGGCTCGACCCCTCGGCCGGCCTGGAAGACCTCCACCGGCTGCAGCGCATCCTGCACGACGATCAACCGATCCTGGTGCTGTGGGAACCGCTGACCCTGGCGGCCTTCAACGAGGAACTCGAGTCGGTGGAGCCGAACGCGCTGAGCCCACTCGCGAACCTCCAGGAATGGGCGTGGCGCTGAACCTCCGACCGCGCTGGTGATTCGCTTCGTTCTGCGCCGCCTCCTGGCCGCGGCGATCCTCCTCCTGATCGTCCTGACTCTGGCCTTCGCCGTCGTGGCGCTGGCCCCCGGTGATCCGATGGCGCCGACCGACCCGCGGATTCCGCCGGAGCAGGCGGAGCGGCTGCGCGCGCTCTACGGGCTCGACCAGCCCCTTCCCGTGCAGTACGTCCGCTGGCTGGGAGCGGTCGTCCTGCACTGGGACTGGGGGCAGTCCTACCGGACCGGTCAGCCCGTGGCGGAGCTTCTGTTCGATGCCCTGCCGCCCACCCTCCTGCTGGCCGGCGCGGCCCTGCTCGCCCAGTACCTGCTCGGGATCAGCCTGGGGCTGCTCGCGGCCTCCCGCCCGAACTCGCGGCTCGACCTGGGCGTTCGCGTCGCCAGCCTGGTCGTCTACGCCCTGCCGACATTCTGGGTCGGTCTGATGGCGGTCCTGGTGGTGGCGGTGGGCCTGGGGCTGGCGCCGGCCGGCGGCATGACCTCCGCCGCTGCCTTCGAACTCGGGCCGGTAGCCGCCGCTCTCGACGTGCTGGCGCACCTGTGGCTTCCGGCCCTGGTCCTCGGCCTGTCGATGGCCGGCGACATCGCCCGCTACACCCGGAGTTCGCTGATCGAGTTCCAGGCCACTGAAGCCGGTCGCGCGGCCCGGGCCCGCGGACTGTCCGAGACACGGATCCTGCTCGTCCACGGCCTGGCCCACGCCGCTCCGCGCCTGCTTCAGCTCGCCTCTGTATCGGCTCCGCTCCTGCTTTCCGGCGCCGTGGTGGCCGAAGTCGTCTTCGCCTGGCCCGGCCTCGGCACCGCGACACTCCTGGCGATCCAGTCGGGTGACATTCCCGTGGTCCTTGCGGCCACCGCCTACGGCGCCGTCCTGGTCATCGCCGCGTCGCTTGCCGCGGACCTCCTCCTCACCCGCCTGGACCCGAGGATCAGCGTGGAATGAGGCCGTCTTCCCTGCCAGCGCCGGCCCGGACGGGAATCGGGATCCTCGGCCTCCTGGCCTTGCTCGCCGCGGCCGCCCCCCTGCTGGCCCCATTCGATCCGGCGGAGCAGCTCGACGCCTCCGAATCGAGCCGACGGCCGCCGCTGTCCTCCCTTCTCGTCGTGCGCACGCTCGACGGCGAGCCGCTGCTGGCGGAACGGGTGACGGTCGACGGCAACGACCTGGTCCTCGACCGGCGCTCGGGTTCGCTTCGCCTCCCGCTCGGTTCCGTAACCAACTACCGCGAGGAGGGCATCGCCGAGCGGCGGAGGAACTGGCTGGGCAGCGACGCCCTGGGTCGCGACATCCTCTCGCGCCTGCTCCACGGCTCGCGCGTGTCGCTGACCATCGGCCTGCTCGCCGCCTGCCTCGCGCTGACCGCGGGCACCCTGGTCGGCTCCTGCGCCGCGATCGGCGGCCGTTTCGTCGACCAGGCGCTGATGCGCACGGTGGACGGCCTGCTCTGCTTCCCCCACCTGGCCCTCGTGCTCCTGCTGGCGGCGCTCTACCGGCCCGACACGACGCTCCTCGTGCTGCTGATCGGCGGCACCGGCTGGATGGGCCTCGCGCGCCTGGTCCGGGCCGAACTGCTGCGGCTGAAGCAGGAACGGTTCGCCCTCGCCGCCGCCGCCGCCGGGCGCTCACCGGCCGGTGTCCTCGTCCGCCATCTACTGCCGAACGCGACGACGCCCCTGCTGGTCGACGCCAGCCTGCGGGTGGGGGCCTGCATCCTGGTCGAGTCGGCGCTCTCCTTCCTGGGTCTCGGCGTGCAGCCGCCCCAGCCGAGCTGGGGTTCGATGATCGCCGACGGACAGAGTCACCTGACCACGGCATGGTGGATCGCGGCCTTCCCCGGCCTGATGGTCGCCGCCGCCGTGCTCGGCTCGAGCCTGCTCGCCGACGGCCTGAGCGACCGCCTCGCGGGCTTACGGGCCGGCGGCCCCGTTCGCAGGCGCTCGCCGTGGGCGATCCGTACATGGCTAGGCGAGGCATGACCGGCGGCAAACTCCGGACCTCGGACTTCGACTACCACCTGCCTCCGGAAGCGATAGCCCAACACCCCGGCGAACGCGGCGAGAGCCGGCTGCTGGTGCTCGGCCGGACCACCGAGGATCGGCGCTTCGCCGATCTGCCGGACTTGCTCGATCCCGGCGATCTGCTCGTCGTCAACGACACCCGGGTCATCCCGGCTCGGTTGCGGGCCCGGCGACCGACCGGCGGCCGGGTCGAGATCCTGCTGGTGGAGCGGGAAGGGCCCGCTTCCTGGTGGTGCCTGCTTCGCCCCGGCCGCCGCCTTTCCCCGGGCGCGCCGCTGGCGGTCGAGGGCGGCCCCGCGGCACGGGTCGAGGAGCGCAACGACGGGCGCTTCCGGCTGACCTTCGAGCGGCCGATCGAGCCGCTTCTCCAGGAGATCGGCGAGACACCCCTGCCGCCGTACATCGACCGACCGGTCGAGCCGCGGGACCGGGAGCGTTACCAGACGATCTACGCCGCGCGGCCGGGCGCGGTCGCGGCGCCGACGGCCGGCCTCCACTTCACCCCGACGCTCCTCGAGGCGCTCGAACGGCGGGGGGTCCGGCGGGCGAGCGTCACCCTGCACGTCGGGCCGGGCACCTTCCGGCCGGTCAAGGCGGAGAACCCGGAAGCGCACGTCATGGACTCCGAGCGCTTCGAGATCCCGGAGGCAACCGCCGAGGCGGTCGCCGCCGCCCGCCGAAGCGGGCGCCGGGTGGTGGCCGTCGGAACGACTGTCGTCCGCACTCTCGAGACCGCGGCGTCGACGGACGGACTGGTCGCCGCCGGCGCCGGCCGGACCGGGCTCTACATCCGTCCGGGCTACGAGTTCCGAATCGTCGACCGGTTGATCACGAACTTCCACCTGCCCCGCTCCACCCTGCTCATGCTGGTCTGCGCGTTCGCGGGCCGGCGCCGCACCCTCGACGCTTACCGCCAGGCGGTCGGGAGCGGCTTTCGCTTCTACTCCTACGGCGACGCGATGCTTCTGGACAGGATGCGGTGAGCCAGCGCCGCCGCGCCGAAGCCGTTGTCGATGTTGACGACGGCGACGCCCGGGGCGCAGGCCGTGAGCATGGTCAGCAGCGGCCCGATCCCCTCGAAGCTCGCGCCGTAGCCGACGCTGGTCGGCACAGCAACCACCGGACAGGGCACGAGGCCGGCCACCACCGTCGGCAGGGCGCCGTCCATTCCGGCCACGACCACGGCGACATCAGCCCGGCGGAGCGAATCGATCGAATCGAGCGCGCGCTGGATTCCGGCGACGCCGACATCCCGGATCCGCTCGACTTCGTGCCCCAGCCACTCGCTGCACGACGCCGCCTCCTCCGCCACCGGAAAGTCCGACGTGCCGGCGCTCAACACCGCGACCCGTCGCCCGGACGGCGGCCCGAAGCGGCCGGCGCTCCAGATCCTCGCCCGCGGCTCGAAGCGGCCTTCAGGGATCGCGGCGCTCAGCACTTCGGCCGCAGCCACCTCCACCCGGGTGACCAGCACGCGGCCCGAGTCCGCCACCATCGCTTCAACGATCCGAACCAGCTCGTCGTCGCTCTTGCCCTGGGCGAAGACGACCTCGGGCAGGCCGGTCCGGCTTTCTCGATCGAGGTCGAGCCTGGCCGCCCCCAGGTCCAGGTAAGGCATACGCGCCACGCGTTCGTGCGCGTCCTCCGGTGAGATGTCGCCGGCGGCTACGCCCCGCAGCAGCTCGAGGAGTCGCTCCCGCTCCATCGCGACGCCGCTCAGGCCGCGTCCGCGCCGCCGGTTCGATAGCCGCGCGGGTCGAGCGCCGCTCCCTCGAAACCGAGCTCGAGCAGACGCGCCTCGATCTCGCTCCACTGGCTTTCTGCCGCCCGCAGTTCGCCCTTCCCCACCTCGACCCGCGCCGAGTCGCCGTCGTGACGCACTCTGAGGATGCGGAAGCCCCGTTTCTGGAGTTCCGCTTCGGCCTCCTCGATGCGGCGGAGCTTGGGCAGCGTGACGAGCTGGCCGTGAGGTATCCGCGAAGACAGGCAGGCGTTCGCCGGCCGGTCCCAGACCGTGAGGCCGAGCGCACGCGCCAGCCGACGGGCATCCGCCTTGGTCACGCCGTGCTCCAGCAGCGGACTGTAGACGCCTCGCTCGCGCACGGCCTGCAGACCGGGCCGGCTCGGGCCCGGATCCGAGGCGTTCGTGCCGTCGCAGACCGTGGCGAAACCCCGGGACCTGGCGCGTTCCAGCATACGGTCCATGCGCATGCCCTGACACACATAGCAACGGTGACTCGGGTTGGCCCGGAACTCCGGTTCGTCGAGCTCGCTATAGGTCACGACCTCGTGGCGGATGCCGATCTCGGCCGCCAGCCGGCGGGCGTGGTCCAGTTCCGAACCGGCAAGAGTCTCGGCCGCCGCCGTCACCGCCAGCGCCCGGTCGCCCAGAGCGCGTCGGGCCAGGGCGGCCACCAGCCCCGAATCGACGCCACCCGAGAAGGCGACCAGCACCGGGCCGCGGCTCCTGAGGTCGTCCTCGAGCGTCCGGACGAACATGTCAGTCGTCACGTCGTCCGAGTTCGAGTTTCCGGCGCGGCGCGGCGGTGCCCCGCAGCAGAACGGGCACCGCGAACAGAGCCGCGTACACCCCGAAGGTGAGGATCGGGACGAGCGGCATTTCCTCGAGCTGTTCCCGCCGGGCCATGGAACGAATCAGGTACAGCCAGCCGGGCGGCCCGAACAGGTAGAGCACGAACAGGAGCCGGGTGCGAGCCACCTGGAGAATGACCTCGTCCAGAGCCCGGCCCGCGAAGCGGCGCTCGCGGCCCGAGCGGTGAACGTAGACGTTGCCGAAGAACCAGCCGGTAAACGCGGCCAGGATGTAGAGCGGGTAGAGCTCCAGTTCGAACGTCAGGTTCCACCGCAGAATCCCGATCTGGGCCAGGATGCCGACCGACCACGCCGCCAGGCTGGACGACAGGATGACGGTCTCCAGGCCCTTCATCGCCGCGCGTCCGGATCAGCTCGCCAACTGCGCCTCGTACGCGGCGGCGGTCATCAGGTCGTCCGGCGGTCCTTCCCCGGCGAGTCGGAGGCACACCAGCCAACCCTCCCCGTAGGGATCCTCGTTGACCACCTCCGGAGCGTCCTCGAGTCCATCGTTCACGGCCTCGATCGAGCCCGCCACGGGCGTGTAGATCTCCGCCACTGCCTTGACCGATTCGATCGCGCCGATCTCGGATCCGGCCGCGAACTCCTGTCCTGGCGCCGGCAGTTCGACGAACACAACGTCGCCCAGCTCCTGCTGGGCGAAGTCCGTGATGCCGAGCACGGCCTTGCCGTCCTCGACCTTGAGCCACTCGTGCTGCGCCGTGTAGAGGCGGTCGTCGGGAATCATCTGTACCTCATGTGGACTCAGACGCCCGCCTTCGGACGCCGGTAGAAGGGTAGTTTGACGATACGGCAGTCGATCTCCCGGCCGCGAACCGTAACCGAAGCCGCACTGCCGGGCGGGGGCGGCCCGCCGCCGCAGTCGACCCGGGCGATGCCGATCGCCCGTCCCAGCGTGGGAGCGAAGGCGCCGCTGGTCACCGGACCGGTACAGTCGGGGGCATTCCGGACGGTCAGGCGATGTCCGTGCCGGGCGATGCCCCGGCCTTCGACTTCGAAGCCGACCAGCCGGTGGCGGCAGCCTCTTTCCCGCTGGCGAACCAGGGCCTCCCGGCCAACGAAGTCGCCCTTCTTCCACTTGACGATCCAGGACAGCCCGGCCTCGAGCGGCGTCGTCTCCTCGTCGATGTCCTGGCCGCAGAGCATCATCCCGGCCTCCAGCCGCAGCGTGTCTCTCGCACCCAGGCCCGCCGGCATCAGGCCGACGTCGCGGCCCCGCTCCAGCAACTCCGCCCACAGGTCCTCCGCTCGCTCGGGGGGTGTGTAGATCTCGAAGCCGTCCTCGCCCGTGTAGCCGGTCCGCGACACCAGGCGCTGAGCCTGGTCCTCCGCCGGGTGGTCGCGGAGGAACGAGTAGTACCGGAGTTCCGCGGCTTCGGCGCCCACGACGTCCGCGACGATCTCCGCCGCCCGCGGTCCCTGCACGGCGATCAGGGCCGTCTCGTCGCTCCGGTCGTCTACGCGGACGCCACCGTCCTCCGCCGCAGCCGCCCTCTGGAGCAGCTCCAGGTCGCGCTCCCTCGACGCGGCGTTGACCACGAGGAGGTAGTCCTCCGGGTCGAGACAGTAGACGAGCAGATCGTCGATGAAGGTGCCCCGCTCAGTCAGCAGGGCGCTGTAGTGGGCGCGGCCGGGCGCGAGCGCACCCACGTCGTTCGGCGTCAGGCCCTGCAGCAGGGACAGGGCGCGGGGACCCCACACGCGGATCTCCCCCATGTGGGAGACATCGAACATGCCGGCGCGTTCGCGCACCGCGCGGTGCTCCGCAAGCACTCCCTGATACTGAATCGGCATCTCGTAGCCGGCGAACGGCCCGAAACGAGCCCCCGACTCGACGTGACGCCTGTACAAGACCGTCCTCAGCACTCTCGCCATCTCGTGACCTACAATGCCACGAAGGAGAGCCCAATGGGATCGAACAGCAAGGGAGCGCTGGCGCTCGCCGTTTGCGCCTTGCTCGTCTCGGTGAGCGGGGCTGCCGAGGCCAGCACGACTGCCGCCGAGGTCAAGGACCGTGAGACCCTAAAGGCCTTCGTCGAAGGGGCGAAGGCAGAGTTCGAGGCGATCACACAGGTAGACGAAGGCGCAAAGCTCAGGGACCGGCTGAAACAGGAGGGGCCCCTGAAGGCGGGGTCAATGTTCCTCATCATCTTCCTCCAGAGCGGTGAGCCGTTCATCCACGGGGGCGATCGCACAGCCGAGAGCAAGAACCTGATCGACGTCGAGGACGACAACGGGAAGAAGGTCGTCCAGGAGCTCCTGGCGGCCGGCACCCGAGGCGGCGGTTTCGTCGAGTACCACGACGGGGAGCCAAGAACCGCGTACGCCGTCGAGTACATCTCCGGAATCACCGGAAGACGATTCACGCTGGTCGGCGGCTGGTCGCAGGACGTCTCCCATGTACCGGATAAGCCCGCGACTCATCTGCCGAAACCAGCCGTCACGGCGTCGCAGGTCAAGGACCGCGACACGCTCATCACCTTCGTTGAGGAAGCGGTCAAGGTGTACCGCGAAGCCGTCCGGTCGGAAGGCTACAGCGCCCTGGTCGGGATCAGAAACGCCTTCCGGCTGGAAGGAGGAGACTGGAAGTCCGGTTCCATCTACCTGTGGGTCGTGAGTGGCTCGGGCATCATCCTGTTTCACGCAACCAGGCCGGATGTCGAAGGCACGCCAACGGACATGACGAGGACGGACATCAACGGGGTGAGGTTCGCCGAGGAGCTGATCGGAGGTGCGCGGCGCGAGGGTAGGAAGTTCCTGGAGTACTACTACGACGACCCCACCGTCCAGGGAGACGAGGACACCGGTTCCCCGAAGCTCGGTTACGCCGTGAGCTTCCCGGTGCCCAACTCGGAGCAGAGGGCCGTGATCGGTTCCGGCATCTACCTCCGTACAGAACCCCTGTCGAGCGTCTGCGATAACGACTCGAGCAGTCTCTGCCTGCATGGCGACACGTTCCGCGTGAGCGGCACCTACCTCGTGGACGGTGAGCCGGGTGAGATGTCTCCGGTGGAGATGGGCGGGGCCTCGACCGACTCGGGCCTGTTCACCTTCTTCGACGGAGAGAACTGGGAAGTGCTGGTGAAGGTGCTGAACGGCTGCGAAGTAAACGGTCACTGGTGGGTGTTCTCCGCGGCCGCGACGGATGCCAGCTACGAGTTCTCCATCGATGCCGCGGGCGGCCTTTCCAAGGTCTACCGGTCCGTCGGCGGCGCGCCGTCCCGCGCTCAGGCGGACATGGGCGCGTTCCGCTGCGAGGATGTGCCGGCGCCCGAATCGCCGCCCGAGGTCGCGGACATTCTGGAGGTCGGAGCGGCGCACGAGCTGCGACACGCCGATGTGACCGCCTCGTTCACTCTGCAGGGCGTTGAGCGCACGGCGTCGGCGGTGAGTTCCGGCGACTACCAGGCAGACGACTCGGGCCTGTTCACCTTCTTCGATTCGTCAAACTGGGAAGTGTTGGTGAAGGTGCTGGACGGCTGCGAGATCAACGGCCACTACTGGGTGCTGATCGCGAGCGCGACGGATCTTGCTCATCGGGTGTTGATCGACTTCGGAGACGCCGAGGCGCTCTACGCCATCGATGAGGGGCTGGGGCCTGCGTTGATCGACACCACGGCGCTGAGCTGCGAGGCTTTCTGATCCGATCGAGATCTACCGAGCGGCGTTTCGCGCGCAACCGTCCTGGCCGGGCACTCCCACCGTCACGAGCAGACGTTCCAGCTTCAGGTGCCGCCCCGCCGCCTGGAAGACACCGTCCGGGCTGAGCCGTTCAATCCGTTCCAGCCGCCACGAGCGCCGGTAGCTCGGCAGGTCGAAGAGCAGCGCATCGACGAGCAGGCCGGCCCACAGGCCGGCGGTTTCCGTCAGAAAGGGCTCGCGGCCGTACATGCCGGTCTTGCAGGCTTCGAGAACAGCTGCTTCGGGCGGCCGCTCGATCGATTCGTGGAGAGCTTCGCGGACCAGTTCGAGCCCGCGCTCAACGCGGTCCGGGTGGGTTCCGAGGTAGACCGAGAGGGCGCCTGGATCAGTGCCGGCGCCGGCCAGCACATCGACGTGAGTCGCGTACGCCAGACCCTCCTGCTCGCGAACGCGATGGGGGATTCGTCCCGCCAGGCCGTCGGACCCGAGCAGGATGCCGAGCGCGCGCAGCTCGGGAAGATCGGGATGCCGCCGGTCCACGGTGAAGTGTCCCGCGTACACATGCGCCTGCTCGCGAGAGCCGGTGACGATCTCGATCCGCTTCTCGCTCCGGCCGCGGGGCGCCGGCGGTTCGACGGTACGGATGGCGCCCCTGGCCGAGCCTCCGAAGAGACGCGCGAGGTCCGCCAGCACCGCGTCTTCGTCGATGTCGCCCGCCACCGCGACCACACCGCCTCGCGCCAGCGCATCGCCGTGAAACCGCAGGCAGTCCTCCGGCGTCAGGGCGGCCAGCGACTCGCTCGTACCCTGACTCGGCGACGCGAGCGGATGCGGGTGGTAGAGCTGATCCCGGAAGGTCCAGCCGGCAACGACTTCGGGCCGATCCGCGAGACTGCCGAGTTCGCCCAGGGTCTGGTCGCGCAGCAGCTTGAAGCGCCCCCAATCGAAACCGGGTTCGAGCACCAGCTCGGCCAGCCATTCAAGCGCCAGATCCGCATCGTCAGCCAGCGCGTCGATCGAGAGGCCGTGGACCTCGGCGCTGGCGAAGCCGTTCAGCGACACGCCGCGTGCTTCGGCCTGCTCGGCGATCTCGCGCCAGGTTCGGCGCGCGGTGCCCTCGACCAGCATGCGGCCGCAAAGAAGCGCCAGCCCGGGCGAAGGACCGACGCGGGAGCCGCCGCGCAGCCAGGCCCGCGCCGCCACGACGCCGGAATCCGGCACCCGCAGGGCGGCCAGACGAAGCCGACCCGACCACAGGTCGAGACGCGAAGGCTCGCGATCAGTCGGCATGGCCCTGGCGCCCAGGCGAAGCCGGCCCCGCGACCGGAAGAGACCAGCCAACGACGCGCGTTTCCGCTGACAGCCAGGCGGCGCAGGCGCCGGCGACGTCGGACGCGGTCGCATCCGCCAGCGCCCGGAACGAGTCACGACTGAAACCCGGCGAGAACAGGGCGTGCTCGAGAGCGGCCGTCATCGCGCGTTCGGCGATCGGTTCGTGCATGAAGACCCAGTCCGCGAACAGCATCCGCTTTGCCCGCTCGAGTGCTTCGCGGGCCGGCGGACGACTCGAGAGGCCCTCGACCCGCACGTACAACTCCTCCTCCAGGCGCTCCGGATGTACCCCGGGCGCCGCCTCGGCCGAAAGGGTCGCCATGCCCCCCAGCCGGTGCCCGGTCACCGCCGCCGACGCCCAGAGCGCCAGCGGATCCTCCTCGACGAGGTCGCGCTGGACGCGACTCGATCGTCCACTGCAGAGGACGGCGAGCGCCAGACGGAGATGGAGATAGACCGGGTCGTCGGGCAGCGGCGCCGGATGCGCGACGAGGAGCCTCGGAGTCTCGCCCCGCTGCAACTCGATTCGGCCAAACTGGGTGCGCGGGTCCGGCCTCTCACCGGCGTCCCTGGTGTCCGGGCCTGTCGCAACGCTTCCCAGCGTCGCATCAATCTTCTCCATGGCGTCAGGCGGCAAACCCCCGGCACAGACCAGGACCGCACGATCGGGTTGATAGTGCCGGCAATGAAACGAGTGGAGCGCCCCGGCATCCAGCGCGCGCAGGCTCTCCCTGGTGCCGAGAACGGATCGCCCGTAGGGATGCTCGCCAAAGATCCGCCCGGCGACCGCCTGTTCCAGGGCGTCCCAGGGATCGTCCTCGACCATCCGGATCTCTTCCAGGATCACCTCGCGCTCCAGTTCCACTTCAGCAGGCAGGAGGCTCAGGCCTCGCATCCGATCGGACTCGATCCGGAGCGCCTCCTGCCACGATCCGCACTCGAACTGGAAGTGGTAGAGGGTCGCGTCGTGCGAGGTGAACGCGTTGTTCGTGCCGCCGAGACCCTGTGTCAGACGGTCGATGGCACCCGGCTCGTAGGCCGCCGAGCCCTTGAACATCATGTGCTCCAGGAAGTGGGCCAGGCCGCCCTCGCCCGGCTCCTCGTCCCGGCTGCCGGCGCGGTAGCAGAGAGCAACGACGATCGACTCGGCCCCGTTCTGCGGCAGGAGCACCACCCGCAGGCCGTTGTCCAGCGTCTCGGCCCGGCCCGCCACGCGGTCGAACGCCCGCAGATCGACCGGGTTCATGCCAGGGCGCGGTCGCAGGTCATGCCAGTGCGCAGTCGTGGACCGCTTCCACCTCGAAGCGCTCGCCCTGTTCCGACCAGAGCATCTGCTCGACCGTCGCCGACCGGCGCAAGCACTCCGCGTCCTGGGGCCCCGAATCCAGGGTGATCAGGTTGCAGGTGTTCCGACCTCGTTCCGTACCCCGGCCGCGCCTCGAAGTGGAGGTGCCGCTGTGCACCAGCCAGAGCCTTCTCCCGCAGTCCGGCGCCGTACCCACGGCGGCGACATGAACGTGCCCGGCCAGCACCAGGTCGACGCCGGCTGCCGCGAACGCCCTCAGGGCCTCGCCGCTCCGGCGCGCCGTCCGCCAGCCCATCAGCTCCGGCAGGGCCGCCACCGGATGGTGGACGACGGCGATCCGCACCCGCCCGTCGCTCTCCGCCGAGCCGTCACGACGAAAGCGCTCCCCCATCGCGGCCAGTTGGCGCGGCGTGAAACGCCCGTCCTCGATCGTCAGGTTGAACGCCGTATTGAACCCGACGACCTCCAGCTCCGCATCCCGGAAACTGGGCTCGAGATCGGGGCTGAAGTGGCGGCGGTAGGCGCCGTAGCGGTCGAGCAGCCGCTCCCACACCCGGTACATCGGAACGTCGTGGTTGCCGGGAACCGCTAGAAAGGGCAGGCCCAGGCCCAGCAGGAAACGCCGCGCCTGCCGGAACTGCTCAGGCCTGGCGCGCTGGGTCAGGTCTCCCGACACGACGACCAGGTCGGGCCGCCTCTCCGCGACCAGCGCCTCCACGCCCGCAGCCGCCGGCCGGTAGTGCGGCGGCCCGAAGTGGATGTCGGAGAGGTGGAGCAGACGACGCAGCGAAGAAGGCCCCGGCGGAAAGGCCCCTAGCGGATCAGGACGCTGCGTACGCTCTCGTCGACCCGCTCGCCGGCGAGGTCGCCAAGGATGCCGAGAATCTCGCGCCCTCGTGCCCGCCCGATCAGGAAACCGAGCGAAGCCGCCACCGCCACGGACGCAAGCGGATACGCGCGCACCAGCGCCACCCAGTCGAGACCGGGCGTCAAGCTACCGACAATCCGGTCTTCGATTGCCGGCTGGTCAGGATCGGCGGTCACGACGCAGCAGGAATCCCAGGACGAAGCCCGCGGCGGCAGCGATCAGGACTGCCCGGCCGGGATTGTCACGGACATACACGTTCACGTCGCCGACCAGTTGATCCAGGTCCTTGCGCGCCCGTTCGTAGCCGTGACCGAGCTTCTCCTTGGCGGCGCCGTAGCCTCCCTTGGCCGCCTCGCCAGCCCGCGCCGACGCCTTCTTGACCCGTGTCGACAACGGGGAATCCCGCATCCTCTCACGCGCCGCGTCGACGCCGTGACTGACAGCCGAGCGGGCCTTCTCCACCCCCTCGGCGACCGCTTCCCGCGCCAGATCCATCGACGTCACGTTGCTGCCGCCGTCCTCGTCGCCTTCCTTGTTCTTCTTGGCGTTGCTCATGCCTCGATCATACACCCAACGCTGCTACAATCCCCGCCCCCCGAGGTCGGGGAGACCCATCGTGGGGCAGTAGCTCAGCTGGGAGAGCACCACGTTCGCAACGTGGGGGTCGAGGGTTCAAGTCCCTTCTGCTCCACCACTTCCTGGAAGTCAGGGTCTACGGGAAGTTCGGGTTCTCCCCCTCCGGGTCTTCCTGCGCACGGCCCACCATGGGCACGAACCGAACGACGTCGACCTGGCGGCGTTCGAGTCCCTCCGGAGTCTTGCGGATCACCACCAGGTCCTGAAGGGGCCCGCCGACCGGCGCCACCAGGATACCGTTCACCTTGAGTTGTTCGATCAGTGGTGGCGGCACTTCCGCGGGCGCGGCGGCAACCAGGATGCCGTCGAAAGGCGCTTCTTCCGGCCACCCGCGGTATCCGTCGCCCACGCGAACCTCGACGTTTCCGTAGCCCAGGTCGTCCAGCACTCCCTGCGCCCTCTCCGCCAGATCGTCGATGATCTCGATCGAGTAGACACGTCGAGCCAGACGCGCAAGCACCGCCGTCGTGTACCCGGAGCCAGTGCCGATCTCGAGCAGCTTCTCGTCGCCATCGAGTTCCAGAAGGTCCGCCATCAGCGCCACCAGATAAGGCTGGGAGACGGTCTGACCGGATCCGATCTGGACGGGCTCATCGCCGTAGGCGTCGTCGCGCAGAGAGTCCGGCACGAACTCGTGCCGGGGCACCGTTCTGAGCGCGTTCAACAGTCTCGGTTCCTCGATTCCCCGGCCCCGGATCTGTTCCTCGACCATCGCCGTGCGCTGCGCCGCGAACGGATCGTTCTGGCCGGGCTGCGCCACGACGCCAACCGCCGCGAACGCGCACACGACGCCCGCAAGCGCGGCGAAAGACTGCCAGAATTCCCGCACGGTTCCCTATGATAGGCAAACACCGTGCCGGATCGTCGCACCTCGAGACCGGGCACGCCAGACCGCCTACCGGTGAGGCGCCGGTCCGGACGTTCCGAGGCCGAGCCCCGGCTGCGCTCGCTCGACCGGATCCGGGAGGAACTCGCCGTCGCGGTGGACCGGTCGCCCGCGGACGAAACGGAGATCCTCTGGCTGGAGACCAGGCGCGGCCGCACCGGTTACCGCGTTCCCGACCTCGACAGCTACCGGCGGCGCTCCCGCCAGGTCATCCTGAGGGTGCGGGAGGGGCGACGCCCGGGGCTCCACCGCACGGGGGGCGCACGCACCGGCGAGCTCGCCGGTGCGGTGCGCCACGCCCTTGCGGCCGCGCGGGCGGCGCCCCCTGAGTCGCTTCCCCCGCTACCCGAGGGCAACGAGGCCGGAGACTCCCCGGCCGCCATGTGCGACCCGGACCTTGAGCGCCTGCATGCCAAGGCCGCGCGGCGGTTGCTGCAAGAGGCGCTAGGGGACGACGAAGCGGCGATCATCGAATGGACTGTCGGGCAGGTCGCCATCGCCAACAGCCGGGAGCTCGTGCGCGGCGAACGCGCCAGTTCGGTCATGGTCGAGGTACGAAGCGGCGCCGACCCCGGCGCCGGCTTCGCTCGCCACGCCGCCCGTTCGCTTGACGGCCTGCGACTTGTGCGACTGGTCGAGACGGCACGAGAGCGGAGAGCGCCCGCGGGCGCGGCGACGACGCCGCCCAGCGGTGTACCCGTGCTCCTGGCTCCGGAGGCGACGATCGAGCTGGTCGAACTACTGAACCTCCACGCGTTCTCGTCACGCTCCATTCTCGAGGGAGAGTCCTTTCTGCTTCAGCACAAGGGTGTGCAGGTCTTCGACCGCCGCCTCGACCTGACCGACGACGCCTGCCTCGAGAGCGGTCTGCCGTTTCCCTTCGACCTGGAGGGCGTCTCGAAGATTCCGGTCGAGCTCGTGTCCGCGGGTGTGCCGCGAACACCGGCGCTGGACACCGCCACCGCGGCCCGCGTCGGGCTCACGCCAACCTGCCACTGTACGGGCGGCGAGGAGGCCTACCCTCTCAACACGATCCTCCGACCCGGTGAGCACAGCGACCAGGACCTGTTCCACATCGCGGAGGGCGGCGTCTGGGTCAGCAGACTGGACGAGGTCGAGTGCTTCGACCCCGCTCGCATGCGGGTGCGGGCGCGGGCCCGCGGAGTGCGTCGCCTGCGGGGCGGCCGGCTCGCGGAGCCGGTGATCGATCTTGTCTGGGAGGACAGCCTGCTTCGCGTGTTCTCCAACCTGCTCGCCATCGGCGCCAGCTGCTTCTGCCGTCCCTCGCGGGACGGCTTCCTGGGCGGCACGTCCGCGCCGGCGCTCGCGGTGGCGGACGTGGACGGCCTAAGCGCCGCCTAGCCGCAACGAACCAGGACGACGGTCTGATCGTCGCCCTGCGGCAGGCCGGCGCCGAACCGCCGCACCTCGGCATCGATGGCGTCCACGATCTCGGACAACGGCCGCTCGCGGCGCGAGCCAAGGAAGTCCTCGAGCCTTTCCTGACCATACTCCTCGCCGTCCAGGGACTCGCACTCCGTGATTCCGTCGCTGTACAGACAGAGGAGGTCGCCCGGGCCCATCTCGAGAGGCTCCACACGGTAGCTCGCCGTGGGAAGCAGGCCCAGCGGTAGTCCGCTGGCTGGAAGCGGCGTCACCTCGCCATTCCCGCGCACCAGGAGTCCGGGATTGTGCCCGGCGTTGAGGTACCGGACGGCGCGGTTTCGCGGATCGATCTCGGTGAGGATCAGGGTGATGAAGCGATTGCTGGCGCTGCTCTCGACGATGTGCTTGTTCAGTCGGTCGAAGAGTTCCGGCGAGAGTTCGGCCCCGGCGGCTGCGCCGCCGAGCCGGCAGTCGTCGACGAGCAGCCGCAACGCCGAGTCGAGAGTCGAAACGAGGAGCGCGGCCGGCATGCCCTTGCCCGTGACGTCGGCAACCACGAGACCGCGCCGCGAGCCGGCAAACCGGAGCGACCCGTAATAGTCGCCGCCGACCTGGCGGGAGGGGCGGCTCCAGCCAACGGTCTCGAAGCAGCCCACGCTCGGCATCTCGGCGGGCAGGATGTTGCGCTGGATCTCGGCGGCGAGCTCCACTTCCCGCTCCAGGCGCTCCTTCTCGAGCGCCTGCCGATGGAGCTTGGCGTTGGTCAGCGCGATCGCGGCCTGGTTGGCGAACAGCGAGAGCGCCCGATGGTCGGACGCGGCGAACGGGCCCACCCCGGTCCGGCTCTCCTTGTCGGCGACCACCAGCAGACCGACGCTCCCGCTGCCCCCGTCGCCTTCGATGGGGACCGCGAGTGAGTGTTCAGCGTCCGGCATCACGCCCGTCGCCAACGCTTCGATGCCGGCTTCGCCGAAACCGGCAGACGGCGCGTCGATCGCCTCGCGAGCGCCACCGCCGATCGTGCCGGCAAGCGAGAGGCGGTCCTCTTCGTCCAGCAGGTAGAAGGCGCCGCGCCGGGCGTCCAGGAGCGACACCGCGCGCAGCAGGATCTCTTCCGTCAGTTCGTCCAGGTTCAGGGTGGACGTGATCGCCAGCCCCACGTCGTAGACCGCCTCCAACGTGACGACGTTGTAGTTGTCCTGGAACTTCCGGTCCTTCAGCTCGTCGGCCAGTTCGCGCAGCCTGAGGCCGATGGCCAGGACTCCGGCGAGGTCGTGCTCTTCCGGCCTGCTCCCCTGTCCGCCGGCGCCCTCCTCATCGCGAGCCGTATCGTCCGCCGCGGCGTAGTACAGGACCAGGCCGTGCTCCAGGCTCCGTTCGCGCGTGCCGAGCACGCCCCACGCCGCCACCGGACCGCCGTCGCGATGGTAGATCTGCGCGCCAGCCAGGCCTTGGCTCCGGCACCAGTGGCCGACGAGCCGGGTCTGTGCCGCGCCGCTCTCCCACTCCGAGGTCTCCGCTTCCGCCGCCAGCCGCCAGAGTTCGGCTCCGAGACCCGTTCCAGCCGCCGAGGCCGACTCCAACGCCTGAGCAGCCCCGGCGGCCGGCGAAGTCACGAAGCCCCGGCCTGAAGCTCGGTCACCGCCGCCTGTTCGTCGGGAAAGATGCTGGAGTACTGCGCCAGACCCATGATGTGGAAGGTCTTCTCGATGGTCGGAGTGAGGTTGCAGAAGGACAACCGGCCCTCCACCTCGATCATCTTTTCGATGATCTCGATCAGAATGGAGATGCCGATCGAGTTGACGATCTTCGTCCCGGCGAGGTTCAGCAGCAGCGTCCCGAAGCCCTCCTCGACCAGGCCGTACGCCGCCTCCGCGATCTCCTCGCCGCCCTGGTTGTTGATGTAACCATCCGTGTAGATCACCGCCAGACCGTCGCGGCGCTCCACGTTCAACTTCAGACCCTCGTTCATGAACCCAACCAGACTTCCTCGCTCAACAGAGCGTCAGAGTACCTTCATCATCACGACGGAGGTGCCGCCCTCGCCCGAGAGCACGTTCACCTCGTCCATCAGACCTTCGATGATCTTCAACCCCCAGCCACGCTTCCGGATCGACCTGAGGTTGTCCTCGATCCGGGGCGGCACGAGCCTCGAACGATCGAAGCCGACTCCCTGATCCTGAATCGTGATCCGGAGCATCCGCGGCTCCTCCGCCTCGGCCGAACCCAGCACTGCGAGCCCGAGATGAAGCTGGCCGTCAGCGGCCCGGCTGTGTTCGATCGCGTTGATGCACGCCTCGACGACCGCCATCCCCACTTCCTCGACCTTGTCAGTGCTCATCCGGATGGACTTCGCCATCTCGCAGGCGCAGGCCCGCACTTCCAGTTCCATTTCAGGCGCGAGCCTGAAGGTCAGGTGGGTTTCTTCTAGAACTCCGAGCTCAGACATCGGGGAGAAAGCGACCGGCGCCCCTGCAGCCAGGGCGTCAGGCGACGAGGAAGAGCTTGAGACAGTAGATCACCACGGGCTGGATCCGGTCGTTCAGCAGAAACCAGAGGAAACTGGCAACAACCACCGCGGACCAGAACACCCCGGCGGAGAGACTCCCCGCCCAGGCAACCGGCGCGGCGGCGCGCCCACGGTCCAAAAAACTGAACGGCGACCCTACCATCATGTCGAACCTCCCCGTTGGTGACCCTCGTTAGAGAGCAAGTCCCTTGCCAGCCGGGGAGTTACCGGGCCGACGGCCCGCAAGGCCAAGTCCTCAGGGGGGTTGGTGATGAGCAGCATCACCGCGACCCGACGGTCAATCGGGGCATTTTGTCCCGACAGGGTCGCTCTGCCAAGCCCTGAGTGACGCCCGGTGAGACCCTACGCCCGCCCCACAGTCACTAGGGACAATATGTCCTATGGTGGGCTAATTTGCCCCGCGCGAGTCAGTAACCCCCGCGCGTCAGGGTGCGCCTGTTGACGCCGAGAAGCCTGGCGGCGGCGCTCTTGTTGCCCCCCGTCATTCCGATCACCCGGCGTACGTGGCGGCGCTTGACCGTCTCGAGATCGAGCGGCTCCGGGCTCTGAAGACCGACCGCGCCGCCCATCAGCGACTGGATCAGGGCAACGTCGACGACGCCGTCGGCCAGGGAAACCGCGCCCTCCACGATGTTCTGCAGTTCCCGCACATTGCCGGGATAGTCGTGCGCCAAGAGGAAGTTCAGCGCCGTCCGGTCGAACTGCGGCAGCTCGATCGACTCCCGGGCGCAGAAGTGTTCGGCGAAGTGGCGGATCAGGTGCGGGATGTCCCGCCGCCGCTCCCGCAGCGGCGGCAGTTCCACGCTGACTCCCTTCAGGCGGTAGTACAGATCCTCGCGGAAGCGGCCCTCCTCGACCAGTCGCTCCAGCGGCTGGTGCGTCGCGGCAACGACCCGGGTGTCGACGGCGATCGGCCGCTGGCCCCCGACCCTCACGATCTCGCGCTCCTGAAGCGCACGCAGCAGCTTGACCTGCAGCGCGACGTCGAGGTCGGCCACTTCGTCGAGGAACAGGGTGCCCCCCTCCGCCAGTTCGAAGCGGCCGAGGCGCGCCCTTACCCCGGTGGCCACGCCGCCCTCGATGCCGAATAGCTCGCTCTCCAGCAAGCTCTCCGGAAGCGCGGCGCAGTTCACCGCTACCAGCGGGCCGGTCCGCTCGGACCGCTCGTGCAGAAACGCCGCCATGAGTTCCTTGCCCGTGCCGCTCTCCCCCCGTAACAGGACGCCAACGCTCCGCGGTGCGACCCGGTCGATCACTTCCAGGATCCGGCGCATCGCGGGCGCGTGGGCCACGATCCGCCTGCCGCCGACCTCCGCCAGATCGTCGAGGCGCTCCTTGAGCAGTTTGTTCTCCTCCGCCAACCGTTCCCGCGAAACGACCAGCCGTTCCACCTGGCGCAGGCCGTCCAGCGCCACCCCGGCAAGCGCCGCGACCGAGCGGAGGAACCTCCGGTCGCCGTCGCTGAAGCCTGGTTCGCCCTTGCCGCGAACCTCCTTGTCGAGCACGGCGACGAAGCCCAGCACGGCGTCGCGAGACTTGAGCGGCGCCGCCAGCAGAAACCGGAACTCCCGGCCGGCCAGTGAGCCGCCGCTCCGCTCCAGGACGTCGTCCCGGGACAGGAGATCGTCCCACAAGGGCCCTGCAAGCAGCGTCTCGGCGGCCGGGGAAACGCTTCCGAAGCCGACCGTCGACGCCGACCGTGCAACGCCGAAGCGGTCGCGAGTGACGGCCGCGGCCGCCGCCGGGTCGACGATGGTGCATAGACGCTGCAGGAGGTCGTCCAGCAGGCGCTGCTCGGATTCGTGGGAATGGAGCGCCACGACCAGGTCGTAGAGCGTCTCGAGCTGAAGCCGCTGACGGCGGCCGGCAAGGTCGGTGGAGGGTCTCCGGGCGGCCATGCTCAGTTCCTCAACTCGCTCTCCGCACCCGAGCCGGGGTCGCCAGCACCTTGCTCAGGAAAGCCCCGGTATGACTCTCCCGCGAGGCCGTCACGTCTTCCGGTGTACCGGCGACCACCAGCCTGCCGCCACCGACGCCGCCCTCCGGGCCGAGGTCGATGATCCAGTCCGCGTTCTTGATCACGTCGAGGTTGTGCTCGACCACCAGCACCGTGTTGCCCCGGTCGACCAGGCGCTGCAGCAAGCCGACCAGACGCCGCACGTCGTCGAAGTGGAGACCGGTAGTCGGCTCGTCCAGCAGGTAGAGACTCCGTCCCGTCGCCCGTTTGGACAGCTCGGTGGCCAGCTTGACCCGCTGCGCCTCGCCACCTGACAGCGTGGTCGCGGGTTGCCCGAGGCGGATGTAGCCGAGCCCCACCTCGTCCAGCGTCGACAGGATGCGGTCGATGGCCGGGACGTTGGCGAAGAAGTCGCACGCGCTCTCGACGCTCATGGCGAGGATGTCGGCGATGTTCTTGCCCTTGTAGCGGACCTGCAGGGTCTCGCGGTCGTAGCGCAGACCGCCGCAGATGTCGCACGTGACGTAGACGTCGGGCAGGAAGTGCATCTCGATCTTGTTCTGGCCGTCGCCGGCACAGGCTTCGCAGCGTCCGCCCTTGACGTTGAAGCTGAACCGGCCCGGCTTGTAGCCGCGAGCCCGCGCTTCGGCCGTCTTCGCCATCAGGGTGCGAATCGGCGTGAAGACGTTCGTGTAGGTCGCCGGATTGGAGCGCGGCGTGCGGCCGATCGGACTCTGATCGATGGCGATCACCTTGTCGAGATGCTCGAGTCCCTCGATGCGATCGTGATCGCCGGCCGGATCGACGGCACGGTAGAAGTGGCGCGCCAGGGCCTTGTACAACACCTCGTTGACCAGACTGCTCTTGCCCGAACCTGAGACACCGGTGACCAGAACGAAGCAGCCGAGCGGTACGTCCACGTCGAGTTCGGCCAGGTTGTTCTGGCGCGCACCCCGGATGCCCAGCCAGGCGCCGTTCCCGGGCCGCCGCGCCGCCGGCACCGGCACCTCCGCTTCGCCGCGGAGGTAGGCGCCGGTCAAGGACCCCTTCGCCTTCTCCACTTTCTCGAGCGATCCTTCCGCGACCACTTCGCCGCCGTGCTCACCCGCTCTCGGACCCAGATCGACGATCCAGTCGGCCTCCCGAATCGTCTCCTCGTCGTGCTCGACCAGAAGCACCGAGTTGCCGAGGTCCCGCATGCCCTTGAGCGTCCGGAGCAGCTTCGCGTTGTCCCGCTGGTGCAGGCCGATCGAGGGTTCGTCGAGTACGTAGAGCACGCCCTGGAGTTTGCTTCCGATCTGCGTCGCGAGCCGGATGCGCTGGCTCTCGCCTCCCGAGAGGGTTCCCGAAGCCCGATCCAGGTGCAGGTAGCCGAGACCAACGTCATCGAGGAACGTCAGTCGATCCTCCACCTCCTGCAGGATCTTGCCGGCGATCTGCCGTTCCTTCGTGCTCAGGCCCAGGCACCCGACCACCCCCCGGAGGTCGCCGATCGGCATCGAGGTCAGATCGTCGATTGAACGGTCGCCGACCGTAACCGCCAGCGCCTCGGGACGAAGCCGGCGGCCCGAGCACGAGCCGCAGGTGCGAACCGACATGTACTTCTCGATCTCCGCGCGCACGCCCGGCGACTCCGTGTCCGCGTGCCGGCGAGCGAGCATCGGCACGACGCCCTCGTAGCGTCCGCGCCACTGGTAGGACGACCGCCGGCCCTTGATCTCGAAGGCGATCTCCCGGCTGCCCGAGCCGTAGAGCACGACCTGCCGCGCCTCCTCGGACAACTCGCACCACGGGGTCGAGAGATCGAAGCCGAGATCCGCGGCGACCGTCCTGAGCATCCTGAGCCGCCACGACGACGAACTCGTCGGAAACGGTCTGAGCACGCCGGACTGGATCGACCGGCGGGGATCATCCAGGATCCGCTGCTCGTCGACCGCCATCGAGGAACCCAGGCCGCCGCACTCAGGGCAGGCGCCGTAGGGGCTGTTGAACGAGAAGAGGCGCGGCGAGATCTCCGCCAGACTGGAGCCGCAGTCGGCGCAGGCGTAGTGCTGCGACATCGTCTCCTCGGGCAATCCCTGGGGCGCCACGACGAGCAGGCCGCGCCCGACCTCAAGGGCCGTCTCGAACGACGCGGCTAGCCGCTGCTCGATGCCCGGCCGCACGACGAGCCGGTCGATCACGATCTCGATGTCGTGCTTCTTGTTCTTGTCCAGAGCCGGCAGGTCGCCGGAGAGTTCGCAGAGTTCGCCATCGATGCGCGCCCGCAGGAACCCCTCGCGGACCATCTGCTCGAGCTGGCGGCGGTACTCGCCCTTCTTGCCCCGCACGTACGGCGCGAGCAGCAGCAGCCGCGTCCCCTCCGGCATCCCGGCCACCCGGTCGACCATCTGCTGCACGGTCTGAGGCCGGATCACCTTGCCGCACTCGGGGCAGTGCGGCACTCCCACCGAGGCGTAGAGCAGCCGCAGGTAGTCCTGGATCTCCGTCACCGTCCCCACCGTCGACCGCGGGTTGCGGGACACCGACTTCTGCTCGATCGAAATCGCGGGCGACAATCCCTCGATCGAGTCGACGTCCGGCTTCTCGACCTGGTGCAGGAACTGGCGGGCGTAGGCCGACAGGGACTCGACGTACCGACGCTGCCCCTCCGCGAACAGCGTGTCGAAGGCGAGGGAGGACTTGCCCGAGCCCGAAACGCCGGTGACGACGACCAGCCGATCGCGCGGGATCTCGACCGTCAGGTTCTTCAGGTTGTGCTCGCGGGCGCCGCGAACGACGATCTTCTTGCCGCTCACACCGTTTCCTCTGACGCGTCCGTACGCATGCGCCGCCGGCCGCGGAACACCTCGCCGGCCTCCCGGTCGAGGGTCCGCTCCCGTTCCCGCTCGCGCTTGTCGTGCAACTTCCTGCCTTCGGCCAGGGCCAGCTCGACCTTGATCCGGTTCCCTTTCAGGTAGACGGACAGCGGCACCACCGTCAGGCCCCGGTCGCGGGTACGCCCGAACAGGCGGTCGATCTCGCGCCGATTCAGGAGCAGCCGCCTCGGCCGCTCGAGGTCATGGTTCTCCCGGTTCCCGTGGCTGTACGCTGAGACGTGAGCCTCCAGCAACCAGGCCTCGTGGTCGCGAAAGGCCACGTAGCTGTCGCGTAGCTGGATCTTGCCGCCCCTGATCGATTTGACCTCAGTGCCCAGGAGCTCGATGCCAGCCTCCAGCCGCTCCAGGACGCGATACTCCCGCCGGGCCTTTCGATTGACCGCCAGAGCGTTCCCGCCCGCGAGCGACCGCTGCTTCTGTTTGCTGCGCCTGGCCATCCGTGTTCGTTTCCGGCGTTCGGTGCATCTTCCCGGTGGAGTCTACTCCGCGGGCACCGTGGCGGAGGCGGTTGCAATGCGGCCGAAGCGCCACAGAAGTGGGGCAAAAGCGCCACATACTGGACAGTCGACCCACTCTCGTCGAGAACCTAAACCGCTGAAAAACAAGGAACTTGCAGGAGAACGAAGGCGATCGTCAGGCTGGCACGATCCGTGCTGAAACACCTGCTCGATGGCAAAGCGCGCCAACGGATCGGGCCGGAGTTCCCATCGACGGCCCAGCGACACGCGTGACCGCCTGTTTCGCCAGCAGACGATCCGACGTCCGACGGCGATCTCCGGCGTAGGCATCCACACCGGCAGGGAAACGAATCTGCGCATCCTGCCGGCGCCGCCCGGCGCGGGCATCTGCTTCCGCCGCACGGATGCCGGCAACGTGGAGGTTCCTGCAGACCTCAAGAGCGTCAGCTCCCTCGAACTCGCCACCACCCTCGGTCGCGACGACGTCACCGTCTCCACGGTCGAACACCTTCTCGCCGCCGTCTACATTCTCGGCATCGACAACCTGGTCGTTGAGATGGACGGCCCCGAGGTGCCGATCCTCGACGGCTCGGCGATGCCCTACCTGCTGCTGCTGCAGGCGGCGGGGGTAAGACCCCAGAACGCGAGCCGGCAGATCCTCGCGATCACTTCGGTGATCGAGATCGACCGAGGCGACAAGTGGCTGCGCGCATCGCCCTACCCCGGCCTGCGCCTGGACTACACGATCGACTTCGAAGGCTGCGCGGTGGGACGCCAGCGGCTGCAGATCGACGTCGACACACGCAGCTTCGAGCGCGGCCTGGCGCCGGCCCGGACCTTCTGCCGGCAAATGGACGTCGAGCAGATGCAGCGCGCCGGCCTGGGCCTGGGCGGGTCGGTCGACAACTGCATCGTGTTCGACGAGCAGGGCGCCGTGAACACGGACCTCCGCTTCGCGGACGAGCCGGTGCGCCACAAGGCGCTCGACGCGGTGGGCGACTTCACCCTCCTGGGAGCGCCGATCTGGGGCCACTTCGAGGTTCTGCGGGGCGGGCATCAACTCCACTACGAGTTGCTCAGGGAACTCGTCGCCAACCCCCGGTACTGGACCTGGATGCGGGGAGACGAGTTGCCCCCGCCAGCGGATCGACCCCTCGAGAGCGAGCAGCCGACGACCTGGCTCCCGGGTTTCGCCGCTTCGTAAGCGCCCGCGCAGCAGTGCGGGCTGCGAACGCTGGTAGTGTCATGCCATGGGAGTCCCGCGGGCGGGACGGCTGATCTGCGCGCTCAGCCTGTCGAGCGTTCTGGGCGGCGACGCACTCGCGGCCCAGCCGCCGCGAGAGGCTTCAGCCCGGTCCGCCAGGGCCGCAATCGCCGGACTCTCCGCCGTGCGCGAAGGTCCGGTGCTGCTGGTCAGCTTCCGGCTGGACCGGGCGTTGGACGAACGCACATGGGAGAAGATCGAGAGCGGGCTGCCGACCGGCTTCACCTACGAGATCCAGGTCCGTCGGATCCGGCGCCGCTGGTTCGACAAGGCCGTCGTCGCCACCCGGCTGCAGGTCGTGGCGATGTACAACGCCCTCACCCGGGAGTACCAGGTCAACTTCAGGCGCGACGGCGAGCTCTACGCCAGCCGCGTCGTGACCTCGCAGGAGGAGCTGGAGCGAGCGCTGACGACGTTCGAGGGATTGCCGTCGGTCGAGCTGGCCGACGAACCGCCGGGACGACTCGTGCTCCGGGTGCGCGCGGAAGTGGGGACCCGAACCCGACTCGGCCTGATCCCGGACCGGGTCCACACCGCCTGGGCGCAAACGACGCCCTTCCGCCCCGCCCAACGCCAGATCGGCAGCGGAGAGGCCGAGTGACGCCGCACTTCACCGCGTCCCGCCCACCCCTGCGGGAACTCATCAAGACCAACCGCTTCCTGGTCTGGCTCCTGGCTCTTTCCCTGGCGGTGCCGACCGCCGGCTACTACGCGCTCCAGCGCGGCCGCGAGATCGACCCCACGGTGCTGAACAACAGCATCCTGCTGTTCGCGCTGCGCAATCTGAACGTGGTGCTGATCCTGATCGTCGTCTTCGTGCTCGTCCGCAACCTGACCAAGCTGTGGATCGAGCGTCGACGCCAGCGTCTGGGCGCCAAGTTCCGCACCAAGCTGATCCTGACCTACATCGGCCTGTCGCTCATACCCGGACTCGTTCTGTTCGCCTACGCCACGGAACTGCTCCAGGGCTCGATCGACCGCATGTTCCGGACCGATATCGACGACCTGCTGGAACCGGCGAACCAGGTCTCCCAGGCCCTGACCTCAACGCAGCAGGACCAGTTGCTGCGCGACGCCGAGCGCTTTCTCGCCGACACCGAGAGCCTGGACCTGGAGAGCCCGCGCGGCCGCGGCAGGCTGCTGGGGGCGCTCGGTGACGCGCTCTCCGAGGCCGACCTGGACTACCTGGCGGTCTACCGCGACACCACCTTCCTGCAGGCCAGGGTCAAACCGCAGGCGCTTTCGGAAGTGCCCGAGCCGACCCGCGGCATGCTGCTCGAAGCGGTCCGCACCGGCGCCGCCCGGGCCATCGGCGAAGTGGCGGGCAGCGAGGAGCGGCTGATCCTGGCCGCCGCCGCGCGCGAAGGCGGCGCCGAGACCACGGTGGCCGTCGCCGGCAGGCTGCTCGACGCCGAACTCGCCGGCAACACGGAGACCCTGATCGCCGCCTACCAGTCCCGGCGGCAACTGCACGCGCAACGCGACGAGATCCGGGCCGCGTACTGGCTCCTGTTCCTGACCGTGACGCTGTGCATCCTGCTCGTCTCGTGCTGGGTCGGTCTCTACGTCGCCGGCCGGGTCACCGGTCCGATCGAAGCGCTGGCGGACGGCACCCGGCGCATCGCTGGCGGCGACCTGGAACACCGGGTCGAGGCGGCCGCCGACGACGAGGTCCAGGTCCTGGTCGACTCCTTCAACCGGATGACCGACGCGTTGCAGGAATCAAACCGCGACCTGGTCGCGACGAACCGCCGCCTGGACGCCGAGCGCGCCCGCATCGAAGCGGTGCTCGAGAGCGGACCGGCCGGCGTTCTCTCGCTCGATCGCGACGGCCGCATCCTGACCTGCAACCGTGCCGCGATGGAGATGCTGGGACTTCCGGCGCATGTCTCGCTCGCCGGCGCCCCGCCCGAAGCCCTGAGCGAACTGCTCCCCGACAAGGGCGTCGAGGCCGTGTTCGCCGACCTGCCGGACTCGACCATCCGGGGGGCGACCGGCTCCCGCCGCTCCCGGGCGACCCCGGCCCGTCGCGAAGTCAGCCTCGGCGGCAGGGACGACTGGAAGACGCTGGAGGTCAAGACCAGCCCGCTGCGCGCCCCGGACGGCAGCGGCGGCTTCGAACTGCTCGGTCACGTTCTCGTGATCGAGGATCTGACGGCGCTGCTCGACGCCCAGAAGGCCGCCACATGGACCGAGGCCGCACGCCGGATCGCGCACGAGATCAAGAACCCGCTGACTCCGATCAAGCTCGCCGCCGAGCGACTGCTGCGCAAGGCGCAAGGCAACGACGCGAGGCTCGGCGCCGCGGTCGAGGAAGGCGCGCAGATCGTCGTCCGCGAGGTCGGCAACATGCAGAATCTCGTGGACCAGTTCGCGCGCTACGCCCGCATGCGGCGTCCCCAGCCCCGCGACGTGGACATAGCAAAGCTGATCAGCGAGACGGTCGACCTCTACCGCGAGCTGAAACCCGGAGTCGAGGTCGAGGCGCGCATCGAGGCCGGCGAAGAGGGTCTCCATGCCAAACTCGACGCCGACCAGATGCGCTCCGCCCTGGTCAACCTGCTGGACAACGCCATCGCCGCCACGAGCCCGCCCGGCCAGGTGACGGTCCGGGCCCGCCGCAGCAACGGGGTCTTCGACCTGTCCGTCAGGGACACCGGCAGCGGCGTGCCGAAGGGCGCGCGCGAGAAACTCTTCCTGCCGTACTTTTCGACCAAGGGACGCGGGTCGGGGCTGGGCCTCGCCATCGTGCAGCGCATCGTGAGCGATCACAACGGGTCGATCCGGGTCGAGGACAACGAGCCTCGCGGCACGACCTTCACCATTGAACTGCCTCAGTCCGAACTGCCGCGGTAACTCCGCGATCACCGACATCCGACGATGAGCAAGGCGCGCATTCTGATCGTCGACGATGAGGCCGGCATCCGCCAGACGCTGCGGGGCATCCTCGAGGACGAAGGCCACTCGGTGACCGCGGCGGCGGACGCGGTGAGCGGCCAGGCGCTGATGGCGAGCGACGAGTTCGATCTCGTCCTGCTCGACGTCTGGCTGCCTGACCGCGACGGCCTGGAGATCCTCGAGGAACTCCGGGAAGGCGACTTCCAGACCCCGGTGATCGTCATCTCCGGCCACGGGAACATCGACACGGCGGTCAAGGCGATGCGAATCGGCGCGCACGACTTCCTGGAGAAGCCGCTGGCGCTCAACCGGGTCGTCGTGTCGGTCGAAAACGCGCTGGAGCGCAACCGTCTCGAACGCCAGGTGCGGGAGCTGTCGAACCGGCTCGATCCGGAGCGGCAGCTCATCGGCGACTCGCCGCCGATGCGGCGGTTGAAGGACGAGCTGCAGCTCGCGGCGCGCGCCGAAAGCCGGATCCTGATCACCGGCGAGAACGGCACAGGCAAGGAGCTGGTCGCACGGCGCGTCCACAACCTCTCCCGGCGCAGGAGCCGCGCCTTCGTCGAAGTGAACTGCGCCGCGATCCCCGAGGAGCTGATCGAGAGCGAACTGTTCGGCCACATCAAGGGCGCCTTCACCGGAGCCTCGGAGAACCGCCGGGGACGTTTCGAGCAGGCCGACGGAGGCACCCTGTTCCTGGACGAGATCGCCGACATGTCGCTGAACACCCAGGCCAAGGTGCTGCGCGTGCTCGAGGAGCAGCGCTTCGAACGGGTCGGAGGTTCCGAGCCGATCGAGGTCGATGTGCGGGTGCTGGCGGCGACGAACAAGAACCTGGAAGAGGGTGAACTCCCGGCCGGCCGGTTCCGCGAGGACCTCTACTTCCGCCTCGCCGTCATTCCGCTCCACGTACCGGCGCTTCGTGAGCGGCGCGAGGACATCCCGGCCCTGATCGACCACTTCCTCCAGCGCTTCGCCGCCGAGGCCGGCCGCCGTCCCAAGACGATCGACGCTCAAGCGCTCGAGCGGCTGGTCGCCTACTCGTGGCCGGGGAACGTGCGAGAACTCCGCAACCTGAGCGAACGCCTGATGATCATGGCGCCGGGCGACGTGGTCACGGAGGCGGATCTGCCGCCGCGGGTTCGCGGCACGGACGCGACCGCTCCGGTCGAAAGCGACTACGCCTCGCTCAAGGAGGCCCGCGAGACCTTCGAGCGGCTCTACATCGAGCGACGGCTCGGCGCCGCGGGCGGCAACGTCTCCCAAACCGCCCGGGACCTCGGAATCGACCGCCGCCACCTGTACCGCAAGCTCCAGGCCTACGGCATCGATCCCGAACGCGGTTCGTGACCGAGGTAGCCGCCAACCGGTTCGTCGTCGGCACCGCCGGCCACGTCGACCACGGCAAGACGCGGCTGGTCCACGCCCTGACCGGGATCGACTGCGACCGCTGGGAAGAGGAGAAGCAGCGCGGAATCACGATCGACCTCGGCTTCGCGTCGATGGTCGAGGACGGCTGGCAGATCGGCTTCGTCGACGTACCCGGCCACGAGCGGTTCGTCCACAACGCGCTCGCCGGGCTCGGCGGCATCCAGATGATGGTCCTGGTCGTGGCCGCCGACGAGGGAGTGATGCCGCAGACCCTGGAGCATCTCGCCATCTGCTCGCTGCTCCGGATCCCGGCCGGCCTGGCGGTGCTCTCGAAGACGGACCTGGTGTCTTCCGACCTGGTGGAGCTTGCCGAACTGGAGCTCGAGGAGGCGCTTGCCGAAACCCCGTTCGCCGGCGCACCGATCCTGCCGGTGTCGGCCGAGACCGGCGAGGGTCTGGAACGACTCCGCGCGGCCCTGGTGGAGCTTGCCAGGTCGGCGACCCCGATCGACCGCGATCGCTCCCTGCCTGCCCGCCTGCCGATCGACCGTGCGTTCCACCTGCGCGGACTCGGTGTGCTCGTTACGGGTACCCTCGCCCGTGGCATCGTGAGCGTCGGCGACGAGCTGGACATCCTGCCCGCCGTCGGCCGTGCCCGGGTGCGCAGCATCGAGGTTCACGGCGACCGCCGCCAACAGGCGGAGGCCGGTGAGCGCACGTCGCTCCAGCTCGTCGGCGTCGACCTCGAACAGGTCGCCCGCGGCCACGAACTGACCGCCCCCGGTGTCTACCGCGCCACGACTTCCCTGCTCGTGCGCTGCCGTCTGCTCTCCACGGCGCCCGAGCCGCTCGAGGGCAGCAGCCCGGTGCGGCTTCACGTCAACGCCGCGCAGCGGATGGGCAAGCTGCGGCCGCTCGAGACCGAGCGCCTGGCGCCCGGTCAGGAGGCGGTGGCCGAGATCCGGCTCGACGAGCCGCTGGTGGCGGTCCGCGGCGACCGCTTCGTCATCCGGAGACCCTCGCCCCAGACGACGCTCGGTGGCGGCGAGGTCCTCGACCCGGCCTGGAGGCGGCCTCGCGGCAGATCTCTCGGACCGGCGATCGAGGCGCTCAACTCCAGCGACCCGCAGGCCGCCGCCGTGCAATGGACCGCCGACGGCCGCGAGGCCGGCCTGGCTGTGACCGAACTTGCCCTGCGCCTGGGCGTCGTCCCCCGCGATGCCGAGGACCTGCTGAACCGCGCCGCGTCGGATGGACTGTTGCTGCAGGCAGGCTCCGGTCGCTTCGTCACCGCCGCCGCCGTCCGCCGCGTCACCCGGCGCTCCCGGCGCCTGGTCGAAGCGCACTTCGCCGCCGATCGCCTGTCCCGTGGCATGCCGAAGGCCGAACTGGTCCGCCGGCTGCTGGGCGACAGCGCCGCCGATCTGGCCTCCGCCTACCTGGACTGGTCGAGCCGCGGCGGCAAGGACATGAGCGTCGTGGTCGAGGGTGAACTCGTGACCCTCCCGGGCCGCGCCAGCGAACTGACGGACGCCGAGTCGAAGCTCGCCCGGGACCTCGTCGAAGGCTTCGAGCGGCAGCGACTGACCCCGGGCTCTCCCGAGGAGCTCTGCCGCGAGCTGGGGGCCAAGCCCCAGGTCTTCGAGGGCGTGCTCCGCTACCTCGTCGACCGCGGCAAGCTCGTCCGGCTGCCGAACGGACTGCTCCTCGCCGCCGCCGCCCTGGAGCGGTTCCAGGCCGACCTGCTCGCCACCGGCTGGGAGACCTTCAGCGTCGCCGAGTTCAAGGACCGCTTCGGCCTCACCCGCAAGTGGGCGATTCCGCTGCTGGAGCACCTCGACCGGCAGCGGCTGACGCGGCGGGAGGGGGACCGGCGGCGGGTGCTGCGACCTCGGAAGTAGGCCGCGCTCGCTGCTAACCTGCCCCGACCTGCCCCGGGGAAAGGAGCAAGACCCTGACCAGCACTGACCAGATGTCCTTCGGTGTGGTCCTCCAGCCGGACCCGCCGATCTCCCGCGTCGTCGAACTCGCCGTCATGGCCGAGGGCCGAGGATTCGACCAGTGCTGGCTCTTCGATTCCCACGTCCTGTGGCCGGAGCCGTTCGTCATTTTCTCGCAGATCCTGGCGAGGACGGAGCGTATGGGCGTCGGGCCGATGGTGACGAACCCGGGCACGAGGGACATCACGGTGCTGGGTTCGCTGTTCGCGACCCTGGACTCCATGTACCCGGGACGCACCCTCTGCGCGATGGGGCGGGGAGACTCGGCGTTGCGCTACATCGGCCGGCGGCCCGAATCGCTCGCGGCGTCGGTGAACGCGATGAACGTCATCCGGGCGCTGTTCGCGGGCCGCGATGCGGACCTGGGCGGCACGACGGTCCGGATCCCCTGGCGCGAGGAGACCGGCGCCGAGCTGCCGGTGTGGTTCGCCGCCTACGGCCCGAAGGCGCTGGACACGGTCGGCCGTCACGCGGACGGCTTCGTGCTGCAACTGGCCGACCCGAAGATCCTCGAGTGGACGCTCCAGGCGGTGCGCGACGCCGCCGAAGACGAGGGCCGCGACCCGGACGCGATCACGGTCTGCGTGGTCGCTCCGGCCTACGTCGGCGACGACCTGGCGCATCAACGGGACCAGCTGCGCTGGTTCGGCGGCATGGTCGGCAACCACATCCACGATCTCGTCATGCGCTACGGCGAGGACGACTCGAAGGTGCCCCACGCGCTCGCCGAGTACATCCGCCAGCGGCAGGGGTACGACTACTCCCACCACGGCCGCAGCGGCAACCCGGACACCGAGTTCGTGCCCGACGGAATCGTCGACCGGCTGTGCGTGCTCGGCACGGCGGAAGACCACATCGAGAAGCTCCGGGAACTGAAGTCCCTGGGCGTCGACCACTTCGCCGTCTACCTGATGCACGACGACAAGGAGGGGACGCTGGCGGCGTACGGCGAGCGGGTGATTCCGGCCCTGCGGACCTAGGCCTTGGCGTCGTACCAGTCCGGGCCCGTCCCGATGTCGACGACAAGGGGAACGCTGAGATCTGCGACTCCCTCCATCTCTTCGCGGACCAGGGACGCGAGCGCGTCCATGTCCGCGGAGGGCGCTTCGAGCACGAGTTCGTCGTGGACGGTCAGGAGCAACCGGGCGGCCTCGAGTTCCGATCGCAGACGGCTGTCAACGGCAATCATCGCGAGCTTCAGGAGATCGGCGGCCGTGCCCTGGATACGGGCGTTGACAGCCATCCGCCGAGCGTTCTCGCGCACCGCCCGGTTGCGGCTCTTGATGTCGGGGATGTAGCGGACGCGGCCGTAGAGGGTCTCGACCTGGAGCGTCTCCTCGGCGCTGGACAGGGTCTGCTCGGTGTAGGCGCGCACCCCGGAGAAGCGCTCGAAGTAGGCGTCGATGAAGGCCTGCGCCTCGCCGCGGGCGATGCCCAGCGCGCGGGCCAGGCCGAAGGCGCTCATGCCGTAGATGATCCCGAAGTTGATCGTCTTCGAGGCGCGCCGCTGCTCGTCGGTGACCAGGGCTGGCACCACGCCGAACACGGTGGCCGCGGTCGAGCGGTGGATGTCGCCGCCATGCCGGAAGATGTCGACCAGGGCCTCGTCGCCCGAGATGTGCGCGAGCACGCGAAGCTCGATCTGGCTGTAGTCGGCGACCAGGAGCCGGTAGCCGTCGCGGGCGCGGAACGCGCGGCGCACCTGGCGGCCGATGTCGGTGCGGATCGGGATGTTCTGCAGGTTCGGGTCGTGCGAGGACAGCCGGCCGGTGGCCGCCACCGCCTGGTGGTAGCGGGTGTGGAGACGCCCGTCCTCCGCCAGCAGGTGCGGCAGTGCATCGACGTAGGTCGACTTCAGCTTGGTCAGTTCCCGGTACTGGAGTACCTTGGCCGGCGCGTCGTGGCCCTGCCGGGCGAGCTGTTCCAACACGTCGGCACCGGTCTTGTACTTCTTCGTCTTGCGCGTCCGGCCGGGCGCCGGCAGGCCCATGTGCTCGAACAGGACGACGCCGAGCTGCTGCGGCGACAGGATGTTGAAGCTCTCGCCCGCAAGCGCGAAGATCTCCTCCGCCAGGGCGCCGGCGTCCCGTTCCAGTCGCTGCGACATCTCGGCGAGCACGTCGGAGTCGAGTTCGATGCCTTCTTCCTCCATCGCCGCCAGCACCGGCAGCAGCGGCGCCTCGATCTGGTCGTAGACCTTCCGCGCCCCCGGCGACTCGCTCCACTGCGACGCGAGCGCCTCGAGGATCAACGCCGGCAGCACCGCCTGCTCGGCAGCATAGAGCCGTAGCCCGGTGTCGTCGCCCAGCGCCTCCGCCTGCCCTCCAGGTTCACCGAGACCCGCGTCCGCCGGCGTCGTCGCCTGGTAGAAGAGACGGTCAAGCGCGACGGTCGCCAGTCCGAAACTGCGCACGGCGGAGTGGACGAGGTAGGCCATCAGCATCGTGTCCACCAGGCGAGCAACGACCACCGGTCGACCCTCGCGCTGCGGGCAGAGCCGGACAGCCTCCTTCAGGTCGTGGCCGACCAGCTCCAGGCCCGGGTCGGCAAGCCACGCCCGCAGCCTCGTCGCTACCGCCTCGCGCAGGCCTGACGTCCGGAAATCGGCGAAGCAGGCACGACCGACTTCCACGTCGCCCTCGGCACCCTCCTTCACCGCCGCGAAGGAGAGCCCGGCCGCCTCGCCGCCGCGCCGGAAGACGACGCCAACGGCGATCCGGGATCCCATCCCCCGGGCCGCTGCGTCGAACGCCTCGACGGAGTCCACGACGACGGCGGGCTCGATCTCCGGACCGCCGCTCTCGCTCTCCAACTCCTTGAGCAGGCTCCAGAACTCGAACTCGCGGCACAGGTCGGCCAGCGCCTCGTAGTCGGGCGCTTCCATCTCCAGGGCGTCGGGCTCGAACGGAACATCGAGGTCCGTGTGGATCGTGACGAGCTCCCTGGACAGCAGGGCCTGATCGGCGTGCTCCTGCAGCCCCTCGCGGTAGGCCTTGCGCTTGAGTTCGGACGCGGCTTCCAGCAGCGCCTGGAGGTTGCCGTACTCCCTGATCAGGGTTTGCGCGCCCTTCTGGCCGATACCGGGGACGCCCGGCACGTTGTCCACCTTGTCCCCGACCAGGGCCAGTACATCGACCACCTGCCCCGGCGGCACCCCGAAGTCCTGCTCGACCAGCGCCGGGTCGTAGGTCTTCTCGCGGCCGGTGTGAAGCAGCGAGACGCGATCGCCGACGAGCTGGAACAGGTCCTTGTCCGCGCTGACGATCGTGACTTCATAGCCCGCGTCCTGCGCCTTGCGCCCGAGCGTGCCGATGACGTCGTCCGCCTCGTAGCGCTCGAGCTCGAGGATCGGGATGCGGAAGGCCTCGATCGCCCGCCGGATCGCGGGCATCTGCGCCTTGAGATCCTCCGGCATGGGGGACCGGTTCGCCTTGTACTCGGCGTACGCCTCGGTCCGGACCGTTGCCCGTCCGACATCGAGGGCGATGCCGAGCAGCGCCGGCTCTTCCTCGCGCAGCAGCTTGCGCAGCATGTTGATGAAGCCGTAGATCGCGTTCGTCGGCTTTCCCGTCGACGTCGAGAGCCCGCGGATCGCGTAGAAAGCGCGGAAAATCGTCGAGTAGCCGTCGATCAGGTAGAGACGTTTCGCGGTCACGGCGGCCATTACTCTAGTGTCGAGTCGTAGGATTGCGTTGCCCTACAGCCAACGGTCGCCGCAAGTCATGCCTCGCAACCTCCCCGTCCTTGTTCTCCTCGCCGCGCTCGCCCCGGCCGCAGCGCTCGCGCAGCCGACCGAGGAACAGGTGCGGCTGCACGGTATCGGCTACGCGCAACTCGAGAACGAGCGGGAAGTCGACGCCGAGAGCACCTACCTGGAACTGATCGAACTCGCGCCCGACGAGCCCCTCGGTCACGCCAACCTGGCCGTCGCGCTGCTGCGGCAGGACCGGAAGGACGCGGCGCTCGCCGCCATCGAGCGCGCCCTGGAACTGGGCGGCAATAGAGCCGACCTGCTGCTGATCCGCGCTGACATCCTGCAGTGGACAAGCCGACACGAGGAGGCGCTGGTGGAGTACCGCCGGGCCGCCAGCACCGCGCCGAACGACCCCGAAACGCAGTACGCCCTGTTCCGGCACGCGGACATCATGAGCGGACCACAGGCCGAAGTCGACCGGCGAACCGCGGTCGACCGGCTCCGGCGCCTGCGGCCCGACAACCTCGTCGTTCTGCTGTTGAGCGGAGAGGCCGCACTCGGAGACGGCGACCGCGGCCGCGCGAGCGACGACTACCTCCGCGTGCGGGAGCTGATCTGGCAGGCCCAGCCGAGCGCCGAACGAGTCGTCGAGGAGGTTCTCGACGCACTGGAGGCGGACGACCTGGAACGCGGCCGCAGCCTCGCCCGGCGGGTCACGAACGTCATGAAGGGGACCACCGCCTGGACAAGCAGTCACGGAGAGGTCTTCACGAACATCCAGGGCATTCCCGTCGAGCGCTTCGTGGACGAGTCGCCGATCGAGGACTTCGGGCCGGCCCTCCCGGTCCGTTTCCGGGCCACCCGGATCGATAACGCGCCCGCTGGTGGGCGAGCGCTCGAGATCGCGGATTTCGACGGTGACGACCGGCCCGACATCGCGTGGGCCGCTGGAGACGGCGCGGAGTCTCCTCGCTCGCGGCTCGAACTGCGGCAGGCAGCGACCGGTCTCGCGGCCCCCGGCGCGTCCCCGGCAACGGATGCCCGGCTCCTGGTCGTAGGCGACGCGGACAACGATCGACGCCTCGACCTGGTTGCCGTCGGCGATCCTCTCGCCGTCTGGCAAGTCGATACCACCGAGGAAGCACTCCGGTTCGCCGACACGAGCGACCGCTTCCTGGCGCAACCCTTCGCCGTCGACGCCGCCGACCTGATCGACTTCGACAGCGACGGCGACCTCGACCTGGCCGTGGCGCCGGCAGGCGGCGCGCCCGAGCTGCTACGGAACGTATCCGGCGAGGGTGTCTTCGAAGGTCCCCTCGAGGCCCTGGGATCGAAGGCGCTGCCCGACGTCGGGGCACGCAGCTACCACCACCTCCAGGCCACCGACGCCGACCGCGACGGCGACACGGACCTGCTGCTCGCTCACGACGACGGAGTCCTCTGGCTCGACAACCTGCGCCAGGGGCGGTTCGCGGAACGCGTTCCGCCGGCGCCGAGCCGCGGGCTGCTCGGAAGGCTCCTGGGCAGGCTGCGCAGCGAGGAACCCGCAACCGAGGGGCTCGTTACCGGGTCGCCGGTACGGGTCGTCCGCACCGCCGACCTCGACGCCGACGGCATGCCGGAGTTCCTGCTCGCCGGCGCGTCGACGTTCGTCCTGAGACGGGACGAGGACGGAGCGGTGGCCCCATTCCCCCTGACCTCCGAATCGACCGCCCTGCCCGGCAACGCGACCGACCTGGCGTTGCTCGACGCGGACAACGACGGCCGGCGGGACATCGCCTTCGTGGCCGGCGGCGAACTCCGGGTGCTGACCCAGACCTCGAGCTCGGGCTCGACGGCGCTCGAGTTCCGCCTCGCCCAGGTCACCGGATTGCCCCGCGACGCCGGGTTCACCGCGGTGCGGGCCGACGATCTGGACGGCGATGGCGATCAGGACCTTGTAGCGGCAGGCGCCTCCGGCCTCTACCGGATCGAGAACCTGAACGGCTCCGAGAACAACTGGCTGCGGGTTCGCCTGGTCGGCCTCGACATCGGCAATCAGAAGAACAACGTCTTCGGCCGCGGCACGACGGTCGAGGTGAAGTCGGAGCGTGCGTACCAGTACTTCGAGGTCGACCGACCGGTCACCCATATCGGACTCGGCAACCAAAGGCGGCCCGACCTGATCCGCGTCGTGTGGGCAAACGGCGTGCCTCAGAACCGGCTCAACCCGGGCGGCAACCAGACGATCGTCGAGGAACAGGTACTCAAGGGCAGCTGTCCCTTCCTGTACACCTGGGACGGCGAGAAGATCACCTTCGTCACGGACCTGCTGTGGGGCGCGCCGCTCGGCATGCCGCTCGCCGACGGCGTCTGGAACAGCTACGACCCGGACGAGCTCGTGCGAGTCGACGGAGCCCGGACCCGCGACGGGTTCTACGACCTGCGGATCACCGAGGAGCTGTGGGAGGCCGCCTACATCGACCGGGTGCGGCTCTGGGTGGTCGACCACCGCGAAGGCGTGGAAGTCGCAAGCAACCTCCGTATCGTCCCGGGCCGGGGGCCCATCGGCAGGCCGTCCGACGAGGTGGTCTCCAGTGCCGTCGTGCGCCCCGTCGTTCACGCCATGGACGGTCGCGGCCGCGACGTGACGGAACGGGTCCGCGCCCGCGACGAGGTCTACGCCGACGGCTACTCGCGCTCGCGCTTCCAGGGCCACGCCACCGAGCCCTGGACGTTCACCTTCGACCTCGGCGAAGCGCCCCGCAGACCGGTCCGGCTGTGGCTGGACGGATGGGTGTTCCCCGCCGACGCCAGCCTGAATCTCGCCATCGCCCAGGCGGTGGAGCACGGCGACCTGGAGATGGTCATGACCCGGCTCGAGGTAGAAACCGCGGACGGCTGGAGGACCCTGCTCGATCCGATGGGCTTCCCGCCCGGCAAGACGAAGACGATGGTCGTCGACACGCCGCCGCTGCCGGCGGGCGCCCGCAGGCTCCGGATCGTGACCACCCGCTGGCTGCACTGGGACCGCGTCGCCTGGAGCACCGACCTGGGCGCCGCCGACGGCGACGCCGTCGTCATCCAGGCTCGTCTGGACGCGGCGAGCGCCGATCTCTCATACCGCGGATTCTCGGCGCCGACACGACCGGCACCCAACGGCCCGCACCTGTTCGACTACCAGCACACCGGCACGGAGTCGCCCTGGCTGCCTTTCCCGGGCCGCTACACCCGCTTCGGCGATGTGCGCGAGTTGCTCGTCGACGTCGACGACCGGCAGGTCGTGATCGGACCAGGCGACGAGATCCGGGTCCTGTTCGACGCCCGCGATCTGCCGGCGCCTGCGCCCGGCCATGTCCGCAGCGTGTTCCTCGAGAGCTTCGGCTGGGACAAGGACGCCGACCGCAACACCTGGAAGGCGGACAGCAACCTGCCGCTGCCCTTCCAGGCGATGTCCGGCTACCCGTTCGCGCCGGGCGAGGCCTATCCCCGAACGCCGGAACTCGACGCCTACCGCGCCGAGTGGCTGACCCGGGTGGTCGGCCCGGAGACGCCGTTCAGCCCGGCCGCGGCGCCCGCCTCCGGCCGCTGAGGCAAGTCGCTGCGCACACTCCGCTAACCTAGCCGGCGGCCGGCGACGCGGCGCGCCGCGGCCACCATCCAGGAACGGACCAGGAGAACAGACGTGGCAAACGGCTCCGGCGGACGCGGCAGGTTCGGTCAACTCGGATTCATCTTCGCCGCCGTCGGCTCGGCGATCGGCCTCGGCAACATCTGGAAGTTCCCGTACATCACCTACGCGAACGACGGCGGCTCGTTCGTCCTCGTCTACCTGGTCGCGATCGTGCTGATCGGTCTGCCGATCATGATGGCGGAGCTGATCATCGGACGCAGCACCCGGCAAAGCCCGGTCGGTGCGTTCGTGGAGGCCGCCAGGGGCGCGATCGGAGGCCGGGCCTGGGGCGCGGTGGGCGCCCTGGGAACGCTCGGCAGCTTCATCCTCCTGTCGTACTACGCCCTGATCGCCGGCTGGACGGTGTACTACTTCGGCCAGTGCCTGAGCTGGTCGTTTAGCGGCTTCGAGACCGGTGGACAGACCCTCGGCGACTCCTTCGGCGCCTTCCTCGGCAACGGGCCGCTCCAGATCGGCTTCCACGCCCTGTTCATGGCCGTGACGGTCGGCGTCGTCGCCCTCGGCGTGCAGGGCGGAATCGAACGGGTGGCCAAGACGCTGATGCCGGTGCTCGGTGGCATCCTCATCCTGCTCGTCGTCAACTCGTTCTGGAGCCCGGGCTTCGGCGAGGCGGTCCGCTTCCTGTTCCATGTCGGCCCGGTCACCGCCGACGGCCTGCTGGAGGCGGTCGGCCATGCCTTCTTCACGCTCTCCGTCGGCATGGGCGCGATGATCACCTATGGCTCCTACATGAGATCGAGGCAGTCGATCCCGAGGAGCGCCGCCGCGATCACCCTGCTCGACACCCTGGTGGCGCTGATGGCCTGCATCGTCATGTTCTCCATCATCTTCAGCGTCGACGCCGCGGAACGCGTTGGGACCTTCGGCAAGAGCGCGACGATCCTGTTCACGACCCTGCCGCAGATGTTCTACGAAATGCCGCTAGGCGTCGTCCTGGCGCCGCTGTTCTACCTGCTCGTCGGCTTCGCGGCGCTGACCTCGACCATCTCGCTGCTCGAAGTCGTCGCCGCCTACCTGATCGACCGGAGGGGTCTGAGCCGGCGAAAGGCCAGCCTACTCTCGGGCAGCGCCGTCTTCCTCTTCGGCATCCCCTCGGCGCTCTCCCTTGGCGCCGTCACCGGCTTCTCGTCCTGGGCGCCCCTGGGCGAACGCACCGCCGGTTTCTTCGACACGATGGACTACACCGTCTCCAACTGGATTCTGCCCCTCGGCGGCCTGACGCTGGCGATCTTCGTCGGCTGGTTCCTGAGCCGCAGCAAGTCCCGCGACGCTCTCGCCGACGGCCACGGCGACGTGAGTCGCTGGTACTTTGTCTGGCGCGACGTCCTGCTGCGCTTCGTCTGCCCGGTGGCGATCCTGTGGATCATCTGGGCCGTGATCGGGGGGCGGTCGTTTGCCTGACGCTAGCCCGTAGGCGGGGCTAGCGCCCCAGTCTGCCGGAGAGCCAGGGCAGGAACTCCGGGCCGAGCCGCGCTTCCACTCTAAGTTCCTGAAGCGGCGGCGTGCCCGCCGACAAACGGCCTCGGAGCTTGACCGCGTCCTTGGAGGTCGTGACCACGGAGTCGCAGCGATGGCGGGCGCAGGCGGTTTCGATCGCGCGGAGGGAACGCGGCGGATAGCCGTGGTGGTCGGGGAAGCGGAGGTGATCCACGCATTCCAGGCCGGCGGCCGCCGCGGTGCGAGCGACGCGCTCCGGGCGGGCGACGCCGGTGACGAGTAGCGGTCGCTCCGCTGACGGACCACTCACGAGCTCGGACCGGAGCGTCGACGTGAACAGCCTCCCGAGGAAGCCGTGACGGCGCAGAGTCGGCTCGAAGTCGGCCGGCGGTTCAGCGCCGGCTTCAAGGCCGGTGAGCACCGCGGCGTCGGCGAGTCGCACCATGCCCAGAGGCTCGCGGAGCCGGCCGCCCGGCAGCAGGAGGCCGCCGGCAAAGGGGTCGGCGGCGGGGAAGGTCAGGACCTCGACATCGCGGCGTACCCGAAGGTGGGAGAAGCCGTCGTCCAGCAGGAAGACCTCGATGTCCGGCGCCCGCTCGAGGGCCAGGGAGGCGGCCGCGCGGCGGTCGGCGCCGACGGCCACGACCACGCCCGGCGCCTGCTCGGCGAGCATCACCGGCTCGTCGCCGGCCTGCTCCACCGAGGCGAGTGGCCCCTCGCCGAGGCTCACGACCCGCGGTTCCCGATCCCTGCGGCGGTAGCCCCGCGACAGCACGGCGACCCGGAGGCCCTGGTCGGCCAGGCCGCGCGCCGCGGCGATCACCGTCGGCGTCTTGCCGCTGCCGCCCCAGTGCAGGTTGCCGATGCTGACCGTCTTGCGGCCGAGGCTCGCGGCGCGCGGCGACCAGAAGCGGCGCCGGCGGTGGTGCGCCCACTCGTAGAACCGCTGCCAGGGACTGCGGGCGGCGCTCAATCCAGGTCCACCAGTTCGCTCAGGAGCTCCACCGAGCGTTCCACCGCGCCCCGGTTCCGGTCGACGATCGCCAGACCGCGCCTGCCCTGCTCCGCCGCCTCGTCGGGTCGGTCCAGCAGGCGTCGCCAGGCTTCGGTCAACGCCTCGCCGTCAGGCGCCAGGGTCAAGCCGTGCGCGGCCTCGAGGTCGCGCGCCATGCGCCGGAAGTTCTCCATCGACGGGCCGACGATCACGGGCACGCCGAACCGCGCCGCCTCGATCGGGTTGTGGCCGCCGGTCCGCACGAGCGTGCCGCCGATGAACGCCGCCGACGCCAGCCGGTAGAGCGAGGCCAGTTCGCCCAGGGAGTCGAGCAGGACGATCCCGGGCAACGAGGCCGGCCGGGGCCCCGGGCCTCTGGCCGCGGCAATCCCGCTCCGCCGAACCCCCGGCACCGACCGTGCCTTCACTTCTCGCCAGACCTCGTCGAAGCGTTCCGGATGACGGGGAGCCAGGACCAGCAGCGCCTCGCGGTCCAGTCGTTCGAAGGCGTCGAGGACGATCGGCTCTTCGCCCGACATCGTCGAGCCCGCGACCAGGATCGGCCGCTCGGCCGCGAGGGCCCGCAGGGCCTGCTCCAGGCCGGCCACCGGGAGCGGTTCCGGTGTGTCGAACTTCAGGTTGCCGGTCAGCGACGTGCGCGCAGGCCGCGCGCCCAGGCTCAGCAAACGCTCCTCGTCCTGCGGACTCTGGGCGCCCAGCCGACCCACCGGGTCGAGCAGGAACCGCCGGTAGAGGCGGCCGGCCCGCTTCATCCGCCCGTAGCTGCGGTCGCTTATGCGGGCGTTGAGCACGGCCACGGGAATCGACCGGCGGCGGCAGTCCCGCAGCAGCAGGGGCCAGAGCTCGCTCTCGAACAGGACCAGACCGCGCGGCGCGTAGCGATCCAGAAAACGACCGACCAGCAAGCCCAGGTCGAACGGCAGGTACGTGACGACCACGCTCCTGCCGCCCGCGGTCAGCGGCTCGAAGAGCTTCTCCGCCGCGGCCTGACCGGTGGGCGTCACCGTCGTCACCACCAGGTCGAGGTCCGGCGGCAGGGCCCGGGCCAGCGTCGCCGCGACGCCGGCCTCGCCCACCGACGCGGCGTGCAGCCACAGCGGTCTGGTCCCCCGGGCCTCCGGCAAGCGTCCCAGCCGGGCAGGCAGCGTCGGCAGGTAGTGCCGGCCGCGCCGGGCCAGCAGCACGGGAGCCGCCACGCCCAACCCTGCCGCCATCGCGAGCTGGTAGATGAACCACATAAGGTGACGGCCGGAGACGGGCCGGTCAGGGCCGTATTGACGCACGAGTATAATTCCGGCGCCTGCTGGCGGAGGGCTCTCCATCTCCCGAAGCGCGGCCTCTTGGACGCTTTGCCCCGGGCCTCCGTATCAACAGCGAGGCATGAGATCCGCGCAAGCCATCCGCATGGAACCGCCACGCGAAGATCCTCCACGGAGCGGTCTCACGATCGCGTACTCCCGCCACCAGCGTCAGGTGGCGTGGGCCGACGCGTCCGACGCCGAACTCCTGGAGGGCCTTCGCCGCGACGACGATCTCGCGCTCGACGAACTGATGAGACGCAAGACGACTCGCCTGGTTCAACTGGCCACCCGGCTGGTGGGCGACCGGGAAGACGCCCGCGACATCGTCCAGATCGCCTTTCTGCGGATTTGGAACTCGCGGCATCGCTTTGACCGCCGCTACAGCCCGAACACCTGGATCTACCGGATCGTCTCGAACCTCGCCATCGACCACCTGCGCTCCCGCTCCTCCCGTCTCCGCTCGCTGCAGAGCTTCCAGTTTCACCACGAGCACCAACGGGGCGAAGTCTCCGCGCGGCAACTCGATTCGCTCTCCGCCAGTGAAGTCCGGGCCGTGTTCCACGAACTCGCGTCCACTTTGAGCGAGAAGCAGCGCGCGGTGTTCGTGCTGCGCGAGATGGAGGGGTTGGCCGGCAAGGAGATCGCGGGCATCCTCGGCATCCGTCCCTCGACCGTCCGCAACCACCTGTTCAACAGCCGCAAGCTGCTTCGCGAGGAGTTGCTCAGGCGATACCCCGAGTACGCACAAAGAGCCGGGAGCCGTGCCGGAAGAAAGGAGCGCCCATGACCTCTCTGTGCCCCGACTGGGCTGCCCTCCTGCGCGAACGCGAGCGGGCCGAACGGACTCCGGAGGTCGGCGGCGCTACGGTGGACGCCGCCTGGAACGAGGCTCTCCGTCACCGCGAGGACTGCGAACGCTGCCGCGCGGCCTCGCTCGATGCCGATCCGGTGCTGCTGTTCAGCGGCCCTCCCGCCGGCGACACTGCCGATCACGACGACGAGGTCAGCGCGGGCGACATCGACGCGATCCGCCAGCGCGTACGGCTCGAGCTCGACGGAAGGGCAACCGAGAGGCGGCTGAACGAGGCGCGGAGCGCCCGCCGGCGCCTGCCCGTGGCGTCGGTACTGGCCGCAGGCGCCGCGGCCGCGGCGCTCGGTTTGAGTTTCCTGCTGTGGCCGAAGACCGCGCCGCCAGCGGAGGAAATCGCGGACGTCCCGCCGGTGCTGCCCGACCACATCGCGATGGCGCCGTTGGTCGAGCCGCTCGGCGACGAACCGCTGCAGGTCTACCAGCTTCCCGGCAACGACAGCGACGGCCTCGACGTAGTCCTGGTGGTGGCACCGTGAGCACCCTTCGCCCGGCCCTGGCCGCCCCAGCGTTCCTGGTTGCAGCGCTCCTGGCTGCCGCCGGCACGGCGCAGCCGACCTTCGCCCAGCCCGGCAACGCGCAGCAGGAGGCCGAAACCCAGATCCGCCACGCCTTCACACTCCAGCATCAGCGGGCCGACGACGCCCTGGAGTGGATGCAGAACGAGATGTCGCCCCAGGGAACGATCGAACTGCAGCGGGCGACGAACACCCTGGTGCTGAGGGACCGGAGCAGCGTGCTCGAACACCTGCTCGCCCTGCTGCGTGACTTCGACCACCCCCGCCGTCAGATCGAGTTCGAGATCTTCATCCTCGAGGCGTCGCGTCGCGGCAGCGGCGACCCACGTTCCGAACTGCCGGCGCAGCTCACCGACGAGTTGGGCAACTGGCTGGCCTTCACGAGCTACCGACTGCTCGGCGAGGGCCAGTTCGAAGCGACGGAGGGCGAGAACGTCCGCTACGAGATCGGCACCGAGTTCCGGCTCGGTTTCCGCGTCGGAACCGTGCTGCTCGACCGCCGGCTCAAGCTGTACGGGGTCGAGATCGAGCGGAGCCGCAGCGCCGTCCTCGACGAGCGTGTCTTCAACGGCCACCTGAACGTGTGGGTCGGAAAGCCGCTGGTCCTGGCGCTCCCCTACCCCGGATCCGACGCCAGTGGCCTGGTGGTCGCCGTGACCGTCCGGTCTCCCCGTGAAGACGGCCTGGCCGCCGGCGACTAGGAGCGGGTGGGGCATGCAGTTCGTCTGCCGGCTTGGCACCGCCGACGGTCGCATCGTGGAGCAGATCCACGAGGCGCCGGATCTGCGCACCGCGCGGCGAGAGATCGAGCGCCGCGGGCTGTACGTCTTCGAGATCAGGCGCCGCGGCCTGCAGCACCTCTTCGGGTCGCTTCTGGGCACGGGTTCGGCCACCGGTGACGGGGACCGCAAAGCGATCCCGGGACAGGACTTCCTGATCTTCAACCAGCAGTTGGCGGGCCTGCTCAGCGCGGGACTGCCCCTGCTCCAGTGCCTGGACCTGCTATGCGAGCGACAGCGACACGCCGGCTTCAAGGAGGCGCTGAGCGAGATCCGTGACCGCGTCGAGAGCGGCGAGGAGCTCTCCGAGGCGTTTGCGGCGGCCGGCAACTCGTTCCCGCCGATCTACAGCTCGATGCTCAAGGCGGGGGAGCAGAGCGGCGGCCTGGAACGGGTCATCCGCAGGTATGTTCGGCAGTTGAAGCTCGTCACGAGCTCCCGCAAGCGAGTGGTCAGCGCGTTCTTCTACCCGGCGCTCCTCATCTGCCTGTCCGTCGTCATCGTGGCGGTGATGATGTTCTTCGTCATGCCCCGCTTCGAAGAGTTCTACGTGGCGCTCGACCTCGATCTGCCCTGGATCACGCAGCTCCTCCTCGGTCTGTCCCAGGTGCTGCGCAGTCCGACCACCCTGGTGCTCATAGCCGCAGCGGTGGTGGCGGGCTGGGCGACCTGGCGAGTCGGCAAGAGCGGCCGGATCGGCGCCCTGGTCGACCGCCTGAAACTGCGGTTGCCCATCATCGGGCCGATCTTCCACCGCTTCGCGCTGTCCGAGTTCTGCCGCTCCCTGGCCACGCTGCTGCACGGCGGCCTGCCACTCGCCGCGGCGCTCGAAACCGCTACGTCGGCCGTCACGAACCGGTTCCTTCACGAGCGGGCGGTGGCGCTCGGACCACGTATCCGCGAGGGCGAGGCCTTCCACGTGGCGCTCGAGGAATCGGGAGTGTTCACCGACCTGGCGATCGACATGGTCAAGGTAGGTGAGGCGACCGGAGCCCTGGACGAGATGGTGAACAGTGTTTCCGACTTCCTCGACGAGGATGTCGAAACCCGAACCGAGCGGCTCCTCTCACTGGTGGAACCCGTGATGCTGGTCGTCATGGGTTGCACGATCGCGTTGCTCGTACTCTCGATGTACCTGCCGCTCTTCAGCGTACTGGGACAGGTGCAGGGCTGATGGTCGTCCACGAAGAGAACGCCGCGGCGCGCAACCGTCGCCTGATCGCGGAAGGCGTGTCGGACCTCGAGAGCCTGCGGGCGGCAGGCGATGCGGAGGACCGGCTCGGGAGGGAACGGGCCGAGGCGGCCCGGCTGGCGGCGCAATTCGGGCTCGAGGTCGCGGATCTTGCGAACTTCCGCATCGACAACGACCTTTTCCGGCACATCCCGTTCGAACTGATGCTCCGCTACAGCTTCATCCCGGAACGCCAGTTGGAGGGTCGCCTGGCGGTCGTCATGGCCGATCCGACGGACGTGGTCCGCGTCGATGAACTGGAACTGCAACTCGGGCAACCCCTCGAGGCCCGTATCGGCGTCCGATCCGAGATCGAGGATCTCCTGCAGAAGTCCGAGAGCGCGCAGCGGGTCCTCGACGAGGCGACCGAGGACTTCAAGATCCAGCTCGTCCAGGAAGACGAGGACAGCGGCGAAGTGCTCTCGATCGACCGGATCTCGGCCGACCAGAGCCCCATCATCAAGCTCGTCGATTCGACGCTGTTCAATGCCATCCAGCGTCGGGCTTCGGATGTCCACATCGAGACGCGCGAGCAGGAAGTCGTCATCAAGTACCGGATCGACGGCGTGCTGTACCAGGCGATGGAGCCGATCGACAAGCGGCACCATCAGACCATCGTCAGCCGAATCAAGGTCATGTCCGAACTCGACATCGCCGAGAAGCGGATTCCCCAGGACGGCCGCTTCAAGGTCCGAGTCAGCGGACGCACGATCGACTTCCGTGTATCCGTCATGCCTTCCGTCCACGGTGAAGACTGCGTCATCCGCATCCTGGACAAGGAGTCGATGAACCAGGAGTTCAGGAACCTGCGGCTCGACGTCCTCGGCCTCGACGGCGAGACGATCGCGAAGCTGCGCAAGTTCATCCGCGAGCCGTACGGCATGGTCCTGGTCACCGGTCCGACCGGCTCCGGCAAGACGACCACGCTCTACGCCTGCCTGTCCGAGATCCAGTCCAGCGAGGACAAGATCATCACGATCGAGGATCCGGTCGAGTACCAGCTCGACGGAATCACCCAGATTCCGGTCAACGAGAAGAAGGGGCTGACGTTCGCACGCGGCCTCCGCTCCATCCTCCGCCATGACCCGGACAAGATCATGGTCGGCGAGATCCGGGACGAGGAGACGGCGCAGATCGCCATTCAATCCGCGCTGACCGGCCACCTCGTGTTCACGACGGTCCACGCGAACAACGTGGTCGACGTTCTCGGCCGCTTCCTCAACATGAACGTCGACCTCTACAACTTCGTGGCGGCGTTGAACTGCGTGCTGGCCCAGCGGCTGGTCCGCCGCATCTGCAACCACTGTCGGGAGCCGGTGCGGGCCACCGACACCCTGCTCGAAGAGAGCGGCCTCGCGCGGGACGACATCGCCGGCTGGGAACTCTTCGAGGGCCGGGGTTGCATGGAGTGCAACGGCACCGGCTTCTTCGGAAGAATGGCGGTGTCGGAGTTGCTCGATCTGTCCGACCCGATCCGCGAACTGATCCTCGACCGGCGACCGGCCTCGGAGATCCGGCGCGCAGCCGGAGAGGAGGGAATGCGCTTCCTGCGCCAGAGCGCGCTGGAAAAAGTCCACGAAGGAGTGACCACTCTCCGTGAGATCAACAAGGTTACCTTCGTGGATTGAACGCCTTGCCGGCCTCGACGACCCTCGGGGACCGGCGTCGGTGTTCCTGCTCGACGAGCGCGAGCTCGTTCTGGCCCACTTCGTGCGCCAGAACGGGCCCACTCCGGAGTTGCAGGCCGTCCGGCGACGCGAGCTGCCGGCCAACACGTTCCAGGAAGGGGCGCTGGGCGGGCCGTTGCGAGAGCCCGCCCAGTTCCACGACGTGGTCGCAGAACTCCAGCAGGCCGCCGATACCGCCACCGGAACTCAGGTCACGGCCGCCGCACTCGTCCTCCCGGACCGCTGGCTGCGGCTGACGTTCGCGGAACTCGAGGACGTGCCCCGGAGCCCGCAACATCGCGAGGAGGCCCTTCGCTTCAAGTTGCGCAAGCAGGTGCCTTTCCGCGTGGAGGAGTTGCGCGTACGCGGCGCACGGACCGGCAACGGCGGCGGCGCGTCCACGCGTTTTCTGATTGCCTTCGGCGTGGAGCGTGTGCTGGCCCAGATCGAGGGTTCTTTCCGCCGTGCCGGAATTCACATCGGCATGGTGACGAACGCGAGCCTCGGCGCGGTGAACGGCATCCGGCAGGTGCACGACGTTGGCGGCGCGTTCCTGCTTGTGCTTGCCCACCGCGACGGCTATTCCCTCCTGGCGCACACGGAGGAGGGCCCCGCCCTCTACCGCTACAAGAACTTCGATCCGGCACTCCCTCCCTCGGTCGCTTCGCGGCTGGCAGTACGCGAGTTGCGGCTGACCAGGAGCTTCATCGAGGAGCGCGGCCTGTTCGGCGCCGCGGCCGACCTGCCCGAGCACGTCCTGATGCTGGCGGCCGAGGCCTGCCGGGAAACCTGGCGCGAACGGCTCGAAGAGGCTCTGGGGCTGCCGGCTCGCGTTCTCGACGACAACACGACCTCCGGCGGCGGATCCGAGGCCGGAGACCTCGAACTCGACCGCGCCCTGCCGATGCTGGGCGCCTCGCTCGCGGTGAGAACGTGAGCAGGTTCCTGAACCTCGCCGCCCGACCGTTCGTCAACCGCCGCCCCTGGCGCCGGCTGACCGCCCTGCTGTGGGCGCTGGGCCTCGCCCTGCTGACGCTGAACGCGGTGCTGTACTGGGGCTACCTCACCGGCTCGGCCGACGCCCGCGCCGAACTTGCCGGGCTGCGGGAGCAACTCGCCGGAGACCAGACGGAACTCGACCGGTTGAGCGCGGAACTGGCGCGGCTCGACCTGGAGGGGCAGAACCGCGAAGTCGCCTTCCTGAACGAGCGCATCGCGGACCGGCGCTTCCCCTGGGGGCAACTCTTCAACGACATCGAGCAGGTGCTGCCGTGGAACACGCGCTTGCGAAGCCTGGCGCCGGAGCGCGGCGACCGGAACCGGCGGCGGCGCGCGGAGCTCGGAACCGGTGACCGCTCCCGGGTGGTCCTCGACCTGACCGGGGAAGCCCGCGACGACCAGGGGCTGCTCGACCTGATCGACGCCCTGTTCGAGCATCCCGCCTTCGACGATCCCAAGCTGCTCCACGAGAGCCGGCAGGAAGCCGGCCCGCTGGACTTCACGATCGCGGTCGTCTACCTGCCTGGCGACACCCCCGGCAACGCCGCGGAAACCCCGGCGACCAGCGCCGTGGCGCCCGCGGAGGAGGGGCCGTGAGACGGCGGCGGCGCGGCTGGCGGCTGCGTATCTGGTTCTGGGTCGGCGCGGGCCTGTGCGTCTTCAACGCGGCTCTGCTGTCCACCTACCGCGGCGTCTACGCCGGTCGCTTCCAGGCGCTCGAGGACGAGATCGCCCAGGTCCAGAACCTGCGCACCCGCGCCACCCAGGAGGTAGCCCGCCGCGAGAGCCAGGTCACGACGGTCGAGGCGACCCGCAGCCAGGTGCGAACCCTGTACCGCGACGGCTTCGCGACCGAGCGCGAACGGCTGACCGACCTGATCGGCGAGGTCAAGGAACTGGCCGACCGCTCGGGATTTGGTCCCAGTTCGATCTCCTACCCGGAAGCGACGCTGGAGCAGTACGGCCTGGTCGAGAAGTCGATCGTGTTCACGGTCGAGGGGAACTACAGCCAGCTGCGGGGGCTGGTCAACCTGCTCGAGGTCACGGACACCTTCGTGGCCCTCGAGTCGATCAGCCTGAGCGAGGCCACGCCGAACCTGCGCATCGATCTCCGGCTTTCGACCCTGTTCTCCGGCGACGAGTCCAGGACTGCCCGGCAGGAAGCAGGCGCATGAGCGCGGCCCGGGCCAGCTCCAACCGCCCGAACCCGCTGCTGCTGGGCCTGCTCGGCATCGTCGTGGTGGTCGCCGCGTGGCGATACCTGCCGTCGTTCGGGGGCGGGCCCGGCTTCACCCGCACGACCGCGGCCGACCTGCGTTCGACCACGATCGACGTCGTCGAGCTCGCTCCTTACACCCTCGACCAGCCGCCACCGCCCAGCCGTCCCTCACGGGATCCCTGGTCCTTCGGAACCCGGCCCGCGCCTGAGGCAACCGGCGAGCCCGCGGCGCCTCCGGCCCCCGAGCCATTGCAGCCCGCCATCCCGGAGACGCCGGCGCCACCCGTCATTCGGGACCCGCCCGCGCCGGAGCCGCTCGGACCCAGGCCACCGCCGGTCGACGTCTTCTACATCGGGTCTTTCGGACGCAGCGACAATCCGATCGCGGTCTTCGTCGACGCCGACAAGTCCATCTTCAACGCACTCGAGGGCGACCTCGTCAAGGACAAGTTCGAAGTGCAGAACATCGGCTACGAGTCGGTCGATCTGCTCTTCGTGGGTTTCCCGGACGAACAGCCGGTGCGGCTCGCCATCGGCGGCCGTCCGAGCGGCAGCTAAGGATCTGAACCACATGAAAGAACACAATCGACGACGGCGGCACGCTCTCTCGCTGGGACTGGCGCTGCTCGTGATCCTCGCGTCCTGCAGTGGCTACCGGGGTTTCCGGGAGGCACAGCACGCCGAGCTCACGGGCGACTGGGATACCGCCGTTCTGCGCTACATGGAACTGGTCACACAGGATCCGGCGGATCTCCGCTACCGGGCTGGCCTGCTGCGAGCCAGGACCCAGGCCGCTCACGCCCACTTCGAGGAGGGCCGGAAGCTGCAGGAGGCCGGCCGCGATCGGGACGCGCTGCTCGAGATGCAGCGAGCCGTGCAGCTCGATCCGACCAACCAGTACGCCCTGACCGAACTCGAGAAGCTGCGGACGAAGATCGAGACCAGCGGCCTCCAGCCCAGGACGATCTCCCAGATGAAGGACGACGCGCGCGCCGCGGAACCGATGCCGCCGACGCTCAATCCGCTATCCGACGAGCCGGTCAGCTTCGATTTCCCGAACGCGACGTTCATGGAGGTCTACCGGGCGATCGGGCAGGCCTTCGGGATCAACATCGTCTTTGACACCAGGCTGCGCGACGCGCCGGTCGGGCCCGAAGGCATCGAGTTGCGCGACGTGACGGCGATCGAAGGACTCGAGATCCTGATGCACAGCCTCGGCCACTTCTACCGGGTGCTCGACGAACAGACGATCATGATCCTCCAGGACACGCAGCAGAACCGGCAGCGGTTCGAGGATCGAATCATCCAGACCTTCTTTCTCTCGAACTCGGACGTGAGTGACGTGATGACCATCCTGCGCAGCCTGCTGAACACGAGGTTCATCGCGACGAACGAACGGCTGAACGCGATCGCCATGATGGACAGCGTGGAGAAGGTCAAGATCGCGGAGCGGCTGATCGAGCAGAACGACAAGGCGAAGGCCGAGGTCGTCGTCGACGTCGAACTGCTGCAGATCAACACGAACAAGCTGCAGCAACTCGGCCTCCGGCTGGACGCGACCAGTCTCGGCATCCGCCTCGACATCGGCGGCGAGGAGGTGCCGCTCAGGATGTCGGACGTGGAATCCCTGAATCAGAACAACTGGGTGCTGACCGTTCCCGGCTTCCTGTTCGACTTCGTGAAGAACGCGACCGACGCCCAGACCCTGGCCAAACCGCAGGTGCGGATCACGGAAGGCGAAGAGGCGTCCTTCTCGATCGGCGACCGGGTGCCGATCCCGGTCACCAGCTTCAACACCGCGAACACGGCGGGCAGCAACATCGTGCCGATCACCTCCTACCAGTACCAGAACGTCGGCATCGAGGTCGACATCACGCCGCGGGTGCATCACAACGAAGAGGTGTCGCTCGATCTCAGCATTGAGGTCAGCAACATCAGCGGCCAGATCGAGAGCCAGCCGATCATCGGCAGCCGCAACATCAACACCAGCATTCGGCTGCGCGACGGCGAGACGAACTTCCTGGCCGGCCTGATCCGCACGTCCGAGACGAACAGCCAGAGCGGCATCCCCGGGCTGTCCGAGATCCCTGTGCTGGGGCGCCTCTTCTCCCGGCGCTCGACGGACAACGAACGCACCGACATCGTGCTGACCCTGACCCCCCACATCATCCGGCGCGCGGACATCCGGGAGGAGGATCTCGCGCCCATCTGGGTCGGCACGGAGAGCAACGTCGTCTACCGCGGCTCGAGCCCGCGGGTCGACTCCGGCGTCGACGGCCCCTTCGACGAACCGCAAGCCGAAGGCGGCGCCCGCGACGAACTCCAGGAACGTCTGCCGCCGGGCCTGCGCGACGCGGCGCCGGAGGATGGACAGTCACCGGGTGAGGAAGACGACGGACCGCCGCTGGGCGTCGAACTCGTACCGCCGCCCAGCAATCCGCCACGCAACGCGCGTCTGCTTGATTCCGCGCCCGCCCCCGGTTCGCCGCAGATCATCGTGCCGGCAGCGTTCCAGGAAGCGGCGGCCCGCTCCACCACCGGAGTCGAGCTGACGTTCGCCCCCGAAGCGCTGCGTGCCAGCGTCGGCGACAGTTTCGAGGTGCGGCTCGACGTCCGGTCCACGGCGCCGGTCTCCCACCTGCCGTTGCGGCTGCGTTTCAACCCGTCGCTGATCGAAGTCACGGCGGTGCGGGCGGGGTCCTTCCTGGGCGGCGAGGAGGAGATCTCGCTGATGACCGACGACTCGACCCCGGGCATGGTCGTCGTCGGCCTCAGCCGGCTCGGCGAGCGGCCGGGCGTAGCCGGCAGGGGACGTCTGCTGGCCCTCGAGGTGCGGGCCACAGGTCCCGGCACGGCGACGATCGCCGTCGAACAGGCCAGACCCAAAGGTCCGGCTCTCGAGGTGATCGCCTCGCCCATCGTTGAGCCGCTCGAGATCGAGATCCGGGACGGCGAAAGCCCGGATCGTGAGCGGCCGGAGACGGTCGCATGAAGACCGTCGGCACGTGGCGGCGGGCCGGCTACACGCTGGTCGAGCTGGTCACGGTGTGCGCCGTGATGCTGGTCCTGGCTGCCGTCGCCCTGCCGACCGCGACCTACACGAACAAGCGAATCAAGGAAGCCGAACTGCGCTCCCACCTCCGCCAGATGCGCAACGCGATCGACGAGCACAAGCGCTACAGCGACGTGGGGCTCATCCCGATCGAGATCGGCACCGACGGCTATCCGGGCGAACTCGAGAACCTGGTGGAGCCGATCCAGCTCATTGGCCAGGTCGAGGGCGAGATCCGTTTCCTGCGCCGCATCCCCGTCGACCCGATGACGGGCGAGGCGGAGTGGGGCCTCCTGAGCTACCAGGATGACCCGGACGATCGTTCCTGGGGAGGCGAGAACGTCTACGACGTCTACTCCCTGAGCAACGGGGTCGGCCTGAACCGGGTCCGCTACCGGGAGTGGTGAAATGAACGAACGCATCCGGGCCCAGCGCCCAAGATCCCAGGGCGGCATGTCGCTGCTCGAACTCATCATCGTCATGGCGATCATCGGCATCCTGGCCGCCGTCGCCGTGCCGCTGCTCAAGAACGCGCCCCGGCGGGCCCAGGAGGCGGCGCTCAAGCAGAACCTCCGTGTCATGCGCGACGCGATCGAGCAGCACTACGCCGACAAGGGTCACTATCCGCCGAGCCTTCAGACTCTCGTCGAGCAGGAGTACCTGCGGGCCATACCTCCCGACCCGATTACCCGCAGCACCGAAACCTGGGTCGAAGTGCTGGCCGAGTTCCCTTCATCAGCCGACGAAGACCCCTGGGCCGAGACCGACCTGTCGCCGTTCGGAGATCCGGGAGTCGAGGACGTCCACTCCGGCTCGGAGGAGAACTCGCTGAACGGGGAGGCCTATGCCAACTGGTGACCGCCGGCGCCGCGGCAAGCGGCGCCGGCACGACTCAGCCGAGGCCGGCTACAACCTGGTCGCCCTGGCCATCCTGATCACGGTGATGAACATCGCGGTCGCCGCCGCGCTGCCCTACTGGAGCAGTTGGGCGCAGCGACAGAAGGAGACCGAACTCATCTTCCGCGGCTTGCAGTACGCCGAGGCGATCCGCATCTTCCGCGTACGCCAGGGACGCCTGCCGACGGCGCTCGAGGAACTCGTAGAAGTAGAGCCGCGGGCGATTCGCCAACTGTGGCCCAATCCGATGACCGAGGACGGCCGCTGGGGCCTGCTGATGCAGGGGGGGCCGAGCAGCGCCGGCCAGCGCGGCAACCAGACAGGCGGCGCCCAGCCGGCGACCAACGCGGCGGCCGTCGCGGCCGCCGGCGGCGGGTCGATGACGGCCGTGCCTCCGCCGAACGAGGAAGAGGGTGAAGGCCCCGTCGTCGGGCCGATCCTGGGTGTCTACAGTGCCACGCCCGGTCCCGCGAAGCGCGTCTTCAACGGCCAGCAGGATTTCGGAGACTGGTACTTCACCAGCGAACTGATCCAGCTCAGGCCGGGCAACGCCGGCGACGGACGGCCGCCGCCGCGGCTGACCAGCGAGTGGATCGGCAAGCCGTTCCCGCCCGGAGTGCTCGACGGCCCCAAGGTCCAGGACGGCACGGCGCCCGGCAGAGAGGGCCGTTGAGCCGGGAATCTGCCGTCGCCGTCAGGATCCGCCTGCTGGCGCACGCCGCCGGCCTGCCGGAGCGGGCTTCGACCGGCAGCGCCGGCTACGACTTGCGCGCCGCCACCTCCGAGCCGGTCCGGATCGCCCCCGGCACGCGCCGTCTGATCCCGACCGGTCTCGTCCTCGGCCTGCCGCCTGGCTACGAGGCGCAGATCCGGCCCCGCAGCGGACTCGCGTTTCGCCAGGGCCTGACGGTCCTGAACTCCCCCGGCACGATCGACAGCGACTATCGAGGCGAAGTCAAGCTGCTGCTGGCCAACCTGGGCGACGAGCCCGTGGACGTCGAACGCGGCGAGCGGCTGGCGCAGATGGTGGTCGCCGCCGTTCCCGAGATCAGATTCCAGGAGGACGACTCCCTCGGACAACGGCCCACGGAAGGCGGCCGCAACGAGGGCGGCTTCGGATCCACCGGTACCTAGCGGATCAGTTTGAATCGCCGTCGCCGGCGGTCCAGCTCGGCAGGGACGCCGGATCGATCCCCAGTGAGGCAAGCGCGCCCGACCACGCATCTACCGGGTCGGCGGAGAACACGATCGATTCCTCGACCGGCGCCGTCAGCCAGTCGCTGCGGCCGACCTCCTGCATTAACTGACCCGGCGCCCAGCCCGCGTGGCCCAGGAGCAGCCTCATCCGGTCCGGCGCGCTGCGGGCGAGGGTGCGCAGCGCCAGGATGTTCTGCGTGGCTCCGACACCCGGGGCGATCTCAGTGATGCCGTCCCGTTCCAGGCCGGTCAAGCCGTCGAGAGACAGCAGCACGGTGCCGACCTCAGGCTGCACCGGACCGCCGACGAAAGCCACGACTTCCGAGCCGCCGGACCACTCGATGTCGAGCTCACGCAGAACCTCGTCGACCTTGAGCTGGCTTGGCCGGTTGACCACGAAGCCGAGGCTGCCCCCTTCACCGCCGTCCTCGTGGGCCGCGAGCAGCACGACCGCCCGAAAGAAGAAAGGATCGAGAACCTGGGGCATGGCGACCAGCAGAGTCGGCGTCTCGAAGTCGTCCACCCCCGACATGAGCGCGACTCTACATGCGGCCGCGGGTCACTTCCGACTGACGATCGGGGCGCTTTCGGTTATCTTGTGCGCCCAACGGCACGATCCGTCCATCAAGGTCCGGCGCCTCGCTCGACCAGGGAAGAACCAGACATGACGAACAGCTTCGGCGCGATAAGAACGATGACGGCCGCGGGCCACTCCTTCCGGATCGCGCACCTGCCGACCCTGGGAGACGCAGGCCTGCCGGTGGAGCGCCTGCCGTACGCCCTGAAGATCCTGCTCGAGAACCTGCTCCGCCGGGAGGACGGTCGCGTCGTTCCGGCCGACGACATCGAGGCCGTGGCTCGCTGGGAACCCCGGGCCGAACCGAACGTCGAGATCGCCTTCATGCCCGGACGCGTGCTGCTCCAGGACTTCACCGGTGTTCCCGCGGTGGCAGACCTGGCCGCGATGCGCGATGCGATGGCGGCCATGGGCAGCGATGCTGCTCGCATCAACCCCTTGCAGCCCGCCGAGCTTGTGATCGACCACTCCGTGCAGGTCGACGAGTACGGCTCCGCCGCCGCGCTCCTGATCAACGCTGAACGGGAATTCGAGCGCAACGAGGAGCGCTACCTGTTCCTGCGCTGGGGGCAGACCGCGTTCGAGAACTTCCGCGTCGTGCCGCCGGCAACCGGCATCGTGCACCAGGTCAACCTCGAGTACCTGGCGCGCGGCGTCATGACCTCGCAGAACGGTCACACCGAACCGCCCTTCGCTTACCCCGACACCCTGGTGGGCACCGACTCCCACACCACGATGATCAACGGTCTGGGCGTCCTGGGCTGGGGCGTCGGCGGCATCGAGGCGGAGGCCGCGATGCTCGGTCAACCGATCGCCATGCTGGTGCCGCAGGTCGTCGGCTTCCGTCTCGTCGGCGCCCTGCCTGAGGGCACCACCGCCACCGACCTCGTGCTGCGGGTCACGGAGATGCTGCGCAGCCACGGAGTCGTCGGCAAGTTCGTCGAGTTCTTCGGCCCCGGGCTCGCCGAACTCAGACTGGCCGACCGTGCGACGATCGCGAACATGGCGCCCGAGTACGGCGCAACCTGCGGCATCTTCCCAATCGACCGCGCCGCCATCGACTACCTCCGGTTTACAGGGCGCAGCGAATCGCAGGTGGAGCTGGTCGAGGCGTACTGCCGCGAACAGGGGCTCTTCCACGGACCGGACACGCAGGAGGCCGAGTACAGCGACACGCTGGAACTCGACCTGGGTACGGTCGAGCCCTCCCTGGCCGGTCCGCGCAGGCCCCAGGACCGGGTCCGGCTGTCCGAGGTCAAGGAGTCCTTCCTGAACCAGTTGCCGCAACTGTCCACCCGCTCGAGCGGACTGCCCGTGCTCGACGCCGCCGGCGCTGGCGGTGCGGCCCCACCCACAGCCGGGGATGACGGGGAACAGGCCGGAGTGACGGACGGCTCCGTGGTCATCGCGGCCATCACGAGTTGCACGAACACGTCGAACCCCTCCGTCATGCTGGCTGCCGGCCTGCTGGCGAAGAACGCCGTCGGCGCCGGACTGCGGACCCGGCCCTGGGTCAAGACGAGTCTGGCCCCGGGCTCCAAGGTGGTGACCGACTACCTCGCGGAAGCCGGCCTCACACCCCACCTGGAAGAACTGGGTTTCCACACCGTCGGCTACGGCTGCACGACCTGCATCGGCAACAGCGGTCCGCTGCCGCCGGCCATCTCGGCCGCCATCGCCGAGGACGAACTCGTCGCCGTTTCCGTCCTCTCCGGCAACCGCAACTTCGAAGGCCGGATCTCGAGCGAGGTCCGGGCCAACTACCTCGCCTCACCGCCCCTGGTCGTGGCCTACGCGCTGGCGGGCCGCATCGACGTCGACCTGTACAACGAACCCCTGGCCAGCGGCTCGAACGGCCCGGTGTATCTCCGCGATATCTGGCCCGCCCAGGCTGACATCCAGGCGGCGCTCGAGAGTTCGCTGCGGCCCGAAATGTTCACGCGCCAGTACGCCGACGTCTTTGCCGGCAGCGAGACCTGGCAGGCGCTCGACGTTCCCTCCGGCCAGACGTTCGACTGGCAGGACGACTCGACCTACGTGAAGCAGCCTCCGTTCTTCGTCGACATGCCGCGCCAGCCGGAACCCGTCGAGGACATCGCCGGCGCCCGCGTGCTGGCGCTGCTCGGCGACACGGTGACGACCGACCACATCTCGCCCGCAGGCCCGATCAGTCCCGACAGTCCGGCCGCCGCCTACCTGCGCGACCTGGGAGTCGAGCGCGCCCAGTTCAACTCCTACGGCGCCCGCCGCGGCAACCATGAGGTCATGATGCGGGGCACGTTCGCCAACGTTCGCCTGCGCAATCACCTGGTGCCGGGAGTCGAGGGCGGGTACACCGTGCTCCTGCCGGAAGGCGAGCAGATGTCGATCTACGACGCGGCGATGGCCTACCGCGAACGAGGCGTGCCCCAGATCATCCTGGCCGGCCTCGAGTACGGCACGGGTTCGTCGCGCGACTGGGCCGCCAAGGGGCCCCGGCTGCTCGGCGTGGAAGCGGTCATCGCCAGGAGCTACGAACGGATCCACCGCAGCAACCTGGTCGGAATGGGGATCGCGCCGCTCGAGTTCCTGGACGGTGAGGGCCCTGCCGAACTGGGGCTCACGGGCCGCGAGGAGTACGCCATCGAAGGGCTTGCCGCCGGGCTCGCCGCGGACTTCGAACCCGGACTGACCGTGGGTGTGCGGGCCACGGGCGACGACGGTGAGATCGCCTTCCGCGCGCGCGTCCGCCTCGACACGCCCCAGGAGGCGGAGTACTACCGGCACGCGGGCATCCTCCAGTACGTGCTGCGACAGCTCCTTGACGACGACGCCTGATCGACGTCTTCCGGTCGATCCGGTCGCCGCGCTGCCGGCCCGGGAGCGCCTCAGGATCAACGAGATCTTCTACTCGATCCAGGGTGAATCGACCTTCGCGGGCCGCCCCTGCGTACTGGTGCGACTCACCGGCTGTCAGATGCGCTGTAGCTGGTGCGACACCGAGTACAGCTTCTACGAAGGCGCCTGGATGCGGGTCGACGACGTCATCGACCGGGTGCTCTCGTACGGTTGTCCTCTGGCCGAAGTCACCGGCGGCGAGCCGCTGCTCCAGCCCGGTGTTCACACCCTGATGAGCGGGTTGTGCGACCGCGGTCTCGAGGTCCTGCTGGAAACCGGTGGCGGACTCGACATAGCAGGCGTCGACCCGCGTGTGAAGCGCATCGTCGATCTGAAGTGCCCGGCCAGCGGCGAGACCGCGAACAACCACTGGCCCAACCTGCTGCACCTGCGCAGCACGGACGAGGTGAAGCTCGTCGTCCAGGACCGCGGCGACTACGAGTGGGCGCGACACGCCATTCGGAAGCACCGGATCGATCGCCTGTGCACCGTCCACCTCTCGCCCGTCTGGGACGCCCTGGAGCCGGCCCAACTCGCCTCGTGGGTGCTCGAGGACCGGCTGCCGGCGAGGGTCTCGCTGCAGCTTCACAAGAGCCTCTGGGGCGGCGAAGAACGCGGCGTCTGAACCGGAGCGCGCCGCCTCTCATGAGCGCTTCGGGGACTGCTACACTCCGCGCCGAATGTGGCCCAGGACGATTCGGATGCCGGGAAGGGCAGAACTCTGGGGGGAAGAAGAAGGGGTGAGACAGTCAAGATGAAAGCGGCGAAACTGACCTACGAGGACCAGGAGTACGAATTCCCCGTTATCGTCGGCTCCGAGGGCGAGGTGGCGATCCAGAGCCACGCCCTCCGGAGCCTGACCGGCGCAATCACACTGGATCCGGGCTACGGCAACACCGGCTCCTGCCGCAGCGCGATCACCTTCATCGACGGCGAGCAGGGGATCCTGCGCTACCGCGGCTACCCCATCGAGCAGCTCGCGGAGGAGGCGTCCTTCGTCGAGGTCTGCTACCTGCTCATCTACGGTGACCTGCCCAACGAAGAGGAACTGGACGACTTCCGCGCCAAGCTGCGACGGCACACGCTGATCCACGAAGACATGAAGAAGTTCTTCGAGGCCTATCCGCCGACGGCGCATCCGATGGCGATCCTGTCCTCGATGATCTCGTCGCTCGCCACCTTCTACTCGGAGGACGAGGACGTCGACCTGCACGTCGTCCGCCTGATCGCCAAGCTGCCGACCATCGTCGCCTTCTCCTACAAGAAGTCGATCGGCCAGCCCTTCGTCTACCCGCAGAACGACCTGGGCTACGCGGAGAACTTCCTGAACATGATGTTCTCCGTCCCGTGCGAAGACTACGCACCACCGCCGGTTCTGTCCCGGGCCCTGAACATGCTGCTCATCCTGCACGCCGACCACGAGCAGAACTGCTCCACTTCGACGGTGCGCATGGTCGGCAGTTCCGGCGCCAGCCTGTTCGCCGCCATCTCGGCCGGCATCGACGCGCTGTCGGGGCCGCTTCACGGCGGCGCGAACCAGCAGGTGATCGAGATGCTCGAGTCGATCCGCGACAGCGGCGACGACTTCAGCAAGTTCGTCGACCGCGCCAAGGACCGGGACGATCCCTTCCGCTTGATGGGCTTCGGCCACCGCGTCTACAAGAACTTCGACCCGCGGGCCAGCATCCTGAAGGGCGCCGCGGACCAGGTCCTCGCGCAACTCGGCGTCAACGATCCCCTGCTGGCGATCGCCAGGAGCCTGGAAGAGGTCGCCCTCCGGGATCAGTTCTTCGTCGACCGCAAGCTCTACCCCAACGTCGACTTCTACAGCGGCATCATCTACCGGGCAATGGGCCTGCCGACGAACATGTTCACCGTCATGTTCGCACTCGGCCGGTTGCCCGGCTGGCTCGCCCACTGGAAGGAGATGTCCGTCGACCCGGACAACCGCATCAACCGGCCCCGGCAGGTCTACACGGGCGCCCTGGCCCGCGACTACAAGCCGCTGGCGGACCGCTAGAGGCTAAGCGCGAAGTTCCGGCCGGGTCGGCTTCGCCGGCACGTGGCCCTGGCGGTACACCAGGATCGTCCGGTCGAAGGTGATCACGGGCTTGCCATCCTGGTTGTAGCCGACGGTCCGGAAACCGACGATTCCCTGGTGCGGTCGCGATTTCGACTCGCGCAGGGAGAGCACCTCGCTCTGCGCGTAGAGGGTGTCGCCCTCGAACACGGGGTTGGGTAGCCGGACCCTGTCCCAGCCCAGGTTCACCGCGTTCTGGGACAGGTCGGCCACGGTCAGGGCCGTCACCAGAGACAGGGTGAAGCAGGAATTGACCAGGGGCCGGCCCCACTCCGTCTGGCCCGCGTACTCCCGGTCGAAGTGGATCGGGTTCGGGTTCAGGGTGATCATCGTCAGCCAGACGTTGTCGCCTTCGGTAACGGTGCGACCCAGCGCGTGCCGGAAGACCTGACCTACGGCGAAGTCTTCAAACACCCTGCCGGCGCCATCCGCCGGGGGGCCGGTATGTACGTTGTCGCTGCTCATGCCTTGAGGACCGCTCCGTTCTGTTCCAGTTCGAGGATGTCACCCGCGCCGTAGCCGAGTTCCGCGAGAACCTCCTCCGTGTGCTCCCCCATCCGCGGTTCGCGCCGCCGCAGCGTGCCCGGCGTACGCTCCAGGCGCGGCGCGGGCGCGATGTGGATCTCGCCGTCAGGTCCGATCGGGAAGGTGCCTCGCTCGGCGTTGTGGGCGTGCCGGGGCGCCTCGTCGAGGTCGAGCACGGGCGACACGCAGGCATCGAGTTCGCTGAACACCTCCGCCCACTCATCCCGCGTGCGGGTCAGGAAGGCGCGCCGGAAAGCCTCGATGTGTTCCGGCCAGCGCTCCGTGTCCATCTGCTGATCCAGCACGTCGACCCCGGTCCCTTCGCACAGCGCCGCGAAGAACTGCGGCTCGATGGCGCCAACCGAGACGTGACCGCCGCACTTGCACTCGTAGCAGCGGTAGAACGCGGCGCCGCCCCCCAGCAGGCCGATCCCCGGCGTCGAGCGGGCGCCCTTCTGCGCGAAGTGGACCGCCATCAACGAGGCCGCGCCGTCGATCATCGCGGCGTCGATGTACTGGCCGCGACCGGACCGCCGCCGTTCGAACAGCGCGCAGAGGATGCCGAAAGCGGCCATCAGCCCGCCGCCGCCGAAGTCGGCGACCAGGTTGAGTGGCGGCAGGGGCGGATCGCTCCCGTTCCCGATCTGGGACAGTACACCGGCGAGCGCGATGTAGTTCACGTCGTGGCCGGCGGCCTGGGACATCGGCCCGGTCTGCCCGTAGCCCGTCAGCGAGCAGTAGACCAGACGCTCGTTCAGAGCCGAAAGCGTGGGGTAGTCGCAACCCAGGCGCGCACAGACACCAGGACGGTTGCCCTCGAGGAAGACGTCGGCGGACCTCGCCAACTCGTGCAGGATGCGCTGGCCACTCGAGGTCTTCAGGTTGAGCGCGATGCTGCGCTTGTTGCGCGAGAGCATGTCGCCCGAGCGGACCGGCCCGCCGACCGCGTTGTCTACCCGCAGCACGTCCGCTCCCATGTCGGCAAGCAGCATGGAGCAGTAGGGGCCGGGCGCCAGCCGCGACAGGTCGAGAACCCGCAATCCGTCGAGCGCGCCCACGGGGGCGGAGCCTAGCAGCGCCTCGGTGCGCCCGTTGATACCCTGACCCGATGGAAGCGCCGGCCCCGGCCACCGTTCTGCCGCGCTCCAAGCATCCCATCGCCTCACGCCGGCTCTCCACCGGCGCGCAGAAGGTCCTGCGCCGGCTCCTTCAGAGCGGCAGAAACGCCTGCCTGGTGGGCGGCAGCGTGCGCGACCTGATGCTCGGCCGGCGGCCGAAGGACTACGACGTCGTCACCGACGCGCGGCCCGAGGAAGTGCGTCGGCTGTTCAGGAACTCGCGGATCATCGGCCGCCGCTTCCGTCTCGTCCACGTCCTGTTCGCCGGCGAGGTGGTCGAGGTGTCGACCTTCCGCGGCGCGCCTGACCCCGATGACCAGCGCCGGTCCCCCGGCGAACTCCTCGTGACCAGCGACAACACCTACGGCACCCCGAGGCAGGACGCGTTCCGCCGCGACTTCACCGTCAACGCCCTGCTCTATCGCGCCTCGGACCGAGCGGTCGTCGACTACGTCGGCGGCATACAGGACCTGGAGCACCGTTCGCTGCGAGTGATCGGCGATCCGAACGTGCGCTACCGGGAGGACCCGGTGCGCATGCTGCGCGCCTGCGAGTTCGCCGCTCGCCTGGACTTCGAGATCGAGGACGAGACGCTCGGCGCCGCCTTCGCGCATCGCCGCGACCTGGTAAAGGCCTCTCCGCACCGTCTGATCGAGGAGCTGCTCCAACTGCTCTCGAGTGGCCGCAGCGCCGCGGCCTTCGACTGGATGGGACGTTCCGGACTGCTGCCGGTCGTCCTCCCCGAGGTCGACGAAGTGTCGGGACAGTCGAGCGGATCCAACAGCTTCTCGAAGCTCGCCCGCCTCCTGGACAAGCGCGTGAGGGTGGGTCCGGAGGTGCCGACCGCGGTGCTCCTCTCGTCCCTGCTGCTGCCACGGGTCGTGGTCGGCAGGGACCGCCTGGAAGCCGGCGGCGCGACGGTTCATCGCCGCCGTCTCCACCGACTCGTGGACGATGTGGTGGCCGACTTCGGCGAGCGTTTCGCCCTCTCCGCCGCGCGTCGCAGCAGGATGAAGAAAACGCTCGAGACCTTCCAGCGCCTGTGCGAAGAGCCCCGGAGTTCGCGGACCGTGCAAAGCCTCGTCCGGCGCGAGGCCTTCGGGCCCGCTCTCGAGCTCTTCGCCCTCCTCTCTACCGCCACCGGCAGCGGCGCCGGAGCACTGGATGCCTGGCAGCGACACGCCGCAGCCGCGCCGGCCGGCAAGCCGGAGCCCGTCGCCCGGCCGCGACCCAGGCGGAGACGCCGGCGACGGCGACGGCGTCACCTGTAGCCGGGCTCAGCCCGTAAGGCGAAACCAGCGCGCGAAGATCCGCTGAGCCAGCGGAGTGAACCGGGTCGTGCGCCACTTGTTTGCCGCTTTCTTCAACACCTCGGACCGTGTCGGATACGGCAGGATGGTCGACGTGAACCGGGAAAGGCCAAGCCGATGGGTGACGGCCAGCGAGAGCGGCGCGATCAGATCGCCGGCGCCGGCCGCGACCACCGTGGCGCCGAGCACCCGGTCCTTGCCTCGCTGGAGCAGGACCCGCAGGAGTCCCTCCTCCTCGCCGTCGAGCATGGCGCGGTGGTTCTCACCGAGCGGCACGTCGATCACGTCGACGGCGATGCCCCGCTCCTCCGCCTTGGCGCGGTCCAGACCGACGTGCGCCACCTCGGGCGACGTGTACGTGCAGCGCGGCACGACCAGCCGATCGGCCCGCGCGCTGGGGAAGAAGAGCGCGTTCTGGATCACGACGCCGGCGTGGGCGTCGGCGAGGTGAGTGAAGTTGGGCGCGGGCGTCACGTCGCCGGCAGCGAAGATGCGGCGATTCGTCGTCCGCAGCTTCGTGTCGACCTGAACGCCGCTCGCGTCGGACCGGACGCCGATCTCCGAAAGGCCCAGACCTTCGACGTTCGGCGTCCTGCCCGCGGCGACGAGGAGTTCGTCGCACACCGTCTCGCGACGTTCACCGTCACCGTCGACGTGGACCAGCCGGATCGTCCCGGAGTCCGGTCTGGCCTCCTCGATCGTGGCGCCGAGCGCCAGTTCGACGCCGTCGCGCCGGAGCGCCCGTTCGACCAGGGCCGCAGCGTCCGGGTCCTCTCGCGGCAGGATGCCGGGCAGCACGTCGAACGTGTTCACCCGGCTGCCGAGCCGGGCGAAGGCTTGGGAGAGCTCACAGCCGATCGGGCCGGCGCCGATGACGGCCAGCCGATCCGGCCGCTCGGTGAGTGCGAAGACGGTCTCGTTGGTCAGGTAGTCGCAGCGGTCGAGGCCCGGTATCGGCGGCGCCTGGGGGCGGGCGCCGGTCGCGATCACGGCCCGCCGGAAGCGCAGTTGCCGATCGCCGGCGGAGCCCGTCACCGCCACCAGGCGATCGGAGAGGAAGCGCCCCTCGCCCAGGTAGACGTCGACCCCGGCATCCCGGAAGCGCTCGGCGCTGTCGTCCCGGCTGATCGCCGCGCGCACGCGGCGCATCCGCTCCATCGCCGCGCCGAAGTCGCCGGAACTCTCGGACCCGGGCGCTCCGAACAGGGGATCGGCGCGACTCGCACTCCATCGCCTGGCGGCCGCGATCACAGCCTTGGACGGTACGCAACCGAAGTTCAGACAGTCGCCGCCCATCAGCCGGCGCTCGATCAACGCCACTCGGGCGCCCAGGCCCGCCGCCACGATCGCCGTCACCAGGCCGGCCGTGCCGGCCCCGATCACCACCAGGTGGTAGCGAGCCGACGGTTCGGGATTCGTCCAGTCCGGCGGCGCCACCTGAGCGGTCAGTTCCCGGTCGTGCCGGTCCTCCGCCAGGATCTCCGGTCTGGTCACTCGCCGACCTCCTCCCTGAGCGCGCGCCTGGCGATGCGGGTGACGAGCGCAATCACCGCGATCGTGGCAAGCAGCCCAACGCCCGTGACGACCCAGGTACCCCAATCCCGCTCGTCGCCAGTGCCTGCCGCGATCTCGGCCACGTCGCCGATCACCTTGCCGTAGTAGACGTAGAGCAAGGTCGCCGGGAACATGCCGATGAAAGCGCGGACGTAATCCCCCAGACTCACCCGGGTCAGTCCCAGAGCGTAGTTCAGCAACACGAAGGGGACGATCGGCGTTAGACGCAACAGGAGGACGATCTTGAATCCCTCGCGGCCCACCGCCCGGTCGATCGCCGCAAAGCGGGGCTCCGCGACGACGCGCTTCTCGATCGCCCCGCGGACCAGGTACCTCGACGCCAGAAAGGCCGCCGTCGCCCCCAGGGAGGCGCCGACGAAAACGAGCGCGGTGCCTTCGGCCAGACCGAAGATGGCGCCGCCGGCGAGGGTCAGCAACGAACCGGGAATGAAGGCGACGGTCGCGACGGTGTAGCCCAGGACGAACACGATCGGGCCCCACACGCCGAGACCATCCACCCAGGCGCTGAACTCCGGCAGGTAGCCCGCCACGCGCCGGCCGAACAGGAGCAGGGCCGCGATGAGAACGACGGCTGCGGCGGCCCGGAAGGCCAGGCCCGCCTTCGAGGACTTCGCACCAGCGGTTCCGGGAGCTTCGTTCATTCGTCATCTCCACCGCAGCGGTGCTCCGCGCCGGCGAGATCGAACACGGTCTTGACGGGCGTGTACACCTCGCCGGGGAGATCGACGAACCGTGTCTTCCACCCGGCCATCGAGCCGTTCCACAAACCCGGACGCTCCAGCGAGAAGAGCGGTCTGCCGCCGTGGCTCTTGTGGACGAGGAAGCTGGCGCCGTGATCGACGTAGTTCTCGAGGCGGTACGGCTCGCCGCCGGGATCGAGGACCGCGCACACCATGAACACGGGATTGAAGTAACTAGCCCCGCCGAGGATGGCCGACTGCTCCGCGTCGTCCATGTCGATCTGAGACGTCTCGACGATCTGCAGCCCGACCTCGCCCGACGCGTCCCGCACCCAGAACGGACCGCCGCCGGCCGTGCCAAGGGTCGGCACGACGCCGCAAACCCGGGACGGCCGGTCGGAACTCCGCGCCAACTCCCGCGCCATGCCGGCAAGAATCCGGAGGGTCCTGACCGCCGGGCCCTGGAACGGTTCCGGCTGCATGTTGTCGATGTTCTTTATCGCGATGAGTTCGAAGCCCTGGTCGGCCAACTGCTGGAGATTTCGGAGCAGCGCGCCATGTCCGCCGGGCCGAACCAGCAGGGGCGCCGCCGGATCGTCCATCAATCGGAACGGTCGATCCCGCTCGTCGAGGGCGATGCTGTCGGTGGCCGGCGACTGGTGGGAGAGCGTGACCCCGAAACGGCACCCGCAACGCCGCTCGAGCGCCGGCAACCGCTCGTCGAGCAACGTCTCGAACGCCGGCCGGTGTCGCGAAGCGACCGAGAAGTGGAGCGCCGCCGAGCCACCGCCGCCGAGGACGGCCGCCGCCTCGACGAGGTGTTCCTCGAGCGCCGTGCGCACCTCGCCATCGGGATACCGGTGGAAGGGGATCAGGGCCTTCGGCGTTTCGCCGTACCGATCGAGGACGTCAGCCGCGCCGCCCTCGAAGGGCAGATGGCGCCGCGCATTCTCGAAGCGACGGAGCACGGGATGGTCCGACTCGCCGCCGGCGCCAGCCGCCTTGAGCTCCGCGAACAGCCGGGACGCCGCGCCCGACGCCGGCACGAATCGGATCATGCGCCCGGACCGCGCCGCCGAACGCCCCTCTTCGGCAAGCCGGTCCGCCCCCGGCCCAACGGGCAGCGCGGCGACGCCGTCACCCGGCACGGCCGGCCGGATCAGCTCCGCCTTCGGAGGTGGGTCCCGCAGAATGGCAAGCTGTCGCCGAGCCTCTTCGATGTCGATCCCGTGCGCCTCGAGCTGCTCGCGGTCGGCCGCGCGCAGATCCTCCTCACCTGCGGTCGCCGACTTCATCTCACCAGGAGAACGTCGGCAACTGCTCGAAACATCCCGCGATCGTCGGCGCGACGCGATCCCGGTCGGAGAGCACCGGTTCTTCGATGGGCCAGTCGATGCCGATCTGCGGATCGTTCCAGGCAATCGCGAGCTCATCGTCGCCGTCGTAGTACTCGTCGCACTTGTACTGCACCTCGGCGGTCTCGCTGACCACGCAGAAGCCGTGGGCGAATCCGCGCGGGATGAATAGCTGGCGAAAGTTGTCCTCCGAGAGCAGGCACCCGGTCCACTCCAGAAACGACGGCGAGCCGCGCCGCACATCGACGGCTACGTCGAACACCTCGCCCCGGGTGACGCGGACGAGCTTGGCCTGCTGCCGGCGGCACTGAAGGTGAAGGCCCCGCACGGTGTCCCGGTTCGATCGGGAGTGGTTGTCCTGTACCCAGGGCCGGTCTACGCCGCCTCTCGCGAACATCGCCGCGTTGTAGCTCTCCAGGAAGAAACCGCGGCCGTCGCGATGAACGACCGGCTCGACGATCACGACGCTGCGCAGCCCCGTAGCGCGGACCTCGGGCGGAGCGCTCACCGACCTTCCTCCAGGACCAGGCTGAGGTAGCGACCGTACGCGTCGTTGGTCTTCGCCGCCAGCCGCCGCAACTGGTCGGCGTCGATGTAGCCCATGCGGTAGGCGACCTCTTCCAGGCAGGCCACCTTCAGGCCCTGCCGTTCCTCGAGCGCCTGAATGAAGTTGCCCGCCTGCAGCAGTGCCTCGTGAGTCCCCGTGTCGAGCCACGCGATCCCTCGGCCAAGCAGTTCGACCCGCAGCGTCCCCTCGTCCAGGTAGATCCGGTTCAGGTCCGTGATCTCCAGTTCGCCGCGCGCCGACGGACGAAGCGTTCGTGCGAACTCGACGACTCGGTCGTCATAGAAGTAGAGACCGGGCACCGCGTACGGCGACTTCGGCGCCGACGGCTTCTCCTCCAGGCCGATCACACGCCGGCCCGCGTCGAAGGTGACGACGCCGTAGCGCTCCGGATCGCGGACCCGGTAGCCGAAGATCGTAGCGCCCGGCGACGACAGGTGGCGCGCCGCCGCCCGCTGCAGAACGTCCGCCAGTCCGTGGCCGTGAAAGATGTTGTCTCCCAGAGCCAGCGCAGCCCGGGCGCCGCGCAGATGTTCGGCTCCGATCAGGAACGCCTGGGCGATTCCCTCGGGAGCCTCCTGGACGGCGTAGGAAAGCTCGATGCCCAAGTCCCGGCCGTCACCGAGCAGGCGTCGGAACGCGGGCTGATCGTGCGGCGTGGTGATGATCAGGACTTCCCGCACGCCCGCGACCATCAGGCTGGAGAGCGGGTAGTGGATCATCGGCTGGTCATAGACCGGCAGCAACTGCTTGCTGACCGCCCGCGTCACGGGGTGAAGCCGGGTGCCGGCCCCGCCCGCCAGCAGGATTCCCCGAAGCGGACTCACGTCGCCGCCGTCAACCGCTGCTGAAGGCCCAGCCGGCGCCGTTCGCCACCGGAAGCGACCGCGTCGCACCAGTCCAGGTGATCCAGGTACCAACGCACCGTCTCGCGGAGACCCGTTTCGAAGTCGCGTCGAGGGGCCCAATCCAGGTCCTTCCGCGCCTTGGCGGCGTCGACCGCATAGCGGAGATCATGGCCCGGCCGGTCTTCGACGAAGGTCACGAGCTCACGGTAGCTCCCGGTCCCCTTCGTCGCCAGCGCGGGATTCTCCTCGGCCGGGAACTCCGCCTCGACCGCCGCGCAGACCGCCTCGACGACTTCGAGGTTCGTTCTCTCCGCGTCGCCGCCGAAGTTGTAGCTCTGGCCCGGTTCGCCCAGCCGGAGCACACGGAGCAGCCCCTCGCAGTGGTCGTCCACGTGAAGCCAGTCACGGACGTTCGCACCCTCGCCGTACACCGGAAGTGGCAGTCCGGATGCGGCGTTCAGGATCATGACGGGAATCAGTTTCTCGGGAAACTGGTACGGCCCGTAGTTGTTCGAGCAGTTGGTCACGATCGCCGGCAAGCCGTAGGTACGGCACCAGGCGTGTACCAGATGATCCGCCGCCGCCTTGGAGGCCGAGTAGGGCGAGCTGGGATCGTAGGCCGTGTCCTCGCGGAACCTCCCTGACTCGCCGAGGCTTCCAAACACCTCGTCGGTCGAGACGTGGATGAACCGAAACCCTGCCCGCTCCCTTTCCGACCGGCGGCCGAGATCGAGCCGGGCCGCCTCGAGGAGCTCGAACGTACCGAGAACGTTCGTCCGAACGAAGGCTCCGGGGCCGTCGATCGAGCGGTCCACGTGGCTTTCGGCCGCCAGGTTCAGGACTCCCGACGGCCGGTGCTCGGCGAACGCCTTTCGCACCGCTTCACGGTCCGCGATGTCCCCGAGCACGAAGGTGTAGCGGGGGTCGTCGGCCACTCGCTCCAGGTTGCTCAGGCTGCCGGCGTAGGTCAGCTTGTCGAACACGACCACTCGCCGGTCCGCACCGCGGGCGTCGGCGAGCGCGGCGGCCGCGAGATTGCTGCCGATGAAACCGGCGCCACCGGTAACTAGCAGAGTCTCGGTCGCAGTCAATGGAACTCCCGGTGCCGGCCCGTCAAGCAGCCGGAACTTCCGGCAGGACGGCCGCCGCCGCCGCCAGGACCTTGCGGTGCAGCAGGCCGTTGGTGGCCACGACGCCGCGATTCGTTTCCAGAGTCCGCCCCAGACTGAAGTCGAGCTCCCGGCCGAAGGCGTCCGTCACCGCACCGCCGGCTTCCGTCACGACGATGAACCCCGCGGCGTGGTCCCAGATCTTCTCGCGATAGGTGGCGGAAGACGGCAGGCGGAGATAGATCGAAGCGTCGCCCCGCGCAATCGCCCCGTACTTGCACTGGCTGTCCATGCGCACCGGAGCGGCTGTCACACCCAGTCGCTCGGCTATTCCCGCGTGCCCGCCCCGATCCGAGTGCATGGACACCGCCGACTCACAGAACACGGCGTCCGTCGACTCGGCAACCGAGGACACGCCGATCCGGCGGGGCGCAGGCCCTTCCTCGTCCAGCGGCAGCTCCCAGGAGCCCCCTCCTTGTGCGGCGGCGAACAGGCACCCGCGACCGTCCGCCGAAGGCAGATTGGGACAGCCGAGCACTCCCCCCACGACCTCGCCATCCTCCATCAGACCGAGTGCGATCGCGTACTGGTCGCCGCGAAGGAACCCCTTCGTACCGTCGATCGGATCGAGGACCCAGAACCTGCCGGTCGCGCCGCCGGCGCTCGAACAGCGATCGATCGCTTCGCCAACCTGGTTCGCGGCGACGCCCGGAAGTTCGGACCTGACCGCATCCGCAACCCTGGCCATGACCTCCCGCCCCTCGGAGGTCACCAGATCCGGCGATGTCTCCTCGCCGACGATGGCATCCTCTGCTGGCAGCACAAGGCTGACCAGGGCTTGCGCCGCGTAGTCCGCGACCGTCACCGGCGAGCGGTCGTCCTTGGTCAGGAAGACGCCCCCGAGTGCGGCCTGCAGACGTCGGGTAACCCGGCTGGCGACGCGCACCGCGCAAACCGCGTCCGTCAGTTCTGCGTAGTTCGTGAAGTCGGGATCAGAGCGCACCGCGGCAATGATATGGGCAGCCACCCCTCATGCCACACTGAGCCGATGCCCCACGGACCACAGGACGAAGCCGCCCTGGTGGCGGAGGCGATCGGAGGTTCGGAACTCGCCTTCCGGACGCTGGTCGAGCGCTACCAGCGACCCGTCTTCAGCCTGGTCCTGCGCATGGTCCGGGACCGCGGCATTGCGGAGGACGTCACCCAGGAGGTCTTCGTCAAGGCCTGGCTGGCCCTCGCCCGCTACGACCCGAGACGGCGTTTCGCAAGCTGGCTGTTCAAGATCGCAAGCAACGCGGCAATCGACCAGCTTCGCCGGAAGAAGCTCCCCACAACGCCGATCGAGACCAGCGACCCGGACCAGTCGTCCATCCTGGATCGCATCGAGGACGAGCGCTCGGAGTCCCCGGACACCCTGGTCAAGCGGCGCGAGCTGTCGTCCGCGCTCGAAGCGGCCGTGGCGGCTCTCCGACCGGAGTATCGGCTCGTCGTTCTGCTCCGGTTCCGGGAAGAACTCCCCTACCGGGACATCGCGGAAGCGACCGGCATGCCGCTTGGGACCGTGAAGACGAATCTGCGCCGGGCGCGCCGCGAGATCGAAGAACGCCTGCGCAAGGATGGCGTAGTCTGAAACCACGGCGGCACAGGAAACGTAGGGCGAAGGGCATGCGGAACGTCGTGCCCGAACGGCCAACGTAGAATCGCACACGCCGCGAGGAATGAACATGCGGAACCGAATCGACCTCCGGACCCTGTTCCAGTCGCTGGAAGATCCTGCCGCTCCGGCGGGACTCACGGAACGCATCATGCGGCAGGTGGCCGCGAGCGGCCGACCGGCCACGACGCCGGCCCCCTCGCCGATCCTGCCCTTCGAGATTCCCCGCTGGGCCCGACTGCCGCTGGCCGTCTCGGCGGCGGCCGCGCTCCTCCTGCTCACCGGTGCGGCCTGGCTGGTCCCCTCATCGTGGCTGGGTCTGCTCGACGGTCTTCAGGCCTCACTGTTCGCCGCGGTCTGGCTCCTCACCCAGGCGGCCGCCGTGCTGGCGGAGAGCGTGGCCTTCCTGAACGGGGCGGTCCGGGTCGGGGAAGCCCTCGACCTGGTCCTGAACACACCGGCGGCGACGATCGCGATCGCCGTGGTCACGCTGCTCTGTCTGACGGGAGTCCATCTCCTTCACCGGTTGTCGCGGGCCCCTGTCCATCGGCCACGGGGTCGAGGCTTCAGAGCCGGCGCGCTGCTCCTCGCCTTCGGGCTGTGCTGCACGGGTGTGGCTTTCGGCCAGCCTCAGCAGGAGTCGGATGCCCAGGCAGCTCAGGAGGAAGCTCAGGAGGAAACGCGGGAAGAGGCCGCCGCGGCCGAAGACGATGATGACGAGAGCGGCCCTGTGGTGCGCGTTGACCTCGACAACAAGGTGGCCTTCGGCAGCACGGTGCGGGTCGGTCGCGACGAAGTGGCAGACGACATCACCTCGATCGGCGGCGGCATCAAGGTCGACGGGGAAGTCCGTGGAGACGCTGTCGCAATCGGCGGCGAGGCGAAGATCGACGGCCGCGTGACAGGCGAGGTGGTCGCCATCGGTGGAGACGTCGAGCTCGGTCCGGGAGCGGAGGTGCTGGGGGACATCGTCACCGTCGGAGGCAGGGTCAGCCGCGAGGATGGCGCGACCGTGCTCGGAGAGATATCCGAGGTCGATTGGGGCGACTTCGAGTGGGATTGGGACGGCGAGTGGTTCGATGGCTGGCGCGGCGACTGGTTCCCTCGTGTCGGCGAAAGACCGCCCTTCTTCCGGGTGGGCAAGGTGTTCGAGTTCGTCCGGGCGATCATCTTCACCGGCCTCCTCATCGTGCTCAGCGGCCTGGTGCTGCTCGTGTCGCCCAAGGGCGTGGACCGGGTCCGCTCAGCCGCGGTTTCCGACCCGCTGATCATGCTCGTGGTCGGCTTCGGGATCGAACTGCTCATCCTGCCGGCCCTGATCGTCGCCAGCATTCTGCTCGCGGTAACCGTGATCGGCATTCCGTTCGCCATCCTCCTGTGGCCGGCGGCGCTGGTTGCCCTGGCGCTCGCCCTCGTGCTCGGGTACACCGGAGCGGCGGCCGCCGCCGGGGACTGGTTCCGGAATCGCTTCAAGGGCGCCAGCGGTGTCGCGGCCGGCAGCTTCGGCGCTCTCGCTCTCGGCGTGCTCACGATCCAGGCCCTGGCCCTCGTGGCCGACCTGCTCGGCTTCCTCGGCCTGCCCTGGTTCTTCCGCTTCATGTTCGGCTTCCCGGGCCTCGTGATCTGCTACCTGGCATGGACGATCGGCCTCGGCGCCGCCTGCATGACCGCCTTCGGTACGTCTCGCTTCGGCGCAAAGGCGGCCCAGACCCTGCCGCCGACGCCTCCACCTGCGAGTGACGGGGACGACACGGCCGACGCGGAAGAGGAGAACGCTCGGGCGTAGTAGTCTCCCGCCATGCCGGCCCGCGGGCTCGCCAGTCTGGTCCTGCTCGCAGCTCCCCTGGCGGCTGCGCCTCCCGACGATTTCGCGGAATCCTGCAAGCGGCTGACGGACGGCTCGAACGCCTACTTCGGCACGAGATTCGCGGATGAGCTTCGAGCGAGCCTGTCTTCCAACCCGAACAGCCCGGAGATCGAGGCGCAACTCGGCGGCGAACTGCTCCGGCTCGGCGACACGGCGGGGGCGATCACCCACCTGTCAGCGGCTACCGGGGCCCTGGCCGCGACACGTGACGTACGGCCGACCATTCCCGAGTGGAACCTCGCCCTCGCCCACCTCCAGCGCGCCGAGGATCTGAACTGCGTCCATCATGGCGACGCGCGCCGCTCGGCCGACAGTTGCATCCTCCCGCTTACTTCCGCCGCGGTCCATAGCCGTCCCGAACACGCCCGCGCGGCGGGCGACCTCTTCCTCGACATGCTGGAGGAAGGCCGCCCAACCGGTCCATGGAGGCGGCGGGCCAGGTGGCTACTCAACGTAGCGCGACGGTTGACCGGGGACTTTCCGAACGGAGTGCCTCCCGAGTTCCGCATCGGCGAGAGTGTCTTCACCTCCGCTTCGTTCCCGGGCCAGCGCTGGCGCAACCTTGGACCGGAACTCGGAGTCGATGCGCTCGATCTTGCGGGCGGCGCGATCGTGGACGACTTCGACGGCGACGGCATTCTCGACCTGATCACCTCGACCTGGGATCCGTGCGGCCCGCTCCAGGCCTTCCGCGGCGACGGCAGCGGCGGTTTCGAAGACACGGGCGAAGCCTGGGGGCTCAGCGCTCAGCTCGGTGGGCTGAACCTGATCCACGCCGACTACGACGGTGACGGCCGCCTCGATCTGTTCGTGCTGCGCGGCGCCTGGCTGCTGGAAGAGGGCCGCATCCGCAACTCGCTTCTGCGCAACGAACTCGGCGGCGACGTCGGCCGCTTCATCGATGTCACCGAGGCGGCCGGCCTGGCCGATCCCGCCTATCCGACCCAAGCGGCCAGCTGGGGCGACTACGACGGCGACGGCGACCTCGATCTCTACGTCGGCAACGAGGCGAGCGAAGCTCACCAGTACCCCTCGCAGCTGTTCCGCAACCTGGGCGACGGCACGTTCGAGGACATTGCCGCCGAAGCCGGGGTCAGCAACCTGCGTTACGCGAAGGGTGTCGCCTGGGGCGATGTCGACAACGATGGCGACCTCGACCTCTACGTATCCAACTTCGGCGCCAACCGCCTCTACCGGAACTCGGGGGGTGTCTTCGAGGACGAGGCCGTTCGGGTAGGCGTTACCGAGCCGGAGCGGGAGAGCTTCGCGACCTGGTTCTTCGACTACGACAACGACGGCGACCTCGATCTCTACGTCGGCGACTATCGCGACCAGGCGACCGAAGTCGTCGCCTCCTACATGGGCTCGGAACCCGGAGTGGGCCAGCCCCTGCTGTACCGCAACGACTGCGGGCCGCAACCCGCCTGCGGCGGCAGGCTGCGGATGACCGAGGTCTCCCGGGAACTGGGGATCCGCCGGCCCGCTCTGCCGATGGGCGCGAACTACGGCGACCTGGACAATGACGGCTGGCTCGATTTCTACCTGGGCACCGGCGAACCGGACCTCGCCAGCCTGATGCCGAACGTCATGTACCGCTACAACGGCCGGCGCTTCGAGGAAGTCACCTTCGCCGGCGGCTTCGGCCACCTCCAGAAGGGTCACGGAGTGGCCTTCGGCGACCTGGACGGCGACGGCGACATGGACCTTCTCCACCAGCTCGGCGGCTTCTACCCCACCGACACGTTCGGCAACGCCCTGTTCGAGAATCCGGGCAGTGACAACGCCTGGATCACCCTGCGCTTCGCCGGCGCCGGTCCGGCCGGCTCGGGCGCCAACCGTTTCGGTGTCGGTTCGCGGGTCGCCCTCTCCGTCGACGGGCCCGGCGGTAACCGAACGATCCATCGTCTGGTCGGTTCGGGCGGCTCCTTCGGCGGCAACAGCATGCAACTCGAAGTGGGCCTTGGAGACGCCACGCGAATCGATGAGATCCGCGTGCGGTGGATGGGTAGCGGCAAGGCCCAGATCTTCGAGGACGTGGATCCGCGAGCTGTGTACCGGGTCTCCGAGCGCGAGGACGTTCTCGAACGCGTCGAGACATCCTCCTTCCGTCTCGGCGGTGACCGATGAGGGCGCACACCGCCGGCGCCGCAGTTGCGTTAGCGGCAGCCGTGCTGTCCGGCCCCGCGCGCGCGGGAGAGCGTGAAGTCCTCTTCACCGACGCCACCAGAAGTGCCGGTCTCACCTTCGAGCACTGGAACGGCATGAGCGGGCAGCTCTACTACCCGGAAGTGGTCGGCGCCGGCGCGGCGCTCTTCGACTACGACAACGACGGTGATCTCGACCTCTACCTGGTCCAGGGCAACCTCCTCGGCAACGAGGGAGACCGGAACTCCGCGACCACACCGTGGACGGGCGACTGGCCACCCCGGGACCGCCTGTACCGCAACGACCTGGAGTTGAGCGACGACCGCGTCACGGTCCGCTTCATCGACGTCACTGAGGAGAGCGGCATCGCGGCCACGGGCTACGGCATGGGCGTCGTCGCGGCGGATCTCGACAACGACGGCTGGGTGGACCTCTACGTCCTGAACCTGGGGGCCAACCAGCTCTGGCACAACGAGGGCGACGGGACCTTCAGCGACCGCACCGAGGCGAGCGGTACGGGCGATCCCCGCTGGAGCGTCGCCGCGGCGGCAGCCGACTACGACGGCGACCTGGACCTCGACCTGTTCATCGTGAACTACCTCAACTTCTCCCTGGCCACGCACAAGACGTGTCTGACCGAGCGAGGAGAGGTCGACTACTGTCTGCCGAGCGCCTACCAGCCCGCACCCGACAGTTTGCTCGTCAACGATGGCTCCGGACGATTCGAGGACGCGACGATCACGGTGGGTCTGGCCGCGGCGCGGCCGGGAAACGGGCTCGGCATCCTCGCGGCCGACCTCGATGGCGACCGGAGACTCGACTTCTACGTCGCGAACGATCTGATGCCGAACCACCTCTGGCTCAACAGGGGCAACGGCCAACTGGTCGAGGAGGGGCTGATCAGCGGCGCGGCTCTCAACGCGGACGGCGAGGCCGAGGCGAGCATGGGCGTCGCGGCCGGCGACTACGACGGAGACGGCGACCTCGACCTGTTCCTGACCCATTTCCACCGCGAGACGAACACGCTCTACCGGAACGACTCGCAACCGGGCGCGGTCCAGTTCCGGGATCGCACGAACGCGACCGGTCTCGGCCGGCCGAGCTGGGACGCAACGGCATTCGGCACTGCCTTCGTCGACCTCGACAACGACGGCTGGCTCGACCTCGCGGCGGTCAACGGCGCCGTCACGTTCGCCGCCGGAAGACCACGCACGGAAGACGATCCCTTCCCCCTCGATCAACCGAACCAGGCCTTCCTGAACGTGGCCGGTGGCGGGGTCGGGCGCCGTTTCGAACCGGCGCCCACCGGACGACTCGATGGCGAGACCCCGTTCGTCAGTCGCGGTCTGGCCGCCGGCGACGTGGACAACGACGGCGACACGGACCTCGTCATCACGAACAACAACGGCCCCGCCCGGTTACTGCTCAACCGGGCCGACACGGACACCGGCTGGCTCGGCGTGGCGCCCCTGCTGGACGCGAGCCGCGGCCACCGGCCAGCATCCGGCGTCACCGTGCGCGTGCACCGAACGGGAGCACCGCCGCTGGTCCGACTTGCCGGGGGCGGCGGGAGTTACGCCTCCTGGGGAGATCCCCGGGTCGCGATCCCATCGGGCGCCCCCCGAATCGACCGCGTCGAGGTCCAGTGGACGGACGGGACGATCGAGGAGTGGCCCGCGCCCCCGCCCAGGGCCTACACTCCCCTGGTTCGCGGAACCGGTGAACGGCGCGACGAGCGGGAAGACGAGGCACCATGACGAGGCCAATCCGCCTCCGTGACGGCGCGCTGATCATCGCGCTCCTGGTGCCTCTCGCCACCGATCTCCACGCACAGACCGCAACGCCCGCGCTGATCCCGGTGCCCGAAGTCGACCTGCGCGGAGTCGACGAGGCCGTACGCGACCAGATCGACCAACAGCAAGGGTTGCTCGAGGAGGCGCTCGCCCGGGGGACGCCGACCGGCGCCGCGGCCGAGCAGTTGGGGCTCCTGTTCGGCGACGCTGGCCAGCTCTACCTCGTCTACGACCTCCTGCCGGCCGCGAGAGCCTGCCTCACCAACGCCGCGGAGCTGCAGCCCCGGAACTTCCGCTGGCGCTATCTGCTCGGCAGCGCCGCGGAGCACCTGGGAGAGCTCGAGGAAGCGGTCGAGGCCTATGACCTGGCCAGGACGCTCCGTCCCGACGACGCCGCGACCGCGATCCGCCTCGGCCGTGTGCATCTTGAGCTGGGACGGTATGAAGAGGCTCGCGGCCACTATCAGCGCGCCCTCGCACTGCCCGGATCCACGGCTGCGGCTCACTTCGGTCTCGGCCGCGTCGCCTTCGAGACGGACGACCCGACCACGGCGCTCCAGCACTTCCAGACGGCGCTGCGGGAGCAGCCGCGGGCCGATTCGCTCCACTACCACATCGCCCTTGCTCACCGCGCGCTCGGCGACGACACGGCGATGCGCGCCGCGATGGAGCTCCGGGGTGAAGCCCCGGTGGCCTTCGCCGACCCGATCGCCGCGGAAATCAAGGAGTCAGCGACCGGCATCGGCGCCCAGTTGCTGCTCGGGCGCGTCGCGCTGGCGGCGAACGCGTTCGAGACCGCTGAAGAACGGTTCCGGGAGGCGGTCCGCGACTATCCCGAGAGCGCCGCGGCGAAGAGGTCGCTGGCGACGGCGCTGGAGGGCATGGGCCGGCGGGCGGAAGCCGCCATGTGGTACCAGGAGGCCCTGAACCTGAGCCCGAACGATGTCGGGCTCCTGTTCCAGACCGGGCTGCTCTACAACAACGAGGGGCGCTACCAGGCCGCGGCCCAGCGGCTCCGGCGCGCGGTCGAGATCGAACCCTCGTTCGGGCCGGCGTGGGTGGAGTTGGCAAGAAGTCTCAGCGAGACGGACGACCACCTGGAAGCCGCGGAAGCCCTGACCCGCGCACTGGAACTGGCCCCGGACGATCGCAATCTCCGCTTCCACCGGGCAGGCAACTACCGGCTTGGCGGCCGCCGGGAACTCGCCCTCCGCGAATTCGAGTCCCTGCTGGCGGACTTCGGATTCGATCGCGAGATCGTGCTGCTGCTCGGCCGAATCGAACAGGAACTCGGCCGGCCGGCCTCGGCCGCCCGCCGCTTCGAGCAACTGATCGAAGCCGGGGCCGACCCGCCCCTGTTGAGTCAGGCCCACTTCGAACTCGGCAACATCCGCACCCAGCAGGAGCGCTACGAAGAGGCGATTCCCCACTACCAGCGGGCCATCGCGGCCAACCCGACACTGAAGGAGGGGTACTTCAACCTGGGCACGGCGCTCGGCCGGCTGGGCCAGTTCACGGAAGCCGCCCTCGCCGCCCGCCGCGCGCTCGAACTCGACCCCGGCGACAGCAGGGCCCGCGCGGCCGAGGTAACCGCCCTGCTGCTCGCCGGCGAAGACGCCCGGGTCCGCCTGATGCTGGAACAGACCCTCGCACTTCCCGACCAGGGTGGCAGCGGCTTCTTTGCCCTGCTCCTGGCCGAGGTCCTGGCCGCCGCCGAAGACGACTCCGTCCGGGACGGAACCATGGCGCTGAACCTGGCGACCGACCTGTTCCAGCGCGCCCAGACCCCGGCACACGGCGCCGTCGTCGCCCTCGCCTACGCCGAGACCGGCGACTTCGAGCAGGCCGTCGCCTGGCAGCAACGGCTCATCGAGAACCTGGAACGTGCCGGGGCGACAGAAGCACTGCCGGATGCCCGGGAGCGGCTGGCCGCGTACCAGGCTGGTCGACCGGTCCGGGCGCCCTGGCGGCGCTGACGCGCCGCGGCGGTGGCGCAGCGCGACGGCGGTGGCGTAGAGGCGGTGCCTGTTGCCGCCTCGGCCAGGACCGAAGGGAAGGGGTCCCAGCGGACGCTCGCACTTTCTGAGTAGATGAGAGGTCGGTGCTCGCTTCGGTCGGCTGCGCTCCGGTTGGCCGTCGGTCGATGGAGGGACTTCGGCCGTCGCTTGCCGACAGCCCGCTGGGACCCCTTCCCTTCGGTCCTGGCCGAGACTGGGGGCGTTCCGCCGCGAAGTGACGGCGGTCAGTCGTCTGCAAACATCCGCCGGAGGCGCGGATGAAGAACGCTGACGAGGCGATTCGCGCGGTCGCGCATCTCTCAGACTTCAGGTCAATGCGGACGAGTTCTCCGTAGCGGGATTCCGAGCTCATGACTCTCCTCGGCAGTTGTCGGGGCGCCGGCTCTTCAGGACAGGAAGACCGAAGCGAAGTCCCTGGGGGGCAAGACCGACGCGCCACTCGGCGGGGTCCGCAGAAGCAGTCGGTCACCCGTCACAAGATGGGCGCTCGGTTCGTGGGCGAGCAGTGCCCAAAGATGGTTGTCGCCTGCGTCAGGAGCGTCGTCGGCAACAGGCGGCTCCCGCCACACGGCGTTGGCTACCAGTTCGGTCAGGAACCCGTCGAGACGTTCGGCCGTCAGGCCGTGCCGTTCGGCAATCGCTGGACGGTGCAACACGGCCGTGTACTCGCTCAACAACTCGGGCGACATCAAGAACAGGAGCCTGCCGGCGATCATCGCGTCCAGGATCCGGGCGGGGGGCGCCTTCGAGCCGTCGTCGATCAGCCCCGAAACGACTACGTTCGTGTCGACAACGCATAGCGCTCTGTAGCGCGGATCGCGACCGCTCTTTCGCGGCCGTGACCCGCGCACCAAGGCCTACTTCCCTTCTCGGTGACGCCTCGTCTCCCGGACCGCGAGAGCCATGGCCTGATCCGAGTCGAGCCCTGAGTTGGCACGCGCCTCAAGCACGAGTTCTCGCGCCGTCTCGTAGGGGCGGATACCCCGCAGTTCCAGGCTCTCTTCGATGATCGCGGCCATCGACCGGCCCTGGCGGGCGGCTGCTTCCTTCAATGCGCGATGCGTCTGGTCAGCCAGCGTAACGGTCAGGCGGGTCATCGGGTGGACACTCCCTGGTTGTCACTGATTTCGACTTCAGCGCACCATAGCATCAACTCACCAAGACGCCAAGGCTCTCCGGGTGTCACTTTGCTGCCGGCTCGTACCGTCCCGGCGCGCTTTCCCTCACCTTGCCCTCTTCGACCAAAGCGTCAAGGTGGGCGCGGAGGGAGAAGGCGGCAGGTCCGTGGAGCTTCGGGTCGACGTCGATGTAGATGCGTTCGACCATCTCGGGGATGGTGGCGACGCCGGCGGCGATGGCTTCGAGGGCCTGGTCGGTGCGTTGCTGGCGGTGGCGGTAGATCTCGTGGATGCGGTCGAGGGGCGGCTTGATCGACTCGCCGTGGCCCGGGTACAGGATGTCGACGCCACCGCCCTGGCCGAGTTCGAGTAGCCGCTCCAGGGAGGCCATGTACTGGTTCAGGTTGCCGTCGGGCGGGGCGATGATCGAGGTCGACCAGCCCATCACCAGGTCGGCGGTGAAGACGGCCCGCTCTTCCTCCAGCAGGAAGCAGAGGTGGTCGCTGGCGTGGCCCGGGGTGTGGAGGGCTACCAGGGTCGTGCCGCCGGCCGAGAGCCGGGAGCCGTCCTCCAGGCGCGGGCCGGCGGCAAACGGCGGCTGCTCGCTGAAGGCGCGGACCTCGGCCCCTGTGTGCTCGGCGACCCGCGGCGCCAGCGGCCAGTGGTCCCGGTGAGTGTGGCTGATCAGGACCGCGGCGACCTCACGGCCGCCGACGGCGCGCAGGATGGCCTCGAAGTGGGCGTCGTCCTCTTCCCCGGGGTCGAGCACGAAGGCCGGGCCGCCGTCACCGCCGATGACGTAGGTGTTCGTGCCCGGGCCGGTGAACATGCCCGGGTTGTCCTGGGTGACGCGCACGACGCGATCGGACAGCCGCACCGGCGTGCCCTTCAGGAGGGTGTCCACCGTGGGGCCCGTCAGCGGCTGAAGGCCCGCTGCCAGTCAGTGACGTTCGCCGCGGAGGGACGAATCGCGGCTTCTTCGTAGCCCTCGTCGCCGGGCAGCACGGGCCGGGCGGGTTCGTCTGGGGTCCTCCCCATCAATACGCGGGGCTGCATGACCGGGAAGCTCTCCTGGGCGTCCACGGCGGCGATGGCGGCGTCGGCGGTCTCGAACCGGGAGAGCTTCTGCAGGTTGCGGATGGTGGGAAAGATGATCATCCACTCCTTGCGACGCCCGCGCTCGAGCGCTTCCCGAGCGGTGACCCAGGCGGAACTCGTCAGTTCGTGGTCGTCGTGGGCGGCGGTCTGGTTCTGAGGTGCGCGCGTCACGAAGAAGCGGGTGTCGTAGCGCCGCGGCTGGCCCTCGGGGGTGATCCAGTGCGCCCAGTAGCTGATGCGGTCCGCGGCGAGGGTCAACCCTTCGGCGGCGGCGATGTCGAGCAGGGACCGTTCGCCGGCATTCAGTTCGGCTCGCAGACCTTCGAAGTGCTGCTCGACCGCCCGGTCCGAGAAGTCGAGGATCTGTCCGTCACGGTCATAGGCCAGCAGAACGCCCGCCTCCTCGAAGCACTCCCGGATCGCGGCGACGTAGAAGGTCAGGCCGCCTTCTTCGAGCGCGAGCCGGGCGCTCGCCTCGCGGTCGCTGAGACCGTGGCAAAGCGCTTCGTCGACCCGGTCTTCGGGGTCGACGCGACCGCCCGGGAAAACGTAGGCGCCTCCGACAAAGTCGGACTGAATGTGGCGGCGTTCCATGAACACCTCGACCCCGCGGTCGCTGTCCCGCAGCAGGAGGACCGTCGAGGCGTGCCGGGCCGCCACCGGGGACATCGCCTGATCAACCATTCTCGCCGTCCAGTTCCTCGATCAGGTCGTCGGCCGGAGGCTCCATGGCGTGCAGGCGTCGGGCCGTGGCCTCCGCGGCGCGCAGGGCGCGCAGGAAACTGCGGCCAGCGATGTCCTTCAGTTCGTCGTCGCTATAGCCCCGTCGAACCAGTTCCACAAACAGATCGGGGAACGTCGAGGCGTCCTCGAGGCCGACCGGCACGGTCGGGATGCCGTCGTAGTCGGAGCCGATGCCCAGATGCGCGGTGCCGATCAGGTCGCGGATGTGGTCGATGTGGTCGGCCACGTCGCCGAGGGATGCCTGAGCTCCGGGATTCTCGCTTCGCCAGGCCATCAGCCGCCTGCGAATCTCCTCCGGCGCGGTTCCCGCGGTCATCAGTCGTCGGCGTTCGGCATCCAGGCGCTGGAAGGACTCCCGCACGTTCTCGTTGACGAAGGACGGCACGAAGGTGACCATGATCACGCCGCCGTTCTCGGCCAGCCGCCGCAGGACGTCGTCGGGCACGTTTCGCGGGCTGGCGGTGACCGCGAACGCCGAGGAGTGGGAGAAGATGACGGGCGCTTCGGACTCGTCCAGCACATGGTGCATCGTCTGCGGCGAAACGTGGGACAGATCCACCAGCATGCCGAGCCGGTTCATCTCGCGAATCACCCGCCGGCCGAACGCCGTCAACCCGCCGTGCGCCGGCTGGTCGGTCGCCGAGTCGGCCCAGGCGACGTTGCTGTTGTGCGTGAGGGTCATGTAGCGAACGCCAACCGCGTAGAGCTGGCGGAGGACTCCAAGGGACGACTCGATCGAGTGCCCGCCTTCGGCGCCGAGCAGGGACGCGATCCTGCCCGCCCCGTGGACGCGCTCGATGTCGTCCGCGCTGAGGGCCAGCTCCAGGTAGTCCGGATACCGCTCGATGAGCCGCCTGGTCAGGTCGACCTGCTCGAACACGACCCGGGCCGCGCCGGCCCCGCTATAGGAGGTCGGGATGTAGACCGACCAGAACTGGGCACCCACTCCCCCCTGCCGCAGGCGCCGCAGGTCGGTGTGCATCGGCGGCTCGAGTGCCGTGGTGTCCCGAAAGTCGATCTCGTCGAGGTGGTTCGAAACCCGCGTCCGGTACTGCCACGGCACGTCGTTGTGGCCGTCGATCAGCGGCACCTCCCGGAGCAGCTCGAGTACGTGCTCCCGGCTGGCTCGGTCCTCCTGAGCGTCGGTCACGGGCGGTGAACCATAGCTCACCGCCGCAGCCACGACGGCGCCAAGAACAGCGCCGGTTGGTCTTCTCATCCTGGCTCCCTCCTCTCGCAGCACGCGATTGTAGGGGAACCGGCAACGAATAGGATCGCCCGGTGCAGGACTGCTGGGCAAGGACGATCGGCATCGTCGGTCTTGGCAGCTTCGGCCGTTTTCTGGTCCGGCACCTGGGCGCCCGGTTCGACCTGCAGGTTTGGGATCGCCGCGACCTGAGCACGGAAGCCGCGGCTCTGGGCGCGCGCTGGACCGGCCTCGACGCCTGCGCCGGCTGCGACATCGTGATCCCGGCGGTCCCGGTCCAGGATCTCGACGGGCTGATCGCCGACCTGGCCCCGCGCCTGACACCGGACACGCTGGTCGTCGACGTCGCCTCGGTCAAGGTAAAGCCGCTCCGGATCCTGGAGCAGCGCCTGCCCCGGCAGGTCCAGTTCCTCGGCACCCACCCGATGTTCGGACCCCAGAGCGGTCGCGGCGGGATTCGCGGTTTGAAGGTCGTGCTCTGCCTCCCCGAGCGCCCGGTCGACAACGAACGGGTGCAGGCGGTGAGAGCCTTCCTGGAGTCGGACCTGGAGCTCCAGGTGCTCGAGATGTCAGCCGAGGAGCACGACTCCGAGATGGCCTACATCCAGGGCCTCACCCACTGGATGGCCAAGGCGCTCCGGGAAATCCACGTGCCGGACCCGGCTCTCGGCACGGTCGCCTACCGGCACATGATGAAGATCGAGGAGAACCTCCGCGACGACTCGGACGATCTGTTCCTGACCATCGCCCGCGAAAACCCGTTCGCCGCCGACGCCCGCCGGGAACTCCGGGAGAGGCTGCGCGAGATCGAGAAGGCGATCGAGCGGGACTAGGACAGCCAGCGCTTGCGGCGCCGATAGTGCTTGACGTCGCGGTAGCTCTTGCGCTGGCCGACCTGGGTCAGCCCGAGGTAGAACTCCTTGACGTCGGCGTTGTCCTGAAGCTCCGCCGGAGTCCCCTCGAGGACGACCCGGCCACCCTCCATGATGTAGCCGTAGTGGGCGATCTCCAGCGCGCGGGTGGCGTTCTGCTCGACCAGCAGGATCGTCGTCCCCTCGTCCCGGTTGATGCGCTGGATGATCTCGAAGATCTCCTGAACGAGGAGCGGCGCCAGGCCCAGTGACGGCTCGTCGAGCAGCATCAGCTTCGGCCGCGCCATCAGCGCCCGGCCGATGGCGAGCATCTGCTGCTCGCCGCCAGAGAGGAACCCGGCCATCGAGTTGCCCCGCTCCTTGAGGCGCGGAAAGTAGCCGTACACCCGTTCCAGCGCTTCGTCCGTGCCGCCCTTGTCCCGGGCCGTGTAGGCGCCGGCCAGGAGGTTCTCCTGCGGCGTCAGATGTTCGAAGACCCGGCGCCCCTCCATGACCTGGAAGATGCCCCGGCGCACGATGTCCTCGGCGGGCAGCTTGTCGATCTGGATGCCCTCGAACTCGACGTTGCCGTCCGTGACCTCGCCGTCCTCGGGATGAAGCAGTCCCGATATCGCCTTGAGCGTGGTCGACTTGCCGGCGCCGTTCGTGCCCAGCAGCGCCGCGATCTGACCCTGCTCCACCTTGAGCGAGAGCCCCTTGAGCACCAGGATGACGTCGTTGTAGATGACCTCGACGTTGTTCAGGGACAGCATGGCGTTCGGGCCTGCCCTACTCGGCCGCCCCCAGGGTGGAGGCCATCCGCATCTCGGTCACGGGTTGGAACTTGCCTTCCCTGATCTCGAAGATCCTCATGCCCTTGATGCCGCGATGGTCGGTGGACGTGAAAGTGACCGGCGCGGTCACACCGCCGGTGTCCCAGCCGTCGAAGGTCTCGAACGCAGCGAAGATGGAATCGCCGGTCACTTCGCCGGCAGCGGCCGCGCGTTCGATCGCCTCGGTCACCAGACTGGCGACCGCCCAGCCCTGGCCATAGAGCAAACCCTCCTCGTCGATCGACCCGCCCTTGGACGCGAGGTACTCGGCCGCCTCGTTCAGGCCGTCGATCCCCTCGCCCGGCGGCGAGTAGATGATCGAAGCCAGAACACCTTCCGCGGCGTCGCCCGCCAGATCCAGCAGCACCTCGTTGCTGCAGTAGTTCAGGCAGGCGAAGCGCAGGTCCAGGCCCAGGTCCCGCGCGTTCTTGACGGCAATGGAAACCGGTCCCGACGTGTTCTGGAACACGACCGTGTTGGCGCCGGATTCGGCGATCCGGGTCAGCGTGGCGCTGAAGTCCGTGTTGCCCCGCGCCATCTCGTGCGGCGCCATCTCGATGCCGCGCTGCTTCGCGTACTCCTCGCCGCCCTGGCGCCACGGCGAGAGACCGAACGGACTCGGGTGGTGCATCAGCGCGACGTTCGGCATCTCGCCTCCCGAGGCTTCCGCCTCTTCGATCAGGTAGTCGAGCAGGATGAAGAGCTGGTCGCTGTAGGTCGTGCCGACGAGGAAGTTGAAGGGGGCCTCGGACGGATCTCCCAGTACGTGGGAGAAGGATGCCGAGACGAAGGGAATGCGGTCGGCCGCGATCCGGCCGCGCAGGGCTTCGGTGTCGCCGGTGCCCCAGCCCATGAACATGACCGCTCCGGCCTGGACGTACTCGGAGTAGAGCTGCTCGGCCTTCGCCACGTCGTAGCCGTAGTCGTTCCACAGCAGGTCGACCTCGCGGCCGGCGATGCCGCCGAGTTCGTTCAGGCGGTCGTAGTAGTCGCGGATCGCCTCGGCGTACAGGGTGCCCACGTCCGAGGTCGCGCCGGTCAGGTCGAAGATCGCACCGATCGTGATCGGAGCATCCGCTTCCGAAACCGGGTCGCCGCCTCCGCAGGCGGTGAGAAGCAACAGAGCTACAGCAGCAAGGCAAGCGAGACGGTTCATGTCGTGGTCTCCTGAAGGGGCATGGCGGCCCCGGAACAGCCGGTCCGTAAGCAACGAATCATACCGGCGCAAAGGCGCCTAGTACGAGAACGGCCAGACGCGGAAGTAGTCCTTCACGTTGCGCCAGAGTTTGGCGAGCCCTTCCGGTTCGAGCACCAGGAACAGGATGATCACGAGTCCGAAGACGCCCTGCTGCACATACGGCAGGACCGTGGCCGCCCAGGGCGCCGTGTCCTGCAGCGAGCGCCCCAGGGTATTGATCATCGCCGGCAGGAGCACGATGAGCGACGCGCCGAAGAACGAACCCGAAATCGTCCCCAGTCCGCCGATGATGATCATCGCCAGGTAGGAGATCGAGACTTCGATCGTGAACCGCTCCCAGGTGACGATCGACCGGTAGTGGGCGAGCAGGGCGCCGGAGAGGCCGACCAGAAACGACGACGTGGCGAACGCGAGCAGCTTGTAGCCGAACACGTTGACGCCGATCGCCGAAGCCGCGATGTCCTGGTCCCGGATCGCCACCCAGGCGCGACCCACCCGCGAACGGAACAGGTTCGCGGCAAAGAGCGCGACGGCGAGCGCGACGACGACCAGGATCCAGTAGAACCGGCCGTCGGTGTTCATCCGGGCGCCGAACAGCTCGGGCGCCGGCACGACGAGCGCCTCCGTGCCGCCGGTGAGACCGTCCCAGTGCGTGACGACGAACTCGACGATCTGCTGCGCGGCCAGCGTGGCGACGGCCAGGTAGAGCCCCTTGAGCCGCAGGGACGGCAGACCGACCACCAGCCCGGCAACGGCCGTGATCAGAGCGGCGGCGGGAATGCTGATGTAGAAGGGAACGCCGAGCCGAACGGTCAAGAGGCCCGCACCGTAGGCGCCGATCGCCATGAAGGCGCCCTGGCCGAGCGAGATCTGGCCGGTGTAGCCGACCAGGATGTTGAGTCCGATCGCGCCGATCGTGGCGATCGCGATCTGGTTGGCCAGATTGAGCCAGTACGGCGTGGCCAGGAACGGAAACACGACGAGGCCGACCAGGAGCAGGCCCGTGCGCGCCTTCTGCAACGGCATGCGCCGCAGCGCCATGTCCGAGCGGTAGTCGCTGAAGAAGATCCCGGACTCCATGGCCTACACCCGCTCGATGATCTCCTTGCCGAACAGGCCGTACGGACGAACCATCAGGACCAGGATCAGCACGATGTACGGGACGATGAGCTCCAGTCCCGACGTTGTGTAGCCGGCCGTGTACGACTCCAGCAATCCGATCACCCCGCCGCCGACGATCGCGCCGGGCACCGAGTCGAGACCGCCGAGGATGACCACGGGGAACACGCGCAGGCCGATGAAGATGATGTCGTGACTGACGCCGACCGTGTTCGCCAGCATGATGCCGGCGACCGCCGCGGTGATCGCCGCCATCGCCCAGGCGACGGCGAGGACCCGCTTGATGCTGATGCCCATCGACAGCGCCGCCTGCTGGTCGTCGGCGATGGCGCGCATCGCGATGCCGTCCCGGGTGTGACGGAAGAACAGGGTCAGAACCGTCAGCAGGATCGCCGCGATCGCGATCACGAGCAAACGGTCGATACCGACGATCGCGCCCAGGAACTCGACTTCTCCCGAGGGGATGAAGTTGGGGAAGGCCTTGGGCCGCACCCCCCAGATGCCGTTCACCACTGCTCGCAGCAGGCTCGAGAGACCGATCGTGACCATGATCATCGAGATCACCGGCTCGCCGATCAGTGGCCGGAGAACGAGACGCTCCACGATCAGACCGATCATGGCCGCGGTGAGCAGCGTCGCCAGCACGCCCACGCTCCAGGGCAACCCGAACTGGGCAATGAAGGCGAAGGCCAGGTAGGCGCCGAAGAGCAGGAACTCGCCCTGCGCGAAGTTGATCACGTCGCTCGCCTTGAAGATGACGACGAAGCCGACCGCCACCAGGGAGTAGACCATGCCGTTCGAGAGGCCGGAAACGGTAAGTTGAAGGAAGACGTCGGAGTCCATCGTCCGCTCCTCAGGCGGTGGCGGGCTGAGCGATGCGCAGCCGGGTCTGCAGGACCGCGGTCGTGCCGTCCTGGTAGGTGATCTCGTTCTCGATCTCGACCGCCTCGTCGCCGCCGTAGAGCGCGTTGACGAGCAGGCGGTACCGATCGGCGATGAACCGGCGCCGCACTTTCCGCGTACGGGTCAGTTCCTCGTCATCCGCGTCGAGTTCCTTGTGCAGCAGCAGCAGGCGCTGGATGCGGGCCGACTCGGGCAGATCGCCGTTGATTCCGGCGGTGTGTTCCAACACCAGCTCGTAGATCTCCGGCTTCTGGGCAAGGTCGGTGAACGTGGTGTAGGGGATCTGGCGGCGTTCGGCCCACTTTCCCGCGTTGGCGAAGTCGATCGTGATCAACGAGGTGACGAACGGGTAGTCGCCGCCGCCGAACACGACCGCCTCCTTGATGTAAGGGCTGAATTTCAGCTTGTTCTCGATGAACTGCGGCGAGAACTGTGTCCCGTCATGAAGCTCCATCACGTCTTTCTTGCGGTCGATGACGATCAAATGCCCGTCGTCGTCCATGTAGCCGGCGTCGCCGGAGTAGAGCCAGCCGTCACGAAGCGCCTCTTCCGTGGCCTCCTCGTTGTTGTAGTAGCCGAGGAAAACGGACGGACTCCTGGTCAGGATCTCGCCGCCTTCGCCGAGCCTGACCTCCGCCCCGGGCACCGGCGTGCCAACCGTCTGGAACTTGATGTCGTCGTCGCGGTGCGCCACCGAAATCCCGGACACCTCGGTCTGGCCGTAGATCTGCTTCAGGTTCACGCCGATGGCGTGGAAGAAGCGGAAGATGTCCGGCCCGAGCGCCGCGCCGCCCGTGTAGGCGCGCCGGATTCGCCGCACTCCGAGCTTGTCGCGCAACCAGAAGAAGCAGCAGGCGTTCGCGATCCAGTTCTGCATCGCCAGCAACCTGGGCAGACCGCCCTCCGCCAGCCGCGTGTCGGCCGCTCTGTAACCGACGCCCAACGCCCAGTTGTAGACCTTGCGCTTGAGCCAGGAGGAATCCTCGATCCGTACCTGGACGTCGGACACCATGTTCTCCCAGATGCGGGGCGGCGAGAACATCATGTGCGGTCCGATCTCGCGGATGTCGTGCTGCACCGTCTCCGGCTCTTCCGGAAAGTTCATGGTGAAGCCGACCAGCATGCCGCAGGCGGCGCCGATCATCTGCTCGCCGATCCACGCGAGCGGCAGGAAAGAGACGAACTCGTCGTCGCTCCGCATTGGATCGATGCTCTGAAAGCTGTGCGCCATGGTCAGCAGGTTGCGGTGCGAGAGCATCGCCAGCTTCGGCTTTCCGGTGGTGCCGGAGGTGGTCGACAGCAGGGCCACGTCATCGGCGGTCGTCCCTTCGACCCAGCGATCGAAGTCGTCCGCCGTGCTGCTCGTCGCGGACCGCCCGATCTTCTCCACTTCGGAGAAGCCGAGCAGGAACTCGTGCGGGTAGGCACCGAGTCCGCGGGGGTCGTAGTAGATGACGTTCGCGATGCCCTGGCCGTTCGCTTCAGCGGCGCCGCTCAACTCGTCCCAAACCTCCAGCAGCTTGTCGACCTGCTCCTGGTCCTCGGCAATGACGAAGCGGGCGCCCGCGAACTCGACCAGGTACTGCACTTCGCTCGCCACCGAGTCCTGGTAGACGCCCAGGGAGCGGGCGCCGACCGCCTGGGACGCGAGCTGGGCAATAAGCCACTCGGGCCGGTTGTCCCCCAGCACGGCGACGATGTCGTCCCGCTTGAGTCCGAGCTCGACCAGGCCGCGGGCGAAGTTCCTGACCCGCTCTGCGTACTGCTCCCAGGTAAAGCTCTGCCAGATGCCGAACTCCTTCTCCCGGAGCGCCGCCTCGCCGCCGCGCTCGCGGGCATTCCGGAGCAGCAGCTTGGGCATCGTGTCCGCGTCTTGCGGCAGTTCCGCCAATGCGGTCATTGGGCGTCTCCCAGATACGCATGAATCACGGCGGGATCGGCACGCACCTCGTCCGGCGTGCCGCAAGCGATCGAGCGGCCGAAGTCGAGCACCGCGACCCGGTCCGAGAGGTCCATCACGACTCCCATGTCGTGCTCGATCAGGACCGTCGTCACGCCCCGTTCCTCGTTCACGTCGAGGACGAAGCGGGCCATGTCCTCCTTCTCCTCCACGTTCATCCCCGCCATCGGTTCATCGAGCAGAAGAAGCTTGGGATCGAGCGCCAGTGCGCGGGCGAGCTCCACCCGCTTCTGCAGACCGTAGGCGAGGGTGCCGACCGCCTGATGGCGCAGGTTCTCGATCTCCAGGAAGTCGATCACGTCCTCCACCGCGGCCCGATGCCGGATCTCCTCACGGCGCTGCGGACCCCAGTAAACGCCACAACTGAGAACGTTGCCGCGCATGTGGATGTGCCGCCCCAGCATCAGGTTCTCCAGCACTGTCATGCCGCGGAAGAGCTCGATGTTCTGGAACGATCGGGCGATGCCGACCTGGGCCACCTTGTGGGGCGCGCGGCCGACGAGCGAGAGCGGCGCCGCCTCCGGCGCCGGCGTGTAGGTGATCGAGCCCTGCTGGGGCCGGTATAGGCCGCTGATCGAGTTGAGGAGGGACGTCTTGCCGGCGCCGTTCGGCCCGATGATCGCGAACACCTCGCCGTGGCGCACCTCCAGGGCGACATCGTCCAGAGCGTGTACGCCACCGAACGAGAGCGTGACACCGCTGATCTCAAGACAGGTCGATGCCAGGGGCTCCTGGAGTTGGGCTTGGGCCACGGCTGCGCGATTGTATGCGCCGCGCCCGTTTCGCCATCTGCAAAGATCGCCGCGCCGTACGTACTCGCACGACCAGCAAAGCGGAGGACTCTCCATGGCGGCTCGGCCCGTTCTCGTTTCAGCACCCCCCGAACTCGACCTCGCGCGCCCCGAGGAGGTTGGCCTGAACGCCGCGCAGTTGGCGCGTATCGACGATCATCTGCGGCGCCGCTATCTGGAGCCGGAGAAGATTGCGGGCTGCCTCACCCTGGTCGCCCGGGGCGGCAAGCCGGCATACCTCTCGGCGCAGGGTCTGATGGACCGCGAGCGCGGCCGCGCCATGCGGACGGACACGATCTTCCGCATCTACTCGATGACCAAGCCGATCACCGCGGTCGCCCTGCTGCAGCTCTACGAACAGGGCCATTTCCAGCTCGACGACCCGGTCCGGAAGTTCATCCCCGAGTGGCGCGATCTCAGAGTCTTCGAGAGCGGGAACCATCCGAACTTCCTCACCCGACCGGTCGATCGCCCGATGACGATCCGCGACCTGTTCACGCACCAGTCGGGGCTGACCTACGGCTTCATGGAGCGCACGAACGTCGATGCCGCGTACCGCAAGCTCGGCGTCGGCGGGCCCCCGGCGGGCGGCAGCCTGCGGCAGATGATCGAGCAACTCGCGGACTTGCCGCTCGAGTTCTCGCCCGGCGAGGCCTGGAACTACTCGGTCGCCACCGACGTGCTCGCCTACCTGGTCGAGGTCTTCTCCGGCCAGCCGTTCGACGAGTACCTGCAGGAGCACATCACCGGGCCCCTGGGCATGGTCGACACCGGCTTCACGGTGCCCGCGGACAAGGTCGACCGCTTCGCCGCCAACTACCGGCGGGACCGGAACAAGAAGCTGGTCCTGCTCGACGATCCCCTGACCAGCCACTACACAAGCGAGGTCAGCTTCTTCTCGGGTGGCGGCGGACTCGTGTCGACGATGCACGACTACTACCGCTTCTGCCAGATGATGCTGGGCGGCGGCACGCTGGACGACACACGCGTCCTCGGCCGCAAGACGGTGGAGCTCATGACGATGAACCACCTCCCGGACGGCTGCGACCTCACCGACCTGGCCGTCGGCACCTTCAGCGAAACAACCTACGAGGGGGTGGGTTTCGGCCTCGGCGTCTCGGTCACCCTCGACCTCGCGGTCGCTCAGGCGATCGGCTCGGTCGGTGAGTACGGCTGGGGCGGCGCCGCGAGCACGGCCTTCTGGATCGACCCGAAGGAGGACCTGATCGTCATCTTCATGGTCCAGTTCTGGATGTCGGGCACCTTCAACTTCCGGGGTCAGCTCAAGTCGATCGTCTACCCGGCGCTGACCTGAGCGCGGGCGGAACGGTGAAGGACCCGCGTTCGATCTGCGAACGCCGCGCGGCGCAGCGCGACGGGGAACTGCGGAGAGCGCGGCGAATCGAGCGGACAGTCTCCTGGTCGCGGCTGGCCGCCATACTGCTCCTGGCGGTCCTGGCCTGGCTGTCGATCCAGGAGAAGCTGCTCCCCCTGCCTGTGGCCGCCTCGCCGGCACTTCTCTTTCTGGCACTGGTCGTCTTTCACGAGCGGGTCGTGCGGCGCGTGACGCTGCTGGAACGGAGCCGGGCCTTCTACCGTCAGGCGCTCGCCCGGCTGGACGGCGACTGGCGACAGGGTGGCCACGGAGGTTCACGCGTGGGGGCCGCACACGCCGGGCATCTCTACGCTGAAGACCTCGACCTGCTCGGCCCCGATTCCCTGTTCCAGATGTTGAGCCGTTCGCGCACCCGCGGCGGTGACGAACTCCTGGCGGCCTGGTTGCTTGCGCCGGCGCCGCCCGAGGTGGTGCGAAGGCGGCAGGACGCCGTGAAGGAGCTGGCGCCCCGGATCGGCTTCCGCGAGCGTCTCGCCGTTCGGGGAGTCGCCGCGCGCAGCGAGCTCGATCCGGCCGCGCTGGCGGGTTGGGCCAAGCGCGACACATCGGGCGGCCTGCCCGGCGGCAGCCGGGGCAGGGTGCTCGTGAGGACGTTGCTGGCACTGGCCGCCGCCGTCAACGTGCTCACCCTGGCCGGATGGCTGCTGTGGAGCTGGGGACCGTCACCCTTCCTGGCAGTGGCCGTAGTGGAGATCCTCTGGAGTCTCTCCGTCCGCCGGCGTCTGGCGGCCGCCGTCGCCGGCGTGGCCCGCGCGAGCAGAGACCTGAACCTGCTCGCCGTCCTGCTGGACCTGGTCGAGCGCGAGCGCTTCGAGAGTCCTCTCCTGGTCGAACTGGCGGCCGAACTCACGAACGAAGATGGAACGACCGCCTCCACCAGCGCCAGCCGGCTGCGGCGCCTCGTCGACCTGCTCGATTCGATGCGCAACGCGTTCTTCGTCCCCGTAGGACTGCTCTTGCTCTGGACGCCCCAGGTCGCCTGGGCGATCGACTCCTGGCGTCGCCGGTACGGCGGCCGGGTCGAAGCGTGGCTGCGTGTGGTCGCCGAAATCGAAGCCCTGGCCAGTCTCGCCTCCCACGCGTTCGAGCACCCCGAGTACATCTTCCCGACGGTCGTCGCGCCGGGCGGGGACGGCCGTGCCGTGCTCGTGGGACACGGCCTGGGGCATCCGCTGCTCCCGGAGCCGTCGTGCGTGTCGAACGACGTCGTCCTGGCGACCGATTCCGCGGATGCCGAGGCCGAACACGCGCCTCAGGCGCTCATCGTCAGCGGCTCGAACATGTCCGGCAAGAGCACTCTGCTCAGGACCGTCGGCACGAACGCCGCCCTGGCGCTGGCCGGCGCGCCGGTGCGAGCGCGGTCCCTGCGGCTGACGCCGCTCGCCATCGGTTCCTCGATCCAGATCCACGACTCCCTCGCCGAGGGCCAGTCCAGGTTCTATGCCGAGATCACCAAACTCAAGTCCGTGCTCGACCTGACCGCCGAGCCCATGCCCGTGCTGTTTCTCCTCGACGAGATCCTCCACGGAACGAACTCTCACGATCGGAGAGCGGGCGCCGAAGCCCTGATCCGCGGCCTGCTCGACCGCGGCGCGATCGGGCTCGTGACCACCCACGACCTGGCCCTGGCCGGCATCGCCGAGGACCCGGCCGAGTCGCGGCTCCGCAACGTCCACTTCCAGGACCGGCTGGAGGACGGCAGGATCCACTTCGACTACCGGCTTCGCGAGGGCACCGTCACCCGCAGCAACGCCCTCGATCTGATGCGCCAGGTCGGCCTGGACGTGTAGGATTGGCGAGCGTCGTCTCCGTTTCGCGAAGCGTCCTCGGCACGGGATGTCGAGGGAAGCGGCCGGGCGAGAACGGGTCCGCGATGTTCTGCGTCTACCGGAGCCTCGACTCCATGCTCCTTCGTGTAGAATCGACCGTCTAGTGACCGCGACTGTTGTTCCCTTCCACTCGTCGCCTGAGCCGGCGTTCGTCCCGGAGCGCGTTCCCGCGCCCGCGCCGGAGACGTGTGTGGTGGATACCGCCGAGGACTTCGAGACGCTGAGGGATCGCGCTCGGGAGTTCGTCGCCAAGGGTTCATACCGGGAAGCGGCCACGGTCTACCAGCGAGCCGTCGAGGTAGCGACCGCGGCCGGAGAAACCGACCTCGCCGACGAAGCCCTCTGCGGCTGGGGCGCCGCGGAAACGGAACTCGGCAACGGCGCGGAGGCGATGCCGGAACTCCGGCGGATCCTCCTGGGCAGTCCGGTTGACCACAACTGCTGTCTGGCCGCCTACACGCTGGCCCGCGCACACGAGTTGGAAGGCCAGATCAAGAAGGCGCTCTTCTATGCCCGGCTGTTCCGTGATCGTGCGGAGTACGTGGAGCGTGGCGGACTCCCGAGTCTGGCGCAGAACCTTCTCGGGAATCTCCTCGTTGCCGAGGGTAGGGAAACTGAAGCTGCGGCGTGCTATCGGACGGCGCTCCGCCACGCAAAGAACGCACCCTCCACCTGGAAGGTGGCCGCCGAAACGAACCTGGGCTACTGCCTAGTGGTCAGTGCAGCCGGAAGTCGAGGAATGCGGCGCACCAGAATGCGGGAGGGCCTTCGCCTGATCTACCGGAGCATCCGCACGTTCCGGCGCGAGGGTGCCGTGCAGTACTGCATGTTGCCGCATCTTGATCTGTGCTTTGCCCACCTGGAGTTGAAACGACCGACCTACGCACGACGGCACGGCCAGCGCGCCCTCGAACTGGCCAAGCGCTACGACGATTCGGCAACGATCAAGAACTCGCTCTATCTCCTTGGCCATGTGGCGCTGCTCGAAGCGGACAAGGTGGCAGCGCGCCATTACTTCGGGGAACTGGAGCAGCGGTTCTATCCGCATCAGGCCGGACTGACCGACCTGCTGATGTCTGTCGATTTCCGTCAAGTGGTGAACCTGAGGGCGTGATGAACGGCGTGCTCACCAAGTTCCTGAACGACGCCCAGCCCGTCCGGGCGGCAGTCCTCGGTGCGGTGACCCTGCTGCTCGGCAGCAGTGCCGTTTACGCCGCTGACAGTGCACCGGTGCTAGGAACCAGCGGCGACGTCTACCAGGTGGCTACCGGAACCTACGGCGACCTGTTCCCGGACGGTAACGAGACGTCCGCCAGTGCCGCGGTTCTCCGGCTGGAGGCTCGGCGCGGGTCCGGGACAGTCGAAAACTACCTGGTGCCCGGTAGTGAATCGGACGACAGTGACCGGACGCCGTCCTTGTTCTTCGATGGGGCCACCGAGAGGTTGTACGTCGTTTGGTCCAGCAGCAACGCCTCGACGTTGACCCGGATCAACCTCGCGTCCTTCGACGGCAGCGAGTGGTCCGAGACGATCGAGGTCTCCGGGAACATCTACAGCGAGAAGTCAGCCCCACGCCTCGCCGTCACCCACGACCGCTTTGAACTGGCAGAAGCAACCGCCGGTGGGTCAAGCATGCGGACCGTTCTCCACGTCGTGTGGTCGGAAGACACGACGGACGGTGAGAAGGTGATGTACGCGCCGGTCGTTCTGATTGACGGCGCACTCGCGTCGACGTGGCGTCGCGTTCACCTGCTGAACGACTATGTGTCGCAGGCGTTGGCTGACGACCCGTTTAGCGGCGACGTGGCAGCGAAGCTGCTCTCCGCTCCCACAGTCGACGCTGGCAGCGAGCCGAACGCTGTGGTCATCGGTTTCGCCGACAGCGCCACCGGGGCGCTTGTCCAGTTGGAACTCTCCACTCCGGCGACGGAGCTTTCCGAACTCGCCGACAGCCTTGCAGACCATCTCGAATCGTCCAATCTCTGCGAACAACTCGACAACGACGACGCGAACGCGCTCACAAGTGTGGCGGAGGCCGCACGGGTTCACATCGTCCTCGTCGGGCGCCGAATCCGCAGCCGGGTCCTCAGCCCACTCGCGGCGGACGTCAAAGACGTCCTCGTCCAGCGTGCCGCCACCCTTTGCGCCGAAGGCGGTCTGACGAGCGTCTCGAGTGCCGCCAGAGTCCACATCGTCCTCGTGGGCGCCAAAGCCCAGGAAGGCGATCTCCTTGAAGGCGCCGCGGGCAGTGACGGTCATGTGCTTCTCGCCGCTGCCCAGGAAATCGGCGACGACTACGTTCAGCACCTTGCCCGGCTGCAGGTCAAGTCGGAGCGGATCGCGCCCACGATCGGCGACGGCGAGCCGACGATCCTGGTCTCGCCCAACGGCACCGGAGCGATCGTCGTCTGGGAGAACGGGAACACGCTGACCTATGTCGAGACAGACACCGATGCGGCTGGGGACTGGAGCAGTTCCCATACCCTCCAGATCGGCAGCAGCCTCTCACGCTCCGAGGCCTACTCGATGCTTCGCGATCGCGCCCGCTCGCTCGAGTAGGAGAGCAGGCGGCGTAGTCTGGAGGCCGCTCCCTAGCCAACGACGACTCCAGCCTGCCGGGACCAGGGAAGGGGCTCCCAGCGGGCTGGAGGCAAGCGTCTCCCGAGATCGTCACCTCAGCCGACGACCCACCGCAGCGCAGCCGACCGAAGCGAGCGCCGACCTCCCATCCACCACGCGAGCGCGAGCGGCCGCTGGGAGCCCCTTCCCTGGCTCCGGCAGGCGGGTGCTCACCGGGCGCTTCGCTGCCACGCGCCGGCCGCAGGCCGCGCGCGCTACGGACCCGCGCGCAGGGCGCGGTCCAAACCGCCGCGGAGTTCGTGGCGCAAGGCGTCCCGGCGTTCGAAGAAGGCCGGCAGCAAGGCGTCGGCCAGCGGCGGCACGGGTTCGCTCACCAAAGTCGCCGGGTTGATCCAGCGGCCGTTGCTCTGCACGCGATAGTCGAGATGCGGCCCGGTTGAAAGACCGGTGGAGCCGACGTATCCGATGACCTGACCCTGATCCACCCGCGCTCCCGCACGAACGCCCTGCGCGTAGCCGGAAAGGTGCAGATAGGCCGTCAGGTAGCCGTTGGCGTGGCGCAACCGGACCGTCCGACCGCCCCCTCCGCGAGTGCCCGCCGAGACGACTGTACCGTCCGCGGTCGCGCGCACCGGGGTGCCGACCGGCGCGCCATAGTCCACGCCGTAGTGCGGCATGCGACGCTTCAGGACCGGATGGAACCGACTAAGCGAGAAGCGGGACGTGACTCTCGAGTACGGCAGGGGCGAACGGAGGAACTGCCGCTGCAGCGGTTGACCGTCGCCATCGTAGTAGCGGTTCGAACCACCCTCTGCCGGCTCCTCGTCCGGGAAACGGTAGGCCTCGAGCCAACGGTCCCGGTTCCGGTAGCGGAGCGCATGGATCCGGTCCACGCCCTGGACCTGGCCGTCCAGAAGGAGCTCGTCGAACAGGATCTCGAAGCGGTCACCAACCCGCAGGTCTCGATTGAAGTCGAGGTCCCACTGCAGCACCCTCGCCATGCTCTCAGCCAGAGAGGCAGGCCCGCCGGCGCGGCGAATCGAGCTCTCAAGGGCTCCGCGCAGCTCGCCACGGACCAACCGCCGGATGTGACTGCGTCGATAGGGACGGTACCGACTCGTCCAGGCGCCGTGATTCCGGTCGGCCACGACGACGCCCTGGCCCCGGCGCGGCAGTCTGATGCCGACCAGTCCCTCGTCGCGGTGGACCATCGAGTAGAAGGAGTCGCGAGCGCGCAGCTTGCGGGGGTCCAGCACCTCGCTGACCGCGGCGCTGGCCTGACGGAGTTCCGCCTCCGGGACACCGGCTCGGAGCAGGACCCCGTCGAGAGTGTCGCCTCTCCGAATCTCATGCTCCAGCGGGAAGGCCACCCTGTCCAGTGCCATCGGGTCCAGCGCGAAGGCCAGATCGTCATCGACCGCGCTACCTGACACCGCGGCGTTCACCTCGATGAGCGAAGGCGCCGGACGGATCGCAAGCCAGCCCAGGAAGGTCACGAGAGCGACGCTCAGGAGACCCGCGGACCAACGCCCAAGTTGTTCAGTACGCACGAGTCAGGAACCAGCCGGGCGAGCCCGGGAGTCCTATTCTGCCATGTCAGGCCGCGTCCTGCTGCCTCGACCTCATCTTCCTGGGCGCACGGGAGCGGATGTAGCCGTGCTCACGGGCGTACTGCAGGAGCACGGCCTCCAGCTTGCGCCTGCCCCGGTAGAGACGGCTCATGACCGTGCCCAGGGGAATACCGAGCTGATCCGCGATCTCGCGGTAGGACAGTCCCTGCAGGTCGGCCAGTTCGACCGCCGTCCGGTAGTCCTCGGGAAGCGCCTCAAGCGCCTTCTGAACATCCTGATCGAGTGCGTCCACCATCAGCTCTTCCTCCGGAGTCGCGCCACGCGCGGTCAGCGGGGACTCGAGAAGCTTCGACTCGAAGGAGCCCTCGATCTCGTCGAAGGAGTTCTTGAGCGGCTGGCGTTGGCGCTTCCGGTAGCGGTTGATGAACGTGTTCTTGAGGATCTTGAACAACCAGGCCTTGAAGTTCGTCCCTTCCTGGAACTTGTCGTAGTACTTGTACGCTCGCAGGTAGGTCTCCTGCAGGAGATCCTCGGCGTCCTGACGGTTGCGGGACATCCGATAGGCCGTGCTGTAGAGACTGTCCATGAAGGGCAGCACCTCAGCCTCGAAGTTCCAGCCGCCGTTGTGATCGGCTATGGCGCTCATGTGGTTTGCCTCCCCCGTCGCGGCAATGGGCCGCGACGCCTTGTGTGGAAGGGGTCAGCACATTCGGTGCCAAGTGTCGCAGTCGCGACGGCGAGACCGTCATCTCCCTGTCACCGCGCCGTTTCCGGCCCGGCGCCGCCGCCGTGGACCGAGCGCAGAAACCCTGCAAGACGCCAATATGGCCGGCACACGCCACAAGGGACGTGCAAGCCGGCCAAAAGGCCTCCCTCGGGAGGCTTCAGCGGCGTCAGTTTCCTGGCGCCGCCATGGTTCTCCTAGACGAAACCGGCGCCGCGAAGCGCGATGACCAGGGCGTAGATGACGACCGACTCCATGAACGCCAGACCAATCAGCAGCATGATCTGGATACGGCCGCCGGCGCCCGGATTCCGGGCCAATCCAGCGCAGGCCTCGCCGGTCGCGCGACCCTGACCGATCGCGCCGCCGGCCGCGGCGATACCGATGCCCACGGCGGCGCCCAGCAGGCCGAGATTCGCGCCGCCGCCGTCGCTTTCTGCGCCGTCCTGAGCCAATGCCGGAGCGGCAAACAGGGTGAGCAGCAGGGCCACGAGAAGGACGAGCTTTGACTTCTTCATTTCCTGAGAGTCCCTTTCAGTGTGCCGACGCTTCAGCCTCGGCGATGTAAACGGTGGTCAACATGATGAAGATGAAGGTCTGCAGCGTCGCGGCCAGGAGGCCGAGCGCCATGATCGGCAACGGCAGTGCAAGGGGAACCAGACTGAAGATGGCGGCCGCGGCGAGGTGTTCGCCGAAGACGTTCCCGAACAGCCGCATGCCGAGCGAGAGCACGCGAGCTGCGTGACTGATGATCTCGAGCGGGATGAACAGGGGGGCAAGCCAGAGGACCGGGCCAACGAAGTGTGCGAAGTAACGCAGGCCGTTCCGGCGCAGGCCGAACAGGTGGTACAGCACCCATGCCGTAATGGAGAGGGCGAACGTGACGTTGACGTTCTGGGTCGGGGGCAGCAGGAAGAAGATGGACCCCGACAGGTTGCTGATGAAGATGAAGAAGGCGAACGAGGCGATCAGCGGCAGATGGCGCGAGCCGCCCTCGCCGATCGTCTCTTCGAGGAGGTTTCGCATCCAGTCGAGGACAATCTCGACGATCTGTTGCACCTTGCCCGGATCGTCCCGATTCAGTCCGTTCGACACGACCACCCCCAGCGTCGTCACGACGCCGAAGACGAACAACGCCATGACGACGTGATCCGGCACTTCGGGGGGCAGGCTCTCCTCGGCTCCCGCCAGACCCACGCCGAACTTCCAGGCCGCGTTCACGGGCTCGTAGAGGATGGAATGTTCGCCGGCAGCCATGACAGTTGGGGGACTTCGGACGTGGAGGGATGGTGACCGTCGCTCGAACGGAGGAGTCGGGCGTGTGTACGGTTACGCGGAGTCGGTCGGCGTACGGGTCGGAACCGGGCTGATCCTCAGGCTAGCGAGGCGAACCGACACGACGCGCCAGTTCCGAAGCCACCAGTGCCAAAGGCACGACCGAGAATCCCAGGATTAGCGCGATGAACTCCCTTGACCCCACAAGCAGGGCCGCAACGATGAAAGCGCTCAACAACGAATAGCGGAGAACGGTGGACAGAGTATTCCTGGCGCCAGCACGCCCGTCGACGTTCGGCTCCAACGCGCGAACCTGCATCTCAAGGCCGCGGAAGCTGAAACTACTGACGAGCCCTGCGGCTGTCAAGGCGATTGCGGCGCCCGGGCTCCAGGCCAGCGCCGCCGCACCTCCCAGGGCCGTCAGCAGCAGCGACCAGCGAAGAACCCGCTTCGACATCGCGGCCAACCGATCCTCCTGCCCGGAGGGCCCCCGGAAGCCGAGCAGACGGGCTACTTCACGAGCTGCCGAAGCCATCTTCCTCTTCGTCCGCGCTCACGCGCCGGATCGTCTGGTACGCGTTGTAGAAGCCCGCCGCGACGCCGAACAGGAACCCGATCATTGCCCCGGTCTTCGGCGCGTCGAACCACTCTCCGACCGCCTGACCGGCCAGAAAGCCAAGGACGGAGGCCACCGGGAAGACGAGGCCGATGACCGCCACGTCGAGAAGTCGCATTGGCAGGCGCATCCCGCGTCCATCCTAGGGGCTTACGTCGCAGAACGCTACGCCCTGGAGTCCCAGAGCACGTCCGGCTCGCCGCGAACCATGTTCTCGTAGCGGGCCATGACGAAGAGCGCGTCGGACAGCCGGTTGACGTACGTCAGGGCCGGCGCGCCGACCGGCTCGGCGGCCGCGAGCGTCACCAGCCGCCGCTCTGCCCGGCGGCAGATGGTCCTGGCAAGGTGTAACGCGGCAGCCGCGGCGGAGCCGCCTGGAAGCACGAAGTTCGCGAGCGGCTCGAGTTCTTCCTGCAACCGGTCGATCGTCCTCTCCATCGCCTCGATGTGGCGCCGCTCGATGCGCGGCACAGGAGGAGCCTCGTCGTCCGGCGGTACGCACAGATCCGAACCGAGGTGGAACAGCTCCTGCTGAACCCGACGGAGGCTGTCGGCGACCGGCGCCGACGGTCCGGCGGCGACCGCGACACCCAGCGCCGAGTTCAGTTCGTCGACCGCTCCGTAGGCTTCGACGCGAGCGTCGTCCTTGCGGACCCGGACGCGAACGCCCAGACCGGTCGTTCCATCATCGCCGGTCCGCGTGTAGACACGCGTTATCCGAGGCAAGGGACCCTAGATGTCGTCCCTGATCGCACCTTCGACCGGGCTGCTCGCGCCCTCGGTGTAGATGCCACCCGTCAACTCGAACGACTCGACGGCCCGCTCGCGAAGACGCTCGAGCGCCTCGTCGAAGTTCTCAGGCGACATCTCCTCGTCGCAGAAGGAGCAGCAGCTTTCCCAGGTGTAACCCAGGCCGTCGACCTGTTTCCGGCCGCCCGGCGTCACCTCGTCGGTGATCGGGCACCAGATCGTACTCATCGCGAGCATGAAGTTCTCTACGTAGCGTTCCTCGGCAGCCCTGGCGGCGTACGTGTCGGGATCGCCGGCGAAGGTCGCGGCGACACCGGGCTCGCTGCCCCGGTACTCGACACCGCTATGAGACCAGGTCTCGCCCTCGGCCGCGGACGGCACGAACTTGACCGGACAGACGTCTGTCGACTTGAGGGCCTCCGGGATCTTCACTTTGGCCAGGTCGACAGCGTCGGGCGGCAACTGCGCAGCAATGGGCGCCACGCAAAGGGCCATCGCCAGGACCAGAATGAAACGGGGCGCTGAACGGCCGGAAACGAGCTTCTTCGACATGGGCGGGGATCCCTCCGCGATGCTGGGAATCGACAACTATGTACGGCGCCGACGACCGGCGCCTGTCCAGTGAACAGGGCTCGCCAGTATAGCAATCGGCCGCCGACCGGGCGCGGCTCAACTCCCAACTTCGTCGCCATACCGACTGGTACGCTCCGTGACCGTGAGCCGATCCGCGGCAGCATGGCCTCCGAGCCGCCCGGCCGGTCTTGCTGCGGTGGCGATGCTGATCGGGCTCTCCAGCCTGGCGGGCCCCGCCACGGCTGCCGACCGCCTGAGCAAGCGTCACGCCGACTGGCTCGCCGAGGTCTCGGTCATCATGACGGCCGAGGAACGCGATCTCTTCTTCCGGCTCACGCGGGACTACCAGCGGGAAGCCTTCATTCGGAAGTTCTGGCAGGTCCGCGACCCGGTGCCCAAGACCGGACGCAACGAGATGCGCGAGCGTTGGGAGGAGCGAGCAGCCTATGCCCGCAGCAACTACGGGGGCCTGACGGACGCGCGCGCGCAGGTTCTGCTGATCCACGGCGAACCGAACCGGATCATCCAGGTCCGGTGCACCACGACGCGCATACCGGCCGAGGTCTGGACGTACCAGGGGAGCGACCGTGTCCGGTTCAACTTCCTGCTGCTCTTCGTTCGCCCGAGAGGTCTTGGAGAAGCCCGGGTCTGGGCACCGGGCCGGGGCGACATCCGGGGAGTGGTCGAAGGCGCGAAGGCATGCATCAACGGCCACCTGCTCGAGGACGTCATCGACCAGATGCGCAGTCTCGGACGCGAGTACGGAAGCCAGCTGGCACGCGTCCTCGCGAAGCCGAGGCCTCGCAACGAGGAGTGGGTAGCCGCTTTCGCGGCGGCCAGCACCGACCTGCCGCCCGGCGCGGACCTCTTCGCGGCCGACACCGACTACGACTTCCTCGGCCGGTTTCAGAGTCGTACCGTGGTCCAGGGACGGGTCCGCGTCGATCCGGCGGCAATCGCCGTCGGCGAGTTTGCCGGCTACAGGTCCCGCGACTTCGTCCTGGTTGGCGAGGTCATCAAGGAGCAGGAGTTGTTCGAGTCATTCCGCTACAAGTTCGGCTTCCCCGCCACCGAAGGTGAACAAGGCGCGACAGGCGGGCCCCTGCTCCTGCCCTTTCAACGCTACCTGCGGCCCGGCCACTACCGGCTGATCCTGCGGATCGAGGACGTCAACGGCGGGCGGTTCTTCCGCGGCGAGCAGGACGTCAGCGTCCCGAGGCTCGCCGCCCTGGCGCCGCTGCTCGAGGCCGCGCCCGAGGGGGAACGGTTGCTGGCAGAGGCGGCCCGAAGCGTGGGTTCCGAGTCCGTCGACCTCCGATTGCTGAAGCCGGCGGGCGAGATCCTCTCCGGCCTCGTTCGCTTCGACGCGGTCGTCGAGGGCGCGGGAGTGTCGGCTGTTTCGTTTCTGCTCGACGAAACAGCGGTGCTCAGGAAGGCCCATCCGCCCTACAGCGTTGAGCTCGACCTCGGCGACTTTCCACGACCCCGTACCCTGCGGGTCGAAGGCGTCGGCGAGAACGGTGAAGTGCTGGCCTGGGACGAGCTGGCGATCAACGCCGGCGACCACAACTTCACGGTCCGGCTGATCGAGCCTCAGCGCGGCGGGAGTTACCTCTCGAGCCTTCGCGCGCGAGCCGAGGTCGAAGTACCGGAAGGAGCGACGCTGGATCGGCTCGAGTTCTACCTGAACGAGAACCTGTCCTCGACCCTCTACCAGGAGCCGTTCGTCCAGCCGATTCAGCTTCCACCGTCCGTCGGCGTGTCGTACGTGCGTGCCGTGGCCCATCTTCGCGACGGCAACACGGCGGAGGACCTCGTCTTCATCAACTCACCCGGCGACATCGAGCGCGTCGAGGTGCAGTTCGTGGAGCTGTTCGTCTCCGTCACGGATCGTCGCGGACGGCCGCTGGAGAACCTGGAGCTTGGCGACTTCCAGGTGCACGAAGACGGCCAGGAACAGCACGTGAGCCGCTTCGAGCGAGTCGTCGATCTTCCCATCCACGTGGGCGTCGTGATCGACAACTCGGCCTCCATGCGCGCCTCACTGGACATCACGCGGCGCGCGGCGCTGAGGTTCTTCGAGCAGGCCGTTACGCCGCGCGACCGGGCGGCCGTCATCACCTTCAACCGGTTTCCCCGACTCGCCGTCCGGTTGACCAACGACCTGCGGGAACTGGGAAGCGGGCTGGCCGGCCTGACCGCCGAAGGCCAGACTGCCCTCTACGACAGCCTGATCTTCAGCCTCTACCACCTTGCAGGGGTCACCGGCCAGCGCGCGATCCTGCTGCTCTCGGACGGGAAAGACGAAGTCTCCCGCTTCTCCTTCGAAGAGACTCTCGAGTACGCCCGCCGCGCCGGCGTTACCGTGTACGCAATCGGTCTTGGCATCGACGAGGCCGGCGCGAGGCGACGGCTGGATCGTCTCAGTGCCCAGACCGGCGGGCAAAGCTACTTCGTCCGGGACCCCGAGCTCCTCGACGAGATCTACGCCAACGTCCAGCGCGAACTTCGCTCCCAGTACATGCTCGCCTACCAATCCAGGAGCACACGCACCGACGGTGGCTTTCGTCGAATCGAGGTCGACGTTCGCAGACCCGGCACCGAGGTCAAGACGATGAGCGGCTACTACCCGTAGTCGAACGCCTGCCGGCACACAGAAGAAGAAAAGGCCCTCGGCGGGAACTAACCCACCGAGGGCCAAGGAGGATCCCGGCGACGACCTACTCTCCCACACCGTCGCCAGTGCAGTACCATCGGCGCTGCGGGGCTTAACTTCCGTGTTCGGAATGGGAACGGGTGTTTCCCCCGCGCTACGGTCACCGGAAATCGCCGAACCGAGCAAGCGCCACCTTCCCGGTGACGCCCTCAACCGAATCGAATCCTTCCAGGGTCTCTCCTGCCGTCGTGGCTACAAGCCCCGACGAAACCTAAGCGCCCAAGTCCCGAGTGCAGCAATCTCGAAATTGGTCAAGCCGAACGACCGATTAGTACGGGTTAGCTAAACGCCTCGCAGCGCTTACACGCCCCGCCTATCAACCTGGTAATCTGCCAGGGGTCTTCAGGGATACCTCATCTCGAGGCTGGCTTCCCGCTTAGATGCTTTCAGCGGTTATCCGAACCGAACATAGCTACCCAGCTGTGCCGCTGGCGCGACAACTGGTGCACCAGAGGTTCGTCCGTCCCGGTCCTCTCGTACTAGGGACAGCTCCTCTCAAGTATCCTACGCCCACATGAGATAGGGACCGAACTGTCTCGCGACGTTCTAAACCCAGCTCACGTACCACTTTAATCGGCGAACAGCCGAACCCTTGGGACCTGCTTCAGCCCCAGGATGTGATGAGCCGACATCGAGGTGCCAAACCGCCGCGTCGATATGAACTCTTGGCGGCGATAAGCCTGTTATCCCCGGAGTACCTTTTATCCGTTGAGCGATGGCCCTTCCATACGGAACCACCGGATCACTAAGTCCTACTTTCGTACCTGCTCGACTTGTAGGTCTCGCAGTCAAGCTCCCTTCTGCCTTTGCGCTCTGCGGCTGGTTTCCAATCAGCCTGAGGGAACCTTCGAGCGCCTCCGTTACTCTTTAGGAGGCGACCGCCCCAGTCAAACTACCCGCCTGACAGTGTCCCCGACCCGGATCACGGGCCCAGGTTAGATCTCCAATACGCTAAGGGTGGTATTTCACCAATGACTCCACCGAGACTGGCGTCCCGGCTTCAAAGCCTCCCACCTATCCTACACATAACGCATCAGGGATCACTGCCAAGGTGCAGTAAAGGTTCACAGGGTCTTTCCGTCTTCATGCGGGTAACCGGCATCTTCACCGGTACTACAGATTCGCTGAGCCCCCTGTGGAGACAGTGCCCAGATCGTTACGCCATTCGTGCAGGTCGGAACTTACCCGACAAGGAATTTCGCTACCTTAGGACCGTTATAGTTACGGCCGCCGTTTACCGGGGCTTCAATTC
>VXZQ01000017.1:275082-490712 GCA_009845425.1 Holophagales bacterium
GTGGAGACCCAGGGAGCTGGCATGCTCGATGCCCGCCGCCGTGGCGACGTTGCTCAGGACCAGCACGATGCGCGCCGGCAGTTGCCCTTCCTGAGTTGCCCGATGGAGCGCCTCGAGATTGCTCCCGCGACCGGAGATCAGGACGGCGATGGGAGTGGTCCGGTGTGTCACGCCGACTCCATCTTCCCCACATAGGACACTCCCCTTCCCGGACCCACCGAGCCCAGCAGGAAGGCCCGGCCGCCCGCGGCTTCCAGTTCCCTCACCAGACCGTCCACATCGGCGGGGTCCACGATGAGGACCATCCCGACCCCCATGTTGAACACCCGGTACATCTCCTCGGTGCCGACCTCCGCCAGCCGCTGGATCGCCAGGAAATCCTCCGGAACGTTCCAACGGTCCGTTTCGATGACCGCACCCAGGCCCGAAGGCAGGACGCGTGGAAGGTTATCCGTGAGCCCACCACCGGTGATGTGCGCCAAGGCATGCAGGCGCGGATCGCCCAGGAACGGTTCCAGAACACTCAGGTAGGAAAGGTGGGGAGCGAGCAGCGCCTCGCGAACCGTCCGTTCGGAACCCGGCAACCGCGAGAGCAGATCGAGGCCGGCCAGGTCGAAAAAGGCGCGGCGGGCAAGCGAGAAGCCGTTCGTGTGGAGACCCGCCGACTCCAGTCCGATCAACACGTCACCTGAGCGCACGGCCGATCCGTCGAGGATCCTGCCGCGCTCGACGACCCCAACGATGAAGCCCACCAGCTCATAGTCACCGGGCTGGTAGAAGCCGGGCATCTCGGCGGTCTCTCCACCCAACAACGCGCAGCGGTTCGCGATGCATGCGCCGGCGACGCCCCCAAGGAGCGACGTCATGGCCGGGCCATCGAGCTTCCCGGCGCCGACGTAGTCCAGAAAGAAGAGCGGCGTCGCGCCCTGCACGAGAATGTCGTTGACACAGTGGTTGACGAGATCACCGCCGACCGTGCTGAAGTCTCCGGCCATCCGGGCGACGCTGAGCTTCGTGCCGACGCCATCGGCCGAAGCGACCAGAACTGGATCGCGTACCGACGCCGGCAGGGCGAAGAGACCGCCGAAAGTCCCCAGACCGCTCAGAACCCCCTCCGTGAACGTCGACTTCACGAGGTCGCCGATGCCAGCCAGGGCCCGATCCTGAGCCTCCAGGTCGACGCCGGCCTCCCGGTAGGCGTCGGCTCCCGTCATGCCCTGGAGCCGGCGGCTTCAAGGCGAAGCGGGAACAGCTCCGCCTGCGGTTCGCCGTGGCTCTCGGCCGGAACGGGGTAGTCGCCGCTCCAGCACGCGGTGCAGTAGGAGTCCGGGCTTCCCGAGACGCTTCCGAGCACTCCCTCGAGCGAGAGATAGGCCAGGCTGTCGGCTCGGATAAAGCGGCGAGTCTCCTCCTGCGAATGGTCGGACGCGATGAGTTCACTTCGCGTCGGGGTATCAATGCCATAGACGCAGGAGAACGCCGTCGGCGGCGACGTGATCCGGACATGAACCTCGGTGGCGCCGGCCTCACGGACCATGTTCACGATCTTGCGCGATGTCGTACCTCGCACAATCGAGTCATCGACCAGGACGATCCGTTTGCCGGCAATCAACTCGCGAACCGGGTTCAGCTTCACCTTGACGCCGAAGTGCCGGATCGACTGCTGCGGCTCGATGAACGTTCGGCCGATGTAGTGATTCCGGATCAGGCCGAGTTCGATCGGGGTACGGGAAGCGCGGCTGAATCCGAGCGCGCCATACAGGCCGCTGTCGGGGACCGGTACGACGACATCCGCCTCCACCGGAGCTTCCCGGGCCAGCCGAGCCCCCATCTCCAGCCGGGACTGCGCCACGGTGTCTGAGAACACCTCGCTGTCCGGACGCGAGAAGTACACGTGCTCGAAGACGCACCGGGAGGCCCTCGCAACCGGCGGCAGCCGGTAGCTTTCGATCTGATCGCCCCGGGCGAGAACGACTTCGCCGCGATCCAGTTCACGGAGGGGTCGAGCCTCCAGCAGGTCGAAGGCGCAGGTCTCAGACGCGAAGCAGGGCTGTCCGTCCAGTTCCCCCAGAGTCAGGGGCCTGAAACCGTGAGGGTCCCGGGCCGCGATCAACCCGTCCCGGCTGATGAGCAGCAGGGAGTAGGCACCTCTGACGTCGCCCAGGACGCGTAGCAGCGACTCGACGACTTCGTGATGCGGGTGGGTTGCCATCAGGTGGAGAAACACCTCTGAGTCGCTGGTCGTCTGGAAGATCGATCCCGCCGCTTCCAGCTCGTGGCGAGTCGCCAGGGCGCTCACGAGGTTGCCGTTGTGAACTATGCCGAGCGGGCCCATCGAGGTCATGACGACGATCGGCTGCGCATTCGCGATCACGCTCGACCCGGCCGTCGAGTAGCGGGTATGGCCGATCGCGCGACCTCCCGGGAGCTCGCTCAGCTTTCGCTCGTCGAAGATCTCGGCGACCTTCCCCATGCCGCGCTCGGCGTGAAGCTGCTCCCCATCCCAGGAGACGATCCCCGCGCTCTCCTGGCCCCGGTGCTGCTGGGCGTAGAGGCCCAGGTAGGTGAGGTTCGCCGCGTCAGGCGCGCCCTCGATACCGAAGATGCCGCACATTCCGGCCTAGCCTACCGCTCGCGGCAGGGCTTCCGTCCAGACCCGCCGCAAGTCGGCGACCGCACTATCGACGGCTCCGCCGTCGAAGTCCAGCACCAGGCGGTCACCTCCTACATCGCCGATCTCCCTGGCCGGCACTCCACGGGCCTCCGCCGCCGCCAGCAGATCCTCCGTACGGCTGGCCGGAACAGTGGCGATCGCTCGCGCCTGACCCTCGGAAAACAGGGAGAGCGGGCCACAGTCGACCGTCGCCCGCAAGCCGATCCCCCGGGCCATCGCGCATTCGGCCAGGGCCACGAGCAGGCCGCCGTCGGCGAGATCGTGACAGCCGCTCAGCCAGCCGGCGCGCCGGGACTGCCGCAGCAGCGCGCACAGCGCCGATTCCCCCTCCAGGTCAACCGCGGGAGGACGGCCCGCCTCGACTCCATGAAGCAGACGCTGGTAGGCCGAGCCCCCGTACTCGCCGCTGTCGGAACCGAGCAGCACCACCCGGTCGCCCGGCCGCCAGAAACCGCACCCGAGCACCAGGTGGAGGTCCCCGTCCGTCCCCCCGTCCTCCAGGCGATCGATGACGCCGACGATCGCCACCGTGGGGGTTGGATGGACCGCTTCACCCTCCGTCTCGTTGTACAGCGACACGTTGCCCGAGATGACGGGCACGTCGAAGGCCCGGCAGGCCTCGGCCATGCCCTCGATACACTCCCGGAGCTGCCAGGCGATTCCAGGGTTCTCCGGCGAACCGAAGTTGAGACAGTTCGTCATGCCCACCGGCTCGGCGCCGACCGTGGCCAGGTTGCGAACCGCCTCGGCTACCGCCTGCCTCCCACCCATCCGCGGGTCGAGCCAGCAATAGGAGGGATTGACGTCCGACGTCAGCGCCAGCGCCGAAGGGGTTCCCTTGAGCCGCAGCACGGCGGCGTCGGAGCCCGGACCGACGATCGTGTTCGAGCGCACGGTCGAGTCGTACTGCCGGTGGATCCATGTCTTGTCGCCGAGTTCCGGCGTCTTGAGGAGGTCCTTCAGCGCCCGGAGCGGATCCTCCGGCGGCTCGCAGGCCACGGCCTGCTGGCGCTCCTGAAGGTCCGCCGGAGCGGCCGCCGGCCGATCGTAGACCGGCGCTCCGTCGACCAGCGGCTCGACCGGCATGTCCGCGACGGTACGGCCGCGAAACGTGAGGCGTGCACGCCCGCTATCGGTAACCTGGCCGATTCTCGACGCCTCGAGACCCCAGCGGGACAGGATCTCGACGACGGCCTCCTCCTGCCCCCTCTGGGTGACGAAGACCATCCGTTCCTGCGACTCGGAGAGCATGATCTCGTAGGGAGTCAGGGAGGCCTCGCGAAGCGGCACCAGGTCAAGATCGAGCTCCACCCCCGCGCCGCCACGGGCGGCCATCTCGAAGCAGGAACTGGTCAGACCGGCGGCGCCCATGTCCTGCACTCCCAGCACCACCCCGCTCCTCATCGCCTCCAGGCTCGCCTCGAGCAGCACCTTCTCCGTGAACGGATCGCCGACCTGTACCGTGGGCCTCTTCGCCTCGCTCTCGCTGTCGAACGCCTCCGACGCCATCGTCGCGCCGTGAATGCCGTCGCGACCGGTGCGGCTGCCCGCATAGAGAATCGGGTTGCCGGCGCCCGAAGCGGTGGCGGTGAAGATCCGGTCCTCGCGGCAGACACCGAGTGCGAAGGCGTTGACCAGAATGTTGCCGTTGTAGGACCGGTGGAACCCGGTCTCGCCTCCGACGGTAGGGATGCCGACGCAGTTACCGTAGTCCCCGATGCCGCGCACCACGCCGTCGACGAGATGCCGCATCCGCGCGCCCCGTTCCCCGTCGATCTCGCCGAACCTCAGCGAATCCAGGCAGGCGATCGGCCGCGCGCCCATCGTGAACACGTCGCGCAGGATTCCACCCACGCCAGTGGCAGCGCCCTGGTAGGGCTCGATGAAGCTCGGGTGGTTGTGGCTCTCCATCTTGAAGGCCGCGACCCAGCCGTGGCCTACATCGACGACTCCGGCATTCTCGCCCGGCCCGTGAACAACCCGCCGGCTCCGGGTCGGGAACCGTCGCAGGTGAATCTTGGACGACTTGTAGGAGCAGTGCTCCGAGTAGAGGGCCGAGGCGATGCCCAGTTCGGTCCAGGTGGGACTGCGACCCAGCAGGTCGCAGAGCCCGCCGAACTCCTCGTCGGTCAGGCCGTGATCGGCCGCCAGGACCGAGTCGACGACCGGCTCGCCTACCGCGGAACTCGGCGTCGTCACTCGTCCTACCCGCCCGCCGCCGCCAGCGCGCCGACGCGGCCGCCGCCGGCAGCCACCGCGCCTGCCAGGAGACCCAGACCGTCCCGGTTGCCCAGCATCTCTTCGGCGCATCGCTCGGGATGCGGCATCAGGCCCAGCACGTTGCCTCCGGCATTGCAGATACCGGCGATCGCCCGCTCCGATCCGTTCAGGTTCGCGACCGGCTCGAGCCGGCCGGCGGCGTCCACGTAGCGGAAGACGACCTGGCCGCGTCGCTCCAGTTCGTCAAGCGCCTCCTCGGTGTCCGCGTAGTTGCCCTCGGCGTGCGCGATCGGCATCCGCAGCACGTCGCCGCGCCGGTAGTTGGAGCAGTAGAGGAGGTCGTCCCGCTCGACCCGCAAGTGGACGTCGACGCTCAGAAACCGCAGGTCCCGGTTCCGCCGCATCGCGCCCGGCAGCAGTCCCGTTTCCAGCAGCATCTGGAAACCGTTGCAGATGCCGAGCACCCGTCCCCCGGCCTCGGCGTGGCGCCGCACCGCGGCCATGATCGGCGAATGCGCCGCCATGGACCCGGCCCGGAGATAGTCGCCGTAGGAGAAACCGCCCGGGAGGACGACCAGTTCGCATCCCTCGAGGGACGTTTCCTGATGCCACAGGAACGTCGTCTCCTGCCCGAGCACGTGACTCAGCACGTGGTACACGTCGTGGTCGCAGTTACTTCCGGGAAAGACGACGATCCCGCACTTCATTCCGAGACCCACTCCACCGTGTAGTCCTCGACGATCGGGTTGGCCAGGAGCTGCCGGCACATCCGGTCGACCGCCTCGGTCGCCTGCCTCTCGTCCTCGGCCTCGAGCGCGACCTCGAAGCTCTTGCCGGCCCGGATACGGCGCACGCCATCGAATCCGATCCGACCCAGGGCGTCCTCGATCGCCCGGCCCTGGGGGTCCAGCACCTCGGCGCGCGGATAGACCAGCACCCGGGCCACGAAACGGTTGTCTTGCGACGTCAACTCAACCCCTCCCCGCGGCGCTCAGCCGCCCACCTCCATCCACGGTCCAGGCCGATGCTGCTCGGCCACCAGCAGCTTCGCCCGCGAGCGGCGCCGGTCGAGCACCGGCTGCACCGCGGCGACCGCGAACGCCGGCGAGTTGTTCGTTTCCGAGAGATGACAAAGGACGACCCAGGACAGACGATCCGAGAGCAGGGCCTCGACCCCGGCGGCCGCATCCTCGTTGCTGAGGTGCCCCCGCCTCGACGCGACTCGCTCTTTCAGGGGCCAAGGGTATGGTCCCGTGCGCAGCATGTCGAGATCGTGGTTCGACTCCAGCACCAGAATGTCGAGGTCCTGGAGGCTCCGCCATGCCTCCGGCGTTCGGCAGCCCAGATCCGTCGCCAGCCCGAAGCGATACCCCCCGCTGCTTTCGACCACGATTCCGACCGGCTCCCGCGCGTCGTGCGAGACGGGGAACACTTCGATCCGGAAGCCGGCGGCCGCCAGCGGTACCCCGGCGCCCATCGGGCGGGCGAAAGAGCCGAGACCTCGCAACAGCGGCCCCTTGTAGGTACCCCGCGTGCCGTAGACGGGAACCTGATGCCGCCTGGCGAAACGGTCGACTCCCCGGCAGTGATCGTCGTGTTCGTGGGTCAGGAGAACCGCGTCGACGTCGGCGGCGGATCGGCCCACCGCCTCCAGCCTGCGTTCGAGTTCCCGGCATGAGAATCCGGCATCGATCAGCAGGCAGCCTTCGCCACTCTCGACGATCGTGCTGTTGCCGCCGCTGCCGGAGCCGAGCACGGCGACCCGCAGACCGGCGCCGCCGCCCGCTCTCCGCCGGCGCGAGTGCAGCTTCGATTCGCGAGCGGCGGCCGCCAGCGCGCCGTCGCCGAAGAGCGAGAGTTGCCGGCGCAAGCTCCTGCTAGAACCGCTGGCCGATCCAGAACGTCGTGCGGCTGTCGCCCGACTCCTTGAGATCCCACTGGGTCGCGAAGTCCCAGTGCAGATCGAGGCCGAGCATCCGCACCGTGATGCCGAAGCCGTAGGCGGCGATCGCGTCGTCCAGCCGGCTGTTCTCGGAGTCCCAGACGTTGAAGTCCTGGATACCGTCGAAGTAGGCGCCGGCGATATCGACGAAGAAGCGCCCCTGGATCCCCTGGAAGGTCCAGATCGGCGTCACGAAGAAGTCGATCAGGGGGAAGCGCAGCTCGAGGTTCGTGAAGAAACCGTGGTCGCCGACCATGTCGCGAAAGTCGACGCCGCGCACCGTGTCGAGCCCGCCGAAGTACACCGGGCTGGGGAAGTTCCCTTGCCTCACGCTGCCGAAGAGCCGGGTCGCGAAGACACTGCGCCGGGTGAGCGGGAAGTACTTGCGCGCGTCGAGCTGGAACGTCTGCGTGAGTGCCCCGGAAGTCTCGAGATCGGGAGCGTACTCCGCGGACAGGCGGTAGCGGTGCCCGCTCGAGGGACCGGCTGGTCCGAACACCGTCGTGTCGCCCACCAGGGCGGCCTGGATCACCGGGTAGTCATCCTCTCGCGGAGTGATGGTCGGGATCGGCCGGCCGAAGTCGTCCAGCAGCAGGTTGTAGTCGCTGTCCCGGGCATACTGCTGGAAGTCCAGCTTGCGGCGCATGTAGCCGGCGCCCAACTCGAACCGACGGTAGAAGCTCATCGGATAGGAGATCGAGAAGATGGCGCCGGTCTGCTGGAAGAACGACCGGCCCCGCTCGTAGTACCCATACCTGTAGTTGGCGCCGATGTAGAAGGCCCGGTCGTCGAACAGCGACACCTGCCACTGCAGCCGCCTCGAGAGGTTCAGGTAGGTCACGTTGAACTGGGAGAAACTCTCGATCGAAGCGAATGTCGTGAACAGCCGCCTGTCACCCAGGAAGTCCGAAAACTGCAGGTAGACCTGGCCCAGGAAGGTCTGGTTGTCGTCAACGCCGACCGCGGTCTGGGCATCCTCCAGGAACAGTCGCCAACCCCGCTTGTCCTCCTTGTTCGACTCGTCGATCGACACCTGGATGTCCGGCTCGAAGAGGTCGATCGCCGGGATCGGCTCGGAGGGTTCGCCCAGGTCCACGATCTGGACTTCCCCGATCGGTTCGTCGACGTCCGTCTCGTAGAGGTCGAACCGGCCCTGCCAGAAACCGGTGTACACCAGCCGGTCGTCACTCCCGGCCCGGCCCAGAACGGTCGGCTGGAAGCAGCCGGTGATCGCGTTCGTGTACTGGCGAAGCTCACCTGTCTCGATGTTCAGCCCGAAGATGTTCTCGGCGCCCGTGCGGTCCGACGTGAAGTACACCGTCCGGTCGTCGCTCGAGAACACCGGATCCGTGTTGTGGTGCTCGTCGCTGCCCAGGCGCACGCGCTCCATCGTCTCCAGGTTCAGACGGAACAGTTGGGCCATCTCACCCGGAATCGAGGAGAAGACGAGCCAGTTGCCGTCGTGAGAGTAAGACGGAGAACCGTCGAAGACCGCGTCGTTGGTCAGGTTCCGGATCTCCAGCGTTCCCAGGTCGAGCTGGAAGATGTCGTACTGCCCGTTCTGGTTGCCGCCGAACGCGATGCTCCCGCCGTCCGGACTCCAGGCTGGCGCCGTTTGCTGCTCGATCTCCATGTCGATGACGCGGCGCACGCCCCCACCCAGGACATTGACGATGGCGAGTGAGTAGCCTGCCTCCTTACGCACGAAGGCCGCCAGCGAGTTGCCGTCGGGCGAGAACGCCAGGTCGCTGCCGTGCTTGCGGCCCAGGGTCAGCATCTGGGCGACGTAGTGGCGGAAGTCGGCCGTGTAGCCCCGCGTCAGGTTGCGGACCGGCTCGCGCTCCTGAGTGTCGAAGAGCACGATGTCGACGTCGCCCTGGAAGGTCGAGAACGCCGCCACCAGGTCACCGGAAGGAGAGGCCACCGGTGACGTCTCCTGGCTGCCCTGGGGGCGGGTGCGGAACGGCCGCCCGAAGTCGCTGGGTTCGCCGGTCGCCACCAGCTCGGGCAGGTACCGGTTGCGAAGCCAGCGACGGAACTCGAGGTCGAAGTCCTCCGGGTCCATGCGGAAGGCCCGTTCGATCGCCCGGCCCACCCGCGAACCGATCGTGTTCCTGAACTCGAACAGGAAGTCGATCACCCCGTCGGCCCCCCAGCGCTCCTCCATGAAGTCGAAGGCGGCGTGGCCGTAGCGGTAGGCGAAGAAGCCGCCCGCCTGGCCCGAGGTAATCGGCGGCAGGCGGTCGTTGACGACCGCATCCCGCAGGTACATCCGGTCGGAAGCGCTCTCATCCTCCGCGAAGTAGCTCGCCATGCCCTCCATCAGCCATTGCGGCGGGCTGTTCGTCATCGCGCGCCCGAGGCTGCCGCCGAAGAGGATGTGGTACTGGAAGATGTGAGTCAGCTCGTGGAGGATGAGCTCGTAGAGTTCGATGTCCGGCAGGTCGATGGGCAGAACCATCCGGAACCGCGCCGAGGTTGCGAAGGCCGCGACCCCCTCCGGGATGAAGTTGACCATCACGTTGTTCTGGAGGAAGTCGGAGTGCGTGTTGTAGATGATCAGCGGCGTCGGTTCCTGGATCTGGTAGTCCAGGTCGAGCGACAACTGGTCGTACGCGCTCTCCGCGAGTGACGCCACCTTCTGTAGCTGCGGCTCACTCTCGGAGTAGTAGTAGATGTCGAAGTGAGTCGAGTGGTAGATGCGCCAGTCGAAGTCCTCGTAGCGGATCTTGTTCTTGCCGAAGCCCTGCGCCTCGAGACCGACGGCCGCGCAGACCAGGAGCGCGCAGGCGAGGGCGGTGACGCGGATGGCCGGCATGCCAGCCGGCCGGAGTGGTGCTGAACTCACTGCTCCTCCTTAGGGCGTGAAGATCACGCGCGAGACTTCAATGTCCTTCTGCGTGAACACGCCGAGAATGCGGTCCTCCAGCGCGTACAGGTTCTCGAACATCCCCTGCAGCGGGTCCGCCTGCTCGCCCTCGAAGCTCTTGAAGTCCTTGAAGTTGTCGTTGTAGATCAGTTCGCCGGTCGAACCGTCGAAAACCATGACCACGATGTCGTACTCGAAGCCTGTCTGCTCGACGAGTACCTGCCGGTACATGGTGCGGCCATCGAACGGCGAGATGTACTCCTCCGTGCGATAGCCGGACCGGTCCTGGATATCGAAGTCCAGGGTGCCGGCGAGGATGAGGTCCGACTGCGTGCTCTCGCCGAGATTGCGCCAGAAGTCCTCGTCCCTGGCCAGCATCTCGAGGTCGTACGTCGGGTAGTCGATCCGCCCCGCCTCGACGATCCGCAGGTCCGTCTCGCGACGGAGCACCTTGTTCAGGTAGCGCTCGAACTCACCCTGGACGTCGATGTCGGATCCTTCGATCCGGCCCTCGCCTTCCTGGCTGACAACCAGAAAGGGTGCCGGCAGCAGCGTGTCGCGGCCGGTCAGGTCGATCCGCGCCCGCATCGGCAGTTTCAGCCTCACTTCGACAGTCCCTTCCGCACTCGCCGGAGTCGCTGTCAGCGGCACCAGCAAGCCGACCAGGAGCGCAGCCGACGCCGCGATTGCCGATCCTCTAATGGCAGCTTGCGTCACGCGTCACCTCCAACCTCGGGGCAAGCAAGAACTGTTCCATGACCTCCGGGCCGACCACTGCCGTGAGCCATGTCACGGCGCATCGGCAAGCGGTCCGCTCGCACCGCCTCCACCGCTCTCGGTGGAGGCGGGCTGGACGGCTTCCGCCGCCACTGGCGACCCCTCTTCGTCGTCCTCCCGGTCACCCTTGAAGTTCTGGTAGTACTCGACGAAGCGCGAGTAGTTCCGCCGGACATCCCGCTCGCGAGGCGCCAGCCGCAGCGCCTGCCGGTAGTAGCTCAGGGCTTCCTCGAACAGGCCCAGCGCTTCATGCGCGACCGCGATGTTGCTCAGGATCGCCGGGTGTTCCGGCTCGATCTTGCGAGCCTGTTCGAACCGGAAAAGGGCCTCGCTCCAGAGGCCCCGGTTGGCCATGTCGACGCCGAACTGCCACTGCTGCTTGGCCTCGGGGGCCACCTTGCGCTTCTGCGCTTCGGCGGTGCCGGAAATCGTCGCCAGGACCAGCACTCCCGCGATCAGCGCCAGAACGCGCGGCCGGCGGTAAGCAGTGCGCGTCATCGAGCCAGTATAGATCACGGACATGGAATCCGTCTCTGTCTCTGAGCGCCGTTCCAGCAGAGCGCACGACCCGGGAGGAAGGCAGCGCGATGGCAGAAAAACCGGTCCCGAACGGGAACACTCCCAGAGACGCGGACGATGTCCGGAAAACTCTTGTCGCACTGAATCTGGTGCACGGAGACCGCGGTCTCATCTGCGCGCTCGCCCAACGCCTCCGCACCGCCGGCGAACTCCGCAGCGACCGCTTCGCCGAGGAAGCGGCCAGCAGCCTCGAAGCGCCATTGGACAGGGTTCGGACCATCCTGTTCGCCGCGCGCGGCCGCCTCGACGACGCCCGCGCGGAGATGGCGCGGGCAAGCGAGGACGGCGTCGACATCGTCACCCTGTTCGATCCAGAGTACCCACCGGCGCTCGCCGACCTGGGACTGCAGGCGCCTCCCGTCCTCTACGTCCGGGGCCGCTTGAGCGTGGCGCCCGGCATCTCGATCGTCGGTTCGCGCAAGGCGGACGCGTACGGTCTCGAGGTCGCGGCCTGGTTCGCGCGCCGCCTGGCCGCGGCCGGCCTGGTCATCATCTCCGGATTCGCCCGCGGCATCGACCAGGCGGCCCACCGCAGCGCCCTGGCGGCCCGCGCCGGCACCGGGAGCACCGCCGCCGTGCTCGGTTGCGGCATCGACGTCGACTACCCCCGCAACAGCCGCCGGACCGCGGCCGAGATCGCACGGCACGGCTGTCTCATCACCGAGTTTCCTCTCGGCCGTCAGCCCCGTGCCCACCACTTTCCGATCCGGAATCGCCTCATCGCCGCCCTCGGGTTCGCTTCGCTTGTAGTCCGCGCCGCCCGGCGCTCGGGCTCCCTGATCACGGCGCGCCTGGCCCTCGACCTCGGGCGCGACGTCTACGCGGTTCCGGGTTCCGTCCTCTCCCAGGAGTCCGCGGGCGCCCACCTGCTGCTGCGAGACGGAGCGATCCCCGCCCTCGATCCCGATGCCATGCTCGAGATCCTGCCCACGTCGATCCTCGCCCAACTCGAACGCCCTCAGCGAGACACGGCCGAACCGACTCGATCCACCTCCTCCGGCGTGTCCGACGTCGACGACCTCCTGGTCGCCCTCAGGGAAGGCGCTCGAACGCCGGAAGAACTCGCATCCCGACTCCAACGACCAGTGCCCGGCGTCCTCGCCACCCTCGCCCGGCTGGAAGTCGACGGACTCGTGCGCCGCTACGAAGGAGCGAACTACGCCCTGATGGCACGCTAGCGCCTTCCTCCTAGCGCCGCACCGTCTTCTTCTTCGCCGGCCTCCGCTTCCGCGCCGGACGGCGCCGGGGCGCCCTGGGGTTCTTGCCCTGGGCCACGAGCTTCGCCTCCCGCGCCGCCAGGAGTTCGACCGCGGCTTCCAGGTCGACGTCCTGTGGATCCTTGCCCTTGGGCACCGTGGCGTTGACCTGACCATCCGTTACATAGGGACCGAAGCGCCCCGTCCTGATGGAGAGAGCGAGACCGCTCTGCGGGTGTTCACCCAGCTCCTTTAGCACCGACGGCGACGAGCCCCGGCGGCGCTTCGGCTGGCGCAGCAGCGCCAGGGCCTCGTCGAGGCCGATCGTGGCCATCTGCTCCTGGCTCTCCAGGCTGCGGCTCTCCTTGCCGCAGCGGATGTAGGCGCCGTATCTCCCGTCCTGCACCGTGATCACCTCATCGCTCTCGGGATGGCGGCCGACCTCGCGCGGAAAGGACAGGAGCAGGAGCGCTTCGTCGAGAGTGAGACTCGTCCGATCCATCGACGGCCACAGGCTGGCCATCTTCGGCTTCGCCGCTCCGCTTCCGCGCTTCCTCCCCGATCCACCCGGGACGGCGTCGCCCAACTGGACGTAGTCGCCGTAGCGGCCCGTCTTGACGTAGACGGGTTCGCCGGTTTCCGGATGGTGGCCAAGTGGACCGCTCTGTTCCGACACTCTCTCGAGCATCGAGAGGGCCCGCTCGAGAGTGAGTTCATCGGGCGGCACGCCGTCCTCCAGCGAAACCCGTTCCCCGTCGTCGCCGGCCTGGATGTACGGACCATAGCGCCCGACCCGGACGGCGACTTCGCGGCCCTCTTCGTCCTCGCCCAGCAGGAGGGAACACACCGCGCGGGCGTCGATATCGTCGATCCCCTCACCGACGAGCGACTGCAGGCCCCTGCGGCCGGCGACCCCCGGTCCCGGCGCGCGGCCGAAGTAGAAGTTCCGCAGCCACGGCGTGGCCTCTCGCTCTCCCCCGGCGATCGCGTCGAGATCGCTCTCCATTCGCGCCGTGAAGTCCAGGTCCACCAGATCCCCCAGGTGCTGCTCCAGGAGCCGGGTCACGGCGAAGGCGAGGAAGGTCGGCACCAGGGCCGACCCTTTCTTCCAGACGTACCCCCGATCGACGATGGTCTGGAGGATCGCGGCGTACGTCGACGGCCGGCCCACGCCCTGCTTTTCCAGCTCGCGGACCAGGCTGGCCTCGGTGTAGCGCGCGGGCGGCTGGGTGGTGTGGCTTTTCGGCTCGACGGTCGCCACCGCGACCGTATCCCCCCGGCGGAGTGGCGGCAGGAAACGCTCCTCGTCTTCCGCCCGGGTGCGCGGATCGTCGCGACCCTCCACGTAGATACGAAGGAAACCGGCGAAACGAAGCACCCGGCCGGAGGCGTTCAGTTGCACCGCGCCGACCCCGGGGGTGGACGTCTCGAGGAGCACCGTCGTGGTGGTGCCGGTGGCGTCCTTCATTTGGGACGCCAGCGTCCGCTTCCAGATCAACTCGTAAAGGCGCAGCGAGTCCCGGTCGAGGGCTCCCCGCAACTGGTCCGGTGTGCGGAAGCTGGTGCCGGCCGGCCGAATCGCCTCGTGCGCCTCCTGGGCGTTCGCTCTCCGGGCATAGACACGCGCCTTGCCCGGCAGGTACTCGGAGCCGTAGAGATCGGCGACCTGCCGCCGCGCGGCCCCGATCGCCTGCCCGGAGAGCGCGGTCGAGTCCGTGCGCATGTAGGTGATGTAGCCGTTCTCGTACAGCCCCTGGGCCACCCTCATCGTGCGCTGGGCCGTGTACCGGAGCTTGCGCGCGGCCTCCTGCTGGAGGGTCGAGGTGATGAAGGGCGCGTAGGGACGGCGGGTGAACGGCTGCTCCTTCACCTCGGCGACCACCGGACGGGTCGAGGGCAGCTCCTCGCCCAGGGTCCGCGCCTCGGTCTCCAACAGCAGATGGGCCCTGGTCTTCAGCTTGCCCGTTGTACGGTCGAAGTCCCGTCCGCGAGCCACCGTCCTGCCGCCGATCGCCGACACCCGTGCGGGAAAGCGTCGCGCCTGTCCGTCCTCCGTCTCGAGCTCCACCTCGACGGTCCAGTAGCCCGCAGGCACGAAGGCCATCCGCTCGCGCTCCCGCTCGACGACGATTCGGGTCGCGACGCTCTGCACGCGGCCGGCGGACAGACGCGGCTGTACCTTCTTCCAGAGCACCGGGGAGACCTCGTACCCGTAGAGCCGGTCCAGCACCCGCCGGGCTTCCTGGGCGTCGACCAGACGGCGGTCGATGTCCCGCGTCCTGCCCAGCGCCGCCTCGACCGCGGACCGGGTGATCTCGTGGAAGACCATCCGGCGCACCGGGACCTTGGGCTTGAGCACCTCCTTCAGGTGCCACGCGATCGCCTCTCCCTCGCGATCCTCATCCGTCGCGAGCACGAGTTCGTCGGCATCGCGCAGCGCCTTGCGGAGCTTGGTGATCTGCTCCTTCTTTTCGCGCGGAATCACGTAGAGCGGATCGAAGCCGCCTTCGATGTCGACCCCGAGGCGGGCCCATGGACGGCCGCGATACTTCTGCGGCACCTCGGCGGCGGTCCGAGGCAGGTCCCGGATGTGTCCGATCGACGACTCCACCCGGTAGCCCGGCCCGAGGTAGCGCTCGATCGTCCGGGCCTTGGCCGGCGACTCCACGATGACGAGTGAGCTAGCCATACGCGCGGCGACGATAGTAGAGCGGTGAACCTTGTCAAGCCGGCGGGGCCTTGCCATGATGCGTCAATGACCGCGCCCGTCGTAGTCGTTGGCGGCGGGCTCGCCGGCAGCGAGTGTGCCTTTCAACTCGCCTCGCGGGGCCGAGCCGTGACCCTGTACGAGATGCGGCCGCAACGCTCGACGCCGGCCCACGCCAGCGCCGACCTCGCCGAACTCGTCTGCTCGAACTCGCTGCGCAGCGACGATCCGAACCATGCCGCCGGCCTGCTCAAGCGGGAGATGGAGCACTTCGGCTCCCTGATCATCGCCGCGGCCCGCCGGAACGCCGTTCCGGCCGGCGGGGCTCTGGCCGTCGACCGGACGCGGTTCGCCGCCGACGTCACGGCCGCCGTCGAATCCCACCCGCTGATCGAACTCCGGCGCGAGGAGCTGACGGCGCTGCCCGAAGCGGGCGCCGGCGGCGACTGCGTGATCGCTACCGGACCCCTCACCTCGGAAGCGCTGACCCGGGAGATCGAGAACCTGATCGGTGCGGACCATCTCTACTTCTATGACGCGATCGCTCCCATCGTTGTCGGAGAAAGCCTCGATCACGACCGTCTGTTCCGGGCCTCGCGCTACGGCAAGGGAGGCGACGACTACCTGAATTGCCCGCTCGGCGAAGAGGAGTACCGGGGCTTTCGCCGCAGCCTGCTCGAGGCCGACACGATCAAGCTGCGCGAGTTCGAGCGCCCGCTCTTCTTCGAGGGCTGCCTGCCGATCGAGGAACTCGCCCGCCGCGGCGAGGACACCCTGCGCTTCGGACCGATGAAGCCGGTAGGGCTGCGTACGCCGGACGGAGAACGCCCCCACGCCGTGGTCCAGCTCCGGCAGGAAGACCTCGCCCGCAGCCAGTACAACCTCGTCGGCTTCCAGTCCCGGATGACCTGGCCCGAGCAGCGCCGCGTGCTCCGGACCCTGCCGGGACTCTCATCCGCCCGCTTCGTCCGCTACGGCCAGGTCCATCGCAACACCTTCATCAACGCTCCTCTCCACCTCGATCGCTGGTACCGATTCGCAGGGCGACCCAACCTGCGCCTGGCCGGTCAGATGACCGGGGTCGAGGGCTACCTCGAGTCCGCCGCCACCGGTCTCGTCATCGCCCTCTACCTCGCGCTCCAGGATCGGGACCGGCAGCCGGCGCCGCTCCCCGACACGACCGCTCTCGGAGCCCTCGCCAGACACCTCACCGAGTCGAACCCGAAGCGCTACCAGCCCACGAACATCAACTACGGCCTGCTCGAGCCTCTCGTCGGACGCGTGCCGCGACGCGAGCGACGCGCCGCCTACGTCGACCGGGCGCAACAGGCACTCGTGGCCTGGGCCGGTAAAATGGGGCTCGCGGGAGCGCCTTCGTGGGAATCACCGACCATGCCGAGCCAGGAAGACGAGCCGAGCCGAGCGGCACGCTCGCCGCTCTGATCGCTGACTTCCTGGAGTACCTGGAGCTGGAGCGCAATTGCTCCGAACACACCGTGCGTGCGTACGGCCGGGATCTCGCGGCCTTCGCCGAGTTCCGAACCGCCAGCGGCAGCGATGACCAGAACCTCGACGACATCGACCAGCTGCTGGTCCGGTCCTTCGTCGCCGCTCTCAACCAGCGTCGACTGGCCCGGCGAACCCAGGGTCGCCACCTCTCGGCGCTGCGCGGCCTCTTCCGCTACGCCTGTCTGATGGGCCGGATGCAATCGAACCCGGCCGAGTCCGTGCCCACGCCGAAGGTCGAGAAGACCCTGCCGCGCCACCTGCGCCCCGGCGAGATCGAAGTCCTGCTTGAGGCTCCCGCCGGCCGCGAGGGACCGCTCGGCCTCCGGGACCGCGCGCTACTCGAACTGCTCTACGCCTCCGGTCTCCGGGTCGGTGAGCTGGTCGCGCTGAACTGGCGCGATATCGACCTCGCGGCCAGGGTGCTCCGCGTCGTCGGCAAGGGAGACCGCGAACGGATGACGCCCTTCGGCGGGCCGGCCGAGCAGGCTCTCCGCCAGTGGCTCGACGCCTGGGAAGAGGTGTTCCGGCCTCGGGGCGGCGCCGAGGACGGGAACCTGGAACCGGTCTTCCTGAACCGGAACGGGGGCCGACTCTCGGCGCGGTCCGTTCGGCGCGTCATCGACCGCTACGTCGAGGAGACGGCACAGGCGGCGGGGGCTCACCCGCACGCCCTGCGCCACAGCTTCGCGACTCACCTGCTCGAATCGGGCGCCGACCTGCGTTCGATCCAGGAACTCCTCGGCCACGCTTCGCTCTCGACCACTCAGCGCTACATGCACGTGGATACGGGACGCCTGCTACAGGTCTACCGCGAAAGCCATCCCAGGGCGAAAGGCGCCTGAGCTCCTTCCCGACAGTTCAAGAAGAGGAATCTCGAATGAAACTCCCTGCCGCCCGCCGCAGCTCCGTACTGGCCATGGTCGCGTGCCTGACGATCTCCGGCGCCGCCATCGCCCAGGACGACCTGCGCGGCTTCCAGCTCGTTGGCGACTACCAGCTCTTCCTGCAGGGACAGGAAGCGCCCGACGCGCAGCTCTACCTCTCCCGCACCGCGGGCGCCTTCCTCGTGGTCGCCGACGGTCTGCCGTCACCGGTGCTGCTGAGCGCCCGCAATCAGATGACCCGCAAGGTCCAGCTCCTCAAGATCTCCCCGGCCGGCGAGGACACACTCGATCTCCTGCCCGGCGCCCTGTTCGGTCCCCCGATGCCGTTCCGGCCAATCCCCAAGGGACTCGAGTTCGCGGTCGATGGCGTCCTGGCCCAACTCCGGCAGAGACCCTCCTGGGCCGGCGAGGCGACCCTGACGGACCTCTACACGCACGAACCGGGCTATCGCCGCGACGCCAGCTCCTACGAGAGCGACCCGGCGGCCGTTGCCGAAGCGGCCGCGCTCGGCGCCGGGATCGAGGTCCGGGTCGTGTTCGGTTCCTGGTGCCACGTCTGCGAGCGGTTCATGCCGCGCGGCCTGAAGGTCCACGAGGAGCTCCAGGACTCGCCCGTTCGGTTCACCTACTACGGCCTCGGGGACGACAACCCGTGGGGTGACGCCGAGGTGGACCGTCTCGGGGTCACGGAACTCCCGACAGCGATCGTCTACCGGAACGGCGAGGAGATCGGCCGTTTCATCGGCGGCCCAGGCTGGACCCGTCCCGAAGTGTCCCTGCTCAACATTCTGCGAGAGAATCCGTAGACGAGCTGCGAGCCCCCCGTAACGGGAAGCTCCGAAAGCCCCAGCCAACCATGACGACGATCCTGCTCGTGCGCCGCGGCGACACGACCTGCATGGCCAGTGACGGCCAGGTGACCAACGGCGCCGCGAACACGGTGGTCAAGGCGAGGGCCCGCAAGGTCCAGCGCGCCGGCAAGGGGAGGATTCTGGTCGGTTTCGCGGGCGGCGGCGCCGACGCGCTGGCCCTCTTCTCGCGGTTCGAGGCGAAGCTCGACGAGTACCAGGGGAACTTCGAGCGCGCCGTGGTCGAACTGGCCATGGACTGGAGGACGGATCGCGCTCTGCGACGGCTCGAAGCGCAGATGATCGTGGCCGACGGCCGCAAGAGCTTCCTCGCGATGGGCAACGGCGACCTACTCGAACCGGACAGCGACATGCCGCTGGCGATCGGCTCGGGAGGGAACTACGCGCTGGCTGCGGCTCGCGCGCTGCTCGAGCACACCGAACTCGACGCGGAACGGATCGCGCTCGAGGCGATGCGGATCACCGCCGATCTCTGCATCTACACGAACGACCAGATCACCGTCGAGCGTCTCGAAGCCGGCGGGGACGGCGCATGACGCTTCCGCCCGCGCCACCCGCTCCCTTCGTCGAGGATCTCACGCCGCGCGAGATCGTCGCCGCGCTCGACCGCCACGTCGTCGGCCAGAAGGACGCCAAGCGCGCGGTGGCGATCGCCATGCGCAACCGCTGGCGGCGCCAGCAGCTCGACCCGGAGACCGCCGAGGACATCGCGCCCAAGAACATCCTGATGATGGGCCCCACCGGCGTCGGCAAGACGGAGATCGCGCGCCGGCTGGCCAAGCTCGCCCGCGCCCCCTTCCTCAAGATCGAGGCGAGCAAGTTCACCGAGGTCGGCTACGTCGGTCGCGACGTCGAGTCGATCGTCCGCGATCTGATGGAACTCGCGGTGGTGATGGTCGGAGAGGAGAAACGGGCGGCCGTCGAGGCCGACGCCGCGTCCCGGGCCGACGAGAGGCTGCTCCAGATCCTGGTCCCCCAGGCGCCCCAGCCGACCGCCGAGTCCGGCGATCCCGCGGACCAGCCCGCGCCCACCGAGACCCGCGAGCGCTTCCGCGAGTGGCTCGAGGAGGGCCGCCTCGACCACCGGATGGTCGAAATCGAGGTCGACGACGCTTCCCACCAGCAGTTCGAGATGTTCACGCCCCAGGGCGTCGAGGCGGTAGGCATCAACCTGAAGGAGATGCTCCCGGGCCTGTTCGGCAAGCGCAAACGCCAGATGGTGGAAGTAAGCGAGGCGCGGGAGATCCTGAGGCGGCAGGAAGCCGAGGCGCTGATCGACCGCCAGGACGTTGCCGAGGAAGCCCGGCTGCGGGTCGAGCAGGCCGGCATCGTCTTCCTCGACGAGATCGACAAGGTCGCCGGCCGCGACGGCGGCCACGGTCCCGACGTGTCGCGCGAGGGGGTTCAGCGCGATCTCCTGCCGATCGTCGAAGGGACGACGGTGACCACCAAGTACGGACCGGTCAAGACGGACCATGTGCTGTTCATCGGCGCCGGCGCGTTCCACGTGGCCAAGCCGTCGGACCTGATTCCGGAACTCCAGGGTCGCTTCCCCATCCGTGTCGAACTCGGAGCGCTGGGCGAGGCGGAGTTCGTCCGCATCCTGACCGAGCCTGACAGCGCCCTGACCACGCAGTACAGCGCGCTCCTCGGCGCGGAGGGGCTGGACCTCTCCTTCGGCGACGACGCGGTGCGGGAAGTCGCCCGGCTCGCGGTCGAGGTCAACTCGCAGACCGAGAACATCGGAGCCCGCCGGCTGGCCACCCTGATGGAGCGGCTGCTGGAAGAAGTCTCCTTCGAGGCGCCGGACATGAACGGCGTGACCCTGGAGGTCGACGCGGCCTACGTCAACCGGGCGCTCGCCGACGTGGTGAAGGACCGTGATCTCAGCCGCTATGTCCTCTGAGCACGGAAGGCGCCGCCCGCTCCGGCTGGCTGCAACCGGCGCGGTCCTGCTCGTCCTCCTCGCCAGCCTGGGCTGCGGTCTGAAGGGTGATCCCCTGCCCCCGATCCGCCCACCGGAACCGGTCGCGGAAGAGGTTCCGGTCGAGACCGAGGCCACGGACGAAGAGAGCGAAGACGCCGACTCCGCTGCCGACGACAGCGACGACGAGGAGGACGGCGACAGCGCTCAAGGGGCGGCATGAGCGACCAGGACGGCACACCGTTCCTGCTCGTCTCCGGCGCCGGCAACGACTTCATCGCCCTCATCGAACGCCCGGCTCCGGCCGCCGGGACGATCCGGGCCTGGTGCCAGCGGGGCGTGTCGGTCGGCGCCGACGGCCTGTTCACGCTGCGCCGGACAGGCGAAGGACGCTACGCCCTTGACTACGCCAACGCCGACGGCGCCGGGGCGGACCTGTGCCTGAACGCCGCCCGCTGCGCGGCCCGGCTCGCCTTCGAACAGGAGCCTGACGCCCGGAGCCTGACGATCGAGACCGGCGCCGGCGACCTCGTCGCCGAACCGGTCGACGACACCTGCACCGCCGTCCACGTGCCGGCGCCCGGGGCCGGCCGGCGGATGACGCTGCGCGCGAACGGCCGGGATGTTCCGGGATGCCGGATCGACGCCGGCGTCCCCCACTTCGTCCTCTGGTGGCCAGGCGAACTGGATAAGGCACCGGTCGCGTCGCTCGGTCCGGTCCTTCGGGCGCACCCCGACCTGGGCCCGGATGGCGCCAACGTCCACTTCGTCGACCTCGATCCGCCGGAACGCTTCCGCATCCGGTCATTCGAGCGTGGAGTGGAAGGGGAGACTCTCGCCTGCGGCACCGGCGTCGTGGCGGCGGCCGCCTGCGGGATCGCCGAGGGCCGGCTGTCGCTGCCCATTGCGGCCGTCACCAGGAGCGGCTTCGAACTGCGTCTCGAGGCCGCTCCGGACGGCCCGGACGGCCACGGCCGCTGGCGCCTGTCCGGCGACGCCAGGATCGTTGCCAGGGGTCGCATCGCCGGCACCGCCACGGCGTGAAACCGGCTGCTACCCTCCGCCCATGAGCAGCGGCTTTGCTCCCATCGACGAGCAGATGGAACTGCTCCTCCGCGGCGCGGTCGACGTGGTCGAAGAGGACGCCCTGCGGCAGAGGCTGGAGCAATCCCGCGCCGAGAGCCGTCCGTTGCTCGTCAAGACGGGCTTCGATCCCACCGCGCCCGACCTGCACCTAGGCCACGCCGTGCTGCTGCGGAAGATGGGCCACTTCCAGCAACTGGGGCATCGGGTCGTGTTCCTGGTCGGCGACTTCACCGCGATGATCGGCGACCCGACCGGCAAGAAGGCCACCCGCCCCCAGCTTAAGCGCGAACAGGTCCTGGCCAACGCCGAGACCTACCAAGAGCAGGCCTGGCAGGTTCTCGACCGTGAGCTAACCGAGATCCAGCACAACAGCGAGTGGCTCGGAGCGCTCGGCGCGGAGGGTCTGGTCCGCCTCGCCGGCTCCTACACGCTGGCCCGGATGATGGAGCGGGAGGACTTCCGGGACCGCTTCGAGAAGCACGAACCGATCTCGATCCACGAGCTGCTGTATCCCCTGACCCAGGGCTACGACTCCGTCGTCATGGAGGCCGACGTCGAACTCGGCGGCCACGACCAGTTGCTCAACCTCCTGGTCGGCCGCGACCTGATGCGCGCCCGCGGAATGGAGCCCCAGATCGCGCTCACCGTGCCGCTGCTGGTCGGCACCGACGGCACCCAGAAGATGTCGAAGAGCCTGGGCAACGCGATCGCGTTCGAGGACTCGCCCCGCGAGATGTTCGGCCGCACGATGTCGATCCCCGACGACCTGATGTGGGACTGGCGCCTGTTGCTCACCGACATGGACGAGACCGAGATCGAGCGCCAGAAGGCCGACGCGGCGAGCGGCCGGGCCAGTCCGCGCGACCTGAAGGCCGACCTCGCACACGATCTCGTGAGACGCTTCCACGGCCCGTGCGCCGCCGACGAGGCGCGCACCGAGTTCGACCGCATGTTCCGTGGCGGCGGCGTGCCGGACGAGATCGAAACGCGCGTCGTTCCGTCCGGACAGGCGCTCTTCACCCTGATCGCCGACGCCGGTCTCACGGGGAGCCGGGCCGAAGCCCGGCGCCTGATCCAGCAAGGCGCCGTTTCCCTCGACGGCGAGAAGATCGGCGATCCCTACTTCACCCTGCCGGATGGCGCAAACGCGCTGCTGAAGGTGGGCAAGCGCCGCTTCCTGCAGGTTGTAGCCCCGGCCGCCGATGCCGCAGACTGAGCCTCACCCGGAACTGCAGGCGCACTCCCTCGGCGACGAGGAACTGCCGCCGCTGCGCGTCGGCGTTCGCATTCTCCTGTTCGCCCTAGGGTCCCTTCTCGTCCTCTTCGGTCTCATCTTCGGCCCGCTGCCCCTGATACCCGCCATCGTTCTCGTGCCCGCGGGTGTGGCTCTGCTGTCACTAGCCAGCAACCGGCTGAACCTCCGGCTCAGAGCCTTCATCATGCGCCGCTGGCCCAACGCCTGGCACAGGATCCAGGGAGTCCGTGCCTGGCTGCACCGCCGCCTGAGCTGAGTCGACGCTAGCCGGCCTTCGCCGCGCGCTTCCTCAATCCGCGCAGGAAGACGCCGTTGAGCGCGATCAGCACCACGGCGACCACGATCCACTGCGCGAACATGTTGCCGACGCCCAGAGGCCCCCAGAGCGGCTCGTTGCGGGCGCTCCAGATCATCCAGGCAACGAGCACCACCGCCTCGATCGCGACCAGCCGGATCGCCCAGTCCCACCAGGCGCCTACCCGCATGTCCTGGTCGCCGGTGTTGATCATCTCGGCGCGGAAGCGGGTGACGCCGTAGCGGATCACGATCAGGGCGAAGAACAGGCCGCAGAACATCAGCGCGACGCTCCAGACGGTGTCCTGGTTCACGAAGGACGACTGCCACAGCGCCGAGGGCACGCCGAGCACGAAGGCGGCGACCGCGATCGAGATGATCGCCTTGCGCCGTTCGAGTCCCGCCTCCTCGAGCGCCAGGCCGACCAACTGGAACATCGCCACGAGCGACGTCCAGGCGGCAAACACCAGGGCCATGAAGAACAGGATCATGAAGAACGAACCGCCCGGCATCGCGTTGAAGAGCTGGGGTATCCAGATGAACGTCAGGCCCTCGTTGCTGGCGCCGACGATCTGGTTGGCGGCGCCGGGCATGATCGAGAAGACGGTGCAGAGCACCATGACGCCGGCGAGCAGCGACACGCTGTTGTTCCCGAACGCCAGCAGGAAGGAGTTCAGATTCGTGTCCTCCCGGCGGCGCGAGAACACCGCGTAGGTCAGCACCAGACCCCAGCCGGCGCCCGTGTCCCAGGCGTTCTGGGTCAGCGCCTGCAGCCAGATGTTCGAGTCCAGCAGGTCGCTCCAGTTGGGCCTGAACAGGAACTCGAGACCGTTCACCGCGCCCGGCAGCGTCACCGCCCGGATGGCGAGCACCACGACGAGCACCAGTAGCGCCGGCATCAGGATCCGTACCACGCTCTCGATGCCCCGGATCCCCTTGAGCACGACGATCACGCCCATCGCGAGCGCCAATGCGTGGAAGATGAGCACCTGGGGCGTGTAGGAGAAGTCCTCCCAAAGCTGGACCGACCGCTCGCCCTGAAGCTGCATCGTGATGGCGGCCAGGAAGTAGCGCAGGGTCCAGCCCATGACGACGGCGTAGTAGAAGCCGATCGCCGCCGCCACCCAGGCGATCCACGCGCCCATCCAGGCGAACCGCTCGCCCATCATCGAGGCGAACGTCCCCACCGTGCCGTTGCGCACCTTCTTGCCAAGCGCGAACTCGGCCAGGATCAGCGGCACCGACCAGAGCATCAGGAAGACGACCCAGGCGACCAGGAAGGAGCCGCCGCCGTTGGACGCGGCAATCCGGGGGAATCGCCAGATGTTGCCCGTGCCGACGGCCATGCCGAGCATGGCGAGCATCAGGCCCCACCGGCTCGAGAACAGTTGGGTCGCTGTGGTCAAGCCGCCTCCCGCGCTGGTTCTGCCGTGCCGACGAGGGACCCTATCAACACGCCCCCGGCGGCACCGGGAGCGGCCAGCCGTACGACGACGACGGCCATCTCAGTTCCGCCAGCGCCAGAGGAAGTAGAAAGGCACGCCGAATCCGATGATAAGGAGACCGCCGCCTGAGGTCGCGGGACTTTCGCGGAGAGCATTGACGACGATCAGCAGGCTCGCCACCACGAAGAACAGAGGCGCGAGAGGGTAGCCCCACGCCCGGAACGGACGATGCTCCAGCGGCCGTCGCCGCCGCAGAACGAACACGGCGAACACGGCGACGCCCGCGAACAGCACGACGCCAAAGCCCGTGTACTCGACGAGCTGGTCGAAGGTGCCGGTCAGAACCAGCACGCTGCTCCAGACGGCCTGAGCAGCGATGGCCACGACCGGCGTGCGAAACCGAGGATGCACCCTGCCGGCCGCGGGAAAGAACAACCCGTCGCGGGCCATGGCGTAGTAGACCCGAGGCCCGGCCAGCACCATGGCGCTGATGGCTGCCGCGATCATCACGATCGATGCGGCCGCCCAGGCTCCCGCGGCACCGGGTCCGAACAGCCGTTCCACCGCCACGTCGCCGATGCGAAGCGCCTGATCGGGGAACTCCTCCACCGGCATCGCGTAGACGTAGACCATGTTCAAAGCCAGGTAGATCACGACGACGATTGCCGTACCCATCAGCAACGCTCTCGGAACGTTCTTCTCCGGGTCCCGAATCTCCTCGCTGACATAGGCCGCGGCGTTCCACCCCGAGTAACTGAACAGCACCGGGATCAACGCGAACGTCCAACTGGCGAAAGCTATCGGGCCACCTTCGGCATAGTGCGTCGCGCTTCCGCGCCCCAACGAAAACCCGAGCGCGACGACGACCACCAGCACGGCGACCTTGGCGCCTGCCAGCAGGTTATTGACGATCCGGCCCGGACCGAGGCCCAGGCTGTGGACGACCGACATGCCGACGATGGCCGCGAGGGCCACCGCGCTCTGAGGTGACAACGTCAACGATACGAACACCAGGGAAACCGAGAAGATCGGTGTGGTGTCCGCGGCTGCGGGAACGAAACGGCCCAGGATCCCGGCCATGCCGACCGCACTGGCGGCAATGGCGCCGGAGAATCCCGCAACGAACGACGTCCAGCCGGCCAGAAAGCCCAGGAGGGGGCCGTAGGCTTCCTTTAGGTAGACGTACTCACCGCCGGCCTGCGGACGCAGGGCAGCCAGTTCCGCGTAGGCCAGCGCACCCGCAAGTGCCAGTGCTCCGCCGACCAGCCACACCCCGAGCATGGCGGCCGGGCTCGGCGCCAGTTGAGCCACCACGGCCGGCACGATGAAGATCCCGCTGCCGATCACGTTGGACACGACGATCGCGGCGCCGTCGAGGGCGCCCAGTCTGCGTTCGAGTGTCGGCGGCGAAGCCGTGGCCCGTCTCCCGGGCGGTATCAGCCGACCAGGTCGCAGGCGGCGAAGAAGAAGGCGCGCTCAACGCCAGCGTTCTCAGGCGAGTCGCTGCCGTGGATCGCGTTGTTCTGGATGTTCGTGCCGTAGAGGTTGCGGATCGTCCCCTCGGCGGCCTGCGTCGAGTCGGTGGCGCCCATCACGTCGCGAAGATGAACAACCGCGTTCTCGCGCGCCAGCGCGATCGCCACCACGGGGCCGCTCGTCATGAACGCGACCAGGTCGGCGTAGAACGGTCGCTCGCGATGCACCGCGTAGAACGCCTCGGCCTGGGCGCGCGAAAGACGCATCCGGCGCGTGGCCTGGATCTCGAAGCCCGCGTCCTCCAGGTGGGCGACGATCCGGCCCGTGTTGCCGGCACGGACGGCGTCCGGCTTGATGATGGTCAGCGTTTCTTCCATCCCGACTATCTCCCTAGTGCCTCGGACACCCGCGCGCCCATCTCGGCCGGCGAGTCGACGACCAGGACCCCGGCGTCGCGGAGCGCCGCCTTCTTCTCGGCCGCGGTGCCCTTGCCGCCGGCCACGATCGCGCCGGCATGGCCCATCCGCCGACCCGGCGGAGCCGTAGCGCCGGCGATGAAGCCGACCACGGGAACGTCGAGGTGCTCGCCGATCCAGGCCGCCGCCTCCTCTTCCGCCGTACCGCCGATCTCGCCGATCAGGACCACGGCTTCCGTCGCCTCGTCCCCGGCGAACAACTCCAGCACGTCGATGAAGCTCGTGCCGTTGACCGGATCGCCGCCGATGCCGACGCAGGTCGTCTGGCCGAGCCCTTCGTTGGTGAGCTGCCAAACGGCCTCGTAGGTCAGCGTGCCGCTCCGACTGATCACGCCGACGTTGCCGGCCTCGTGGATGTGGCCGGGCATGATGCCGACCTTCGCCTGGTCCGGGGTGATCAGGCCCGGGCAGTTCGGCCCCAGCAGACGGCTGTTCCGGCCCCGGAGGAAGGCCTTGACCCGGACCATGTCCTGAACCGGAATGCCCTCGGTGATGCACACGATCAGCTCGACGCCGGCGTCGGCCGCCTCCATGATCGCGTCGGCGGCAAACGGCGGCGGCACGAAGATCAACGTCGCATTGCAGCCGGTCTCCCGCCGCGCGCGTTCGACCGAGTTCCAGACCGGAAAGCCCTCGACCGTCGACCCGCCCTTGCCGGGGGTCACGCCGCCGACCACGTCGGTGCCGTAGTCCCGGCAGCCCATCGCGTGGAACAGTCCTTCCCTGCCAGTGATGCCCTGGACGATCAGGCGCGTGCTTTCGCCAACCAGAATCGACATCGGTTCAGCTTTCCGCCACCCTGGTCCTGAGGGCCTCGACCGCGCTCTCCGCGGCGCTCGCCATGCCGTCGGCGACGAGGAAGTCGAAGTCCGCCCGCTCGAGCACCTCGCGGCCCTCCTCGACGTTCGTTCCCTCCAGCCGGACCACCACCGGCACCCCAACCGGCGTGCCGTCGGCCGCCAGCTCGTCGATCGCCGCGACCACACCGCGGGCGATGCGGTCGGTGCGCGCGATGCCGCCGAAGATGTTGATCAGCACCGCCTCGACCGCCGGGTCGGAGAGGATGATCCGAAAGGCGCTCGCCACCGCCTCCTGGGAAGCCGAGCCACCGACATCGAGGAAGTTGGCAGGCTCGGCGCCGTAGAGCTTGATGATGTCCATCGTCGCCATCGCCAGACCAGCGCCGTTGACCATGCACCCGATGCTGCCGTCCAGCTTGATGTAGCTGATGCCGTGTTCCGAGGCCTCGACCTCGAGTGGATTCTCTTCGTGCACGTCCCGCAGCTCGACGACGTCGCGCTGCCGGAAGAGCGCGTTGTCGTCGAAGTTCATCTTCGCGTCCAGGGCGTAGACGTCGCCCTTCGAGTCCACCATCAGCGGGTTGATCTCGACCAGGGAAGCGTCGGTCTCCAGGTAGGCCGCGACAACGCTGGCGACGATCGACTGAATCTGGCGAGCCGTGCCGCCCTCGAATCCGAGTCCCGAGGCGATCCGCCGGCACTGGAACGGCAACACGCCGAGAAGCGGATCGATCAACTCACGCAGGATCGCGTCGGGATCCGACTGGGCGACTTCCTCGATGTCCATGCCGCCCGAGCGCGACGCCATCAGGAGCGGGCGCTCGGCGGCGCGGTCGAGGGTCACGCCCAGGTAGAGCTCCTGGTCGATCTCGAGCGCTTCCTCGATCAGAACCTGGCGCACCTCCTGACCATCGGGGCCGGTCTGATGGGTCACCAGTTGCATGCCCAGAATCTCGTCGGCCAACCGCGCCGCTTCGTCCGGGTTCGACGCCACCTTGACGCCGCCGCCCTTTCCGCGACCGCCGGCGTGGATCTGCGCCTTCACCACGCAGCGGCCACCGAAGTCCTCACAGATCCGCGCCGCCTGAGCAGCATCGTCGATGACCTTGCCCTGGGGCACGGCAGCCCCGAACCGGCGCAGTATCCCCTTGGCCTGAAACTCGTGGATCTTCACGGGCGCGGGCTCTTCAGTCGAGGTTTTCGATGATCGCCTGACCGAACTCGGATGTCTTCAGCAGCGTCGCGCCTTCCATCTGGCGCTCCAGGTCGTACGTGACCCGCTTCTGCCGGATGGCGCGGCTGATCGCGTTCTCGATCGACCTGGCCGCCTCGTTCCATCCCAGCCAGTTGAGCATCATCACGCCCGACAGGATGACCGAGCAGGGGTTCACCTTGTCCTGGCCGGCGTACTTCGGCGCCGTGCCGTGCGTCGCCTCGAACAGCGCGACGCCGTCCCCCTCGTTGGCACCCGGCGCCATGCCCAGACCGCCGACCTGGGCCGCCAGGGCGTCCGAGAGATAGTCGCCGTTCAGGTTGGTCGTCGCGATGACGTCGTACTCGTCGGCGCGCAGCAGCACCTGCTGGAACATGGCGTCCGAGATCCGGTCCTTGACCAGGATCTGCCCGTTCGGCATGCGGCCGTCGTGCTTCGACCACAGGTCGTCCTCGGTCACCGTGCAGTCGGCGAACTCCTCGGCCGCGAGCTCGTAGCCCCACTCCTTGAACGCGCCCTCGGTGAACTTCATGATGTTGCCCTTGTGCACCAGGGTGACGCTGTCGCGGCCCTGCGCGCGGGCGTACTCGATCGCCTTGCGGACCAACCGCTTGCTCCCGGTCACCGAGACCGGCTTGATCCCGATGCCGGAGTCGGCGCGGATGTCGCGGCCGAGCTTCTGCTGGACGAAGTCGATCAGCGCCTTCGTCTCCGCCGTCCCCTGCTGCCACTCGTGGCCGGCGTAGACGTCCTCCGTGTTCTCCCGGAAGAGGACCATGTCGACCTTCTCCGGCTCGCGCATCGGCGACGGCACGCCGTCGAAGTAGCGGACCGGGCGCACGCAGGCATAGAGGTCGAGCAACTGCCGAAGCGCCACGTTCAAACTGCGAATGCCCCCGCCGACGGGCGTCGTCAACGGGCCCTTGATCGCGACCCGGTAGTAGCGGATCGCGTCGACGGTGGCGGCCGGCAGCCACTCGCCGGTCTCCGCCAGGGCCTTCTCGCCAGCCAGGATCTCGAGCCAGGCGATGGCGCGCCCTCCCGAGTACGCCTTGGCGACGGCGGCGTCGGTCACCGCCTGGGCTGCGCGCCAGATGTCGGGCCCGATGCCGTCTCCCTCGATGAAGGGGACGATCGGTCGATCCGGAACGACCAGAACGCCGTCCTGCCAGCCGACCTCCTGACCGCCGGCTGGCGGCTCGACGGGGGGTTCGCTCACGGCGGCGCAGAGTATCACGTTGCCCGCCCGAACTCCGAGCCGGGTGGCGCAACGGACTGCTAAGGTCTTTTGAATGAGCGCGCGGGGCGTCTTCCACCTGCCGACGCCGAATCACGGCGCCACGTGGGAGGGCATCGACTGGGAAGCTCTGGTCGACGCCGCCGTCCGGTGCCGGGAACAGGCCTACGCGCCGTACAGCGACTTCCGGGTCGGCGCCGCGCTATTGGCCGCGAACGGCAGGATCTACACGGGCTGCAACGTGGAGAATCGGGTGCTGGGCCTCACCCTGTGCGCCGAGCGCGGCGCGCTTTCCGCGGCCGTAGTGGATGGTCAGCGCACCTTCGTCGCCATGGCGCTCGCCACCGGCGCCGTGCCGCCGAGCACTCCCTGCGGACAGTGCCGGGACGCCCTGGCCGAGTTCAGTTGCGACCTTCCTGTCGTGGCGGTCACCGCCGGCGCCCACGACTTGCCGAACTGGAGCCGGTTCACGCTGCGCGAACTGCTGCCGGAGCCCTTCGTCCTCGATCCGCCCGAAGGCTGATTCAGGCCGCAATGAGCGCCGGCACGGGCGCCCCCGCGTCCGTTCAGGTCCCGCCGGCCTCCGCCGCGAGGGCATCCTCCACCGTGTCGTACGTCGGGAACAGGGACGCGACGCCGGCGACGGTCAGCAACTGGACGATCCGTTCCGAAGGGCGGATCAGGATGAGCTTCCGTTCCTCCGCGCGGAGTCGGACCAGGTACCCGACGAGCTCACCGATGCCGGTCGAGTCCATGTAGTTGACGTCGGAGAGGTCGAGCAGGACATTCCCGTCGCCTTCCGCCAGGCTCCGCTTCAAGGCGTCCGCCAGGAACCGCGCGCTCTCTCCGAGCTTGATCACGCCCTCCACCGCCAGCAGGCTGGAATCGCCGATCTGCCGTTTGTTGATGATCATCGGTGGAACGCCAGGCGCGGCGGCGACTCCTGGAGCTAGCGGCTGAACCGACCCACGAATGTGCTCCGCTTGCCGGGACTCTTCCAGGTGGCGCCAAGGCCCGGACCCTGCCAGGTGTGTTCGATGGCGACGCCGGGCACTGCTCCGTCCGTCGGAGCCAGCGGTGGATAGAAGACCGTCTCGTTGCCGCAGAGGTGGTCCCGGTGATCGAGCGGCCGCGTCCTCACCGCGGCCAGGTCGCCCGCCGTGACCGACGCGGCTCCGTTCGGCCGCAGAGCGAACGTGACGTCCGCCGCCTCGACCCGGGCCACATCGGCAAGGAGCACTCCCCCCATGCCGCGCGCGAATCCCTCGAGCGCCGAACGCTGCGACCGGTCCGCGGCCGCGTCGACGATCAGCACGGACTCCGTGGTTCGCGATTCGGTGTACGGATCGCCCAGAGTCGCATCCGAGCGGACGACCGCCAGCACCGAGAGGCCCGAGAGGTCGACGCCGTCCCAGCCGCCCGCTTCGATCCGCCAGGCCATGATCGCTTCGTTGCCGACCAGCCCGACTTCGGAGTTGGCGAAACAGGGACCGGTGTAAACGTCGGCGGTCCGGGCTTCGAGATAGGTGCCGGCAACCCCGGCCGCGCTGGCGGCGGAGGGCAGGACGACCAGAAGCAGGGCGGGGATAAGAGTCCGTGAAGCGAATCTCATGTCGGCAGGTCTCCGTGGCTCTCGAAACACCGGCGGCCTTCCCGGCAGTCCTCGCGGGAGGCTACCGCGCCGTCGGGCCCGAGACAGTTCATGCTGTGCGTACACCAGACGAAGCCGTCGTCGATCTCGTGCTGGGGGTCGAGGTCCGCGCCCGGCTCCACCGGCGCCAGGGCCATGAACATCGTCTTCCAGCGCAGCCGCCGGCAGAGCTGCGGAGCCTGTGGAGCAGGGAGTCGGTCGGCCATCGCTTCAGATCTCCATCCCGGCGGCCTGGCCGAGCGCTCGCCGCACCGCGGTCCGGGCAAGCTGGACCTTGTATCGGTTGCCGCTCATCGGCCGGGCGTCTTCCACCGCCGCATCCGCGGCCGCCGCGACCGTCTCCGGCGTCAGTTCCTGCCCGGACAGAAGGTCACCCGCCGCTGCCGCCACATGCGGCGTCGGAGCCGCGTGACCGAGCACGATCCGCGCCTTCTCCGCTCGCGGTCCCGAGCCTGTCAGCGTCACCGCGGCCGCCATCAGCGGCCAGTCCAGCGAGCGGCGCTGGCGGACTTCGTACACGGCCGACCGGGATCCGTCGACGTTCGCTTCGACGCCGGCGAGGAGTTCGCCCGGCGCCAGCGTGTTCTCGCGCTCTTCGGCGGTTTGGGGCGCCTGGTACAGCGCCTCTACCGGCAGCCGGCGCTCACCGGCGGGCCCGTGAACCACCGCTTCCGCCCCGAGGGCGACCAGCAGCGGCGCGAGGCTGGAAGGGTTGACGAAGCGGGCCTGCCCCGTGGGGAAGATCGCGTGGTAGCGGTTGTCGCCCTCGGCGACCATCGAGCGGCCGTCGGCGGCCAGCGCCAGGAGGCCGAAGCCCCGGCGGTAGTACCAGCACCGGGGCCGCTGGAGCAGATCGCCGCCGACCGTGCCCATCTCCCGCAACTGCGGGCTGGCCACTCCGTCGATGGCCATCGCCAGAGCGGGCAGGGCCGCGATCGCGCCGTCGTGGTCCCGCAGTTCCTGCAGGGTCGTCATGGCGCCGATGCGGAGCATGCCGCCGTCCAGCTCGATCCCGGAGAGACCCGCCACGCCGCGAAGCGCGACCAGGCGGTCGACCCGCTCGACGTCGTCCTTGAGCAGGCTCAGAAGATCCGTCCCGCCGGCCAGCGCCTCGCTGCCCTCCGCTGCCAGCAGGCCGACCGCCTGTTCCACGGTCGCCGGCGCCGCGTAGCCGAACGGGCGCATCAGGCCGGCCCTCCACGTCCGGCCAGCGCATCCAGAACCCGGTCGGGCGTCAACGGCAGATAGGGCACCCGGACGCCGATGGCGTTCGCCACCGCGTTGCTGATCGCGGCGCCGGGCGATATGACCGGCGGTTCGCCGAGGCCGATCACGCCGCGCTCGTCGTAGCCCGGGCCGGTCATCATGTGGACCTCGAGCGACCCCACATCGACCAGACCGGCGAGCTTGTAGAACTCCATGTCCGCGTTCAGCAGCCTGCCGCTCACCGGATCCGGAATCCACTCCTCGTAGAGCGCGTAGCCGACGCCCATGATCAGGCCGCCGTACACCTGGCTCTCGGCCAGCCGGCGATTGATGATCAGGCCGCAGTCCTGGACCGCGATCATCCGCTCGACGTGCACGACACCGGTGTCGATATCGACCTCCACTTCGGCGATCTGGACACCGCCCACGCCGCTCGATATCAGCCGGCCGGGGCCGGGATTCCGGCCCTGAACGCTGATCGGCGCGCCGCCGATCTGCGCCGCCGCCTCGCGCCAGGACATCCCGCGGGAGGAGTCGCCGTCCACGAACACCCGGCCACCCTCGGCAACCAGTTGCTCCGGCTCGGCCTCGAGTCGCGGCGCCACGTGGACGAGCACCTCGCGCAGGGCGTCCTGCGCGGCCCGCCGGGTCGAAGCGGTTACTCCGCCGACCGTCGAACTGCCGCCGGAGGGACCCGACTGCGGATACACGTTGTCGCCCAGGGACACCCGCACCTGGTGGAGCTCGAGGCCGAACGTCTCGGCGAGCACCTGGGCCACGATCGTGCGAGTCCCGGTTCCAATGTCCTGACTGCCAATCCGCGCTTCGACCGCGCCGTCCGGATGCACCGTCACGTCGCAGTTGCTCGAGTGGCCGCGCCCGCCCCAGGTGTGAACGGAGACGCCGAGCCCCCGCTGAACAGCGCCCTCGCGCTCACGCCCGCGGGGCTGCCAGCGCTCCTTCCAGGACGCCATCTCGGCGGCGGTCGCCAGTTGCTCCCGGTAAGTGTCCGGCCGCCCGGTCAGGTCCAGGTTGCGTTCGAGAAAGTCGATCGGATCGAGACCCAGTTCGTCCGCCAGGTCGTCCAGCACGGCCATCGTCAGGAAGCAGGCCTGCGGATGGTTGGGCGCCCGCCAGGCCCTGGAGCCGGCCAGGTTCGTCGGCACGGAGGTATGGCGGGTGCGGCGGTTCGGCAACCTGCTGAAGACGTACGGCAGCGGCGTCTGGCCCGTGCCCGGAAGGCCTCCCGAACCCCAGGAGTCCGAATCCCACGCCACGAGCTTGCCCTGCTCGTCGGCCGCCGCCCGGATGCGGGCGAAGGCGGATGGCCGGCTGCCCGCGACCGTCACCTCCTGGTCCCTTTCGAGGAAGAGCTTCACCGGCGCGTTCGCCTTGCGCGCGAGCTCGGCGCCGACGATGCCCCAACGATCGGGCGAGAACTTGGAACCGAAGCCGCCGCCCATGTACTCGGTCCGGATCCGGACCTGGCTCGCCGGCACGCCGAGTTCCGTCGCGAACTGCCCGGCCAGGGTCGAAACCGCCTGGGTCGATGCGTGAACCTCCAGCTCGTCCCCGGCCCAGGAACAGACCTGGCCATGCGGCTCCAGGCACATGTGGGCCATCTGGGGCATGCCAAGCGTCCGCTGCACCGTGCGGTGAGCGGTGGCGAAGGCGGCGTCGGGATCGCCCTCCGCCCTCTCCCCGGCCTCCCTGGCGCCGGGAGCCTGATCGCGGTCCTCTTCCGTGACGAAGTGCGGAAGGACCTCGTACTCGACCCGAATCGCCCGCAGGGCGTCCCGGGCCACGTCCTCGGTGACGGCGGCGACGGCCGCGACCTCGTCGCCGGCCCACTGGATCTCGGAGCCCTCGCCCTGGATCACGTGGACCACGCGCACACCGGCCATGGCCTCGGCGGCCGAGGTATCGATCCGGACGATCCGGGCGTGGGCATGCGGGCAGGTCAGGATCTTCGCGGCCAGCAGGCCCCTCGGGTTCTGGTCGGACGGGTACTTCGCGAACCCGGTCGACTTGACCGGACCGTCGAGTCGCGCCGGCCGGGCTCCGATCTGGGCCCTCCGGTCCGCCTCCGGCCACGAGTAGTCAGCCACCGGTCACTCCTCCGCCCTTGCCGCCGGCGACCACGGCGCGAATGCCCTTGTAGGTCCCGCAGCGGCAGAAGTTGCCGCCAAGGCCCGCTTCGATCTCCGGTTCCGAAGGCGCCGGGTGACGCGCGAGCAAGGCCGCGGTCGCCACGACGAACCCGGGTGTGCAGTACCCGCACTGCTGCGCGTCGTGGTCGACGAAGGCCTGCTGCACGTCGTGCATGGCGTCCGGCGAGCCCAGTCCCTCGACCGTCGTGATGCTGCGTCCCGCGGACTCGATCATCAGCCGGCTGCACGCGTAGATCGGGCGGCCGTCCTCGAGCACGGTGCAGGCGCCGCAGGTGCCGCGGTCGCAGACCCGTTTCGGACCGGTCACGTCCAGCCGATCGCGCAGGCCGTCGAGCAGGGTGACCCGCGGCTCCACCGCGAGCCGGCTGGCAACGCCGTTCACCTCGAGTTCGATCTCGACCGGACCCGGACCGACCGTTTCCGTCGCGTCCGCGTCGGCCGCCGCGGCGCCGGCCTCGCCGGTCAGCAGGCCCGTGGCCAGACCGCCCGAGAGGGCGCCCGCGGCGCCGCCGCGCAGGAACGACCGACGAGAGAATCCTGATCGCTTTGCGTCGTCCGTCACGCGCCTACCCTTCATCTACGCCCAACTGAATCGAAGCGAATCGGAAGCCGCCACTCTACCAGCTAAGCCCTAGGAACTTGCTCCCGCGTCGCGATGTCGAAGCCGGCGACACACCTCGACGAACTGGGACAGCCCGTCCGCGGTCAGCATCCCCTGCAACTCATGGTCGCGAACGACCCAGAGCGCACGCGCCGGACTCTGGAGATCCCGCAACACGTCCAGCAGGTCGCAGTCCTCCGCCACCGTCAGCGGGTCCCGGTTCATGAGCTCCAGCAGGGGCGTGTCGCTCGGAAACCGGGTCACCGATTCGAGCAGGCGGTCGCGGTCCACTTCGCCGGCCACCCTGCCCCAGCCGTCGACCACCGGGAACTGGCGCTGCGTGGTCGAGAGCAGCAGGCGGACCGCCCACTCGATCGTGTCCTGGGGCGCCAGGCGCTCGCAGCGGGTCATCATCGCTTCGCCCGCCCGGCGACCCTGCAGCACCTGGAGCGTCTTGACCAGAGAGGACTCCCGACTCGCGCCCACGAGAATGAAGAAGGCAGTCAGGAACAGGAACAGGTTGAACGCCACACCGAACTGCCAGGGGATGAGAGCGGCGAGACCGAGAAGACCGGAGAGCACCATGCCCAATCGGGTGGCGACCTTGGTCGCCCGCTCCTGCCCCATGGCGAACGAGAGAGCCGAACGAAGGATGCGGCCGCCGTCAAGCGGGAACGCGGGGAGCAGATTCAGCGCGAACAGCAGGAGATTGCCGACCAGCAGCCACTGCAGCGCCGACGGCACGTCGACGACCGCTCCCGCGCCCAACGGCGGCAGCCCCGCGACCGTCAGCCCGACGAAGAGCACGATCGCCAGTGCCAGATTGAGCAGGGGACCGGCGGCGGCGATCGCCAACTCGACCATGCCCTTGGGATAGCCGTCCAGGCGCGCCACGCCGCAGACCGGAGTGAGGACGATGTCGCGCGTCTCAATGCCGAAGCGCCGCGCCATGAGGGCATGGCCCAGTTCGTGGACGATGACGCTCGCCAGCAGGCCGACGACGACGAACGTCAGCAACAGCGCGCTGCTGCCCATGTCCGGCGCCAGCACCGCGAGCCAGACGAACAGGAGGATGAAGGTGAAGTGGATCCGCACCCTGATCCCGAACAGGGTCAGCATGTGGAACGCGAGGCCGCGCGCCAGGGGTCTCATCTCGCTCGACCTCCGGCAGCGAAGGACGGAGCGACGTGCCCGGTCGACCGGCTGAGAACGCGGACGAGGCCCTCGAGCCCTGAAGCCAGCACCTCGTCGCTGCAGGCGAAAGACAGCCGCAGGTGACCCTCGCAGCCGAAGGCGGAACCGGGCGTGGCGGCGACGCGCGCCTCGTCCAGCAGGCGGCGGCAGAGGGAAGCGGAGTCGGAACACGACTCGTCGAGGCAGGCCCTCACGTCCGGGAAGGCGTAGAACGCCCCGGCCGGCGGCGGACAGACGACTCCGGGCACCCGGCCCAGTTCCCGGAGCACGAGTTGCCGGCGGCGCGCGCAGGCCGCGACCAGTGCCGCCGACTCGGGCGGCTCCTCCGCCAGAACCGCTTCAGCCCCGGCCATCGCGAAGGAGGTCGCGTTCGAGGTCACGTGGCTCTGAACGGCGGCCGCGGCCGCGACCACTTCGGCCGAACCGAGCAGATAGCCCACTCGCCAGCCGGTCATGGCGTAGCTCTTCGAGAACGAGCCGACCAGCACCACCGTGTCCGGGTAGCGGGCCGCCAGCGCCGCGACGCTGGCGTGCCGCCGGCCGTCGTAGACGAAGCGCTCGTAGGTCTCGTCCGAGATGAGGAGCGCCCCCCGCTCGGCGCAGGCCGAGGCCACGCGTTCCAGATCGAGGATAGAGGCCACGGCTCCAGTCGGATTGCACGGCGTGTTGACGATCACCGCCCGGGTCCGCTGCGTCATCGCCTCGATGAGCGGCTGGGCCCGGATGGCGAAGCCGTCCTCCGCCGCCATCGGCACAGTCACCGCCTCGGCCCCCGCGAGTCGCACCTGGGCCGGAATGCTGACCCAGGCCGGCGTGGGTATCACCGCTTCGTCGCCCGGGCCCAGAAACGCCCGGGCAAGCTGGTACAGGGCCGCCTTCGCGCCCACCGTGACCAGCACGTTGGCCACGCTCCAGGGCGCTCCAGAGGCGCCGTACCGTTCCGCCAAAGCCGCTCTCAACTCGTTCGTGCCCTCCAGGACCGTATACTTCGTCCTGCCCTCGTCGAGGGCTCGCTGCGCAGCCTTCACGGCTGTCTCGGGCGAGGGGAAGTCGGGCTCTCCGGCTCCCAGGTCTAGGACCTCGATTCCCTCGCTGCGAAGCTCGGCAACCCGCCGGGAAACCGCCATCGTCGCCGACTCGCGCTCACCGGAAGCCATGGAACAGGATCGTAACAGCGGCAAGGCGCTCCGAACCGCCGTCCTTTTCGTCGCGGCAACGGCTCTGGCCGTGGCGGCGAGCGGCCAGTTCAGACCGCCCCCCAAGGCCTCGGTCGAGGCCTTCACCGACCTTTCGTCCTACGCCGCCGGTACGTCGGTCCGCATCGCCGCCGTGGTGACGATCGACGAGGGATGGCACATCCAGAGCCATACGCCGAGCTACGAGTACCTGATTCCCACCGAACTCGCCCTGGAGTTGCCGGAGGGCTGGCCCCAGGCTGTCATCCGCTATCCCGCCCACATCATGTGGCAGTCGCAGTTCGCGGAGGATCCGCTCGCGGCCTACGAGCACGAAGCGGTGATCCACGTCGACGTGGAACTGCCGGCCGACGTCGCGCCCGGCGGCGTCGAGGTGCCGGTCGAACTCCTGTACCAGGCCTGCGACGAACTCGTCTGCCTGCCGCCCACCACCGCCGAAACGACGGTTCGGCTCGAGATCGGCGAGGCCGGCGAGCCGACCGGTCATCCCGCCTTCGAGGCCGCGCCGGCGCCGCCACCCCCGACCGGCGGGGGCCTGAGCCTCCTCGCCGCGCTGATCCCGGCGCTGCTGGGCGGCCTGATCCTGAACGGCATGCCGTGCGTCCTGCCGATCGTCTCGCTCAAGCTCTTCGGGTTCGCTCAGGCATCGGGCAGACCGCGCCGGGAGATCGTGGGCGGCGCGCTGATGACGACCCTGGGCATCCTGGTCTCGTTCTGGGCACTGGCCGCCGCAACTCTCCTCGCCCGCTCGGCCGGGCAGGCGGTGGGATGGGGCATTCAGTTCCAGAACCCCGTGTTCGTGACCTTCCTGGCCCTGGTACTGACCCTGTTCAGCCTGAACGTTTGGGGTCTCTTCGAGATCCAGTTGCCGCACGCACTAGCCAGCCGGCTGGGCGGCCACACGCATTCTGCGGACGAAGGGCACTCGCACTCACACTCGCATTCGCACTCAGCGCCCGCCGCCACCCATCAGGCCGGCGGCGGAGGTGGATACTCCGGGCACTTCTTCTCCGGCGTGTTCGCCACCCTGATGGCCACGCCCTGCTCGGCGCCCTTCCTGGGCACCGCGGTCGGCTTCGCGTTGAGCCAGCCGGCGACCACGATCGTCTTCGTGTTCACGGCGGTCGGCATCGGCCTCGCCACACCGTACCTGCTGCTGGCCGCCATGCCCCGCGCCACGCGGCTGCTGCCACGGCCCGGCGAGTGGATGGTGACGCTGCGCGGCGTCATGGGCTTCCTGATTGCCGGCACGACGATCTGGCTGCTCTACGTACTCGCGGCCCAGATGGACAGCGCCCGGCTCGCCTTCCTGGAAGTCGGCCTGCTCACCCTGGCCCTCTTCATCTGGCTGCAGAGCCGGAGCCAGAAGATGGCCCTGCGCGTCTTCGGTCGCGCCGGCGCGGCGGTAGCTGCCGTCCTGGTGCTGCTGCTCGCGAACGGCGCGACCGCCCAATCGCGCGGCCCCGGCGCTGCGGCAGGTGGCGTGCAGGTCCTGGACTGGGTGCCGTGGGACCCGGTCCAGGCCGAGACGCTCGCCGCCGAGGGCCGGCTGGTCTTCGTCGACGTCACCGCGGACTGGTGCGCGACGTGCAAGGTGAACGAGCGGCTGGTGCTCGAGACCGACGAGACGGCCGAGCTCTTCGACCGCTACGACGTGGTCGCGATGAAGGCCGACTGGACCAACCGGAACGACGACATCGCCCGCTACCTGGCGAGCTTCGGCCGCTACGGCATTCCCTTCTACGCCCTCTACCGCCCGGGACAGGAGCCCCACGTGTTCAGCGAACTGCTGCGCGGCGGCAGGCTGGAGGAAGCGATCAGGACCTCAGCCGGCGGCGCGGCCGGCTGAGACGCGCTCAGAGCGGCCGCCCCGGCGCCGCCACGAAGACATCCCCCTCGCCTTCTTCGTTCACGGTGAAGATCCGGTCGAGCCGGCGCACCGTGGCGCCGGCGTCGAAGTCCAGGCACAGGTCCGCGCCGTCCAGCATCCCGACAGCGCCCTCGGCGCTGTCCGCGAACAGGACGGCCCAGCGGTCGCCGACGTGAACCAGATCACCCGGCGCCGGCGAGCCTTCACCGGCGGCGCTCCACCCGGTGCTGCCGTCGAGCGGTGCGAGTTCCCAGGTCAGGTCCTCCCAGGTGACGCCGCCCGCGGCGAGAATGTCCCGCAGCACGGAGACCTGGCTGAAGGCGAGGCGGTCGTCGTAGAGCTGCTGCAGCCGGGCTACGGCAGAGGCGTCCCAGCCGTCCCCTTCCCGGTGGATGCCAGGCAAACCAAAGACCGCCGACGAGGTACCTAGTGCGCCCGGCAGCCGCGCCTCGAGCCGGGTGGCGTCGGGGGGAGCGGGGGACTTGACGCGCTGATCCGGGACCAGGGCGTCACCATCGATTGCGGCTTCGACCCAGACCTGGTAGCGGAGGGTGCCGAAGTCCCGGTCGATGTCAGGACCGTCCTTCTCGAGCCAACCGTCGAAGTGGGCCTCGAGCGTGCCGTCGATCGACCAGGCGCTGCCCCACTCTGGCCGGAAGAAGGGCTCGTAGGCGAAGCGCTCGACATCCGCGCCGTCTTCCAGCTCCCGGAACGGAACGCCATGTTCGACGCTGAACCAGAGCATCCGCACCCAGCCCAGCCCGCCGATGCGTTCCGGCGGAAGGGTCTCGATCCGGCGGCCGTCGATCTCGACCTGGGGAACGGCGCTGTAGTAGACCGGTTCGCCTGGTTCGTCGCCGCGCGGCTCTGTCGCGAGGATGGCGTGCAAACGGAAACCCTGACCGGCGACCATCTCGATGTCGCCCGTCCTCGCCACGCCATCGCCGGCGACCTCGACGCCAACCCAGGCAGCGGACAGGGTCGGCGCACGCAGCCGCTCCGCTCGCGGCAGGAACCAGAGCACCGCCGCCGCCACCGCGACGATCCCGCCCATGATCAGGAAGAGCAGGCGATTTCCTTGCACAACGAGATCCTAGCCGTCCCTCCGGCCGGGCAGGACCGAGCGGAAGGTGAGGCGATGAAGCGGCGTCGGGCCGAGTTCGCGCAACGCGGCGCGATGACGTTCCGAGGCATAGCCCTTGTGGCTCGCGAAGCCGAAGCCCGGGTACTGCCGGTCGTACGCCATCATCATCCGGTCCCGGTCCGTCTTGGCGATGATCGAGGCGCAGGCGACGGCAAAGCTGAGCGAGTCCGCCCGCACGAGCGGCAGCGTCGGGACGGCGGCGCCGCGGACTTCGACCGTGTCGAGGGCCACGGCATCGACCAGGGCGACCGCGGGCCGGACGGCCAGCGACCGCAGGGCCGTCCGCATCGCCCGGCGAGTCGCTTCCAGCACGTTGACGCGGTCGATCAACGCCGCGTCGCCGACGCCCGTGGCCCAGGCCACCGCTCTCTGCTTGATCGTGCGCGCCAACCGTTCCCGGTGCTTCCCGGAAAGCCGCTTGCTGTCGTCGACGCCGGGAATCAGGCAGTCGGGCCCCACGACGACAGCCGCCGCCACGACCGGACCGGCGAGACAGCCGCGTCCCGCTTCGTCGATCCCGGCGACGAGTTCGTAGCCGGCCGCCGCGAACTGATCTTCGAGCCCGCGCATCAGGCGCAGGCGGTATGTCTCGGCAAGCAGCGCCGCCGCCTTCAGCGGTCGCGACGCTCCTCGATACGGGCGGCGCGGCCGCGCAGCTTCCGCAGGTAGTAGAGCTTCGCCCGACGAACCTTGCCGCGACGTACGACCTCGATCTGGCCGATCACCGGCGAATGGAGCGGGAAGATGCGCTCGACCCCGATGCCGCCCGAGACCTTGCGCACGGTGAAGGTCTCCCGGGTGCCACTGCCCCGCCGGGCGATGACCACACCCTGGAAGATCTGGATGCGCTCCTTGGCGCCCTCCCGAACCCGGACGTGGACCTTGACCGTGTCTCCGGCCCGAAAATCCGGCAGGCCATCCCGCACGTACTCCTGCTCAACCTGCTGTAGATCGTGCATTGCGTGTCACCTCCGAGCCGCGTACCCCCGAAGCGGCAGGAGGCGGATTATCGCCTGTTCGATGCCTTCGGCGCAACCTCGTGACCGCGAGCGTCGCGAGCCAGCAGGTCCGGCCGCTTGCGGCGCGTCGCCTCCAGCGCCTGTTCGCGCCGCCAGGCGTCGATGCGCGCATGGTCGCCCGATCGCAGCACGTCCGGCACCTCGATCCCCTCGACGGTCCGCGGGCGGGTGTAGTGCGCGTGGTCGAGCAGACCCGAGCGGAAGCTCTCGTTCTCGACCGATTCCGGCCGGCCGACCACGCCCGGGATGTGCCGGGACACCGCCTCGATGACCGTCATCGCCGGCACCTCGCCGCCGGAGAGAACGTAGTCCCCGATCGACAGCTCGGAGTCGACGACCAGCATCCGCACCCGCTCGTCGATCGCCTCGTAGCGTCCGCACAGGAGCACCAGCCGTTCCTCGCCGGCCAGGCTGCGCACCCTGGCATCGTCCAGGCGCTCACCCTGCGGCGAGAGCAGGATGCGGTGGGGCCGCGGGCCGTCGCCGGAAACCGCGCGCACGGCACGGAGCCAGGGAGGCGCGGTCATCACCATGCCGCCGCCGCCGCCGTACGGCTCGTCGTCGACGCTCCGGTGCGGATCCTCGGTGTAGTGGCGCAGGTCGTGGACGTGAACCTCGAGCAGCCCGGCGGCGATCGCCCGGCCGATCAGGCTCGCCCCCAGGAACTCCCGGAAGACGGCCGGGAAGATCGTTATGACGTCGATCCGCATGCCTCGAGCAGTCCCTCCGGCAGGTCGCTCACAATCAGGCCTTCGCCGATGTCGATCTCCGGCAGCAGCGCGTTCGCGAACGGAACCAGCACGGACCCGCCGCCGCTCCCGGACGCCGTAGCCACCTCGAGCAGGACGCCGCCGCCATCCTCCACCACGCTGGTGACCTCGCCGAGTTCTCCGAGCCTCCGGTCGACGACGCGACAGCCGACGAGCTGGAAGTAGTAGAACGTGCCGTCCTCGGCCGCCGGCACCTGGTCCTCCGGCACCTCGAGCAGGGCGCCGCGGAGTTCCTCCGCGCCATTGCGGTCCGTCACGTCCGCGAAGCGGACCAGTTGCCTGCCGCGATGCGGCCGGCTCGACGCCACCTCCAGCCGCCGGACCCGGCCCCCGAGGTTGGCGAGCAACCTGGAGCCCTTCCGGAACCTCTCGGGATTCTCGCTGTCCGCGTCGACCAGCACCTCGCCACGCAGCCCGTGCGCGCGCAGGACCGCGCCGACGGTCACCATCTCCGCTCCTTCGCTGCGGGTCGACTGCGGCGGCTCTTTCATCTTCTGCCGCGGCGACGCCCTAGTCCGGTTCGACGATCTCGACCTCGTAGTACTCGCCGGCCTCGGCGCCCCGGACTTCCAGCAGGGCCCGCAGCGACCTGACGCTACGGCCCTGACGACCGATCACGCGCCCGAGTTCCTCCGGCGCGACCTCTACCTGCAGGACGATCGCGTCTTCTTCCTCGATCTCCTCGACGCGGACCGCGTCCCCGCGATCCACCATCGACCGAACGACGCCGGCGAGCTGATCGGCGACCTCCGACATGACCGCGGACCGCTCTACGATTCCGCGGCGGCCGCCCGCCGCACCAGGCCGCGGACGGTGTCCGTGAGCTGCGCGCCGCGCGCCACCCAGTGGTCGATGCGGTCCGACTTCAGCCGGATCACCGCCGGGTCCTTGCAGGGGTCGTAGTGCCCGACCTCCTCGATCACCGCCGACGTCGGCACCTTGCGGCTGTCCGACACCACCACGCGGTAGAAGGGTCTGTGGCGCGAACCCATGCGCCGGAGTCGTATCTTCACCATGTCAGGATCTTCCAGAGTTGTTCGGGAGCCCGCCCGCCTGGGGCTAGTGGCGAGGCAGCGGCGCAGTCTAGCAGCAGGAACCTCAAACGCCCCGGATTCCCTGCATCCACTTGCCGCGCGTTCGCTTCATCAGCTTCAGCATCTGGCGGTACTGCCTGAGCAACTGGTTCAGTTCCTGGACGGTGCGGCCGGAGCCGCGGGCGATGCGTCGCCGCCGGCTGGCGTTGAGGATCGCGGGGTTGCGGCGCTCGCGCGGCGTCATCGAGTCGATCAGCGCGGTGATGGCGACCAGGCGGCTCTCATCCATGGCTCCCGCCAGGTTCGCGCCGCGGAACTGACCGGGGAGAAGCTCGAGGAACTGGGACAGGGGCCCCATGCGGCGAAGTTGCCGCAACTGGTCGCGCAGGTCCTCGAGGGTGAACTCCTGGCGGGCGATGCGCTCGGCGAGACGCTCCGTTTCCTGGCGGTCGACGACCCGCTCGGCCTTCTCGATCAGGGACAGCACATCGCCCATGCCGAGGATGCGGGAAGCGATGCGGTCGGGCGCGAAGAGCTCCAGGTCCTCGAGCTTCTCGCCGACGCCGACGAAGCGAAGCGGGACCTGGGTCACGCCCCGCAGCGAAAGCGCGGCGCCGCCCCGGGCGTCACCGTCGAGTTTGGTCATCACGGCGCCAGTGAGCGCCGCGCCTTCGGCGAACGCGGCCGCGCTCCGCACCGCGTCCTGGCCGGTCATCGCATCGCAGACGAAGAGCGTCTCGCACGGGTCGACCCGCTCCGCCAGCGCGGTGAGTTCGGCCATCGACTCGGCGTCCACGTGGAGGCGGCCCGCGGTGTCGAAGATCAGCGTGTCGAAGCCGCCGTCCCGAGCCGCCGCCAGGGCCCGGTTCGAGAAGGCAGGCAGATCTTCTCCGGCCGCAGGCTCGATGACCGTGGCGCCGGCCGCCGCGCCGACCTGCCTGAGCTGCTCCACCGCCGCGGCGCGCTGGAGGTCGCCGGCCGCCAGCACCGGGTTTCTGCCCTGGCCGCGGAGCCGAACCGCCAGCTTGCCGGCGGCCGTCGTCTTGCCCGAGCCCTGGAGGCCGCAGAGCAGCACCACCGCCGGCCGGCCTTCGAACTGTAACTCCGCGCCCGGCTCTCCCAGCACCGCGATCAGCTCATCGCGAACGATCCGGATCATCTGCTGGTCGGGAGTCAGGCTGCTGAGCACCTCCTCGCCCAGCGCCAGCTCCTGGACCCGGCCGACGAAGGAACGGACGACCCGGACATGGACGTCGGCCTCCAGCAGCGCGAGGCGGATCTGCCGGACGGCGCGCCGGACGTGATCCTCCGAGATCCGGCCCTCCGAGCGCAGTGACCGGAAGACCCCCTGGAGCTTGTCCTGCAGGCCCTCGAACATCAGACGCGCCTTGCCATCAGGCCCCGCGCGCCGCGCGCCGTCGCTGGCCGAGCGCGACCAGAGCCGGCAGCAGCGTGATCGAAACCAGCGCCGTGGCGACCGCGCCGAGGATGGCGACGATGCCCATCGAGCGGAGTCCCGGGTAGTGCGACAGCGTCAGGGAGCCGAAGCCGACGCTGGTCGACACGGCGGCCAGCACGATCGCCTTTCCCGTCTCGCCCAGGCTCGCGACCAGGCGGTCGTCCTGAGACGCCTCCGGCCCGAAGCCGATCTCGCGCCAGCGGTGCACCATGTGGACGCCGTAGTCGACGCCGATGCCGATGATCATCGTGACGACGAAGACGTTGAAGAAGTTCATGTCGAGTCCGATCAGGACCATGATCCCGAGCATCCACACGACGCCGACCGACAAGGGCAGCAGGGACAGCAGGGTGCTCAGCAGCCAGCGATAGTCGAGGAAGAGCAGCAGCGCGACGAGGACGAAGCCGATGATCGAGGCGGTGACGGCGTCCACCCGGATGCCGTTCCGGAGCCTCTCACCCACTACGTTGACACCCGACAGTGCCGCCTGTGGGCCAAGGCCCTCGACGATCTCGGAAGCGCCGGGTGGCGCGCTGCGCCGCCACTGGCCCGGTGGCGGATACAGGTAGACGACCAGCTTCGGCTCGCTCTCGTTGCGGCTCCGGTAGCGCTCGAGCATGCGCTCCAGCCGCGGCTCGGAACGAAGCACCGAAGGCGTCACCTGTTCCCGGTTGCCTCCCGCGTCGGCGAGCAGCTCGATGCCCCGCCGGAAGGGTGCGGACCGGATGCCCTCCTCCGTCGCATACTGCTCGAAGAGGTTGTGGAGGCGCTCCCCGTCGAACAACTCCCGGCGCTGGTCGAGCCAGTCGTGGGCTGTCGCCTGTCGCACAGGTGAAGGCACCAGACTGCCGATCCCGTCGATCCCGGTGAGGACGCCGTCGTCCACGAGTTGTCGAGCTCTCTCCTCGGCCAGGTGCGACAGCTCCAGTGCCGCTTCCTCCGTGTCTCCCGAGAGCACGATCATCGTGTAGTTCAGGCCCGAGCCGAAGTACTCGGCCACCTCGTCCTGGACTTCGACGCCGGGGTTCCCCTGAGGCCGGAGTTCCCGGATCGCGTCCTCGAACTCCAGGCGCGGCGCGATCACGCCCGTGGCCGCGGTGACGAGCGCGCAGCAGCAGATCACGGTCACCGGCCGCTCGAAACTCCAGCGCACCAGCCGGCGGGCGCCCAGGCCGTGGAGCACCAGCCGGGGCTGGCGCCCGGACGCCGGCCGGTGATCCTCCCTCCAGGCGAGCATCGCCGGCAGCAGCAGGAGCACGGAGACCATGCAGAAGAGGATGCCGGTGCCGGTCAGGAGCCCCATCTGACGAAGGCCGACGAAGTCGGTGACCAGGAACGCGTAGAAAGTGGCGGCGGTCGTGATCGCGCCGGTCCAGACCGCCCGGCCCGAGGAGCCGCTCATCGCCACCAGGGCCGCTTCCAGGTCGGCCCCGCGACGCCGCTCCTCCACGTAGCGGCCGTAGGAGACGATGACGAAGTCGATCCCGAGGCCGACCAGCAACGCCGCGAAGCCACTGGTCAGGGCGTTCAGCTCTCCCAGCACGGTGCCGGCGAAGCCGAAGGCGAGCACCAGGCCGAAGGCGAGCGGAATGAACGCGTACGCGATCAGGCCGACGCGCCGGAAGGCGAGCGCGAACAGGAGCAGGACGCCGATCAGCGACGTCGCCAGGTTCGAGATCAGCCCGCCCACGATCGTGCCCGCGTCCGAGACCGCGGTGACGTAGGTGCCGCCGAAGGCCACTTCGGGCAGCGGCAGCAGTTCGCCCTCGCGGTCCTCACCGCCGAGTTCGGGCCAGCGGCCCTGAAGATCCGCGGCCAGTTCCTCGACCGCCACGATCAGCCGGCGGCCGAACTCGACCTCCTGCGCCGGCTCGGCCGGCCGCGCGATCAGCAGCGCGCGGGAGTGGTCCTGCGACAGGTAGTAACCGGTCGTCCAGTCGACCTTGAGGCCGCCGCGGGCGAGTTCGAACTGGTCAAGGAAGATGTCGACGAGGCCCAGGGGATCGAGGAGCATCGCGTCGCGCAGGGCCAGGCCCTCGGGGGTGGCCAGCCGGCGGCTGAGTTCCCGGACCCGGAGCTCGAGGCCGTCGTCGGTCAACCGGCTCGCCACCTCTTCGCGGGCCGCCTCGTCGAGGTAGACGAAGGCGTAGGGGAAGAGAGCCTCCGCCAGCTCCTGCAACTCGCCGAAGTCGTAGTTGACGTAGTCGATCTCCTCGAGCGCCTCCATCGAGGCGCCCAGCTCCTCCACGAACGACAGGTACGGATCGAGCGGCACGTCCGGCGGCAACCGGACCAGGACGAGCAGATAGTCGAGGCTGCCGAAGTCCTCGATCGTCGACCGGAAGGTCGTGACCACCGGATCGTCCTTCGGCAGCAGATTCAGGATCTCCGTATCGAACCGGAGTCGCGTCGCCGACCACACGCAGAGGACGACCAGCACCGCGGCGGCGATGAACACGGCCCGGTGGCGGCGCCGCGCGAAGGCCGCCAGCCGGGCCAGGACGGACTGGATCATGGCCGCCGTCCCACGCCGGCGGGAGCGAGCGCCGGCGAGGCCGGGGAGCGCACGGTCATTGCTCCGGGGATGCCGCCCCGAACGCTTCGAGCACCCGCCGGCCGTTGCGCACGAAGTACTCGATACCCGAGTAGAGCGTCGCGACCAGCGCCACCCACAGCGACAACGGCGCGAGCAGGTCGAACGACCCCAACTGGTCCGAGATGATCAGCAGCGAGATGGCGACGATCTGGGTCACGGTCTTCACCTTGCCCGCGAAGCTCGCCGCGAGGACAACATCCTGGGCCGCCGCCAGCGAACGCAGCGACGAGACCGCAAACTCGCGCGCGATGACGACGACCACCATCCAGGCCGGCGCCAGACCGAGACCGACCAGGGAGATGAACGCGGCCGAGGTGAGGATCTTGTCCGCGGCCGGGTCGAGCAGCTTGCCGAGCGCCGTCACTTCCTTGCGCCGACGGGCGAGGAAGCCGTCGAGGAAGTCGGTCAGAGAAGCGACCAGGAACAGCCCCAGGCCGATGAACTCCCAGCCGTCGATCTTGGTCAGCAGGACGACAACCAGCAGGGGGACGATCAGGATCCGGCTGAGCGTCAGCGTGTTCGGCAGGTTGAGGCCCGCTCGCAGCAGGGCAGCCGTCGCGAGTTGCTGGCGGTCCGCTTCCCGCTCCGTCACGCGTTCTCCCCTTAACTGAGACAGTCTTCGATGAGCTGTTCGGCGGCAGCGAAGGCGGAGGTCAGGTTCTCGGCCCGACCTCCGGCCTGGGCGAAGTCTCGGCGACCGCCGCCGCTGCCCGAGATCGCGGAACCCATCGCCCGCGCTACTGCCGCAGCGTCGATGCGATCCTGAACATCCCTGGTCACCGAGGCGACGAGCTTCGCCTTGCCGTCATCCAGGGCGCCAAGGACGACGACGCCCGATCCGAGGCGGCCCCGCAGGACATCGGCAAGGTTGCGAAGCTCGCCCACGTTCGAGGCCGGCACCTCGCGCAGGACGACGTCGACGCCGCGAATGGACCGCGTGTCGCCCGCGGCATCCTGGCCCGAAGCCGGCTTGCCGTCGCCGGCGAGCACGCCGAGCCTGAGCTGGGACAGCTCCCGTTCGATGTCGCGCAACCTGTCCTTGAGCGCCCGCACCTCGGCCGCGGCCTGTTCGCCGGACGCCCCGATCTCGCGTTCCAGGCTGGTCAGCAGATGCAACTGACTCCGGCGCAGGCGGTCGGCGCGGTCGCCCGCGAGCGCCTCGATCCGTCGCACCCCGGCGGCCACGCCACGCTCGCCCACCAGGGCCACCGGACCGATCTCGCCCGTGTTGCCGACGTGACAACCGCCGCAGAGTTCGAGGCTGAACCCGGGCACTTCGACGGTACGCACCCGGTCGCCGTACTTCTCGCCGAACAGGGCCATCGCTCCGGCCGCGACCGCCTCGTCGTACGAACGCTCGCCGATTTCGAGCGGCACGGCGCGCCGCACCCACTCGTTGACCGTGTCCTCGATCGCCTCCTGCTGCTCTTCGTTGACCGGTGCGCCGTGCGTGAAGTCGAAGCGCAGCCGGTCGGGGTGGACCAGGGAACCGGCCTGGCGCACACCCGTGCCGAGGTGCTGGCGGAGGGCCGCGTGCAGCAGATGGGTCGCGGTGTGGTGGCGCTGGGCGGCCTCCCTCTTCTCGCGGTCGACCTGGAGTTCAACGGCAGCGCCTTCCTCGAGCGCACCGCCAACGACGTCGATCCGATGCACGATGCGCCCGCCGTCGTGGAAGGTGTCGACAACCCGCGCCTTGCCGCCGTCCCATTCAACGAAACCGACGTCCCCGACCTGGCCTCCCGCTTCGGCGTAGAAGGGAGTACGTTCGAAGACGGCGAAACCGGTATCTCTCACTTCCCTGACCGGCGCTCCCTCGGCCGATGCGACGGCAACCGCTCGCGAGTCCGCCTCCAGATCGTCGTAGCCGGTGAAGTCCCTCCCGGCACGCGGGGACGAAATCGAGAACTCGACCCTGGCCGGCATCACGGTCGCCGTAGCCCGACGCGAACGCTCCCGTTGCTCCGCCAGCGCCGCCTCGAACCCCTCCTCGTCGATCGTGAACTGCTCCTCCTCGGCGATCTCCCGTACCGTCTCGATCGGCAGGCCGAACGTGTCGTAGAGCCGAAAGACCTGCTCGCCGACAAGCGCCGAACCGCCCTCGGCGCGCGCCTCCTCGATCGCCTGCTGGACCTTGCCGGCGCCGACCGCGACCGTCTCCAGGAACCGGGTCTCCTCGGCTGTGATGGTGGCCGCGGACGGCTCGCGCGCCTTCTCCAGTTCCGGGTAGTGGCCGGCGAACGCCTCTTCGAGCGAGGGCAGGAGCGAGGCCATGAACGGCTCCTCCAGGCCCAGCTTCATGCCGTGGCGCGAGGCGCGGCGGAGGAGCCGGCGCAGGACGTAACCGCGGCCCTCGTTGCTCGGCAGGACGCCGTCGGCGAGCAGGAAGCCGACCGCCCGGAGGTGGTCGGCTACCACCCGCATCGACACGTCCGCCTCCGGATCGCGGCCGTACTCGCTTCCCGCCGCCCCGGCCACCGCGGTCAGGATCGTGCCGAACAGGTCCGTGTCGTAGTTCGAGTCGACCCCCTGGAGCACCGCGGCCACCCTCTCCAGTCCCGCGCCCGTGTCGATCGACGGGTTCGGGAGCAGCTCGCTCCGGCCGTCCTCGTGACGCTCGAACTGCATGAAGACGAGGTTCCAGATCTCGAGGTATCGGCCCGAACCCTCTCCCTCGTCCCAGCCGACCTCGGGCAGGTCCGGCGCGGTGTCGACGAAGATCTCGCTGCACGGACCGCACGGGCCGGTGTCGCCCATCGCCCAGAAGTTGTCCTTCTCGCCGCAGCGCAGGACCCGCTCCGGCGGCAGGCCGGAGATCCGCAACCACAGGTCCTCGGCCTCGTCGTCCTGCTCGAACACGGTGGCGAAGAGGTGTTCCGGCCGCAGGCCCCAGGGTCCGGTGACCAGCTCCCAGGCGGAAGCGATCGCCTCCTCCTTGAAGTAGTCGCCGAAGGAGAAGTTCCCGAGCATCTCGAAGAAGGTGTGATGGCGCGGACTCGGGCCGACGTTCTCCAGGTCGTTGTGCTTGCCGGACACCCTGAGACACTTCTGGGAGGTCACCGCGCGCGGCGACTCCGGCTGCTCGACGCCGAGGAAGTAGTTCTTGAACTGGACCATTCCCGCGTTCACGAACAGCAGGGTCGGATCGTCGCGCGGCACGAGGGGCGAACTCGCCACCGCCGCGTGCCCGCGGCCGGCGTAGAAGTCGATGAAGCTCTGCCTGATGTGCCGACTCAACATGAGTTCTGACCCCGCATCAACTCGTCCCGGCCGAGTCGAACACGACGGTTCCAATAGTACGGGGAAGGAAGCCGCGCCGCTCGAGGTGCCGGGCCAGGGCAGCGGCGTCGCGTGACGGATGAGTCGACCTGAACCTCGCCGCCACGGCCGCCGCCCGCTCCAGCTCGTCCTCGTCGTCGACGGTTTCGAGCGCCGTCCGGGCCGCAGCCTCGTCGGCGCCGCGCCGGCGCAGGTCGAGTTCGAGTCTCCGCCGGCCATAGCCCCGTCGCTTGAGCGACCGCACGAGCACGTGCGCGGTCTCCCCTTCGTTCAGGTGACCGGCAGCGGTCAGCCGTTCGACCGCGCTCTCCACCTCGGCCGCCCCGTAGCCGCGCTGCCCTAGTTTCGTCGCCAGTTCGGCCGCGAAGTGCGGGCGCCGCGCCAGCAGATCCAGCCCACGGTCGTACGCGGGCTTCGGCGCCCGCTTTCGACTGGGCCTTCCGCGACTGGATTGGGAGTTCCGCACGTCACTTCTCCGGCGGTTCGAAGACTAGCGCCGTCACGGCGTCCCACTGAGGGCAACGGCGAGCGCGGCAATCGCGGCCGTCTCGGTCCGCAGCACGCGGGGTCCGAGGTCCGCCGTAACCGCTCCACGCGCGGCCAGCTCCTCGATCTCCCGTTCGCTGAACCCGCCCTCGGGGCCCACCACGACCGCTTTCGCCGATCCCGCGACGGCCATGAACGGCGTCGCGGCGCCGGGGTGCAGCGCCACCGACCCGGCGCCGATCTTCACTTCCCCGAGCGGGACGGGCGCGGCGATCTCCGGCAGCCACGAACCGCCGCTCTGCTCGAGCGCCGACTTCGCGACCCGGCGCTGACGCTCCAACGCCTGCTCGGGCAGCGAACGGCTGGTGCGCTCCGAGACGAACCACCCCAGTTCGCGCAGTCCGAGTTCCGTCGCCTTCTCAACCAGCCAGGACGCGCGCTCCGGCCGCACCACGGACACAAACAGGGCCACGCGCCGGGCCGGCTCGAACACCGGCGCCGCACCTTCGATCCGCAGCACCGCCCGCAGCGCGGTCACCTCGTCCACAACCGACCAGCGAGCCGCGCCGCGACCGTCGACGAGTCGTACCCGGTCGCCGACCTTCAGCCGGCGGGCCCGAAACAGGTGCCGGTGATCCGCGCCTTCGACCTCGACCGTCTCGCGGGCGAGATCACGGGCTTCGGCCAGCAGGTGGATCACGAGCCCGGGTCGGTCAGGCGACGCGGCGTCAGAAGAGATCCTTGACCCGGTTGAACAGGCCGCGTTCCTCGCGGATCGTGGCGTCGCCGTCGTCGGAGAGCTCGGCCAGCGCCCGCAGATGCTCAAGCTCGCTCTCCGAGAGGTCCCGCGGCGCCGGCACGTTGAGCAGCACCTCGACGACGTGGTCGCCGCGGCCGCGGCCGTCGATCCGGGGAATCCCCTGGGAGCGCAGCACGAAGGTCGAACCGTGCGCCGTCGCCGGCGGCACCTCGAGTTGCGTTGTGCCATGCACGGTCTCCACGTCCACCGCGCAGCCGAAGACCGCCTGAGGAAAGCCGATCGTGACCGAGCTGAGGACGTCGCCGCCGCGCCGGCTGAACCGTTCATGCGGCTCGACTCCGATCACGACGTAGAGATCGCCAGGCGGACCGCCATGCCGGCCGTGTTCCCCCTCGCCGGGAAGACGGAGGCGGGACCCCGTGTCGACGCCGGCAGGCACCCGGACCTGGATCGAGCGCTGCCGCTCCTTCCGCCCCTCGCCCCGACAGTCGCCGCAGGGATCGCGGATGACGCTCCCCGCGCCGCGGCAGTCGGGACAGGTGCGGGCCACGGAGAAGAACCCCTGGCTGTACTGCACCTGACCCCGGCCGCCGCACATGCGACAGGTGGTGGGACCGGACCCGGGCGCCGCGCCGCTGCCGCCGCAACCGTCGCAACGTTCGAGCCGCGGAATGCGCAGCTTCGGCTCCACTCCGAAAGCCGCATCCTCGAACGAGATCCGCAGGTCGTAGCGAAGATCCGCGCCCGCGCGCCGGCGGCGACCGCCGGCGCGACTGCCGAAGATGTCGCCGAAGCCGAAGACATCGCCCAGGATGTCCGAGAAGTCGGCGAAGATAGTGGGATCGAAGCCGCCGCCGGCCGGCGTCGCCTGGTGTCCGAAACGGTCGTAGCGCTGCCGCTTGTCGGCGTCCGAGAGCACCGCGTACGCCTCCGCGGCTTCCTTGAACTTCTCCTCGGCAGCGCTGTCGCCCGGGTTGCGATCGGGGTGGTGGCGGACGGCCAGCTTGCGGTAGGCCGACTTGATCTCCTGCAGAGTCGCCGAACGTTCGAGGCCCAGGACCTCGTAGTAGTCACGCGGCATGGCGTATCTCAGGCGCCGCCGGCCGCGGCGTCCGCGTCGGCCCCGGCGCCGTCCTCGACGTTGCCGTCCCGGGACGCCGGCGGCGGCGCCGGCACGGCGACCCGGACCATCGCGGCGCGTAGCAGCCGCGACTCCATCATGTATCCGGTCTGCAGCTCCTGCACGACAGTGGGCTCGTCGACTTCCGCGCTCTCTTCGCGCGCGACGGCCTGGTGTACGTTCGGATCGAAGGGCGCGTTCACGCCCTCCACCGGCTCGACGCCGAACCGTCGCAGAAGGTCCCCCATCTGACGCCGGATCATCTCGACGCCGGCGCGCAGGTCGTCCGCCGACGCCTCGGCCTCCAGCGCCCGGTCCAGGTTGTCGACCACGCCCAGGAACTCGCGCAGCGGACCGGCCGCCGTGTTCCAGCGCGATTCGAGCCGCTCCCTTTCGGCGCGCTTGCGCAGATTGTCGAACTCGGCCGCGGCGCGCCGCAGCCGGTCGACTTCCTCGCTCGCCGCCGCGAGCTCGGCCCGAAGCTCGCCCTCTGTGTCCGGCACGCCGGCGTCGACCGTCTCGCCGCCGCCCTGGTCCTCCTCGTGAGAGTCCGGGCTCTCCTTCGCCTCGATCGTCATGGTCCAGGTTGCTGCGTCATGGTTCGGGTCCCTGCTAGAGCCTGCCGGTCAGAGCCTCGGACAGGCGCTCGCCCAGGTAGTTCACCAGCGGCACCATCCGCGGATACTCCATGCGCGCCGGCCCGACCACGGCGACCGACCCCGCAACGCCGTCGCCCGCCTTGTAGCTCCGCACGACGAGACCGAACCCGAGCTCCTCGGTCAGTCTCGAGTCCTGGCCCAGGACCACCCGCACGCCGTCCGCGTCGAGGCAGCGGTTGAGCAGACCCGCCAGCCGGGCGCGCTCGGCGAACATCTGAAACATCCCCTCGATCCGCGACATGCCGGGCCCCGCATCGAACAGGCTGTGCGTCCCGTCGACCACGAGCGACGGCGCGTGGCCGATGTTCATGCCGTCCCGGGCGAGTTCGATTGCCCGTCGCAGCAGCTCGTCGAGCCGGGCACGCTCGTCGCTCATCAGCCGTAGCAGCTCTTCCCGGATCTCGAAGAGGGTCCGCCCGCTGTAGTTCTCGGTCAGGTAGTTCGAAATGCGCACGAGGTCTTCGCGCGGGATCGGCTCGTCCGTGACGACGAGCTTGTTCTCGACGAAGCCGGTCTCGGCGACGACCACGCAGAGCACCTTGCGCCCGCTGAGCGGCACGAACTCGATCGCCTTCATCACCGCCGAACCGAGGGCGGGAGTCAGTACGACTCCGACGTGGTGGGAGAGCTGCGAGAGCAGTCTCGAGGTTTCCTCGGTCAGTTCCTGGCCTGTGCCTCCGGCCGTCGTCAGCCGGTCGTCGATCAGGCGCCGGTCGTCGTCGCTCACCACCTCCGCCGACATCAGGTCGTCGATGAACAGGTGGAAACCGGCCTCGGTCGGCAGCCGACCCGCCGAGACGTGCGGCTGCCGCAGGTAGCCCATGTCCTCCAGGTCCGCCATCACGTTGCGGATCGTGGCGGCGGACAACTGGACCTGGCGATCCTTCGCGACCCTCCGCGAGGACACGGGTTCTCCCGACGACAGATACGTCTGGATCACCTCCCGCAGAATCTCGCGGTCCCGGTCGCTGAGCTGGTCGTTGACACGACTCATGGGAGCGGCATTCTACCCCCGGTGGTAGCGTTCCAGCGTCGGCATGAGATGTCCATTCTGCGGCGCCAACGACGACCGCGTGGTCGATTCGCGGGACGTTCGCGGCGGGGAGACGGTCCGGCGCCGGCGGGAGTGCCTGAACTGCGGCCGCAGGTTCACTTCCTACGAACAGATCGAGAACATCGCCTACCGGGTCGTCAAGTCGGATGGCCGCCGCCAGGAGTTCGACCGGCAGAAGCTCCTCGGCGGCCTGCTCAAGGCCTGCGAGAAGCGGCCGGTCGGTCTGCCTGCGCTGGAGGAGATCGTCGACCAGGCCGAAGCCCTGCTCCACCGCAAGGAGGACCGCGAGATCTCGACGTCGGAGCTGGGCAACTTCGTCATCGACCGCCTGAAGACGCTCGACCAGGTGGCCTACGTCCGCTTCGCCTCCGTCTATCGGAAGTTCGAGGACGTGGACGAGTTCATGGAAGAGCTGCGGGTGCTCCTCGAAGCGTCCCGCAAGGACTAAAAGGCGGCATCCGCAGACCGTCCCACAGCGTCCCCGGGGCTGGTACCGTGACCCCATGGCCCAGAACCCGGTAGATGAGCAGGCGGACGCGATCTCGCTGCCCGACGTCCTGCCGGTGCTGCCGCTCAAGGACGCGGTCATCTTCCCCTACATCATCCTGCCGCTTTCGATCAGTCGCGACCCGAGCATGCTCGCGGTCGAGGACGCGCTGAACGGCGACCGCATCATCCTGCTCGCCCCCCAGCGCGACGGATCGATCGAGGCGCCGGGAGAGGACGACCTCCACGAGATCGGCACCGCGGCCCAGATCATGCGGATGCTGAAGCTGCCCGACGGCCGGGTGCGGATCCTGATCCAGGGTCTCGCCAGAGCCCGCCTGCGCTACCTGAGCCAGACCGAGCCCTTCCTTCGCGCCCGCGTCGAAGAGGTGGACGAGGCCGGCGAACCCCACCACGGGCTCGAGGCGGAAGCGCTCGTGCGCAGCGTCAAGGAGGGTCTCGAGACGGCCGTCAACCTGGGCAAGGACATCTCCTCCGAGGTCATGGTGATCGCCGCGAACCTCGATCACCCGGGCCGGCTGGCGGACCTGGCGGCCAGCAACCTCGACCTGCGGGCGGACGAGGCCCAGCTCGTGCTGGAGACGACGCCGCCCCTCCAGCGGCTACGGAAGGTCGGGGACCTGCTGACCCGGGAGATCGAACTCCTCAGCATGCAGCAGCGGATCTCTGCCCAGGCCAGGAGCGAGATGGACCGCAGCCAGCGCGAGTACTTCCTTCGCCAGCAGCAGCGGGCGATCCTGGACGAACTCGGCGAAGGCGACGACCTCCACGGGGACATCGAACGGTACGTGAGCGCCGTAGAGGAGAAGGGTCTGAGCGAGGAGGCGGCCCTGGAAGTCGAACGCCAGGTCAGACGGCTTGAGCGAAGCTCTCCCGACAGCGCCGAGAACGCGACCATCCGCACCCACCTCGACTGGCTGACCGGCCTCCCGTGGTCGACCCTGAGCGAGGATCGAATCGACCTCGACCGGGCCCGCACCGTGCTTGACGAAGATCACTACGACCTGGACCGCGTCAAGGAGCGGATCCTCGAGTACCTGGCGGTCAGGCGGCTCAAGCCGGACGCCAAGGGTCCGATTCTCTGCCTGGTCGGTCCCCCGGGCGTCGGCAAGACGTCGCTCGGCCGCTCCATTGCCCGCGCAATCGATCACAAGTTCGTTCGCATCTCGCTCGGCGGCGTCCGCGACGAGGGGGAGATCCGCGGCCACCGCCGCACCTACGTCGGTTCGTTGCCGGGTCGCGTCATCCAGGGCCTGAATCAGGCCGGAACCAGCAATCCCGTCTTCATGCTCGACGAGATCGACAAGCTGGGCGCCGACTACCGGGGCGATCCGGCTTCCGCGCTGCTCGAAGTGCTGGATCCCGAGCAGAACTCGACGTTCAGGGACCACTACCTGGGCGTCGAGTACGACCTTTCGCGCGTGTTGTTCATCGCCACGGCCAATCTGCTCGAACCCATTCAGCCCGCCTTCCTCGATCGTCTCGAGGTGCTTCGACTCTCCGGCTACACCGAAGACGAAAAGGTACTGATCGCACGCCGCCATCTGTTACCCAAAGCCACGGACGAGAACGGTCTGCCGGCCGGCGCCCTGACCATCACGACGCCCGCGCTCCGCGGCCTCATTCGCGGCTACACGAAAGAGGCCGGCGTACGCAATCTCGAACGCGAACTCGCAACTCTCTGCCGGAAAGCGGCCGTACGCGTGGCGCGGGGGGACGGTCGGGAACTGAAAGTGACGCCGGCCCGGCTGAAGAACCTGGTCGGGCAACCGCGTCACTTCAGCGAGGAACTGCTCGACCGCGACCGGATCGGCGTGGCGACCGGACTCGCCTGGACCGCCTCCGGCGGCGACCTCATGCTGATCGAAGTCGCGGCGCCGAAGGGCAGGGGCAAACTGATCCTCACCGGTCAACTCGGCGACGTGATGAAGGAGTCGGCCCAGGCGGCGTTGAGTTGCGCCCGCACGACGTACGGCGCCGGTCCGGGAGCGGGAGGGCCCGATTTCTTCCGTAACCACGACCTCCACATTCATGTCCCCGCCGGTTCCGTACCGAAGGACGGCCCGTCGGCGGGGGTCACGATTGCCGCCGCCATCGTCTCCGTCTGCAGCGGGCGCATGATCGATCACAAGGTCGCGATGACCGGCGAGATCACGCTGCGCGGCGAAGTGCTCCCCGTCGGCGGCCTGAAAGAGAAGCTGCTCGCCGCGCGCGGAGCCGGAATTCGCAAGGTCGTCCTGCCGGAACGAAACCGGCGGGACCTTCCGGAGATACCGGCCGCGGTGACGCGAGGTCTTGAACTCCTGTTCGTCGAACACGTCGATCAGGTCCTGGAAGCCGCCCTTCTGGACCCGGAGTACCGGCTCGATTCGGAGCACCAGCGGTCATGGCCGGCCGCGAAGACCGGCTGATCGCCTGGCTCGCGGGCTTCGCGGGCTCTGGAGATCGGATCGGCGACGACGCGGTCCTGCTCACGCTCGGCGAGCGGCAGTACGCGTTCAGCGTCGACACGCAGCGCGCCGGCGTCCACATTCCGATCGATCTCGATCCCGCGGACGCAGCCCGCCGGCTGCTTGCCGTCAGTCTCTCCGATCTCGCCGCCACCGGGGCGATGCCGCGGTGGATGCTCGTCGCACTCGGCATCGACGATGAGGACACCGCCCGCCGTTTCCTCGCCGCCCTGGTGCGCGCCGGCCGCCGGTACGAAGTCGAACTCATCGGCGGCGACACCGCCAGGCCGACGACGCCGGGCCGGCTGGACGCCAGCCTCACCGTGGTCGGCGAGATACCGGAAGACGGCTCGCCTCTGACCCGCGACGCGGCTCGACCCGACGACCGGCTCTGGATCGGTGGACCGGTCGGAGAGTCCGCTCTTGGACTCGACCTGGTCCGCCTCGGCGCCCGGATGGCGAGACGGCGCGCCAACCTGCCCGAGGGGCTTCCCGACGGGCTGACCCGTGTCGCCAGCCGGGTCCTTCGCCGCCACCTCGAACCCCGGCCCCAGCTCGATCTGGGCCTGCTGCTCGGGCGGCGGTCGCCGGCGGGTGCCGCGATCGACGTGTCCGACGGCCTGGCCGCCGACGCGGTGCGGCTCTGCCGGCAAAGCGGCGTCGGCTGCGAACTCGAGGAAGGCGCACTCGCCCTCCGGGCCGACGCCCGCCGCCTGGCCGGCCACCTGGACCGCGAGCCCCTGGAACTGCTTCTCGCCGGAGGCGAGGACTACGTCCTTCTGTTCACCCTGCCGCCGGACGCCGATCTACGCCATCCCGGGTGCCGGCCCGTTGGCCGGATCACGACCCGGCCCGGGCTGCGTTTACGCCGAACCGACGGAACGACCGAACCGCTGCCCGCCGGAGGCTGGGACCACCTCAGCGATTGAGCGTGACGGTGATCGGCTGGTCCAGCTTCTGCAGCACCAGGCTCACCTGGGCCTCGAGCGCCGCCAACCTTGCCTCCACGCTGCCGGCCGCCGGCTGGCGCCTCACCTTGGCGGCTCTCGCCTTGCGCTTTCGCCGCGCCGGCGCCTTCGCGGCGGCCGCAACCTTGGCCTTCGGCTTCCGACCACGCCTGCTCCGGGAGCGAAGCTCGCGGAACACCGCCACCGCCTCCGGGTGATAGCGCCGCTTGCGGCCCTCGCCCTCGTGCGGTATCCGATCGCCGTACAACTTGAGGTAACGCTGCAGCGTCGGACCGGAGATGCCGGTCTGCTGACCGATCGCGGTAAGCGTCAGGAGCTTCGGAGCGGGGGCCGCGGGCGTCGCCGCAACGCGCGCCTTGCGCTTCTTTCGAGCCGGCGACTTGGCCGCTGCGGCCTTCGGCTTGCGACCCGGCTTGCTCTCCGCTCGAAGCTCGCGGAACACCGCGACGGAATCCGGGTGGTAGCGCCGCTTGCGACCCTCACCCTCGTGCGGTATCCGATCGCCGAACAACCGGACGTAACGCTGCAACGTCGGATAGGAAATCCCGGTCTGCTGGCCGATGCTGGACAACGTCAACAGGGACGGACCGCCTGCCGCGCCCTTCGCTTGGGTTCCTGCCGCTTTCGTCGCGGCCTTCTTCTTCCGTCCCGCGCCCCGACGCTTCGTTGACCGTTCGTTCTTGAACGCCTTGAACTCCCTGACGGCCGCAACCGGATACCGCTGCCTGCGACCCTCACCCTCCGACGAGATCCGGTCCTGGTACAGCTTCTTGTACCGCAGCGCCGTGGCCATCGAAACACCGGCCCGGCGGGCCACTTCGCCCAACGTCAACAGTTTCTTTCTTCCAGCAGCCGCTGCACTCACGTAGTTCTCCTTGCGCCGCCCTGTGGCGTTTCGGTCCGGTCCTTTCCGGGAAGTGACAATATAGACGAGACGACAACAGAAGACAAGAATCGAAGAAGCCAACCGTGGGAGTGCCGAAGCGGTAGGCCACCTTCCCGCAGGGCCACCGGCGGCACAGTATCTCGTCGGTGCTGGAGCGGGACAGCCGTGGCTGGCAGCGCCCTCGTGAAGGGGCGTCTTTCGGCAGGCGCGGCGGAGCTCCAAGCTGGCTACTCGGCTCCCCAGCCACCACCAACTCTAGGTCGAGACGCCGATGCTAAACGGGGCGGGGCGGGACCCTGGCAGCTCCATCGTGGCTGCTAGCATCGAATCATAGAGATTTCGCTATACTTGGATGCGTTGGCCGACGCACCTCAACCCCCCTCCCCCGGTGCTGGTACTGACCCTGCGGGCTTGCGAACGTGGCTGGAACCAAGAAGAAACGACTCGCGGCAGGTCGTTCACATCCACTCAACGCGATCTGCCCGTACTTCACGATGTTCCCGCTTGACTTCCCGTCCGGTATCTTGGCGCGGCGTGCCGCTGGGGCCAAACTGGTCTTCGACCCCTTTGCTGGCCGGGGCACTACCCTCTACGCGGCACGCCAGCGAGGCATCCGCGCCATTGGGATTGACTGTTCCCCGGTAGCGGTGGCCATCTCGCGGGCGAAGCTCGCGGACTTCACGACCGAAGGGCCGCTTGATCTAGCGAAGGTACTTGTCCAAGACCAAGGCCACGTCGAGGTGCCAGAGGGTGAGTTCTGGGAGTCAGCATTCCACCCGGAGACATTGAGAGACCTCTGTCGCCTACGAGCGGGCCTCTTGAGCCTGGAAGACAACGATGCGTCCGTAGTACTTCGGGCGACAGCACTAGGTGTTCTACACGGCCCCATCACGAAAGTTCGAAGCTACCTGTCGAACCAGATGCAGCGCACGTTTTCCCCTAAGCCAAACTATGCCGTGCGATTCTGGAAACGCCACGCGCTTGAGCCGCCAAGAGCGAGCGTCCTCGGGGCGCTGCGGCGAAAGCTCGATCTCATGGCCAAGGGTGTCTACCGGACCATCGAAGATGGATGGCGAGACGTCCACCTTGGAGACTCTTCGAACTCCAAGTCGTACCGAGGTCTGCCGCCCTCCGTCGACACAGTGATCACGTCCCCTCCGTACTACGGAATGAGGACGTATGTCTCTGACCAGTGGTTGCGTCACTGGTTTCTCGGTGGGCCAGACGACGTGGACTATACGACTTCCGGCGACTTGCCGTCATCGAGCCAAGACGACTTCTCGATCGCGCTCGGTCGGACGTGGACCAACCTAGGCGCCGTGGCGCCCGAAGGCCTCCGGCTGTTTGTGCGGTTCGGTACGATCCCATCCCGCCGGACGAATCCGCGCAAGCTACTGCTGAGTTCGCTGGAAGCGTCCAGCTTGAGTTGGCACGTCGTCTCGATCCGGAACGCGCGGAATGCGACGGCTGGCAAGCGCCAAGCAGATCAAATGTGCGGCTCAAGTAAGGCGATTGATGAGCTGGACCTCCATGCGGTCCTGTCCTGATCTTCAGACCGCGGGGTCACGCCAACGAACCGTGATCCCTCTTGGGTCGTAGTCAGAGCCTCGGACCAGACTCGTTATGCGCCGGTCACACCACTCGTCGACCACGCCCCTAAGTGCGTGTGCGGTTTCAGCGGCGCGACGATCCTCTGGGATGTGGTTGGCCACCTCATCGGAGAGGAACACGATGCACTTTGCCATCGCTCGCGAGATTGCCACGTTGGTCCGTTCGAGCTGGAGCAGGAACCGCTCCTCGCCCCTAATGACATCCGGGTCGCCGACACCGAAGCTGATGATGATCGTGTGGCGTTCACTGCCCTGGAATCGTTCAACTGTGTCGACCGCCCCCTCAATCAGCTCAGGGTCGCAATTCGGAAACGTCCTCAGCAGCGTCTGCACGACCTGAGCACGCTGCGCGCGGTGAGGGGTGACGATGCCCAGACCCTGCTTCCAGAAAGTCTCGTCGTCCCACGGCCCGTGCGTCACTTCGCCAGGTCGGCCAGCCAGATGCTGCGAGGTCGATGATCGGAGGAGATGAGCAAGGGCAGCGACGCAGTCAGCTTCGAAGCCGTTAGCTTGGCCAGCCATGCCATCGGGGTAGGTGACCGCGACGATGGGCTTGGCAGGGTCAAGAAGCGTAGTCCAAGCGTCCGACGCGGCTAGGCCCATCTCCGCGAGGCTAGCCATGCAGTCTTCCAGCGGCCTCACTAGGTGGAGCCTAGTACTCCGGTTTGCCGCGTTCAGGCCAGTGGGGTAGCCGAGTCGCCGCGTGTAGGCCACGATGTCATGGTGGGAACGGTAGTTTTCGAGAAGTGGCACCGGTACCACCTCGTCGAACCGCTCGATGAGGTAGTTCTGCAGGCTTCCGATGAGATGCTCGGCCCCTACCGGGGGCTCTCCGACAAAGATCGGAGGCATCTGTAGGTGGTCGCCGACCACCACCACCTGGAAGCACCGCTTCAAGAGAGCCAGCGGCGCCACTGCAATGCTCATGTCCATCTGAGAGCTCTCATCGATGACGACGAAGTCGAAGACTTCCCGCAGGGCCTCAGCGCCGTCGCGCTCTACTTTAGCTAGCTCCTCAGCGATCCTGGGGCATTGATGCGCCACGGCCGCGACGATCACGACTCGACTTCCCTCTATAAAGTCAACTGCCATCTGCCGAAAGTGCGCGTTCGCCTCCTCCGCAAACGTCTCGAAGACTTCCATGTGTGTTCCGGTGTCCGTGGGTAACGGAAACCGGTCGTCGCGATAGCGCGAGTAAACCGGGTACAACCTGCACACCGAGGCCGGATCCTCAGCCAGTCCGTGGGCCAGTCTCCCGATGGTCTCCCCCACGGCTCGATATGTCGGTCCAGTCACCAGTACTGTGTAGGGCCGCTTCAGGTCGACAGTGGCGGCCTTTGAGACGAGGCTGTGGAGCAGAGCCTGGCACGTCAGCGTCTTGCCTGTTCCCGGTGGTCCCCAGATCACGGTCAGCGTACGCCAGAGCGCCTGCCTGACCGCCTCCGTCTGGCTCGCATTCAGTCCAGTTCTGCCCCGTGCTGCACAAGCCATACCATCCGCCGCCGACCTGCGCCGGAATTCCGAGCTGTGCAAAACGTCTGCCTCCCAAAGCACCTGTGCAGCCGGAGTCGGCTCATCCTCACCGGGCCGAGCGATTCTCTGCTCCGCACCGAGAGCCGCCTTGGCCTCCGGCGCCGCGACCGCGATTGGGGGGTTACCAATCGCACGTAGTACCCGGACGAGGCGCCTGGTCTGCACGTCGGAACCCAGCCCTTCCATCAACGTCACCTGCCCGAGGCCCGAATCTCCAAGCTGCGCGATGACAAGCTCTCTCAGCTCCCGTTGCTCAGAAGCGACTTTCCCATAGAAGTTGTTGAAGCGAACAACCGCTCGACGACCCGCCCGGTCGAGAGAAGAAAGCGTCACTGAGAAGATCCTATGCATCGGGATCGAACCAAGATGCACCAAGTGCCTAGGAACCGCGCCCACTACGTCCCGAACTCGAAGCGCGGCGAACCCCGGCACCGCATCGACAGAAAGACATAAGAACTGGTGCGGCGCACGCAGCTTCGAATTCACCGAGTCTGGAGAGACCTCGTACTCCCACTCGTCATCCGTGGAGCGCCTCACTAGGCGGGAGAGCCGTAGGCCCTCGTACGCAGCTTCAGTTTCGTCTGGATCCGCCAGGTACTGGTTGTGCTTCTGCACCTTTCCGAGCACATCCTCGAACTGCTTCCAAGCGATCCAGAGCTTCGCATCAGCAGCAACACCGCGTGCCCACGTTGGCACAGTGAGCGCTATTCTCGGTGCGCGCGCTCTCAGTTGTTCCCTGAAGTCCTCGCGCAGGCGTCCCGTTAGCGAAGAGAGTGCCCGGGTCTGCTGATCGACCGTGCTCGCTAGGCCACCCAATAGTTGGCTCATGGTCTTGACAACGCCACCCCACCGGACTACACCAGCACCGCCGCCCAGGGAGAGCTGCCATAGCTCGTAGATCCGCTCCCTCGGGATCATGTCCGATAGCGGTTCTCGGTAAAACTGATCGGGAAGTCTGCAAGGTATCTTCTCGTGCTGATAGTGCTCGACGAGGCCGAAGAGCGTCAATGCGTGCACTGCGGGCGCGCGTACGAGGCGCCGCGCAACGTCCCGAACAAAGACGATGCTAGGACGCCGCTGGTCAACGTTCGCGACCTCTTGCAGTTCTTCCGGAGGGAAGATCCAGAACAGCGCCTTCACCAGACGCTCCTGGTGTCGGTCGTAGAGGATCGCCCGAAGATGCCTACCAAGAGCGAAGCACAGCTCCTCGAACTGGCGACGGTCCCAGAACAACAACTGCGCCCGAGTCTTCCGGGCATGTGGGCCGCCACGACCGGGGCTCGTGTCGCTGGCGACTTCGAAGATGCTCGCTACTACCTGAAGGAACGCAAGGAGAACACTCCGCTCTGCGTCCAGCGACTTCGCAGGGACGATCCATCTGTCGGTCAACCGCCGGGTCTTTGGCTCGGCCTCCCGCTCGCCGAACGGGTAGTACGGGGTGAATCGCGACCGAAGCCCGAGGCCTGTGAGAAGGCCCGCGCCTGGGTCGAAGTTCACCGAGATGAAGATGTCTAGGTCGGCATAGCGTGCAAGGCCTCCATCAGTCCGTTCGGGGTCTGTACTTGTCTCGTTCGTAGCGATGGCCCTAGCGGCAGCTGGCAGAACTCCTTTCTCCGCCCTCAGAACAGTGTGCTGCCTGTAGACACGTTCGTCACCTGTGGTCCCGGCAACATCGGCAACCGTGTTGTGACCTTCCTTCCTCAAGACGCGGCAAGAGCCACGAGTGGCCAGAGGCAGACGACTGAGATGGTCGGTCGCGCGGGCACGTAGAAAACAGTAGTGGTGAGGGCTGGCCTTGACTTTGCCGCGATCAGACCGACTGATCCAGCCGTCGTGAGCCAGCCAATCGCACGAACCGCATGCCGGCCCCACGTACCAATCCAAGGCCTGCCAGTCTTGGTTTCCACGGCGGATGATCGCCGGTAGCTTCTCGCTGAAGAACCTGCGTACGGCTTGGACGTAGATCGGTACATTCACAGGACTAAGTTCCTTGCGGACGGCCACCAGCAGCTCCAGAGAATCCCGTACGCCGTCATCCAATGCCTGCTGCAAGAAGGCCTGTGAGGCCCCGCCGCCGGTCCAAAGCGACAAGTCGGCGTTTACGAAGTACTGCGACTGAAGGTCTCGGTGAAGTAGCCAGTTCGCCAGCGTAACCCCGTACAGCACCACTTCGGCCTCGTAGCTGGGATTTGCCTGGGCAGCATGCTTGACGTCCACGACAGAGAGAACCCGGCGTTCATCGCCAGGAACCAAGGGCAGACGCTCGCCACTAGCGGAAAGCTCGAACAACTCCGTGCGCGGCGCTTCGACGAGGACGAGGTCTGGTATGAAGTTCTCAAAGCGAGGCATGATGTCCAGGTCGGCTTCTGCCACCCCCAGTGTCCTGAGCGTCGAGTCTCTTACGTCCTCCACGCCGTACCGTGGCTGTACGAGCAGGAGCGGCGGGTCTGCCGTCACATCGAGCATTTCCTCAAGAGGGCGGTCCTTCCAACGGTTGGAGCCACGCGCAGGTGGTTCCCCCTGAAGACGTTCGCCGAAACCCTGGTCAAGTGCTCGGAAGATCGAGTCTTCCCGCTCGAAGCCAGCGTCGCGGAGTGCACCAATCCCCGGACGGGCCGTCAGTGGTACAGGCAGGCCGCGGCTCTTCAGATCACTATCTCGGAAGAGCGTGAGGTAGAGCGCAAGGTCGCAGCCCGTTCGAAGATTCTGAGAAAGAACGCTCTTCCCGAAACGCATTCCCATCCGGTGTCCCCCGTTACGATGCTGGACAGACAGCGTGCCTGCCAGCGGCGAGGCAGTGTAGCCGACCGGCGTGAAGGACCGGAGGACCAACGAAGTGGGGGCCACGGTCGTGCCCAACGACGAACGGCTGACGCCCAACACCTTCATCCACAAGCCGGTGAAGCCAGGCGCCACCGTTGTGCTCGAACTCATGAGCGGCGTCGGCGCCCCAAGTCGCAACTCGAGTGCCATTTCGCTCAGCCACTGGGCCATAGCCGTCCTCGCCCGACGTGCCCGGCGGACTGTCGCTCCTAGAGGTATCGCCGAGCCGCGAGACTAGCGGAAGGCATGCTCTCCTCTAGCCTCTTCCGCTCGAGACTCTCGTAAACTTGGCATCTGCGTCGCTTTCCGTCCCCTGCCTTCCAGTGCGGCGGTGAGATCAGTCGGCCGGGACCTCTTCATCCAGTTCCTCTTTCGGCAGCTACCTAGTGATGCAGGAGGTACTCTGATTCCGGCCTTCGACCGTCCCGTACTCTCGCTATGGGGATTATAGCGCAAAGTTACATTCGAAACCGCCGCAACTTGCCGACGGCCGAGCGTTCTGACCCAATGGTTCCACCTTGTGCCGGCCGGCTCTGCTCCTAGAGGGTCCGACGAGGCCGCTCTTCAGTCACTCCTTACTTAGAACTGGATCTCCGTCGACGGACGTATGCGGCCCTCCTGTCTGGTGTAGGTGAATGTCCCGACCAGCAGTGATGTTCCCTCTGCTGTCGGACGTCGTCGTATCGCGACTTACGTCGATGTTGGCGACCACGCTGAGGCGTCTGAAGCAGAGAACCACGCCTCCGAAGGTGAGAAGGCCGACAAGAATCTCGATCCAGTCGGGAATGTCATTGAGCATCTTTATCTCGTTCCTCGATCCGCGTTCGAATCGCGTCCCTGACCGAGTCCATCGTGGCGTCGTCGTCCTTCATCATTGCCGACATGAGCCTGGTTGCTCCACCCATCCCCATTCTCTCGACGACGCGCTCGCACGCCATCTCGAAGAAGTGCCAGGGGAACAGCGTGCCCTGACCGACGTCTAGCTCTCCTTTAGCCGCTAGGGCTATTGAAGCGACATCCAAGTCATAGAGACGAAAAACCGATGCGCTGCCCTCAGTTTCTCGTGGCTTGAGTCCCTCGTCTCGGACTGCCTTGATTTGATCGACAGAGTACTCCTCTATCGCCACCGTCGCATGGTCGTCGGAATCCAGGACAGCAATTGGACTCCTCACACGTTGGCGCTCGATCTCCACTAGACAGTTAACTGCCTTGACAAGGCCCAGTAGAATCTTGAATGTGTCGTTAACGTGCTCCTCAAAGACTGGAGGGAGGTCGTACTTGTATTGCCCCTCGAGTTCGTCGAGGTAGCCCTGAGCCATAGTCACAAGTGGGTCCGGCCCGAACTCAGACCAAGGGATTACTTCGTCGTCCTTTTCCATACGGAGTTCCTTCTAGTGATCTCAAATGGTAGGTGGCCGGGACTGAGAAGCTCGCCATGTCCCGGCTCTCAATCGGGGTTCGTCTGCTTCTTCAGTTCGGCCTGAGCCAGCTTGAACGGCCGCATGAACCGTTCCTTCGCTTCCTCAAGCGGGAGGCTAGGCATCGGGACTTCTTCTTCGAGTTCGTCCTTCGACGGCTCGTAGTCTTCCGGAGGAACTTCGATCTCGACCTGCGGCGGTGCCTGAACTTCTCTCTTCCTTGGGGACATCGTCTGAGCGGGCTCGTCGGGGTCTCGGTAGTCCTCGACCTTCCTACCCAGTGAACAGGTCAGACTGAACGGCCTTGCCGGTGTAGGGATCGGCCATTGCCGGAAGGTGAGGTCGACTACCGCTGAAGTACTCCTCAGCAGACCAGAATTGGAGCCGAGGGTAGCGGGTCGCTCCAACCTTGTACTCCCCCTTCGCGGCGGCAGCCGCTCGTGCCTTCGGGGTCGTAACGCGCTTCAACGTAACGAAGATACCCGCTGTCGCATTCTCGCGGGCCATCGTTCCCTCAAAGTCGCGCAACGCTGAGGCCGTGTATCCACCGCCCTTCACCTGGGCGAGCACCAATCCAGTCTCATCGTCCGGCACGGAGAACATCCGACCTCGACCGTCAATGCCACCGTCGCCAATCTGGATTTCGTTCGCGGCCAGACCGGCAACCGACATGACAATCCATGCCTCGAAGTCGAACGGGTTGCTCTCCAACAGGAGACGAGCACCTTCCATGTCGGTCGGTATTCCGTGGATCGGGATGCCGGCGTCCTTGAGTCGCCGATCTCGAACCAGTCGCGCAGCGAACGGGGAGATATCGATACCAACCCATTTCCGACCAAGACGATTCGCAGCGTCGACCGTTGTACCGCAGCCACAGAATGGGTCGAGGACAAGGTCACCTACGTTGCTGCTAGCTGTGATGATGCGCTCGAGAAGCACTCGCGGTTTCTGAGTAGGATATCCGAGGCGCTCCTTTGCCTGAGAGTTGAGCACAGGTATCTGCCAGACGTCGCCCGCCCGAACCCCCTTCTTGTCAATGGATGTGACGTAGATGTCATCGCCCTTGATTCTCGTGTGGTAGTGCTGCTTGCGTGCCAGAGACTTTTCAGTGTACGGGTCGTAGGGAACGTTGAACGTGTACTCTTTGGATCTCGTGTAGAACAGAACGATGTCGTGCAGACGCTGAAGCCGCTTAGCCTTTCCCGTCCATCGCCGATAGTGCCAGACGATCTCGTTTTGGAGATCGGGCGGTCCAAACATCGCGTCCATCAGCACTTTGAGATAGTGGCTCGCTGTCGGATCACAGTGCAGGTAAATGGACCCAGTTGGCTTCAACATCCGCCTACACTCAAGCAGCCGTTCGGCCATGTACGTCAGGTACGCCAGCATCCCGCTCTCACCGAGGATCTGGTGCATGCCTAGAATCGCTTGGTGCGCGGGATTGGCGATGGCACGACTGAACCTGTCGTAGCGCTCAGCGGCCGCGGCATTCCACACCCAAGTGTCTTCGAACGCCCGAACCTGAGCCGGCACACCGTTCTCCGTGCCGAACAATTGGTTGTAGTTGGCCTTTGAGTTGAACGGCGGATCCAAGTAGACGAGGTCGAACTGGCCGTCGGACCAGCCGCTCATCACGTCAAGGCAGTCGCCGTAGTAGAGGCTGTTCGGAACTAGGTCGAAGGAACCGAGGATGCTCATGCCGCGCGGGCCCCCGACGGTAGTCCGTTCGGCTCGATGAGGTCACGGTAGCGAAGGCGCTTCGGCCCCATCTGCCGTACTAGGGCTTCCATCTGGTCCACGGTGTCGTCCTCTCGTTGGTTCTGTCGGTGCTGGAACTCCGCCACGTAGCGGTGGAGGTGTTTCGGCGACATCTTATGGTAGGTGCCCACGTAACCCCGCTTGAACATGGACCACAGCGACTCGATCCCGTTGGTGTGGACGTCGACGTCCTTGAGGTACTCGCCGACCGAGTGCTTCACGGACTCGTGGTCGAAGCCGAGGAGGTTCCGGTAGCTGGGGAACTCGTCGGTGTAGCCGGTAGGGCAAGGCTCGACCGTCTCCCGCACGAACCCCTGCAGCGTCGCCTTGTCGGTCCGGGAAACAACCTGGGTCCGCACCTGCTTGGTCTTCCTGTCCTTCACGCCGGCGACGGCCGTCTTGCCCACGGTGCCTCGTCCCTTGAGCTTCCTCCGCTGCGAGGCGTGCATGCTCTTCCTCTCGCCGCCGATGTACATCTCGTCCACTTCGACGGGTCCGCTGAGGAGCGGCGTGCCCTCGTCAGCGGCCTTGCGGAGCCGTTGGAGCATGAACCACGCTGCCTTCTGCCCGATGCCGAGTTCGCGGTGGAGCTTCATGCTGGAGATGCCCTTCCGGTTCGTCGCGGGGACTTGGACGGGCACATCGCGCGCTTGCCATGGCCTGTTGGCGTCACACCGTTTGCGTGTGGCCCGACCGGCCACACTCCCAACTCCTAGGTGCCTACCTCCCCTCTTTGGAGAATCACGCATACTACGGAGCACACGCCTACGCCGCTCCCGACAACCGCTACACCCGAGACACCCATGAATGTCGAACAGACTCTTGCCCTCTACCGCGACGGAGTAGCCGCTTGGAACGCTTGGGCTTCGGTCCTGCTAGAGGAAAGAACGCGCCTCAAGGAGAACAACCAGTGGACATCCGACACGCGCCTAGACTGGCACGAGAGGGCCGCCGCGGACTTCTCTGGTCTCTCCTTCCAAGAGCCGGCCGACTTCGCGGGCTACTGCTTCCCGGCACGCGCGGACTTCTCGGGAGCCACGTTCGAGAACCGCGTCTCTTTCGAGAAGGCCACCTTTTCTGAAGCAACCCACCTTAGCAACACGCCCCGCAAGCACACCGACGACACTCCAAGCGCCCTCGCACAGCTCCTTCACGAGGTCACTTTCGACCGCTGCTGTTTCCGTGACTCCGTATCGTTCGCCCGAGTCCGGTTCGCAAACGTGGTCTCCTTCTGCGAAACAGAATTTCACGGCCGCCTCCTCTTCCAAGTCACTGCGTTTCTTTCGGATGTCTACTTCGTGAATACACGCTTTCACGCATCTTCACACTTCGAGCATGTACGATTCGACGAAGGCCTCAGCGTGTTCGAGGGTGCCACGTTCGCCACAACTGCGTCCTTCGACGACTGCTCCTTTCATGGCGACACTTGGTTCTCCGAGACGATCTTCTCAGGACCGGTCGCATTCCTGAACGTTCGGTTCGAGGCGCTCCTGACGACGTTTCGCGACGCTGAGTTTCACGAGCGGGCCACTTTTCGGAAGACCGTCTTCCGAGGCCAGGCTCTATTCTCCAGAGCTCAATCCGCAAAGAGCATCCTCTTCCTCGGTTCCGACTTCGAGAACCCTGCGGGATTTGATGCCGTCGATTTCTCCGGACGTACCGTGTTCAACACCGTGAAGTTCAGTGCTGCCGCACGTTTCGATGCCGGGAACTTCACAGGGCGCACCGTCTTCCAAAACGCGATGTTCTCTGGCGTGGCAGACTTCTCGGCCATCAGAGCAACAGGGCACTTCAGCCTCAGCGACGTCACCTTCACCTACGTTCCAGACTTTTCACAAGCACACTTTGAATCCCCGCTCGGGTTCGACTGGCTTGGGATGAAGCCTCCACGCTCCTGGGCTGCAGGACTCGACCCGGAAGCCTCCGTCGTAGCTCGCTGGCGCGCACTGAAGAGTTTGGCCATCCAAGGTTGTGACTATGAACGAGAATTGCAGTTCTTCAGAGGAGAACTCAGGGCGCGCCGCGGTCGTGAAGATCCCGTCACGGGAGCGTTCTTTTGGATCGGTTGGATGTACGAGATACTCTCTGATTTCGGTCTTTCCGTTTCGCGGCCCCTCGCGCTACTTGTAGCCAGTCTCGTTGCGTTCGGCACCATTCACGCAAAGCAAAGCCCGTATCTTTGGAGCGAGGTCGCGTTCTCACTCGCGTTCGGAACAAGGAGCGCAGAAGTGTGCAACCCTGGTGCCTCCGCCGCGGTCCTGTCGCTCGATGCGGCCTTTCCCTTTCTCGGTATCAGCGGGGAAGCGGCGAGCTCGGCGCAAGACTGCCTTTACTCGCAAGAGTACCTGGCGATTTCTCTCGATGAACGGCCGGCAGGCAGGTCGGACAAGCGTGTTCCTACTAAGCTGGCTCTTGTCGAGGTCACTCAGTTCTTCGTTTCCTCGACACTGCTGTTCTTGGTTTTGCTGGCAATTCGGAACCGTTTCAGGGTGTCATGAGCGAAGGTGCATCTCATCGGCGTCGGCGGCCGGCAGGACGCTTCGCTGTGCCGGTCGCCGGAGGCCTATCGCTCAAGCGCGAGGTCGGGCCGGATGCCCGGGCGAGGTCCACCGCCGGATCCCCGAAAGATCGCGCCAGAAGCCCGGGTAGGACTTGCCGACGACCTCCGGATGCCGAATCGAGAGGCCTCCCCGGCGCATCCCCACCAGGGCCATGCTCATCGCGATGCGGTGGTCGTCGTAGGTGTCGATCGGGATGCGCGCCGAGCCTTGCGGCGCAACCAGGCCGGGATTGCCGTCTATCCGCAGGCCGTCCGCCAGCTCGTCGACGGCTACGCCGGCGCGCCGCAACCCGGTCGCCACGGCGGCCAGACGGTCGCTCTCCTTGATCCTCAGGTGCGCCACGTTGCGGATCCGGGTCGTACCTTCGGCGAAGGCCGCCACGGCGGCAAGCGTCGGTACCTGGTCGGGCATCGCCGAAAGGTCGCAGTCGACCGCTGTCAGGGTGCCGTCGGCCTCCACCCGAATCTCGTGCTCCGTCGCCTGGACGCTGGCGCCCATGCGCTCGAGCAGCCCGAGGAAGGCGCGATCGCCCTGGGTCGCCGCCGGCGAGAGACCTCGTAGGCGGACCGAGCCGCCGCAGATCGCGGCTGCCGCCGCCGGATAGGCGGCGGCCGAATCGTCGCCCGCGACGCGATAGCGACCGTTTGCCAGTTCTGGCCCGCGCGGTTCCACGCGGAACTCGCGGGCTTCGCCGTCCCGGCGCACCTCTACCGGCGCGCCGAAATCGGCCATGACTTCGAGAGTTGTGTCCACATACGGACTAGAGACGAGAAGCGGCACCCGGAGTTCGATCGGGCCCTCGGCATTGAGCGCCGCCATCAGCAGCGCGGACACGTACTGGCTCGATTCACCGGCGTCGATCTCGACCCGGCCGCCAGCCAGCCTTCCGCCCCGGACTCGAACCGGCGCGCAACCCGGCCGGCCGAGTTCGTCGATCTCCGCGCCGAGCCGCCGCAGGGCCGCGACCAGAGGGCCGATCGGCCGTTCGCGCAGCCGGGGCGACCCGTCGAGAATCCACTCGCCCGGGGTCACCGCGCAACTCGCGACCAGTAGCCGCAGCAGCGTCCCGGCGCTCCGGCAGTCGAGCCGCACCGCGTCTTCAGTACCGTCCTTCGGCGGCGGTCCCACCCGCAGTCCAGACCCCGAAACGGAACGGAGGCACCAGCCCATCGCGTCGAGCACGGCCCGGAAGGCCGCGATGTCGTCGGCGTCCAGGAGGTTCTCGATCGTCGCGGACCGCCGCCCGATCAGCGCCAGGTTCAGGGCGCGGTGCGAGATGCTCTTCGAGCCGGGCGGCTCGACCACGCCCGAGACTCCCGCGGCACGGCGGACCGGGTACGGGTCGGGAAGCGAGTCCGTCAGCCGAGCCACAGCAGTTTCCGATCGTGAAACCAGGCGTCCGCGATCCGCACCTCACCATCTCCGACGGCCCACCGGCGGGCAGCGTGGAAGTGACCGAGCAGCAGCACGTCGTTGCCTTCGGCCAGCCGGCGCTCCGCGTACCGCCGAATGACCGCGCCCGGAATCCTCTCCTTGTGCTCGCGGTTCGTCCGCGCCAGACCGCGCTCCGTGGAAGCCACGAGGCGGCGGCCGACCGCTCGCGGCAGGCGGAACGTCAACCACCGGCTCGCCGCGTTCTTCGACAGCCGCCGCCAGCAGCGGTAGCGCCAGTCGCGGGGATTCAACCCGTCGCCGTGAACCGCGAGGTACTTCACGCCCTCGGCGTCGAAGCTGACTTCCCGGCCGCAGTCGTCGAAGAGGTCGCCGTAGGCGCCGTCCGCCAGGAAGAAGTCGCGGTTCCCCTCGACGTAGGAGACCCGGATCCCCCGTCGCCTGAGGCCCCGGATCGCGGCTGCGAGCCGCCGTATCTCGGGCGTTTCGAAGCGCAGCGCTCCGATCCAGAGATGGAACAGGTCGCCGAGGAACAGCACCCGGGCACAGCGCCCGGGGTCGAGCGCGCCGAGCTGTTCGGCCAGATCCTCCCCGCTGCCCCCGGGGCCGCCCAGGTGGGCATCGGCGATCACGGCGACAGACATGAGTTCAAACGGGTCCTCTAGACGATCGTCAGAGTCGGCCGTTCCGAGGCCACCTCCAGCAGCCGCCGCTCGATCGCCGTCACGATGCCGCGGAAGATCGCCGCGTGGGGGCCGCCGGCGTCGGAGACCACGATCGGCAACCCGTCGTCGCTGCCCCGGACCAGGGCGCCGTCCAACGGAATCGCCCCAAGGACCTCGCAGTCGAGCAACTCGGCGGTCCGCTCGACACCGCCGCGTTTGAAGACGTCGGTCGTCTCGCCGCAGTGGGGGCACACGAAGGTCGACATGTTCTCGACCATCCCGAGCACCGGCACCTCGACCTTGCGGAACATGGCGAGCCCCTTGCGAGCGTCGATCAGCGCCACATCCTGCGGCGTCGAAACGATGACCGCGCCGGAGAGGGGTAGCTTCTGCGACAGCGTCAGTGCCGCGTCCCCGGTGCCGGGCGGCAGGTCGAGCAGCAGGTAGTCGAGCCGGCCCCAGTCCACGTCGCCGAGCAACTGGCCCAGCGCCTTCATCACCATGGGGCCCCGCCAGATGACCGGCGTGTCCGGATCGAGAAGAAACCCGAGGGACATGATCCGCACGCCGTGGCGCTCGAAGGGCTGGATCTTCCCGTTCACGATCTCCGGCCGGCGGTTGATTCCGAACATCAGGGGAATGGACGGGCCGTAGATGTCCGCGTCGAGCAGTCCGACCCGCAGGCCCAGGGCCGCCATCGCGGCGCTCAGGTTGGTCGCAACGGTCGACTTGCCCACGCCTCCCTTGCCGCTGGCCACCGCGACCACATGGGACACTCCCGGCAGCAGCGAGGGGTCTCGCGCCGTGGCCGGCGCCGGCGCGGTCGCCACCTCGAGCGAGACCTGTACCTCGGACACCCCGTCCAGACTCCCCACGGCATCGACGATGCGGCGCCTGATCTCGGTGGCGGCCTCCGGGTCCCGCGTCGGGACCCGCAGATCCACGACCACGTCGCCGCCCGAGACCGCCACCCGCTGCACGAAACCGAACGACACGATGTCGCGTTTCATCCCCGGGAAGGTCACGGTCCGGAGGCACTCGCGCACCCTGCTCTCGACGGCGTCAGTCATCCTCTCCTCCGGAGTCCGCAGCGGTCCGGAGACCCGCCAGCCGGCCCACCTGCCGCTCGACATCGAGCATGAACGACCGTCGTCCCCGCACCCCACCGCCGGCCGGGTCGACGACCTCGCCGAAGGCCAGCTCGATGACCTGCGGCCGGACCGACAGGGCGCCCTTGCGCCGGATGCGGCCGGTACCGCGTATCCCAACGGGCACCACCAGGGCTCGCCCCTTCAACGCGAGCAGGAACCCGCCCCGCTGAAACGGCCTCATCCGCGGGCCGGAGCTGCGCGTCTCCTCGGGGAACACGACCAGGGACACGCCGGACGCCAACAGTCCGGTGGCGGCCGCGAACGTCTCGCCAGCCCGACTCCGATCGTCCCGGTCCACCGGGACGAAGCCGGCCGCCTTGAGCCCCCAGCCGAAGAACGGCAGACGGAACAGACTGCGCTTGGCCAGAAAGCGGACCGGCAGGTCCAGGATCGCCAGCAGGGCCGCGATGTCGTACAGGCTCCGGTGGTTCGCCATGTAGACCACCGGCCGGTCCCCGATGGCTTCCCGCCAGACCGCGTGGCTGCCCCCGGCGTAGCTGAGCTCGAGCCGAACGCCGCTCGACCGGAGCAACCCACGAGCCCAGAGACGAGCCTGGACTCCGGCCCAGTCACGGCCCGGGAACCAGGAGGCGATGGCCGCGGCCACCCCCATCACGGCGCTGCCCAGAAGCAGATAGACGTTGCCGGTCAGGGTGGCCAGCGCCACCGACCACCTGCCCCGTCCTCCGCCGGGAGCTTTCGCCGTAAACTCGTTGTGCCGCGTCGTGGGGCGCAGGTTCGTGGGGTTCCGGATCGACAAGATTCTTCTCGGTGCCGTGGGTTGGCAGAAGCTACACCAAGCATCCAGCACGAGGGGCGACTCCAACACACCCTTCTCCATGGGCAGATGCAACAGGCTGAACACAGGATTCTGATCGATTTCAAGGCGCCATTGCGAGAGGTAGGCGCCATCTGGTTACTGACTGCGCGCGGAATGGCCGCCCTTGTCAGCCCCCCCTACGAGTTCCGGTCATGGCTCAGTCAGATGGGACACCTCGGCGTCAGCTCGCTCGGCGTCGCGTCGGTGACCACTCTGTTCACCGGCATGGTGCTGGCCCTTCAGACCGCGTACAGCCTGCCTGAACTCGGCGTCAAGTACTACATCGGCAGCGTGGTTTCCAAGTCCCTGACCCGGGAACTCGGACCCGTGCTCGTGGCCCTCATCGTCGGCGGCCGGATCGGGTCCGGAATGACCGCGGAACTCGGCACGATGAAGGTCACGGAGCAGGTCGACGCCATGCGCTCGATGGCCGCGGATCCCATAAAGAAGCTGGTCGTTCCGAAGCTGGCGGCCACTTTGATCATGTTGCCGGTGCTCACCGTACTCGGCGACCTGCTGGGCATTCTCGGCGGCCTCTTCGTCGCCGTGAATCAGTTGAACCTCTCCGTTGGTCTGTACGTCAACGACGTCCTGCAGACCCTCACCATCGAGGACGTCTTCAATGGCCTCGGAAAGTCGGTCTTCTTCGCCTGCTTCATTGCGATCATCGGCTGCCACAACGGCCTGACGGCCAGCGGTGGCGCCGAAGGCGTTGGGCATGCCACCACCCGCACAGTCGTCTGGGCTTCCATCATGGTTCTGGTATCTGATTTCTTTCTGACGAAGTTGTTTCATGTCCTCGTCTGAGGCCGCCGACAGCGGAAAACCGGTGCGGGAACCGCTCTACGTCGTGCGCGGACTCTGCAGACGCTTCGGAGAACGGGCCGTCCTCGACGACCTGAGCTTCGAGGTTCTGCGCGGCGAGTGTCTGGTCGTGCTCGGGCGTTCCGGCTCGGGAAAGAGCCTCACGCTGCGCCAACTCAACGGACTCGACCCGGCCGAAGGAGGCGAGGTGCTGTTCGAGGGTACCGACCTGGTCCGGCTGACGGAGCGCGAGCTGTACCCGGTACGCCGGCGGATCGCGATGCTGTTTCAGTCGGGCGCCCTGTTCGACTCCTTCGACGTGCTCGAGAACGTCGCCTTTCCCATTCGTGAGCACGAGCGCGTAGGCGAGGACGAGGTTCGCGAGCGGGTGGCCGCGGCACTCGCATGGGTCGGACTGTCCGGGATCGAGGATCGGATGCCCGCGGCTCTGTCCGGCGGCATGAAGAAACGGGTCGCGCTCGCCCGCTCGCTCGTCCTGGCGCCCGAGGTCGTCCTGTTCGACGAACCGACCGCCGGTCTCGACCCGGTCACCGCGGCGACCATCTCCCGTCTGATCAGTAGCACCAGGGACGAGTTCGGAACGACTTCAGTCGTGGTGACGCACGACATTCGCCTGGCCCGCCACGTCGGCGACCGCCTCGCACTGCTTCAGGACGGACGGTTCCGGTTCCTCGGCTGCTGGGAGGAAGCAGAACAAAGCACCGACCCCGCCCTCCGGGCGTTCCTCGAAGGTCGGTTCGACTCCGCACAGGAGGACATCGATGCAGCGTGACTCGAACACCACCAGGGTGGGTCTGACCGTACTCGCGGCCGTCGTCGCGCTTGCGGCCTTCATCTTCGCGATCGGCGAGCAGAGCGCCCTGTTCACGCCCACCAACAGTTACCGGACCATGTTCCCGAACGCCGCGGGGCTGGTCGAGGGAAACCCGGTTCAACTGAACGGCGTGACCGTCGGGAAGGTCGACCGCATCCTGCTCAGCGAAGACCCGGACAGCGAACTGCTCGAGGTGCGGATCAGCGTCGAGCGGCGTTACGCGAACCGGATACGGCGAGACTCCCTGGCGCGCCTCAAGACCCTGGGCCTCCTGGGCGACAAGTACGTTGAGATCACCTCGGGTTCGCCCGAAGCCGTCCTCCTCAATCCCGGCGAGGAGATCCCGGCGGCGCTGCCGACCGACGTCGACGAACTGATCGCGAGCGGAGCGGACGTGGTCGACCATGCGGTGGTGACGGCCCGTTCCCTGTCGAACATCCTCGCCCGCATGGAGCGAGGCGAGGGCCTGCTGGGCGAACTGGTCGCCGCCCGCGAAGACAAGCGGGTCACCGACACGGTCATCAGCACGCTCGAGTCGATCGAGCGTGTGGCCGATCAGGTCGAGGCAGGCGACGGCGTCCTCGGGCGGCTGCTCACGGACCGCGAGATGGGCGACCGGATCGCCTCTTCGATCGACGAACTGGACGAGACACTGAGGCTCCTGCGGGAAGGCGACGGCCTGGCGCCGGCGCTGCTGCGCGACGGTGAACTGAAGGCCCGCTTCGAGACGACCCTGACGGACACTCAGGTTGCCGCCGCGGATCTCCGGGAAATCACCGCCGACCTGCGCGAGGCCGATGGCCTCCTGCCCCGGCTCCTGAACGACGAGGAACTGAGCGAGTCGCTGACCACCGAGGTCGAACAACTCCTCAAGCGACTCAACTCGACGCTCGACCAGGTCGCGGAAGGAGACGGCACCGCGGCCCGCCTGATCAACGATCCCGCCATCTACGAAGCGCTCGACGACCTCGTGGTCGGCATCAACGAGTCGAGGCTGCTCCGCTGGCTCGTCCGCAACCGGCAGAAGGCGGGCATCAAGAAGCGGTACCGGGAGACGCAGGACGCAATCGCGGCAACCGGGTCCGAGGACCCCGGAGAACGGCCGTGATCGCCTGCGCGCGTTGCGGTCGGGAACGGAAGGCGCTCGCCGGGCCGCCGGTGCCCGGCGCCACAGGCGAGGAGATCGCCCAACGCGTTTGCGCCGGCTGCTGGGAAGAGTGGGCGGCGATGGAGATCAAGGTGATCAACGAACTGCGCCTGAACTTCATGGATCCGGCGGCGCAGGCCACCCTCACGAGTCACATGAGGGACTTCCTCTTCCCCGGCGACGACTCCAGCGTCAAGCCGGGGGAACGACTCGACTTCGATTCGATCGGGGAGCCTTGACGCTACCGCCAGGGTCGGCGTCAAGCGCCGGATGCCGGCCAGAAGGCCGGCGCACCGACAGCTACCGCCACGGCCGGCGCGGGGGCTCGCGGATTCGACGGAGCATCCGGCGACGCCGATTCTCCGGGTCGGCCGGGTCGTTCGAGAACAGGCGCATCACATCGCCGTCACGGGCGAAGCGGTAGCGGCGCGCCGGCTTCCTGCCGTTCAGGCCCTTGGCGGCGTTCTTCGCGTAGGTCCAGAGCAGGACATCCGGATCGTCGATGTCACGATGCTCCTCCCATTCCGTCTTCTCCGGGTCGCCGAACAGGATGTAGACCATGCCCTGGTCCGTGCGCCGGCCGAGCCGGCCGGATTCCGAGTAGCGCTTGTCCGCCTCGGTCGCACGGACGTCGAACTGCCGCCGCAGACCGGAGTCGCGGCGGCTCCAGAACTCGTCGACGAACGCGGCGGCCTCGCCGTCCGACTCCAGCAGGAGATAGAGGGTCCGTTCCTCCTCGTCGGCGAGCTGACCCACGGGCCCCACCAGCCAGCTCGTGTAGCCGGGGCCCAGAAACGGGTTGATCAGGTCGTCCGGATGGAGCCGCTCGAGGCTGTCCGCGGCAGAGACGGCGCCGGCAGCCAGAACACCGAGCGCGAAGGCCAGGCCGAGCGGCCTCACGTCAACGGCCCTTCAACAGGTCCAGGAACTCCTCCCGAATCGGGCGTTCGTGGAAGATGCCCCGAAGCGCCGACGTCACCGTCTTGGCGCCCGACTTCTCCACGCCGCGCATCTCCACGCAGAGATGCCGGGCCTCGATCACGACCATCGCGCCGCGCGGTCGGAGTTCGTCTTCCAGAAAGCTCACGACCTGCTCGGTGAGGCGCTCCTGGAGCTGCGGCCGCTTGGCGTAGAACTCGAGGATGCGCGCGAACTTCGACAGGCCCAGGATCTTGTCGCCGGGGACATAGGCGATGTGCGCGTGACCGTAGAACGGCACCAGGTGGTGCGAACACATGGAGTAGAACGGAATGTCCTTCTCCATCACCATGGCCCGGTAGTTCTCGTCGTTGGGAAAGGTCGTGACTCGCGGCTTGGTCCCCTGGTCGAGGCCCCGGAACATCTCCAGGTACATCTTGGCGACCCGCTCGTGGGTGGTGCTCAGATTCGGGTCCTCCAGATCGAGACCGAGCTCGACGAGCACCCCACGGACCAGCTCCGCGAGGCGAGCCACCCGCTCCCCGTCCCGAACCGCCGGCGGACCGTTTTCGTAGGTCGAAACTCGCTCGACCGGTTCCAGAACGCGCATCGGCGCATGCTACCGTAGTCGCCCGCGGTCAGAACAACGACGAGGACGGATTCCGATGAGCCGAGTGACGATCGAATACTGCGTAATGTGAAACTACCGACCCCGAGCCGCCGGTCTGGCGGCTCAGTTGAAGGAGCAGTTCGACCTCGACACCGAACTCGTGGACGGCGGCGGTGGCGTCTTCGAGGTCGCCCTTGACGGCCGCCCCGTTTTCTCCAAGAAACAGCTCGGTCGCTTCCCCAACAACGGCGAAGTCGAGCACGCCGTCGCCGATCTGCTATAGCGCCGCGGCATATCCGCCCGGCGTTCAGGGACGCTACGATCGGGCCGTGTCCGGCACCTACTCGTTGCGGTTCGGCAAGGAGGACTTCAAGTTCTCCGCGGCTCACTTCACGGTGTTCGGGGAGGACGAGGCGGAGGCGCTTCATGGGCACAACTATCGGGTCAGCGTGGAACTGAGCGGGTCCGGGGTGGACGGGCTCGAGTTCCTGGTGCCGGTCGCCGCGGCGAAGCGGGATATCCGGTCGCAATGCGCGGAGCTCGACGAGATGGTCCTGCTGCCTGCGGAGTGCCCGCATCTCGAACTCGTGCAAGGTGAGACGGTTACAGCGACGTTCGGGCAGCGGCGCTACGAGTTCCCCTCCTCGGAAGTCGTCCTGCTACCGGTGGCGAACGTGACCGTCGAGGCGCTGGCCCGGCTGTTCTGGCAACGTCTGGCGGACCGATGGGGCTCCCTTCACGATCGCGTGGAAACACTCGAGGTCATCGTGGCTGAAACCCGGGGCCAGGGCGCCAGCTACCGGCGCGACCTGTAGGAGCATCGCTTTGAAGACGCAGTTCGATCCCGACGACAGCCAATTGACCACCCTCCGTGGACTCGATCCCGAGGCGCCCGTCGCCGCGCTCAACTTCTTCCGGTTCAACGACCGCGCCCGGTACGCACCTGGCGACGAGGAGTACGGAACCGAGCAAGCCGAAGTCTCCGGTCAGGAGGCCTTCCAGCGATACGCAGTCTCCGCGGGACAGGTCCTTGCCGACCTGGGAGGCCACGTAGCGTTCACCACGATGGTCGATCAAGTGATGATCGGGCCCTCCGACCCGCCCTGGCACGTCGCGGCGATCATGGTCTTCCCTTCCCGCCGGGCTTTCATCGAGATGACGATGAACCCCGAGTTCCAGGCCGCATCCCGCCACCGGAAAGCCGGACTGGCGAACCACTACCAGGTGCACCTGAACGGCGCGCCCTGGGTGGAGGAGTAGTCAGCCCCGCCTCTCCGTTTCAGCCGAAGCGCCGCCGCGGACGAGTATCACGGACGCCGCAGCAACTGCGCGACGGTTTCGATGTGGGCGGTCTGCGGGAAGATGTCGAAGAAGGAGAGGGACTCGAGGTCGAAGTCGCGGGTCAGGTCGCCGAGGTCACGGGCGAGGGTGGCGGGGTCGCAGGAGACGTAGGTCAGGCGGCGGGGCGCGGCGCTGAGGAGGGCGCTGCGGACCTTTCGCGGGAGGCCGGCGCGGGGCGGATCGACCAGGACCCGGTCGAGGCCGGGCTCCAGACCTGGACCGCCTCGCCGGCGGTCGACCCAGCTCTCGACCGCCGACCGGTCAACGCGGCAGTGGCGGAGACCGTTGCGGCGCAGGTTGTTCCGGGCGTAACGGGCGGCCACCGACTCGCCTTCCACGGCCGTGACGGACCGGTAGCGGTCGGCCAGACCGGTGGCGAAGAAGCCGACACCGGCGTAGAGCTCCACGGCAACGTCGCCCTCGAAGGGTCCGACCGCCGATAGCAGCAGCGACTCCAGGAGCCCGCCGTGGGCCTGAAAGAAGCAGCGGGCGTCGTAGCGGAGCTTTCTGCCCAGCAGCGTGATCTCGAGCTCGCCGCCCGGCAAGCCGTCGACGGGCGGCGCCGCCACGACCGGACTCCCCCGCTCCAGGCCCGCCGTCGCCAGGCTGAGGCGGCTCGGCAGCGTCCTGGAAGCAGCAGCCCGGTCGCCCAGCAGCGAAGACAATCCGCGCAGCTCGTTCTCGAGCGCCGGAGCGAGCACCGGACAGCGGTCGACGAGGACCAGGTCGCGGCTGCGACGCCGCCGGAAGCCGACGCCGACCGACTCCTCCGGCCTCGCCTCGACATGGACCTGCGCGCGCAGCCGATAGCCCCACGCCCTCTCGCTCACCGGCTCCTCGAAGCGACACGCGGCGAGCTGGGCCGGATCGATGCCGCCCAGCCGGCGCAACGTCTCCATGGCCGCCGCCACCTTGAGTCCCAACTGCTCCGCTTCCTCGATGTGCTGGAGCTGGCAGCCGCCGCAACGCTCGTAGAACGGACACGGCGCCTCTCGCCGTAGCGGCGCCGGTGTCTTCACCTCCTCGATCTCCGCGCGGGCGTAGCTCGGGCGGCGCTCGGTGATCCTGGCCTCGACCACGTCGCCGGGGGCGGCACGCGGCACGAAGACCGGCATGCCGCGCCACCGCGCCAGGCCGTCGCCGCCGAGCACGATCTTCTCGATCGTCAGCTCCAGGCGATTGATGCCGGCCAGCGCCGCCAGCGCTTCCAGGCGCTCCGCCGACAGCGGCCGCTTCCGTGGACTCGTCTCAGTCGTGGCCGCCGCCGGTGTGGCGCCGCCCGTGTTCCCAGGCCGGATCCCGGCGCGCGAACTCATCGAGTTCGCTCGGCACTTCGACGAGGGTCCGGCTGAGTTCCGGATCGCAGACATCGTTCTCGCACTCGTAGACGTAGACGTTCCAGTCGTCGCGACGGCGGTAGGCGCACAGCGTCTGGTAGGTGTCGCAGTGCCCACACTTGATCGAGAGGTTGCGGATGTTGATCACGACGACATCGCCCTCCCGGTTCGCGGGAACCGCTGCCTGTCCCGGGCCTCAGCCGGACGTGACGGCGAGCGCCTCCTCGATCGCGTTGCGGATCACGGTGGCCCCGGTGATGCCGATCGAGATGTAGGAAACGTCGCCCCGAGGGTCCAGCACGACGAGCGTCGGCAAGGCGTAGAGCTCCGCCGCCCCCATCACCTCCTCCTCGGGGTCGAGCAGCACCGGGTAGCTGAACGGTGTCTTCTCGACGTATCCGCGGACTGTCTCCGGATCCTCTCCGGAATTCAAGGCCAGGAACGACACTCCCCGGCCGACGTACTCCTCGCGCAGCTTCTCGAGGATCTCCGCCTGGTAGACGCAGGGCTTGCACCACGTCGCCCACATGTCGACCACGACGACATCGCCCCGCAGGTCCGGCGGACCCAGCCGCGACCCGTCCAGCGTGTCCAACCGGAAGCTGGTCAGGACGGGGTCGAGCTCCGCGATCTCCGGCGGCTCGGCGCCCGCAAGGATGCTCGACACCAGGAAGCCGAAAACCGCCACCAGGACCGCTCCGGCTACACCCAGACCGATCAGCAGACCGATCGCCAAACGCCTTGTCATGCCGGCAGACTAACAGTGGAGGTGCGCGTCGCACCGAGAGCGGTCAGGCGCCCGTCCAGCAAGGCGCGACGAGGGAGCAAATAGAGAGCCGTATTGCGAAGCAATCGAAGCTGGTCACGCCGACCGAGGAGCAACGACGCTGGGCATGGCCGCTCTCGGTCAGCTGCAGCCGCTGGTGGAACCGCAATTCATGCACTTGTAGCAACTGCCGTTCCGCACCATGATCGAGCCGCAGTCGTGGCAGCACGGCGCATCCGCCTGCTGGAGGAAGGTCACCGGCGCGAGATGGCCGCCGTTCCCGGCGGAGTCCTCGCCCTCGTCTCCGGTCTCCGCCGCCTCGTCCGCCGGCGACGCGGCCTCCGGCCGCGGTGGCGACCGCCGGATCACGCCCGCGACCTCCTGCGCCTCGCGCGACAGGAACTTCGACGCCAGCCACCGGAAGACGTAGTCCATGACGGACTTCGCCATCGGAATCTCGGGGTTCTTGGTGAATCCCGACGGCTCGAAGCGGCTGTGGGTGAACTTGTCGACAAGGATCTGCAGGGGCACGCCGTACTGCAGCGCCACGGACACCGCCTGGGCGAAGGAGTCCATCAGACCCGAAATGGTCGACCCTTCCTTGGCCATGAGCAGGAAGACCTCGCCGGGCTGGCCGTCCTCGTACAGGCCGACGGTGAGGAACCCTTCGTGGCCGTTGATCGAGAACTTGTGAGTGATGGCCTGCCGCTCGTCCGGCAGCCGTCGCCGGGTAATGCCGGCCGCGGCCCGGGCCGCGACCTCGGCCTGCAGATCGCCGGCCGTCTCGCCGTCCTTCGTCGTCGACAGCGGCTGTGAGCGCTTGCAGCCGTCGCGGTAGATCGCAACCGCCTTGAGTCCGAGCTTCCAGCCCTCGACGTAGGCGTCCCGGATCTCCTCCGGAGTCGATTCCTCCGGCATGTTGATCGTCTTGCTGATCGCCCCCGAGATGAAGGGCTGGGCCGCCGCCAGCATGCGGAGATGTCCCATGTGGTGGATCGACCGCGAGCCGTTGGCCGGCTTGAAGGCGCAGTCGAACACCGCCAGGTGCTCGTCCGCGAGATGGGGCGCGCCCTCGATCGTGTCGTGGTCGTCGATGTACTCGACGATCTGCTGGACCTCCGACTTCTCGTAGCCGAGCCGCTCGAGGGCCAGAGGAACGGTGCGGTTGACGATCTTGATCATCCCGCCGCCGACCAGCTTCTTGTACTTGACCAGCGCGATGTCGGGCTCGACTCCGGTCGTGTCGCAGTCCATCATGAACGCGATCGTGCCGGTCGGGGCCAACACCGAGATCTGGCTGTTGCGGATGCCGTTCCGCTCGCCTTCCTCGACCACGCCGTCCCAGGACTTCTTGGCCGCGTTCAGCAACTCGAGCGGCACGTGCGCCGGCTCGACCTCCTTGAGTGCGGCCCGGTGGTTGCGCATGACCTGCAGCATCGGCTGGCTGTTCGCCTCGTAGCCCTCGAACGGGCCCTTGATCGCGGCGATCCGGGTCGACTGCAGGTAGGACGCGCCCGACATCAGTGCGGTCACCGCGCCGGCGTAGTCGCGACCGGCGGCCGAGTCGTAGGGCAGGCCCCGCGCCATCAGCAGGGCGCCGAGATTCGCGTAGCCGATGCCGAGCGGCCGGTAGGCGTGCGAGTTCTCGCCAATCTTCGGCGTCGGATAGCTCGCGTTGTCGACGATGATCTCCTGCGCCGTGATCACGATCTCGCAGGTGTGTCGGAACGACGCGGTGTCGAAGCCCGAAGCCGGGTCGTAGAAGCGCATCAGGTTGAGCGACGCCAGGTTGCAGGCGGTGTCGTCCAGGAACATGTACTCGCTGCACGGGTTGCTGGCGTTGATCCGGTCCGTGTTCGGGCAGGTGTGCCAGTGGTTGATCGTGCTGTCGAATTGCATACCGGGGTCGCCGCACACCCAGGTCGACTCGGCGATCATGTCCAGCAGCTCCGCCGCCCGGTGCGTGTCCATCGGCTGGCCGTCGGTCACCGCGGTCGTCGTCCATTCGCCGTCCTCGACCACAGCCTGCATGAACTCGTCGGTGGCGCGCACGGAGTGGTTCGCGTTCTGGTAGAAGATCGAGTCGTAGGCGCCGCCGGCGACGTTGAAACCCGCGTCGTAACCGGCCTCGATCAGCGCCCAGGCCTTGCGCTCCTCGACTTCCTTGCAGCGGATGAAGTCGACGATGTCGGGGTGATTGGCGTCCAGGATGACCATCTTCGCGGCGCGCCTCGTCTTGCCGCCGCTCTTGATCACGCCGGCGAAGGCGTCGAAACCGCGCATGAAGGAGACCGGGCCGGAAGCGGTTCCGCCGCCGGCCAGGGTCTCGGCCGAGGAACGAAGAGACGAGAGGTTGCTGCCGGTACCGGAGCCGAACTTGAACAGCATCCCCTCTGTCTTGGCGAGACCGAGGATCGACTGCATCGTGTCCTCGACGGAGTTGATGAAGCACGCCGAGCACTGGGGATGCTCCTCGATCCCGACGTTGAACCAGACCGGCGAGTTGAAGCAGGCGTACTGGTGCAGGAGGATGTGGGTCAGCTCGGCGTGGAACGACTCGGCGTCCGCCGGAGTCGAGAAGTAGCCTCCCTCGCGGCCCCAGTCCGCGATGCGGTCGGCCACGCGCGAGATCAACTGCTGCGCGCTGGACTCGCGCTCGGGAGTGCCCAACTGGCCGCGGAAGTACTTCGACACGACCACGTTCGTGGCCGTCTGCGACCACGCTTTCGGCACCTCGACGCCGTGCTGTTCGAACACGGTCTCGCCCTTCTCGTTCGCGATGACCGCGTCGCGGACGTCCCATTCGACCCGGTCGAAGGGGTGGACGCCGGGCTCGGTGTAGCGCCGTTCGATGGTCAGGCCCGCCGGGCTCGATGCTTCAGCCGCCGCGCCCGGGGTCTCCGCGGGGCGCGCGGCGCCGGCCGCAGCGGGGGCGGCTACCACCTGCCGACCGCCGGCCTGCGCCGCCTCCAGAACCCTGCCCCGACCGCCGTCTCGAGCGCCTGAACCATTGACCGACATCTGCTACCTCCCTGGTCAGCACGGGTCCCGACGTGGTCCCGTGGGCTTTCGCGGTGAATGTCGAACTGTAGCCCAGAACGGCCCTCCGGCGCAAGCAGAATCGCCGCGAAAACCACTTCATGTAGCCCCATGTGCTCCACACGCCCACTAGATATGGACATTCATCGTTCCATAGCGTTTTCTCTATGAATGTGGAGCTCCTTCGGAGAGCGGCGGTAGATCCTGCGGATACGAGGCGGCGATAAGCTCCTCTGCCGTGACCAGCAAGCGCGCCACGAGCTCGGGCATCGATCTGCCGCCGTACTACGCGCCGGACGACCTCCCGCGGGAGAACGGCGGCGCGGCCGCGCCCGGCGAGTTCCCGTTCACGCGCGGCCTGTACCAGGACATGTACCGCAAGCGGCTGTGGACAATGCGCCAGTACGCCGGGTACGCCAGCGCCACCGAGTCGAACCGCCGGTACCGCTACCTCCTGGAGCAGGGCACGACCGGCCTTTCGGTGGCCTTCGATCTCCCCACCCAGATCGGCTACGACTCCGATGCCCGGGCCGCCCGCGGCGAGGTGGGCCGGGTCGGTGTCGCGATCGACAGCGTCGAGGACATGAGGACCCTGTTCGACGGCATCCCGCTCGGTCAGGTCACCACCTCGATGACGATCAACTCGACGGCGGCGATCCTCCTCTCCATGTACCTGGCGGTCGCGGAGGAGCAGGGGACACCCTGGGGAAACGTCGGCGGCACGGTGCAGAACGACATCCTGAAGGAGTACATCGCCCGCGGCACCCACATCTACCCGCCGCCCCACTCCCTGCGCCTGGTCACCGACCTGATCGTCTTCTGCTCCGAGCACGTTCCGCGCTGGAATCCCGTTTCGATCTCGGGTTACCACATCCGCGAAGCAGGCTCCACCGCCGCCCAGGAGATCGCCTTCACGCTCGCCAACGCCCTCTGCTACGTCGACCTGGTGCTGGCGCGCGGGCTCGAGATCGACAGCTTCGCCCCGCGGTTGTCCTTCTTCTTCAACGCCCACAACAACTTCCTCGAGGAAGTCGCCAAGTTCCGGGCCGCCCGCCGGCTCTGGGCCGAGCTGGTCCGCGAGCGCTACCAGCCACGCAACGAGCGCTCGTGCTGGCTACGCTTCCATACCCAGACCGGCGGCTCGACCCTGACCGCGCAGCAGCCCGAGAACAACGTCACCCGGGTCGCGATCCAGGCGCTGGCCGCGGTCTGCGGAGGCACCCAGTCGCTGCACACGAACGGGGCCGACGAAGCGCTCGGCCTGCCGACCGAAACCTCCGCGCGAGTGGCGCTGCGCAGCCAGCAGATCGTCGCTCACGAGACCGGGGTCGCCGACGTCGCCGATCCGCTCGGGGGCTCGTGGGCGATCGAGGCGCTCACCGAGGAACTCGCGGCCAAGGCCCGGAGCATGATCGAGCAGATCGAAGAGCTCGGCGGCGCCGCCCTGGCGATCGAACATGGCTACCAGCAGAACGAGATCGGGAACGCTGCCTACCGTCACCAGTTGGCGGTCGAGTCCAGGGACGAAGTGATCGTCGGCGTCAACGCCTACACCCAGGAAGAAGACGAGGAGGCGACGTTCCTGGCCGTCGACCCGGCCGCCGAAGCCCGGCAGGTCGAGCGGGTGCGGAGGGTCCGTGAGCAGCGCGACTCGGCTGCAACGACTGCGGCCCTCGACCTGCTCCAGCAAGGGGCCGCGGGCGAAGACAACCTCGTTCCCCGAATCCTCGACTGCGTCCGGCAGCGGGCCACCCTGGGAGAGATCTCGGATCGCCTGCGCACGGTCTGGGGCGAGTACGAACGGTGAGCCGGTGAAGTCGGCCTACGAGAGGGCGCTCGAGAAGCTCGAGAGCCGGGGCATCGCGGCGCCCCGGCAGGACGCCCTCGACGAAGACCAGCGGCAGCGGATCGAGGACGCCCGCAGCCGCCACCAGGCGAAGGTGGCCGAGCTCGAGATCCTCCACCGCAAGAACCTCGCCGCGGACCCGGCCAGGCGGCTCGAAGAGGAAGAGAACTACCGGACCGAGTTGCGGCGTCTCGGCGAGCGCCTGGAGAGCGACATCGAGCGCATCCGTCGCGGCTGAAGCCGGGTCAACGTGCCGCAGACGACGCGGCCGCGTCTTCCGCCACCAGCGTGACCGGTCTTCCGACCGCCGGCTTCAAATCCTGAAGCGCGGTCACCTGCAGCAGGCTCTCGCGCAGCGCCTCGATGGCGTCCACCGCCGCCATCGCCCCCGAGATCGTCGTCACGCACGGGATGTCGAACTTGAGCGCGGTCGTACGGATCTCCATGTCGTCCTTGTACGACTCGCCGCCCAGGGGCGTGTTCACGATCAGGCCGACCTCGCCGTTGATCAGGTAGTCGACCACGTGCGGCCGTCCTTCGGCCACCTTGTTCACGCGCCGCGTCTCGATGCCCCGGTCGCTGAGGAACGAGGCGGTGCCGGCCGTGCACAGGAGTTCGAAGCCGAGGTCCCGCAGCCGCTCGGCGACTCGCAGCAGCGCCGGCTTGTCCCGGTCGTTGACCGACAGGAAGGCGGCGCCGCTGTCGGGCAGCGCGTGGCCGGCGCCCAGCCAGGCCTTGGCGAAGGCGCTGCCGAAACTGCGGCCGATGCCCATCACCTCGCCGGTCGACTTCATCTCCGGACCCAGGACCGGGTCGACGCCCGGGAAGCGGTCGAACGGGAAGACCGGCGCCTTGACGAAGAAGCGGTCCACCGGAGGCTCCTCGACCAGGCCGATCTCCTCCAGGGTCTCCCCGACCATGACGCGGGTCGCGATCTGCACCAGGGGCAGGCCGACCGCCTTGGCGATGAAGGGCACCGTCCGCGAGGCCCGGGGATTCACCTCCAGCACGTAAACCTCTCCGTCGTAGATCGCGAACTGCACGTTCATCAGGCCGACGACGCCCAGCCTCAGCGCCAGCCGGCTCGCGATGTCGCGCATCTTGTCGAGGTCCGCCTCGTCCACCCGGTACGGCGGCAGCACCGCCGCCGAGTCGCCGGAGTGGATGCCGGCCTCCTCGATGTGCTGCATGATGCCGCAGACGACCGCCCGCTCCCCGTCCGCCACCAGATCGACGTCGACCTCGAAGGCGTCCTCGAGAAAGCGGTCGAGCAGCACCGGCCGCCCGGGCGAGACGTCGGCGGCGCGGCGCATGTAGTTGATCAGCGTCGGCTGGTCGTAACAGATCGACATCGCCCGGCCACCGAGCACGTAGCTCGGCCGCACGACGACCGGGTAGCCGATCTCGTCGGCCACGCGGCACGCCTCGTCGAGCGAGACCGCGGAGCCGTTCGCCGGCACCAGGATGCCCTCCTCCGCCAGGAGGTCGCCGAAGCGACGGCGGTCTTCGGCGAGGTCGATCGCCTCCGGCGACGTGCCCAGGATGGAGACCCCCGCGGCCTCGAGGCTGTGAGCGAGCTTGAGCGGGGTCTGGCCGCCGAGCTGGACGATCGCACCCAGCGGCTGCTCGCGCCGGTAGATCGCCATCACGTGCTCGAACGTCAGCGGCTCGAAGTAGAGCCGGTCCGAGGTGTCGTAGTCGGTCGACACGGTTTCCGGGTTGCAGTTCACCATGATCGTCTCGTAGCCGGCCCGCCGGAGGGCGAAGACCGCGTGGACGCAGCAGTAGTCGAACTCGATCCCCTGGCCGATCCGGTTGGGCCCGGAGCCCAGGATCATCACTTTCCGGCGCTCGCTGGGCTGCGCCTCGTCCTCCACTCCGGGCGTCGAGTAGAGGTAGGGGGTGACGGCCACGAACTCGGCGGCGCAGGTGTCGACCCGCTTGAAGACGCGGTCGAGCTTCCGCTTCGTGATCTCGCCGGCAACCAGGTCCTCCCCGCTGCCGAGCAGGGAGGCGACCCGCTGATCGCTCAAGCCGCTCAGCCGCGCCCGGCGCAGGAGTTCGTCCGGCGCGGACTCGAGGTCCCAGCAGGCGAGTTCCGCCTCGATCTCCACGACGGTCCGGATCTCGCGCAGGAACCACGGGTCGATGTCCGAGGCTGCCGCCACCTCCTCGACCGGCCAGCCCTGGCGGAGCGCGGCGAAGACCCCGAAGAGGCGCTGCCAGTTGGGCGTGCTGAGCCGCCGGCGCAGACCGACCGGATCGCTGACCAGTTCCTCCTGGCGCGGCCACGCCGCCTCCAGTTCCAGGCCGGAGAGACCCTTCATCAGCGCCTCGCGGAAGTTGCCGCCGATCGCCATCACCTCGCCCACCGACTTCATCGACGTGCCCAGGGTGCCGGCGGTGCGCTCGAACTTCTCGAACGCCCAGCGCGGGATCTTGACGACCGTGTAGTCGAGCGTCGGTTCGAAGGCGGCGTAGGTCTTGCCGGTGATGTCGTTCGAGATCTCGTCCAGGGTGTAGCCGACCGCCAGTTGCGCGGCGATCTTGGCGATCGGGAAGCCGGTCGCCTTGGACGCCAGCGCCGAACTCCGTGAGACCCGCGGGTTCATCTCGATCACAACGCGCCGCCCCGTGCCCTGCTCCACCGCGAACTGGATGTTCGAACCCCCGGTCGCGACACCTACCTTGCGGATCACGGTGAAGGCGTCGTCCCGCATGTCCTGGTACTCGGGATCGGACAGCGTCTGCTGCGGCGCCACGGTGATCGAGTCGCCGGTGTGCACGCCCATCGGATCAACGTTCTCGACCGAGCAGACGACGATCGCGTTGTCGGCCACGTCGCGCATCACCTCGAGCTCGAACTCCTTCCAGCCCAGAACCGACTGCTCGATCAGGATGAGCGAGGCCGGACTCGCCTGCAGGGCGCGGACGATCACGTCGTCGATCTCGTCGCGGTTGAACACCACACCGCCGCCCTCGCCGCCCAGCGTGAAGCTCGGCCGAACGATGACCGGGAAGCCCAGGCGTTCGATGATCTCCCGCGCTTCCTCCAGCGTTTTCGCGGTGCCGCTCTCCGGCACTTCCAGGCCCGCCTCCACCATGGCCCGCTTGAAGAGCTGGCGGTCCTCGCCCAGGCGCAGCGCCTCGATGCCCGCGCCGAGCAGCTGCATCCCGGACTCCTCGAGCGCGCCGGACTCCTCGAGTGCCAGGGTCAGGTTGATCCCGGTCTGGCCGCCGACGGTCGGCAGCAGCGCGTCCGGACGCTCGCGCTCGATGATCTTCATCGCCACGTCGGGCACGAGGGGCTCGACGTAGGTCGCGTCGGCGAACTCCGGGTCCGTCATGATCGTCGCCGGATTCGAGTTGACCAGGATGACCCGGTAGCCCTCCCGGCGCAGGACCCGGCAGGCCTGGGTGCCGGAGTAGTCGAACTCGCAGGCCTGGCCAATGACGATAGGCCCGGAACCGAAGATCAGGATCGACTCGATGTCCGTCCGCTTCGCCATGAGCGCGCGGAGTGTATAAGCAACCCGGCACGTTCCCGGGTCGCTCCGCCAGCGGAAAAACGCCGCGCGGAAGAAACACTTTGACGCCGAGTCGCGTATACTTCTTGCAGAGGCGGCACCGACCCACAGGCAAGAGTCGAATCGACTTCGCGCCCTGGCTCCTGTGTCGTCACCCACCGGGTCGCGACTGGACGCGTCCGCTGCCAGAGGAACTGCGGCCCACCCCCGGACACAGTCCGGACCTGCCTTAAACCCTCAACTTCCGCTCAGCGGCCATCGGCCGGCTGAGGCGCGATTCAAACCCGGGAGGGGTTGCTCCATAGCAACCCCTCCTTCCACATCAGGCGGCCTTGGCGCGGACCTGTTACGAGTGTCCTACTCCCAGTGGAGAGCCCGCGCCGGCTCGAGGGACGATGCCAGCCGCGCGGGCCACCAGCACGCGAGGCTGACGACGAGAAGGCTGAAGCCGGCCACCGCCAGCAGGTCCAGGGGCCGCACGTCGAACGGGACGCTGCTGATGAAGTAGATCTCGGCCACGCCGGGATCGAACCGCACCAGTTCGTAGCGGGTGATGATCGCGCTCACCAGCGAGCCGAGCAGCAGACCGAGGCCGGTGCCCGCGGCGCCGAGACTCAACCCGCAGACCAGGAACACCCGGCGCAGCCGCCGGGGGCCCAGCCCCAGCGCCCCGAGCACCGCGGTGTCCCTGCCCCGCTCGCGCACCATGACGACCAGGGCAGCGGCGATGTTGAACGTCGACACCAGCACGATCAGGCCCAGTACCAGGAACAGACCCCATTTCTGCAGCCGAAGCGCGGCGAAGATGTCCCGGTTGCCCCGTCGCCAGTCGGTGACGAGCGCATCGCCGCCCACCAGCTCCTCGATGCTCCGGTGCACCGCCGACGGGTCGGCGCCCTGTGACGTCGCCACCTCGAGGACCACCCCGACCGCGCCAAGGGTCTCGACCGCGTCCCGGTGGAGGACGGCGTAGCTCCGGTCGTACTCGGAGAACCCGGTCTCGAAGGCGCCGGCCACCCGGAACGTGCGATAGGCGAGGCGCGGCTGACCCGAGGGTGAACCGACGATCGCCGTCAGCCGCAACAGCTCCCCGTCCGCCGCGGCGAGCGTCCGCTGGAGCTGCCGGCCGAGGACAACCGCGTCGAAGCCGTCGGCGTTCCGTCCGAGTTCCTCTTCGCCGGCGCCGAACGAAGACGCCCCGGGCAGGATGCCCCGGAACCAGACATCCACGCCGGCCGGATTCGCCCCGCTCAGAAGCTGGCCCTGGCCGGCCAGCGTGACGCCGACCCGCTCCACGCCGGGCAGCCGCCGCAGTCGGGCGGCCATCTCGTCGGCCGAAGCGAGATCTCCCGCGGCCTCGCCCAGAGGCGTGACGACCAAAGGCCCGGTCTGAAGCAGCCGGTTCTCGACCGAACTCGTGTAGCCGCTCATCAGCGCCATCGAGACGACCATGGCCGCCACGCCCAGACCGGTCGACCCAAGGGCCGATCTCGCGGTCCCGGTCAAGAGCCGGCTTCGTCCCCCGAGCAGGTAGCGCACGGCGATCCACCAGACCACCCGGCGGCCCCGCGCAGACGCACCCGGCTCGCGGGCGTCACCCACAGACGTCGAGGAACTCCCCGAACAGTCGCGCGGCGTCGTGCGGCCCCGGCGCCGCCTCCGGGTGGTACTGGACCGAGAAGATCGGCCGGCCGGTCGCCTTGAAGGCTTCTACCGTTCCGTCGTTCAGATTGATCGCCGCCACCTGGCAGTCGTCGGGAAGGCTGTCTCCCGCGAGAGCGAAGCCGTGGTTCTGGCTCGTGATGGAAACCTCGCCGGTCTCCTCGTCGCGAACCGGCTGGTTGCCGCCGTGGTGCCCGAACTTCAGCTTGAAGGTCCTGCCGCCGAGAGCCAAACCCAGGAGCTGGTGGCCGAGACAGATGCCGAACAGCGGCACCCTGGACTCGATGAGTTCCCGCACTTCGCCGATGATCTCGTGGAGCGGTTCCGGGTCCCCCGGCCCGTTCGAAAGCACCACGCCGTCGACGTCCAACGCGAGACACTCGCCGGCCGGCGTGCGCGCCGGCAGGACGACGACCCGGGCGCCCTGCCGGACCAGAGAGCGAAGGATGTTCCGCTTGACGCCGAAGTCGTAGACCGCCAGGCGAACCTTCTCCTCACCCTCCGGCTCTAGCTCGTACGGAGCCTCGCAGGTCACCTCGTCGACGAGGGCCCGCCCCTCCATCGTCGGCTGCTGACGCACTTCCTCGACCAGCTCGTCGTCCGGCCGGTCGCAACTCGTGATCAAGCCCCGCATGGCGCCGTGGTCGCGCAGCCGCCGCACCGCGGCCCGCGTGTCGATGCCCGCGAGCGCCGGCACACCCGCAGCATTCAGGTACGCGCCCAGTTCGCCGTCGCCCAGTCCCGAGCGTCGCGCGGTGAACTCGCGGACCACGAACCCCTCGACCCAGACCCGGTGCGACTCTTCCGCTCCGTCGTATGTCCCGTAGTTGCCGATGTGGGGCTGGGTCATGATCACGATCTGGCCCCGGTAGGAGGGGTCGGTCAGAATCTCCTGGTAGCCCGTCATCGAGGTGTTGAAGACGACCTCCGCGAAGCGGCTGCCCTCGACCAGGGTCTCGCCGCGGAAGACGGAGCCGTCCTCGAGAATCAGACGACCCGTCACGGCGCCGGCTCTGACAGTTCCAGCAGCACCCCGCCGGCGCTCTTCGGGTGGACGAACTGAACCGTGGCGCCCTCGGCGCCGGGGCCGGGCCGCTCGCGCAGGAGAGACAGTCCGTCCTCGCGCAGCTTCCCGTCGTCCTCGTGAACGTCGTCGCTCCGCATGCACAGGTGGTGTATGCCCGGGCCGCGCCGCTCGAGGAAGCGGCCCACCGGGGAATCGCTCGAGAGCGGCTCGAGGAGTTCGATCCGTGTGCCGCCGCAGGGAATCATCGCCACCCGCACCCCTTCGTGCTCGACCACCTCGATCGCCGTGATCTCGAGACCCAGCTTCTCGTAGAACGTCCTCGCCTCTTCGATCGAAGAGACGGCGATCGCGACATGGTCCAGACCCGTGATCATTGCTATGCGCCTCGCTGCTGCCGGAATCCGCCGACGAACTCGCCGACCAGCCGGTCCGCCAGATCGTAGGGATCGCCGGCCGGCCCGGATTCCCGCGGCGCCCGATTCTGCTGCGAATCGTCCTCTCCGTCCAGAGCCTTCGAGCCGCTGGCCGCCAGTAGATCCCGCCCGAATCGCTCGTCGTCGATCGAACCCATGGCGAGCCGCAGAACCGCGGTGCGGTACAGGTCCAGCACCCGGCGCCGCAGGCGCGCCGACCGCCGGGCGCCGATTTCGCCTTCCGCCCTCAGCCGTTCGAAACACGCAGCCACCGTATCCAGGACCTCCGCCGCGCCGTCGCCCGTTCGTGCCACGGTCGGCAGGACCGCCGGCGGTTCGCTAACGGCTCCCTCCGCCAGGTGCAGCATCTCCACGATCGACCGGCGAGCGGCGCCCGCGCCCGGCAGGTCGCTCTTGTTGACGACGAAGACGTCGGCGATCTCCATCGTCCCGCTCTTGATGGCCTGAACGCCGTCGCCCAGGCCGGGCGCGGTGACCAGAACGACCAGGTCCGAGCTCCGGCGAATCGCGGTCTGCGCCTGGCCCGTGCCCACGGTTTCCACCAGGATCCAGGGAAATCCGGCGGCATCGAGCAGATCGGTCGCCGCGGCGGCGGCCTGCGCCAGCCCGCCGCCAGCGCCGCGTGAAGCCATCGACCGGATGAAGACGCCCGGATCGGTTTCCAGGTCGGACATTCGCACGCGGTCGCCGAGCACGGCGCCGCCGGTCAGCGGGCTGGTCGGATCGAACGCGAGCACCGCCACCGGCTCTCCCCGTTGCCGGAGCTCCCGGGCCAGAGCGGCCGTCAAGGTGCTCTTGCCGACCCCGGGCGGTCCGGTCAGGCCGATCGTCATCGCGCGACCAGCACGCCGGTAGGCCGCCTTCGCGAGCGCCTGCGTTGCGCCGCCGCTCTCGATGGCGGTCAGGGCCCGGCCCAGGCGCCGGGTCTCGCGCCAGGGCTCCGGATCGTCCAGCCAGGCTTCGGCAGCCCGGTCGACGCTCACGATGCGAACCTGCCGACGTCGACCGCGCCGTAGTAGTGCCACAGAATCTCGCGGTAGGTCAGGCCGCGCTGCGCCATGAGGTACGAGCCGACCTGGCACATGCCGACGCCGTGGCCGCGGCCGCGGCCGGCGAATCGCCAGCCGGGAACGGCACCCTCCCCCGCTTCGGCGGTCAGCCGGACGAGGTGTTCGGGGATGTCGAGCAACCAGCGGATGGCGAGACCCTGGAGTTCTACTGTGCCCTCTTCGCCGATCAGGTCGATGCGCGCCACCCGTCCCGAGACGCCGCGCTCCAGCACTCTCATGGACCTGAGTCCCAGGCCGGGAAAGCGCTTCTCGACCACGGCGCGCAGGGAAGCGTGCGACCGCCAGAGCGACCACGGCTCCGCTTTCGGTTGATCTCCAGTTCGCGGCGTCTCGTGAACGAGCAGGACCACCTGGCCGCGGACCAGGTAGACGCGCAGCCGGTCGCCCGGCGCGGCCGTCACGGACGGCGCAGGCACGCCGAGATCGCCAGGCCGGGTCCCCGGCGGAACCTTGGTCACCAACAGCGCCGACTCGGAGACCAACGGCACCAGCCGGCGGCGACCCTGCTGGCGCAGGTCGAGCCAGCCGCCGTCGAGACCGCCCAGGCTCCCATGGACAACTTCCAGATCGCCGCCTGAACGGGCGCGGTCGAGTCGCTCATCGACCCGTCTCTCGCGCACCCCGCGAGCGCCGATGGACCTCAGCAGGTGACTGGCGGGCGAGTCCTCGGCGCCGCCCGCCAGGGTCACGACTCCCCCTTCGACACAGGCCGTTGCCAGGGGGCCTCCGCCCGCCAGAAGAGGGAAGACGTGATCGACGAGTTCGGTACTGCCGCCGCAACTCGCCGTGAACAGTGCCTCCTGGAGCGCGCCGTCACGAAGCAGGATCTCGCCGCCGGTCGCCGCGATCGCGCGGTCCGAGACAGGGTGCTCCACCTCCAGACCGCCGTAGACCTGGCATAGCGGCGTGGCGCAGAGGTCGTACCCCTCCCCCTCGAACTCGCCCAGGCGCTTTACCGCATAGGTGCGCGCGGCCACGGCCTGCGCCTTGATCGCCTCAGGCTCCGGGTACAGGTCCGGTCCCAGCTCGACCGGCACGACGCCGCGCAGGTAGTCCTCGAGCGGCGCCGCGTTGACGACATTCAGGCCGGCCCGGTCGCTCAGGAAGACCTCGAGCGCACCCCGGTAGCGACGGCCCAGGATGTGGACGACACCGTCCCGCGACTCGAGCCGCAGCCTCCGTCCCGCGACCCAGCCGACTCCATCCACCTCGAATCCCGGATGCTCCAGAACCTGGCCCTCGATGGTGATCCAGACGTCGTCGAACCCCTCGACATGAAGCCGGCCACGAGCCTTCTCCGCCGCCTCCCGGTCACCGAAGCGGCCCACGCGGACCCGGTACAGGCCGGTGCCCGCGTCGAGCACCGAGTCCGCCTGCTGATCGAGCAGACTCGCCAGCCGGCCGGCCAGCTTCTCCGCCTGCACCCGATCCCGCAACGCCGCCACCTGCAGGCGATGAACCCCCGGGCTCGCCGTCCCCGGCGCCGCCAGCACCTCGAAGGAGCCGGCAACCCCGTACCGCCGGCCGGTCTCCTCCACAAGCCACGAAGGCCCGTCGCAGCAGGCAACCTCGACCCGCTCAAGGTCCGTGGCCAGCCCCAGCCGAATCTCCTCCGGCAGAACGATCGACGGAGGAGACGTCGCCGCACCGGGATGCACTGCCGACGCCGTCGCCAGCAGCAGACAGGCCGCAACGCCCAGACCCAAGTCGGTCATCCACCGCTCAAGCCTCTGTGATCCGCTCACTACCATCGCCCGATCCATACGTTATTGGAAATACGCCAAAGCGGCGGTTCCAGTCCCCGCGGCGTCCGCTGGGACCCTCCCCCCTCCGGCCGATGCCGCGAGACGGGTGTTACCGATGCTGGTGCGCCTGCAACTCGTGCCGGTAGTCGCCGACGGCGTCGATGAGGATCGGCTTCGCCATCTGGTGGAGGCGGCTGATCAGGCTGGCGGGAACGCGGCCGACCAGGGTCTGGGCACCGTCGCTGAGGTCGCCGTCGGCTTCGGAGGTCAGGTAGTAGTTGCTCGTGAACAGGGTCGGCCGGCGGGCCATGTAGCGGCCGTTGATCAGCAGGTACAGGGTGTCCGAGACGAAGGCCGAGGGCCGTCGGGCGCCGAGCTCGTCGACCACGACGACGTCGGCCTCCTGGAGCGGCCGCAGCAGGTCGGCCTGGTTGCGCGGAGCGTCGGGCTGGAAGGTCGCCTGAATGTCGGCGACCAGGCTCGTGAAGTCGACGAAGCGGCCGCCGACACCGTACTGCTCGGCCAGTTCGATCAGCACGGCCACGGCAAGGTGCGTCTTGCCCCGACCGCTCGGGCCGATGAACACCAGTCCGGCTTCGTTCAGCGATCCGTCGAGCTCCATGAACTCCTCGATGTACTGGTCGCAATCGCGGCGCGCGGTGAGGAGTTGATCGCCCACGTCTCCCGCGAGCCGGAAGTTGGTGAGCCGGCAACCCTGGTACTTGGGCGGAATGCCCAGGTCGTCGACGCGGCGGCCGCGGACGCGGGTCGAGTGGCAGGTGCAGCGTCGCGCCTGGTTCGTCGCGAGGTCGACGATCCAACCGCGCCCGCCGCAGAGTTCGCAGCCTTCCTCGTTCACTCCTCGTCCTCGACCTTGACCAACGCGCCGCTTCGCACCCAGACCAGGGCGTGCCGGCGCCGGACACCCCGGCGGCGGTCAGCCGCGTCGCGCTCAACGATCGAGAGTAGCCTGTCCCGCTCGGCCTCGAGCCGCGCCAGGCGTTCCTGCAGAGTGAGGATGACCTCGACTCCGGCGAGGTTGACCCCCATGTCCCGGGTCAGCGTGAGGATCGACTCGAGCCGGTTCAGGGAGTCCTCATCGTAGAGGCGGGTGTTGCCATCGCTTCGTTGCGGCTCCAGCAGGCCCTCACGCTCGTACAGCCGGAGGGTCTGCGGATGGATGTCGTAGCGCTCGGCGACCTTGCTGATCATCACGTAGCGGCCGCCCCCCACCCGCCGGCGGCGGGACGGGGGACGGCGCCCACGCGACGACCGCGGCGGCGTCACCTAGCTGGCCCCCTTGTCCCCGGAAGCGCTGTCGTCCCCGGACGTTTCATCCACGTCAACGAAGTCGGCGTCGATCACGTCGTCATCGGCGGCCTGAGGCCCGCCGTCTCCGGGGCCGCCCGCGCCCGGAGGCGCGCCGGGGGCCGACTCGGCGCTGGTCTGTTCGTAGATGACCTGCGCCAGCTTGTGCGAAGCCTGGGTCAGCCGCTCGGATGCGCCCTGCATGGCGGCGGCGTCCTCGCCCTCCATGCTCTTCTTCGCATCCTCGATCGCGGACTCGAGCTCGGCGCGGTCGCTCTCGGACAGCTTGTCCCGGTGTTCGGCGAGGTTCTTCTCCGTGCCGTAGACCAGCGAGTCGAGCTGATTGCGGGCGTCGATCGCCTCGCGACGCTTCCTGTCCTCGTCGCTGTGGGCCTGGGCGTCGGCGACCATCCGTTCGATCTCGTCCTTCTCGATGCCGCCCGAGCCGGTGATCGTGATCTTCTGCTCCTTGCCGGTGCCCTTGTCCCTGGCCGACACGTTGACGATGCCGTTGGCGTCGATGTCGAACGTGACCTCGATCTGCGGCATGCCGCGAGGCGCCGGGGGAATGCCCACCAGGTGGAAGCGGCCGAGCGTCCGGTTGTCGCCGGCGATCTCACGCTCCCCCTGGAGCACATGGACCTCGACGGAGGTCTGGTTGTCGCCGGCGGTCGAGAACACCTCGCTCTTGCGGGTGGGAATCGTCGTGTTGCGGTCGATCAGCTTGGTGAAGACGCCGCCCAGCGTCTCGATACCAAGCGACAGCGGCGTGACGTCCAGCAGCAGAACATCGGTGACGTCACCGGCCAGTACACCACCCTGGATCGCCGCGCCGATCGCCACCACCTCGTCCGGGTTCACACCGCGGTGGGGTTCCCGTCCGAAGAACTCCCTGACCGCTTCCTGCACCGCCGGCATCCGGGTCTGGCCGCCCACCAGGACGATCTCCTCGATGTCGCTGGTGCCGAGGCCGGCGTCCCTGAGCGCCTGGCGGCACGGTTCGAGCGTGCTCCTGACCAGGTCCTCGGTGAGCTGCTCCAGCTTGCTGCGCGAGAGCTTGACGTTCAGGTGCTTCGGCCCGGAGGCGTCGGCGGTCACGAAGGGGAGGTTGATCTCCGTCTCCTGAACGCCCGACAGCTCGATCTTCGCCTTCTCGCCGGCTTCCTTGAGCCGCTGCATGGCCATCGGATCCTGGCCCAGGTCGATGCCCTGGTCCTTCCTGAACTCCTCCAGCAGCCAGTCGATGATCCGCTGGTCGATGTTGTCGCCCCCCAGGTGGGTGTCGCCGTTCGTCGCCTTGACCTCGACCACGCCCTCGCCCACCTCGAGAATCGAGATGTCGAAGGTGCCGCCACCGAAGTCGTAGACGGCGATCGTGCGGTCGCCCTCCTTGTCCAGGCCGTAGGCAAGCGCCGCCGCGGTCGGTTCGTTGACCAGTCGCTCGACGGTCAGTCCGGCAATCTGGCCGGCATCCCGCGTGGCCTGGCGCTGAGCGTCGTTGAAGTAGGCGGGGACGGTGATCACGGCACGCTCCACCGGACCGCCGAGATAGTCCTCGGCCGCCTGCTTCAGCTTCTGCAGCACCATGGCCGAGATCTGGGGCGGCGTGTAGGTCTTGCCGGCGGCCTCGATCTGCACGTCGTCGCCGGAACTCGAGACCGCGTAGGGGACCATCTTCTGCTCTTCGGAAACCTCGCCCAGGCGCCGTCCCATGAAGCGCTTGATCGAGAAGACGGTGTTCTGCGGGTTGGTCACCGCCTGTCGCTTGGCGACCTGGCCGACGAGCCGCTCGCCCTTCTCCGTGAAGCCGACGATCGACGGCGTCGTCCGGCTTCCCTCCGAGTTCGGAATCACCTTCGGGTCCGAACCCTCCATCACGGCGACGACGCTGTTGGTCGTCCCCAGGTCGATACCAATGATCTTGCTCAAACTGTCTCTCCTGAATCGTCCGGTCAGTGAACCCGAACGGGTCGGTTCTCATCTCTGGCGTCGCGGGCAGGTTCGGTCTCAACCGCCTACCTCGACCCAGCGCGACAGGGACACTAAGACCTAAGCGGCCTGTTGTCAAGTCCCGCTCCTCAGTAATCTGCTGGAATCAGACTAAGATTACGTCCGGGATCCTGCCGTCGGACGAGACCGGATCTGCACGTAGTCAGCCGCGGCTCTTTTCGACGTACCGCATCCGGAGCTGTGCGAGAAGATCCTCGAGCAACGCAGTCTCCTGCTCGGGGACGTTGCCCCGCGTCTTCTCCTGCAGCACCGCCAGCAGGTCGATGTGGAGCCGGGCCCGCGGCAGATCCTGCGCGCTCTGACCGTCCGGTAGCTGGGCGTCGCCGAGCAGGAAGGCGATCGGCTCGGCGAGTACGGCGACCAGGTCCATGAAGCCGGGAGACTGCGCCCCGGGCGGCGGCATCCGGGAGGCCGCCGCGTCCTCCGGATCGGGGAACGCGGTCGCGGACGGGGCCTGTTCAGGCCCGCCGGCCGGCGCCCCGGCCGGACTCGCCGGGCTGTCCTGACTGGCGCCCGAGGGTTGCTGCTCCGCGGCCGTCCCGGCCTTCTGGTGCTCGAGGAAGCGGTACTCTTCCCGCAGTTCGCCGTCGTCCGTGAACATCCTTCTGTCGGTGACCTTCACTTCCGACCTCCGCTCCCCACGAATGCAACACCCTAGCAAAGGAGACGGCGCCGGAACCGACTCCTGCTCGCTCGCTCCGATAGCCGATCTGATCGACCGGCTGCGCGTCGACTGCCCATGGGACCGCGAGCTGTCGCTGGCGGATCTACGGGCGTATCTGATCGAGGAGGCCCACGAACTGGCCGCGGCGATCGACGAGCGCGATCCCGCCGCAATCAACGAGGAACTGGGCGACCTGCTGTTCGAGGCGGTCTACGTCGCCCGCCTGACGGGCGCCGAACTGGAGGAAGTGCCGCTCGCCGGGGCGATCCGCTCCGTGATCGACAAGATGGTCGCGCGGCACCCTCATGTCTTCGGCGACGAGAAGGACCAGGCGAAGGCCGGTTCCGCCGCCGAAGTCGCGGCGATGTGGGAGCAGCGGAAGCGGAGCCACGACGGCGAGCGCTCCGTGCTGGACGGCGTGCCGGCGTCGTTGCCGGCGCTCGTGGGCGCCTACCGGCTCGGGCAGAAGGCGGCCGGCATCGGGTTCGACTGGGACTCGACCGAAGCGGTGCGAGCCAAGGTGGCCGAGGAACTCGACGAACTGGACCAGGAGACCGACGACGACCAGACCGGCCAGTCCGCCGAGGCGAAGGCGCGGGTCGAAGAGGAGCTGGGCGACGTGCTGTTCGCGGTCGCCAACCTCGCCCGTCACCTGGACGTGGACCCGGAACGCGCGCTGGCCGCGGCGAACCGCAAGTTCCGCCTCCGTTTCGCGGCTATGGAGGCGGAACTCAAGCCTGGCGGCGACTACCCGTTGGAGGAACTGGAACGGTTGTGGGAGCGGGTGAAGCTCAGGGTGGGTCCGGCTCGGCGGGCGTCTCCATGATGAACAGGCCCAGAGCCTCGTCCAGGACCGGGTCCGATCCGTCGTCCCTTTCGGCGAACGCGCTCAAGCGGCGGTCGTTGCTGACGCGGATTCTGCGGTTCAGCCGTTCGCCCTCGGGGTCCGTGTAGAAGGCCGCGGTCGTCTCGAGCACGCCGCCGCCGTTCGGCAGCTCGATCTGCCGCAGCGTTCCGGCGTAGCCGAAGGTCGACTCGCCGCTGTGGTCCGCGTCGACCGCCTGGCGCAGGACGGCGGTCAGGATCTCGGCCGGTCCCTGTGAACTGCGATCGGTCAGGACGTCGATGCTCCCCGAGAACAGGCCCCCCGCGCCCTCGAAGGTCTTGAGCTTCCGGTCCTCCCGGTCGATCAGGCTGCCCAGCTCGCCCGCGGCGAACAGGCCCGCCACCGCGTAGGCGGCCTCGGCGGAGCCTCCCGCGACGCCGCGGAGATCGATCAGCAGGGAGTCACCCCCGTAGCCGTCGAGCAACGCCTCCACCTGGGCTGCCGTGCCGGAATCGAAGCTCGGGATCCTCAGTACGCCGACCCCGCGGATCTCCTCGAACTCCGGCGGAAGCGGCTCGTACTCGTCCAGGGTCAGGCTCGCTTCGACGCTGTTGCCGCGCCGCACGAGCTCCAGGTTCAGTTCGGAGCCGACCGGGGCGGCGAACTGACGCCGCAGCTCCCACAGCGGCATCGCGCGGGACGAACGACCGTTGATGCCGGCGACGATGTCAAACGGCTCCAGACCTGCGGTCTCGGCCGGACTGCCGCGGTCGACCGCGACCACATAGGCGGTGCCGCGCTCCTTGAGCACCAGGGCGCCCGAATGCCGGCGGTCCACCTCGCGCGCCGCCCGGTACGACTCGACCTCGCTCGCGGGTACGTAGACCGAGAAGGGGTCGAGGGCATCCGTCACGCCATCCATGGCGCCCGCCGTCAGACTCCGTCCGTCGGTCTCCTCGACGTACGAGCCACGAATATGCCGAAGCACCTCCTCCCACAGCGTGAGGTACTTGTAGATCGAGTCCCGTCCGGTGTCGTCCGGGTCGTCGCTGGCGCCCAGCCAGGCGCCGCCGGCCAGACTCAGGACGAGGAGCAGGCACAGACAGACGACCGTCAGCCGAGCGCCGCCGAGACCCCAGAGGCGATTCGCCAGCGACCGCCCGCTGCCTTCCGCGTTCACCGCTCCCTCAGGCGAGCGAAGCGACTGCCTCGTCCTCGTCCTCCAGGATGTCCAGCACGGTGACCAACTGGGTGATCTGAAGCACGCCGAGGACCCTGCTCGGCAGGGAGAACAGGCGCAGCTTGCCGCCCCGGTTGGTGACCGTGGTGTAGGCGGCAACCAGCTCGCCGACGCCGGAGGAGTCGATCGCACGCACCCGCCCCATGTTGAGCAGGATGCTCGTAGCGCCCTCGCCGACCGCCGCGTGGACGGCCTCTCTCAGAGCCACATCGCCTTCGCCAATCGTGATCCTGCCCTGGAGATCGAGAATCGTCGCTCCATCGCGCTGGCGCTTTTCAATCTTCATTCGCTCCTCCCTGGTCTGTTTCGGCGCTGCTGCCCGGGGCGCCGAACTTCTTGTGAAGCCGGACCTTCGTGCCGCCATCGGCGCCGAAATCGTAGTCGATCTTATCCATGAACCTGCGCATGTAGAAGATTCCCCTGCCTTCTGTCTTGAGCAGGTTGTCCGGGGCCAGCGGGTCCGCCACGGCGCCCGGATCGAAGCCGCTGCCCTGGTCCTCGACCGTGATGTCGACCCCGCTCTCGTCCACCGCCAGACACACGTCCACCTTCTTCTCCGGATCGAGGCCGTTGCCGTGCTTGATCGCGTTGGTCAGCGCTTCCCGCAGTGCGATACCCATCCAGTACCCCGTCTCTTCGTCGATCGGCAGGGACTCGAGGGTTTCGTCCAGCACCGCCTGAACCAGCTCGATGTTCTCGTAGCGGCTGCCGATAGAGAGCCGAATCGTCTGCTGAACGGGTTCCGGCACGGCAGAGCCTCCGCCTCAGGACCGGGCCCGGGTCGCGCCGCGCTGGTGCTGGTACCGGCTTCCAGCGCCCGGTTCGCCGTAGGCGGTCTGGGGCTCCGACTCCATCGCAATGAAGATGAGCTGCGCGATCCGGCGGCCCGCGTCGAGCACGAACGGCACCGGGCCCAGGTTCTGCAGCTCCAGCGTGATGTTCCCCTCGAATCCCGGGTCGCACCAGCCGGCCAGCGAATGGTTGATCCACAGCCGGCCCAGCGTGGACTTGAGCTTCAGGTCGCAGGCCACGGAACGCGGAATGCGCACGAACTCGAGGGTGGTGGCGAGCACGACCTCGCTCGGGAACAGCTTGATCCTGTCGCCGTGGAACTCCTCCGGGTCACGCGTGGGGCAGATCCAGTGGTCGCCGACGCGGACGTCGTAGCTGGCCGCATTCACCTGATCCGGTTCGAAGGGATCCACCCCGCCCGCCTCGCCCCAGGCACGAATCCAGTGGTCCGGCTTGATCACGACCGCTCCGCCACTGTGCCGTCCACGTTCGCCACCTCAGTAGAAGTAGACGGGACCGCCGTCCTCGCCCCGGTGAATCGTCTCGACGAATCGAATGACGCCTTCCTTGAGCGACATGGTCAACGTCGACGTCCGGAAGCCGTCACCGAAGAAGCGAACACCGCGCAGCAGGTCGCCGCCGGTGACGCCGGTGCAGCAGAACAGGATGTCCTCCCCGGGCGCGAGCTCTTCGGTCCTGTAGATGCGGTCGGGATCCTCGATGTCGAACTCGGCGAGCCGCCGCTTCTGCTCGTCGGAAAGCGCCGACAGCCGCCCCTGGATCTCGCCGCCGAGGCACCGCATCGCCGCCGCCGTGATCACTCCTTCCGGCGCCCCGCCGGCGCCGATCACCGCGTGGACGCCGGTGCCGCGAACCGCCGCCGCGATCGCCGTCGACAGATCCCCGTCGCCGATCAGCTTGATTCGCGCCCCGGCGGTCCGGATGTCGTCGATCAGACTCCGGTGCCGGTCCCGGTCGAGTACGACCACGGTCAAGGCGCTGACGGCACAGTCGAAGGCGCCCGCGATCGCCTTCAGGTTGTCCTCTACCGGAGCGTCCAGGTCGACCTTGCCGCGGGCGGTCGGGCCGACCACGATCTTGTCCATGTAGATGTCGGGGGCGTGGAGCAGGCCGCCGCGCTCGGACGCGGCGAGCACCGCCATCGCGTCGGAAGCCCCGGTGGCACAGAGATTCGTCCCCTCCAGAGGGTCGACCGCGAAGTCCACCTGCAGATCGCCCGCGGCCCGGCGGCCGACCTTCTCACCGACGTAGAGCATCGGCGCCCTGTCCCGCTCCCCCTCGCCAATCACCACCCGGCCGTCGATGGCCATGTCCGCCAGGACCCCGCGCATCGCCTCGACGGCGACGTGGTCCGAGTGGTGGCGGTCGCCGTAGCCCATCGTCTGCGCGGCCGCGACCGCGGCGGCCTCGGTGACGGCGACGAAGTCGTGGTCGCGGAGCTCCCCGGTCACGAGCCGGCCCCCGCGGCGGCAGCAGCCAGCTCCGGCCGGTCCGCGGCCTCGCGCGCCTGCCTGCGGCTCATCGGCGGGTTGAAGGAGGGAATGCCGGTGATCGCCGCACCGATCACGAGGCCATGGATGTCGTGCGTGCCCTCGTAGGTGTAGACGGACTCGATGTTCAGCATGTGGCGTACCACCGGGTACTCGTCGGAGATGCCGTTGGCGCCCAGGATCTCGCGCGCCAGCTTCGCGCACTCGCGCGCCACCCAGACGTTGTTCCGCTTGCACATCGACACGTGCTGCGGTTCCATCGTCCCCGCCGTCTTGAGCCCCGCCAACTGGTAGACGAGGAACTGTCCCTTGGTGATCTCGGTGATCATCCAGGCAAGCTTCTCCTGGACGAGCTGGTGACTGGCGATCGGCTGACCGGCGAATTGCACCCGTTGACGGGCATACTCGAGCGCCGTGTAGTAGCACTCCATCGCCGACCCGAGGCCGCCCCAGCAGATGCCGTAGCGCGCCTGGTTCAGGGTCTGGAGCGCCGAGCCGACGCCCCTTGTGCCCGGCAGGATGTTGTCGGCCGGAATGCGGCAGTTCTGGAACGAGAGCTCGCCGGTGACCGAGGCGCGGAGCGAGAACTTCCCGTGCTGCTCCGCGCTGACGAAGCCCTCCGTGCCCTTCTCGACGAGGAACCCGCGGATCCCCTCGTCCGTTCGGGCCCAGACGACGGCGACATCGGCGACGCTGCCGTTCGTGATCCACTGCTTGGCGCCGTTCAGCACCCAGTAGTCCCCGTCCCGACGAGCGCGCGTGCGCATCGCCGACGGATTCGAACCGAAGTCCGGTTCGGTGAGCCCGAAGCAGCCGATCATCCGCCCGCTCGCCAGGCCGGGAATGAACCGGTCCTTCTGCTCCCGGGAGCCGAACGTGAGAATCGGGTACATCACCAGGGAACTCTGGACCGAGACCATGCTGCGGATCCCGGAGTCCCCGCGCTCCAGCTCCTGCATGACGAGGCCGTAGGCGACGTCGCCCAGGCCCGGCAGCCCGTACTCCGTGAAGTTCGCCCCGAACAGGTTCAGATCGCCGAGTTCGGGAGCCAACTCCATCGGCGCCCGCGCCTCGCGATGGCACTGCTCGATGATCGGCTTCACCCGCTCGTCGACGAACTGGCGGACCGTGTCCCGGATGAGTCGCTCCTCGCCGCTGAGCAGCGAGTCGAAGTTCATGAAATCAACGCCTGGAAATCGGTCCAAAGCCCTCTCCCGGGTGGTTCACGGCAGCGCCGAACCCTACCAGTAGGATGCCGGCCGTGACCCTGCTCCGTTTCGCGCTTCCCATGGTGGCCGGCGCTGCCTGCGCGTGGTGGATCGACCGTTCCACCGCAACCCGGGGGCTGCTGCCGCCGGGCTTCGCCGACGCCGAGTGGGGCGACCTTCGCCGCCTCGTCGCGATGATCCTGCTCGCCGTGGTTCTCTGGTTCGGTGTGTTCGCGGCCATCGGCCAGATCGGCCTGCCGTCGAGTATCGACGAGATCGATTTCGAGCGACTGTCGCCCCTTAACCTGTTCGTGATGCACGCGATACTGGTCGGGACGCTCGCGGCCTGGATGCTCCTCGGCTACTGGCGCTGCGGGCACGACGCCGGCTCGGTCGTCCTGAGCCAGCTCGGGCTGCGCACCCGGACCGGCCAGAGCGTGCCGGTCGAACTCGGGATCGGCCTGGGCGCCGGCGTGGTCCTGTGGGGCGGAGTGCTCTTCATTGTGCTGGTCGCCGCCCTGCTCCTCGCCGCCGCCAGCGGCTTCGAGAACATCCCCGCCGAAGCGCCGAGGATGGTGCTCTGGATGGGCAGCCTGCCCGTGCTCCTGCGCCTCATGGTCAGCCTCTCCGCAGGCGTAGTCGAGGAGGTCTTCTTTCGCGGCTTCCTCATGCCAAGAGCGGGCTTCGTCACCTCGAACGTCCTGTTCGTGCTCGCCCATCTCTCCTACGAACAGCCCTTCATGCTCCTGGGCGTCGCCCTCCTCTCCGTCGGCTTCAGCTACCTCACCATCTGGCGAGGCAACATCTGGCCAGCCATCGCCGCCCACTTCCTCTTCGACGCCATCCAGCTACTCATCCTGGTGCCGTCGGCGGCAGGCGCAGCAGGAGGCTGAACGGGCTCGCCGCTTCGCGGCATCGCGCTTGATGCGGGTCAGAAGACCCGCGCACCGGCCTCAGATCAGCAGGCCGGCGATCGTCGCCGTCTGCAGGCAGGCGAGGGTGCCGGCGATCATCGCGCGCAGCCCGAGGCTGGCCAGTTCGCTCTTGCGCTCCGGAGCGATGCCGCCGATACCGCCGATCTGGATCGCGATCGACGAGAAGTTGGAGAAGCCGCACAGGGCGTAGGTGGCGATGACCTGGGACTTCTCCGACAACTGGTTCTCCGCCGAGATGTCCTCGAAGCGGGAGTAGGCGACGAACTCGTTGGCCGCGGTCTTCAGGCCGAGGAGCGTTCCCACCGCGTCGGCTTCGGCCCAGGGCACTCCCATGACCCAAGCCAGGGGCCGGAACAGGAAGCCGAGGATCATCTCCAGGTTGAGTCCCGGAAGCCCGATCCAGCCGCCCACCGGCCCGAGCAGGCCGTTGACCAGCGCCACCAGGGCGATGAAGGCGAGCAGCATGGCGCCGACGTTGAGCGCCAACTTCAGGCCGTCGCCGGCGCCCTGGGCGGCGGCGTCGATCATGTTCGCCCAGGGCGTCTTCACCTTGAAGTCGGCCTTCGCCGAGACCTTGTCGGTTTCCGTTTCCGGGATCATCAGTTTGGCCATCACCAGGGCGGCCGGCGCCGACATGACGCTGGCCGCGATCAGGTGGCCGGCAGGGATGCCCATTCCCACGTAAGCCGCCATGACGCCGCCGGCGACCGTCGCGAAACCGCCGGTCATCACCGCCATGAGTTCGGAGCGGGTCATGCTGCCGACGTAGTGGCGGATCAGCAACGGCGCCTCGGTCTGGCCCACGAAGATGTTGGCCGAAGCCGACAGGGATTCGGGACCCGAAGTGCCCATCACTGTCGTCATCACGACCGCGAAGAGCTTGACCACCCGCTGGATGACGCCGAGGTGGTAGAGCACCGCCACCACGCTCGAGAAGAAGATGATCGTCGGCAGCACGCGGAAGGCGAAGGGGACGAGATCGAACCCCTGGCCGAAGACGAAGCGCGATCCGTCGTCCGCGAAGGCGAGGAAAGCGGTCACGGCCCTGGTGGCCCACTCGAAGAACACCTCCCCCGGAGCGGTCCGCAGGATGAGCAGCGCGAGGACGAACTGGATCGCGATGCCCGTGACCACGGTCCGCCAGCGGACCTGGAAGCGATTCGTGGAGAGCAGCCAGGCGATGCCCGGGATGACGAGGAGTCCGATGAGACCCGTCACGGTCCGCCCAGCGGGCGCGGTCGCCTAGGGACCGCTCGCCTTCAGGAAGCTGAAGTAGTCGCTGTCCGTCGACACGACCAGCCAGGTGTTCGGGTCGATCGTCTTCTCGAAGGCCTCCATCGTGCGCAGGAACTCGTAGAAGTTCCGCGACTGGACCGACTGGTTGTAGGCCGAGGCGTAGATCTCGGTGGCTTCCGCATCGGCCCGACCCCGGATCTCGGTCGCCTGACGGTAGGCCTCCGACTCGATCCGCTTCAGGTCGCGGTCCATGTTGCCGAGAATCTCCGAGGCCTGACCCTGGCCCTGGGAGCGGAACCGGTCGGCAATCCGCTGCCGTTCCGAGATCATCCGGTTGAACACATCCGGTTCGACCTGCTGGCCGTAGTTGATCCGCCGGAACTGCACGTCCAGCACCTGTATGCCGAGGTCGTCGGTTCGCGTCTGCGCCGCGGCGAGAATGTCCTGCCGGATCGAGTCCCGGCCGGTGACGATCTCCTCGAGGCCGCCGCCGGCATCCGGGTAGGACTCGTCGGCAGCAGCCTCGCGGTTCGAGCTGCGGATCACCTCGATCAGATCGTGGTTGGCGATCGCGTTGCGGGTCTCGCCGTCCAGGATGTCGTCGAGCCGCGACTGGGCGCCCAGCTCGTCGCGCAGCCTCTGGAAGAACAGCAGGGGGTCGGAGATCCGCCACCGCGCGTAGGTATCGACGAAGATGAACACCTTGTCGCGCGTCGGCAGTTCCTCCGCGGAGCCCTGCCATTCCAGGAAGCGGCGGTCGAAGTAGTGGGCCTTCTGGATGAAGGGCAGCTTGAACTTCAGACCCGGCGTGTCGATCGCGTCGCCGACCGGGCGGCCGAACTGCGTGATGATCGCCTGGCGATCCTCGGGAACGATGAACAGCGCGTTGCTCGCGACGAGCAACACCACCAGGACCAGGAGGATGGTCAGGACCTTCACGGCGTTCCCTCCCCGGCCTGCTGGGCCGCAATCTGCCGCGTCGTCCTCGCCGCGCTGACTCCCTCGAAGCTCATGATCGGCGTCAGGCCGTCGACGTCCTCGTCGACGACGATCTTCCGGCCCACCTGCGGCAGCACCCGCTCCATCGTCTCGATGAACAGCCGCTTGCGCGTCACTTCGGGCGCCTGCCGGAACTCCTCGTAGAGGGCGTTGAAACGGGTCGCGTCGCCCTGGGCGCGGTTGACCCGGTCGAGCGCGTAGCCCTCCGCCTGCTGGATCGTCTGCCGCGCCTGACCCTCGGCTCGCGGAATGACCCGGTTGTACTCAGCCTCGGCTTCGTTGACCAGCCGCTCGAGTTCCTGCTCGGCCTGGTTGACGGCGTTGAAGGACGGCTTGACCGGCTCGGGCGGGTTGTTGCTCTGGAGCACCACCTGGTCGATGGCGATCCCGGTCTCGTACTGCTTGCACAACTCCTGCAACTCCTTTTTGACCTCGCCCTCGATCTCGGCCCGGCCGACAGTCAGCACTTCGTTCACCGTGCGGTCCCCGACCACCTTGCGCATCACCGCCTCGCTCATGTCGCGGAAGGTCGCGTCCAGGTTGCGAACCCGGAAGAGGTACTGGTACGGGTCGACGACCCGGTACTGGACCACCCACTCGACGACCGCGGCGTTCAGGTCGCCGGTCAGCATGTTCGCCTCGTCCGGGTTGGACACGAAGGCGCTTCGCACCCCCACGCTCTCGCTGCTGAAGCCGAACTCCTCCTTCAACTGGCGCCTCACGGGCACCTTGGTCAACTGGTCGATCAGCGGGATCTTGAAGTTCAGGCCCGGCTCGGCCGTGCCGTTGTACTTGCCGAGACGGAGGATGACGCCCACCTCCTCGGGCTGCACCGTGTACACGCTGGACAGGGCCAGGAGGCCGGCCACCACCACCACGGCGATGATCTTCAGGCCGCCCAGGCGCTCGCGCAGCGCCTTGGTTACGTTGCCGAGATCGAGGGGGCTGTCGGCGCCGGGAAAGTTGTCAGGCATAGCAAACGAGGCTATGCCATCGGCCCCCGGAAGACAACCGCTGAAGCGGTAGTCTCGCCGCCTATGCCGCCGCGTTTCGACGACGACGGGAGGACGCTCCGGCTGTCCGTGGCGGACCTGCTTGAACACAGCGCCGCGAGGCACCTCGGGTTCGCCAATCGCGGCGGGTTCGAGCGGCTCTGGGTGGGCCAGGCGATCCACAGCCGCTACCAGGAACAGGCGATGGAGCGCGAGCCGAGCTACCGGCGCGAGGTCGAGCTGTCGTTCGAGTTCGAGCACCGGGGCTGGAGGGTGACCCTGACCGGCCGGGCCGACGGGCTCTACCGGGACGCCGGCGGCCGGCTGGCGATCGAGGAGATCAAGTCCGTGCGACCGAACGCCGACCCCTCGCCGGCGCTGCTCTCGACCTACCGCCGGCAGGCAGCGATCTACGCCTGGATCGTCCACCGCTCGGGCGTCGCCGCCACGCTGCCGGTGCGCGCCGAACTCGTGCTGATCGAGATCGGCACCGCCGGGATCGACCGGCTCGACGTGGAACTCGACTTCGAGGAGCTCGACTCCGACATCCGGCTGCGGCTCAACCGGCTCGTCCGTGAGTACGAGTCGGAGAGAGCGGAGCGCCAGCGCCGCGAGCTGGCCGCCGAGCGCCTCGAATTCCCCTTCCACCAGCCCCGGCCCGGCCAGCAGGAGATCATCGACCGCGCGGGTCTTGCGGTCGAGCAGCGCGAGCACCTGCTGGTCCAGGCGCCGACCGGGCTGGGCAAGACCGCTGCCGTTCTCTTCCCGGTGCTGCGCGAGGCATTGGCGAACGACCTGCGTGTATTCGTGCTCACCGCCAAGAACACCCAGCAGGCCATGGCCAATCAGGTCATCGACCTGCTGAACCGGGAGCGGGCCTTCCACGCCCTGCACCTCCGGGCCAAGGCGCGGATGTGCGCGAACGACGAGATCATCTGTCACGAGGACTACTGCCAGTACGCCCGCGACTACTACGTGAAGCTCCAGCGGAGCCAGGTCATTCCCCGGTTGCTCGACGGGCACAGCCTGCTGAAACCGGACACGATCTTCGACGTCTCGAAGGGGGTTCGTGTATGCCCCTTCGAGATCAGCCTGGAACTCGGCCGGCGGGTGCAGGTCGTGGTCGGCGACTACAACTACGCGCTCGACCCCTTCGTCAAGCTGACCGAGTTCCAGGGCGACGCCGACCTCTCCGGCACCGTCCTCGTCGTCGACGAGATCCACAACCTGATCGACCGCGGTCGCGGCTACTACAGCCCGGAGCTCTCGGCGGCAAGCTGCCGGGCGGCCCGGGCGGGTCTGCGCCGGGCCGCCCGCGGCAGCGAGGGCGGGCCGACCGAGCGCCTGCGGGAACTCTGCGCCGCCCTGGAGGAGCTGATCCAGGGCGAGGTCGACCTGGCAGTAGACGCGCCAGACCGCAACGCGGTGGCCGAGGGCGCCCCGCCCGAAGAGCAGCTCTGGCGCCTGCGGGCCGCCTTCGACCGGGGCTTCGTGGACTACCTGGAGTTTCGCCGGGACACCCGTTCCTTCGCCGCCAACGACGCCTTCGTCGAGCTCTACTTCGAGCTGCTGCGGTTCCTGAACACCCTCCAGCTCGCCTCGCAGCCGAAACACGCGGAGTCCTTCAGCTTCCTGTTCCGGCGAATCGACCGCGAGCCCAGCCTGGCCATCCTGTGCAAGGACGCGAGCTCCTTTCTGGGGGCCACGATCAACCGCTGCCGCTCGACCATCGGCCTGTCCGCGACCCTGCAGCCGTTCGAGTTCTACCGCGACCTGCTCGGCCTCGACGCGGCCCGCACCTCGACCCTCGACGTGCCGAGCGCCTTTCCAGCCGAAAACCGCCGGGTCGTCGTCGACACTTCGGTCACCACCACGTACCGGGTCCGCGACAAGAACTACGGCCCGATCGCCGACCGGCTTGCCGAGTTCGCCCGCTCCGTTCCCGGCAACTCGATGGCGATCTTCCCCAGCTACCGATTCCTCGCCGAGGTCCAGGAGCGGCTCCCAGACTGCGGCCGCACCGTCCTGGTCCAGCAGCAGACGACCAGCGAGGAGAAGCGGAAGGAAGTGCTCGACGCGTTGACGAATCCGCTCCAGGGCGCGGTGCTGCTCCTGGCCGTGGCGGGCGGCGTGTTCTCGGAAGGCGTCGACTACCCGGGCGACGCGCTGCTCGCGGTGGCCGTGGTCGGCCCCTGCCTGCCCGCGGTGACGATGGAGCAGAAGCTGCTTCAGGCCTACTACGACGAGCGCTTCGAGCGCGGCTTCGAGTACGCCTTCGTCGTTCCGGGAATGACCCGCGTGGTCCAGGCCGCCGGCCGGCTGATCCGCTCCGCCGAAGACCGCGGCGTCATCGCCCTGTTCGACCGCCGCTTCCTGCAGCGCCCCTACCGGCGGCACCTGCCCGCGGAGTGGTGGCCCGGGTCCGACGGCGACGAAGAAGCCGACATCGCCGGCCATCCTGCCACCACCGCAGCCGTCTTCTTCGACGAGGCGGCGCCGCTCGCGGCCGGCGCGGACGACCGGTCGTGACGACTCTGCTTCAGCGGATCGAACGCTTCATCGTCGCAGGCGATGGCGCCTTCGACGGCGAGTTCGTCGAGCTTGCCGCGGCCGCCGCCCGCTTCGGGTACGAGCGGGTCGAGCCCTACCGCCGCCTGTGCGACCGGCGCGGCGTCGACCCCGCCGCGCTCGACGACTGGCGCGCCGCCCCGGCCGTGCCCACTTCCGCCTTCAAGTCGCTGAGGCTCGCCGCCGCCAAACCCCGCGAGGTCTTCAGAAGCAGCGGCACCACGCGAGGCGCGGAACGACGGAGCGTTCACTACCACCCCTACCCCGGCCTCTACCGGACCGTGATCGACGCCTCCTTCGCCGACGCCTGCCTGCCCGCGGGCGCGGAGCGCCTCCCGATCCTCTCGCTCATCCCCGACCGTACGATCGCCGCCGACTCGAGCCTCTCGTTCATGGCGGCTCACGTGTTCGAGCCCCACGCCGCGCCCGGCAGCGCCTGGGCCGTCCAGGACGCCGGCATCGACCTGGACCTCGCCTGCCGCTGGCTCCGCGCGCAGGCGGAAGGCGAGCCCGTCCTCGTCCTCGCCACCGCCCTGGCCCTCACCCTGCTGCTCGACCGGCTCGAAGACGAAGCGCGAGGCCCCATCCGGCTTCCGCCGGGCAGCCGCGTCTTCGAAACCGGCGGCTTCAAGGGGCGGAGTCTGGAGACGACCCCCGAGGCGGTCCGGCGGCGGGCCCGCACCCTCCTCGGCCTCGACCCGGACGCCGTGGTCCGCGAGTACGGCATGACCGAACTGACCAGCCAGGCCTACTCCCGACCCGGCGGCGAGCGGCTGCACACGCCGCCGTGGATGCCGTTCCGGGTCCTCGATCCGGAGTCGCTCGAAGAGGTCGAGGACGGCGAAACCGGGCTTCTCGCCTTCTTCGATCTCGCGAACGTCGGCTCCGTCTGCCACATCCTGACCGAGGACCTCGGCGTCCGGGAAGGCGACGCCTTCCGCCTGCTCGGCCGCGCCAGCGGCGCCGAACTGCGCGGCTGTTCGCTGACCGCCGAGGAACTGGGGGCTGTATGACGAGTCGCGTGGCGGAGCTGGCCGCGGCCGCGCCTTCCCTCCGCGCCATCCCGACCGACGCCCTCCTCGCCGCCTGGAACGAAACCCTGACGGCCTTCCTCGACGCCAACAGCCCGGAGCGCCGCGACCTCGACCCCGGCCTGCTTCAATCCACGGGCCTGTCGCCGGCCGGCCTCAGCCACGGACTGAGGAGCATCGGCGAAGGCATGCTCGGGGATGCCGCGGCCGGCGAGCTTCGACGCCCGCACCGCCAACGGGAGGACGGCTTCAGCCTGGTCGTCCTGCCGGCCGAGCCCCCCGGCCTGATCCTCCAGTCCCTGCTGCCCGCGCTCGCGGCACGCGCTCCCGTCCTCTTCAAGTCCTCCCGAGCCGAGCCCCACTTCGCGCCGGCATTCCTCGCCGCCCTCGGCCAACGACTACCCGAGCTGCGCGACGCCTACGCCGCCGTCACCTGGACCGGCGGCGACGAAGCGGTCGAGACGCCGCTCCACGCCGCCGCCCGACTCGTCGTGGCCTACGGCGGGGAGGCAACGATCAATGCCCTCCAGTCCGCCGCCGTAGGGCGCCTCATCGCCTTCGGCCCCAAGCTCAGCCTGGGCTGGGTCGATCCCGGCGCCGACCTGAACCACGCCGCCCTCGGCATGGCGTTCGACATCGCGACCTTCGACCAGCGTGGCTGCCTGTCCGTCCACGCCGTCTTCGCCGAGCCGCACACCGCCCCCACCTTCGCCGCCGCTCTCGCAACGACCCTCGCCGAACTTGCCGTCGATCTTCCGCCCGGCCACAGCAGCGCCGCCGACCGCGCCGGCGTCCGCCTCGCCCGGGAGGACGCCGAACTTCGAGGCCTCGACTGGCATGGAGACGCACTCGACGCCGGCACCGTCATCGTCGACCCCGACCCGCGGATCAGCCCCTCGCCCGGCCTCCGCACCGTCCGCATCCACCCGGTCGAGGGCGTCCCGACCCTCGACGAGTGGACCGGCCGCCTCCAGGGCCTCGCCGTCGCCGGCCGCCTACCCGCCAGGATCCGCCGCGCCTTCGAGCAGGCCGGCGTCTCGCGCTTCGCCCCCGCCGGCCAACTCCAGACCACCGGCGCCGCGTGGCGCAACGGCGGCATCGACCTGGCCGCCGAGTTCGCAGGCAGCGCCATTCGCGAATCGAAGTTCAAGCGCGGCCTGAATCGCGCGCACGATCGCTACGCCGACGCCTTCCGGCGTCTGGCGGAGTAACGCGGCAGCGCTAGCAGGGCGACTCCGTCGCTACTCCGGAAACGCCGACGTGTCGCCGAAGCCGCAAAAGGGCCGGTCAGGGTTGTTGGTGTACGTGCGCGACAATCCCGTATCCGTATCCAGAACATGAACGGTGTAGTCCACGTCCGACAGCGCACTCGCGAAGAACCACCACGAATCGTTGAACGAGCGTCCGTCGAGCACCTTTAGAACCAACTCGACGTTACCCGGTGAGAAGAACCACATGTAGCCGGTGCTATCCGTGTCAGGAATCGGCGTCCCAACGCCCTTCTCACCCGCGGCTGCCACAGTCCAGGTCGCGGTTACCTGGAATCGGCCGTTCTGAAGGCACAGAGCGTTCGCCGGACAGCCAGAGCCCTGCCCATCCTGGTGCTCCGGCGGCGGCTCCAACGGTCCATCTCCCTCATCAGCGTCGGGCGACCAGGTGCGAAACGGCGATGGACCGAATGCGTCAGTGTCGCCCTGGCCGCAAACCCCGCCCGCTTCATTCCGGTACTCCTTCACCACTCCCGTATGCCGATCCGTCACGGACAACGTGTACTCGAGATCGGACAGGCCGCCAGAATAGACCCAGAACCGGCCGTTCACGCCGGTCCCATCAAGAATCTTCACCAGGGCTTCCACGTTCTCTTCCTCGAAGAACGTGGAGACCGCTGTCTGCCGACTCCGCCGGCGCATCGTGCCCACCCCGCCTCGATCGTCCGGTTCCGACCTCCACTCGACTTCAACTCGAAAACGTCCGTTCACGAGACACGCCACTGGAGCCGGAACATCTGGTCTGATTGGGCAGAGTGTGTAGGTTGCCCCCACGATGGTGTAGCCCCGCTTCGAGGGCTTGTGGCTCGCGGGAGTCGCGGTGACGGTTACCACATCTTGATTCGGAAAGATCGTGACGGTGCGCCCCGCGCCACGTCCCGTCGTGGGATCTGCCTGAAGCGTCAACGTATAGGCGCTTAACGTGCCTCCGGTCGCGGAGAGCACGACTTCCAACGGATCGTCGCGGCTCAGACGCACGGGAGAATGGACAAAGAGATCAAACGCCCCGTCCGATCTGAGCGACTCTTGGTAGAAGACCAGAGGCAGCTCAAGAGGGGCGCCGGGATTGCCGCGGACGTCCACGTAGGTTTTTCTGAACTCGGGAAACAAGCCTCTTGGGAGCGCACGCAAGTTGTTGTTCCGAAGATCTACATAGCTCAACGATCTGTTCTCAAGAAACACATCGGACGGCAAGGACTCCAGAGCGTTTCCGCTCAAGTCCAGGCTCCAGAGCTTTGGAAGTCCGTCGAAGACATGCGGCGGCAGCGAGGTCAGACTGTTCCCGTAGTCTGAGGCTACGGGGAGCCCGAATCCGCCGGACGAACCCAACGACAGTGAGTCCAGCTCGACCAAGCCATCGAACATGCCCGGCGGTATGTCCCGGAGACCACTCCCTCCACGTCTCAGTCCGCCGATGCCCAGGGCCCGTAGCCGCGAGAGGTCCCTGAAGACTCCGGCTGGGAGACCGCTGAGGTCCTTCCCACTCAGAAAAAGGGCCTCCAGCCTGAAGAGTCCGTCGAACGTCCCCGGCGCTACGGAACTCAGTCGCCGGGAAGTGATCAACAGGCTCTCCAGCTTCGCAAGGCCCTCAAAGTCCCCGGCCCGCAAGGCTGCGAGCGACGGCGACAAGACCTGAAGGTGCCGGACGGTCTTGAGCCATTCGGCCGTGACCGTGCGACAGGTTCCGCCTACTTCCGCCAGGATGGCGTCTCGCACCTCTGGCGTACGTCCGCAGATGCCCTGCCCATCGGCGCGAAACGAGACCAGGGCCAGCATCAAGCCAAGAGCAGCGGCAAGACGCGCACCGAAGCGGCGCCGCCCGGACCAGCGCAACGAGCAGAACAACCTCACGGCACCGCGACCACCGAAACTCCCATTCAGGGTTCCGGCGGAAAACCCGACACCGTCTCGACCACCACGCCGTCCTCGACCCGGAACGACCGCGGCAGCGTCCGGTAGAGCGGATTCAGAAACGTCGGCGGCGCCTCGCGGATCTCGAAGGCGGGGCCGTAGGACCAGAAGAACGTCCGGTTCTCATCCGGCGTCGCCGAGCTGAGGACCCACATCCGGCCACCGGCGAAGACGTGCTGGTTCAGGGCGTCGACCGCCTTGCCGAGATCCTCGTCCAGGTCGGCGATGACCAGCCAGTGTTCGCCTTCCTCCAGCTCCGGAACGATCGTCGACAGGCAGAGCCGGCTGACGCCGTCGCCGCTGCAGATCTCGTCGATCACAAGATCGGGCTTCAGCCGCGTCGCGATGTTGTCGAGCGGGAGATCCGGCGCGGCGCGGGCGAAGGCCAACAGCCCCACCGTCAGCGTGCCGACGACGGCGAGCCGGATCCAGGGCATGCCGTCGGCCGCGCGCCGGCCGAGGAATGCCAGCGCCAGCGCCGGCACCATGAGCGCCAGGTCCTGCCAGAACGCCTCCGCCGGTGTCCGCTCGACCAGGTTGCCGAAGCAGCCGCAGCCGGCTTCGTCCTCGGTCGCGATGCCGCGCAGGTCGCGGTAGTAGGCGCGGCCGGTGAGGAACAGGAAGAAGGCGACGAGGAGCGCCGACGGCCCGAGCACCCACATCCGGCGAAGCCCCAGGATCAGAGCGCTGCCGAGACCCATCTCGAGCGCCAGCGCGATCGCGGTGACCACGACGGCCGGCAGCAGGAAATCGAGCCCCTCGATCTCTACCAGCTTGACGAACGCCTGCGGGTCGAGCGCCTTGACGACTCCCCCGAAGACCAGCACGGCGCCCAGAAAGGCGCCTCCGGCCCAGCCGACGGCGGGAAGTACGGAGGCAAGCGCCCCGCCTGGCGCAGCCGCGCGGGTCTTGCGGCGCAGCTCACTCGACATGGTCGTCTCGCGTCCGTCTGATGTTCATGCGTTGCTATTCTGAACTCGGCTCGGAGAGCGGCCAGATCGAGCCTCCGTTGCGGGAACAACGGCACCCCGCGCCCCGACATTCCGGCGCCGCCGCGCCGCCTTCCAGCCGCGCAGCCTAACCCATGATTTCCATCTCCAACCTCGCCAAGAGCTTCGGTGAGCAGACCCTGTTCGAGGGCGCGACCGTCCGTTTCGCCAAGGGCGAGCGGTACGGCATCGTGGGCTCGAACGGATCGGGAAAGTCGACCCTGCTGCGCATCCTGAGCGACGAGGAACCGGCCAGCGAGGGCTCGATCTCCATCCCCAAGCGTTGCCGGCTCGGGGTGCTGAAGCAGGACCACTTCGAGTACGAGACGGTGCCGATCCTCGACGTCGTCATGATGGGCAACGCCGAACTCTGGGACGCGATGGTCGAAAAAGACCGCCTGCTCGAACGGGCCGACGAGCACTTCGACGGCGACCGCTACGCCGACCTCGAGGAGGTCGTGATGCGCTGGGACGGCTACTCCCTGGAGTCGCGCGCGGCCGAGATCCTGGAGGGACTTGGAATCGACACGGAGGTCCACCGGGAACCGCTCTCGATCCTTTCCGGCGGTTTCAAGCTCCGCGTGCTGCTGGCGCAGACCCTGGCCGCCGCGCCGGACGTCCTGCTGCTCGACGAGCCGACCAACCACCTCGACATCCTGTCGATCCGCTGGCTCGAGAAATTCCTGACCGATTTCAAGGGGGTGGTGGTCGTCGTCTCGCACGACCACCGCTTCCTCGACAACGTCTGTACGCAGATCCTCGACATCGACTACGAAACGTTGACCGCCTATCCCGGCGCCTACTCCAACTTCGAGCGGAAGAAGGTCGAGGAGCGCGCCCGCCGGGAAGCCGAGATCGCCCAGCGGCAGCAGGAGATCGACCACCACCAGAAGTTCGTCGACCGCTTCCGGTACAAGGCCAGCAAGGCGCGCCAGGCCCAGAGCCGGGTGAAGCTGATCAACCGGATGACGATCGAGCCGCTGCCGCAGAGTTCCCGCCGCTACCCGCTGTTCCGCTTCGACTCGCGGCGGCCATCGGGCAAGCGCGTGCTCACCCTCGAGGGGATCTCGAAGAGCTACGGTGACAACCAGGTGCTCGACGACGTCTCGCTCGAGGTCGGCCGCGGCGAACGGGTCGCGGTGATCGGGCCGAACGGCATCGGCAAATCGACCCTGCTCAAGATCGCGCTCGGCGACGTGCGGGCCGACACCGGCGAGGTGGACTGGGGGTACGAGACCCACCCCGGCTACTTCGCCCAGGACCACCGCGAGCAGTTACTCGACAAGGAAGGAGCAGAACGGAAGACGGTCGAGAGCTGGCTCTGGGATTGCTGCCCGGCCGAGCCGATCGGTTTCGTCCGCGGCCAGCTCGGCGCCGTCCTGTTCACGAAGGACGAGGCGGTCAAGCGGATCGGCAGCCTCTCCGGCGGCGAGGCCGCGCGGCTGCTGTTCTGCCGCCACATCGTTCTCAAGCCGAACGTGCTCGTGCTCGACGAGCCCACCAACCATCTCGACCTGGAGGCGATCGAGGCTCTGGTCGAAGGCCTCTCCGCCTACCAGGGCACGCTGCTCCTCGTCTCCCACGACCGCTGGTTCGTGAGCCGGCTGGCGACCCGGATCATCGAGATCTCGGACCAGGGCGTCAACGACTTCCTCGGCAGCTACGACGAGTACCTGGAGCGCCTGGGCGACGACCACCTCGACCGTACGGCCGCGCTCGAGCGGGCGAAGCGGGAGAAGCGGGAGAAGCGGGAGAAGAAGGCGGCGGCGCGGGCGGGATAGCAGCTCGCGCTCGCCGCTTCGCGGCCCTGCTTCCCCGCGGGTCAGAAGACCCGCGGCACCGGCCGGCCGGAAGGCCGGCGCACCGACGATTGTTCACACCCCGAAGTAGCGCGCGTCGGGGTGGTGGAACACGAGCGCCGAGACGGTGGCCTCCGGGTCCATCATGTCGCCCTCGGTGAGTTCCACGCCGATGTCGGCGGGCTCGAGCGCCGCGAAGAGCTGGCGCTGGCCGGCCAGGTCCGGGCAGGCGGGATAGCCGAAGGAGTAGCGCTTGCCGCGGTACTTCGCGGCGAGGCGTTCGCGCGTCGTCATCTCCGGCGGGTCAGGGAAGCCGAGGTCCATGCGCAGCTGCTGATGCAGGAACTCCGCCGCCGCTTCGGCGGTCTCGAGCGCCAGCGCGGCGTACGCGTGGCTCTTCAGGTACTCGCCCTCGTGCTTGAAGCGTTCCGACGTCTCGCGCACGCCGGCGCCGGCGGTGACGACGAAGAGTGCGACGTGGTCGCCGGCCGGCAGCACGTAGTCGGACAGGCACAGCCCGTCCTCGCGCGGCTGGCGCGGCAACAGCCACTCCGCCGCAACCCTCTCTCCACCTCCGCCCGGTTCCAGCAGGGTCAGCCGGTTGCCTTCGCTCCGGGCGGAGAAGAAACGCCAGACGCCCCGCACCTCCATCGCGCCCCGCGCGAACTCCTTGAGCTCCTCCACCACCGCCTCGACCTTGAAGAGCTTGGAATCGCCGGCCGCGCGCAGCCGCTCCACGGAGCCCTTGAGACCGAGGTGCTTGGCGTACAGCATCTGCAGGTTGAGGTGCGGCCACACGTCGTCCAATCGCAAGCGTGCAACGTGCCGCTCCAGGTCGGGCGGGCGGGGCGCGGCGATGTCGGTACGGACGGTCGTACTCCGCCGCTCCGTCGCCACCACGGCCTTCGCCCCCGCGCCGGCCCACGCCGGCGCCCGGTCCCGCTCGCGGAGGACCTCGATCCGGTCGATCTGCTCGCTCCGGCGTCCGTCGTCGCAAAGCCGCTCGATCAGGTCGAGCCCGCTCATCGCGTCGCCCGCGTAGGTGCAGACGCCTCCATACTCCGGGGCGATCCGGTTGTGCGTGAACCGCCGCGTCAGCGCCGCGCCGCCGACCACCAGGTCCGTCTCGATGCCGGCGTCCCGCAGGTCGCCGGCAGTGGCCACCATCTGCTGGGCGCTCTTGACCAGGAGTCCCGAGAGGCCGATGACGTCGGGCTCGTGCTTGCGGGTGGCCTGGATCAACTGCTCGCTCGGCACCTTGATCCCCAGGTTGGTCACCTCGAAGCCGTTGTTGGTCAGGATGATGTCGACCAGGTTCTTGCCGATGTCGTGAACGTCGCCCTTGACCGTGGCCAGGATCACCCGGCCGCGGGTCATGCCCTCCATCCGCTCCATGTGCGGCTCGAGATGGTCGACCGCGGCCTTCATCACTTCCGCGCTCTGCAGCACCTCGGCCACGATCAGCTCGTTGTCGTTGAACAGCCGGCCGACCTCTGCCATGCCGGCCATCAGAGGTCCGTTGATGATGTCGAGCGGATCGGGCCAGCGCGGGTCGGCGAGCGCCGCGTCAAGGTCCGGGCGCAGGCCCTCCTTGCTGCCCTCGACCACCGAGCGCGACAGGCGCTCCGGCAGCGGCAGCAGATCCCGGGGCGCCTGCTCCTGCCAGCCCTTGCGCTCCCGAAACGCCGCGGTGAACGCCTCGACGGCGCGCTGCCCCGCCTCGACGTCGCCGGGCCGCAGATCGAGCAACGCCTCCGCCAGCACCCGTTCAGCGACCGGGATCTCGGCATAGCGCGCCAGGCCCTGGGTGTTGACGATCGCCGCATCGAGGCCGGCCTGGGTGCAGCGGTAGAGGAACACCGCGTTCAGGACCTCCCGTCCCGCGAGCGGCAGGCCGAAGCTCACGTTCGAAATGCCCAGGATCGTCCGGGTGCCCGGGAACGCCTCGCGCACCCGGCGCACACCCTCGATCGTCGCCGCCGCCGAGCCGAGATAGGCCTCGTCGCCGGTGCCGCAGGGGAAGACGAGCGGGTCCCACCAGATCTCCTGGGGCTCGATGCCCCATCGCGACGTCAACAGCTCGTACGAGCGCGCGGCGACTTCGAGTTTGCGCTCCACGGACACCGCCATGCCCTCTTCGTCGATCAGCCCGACGACCAGGGAGCAGCCGAACTCCTGCGCCAGCGGCACCACCCGCTCGAAGCGCTCCAGTCCGTCCTCCAGGTTGATCGAGTTCAGGATCGACCGTCCCTGACACCAGGTCAGAGCCCGCGCCATCACCTCGTGGTCCGTGCTGTCGATCATGAGCGGGACCTTGACCCGGCGCACCAGCCGCTCCAGGAAACGCTCCATGTCGTCCGTCTCGTCGCGCTCCGGGTCCTGGAGACAGACGTCGACGACCTGGGCTCCGCCAAGCACCTGGGCCCGTCCCACCTCGGCCGCCGCCTCGTACTCGCCCTCCCGGATCAGGCGCTTGAACTTGCGGCTGCCCAGCACATTGGTGCGCTCGCCGACCAGCAACGGCCGGTTGTCCTCCGCGACTTCGGCCACGTCGAGACCCGAGACCAGGCAGCGGCGGTGCTCCGCGGGCTGCCGGGGGGGCTGTCCGCGAACCAGGTCCGCGAACGCCTCGATGTGTGCCGTGGTCGTGCCGCAGCAACCGCCGACCAGGTTCAGCCAGCCGTGATCGAGGAAGCGGGAGAAGACGGCCCGGAAGTCGTCCGGCGTCTGGGTGTAGAGGCCGTCCTCGTCGGGCAGGCCGGCGTTGGGAACGCAGGCCACGCGCGTGCGGCAGATCTCCGACAGGGCGCGCAGGTGGTCGAACATCTGGTCCGGGCCGGTGGCGCAGTTGAGGCCCACGTAGAGCAGGTCCCGGCGGTCCCGATGCAGCAGGGAAGCCGCCAGCGCCTCCACCTCCTGGCCGCCGAGCATGGTGCCCATCGTCTCGATCGTCACCGACACGGCCACCGGCAGCCGCCAGCCCAGTCGCCGGAACGCCTCCTCGATCCCGATCAGCCCCGCCTTCACGTTCCGGGTGTCCTGGCAGGTCTCGAGCAGCAGGTAGTCGGCGCCGCCGGCGGCCAGGCCCAGCGCCTGGGTGCGGTAGTCGTCCCGCAACTGCTCGAAGGTGACGCCGCCGGTGACCGAGATCGCCTTCGTCGTCGGCCCCATCGAACCGCAGACGAAACGCCCGGGCCCCTCTTCGTCGCAGGCCTGCCGGGCCAGTTCCGCGGCGCGCCGGTTCAGTTCGAGCGCGCGCTCCTGCAGGCCGTACTCGCCCAGCACCAGCGGCGTTCCGCCGAAGGTGTTCGTCTCCACGATGTCGGCGCCGGCCCGGAGGTACGCGCGGTGGACGTCGAGCACGACATCGGACCGCGTATCGACCAGGATCTCGTTGCAGCCCTCGAGGTCCTCGCCGCCGAAGTCCTCCGGCCCGAGGTTCGCCGCCTGGAACGCGGTGCCGGTCGCGCCGTCGAGCACGAGGATCCGCTGCTCGAGTGCGGCGAGCAGGGCGCTCTCGCGCGCAACGCGGTCGGGCGGCTGGTTGGTCACTTCGACACGCTAACGCACCAGGCGCGGCCAGATTCCGGCCGCGACCAGCGCGCCGACGGCGACGCCGACGGCATCGGCCACCAGGTCCATCCACTCCCCGGACCGGTAACCGAGCTGGATCTGGACGAGTTCGATCACGGCGCCGTAGGCCACCGCGGCCACCGCCGCGGCCACGACGCCGCCAACCCGGCCGGCACGCGCGAAAGGCCGGCACCAGACCCAGGCCAGCACGGCGAACAGCAGGCCATGGACGATCTGGTCCCACGGCAGTTCCGCCGCCACCCGGCGGGTATCGCCGCCGAGCAGACCCGCCAGCCACCGGACGCCGCGCTCGAATGTCCCGGCCAGAGCCTCCGCCGGCAGCAGCAGAAACAACGCGACCACCGCGGCCACGCCCACGGAGAGCAGTCGCCACCTGGGCGCGTGGCGCCGCCGGAGGGGCTCAGCGCGGTCCGACGAACCCCTCCTTCTCCAGGTGAAGGATGACCTGCTGGGCAGCCTCCTCGGCCGTGATGTCCGTCGTGTCGATGACCATGTCCGGATTCTCCGGAATCTCGTACGGATCCGAGATACCGGTGAAGGCGTCGATCAGTCCCGCCCGGGCCTTCGCATAGAGACCCTTCACGTCGCGCTCCTCGCAGACCTCGAGCGGCGTCGCCACGTGAACCAGGACGAATCCGCCCCCCGCCTCGATCATCTCCCGCACATCCCGACGCACGTTCTCGTACGGCGCGATCGGCGCGCAGATGGCGATGCCGCCGTTCTTCGTGATCTCCGAAGCGACGAAGCCGATGCGGCGAATGTTGATGTCCCGGTGCTCCCGGGAGAACCCCAGCTCGGAGGAGAGGTTCGTCCGCACGATGTCACCGTCGAGCAGCGTCACCGGGCGGCCGCCGGCCTCCAGGAACTTGACCAGGAGCACGTTGGCGATCGTCGACTTGCCGGCGCCGGAAAGCCCGGTGAAGAACACGGTGAAGCCCTGGCTGCTGCGCGCCGGGTGGCTGCGGCGCAGTTCCCGGGCCACTTCGGGAAACGTGAACCACTCCGGGATCGGAAGGCCCCGGCGCAGCCGGCGGCGCAGGTCGCTGCCCGAGATCGACAGCGTCCGCTCCCCCTCCTTCACGCTGTCGACCGGTTCGTACGAGTCCCGGTCCTCGACGTACACCATCATCCGGAAGGGAACCATTCGGACGCCGAGTTCGGCCTCGTGCTCGACCATCAACTCCTGCGCGTCGTACGGGCCGTAGAAGGGCTTGCCCTGCGAGTCCACGCCCGGTCCGGCATGGTCGCGGCCGACGATCAGGTGGGTGCAGCCGTAGTTCCTGCGGATCAGGGCGTGCCAGAGCGCCTCGCGCGGACCCGCCATCCGCATGGCGAGCGGCAGCAGGGCCAGCTCGGCGGTGTGGCGTGGATAGTGGCTCAGGACCCTTCGGTAGCAGCGAACGCGCGTGTAGTGATCGAGGTCGCCCGGCTTGGTCATGCCGACGACCGGGTGGATCAGCAGGTTCGCCTCCAGTTCCCGGGCCGCCCGCAGGGTCAGCTCGAAGTGCGCCCGGTGCATGGGGTTGCGGGTCTGGAAGGCGATCGCCGTCTTCCATCCGAGTTGTGCGAAACGTCGCCGCAACTGCTGCGGCGTCTTGCGCAATCCGGGGAAGTCGTAGTGCCGCGGCGGCTGGACCCCTTCGATCCTGCCGCCCACGGAAACGGTGTTCGTCCGGTGGTAGAGATGAGCAACGCCGGGATGGGCCTGGTCGAGTGTCCCGTAGACGAGCTCCGCTTCCTTGCGGCGGTCGTGCTCCCAGACGTCCTCCACCGTGAGCACCGCGAGCATCAGCCCCTCCAGGTCGCGCAGGACCAGCCGGGACCCCGCCTCCAGCCCGGCCGCGACCTCCGGCGTCACATCGAGGGTGATCGGAATCGGCCACAGCGCTCCCGATGGAAGGCGCATCGTCTCGCAGACGCTGTCGAAGGCGGCGCGGCTCATGAACCCGTCGAGCGGCGCGAAGCCGCCGCACATCAGCAGCTCCAGATCGCAGATCTGGCGCGGCGTCAGGGTCCAGGAGGGCCACTCGCGCGATCCCTCCCGCAGTTCGTTCAGGCGTTCCGGGGCGGCGATCAGCGGCCGCGGCGTGCCGCCGCGCCGCGCCCCTCGCGGCTCGGTCATCATCTGCTCCGTCGACGTCGTCGTAGTGCGGCCCAGCAGCGCCGGCCGGCCGCGCAGTCTAGCAGCCCGCTAAGGTTCTCCCCTCATTCGAGCCGCAACGAATCGACCGGGGAGGAACGATGGTCTGGGAGCGAGAGATCGAGGAGCTGAGGCGGCGCCGCGAGTTCGCCCGGCAGATGGGCGGCGAAGCCGGCATCGCGGAGCAGCACCGCCGCGGCAAGCTGACGATCCGGGAGCGTCTCGACCTGTTCACCGACGAGGGCTCCTTCCAGGAGATCGGCGAGCTCGCCGGCGTGGCCAGCTACGACGGCAACGAACTCCAGGACGTGCGGCCCTCGAACCGCGTCATCGGCCTCGCCCGCCTGAACGGCCGCCGCGCGGTTCTGAACGGCGGCGACTTCACCGTGCGGGGCGGCGCCTCCGATGCGTCGATCGGCGACAAGAGCGGCCACGCCCAGAAGCTGGCGCTCGGCTGGCGCCTGCCCTATGTGCGCCTCCTCGACTCCACCGGCGGCAGCGTCAAGACCTTCGAGAAGATCGGACGCACCTACATCCCGACCAACCCCGCCACCCCCGGTATCGAGGACCTGCTGTGCAGGGTGCCCGTGGTCGCCGCCGTGCTCGGTTCGGTGGCCGGCCTGCCGGCGGTCGAGGCCTGCCTCGCCCACTTCAACGTGATGGTGAAGGGCACGAGCCAGGTGTTCCCGGGCGGTCCTCCGGTGGTCAAGGCGGCCCTCGGCATCGACATCACGAAGGAAGATCTGGGCGACGAGCGCACGCAGGTGTTCGGCAGCGGCGTGATCGACAATCTCGCCGACTCCGAGGAAGAGGCGTTCCTGATGCTCAAGCAGTTCCTCGGCTACCTGCCCGACAGCGTCTGGCAGATGCCGCCCCGGGGCGACACCCACGACGACCCGGGGCGCCGCGAGCCGTCGCTCCTGTCAGCCATTCCGCGCGAGAAGAACAAGGCCTACGACCCGAGAGCGATCCTCGACGCGGTGCTCGACCGCGACTCCTTCTTCGAGATCACGCCGCACTACGGGCGCTCCCGCATCGTCGGACTCGCCCGCGTCAATGGCTATCCGGTCGGCACGATGATCAACAACCCGAGCCATCTCGGCGGCTCGATGAACGTCGCCGCCGGCACCAAGGTGATCCGCTTCCTGCAGCTCTGCGACACCTTCCATCTGCCGATGGTCTACTTCGCCGACGAGCCCGGTTTCATGGTCGGCCCCGAGCAGCAACGCCAGGGCATCGTCCGCGCCGGCGCCAAGATGCTCTGCGCGACGCTTCGCACCCGCGTGCCGTGGCTCACGATCGTCATCCGCCAGCTCTACGGCGTCGCCGGCCAGTGCCACGACCGTCCGAGCGGCATGTTCCGGCGCGTGGCGTGGCCGTCCGGCCACTGGGGGTCGATGCACATCTCCGGCGGCGTCACCGCCGCCTACCGGCGCATCATCCGGGAGTCCGACGACCCCGCGGCCAAGCAGAAGGAGATCGAGGACCGCCTCGAGGCCCTGGCATCGCCGTTCCGCACCGCCGAGGCGTTCAACATCGAGGAGATCATCGATCCCCGCGAGAGCCGGCCGATGGTCTGCGACTTCATCGACACCGCCCAGGCGGTTCTGGAGACGCAGCTAGGGCCGAGTCCGACGCCCTACATGCCGTAGGCAAGTTCGGTCGCCGCTGCGCGGCGCGTTCTTCTGGCCGCCTCCGGCGGCAGCGGGTCAGAAGACCCGCGCACCGTTCAGAGGTCCGGATGGCGCAGGTGCCAGTCGGTGGCCTGCTCGTAGGCGTGGGCGACTCGGCAGAGCGTCGGTTCGCTCAAATCGCGGCCGACGAGCTGCATGCTGTGGGGCGCGCCCGCGGGTGAGAAACCGCACGGCAGGGAGATCGTCGGCGTGCCGGCGAAGTCGGCGGGCACGGTGAAGAGCTGGATGCTGCCGAGCGGCGGATCGAAGGTCGCCGCGAACGACTCCAGGGCCTCCCTGAACGCCCCGACCGTGTCGTATCCCATCGCGTCCGTCATCGGCAGCGCGGTGACGTTCGACGGGCAGACGAGTGCGTCGACGGTCGACAGCATCGCCTCGAACCGCTCGCTGAACGCCGCGCGCCGTTCGGTCGCCTCCGCGTACGCCTCGTCGCTCACCTGCGAGCCGAAGGCCAGGAACTCGCCGAAGTACGGCCCGTAGTCCGCGGCGCGGCTAGGGTACGTCGCGGCATGCGCCCGGACGGCCTCATAGGAGCAGAGCGGCCACCAGTCGTCGAAGGGCGCCGCCGGCATCTCGACCTCCGTGACCTCGGCGCCCAGGCCGGCCAGAACCCTCAGCGCCTCTTCCACCGCTGCGGCGACCGCGGGGTCGACGCCTTCCGAGGCGTACCGCCGGTCGAAGCCGAGCCGCATCCCCGCGACATCGCCGTCCAGCGTCGGCAGGATGGACGGCAGCGGCGCGTCGAGCGCCGTCGGGTCGTCCGCATCGGCGCCGACGATCGCCTCTAGCATGATCGCGGCGTCGGCGACGGTCCGCGTCATCGGACCGATGTGGTCGAGCGAGCCAGCGAGTTCGAGCACGCCGTAGCGGCTCACCCGCCCCCAGGTCGGCTTGAGTCCGACGATGCCGCACTGGGCCGACGGAAACCGGATCGATCCGCCGGTGTCCGAGCCGAGCGAACCGAAGCAGAGACCGGCCGCCGTCGCCACGCCCGAGCCGCTCGACGAGACGCCCGTCCACAGTCCCTCGTCCCACGGGTTGACCGGGATGTCGAAGTCCGGGTGGTAGGCGCCCATCGCGCCTTCGGTCAGGTTCAGCTTGCCGAGAAGCACCGCGCCGGCATCGGCCAGCCGCTCGACCACGGTCGCGTCGACCTCGGGGACGAAGTCGGACAGCACCGAGAGGGCGCCCATCGTGCGCACGCCCTTCGTGTAGCAGAGGTCCTTGACGGCGATGGGAACGCCGTGCAGCGGCCCGCGGTAGCGACCGCCCTCGATCTCGGACTCGGCCGCCCGCGCCGCGGCGAGCGCCTCGTCGGCCATCACCGTCGCGTAGCTCCTGAGCCGGCCGTCGACGGCGGCGATCCGCTCCAGCATCGTCTCGGTCAGCGCGACCGGCGAGAGTTCCCGGGCCTCGATCAGGCGCGCGACGTCGCGCAGGCTCATGTAGTGGATCGGGGCGTTGCCCATCGAAGCTCCTCCCGGCGGCGTTCCGGTCGTCCGTTCGTCCGCGGCGCAGGATCCGAACAGGGGCATGGCCGCGCCGGTCCCGATCAGCCCGAGCGCCCTGCGGCGCGTCAACCGCATCCGACGGCTTCGAGATCCGCGTCGACCATCATCTCGACCAGTTCATGGAAAGCGACGCGCGGACGCCAGCCGAGACGCTCCCGCGCCAGGCTCGCGTCGCCGCGCAGCGCGGGGACCTCGGCCTTGCGGAAGTGCCGGGGATCGACCGTGACCAACACCCGGCCATCCGCCGCCACGCCCTGCTCCTCGACGCCCTGGCCACGCCAGGTGAGCGGCGTCCCGGCACGAGCGAAGGCGATCTCGCAGAACTCGCGGACGCTGTGGGTCTCGCCCGTGGCGATGACGTAGTCCTCGGGGGCCTCGGCCCGCAGCATCAGTCGCATGGCCTCGACGTAGTCGCCGGCGAAGCCCCAGTCACGGCGCGACTCCAGGTTGCCGAGTTCCAGACCGTCCTGCAGACCCGCCCGGATCCGGGCGGCGGCCAGGGTGATCTTGCGGGTGACGAAGTTCTCGCCCCGCCTTGGTGACTCGTGGTTGAACAGAATGCCGTTCACGGCGAACAGGCCATAGGCCTCGCGGTAGTTCCGGGTGATGTGGAAGCCGTAGGCCTTGGCCGCCGCGTAGGGACTGCGCGGGTAGAAGCGCGTCGTCTCGCGCTGCGGCGACTCCTCCACCAGGCCGTAGATCTCGGAGGAGGACGCCTGGTAGAAGCGCGCCTCGGGCGCCTGGCGCCGGGCCGCTTCGAGCAGGTGCAGAACGCCCAGGCCGGTGACCTCGCTGGTGACCCCCGGCAGCTCGAACGAAACCTGGACGTGGGACTGCGCGCCGAGGTTGTAGATCTCGTGGGGCCTCGCTTCGGCGACGGCCCGGTGCAGGGACGAGGCGTCGGTGAGGTCGCCGGCGATCAGACGGAGCCGCCGTCCGCAGCCGCCGTGGCCGTCCAGGAGGTGGTCGATCCGCTGGGTGCCGCCGGTCCGCGCCACCGGCCTCACCAGGCCCCAGACGTCCCAGCCTTCCTCGAGCAACTGCTCTGCGAGATAGGAACCGTCCTGACCGGTCACGCCGGTGATGAGAGCCCGCCGGGCGGCGTTGTCCCCGCTCAAACCAGCTTCAGCAGGTGGCCCATCTTGTCCCGCTTGACCCGGAGATAGTCGCGGTTCGACTCGGTCGCCTCGATCTCGATCGGCACGCGTTCGACGATCTCCAGGCCGTAACCGGAGAGGGCGATGTACTTGTGCGGGTTGTTTGTCATCAGCCGCATCCGGCGAACCCCTATATCGCGGAGAATCTGCGCCCCGATGCCGTAGTTGCGGAGGTCGGCCTTGAACCCGAGCTTGTGGTTGGCCTCGACGGTGTCGTGCCCCTCGTCCTGCAGATCGTAGGCGCGCAGCTTGTTGAACAGGCCGATGCCCCGCCCCTCCTGCAGCAGATAGAGCACGACCCCCTCTCCTTCCTCTGCAATCGTGTCGAGGGCATGGTGTAGCTGGACGCCACAGTCGCAGCGCTCGGAGTGGAAGACGTCGCCCGTCAGGCACTGGCTGTGGACGCGCACCAGGATGTCCTTGTCCGGCTTCGGCTCGCCCATCACCAGAGCAACGTGCTCCTCGCCGGTGAGTTCAGCGTGGTAGGCGTAAGCCCTCATCGGACCGTAGAGCGTCGGCATGGTCGGGGAGGCGATCAGCCTGACCAGGCTCTCGTGCTTCAGCCGGTAACGGATCAGGTCCGACACCGTGATCATCGGCAGCTTGTGCAGGCGGCTGTACTCGACAAGGTCCGGCACGCGGGCCATCGTCCCGTCGGCGTTCATGATCTCGCAGATCACGCCCGCCGGCGACAGCCCGGCCAGCGTCGCCAGGTCGACCGAAGCCTCGGTCTGTCCGGCTCGCTTCAGCACGCCGCCGCGCTTGGCGCGGAGCGGGAAGACATGACCCGGCCGCAGCAGGTCCCGGGGACTGGTGGCCGGGTCGATCGCGGTGGCGATCGTCGCCGCCCGGTCGGCGGCCGAGATACCCGTCGTCACCTTGCCGCGCGCCTCGATCGACACCGTGAAGGCCGTCTCGAAGGGCGCCGTGTTGTCCCGGACCATCAGCGGCAGGTCGAGTTCGTCGCAGCGGTCCTCGGTCATCGCCAGGCAGATCAGTCCACGGCCGTGCGTGGCCATGAAGTTGATCGCGTCGGCGGTCACCTTCTCGGCCGCGATGGCCAGATCGCCTTCGTTCTCCCGATCCTCGTCGTCGACGATGATCACCTGTCCGCCGTCGCGGAAGACCTCGACCGCTTCCTCGATCGGCGTGAAGAGGGACGGCTCCCGCTCGTTGACTCGCTTCGTCATGACTGCCGATCGTACCAGCGGGAGGCGCAACCGCGGGCGTCACTCGCCCCAGCGGAGCTTGCTGCGCAGGGCGTCGTAGTGGGTCTGGCCGTCGACCCTGGCGAGCAGCGCCTTCGACTCGGAGGCGGTCACGACCACCCGGTCGCCGCCATGGAGCCGGGCCCCCTCCTGACCGTCGAGCGTGAGGTAGACCTCCTCGTCCAGGCTGCCCAGGGTCATCGCGATCGTGCTCCGCTCCGGCACCACGATCGGCCGCATCGAGAGGGTGTGGGGCGAGATCGGCGTCAGCAACGCGACCGGCAGCGTCGGGTAGAGGATCGGCCCTCCGGCCGACAGGCTGTACGCCGTCGAGCCGGTCGGCGTCGAGACGATCAGGCCGTCCGCCCGGTAACGGGCCACCGGATCGCCGTCGATCTCGACCGCCAGATCGATCATCCGCGCCAGAGCGCTCTTGTGCACGACCGCGTCGTTGAGGGCGCGGTAGCGGTCCACGCCGCCCGCCGCGTGCCGCAGTTCGACGTCCAGAAGCAGGCGCTCCTCGACCTCGAACCGTCCCTCGAGGATGGCGCCGAGGTTCGCGTACAGCCGGTCGAGACCGATCTCGGCCAGGTAGCCGAGGCTGCCGAGATTGACGCCCACGATCGGCACCCCGGGCCGGCTGCGCGCCACCGACAGCAGCGTGCCGTCCCCGCCGAGGACGACGATCAGCCCCAGACCCGGGGCGGCGACGTCGCCCAGTTCGACGCCGCGCTCGCGAAGCCAGCTCTCGACATCGGCGGCGGTGGCGGCCGCCTGCCCGCTCTCCGGCTTGGCGACGACCGCCACTTCGTGGATCCTGGTCACGACCTCATGTCCTGAAGTGAGCGAAGATCTCGCGGTTGCCTGCCGGTCCCCGGAGGTCGCAGTCTACCGAGGCTCTGAACTCGGGCCCCAGCGCGCCGAGTTCGGCGATGCGCCGGGAGGCGATCTCCCGCCGCAGCTCATTGTCCCGCACCACGCCGCCCTTGCCGACCTGACCCCGGCCGACCTCGAACTGCGGTTTGATCAGGACCAGCAGGTCGGCCCCGGCGGCGAGGTGCGGAAGCAGCGCCGGCGCCACCTTGACGACCGAGATGAAGGAGACGTCGACGGTGGCGATCCGGCAGCGCTCGGGCAGGGCGTCCGATGGCAGGTGGCGGGCATTGATCCGCTCCATGACCACCACGCGGGGGTCGTTCCGCAGACCCGCGTCGAGCTGGCCGTAGCCGACGTCCACGGCGTAGACCCGTGCCGCTCCATGCGCCAGCAAACAGTCGGTGAAGCCCCCGGTCGAGGCGCCGACGTCGAGGCAGACGGCGTCTGTCGGGTCCACGTCGAACGTGCCCAGCGCCTGCTCGAGCTTGCGGCCGCCCCGCGAGACGTAGGGCTCCACGCGGCCCCGCACCTCGATCGCGGCAGCGGCGTGCACCGCGGTCCCCGGCTTGTCGCGGCGCTCTCCGTCGACCCGGATCCAGCCCGCCATCACGGCTCGCTTCGCCTGCTCCCGGCTGGTGAACAGCCCGCGCTCGACCAGCAGTTGATCGAGCCGCTGCCTCACGAGCCGCGATGGACCAGAAAGGCGACCAGGGCCCTGAACAACTCGCGCCCGGAGGGCAACCCGTCGATCAGCGCCAGGCATCGGTCCGCCGCCTCCAGCGCCTTCTTCCGGCTGGCCTCGAGGCCGAACAGGCCCGGATACGTCAGCTTCCCCGCCTGGCGGTCCTTGCCCGGCGTCTTGCCGAGTTCCTCCGAACTGCCGACCTCGTCCAGGATGTCGTCGCCGATCTGAAACAGAAGGCCCAGTTCGGCGCCGATCCGCCCGACCTGCTCGACTCCCTCAGGACTGGCGCCCGCGTAGACGCCGCCGAGCCGCGTACTCGCCTCGATCAGGGCCCCCGTCTTCAGACGGTGGATCCGCTCGAGCGATTCGGCGTCAGACCGGCGCACCCCGCCCTCGTGCTGGAGATCGAAGACCTGGCCGCCGATCATCCCCGCCGTTCCGACCGCGTCCGCCACCAGACGGACCGCCTGCAACCGCCGTTCGGGCGGCGCCGAGGCCGGTTCGCGGCTCAGGACCTCGTAGGCCCGGTTCAGCAGCGCGTCGCCGGCGAGCACCGCCATCGCCTCTCCCCGCGCACGGTGCAGGGTCGGCCTCCCCCGCCGCAGATCGTCGTCGTCCAGGGCGGGCAGATCGTCATGGATCAGGCTGAACGTGTGGACCATCTCGAGCGCCGCTCCGCCCACCAGCAGGTCCTCGCGGGCGCCTCCCCAGGCTTCGCCGGCCAGAACAACCAGGGCCGGCCGGACCCGCTTTCCGCCCGCGAACACGCTGTACCGCATCGCCTCGTGGATTTCCGCCGGCTCGGTTTCCGCGTCCGGCAGCAGCCGGTCCAGCGCCTCGTCGACCTCCGGTCTGAGGGCGGACAGGAAGGAGGGGAAGTCGTTCACGCGTCCGGCAGCACCTCGGACGCCGGCAGAGCCTCGGCCACCAGCATGACCGGCACGTCGCTCACGATCGGATAGACCAGACCGGATTCCGGGCACCAGAGCCCCTCGGAGACCTCGGGCTCCTCCTCGCCGAAGTGCTCCCGGTAGCGGGCGACGAGCCGTCCGCACACTTCCGCCGGCAGCGGCACGAGTTGAAGCGGCCCCTTCGACTTGGGGCACACCAGGAGTTCGAGCAGTTCCGGATCTACGGGCATCTACGGATTACGTCTTACCTCGACCAGCGAAGAAGGAGGGAGTTCATTCCCGGGTTGCGACGATAGTAGGACGAGTTGGACATATGGAAGAAGCCGAAGCTCACCCGCGATCCGTTCCGCAGCCGCCGCCCGACCGCGATTCCGGTGCGGAACTCCAACTCGCCGCCGATGTCCTTGCCGTCTCCCTTCTCGTAGAAACCCACGGAGGTGCCGGACTCGATGAACCAGGAACGCCCGAGGTGGATCCGCTTGTCGGTGCCTGCGTAGAGGTAGAAGGACTCGTCGGAGGTCACGAAAGCGCCGACATGGGGACCCAGGCCCAGGCACCAGTCGGTGGCGAAGCGGTGCTCGATGCCGACCTCGACGGTCTCGTGGCCCCTGCCGAAGTCGGTCACTCCGGTGCTGACGATCAGACCGGACTCGTCGGCGCGACTGGGGCCGGGGTGCTCGGCGGCCGCGTTGCAAGCGAGAGCGGCCGGGGCCGCCACGCTTCCCGACAACGCCAGCAGCCCCAACGACGGCAGCCATCCCGAAAACAGCAGAACGCGCGCTACGTTGCACGGACCTCTGTAGCGCACGGCCGCGTAGCCTACCTCCGCATACAATGCGCACGTGGACGAAGCGCCGAAGGACGCGTCCCGGCCGCCGATTTCGGCCCTGGTGACCACCTACAACGAGGAACGCCACATCGCCGACTGCCTGGCGTCCCTCGACTGGTGCGACGAAGTGCTCGTCGTCGACTCCTTCTCCACCGACCGCACTCCGGAGATCGTGCGCCAATGCGAGCGCGCCCGTTTCGTCCAGCGCACCTACTACGGTTCCGCGTCGCAGAAGAACTGGGCCATGGACCAGACGGAGAACGAGTGGGTGCTGATTCTCGACGCCGACGAGCGCTGCACGCCCGAACTCCGAGCGGAAATCACGGCGCTGTTCCGCAACGGAGAGCCGGCCCACGACGCGTACACGATCAAACGCCGCGTGTTCTTCCTGGACCGGGTCATCCGCTTCTCCGGCTGGCAGCACGACCGCGTCGTCCGGCTGCTGCGCCGCGACGCGGGCCGGTACCCGAACCGGCGCGTCCACGCCGACATGTGGACCCGGACGCCGGCGCCGGTGCTCCGGTGTCCCATGGACCACTTCATGGTCGACGACCTGCTCTCCTACTCCCGGAGGATCCAGCGTTACAGCTGGTGGGGAGCGGCTCAGCTCTGGCGAGACGGTCGCCGGTCCGGCCCGGCCGAGGTCCTGGGGCGCTCACTGTGGCGCTTCCTGCGCACGTACGGCCTGCAGCTCGGCGTTCTCGACGGCATGCGCGGTCTCGTGTTCTGCCTGCTCCAGGCCTATGGCACCTACCTCAAGTGGTCCTACGTGTGGTCCTGGCGCGTGAACCAGCGGCGCGGCATCGAGCCGCCGCTGCCGTCCTTCGACGACAGCAAGAGCACGTGGCGGGGCCTGACCGAGCTCGAGCCCGGAACCGCGAAGTAGCAGGTCGCCGCGGCCGCGTCAGTCGACCGGGAGCAGCAGGGACTCGATCCTCGAGGCCCTGCCGCTTGCCTCGTCCGCGTCAACGAGGGCGGCCGCCAGACGGACATCCCGTTTGGCGACCTCGAAGCCGGCGGGCGTGTTCAGGAGAAAGCGCTTGAGCGCCCGGTCGGCCCGCACGCCGATCACCGAGTCGTAGGGACCGGTCATGCCGACGTCCGTCACCAGGGCCGTTCCCTGCGGCAGGACGCGGGCATCGGCGGTAGGCACGTGGGTGTGGGTGCCAAGCACCGCGGTCACCCTGCCGTCCAGGTGGTATGCGAACGCCTGCTTCTCGCTCGTCGCTTCGGCGTGGAAGTCGACAAGCACGATGCGGATCGCCGGGTCCAGGCCGGCCAGGATGGAGTCGGCGGCGGCGAACGGCGATGGCAGCGGTTTCATGAAGGTCTGACCTTCCAGGTTGATCACCGCGTACGGCGTCCCCACCGGCAGTTCGCCGACGAAGATCCCCGTTCCGGGGTTCCCCTCCGGGTAGTTCGCGGGCCGCAGCAGGTTCGGGATCCGGTCGTAGAGCGGCACGCCCTCCCGCTTGGCCCAGGCGTGGTTTCCAGTCGTCATGCAGTCGATCGGCAGGTCCGAGAGCTCCTTGAGCACCCCGGGCGTCACGCCACTGCCACCGGCCGCGTTCTCGACGTTGACGACGACCGCGTCGACCCGGTGGCGGTCGATCAACTCCGGCAGCAGCCGGGACAGCGCTCGCCGCCCCGGCTTGCCGACCACGTCGCCGACGAAGAGGAACCGTGCCATCGGGACTCTTTCAGCGCGCGTACTCGATCGACCGCGACTCCCGAATCACGGTGACCTTGATCTGGCCCGGATACGTGAGTTCGCTCTCGATCTTGCGCGCCACGTCACGGCTCAGCCACACGGCCTGCTCGTCGCTGATCTCCTTGCAGTCGACGATGACCCGCACTTCACGGCCGGCCTGGATCGCATAGCTCTTCTGAACGCCCTTGAACTTCGAAGCCAGGTCCTCGAGCTTCTTGAGGCGCTTCATGTAGTTCTCGAGGATCTCCCGCCGGGCGCCGGGACGGGCGGCTGACACCGCGTCGGCGGCGGTCACGAGAACCGCTTCGACCGTCTCCGGGTCGTAGTCGCCGTGGTGACAGGCCATCGCGTGCACCACTTCCTCGCTCTCGCCGTAGCGACGGAGCAGGTCGATGCCGATTTCCAGGTGCGTGCCGTCGATCTCGCGGTCCACCGCCTTGCCGATGTCGTGGACCAGGCCGGCGCGCTTGGCCACATGGACGTCGACCTTCAACTCGCCCGCCATGGCGCCGGCCAGGAAGGCGACCTCCTTGCTGTGCTGCAGGACGTTCTGGCCGTAGGAGGTGCGGAAGCGGAGCCTTCCCAGCAGCGTGACCAACTCGGGGTGGAGACCGGACAGGTTCAGCTCCAGCAGCGCCTCGCTGCCCTCGCGCTGCACCCGGTCCTCGAACTCCGACTTCACCTTGGCCGCCACCTCCTCGATGCGGGCCGGATGGATGCGGCCGTCGGCGATCAGGCGTTCCAGGGTGACGCGCGCGACCTCGCGCCGGAACGGATCGAAGCCGGAGAGAATGACCGCCTCCGGCGTGTCGTCGACGATCAGGTCGACGCCGGTGATCAGCTCCAGGGCGCGGATGTTCCTCCCTTCGCGGCCGATGATCCGCCCTTTCATTTCGTCGTTCGGCAGCATGACCACCGAGACCGTCGTCTCCGAGACATAGTCCGACGCCGAACGCTCGACGGCCAGGCTGATGATCCGCTGCGCCTCGCGCTGCGCCGACTCACGGGCCTCGTCCTCGATCCGCTTCGCCAGGTGCGCCGACTCCATGCGCACCTCGTGTTCGAGACTGTGGCTCAGCTCCTCGCGCGCCTGCTGCACGGTCAGTCCGGACACTCGCTCGAGTTGCCGGCGAACCTCCCCCAGCCGTTCTCCGACCTCGGCCTGTTCAACCTCCAGGCGGTTTTCGGCCTCCCCGAGCGCACGCTGCCGTCCGTTCAGTTCCTGCTCGAGCGACTCGAGCGCGGCCGCCTTTTCGCGGGAGCTCGCGCGGCGTTCGTTCAGCTTCCGCTCACGCTCCTCCATCGCCCGGCGCTGCTCCGCCGTCGAGCGCTCGAACTCGGAGCGAAGCGTCAGCAACTCCTCCTTCGCCGCCAGCTCCTGTTCCCGGCGCTTGGCCGCGCAGTCGCGCTCCGTTTCTTCGACGAGGCCCCTGGCCTGGCGCCTCGCCTCTTCGATCAACTTCGCCGCGCTACGCCGTCCGACAAGGCTCCAAACCAGCCAGGCAGCCGCCAGCGTCGCCGCTGCTATACCCGCGGCGATGAGTGTGGTTTCGGTCATCGGCCCTCAATCCGGGCAGAAGGGCATCCCCCGCGGGGCCGTGTGAACGCGCCCCGACACAGAACCAGAGCGGGACCAGGTGGGTGTCCGCGCCACCCGCCGTCAGCGTCCCCGTTCGAGCGGGGCTGGCACAGGCGAGCAGTTGAAGGACTCCCTTAACAAGAGCGATGGTTCCAACCACGGCTTTCATCACGAACCGCGCAGGGGATGCAAGTCAAGGTTCCTTTCAGCAACAGTCAGGCGTCGAGGGCCGCCTCCAGGTCGGAGGTCAGGCTCGACACGCGCTCCACCAGATCCTGGTAGCGCCCGTCGTCCGCCGCTCCGTCCCCGTTGGCCTCGTTGGCGAGATTCAACGCGGCGAGGATGGCAATCTGATCCGGCTCCAGATTCGGCGCCTGATCAGCAACCTCCCGCATCTTGCGATCGACCTTCTCCGCGAGTACGCGAAGCCGGTCCGCAGCGACCGTTCCATCCTCTCGGAGGGAGTAGGGAACGCCAAAGATCTCCACCGCGACAGTCGCCGCAACTTCTTCCTGGCGTTCACTTTCGGCCATTTCTCGACACCCCCTGTGAGGGAGCACTATAACAGCCGTCCGCCTCAGGACTCGCCGTCGGCCAGAAGCTCCTCGAGCCCCTCCGCCAGAGCCTCGACCCGCTGACCGATCTCGGCACGCTCCTCGGCGGCATGCTTCTCGGCCGCTTCGAGTTGGACGGTCAGCTCCCGCGTCCGCTCCCGTTCGGCAGCCAGCGCCTCCTTGGCGCGCTGAATCGCCGCCTCGAGGCGCGCGACCGCGTCGATCGCCCCCTCAGGCATCAGGATGACGAGGTCGAACCCGAGCCCGCTTCGAGCGCTCCCCGCGCGGCCATAGCTATGGCCGCGAATCCCTCGGCATCCCGCACCGCGAGGTCGGCGAGCATCTTCCGGTTCAACTCGATGCCGGCAAGCCGGAGCCCCGACATCAGCCGGCTGTAGGAGAGTCCGTTCAGACGCGCGGCGGCGTTGATCCGGACGATCCAGAGGCTCCGGAACTGGCGCTTCCGCTGCCGCCGGTCGCGGTAGGAGTAGGCCAGCGACCGGTCGACCGCCTGCTTGGCTATCCGGTGCCCCTTCGACTTGACGCCGTAGTAGCCCTTCGCCTGCTTGAGGATCTTCTTCCGCCGGCGGGCGCGCCGGCTGCCCCGTTTGACTCGTGCCATCGTCTTATGCCCCCGTAGCCCCGGCGAGCTAGCGGATCATCCCCCTGATCGCCTTGGCGAAACCGCCGACGACGTCGGTCTGCTTCCGCAGCTTCCGCTTCCGGCCCTGGGCCTTCTTGGTCTGCATATGGTTCATCATCGAGTGCCTGCGCTTCACCTTGCCCTTGGCGGTGAGCTTGAAGCGCTTGGCCGCTCCACGGTGCGTCTTCTGCTTGGGCATTCCAGAGCCTCCTGTGGGGCTCGGAGGAGCCGCCGAACGGCGCATGGTAGCAGCTTGCGCCCTGGAATGCAGCGCAGCAAATCCCGATCAGAGGCTGAGCGATCGGGAGGCTGTCCGGTCCGCGACGCGCGCGGCGAGTTCGTCGATCGTCACCGCGCCCTGATCAGGACCGCCGCCGTCCGCCGGCGCCTCGCGGAGGCGGAGCGAGACGGTGCCGGCCTCCTGTTCGCGGCCGCCGACGACCAGCATGTAGGGGACCTTGTGGGTCTGGGCGTCGCGGATCTTGTAGCCGAGTTTCTCGCTGCGTTCGTCCAGTTCGACGCGCACACCGGCGTCGGAGAGCCGGCGGGTGACCTCCCGGCCGTAGTCCATGAAGCGGTCGGAGACCGGCAGGACGACCGCCTGGACCGGCGCCAGCCAGACCGGGAAGGCGCCGCCCGTGTGTTCGATCAGGATGCCCAGGAAGCGTTCAACCGAGCCCAGCATCGCCCGGTGCAGCATGACGGGACGGCGCGTACCCCCGTCGCTGGCCGTGTACTCCAGGTCCAGCCGCTCGGGCATCTGGTAGTCCAGCTGCACGGTCCCCAACTGCCAGCTCCGGCCGAGCGCGTCGAGGATCTGGAAGTCGATCTTCGGGCCGTAGAAGGCGCCGTCGCCCTCGTTGATCTCGAACTCGAGTCCCCGGCTCCTGAGCGCCCCCATCAGCGCGTTCTCGGCCCGCTCCCAGAGCTCGGTGCTGCCGATCGCCTTCTCCGGCCGCGTGGAGACCTCGATCTGGATGCCGTCGAAGCCGAACGTCCGGTAGATCTCCAGAATCGTCGACACGGGCAGCAGCACCTCCGCCTCGACCTGCTCCTCGGTGCAGAACGTGTGTGCGTCGTCCTGGCAGAACGTGCGCACGCGGGTCAGCCCGGTGATGACACCGGACTTTTCGTAGCGGTGGAGGCGGCCGAAGTCGGCGTAGCGGATCGGCAGGTCCCGGTAGGAGCGAAGGTCGGTCCGGTAGATCAGGCAGTGGGTCGGGCAGTTCATCGGCTTCACCGCGTACTGCCGCTGGTCGACCTCGGTCAGGAACATGTTCTCCCGGTAGTTGTCCCAGTGCCCCGAGCGATGCCAGAGATCGACGTCGAGGATCTGGGGCGTCCGCACCTCCTCGAAGCCGTCGCGCCGGTTGAGTCCCTGCACGTAGTCGACCAGGAGGTTGTAGATCACCGTCCCGCGGGGGTGGAAGAAGGGACTGCCGGGCGCGCTCTGGTTGAAGCTGAACAGGTCGAGTTCCGGGCCCAGGCGGCGGTGGTCGCGGGCCCGGCGCAGCTCCAGGTCGGCCAGATAGCCGTCGAGCGCTTCCCGGCTCGCGAACGCGGTTCCGTAGATCCGCTGCAACTGCTCGCGGCTTTGGTCGCCGCGGTGGAACACGCCCGAACTCTCGAGCAGCTTGACCGCGCCTACCTGCTCCACGCGCTGGGCGTGCGGACCGCGACAGAGGTCGACGAACTCGCCGTGGCGGAACAGGGTGATCGGCTCGCCTTCCGGGATGTCGTCCAGGCGCTCCAGCTTCAGCTCCTCGCCCATGCCGGCGAACAGCTCCCGCGCTTCCTCGCGATCGATCTCGACCCGCTCGACCTCGTGCTTCTCTCGCAGGATCTCCCGCATCTTCTCCTCGATCGCTTCGAGGTCCTCCGGCACGAAGGCTCGCGGGAAGCGGAAGTCGTACTGGTACTTCTCGGAGTGATCCCGCCGGCCGACGTCGATCTGGGTGCCGGGCCAGAGTCTCTGCACCGCGTCGGCCAGCACGTGCTCCGCCGTGTGACGGAGGAAGATCCCGGCCTCGTCGTTCTTCGCCGTGAACAGCCGGAACGGGCCCGACGTTTCAAGCGGCGTGCGCAGGTCGACGAGGCGGCCGTCGAGCTCGGCGCCGACCGCCGCCTTCGCCAGACCGGGGCCGATCGAGCGCGCAACGTCCAGCGCCGTCGTCCCAGGCGGGACGCTGCGCACCGATCCGTCAGGCAACGTCAGGTCGAGCATCGGTCGATCAGATGGTGGGAGAGCGGGTTGGGCGGCCCCGCGGACCGGTACCGCGATGGTAGGCGCTAGCGGACTCGAACCGCTGACCTCTACCGTGTGAAGGTAGCGCTCTAACCAACTGAGCTAAGCGCCTGAGCCACAGACCGAACGGCCCATGTCTGGTAGGCCCGAGCGGACTCGAACCGCTGACCTCTACGATGTCAACGTAGCGCTCTAACCAACTGAGCTACGGGCCTGTATCCCGAGGCCGCCAATGCCGCCGAGAACGCCGGCAAGGCCTGCCGCGAGAAGGCGCAACGGTACAAAGGGGAGAGTTGCCCTGTCAACGCGGCGGCATGCGGGCGCACTCGCGGGAAGACGGCGCCACTAGCGACTGTTGCAGAATCCTGTCGTGGTCGACCCTCTGCACATGGCCGAACTGATCGAGCAGGCGCGGCGGCGGATCGCCGGCGCGATCTACGAGAGTCCCTGCGCCCGCTCGGAGTACTTCTCCCGCCTCTGCGGCATCGGCGCCTACTTCAAGCTCGAGAACCTGCAGATGACCGGCTCCTTCAAGGAGCGCGGGGCGCTCAACCGCATCCTCACCCTCTCGGAGGAGGAGCGGAGCCGCGGCTTGATCACGGCCTCGGCCGGCAACCACGGCCAGGCCGTGGCCTACCACGCGCACCGCCTCGGTCTCGAGGCGACGGTGGTCATGCCGCTGCCGACGCCCCTGATCAAGGTGGCGAACACGCGGAACTTCGGCGCCGACGTCCGGCTGGCCGGCGAGACCTTCGACGACGCGACCGCCCACGCCCGGGAACTCGAAGCCGAGCACGGCTGGACCTACGTCCACCCGTTCGACGACCCCCAGATCGTCGCCGGCCAGGGCACGATCGGCTTCGAGCTGATGACCCAGGAACCCGACCTCGAAGTCGTCGTCGTGCCGATCGGCGGCGGCGGGGTGATCGCCGGAATCGCCGCCGCCTACAAGGCGCACCGGCCGCAGACCCGGATCATCGGCGTGCAGGCGGAGGCGGTCCCGTCGATGCGGGAGAGCCTCGCCGCCGGCCGTCCGGTCACGGTGGAGCGCCGCCACACGATCGCCGAGGGCATCGCGGTCAAGCGACCCGGCGATCTGACCATGGGACTCGTAAGGGAACTGGTCGACGACATCGTGACGGTGGACGAGGAGGAGATCGCAAACGCCGTCCTCCTTCTGCTCGAGCGCGAGAAGGCGGTCGTCGAGGGCGCCGGAGCCTCCGTGCTGGCCGCCGTCGTCAACGACCACGTCCCCCAGGCGAAAGGCCGCCGGACCGCGATGGTGCTGACCGGCGGCAACATCGACGTCACCCTGCTCAGCCGCATCATCGACCGCGGCCTGACGAAGGACGGCCGCCTGGTCCGTCTCGACGTGTGCGTCAAGGATCGTCCGGGCGCCCTCGCGGCGCTGCTCAACCTGGTCGGCGAGGCGGGCGCCAACGTCCTGGAGACCCATCACGAGCGCGCCTTCACCGCCCTCGGGCTCAATGAAGTGCACATCGAGCTGCGGCTCGAAACCCGCGGCGTCGAGCACGTCGAGGAGCTGATCCAGCGAATCGCCGGCGCCGGTCTCCACGTCCGGCGCCAGACCGAGCCCGAGCCCTGGCATGAACACTGACGCTGCCCTGCTACGCTAAGCCGGCGTGAACGACGAAGCTTCGGATCCTTCGCCATCCGACTCCAGTCTGGACGACCCCGACCCGGACCCCGACCGGCACGCCTGTGACCGCGGGTCCCGTTCCCCGCTGACGACCACGCCCCTCCCGGCGCGCGAATGATCCCGCCGATCGTCGCGGCCACCGGGCCGCCCGTGAATCTCGATCTGCCGCTCGGCTGGAGCCTGGCCCTGGCTCTCTTCCTCGTCGGCCTGAACGGCTTCTTCGTCGCCGCCGAGTTCGCCCTGGTCAAGGTCCGGCCGACGCAGGTGGCGCCGCACCAGGACACGCTCCGAGGCCGCCTGGCGCAGCGCATGATCGACCAGCTCGACGCCTACCTGTCGGCGACCCAGCTCGGCATCACCCTCGCCAGCATCGGCCTCGGCATCGTCGGCGAGCCCGCGGTCAACCGCCTGCTGCAGCCCCTCTTCGATCTGGCGCCCAATCTGCCGGAAGAAGCCGCGCACTCAATCAGCCTGATGGTCTCCTTCGCGATCATCAGCATGTTCCACATCGTGCTCGGCGAACTGGCGCCCAAGTCGCTAGCCATCCGCCGGCCCGAGCCGACCAGCCTGTGGGTGGCGGCGCCGCTGTGGTTCTTCTACCAGGTGACCTATCCCGGCATCTGGGTCCTGAACCAGATGGCGAACGCCTTCCTGCGCCTGTTCGGCATCGAACCGCTCCGGCACGGCGAACTCGCGCACAGCGAGGAGGAGATCCGGAGCCTCCTCGCCTCCGAGCAGGAGACCGAACTCTCCGAGCCCAAGCGGGAGCTGCTCGACAACGTGTTCGAGCTCTCCGACCGCAACGCCCGCCAGGTGATGGTCCCCCGCACCGAGGTCGTCTACCTCGACGCCGCGGCGCCGATGGACGCCAACCTCGATCGCGCCCGGCAGAGCGGTCACACCCGCTTCCCGCTCTGCGAGGGCGACCTGGATCAGCTCGTCGGCCTCGTCCACATCAAGGACCTGTTCATCGCCCAGGAAGCGCCGGAGTCGCTCCGCGACATCGCCCGCGAAACCTTCGCGGTGCCGGAGACCCTGCCGCTCGACCAGTTGATGGCCCGCATGCGCCACGAGCACATCCACATGGCCGCGGTAGTCGACGAGTACGGCGGCGTGGCCGGCATCGTGACGCTCGAGAACGTGCTGGAAGAAATCGTCGGCGAGATCCAGGACGAGTTCGACGCCGAGGCGCCCGAGTTCGTCCGCCTCGACGACGGCGGCTACAAGGTGCTCGGCGGCATGCTGCTCGACGACCTCGAGGACGAACTCGGCATGGACATCTCCGATGCGCGCGAAGAGGACACCATCGCCGGCATCACCCTGTCCGAGCTCGGCCGGACCGCCGAGATCGGGGACACCGTCGAGGTCGGCCGGCTGCGGCTGGAGGTGATCGACGTAGATGGGAACCGCATCGTCTCGTTGCGGCTACACGTGCTGCCGGAGCCTGCCGAGGACGAAATCTGACACCTCGTCGAGCGGCACGACCTCGCGCCCGCCGTCCTGCCGGCTCGATACCTCGGCGCCGCCGGCGCGAAGCGAACGGGCGCCGACGACGACTCGCACCGGGAAGCCGACCAGGTCCGCGTCCTTGAACTTGACGCCGGGCCGCTCGCGACGGTCGTCGTAGAGGACGTCGAAGCCACCCGGGGCGAGCGCGGCCTCGAGTTCCTGGTAAAGACCGTCCGCCGCCGAGCGCACTGCCTCGTCGCCGGGATCGAGCGAGCTGAGGACGACCGTGAAGGGCGCCAGGGGCACGGGCCAGACGATGCCGTCGTCGTCGTGCCCCTGTTCGATCGCCGCCGCCGCGGTGCGGCCGATGCCGAGGCCGTAGCAGCCCATCTCGGCCGGCCGCTGGCGGCCCTGTTCGTCGGTGAAGGTGCAGTTCATGCTCTCGGAGTAGGCGGTGCCCAGCTTGAAGATGTGGCCGACCTCGATGCCCCGCGAGATGCGCAGCACGCCGCCGCTGCAACGCGGGCAGGGGTCGGAGGCCTCGGCGGTCATCACGTCGACCCACTCGAGCGGACGCACGCTCGCCACGTCACGATCCCAGCGCACGGAGACGAGGTGCTCGTCGCCGGCGTTGGCGCCGCAGACGAAGCCGTTCAGCGAACGAACCGACTCGTCGGCCACCAGGCGCACATCGGCCGAAAGGCCGACCGGACCCGAGAAGCCGAGCGAACCGCCCGTGGCCTCCGCCACCTGCTCGGCCGAAGCGAGCCGCAGCCCGAGGCCGCCCAGGACGTTGAGCAGCTTGACCTCGTTCACCTCGCGGTCACCGCGGATCGCGACGGCCGCCAGTCCGTCGTCCGTTTCGTAGATCAGCGTCTTGATGACGAGGGCCCTGTCCACCTCCAGCATCCCGGCCACCTCGGCGACGGTTGTCGCGCCCGGCGTCGAGACCCTGCGCGGTTCGTCGCCGTCGGCGCTGTCGCCGGCTGCCGCCGGCCGCGGCAAGTCGCCAATCTCCGCCCTCTCGACATTGGCGCCGTAGCCGCAGGCGGCGCAGCTTGCGACCGCGCTCTCACCGGTGTCGGCGAGCACCATGAACTCGTGCGACGAGGAACCGCCGATCGCGCCCTGATCCGCTTCGACAACGGAGTACTCGAGCCCGCAGGCCTCGAAGATGCGTGAGTAGGCCCCGTACATGGCCTGGTAGCTCCGGTCCAGGCCCTCCTCATCCGTGTCGAAGGAGTAGGCGTCCTTCATGATGAACTCGCGGCCCCGCATCAGGCCGAACCGCGGACGGATCTCGTCCCGGAACTTGGTCTGGATCTGGAACAGGTTGAGGGGCATCTGCCGGTAGCTCTTCACGTCGCGCCGGACCAGATCGGTGATGACCTCCTCGTGAGTCGGACCGAAGCAGAACCGCCTTCCGTGACGGTCCTCCATCCGCAGAAGCTCGGCGCCGTACTTGAACCAGCGTCCGGACTCCTCCCACAGCTCGGCGGGCTGAATCGCCGGCATCGAAAGCTCAACCGCTCCGGCCCGCTCCATCTCGCGGCGGACGATCGCCATCAGCTTGCGCATCGTCCGCCAGCCCGCCGGCTGCATCGTGTAGATCCCGGCCGCCAGCCGCCGCACGAGTCCGGCGCGCGCCATCAACTGGTGGCTCACCACCTCGGCGTCCCGGGGCGCCTCGCGGGCGGTCATCAGGTAGTAGTTGCTCCAGCGCATCGTCGCTCTCCGGCCGCGGAGACTACTAGGAGTGTCGCGGGAAGCGGGGCGCTGGGGCTAGGCTCGCTCCGCGATGTACTGCCAGGTATGCGGCGCGAGGAACGAGGACGACGCGGAGTACTGCCAGCGCTGTCGGCAGAGGCTGATGGTGCTCTCCAGCTCCGCCGTCTCGGGCGAGGAGACCCTCGACGCCGGCGACGAGGAGTTCTCGCTCGACGAGCACCTGCTGGAACGGATCTCGATGCTGGAGGAGGTCCTCAAGCGCATCGGCGAGACGGTGCAGAAGGTGCTGAGCGCCATGGAGCGGCAGGAGGAGAGCATCCTCGTCCATCACGCCGGCATGCTGGCTCTGCGCGACCTCCTGGAACGGCAGAACGTGATCGACACCGCCGAATGGAGCGACCTCTGGGAGTCCAAGATGGACTACCAGTTCCTGGTGCTGGAGAAGCGCGAACGCTTCGCGGCGGTCAGGGAGGGCATTCTGGGTCTCTACGAGGGCGGCCGGCGCCCCGCCTTCACGCAGCTCATCGAGGAAGCGGAGCACGCGCTGAACGGTCTGGACCTGGACCGGGCGATGAAGTCGCTGGAGGAGGCGGCCGGCCTCGACCGTCGCAACCACGAACTGGCCCGGTTCCTGGGCGAATCGCACTTCCAGGAGGGCCGACTGGAACGCGCGCTGGAGCACTTCGACCGGCTGCTGGAAGCGAAACCGGACCAGGTCCAGGGGCTCGTCTACACCGGCGTCATCCAGCTCCAGCAGGGCGACGAGCAACGCGGTCAGGAACTCCTGGAGAGGGCCGTCATCCAGCACCCGGACGCGTTCCTGCCGCACTTCTGCCTGGGAGCATCGCTCGCCGGCCGGGGACAGTTGAAGTCGGCGGCCGCTTTCCTGGAGCGCGCGGTAGAGATCGACGTCGTGCCGCAGGCGCTCTACCTGCTCGGCCGCTGCCACTACGAGATGGGCCGGCCGGCGAGGGCGATCGAGTCGTTGAGCCACGCGGTTCAGGTCGATCCCGCCTTCGAGGAGTGCCATCACCTCCTCGGTCTCTGCTACCTGGACCGGCGCTGGAACCGCAAGGCGCTCGCCGCGTTTCGGACGGCCCAGCAGTTGAACCCCAGGCGCATGCGCTACCGCGACCTGGTGGCCTACCTCTCGGGGCGCTCGGGCGCCGATCTGCCCAGGACCAGCCCCGCCGCGGCGGACTGGGTCAGCCGCGGCGAGCAGGCGATCCGATCCGGCGACGCGCCGGAAGCGCTCCATTGCTACCGCGAGGCGCTGGCGCTCGACCCGGACAACCCGGCGCTGCTGATGTCCTACGCCCTCGCCTGCCTGCGGCTGGACCGCGGCCAGGAGATCCGCCCGCTGACCGAGCGCGTGCTCGCATCGAAGCCGGGCGAGATGCTGCGGGCGACCGCCTACGCGACCCTGATCGAGGCGCTGCGCAGCGAGGGCAAGTACAGGGACGCGAACGAGGCGGGGCAACGGCTGCTCGACGAGGCCGGCTCCAACTTCTCGAAGAGCATCGCCTACTACGAGATGGCGTACAACCTGGCGGAGATGGACGAGGACCTGGACCAGGCCCTCGACTTCGCGCGCCGGTCCCTGGAACACGCCCCGGAGGAGTTGCGCCAGTTCCCGCTAGCGGCCCTGGGCTGGGTCCACTACAAGCGCCAGGAGCTGAACGAGGCGATCGAGTTCCTGTCCCAGTCGACCGAACTCGGACCGTCGACCGCGGCGCTCACCCGCCTGGGCATGGCTCTCCTGGCATCAGGCGACGAGGACGGGGCGCGCGGCGCCCTGGCACAGGCCCGTCGGCTCGACGAACGCGGCGGCGCGATCGAGGAGAAGATGATGGAGTTCATGAAGGACTCCGCGCGCATCATCGAGCGGGTGCGGCGCTAGGCGAACCAGGGATCGCGGCGGCCGAGCCTGCTGTCCAGCGCGGCGCCGATGCCGACGCAAGTGACGATCGTCCAGGTCCAGCCGCCGACGTAAGGCGCCATCTTGACCAGGCCCAGGGCCAGCAGCCCGCACAGGGCGGCAGCAAGCGGTCGACCCGCCAGGCCCAGGCGACCCGGCAGCAGGCGCGCGCCCACCGCCAGGAACACCGCCACCGTGCCCCACAGCTTGCAGACGAGGATCGCCACACCGCAGACGGCGAGCAGGGGCACGCCGACCAGCGCCGGCGCCACCGCGGTCAGCACGGCGAAGGCCAGGGCCACGGCGAGTACCGCCACCAGGCCGGCGAAGAAGTTGCGAAACGGCCGCTCGAGCACGCTCTGCGCCGTCGCCGTCAACGCCGGATCGAAGCCGGCCACGAGCACCAGAGTCACCAGCAGCCAGGCCGACAGCAGGGCGAGGTTCAGCAATGCTACCGTCGGCGACAGCGCGGCCTGGCCGAGCACCGGTCCCTCCGTGAGAACGACCAGCGACGACGGCGCGCTCGGGTAGGCCACCGTACGGCCCTCGACGGCGGCTCCCGACTCGGCGTTCACACGGCCGCCCAGCACGAACACGTCGCCGCCCAGCCGCGCCGACGGACCCAGTTCGACATCGCCGCCGAGCACGATCACGTCGCCCTGAACGGCGCCGTCTATGCGGGCGTCGCCGTTCAGGACGACCGCATCCGACCGCGCCTCGCCTCGAAGCTCCAGGTCTCTGCCGATGGCGAGTAGCTGGTCCCGGGCAACCGCGTCCGGGCCCACGACGACGGCCGGATCGTCGGTTCCCGACGTCGACTCGGCCGCCGCGCAACTCAGCGTCGTCGCGGCGACGGCGCACAGGACGAGGCCATGAACGGCCTGACGGAGGCGGAGTCTCACCACGGGCGGACCATCGTAGCCGCCGGAGGAAAGCGGTGCCGGTGCGGCGGCTGAAAGAACTCGGGCTCGCCGCTTCGCGGCATCGCGCATGGTGCCGGCCAGAAGGCCGGCGCACCGGCGCACCGACGGGACTTAGCGGCGGGATCGTTGCCGTGCCGACGCCTTCGAGCCCCGCCGGAGCAGCGAGAACAGGAGGCCGGTAAGACCCACGACCGCGGCGCCGGCAAACAGCAGGGCCGGCGTCCCCGGCTCCAGGGCCGAGGACATCGCCACGTTGAGGCCGCGCCAGGAGGCGTCGAGCAGGCCGGCGCCGAGCATGCCGAGGGTAACCGTGAAGTCGAACAGGGTCGCCGCCGCGTCAGCCGCCGAGCCGGCGGCCGGCGCGAGCGTCGCGAGGACCGCCAGAGTGCCGCCGAACAGCGCGACCAGGGCGGCAGCGGCCACGGCGGCGCGACGGCGTCCGGCGGGCCGCGCCGCGCGGAGGTCGATCGCCAGCGGCTCCGGCGCGAACCGTTCCGCCGCAAGAAGCTCGTGGAGCGCCGAGAGACCCCGGGCATCGTCCCGGCACGCCGCGCATCCCGCCAGGTGCTGCTCCGCCATCCGGCGCTCCGCTTCGCTGACGGCGCCGTCGACGTAGGCGTCGATCAACTCTGCCTGGGAACAGGCGCCACCCTCAATGACCGTCGACCTGTCTGAACTCGTCATCGCCGTTACTCCCGCCGTCCGTCAGTCGGTGAGGTAGTCGGCCAGCCGGGCCTTCAGCATCCGGCGGCCGCGAAACAACTTGTTCTTCACGGTGCCCAGGGGCATGCCCTTGAACTCCGCGATCTCTTCGTAGGTCATCTCGGCGAAGTGTCTCAACTGAATCAACTCGCGGTACTCCTCTTTCAGCCCGTCGATCGCGGCGCCGATGGCCTGGCGCCGTTCCACGTTCCGCAGCGTCCGGTAGGGGTCCCTTTCCTCGCTCTCAAACTCCCGCTCATGCGCCTTTCCGTCCACCCCGACCCGCTGCATCGGAACCAGCTTCAGGCGCCGCTTCCGGATCAGGTCGATCGCGGCGTTCTTCGCCACCCGAAACAGCCATGTCGAGAACCGGTACCTGGGGTTGTAACGGTCGAGGGCCCGGTAGACCCTCAGAAACACTTCCTGCGAAAGCTCTTCGGACTCCTGAACGTTGCCGAGGAAGCGATTCAGGTAGTTGATCAACCGGCCCCGATACCTCTCCACGAGATCGGTGTACAGGGCGGCTTCGCCGTCCAGAATCGCAGCCACCAACTCTTCGTCGGTCGCCCGAGTTGCCTCCACAGCCTTCACCTACGTCGCCCGCCTCCGATTGTTGCGCCGCGGCGCGAGGGCAGGGCGAACCGGCTGACCGCCAGGCGACCGCGCGGCTGCTGTAGCCTTTCCGCCCGCGGTACGGGCGGCCGCCGCCCTCCACCGCGTCGCAGAGAGTAACCGGGTCACCCTTGGCAAACCTGATCCACGCACGCGGGCTGGGCATCCGGTTCGGACTTCACTGGGCGCTGGCCCACGTCGACCTCGACTTCGAGGCCGGGGGACGGCTCCTGCTGGCCGGCGCCAACGGTTCCGGCAAGACGACCCTGCTGAGACTGATCGCGGGGCTCCGGCGCCCGACGGCGGGTGAACTGAGCGTCGGCGGCAGGCGGCCCTTCGAGGACCGCGCCGGCGCCCGCCGCGAACTGTCACTGGTTTCCCATCACGACTATCTCTACGACCGGCTGACCGCGATGGAGACGCTGCGGCTCTGGAGCGAGCTCTGCGACGGCGACCCGGACCGCGGGCGGCTCGCCGCCCTGCTCGACGAGGTCGGGCTCGAAGCCGCGGCCGACCGGCAGGTAGGCGGCTTCTCCGCCGGCATGAGGAAGCGGCTGATCCTCGCCCGTTGCCGTCTCGAGAACCCGCGCCTGCTGCTGCTCGACGAACCGTTCGCGTCCCTCGATCCGGAGGGCCAGACCCTGGTAGAGCGCTGGATCGAACGCTTCGCGGACGGCGGCGGCTCCCTGATCGTCGCGTCCCACGCGATCGAGCGGGCCTCCCGGCTGTGCCGGCAGGCGCTTCTGCTGGAGCAGGGCCAGGCCGCCTGGCGCGGCGAGGCCGCCGGGCTCGACGCCGCCTGGCGCCGGAGGCTCGAGTGAAGCTGGTCCGCCCGGTGCTGGTGCTGCTGCTGAAGGACCTGCGCGTCGAGTGGCGCGGACGGGTCCGCTTCTTCTCGATCGTCCTGTTCGGCGGCATCACCCTGGTCCTGTTCTCCTTCGCGATCGACGCCGACGGCGACATGGCGGCGACAATGGCGCCCGGCTTCCTCACCCTGGCCCTGCTGCTCAGTTCCACCCTGGGCCTGTCCGAGTCCTTCCGCGTGGAGCGCGAGAACCGCTCTCTCGAGGGCCTGCTGCTGCTGCCGGTCGAGCCGGCGGTCCTGTTCTACGCCAAGGCGCTGGGCAACTTCGTCTTCCTCGCGATGCTGGCGCCCGTGCTCGTGCCCTCGGCGATCATCCTCTACAGCGTCGAAACCGGTCCGGCCGGCTTCCTCGGCGTGATCGCCGTCTGGCTGCTCGCCGCCGCGGCCCTCGCCGCCCCGGGCACGCTGTACGCCGCGATGACCAGCCGGGCCGCGAGCCAGGACGTCCTGCTGCCTCTGCTTCTCTTCCCCCTGGTCATCCCGGTGCTGATCGCGTCGGTCAGGAGCGCGGAGCTGCTGCTCCACGGAGATCCGATGAACCAGGCGCCGAGCTGGCTCCTGTTGCTGTTCGCCTTCGATGTAATCTACTGGGCGCTCGGCGGCGTGCTGGCAAGGGTCGCGATGGAGGAATAGGGCCTTCGCACAAAGGCCCGAAAGGGAGCAAACGAAGCGTGGACGGCGTTATAGTCGGTGGTTGGGAATGGGTCATCGCCGCCTATGCATCGGCGGGCGTGGCTCTCGCCTTCTACGTCTACAGCCTCTTCGTCCGCCGGCGGCGGGTCGAGGCAAAAGCACCTTCACAGGACCAGAGCAATGAGCACGGAACCCACGACCCCGACGCCTGACGCCGGATCCGCTCCCAGGACCCGGCGGCTTCTGCTGCTGGCCGCGGGCGGCGCCGTTGCCCTGGCGCTCTCCGTGCTGGCCTTCGGCGACGTCGGCGAGAACCTCGTCTACTACTGGAGTCCATCGGAACTCCACGAGGCGGGCCCGGAAGCGGTCGGCGCCAGCATCCGGCTCGGCGGCCTGGTCGAGAAGGGCTCGGTGAACCGCAGCGCCGACGGCCTGACCCTCGAGTTCACGGTCACCGACGGGCAGTCGCAGGTCGACGTGCGCACGACCGCCGTTCCCCCGGCCATGTTCCGGGAAGGCATCGGCGTCGTCCTCGAAGGGACGATGCGCGAAGACGGCCGGTTCGACACCGCGCGCCTGATGGTGAAGCACGACAACGAGTACCAGGCGCCCTACGCCGAAGACCAGCGCAGCATGGAGGAGTTGATCGAGTCCATGCAGTTCGACGCGTGACCTCCGCCCTGGGCCAGGGGTTCGTCCTCCTCGGCCTGATCGCCGCCGGCTTCGGCACCGCCTTCGGCTACATCGCCGGCGTCAGGCGTTCGGCCGCCGGCCTCCGCCTGACGCGGCGGCTGGCGCTGCTGTTCGCCGTCGCCATGGTCGGGGCCTGCGCGGTCATGTGGTACGCGCTGCTCAGCCACGACTTCTCCGTCTCATACGTCGCCCAGGTGGGGTCGCTGGCGACGCCGCTTCACATCACGATCTTCTCCCTGTGGTCGTCGCTGGAGGGTTCGATCCTCTTCTGGGGACTGATCCTGGGCCTCTACATCGCCGCAGCGGCCACCTTCCAGCGCCGCGGCCACGAGGACTACCTCGCCTACACCCTGGCCACCCTGCTCGGAATCGGCACCTTCTTCACCTTCCTCATCGCCAGCGTCGCCGATCCGTTCGCGCCCACCCCGCCGCCCGTGCCGGTCGACGGCCCCGGACCCAACCCGCTGCTCCAGAACCACCTGCTGATGGCGATCCACCCGCCGATGCTCTATCTCGGCTACGTCGGCATGTCGGTGCCGTTCGCCATGGCGGTCGCGGCGCTGCTCCGCGGCCAGTTGGGCGCTACCTGGCTGCGGCCGATGCGCCGCTGGCTGCTGGTGCCGACCTCCTTCCTCACCGCCGGCATCATGCTCGGCGGCTGGTGGTCCTACGAGGTGCTCGGCTGGGGCGGCTACTGGGCCTGGGACCCGGTCGAGAACGCCTCCTTCCTGCCCTGGCTGACCGGCATCGCGGCGCTCCACTCGGGAATCGTCCAGCAGCGCCGCGGGACCCTCAAGGCCTGGACCGTGATCCTCATCATGATCACCTTCCTGCTGACCATTCTGGGCACCTTCCTCACCCGCTCGGGGGTCGTGAACTCGGTCCACTCGTTCACGCAGAGTCCGATCGGCCCCGTGTTCCTCGGGTTCCTCGGCCTGTGCGCCGCCGCCGTCGTCGTCCTGCTCGCGCTCCGGATCGACACCCTGGTCTCCGAGCCCTCGAACGAGCGCCTGGTCAGCCGCGAAGGCGCCTTCCTGCTGAACAATCTGCTCTTCGTCAGCCTGATGTTCACGGTGCTCGTGGGCACCCTCTACCCGATCGTCGCCGAGTCGCTGCGCGGCGTGAAGGTCAGTGTCGGCGAGCCCTACTTCAACCGCATGGCGGTGCCGCTGTTCGCCGGACTGCTGCTGCTGATGGGCGTAGGTCCGGCACTGCCCTGGGGCGGCAGCGACCCGAAGCTGGTCCGCCGGGCCCTGGTGCGTCCGCTGCCCGCGGCCGCCGTCGGACTCGTGGTGGCGCTCCTGTTCGGCGCCCGCTCCGCGCCGGTTCTCATCGTCTCCGCCTTCGCCGGCTTCGCGCTCTGGGTCACCGCCGACCAGGGCCTGCGACCGGTCCGCGCGCGACCCCGCCGCCAGGGCGGCAGGGGACCGCTGGCCGCCGTGCTCGTCGCGCCAGACAGGCTCGGCGCCTACGTGGTCCACCTGGGCGTGCTGATCACCTTCGTCGCGGTCGCCGTGTCGTCGACCTTCCAGCGTGAGGCGGAGTCGACCCTTCGCGCCGGCGACACCCTCCGGCTGGGCGGCTACGAGATGACTTTCCGCGGCGCCGAACGGGTCCAGGAGCCGCACCTCATCCGCCACCAGGCGGAGGTCGAGGTGTCGACCAACGGCAGGAGCCGCGGCACTCTGTACCCGTCGCTCAACATCTACCCGAACCAGCGGGAGCCGATCGGCACCCCGGCGGTCCGCACCAGCGCGGGCCACGATCTCTACCTCACCCTGATGAACGTCGGCAGCGACGGATCGATCGGCCTGCGGGCGATCACGACGCCGCTCGTTGCGTGGATCTGGATCGGCGTCGTCGTCATGGTCCTGGGCACCGCGCTGTGCCTGATCCCGACCGCCGCCGAACGGCGGGCGACGACGCCGCGGGCGGTTCCCGACCTCGCCGCCTCGCCCGCGGGGGGTGGTCGATGAACCGCAAGGTCCTGCTCGTGGGTGTCGGCATTTCGCTGCCGCTCCTGCTCGTGCTCGGGTTCGCCTTCCGGCACGACCCGCAGATCGTCGAGTCGCCGCTCGTCGGCAAGCCGGCGCCCAACTTCCGGCTCGCCGACCTCGACGGCAACATCGTCGATCTGGCGGAGTTGCGCGGCAAGCCGGTGGTCATCAACTTCTGGGCCACCTACTGCGTGCCCTGCCTGTACGAGCACCCGCTGTTCATGGAGGGCTCACGGCGCTGGCAGGGCGAGATCCAGTTCCTCGGCGTCATCTTCCAGGACGACCCGGAGACGATCGCGGAGTTCAACACCGACTACGGCAGTTGGGGACCGTCGCTGGTCGACGAGGGCGGCCGGGTCGCGATCGCCTACGGGGTCTACGGACCGCCGGAGACCTTCTTCATCGACCGCGACGGCGTGATCGTCGACAAGGCGATCGGCCTGCTGTCGCCGGATCAGCTCCTGGACGTCGCCAACCGCATGCTCGCGCAGCCCGCCGCGGCGACCGGCTGACATGCGACGCGCGACCGCCCTTTCGGGGCTGCTGGCGCTGCTGGCCCTGGCGGCGCCGGCATCGGCCCAGGAACCCGACACGCCGCCGCGAGTCACTCTGCCCCCGGCCGAGGGCGAGGTCCGGCCCGGCCTGGGAGTCGAGACCTCCCACGAACTGGGCGACCCGCTCGGCCGTCCCCTCTCCGGCGAGGAGCTCGACCGCGCGGTCGCCGAGGTCGCGGCCGACATCCGCTGCCCGAAGTGCCAGGCCCTCTCGATCGCCGATTCGGGCGCCGCGTCGGCGCAGGCGATGCGGGCGGAGGCGCGCTCCCTGCTCTCCCAGGGCTACACCCGCGAACAGGTCGTCGGTTACTTCGAGCAGCGCTACGGCGAGTTCGTGCTGCTCGAGCCGCGGGCGCGCGGACTCAACCTGATCGTCTGGGCGGCGCCGGCCGGGATCGTCCTGATCGGGGGCCTGCTCGTCGCCCTTCGCCTGCGGCAACGCCGGCGAGGCGCCGACGAGAACCTGGACACGTACCTGAGGCAGGTGGAGCAGGAGACGGCGACCTGACTGTCGTCGCGACGATCGCCCTCGTCGCCGCCGTCCTCGCCGGTCTGGGAATCGGGTTCGTCTTCCTGCCACGGGAGGCCGCGGCGCGCGCGGCCGCGCTCGAACTCCAGCGCGCCGACCTCCTGAACCGGCGCGAGGATCTGCTCGCACGGCTGAAGCAGGGAGGCCTGGAAGCCGCCGACCGCCGCCGGCTCCAGGTGTCTTTGGCCCGCGTGCTGAAGGAACTCGACGAGGTCGAGGAGGCGATCGCGGGCATCGCCCCCGCAGGCGGCGCCAGGCGGCAGGAAGCAGCGCCGGCCGGCCGAGCCTTCGTCCAGGCGCATCCACTGCTCTCCGGCGTCCTGCTCGGCGGCGGCGTGGTCGGCCTGGTCGCCGCGCTGGTCATCTGGGCGCAGTCCGACGCCCGGCCCGACCCGCAGGCCGAGCAGGCGATGGCGCAGGGCGGCGGCGAGACGGACTTCCGCGGCCAGCCGCCGCTGCCGCCCGAGCTGGTGGCCCGAGCCGAGGAACTGCGGCGGCAGATCGACGCCGATCCCTCGGACGTCGACGCGATGCGCGCATTGATGCAACTGATGCTCGCGAACGGCCGCGCCTTCGACGCCTTCCAGACGGCTCAACTCGCGCTGCAGGTCGCTCCCGAGGACCCGGACGCCCACTTCGTCTCGGGCATCGTGCGCCTCCAGATGGGCCAGACCCAGGTCGCCCTCGACTCCCTGGACCGGTCGCTCCGAAGCGATCCCGGCCACGAGCAGGCGGCCCTGATGCGGGGTCTCCTCCTGTTGCAACTCGGCGACCGCGACGGCGCCATCGCGACCTGGGAGAGCGCCAACGCCGCCCGCTCCAGCCCCCGCCTCGAGCAGGTCACCACCATGGCCCGCGAAGGCAAGACGTTCGACGAGATCGTCAACAACCCGCTCTAGGCCAACCCCAGCCGCCGGCTGATCTCCGCCGCGACGTCCCGCTTCCGTTCCGTCCCCCGAGTCCTGATTCTCAAGTCCGCCTGCCGGTACGAGTCGAGTCGGCTCTCGTACAACGCCCGCGCCTGGTCCGGAGACTCGAACAGCGGCCGGCGCTTGTGGGACTGTTGCGCGCGGCGGCAAAGAGCCGCCCACGGCGGGTCGAGCCAGACGCTGGTGCCCAGCTCCGCGATCAGGCGGCGATTCCGTTCCAGGGTGAACACGCCGCCGCCCGTGGCGATCACCGCCTGGTCGACGGCGGCGCAGCGTTCGAGGGCCGCCGTTTCGCGTTCGCGGAAGTGGCTCTCGCCGCGTTCGACGATCAGGTCGGCGACCGGCTGGCCCTCGTGCTCGGCGATCTCCGTGTCCAGATCCAGGAAGGTCCAGCCCAGCGACCGAGCCAGCCGCCGGCCGATCCGGCTCTTGCCGGCCGCCATGAAGCCGACGAGGAAGACGCGCATGGCGATGCCGAAACGGTCAGTCGCCGTGCTTCTGCGCCCGCTCGCTCCTGAGCGCCCGCACCAGGAAGAACGTGAAGCCGCCCCACACGAAGCCGCCGATCAGAACCAGAACGAGGATGGCGAGCGGGGACATCGGGCAGCACTATACGTGACCCCGCTGTTTCGCCTGCCCTGTATGGACTCGACCCTCAGGCGAGCGCCCGCAGCAGCCGGCGGCAGGAGGCCGCGAGATCCGCCGGCTCGAGTGCGGACACGACCGCCACCGCGTCGGCCCCGGCCTCGATCACCCGCGGGGCGCGGTCCGCGTCGATGCCGCCGATCCCGATCAGGGGCTTCGAGGTGACTTCGCGGGCCTGGGCGACACCGGCGAGGCCGATCACCGGATCGGGGCGTTCCTTCGTCGTCGTCCCGAACACCGGGCCGATCGCCAGCGCGTCGACCGCCGGGTCACCATCCGCCTCCACTGCCTGCGCGCGGCCGTGGGTCGAGCGGCCGATCGGACATGCGGAAGGAATCGACAGCCGTGCCGCCGCGGACGGCAGGTCGTCCTGGCCGAGATGGAGACCGACGCGAAGACCGGCGCGCGGGTCGCTCGCCAGAAGCGCCGCCGCGATCGCGGCGTTGTCGTTGATCCACAGCAACGGCGCATCGTCGTCGCCGTCCGCGACCGAGGCCTCCTCGAACACTGGCCCCACCGCATCGGCCAGCCGCCACGCGGCGAGGTCCGGCAGGCCCTTGGCGCGGACCTGGATCCAGCGCGCGCCGCAATCCAGGAGGGTGCGGACCGCGCCGGTCACGGTCACCGGTTCGGAGCCGAAGAAACCCGTATCGACGATCGCGTAGAGGCGGTTCGCCGGGGGACGCAGCACCGGTCGACGAGCGGTCATCCCTCTCCCACCGGCTCCAGCCGATCGAGGAATCCGGTGTCCAGATCGGCCTCCGCGAACGGCCGCGACTCGACGATCCTGCGCATCAGCGGCAGCGTGGTGCGGATGCCGTCGACCTCGAACTCCCGGAGCGCCCGGGCCATCCTCGATACCGCCTCGGCGCGGTCCTTGCCGTAGGCGACCACCTTGGCGAGCAGCGAGTCGTAGTGCGGCGGCATCGCGCCCCCTTCGAAACCGTGACTGTCGACCCGGACGCCGGGGCCCGCGGGAGGCCGGAAACGGCGCAACGTACCGGGCGACGGCGCGAAGGTACCCGGATCCTCCGCATTGATCCGGCACTCGATCGCGTGGCCCAAGGTCTCGATGCCGTCCGGAAGGCCCAGTGGCTCGCCGGCCGCGGCGACGATCTGGAGCTTGACGAGGTCGACTCCCGTCACTGCCTCGGTGACCGGATGCTCGACCTGGATGCGGGTGTTCATCTCGAGGAAGTAGAAGCGGTCGCCGTCGACCAGGAACTCGACCGTTCCCGCATTGGAGTAGCCGACGCGCCTGGCAACTCGCAGCGCGGCTTCGGCCAGCGACCGCCGGAGCTCGGTGCCGATCGAGGGCGCCGGCGCTTCCTCGAGCAGCTTCTGGTGCCGTCGCTGGATCGAACAGTCGCGTTCGCCGAACTGCAACACGCGGCCGAACGAATCGCCGAAGACCTGCACCTCGATGTGGCGCGGGCGCTCTACCAGCCTCTCCAGCATGAGTTCGCCGCTGCCGAAGGCCGCCCGGGCCTCGCTAGCGGCAGCGTCCAGGGCCGCTTCGAGACCGGTCTGGTCGCGAACGGCCCTCATGCCGCGGCCCCCGCCTCCCGCCGCGGCCTTCAGCATCAGCGGATAACCGACATCCCTGGCCAGCGCCACCGTCTCCTCGAGCGATGCCGGCGCCGGACCGCCCGGCAACACCGGCACGTCGGCCGCGATCGCGGCTTCACGCGCCCTCGTCTTGTCTCCCAGGGTACGGATCGCGGACGGCGACGGTCCGATCCAGGCCAGGCCGCAACGCCCGACGGCATCGGCGAAGTCCGCGTTCTCGGCCAGAAACCCGTACCCCGGATGGACCGCCTGCGCCCCGGTGATGCTCGCCGCGGCGAGCAGGTTCTGCTGGTGAAGGTAGCTCGCCGCGGGTGGCGGCGGACCGACACAGACGGCCGCGTCCGCCAGGCGCACGTGCAGCGCATCCCGGTCGGCGGTGCTGAAAACGGCGACCGTTTCGATGCCGAGATCGCGGCAGGCGCGAATGACGCGGACCGCGATCTCGCCGCGGTTCGCGACCAAGATCTTCCGGAACGGCCGCGCGGCGCTCGCCTCTCCCGGCAGCGCGGTCTTCAAGTCTGAATCACGAACAGGGGCGCGCCGAACTCGACCGGGTCGCCATTGTCCGGCACCACGGACGAAACCGTCCCCGAGACATCGGCCTCGATCTCGTTCATCAGCTTCATCGCCTCGACGATGCAGACGACCTGGCCCTTCTCGACCCGCCCGCCGATCTCGACGTAGGGCGGGGAGTCCGGACTCGGCGCCGCGTAGAACGTCCCCACGATCGGCGACGTCAGCACGTGCCCATCGAGCGCCGGCTCCTCGGCCGCGGGCACATCTTCCAGGGCCGATGGCGGAGTGGTCGCCTGCGTTGCCGCCGCCGGGGCCGGCGCGGGCCGTGGCGCCCCCGCGGCGCCGCCCCGATCGCCCCCCACACGCACGTAGAGACCATCGACCTGGTACTCGACCGAGAGATCCGAGCCACCCCGACGCTCCTCGGCCACGAAGCGAATCAGAGCCTGGATTTCCTCATTACTCAGCACGGTCCGGCACCTCCCGGGCGCGGATTGTAGCCCGCGGCGGGAGCACTCCGAGACGCTCGAGTGCTTCGCGGGCCCGCCGGCTGTCCGGGTCGGCCGAAAGCACGCGCTGGAAGATCGCGATCGCCTCCCTGCGGTGGCCCTGAGCCAGGTACAACTCGCCGATCGTCACCGTCGGCTTCGGCGAAGTCGGGCGCTCCCCGGCGGCCACGGCCCGGCGGTCTACTGGCCCGTGACCTGAACGAACTTCGTCACTTCGTCCGAACCGAGCGAGTTGGTGGCCCGGAAGGTGACCGCGTAGGTGCCCGGCTCGTCATACGTGTGCGTCGGGTTCTGGCGCGTGCTCGTGTTGCCGTCGCCGAAGTTCCACAGCCAGCTCGTCGTGCGGCCGTCCGTCGTGTCTTCGAAGGCGACCAGCAGATTGCGGGTGTTGAAGGTGAAGTCGGCCCGCGGCAATCGCTGAATCGCGACGCTGACGTTCGTCGTGACGAGCTGGCCGGCGCCGCTGCCGACGTCCACGCCGACCTCGAAGCTGTCTCCCGACACCGTGTCGAGATCACCCGAAGTGACGACGAGCCGGTCCGACACCGTCCCGTCCGCGGCAGTCGAGATCAGCCCGCCGCCCGAATCGAGCGTGCCGATCTCGGTCCGGAAGTTGACCTCCGCCTTCTCGAGCGGCTGGCCGCGGTCGTCACGGACGATCGCCAGCAGATCGGCCTCGCCCCCGGTTTCGGGCACGCTGTTCGGCGTCACCTGCACGGTGACCGAAGCCGGCGAGAGACCGAGCTGGACGTCGATCGTCGCGGTCTCGGAACCGCCGGTGTTGGCCGACACCGTGGCGACACCGAACTGGCCGTCAGCCTCCAGCATCGCCAGTGCTTCTCCCCGGTCGTCGACGCCGACACTGGGCGGAATCGTGCCAAGCGTCGTCGTGAGACGGATCAACGTGCCGCGGCTGACCGGCGTTCCGTTCGGCCTGAGCGCGACGACCCGGATCTCGGCGCTCCCGTCCGAGGGGATCCGGTCCGGATTCGCACTGATCGTGATCAGCGTCCCCGACGGGGCAACCGGACTCGTCTTGTCACACGCCGCGAAGACCGCCAGCAACATGCTGGCGGCCATGGCGGCTGGCAGGAATCGGCGGCGTGTTTCCATCTCTCGAATCAGTATACGAACGCTACGGAAAGACCGTCTATTCGCTCGGGGGCCGTCCGGGGCCGACCCAGATCAGTCTGGTCACTTCGTCCGACCCCACCGAGTTGCCAGCCCGCAGCGTGACCGCGTAGTAGCCCGGCTCGGGGAAGGTGTGGGCCGGGCTCTGGCGCGTGCTCGTGGCGCCGTCTCCGAAGTCCCACTGCCTGCTTGTCACCTGACCTGCGGAAACATCTCTGAAGGCGACCAGCAGGCCGCCCGGGCTGTACTTGAAGGCAGCGTCCGGCTGTCGCTGAATGCGAACGGCGACATCCTCCTTCACCAGTTGCCTGCCGCCGGAGCCGACCGCCGCCGCCAACCAGAACCTGTTCTCCTCCACCGCGGCAAGTTCAGCGGCCGTCACGGTGAGCCGATCGGTGACGCCACCGTCCGGCCCGGTTGTGACCAACCGTCCTCCGGAGCCGAGCGAGCCGGTCTGGGTGAGGAAGTTCACCTTCGCGTCCTCCAGCGGCCGCCCGCGATCGTCGCGCACGAGGGCGAACAGCTCGACTTCCCCGCCGCTCTCCGGCACGCTGCTCGGCGTCACCTGGACCGCCACCGACCCGGCCGCAGCTTCCACGTCCTGGGCGAGAGCCGGCGCCACCGCAGCGCCAAGCGGCACCGCGCCCACAATCGCTACCAGAACCAGGTGTGTTCGACGAGTTCCGATCATCTTCTTCCCTCCTTGATCTCGTTTCCGACCGTCAAGGATCTCTACGGAGCCCCGCGGACCCGCGTCTACTACGCCCGCACCCAGCCAGCACCTAAGCCGTGGCAGAAGCTGACGAAGTCGGTCCCTGGCGGCGCTTCACGGCGCGCACGGCGGACAGGTTCTCGAGCGACTCCTGGAGGCGGTTGAGGTGCTTTCGGTTGCGGACGTCGACGACGACGTCGATGGACGCCTCGCCGGCGCCACGGCTGCGGCTCTCGATGTGGCGGATGTTGCTGCCCTGCTTGGCGATCGCCTCGGTCACGCGGGCCAGGACGCCGGGGCGGTCGCGCGTCTCGATGACCAGGGTCACCGCGAACATCGAGTCGTGGCGGCGCGCCCACTCGACCCGGATCTCGCGTTCCGGGTGGTACAGCAGGTTGCGCACGTTGGGACAGTCGACCGAGTGGACCGACACCCCGCGCCCGCGGGTCACGAAGCCGATGATGTCCTCGCCCGGCAACGGGCTGCAGCAACCGGCGAAGAAGGCGAGCATGTCGTCCTCGCCCTTGACGACCAGCTTCGCCTGGTCGCGCGGTATCACCTTGCTCACCGCGCGGCGCAGGCGGCCGGGCTCCTGGTCACGGTCACGCAGTCGCTCCGGCGGCAGCACGGCGCGCAGCACCGGCTTGACCGAGCCGCGGCCGAACCCGAGCCGGCTGAACAGCTCGTCGATGCCGGAGTAGCCCTCGACGGAGACGAAGTCCGCCATCTCCTTCGACTCGAAGATCCGGCGCGGACTGACCCGGTAGCGGCGCAGCTCGCTGGCCAGCAGCGTACGGCCGATCTCGATCGCCCGCTTCTTCTGCTCGGCGTTGATCCAGTGGCGGATCTTGCTGCGGGCCTTCGGCGTGGCGACGATGTTCAGCCAGTCCCGGCTCGGCTCCCGGTTCGGGTTCGTCGTGATCTCGACGATGTCGCCGTTCTTCAGCTCGGTCCGCAGCGGCACCAGCCGGCCGTTGACCCGGGCGCCGCTGCAGTGATGGCCGAGCTCCGTGTGGATCCGGTAGGCGAAGTCGAGCGTCGTCGCGCCGCGCGGGAAGGAGAGCACGTCGCCCTTCGGCGTGAACACGTACACCTCGTCCGGGTACAGGTCGATCTTCAGCGCGCTCATGAAGGTGCGCGGATCGGGCGTCTCCTGCTGCCACTCCAGCAGTTGCCGCAGCCAGACGATGCTGGCGTCGTTCTCGTCCGTGTCGAGCTGGCCTTCCTTGTATCGCCAGTGGGCGGCGACGCCCTCCTCGGCCAGCAGGTCCATCGCCCGGGTCCGGATCTGAACCTCGAACGGCTGCCCACCGCGCCCGACCACCGTCGTGTGCAACGACTGGTAGAGGTTCGGCTTCGGCATCGCGATGTAGTCCTTGAACCGGCCCGGGATCGGGTGCCAGAGCTGATGGACGACGCCGAGCGCGGCGTAGGTGTCCTTCACGTCGACCGTGATGATCCGGAAGGCCAGGAAGTCGTACAGCTCCGGCAGGTCGATCTGGCGCTCCTGCAGCTTCCGGTAGACCGAGTAGTAGCCCTTCACGCGGTAGCTGATCTCGCCCTCGATGTCCGCCTTGCGCAACGCCTCGCGCAGCCGCCCGGCGATCCGCTCCATCGTCCGCCGCGCCCCCTTGAGCCGCTCGTCGAGCTGCCGGCGGATGTCCTCGTACTGCTGCGGGTGAATGTGCTGGAAGGCCAGGTCCTCCAGGAGCCACTGGATCCGCGACATGCCCAGGCGGTGCGCGAGCGGCGCGTAGATCTCGAGCGTCTCCCGCGAGATCCGCCGCCGCTTCTCCGTCTCCAGGTGCCCCAGGGTCAGCATGTTGTGGAGGCGGTCGACCAGCTTGACGACGATCACGCGCAGGTCGCGCGCCGAGGCGAGGATCAGCTTGCGGAAGCTCTCGGCCTGCACCTCGTCGCTGTGGACGTACTCGTGGCGACCGATCTTCGACACGCCGTCCACCAGGTCCGCGATCTCGGACCCGAACCGGGAGGCCAGGTCCTTCTTCGTCGTGCCGGTGTCCTCCAGCACGTCGTGCAGGAGCCCGACCGCGACGCTGGTCTGGTCGAACTTGAGCTCGGCCAGCATGTGGGCCACTCCCAGCGGATGGCTGATGTAGGGCTTTCCCGATCGCCGCTCCTGGCCCCGATGAGCCAGTTCAGCGAAGTCGACCACACTGCGCAGCCAGTCCTCGTCGCAGGCGCGCTCGTTCTCCTGGAGGCGGCTCAGGACATCGCCGATCCCCACGTCCCCAGGGTCGCGCAGCGGCGCCGGTTCCCGGGGTCGTTCAGCAGCCTGAGCCATAGCCCGCTACCTACGCGGCCGCTGCCCTCTTCTCCCGTCGCGCGCGCCCGAAGGTGGTTTCCCAGATCAGGACGATCGGGCTCGCGACGTAGATCGACGAGTAGGTGCCGACGAGCACGCCGACGAGGAGCAGGAAGGAGAAGCCCCGGATCACGTCGCCGCCGAGGACGAACAGGCAACCGACGGCGAGCAGGGTGGTGCCGGACGTCAGGGCGGTGCGCGAGAGGGTCTGGTTCAGGCTCCGGTTCAGCACCGCGACCAGAGACTCGCGACGGTTCCGGCGCAGGTTCTCGCGCACCCGGTCGAAGACGACGACGGAGTCGTTGACCGAGTAGCCGATGACAGTCAGGAAGGCGGCGATCGTCGTCAGGTTGAACTCGTAGCCCGCGAAGGCGAACAGGCCCAGGCAGACGGCGACGTCGTGCGCGAGGGCGACCAGGGCGCCGATGCCGAAGCGCAGCTCGAACCGGAACCAGATGTAGGTCAGGATGCCGGCCAGGGAAAAGGCGATCGCCAGCAGGCCCTTGCGCCGCAGTTCGCCACCGATCTGCGGCAGCACGCTGTCGCTCGACTGGACCGCGAAGTGGCCGAAGGTGGCGCCGTCCCTGATCGCCGCCAGGGCCTCGGGGCTGAGCGCTTCACCCGGCTGTATCTCGGACCAGTCGCGGATCAGCCCACCGGTCCGCCGCAGGGCCATGACCTCGGCCGCCGCTTCCCGGTAGTGCTCGCGGGCGCCGATGTCGTCACCGGTCGCCCGCATGCCGTCCGGATCGGCGCCGAGCAGCATCGAGGCGAGCGCCTCGGTGCCCTGCCGGTTCAGGTCGAAGCCGCTGACGTCGCGGTTGTAGCGTCGTTCCAGCACCTCCTCGACCCGCGAAGCGCTGCTTCGCTGTTCCTCGTCGTCGGCGACCGGGGTCTTCAGGATGATCGAGTTGTCCCCCTCCTCGCCGAACGCCTGGATCGAGGCGTTCTCGATCCCCGCCTCCTGCAGCAGCCCGCGGAGTTCCTGGACGTCGGGCGGCTCGTCGAACTGCACGATCATCTGGGTGCCGCCGGCGAAGTCGATGCCCAGGTTCAACTGCCGGCTGAAGATGTAGCCGAGCGCCGCGATCACGGCCACCGCGGACAGGGTCAGGCACACGCGCCGCGCGCGCATGAAGTCGAAACTCGTGTTGCGGAAGAACTCCATCGACACTCTCCTAGCGATGCAGCTCTAGATCGACAGGCGCTCGACCCGGCCCGAGCGGGACAGGAGCAGGTCGAACAGCAAGCGGCTGTTGAAGACGGCCGTGAACACCGAAGCCAGGATGCCCACGGTCAGGGTCACCGCGAAGCCGCGGATCGCGCCGGTGCCGAAGTTGATCAGGAAGATGGCCGCGATCAGCGTCGTGAGGTTCGCGTCGAGGATCGACGACCACGCCTTGCCGAAGCCCGAAACGACCGCAGCCTTGACCGTGCGGCCGTTGTGCAGCTCCTCGCGGATCCGCTCGAACACCAGGACGTTCGCGTCCACCGCCATGCCGATCGTCAGGATCAGCCCGGCGATGCCCGGCAGGGTGAGGGCGGCGCCGAAGTAGGCGAGGACGCCGAACACGAGCACGAAGTTGAGCGCCAGCGCCACCATCGCGTTGATGCCCGAAGCTTTGTAGACGACCAGCATCGCCAGGATCACCAGCACGATCCCGAAGAGGAAGGCGCGGGTGCCCTGGTCGATGGAGTCCTGCCCGAGCGACGGGCCCACCGCCTGCTGCTGCAGGTAGTTGATGCCCGCGGGCAGGGCGCCCGAGCGCAGCACGGTCGCCAGGTCCTCGACCTCCTGCTGGGTGAACGCGCCGGTGATGACCCCGGAGTCGGAGATCCGGCTCTCGATGACCGGCGCCGACTGCACCTTGCCGTCCAGGACGATCGCCAGCGGCCGGCCGACGTTCGCGCCGGTCCAGTCCTCGAAGATCTGGGCGCCCTCGTGAGTGAGCGAGAAGTTGACGACCGGTTCCTGGAACTGGCCGAGCCCGGCGCGCGCCGTCTTCAGGTCGCGTCCGGTGATCACGGGACGCCGCTCGAGCGCGTAGAAGACCTGGCCGAGCACGCTGCCGTCCTCGCCCCGCTGGTCCTGGGCGGCGATCTCCAGGTTCTCGGGCAGGGTCCCGCCGTAGCGGTCGAGAATCTCCTGGCGGTCGAACGCCGCGCCCCCGCTCTCCGGGTAGACGGCGAGCCGGAACTCGAGGAAGGCGGTGTTCTTGATCAGGTCCTTCACCCGTTCCGGATCGTCGACGCCCGGAAGCTGGACGACCAGCCGGTTGCTGCCCAGGCCCTGACGCTGGATCACCGGCTCGGCGACCCCGAACTCGTCGACCCGGTTGCGGATCGTCTGCAGGGCCTGGTCGATCGCCTGCTCGCGGATCGTGTTCACCTCGTCCGGGCGGCGCTCGAAGATCACATCCTCGCCACTGCGCCGCCAGGTCCAGTACGGCACGTTCTCCTCGATGATCGTGGGCAGCAGACCGTCCTGGTCGGGCGGCAGGCCCGAGAGCCGGAACCGGGTCGGAGTCTCGGTGAGCGCGCTCGTGCCCTCGACCCCCTTCTCGGCGAGTTCCTGGATCAGGCTGTCGATGTCCTTCTGCGCCTCGGCCCGCAACGCGTCATCGGTCAGCACCTCGAGCAGCAGATGGATGCCGCCGCGGAGGTCGAGACCCAGGTTGATCGAGTCGGCGAGCGGGAAGGCCGAGAACGCGCACGCCGAGACGACGACCACCACGACCAGGCCCCGCCAGAGCAGATTCCGGTTCATGACGTCGACTCCTCGGCCAGCCCGGTGATCGACGACTTCGTGACCTTCACCCTGACGCCGTCCGCGATCTGCAGAATGACGGTGGTCGGCTCGGTCGACACGACGTCGCCGAAGACGCCGCCCTGGGTGAGGACGCGGTCGCCCTTCTTCAGCGCCTCCACCGTCGCCTGCAGTTGCTTGCGCCGACGGCGTTCCGGAGCGATCAGCAGGAAGTAGAAGATGGCGCCGATCAGGATGAGCGGCAGAAACTGAATGAGACCCGAGGGCGCTCCGCCCGTGGCCACAAACAGTGCGAAATCAGGAATCATCTCTGGTGCTCCCAGCAGCGTACTTTGGCTGGCGGCGGGCCGACTGGTCGTGGCCCCCACCGCAAAGGCGTACCCTATCGCCGTTCGGCCTCCGGTTCGCCCTCCGGGCCGACTTCCGGTAGCCGCGACGCCGCGAAGGTGGCCAGCGCGCCGTCGGCGATCGCCCGGCGCAGATCGGCCATGAAGTCGAGGTAGAAGCGCACGTTGTGCTCGGTCGCCAGCACTTTGCCGGTGATCTCGCCGCAGCGGAAGAGGTGGTGCAGGAAGGCCCGGCTGTGCCGGCGGCATACCGGGCAGCCGCAAGCCGGATCCACGGGACGCGGATCCTCCCGGTAGCGCGCCTTCTTGATTCTGACGATGCCGGTGGACGAGAACAGCGTGCCGTGGCGGGCGTTGCGCGAAGGCAGCACGCAGTCGAAGAGATCGACGCCGAGGCTCACGGCGTGGAAGAGGTCCTCCGGAGTACCCAGCCCCATCAGGTAGCGGGGGCGATCATCCGGCAGCGCGGGAGCGACCCAGGACACGGCCTGCCGGCCCAGTTCGCGCTCCTCGCCGACACTGACGCCGCCGATCGCGTAACCGTCGAAGGGCAGGCCGGCGAGGTCCTCCGCGGCGGCGAGCCGCAGGTCCTCGAAGAAGCTCCCCTGCACGATGCCGAACAGACCCGCCGCCGCCGGGTCTCCGTCCGCTCCCCAGCGGTCCAGGGAGCGCCTGGCCCAGAGGTTCGTCCGCCGCAGCGCCTCGGCCGCCGCCTCGCGGTCCACCGGCCACGGCGGGCACTCGTCGAGCACCATCGCGGCATCCACGCCGATCTGTTCCTGGAACTCCACGACCCGCTCGGGCGTCAGCTCCACGGTGCTGCCGTCGTGCGGGCTCCGGAAGGTGACTCCCCGGTCGTCGACCCGCCGCAACCCGGCCAGGCTGAACACCTGGTAGCCGCCGCTGTCCATCGCCAGCGGACCGTCCCAGCCGATGAACTCGTGCAGGCCGCCCAGACCGGTGATCCGGTCCGGGCCCACCCGCTCCAGCAGGTGGAAGAGGTTCGTCATCAGGAGCCGCGCTCCGGCCGCCTCCAGCACGTCCTGGCTCAGGCCCTTCACTGCGCCCAACGTGCCGACCGGCATGAAGGCCGGCGTCTCGACCTCGCCGTGGGGCGTGGTCAGGCGACCGAGACGGGCGAGCCCGTCACGGGAAACGACGCGGAACCCGAACCGGCCGCCATGGAACTGGCCGCCAGAACGGAGCCGGCCTGACGGCCGGCGCGTCTCCCTGGCCGCCTTCGGCGGCAGCGGGTCAGAAGACCCGCGCACCGACAAGGCGGCCAGTTCCATGCAAACCGCTCAGTTGAGATCGATCTCGGTGACTTCGACGTCGTCGGGCAGCGCCAGGATGAACTCCGAGTCGTCGATCGGCTCGTTCAGGACCAGATCTTCGAGGGTGACGAGCCGCTCGTCGCCGCTGGCGAGGACGACATTGAACTTCCACGGCAGGAAGCTGGCCGGGTCGATCCAGAGATCGATCTCCCGCACCCGCTTCTCGACGCTCCGGTAGTCCGGCGTCAGGTGCAGGAAGTAGGAGTCCCCCTCCTCCTCGGGAAACTCCACCTGGACGGCGAAGTACTTCAACAGCGTCTCCAGGTTGCCCGCGGGTCCCATGTACTCCAGTATCTGCTCGGACAGGCGACCCACCTCGGTCACCCTGGCGGTGCCCAGATCGACGTACCAGTTGGTCGCCACGTCGTCGTGAACGGTCATGATCACCGGCTTCGGCTCGGCGATCTCCCAGCGGAGCGCGTCCGGCGGCCGGTAGCGGAGCCAGCCGCGCTCCTCCACCGGCTCCAGAAGCAGCTCGCTTTCCCGCCGCTGAAACAGGCGCGCCTGCAGAGTCACGATCAGGTTCTGCTCGTACTTGACCCGCTCGACCAGCCGGTCGAGACGCTCGCGCAGACCGAGCCCCTCGGCCGTCGGATCGGGCGGCTCGGCGGGAGGGTCCGGCGACTGGGCGGGGAGAACGCCGGCGGCCGTCAGGGCCAGCAACAGTCCTCCCAACCACGGCGCGATGCGGAGACGGTTCTTCATCGCTGTGAGCCAGCGCGGGGCAGCCGTAGAGTAGCAACCGTGGCGACGCTGGCGTTCCGGGACCCGATCCACGGCTTCATCGAGGCCGACGAACTCGAAGCCGCGCTCATCGGCACCCGGCCGATGCAGCGCCTGCGTTCGATCCGCCAACTCGGCCTGACCCATCTCGTGTTCCCCGGCGCGGAGCACAGCCGTTTCGGTCACGCCCTGGGCACGATGCACCTGGCCGGCCGCGTCTACGACACGCTGGCCGGAGCCGAGGGGACGCCCCTCGAAGCCGGCCCGAGCGCGCGATCCCGGCGCCTGGTTCGGGCGGCCGCCCTGCTCCATGACCTCGGGCACGCCCCCTTCAGCCACTGGGCCGAGGATCTGTTCGAGGACGGGATCGACCACGAGGACATGAGCCGGCGCCTGCTCGGCGGCCGCGAGATCAGCGCCGCGTTCGAACAACACGGCCAGGGCCTCGAGGCCCGCGACGTGATCCGGCTGCTCGGCGACGACCTCGACGGGCCCGAGCGGCTGCTGCCGCCGATCGTCTCCGGCGAACTCGACGTCGACAAGATGGACTATCTGCTGCGGGACTCCCTGTTCTGCGGCGTCCGCTACGGCAACTTCGACCTCGACCAGGTGATCGCCACCGTGCGACCGCTCACCGACGGCGCCGGCGGCGACCACCGGCTGGGGATCGACGCCGAGGGCCTGCACGCGGTCGAGGGCCTGATCCTGGCCCGCTACTACATGTTCACGCAGGTCTACTTCCACGTCACCGGCAAGGCGCTGGAACTCCACCTGAACGAGTGGTTGCACGAACAGGGCATCGCCTGGAGCAGCGACCCGGAGCGCTTCCTGGCCAACGACGACGGCGAGATGATGACGAGAATGCGGCGCTCGGACAGCCTGCACGCGCGGGCGATCACCGACCGCAGACACTTCCGGCTCGCCCACGAGACCGGCGAGCACCTGGACGCCGACGAGAAACGCGCGTTCGAAGAGCGCCTCGAACCGCTGCGCGAACGCTACGGCAAGAGCATCCTCGTCTCGAACTCGGCCAAGGATCCCCACCGCCTCGGCCGCGGCCGGGTGCCGGTCCGCCACAACGGAGGGAAGCTCGTACAGCTCGAGGACGCGAGTCACTTCGTGCGTCACCTGCGGCGCATCGACCGCTACCGGGTGTACTGCAGCGACGCCGTCTACGACGAAGTCCGGCTGGCGCTGGGCTCCTGAGCCGGGGCAGGCCCCACCAGCAGATCATCCCGGCCGGCGGGGTGAAGCAGGCTCGCCGCACCACCGCCTCGAAGGCGGGCCGCCAGCCGCACGATCGGCCGTCCCTCCCGCTCGAACTTCGCCTCGTAGTTCGTCCGCGGTCCTTCCGGCCAGCCGTCATCGACGCGGTCCACCTCCACTGCCGGATGCCGGGCAAGGGTTTCCGCCACCGCCTCGCCGTACTCCAGGTGGTCGGTGGCGAAGAACAGCCTTCCTCGCGGCGGATCGAGCAGCGCCAGCACCAGGTCGACGGTACGCGGGTCGAGCAGCCGCCGGCGGTGGTGCCGGCTCTTCGGCCAGGGGTCGGGGAAGTAGACGTGGACCGTGCGCGCCATCCCCGCGGGCAGCAGGGTCGCGATCAGATAGAGCGCCTCGCCGCGTAGCAGTATGACGTTCGAGAGGCGACGCGAAGCCGCCCGCCGGGCCGCCAGGCGAAAGTACCTGGACGCCATCTCGACCCCCAGAAACGGGCGGGAACCGGCGGCGGCGGCCGAGGAAACGAGGAAGCGCCCCTTGCCAAAGCCAAGTTCGACTTCCCAGTCCGAGCCTTCCGCGAAGGCCGCCCGCAACTCGGCCCGGCACGAGGCGAGATCGCGGAAGCCGCCGCCGCCGCCAATCGGTGCCGCTTCGCGGCGCCCACCTCCGGCCGCCTCCGGCGGCAGCGGGTCAGAAGACCCGCGCACCGACAGGGCGGCGCCGGGCCAGACGAGGACGGGCGGCGCGCTCAGAGCAGATCCAGCCGGCCCCGGGCCACGAGCCGCTCCACGATCTCGCGGACGTCCTGGGCCCGCTCGCGCGGCACGACGAGAACGGAATCGCCGGTGCGCACGACGGCGAGACCCTCCACGCCGATCACCGCCACCGCGCCTTCGTCCGCGAACAGGAGGTTGTCGCGGGCATCGACCGCAAGCGTGTCGCCCACCGTCCGGTTGCCGTCCCCATCCGCCGGCAGTGCCTCGGCCAGCAGTCCCCAGGATCCGATGTCGTTCCAGCCGCAGTCGGCCACCACGCAGCCGATCGAGTCGAGCCGCTCCATCAGCCCGTAGTCGATCGAGATCGACTCGAGGCCGGCGTAGATCTCGCGGCGGCGGGCGGCGTCCAGACCGTCCGCCACCAGCCGCTCGATGCCGGTGGCAAGTTCCGGCAGGTGCTCGCGGTAGAGATCGAGCAGCACGGTGCCCCGAAACAGAAAGATGCCGGCGTTCCAGAAGTGGCGGCCCGATGCCTTGAAGCGCGCCGCCGTCTCCGCGTCCGGCTTCTCGGTGAACCGCAGCACGGGCTGAACGCCCAGGGGCTCGGCCGGCGCCTCGAGTTCCAGGTAGCCGTACCCGGTCTCGGGCCAGGCCGGTGCGATGCCGACCGTGACGACCTCGTGGTCGCCGCGCTCCACCGCCGCCGCGCCCCGGCTGAGCGCCTCGCGGAATGCGTCCTCGTCGGCGACCCAGTGGTCGGACGGCATGACCGCGATCACCTCCCGACGCGCCGCTTCCGGCATCGTCCGCACCGCCCAGCCGATCGCCGGCGCCGTGTTCCGTCCGCTCGGCTCACCCAGGATGCGCGAGGAGTCGAGGCCGGGCAGCTCGGCGGCGACCGCGGCCGCGAGTTCCTCGGTCGTGCAGACCCAGGTCCGCTCGGCACCGCACAACGGCTCGACCCGGCGCGCGGTCGCGGCCACCAGGGAACCGCCGCCCAGCAGGTCGAGGAGTTGCTTGGGGCGACGCCGGCGGCTCAGGGGCCAGAAGCGGGAACCGATGCCGCCGGCCAGGATCAGACCGATCATCTGTCGCTCAGTCGGCGTCGGCGGCCGTCCGCCCCGGCCGCCCGGAGTGCCACCGGGCGACCTCGGCCAGCGACTTGCGCCGCAGGTCGGGCACCTCGCAGTCCGGGGCCGGATAGCCGATCGGGAACAGGATGTACGGCTTCTCGTTCCGCGGGCGATTCAGGATCTCGCTCAGGAACCCCATCGGGCTCGGCGTGTGGGTCAGCGTGGCGAGCCCCATCCGGTGAAGGGCCGCGATGAACAGGCCGCAGGCGATGCCGACGCTCTCCTTCACGTAGTAGTTCTTCCGTTTCGCTCCGTCCTCGTCGACGCCGTAGAGCTCGGCGAACACGACGACGATCCACGGCACGGTGGTCAGGAACGGCTTTCGCCAGTCCGTGCCCAACGGCTTGAGCGCTTCCAGCCATTCGTCCGGCATCCGCCCTCCGAGGTAGCTGTGCTTCTCCTCCGCCTCAGCCGCTTCGCGGATCCGCGCCTTGACCTCCGGGTCGCTCACGGCGACGAATCGCCACGGCTGGCGATGAGCCCCCGAGGGCGCGGTCGACGCCGCCTCGATCGCTCGTTCGATCAACCGCCGCGGCACCGGCTCGTCGGTGAAGAACCGGACGCTCCGCCGGCTGTCGAACTCCTCGAAGATCCCGTCGGCCCGGCGCTCCATCTCGGCCGGCTCCAGGCGCTCCGGCCGGTAGGGAACGAACACCGGGCGCTCAGGGCCGCCGCTACCCACTCGCGCGCTCGAGCTCGTCCTCGACCACCTCGGCCAACTGTTCGTAGGCGACCGCACCGGCAAGCGGCCGGCCGTTGACGAACAGCGCCGGCGTCCCGTTCACTCCGACCTCGATCCCCGCGCGCCGGTCGGCGTCCACCCGCTCGGCGATGTCATCCTGCTCCAGGCAGGCGGTGAACGCCTCGGCGTCGAGGCCGGCCCGCTCCGCCTTGTCCTTCAGGTCGTCCAGGGTCAGGGTGTCCTGCTCGTCGAACATCAGGTCGTGCAGCTCCCAGAAGCCGCCGAGGTCCTGGGCGCAGACACCCGCCTCGGCGGCGGCCTGGGCGTTCGGATGGATCGCGTGCAGCGGGAAGTGGCGGAACACGAGCCGCACCTGCTCCGGGTACTCCTCCAGGACCCGCTCCAGCGTCGGCAGGACGCTCTTGCAGTAGGGGCACTCGAAGTCCGACCACTCGACGATCGTGACCGGCGCCGCCGCCGCGCCCCGCACCGGCCCTTCGGCCGGATCGACCTCCAGACGGTAGGGCTCGAGCAGGTACTCGATCTCGTGGCCGTCCTCGAGCACATCGACGAAGCGCTGCTGCGCCAGGTAGGTTCGCACCTGGGGTTCGAGCTCTTCCCGCCCGCCCCGGATACGCCCTTCGTTCTCCACGAAGAAGGCATCGACGTCCTCGTCCGTCACGCCGGCTTCGAGCCGCTCCATCTCTCCCGACCGCCAGTCCGCGACCTCGAGACCCGCGCTTTCCGCGCTGGCCTCGATCAGCCGGTCGCGCACGATCCCTTCAAGGGTCCGCTCGAGCAGTCCATGACGCTCCGAGGCGACCTGCAGCTCGCACTGAATGCGCTGCTGCTCCAGTTGATCGAGCTGCGCGGCGGCGCGTTCGAGCGCCTCGTCGTAGCCGATGTCCACGCCGTCGAGGCGCGCCGCGACCTGCTCCTCGCCCGGTTCGTCCTCCTGCGCCGCCGCCCCGGATTCCGGCCGCAGAACCAGGAAACCGATGACCGCCAGCAGGACCGCATAGAGGGCCAGATGGAGAGCCCAGGTCGGCCGGTTCCTGTGCTCGGAAGTGTCTGTGGTCAAGGTCCCCTCCTCTTTCGCGAGACTCTACCGGAGGGGTGGGAAACTGTCGGTGCGTGTCGGTGCGTGTCGGTGCGCCGGCCTTCTGGCCGGCACAAGCGCGAGCCGCGAAGCGGCGAGCCAGTGCAAGCCGACCGTCAAGGCGGTCCCATCAACACGTTGACCGAACTCTCGAACCCGGTCTCCGGCCGATCTCGTCGCAACCGGCGGGCCGCCAGACCCTCGATGATGCGGCGCGGCTGAATGTACCGCTCCCGCAGCCGGTGGGCGTCCAGCAAATCGGCGGCCAGCGCCAGCGCTGCTGCTCGGTCGCTCCGGTCGTCTAGCGCAACGGCCGCCTCGGTCACGGCGGTCGCGATTCGCGTCCAGCCCTGCCGGTCGCGAACGTCGTCAAGTCCCTTCTCTCCGATGTCGATCAGGAGCTCGGTCAGACCGGAGATCCACAGGGCGAACCCACCATCGTCGGGCAAACGCCGCCAATGAGCCACCAGCTTCGCAATCCGTTCACTGTCCGTCACGACGCGCTTGCCACCGAGATAGACCGTCTGCGACCGGCTCCGCAACGTCGGCAGCAGTTCCTGGGCCGAATGGGTCAGCAGGAGGAAGTGCCTGGGCGTACTGCCGACCGGTTCCTCCAGGGTCTTGAGGAGGACGTTCGCGCCGAAGGGGTTGAGGGTCTCCGCCTCGCCGATGACGTACACCTGTCCTCGAGCCTCGAAAGGCGACATCTGGGCCGAGCGCACGACGGGCCTCACCATGTCGACTCCGATATCGCGCGCCCCGGGTGGGCGTTCCAGCAGCATGAAGTCCGGATGAGACTGCCGAACACCCACGTCACCCTGGTTCCCGGCCGTGCGGCGCCTCTTCTCCGACTTCTCCTTGGCCCGGGCCTCGCTGGCATACCGCTCCGGATCGACCCGCTGGCAGTGCCGGCATTCGCCGCATGGTCGCTCCGCCCGCGCGCGCTCGCAAAGCAACGCGCGGCCAATCTCAAACGCGTAGTCGCGCCTTTCGGCCGGCGTCCCGCCGGAGACGATCACCGAGGTGTAGAGACGGCCGGCCGCGGCCAGCGGCATCAACCGGTCCGCGGTCCGGTTCATGCGCCGGCCGCCTGGCTTAGCGGCCGCAGCAAGTCGCTGAGTTCGGCCTCGACCGCCCGCGCCACGTCGTCGATGGACGCCGTCGCGGCGATCACGCGGAAGCGCTCCGGCTCGGCGGCGATCCGCCGCCCGTACGCCTCGTGGACCCGGCGGTAGAAGGCCAGACTCTCCCGGTCGATGCGGTCGGCGGCCCCTTCGCGCCGCCGTCGCTGCGCCTCCTCCGGGGACAGCTCGAAGAACAGGGTGCGATCAGGCGCCCGGCAGCCCGTGGCCAGCCGGTCGGCCTCAGCGATGACCCCCTGCGGAACTCCGCGGCCGCCGCCCTGGTAGGCGTACGTCGAGTCAGTGAAGCGGTCGCACAGGACGACGGCGCCGGCCGCGACCGCCGGCTCGATCACCTCGATCAGGTGCTGCCGCCGGCTTGCGAACACCAGCATCAGCTCCACGACGCCGTCGACCTGGGCCGCTTCCCGCCGCAGAAACAGCTCCCGCAGGAGATCGGCGAAGGGCGTGCCGCCGGGCTCGCGGGTGACCACGTGAGCGACGCCGCGGCGTTCGAGATCCGCCGCCACCCGCTTGAGTTGGGTCGATTTGCCGCTGCCGTCGAGACCCTCGAAGGTGATGAACAGGCCGGACATTCGGGGTCATGCTAGCGCCGCGCTGAGGTGATCCGGACTCCGCAGCCGCGGCCAACGCCGTCGCAACTCCGCCGCATCGAGCCCAAGGCCCGCGGCGACCTGGACCGCCCGCCGTTCCATGTCCTCCAGGTCGACCGGGTACGCGTTGCGTCGACGCGGGTCCAGGAGCCCGATCAGGTTCCAGCGCTCGATCGCCGGTCCCACCCACTCGGCCAGCGACCCGCTCACGCCTGCGGACACGCACCGCTCGTCGAGTTCCTCGAACAGCCTGCGGCGGCCGTCTTCCGCGCCGAGGAACCCTTGCCAGCACCAACCGTCGCTCGGCGAGTCGAGGAGGCGCTGTCGCAGCTCGTCGAATGAGGCGGCCGCGAAGTAGACCATTGCCGGGGCGGCGAACCGCTCCATGTCGGGCATCGATCGATAGGCCGCGACGAGCAGCCGGTCGATGTGGTCCGCCTCGGCGGCCAGGAGACGCCCGTAGCGCGCCAGGAGGCCATCCGCGGGTAGCCCCTTCCGGCAGAGGTCGGCCACCCGCTCCACCGCGAGCAGGCTCCAGGCGATGCCGGTCGAGAACATCGGGTCGGCGAAGGCGTAGCTGTGCGGCAGGAGCAGCCAGCCGTGGCCGGCGGCGCGGTCGCGGCGGTAGGCGACACCCGACCGCGAAGCCATCGGCCGCAGCGGCTCGCTGTCCGCGAACTGGCGCGCCAGCGACGGGTACCGGCCCAGTAACGAAGCGAACACGGTCTCAGCGGCGCCCCCATGGTCCTCAGCCAGCAGGAAGCCAGCGCTCATCGATCCATCGTCGAACCGGAGCTGGTACATCCAGCCCTCCTCAAGCAGGTGGTGCGAGGCGCTCCAGCGCTCGGGAAACGGCGAGTCCGGCCAGCCCTCGGCACGCTCGAAGGGCTCGACGCCGGCGAAGTGCGAGTAGACCAGGTTCGTCCGCAACCGCGGCGACGCCTCCCCCGCGCCCAGGCTGGCCGCCAGCGGCGAGCCGCCCGTCGCGTCGACCAGCAGGTCGGCCTCGACGATCCGGTCGCCCGCCCTGAGCCGGACCTGATCGCCGTCCGCGTCACCGGGAACCGAGATCACTTCGACCGCGGTCTCTTCCCGGCAGTCCACGCCCTCGGCCCGGGCGCGCTCGAACAGAAAGCAATCGACGTCCGCGCGCAGCCACTGGTTGTCCGCCGCGTCGTCGTCGGGCGAGGCGGCTACGACCAGCCGCCGACTGCTCGACGGCCCGGGCGAAAAGACCTCGCCCGGCTCGTGCTCGTAGAAGCAGAAGCCCCGCTTGAGTCCCCGGCCCACCTCCGGCAGCCGGCGGCGCCAGCGGCCGTGGGCGGCAAGGTCCCAAAGGTCGTCGAAGCCGTAGCGCGCCGCCAGCCGCTCGAGGGCGAGGTTGGCGAGCGGAGTCGACGATTCGCCGAGCGCGAACCGCGGGTGGCGGCCCCGCTCCAGCAGGAGCACGTCCCGGCCTTCGGCAAGAAGCGCCCGCGCGAGGATCGAGCCGGCGAAGCCGCCGCCCGCGATCACTATCTCGCGTCGCTCAGCCGCAATCACCGCACACCGTCCGCCGCGGCACACCGGTTCGATTCATCTTCCGGATCGCCGCGACCCGGACATCCCGGCACGACTCGCAACCCGACGCGACCTGATGGAGATCCCACGGATCGACCTGCACCGCCACGGAACCCTCGGCGGCATGCAGGCCCCCCGCCAGGGACTCCTCCAACAGCACCAGATCCGGAGGTGCGAACTCTCCGACCTCCCGCAGCCGCTCCAGCTCCCCGTTGCCGCCCCGCACCGGAATCAGGGCCACCGACCGGGCCCCCGCGCGCGCCGCGTGACGCACGCCCTCCGAGACCCACTTCGCCTGCTCCGCCGCCTGGACGAAGGGTACGCCGACCAGTACGAACACCCGCAGATCCACGCCGTCCACGCTCAGTCGCTCCGCGGCCCGGTCGAACTGATCCAGAGTCAACTGCTTGCCCAGACGGGACAGCGCCTCCGGGTGCGCCGTCTCCAGGCCCATCGCCACCTCCAGCCGACCCGGCAAGCGGTCAGCGAAGCGACGCACCCGTTCGTCGACCAGCCGCGGATGGCATTCGACCACCACCCGCCGAAATCCGCCGGCCAGGCGGGCGATCGGTTCCAGGTCCGCCTCCGGCACCGCGTGCCGGTCGAAGAAGTTGCTCGCGTTGTACAGCTTGAGCTGGTCGCAGCGATCGAGTCCGGCTTCCCGAAGCAGGCCGGGAAGCTGCTCCAGCGCCGCCGACAACTGCGCCGGCAACGCCCCGGCAGGCGTCGGCCCGTCGATCGTGTAACGCCAGAGGTCGCAGAAGACGCAGGTGAAGGGGCATTCCGCGCCCGTCAGGAAGACAGTCGCCGAGGGCGTGGACTCACCCCCGGGGCCGCGCTCCAGCTCGACCGTCACTCCCTGGGGCCGCCACGGGTCGTGGACCGGTTTGGGCGGACGGAGCGCCCGAACCGCGACGTCCCAAGTCGGCATCCCCTCAGGCGTAGAGCGACTGGAAGTGCCGGCGGTACTGCTCCGGCGGCCGCTCGAAGGCGGCCGCGAACACGTCCTCCGAGGCCGCCCCCTCCTGGAAGCGGCGCTTCGGGAAGACCGGGAAGTCGACGCCGAGCACCCGCTTCATGCCGCGGCGCACGACCTCGCCCTTCAGCTCGTACAGCGCCTCGTGGGAGCCGCCGACCAGGGTCGCGAAGGGAATCGCTTCGGCCACCGCGATGACCGCCGGCCGGGTAAACGGACTGAAGCCCTGGAAGCCGAGCAGACGCGCCGGGGCGTGGGTGCGGACCGTGGCCCGGCCAAGGCCGCCCGAGTAGGTCTGGGAGTGCTTGATCGCGTCGACGCCCCAGCCCTCCTGGTAGAGCATCGAGTTGTTGACCACGCTGGTGATCGTCAGCTCGTGGTTCTCCTCCAGCGGGTAGTCCTTCAGGTTCTCGTCGCCGCCGTCGCCATCGACCAGCAACCGCCAGTCGGGGTAGCGGGCCCGAATCCCCCGCAGCAGCGCGAGGCCGACCGCGGCGCACTCGACGTCGAGCGGCTTGTAGTCCTCGATCACCTCGACCGCCCCCAGGGGATCGACGGCCGCGGCGTCGGCCTCGATCTCCTCGCCCAGCATCTCGAGGTCCATGCGACGCAGAAACTCCCGCGCCTGCGTCGCATCACCGGCGCCGGCGCCGACCCGAAGGGTGAACGCCTTGAGTCGCGCGGCGCTCTGGCCAGACTCGAGCAGCGCGCGGTTCAGCGCCACCAGCACCGCCCCGCTGTCGATCCCGCCCGAGAAGCACACCCCGATCGGCTCCCGGGCGCGGCCGGCCGGCAGCGCGGCGAGCCAGCCGCGGAGCTCGAACATCAGCGCCCCTACGTAGCGCTCCCCGATCAGGTCGGGATCGGGCGGCAGCGTGCCCCGGGGCGGGTCGAAGAAGCGCTCGTGGGTCGGGTTCGGGTCCGGGCAGCCGACCAGGCGCAGCGTCGTCGCGTGGTGCGCGGGGACCATCCGCGTGTAGGTCGGATGGAACTGGTCGAGATAGCCCTCGGCGGCGAGGCAGTCCCTGATCTCGTCAATGCGCTGGGCGACGACCAGCATCGGCCCCGAAGACTCCTTGGCCAGGAAGTAGCGCATCGGCCGGTCCAGGCTGCGGGCCATCACGACGTCCACGCCGCGACGGGCGGCCAGAGCGAACGAACCGTCGATCCCGAGCACCGCCTCGGGCCCGTCGAGCAGGCGGCCTCGCGCCTCGTCCGGCGTCAGCGTCCAGAGGCGCTGTTCGCTGTCGTCGATCAGGTTGAGCACACGGGCGATGGGCTTGTCCACGGTCTTTCCTCCAGGCCAACAGCATGTCCGCGCCGACACGATCCGACCACGATCGGCCGTCACCTGCATGGTACTGTCCCGGCGATGTCCAGGCACAGCGGGAACAGGCTCCGGACGGCCTTCTTCGTCTTGGTCGGTACAGGTGTCTCGATCGCCCACATCGGCTGCCAGGCTGCGCCGGAGGAAGCCGGCCCAACCCGCATCGACCTCGAAGTGCAGGGGCTCGGACTCGTCGACCTGCCGGACGGCTGCACAAGGGTGGAACCCAGCGTCCATGCCCTGGAGCTTGCCTGTGAACTCATCGAGACGACGGAGACTCCGGCGGGTCCGGTGGGCTCGATCCATCTCGAGCTCGGCGAGCCCACTGAAGGCCACATCGAACTCGCGGACATCTCCGCGATCGACGTCATCAGGGAGGAGCAGCGGCCGCTGTTCGAGGCGCTGCCCGGAGGCGAGTTCATGGGCGTCGGCGGCGCGCTCTTCTACGGCCCCTTTGGAGCAGCGCGCTACGCACGCGGGAGATTCCAGGCCGAAGACGGCACCACGCTCCAGCGGATCCGGCTGTTCATGGTGCATCCGATGGAGAACCGGCTCGTCAACCTCGTCTACGACCATCCGCCCGGCGACAACGCGGACACGGCGGCGCGGGTCAACAACCACCTCCTCGTTCTCCTGGAACACCTCCGGAGCTGGGAAGACATGCCCGCCGACGGGGACGAGGACGGCGAAGCGGCCGAGGTTCCCGCGACGTACTGACGGCCGGCGCACCGACAATCTCGGCTTCCCGGGAGGCCGCTGAGCGTGTTTCGCGCGCCCTGGCTCGCCGACGAGGACGAGCTGCTCGCACCGGAGCCCGACGGCCCCGAAGCGCCGCGACGCTGGCGGCCGCGCTGGTTGCGCCCCGGCCGCCGCGTCGGACCCAAGACTCTGGCGGTCTTCAGCCGCCAGTTGGCCGTCCTCCTTGACGCGGGCCTGCCACTGCTTCAGGGCCTGGACATCCTGAGCATCCAGGGCCAGCACGCGGGACTCCGCGGCATCCTGCTGGAAGTCCGGTCTGAGGTCGAAGCGGGGGCCGGTCTCGCCGAAGCGATGAAACGCCGGCCGCGGGCCTTCAACGACCTCTACGTGAACCTGGTCGCCGCCGGCGAGGCCAGCGGCGCTCTACACCCGGTGATGGACCGTCTCGCCACGCACATCGAGAAGGTGGCGAAGCTCCGCAACCAGGTCCGTTCCGCCCTCACCTATCCGGCCGCCATCCTCGCCGTCGCATCCGCGGTCGTGTTCCTCATCCTGTGGAAGGTGATCCCCGTGTTCCGGCACCTGTTCGCCGACCTGGGCGGCGACCTTCCGTTCCTGACCCGGCTGGTCGTCGGCGTCAGCGAGTTCATCGGCGCCTACGTGCTCGTTCTGCTCGGCGGCGCCGCCGCGGCGGTGTTCGCGGCGAGCCGCCTGCTCCGCACCCGTCAGGGCCGCCAGTGGGCCGACCGGCTGGTGCTGCGCCTGCCGCTGGTCGGCAAGCTGTTGCAGCGGATCGTCGTGGGACGCGCCTGCCGCACCCTCTCCGTCCTGCTGGCCTCGGGCATACCCATCCTCGACGCGCTGAAGACCACCGCCGGCGCGGCCGGGAACACGGTCGTCGCCGAGGCCCTCGAAACCGTCCGCGACCAGGTCGAGCAGGGCGGCTCGATCCACGGCGCGCTGCGCGGGACGAACGTCTTTCCGACCATGCTGTGCCAGATCGTCTACGTCGGCGAACAGACCGGCAAGCTCAGTCCGATGCTGAACCGGATCGCCGACTTCTACGAGGAGGAGGTCGACACCGACGTCGACAGCCTGATGAAACTGCTCGAGCCGGCGCTCATCACGATCCTGGGAGTCGTCATCGGCGGCATCGTCATCTCGATGTACCTGCCGATGTACTCGGCGTTGACGCGGATCGGCTAGAACCGGCCAACTGCCGGGTGCGCGGGTCACGGGCTGCCGTTCACTCCGTAGCCGCGCGGAGGACCTCTTCCGGCGTCAGGCTGGCCGACGCGAACGGATTGACGACCAGGAGTCCTCCGAACGTCTGGCCGTCCTGCAGATCCTCGGTCAGGAGGACCTCGCACTCGGTCGTCTGCGCAGCCGCCACGATCAACGCGTCCCACCAGGAGAGTGAGTTGCGCTGTTCGAGGATCCAGGCCTTCTCGATCATCGCCATGTCGATCCCTACTGGCTCCCAGGCACACAGAGCCCGCACGATCCGCCGGGCTTGGGTGGCCTCCATACCCGGCTTCAGCTTCCGCGAGAGGGTGGCGTAGAGCTCCTGCAGGACCTGAATGCTCAGCCGCCCGGTGCGGTTGCGCCAGAGGTAGGCGTACCACTCGTCGGCGCGGGCCTGCTTCGCCGGATCGGACGAATCGTGCCGGTAGACGAGGACGTTCGTGTCAACGAAGACCGTCACGGTCGTGGAGGGAATCGCGGGAGGGGTACGCATTCCCGCTCTCGTTGAGCGGCTCGGGCTCGATGGCGAGGGCCCGTTCCATGGCGACCTCGTAGCGATCTTCCTGACGTCTCATTCCCTGGAGCAGATCGGCCAACCAGCGCGAAACGCTGCGCCCGTTCTCGGCGGCGCGAACGCGGACCCAGAGCGCGTCCTCTTCAGGGAGGGTGACGGTGATGTTCTTCATGGCACGAGATTAGGAGAACACGAGATTCGTGTCAACGCCGTAAGGACTCGGGCTCGCGCGAAGTGCCTCGGAGCGGGCGACGCGGCGGGCGTTGCGGGAGTCGATGCGTTGACGGCGGGCCGGCCGCTCAGGTAACAACGCGCCATGCTCTCCCCCGAGGATGCCTGGGCCGCCATCGCAGCGGAGGCGGAGACGCTCGACATCGAGCACGTGTTTCGCGCCGACGCGGTCGGCCGCGTGCTTGCCGAGGACCTGACCGCGACCGTCGACGTGCCCGCCCACGACGTCTCGGCGATGGACGGCTTCGCCCTCGGCGGCGACATCGAGGCGGGCGCCGCGCTGCCCGTCGACGGCATCGTCGCCGCCGGTGATCCGCCGGGAGCGGAGCTCCGCCCGGGCGCGGCCCTGCAGATCATGACCGGAGCGCTCGCGCCCGCCGGGGCCGACCGCGTGATCCCGATCGAACAAACCGACTTCGAGGGCGGCGACGCCGGAGCCGGCACCGTCCGCATCGTGGAGACGGTGCCGGCGGGGAGCCACATCCGCCGCCAGGCCGAGGTCACGGCGGCCGGCGGGCCGCTGCTCGCCGAGGGCGAGTTGCTGACGCCCGGCGGCGCCGGCGTGCTGGCTACCCACGGCATCCGCGAAGCGCCGGTCTACCGCCGCCCCACCGTCGCCACGCTGTCCACCGGCGACGAAGTCGTCCCCGCCGAGGCCGAGCCCGGCCCGGGCCAGCTCCGCGACTCCCACCGCGACTTCCTGCGCGCCGCGCTGGCGCAGCTTGGGATCGACGCCCGCTCCCTGGGCATCGCCCGCGACGACCCGGCCGAGCTGCGCGCCAAGGTCGAACGCGGCCTCGATGCCGACGTCCTCCTGATCTCCGGCGGCGTGTCCATGGGCGAGTTCGACTTCGTCGAGCAGGTTCTGGGCGACACCGGCCTCGGCTGCCGCATCCTGTTCGACGCGGTCGCGATCCAGCCCGGGAAGCCGCTGGTGGCGGCCCGCCACGATCGGGGATGGGTGTTTGGGCTTCCGGGCAACCCCGCCTCGGCGATGGTCACCTACTGGCTCCTGGTGCGCCCTTTGCTTCGTCAGATGACCGGCATCGCCGACAGCTACTGGCGGGGAGCGCTCCGCGGACGCCTCAAGGGAGGCCTGCCCTTCGCCAAGGGCCGCGACCGGTTCCTGCCGTGCCGGCTCGAGTTCTCGTCCGGCGAAGTGCTGGTCGACCCGCGGCCGCCCCTGGGTTCTCATGATCTCGTCGCCTACGGCGCCGGCGCCGGCCTGGTGCGCGTGCCGAAGTTCAGCGGCCCGGCCGCTGCGGGAGAGTCGTGCGAGGCGCTGCCCCTGTGAGTCGATTAGCAGTCCTCGCCGGAGACTGCCAACAAGCTGTTACAATCCCGCGCCGCGATGCCCCTGTACGAGTACCAGTGCACCGAATGCGAGGCCACGCTGGAAGCCATCCAGGCGTTCTCGGCGCCGCCGCTCGAAGAGTGCCCCGAATGCGGCCAGAGCAGTCTGAGGAAGCTGCTCTCCGCGCCCGCGTTCCAGTTCAAGGGCAGCGGCTGGTACGTCAACGACTACGCCCGCAAGGACAAGAACGGTTCTGCTGAGGCTTCCTCGAACGGCTCCTCCGCGAACGGCAACGGCTCGGAGGGCAAGGCCGAGGCCGGGAAGTCGGAGAAGAAGAGCGACAGCTCGGCCTCGTCGGCGAAGAGCGAGAGTTCGACCAGCGCCGCCACGTAGCGACGGCAGCCCGGCGCGTGGCGGAAGCGCATGGGAATCGAACCCACCCCCGAGACGCATGACGCCCCGGACCAGCGACTTGCGAAGACCGCGCGGTCTGAATGGCGGAAGCGCATGGGAATCGAACCCACCCCCGAGACGCATGACGCCCCGGACAACGGTTTTGAAGACCGCAGGAGGCACCAGCCCCCGAGCGCTTCCGCCGGTCAGCATATCCTCGGCCTTCCGACCCGGAACCAGACGAGGAACACCGTCATGACGATCCCGATCGCCGGCCCGCGTGGCCGGGCACCAGCTCTTGGTCTCACGCTCCTGCTGCTGGCCTGCGGCGCGGACGCGCCGGCTGAAGGAGGAGGCGCCCAGGAGGCCACGGCGGCCGTGGAGCTCTCCGAAGCGATTGTCGCCAGCGGACTGTCGATCGCCCTTCCGGCGGCGTGGAGCCGTCTCGAACCGAGGTCGGCGATGCGCATGCTCGAGGCCGAGATCCCCGGCGCCGGCGGTCCGGGGGAGATCTCGGCGTACTACTTCGGCCCCGGCGGGGGCGGTGGCGCGGCGGCGAACGTCGAGCGCTGGAAGAGCCAGGTCGTCCTGGAACCCGGGGCTCCGGAGCCCACGACGCAGAGCCGCGAGAGCGGCGGCGTCCGCCGTACCTGGATCGAGCTGGAGGGAACGGTCAAGGCAAGCACGATCGGCAGCTTTCCGACGACCGACCTGCACGACGGGGCGCTATTCGGGGCGGTGATCGAAGCGCCCGGCGGCCCCTGGTATCTACGGGCCGTCGGCCCCGGCGCGACGATGCGTGAGCAGCGTCAGGCGTTCCTGGCGATGCTGGACAGCGCTAAACCGCAGGGCTAACCCGGGCGCGGCCGAAACGTGGTGGAGCCGATGGGAGTCGAACCCACGACCTCTTGAATGCCATTCAAGCGCTCTCCCAACTGAGCTACGGCCCCACGTTCGGCGGCGCGCGAGTGTAGCAGCCCCCAAAGCGGATCCGGCCTGACGGCCGGCATTTCTCTGGCAGCCTTCGGCGGCAGCGGGTCAGAAGACCCGCGCACCGTTCAGAAGTGGTACGCCACTCCGGCGTGAACGGTGGCGTGGGTGCTGGAGGCGTCGAGATCCGCGTAGTGGCCCACCAGCTCGACGACTACCGAGAACCGCTCGTTGATCGGGAAGTCGCCCGTCACTCCCAGGGTCAGGCCGACTCCCTCGTCGCTCTCGATCCCGTCGCCGAGCTGGTACACGCCGAGGCCCATGAACACGCCTGATTCGTAGTAGAGGTCGTTGAACCGGTACTCACCGGCGATCGTCGCGTAGCGGAAGGTGGGGCTGGCCAGGGTGCCGACCTGGTCGCCGCTCAGGTCCTTGCTGCCGACCCGTACGCCGACCGCGGTACGCGGCTGGGTCCGCCACGAGAAACTCGCCAGGAATCCCGCGTGGTCGAGGCCGCCGTCGGGCTCTCCGTCCAGGCTGCCGCCGAAGCTCGGTCCGAGCGAGAGGGTGTAGCTGTACTGCCCCTGGGCGTCGGCGCTCGCCGCGCCCGCGAGCAGCAGTAGGACTGTCGCCAGCGCCGGCACGGCGGCGGCGCGCAGCTTTCGTTTCCGTGAGGTCAAGAGAGTCTCCTTGGTCCGCGCGCCGGGCAGTATAGACGCGGGCTGAATCCGTCCTGGTCGGTAGGAATGACCGCAGACGGCCCATCCAACCGAAGAAGACTGCCCACCTGTTTCTACGGATCAGCAGCGCAAAACGTCTGTCGGCGGGCGCGGCGTTTCCTGACCTTCGCCCTCTGGCTGCTGCTGCCCCGCCCTTGCCTCGCCTGCTCGGCCCCGGCCGAACGGGAACTCGGGCTATGCAAGCCGTGCCGGCGGCTGCTCGAATCTCCGCCCCCCGGCGCGGCCCGCGAGGACCGCCCGGAAGGTTGCGACGGTTTCTTCTGGCTCTGGGTCTACCGCCCGCCGTTCGACCAGGTCATCCTCGGCCTGAAGTACCGCCGCCTCGACTACCTGGGCGTCCACATCGCCGACGAGGCGAGCACCCGCATGGGAATCGAGCTGCGACGTGCCGACGTTGTCGTACCCATGCCCATGCACTGGCGCCGGCGGCTCACTCGCGGCCGCAACCACGCCGAGTCGATCGCCCGGCCGCTCGCCCGGCGTCTCGGGCGGCCGCTGTCGCCAGCACTGAGGAGGCGGACCCTGGGGAGGCCGCAGGTCGGCCGCGGTCGCCGTCAACGGCTGCTCAACCCGGGAATCGCCATCGTCTGCCGCAGGCCCGCCGCGGTGCGGGACCGCGTCGTGCTCCTCGTCGACGACGTCGTGACCACCGGCGCCACCGCCGGCAGGGCCGCCCGTGCTCTCAAGGCGGCGGGCGCCGGGAAGGTCATCGTCTTCGCCGCGGCCCGCACCCACACCTGATCCCGGCACGACGTCCGCTATAGTGATTGCCAACATGACCTGCCGGATGCATCCCGGCGACTCCCGGTCGACCGCTGTGCGAGTGCGCATGCTCTCTGCCGGAGTCCTGGCGCCCGTCGCCGCCATCGCCCTCCTGGGCACCGCGCCGCTCCAGGCCGGCCTCGACCTGCCGAGTCTGGGCGATCCAACGGCCGGGCGGCTCGTCGGCCGGGTCCACGCCGGCAAGGCGCCGCTTCCCGCCGCCCGCGTCTACGTCTACGACGTCGCCGATCGCAGTAAACAGAGGACGACGACCGATCGCTTCGGCCGCTACGCCTTCCAGCCCCTGCCGGCCGGCGTCTACCGCGTGATCGCTCACCGGCCGGGCTTCGTGCCCGCGGTGGCGGAACTCGTGCGCACGACGAGCGAGTCGGCGCAATCGCTCGACTTTGAACTGAGCGCCCGCGAGCGCCGGCCCGCCGGCGAGGAGACGGGCAGCGGCGAAGAGGACTTCTGGTCCGTCCGGCAGCGCATACCGAACGACGTCCTGCGCCAGATCCAGATCGCGGAAGCGATCGCGGACGATCAGGACTGGGCGCTCGAGTCGGCGGTCCAGCGCGAGCGGTTCGAGGCGGAGTTGCGGACGCTGTCGGGTATCGAGGACGCGGGCGGCGACGCCGGCGCCCGGGTGCTCGGCAGTCAGTTCGATCTCCGCAGCCGGTTCGGCGAGACCCACCTCGCCCTGCGGTCCGACCTGCGCGAGTTCGAGCGCCAGGTGTTCAACGAAGATCACCAGCAGCTCGGCGACAGCCAGGCCTTCGCCCTCGACGTGAACCACCGGGGTTCGAACGTCCAGATCACGTCGCAGCGACACCGCTTCCACGGCGGCGATTTCCACGGCGGCGATGCGGCAGCCTGGGACGACTGGGGTCCGACCCCGTTCGCCGGCCTCGAGAGCTACGGTCTCAGGGTCGAACAGGCGGCCGGCGCCGGCGACGCCCACTTCGAGGCCCGGTACACCGCCGACCAGAACTTCCACCACGGCTTCGGCGACCTCTACGCCGGCCAGAGCGGTCTGCACAGTCTGGCGCTGGCGGCCCTCGACTCGCCGATGTCGTCGACGACCCTGGAGTTCCGGGGCGGCTACGAGCGGCAGATCACCGCCAACGCCTCGCTCGAAGCCGGACTCAGCTACCGCGAGCGACAGGCCTACGGGAATGGCCGCTTCTCGACCTGGGCCGAGGATCCCCACCAGCGCTTCGACGTGTTCAGCCAGGGCAACTGGGAGATCCAGCCCACGGTCGTTCTCGAGTACGGGATGTTCAGCACGCTGAGCGACGGCAACGTCTCCTTCACGCCGCGCGCCGGCTTCGTCGTCGAACTCGGTTCCAACTGGCTGGCCGCCGTGTCCGCCAGCGAGCGGGTCGACTCGGAGCATCTCCTCTTCCGCGACTTCCTGCAGGTGCAGTACCACGACGACGACGCCTGCACCGCCACCTTCGAGCACTGCTACCGGATCGAGCTGAGCCGGCGCCTCGGCGCGACGGACGACAGCAGCCGCGTCGAGTTCGGCGTCACCCAGCGGCAGTTCGCCGACAGCGTCCGGCTGTACTTCAGCCGCGACATCTTCGAACGGCTCGAGAGCTTGCTGCTGCTCGACGGCGACCAGGTCGCCGAACTCCACTTCGGGCTGCAGCAGCGCCTGGGCGAGAAGATCCTGACCCGGATCAGCTCCTCCGCCGCCACGGGCGGAGGCGGCCTGCTCCGCGCCGTCGACGGTAGCGGCAACCTCGATAGCAGCAACCTGGAAAACCGGGTCCGCTACGTGATCGCCAGCATCGACACCCAGTTCGAGCGCAGCGCGACCGGCGTCCTGCTCGCCTTCCGGCGGGTCGACCAGGAACTGTCGCCCGTCGCCCGCGACGCCCGGTTCCCGCCCGCCGGGCCGAACTCAGTGCTCTCCGTGGAGCGCCTGCAGCTCCTGTTGACGCAGGGACTGCCCTGGGTCACCGGCACCGGCATCCAGGACTGGGCCCTGCAACTCGAGATGCAACTCAGCCGCGGGCATCTCCCGGTCCACTCCAGCCAGGACCCGGACCAGTTGCGCCGCCGGGTCGTCGCGGGCATCGCCGTCCGCTTCTAGAAACTGCCGGTGCGGGTCGGTGCGTGTCGGTGCGCCGGCCTTCTGGCCGGCTGCCGCCGCAGGCGGCTGAGAGATCGTCGCCGGCCTTGGCCGGCGTCCTTGTTTCGGGCTCGCCGCTTCGCGGCTCGCGCCTGATGCCGGCCAGAAGGCCGGCGCACCGGCGATTCAAGAAACCGGTTCAAAACCAACAGGTTGAACTCCAACCGCCTGAAGCGCTCCCTACATGTCCTAGAATCAGGCGGATAGCCGGGGAATCTCCCCGGCACGGGACGTGCTTACGGAAAACTGAATTGCCCCGAAGGCGGCCTTCCGGTCGCACCTGAGGCACAGAAGACACACCTCACGACGAGCGACCCAGCGATGCGCATCGAGTCCCGACCCGCCCGGCTCGGCCTGACCGCCGCGCTGTTGCTCGCGACGATCCTGGTCGTCGGCCTGGGCGGCTTCTCCATGGGCCGCAAGGTCAGTTCCTTCCAGGACGTCGGCCTCGTCGTCGAGACCACCGCCGACGAGATGCGCGTGCTCGCCGCCGCCGAGGAGTCGGAGCTGCTGCCTGGCGACGTCATCGTCCTGGCCAACGGTGAACCGCCGCTGTCGGCCGAGGAGCTGGAGCGCCTGTTGCGCCGGCGCCCGGAGAGCGACCTGCAGGTGCTCCGGGAGACCGACGAAGGCGAGGAACTGGTCACGGCGCTGCACCGGCTGCCCCGGCTCAGCCTCGACTGGGCCTACATCGCGCTCGCCCTCACCGGCATCGCCTACCTGTTGATCGGGCTCTACACCCTGAGCCGCCAGCGCAGCCGGCAGATACTCCTCTTCCACCTTTGGGCCCTGACCTCGGCGGCGCTCTACCTGGTAACGCCGATCGCGCCTTTCGACGCCATCGATCGCCTCTTCTACCTCGTCGACGGCGCCTGCCGCCTGCTGCTGCCGCCCCTCACGCTGCACTTCTTCCTCGTGTTCCCGGTGCGCCCGAACTCCATCTGGGCTCGCCGCGCGGTGCCCTGGCTCTATCTGCCGTCCGCCGCCCTGCTCGCCCTGCAGCTCGACCAGATCTTCGGGGCGGGCCGCCTGGCCGGCGATCTCTCGGCAACCGCGCTCGAGCGGCAGGACCGCGTAGAGCTGCTCCTGCTCGTGGCCTACGCGCTGGCCGCGGCCGCGGTGCTCGGCCGTCGCCTGCTGTCCAGGCGCGACTGGGAGCAGGGGCGGCAGACTCAGTGGATCGCCTTCGGCGTCGCCGGCGGCTACCTGCCGTTCCTCGCGCTCTACGTGGTGCCCTTCGCCCTGGAGCTGCCGGCGCCCGGCTGGCTCGACGCCCTCGCGGTGGCGCCGCTGGCCCTCGTGCCGCTGAGCTTCGCCTACGCCCTGCTCCGCTACCGGCTGTGGGACGTCGCGGTGATCGCCCGCGACGTCGCGACCTACGCGCTCACGGTGCTGCTCGCCGTGCTCGGCTTTTCCCTGCTGAGCCTGCTCATCCGCCGCGGCGTGCCCCAGGACATGGTCGTCGCCAGGGGCTTCCTGAACGCCAGCGCCTTGCTCGTCGTCGGAACCCTCTCGATACCGGTCAAGCAGGGCATTGGCTCAAGTCTTCAGCGGCTCCAGTACCGCGCCCAGCGCAGCCGCCGCGCACTGCAGCGGCTCGGCGACGAGTTGCTCCACGAACGGGACCTCGGGCGGCTGGCGTCCAGCCTGCTCCGCGAGCTGGAGGAAGGCCTGAGCCTGGAGCAGAGCAACCTGTTCCTGGTCGAAGGCGACCGTCTGACGCCCGTGCGGGAGGAGCCCGAAGCGCCGGTTCTCGAGCTGGCCGAGGTCGACGTCTCTCTCTGGAGCGAACCCCACCGGGCCCTCGTCCGGGCGCCGCTGGCCGACGCCGCGGACACCGGCTACCTGCGCCTCGCGGTGCTCGGCTACCACTACGTCTTTCCGCTCCAGGTGCGGGACCGGACGGTCGGTCTGCTCTACGTCGGCCGCCGCATCGGCGGCGCGCCGCTCTCCACCGACGACCTGACGTTGATCCGCCAGCTTCTGAACCAGGCGGTGCTGGCGATCGAGAACGCGCAACTGCTCGAGCAGCGACAGCGGCAGTTGACCCGGGTCTCCGAGCTCAAGCAGTTCAGCGAGGAGATCATCGAGTCCTCTCCGGCCGGCATCGCGGTCATCGACGGCACGAACCGGATCGTGACCGCGAACGGCGCCTTCGGGGCTCTCGTGGCTCGGCCCCGGAACGAGGTGGCCGGCAGGCCGCTCGGCGACCTGATCCCGCTTCACCTGTTTCCGCGGCAGGACGACCCGCCGGTCGAGGCGCCGTTCGAGGCGCCCACCGGGACCGAGAAGTACCTCCAGTTGTCCGTCGCGGCCTTCCAGGGCGCCGCGCCCGGCCACCGCGTCGTCGTGGCCCACGACGTCACCGAGCGGGTGGCCATGAAGCGCGAGCTGGCGGAGAAGGAGCGCCTGGCGGCTCTCGGAGCCATGGCCGCCGGCGTCGCCCACGAGGTGAACACGCCGCTCACGGGAATCTCCAGCTACGCCCAGATGCTGCTGGCCGAAACCTCCGATCAGGATCCGCGGCGGCGTCTGCTGCGCAAGGTCGAACGCCAGACCTTCCGGGCCGCCCGCATCGTCAACACGCTCCTCGATTTCGCCCGCCGCGGCCGGCACGAACCCGCACCAGTCGACCTGGGGCTGGTGGTCCGGGAAAGCTGCGACGCGCTGGCCGAGCGGTTCGCCGACGCCGGCGTCGAACTCCAGGTGGACCTCGGTCCGTGCGGCAGGGTCTGGGTGCCCGGCAACGACACGGAACTCGGCCAGGTGCTCGCCAACCTGATGATCAACGCGCTTGACGCGATGACGGAAGCCGGCAGCGAGGAGAGACGACTCTCGCTGGCGGTCGAAAACTCGGGCGACACGATCGACGTATTCATCGACGACACCGGGCCCGGCATTGCGGAGCAGCACCTTGAACGCGTATTCGAACCCTTCTTCTCCACCCGCAAGGCCGTTGGAGGCACCGGCCTCGGGCTCTCGATCAGCCAGGAGATCGTCCGCCGGCACGGCGGCGACCTGGTCGCCTCGAACCTCCCGTCCGGCGGCTGCCGCCTCACGCTCCGTCTGCCGATGATGCCCCGACCGCAGCCCCCGTCGAAGGAGAACGGCGAATGAACATCCTCATCGTCGACGACGAAGAGGTCCTGCAGGACGTCCTCACCGCCCTGATCCGGCAAGAGGGGCACCATCCCATCTGCTGCGCCTCGGGCCAGGAGGCGTTGAGCGTGCTCGCCCAGGAGGAGATCGACCTGGTGCTGCTCGACCTGATGCTGCCGGACATGAACGGCAAGGAGGTCATGCGCCGCATCCGCCAGAGCGACCCGGACCAGGTCGTCGTCGTGATCACCGCGTACTCCTCGATCGAGGGCGCGATCGAAGCGATGCGCGAGGGCGCGTTCCACTACCTGCCCAAGCCGTTCAAGAACGAAGAGGTCCGGCTCACCATCCGCCAGGGGCTGGAGCGCCGCCGCCTGACCGCCGAGAACCGCGATCTCAAGGAGCAACTGCGCGAGCGCCAGGGCTTCGACAGCATCATCGGCAAGAGCCGGTCCATCCGCCAGGTGTTCGACCTCATCCGCCGGGCCGCGCCGTCCAAGAGCAACATCCTGATCCGCGGCGAGAGCGGCACCGGCAAGGAGCTGGTCGCCAAGTCGATCCACAACAACTCGAAGCGCCGCGACGGGCCGTTCGTCACCGTGAACTCCGGGTCGATGCCCAGCGAGCTCCTGGAGAGCACCCTGTTCGGCCACGTCAAGGGCGCCTTCACCGGCGCCGTGTCGCACAAGAAGGGCCTCTTCGAGGTCGCCCACGGGGGCACGATCTTCTTCGACGAGATCGGGAACATCCCGCCCGACACCCAGTCCAAGCTGCTGCGCGTGATCCAGGAGAAGGAGTTCATGCGCCTCGGCGGGCTCGAAACCCTGAGCGCCGACGTGCGCCTGGTCGCGGCAACGAACGCCGACCTGGAGGAGCGGGTGGCGAACGGCGAGTTCCGCGAGGATCTCTACTACCGGCTGAACGTGATCACGATCCAGCTTCCGCCCCTGTCAAAACGGGTCGAGGACATCCCCCTGATCTCACAGCACTTCCTCCGCATGTACTCCAGCGAGAACGAGAAGTCGACCCGCCGCCTCACCCCCGAGGCGATGGACTTGCTGATGGCCCACACCTGGCCGGGCAACGTCCGCGAACTGGAGAACGTGATCGAGCGGGCCGTTGTCCTCTCGACCGGCGAGGAGATCGGCCTCGACCTGCTGCCCGCCGCCCTCCGCGAAGGCGAAACGGCGGTGCCGACGCCGGCAAGCCTCCCGAAGACGGGCGTCTCCTTCAAGGAGGCGGTCAGCGCCTACGAGCGGGAACTCATCGTCAGGGCGCTGCAGGCCTGCGGCGGCGTCCAGAAGCGCGCCGCCGAGCGGCTCAAGGTCAAGCCCACGACGCTGCACGAGATGATGAAGCGCCTGCAGGTGACGATCGAGAGCCGCGCGAGCTAGGCGAAGACGCGCGGCTCGAAGTCTTCGGCGTTCACCGCCATGATGTCCACCTCGTAGGGCAACGCCGCGCAAAGCCGGCAAGGGACCCGGAGAGTACCAGCCGGCTCAGGCGGCCGGGATGGCAGTCATTCGAACCCAGCAGGCCTGCGGCGGCGTCCCCCGCAACACAGATCCCTAGTCGTAGTGGGCGGAGGGAATGTGCCCGGAGGAATCCCAGGCGTCACGCAGGGAGATGGTCGTGCCGTAGCCCCAGAAGGCGCAGCGGTCGTCGGCCCGGCTTGCCGGGTACGCGCAGTGAACCAGCCGGTCGGCGGTATCGCCGGGATCAGTGAAGACGTCCCTGCCCAGACCGGTGATCGCCACCCATTCGTCCCCGGTGCCGCGGTGGGTCACCCGCGTGATCGTGCGGAGGTCGGAGGTGACGGCCAGGTCGAGCCACCAGTGGCCGTTCGTTCTTCGTCCGTCCAGCACCTTCACCAGAGCCTCCGGATTCTCGGAATCGAACAGCCAGTACAGGACGCCCTTTTCGGACGACCATCCGGCGGATCTGCCGACGGTCGTCGAGCCATTCGCCCTGGCGGTGAAGTTGACGCCGAACTGGGAGCTGTGGAGAGTGCTCGCCGCCGCAACCACGCCGGACACGCCGCGACCGAAGAGCCTGGCGGGCGAACCCGCCACGACATGGCCCTCGGCCGTGGAGACAGAGGCAGGCGGAACGAAGTAGCTGGATGGAATGCGACCGGAGGCGTCCCACGCATCGCGCAGCGAGACGGTCGTGCCGTATCCCGAAACCGCGCAGTCGTTGTCCGGCCGCTTGGCGGGGAAGGCGCAGTGGACGAGGCGGTTGGCCGTTTCGCCCGGCTCGCTGAACACGTCCCTGCCCAGACCGGTGATCGCCACCCACTCGTCCCCGGTGCCGCGGTGGGTCGCGCGGGTAACAGAACGCAGATCGGAGGTGACGGCCAGATCGAGCCACCAGTGGCCGTTGACGCTTCTGCCGTCGAGCACCTTGGCGAGCGCCTCGGGATTCTGGGAGTCGAACAGCCAGTACAGCACTCCCTTGTCGGACGACCAGGCGGCGGCCCTGCCGACGACCGTCGACCCGTTGGCTCTGGCGGTGAAGTCGACGCCGAACTGCGAGCTCTGGAGGCCTCCCGGTTTCGGCGTATCGGTAGGCATGGTCGCGGCGACCGGGTCGCTGTCCGCGTAGAAGTTGCCGCGCCAGGCACGCACCAGGAAGTCGTAGCGTCCACCCGGGCGAAGACCGTGGGCATATCCCTCTTCGACGTTTGCCTGGGTGCGCTTGATGCTCTGCCAGACAGTACCCTCCAGGCGGATCCTGAGTGCGAACCCATCCTCGTCCTGTGAGCGGTCTTTCCACGTGACCCGCGCGGTCGTGCTGTCGATCGGGGTCACCTTCAGGTCCGTCGGCGCCCGGGGCGCGGATCCGCTCGACGGCAACGGGTAGAGGATCCTGAGAATCTCCCGGTCGTCCGGCGACAGGCGGGCGCCACGGTCATCGCCGTGAAGATTCGCCCGCATCAAGGCCTCGTCCTTCGCCGGCGTGTCGCACTCGCCGGAGGCGTCGTCGCCGCAGGGGTGGGCCAGGCCCAGCGAGTGGCCCAGCTCGTGGCCAAGCAACTCCTCGATGAACACCCGTCTCTGCCTCTCGCTGGCGTACCTGCGCCGCAGCCAATCGTCGAGCCCTCGCCGGGTGTTGATGTCGGACTGGATGATCGGAATGTCGCTGTCCTGGTCGTATGGCGGAGCACGCGGGACCGGCGGTCTGTTGCACCACCACCTGTTGTAGGCCCACCCGATCGTGCCGCCCTCCGCTTCCAGTTCTCCCCGTTCGTCGAAGGGATCGTCGAACATGATGAGGTTCCGACCCCGATACTCGTTGACCTCGGGTTCCACCGGATCCCGGTAGTACTGCAGATTCACCCGGCTCTGAGGGTCGCTGTTCCAGGCCCGCATGGCGTCGCTCACGGCGAGCCGGGTAGACGCTTCGGTCAGGCCCGGCTGGCCCCCACGTTGAATGCTGAAGGCCACGGACTCACCCCGCTCGAACTCGACCCAGCGCAGGGTCCAGTTCGTGTAACGCCAGCTCTTGCCGGCACAATCTTCGTTCGTGCGCAGGAACCGGTACGGTGAAACGACGGCCGCGGGACCGCGCACGACCTCGTTCTCCGGCACGAAGTAGTCCGCCGAGCGCTCCGCGCCCGCCGCCCGGTCACGGATCCAGCGCCGGAACGCCTCGGCGTCTCGGGGACCAAGGAGGGCTTCGCGGCGGCCGACGCCGTCGTCCCGCCCGAGGCCGAGCACGTCCTCGCGCAGCGACGGTTCACGTTCCAGCAGGGTGCGTCCCTGCACCCGCACCTCGAAGAACATCCCCAATGCGAACTCGACCGTTCGCAGGACCCCGTCCCGCTCGGAGAGAAAGAGCAGCATCCGCTCCCCTTGCTGCAGGATCGGCAGGCCGCCGACCCGCATCGCCAGACCGTCGGCCCGAACGCCGCCAAGCTGACGAACGACGATGGTGCTGCCCGCTACGGCGCCCTTGAGGACCTCCTCCACCTCGACGGTGAAGTCGGTGGACGGCAGCCGGAGGACATCCGGCGCTGGCGCAGCGGACAGAACCCTGCCGAAGACGATCACTGGCGTGCGGTCGACCATCGACTCGTCGCTCGGAAGGACGTAGGTCACTGCCGCTACCGGTGGCGCGACGGAGACCGTCGTCGCCAACAGTACGGCGAGGACTCCGAAATGACTGGCTGTCGGCGACCGCATTGCCTCGAACCGAGAGGACCCGGGTCCAGTCCGTCCGCGTGGAGGCTCTAGAGCTTGACGAGGCCGTCGTACGCCTCGGGCCGCCGGTCGCGGTAGAACTGCCACACGGACCGGACCTCGTCGATCATCCCGAGGTCGAGATCCGCGACCAGGAGTTCGTCCTGGTCCCTTGACGCCTGGGCGACGATCTCGCCCCTGGGACTGACGAAGTAGCTGCTGCCGTAGAAGGAACCGAGGTTCCACGGCTTCTCGGTGCCGACGCGGTTGATGCAGCCCATGAAGTAGCCGTTCGCGACCGCGTGGGCCGGCTGTTCGATCGTCCACAGGTGGTCGGAGAGGCCGGCGACGGTGGCGGACGGGTTGTAGACGATCTCGGCGCCGGCGAGGCCGAGGGCGCGCGCGCCCTCGGGGAAGTGCCGGTCGTAGCAGATGTAGACGCCGATCCGGCCGAAGGCGGTGTCGAACACCGGGTAGCCGAGGTTGCCCGGGCGGAAGAAGTACTTCTCCCAGAAGCCGGCGACCTGCGGGATGTGGGTCTTGCGGTACTTGCCGAGGTAGCTCCCGTCGGCGTCGATGACGGCGGCCGTGTTGTAGAGGATGCCCGCGGTCTCCCGCTCGTAGACCGGCACGACGATCACCATGCCGAACCGGCGCGCGTACTCCGCCATCCGCTCGGTTGCCGGGCCGGGAACCGGCTCCGCGGCCGCGAACCAGCTCGAGTCCTGGCCGGGGCAGAAGTACGGCGTGTTGAACACCTCCTGCAGGCAGAGAACCTGGACGCCCTGGCGGCCCGCCTCCTCGATGTAGGGAATGTGCTTGGCCGTCATCGCCTCGACCGTGGCGGCGACCTCCTCGGCCGACGCGCCGTCGCCGCAGGTGCCCTCCGGCAGCGACATCTGGATCAGGCCGGACTTCAGTGTTCTGCTCATATCGCTTCTCCGTATCTGTCGGTGCGCCGGCTTTGTCGGTGCGCCGGCCTTCTGGCCGGCATTCCGGGCTGCTGTCGACGGCTAGAAAGGCCCGCCAAACAGCCCCCGCTTCAGGAAGTTACCCCCGCCGGCCCGCCCGTGCCAGATGTTGTCCTCGACCACCACCCGACCCCGGCTGATCACGATCTCCGAGACTCCCTGGACCTCGGTGCCCTCGTAGGCGTTGTAGTCCACGTTCATGTGGTGCGTGTGGGGGTTGTCGATGCTGATCGTCTCCCTGCGCTCCGGGTTGAACACGACGATGTCGGCGTCGCTGCCCACGGCGATCGTCCCCTTCTTCGGGAACAGTCCGAACAGCTTCGCTGCCGCGGTCGAGGTCAGTTCGACGAACTTGTTGACCGACAGCCGGCCGCCCACGACGCCGCCGTTGTAGACCAGGCTCATCCGGTTCTCGACCCCCGGACCGCCGTTCGGGATCTTGCTGAAGTCGTCGATCCCCAGGACCTTCTGGTCCTTGAAGCAGAACGGGCAGTGGTCCGTCGAGATGCTCTGCAGGTCGCCGAAGCCGAGCCCCCGCCAGAGGTGTTCCTGGTTCCACTTCTCGCGCAGCGGCGGCGTCATCACGTACTTGGCGCCCTCGAAGTCGTCGTGGTCGTAGTGGCTCAAGTCCAGGAACAGGTACTGCGGGCAGGTCTCGGCGAACACCTGGGCGCCGCGGTCTCGGGCCAGGGTGACCTGTTCGAGGGCGTCGGCGCAGCTCAGATGGACGATGTAGACCGGCACGCCGGCCACCTCGGCGATCGCGATCGACCGGTGGACACCCTCCGCCTCCATCCGCGTGGGCCGGGTCAGGGCGTGGTACTTCGGCGCCGTCTTGCCCTCGGCCAGCGCGATCTTCACGATCTCGTCGATGACGATCCCGTTCTCGGCGTGCATGCAGACCAGGGTGCCGTCCTCGCCGGCCTTGCGCATCGCCCGGAACAAGGTGCCGTCGTCCACGTAGAGCACGCCCGGGTAGGCCATGAACATCTTGTAGGAGGTCACGCCCTCGTCGGCCAGCCGCCGCATCTCCCACAGCCGGTCGTCCTCCATGTCGGTGACGATCATGTGGAAGCCGTAGTCGATGCCCGCCTTGCCGGCCGCCTTCTCGTGCCAGGTCTCGAGCCCCTCGAGAGTCGAGTGCCCCTTCGTCTGGATCGCGAAGTCGACGATCGTCGTCGTGCCGCCGAAGGCGGCCGCCCGGGTCCCGGTTTCGAAGTCGTCCGCGCTCGTCGTGCCGCCGAACGGCATGTCCATGTGGGTGTGCGGGTCAACGCCGCCCGGGATGACCAGCCGGCCCGCCGCGTCGATCGTCCGGTCGGCCTCCACGTCCAGGTCGCGGCCGATCAACGAGACCGTCTCGTCCTCGACGAAGATGTCGGCGTGGTAGTCGTCCACCGCCGTGACGACGCGTCCGTTACGAATCAGCAGGGACATGCGCTCCTCCTTCCCGGCAGCGGGGCTCCGGGCAGGTACGACTCTAGCGCCGCCGCGGCCCGATCACGCATCCTGTCCGAGTTCGGTACGCCCGGACCGCGTTGCCACCCAGGCACCGCCTCCACGCGCCGGGCGAGATTCGCCTACGCCGCGACCGGACTAGCGGCCGAGATCGCGCGCCGGCTGCGGCGCGTCGCCAACCGGCGTGTTGTGCTGCATCGCGATCATCCATTCGTCGCCGACGCGCGTGTAGGTCATCGTGTAGCGGCCCTCGTGCACGGTTTGCCGCCCCTGCCCGTTGTAGTCCACCGACAGCGAGTACTCACCATAGGCGATCCCGGTGTCGCCGATGATGCGGTACTGCTCGTTCCGGGTCTCGAATCGCGCGTTGGTCGTGGTGTTGAAGAAGAGCCGCCAGTCGAGCGCGCAGGCTTCGCGGCCCTGCTTGCCCGAGGTGGGACCGCACGCGTAGAACGACAGCGCCTCTTCGTGCACCGTGTCGAGGAACCCGTCCAGGTTCCCGGCGTTGAGCGCCGCAACGGCCGTCTCGAAGGCCTCCTGTATCGCCGCGGCGTCGTCCACCATGTCCGCCGCCGAGACGGCTCCGGGCGCCATGGCCAGGACGATCGCGATTGCCAGCACGTTGATCCGACGCATTCTCTTCTCCTTTAGGGTCCCTTGAAGCGGCCGGACCATACCAAGACCCGGCAAATCGGCGGGCCGCAGAGAGCGCGTCGGTCGTGCGGCAACCGGCAGCGCGCGTCATCCCTCTACGGCCCGCCGTCGACCTCGACCAGCTCGAAGAAGCCGAACATCATCTCGTCCGTCGACTGAAGCCCGAAGGCGACGTCGCGGCCCGGATCGGGATTGTCGGGGTTCGCCGCCGAGTTGTCGTAGACGGCGACGATCTCGACGACGGTCCCCGCCGGCACGAGCTTCGGCTTCTCCGGGTAGTAGAAGAGCTGCCAGTTGAAGTCGTACTCGGGAACCTCCAGGAGCAACTCGGAGTCACCGTCCGCGTAGTGCGCCGTGTACGACATCCGCTTCCCCCGCAGGTGCATGTGCGGCAGGTAGGAGACGATCAGCGAGTCGCGCGCGATCTCGTGCCGGTACTCGACCCGGTGATCGGGCGCGCCGGCCGGAATCAGGAAGTCCATCTCGCCGGCGATCACGGCCTGGATCTCGGAGCGCAGCTCGCCTTCGCCGAAGTGGAGGCCGATGAGCGTCCGGTCGGTCTGCTCTTCGCCGTTCGGGTGGTAGTGCTGGTTCATGACGACGACGGCGCCCGGCTCGATCCAGCGCCCCGCGCCCTCCGGGAACTCGGTCGGCGCGGTCCCGGCGCCCCACATCGCCAGGACGTTGAAGTAGCCACGGCCGTCGACCGAGCCGCTCGCCCGCAACGCTCCCTGGGGCGTGAGGGGCACGCCGTCCTCGACCATGCCCGTGAAGTCCGCCTTGAAGGCGAGCTGGTGGTGGTTCACCCGGGGCGCGCCCGGCCGGAACTCGACCGCGCGAATCCAGCGGCGCTCCGGGATGTCGAGCGTCACGAACTGGTTCAGGAAGAGGTCGGGACCATCGGCCGGTACGGTGACGGCCGGCAACTCGATCACGTAGTCCGGTTCGCCGAGCTGCCAACCTTCCGTGAACTCGGGCGGCTCGGGCATGAGCTTCGGATCCCCGGGCGGCGCGCCCCGTTCGACCCAGGCGACGATCGTTCCGATCTCCTCCTCGGAGAGCGTCGGGTCGTTCGCCCATTCGCCCACGGCAGGCGCCGCGAACCAGGGCGGCATCGCGCCGCTCGTCACGGCGCGCTGGATCGACCGCGCCCAGGGCCGCGCCTCCCGGTACGTGGCCAGCGACATCGGCGCGATCTCGCCGGCTCGATGACAACCCACGCAGTGCCGGTTGAGGATCGGCGCCACGTCGCGACTGAACGTGACATCGCCGGCGGCCGCGGCCGCCGGCGCGGCCCCGAGCAGTAGTACGAGCAGAAGGAAACTCACGACGGAGAGTGTCCGCATCGGCACGCCTCCCAGGAAAGTCAACAACCACTGGCAGCCTAGACAAGGAAGATGAACTTCCCGTTCATTTCTCGAACGAATGCGTTAATCTTTGTGAACCACATGGCCGCACCGGACGAGCACGAACGAGAGGTCGCGGCGCTCCGCGACCGGACGTCGAGGCTCAGCGCCGCCGCGCTGCGGGTCACCGCGAGCCTCGACGAGGCCACCGTCCTTCAGGAGATCGTGGACAGCGCCTGCGAGCTCACGAACGCCCGCTACGGCGTCATCACGACGATCGACGACGCCGGAACGCCCCGCGACTTCGTCTCCGCCGGGTTCACTCCCGAGCAGCACCGCCAGATGGAGGGTTGGCTACCGGAGGGACCGCAGCTCTTCGACCACCTGCGCGACCTGTCCTCGCCGCTCCGGCTGGCGGACCTGCCGAGCTACATCCGTTCGCTCGGCTTCTCCGCCGATCTCATGCCGGCGAAGACCTTCCAGGGGACGCCGATGCGCCACCGGGGCGTGTACCTCGGCAGCTTCTTCCTCGGCGGCAAGCGGGGCGGACGCGAGTTCTCGGACGAGGACGAGGACGTGCTGGTGCTGTTCGCGTCGCAGGCGGCGACGGCCATCGCCAACGCCCGAACCCATCGCAACGAACAGCGGTCGCGCGCCAGCGTGGAGGCGCTGGTCGAGACGTCGCCGGTGGGCGTCGTCGTCTTCGATTTCTCCACCGGCGCTCCCACCACCTTCAACCGGGAGGCGAGGCGGCTGGTGGAGAACCTGGCCCCACCCGGGAGGCCCCCGGAGGAACTGATCGAGATCCTGATTTGCCAGTTCGCCGATGGCCGCGAAGTCCCGATGTCCCGCCTGATCCACGACGCGCCCGCGCTGCGCGCCGAGGAGGTCGTGCTCTCCGTCGCCGACGGCCGCGGCGCCAGGGCGCTGGTCAACGCCACGACCATCCGCTCCGCCGAAGGCGAGCCCGAGTCGATGGTCGTCACGATGCAGGATCTCGCGCACCTCGACGAGATCGAGCGGCTGAGGACCGAGTTCCTGAGCATGGTGAGCCACGAGCTCCGCGCCCCCCTGACCTCGATCAAGGGCTCGGCGGCCACGGTGCTGGGCGCGTCCGAGGAACTGGACCGGTCGGAGATGCTGCAGTTCTTCCGGATCGTCGAGGATCAGGCGGACCACATGCGGGGCCTGATCGGCGACCTGCTCGACGTGGGACGCCTCGAGTCCGGCACGCTGTCCGTCGCGCCCCAGCCCGTTGACCTGACCGTCCTGGTCGAACGGGCCAGGAGCGCCTTCGCGAGCGGCGGCGGGCACCACGCGGTACGACTCGACCTGCCGCGGGACCTGCCGCGCGTCATGGCCGACGCGCGGCGCGTCGTCCAGGTGCTGAACAACCTGCTGTCGAACGCGGCCAGGCACTCACAGGAGTCGTCGCCCATCCGGGTCGAGGCGGCTCTGGACGGACAACACGTCGCCGTCACGGTCGCCGACCAGGGAAGTGGCGTTCCACCGCACCTCCTGCCGCACCTGTTCAGCAAGCACGCGGGCGTGGTCGGCGGGGAAGGGAACCTGGGCGCGGGTCTGGGCCTGGCGATCTGCAAGGGACTCGTGGAGGCCCATGGCGGCCGCATCTCGGCCCGGAGCGACGGGCAGGGCCAGGGCACCCGGATCACCTTCACGATCCCGGCGGTGGAAGAGCCGGGCGACGGCGAGGCGCCCGAAGCCCTCGCCGCGGCCACCTCGGAAGGGGCACGGCGCGGCGGCGGCCGACCGCGCGTGCTGGTGCTGGACGACGACCCTCAGGCGCTCCGTTTCGCCCGGGACGCGCTCGCCTCCCGGGGCTACGCGCCGATCGTCACCGGCGACGCACGCGAACTCCCCCGTCTCCTCAGGACGGAGCGGCCGGACCTCGTCCTGCTCGACCTGGTGCTGCCCGGAACGGACGGCATCGAACTGCTGCAGCGCCTGCCGGAACTGGCCGACGTGCCCGTCATCTTCATTTCCGCCTACGGCCGGGACGAGACGGTCGCGAGAGCCCTGGAGGCCGGCGCCGAGGACTACATCGTCAAGCCGTTCTCCCCGACGGAGCTCACCGCGAGAGTGGGAGTCGCGCTCCGCAAGCGGCTCGAGCCCGGTCCCTTCGTGCTCGGCAACCTGTCCATCGACCGCGCGCGCCGCCGCGTGACGGTCGGCGGCGTTCCCGTGCGGCTGACCGCCACCGAGTACGAACTGCTGCGGGTCCTCTCCGTGAACGCCGGGCACGTAACCACCTACGAAGCCCTCCTGCGCCGGGTGTGGGGTGGCCGGGGATACGCGCAGCCTCAACTGGTCCGCGCCTTCGTCAAGAAGCTGCGGACCAAGCTCGGCGACGACCCGAGCGACCCGACCTACATCTTCAACGAGCGCGGCGTCGGCTACCGGATGCCCAAGCCGGGCGAGATCTGACTCGAGGGCCAGGAGGCGGCGGCGCAGGCCGACGCGACATGAGTTCTGAGACCGAAACCGCGGCCCCCGAGGCGCCCCCCGACTTCAGGGACGCGGACCACGGCCTGTCGCCCAGGCAGCTCGCCACCGTCCGCAGCATTCTGCAGCCCTGGGCGAACAGGATCACGGCAGTGGAAGTCTTCGGCTCGCGAGCAACGGGCGCCTATCGAGCGAACTCGGATCTTGACCTGCTGCTTCACGGGGACCTCGACCACCGCGCCATCGATCGTCTCTGGACCCTGTTTCACGAAAGCAACCTGCCCTTCGCGGTCGATGTGGCCAGCTACGACCTGACAAGCCACGAGCCACTTCGCGAGCACATGGACCGTGTCCGCAAACCGCTCTTGAAGCTCGAACTCAGTCGCCGACGAGACTGACTCCTCTGGCACTACGGAACGCTCCCGTGTCACCCTGGGCGCGCGCCAGCTCCCCGCCTTCGTGCCGATAGACCTTGATCGCCCCGTCGCTACGCGTGACGCGCACCTCGACGTCGGTCGCCGCAGCCAGGTACACCCAGTAGTGGCCCGTTCACTCCGCAGCCGGCGCAATCGAAGCGGGCGACTTCACACGCACCGTCGCGTGGGCGTGGATTACCAGTCGTGCAAGCGATTGACAAGGAGGGCCACGACTACGAGCCCGGCACAACGCACGGATTCAGTGCGTAGTTGCCGACCGCGTTCGGGATCGCGCTCGGGTCGACGTGGCCGTGGAAGTCGAGGACGTCGATCGTCTCGCGGTCCGCGTCGCAAGCGGCTCGTAGATGGTTGCGGGCGCCCTAGACCTTGCCCGGCGAGTGCCGCTCCGGCCCGGTGACATCCTTGGGACCGTTCCGGGCATGGTTGCCACTGAACCTCACGTTCACTACCAGGGGTTCTGCTTCTCGGCGTGGACATGGTCGGGCATCTTGTAGCTGAGGCCCCCCTCGTCGTACGCGGAGGTCTGGAGGAGCTGTGTGAGGTTGTTGGCCCGGAGAACCCCGGAACCGGACCAGCGCCGCTGCAGGCGTTGCCTGGTCCGGAACAGGGCGAGCGTTCCAACGTGCCACGGTCGGGGCCTCGGATACGCGAAGGCGTCGGCGAGTTCGTTTCCGATGAGCGCCCGTGAGAGACGGTACGCCAGTCGCACGATCTTCCGCTGCTCGACCGGATCGGTGATCTGCCCCACGGGGGGTATGGACTGGATCAGCGCGTTCGCCAGTTCTCTCGAGTCGGGGGTTGGCGGCGGCTCGCACAGGCGGGCCAGCCTGTGCATCCGCTCGGCTTCCGCGGCGGAGGAGTACAGGATGCTCTCCGGGATGCCCATGACATAGCCGGCGTAGCGCCAGACGTCCAGAACGCCCTGGTGTTCCTCCTTCGAGAACCTGGCGCCCAGGAGCGTCGAGTAGTCGAGCAGGCGCTTCGAGAACACCGAGATCGCGTAGCCCAGGTGCGCGGCGCTCACCGGAGTGCCCCAGGCCTCCCGGTCCCAGTCTGCGGAGTTCGCGAGCAGGTTCCTGATCCGCGCATGCACGAAACGGACGCGGGCGGACAGCTTCCAGCCCTCGCCGTCCCGGTAGAGGCCGTTCGGGAAGAAGATGTCCAGCAACTGGCGGTTGTTCTGCTTGAGTCGACGGGTGGTGTGTTTCACCCGCCCGGTGATGTTGAAGGACTTGGCGATCAGCGTCGAGAAGCCCTCGACCAGCACGCCGGTGACGAACGCGGCCAGCATGAGATCCGCGTTCCTGAAGAAAGCGCGGAGTCCCGGTTCCAGGGCGTCCCAGTCCAGCCACTCCGGCTCCTCGAGGTTCTCGAAGAACTCCCGCAGCGCCTGTGGCGCGGCTCGCAGCGTCTCGTCTTCCGCCTCGATTCCGGCGCGGACGAACCGGTGCAGTTCCGACGGCGGCAGATCGGAGAGTTCCTCGAGGACCGGGTCGAGGTCGGGATCGCCGATGCCCGTGTGGCGGATGTAGCGGTCAACACCCTCGGGGTCGAACGGCCGAGCCCGCCGGTACGACTCCGCATACGCCGACGGAACTTCCATGGGCCTCCGCTTTCGTTGCCGTCAAAATGCTGAGCCTTCGAGTTTGAGGCAAGAACGGGCAGAGCGCGCCTATCAAACGATAGGGGTGGCACAAAGTCCCGCAGCCGACACCGAAGCCTCCTCCGCCGGCTGCACCGCCGGTTGCGGGCTCGCCGTAACCTCAGCGGCCCGTCGGTTTCGCCAGGCGGTAGCCGACCGCGCGCTCGTTGAAGAGGTAGACGGGGCTGGCCGCACTGTCGCCGAGCTTGCGGCGGAGGTTCCTGACGAAGATGCGAACCAGGTTCGCATCCGCGTTCTCGCGCTTGGCCCAGACGCGGCGCAGCAGCGTGTCGAAGGTGACGACCCGTCCAGCGTCCAGCGAGAGTACGCGCAGCAGCTCGTACTCAGTGGCGGTCAGGTGAATCGTCTCTCCACCGACCGTCACCCGGCGCTGCCCGTAGTCGATGGCGAGCTGTCCGAGCACGAACGATTCCGGCTCGCGGTGTCTTCTGAGCGCCACCCGCACTCGCGCCACCAGTTCCGTCGCCGAGAAGGGCTTGGCGATGTAGTCGATCGCACCCGACTCGAGCGCTCGCGCGACGGTGTCGTCGCGGCGGTAGGCAGAGATGAAGATGACCGGCAGGTCGGACAGTTCCGGGACCTGCCGCATCAACTCGATACCGTCGCTGCCGGGCAGCACCAGGTCGAGCAGGACCAGGTGCGGCTTCTCGGTCCGGAGGATTCGCTCCAGATCGTCCGGCGCGCCCGTCACGAGAGGAGCGTAGCCGGCCCCGGAGAGCGCGCCGCGAACGAAGCGCAGCATCTGCGGATCGTCGTCCACGACAAGGATGCGGCGCCGCCCGTTCCCGGTTGGTGGCGGGCCGGCGGCGTCGTCCGCCGCCGCGGCCACAGGCTCGCCGGCCACGGGAACCGTGAAGGTGAACGTGGCGCCGCGTCCCGGGCCGGCGCTCTCCGCCCGAATGCGCCCGCCGTGCGCCTCGACGAGTCCCTTGCAGATCGCAAGCCCGAGGCCGTGGCCCGCCGTGCCGCCCCGCCCGGCTCCGGCATGCCTGCGGAAGAGATGCGGCAACCGTTCGGGCGCCACCCCCGGCCCCTCGTCCGAGACCGAGATCGACACATGCACCTCCTCGTACGCCGCCGCGACCCGGATGGGGGACGACTCGGGAGCGTGCCTGGCCGCGTTGGCGAACAGGTTGCTGAGCACCTGCCCGATGCGTCGCCGGTCGGCCATCACAAGGGGAAGGCCGACCGGCAGATCGACGAGGACGGCATGGCGCCCGCCGGCGCTCAGGAACGTGCCTCGTGCCTGCTCCACCAGGGCGGCCACCTCCGTGGGCTCGGGCGCGACGGAGAGCGTGCCCGACTCGATGCGCCCCGTGTCCAGCAGATCACCGATCAACCCGCGCATGTGGTTGGCCTGCTCGACGATGATGCGGTGAAACTCGTGCATCTCGGCCGGGTCCAAGTGGGACGCGTCCTCCAGCAGCGTCGCCGCCGAGCCCTTGATGGCCGCTAACGGCTCGCGCAGCTCGTGGCTGACCATGCCCAGGAACTCCGTCCGAAGTCGTTCGATCTCGTCGAACGGCGCCAGATCCTGCATCGTCACCACGACCGACCGGATGGCGCCGCCTTCGCCGTGGATCGGCGTTGCGTTGATCAGCGTCCGGACACTGCGTCCGTCGGCCACCGCCAGCACGACCTCTTCGGCGCGCACCGTCTCACCCGTGCCGAGCAACCGCGCCAGCGGAAGCTCGCTCAGTGACACCTCCCGCCCGTCGTCGCGGCGGAGGGTGATGATCTCCAGAAGCTGCTCGGTTGACCGACCGGCAGGCCGCAGACTGTCGACGATCCGTTTCGCCTCACCGTTGAGCGATGCCGGCCGACCGGTCTCCGCATCGAAGACCACGACCCCGACGGGCGAGGTCTCGACCAGGGCCTCGAGGTCCGCCCGCGCCTGCTGCTCGTCGCGGTGTGTCCGGGCGTTGCTGATCGCCGCCGCGGCCTGTGACGCGAACAGCACCAGAACCTCTTCGTCGTCGTCGGTGAATTCCTCGCAGTCGCCCTTCTCCGCGAGGAAGAAGATGCCCACGTCGACGTCGCGGTGGCGCATCGGCGTGACCAGCCAGGTTTGGGGAAGCATCCCCAAGGGTGAAACGTCGAGCGCACGCAGGTGGCCCGCCATGTCCGCGACCCGCAGGGGCCCCTGCAGCTCGCTGAACCACTGGAACGCGCGGGCATTGTCGGGCCAGACCACCGCCTCCTGCTCCTCGTCGGGCGTGAAGCCGGAAAGGACGAAGTCCTTAGGCGCGCCCTTCTCGTCGACGATGATGATGGCTCCGTAGCGGCTGGCGGTCAGCCCGCGGGCGCTCGCGACCGCCTCGGCGAGCACCGTGTCGAGGTCGAGCGTCGCGCTGAAACGCAGGATGGCCGCGCTCAGAGTGGAGATGTCCATCTATTTACGAAAACAACATGAGATTTGTCCCTGCCCACACCCACATCTTATGAACTCTCTGCGAGACTGGCGATGAGAGATGAATCAACAGGCCTACGACCGAGTTCTGACGGCCCTCAACGAAGCGGCATTCGACGACGCCTGCTGGCCGGAGGCGTCGAAGATGATGGACGAGGCCTGCGGCGCAAAAGGCAACATCGTCGTGATCGGCGATGACGGCGTGAACGGCGATGTCGAGATCTCGCTGGCCCGGATCTACTTCCACGGGCAACGCAGCGTCTATTGGGAACGGAGGTACTTCGGCAAGCTCTACCAGGTGGACGAGCGCATCCCGCGGCTTCGGCAACTGCCTTCCGGCCAACTCGTCGATGTCCGGTCGCTTTACACCGCGCGGGAACGCAAACAGGGAATTGTCTACAACGAACTGGTGCGGGGAGAAGCACAGCACGGCCTGAACATGCGCCTCGCGCTGCCCGACGGTGCGAAGATCACATGGCAGATCACCAATCCCGTGGACGGAAGTGACTGGGACTCGGACCAGCTCGGGATGATCGAGCGCCTGAAACCGCACCTGCTGCAGTTCGCGCGGGTGCGCCGGGCCCTCCTGCAGGCGGACGCGCTCGGCCGGTCCATGGATGCCGTGCTCGAGAACAAACGGGTCGGGGTCGTGCAGCTTGACCGGCGCGGGCGCATCGTGGCGGCGAACGACACGGCGCTCGAGCACCTTCGCGACCGCGCCGTGCTGCATGACGACGGCGGGTTCGTCCATGCCGCTTCGAAGACCGATGACAGGGAACTCCAGGGCCTGGTCGCAGGCGCCCTCGGGGCATCCGGCGCGACCGTTGCGGGCGGCTCGCTGATACTCCCGCAGTCGCTGGCCACAGCACCCTTCATGGTGCATGTGACTCCGATTGCCGTCTCAGGCTCCGACTTCGAGCCCGGGCCGGTTGCGGCCCTCGCGCTGATCGTGGACACGGGCCAGCGGGGACGCGTCGACTCCGGCCTGTTGACCGGTGCGCTGGGACTCACGCCCACGGAAGCCGAGGTGGCCACCCTGCTGGCCGAAGGACTGACGCCGCGGCAGGCGGGCGTGAGCTCCGGACGCGGGGAGGGCACGATCCGCTGGCACCTGCATCGCATCTTCGGCAAGTTGGGCATAGAACGGCAAGCACAGTTGGTGCGGGTGGTCCGTACGCTGGGCTGGTTTCCGAGCAACAACCGGAACAGCTAGGTTTCGACTCCTATCATTTGATAGGCGCGCTTTCGCCGTTCTTTCTTCAGACTTGCTTTCTCAACTGGAGGCACAGTGAAGATCGAGACAGGCGAGAGCCTGGAGACCTGGGCGGAGCATGGTCACATCACCCTCGGCCTTCTTGACCAGGACGGGAAGTGCCTGACGACGGTGGATCTCAGTGTCTCCGAGGCGCACTCTCTGATCCAGTCCCTGGAGATTCTGCTCGAGTTGTTGAGCGAAGGTGCCGATGAGGGGAAATCTGACAACTGACTTCGAGACGAAGATGTTGCGGTGCATGCGTTGGGTCGCATTCTTCGCGTTCGTCATCGCGTGCGGGTCGATGGTGGAGTGTGTCCAGCGATTGGGCACGTTCAACGCCTAGCGTGATCTGTGGGGGTGGCGTCCTCGGCATGTCGACCAAACATACCGGATAGGGCCAACACCGGTACGACGGCGCCACCCCCGTCACCCTCGCCGTAGAGTCAGGACGCGCGCAATCCCCGCCAGGTCGGCGACCACCCACTCGACATCGAAGCCGCTCCCCTCCGCCAGCTCCCGGACCGCCTCGAGCTGGCCCTTGCCGATCTCGAGCAACAGCCGCTGTCCTTCGCGAAGGAAGCCGCCGTCGGCGAACAGGCGACGGTAGAAGTCCAGGCCGTCGCCGGCGAACAGGGCCTCCGGCGGCTCGTGGTCACGGACTTCCGGCATCAGGGACGGCCACTCGCCGACGTCGATGTAGGGCGGGTTGGACACGACGATGTCGAAGGCGCCCGGGCGAAGCGCCGACAAGAGATCGGCGCGGACCAGCCGCACCCGGTCGGCGACGCCGTGCCTGCGGCAGTTCGCGGCCGCCACCGCCAGGGCGCCGGGCGAGAGGTCGGTCGCGACGATCCGGCTGCCGGGCCGCTCCAGCGCCAGGGTGACCGCGATGCAGCCGGAGCCGGTGCCCACATCGAGCACGCGGGCGCCGTCGTCGATGCAGTTGAGCGCCGCCTCCACGAGGTGCTCCGTCTCCGGCCGCGGGATCAACACCCGCGGATCGACGGCGAAGACGCGGCCATGGAACTCGCGCCGGCCCAGCAGGTAGGCGACCGGGATTCGGTCCGCCCGGCGGCGGATCAACTGCCCGTAGCTGACCGCGGCGGGTTCGGGCACGTCGTCGTCGGCGCGGGCGTACAACTGCGCCTCCGAGAGCCTCAGCACCTCGCCGAGCAGGAGCGCGGCCTCCCGGCGCGGCTGCTCGACCAGGCCCGCCAGGTGCTCCTGGCCCACGTCCAGCAGATCAACGACGCGGGCCGCCCCCGGCGGGGGCTTCGCCGGAGACAACGGACTCAGACCGGGTCGCCGTCGCCCGTCTGCCGCAGCCGCTCCGCCTCGAAGTGCTGCTGCAGCGGAACGATCAGGGGTTCGAGGTCACCCTCGAGAACCTGTGGCAGCTTGTGCACGGACAACCCGACCCGGTGGTCCGTGACCCGGTTCTGCGGGAAGTTGTAGGTGCGGATCTTCTCCGAGCGGTCGCCGCTGCCGACCATCCGCCGGCGCTCCTCGCCCATTTCGGCGCTCGCCTTCGCCTCCTCGATTTCGAGCAGCCGGCTCTTGAGCACCCGCATCGCCTTCGCCTTGTTCTTGATCTGGCTGCGCTCGTCCTGGCAGGTGACGACCAGGCCGGTCGGCTGGTGGGTCAACCGGACCGCCGAGTAGGTCGTGTTGACGCCCTGGCCGCCGGGGCCGGAGGCGCAGTACGTGTCCACGCGCAGGTCGGAGGGCTCGATCTCGATCTCGATGTCCTCGGCCTCCGGCAGCACGGCAACCGTGACCGCCGAGGTGTGGATGCGCCCGGAAGCCTCCGTCTCGGGCACCCGCTGCACGCGATGCACGCCGGCCTCGTAGCGCAGCGTGGCGAAGGCGCCGCGGCCCTCGACGATCGCCGACACTTCCTTGATGCCGCGGATGCCGGACTCGGACAGGTCGAGGATGTCGACCTTCCAGCCGTGGTCGTCGGCGTAGCGGCTGTACATCCGGAACAGCTCGGCCGCGAACAGGCTCGCCTCGTCGCCGCCGGTGCCGGCGCGGATCTCGAGCACCGCGTTGCGTTTCTCGTTCGGATCCTTCGGCGCGAGCTCCTCCTTCATCGTCTCTTCGATGGACGCGAGCGTCTCCTCCAGCAGGCCCTTCTCCTCGGCCGCCATCTCGTACATGTCGTCGCCGCGGTCGAGTTCGCCCAGCAGTTCGGCCGTCTGGTCGAGTTCGTCCCTCGTCTTCTTGTACCGCTGGTACAGCTCGACCACCGGGTTCAGCTCCGCCAGCGCCCGGCTCGTGTCGCGAAAGACACCGGGATTGGCGAGCACGTCCGGATCGGCGAGCTTTGCCGTCAGCTCGTCGTACGTCTGCTCAATCTGTTCGAGTTTCTCGAGCATCGTCCTGTCCCCGAAAGGGCAACTCTCGCTATCCTGACACGGAAGCGGCGCCCTGGCCGCCCATCGGAATCACCAACGGCGTTCCCCGGTTTACGGATCTTATGGCCCTCCAGCTCTGGACGCTGCCGCTCCTGGCCCTGGCCGTCGCCCAGGATCCGCGCATTCAACTGGTCGAGCTCCAGGCCGCCGGTCAAGCCGAAGCCGCCCTCGAGGAGACGCGACGGCTTCGAGCCGAAGATCCGGACCTCGGGGCCAGGCACGGCCTCTGCTACCTGGAGGGCCACCTGCTGGAAGAGCTCGAGCAGGTCGAGACGGCGTCGGAGGCGTTCGCCACCTGCCTGACCGAAACGCCGGCGCTGGAGCCCTGGGCACGCTACCGGCTGGCCGTCGGCCAGACGCGGCTCGGCTACCCGGAGATCGCCGCCGGTGTCACCGCCACCCTGCTCGGCGACCAGCCGCCACGCGTACTGGTGCAGCCGGCGGTCGAGCTGCTCGCCACCAGCCTCGACCGCGGCGGCGACTGCCGGCTCCTGCGCGGCATCGCCATGTCGCGCCTGCCGGCGCCGGAACGTCGCCTGCTGACCCTCAGCCAGGCCAAGTGCAGCCTCGCCGAGGGCGAGCTGGACGCGGGGGCCGGCGCGCTGATCGGCCTGCTCCGGGAACGGGCCAACGACCTGGTCGCCTTCGAGGCCGCGGATCGCCTGCACCGGCTGCGGCCGGCCCTGGAAGATCGCCAGGAGGTGCTGCTGCTCGGCAACACCTTTCACGAACACGGCGTCTTCGACCGCTCGAACGAGCTCCTCGGCCAGATCGTCGTCGACCTGGAGGTGCAGTCGACGTCCGACTTCGAGATCCACTACCGGTGGGCGCGCAGCCACTTCCGGCAGGGCCGGCTCGAAGACGCCGCCCGGCACTACAACCTGCTGGCCACCAACGTGTCTTCGCCGCGCCACTCCGGCCAGGCGCTCTACCAGAAGGCGCGGTCGGAGGAGCTCTCGGGCGACTGGATCGCCGCGGCCGCCGACTATCGCCGGGCCTACCTGACCGACCCGCAGGGCAACTTCTCCGTGGCGGCGCTGCTCGGCGCCCTGCGCCTGGAGTGGCGGCGCGGGCTCGAGGACGAAGCGCTCGACCTCTACTCCGTGCTGCTCCAGCTCCGGCACGACCGCGCGGTATCCGCGCGCGCCAGCCTCTTCCTCGCCGCCTCCGACATCGTCCAGGGCCGCACGGACCGCGCCGGCGAATGGCTCAGCGACGCCATCCGCGCCAGCCGCAGCGTCGATTTCGAGGTCCGCTACTGGCGGGGCCGGCTCGACGAGGCCCGCGGAGCGCTCGACCGCGCCATCACCGGCTACGTCGACTTGCTGGCCGCCGACCTCTTCCACCCGCTGGCTCGCGAAGCCGAGAAGCGTCTCGCCGCCGAGCCCCTGCGGGCCTATGTCGGCCCCATCGCCGCCGAGTTCGCCAGATCGGAGGATCCGGCCCGGCTCTACCGCGCCTGGCTGCTATACGGCCGGCAGGGCGACGAAGCGGAGGCCGCCCGCCAGATTCTCCAGGGCCGCCTCGTCACCGATCCCGCGGTGCGTTCCTTCTTCGGCCTCCGCAGCGTGCCGCCCGGCGAGTGGCCGCTGTGGGACCGGGCCGCCTCGAACCCGCAGGAACTGCTGCTCGCCCTCGGCCTCTGGGGCGACGCGGCCGAGGTCGTGGACCGGCACTTCCCGGTGGCGAACCCGCGGCTGGCCCTGACCGCGGCGGAGGGGCTGGCGGAGACCAGACCGCGGCGCGCCCTCCTGATCGCCGAGATCCTGGCCCAGAGGGCGCCGCGCCGCGTGCCGGAACCGCTCTACCCGCTGACCATGCGCCGGGCGCTCTACCCCGACGCCTACGGCGACCTGATCGCCGCAGCAGCAGCCCGCCGCAGCCTGGACCCCTATCTGATCGCCGGGATCATGCGCCAGGAGAGCCGCTTCGACCATCAGGCCGTGTCGGCGGCCTCAGCGCGGGGCCTGATGCAGTTCGTCTTCCCGACAGCGGCGCGGCTCGCGGCGAATGCCGGCCGGCCGCTCTCGACGCCACGCGAACTCGAGAACCCGGCGCTCGCGGTCGAGCTCGGCGCCTCCTACCTGGCCGAGCTCCGCGCGCTGTTCGGCAACGAGCCGCACGTCATCCTGGCCGCCTACAACGCCGGCGAGGCCCAGGCCGCGCTCTGGCAGCGGCACTGCTACACCACCGGCGCCGACGAGTTCTTCACCAAGGTCGGCTTCCGCGAGACCCGGAACTACCTGGAGCGCGTCCTGTACAACGTGGCGCAGTACCACGACCTCTACCGACAGGGCCCGGCCGGCCTGTGAGCGAGGACGAGCCGGCGACGACCGCCGGCCGGCTGCGCATCGTCGCCACCCCGATCGGCAACCTGGCCGATCTCTCGCCGCGCGCCCGCGAGGCGCTGCTCTCCGCCGACCTGATCGCCTGCGAGGACACCCGCCGCACCGGCCGGCTGTTCCAGAGCCTCGGAGCGAGCGGCAGGGACCGCCGGCCGCCGCTACTGCCGCTCCACGATCACAACGAGGACCGGCAGATCGGCCGCGTGCTCGAGCGGCTCGAGCAGGGGGACGCCGTGGCGCTGGTCTCCGACGCCGGCACCCCGCTCGTCTCGGACCCCGGCTTCCGGCTCGCCCGCGCCGCCGTGGCGAAGAACATCCCGGTCGAGGCGCTGCCCGGGCCCTCGGCGATCCTGGCCGCGCTCGTCGTCTCCGGACTGCCGCCCTATCCGTTCACGTTCCTCGGCTTTCCGCCACCGAAGAAGGGCAAGCGCCGGCGCTTCTTCGAGGCGCACGCCGAAGTCGCGCACACCGTCGTCTTCTTCGAGTCGCCGCAGCGCGCCGCCGCCTCCCTCGCGGACGCGGTGGCCGCCTTCGGTCCCGACCGCGACGCCGCCCTGGCTCGCGAACTGACGAAGCTGCACGAGGAGGTCCTGCGCGGCTCGCTGGCGGAGATCGCCGCCCAGGTCGCGGAGCGCGGCAAGCTGCGCGGCGAGGTGACCGTCGTCGTCGGCCCCTAGGGGCACTGGGAGTCGGGCCGCCCTCCAAAGGTGGGAACCTGCGGTTGCCCCAGCGTCACAAGGCTCTCGAAGAGTCCCTGGCACTTGGCATAGGGCTCGAAGTACTTCGCCGGAATGTTCCCCTCCGGATCCCATGCGTCCTTGAGCAGCAGCGCCGTTCCCCAGTAACAGCGCCAGGCGTTGCGAGGCGCTCCGCGCGGGATCATGCAGGTCACCGCGTTGTCGGGATAGTCCCCGTCGTAGCGGGGAACGACATCCTTGGCCAGACCGGTTCGGACGGCCCACAGCGCCTCCGTTTCGTTGTGCACGATGTACAGGATCCCCTGGCGTTCCGTCGTCACCCCCAGCTCCAGCCTCCAGAAGCCGTCCTGCTCGCGGACCTTGACCAGCGCCTCGGGCTCCTCCTGGTCTTCCACGAAGTACAGGACTCCCGTGTCCGACGACCAGGCTGCCGGCCTCGCGAATCGATCCAGCGACTCGTCCTTCCAGACGAGCCGGAACTGCGCGTTCTGCAGGTACTCCAGGCCGGAGAGAGCGGGAGCGACGAACGCCAGTGCGAGCGCGAACGGGGCGACCAGGGGGAGTCGCTTCATGGGAACCTTCCTTTCAGGTGCTGTCGGTTGCGGCCCAGGCTTGGGCGCTTGGCGGCGCGAGTGTAGTGCAAGATCCTCACTCAGCGGTCGGCGCCGAGCGGCCTTTCGATCCAGCAACCGCCAAGCACGCGCGTGCCCCGGTAGAACACCGCCGCCTGACCGGGTGCTACGCCGGCCTGCGGTGCGCTGAACTCGACGCGGCAGGAGGCATCGCGGCCGCTCTCGACCGTCGCCGCGACGCCAGGATGGCGCGACCGGATGCGGACCTGGACCTCGCCGCCGTCGCCTGGCGGCTCGCTCGCGATCCAGTGCAAGCCTCGCCCGACCAGTCCCGGCGCCAGCAGCTCGTCGCGGTCGCCGACGACGACCCGGTTCGCTTCCCGCTGCACGTCGAGCACGTAGAGTCGCCGGCCGGCAGCGACGCCCACACCCCCACCCAGCCCCACCCAGTATACCTAAGTGGGCCCCCCATCACACAACAACAAACCCCCCGGAGGACGACCCCCGGCGGGTAACCCCCG
>VXZQ01000013.1 GCA_009845425.1 Holophagales bacterium
CCGCCGGAGGGCGGCACCGGCATCTACGCGCCCGAGTTCACGGGCGCCGCGGGCAAGGTCGGCGGCTACAACGCCTTCTACGTCGACATCGGCGATGGCACCTTCCAGCTCGATGGCAAGTACCGCACCTCGATCATCACGGAGCCCGCGAACGGTCGGATGCCGGCGCTCACCGACGGCGCCAGGAAGCGGTTGGCCGAGTCGGCGCTCTTCCGACACGAGAACACCGGCACCGCCTGGTGGATCGACCGCGAGTTCGGCCCGTACGACGACCCTGAGTTGCGCCCGCACGCCGAGCGCTGCCTGCTGGGCTTCGGCTCCACCGCCGGGCCGCCGGCGCTGCCCGTCATGTACAACAACATGAAACGGATCGTGCAGACCGACACGCACCTGATGATCCTGGTCGAGATGAACCATGACGCCCGGATCATCCCCATCGATTCCGCCCACGACGACAACGTCGAGAGCTGGCTCGGCGAATCGGTCGGCCGCTGGGAGGGCGACACCCTGGTGGTCACGACGAAGAACTTCGGCGACGACTACAGCTTCACCCAGGGCTCCAAGGAGATGGTGATCACCGAGCGGTTCAGCCGCATCGACGACGACACCCTGCTCTACGGCTTCACCGTCGACGACCCGAACACCTGGACCGAGCCCTGGAGCGGTGAGTACCCGTGGCCGGCCAGCACCAACAAGGTCTTCGAGTACGCCTGCCACGAAGGCAACTACGCACTCGGCGGCATCCTGCGCGGTGCCCGGCTGCTCGAGGAGGAAGCCCTCGAAGGCGACGGCGCGTCCACCGGCGGCGGAGGTTCCGAGTAGACACCACTGCCCGCTGCTATGGTCGGCGGCTCAACTCCCTGGAGGACAATCCATGCGCCGCACGCTCTTCGTTCTGCTGATCGCTAGTCTGCTCACTGTGACTGCCGCTGCCGCCGACAACCACGGGCCCAGGGTGGAAGACCTGGCCTGGATGACCGGGACCTGGAGTGGCGCGATGGCGCAGGGCGGCTCCCTGGAAGAGAACTGGGCGGCGCCCAAGAACGGCTCGATGGCCGCCCTGGTCCGCGGCTTCTCTCCCGACGGAACGACGAACATGATCGAGCTGATCTCGATCGAGGAAGAGAACGACTCCCTGGTGCTGCGACTCAAGCAGTGGAACCCCGGGATGGAGCCCCGCACCGAGTACTTCCAGGAGTTCAACCTGGTCGAGTCGAAGGACCGCATGATCATGTTCGAGAACGCGGGCAACGCGCAGTTCGAGAAGCTCGGTTACAGCCGTCCAGCCGATGACAAGTTCGTCATCTCGATCGAAGTGGGCGGCCAGAAGATCGACCTTCCCCTCGAAGCGGTCAAGTAGCGCCACCTCCTGGCGTTGACCCAGGTGGCTTCGAGCCGGTTCGGAATCGCGGCGTCCGCGGCGCTCCTCGTCGCGGGCGCAGAACTGTTCGCAGGGGCCGGTATCGCCACCGCCCAGGACCGGCCGGCCAGCCCGGCGGGGGCCGCCGCGACGCAGATCGGCGGCTACTTCGACCCTCGCTCCGGCTACGTCAACGGCGGCTGGATCGAAGTCAGGTACGGGCGGCCTCTGCGCCGTGGCCGCGACATCTTCGGACCGCCCGACTTCATCGCCTTCCTCAACGACGGCGCGCCTGTGTGGCGAGCGGGAGCGAACCTGACGACGCGGCTGATCACGGAGTTGCCGCTCGTCATCGACCAGACCCGCCTCGATCCGGGCGAGTACACGATGTTCATCCAGCTCGGCCCGGAACGGTGGATCCTCATCATCTCCAAGTGGCCGGCGCAGGAGCGCTACGACTACCACGACCGGACGGCCCTGTTCGGCGCCTACGGCTACACCCCTGACAGGGATGTGCTGCGCACCGACATGACGCTCCAGCCGCTGCCCATGTCCTTCGAGCAGTTGTCCTGGCAGTTCCTCGACGTGACGCCGGAAGGTGGCCGTCTGGCGCTCCTCTGGGACCGCCAGATGGCGTCGGTGCCGTTCCAGGTGGCTTCGCCGGAAACAGGAGAAACCGATGACTGAGTCCGAAACGGCCGCCGACAGAATGCGCGGCCAGTGCCTCTGCGGCGCGATCCGCTTCGAGGTCGACGTGCCCGAGCGCACCTACAGCGTCTGCCACTGCGGCCTGTGCCGCCGCTGGTCCGGCGGCCCGCTGATGTCCGTCCACTGTCCCGAACCCAACACGGAGTGGCTGAACGACGACGGCCTGACCTGGTACCAAGGCACACCCTGGGCCCAGCGCGGCTTCTGCTCAAGGTGCGGATCAAGCCTCTTCTGGCGGCTCGCCCAGGAGCCGGAGGGGATGCTGATCGTCAGCGTCGATGCCCTCGATGACGCCGCAGGCTTCGCGCTCGACCGTCACATCTACAGCGACGCCAGGCCCGACCGCTACGACTTCGCCGACGACCGCCCGCGAGTCACGGAGGCGGAGCTGATGAAGGAACTGGGGCTCGGCTAGCGAGCGCGCCTACTCACCGCCGCCCGTTCCGGCCCCGGCCGCCAGGGCCTCAGCTTCGAGCAGCCGAGCGCCACGCATGATGTTGCCCATCGCGTAGTTGCCTTCGTGGCAGGCGTACTCGTACACCTTGTCCGTGGTGGCCGGCCAGGTGTAGTCGCCCTTCCAGGGCTGGGTCCAGGTCGACGGGTCATCGACGGTGAACTCGTAGTGGAGGGTGTCCGCGTCGAGCCGGGTGAAGCGCTCCGTGACGTGCAGGTCGCGCGAGGCGGAACCCAGACCCGGCCGGTCGCCGAAGTTCTTCGTGCTGACGACCAGGGTGTCGCCTTCCCACCAGCCGATCGAGTCGCCCAGCCACTTGCGGACGCTGGAGGCGTCGTGCTCCGAGTTCAGGCGAACCACCCTGGCGTCGTGGTTCATCTCGACCAGGATCATCACGTGGGTGTCGGTCTGCACGATCCGCTTGTGGTTGTTGTAGAGCGCCGGCAGCATCGGCGGTCCCTGGGTCGAGCCGAAACCCATGATGCAGCGCTCGGCGTGAGGCCGCTGCTCGATGTCGTCGTACGGCCCAGGCGCCTCGGCGCCTCCTTCCTGGATCCACCAGGCGACGCCCTTGTTGGCCCGGAACGGCGTCAGCGCCCGCCGGGCCGCGCGGCGTTCCCTGGCGGCGTCCGTGATCGGCGGCATCCGGCCGTTCGCGGGCTCGGAGATGATCGAGGTCCGGTAGGCGCCGTCGATCGACACCGCGCTCGAGCCGCGGTCGATCCAGAACGCGTTGTAGCCGCCGACGTTGCCCGCTCCCAGGTTCTCGCGCTGGGAGTCGTCGAAGCCGACCGGGGCCGCGCCCGTGTCGGACGGAGCGGCGCGGTTCGGGTCGCTCTTCTCGTTGGCCTTGGCCAGCAGCGCCTGCTCTTCCTCCTCGATCGCCTTCGCCTCCTCGGCGGTCAGGAACAGGTTGTCGCCGTACCGCGCGGGCCGCTGAAGCGGCGTCAGGGTGGCGATGTTGTAGAAGCCCGAGAGATCGGGCTTGCCGTCCGCCATGCGGGGAATGTCGTCTTCGGCGGCGACTGCCGGGAGCGCGATCAGGGCCGCGAGACACAGCGTGAGCAGGGAGCGGGTCGGTACTGCCGAGGCCGCGTGGTTCATCGATCATCCTCCGACTGTTTGGGCTGGCGATGCGTCAACAATCGTACCAGCGGCATCCCGCTATGCTCCGCCCCGACTACGGACAAAGGCAGGTACCCGTCTGCCACGAGCAGGGAGCGTGACATGAGTTCGAACCATGTACCGGGCGGTGTGCGACTGGCCAGCGTGGTGACGACCGCCACACTCCTGCTGTTCCTTGCCTTCGGCACCGCGAGCGGCCAGACGGGCCCACTGATCGAACCGGTCACCGACGCCGAACTGGCCGCCACGCCCGACGGCGACTGGCTGAGCTTCCGCGGCAACCTGTCCGCCTGGGCGTACAGCGCGCTCGACGCGGTGAACACCGAGACTGTCGGCCAACTCGACTTCGCCTGGGCAGCGGCGATGGAGGACGGCCCCAACGAGGCGACGCCACTGATTCGGGGGGGAATCGTCTACCTGCCACAGCCCGAGGATGTGATCCACGCCCTCGACGCGCGCACCGGCGACCTGATCTGGGAGTACCGCCGGGAGCACAACTACCTCGACCCGGAAGGCGCGGATCCCGCGCGGCGCTTCGGCCAGGGTCTGGGCCGGATCACGCGCAACATCGCGATCTGGCAGGACGGCCTGTTCGTCGCCACGATGGACGCCTTCATCATCCGACTGGATGCAAACACCGGTGAGCTGGTGTGGGAAACCCGGGTCGGCGACAGCCGCATGGCCCATTCGTCCGGTCCGATCATCGCCGACGGCAAGGTGATCAGCGGCCGCTCCTGCAACATGTCCGTCGCCGGCGGTTGCTACCTCACGGCGCACGACGCCGAGGACGGCCGGGAACTCTGGCGCTTCTACACGATCCCGCGGCCCGGCGAGCCCGGCGACGAAACCTGGGGCGGCCTGCCGCTCGAGCGCCGCTTCCACGTCGGCGCCTGGCACGTCGGCTCGTACGACCCGGACCTCGGACTCGTCTACTGGGGCACCTCCGTGCCCGCGCCGTCGCCCGAGGTCCTGCGCGGCAGCGGCGCCGGGTCACTCCTCTACTCGAACAGCACCCTCGCGCTCCGCGCCGACACGGGAGAGCTCGCGTGGTACTTCCAGCACCTGCCGCGGGACAACTGGGACCTCGACCACCCCTTCGAGCGCATCCTCGTCGACCTGGAGATGGAGCCGAACGAAGAAGCGACCTGGTCGATCAACCCGGAGCTCGAACACGGCGACCGGCGGCGGGTCATGACCGGCTTCCCCGGCAAGACCGCCATCCTCTGGACCCTCGACCGGGAGACCGGCGAGTTCCTGTGGGCGCGCGAGACCGTCTTCCAGAACGTGATCACGCACATCGACGCGCACACCGGCACGGTTACCGTCAACGAGGAGGTCATCCCGAAGGCACGTGACGAGGAGTACGGCGTCGTCTGCCCGGCGGCGAGCGGCGGCAAGGACTGGCCGACGGCGGCCTACAGCCCGCTGACCGAGGCGGTCTACGCGCCGCTCCAGGACGTCTGCATGTCGCCGATCATCACCGGCACCGGCGAGGGGCCGCCCCAGGGTTACGGCATCAACTTCCGGATGCAACTGGCGCCGAACAAGACGACGGTCGGCCGCCTGGACGCAGTCTCGGCCCGCACCGGAGAGTCCCTGTGGCGCTTCGAGGAGCCGGCCGGGATGATGTCGGTGATGACCACCGGCGGCGGGCTCGTCTTCGCCGGCAACACGAACCGGCGTTTTCGGGCGTGGGACGCCGCCACCGGCGACATCCTCTGGGAGACAGTGCTAGGCGGGCCGGTCACAGGGTTCCCGGTCAGCTTCGCGGTGGACGGCGAGCAGTACGTCGCGGTGACCGCCGGAGGCGGCGATCTGCTGAGCGGACTCTTCAACCGCTTCGGGAACCTGCCCGCGCGCTCCGGCGCCAACTTGCTCTATGCCTTCAAGCTGTCGGACACCGCAGGACGCGGCCCGATCGAGCAGCCGACGCTCGCCGCCGCGGCGCCGGCCGACGAGTTGCCGCCGATGATCATGATCGACGCCCCGCTGCTCGATGGTTCGGCGCCTTGCGCCAGTTTCTCAGCCGAGCAGGCCGAGCGCGGGGCCGCCCTCTACCAGGAACAGTGCGCGGAATGCCACGGGCCGACGCTGCGCGGCGGCGCCCAGGGCGCGGCGCTCGCCGGCCGGAGCTTCACGAGCTACTGGCAGAACCGCACCGCCAGCGGGCTTTACCGGACGATCCGCGAGACGATGCCCCAGGGCCGGGAGGGGACGATCGGCCCGGCGGCATCAGCCGACCTGTTGGCCTTCCTGCTGAGCGAGAACGGCGCCGAGGCCACCGGCGAGCTCGGCTCCGACGTCGACACGCTAGACGGCCAGCGCACCTGCTTCCGGCAGTAACCCGACTCTCCCGGGCGGCCCGAGCACCGACGCGTGGTCCTCGTGATCATGGTCGTCCTGATCCTCGTGCCCGGCTTCGTCCTCGTCCTGCCCAGCCTCGTCATGATCGTCATGGCCAGCCTCGTCGCCCTCGTCGTGAGCATGGTCGTCACCATCCTCGTCATGCCCGGCATCCTCGTCATGCGCATGGTCGTCGTGCTGCCCACTCTCCTCGTGAGCGTGAGCGTGACCGTCGTCACCGTGCGAGTGGCCGAGGTGGGAGTGCTGATGCCAGAGGCCCATCACCGCCATCGTTCCAATGCCGATCATCACCAGCGCGAACTTGAGCGCCCGGTCGCGGTCCTGCTCGGGCATCGGAACGTCGTCCTCGCCCATCAGGGAACTCCGGACGTAGTGGGCGATCCGGTCCCGCTCCCTCGACATCTCCGCGTCCAGCACGTCCATCACCGCCACGTAGATGAAGGTGCCCGCGGCGATCGCGTTGAAGCTCCCCTCGAAGATCAGGGCTGTTCTCCCCTCGAACACCTGTCCCGCCACGGTGCCGAACACGATCCCGAGCGGCGTCATGACCGAGAAGAGCCACAGCGTCTGCCACAGCTTCCGGTTGCCCGCGGAGTGGGCGGTCACGATCAGCGCGAACGCCGCCGATCCCTTGTGGAACAGGATGCCCAGCATGACGACGAGCGCGGCCGCGGCTTCCGGCTGAAGCCCTAGAGCCATCCCGGCGATGATCGAGTGCACCGACAGCACGATGAGCAGGACGAAGGCGTAGAAGGGCGGCCTCGTCCGCTCGTCCTCCCGGCCCAGCATCGAGTTGCGGCTCTCGAGGAAGACCCGGTCGACCAACAGCAGCAGACCGACTCCCAGCGCCGCGAGCAGGGGCGCCAGGGGATAGTCGACCAGTTTCCGTAGCGCTTCATCGGCCTCGGGCAGCAGGTGGACGAACCCGACACCAAGAAAGATCCCCCCTGCCAGCGCGTTGCCCAGGGAGAGGTAGCGCCGGCTGGCCTGCTGCCTGGCGACGAGGATGGGGATCATGCCGCCGACGATGGCGATCCCGAAGATCGACAGGCCGGCGATGATCTTGATGGCAAGCGGGGACATGGGGTGGGGCCTCCTCTATCCTCTCAACCGCTCAGGACGACCCGGCTGACGCCACGTCGCCCTGAAGCGACGGCGGCAACAACTCCGGCCTCGTGAAGAAGTTCGCCTGCGCCGCCCGGACATAGGCGGGGCGCAGGTTCAGACGATCGCGATAGGCCGCCAGCCGCTCACCGATCGGCTCGCCGTAGGCAACCGCCCAGTCCAGGCAACTGCCAAGGAGGATGTCGACGCCCGTGAACCGGTCGCCGAGCAGGTACTCGCGCCCGTCGCCGAACTCGAGTTCCGCCACCGCCGACTGCTTGGCGAAACCCTCGCTCGCGGTCCGGATCGCCGCCGGCGCCTCGCCGTAGAGGTAGGCAAGATCGCGGTGCTTGCGGATCACGTAGAGCGTGTGGGCGTCGAGCTCCATCATCACGAAGAACGCCCACTGGTCGTACCGCGCACGCTCCTCCGTTCCCGCGGGCGGCATCAGGCCGAACGGCTCGCCGTAGGTCACGGCCACGTAGTTCACGATCGCCGCGCTCTCGGCGAGCGTCAGCTCCCCGTCCTGCAGCAGCGGGATCTTCTGACGCGGATTGAGCTTCGTGAACTCCTCCGTCTGGGTCTCGCCCGTCCGCGGACCGATCGGCCGGTGCTCGTAGTCGAGCCCCAGTTCGTTGAGTGCCCAGTGAGCGCGCATCGTCCGCGACGTGCTGCAGCCCCAGAGCACCAGCGGTGGGGCGCTGCTTCGCTCGTCTGCCATCGGGCACAGCAAGAATGTCAGAAACCCGGGGACCTGGGAAACGCTGCCACGAGGGGACAGCAGCCGCCCGAGCAGCCGCGAACCGCTCAGCGGAAGCCAGAGGCTGTCGAACCCGCTACCCCGACCTAGGCAACGACGCCGCCAGCGAGACAGCCAGACAGACCATGGCGAGGACGTAGAAGGCGATCGTCACGACATCCGCCAGCACGGGCACGTCGACCGGGCCGGACAGGGATCGCCGGCAGGCGGCTATGGGCAGGCCCGCGCCGATCAGGCCGAGAACGATCCAGCGCGCCCATGTCAGTCGAGAGTTCGGTTCCGCCATGGCGAGGGGAGGATGTCACAGATCGCGTGGTTTCGCAGCTTCCGCACCGGCGAGCGCTACACTGACCGACACCCACAGCCAACGGACGGGAGGTCGAGATGCGGATCAGACGACGGAGGTCTTCGTTCTGGAGGGTCTGGGGCAGTGCCCTGGTGTCGATCGGAGCCCTGGTGGTGATCGCCGCGGCCGCCGCGCTCATGATGTTCGCGGCCTCCGCCGCGGAGGCCCAGGAGATTCCGAGACGGCACGATGGTCGTCCCGACCTCTCAGGCACCTACGACATCGCCACCCTGACGCCGGCCCAGCGGCCGGACCGGTTCGGCGACCGGCTCGAACTGACGCAGGAGGAGGCCAAAGCACTCGCCGAGCACTGGTCGACGAACTTCGACAAGGACCACGCACCGAGCGACCCGAACCGCGAGGCGCCGCCGAAGGGCGGCACCGGCATCTACGCCCCCGAGTTCACCGGCGCGGCGGGCAAGGTCGGCGGCTACAACGCCTTCTTCGTCGACATCGGCACCGGCGCCTTCCAGCTCGACGGCAAGTACCGCACCTCGATCGTCACGGACCCGCCTGACGGACGCTATCCGCCGCTCAGCGAGCTCGGGCAGGAGCGGAGCAAGCGGGTGGCTCCCTTCCGGCACGAGAACACCGGCACGGCCTGGTGGCTGGAACTTCCCGTCGGCCCGTACGACGATCACGAGCTACGGCCCCTGGCCGAGCGCTGCATCCTCACCCGCGGCGCCTCCGGGCCTCCATCCATGCCGGGGATGTACAACAACCTGAAAACGATCGTGCAGACGGACACTCACGTGATGATCCTGATCGAGTGGATGCACGACGTACGGATCATCCGACTCGACTCCGAGCACCTGCCCGACACGATCCGCAACTGGAGCGGCGACTCCATCGGCTGGTGGGAAGGGGACACCCTGGTCGTCGAGACGACGAACTTCCGGGAGATCCCCGGCTCCGTCACCCGGGGTTCGCGCGACATGCGGGTGACGGAGCGGTTCAGCCGCATCGACGCGGAGAACCTGCGCTACGAGTTCACGGTCGAGGACCCCGCCTACGAGACCGCCTGGAGCGGCGAGTACCCGTGGCCCGCGACCTCGCACAAGCTCTACGAGTATGCCTGTCACGAGGGGAACTACGCCTTCGGCAACATCATGCGCGGCGCGCGGCTGCTGGAGCGAGAGGCCATCGAACAGGGCACGTCGGGCGGCTCGACCGGAGACTGAGCCCATGCCGGACATCAACTTCATCCCCCACCCGCTCGTCGGCACGCCGATGGGCACCGCGCTCGACCTGTACGTGATCCTGGCGATCCTGTGCTGGCTCACCTCGGTCATCACCCGCGAGTACTCCTGGGTGGACCGCCTCTGGTCGATCTGCCCGCCCGTCTACTGCCTGATCGTGGCCTTCTCCACGGACTTCGAGTTCTCGCGAGTCAACGTGATGACCCTCCTCGTGCTGCTCTGGGGGCTACGCCTCACCTTCAACTTCGCCCGCAAGGGGGGCTACTGGAAGGGCGGCGAGGACTACCGCTGGGCCACCGTCAGGGAGCGCTTCGGCCCCGTCGCCATCCAGGTGATGAACGCGACGATCATCGCGCCCGGCCAGATGCTGCTGATCTGGTGGTTCACGTCGCCGATCCACGCGGCCTGGGAGGCGGGGGACACGCCGCTGGGCGGACTCGACTTCGTCGCCGCCGGGCTGTTCCTTCTCCTCCTGATCGGCGAGACCGTCGCCGACGAGCAGATGTGGGCCTTCCAGCAGGACAAGAAACGCCGGGTCGCGGCCGGCGAGGAAGTCGCTCAACCGTTCATGAATCGCGGCCTCTTCCGAATCTGCCGCCATCCGAACTACCTGTGCGAGATGGGCATGTGGTGCGCTTTCTACCTGTTCGCCGTCGCGGCGTCGGGCGAGTGGCTCCACTGGACCGGTTTCGGCTGTCTGGGACTGATCGGCCTCGTCGTCGGGTCGATACCGCTCGCGGAGTCCATCTCGGCCGCCAGGTATCCGTCGTACCCGGAGTACAAGGCCTCCACCCCCTGCCTCATTCCGGGCCTGCGCCTCGGCAAACCGTAGTACGCTCGCCGACGCTCCGCTCAACCCCGTAAGGAGGAACCACGCGTGATTCGATTGCGTCCTCGGGGGCAGTACGCCCCGCTCGCCACTGCCGCCGTTGCCCTGCTGCTGGCGGTCTTCGTTCTCGCACCGGCGTTCGCCGCCGAGCCCGAACTGCAGCACGCCAAGCCGGCCGACGTCGGCATGGATCCGGCCGGCCTCAAGAAGCTCAACGAGGCCATGCACGGCATGGTCGACGGTGGCCAGCTCGCCGGCGTCGTCACGATGGTCTCCCGCAAGGGGAAGGTCGTCCACTTCGACGCCTACGGCAAGCGGGACATCGAGAACGGACTCCCGGTCGAGAAGGACACGATCTTCCGCATCTACTCGATGACGAAGCCGATCGTCGGGGTCGCGCTGATGACCTACTACGACGAGGGCCGCTTCACGCTCGACGACCCCGTGTCGAAGTTCATTCCCGAGTTCGCCGACCTCAAGGTCGCGAAGGAGGACGGACCGGACGGCAACCCGATCACGGAGGACGCCGACCATCCGATGACGATGCGGGAACTGATGAGCCACACCGCCGGACTGACCTACGGGCTGTTCTCGCGGTCCCAGGTCGACACGCTCTACACGCAGGCGGGCATCATCGACTTCAACCAGAACCTCAAGGAGATGATCGACAAGCTGGCGAAGATCCCGCTCCGCCAGCAGCCCGGCTCGATGTGGCACTACAGCGTCGCAGTCGATGTCCAGGGCTACATCCTCGAGGTGCTCGCCGGCAAGCCGCTCGACGAGGTCCTGAACGAGCGCCTGTTCGGGCCCCTGGGCATGACGGACACCGCTTTCTGGGTGGAACCCGGCAAGGTCGACCGCTTCTCGCACATGTACCAGTCAACCGGAGGCAAGCTGACCAAGGTCGAGTTCGGCCAGTACCTGGAGAAGCCGAAGTTCCTCTCCGGCGGCGGCGGCCTCGTCGGCACCGCGACGGACTACATGCGCTTCGCCCAGATGCTCGCCAACGGCGGCGAACTCGACGGTGTCCGCATCCTGAAGCCGGAGACGGTGAAGCTGATGCACACCAACCACCTGCCAGATGGCGTCACCGACATGGGCCCGCTCTACCGCGGCAACCGCTTCGGCCTGGACTTCTCGATCGTCACCGATCCGAACCCGGCGACCGACCACGAGCGTGCCAGGGGCGAGTACTGGTGGTACGGGATCGGCGGCACCTGGTTCGGCATCAACCCGGTGCAGGACCTGGTCGTCGTCGGCATGATCCAGAGCCGCGACTTCCAGGCCGCCTCGGCCGCGCGGATCGGCAGCAAGCGGCTGGCCTACGAAGCGATTGTCGACTGAACTGCGCCCCGGGCGCGCCTGAGGCCGGAGGAACCACCTGAGCTGTCGAGGAGGTAGTCGATGAGTCTGTTTGCCTGGTCGTGGATGTTCCTCATCCTCTACATCGTCGGCATGCTCACGTTCGGCTGGATCGCCAGCCGGCGGATCAGTAACGCGGACGATTTCGCCACCGCGCGGAGCAGCTACGGCCCCTACTTCCTGGCCCTTGCCTTCGCCGCCACCACCGCCAGCGGCGCCACCTTCCTCGGCAGTCCCGGCCTCGGCTACGACTTCGGTATGGCCAGCGTCTGGGGCAAGTTCCTCTATCCGATGGGGGTCTACTTCGGGGTCCTCATCACGATCAGGCTGGTCGCCAATTCGGGCCACAAGTTCGGCAACCGCTCGATCCCGGAGTACCTGGGCGACCGCTACCAGAGCGACGGCGTCCGCCTGCTGGTCTCGATCTTCTCGCTGGTCCTGTTCTTCTACATCGCCGGCCAGCTCGTGTCCGGCCTCGTCATGTTCGAGATCATGCTCGGTCTCGAACCGTTGACGGCCCTGATCATCACCTCCGGCGTTCTGCTGGTGTACGTCGTTCTCGGCGGCGCCCACGCCGACATCCTCACCGACGGCATCCAGGGAATGATGATGCTCGGCGTCGCGGTCGTCGTCATCATCATGTTCCTGTTCGCTTCCGGCATGGACGGCGGACTCGGCGCATTGGTCGCCAACCTGCGCGTGCAGGACCCGAACCTCGTGGGGCCGCTCAACAAGTCGAACTCGCTCTACGACTCGTGGTGGGCGATCGCCTGTGTCCTGTTCGCCCACATCCCGCTCGGCATGCTCCCGCACATCGGCAACAAGGTGTGGGCGCTCAGAAACGACGGCGACCGGATGCGCTTCGTCAAGCTCGCCTTCGCCGTCGGGCTGACGATGGGCATGCTCGGACTCGGCGGCATCCTGGCCCGCGGCGTCCTGGGTACCGAGCTGCTTGAGGCCGGCCGCAATGCGAACGAGGCGCTCCCCGCGCTCTTCATCGAGCTGTTCCCGACCTGGCTCGCCGCCCTGATCGGGGTCGGCATCCTGGCCGCGATCATGTCGACCGCGGACGGGCTCGTCGTGTCGTCCTCCCAGATCGTCGCCAACGACATCTATCGCCGCTCGATCGTCCCCAAGTACTCACCTCACCTGAGCGACAAGGAAGTCGACCGCAAGGTGCTCGTGATCAGCCGCTGGAGCACGGTGATCGTGCTGATCCTCTGCACCTGGATGGCCTGGGCGATGCAGGACATGAACATCGCCCTGCTCGTCTGGGTGGGCACCGGCGGCATGATGGCCGCCTTCGCCGGCCCGCTGGTGGTCGGTGGCCTGTGGCGCGGCGTCACCCTGGCAGGCGCTTACACCGGCCTCGTCAGCGGCATGTTGACCTTCGTTCTGTTGCGCAGCGGCCTGCCCTGGATGATCGTCGATCCGGGCTCGCTCGGCCCCCTGTCGGGCATCGCGCAGTGGCTCGCGCACTACCAGATCAACCCGTACTCGTGCGCGGTGGTCGGCGAGGTCGTATCGATCGCCGGAACCTATGTCGTGTCCAAGCTGACGCAGCCACTGCCGGAAGCGCATGTCGAGCGACTGTTCAGCGCGCCGGCCGAAACGGCGGAAGCTGCAGGGGGATAGCTAGACTCCACGGCAGAGTTCGACACAACGAGGAGGGACGACCATGCGTCGCCACCGAAACGCTCGCCTCCGCTTCCCGTGGATTCCGGTTCTGGCCGCGGCGTTGACGATCACCGCGCTGCCGGCCGCGCTGCCGGCCCAGGAAGCGTCCGCCTGGACGCCGCCGCTGGCTGCGGACGGCAAGCCCGACATCTCCGGCGTCTGGGACTTCCGCACCCTCACGCCGCTGCAGCGGCCCACGGACCAGGAAGCCGTCATCGACGAGGCCAGGGCCGCCGAGATCGAGGCGGCCGCGGTGGAACGGGCGCGCGTCGCCGATCTGCCCAGTGACCCTGAGGAGAGAAGGCTCGAGGCCGGCGGCGAAGTCGGCGGCTACAACAACTTCTGGTTCGACCGCGGCGCCAGGGTCGTCGAAGACCTGCGCACGTCGCTGATCATCGATCCGCCGAACGGCCGGCTGCCGGCGACGCACCCCGGCATCGAGCGAAAGACGCTCGGCGACGACAAGCCGATCGACCGCCCGGTGCGGCTCCGGGTCGGCGGCATCGGTCTCGACAGCTACGAGGATCGGGGATTGGCCGAGCGCTGCATCCTCGGCTTCAACGTGGGGCCTCCGATCACGCCGGGCGGCTACAACCAGAACATCCAGATCTTCCAGTCCGCGAACCACGTGGCGATCCTCAACGAGATGGTCCATGACACCCGCATCGTGCCTCTCGACGGGCGCCCGCACCTTCCCGACTCGGTGCGGCAATGGATGGGCAACTCCCGCGGCTACTGGGAAGGCGACACCCTGGTCGTCGAAACGAAGAACTTCAGCGACCTGGTGTCGAGCTTCAGCGGAAGCGCGTTCAGTTCCCTCGGCAACGCCTGGGAGATGCACGTCACCGAGAAGTTCCGGCGCGTCGCCGAGGACACCCTGCTGTACGAGTACACGGTGAACGACCCGGCGACGTACACGCGGCCCTTCACCGCCCGCCTGCTGATGAAGAAGGGCGAGGTTCCGCTGTACGAGTACGCCTGCCACGAAGGCAACTACGGCCTGTACAACATCCTTTCCGGCGCCCGCGCCGAGGAGGCCGAAGCCACGGCGTCCGGCGGCGGCCAGTAGACGGCGGGGTCAGTCGTCCCAGTCGGGGAGCGGCTGCGGACCCGGGACGATCCCCGCGATGTCCGGGTCCTCGCCGGTCGTGTTCTCCGGCGCCTCCAGGGCCGCCTGCTCCTTCTCGATCTTCCGCTGCGCACGCCGTTCCAGCTTCTCCTGGCGCCTCTGGCGCTTGCGCATCTCTCGTTGACGTTTCGCGAAAGTGGTCGGACCAGGTCTGGCCATAGGCGATCTCCCCTCCTCCGCGCCGACTCGCGCCGGGGCGGAACGGGTCATGGTAACAGGACCTTGACAGCGTGCCGGAGAACGGCCGCCAGCGAAGCCGGAGTCCTCTCAGGGCGTGTAGTAGGTCGGCGACCCGGGGCCGACCGGGAGGCCGAGCGCGAACACCCACACGTAGAACAGCGTCACCCAGCCGATCAGGTAGGAGATCGAGTAGGGAATCATCGTCGCGATCAGGGTGCCGATTCCCAGCTTCCGGTCGTACCGCATCGCCACCGCCAGGATGAGCCCGAAGTAGCTCATCATCGGCGTGATGATGTTCGTCGTCGAGTCGCCGATCCGGTAGGCGGCCTGGATGACCTCAGGGCTGTAGCCAACGGTCATCAGCATCGGCACGAAGATGGGCGCCGTGACCGCCCACTGCGCCGAGGCACTGCCGAGCATCAGGTTGACGAAGCAGCACATCAGGATGAACGGCAGGAAGACGACCGGTCCGGTGAGGTCGAACCGCGTCAACAGGTCGGCGCCGACCACCGCCGTGATCGTCCCGAGGTTGGTCCAGTTGAAGAAGGAGACGAACTGGGCGGCGAAGAAGACGAGCACCATGTAGGGCCCGAGCGAACTCATCGCCCTGCCCATGCCGTCGATCACGTCGCGGTCGTTCCGGACCGATCCCGTGACCCGGCCGTAGACGATCGACGGCACGATGAAGAAGACGAAGATGAGAGAGACGACGCTGCGCAGCATCGGCCTCAGGTCGTCGATCAGGAGCGCGTTCACCGCCGGGTCGCGGAACCAGCCGTTCTCCGGCAGAGCCAGCAGCGCCAGCCCGCCCAGCATGACAAGGACGGTCAAGCCCGCCAGCTTCAGACCGCGCTTTTCCTCCGGCGACAGCGTCTTGAGGCCTTCTTCCGGATCCTCCAGGTCGTCCGCCGCCCGGCTCGGCTCGAACTTCCCGAGCTTGGGTTCGACGATCCGGGTCGTCACCAGGGTGCCGATCACGGTGATCATGAAGGTGCTGACGAACATGAAGAGGTAGTTCGCGGTCGCCGGGATCTCGTTCACCGCGCCGGGCGCGTAGGACGGATCGATGATGCGCGCCGCCTCTGTCGTGATCCCGGCGAGCAGCGGATCGACCGTGCCGATCAGCACGTTCGCCGAGTAACCGCCCGACACGCCCGCGAACGCCGCAGCGAGACCGGCCAGCGGGTGGCGGCCGACCGCGCGAAACACGACCGCAGCCAGCGGGATCAGCACGACGTAGCCCATCTCGGACGCGGTGTTGGAGACGACCGACGCGAACACGACGACCGCGGTCAGCAGGTTCCGGGGCGCGCCCAGGACCAGCGCCCGCAGCAACGCGCCGAGCAGACCGGAACGTTCCGCGACACCGACCCCGAGCAACGCGACGAGGACCGTGCCCAGGGGCGCGAAGCCGGTGAAGTTCGTCACGAGGTTCATCGCGATCCGGCGCATCCCCTCCGGGTTCATCAGACTGACCGCGCGGATCAACCCGTCCTCGGAGCGGCCCGAGACGCCGGCGGGGCGCGGGTCGTCGACCTGCCAGTCGAGCATCTCCGCCATCCCCGAAACCAGCAGGATGAGCAGCGCCAGCACGGCGAATAGCGTCACCGGATGCGGCAACAGGTTGCCGAGGAACTCGACTACGTTCAGGAAGCGGGTGAAGAGGCCCGGCCCCTTCCGCGCCCGCCTGTTCCGTCGTCTCGGAGCCTCAGCCATCCGCGGAACAGTAACCCAGAGCCGCAGGTGGACCCGAAGCGCGGAAAGCGCCTTCAGCCGCGGCGAATGACGGCCGTGTGGTACGGCTCAAGGTCGTCGATCGCCGACTCCGGCTCCCCCGTCTTCCACGCGAACAGTCGCACCGTGACCTCGGACGGCGTCACGTCGAAGAGCGCGAAGCCGTTCTTCTCGAAGGTCTCGCCGCGCACATCCTGCACCACCGCGGTGGCCGCCAGGGGTGGTGTCCCCCGCGCCGCCGACGGCCAGCCGGTCAGTGTGCCCAGCGGACCGGTCAGAACCGCATGGACAGGGTTGGCCGAGAGATCCATGCTGCCGCTTCGTTCGAGAACGGAGTGGCCGATCGCGTGCAGGTCGCCCGAGAGAACGATGCCGGCCCGCTGCCGCTGGGACGTCAGCGACTCCAGCAGGCGCTGATGCTGGCGCCACCAGCCTTCCTGCCAGAAGTACTTCTCCCGCTCCGTCGTCAGCCGGAAGTTGCTGCCCGCGAAGTCGCCGATCCGCGACACGGTGGCGCCGCCGTCGTCGAGGTCGGCGACGTCCGGATACCACTCCCGCCACTTCCCCGCCGACCAGCCGAACGGATGGGAAGGAACGTGGAACAACTGGGCCACCGCCTGGTCCCGCGTGCGCCGGTGCAGCCAGTGTTCCGTCTCCGGCGGCACCAGGCCCGCATGGACGCCCTTGAGCGACAGGTAGCGGGCACAGTCGTAGATCAGGACCTCGGCCAGCCGGCCGTAGCGGAACGTGCCGAAGGCCTCGGAGATCCCGGGCTCCCGGTCGCCGGCGCCCGTACCGGACATTGCAACCGGCCGTTCCACATCCGGCAGGAACTCCGGCAGGTAGGCGTTGCGGGTGAATCGGGCGAACTCGACCTGGTAGCGGTCGGGCGGCAGAGTGACCATCTGCGGATCGGCATCGTCGTTCTCGTAGTAGTCGTGGTCGTCGCTCACGAAGTAGGAAGGCGTCGATCGCAACATGACGCCGTACAGCTCGGCGATCTGCGGTCCGACCGCGGCCTTGAGCGAGGTCTCGTTCCTCGTTCCGAGCGCGGGGAGGCTCAGGTCCAGCCAGCCGATCCGTTCGTAGAACTCCCGGGAACGCCGGCCTCGTTCCTCGCCGCGGTTGTAGAGCACCGTGCGCTGGTCCCAGTAGATGTGGTCGCCGATCGCGATCAGCGCCCGCGGGCGGAAGGAGAGCGCCCGCCTCAACAGCCGGCGGCGAACCGCCAACGGCAGGAAGAAGCCCGCCTCGGGATGGCCGCCGGCGCAGGTGTAGGCGAGGAACCGCACCGACTCGGGTTGGGCCGAGGGCAGCGGGAACGTGCGGAGCGGCCACGGGTCGGACAACGTCTCGCCGCCGCCGAGCAGTTGCAGGGTGTACTCGGTGTCCGGTTCCAGACCAGGCGCGTCGAAGGAAAAGAAACGCCTGTCCGTGTCCGTGCTCCTGCCCGCGACCAGGCGGCCGCCAATGCGCAGTTCCGGCACGAAGTCGAGCGACTCGCCGAATGAGCACTTGAGCGCCACCCGGTTGTGGTTGGCCGCCGGAATCAGGTGCTGAAGCCGCCCGGCCCGCCAGCCGTCGTCGGAAAGCGCCGGCGAACGGCTGAGGCCGGTTCCGGCGGCCGCGGCGGCCGCGGTGGCGATGAAGCGCCTCCGGGTCCAGACAGAGGTCATGGTTCGGTTCCTCCGAGGAAGGACCGTAGCCGCGCGCGGTCGAGGTCGGTCAACGGCAGGAATCGCGGATGGTTGCTGCTGCGTGCCGACGTGTCGCAGGGCTGGCACATCAGAACACCCGGCTGGCGAATGTGCTTCAGGCCAAGGACATGCCCGAACTCGTGCGCGATCACGTTAAGCACGACGTTGTCGCGCTCGTCGCCTGAAGGAATGGCGACGAAGTAGCGGCCATCGTCGCCGTAGGGCCAGGCGAAGGGCATGAGATTCTGGGCCGAGAGCAGCACGACGACCTCCGCGTCCACGCGGAGGAGCGCTTCCGGCGGTTGCGGCCCCGGAGTCGACGGATCGAGGCGCCCGGCAAGCTGCGAGAGCTGGTGGGCGTAGTTCTCGAACGGCCGCAGTTCTTCCGGCGGAGCCTGGTGTCCCGGCTCCGAAAACGGCCCGGCCAGTCCCAGTTCCGAGACTGTCCCGTTCCAGAAGGAAACCGCCTCGGCCACCATGGCGACACGCTCGTCATCCGCATCGGCTACGAAGACGGCGACCCGCCTGGGCTCGCCGACCGCCGGCTCCGAGGCGGCCGCAACTGGCAGAATGCCCAGCGCAAGAACCAGGGTAGCCCTCCAGGAGAACGTCACATGCGCCCCATTCGAACGGTCATCAGGCTGCTGCCAGTCGCTGTCTCCCTCGCTCTAGCCACTCCCCCGATCCTCGGCCAGATCCACCGGACGCCGGACCCGGTACGTCGGGCCGACCTCCACCGTCTCGCTGAAGTCGATCGGATGGTCATGGTACCGATGCGCGACGGCATCCGCCTCGCCACCGAAATCTACCGGCCGCGCGATGCCCAGGGTCCCGTGCCGGCGATCTTCTGGCGCACGCCCTACAACTTCAGTCCACTGCCGGAACCCAACCTGGAGCGACCAAGCGCGCTGCTCAAGTTCGGACTCGACGCGGTCGAGCGCGGCTACGCCTTCGTGGTCCAGAACGAGCGCGGCAAGTTCTTCTCGGAGGGCGACTGGGAGATCCTCGGGCGACCGCGCACGGATGGCCACGACGCGCTGACCTGGATCACTGACCAGCCGTGGTCCAACGGCAAGGTCGCAACGCTCGGCTGCTCATCGACCGCCGAATGGCAGATGGGGCTCGCCGCGATGCGCCATCCGGGCCACGCCGCCGCCGTGCCGATGGGCCAGGGCGCCGGCATCGGCCGCATGGGACCCTTCTACGAGCAGGGGAACTTCTACCGCGGCGGCGCGCTGCAGCTTCCGATGGCGGTCTGGCTCTTCGGCGAGCAGAACACCCAGCGCCCGACCTTCCCGCCCGAAACCAGCCGCGAGGACCTGGAGCGGCTCGCGACCTACTTCGACCTGGCCGCGAAGATGCCCCAGGTCGACTGGAAGCGGGCACTCTGGCATCTCCCCATCCGTACGATCATGGAGTCCGTCGGCGGGCCGAAGGGGATCTTCGGAGAGTTCGCGGCGCGCCTGCCGGACGACCCGGCCTGGTACGAGGGCGGCCTCTACCACGACGACGAACCGTTCGGCGTGCCGGCCCTTTGGGCCAACTCCTGGTACGACCTGTCCGTTTCGCCGAACCTGGCGCTCTACGGCCACGTTCGCGCCAACGCAGACGAAGAAGTCCGCGAGCACCAGTACATGGTCATCGCGCCCAGCCTGCACTGCAACATGTACCGCCTGACGAACCCGCTCGTCGTCGGTGAGCGGAACTTCGGCGACACGGACTTCGGCTTCGACGAGATGCTCTGGAGCTTCCTCGACCGCTTCACGAAGCCGGAGGCGAACGGCTTTGAAGACCGTTACGCCAAGGTGCGTTACTTCCTGATGGGCGAGGACAGGTGGCGGAACGCCGACAACTGGCCGCCGGCCGGTGTAGAACCGATGACCCTCTACCTGGATAGCGACGGCAACGCGAACAGCGCCGCCGGCGACGGCAGGCTGACGGCGGACGCCGGCGGCGACGGGCACAAGGCCGACCGCTTCGTCTACGACCCGGGCTCGCCGGTGCCGACCCACGGCGGCGCCTTCTGCTGCATGGGCGAACACGAGCCCGGCTCCTTCGACCAGCGCGGAATCGAGGCGCGCGCCGACGTGCTCGTCTACACGACCGAACCGTTCGCCGAGCCGCTGGCCGTCGTCGGATCGATCGACGTGATCCTCCACGTCTCCTCCGACGCGCCCGACACCGATTTCACGGTCAAGCTGGTCGACGTCCATCCAGACGGGCGCGCATTCAACCTGGACGACACGATCCTGCGCATGCGCTACCGGGAGGGCTTCGACCGCGACGTCCGCATGGTGCCCGGGGAGGTCTACGAGGCAAGACTCGGACCGCTCGCCACCGCCAACGTGTTCGGTGCAGGCCACCGGCTCCGGATCGAGGTCTCGAGCAGCAACTTCCCCCGCTACGACCGCAACCTGAACACCGGCGGCAACAACTACGACGAGAGCGAGTGGCGGGTCGCCCGGAACGCGGTCCACCACTCGGTGGAGCATCCCTCGAGGATCGTGCTGCCCGTGCTCGACCGCTAGGTACGGCACCGCCTACTGGGTGCGCCGGCGTCCCCGCCGGCATCCGCCGAAGGCGGCATCCGTCAACGACGCTACGGCTCCAGCGGCGGCACCTTCTGCGAGAACTTCACTCCCGTCACCCGGTCCGTGTTATCCGCCCGCCGCCGGTGGCTGGCCGGAAAGTCCTCCGTCTCCTCGATCCAGACATCGAGCACGCGGCTCAACTGCCGGGCAATCCGCTCCACTTCCGGCCGGCCGGCAAGGTTGACCAGTTCGTGGGGATCGGCCTCCAGGTCGTAGACCTCGACCGCCGGCCGCGGCGCCTCGAACAGGCGCGCCTGACCCGGAGTCAACGTCCCTGACTCGCGGCGCCCGGTCAGGCTGTACCAGGAGGCGCTGCGCGAGGCGTCGGCCGGCGTGCACAGGGGCAGTTCCGTGTAGGCGTTGCGAATCAGCTTGTAGCGCACGCCCCGCACCGTTCGGATGTGCTCGTCGCAGTTGTGCCAGTTGCGCTCCGCGAACACGTACTCGCGCCCGGGCACGGTCTGGTCGGTCAAGGCGGCCGCGAAGCTTGAACCGTGGAAGCTCGCAGGCGTCTCCGCGCCGGCCGCTTCGAGCAGCGTCGGAGCGAGATCGATCATGCTGGCGAGCCCCGCATAGCGGACGCCGGCGGGCGCTACGCCGGGCCACGAGATGATGAGTGGCGTGCGGATGCCGGCGTCGTAGGCGGTCGCCTTGGCCCGGGGAAAGGGCGCGCCGTTGTCACTCAGGAAAACGACGAGCGTGTCTTCACGGAGCTCGCGGCGATCCAGCTCGGCCAGCATCCGGCCGACTCGTAAGTCCATACGGGCGATCTCGTCGTAGTACAGGGCCAGGTCTTCCCGCGTCGCGGCGTCGTCGACGAGATATGGCGGCACGAAGACCTCCGCCGGATCGTGCGGCGAGTCGATGGCGCCGGCCGAGTACGGCCGATGCGGATCCCGGAAGCCGACCCAGAGGAAGAACGGCCGTTCGGCCGCCTGGTCGAGAAACTCGGGCAGGTCCTCCCAGGTCTCCTCCGAGAACCAGTCGAACTGCCGTTCACCGGCCCGACCGTAGTGGGTCTTCCGCATGTGCCCGGTGAAGTAACCCTGCCTGGCCAGCAGGCTCGGTAGCAGTTCGACGCCTTCGGGCAGCGGGCTGTGCAGGTCCTCGGCCCCGGTCGCGTGCGGATACCGGCCGGACAGGATGCTGATCCGCGACGGACTGCAGGACGCCGTGGTCAGGAACGCATTCTCGAAGACCACGCCGGACGCCGCCAGCGCGTCCAGGTTCGGCGTCCGCACGACCGGGTTGCCGTAGGCGCCGAAGTCCGACCAGCCGGCGTCGTCGGCGACGAAGACGAGGATGTTCGGAGGCTCATCCACGCCGCGCGCGGGCGAGGTCATCGCCGCGGCCAGGAGGAGCCCGAGGCCCAAGTGTCCGAGGACCGAAGGCAACGAGCGGCGCATGGGCTCAGGCGGCCCGGGGTGTCGGACTACTCTCCTCCGCCCGCGGCGGCGATCGCGTCAGCCTCCAGCAGCCGGGCGCCGCGCATCACGTTGCCCAGCGCGTAGTTGCCCTCGTGGCAGGCGTACTCGAACACCTTGTTGGGAGTCGAGCGCCACACGTACTCGCCGCTCCAGGCCGTCTCCCAAACATTCGGATCCTCGACCGTGAAGCCGTAGAGCAGGTTGCCGTCGGCCAGACGCTGGAAGCGCTCCACCACGTGCAGGTCCTTCGTCGCCGAACCGAGGGCCGGTTCTTCGCCAAAGTTCGTCGTGTCGACGACCAGGGTGTCGCCCTCCCACCAGCCGATCGAGTCACCCATCCACCGGCGCTCCGCGGCCGGCGCGTGCTCGCCGCCTATCCGCACGACGCGGGCGTCGTGGACCATCTCGATCAGGATCATCACGTGGTTCCCGGTCTGCACGATCCGCTTGTGGTTGTTGTAGAGCGCCGGCAACATCGGCGGCCCGCCGGTCGAGCTGAACCCGAGCAAGCAGCGCTCCGGAAGCGGCCGCTGCTCCATGTTGTCGTAGGGGCCGGAACCGTCCTCGTTCTCCTCCAGCCACCAGGCGGTGCCCGTGTTCTTGTGGCCGAACGCGGAGAACTGCGCCGCGGCCCGCGCCATGCCGGCAGGCGTCATCTCCGGATGCTGGCCGTTGGGCGGGTCGGTGATGATCGAGGTCCGCCACTTGCCGTCGATCCTGATCACGTTGTCGCCAGGATCCATGTAGAAGGCGTTGTAGCCGCCGCTGCCGCCCGATGCGACCTCGAGCCCCGGATCGAAGATCGGCGCCCCGCCCACTGGCGGCGCTTCGCGGTTCGGGTCGCTCGGCTTGTAGTCCGCCTCGTAGATCTCTGCCTTGCGGCGGGCGATCGCCGCCGCCTCTTCGTCCGTCAGGGTCAGTCGGTCGCCGAACTCCCGCGGCCGAGTTAGCGGCGTCAGGGTCGCCACGTTGTAAGCGCCGGAGAGGTCCGGCTTGCCGTCGGGCCGTCGCGGGACGTCGTCCTGGGCGGCAACGGCCATCGGTGCGGCCAGAAGAACCGTCAGGCTCAGGAGAAGAACACGCTCAGACTTCATCCGGCACCTCCTTGTAGGCAGGTTGAAGGTCAACGGTACCACCAGGGCCCGGCCAGGGCCCTACTCGAGCTGAAAGTTGACAGTGATGTTCCAGTGGACGGCGACCGGCTGCCCATCCAGTAGGGCCGGCTCGAACCTCCACTGCCTCAGGGCCACGACGGCTGCTTCAGTCAGGCCCATCTCGAGTCCCTTCAAGACCTCGACATCCTCCCGGACCTCACCCTGCTCATCGATTGTCAGTCGCAGGATCACCTTGCCCTCAATGCGGGCTTTCCTGGCGTTGTCCGTGTACGTCGGCTGAACCGTGTAGGTCCTCACCGGACGTATGAAGTCGCCCTCGGCCTCCCCAACATGAATGGGCTGCGGTTCACGGGCCACATACTCGCGCGAGGCCTCGCCCACGACTGGAGGCTCCCGTGCAGGCTCCCGATCGCCGAAGACGTCCAGGATGTCCGGCGGCAGTTGGGAGTACACAAGAGTGCCCAGACCGTACAGGATCGCGGCAAGGATGACTGCCACCGCCGCAATCTTTGCCAAGTCGACCCAGGGGCCCGCTGTCACGCTTTCACGCCCTACGGCTGACCGGACGACTCTCGATCGTCGTACGGCGCGCCAGTGCCGGACGATCCCGCGAACAGCCGGCGGCCGTCCGGCAGCGTCACGTCACGGCCGTTCGCCCGCGGCGCTCCGTCGATCGCCTGGTAGCCCTCGACGAGGACCTCGGTGCCGGGAGCGACCGAGTTCTTCTTCCAGCCCCGGCGAACCAGGGCGCCCGGCGGGCCGCATTCGACCATCCAGGCCGTTACCGTTCCCTCGTCGTCCGTAACGTCGATGTGGATCCACGCGTGCGGGTTCACCCACTCGACCTTCGTCACCTTGCCGCGCAGCCGAACCGGCTTCGTCGCGTCGAACTCGGCGGCGAAAGCGTGGTGTGCGGCCGCCGGCTCGGGCGACGCCAAGAAGGTGAACGCCAGTGCAACGGCGAGTCCGAGCACTGGTATGGCGGCTCGGGCAACGTACGACTTCGTTCTCATTCTCACGATCCTCCTGATGGCTACGGCTCTACCGCGCGCCCGAACCCGTCTCCGCCGCGGCCGCGGCCTCTTCACGGTCCCGGGCGCGGGCGCCGGAGAGGATGTTCGTCATCCCGTAGTTTCCTTCGTGGCAGGCGTACTCGACGAGTTCGTACTGCTCGTTGTCGAGCTCGAACTCGAACCGGCCGGTCCACGGCTGAGTCCAGACGGTCGGGTCCTCGACGGTGAAGCGGTACTCGAGCCGGTTTGGACCGAGCCGCGTGTAGCGCTCGGTGAGCTTCATGTTCTCGCTCGAACCACGGTAGTTCGTGCGGCCGTTGAAGCCCGTGGTCTCCACCACCAGGGTGTCACCCTCCCAGCGACCCTGGGGATCGCCCAACCACTGCCTGATCCCGGGGCCGAGCGGCTCCCGCTCGGTCGTGGGGACGACGCGCGTCTCGTGGATCATCTCCTTCTGGATGGCAACGAAGCCGGGGCTTTGGCTGATCTGCAAACCGTTGTTGTAGATCGAGGGCATCATCATGCCCGGCAGTCCCCGGCTGATGCAGCGGACGTAGGCGCTCAGGTCCTCCGGCCCCGCCGGCCGGCGCCTTACGTAGTCGCCGAACGACTGGCGGGCGTTGCGCTGTCGCTCCAGGGCCTCCTCCGTGAGCGGCGGAATGCGCCCGTCCGGCGGATCGATGATCATCGCCACCTGGCGCGACGGCGCCGACTTGACGTAGCCGAGCGTCGTGTCGCGCCACTCGCGTTCGTAGCCCCAGATGCTTCCGAGGGTGCCGCGCTCTCGGCGGGCTGCCGCCTCCTCGGCGGTCAGTTCCTCGACGTCAGCCAGCTCCTCCGGCCGTTCGAGCGGAATGCCGTGGGCCTTGTTTCCGGACCACATTCCCTGCAGGTCGGGCGTCCCCCAGGGCGTCCGCGGCACGACGTACGGCTCGGCCGAGGCGACCTCGGCGGCATCCGATCCGAAGTCGGCGTCGACGCCCCGCCAGCCCGGTTCGATCACCGCCACGCGCACGTTGTCGGGAGCGGAGACGAAACCGCGCTTCGCCTCGGAGCGGCCTCCCGCCGGCCGCTCGGGATCCATCGTGAAACGGACACCACGGTCGCGCAGGCCGACTGCCGCGGTGTCCAGATCAGCGACCTCGAAGGCCAGGTGGTCGATCGCCCGGCCGGCGCTCGGCGCCGGCTGGCCCTCGGGGTGCTCCGAGGCGAACAACCAGACCTCGCCGAAGCGAAGGCCGTCCTGCACTCCGCGCAGGCTCTCCGGCACGCCGCCGAAGGTCTCGCGGTACCAACCAAGGGTTCGCTCCGGATCGCTCGCGCTCAGGTGAACGTGGTGGAAGCCCAGCGTGTCCGGGTCTTCGACGACCTCGATGCGTGTACCCCAGGGATCGAAGATGCGTCCGACCTTGAACAGACCGGGCTCTTCACGGAGAGTCGAGCCGTCGTCATAGCGCTGGAGGCGAACCCCGGAGCCACGCACGCCGACCGCCTCCAGTTCGGCCATCTTCTCCTCGACATCCGCGAACGAAAAGCCGATGTGGTCGATGCCGGTGCCCTGGCTGGCGCCCATGATCGGGCCCTGGTTGAACTCGATCACCGCGTTGCCGCAGTCGATCGCCTCGGCACGGCCCTCGATCGGCTTGCAGTCCAGGTGGCGCGCGTACCACTTGACCGCCTCGCTGCGCGCGGAGGTCGTCAGTTGCACCGTCACGTCGCCGGCGGCCGCCGGGACCGCGGTCAGTCCCAGCAGGAGGGCGGCGGCAACGGCCGAAGCGCTAAGGATCGTCGCCGGTCGGGGTGTCTTCGCGTCGGCGTAGGTGGCCATAGAGCAGCTCCTCGGAAAACTCGACACACTTGTACTCCAGCACCCGGACATTCTCCTCCAGGCGCCGGTAGAGCGGCATGCGGATCGTCCAGGGACGGGTGAAGACGTTGGGGTCCTCGAGCGTCGCCTCGTAGGTCATCGTGTTCGGGCCGGTCGGCGTGTAACGCTCGGTGACGCGTAACGTGTCGCTGGCGAAGTTGCCGGCGCGGTCGAACCAGGCCTGGCCGGTGAAACCGGCGGCCTCGACGACCAGCGTGTCGCCTTCCCAGCGTCCGTGCGAGCGGCCCATCCAACTGTCGATCGGCGCCGGCTCCGGATTCTCCTTGTCCATGTGGATCGTCCGGTTCGCCTCGGCGAAGCCGTAGACGATCATGATGTGGGTGTTGCCCTGGAGGATCTGGAACGGGAAGGGCATGTAGGTCGCCCGCGGCACTCCGGGCAGGTAGCACTTGGCCTCGGGGTCCTCGCGCCAGCGGTTCTCGAAGTTCTCTCGCTGCTGCTCGCGAGCCCAGTCCTGATAGGGAATCTCGCCGCCGACGACTACGCCCTGGCCGGGAGGCATCGTGGTGAGCGTGCCGTACTCCGCCGGCCCGCCGGCCGCGCTGTGGTCCTCCAGGTTCCAGTGAGCCGTGTTGATCGCCTGCCAGACCCCGTTGATGTCCGGGTTGCCGTCGTAGTGGCGCGGGATCGCGTCAGCCGCGTTCTGGGCCACGACGGGCGTGGCTGCCGCCAGGGCCGTCAGCAGCACCGCGAACCGGCTCAGCCGCAAGCAAACTCGTTGGTGTTGCAATCGATTCCTCATCGCGGGAACAGGAAGTCTCGTCGTCGGGATGAGGCGCGAGCATAGCCCACAGGCGCAGCCACTTTCCCTCTCCCGCACACGACGTTGACCCCGCTCGAATGCTCGACGACCAGCCATGGCTAGACTCGGCGACCCAAGACTCCAAGGAGAAGCCCCTGCGGTGATCGACCTGAACCTGACCGGCCGCCGCGCCGTCGTCACCGGCGCCAGCCTCGGCATCGGCGCCGCCACCGTCCGCCTGCTCGCCGATCACGGCGCCGAAGTCGCCTTCTGCGCCCGCAGCGAGGACGCCGTCAACGCGCTGGACGGCTATCAGCCGTCATCGGGCGACGGCAGCGCCGGCGGGCACGTCGCCGACATGGCCGACCGCTCGTCGATCGACGCCTTCTTCGAGGCCGTTCTTGCGGACGGCACGGTCGACATCCTCGTCAACAACGTCGGCGCCTCGCCGTCGCGCAACTTCCTCTACATGAGCGACGACGACTGGGAGGAACTGTTCCGGCTCAACCTGCTGTCGGCCGTGCGCAGTACGCGGCTCTGTCTGCCGGGAATGCGCAAGCAGAAGTGGGGCCGGGTCGTGATGATCGCGAGCGGCGCCGCGAAGTACCCCGGCGCCGCGCTGATCGACTACGGCGCCTCGAAGGCGGCGATGGTCGCCACCGGCAAGGCCCTGTCCGGCAAGTACGGCCGCGACAACGTGCTGTTCAACTCGGTGCTGCCGGGCCTGATCCACACCGCGATGTGGGAGCGGGCCGCGAAGGAGATCGCGAATGCCCGCGGCGGCGACTGGGAGGACATCATCCGGAACAACGGCAAGAACGTCCCGGTCGGCCGCTACGGAACCTCCGAAGAGGTCGCCAACATGATCGTCTTCCTGTGCTCGGAGGCCGCTTCCTACGTCAACGGCGCGGTCATCGACGTCGACGGCGGCCAGGGCCGGCACATCTGAAGTCGCTACTGATCTTCCGAGCCCTCGATCTCCGCGATTCCTGACGCCGTTTCCTCGAGCAGCGCCTGCGCGCCGCGGCGGATCAGGCTGCCGACGCCGGGCGCCTGGAAGAAGCTGAAGCCCTCGCGGTCACGCCACGCCAGCGGTCCTCCCAGTTTGAGGCCTGCGCCGAGCACCGCGTCGCGGATGCGGTCGACCATCGCCTCGTACTCCGGCTCGCCCTGGCGCTTGCCGGAGAAGCTGTAGAGATCAGTCGAGGCGGCGAACACGACGTCGACGCCCGGCACGGCCGCGATCTCCTCGACCGCCTCGACTCCGGCCGGCGACTCGATCATCGCCACGATCAGGATGTTCTCGTTCGCCGTGGCCCGGTAGTCGCGGCCCCAGAGCGCACCGTACTGGCCGCCGCCGAGGCTCCGCCGCCCTTCGGGCGGGAACTTGGCGAAGCGCACCGCCCGCTCCATCTTCTCGGCCGAACGCACCATCGGCACTACGATGCCAAGCGCGCCGAGATCGACCGCCTTCTGGATGTCGCCCTCCGTCGCGTCGGGCACGCGGATGAAGGGGATGGCGGAAGCGTCCCGGCAGGCCCAGAGCATCCGCGCCACGTCCTGGTAGGTCAGCGGACTGTGCTGCATTTCGATCCAGGTGAAGTCGAAGCCGGCGTTGGCCGCGGCGCAGTAGCTGTCGGGATCCGGCGACGAGATGCTGACGCCGACGATCCCCTCGCCGCTCATCAGCTTCTGCTTGGCGGTGTTGTAGATCCGCCCGCCGTCGCCGTCCTGCGCGGCTGCTGCGGCAGCCACACTCAGGCAGAGCAACAGGGCGCAGACAGCGCGAACCGTTTTCATGCGTCCTCCCTCGCTTCCGAAGCGCTTACGGTGTCCGCCGGAGTCTGCCCGGCCCGTCCGCCGCGCTGGCCCCGCAGCGCCAGGTCGACGCCGACCAGGCGGCGGTCGCCCTCGACCCGGCTGGAACTGCCCCGGATCTCCCGTACCACCAGGTAATCCGCGAATGCCGCTTCCACGTTGGCGCTGTAGCCCATCGCGTCCTGCGCCTTGTTCACGGCGAGCTTGCCGAGTCGCAGCACCGCCGGGTCGTTCTCGGCGATCCGCTCGGCATAGGCCATCGTCTCGCGTTCCAGTTCGTCCTCCGCGTAAACGCGGTTGACCAGGCCCAGTTCCCGCGCTTCCTCCGCGTCGATGAAGCGGCTCTCGAACAACAGCTCCTTCGCCTTGCGGGGATGGATGTCCCAGGGCACGGTGAAGGTCTCGAACAGGCTGGCGAGGAACCGTGCGCTCGGCGCGGCGAAGATGAGGTCCATCGCCGCCGCGATCATCCAGCCGCCGAAGATGCAGTAGCCATGCACCATCGCAATCGTCGGCTTGGGCAGGTTGCGCCACTTGACCGTGTTGTCCAGGTTGTACCAGCGGAAGGCCTCGTACCAGTCCATGCCGACCCACTGGGTCAGCCCGCGCGCCTCGATGTCCGCCTGTTGCTCCGGCGTGCCGAGATCGTGCCCGGACGAGAAGTGCCTGCCGTCGCCCTTCAGCACGACGACGCGAACGTCGTCGTCGGCCATCGCCCGGTCGAGCTGGTGGTCCAGGTCGTCGAGCAGCTTCCAGCTCTGCGCGTTGTGGTAACGGGCGCGGTCCAGCGTCAGCACCGCGACCGGGCCGCGCCGTTCGTAGCGAACCTCTTCTGCTGCCATATCCTGTCCTCGGCCTTTCTGGAGGGAGCCCGTGTGGGGGGAAGCCGATGAAGCGTAGCGCACCGATCAGCGTGATTCTGCCTTGCGCCCTGGGAGCCGGCTGTGCCAGCGACCATACGCTCGAAGACGCCGCGGCCGGCGCCGCGGAGCGTCCCAACATCGTCCTGGTCATGACCGACGACCAGGGCTACGGCGACTTCGGCTTCGCGGGCAACCCGGTCATCCAGACGCCGCACCTCGACGCCCTGGCAGCCCAGAGCGCGCACGTCGAACGCTTCTACGTCAGCCCGGTCTGCACACCGACCCGCGCCTCGCTGATGACGGGCCGTTTCAACTACCGCACCCGCGCCATCGACACCTACATCGGCCGCGCGATGATGGAGCCGGAGGAAGTGACGATCGCCGAGATGCTGCAAGACGCCGGCTACGCCACGGGCATCTTCGGCAAGTGGCACCTGGGCGACAACTACCCAATGCGGGCGATGGACCAGGGCTTCGAGGAGAGCCTGGTTCATCGGGGCGGCGGCATCGGCCAGCCTTCCGACCCGCCAGGCGGCGAGGGCAGGTACACCGACGCCGTGCTGTTCCGCAACGGGACGCGGGAGGAGACGACCGGCTACTGCACGGACGTCTACTTCGACGCCGCGTTCGACTTCATGGAAGAGGCCGCTGCTGAAGGACGGCCCTTCTTCGCCTACGTGCCGACGAACGCGCCCCACGGCCCGTTCCACGACGTGCCGGAGGACTGGCTGGAGCACTACCGGCAGACGGACCTGAGCGCGGCGCTCCCCGATCCCGTCCAGGCCAGCGAGCAGGTTCTCGACCGGCTGGCGCGCAGCTACGCGATGATCAGCAACATCGACGACAACATCGGACGGCTGACGGCAAGGCTCGACGAGCTGGGTCTCGCGGACAACACGCTCCTCGTCTTCCTGGTCGACAACGGACCGGACCGTGACCGCTACAACGGGGGGCTTCGCGGCCGCAAGGGAACCGTCTTCGAGGGCGGCATCCGGTCGCCCCTGCTGGCGCGCTGGCCCGGCCGGTTGCCCGCCGGAGGAGACCCGGCCGACCGGATCGCTGCGCACATCGACATCGCCCCAACCCTGCTCGACGCCGCCGGCGTTGAAGCCCCGGGCGGCCTGCACCTCGACGGCCGCAGTCTGCTCGGTCTGCTGGCCGGCCACGTCGACACCTCGACCTGGCCCGACCGGACCCTCTACCTGCAGTTTCACCGAGGGAACGAACCGATCCCGCTCCACTCCTTCGCCGCAGTCGGCCAGCGCTACAAGCTGGTCCACCCCTCGCCACGCGGCGAAGGGGACTGGAACGGCGAACTGGCCCTCGAGCTCTACGACCTCGAGACCGATCCGGGCGAAATCCGCAACCTGATCGACGAGCGGCCCGACGTCGCAGCCGAGATGCGGGACGCCTACCTGGCGTGGTTCGAGGACGTGAGTTCCACCCGGCCGGACAACTACGCGCCGCCCCGGATCGTCATCGGCACGGATCACGAGCAGGTCACCGTCCTCACCCGCCAGGACTGGAGGCGGATCACCGACGATCAGGGCTGGCGGCCGACCTCCCGGGGGCACTGGCTGCTGAGCGCCACGGAGGACGCGACGTTCGACATCGAGGTGCGGCTGGTAGCCGGTTCCAGCGGCCCAGTACTCCTCGACGTCGGCGACCAGGCACTGAGTCAGGACCTGGCCGCGAACCAGCAGACCGCGACATTTGAAAAGGTCGCGGTCCCGGCCGGCGACTTCGCGATCAGCGCCGCGGCCGGCGAAGGCGAGGAACGGCGAGGAGCGCACCAGATAGTGCTGCGACGGCGGCACGAGCGCCAGCCGTAGCTCTGCTAACCTCCGCAGCCAATGTTGCGCCGCGCCGGTTCGCCACTCGCTGTCGTCAATGCACTCGCGCTGACGACCGCCACCCTGCTCACTGGAGCCTGGGATCTGAGTGGCCACGGTCACGACGTGATCACGGCGAGCGCCGCCTACTGCGTGGTCGACCACGAGGCGGAGACCTCCAGCATCGCCGGTGGCACCACGCTCGGCCAGGCCGCGGCGCCGCACGACCACTCCTGCGTCGCATGCAAACTGGGCCGCACCAAGTCCGTCGAGGATCGCAAGACCTCCATCGCCGGGCCGCTCGACCTCTCCTCCACCGCGTCAGGATCCGATCACGGACCCGGGCCAAGGAGTGGCGAGGGTTGGCGGCAAACCGCGCGCGGTCCGCCCCAAGGCTGAGTCGACACAATCTCCGATCCGCGCAGAGCGCGAGGCATCGGAGCCACCCCTCGCCAGGGAAAATGGCGGCCACGACGCGATCAGCCTCTAGCTGATCCCACGGATTCGCCGCATCGCGCCGCCGACGACTTCGGCGCGCTGCCACCGCCGCGGAATCCGCAGCCAGCGCTACAACACCCTTCGACTCGGACTGAACGACCCAGGAACTCCCTACCATGCTCGCTAGCCACATCAAGGCCTTCAACTCCCAGCCGCGGCATCGGCCCCACCGGCGTCAGGCGGTGACGGGCGCCATTCTCTGCGCCCTCGTCCTACTCCTCATTCCATCGACGGTCGCCGCCCAGGAAACCGGTTCCGTCGCCGGCTCCGTAGAGACGCACGGCGAGAGAATCGTTCTCGCCGTGGCACGCATTCCCGCGCTCGGCATCAGCACCACGGTGTCCACGGACGGCGCGTTCCGGTTCGACGAAGTGCCGGCTGGCACCCATCTCGTCGTCGTCGAGATTCCCGCCTTCGGCTCCGCGAGCGAGACCGTCACCGTCGCGGGCGGAGACGAGGTTGATGTCCAGCTCGAAATGCGTCACGGGACGCACTTCGACGAGGTCGTGGTCACCGCGACCGGCGACCTGCGCCGCGCCTCCGAGCTGGCGAATCCCGTGTCCGTGCTGTCCGGCACTGACCTCCAGCTACGTCTTGGCGCCACATTGGGCGAGACGCTGGAAGGCGAACCCGGCGTGCACTCGACGTCGTTCGTCCCCGGCGCCGGCCGGCCGATCATTCGCGGCCTGAGCGGCGCCCGGATCCGCGTCATGGAAAACGGACTCGACACCGGCGACGCCTCCGTCGTCAGCGCCGACCACGCCGTGACCTTCGAACCGGCGCACGCCGAACAGATCGAGGTGCTGCGCGGACCCGCCACGCTCCGTTTCGGTTCCGAGGCAATCGGCGGCGCGGTCAACATGGTCGACGGCCGGATCCCGAGCGAGAAGCCTGTCAGCGCGCTCAGAGGCACGATCGACCTTCGCGGCGGGTCCGTGGCCGACGAGCGAATGGGCGCGATCCATCTCAACGGCGGCGGCGGTGAATGGGCCTGGCACCTGGGCGCCGTGAGCCGGGAAACCGATCCGTATGAGATCCCCGGCCACGCACAGGTCGAGGAGGAGCACGACGATCACGACGAGGATCACGACGACCACGACCACGACGAAGACGAAGATCACGACGACGAGGACCACGACGACCACGAAGACGAAGATCACGACGACCACGACCACGAAGAGCACGAAGACGAGAACCCCTTCGGGATCGTCCCGAACACGGATCTCATGACCGAGAGCGGGCGCTTCGGCTTCACCCGCTTCTTCGGCGACCGTGGCTCGATCGGCATCTCGGTCAGTGGCTTCAACACGGACTATGGGCTCCCGCCCGGCGCCCACGCTCATCACGAACACGAGGATGAGCACGACCACGACGACGAAGATCACGACGACGACGACCATGACGACGAGGACC
>VXZQ01000016.1 GCA_009845425.1 Holophagales bacterium
CCCCCTGGGTGCCCAGCCCCCCGCGCAACAACAACCCGGCCCCCTCGAACGAACCTTCGAAGACGCCAAACCCCTCAACCTCCGCATCACCGACCTCAAGACCTTCCTCGTCGACGCCGGCAACGACGAGAACTTCGTCTTCGTCAAGCTCTACACCAACCAGGGAATCACCGGCCTGGGCGAAGGCACCCTCGCCAACAAGGGTGAAGTCGTCGCGGCCGCCATCGAGAACCACAAGCGCTACCTCGTCGGCAAGGACCCCACCGAGATCGAGCGGCACTGGCGCGGCATGTTCATCGGCCCGCGCTATCGCGGTGGCCCGGTGCTCATGTCGGCGCTCTCGGCGGTCGAGATCGCCATGTGGGACATCCTCGGCCAGGCCCTCGGCCAGCCGATCTGGCAGCTCCTCGGCGGCAAGGCCCGCGACAAGGTGCGGCTCTACTGCCACGAGGGCTACCTCGAACGGATCAGCCACCGCCAGAAGCGCCGCGCCGCCGACTACGAGGAGGAGCTCGACCTCTGGCGCCAGAAGAAGGAAGCCGGCTGGACCTGCGTCAAGGGCGGCTTCTACGCGGGCGGCCGGCCGATCAACCACCGCGTGTCGATCCGCCGCGGCGTCGAGCACCTCGCCCGGGTGCGCGAGATCGTCGGGCCGGACTTCGACATCATCGTCGAAGCGCATGGCAAGCCGACGCCGCTCTCCGCCGTCGAGTTCTGCAACCGGGTGGAGGAGTACCGGCCGTTCTGGGTCGAGGAGGTCACCCAGCTCGAGAACGAGGTGATCGAGGAGGTGCGCCAGATCCGCGCCCAGACCCGCGTGCCGCTGGCGACCGGCGAGCGCCTCACCTCGCGCTACCACTTCGCGCCGCTGTGCTCGGAGCGGCTCGTCGACGTGATCATGCCGGACGTCGTCCACGTCGGCGGCATCTCCGAACTGCGGAAGATCGCGATCATGGCCGAGGGCTTCCGCGTCGACGTGTCGCCGCACAACCCGCAGAGCGAGGTCAGCACCCTCGCCTCCATGCACGTCTGCGCCTGCACCCCGAACTGCACCATCCTCGAGATCGGCAGCGGCCAGGACCCGTTCTGGCAGGACCTCTTCCACGGCGGCCACTTCTCCTACGAACGCGGCTTCGCCAAGCTCCCCAGCCGCCCCGGCCTCGGCATCGACCTCGACGAGGAAGTCGCCGCCAAGTTCCCCTACGAGCCGAAGAACTGGAGCACCCTGACGACGGAAGATGGCGCGTTCGTGGATCGGTGATACCGCCTGTCGGTGGTGGTGCCGGTGTCGGTGGTGTCGGTGCGCCGGCCTTCCGGCCGGCACAAGGCGCGATGCCGCGAAGCGGCGAGCGCGAGTCGCCCTCACCGCAACACTCGCCGCCGCCCTCGCCTGCACCCCCACCAACGACCGCACCGACGAACTAGCCGCCCGCGAAGCCGGCAACCCCGGCGGCGAGAACTACGGCGAGTTCGGCCCACCCGACGCCTACGAAGGCGACTCCCCGCACCCCTTCTACGGCGCCGAGAACGAGTGGAGCCGCCGCATGTTCGACGAACGCTCCGCCGACCTCTACTACAAGCGCCGAGGCCAGCGGCAGCTCCTCGAGATTCTCGACGGCAGCCCAACCCGCGCGATCGAGCTGGCCGACGCCCGACTCACCGACGACCCCGCCGACGCCGAATCGCATTTCATCCGCGCCGTCGCGCTGACCCAACTCGACCAGATCGACGAAGCCGAGAAGGCCATCCAAGCGGCCCTCGACGCCGGCATGCCCTTCGGCCGCTTCCTGGCCGGCCCGCGCGACCTGCTCGCCCCGCTCGCCGCAACCGCGACCTTCGCGCTGCACGCGGCGAGCCCGAACAACGAGATCGTCCACGGCCCCATGCTCGGCGCCGTCACCGGCACGACGGCCAGCGTCTGGGTCCGCACCGCGGAGGCGACCGGCTTCGAAGTCGTCGCCACAGCCGACGGCGAACACCACACTGCCTCCGGCGCTACGACCGCCGATCGCGACTACATCGGCACGGCCACCCTCACCAGCCTCTCGCCGGACACCACCTACAGCTACCAGGTTCTCATCGACGCCGGCACGTCGCCAGCGTCCCAGCCGCAGTCCAACCCGCAGGCGCAGTCCCAGTCGCCCACTTACACCCTCCGCACCTCACCACCCCCAGGTGCCCCCGGCACCTTCACCATCGCCTTCGGCGGCTGCGCCGGCTACACGCCCGCCAACGAGCGCATGTGGGACACGATCGCCGCCCACTCCCCGCAGGCGCTGCTCCTCCTCGGCGACAACGTCTATGTCGACCTGCCGGAGCAGCCCGGCCCGTTCCACGACTACACGTACTACCAGCGCCAGTCGCGCCCCGAGTTCCGGCGCCTGGTGAGCGCGACACCGGTCTACGCCGTCTGGGACGACCACGACGCCGCCGTCGACGACATCTGGCTCGGCCCCTACGTCGACCGCCCGGCCTGGAAGCAGCCGATGGTCGAGCACTTCCGCCGCAACTGGAACAACCCGGCCTCCGGCTCGGAGTCGCACCCCGGCGTCTGGTTCCGGTTCTCGCTCGGCGACGTCGACTTCTTCCTGCTCGACGGCCGTACCTACCGGACGAACCCCTTCGTCGAAGAGCGCACCATGCTGGGCCCGGTGCAGAAGGCGTGGCTGCTCGACGGGCTGCGCGCCTCCGAGGCCGCCTTCAAGGTGATCGCGAGCCCGGTGGCGTGGACCGACGGCGCCAAACCCGGCAGCCGCGACACCTGGTCGGGGTTCCCGGAGGAGCGGGAGGAGATCTTCCGGTTCGTTGAGGAGAACGATGTCACGGGCGTCGTGCTGCTGTCGTCGGATCGGCACCGATCGGAGGCGTGGGCCATCGAGCGTGAGAGCGGCTACGCGCTTCACGACCTTCTGAGTGGTCAGTTGACCAACATTCATACGCATCCGGTGGAACCGGGTGCGTTGTTCAGTTACAACCTGAAGGACTCGTTTGGGTTGCTGACGTTTGAGACGGCGGTGGAGGAGCCGCGGGTGACTTACGAGATCTACTCGATTGATGATGAGTTGGTGGAGACCCTGGTGATTCCGCACGCCGACCTGGCCGTCGCCGACAGGGGAGAGGGTCAATCATGAGCCGCGCCGCGGGCACCGTCTTCCCTCTGGGTGCGCGGGTCTTCCGACCCGCTGCCGCCGAAGGCGGCGGGAAACTGCCGCCGGCGAAGCCGGCGACCTTGTTGTTGCCGGCCTCCGCCGCTTCGCGGCTCCGGCCGGCAGGCGGGTCAGAAGACCCGCGCACCCAGCGAGCGGCCGTTGCAGCCGCCTTCCTTCTTCTCCTCGGCCTCGCCGCCTGCAGTCCACCTCCCGACGACGTCACCAGTGGCGTGGAAACCACAGCCCTCTGGCTCTTCGACGAACCCGCCGGCCTCTACCCGAGCCACACCCTCGACGACATGTCCGACAACGACATGGTCCTCACCCTCGGCCTCGGCGCACAGGTCGCCCCCGGCCGCTACGGCAACGCCCTGCTCCTCGCCCCGCTCGACCCGCCGCTCGACGTGCCCCCGGCCGAAGAGAAGCCCGGCGAGTTCGGTCTCGCCCGCCTGCCGACGCCTGAAGGCCGCACCGTCGAGCCGCTGAGCTGGTTCACGGCCCACTTCGCCGCGCTCATGACCTCCGGTGAGAACCACCTGAGAAAGCAGGTCGGCCACAAGAACCCCGCGACGAGCGCGCTCAACCTGGGCGACTTCGACTGGACGGTGGAGTTCTGGCACTCCCCGGGCGATGCCGCCTTCGGCGGGAGCCGGCCAGAGGGCCGGCGCACCGACACCCCGCCCGCCGCCGAAGCCTCGTCCGCCGCCGAAGCCATCGTCTTCGAGATCGGCACCGGCCCCCGCGGCGAGAACGACATCGTCACCCAGCTCCGTTGGTCCGCTGACCGAGCCCACTTCGTCCTCATCAACCAGCCCGCGGGCGCCTCCATCGACATCCCGACCGCGGCCCCCGCCGACGCCACTACCACCTGGCACCACTACGCCTTCACCTACGACGCCACCACCGACCAACTCCGCCACTACGTCGACGGCACCCGCCAGCCCCAACCTCCGCCCACCACCCTCGCAGCCCTCCCCGAAGGCGAAGAGGCCTACTTCACCCTCGGCACCGACGCCCTCTGGAACCACCGCCTCACCGGCCTCCTGGACGAGTTCCGCGTCAGCCGCGGCCTCGTCTACACAGCCGATTTCGACCCACCCGCAACCTTCGCCACCACCCCCGAGCCCGTCGAACTCACCCAGGGCCCGCCGCTCCTCTTCGCCGGTTCCGCCAGCGACTCCACCGAAGGCTCCGCCAGCGCCACCGCCGGTGCCTCGACCGACGACCTCACAGACACCGACGCCGCCTCCGACACCCCCCTCCACCTAGCCACCCGTAAACACCTCTTCATCGACGACGCCCTCCTCGCCACCACCGGCGACGCGACCTTCGCCGTCAACCCGCCACGCCGCGCCGAGCGCGTCATCGACAACATCAAGGGCACGTTCCGCAAGCACCTCACCGTCGCCTCCGGCGACGACGGCGTCATCCGCATCTACAACTCGAGGGAAGAGGACCACCTCGCCATCTACACCTCGACCGACGGCGTCCACTTCGACCGGCCCGACCAGGGGCGCGGCGAGATCAACGGCCACCGCAACATCGTCATCCCCGACATGGTGGGCGGCCTCGGTAACCCGTTCTGGGACCCGCAGGCGCCGCCCGACGAGCGCTGGAAGTACCTCACGGACTACCAGCGGCGCGGCCTCTACCTCTACACCTCGGCCGACGGCTACAACTGGACGCGGCGGCGCAACATCGTCCTGCCGTTCCGGTCCGGCACCCAGAGCAGCACCTACTACGACGACCAGCGGCAGGTCTACATGTCCTACCACCGCTCCGGCATCTTCCACACGCCCGGCGGCGTGACGCAGCGCAGTTCGGTGGTCACGGAGCACGAGGACCTGCGCGCGACCCAGCCGTTCCAGCCGCTGACGCAGCAGGAGTACCTCGACCTGCGCGCCGAGTACCCGCTCCGCGACCCGCTGCCGTGGTGGGTGGACAACGGCCCGCTGACGCCGGGCGGGTTCGGCATGGAGTACCCGCACCTCTTCGACCCGACCCCCGAGGACCCGGTGGGCACCGACTTCTACCTCACCAAGGCGATGAAGTACCCCTACGCCCCGGACACCTACCTCGCCTTCCCGGTGGGCTACTTCCACTACTACGGCGACGGCCCGGAGGCGCGTACGGTGCTGGGCCTGGAGGAGCGCGGCCTCGGCTCGGGCCCGCTCGAATCCCAGATCGCCGTCAGCCGTAACGGACTCGACTGGAAGCGCCACCCCGAGCCGGCCTACGTGGGCATCGGCCGCCACCAGGGGCGCGACGTGGTCACCGCCTACATCGGCCACGGCATGATCCGCCGCGGCGAGGAACTCTGGCAGTACTACTTCGGGGAGACGCACTACCACTCGCCCCACACCCAGGACCCGGACGGCCGGGGCGTCTACCGGCTCGTCCAGCGCCTCGACGGCTTCATTTCCCTCGACAGCCCGTACGGCCACGAGACCACCGTCGTCACCCGGCCGCTCACGTTCGAGGGCGACCGGCTGCAACTCAACGTCGACACCGACGCCGTCGGCTACCTGCAGGTCGGCTTCCTGGACGAGCAGGGCCAGCCGATCGAGGACTACACCGTCGACGACTGCGTCTACGTCAACGGCGACTTCATCGCGAAGGAAGTCGACTGGCTTACGACCGGCGCCGACGTGTCCCCGCTGGCCGGGCGGACCGTGCAGGTGGTGTTCCGCATGCGAGGTGCCAAGCTCTACGCGATGCAGTTCGTGGAAGGAGGATAGGAGAATGCAAAGCAGAACACACTGGGTGCGCCGGAAACACTGGGTGCGCCGGCCTTCCGGCCGGCATCAAGCGCGACGCCGCGAAGCGGCGAGCCCGAGCAAAGCCGTCTTCCTCTTCCTTGCTCTCGCCCTAGCCCTTACAACCACCGCGGCGTCCGCCACAACCGGCCCCCAAACCACCCAAGTCAACCTCGACGCCTACACCCAGATCCTCCACGTCTCCATTACCACCGGCGACGACGCCACAGCCACCGGCACGTCCTCCGCCCCCTATGCCACCCTGACCGCCGCCCTGGCCGCGGCCAACGCCAACACCAAGACAGCCATCCTCATAGCCGCCGGCACCTACCCAACCCACAACCTCACCCTTCCCCCCAATACCGACCTCTACGGCGGCTTCGACCCCACCTCTACCTCCACCGACTGGACGAGCAACCGCGACATCCAGTCCCACCCAACCATCCTCGACGCCCAGGGCGAAGACCGCGTCCTCACAATCTCCGGTGAAGCCAACACCAACCGCATAGACGGCCTCCACATCCAGGGCGGCCTCGTCCAAGCCCCCGGCGGCGCCATCCTCATCGACGGCGCCTCACCCGTCCTCACCAACAACGTCTTCACCAACAACAGCACCCTCACTCCCGCCAACTGGGCCCCCAAGTACCTCCACGAAACCGCCCACGACGGCGGCGCCGTCTACTGCCGCAACGGCGGCGCCCCGGAGATCCGCAACAACCTGATCACCGAGAACGGCACCGAGACCGGCCGCGGCGGCGGCATCGCCTTCGACCACGGCTGCGACGGCCTGATCGCCGACAACGCCATCATCGCCAACATCGCCGGTGCCGCCGACACCATGCGCAGCAGCGACGGCGGCGGCATCTCCATCTTCAACTGGTCGTCGCCCGAGATCACCGGCAACGTCGTCCTCGGCAACTGGGCCCTCAACAACAACGACGGCGGCGGCATCTTCGTCGCCTACTGGTCCTCGGCCAGGGTCCGCGACAACGTGATCGTCGCCAACCTGGGCAGCGACGACGGCGGCGGCCTGTTCGTCGGCGGCCAGGAGCACCGCTACGACCGGCCGTTCGACCCGGTGCCGAGCGCCGAGGACTTCTTCGTCGAAGTGACCGGCAACCGCTTCTTCGGCAACACGAACGGTTCCCACAACTCCAGCACCCTGCGGATCACGATGGAGAGCCGCGGCCGGGTCGAGGGCAACGTCGCCGCGCTCAACGGCGGCTTCTACCTGCAGCGGAGCGAGCTGGAGGTCAGGAACAACACGATCCTCGAAGACACCCTCCTCATCGAGACGAAGGAGGGGCTCGAGCCCACGCGCTTCAGCAACAACATCGTCACCGGGTCGCTTGAGAGCGACGGCACCGCGACCGTCACCGCGTCCCTGATCCGCGACGGTTCCGTGGGCGAAGGCAACGAGGCGGGACTACCCGAGTTCCTCGACGACGGCCGGGAACTCCAGATGCTCGGAGCCACCTGGTCCGAGGCCAGCCACCAGACCCACGTCACCGTGGCGGCGCCGCTTCCCGCCGCCGACCTCACCAACCGCGTCGTCGCCAGCCACGGCGGCTGGGGGGTTGTCCACTCCGCCTCCGGCCGCAGCCTGACCCTCTGGCGCGACCACACTTCCGTCACCGAGCTCCACCTGTTGCCTACCTACCGCCAGATCGCCGATTCACCCGGCTTCGGCAAGGGCTTCGACGCTGCCCGCGCCGTCTCCGACTACGAGCCGCGGCGCGTCAACAAGTCCATCGCACTCCTCGAGCGCGGTCAGCCCATCTACTACGACGCCTCCACCGGCGGCTACGAAGAAGGCGTGCAGATGGCCGGCACCTGGGGCGACTACATCATCTACAACGTCGAGCACGTGGCGCTCGACTTCGCGGCGCTCCGCGAGTTCATGCGCGGCCTCGTCGACGCCGGCCCCACGCCGAGCGGCCACCGGACGCCCACCGTCATCGTCTCCCTGCCCCTGCTGGGCCTCGACGAGCCGACCGTCACCGCCGGCGGCTGGATGGTCCAGCAGGCCCTCGCCCAGGGCGTCCACGGCGTCCACCTCGCCCGCGCCCGCGACCCCGAGGGCGTCAAGCGCTTCGTCCAGGCCGCCCGCTACCCGATCCACAAGCAGGCCATCGACATAGTCGGCGAAGGCCTCCGCGGCTGGGGCAGCCACACCTTCGCCGCCTGGGTCTGGGGCCTCAGCGTCCCGGAGTACCTCCAGAAAGCCGACGTCTGGCCCCTCAACCCCGAAGGCGAGATCATGCTCGGCGTCAAGCTGGAGGACCAGCAGGCCCTGGACCGGGCCGCCGAGACCCTCTCCGTCCCCGGCCTGGCCTTCGCCGAGCACGGCCCGCGGGACCTGGGCCTGTCATACGGCTACCTGGAAGGCCGGGCGGACCCGCCGCTGCCGCCGGAAGTCGTCGCCGCCGGCGACATGGTGCTGGAGCTGACGAAGGAGCGGGGGATGTTCTTCCTGGACAATGTGCTGCCGGAGAATGTGGCCGCGCAGATTGACCGGGGGGTGATGATTGGCGCGGGTCGGCGGGAGGATTCGGCGGAGGTGGGGAGGGAGTACAGCGGGCGGAGGATGCCTTGGTAGGGGTGCTGACAAGCCCTGCCCGGAGCGGTCAAGGGTAGTCCTATCTGACAGCATGCCAAGAGCAGCGGCGACCCGCGGCCGGTACCTACTGCGCTGAGTGGGAGAGATCGAGTTCGTTCGCGGAAGTGGGAGCGTCTTCCGAGACTTCGGTGAGCCCCAAGCCGGCCTGAACGGGCCAAGGCCGTCCTTGCAGCGCGACTCACCACCGTGTTGGACGAGCGTGGTCTCGCCGTGCGCAAGCCGGCGAACCTCACCGGCTCTATTGTCGCCGACTTCTCCGTACGCGCAGTATCGACCTCGCGCAACTCACGCTCGGTCGGCTGATGAATCTCCGCCGCTTGGATGCCAACGGTAGGTCACCCGTCAAGGTCGATCTGTCTCGGTTGGCTCCGGCGACGGCGTCGGGTTCTGGCTGACCCATGCGGAGACACTCCTGCGCGACCCGCCGGCTACGTCGTCGTTCTCTCCCACCCTTCGGGAAGGACATGCACAGCATCTGGCCCCACACTAGAGGCTAGAATCGCTGCTCCTACCTCAGCCGCCAGCCTCTCTCCTTCTCGCCAGAAAGGACCTCCGCCATGGCCAGCGAACGCAGAGCCCGAACAGCCCCTGCGGGGCGTCCTGATCTTGAGGAGCACGTTCAGACGCGCATCAAGGACGCTGTGAAGGAGGAAGTAGATGCACTTGAGGAAAGGCTCCGTAAGCTCACTCGAAGTCGCTGGACGTTCTTGTTGTCTACGATAACGCTCTTGGGGATTCTGGGGGTTGCGTACATCCCTGGCCTCTACATCGGCAATGAAGTCCGGGAGCAGCTCTCAGACGGAGTCGAAGAATACTACACTCTGTTCGAGTTTGAACGTGCTTACCAACAGTTCTTCTCTCTGTCTCTGGTCGACGATCCGAGACTCTCACTCCGACCCCAGAATCTCGCCGCGACGATGTACGTATTGGAGATCCTGAGTGAGCGGCCGGAAGAGCTTCTCAAACGACCAGTTTTTCCTGTACAGCTTGAGAGCTTGGTTTCAATTCTCGTCAGCGCCGGTATGGACTACGAGATCAACCAACTCGACGAGTTCATAAAGGACCGGCGCCTGCTTACCCCCAATGCGCTGGCGCTCCTTGCAGATCACTACGGCATACGAGTGCTGGGCTCGGAACAGCCGGATTCGGAGGAAGTCGATCGGCTGCTGCACTACGTCCGGCAAGCAGGGCTAAGCGAACGTGATGAGACGGCTATCTTCTGGCCGCTGTTACTTCATTTCCGCCGAGGTCAGGCGGGCGGGGGACCGAACCACGAAGCGGGGATAGAAGGGCTGCTAGTCCAGGTTAGCGGGCTTTCCGACGAGAAGAAGAGCGCCTTCTTCGAGTATTTCCACACCTTCCGAGAGGCCAGCCGGTTCATGAAGGAGCCCAATGGAGACGCGGAGAATCTGGCTGGGACAGTCGAGGAGTTTCTCAAGCAGCACCCTGAAGTTGAGTCATCCGTTTCGGGTGTCGTGGAGTTCTCTGCTAGGCCGGTCTGGACTGGCCGACTGAGCGGGGACCCGATGCCTACTTCGGAGTTCTATCTGCAGGCCGCGCTAAACCAAGAGCGCCAGGGCTGGATGGCAGTTGCGGAGGCTCACGGAAGGCTTGGCAGCGGAGACCGCGAAGTCACGTGGCTTTCGAGACCCAGTTCGCTGAGCGAAGGCAGCTACGTCCTGCTGGTCGCCTGCGACGCGCTCTGTCTAGGGCTGAAGCTGACGGTCCAAGGCGTACGAGGGTCAAGCGTTCGTGGCTCGAACGTGGCGGCCACGCTGCAGCGACGGATCGAGTTTAGCTGGCCTGGTTCCAGTGAACGGCTCCCAGTCGACGTGCAGATGGGGAACTGCGGAAGCGGTTCCTGTAGCTACTCGATGGCGCTCTTGTGGCGAGGGCTTTCGTAGTCGGCATCATGGAATGCAGCCGATCCGGATAGCGCTTAGTCGGTGGCTCCAGCGGCCGTGCCCGGGCCCGGCAGCTCTGCGGGCGAACCGGTCGGATGGTCAGCGCCAGGGGCTGGAACGGGCCTATTGGTTCACGAGACACTAGGAGTGGGCATGACTGATGCGAGGAAACGACGAGACTTGTGGCCAAACGAGAATCCGACGGAGGGCCTCGGCCGGGAAAGTCTCTTGGTGGTTCCTGCGGCCGAGTGGTGGAAGAAGGTTGGCGGACTCATTGCGGGGGCTTCCGTGTTGGCAGCGGTGGGGTTCGGCGTCGTAGCGTGTTCTGACTCTTCTTCGGCTTCGTCAGAGTGGGAGGATGTGGTGAGAAACGCCGTTGCGGGAGAGGATGATCTTCGGGTGGCCGCCGGCGAGGAAAAGCAACTGCAGGAGTCGGTCGGGGACTTCCGGTTTGGTACCGTGACGTTGAACGAGGGCAGCATTCTGCGGATCTCTGACGAGATTCGCGAGTGGAAACTACTTGCGGAGAGATTGGAAGTCGGTGCGGGCGTCTCCATCGTTGCTGCGGGAACGGATGGCGCTGACGGAAGGCGCGGACGCGCCGGAGAGAATGGCCGAAAGTGTACCCGAGGCACAGCCGGTGCTACTGGCGAGCCTGGGGGCGAGGGCACCAACGGTGTCACGATTCACATAGAAGCAGTGGAGTTGGTTTTTCTTGATCTGGTTCCGACGAAAGGGGACCTCGTTCTCGACATCGATACGTCGGGGGGTTCGGGAGGCTCAGGCGGGGACGGTGGACCCGGTGGCGCGGGCGGACGTGGAGACCGAAGTGATCGGTGCAACGGAGGCGACGGAGGACGAGGTGGTGACGGCGCAGATGGAGGAGGCGGTGGCAACGGGGGAAACGTGTTCCTTAGATTCGGAAAGGACTCGGTGGAGAATATGGGGCTCACCTACAGTACTTTGCGCGAGATTCTCGGAGTGGATTTCAGCGGCGGCGAGCCTGGCGAGCCTGGTAGTGGGGGCCGGGGTGGCGATGGCGGCCGAGGACGAGGTGGCAACATCTTCGGCCTATCTGCTGACCCAGGTTCCAAGGGTAACGGAGGACGGGACGGAAGCCGTGGTCGCGATGGGGAGGACGGCGAGTTCGAACTTGACTTGTGCTGTGACGATTGGGAGGGACCTTAGGAGTCCGGGGTGGGAGAGTGTTGTGGCCGTTCTCCACAAGGCGAGAGCTTCCCGCCCACACGCGCGCTCTGTTGTGTTCGCGGTCGTTCCTAGGGACGGTCTGAGCGTAACCCGTTCTCGTGGACACCAGATCCTTGCAGGAGAAGGTATCCGCGATGCCGAGATCAAGACCCCCGTACCCAGCAGGGTTCCGACGCCTTGAAGACCTGTTCCCCGCCCCTTACTTGATCCTCAAGTGGACCTGAGACGGATCCAGGCCGAAGTGCGACAGCAGCGTCTCCGAGACCTTCCTCGCATCAGACGCACTCACCCCGAGTTCGAGAAATACGTGATTGGCGATCTTCCACGAGTAGTCGAACTCGTTACCAGTGGGATGCCGAGGAACCTGGTTCACGATGTGGCGCCGGTTCGTCTTGCTGACCGGAAGATGTTCTGGCAGCAGTAGACCATCTTCGTAGAGTCTCTCTGCAATGCGTACAAGGAGCCTGTTCCATCGTCCTCCTAGGTCTCGCACTTCTCCGTCTTGGAACCGGATGGAGTTTGGCCCTCTGGTTCCCCGCGGCGGCTTGTAATCGGTGAGGGAAACCCAAGACTGCCGACGGCCAAGTTCCGGTGGCGCGACCGTCTGGCGTCCGGTACGTGCCTGAGGATGGGGGTCTTTCCCGTGGCCCCTCTCCGGAACTCCCGCCAGTTCTTGGAGCTTTGGAAGAAGTGCCTGGGCCCGTGCTTTGAGAAAGTCCGGATACCGCGTCCTGACATCGCCATTTGCGATCATGATGTCGTAGGGAAGGAAGTGGGATTCGACGTAGTTCTTCAGTTGTCCGCGGGTAAGGCTCCCGACCTGATCGACGATCCTTGGAAGGTACTTCCGAGGGTCCAGCCGCGACAAGGCCAGATTGGTCCGCTTCGGAAGCCATACGCCATTGAGGCCGTTGTTGATCTGGTCGTTCTCAAACTTGCCCTTAAGTACGTGACGCGGGAAGACATGGTGGAAATCTAGCTGCCCGGAGTCTTCGAGTTCTCTCACCTTGGTTGACCGAAGGTGAACTCCAGTGAACCACTCTCGAGCGGTGAGGGACACAGCAGCCGCGGTGGCCCTGGCCAGACGATTTCTGCTACCGATCCATCCGAGTTCGTTGGCTAGGAGGTCGGACTCTGGAAGACGATGGGCTGTGAGGTCAAGGGCCTTCACCTCGCTCTCGTCGTAGGTGCCGTCCTTTGCGATCTGCTGGAGGCATCCTTTCAGCTTCTTGAAGTCCTCAAACAGCCGATCGTTGGCTTGTACTTCGTGCCTGTCCGTCAGCCACGATCTCCACAGGTAGATCGACAAGAGGTTCTCGGCCTCTGCTTGCCAAGCCGGCTTACGGATCTCCCTAAGCTCTCGCTGTAAGGCCGCGATGACGAGGATGGGAGGGCGAGACGGAAGTGTCCGTAGGGTCGGGGCACCGTTCTCTGCGGCGACGGCCAGGGCCTTTCCGATGTCGTTTTCGAGCGTGCCGAGGTCTTGTGGCACGTCGAGAGTGCGTAGTGAGTCCTGGTACTTCGACTCCTTCGGAGCAAGCCCGGCGAGAAGGCAGGCCACTCGGAGATACCACTCGCCGATGCCCGGGATGAACCGCTCAGGGTCGGACTCGAAGTAGTGTCTCACATGGTTGTTGTCAGTCCGGAATCTGGAGATGCGATCACGAAGATCCTCTGCGTACTCTTGCTCTGCAAAGGCAACCGTGATGTCGAATCGGTTTACAGTTGCAGAGGACTTGTTGGATTCAATAAAGATGTCAATCGCCACCGGAGGTGGAATAGTCTTAGGGAGTAGGCAGTACTCCAAGGTCCGACCAAGGAGCGTATCTCTCAACTGACATCTGATGACGTCTTCGAGAACCCTCGCACGATGTAAGTCTTCTGGAAGGGCTTCGTGGCACCACTTCCAAATCGCCCGTTCGTTTTGATGGCACACTCGACTGCCGAGAACCTCCACAGGTACTAAGTTGGCATCGTAAGCTGACCTGGGTTGTTCTCTGTAGACCTTGCCGACGCCACGAGCGTGCGGATAGGCAACTACAGCGTCCACTTCAAGGTCCTGGTTCGCGAGGCTCTTGACCTGGACGTAGAAGCGCGTGTCCCCAGTGGCAGCGAGGGACATCCAGAGTGATCGGAGTCGCTGTTGACCATCGAGCACCAGTTCGTTGGACACTGTGGGGCGCGGTCGGCCTCCGGCGACAGGACGAGAATCGAACTGCGGTGGATCGGTTGTGGGCAGGATGAGGAAGACCCCGGTCGGCCTTCTCTCGAACAGTGCCTTTAGGTAGTCAACGATTCGGGGATTCCTCCAGACGTAGCTTCGCTGGAAGGTCGGAAGCGAGAGTTCGTCTTTGCGGGCGCTGGTGATCCAGTCTCGAACGCTACGGTCTTCTTTGTAGCTGGCGGGGTCATAGATGGGCACTAAGGGGCACTCCTGCGTGTAGGGAGTCTTGGGGGCGGCGGCCGCGTCAGGCTGGCCGCAGGATCTGGTCGAGGACTTGGTCGAGTTCGTGATTGCTAAGAACGCTGAGTTCGCGTACTCCCTGTTGGGCGGCAACCTGGCGACAAGCACGAATCAGGTTGCTTGTGCGGCCCATCGACGAAGCGGAGTCACGAAGAAGCTCGGCTAAGCGTCGGAGGAGAGCGTTTCGCACCTCGATGGAACCGAAGGTCGAGTTCCGGGAGACAATGCGGTCGACGATCTTCTCCCAATAGGTCTGGGAGATGTGGAAGACGAACCGAACATCGTTGGCTAGGTCATCGTCGCGCCCGGCTATCTGCTGGACGAGGTACTCTCGCCACCAAGCGCGGGCGAAGGGGCAATCGACGTAGACGGTTCTGGCACCACGGGCCTCGCGGATACCGCCGAGCTTTCTGAGGACCGTACGAACGCAGCCGTCGATCATCTTGTTGGCTGCTTCTCCGGTCTCGTAGAGCGCAATGTCAATTCTCTCGGCACCGGATTCCATCGTCGCGTCTCCATTGGCCGCAAGGTAGGGCGAGTGGATCAGACGAGCTTCGATGTGGCGGCAGGTCAGGTGCGCCCAGAACGTCGTCCGGCAGGTCACGCTTGGCGTCAATGCGCTCCAGCCGCGGTAGAGGCGTTGCTCGGTGTCGGGGGGCGGTTCCTTGAACTCGTCCTCGGTCAGTGGTTCAGGTGCTAACGGGACCGCCTTCGTCCCCTCAACCTCCAACCGCTCCTGGAGGTACCCAGGCAGAGCGGCTTCTGAAGAGTGTTGCGAGAAAGATCCGCGCTCGTGCTGCGAGAAACGCTGTGCAGCCCGTCCGTCGACGAGCCGCCGTCAACACTCTGTTGGCGGAATCAAGCGGAACTACGCGGAACCTCGTGGAACGCGCCGGGCGGTCCTACGGCACGAACTGGCAGTGCGAGATGCCCGCGCCGATGGCAACGGCGACGCAGATCGCGACGGCGATCACGACGCCGTGCCAGCCGGAGCCGCGATGCATGCCGTACCTCACGGTGCCGGGTCGGGAAGCTCGCTGATGCGGTTTCGGACGCCGACCCACAGCTCGTAGAACTTGCCGCCCGGTCGCGCTCCGCCCGCGGCCCGCGCGACCCTGCGCTTGAGTGCTGGCGACGACTCGCCGGCGACGATCGCCTCGCGGATCAGGTTCCACTGGTCGATGTGGCGCTGAGACTTCGTCTTGACCTCGTGGAACTTGATCGCCGTATCGATCATGGCGAGCAGCTTGGCGTCCGCATCGTCCACGTCGGGCGTCTCGGGCTGGGCTTCGCCGGCCTCCTCGGCTTCGACGGCGGCCGCAGCCTCAGCGGCCTGCTGGACGTCGATCTCGTCGTCGACCTGGTCGGCTTCGGCGGCCGGCAGCGGCTGTTCCTCCTCCGGTCCGGCTGCGGCAGCCTCGTCGAGCGCCTGCTGGGCGGCCTTGCGCGCGTCGATGACCCGCTGCGGGATGGCATCCCACAGCCCCTTGATGGCGGTGTGCCACCCCTCCTTGAGCGAGTCGTGGCCGCCAGCCTCGGTTGCCAGCAACGCCGCTGTCTGCCCCTCGTCCATCCAGTACTCGAACCAGTCGCGGTCGCCGAGCGTTCTCGATGTCCACGAGTTCATCAGCGTGTTGAACGGGTAGTGCGAGACCGCCTTCCATTCGGGTGTCTTCCACCACTCCTCGGCGGCGGCGGCCTCCGGGTGCAGCGTCTGGAACCGGTGCTTCACCGCTGAGTGCTCGTCGCCGCGGATGCCGCTCAGCACCCGGCGGAACTCCATGCGGCCCTTCGCTTCGAGCGCGCCCCAACACGGCAGGCCGTAGCGCTCCTTGATCGTGGCGATCGCCTCGTCGCCCCTGTAGTTGCCGCGAACGCGCCGACCGCTCATGTAGTAGATCTCGCCGATCAGCGTTTCCTGAATCGGCCCCTTGATCGGCGATCCCCGGTTCCCGTCGCGCTCCTTCTCGTTCAGCAGCGCGTCGGTGTACTGCTTGTAGCCGCCCTCCTGGACGTAGAGCAGGTTGCTCCGGCCGCGATGCCAGGTGTCCCGCTCCTTCCAGGAGTCGTCGGCGAGCAGCTTCGCCCGGGCGGCTGCCTTCGCTTCGGCGAGGGCGCGTTCCTTGTCACGGATCGCGTCGAGCCGGACCCGGATGCGGTGCTTGGCGAGCGGCGCGCCCTCGATGCCGTCCTTGTCGAACTTCAGGGCGACGTGCATGTAAGCCTCGAGGCGGAGTTTGTCCATCCCGTCGTAGTGGGCCTCGTCGAAGCCCAGCGCGTCCTTCGCCTTCGGGTCGTTCGTCCAGCTCATCAGCTCTCTCCTTGGATTGCATGGCGGGCGCGGTCCGGCGCCCCCAAGGTGCGCGGGGTCACGGCGCGGGCACCGGCTGCCCGCCGTGCAGGAACGTCATGATGCAGCGGATCGTGTGAGTGCCGGCGAAGTTGGTCGCGACGGCGCGGCCGTAGACCCGGTTGTCGAGCGACTGGCTCTGCTCGGTCGTCCAGTGGGTCTGGTTGCCGCTCGTCTTCCGGCCCCGGTAGCGCAGATCGTGCGAGTAGTAGATCGGAGTGTCGAGCTCCACGTAGTCCTGAGCGTTCCCGTCAGCCGTGCCGCCGTGCACCCAGATCTCGTAGACGCCCTTGAGCAGGATCGTCGCCTGGACGCCGTTGGCGTACCTGCCCATCGACAGGCCCTCGATGCCGTGCAGACCGAGCGTGTCTTCCGCGTCGGACCGTCCCGACGTCGCGTGAACGGTGGCTACGCCGGTGTCGGTGGCGTTGAAGTAGACGGGATCCCCGTCGCTGAGCCCGCCGGTGGATGCCACCAGCATCCGCATCGTCAGCCGGTCCTGGTGCTGCGCGAGCGAGAGCAGGTAGGCAATCCAGTCCTCGACGCTGTTGCCGGAAACCGGAGGGGAACCGTGGGCGACCCGGATCTTCGCGGCGGAAGTCAAGCCCTGGGCGAGCTCGCGCGCGTGGGGGTCGATCCCCTCGACCGGATAGTTCACGAAGTGCTTGGCGCCGGCTTCGTGCGTCAGCAGCGACGTGCCGGACATCGCTTGCTCGTCGTAGGCGGAAAGGACCTTCATCGTCCACGTGCCGCCGTCAGTCAGGTCGTGGAGAGCCGAGTCCTCGTCGTGCGCCAGGAAGGCGACCAGGTCGTCTTCGGTGCGGATGTACGTCACCGTCGTCCGGGTCGTGGCGCCGTCCACCGTGATCTCCAGAATCACGGTGTCCCCGGCAGCCACGGCCGAACCCTTGGCGGCCTCGTAGGCCGTCTTCTTGATGCGGATGGCGACGGTCGTTGCGTCGTCGCCTCCCGCGGTCAGGGCCGCGATGGCGAAGCCGGGGTTGGCGGTGAAGCGCCCGCGACTCCCGTAGCGGTTCGGGCCGCTCGCCGTGCCGAGGTAGTGGGCGTCGCCATCCGTCCACGCCTCGACCTCGCCGGCGAACACGTCCGCGGCGCCGGCCGTCGAAAGCTGGCGGAACGCGTGGTTCGAGAGCAGGATGTCGCCGAGCGCGGCGCGGTCCGGGTTCAGAGGCTCCGTCAGCCGCAGGATGTGCGACCGGTCGTCGACCGCCAGCTGCGCCAGGTGCAGCTCAACGCCCTGCATGGAGTTATTCCGGCCGTGCGGATCAACCAGCAGGTTGACCAGCGTGTCCTCCTTCAGGTGCCAGAAGCCGGTGGTCGTGAACTCCAGGAACGTCGAGTCGGTCCTGTACGTGGTGAAGCCGGTCGGCCCGGCGATCACGCGGTCGTCGGCGGCGGCGCGGATGTCAAAGTCGGTCACGCCGACCTGGGTGGCCGCCACGTCCGCCACGATCGTCATCAGGTAGAGGCCGGCCTTCACGGTGAAGTCGTTGCCGACGATGCCGGTAATCAACTCGGCGTCCCCCTCGCCGTGAACAACCTCGATCGCGCCGGTGCTGATGGGCGTAAGCTCGGTGGCGGTGCTTCCGGACCTATTCGAGAACTTGATCTTCTCGATGCGCAGGCCATCAGTGGCGACTTGAGCGCCGGACTCCTCGAACACGTAGCTGCCGCCGGAACTGTCGACCGTGGGCACCTTCCCGGCGTTAGGCAGGCTCGGGGGCGGTAGCAGCCGCGCCTGAACGGCCGCCGCGAGCTCCTCCAGCGTCCATGAAGGTTGAGTGGGGTCCCAAGCGCCACCCGAGTCGACCCGGAGGATTTCGCCGACGTCGGTGGCCTGGCGGGTCGGCAGCAGCCGGGCGGCGACGGCAGCGGCGAGGCTGTCGAGGGTGACGATCCCGCTTCCGAGCGCGCCGACGTAGGTGATTGGCCGCCCCTGACTCCAGAGACTGGCGTGAGAGACGTGCGAGCCGATGCCGTTCTGTCCGAAGGCAACCCAGTAGGTGTACCCGTCCTCGGCGCCGGCCGGGGTGAGCGGCGTCCACGAAGAACCGGGTATGTCGTAGTAGGTGTCGCTTGTCCGGTAGCGCAACTTGACGTGCCACTCGGAGCGGGTGGCTGTCGCAGCCAGGCGGACGACGATCCGGTCGGCGCCCCAACTGGCGCCTGGGCGTTGCGCGCCGAGAGCCCAGGTCAACGCGGACGCATCGCCGATGTCGTCCGGGTCGCCGGCCCACATCGCCGCGACCGCGAGGTCCGTGTTCTCGGTCAGATCGTCGTCGGAGCCGCCGTGCAGGTCCCGGGTGATCGACTGGAGGGCCTCGATGGCGGAGAGGTTCTGCGCCACGCCGTCCCTTTCGTCGTCGGCACGATCCGGCGTGTGCGAGGCGATGGGGTGCCACGCGCCGGCAACAGTGCCGGTGGATCGCAGCAGTACCGCCTCGCCCCCCTGCAACGTGATGAGGTGCAGCGGCGAGGTTTCGTTTGTCTGCACCGTCACCGGCTCGCCGGTCGGCACGTTGTAGATGATGATGTACTTGTCCGCGGCGCTCGGCGTAGGCGTCTGGACGGTGATGGCGGCGTCCGCGGTGGCCACATGGTAGCGGCCCTCCACCACCACCGTGACACTGCTGGTCAGCCCGACAATGCCGCCGGTGACGATGCTCCCGCCGTCCCGCGCGTCGGCCGCCAACTGCGCGGCTTGGATCAGCCCGTCGATCGCAGCCGCGTCGACGAGCTTCTGGTCTCTCCGCGTCGACCGCAGCTTGTCGGGAAAGTCGATGGGCATCAGTCGTACTCCAGGGTGATCGTCCGGCTGCCCGTCCCGAGAATCGCCGGGTCCTGCTCGACGTTCGAGGCGTAGACGATGTGCCCGGCGAACGTCCCGGACGCCAGCCGGGTGAAGCCGCCCAGGATGTCGTGCGTGTTGCCGTCGAAGTACGCGGCCGACGGCGCCCCGGCGGAATCGGGAACGGCGAACCACAGCCAGCCGTCACCGTCATCCGCCTCGGCCGGGATCGTCAGCACGTCGGTCGTGAACGTGTCGCCGGCCGTGATCTCGGAGGACATCGGCGTCTGCTGGGCCGCCCATCCGACATAGCGATTGTGGGCGCTGTGCACGGCTCCTCCTGAGCTCAGCTTGACGATCTCCGCGTGGAATGCGGTCATTGCCGAATTGGACGACCGGTGAGCGAACAAGTTGACGGCGGCATCGGCCGCCAGGATGACCAGCATGCGGCCCGACCAGGGCGTTGGGTCTGTAAACCGGGCGTAGATCGGGTTGGACTGGTCCATTGCCGCATTGTCGGAGGCCCGCCGTAGCTCGAACCATGCGCTGCTCTGCGTGTTGGCGAAGGTGAAGACCGCGTGGATGTTGACGAGGTAGACACCGGCCCCGAGCGTGAAGTCGTTGCCCGAGATGTTGGACAGAAACTCGTTGCCCCCAGCGCCGTTGACGACGGAGAGAGCGTTCGGGGTCAGCTCTACGTCGGTTTGGCCGTTGGCGAGGTCGTCGAAGTTCACGCGCTCGACGCGGGCCTCGATAGTGCCGGTTGCGGTGCCGTCCCCGCCTGCGTTGTCGTCCACGTACTTCTTCGTGGCGGCGTGCAGGTCGGCGGACGGCGCTCCGCTCAGGGTGAGAGCGCCCGTCAGGGTGCCGCCGGTCAGCGGCAAGCCCGCGTTGTCGTCCACGTACTTCTTCGTCGCCGCCTCCAGGTCGGCGGACGGCGCTCCGCTCAGGGTGAGAGCGCCCGTCAGGGTGCCGCCACTCCGCTGGAGAGCGCCCCTGATCAATGTCTCGATCGAGGTCGTGAACACGGCTCGAATCGCCGACCGGACACGCTGCGCGGTCCACACGCGGCGCGCGGCGGACGAGCCGGCGGCCGCGTCGGATGCGGACACCGTGGGCAGGGCCGCGACGATCAACTGTCGGATGCGGTCGGCGCTCCAGCCGAGAATGGTCGCGCCCGTCGCACCAGCTTGCGCCTGCGTCGCGCCCCGGACGCCGCCGAGCGCGCCCTCGGTGGCCTGCGGCAGCACATAGTCCGAGTTGCTGTCGCCGCTGTCGCCGCCGTTGCCGCTGGACGCCGCGGCGCCGCCCCGTAGCGGAAACGGCATCTACTCCGCCTCGCTGGTGACCACGACCGACTCGCCGTTGATGCACCAGACCCAGATGCCCAGGCCGGCCTCCGGCAGCAGGTCGCGGTCCCAGTGCTCTCCCGGTTCCAGGAACAGCGCGTGGTCGCCGGCGTCCGGCGCAGACGCGGCCTCCGCGATCTGGACGTTCCGGTTGCCCACGTTCTGGATCGCGTAGCGGGTGCCGTTCGCAAGACCCGTGAGCGCCGTCGGCGTCTCGTCTACGGCGTGGGAAGCGGTGGCCATGACCGACCGCAATCCTCACCACAGAGGCGGGACACGATCCAGTCGAGTCGCGTCAGAAACGCCGGAACCGGTCGGCCGCCATCCGCAGGCAGGACAGCGCCACGACCACCGGCACGAGCAGCACCATCCGCAGCCACCACTTGAGCAGCGCGAGGACCGGAAGCCGGGTCAAGAACGCCCCGGCACGGAACGCCGGAGGCTTTGTAGACTCGCCGGTCTGTAAGACATCGCAGCCTCCCTTGAAGGTTGTGGTGTCGGCCGGCGTCGCGGGTCATCGCGGCGCCGGCCACTTCTCCGGTCATCCTACACCGACGCCCCAGCCCTCGGCGAGATGACGGGCCACGATGTCCACGATCTCCTCGGCGTTGCCCGGGCCGATGCCGAGGAACGGCCGCGCCGGGATGCCCGCTTCGGTCCGACCGAGCTGGTGGGTGGCCGCGTAGATGAGATTGGTGCCGGCCACGGCCGACGTCCGGTCGTGGTCCGACAGGATCGAGCCGGAGAGGTCGCCCTCGCGCAACAGGATCTTCTCGGAGTAGCCCAGCCGGCGCTTCGCGCGCAGCGTCGCCGCCTGCAGTGCCTTCCAGGGCACGCCGTCCGGCGACGTCTCCCGGTCGAACGCCTCGGCGGCGACGTCGGCGAGGAGCTCGGACACCTCGAGCATCGCCGGCGACAGGTCCTCGCCGTCGCGGATCAACTGGTTCAGGCTGGCGATCACCCGGCGGTGCTCCGCTTCATTGAACCGAACGTCGATCGTCGTCATCAGCCGTCTCCGCAGAAGCAAGAGGCCCCGGCGTCGTCGGGGCCGTCCGCAAAGGCGAGGCGCGGCTGGCTCAGGGCCAGGCGCCGCAGCTCCCGGTAGTTCTCCCGCCTCCTGAACCAGGCGATCTCCGGCTTGCGGAGGTCGCGGCCGTGGGCCTCTCGATAGTCCTCCTGCTCGATCCACCAGTCGGCCAGTTCCGGCTCCTCCGCGATCAGCGCCAGCAGTTTCCCTTTGCCCTTGAGGAAGCAGAGGTCGCAGTTTCCCTGGTCGCTCCGGATGCCGAGGTCGAAAGGCGCCTGGCGCCAGTAGCGGTCGACGTCCTCGAGCGTCACGTCGGCGAGCGCCAGCGGGTAGGTCACCGTGCAGTTCTCCATCAGGGCCGCCCGAATCCGCCGGGGCTCGTCGGCCCGGATGCCCAGCACGCTCGTCCACCCCTTGCGCGGCCAGCCCAGCGAGCGCACGACGTACCGCTGAATCGTGCTCACCTTGAGTTGGTCGGTGCACATCCGGGCGACCACGTGCGGCAGCATCTTCTTGGCCCGGATCATCGCCTCGAACGGCTCGCCCTTCCGGGCGGCCGTGGCGAAGTCGACGACGCCGTGGACGTGCTTCGGGTCCTTGGCTCCGCCTGCAGCCGCCCGCCGGTGGCGGTACTCGAGCCAGCGCAGACCGACGTTCCACTCCCGGTCCATGCGATCCAGGAACACGAGCGTCTCCTCGCGCTCCTTGCCCGTGTTGGCGAAGACCGGAACGACGTGCGGAGGCAGCCGTCCGTCGTTGGCGTCCAGGACCTGGCGGAGCAGGAAGCCGCTGGTGCGGCCGCCGCTGACGTTCAGGACGTAGCGGCGCGGCTTGCCGAAAGCGTCGGTCGCGGGGAGCAGGTAGGGGTTCATCGGCCGCCGATCCGCGCAAACAGCTGCGGGTTCCTGGCCCGCACCTGGGCCAGCAGGTCGGCCGCGGCGGCGCCGGCGACGGGGGCCTCGCTCCAGCCCGGGTCCGGCCGGAACACCATCTGCGCTCCGTGCGGCGGGTCCTCGAAGACGTACTCGATGCCGGGCCGGTACACGCCGGTCCGCTCGTCGACGAGCTGGTCGACCTCGCGCAGCCGGCCGGCGGAGCTGTAGACCTGCAGTCCCATCATGCGCACCTGGGCCTCTGTGAGCGCCCTGACGCGGCAACGGCAGCCCCAGCCGTTCGGGGGGTAGATGTGGCGCCAGATCGGGTCGTCCGCGCGAAACACGCGCCCTGACAGCGCCAGGTGGCTCGGCCTGATGCGGCTGTCCTCGATGCCGACGTACATCCAGTAGGGCCGCGCGATCGCGTTGGCGGACTGGCTCTGGAAGCGGGCCGCCGCCCGGGCGGTCCGCATGTTGGTGCGGTAGATCGTCCGCAGCCGCCTGGCGCTGCCGAGCTGGACCACCTGCTCGCTGCCGTCGGGCGCGATCCGCGTCTGCTTGCCCCACCAGCCGGCTCTCCGGAGCGCGGGCTCGAGCTCCTGTTGGAACTGCCGCTCGGTCAGGCCCTCCGTGAGCGCGTGGTCGACGGCGCCGCGGATCGTCTCGAGCACGCTGGCCTCGGTCGCCTTGGCCACTGTGAACGCCACCGCGTGCAGGCGCTGCTCGACCTCCCGCCAGTCCCAGGAGATCAGGTAGCCCTTGGACTCGAGGTACTCGATCGCCCGGCGCGGAGGCAGGTCGGCCGCGACCCGGAAGTCCGCGACGTCGGGCAAGTCAGAGCCTCTGGCCGTCCAGGCCGTAGTTCATCCACAGGCAGGCCGTGCGGATGCCGCCGGAGCCGCCGCCGAGCATGGCCCGGGTCGGCTTCTGCTCCCGGCGCCAGCCGGGCAGCAGGCGGGTCCACGGGTCCGTGTTGTAGCCGCTGAGCGCCACCCGGCCCTTCTGGCGCCGGAGCGTTGCGGCCAGCCGCGGCACGTCGACATCGTTCTCGGCGTAGGGCCGCGTGTGCCGGCTCGTGCTGGGGTACGGCGGGTCGACGAAGATCACCGCCTGGGCGACGCGCTCCGCCCGTTCGAGCAGGGCCACCGCGTCGCCGCAGTAGAGCTGCACCATGCGAAGCCTCTCGGCCAGCAGGTCCAGCACGTCCTCGCCGATTCGAGGCGACCGGACGACGTACGAACCCCGCCACGCTTTCCCAGGCGCGTTGGTGTTGGTCATGACCACGGTCAGGGCCAGTGCGCGGCGGATCGGATCGCGGTGGTGCTCGGCGTCGTGCAGGGCCTCGTCGTGGAGCACTTTGCTGCTGTACGGCTGCCGCCGCAGCAGCCGCTTCAGCTCGTCGTGGTGGTCGCGCACGACCTTCCACCAGTTGACGACCCGCTGGTCGCTGTCGTTGACCATCTCCAGGAACGTTGGCGGCCGGCTCAGCAGGACGCCGAGCATCCCGGCGTAGGGCTCGATGTAGGTCTGCCGCCCAGCGCCGGGGTCCGGCAGAAGCGAAGCCACCCAGCGACCCAGGCGGAGCGGAGACTTGCCGCCCGGCCACTTCAGGCCGCGCATGATCGGCTTCCTGACTGTCATGCCGCCACCTTCATGCCGGCGTCGACCGCCGCCTTGACCGCCTCCGCGGACGGGTACCTGGTCCAGACAGCCAGATCGACGGCCGACTGGTGAATGGCCTCTCCCGGCACGCCCGTGCCGATCGCTCTCCGGTGCGTGCCGAGGAGCCGGTACACGCCCGTCATCGAGTCGCCGATGCCGCAGTCCTCGATCGGCGGCTCGAACGCCGAGTCCTGCTCGGGGTGCACCAGCAGTCCGGCGCCGCGCGCGCGGCGCCACATGAAGTTCAGCGACCGGTTCGAGAGGCCGATGTCCGCGCGGCCGCCGCCGACGTCGCCGTGGACGCCCGGGAACCAGACCTGCTCGACGATCTGGCCGGGCTCCGGCTCGCCGGTCCAGAGCGCCGGCGCGAACGGCTTACGCCGCTCGTCGATCGCGACCAGGTGGCAGGCCCGGCGGATGTGAGGGCCGATCGTGACGTCGTGCCACTTGTGACGGCGCTCCGTAACGTGCGGAATGCCCAGAGAGCCGACAGTGTCCCAGACGCCCAGAAAGGCGACGTCGGCGGGCTGTTCCGAGCGGAGCCGCTCGCGGATGCGGAGCATCTCGGCCTCGGCGTCCCGGGCCGATCCAGGCTGCATCCGGTAGGCGCGCAGCGCGTCGCCGGCGAGCACGGCGGCGGTGGGTATCCCGCAGAGCCCGATGATCCCCGCCACGCTCCGCGCGGTGTAGGCGCCGCGGCTGTAGCCGAACAGGAAGATGCGGTCGCCCGGGCGGTAGTGCTCGCACAGCCAGCGGTATGCCTCCTCGACGTTCAGGGCCAGGCCCAGGCCCGCGACGCCGCCGCGGACCCGGTCGTACCAGTGCGTGCCGACGCCGGGGTCGTAGTAGACGAGCTGGCGGTCCTCAGAGGCCGCGACTGCTGCCGCGCGCCGAGTGAGGACGACGTTGGTCGGGTGCGGAGCGTCCGCCCGGTTCCAGGTGCCGTCGAGGCAGAGAACGAGGTTGCGCATCAGGCGGGGGCGATCTCCAGGTCGCGCCACTCCCAGCCGGGCTGGAGCGGATGGTGCCGCTGCACCTCCGGGTCGTCGAAGCGCGGATAGCCGAGGCCCAGCACCATCGGAAGCCGCGGCCAGTCCCCGACGTTGACCGGGGCGTCGATCTGGACGTCGATGCCGGCGCCATCGACCAGGCTGAACCGCAACCGGCCGCCCTTGCGCGCCTCGTACCGGCAGTGGACGCGGTACGCGCCGCCCGGCCGGAGCCGGCAGGACCGCTCTAACTTTTGCTTGTCGCCGTGGGCGACGCCGCAGTCGGTCCGCAGGATCAGCTTCCCACGGCGGACCAAGGCCAGCGCCAGGAGGTTCCGGTGCCTCGGCATGCACCACCAGAGCAGCTGCGCGCCGTCCGGGTTGATCTCGCCGGGGATGACCGTGACCGAGAGCTCGGCGGTCCGCTCGTCGCGCGGCCACCGGAACTGGCGGCGAAAGTCCGGCTGCTGGTCGGTGGCCTTGTGGACCCGCCCCGGCACGTCGACGATGCGCCGGCCCGCGGCCTGCTCGAGCACGGACCGCCGCTCCTCGCCGCGCAACTCGCCGCTAGCGATGCCCTGCTGCCGCTGGACGTCGGCGGCGGCCGCGGCCTCCCCGATGCCGGTCACGGACAGCCGGGCGCTCGGCGTGATGCCGTGGATCGCCACCGCGGCGTTGGCCATCATCTGGGCCTGCTGCATCAGGGTGATGAAGGTCGACCGCTCCCGGCTGTTCGGAATCATGCCGGCGACGTCGACGGCCGTGTCGGTCATCCTTGAGCGGATGCGCTCGTGGACCTTGACCGCCTCCGGGTTCGGCGAGTGGTAGCGGAACGTCTCCCGGATCTCTTCGGGCTTCATCGTCTCCCTCCGTTTCAGTGCGATCGCGTCGGCGTCGGGCCGTTGTCGAGAAGCACCTTGCGCTTGTGCTGTACGGCGACCTGTCCTCCGAAGAGCCGGTCGGTGTTCCGGGCGCTGTAGTGCTGCGGCGTCTCGGTCGACGCACCGGCCAGCTGCTCGCACGTGGTCGAGCAGAACCCGGCGCCGTCGTGGGTGCGGCCGCAGCGTGGACAGATGGCGGTCATGGCTCTTCCTCCTGAATCTCGAGCCGGCCGAGGGCGTCGGCCGCGAACAGCAGCCGCGCCAGGCGCTCGGTGAGCTGGCGCGTCTCCATCCCGGGGTACACCGCGGCCAGGTCGCGGATCATCCCGGCCGGGTCGCTCTGCGCCAGATCGAGCACGGGCCGGATCAGGTCCTCGGCGAGCAGGTCCCACGCGCCGTCGTCGACGGCGGCCAGCACCTGCTCGATCTGGTCGGGGCGCGGCCGGCCTTCCGCCAGAACGGCCGCCCTGGGCGCACCAGCGCGCGACAGGGCGCGGTTCTGCCAGCCGGCCATGTTCGCCTCGTCCCCTTCGTCCTCCCCGCCGAAACGGCCGCCAGGGCCGCCCTGCGGCATCATCTGGGGCATCGTCTCCTCGCCGAGCTCCACGCCGTACGTCTCCTTGACGTACTCCTCGGTGAGCCGGCGCCCGGTGAACTCCACGATCAGCTTGTCGCGCTTGGCCAGCGCCTCGAGGTCGGGCGGGTCCTCCATGACGCGCTGCACGCGCGGGATCGCGGCGCCGGGGAAGTTCCACTCGGTCATCCACGTGGCGATCGTCCGCGTGAACGACTCGCTGATCACCCAGGCGTCGGCGCCGATGACCTCCTTCTTGACCTCCGAATGCACCTGCGCCTGGGACAGCGAGGAGCCGTCCTCGAGCGTCATGGTCTCCGACAGGATGACCTCGGCGATCGCGCGGTCCATCCGCTCGTAGAACGCCTCGTAGTCCATCGTGCCGCTGCCCTTGCGCTCGAGCAGCTCGATCAGGTTGCCGTCCGGGATGACGACGCCGGTCTCGGTGCGCAGCGCCAGGCACGCCTCGAGGAGCTTGTCCTTGTCCTGCTCGGACGCGCCGGGGAGGTGCTTGCCGACGGCGATCGGCATGCCGAACTTCTCCAGCGCGATCAGCCAGAACTGCGCCTGGTTGCGCTTGAGGAAGACGGGCCAGTAGAGCTGGCTCGCGAGGCCGCGGCCGTAGGGCTCGTCGGCGTTGTCGGCGCCGGTCCTGAACGTCCAGAACTTCCGGTCCGGCATCATCTCGCCCTGCGGCTGATCCGTCGTGACCAGCAGCAGCTCGTAGCGCCGCCGCGCGTTCTTCGAGACCCGCCACCGGAACCGCCGCCGGTTGCGCGGCAGGATCTTCTCGGGCACGACGTACTGGCCGTCCCGGCCCCAGATCACCTCGGCGACCGAGTAGCCGTAGTGGACGCCGTAGAGCATCTGCTCGGTCAGCGTGTCCCAGTCCAGGCCCTTGAGCACCTCCTCGAGGTGATCGGCGGCCGCCTGGTCCTCTGACGAGTCGCCTCCGGGCAGCACCTCGAGCTCGCGGTCGATCAGCGCCGAGAACCGCTGCTGGAAGGACGACTTGACCCGGTCGTCGCGCAGCAGCTCCTCGTAGAGCTCGTAGTCGCCGCCGCCGCGGCTGGTGAGCACGCCGTCCTGCGGCTGCAGGTACCAGAGCGCGTCGACCCATCCGCGGGTGACGTCGCGGGTGCCGGTGACGCGGGCGATGTCGCCTCTTGGCGTCCGGGCGGCCATCAGGCGAAGCCCCTCAAATCGGCGGAGCCGGCGAAGCCCCGAAGCCCGGTCGCGGCTCCGGGCCGCTGCGGACGGCCGCGGACAAAGTCCTCGCGCCAGTCGCCGGCGCCGACCGCACGGCCGGCGCTCTGGTAGTCGAACGGACCGCATCCCTGGTCAGCCGCCTGACAGGCGAGAGCCAGAGCGACCGCGCTGTCTCCGTGGCGATCCTTGCCGGCGCCGCCGGGCAGACCGGGCACGCCGCGCACGAGCTCGACCGATCGGTGATCTTCGAGCACGTCGTCGTCCTTCGGGATGCGCACCGTGCGGCCCTCGAGGTGGGCCTTGTACCGCGGCATCTGCTCCCGCCACCAGGTCACGTTGAAGACGACCTGCTCGATCATCTGGCCGTACTCGTCCGCGACCGCTTCGGCGACGTAGGAGCCGGCACCGGTTGCGTCCAGCGCACCGCCGGCGAACCGCGGCAGCCGCTTGGCAACGTAGAGAATCGCTTGCACCTGCTCGCTGTGAGGCGTGTGGCGCATCTCGATCAGAAACGGACAGCGCCGCTGGTGACCGTGGAGCTCCAGCGGAGCCAGCACGCTCAGGTGCCCGGACCGCGCGAAGTCGAAGCCGATCACGTGCAGCCGCTCGGGCGTGAGCCCGGCCAGGACCGGCGCGACGTTCACCTGCAGCCACACTCCCATCTCGAGCTGGCGCAGCGCCTTCGGCATGGCGTTGAACTCGTCGGTGCCGGGGAAGCGCAGGATCGGGGCTTCGATCTGGCAGGACTCGACCAGGGCGCGCGGCAAGTAGACGCCGGCGCTCCGGCGCGGGATGCACAGCAGCTCCTCGTTGGCCGCGTCCTCCGAGGTGTACGCCTCGAAGCACTCGGCCCGGAACTCCTGGTGGGTGCTGCTGGCGCCGGTGACTTCGTTGATCGCCTCGACCAGGCCGTCCCTGATCGCGTCGTCGAGCGTGACCTTGTGATGCGCCCAGTTCAGCCGCCCGTCCTTCGCGTCGCGCACGAGCTCGCAGAAGGCGCTGTCCTCGCCGTCGTGCGTCGAGATGATCCGGACGCGACCGCCCCACATCGGAATCGCCAGCGCGGACTTGAGCACCTCGGACAGGTGCTCCTGCTTCGCGGCCCGGGACGTGCCCCGGCCCACAAAGGCGGCCTCGTCCAGGATGTACATGTCCCCGGGGTCGCCCTTCGATCGCACGGCGCGCGGGCTCGACTCCAGCGCCTCGATCCGGCGGCCGTTCGGGAGCTTGATGCGGTAGGTGCGCACCTCCCGGCCGTCCTCGTCCGGGTCCTCGAAGTCGAGCTCCTCGATCATCAGCTCCGCGACCCTGAGGTTGTAGAGCCACGCGGCGGCCTTCTCGATCCAGGACCGGGTCATGTCCCGGTTGAACGACTGGTAGTAGACGTGGCCCAGGTCGTCGCGCGCGTGCTCCGCGGCGGTGAGCGCGGTGGTCCACGAGATGCCGGTTCGCCGGCCCTTCTCCATGATGGCGACCGACGCTTCCTCCTCGTGCCATCTCGCCTGGTACGGCAGCAGCACGCCGGCGCCGGTGGCCGAGGCCATCCCGACCAGCGCGTCCCGAGTGGTGGGAGCGGTCACGTCGGCCTCCCGAGCAGGACGGCGCGAATCCTCTCCGTGGTGGCCTTCGTGACGCCGGCCCTGCGCGCCTCCGCAGCGGCCTCCTTGGCCATCGCCTCGCGCATCTTTGCCTCTCGCGTCTGGCCGATGGCGGCGGCCCGCTCGAGGCGGCTAATCGCCAGCGCCAGGTCGCCGATCATCTCGGGGTCCAACGGGATCGGCTCGCCGTCCTCGTCCACACGGGGTATCGCGGCAGCGTCGAAGGCCAGCGTGCGCAGAATCTCGATCGTCAACTGGCCGACGTCGCCGGTCGGCTCGTCGCCCAGACGGGCGATCCAGGCGTCGGCGATCGCCCGCGTCTCCTTGATCTTGGCGCCGACGGCCTCCATGCGCGTGGAGTACCGGTTCAGCCCGGCCTTCGACAGCGGCGCCTCGCCGGCGTCCGCCAGCGGCGCCCGCAGCCGCTCGATGATCTCCGTCTGCGGAACGCCCGACCGCAGCAG
>VXZQ01000012.1 GCA_009845425.1 Holophagales bacterium
GTCCGGGGGTTGGGCCGCCGGGGCGGCGGCTTCCACCGCGGGCGCCGGCGGGGCCGGGGTTGCGGGCGGCGCCGTCGGTTCGGCGCTTGCGAGCAGGTCTCCCTGGGCAGTTGCGGCGGTAGCGGTTCCGGTGGCGGCGTCCGCCGTGTCCGGTTGCACGGTCGGCTGGGCGTTTTGGTCGATCCGCGCGATCACCGCTCCGATCGGCACCGTCTCGCCCTCCGCGCAGACGATTTCGGACAGGACGCCGGCGACCGGAGACGGCATCTCGACGGTCACCTTGTCCGTTTCGAGTTCCACGATCGGATCGTCCCTGCCGATGGCCTCACCGGGCTGTTTGATCCAGCGGATGATCAGCGCTTCCGTGACCGACTCGCCGATTTCGGGGATTCTGACTTCGTATGTCATGCGGTGTGCCTTCGGGAGGTTCTCACGCAGATTCGGCCGACTCGGCGAACGCCGCTTCCATCAGTTGCTGTTGCTCCAGCTTGTGGCTGCTCGGAGAGCCGGTCGCCGGACTCGCCGACTGCGGACGGTACACGCCCGACAGCGGCCGGCCGCCCATCAGGAAGCCGAAGTTGAGCCGCAGGTAGGACCAGGCGCCCATGTTGCGTGGTTCCTCCTGCACCCAGCGAATCTCGGCGTCGGCCGGGAACGCGGCCAGCGCCGCGTCGAGTTCCTGTTTCGGGGCGGGGTAGAACTGCTCCATCCGCAGGATCGCGTGATCGTGCGCTCCTGTTTCCTGGCGGTGGGCGTCGAGGTCGTAGAACACCTTGCCGGCGCAGAGGAGGACCCGTCGCACCTTGGCCCGATCCGCGTCGCTGGCAACGGAAGGGTCGGGCAGGACGTGGTGGTACCGACCGCCGGCGAGCTCGGCCAGGGACGATCCGACTTCTCGGCGGCGCAGCAGGCTCTTCGGAGTGAAGACGACGAGCGGCTTGCGCTGGGCGCGTTCGACCTGGCGCCGCAGCAGGTGGAAGTACTGGGCCGGCGTCGATGGGTAGACGATGTGCATGTTCTCTTCGGCGGCGAGCAGCAGCCAGCGCTCGACGCGCGCGCTCGAGTGCTCGGGCCCCTGACCCTCGAAGCCGTGGGGCAGCAGGATGACGAGGCCGCTCAGCCGGTTCCACTTGTCCTCGGCGCTGGTGATGAACTGGTCGATGATCACCTGTGCCGCGTTGACGAAGTCGCCGAACTGGGCCTCCCAGAGCACGAGGCCGTCCGGGTAGTCCAGGCTGAAGCCGTACTCGAAGCCGAGCACGCCGGCCTCCGACAGCGGGCTGTTGAAGATCTCGATCGGCTCCTGGTTCTCCGCGATGTTCATCAGCGGCCGGTGGTTGTAGTCGGTCACCCGGTCGTGCAGCACGGCGTGACGCTGGCTGAACGTACCCCGCTCGCAGTCCTGGCCGCTCAGCCGCACGCGGTTGCCCGAATCGGCGGTGGCGGCGAAGGCGAGCGCCTCCGCGGCGGCCCAGTCGACGGGCCGCTTTCCTTCGGCCATGTCGGCACGGGCGGCGAGGAAGCGGCGCAGGTTGCGGTGCAGATTGAAGCCTTCGGGCAGCACGACCATGCGCCTCAGGTAGTCAGTCAGCTTGCCCTGGTCGACACCGGTGTCCGGCTCCGGGGTGTCCTCCATGCGCCCGCCGACGAAGGCGTTCCAGACGCCGTCGTAGGCCTGCGGACTCGTCTTCTCATTCATCCGGCGAGCGGTGGCGAGGGCCCCCTCGAGCCGCTTCTCCTCGCGCTGGATGTGGATATCCGCCTCCTCGGGCTTGATCTCGCCGAGTTCGAGCAGGTGCTCCAGGTAGTGGACCCGGACCGGATCCCGGGCCCGGATGCCGTCGTAGAGGATGGGCTGGGTGAAAGCCGGTTCGTCGCCCTCGTTGTGCCCGCGCCGCCGGTAGCAGTAGAGGTCGATGATGACATCGCGACGGTAGCGCTGGCGGAAATCGAGGGCGACGTTGACGACCTGGGCCACCGCCTCCGGCTGCTCGCCGTTGACGTGGAAGATCGGCGCCTGGAGCATCTTCGCGACGTCGGTGCAGTAGGTGTTGGAACGCGAGCTCTCGGGCGGCGTCGTGAAGCCGATCTGGTTGTTGACGACGACATGGAACGCGCCCCCGATGTGGTAGGGGGGAAGCTCGGACAGGTTGAGCGACTCCTGGACGATCCCCTCGCCGGCGAAGGCGGCGTCGCCGTGGATGAGGAACAGGACCGCCCGGTCGCGCAGATCGTTGCCGATCCGGTCCTGTTTGGCGCGCACGCGGCCCATCGCCACCGGGTTGATGAACTCGAGGTGGCTCGGATTGAACGACAGGGAGAGGTGGATCCTGCGGCCCTGATCCGTGGTCCAGTCGCTCGAGTGCCCCATGTGGTACTTGACGTCGCCGCCGCCCGTGTACTGCTCCGCGTCGAGATCCTCGAACTCGCGGAAGATGTCCCGGGTCGGCTTGCCGATGATGTTCGCCAGCACGTTCAGGCGGCCGCGGTGGGACATCCCGAAAACGATCTCTATCGCGCCCTGGGCGGCCACTTTCTCGATCGCCAGGTCGAGGAGAGGGATCAGGCTCTCTGCGCCCTCGAGCGAGAAGCTCTTGGCGCCCAGGTACTTCTTCTGGATGAACTCCTCGAACACCGCGGCGTCGATCAGCTTCTTCAGGATGCGCACCTGCTCGCGGCGGGTGAGCTGGACCCGGTTGCGACTGACCTCCATCCGCTCCTGGAGCCAGGAGCGGACCTCCAGGTCGTCGATGTGCATGAACTCGGCGCTGATGTACTTGCAGTACGTTTCGCGCATCCGGTCGAGCAGTTCGCGCACCGTTGCCGTATCGGCGCCGGGGATGCCGGCCGTCGACACCGTGCGGTCCAGGTCGCTCTCGCGGATGCCGAGACCCTCGAGCTCGAGTTCCTCCGGCAGCACGGGCGGATTGCGCAGCGGGTTGATGTCGGCGTACAGGTGACCGCGGATCCGGTAGTTGCGGATCATGTCGTCGACGCGGCGCTGCAGTTCGACGTCCCCGGTCAGGGCGGGGGACGCGCTCGCGGGCGCCGATACGGCGGGTGGCGGGCCAGGCCTCGGTTCGGCGGGCGGCGGAGTTGGCGGCGAAGCCGCGACCGGGCGCGCCGTTTCGCCGTTGCCGCCGAACAGGGTAGAGGGCTGAAGCTCCGGTCCGATCGCGCTGCTGCCCAGCTCGCCGCTGGCGGCCAGGGCGTCGAAGTACCGGCGCCAGGCCGGGTCGAGCGACGCCGGATCGCGGCGGTAGTCGGCCAGAAGCGCTTCGACGTAGTCGAGGGAGAGGCTGTGCAACCCGGTCTGCTCGCTCATCGCTGCCTACCTCCTGGACGGGGAGCCCGGCGGCGTCAGGCCCGTTCGGCCTGGAGCCGCGGGTCGATTACATCCCTGAGCGTATCGCCGACGAGGTTGAAACTCAGCACCGCGAGGAAGATCGCTACACAGGCTGGGGGAATCATGTGGCCGGCGGTGAACAGGTTTTCGTAGCCGGAGCGGAGGATCGTGCCCCAGGAGGCGTCGGGAGGCTGGACGCCGAAGCCGAGCCAGGAGAGTCCCGCTTCAATCAGGATGGACACCGCGATGCCGAAGGTCACGCTGACCAGTACCGGCGCCAGCGCGTTGGGAAGCAGGTGGCGGAGGACGAGCTGCGCCGGCTTGACGCCCAGTGAGCGCGCCGCGAGCGCGTAGTCGGTCTCGCGGATGCGCAGGATCTCGCCGCGGGCGAAACGGGCGATGCCGACCCAGCGGGTCAGGCCGATGACGATCATCACGTTCTCGATGCTGGGCGGGAACCAGGCCAGTACGGCGAGGATCAGGAAGAAGGGCGGGAAGCACATGACGACTTCGATGAAGCGCGAGATGACGAGGTCCGCCGCGCCGCCCGCGTAGCCTGCGATGCAGCCGAGCACGAGGCCCAGGATCACGGCGATGCCCATCGACAGGAAACCGACTTTCATCGACACCACGGTGCCGTGGACCATTCGCGACAGAACGTCGCGTCCCGACTGATCGGTGCCCAGCCAGTGGCGGCTGGAGGGCCCGGCCAGGGGCTCGGCGGCGATCTCCCTCGGGCCGTAGCGCACCGGTGTCCACAGCGCCCAGTCGCCGCGCTCCGGGTCGAACTCCCGCTTGAAGTCGAAGGTCGCGAGGCGGTAGGGCCGCTGCTTCTTGATGATCAGGCTCGTGCCCGGGACCTGGTGGATGAGGTCGACGACCGCCGGATAGTAGAAGCCGCCGTCGAACCGGCACAGGATGGGCTGTTCGTTGGCCAGGATCGGCGACAGGAAGGCGACGAGAAACAGCACTGCCACCACGCACAGGCCGACCATGCCGAGCCGGTGGGTGCGGAACCGCCGCCAGGTGATGCCCCAGTACGAGCGCACCGGCGCAGGGCTGTTCCTGGCCTCGATCGTCATCGTCACTTCTCGTAGCTGATGCGGGGGTCGACCAGACCGTACGTCAGGTCGGCGATGAACGTGATGCCGAGCACGAGCAGGGCGGTGATGAAGTTGAGCGCCATGATCGTCGGATAGTCGCGCTGCAGGACGGACTCGAAGTACAGGCGGCCCAGCCCCGGCCAGTTGAACATGTACTCGAGGATCACGCTGCCGCTCAGCACGAAGGGGAAGGTCAGGCCGATCAGCGAAATCAGCGGGATCAGGCTGTTGGTGAACGCGTGCTTGAGCACGACGCTCTGCTCACCGAGGCCCTTGGCGCGGGCGGTGCGGATGTAGTCCTGCCGCACCACCTCGAGCAGGTTCTGGCGGATGAAGCGGGAGTAGTAGGCCAGGTTGCCGAAGGTGAAGCAGAACGTGATCAGGACGTAGTGCTGGGCCAGATCCCACATCTGGCCGAGGGTCGTCATCTCGTCGTAGCCGTCGGATCTCATGCCGCGGAAGGGCAGAAGATCCCACTTCACGCCGAGGTAGAGGATGAGCAACATGCCGGCGACGTAGTTCGGCACCGAATAGAGCATGTAGAGCCCGGTGCTGACCGAGCGGTCGAAGCCGCCGCCCTGCCGCAGCGCGCTGTAGATCCCGATCGGCGTCGAGATGATCAGGGTCAGCATGAAGGAAAGGAGCGCGACCGACAGCGTCGGCCACAGCGCCTCGCCGATCTTCGCGGACACCCTCCTGCCGTCGTGGAAGGACGAGCCGAGGTCGCCCACGACCAGCTTGCCGACCCAGTTCGCGTACTGCACGGGGATCGGCTTGTCGAGCCCGTAGAGCTCCCGCAACTGCTGGTAGACGCGCTCCGAGACCGCGGCATCGGCGATCTGGGAGGTCTGGATCTGGGCCGGGTCGCCCGGTACGAGCTGGATGATGAAGAACGAGATGACCGAGATGCCCAACAGGGTGACCAGTCCGGTGACGAGCCGGCGGAGGATGTAACTGAGCAACGGCGATCTCGATGAGGGTGAGGCTGCCTACAATACCGCCCCTTGAAGGGTGTGGGCACAGCGAGCGACGGACGGCCGGTGCGCCGAGAGTTGGGTGCCGTGGTGCGCCTGGCGGCGCCGGTGATCCTGGTCCAGGTCGGCATGGTGCTGATGGGGGCCGTCGACACGATGATGCTGGGCCGCGTGTCGGAGACGGACCTTGCGGCCGGCTCGATCGGCAACGCTCTCAGCATCGCCGTGATCTGGTCCTTCATCGGCATCCTGCTGGCGATCGATCCGATGGCGGCGCAGGCCTTCGGCGCGGGCGACCACCGGCAGATCAGCAGGGTGCTTTGCCGCGGCGTCGGAATGGCGGTTCTGTTGTCGGTGCCGGCAACCGTGATCGTGCTCGTACTGGATCGCGCACTTCCGCTCACGGGTCAGCCGCAGGCCATCGTCGAGCCGGCCGCCGCGTACCTTAGGGGCATCGGTCCCGGAGTCATCGCGTTTCTCCTCTTCATGTGTCTGCGGCAGACGCTCCAGGCGATGAGCATCGTGCGGCCGGCCCTGATCGCGATCGGCGTTGCCAACGTGTTCAACGCGATCGCGAACTGGGCGCTGATCTTCGGCCATCTCGGATTCCCGGCGCTCGGTGTGCGGGGTTCCGCTTACGCGACATCCGGATCCCGCTGGGTGATGCTGATCGTCGTGGCCGCGTTCGGATGGCGTCACCTGCGCCGCTACGTCGGCGGCTGGCGGCTGTCGTGGCTGCGGCCGGCCGCCTTGCGTCCCTTCCTGTTCGTGGGTGTGCCGATCGCGGTTCAGGTGTCGCTGGAGGTCACCGTGTTCAGTTTCGCGGCCGTGCTCATCGGTCGCTTGGGGGAGGCACAACTCAGCGGCCACCAGGTAGCGATCAGCCTCGCCTCGATCTCCTTCATGGTGCCCCTGGGTTTCGCCGGCGCGGCGACGACGCGTGTCGGCAACGCGATCGGGCGCCGGGATCCGGTGGGGGCCCGCCGCTCGGCGCTGGTCTGCCTCAGCCTCGGCGCCGGCGTGATGATCGCCTTCGGTCTCGTCTTTTTCTCGCTGCCGCAGCTTCTGGCGCGCGTCTTCAGCGACGTGCCGGCTGTGATCGCCGCGGCCGCCGCGTTGATCCCGATCGCCGGACTGTTTCAGGTCGCCGACGGCTTGCAGGTGGCCGCCGCCGGTGTGCTGCGGGGAGCTGCCGACACACGGTTCCCCGCCGCTGTCGCGCTCGTGGGGTACTGGGTCATCGGCATGCCGGCCGGCGCCTGGTTGACCTTCGAGAGAGGGCTCGGCCCAAGCGGCGTGTGGTGGGGCCTGACCTTCGGGCTGGTCTTCGTGGCGATCTTCCTTGCGTTTCGCGTTCGCTGGCGGCTCTGGCTGAGCGGTGCGGTGGGCCTGCTTCCGGCCGAAGTCGTCGAGGACGACTGACGGGAGCTTCACCGCGGACCGTTGCCCGGATAGTCTCCCGCCGGCCCGGAGCGGTCTCCGGTTTCGAGGGAGGACCAGCCAGCCATGCCGAGCAAGAAAGCCGTACTCGCCTACAGCGGCGGTCTCGACACCTCCGTCATCCTGCGCACCCTGCAGGAACGGGGGTTCGACGTCGTTGCCGTGATCGTCGACGTCGGGCAGCGCGAGGACTTCGACCGCCAGGCCCACCGGGCGGAGGCGATCGGCGCCACGAAGGTCTACGTCGAGGACGTCCGCCGTGAGTTCGTGAACGACTTCATCTACCCGGCGATCGCCGGGAACGCGGTCTACGAGAACCGCTACCTGCTCGGTACCGCCCTGGCGCGGCCGCTGATCGCGCGCCGCCAGGCCGAGATCGCGATCCGCGAGGGCGCCGACGTGCTTTCCCACGGCGCCACCGGCAAGGGCAACGACCAGGTCCGGTTCGAGTTCGCCTACGCCGCCCTCGCGCCGCACATCGAGGTCTACGCGCCCTGGAAGGACGCGGAGTTCCTGAAGCGCTTCCAGGGCCGCACCGATCTCCTGAACTATGCGGAGGAGCAGGGCATCCCGATCGAGGCGTCGTCCGAGAAGCCGTACAGCATGGACGAGAACCTGATGCACAAGAGCTACGAAGCCGGCCTGCTCGAGGACCCGATGCAGACGCCGACCGAGGACATGTTCTCGCTCACCGCGTCCCCGCTCGACGCCCCGGACGAGCCCACCGAAGTCGAGATCGAGTTCAGGGACGCGCGCCCGGTCCGCGTACGGGACCGGACGAACGGTGTAGAGCACACGGACCCGCTCACACTGTTCGAGTACCTGAACGAAGTCGGCGGCCGGAACGGTATCGGCCGCATCGACATCGTCGAGAACCGCTTCGTGGGCATCAAGTCGCGCGGCGTCTACGAGACGCCGGGCGGGACCATCCTCCACCACGCCCTGCGCGACCTCGAGGGCGTGGCGATGGACCGCGAGGTCCAGCGCCTGCGCGATGGTCTGTCGCCCAAGTTCGCCGAGCTGATCTACAACGGTTTCTGGTTCTCGCCCGAGATGGAGTTCATCCGCGCCGCCTTCCAGCAGGCCGAGCGGATTATCGACGGCACCGTCCACGTCCGTCTCTACAAGGGCGGCGTGACGATCCTCGGCCGCGAATCGCCGAGCTCTCTCTACGACCAGAACCTCTCGTCGATGGACGTCGAGGGCGGCTACGACCAGACGGACGCGCGCGGCTTCATCCGGATCAACGCGCTCCGGCTCAAGGCCCACCAGGTCATCGTCGGCGGGCGGTCGTGAGGCGCACCTGGACCTGACCGGCGACGCCTAGCCTGTACTCCCCGAGGTCGCTGGTCAGCGCAACCTGCGGCCGTTCGGCCGTGACCTCCAGGTTCACCCGGTGGGGCGAACTCTTGCGCATCGAGTGGCGGACGCCGAGACGAAGGTGTTCCTTCCCGGTTGCCGAGGCGGCCACGGCCTGGGCGAACGGCGTCACCATGGAGGCGCCGATGCCCACTCCCCATGCGACTTCGGCCTGGGTGCGCGACGCCCCGGGGTCCCTGCGAGCGGAGGCGGCGGCCAGCGCGTCAGACGACATTCCGATCCACCGGGGCGAGTCGGAGCGCCACAGGGCGTTCGCGCGTGCGGCCGCATTGCCGAACTGCTGGGCAACGAGCAACGACAGTCCTTCGCCGTCCTTCGTCGCTGGACGAAGCTCGATCGTGGCGCCGACACCCTCTTCCTCGTAGCGCGCCGTGCCCTGGGTTACCAGGGTCCTGCCGGTGGCGTGGACGCGCAGCCGGCCATCGGCGGAAACCACTTCCAGGCCGCCCACGAACTCGGTCCCGGTTCCGCTGATCGAGGAGCCGCCGTCATAGCGCTGGGCCACCTGGGTGAAGGGGCGGAAGACGAGCGTGCCGACCTTGCGGGTCAGGGAGCCTTCGAGACCGATCCGTCCCCGACCTGCGTCGCCGCCGAGACCGGCGTTTCCGCCTGATCGGCCGGATGCGTCGCCTCCCTCGATCACGGCGGCCCCGATATCGCCGCGCAGGGCGAACTCGAGCGATCCGGCGTTCGCCACGCGCTGGCGGAAGCCGGCGAGGCCGAGCCGCATGCGCGCGTCGGACGACGGAGGCCCTCCCTCCGTCGGAGCAGTGTCTCGAACGAGGTCGCCCTGGCCCATGGCGCCTACCGCCCAGAGTTCCGTCCGGCACGCCTTCCGGGAAGGTCCGTTGCAGCCCAACGCGTAGCGGGCGTACGGGTAGACGCCGCTGAGGTCGAGACGCACGGCGCCACTGCCCGCGTCCGCCAGCCGGTAGCCTCCGGTGGCGTCGAGCCAGGACACGGCGGTCCCGAACATGAGCCGACCGGCCGTGTAGTCCACACCGACGAAGGGCAGTTCGGGCCTGACCGCGTACGCGTTCTCGCCTGTTCGTCCGCCGAACGACCGACGAGCCCCGGCTCCCCAGAGCGCCAGTGTTCCGCCGGGGCGCTCTTCGTCGAGCGGTTCCACTCGACGGACGAACTCGAAGCTGTCGGTCGCGAAGTCGAAGTTCAGGTCGGGAGTTCCGCACACTTCGTGGCTCGCTGCGCGGCCCCTCTCCAGGCCGATGCGCTCCACGTCGATACGCTGTCGAGGTCCGGCTTCGCAGCGGTCGAGCGACTTCAGCTTCAGGCGGTTTCGCCCCGGCCCCTTCCCGAAGCGTCGGCCTACGGTGTCCGTCGCGCCAAGCAGCATCCCGCGCGCGAAGCCGCCGAGAACTGCTTCTTCTACTTCCTGTGTCGTGGCGCCGTGGCGTGGGAGGTCGCCCGCCCCGGTTGCATTCGCCCACCCGAGAGCAGGGGCGACCAGGGCGACGGCGCAGAAGCAGCAGGAGGTTCGTAGCACGGCGTCCGAGTCTATGCGTCCTTCTGCATATCTACCGGGAATCCGCCGACCTTGCTCACAGCACGCTATCCGGCCATCGACTGGAGTTTCTCGGTCAGGAGGGGTACGACCTGCTTGTAGTCCTCGACGATTCCGAAACTGCAGTGCTTGAAGATCGGCGCGTCGGCGTCGGTGTTGATCGCGGCGACGACCTTGCTGTCGCCCATTCCGAGAAGGTGCTGGCTGGCGCCGGAAATCGCGATGGCGATGTAGAGCTCGGGCGCCACCTTCTTGCCGGTCTGGCCGACCTGCCAGTTGGGGGGCACCCAGCCGGCGTCGCAGGCGGCGCGTGAGGCGCCCTGCTCGGCACCGATCGTGTCGGCGAGTTCCCTGAGCTCCTCGAACGGCTCGGGGCCGCCGAGTCCACGGCCGCCGGAGACGATGACCTGCGCGTCCTCGAGCCGCACGCCTTCCTGAGCGGCCACTTGGCGGCCGGTGATGCGGATGCGCGGAGGATCGAGAGCGACGTCGACGGTGGTGATGTCGCCGGGCGAAGGCTGTTCGGGGGCCGGCTCGAAGCCCCTGGCCCGCAGCCAGACGACCGCGGGTTGCTTCTTCAGCCGGTAGATGGAGATTGCCTTGCCGCCGTAGGCCGTGCGCTGGGCCAGCAGGTGGTCGCCGTCCGCGCGGATCGCGGCGGCGTCGGCCATCGAACTGCCGCCCAGGCGGTGGGCGAGGCGGGGCGCGATCTCCTGGCTGTAGGTGTCGTTGCTGAGCAGCACGGCGACGTAGTCGCCGCCGCCCGCCGCGTGGAGCTGCTGGGCCGCCTGCAGCGCCTGCTCGGGCTGGTAGTCCCGGAGCGCTTCGTTGGCGCCGATCACGACGCGGTCGGCGACGGCCGCGAGCGCCGCAACCGCGTCGTTTTCGGCGGGGCCGATTACCAGGGCATGAAGTTCGCCGCCGACGCTCTCGGCAAGGGCGCGGCCGGCACCCGCCGCGCCTTGCGCGGCGCGGTCATAGCCGAGACTGCCCAGGACACAGACTGCAATGTTCGCCATCGGTCTTCCTTTCTCTCTTCCTTGGCGCGGTGCCGGTATCAGCCGATCGAGGCGACAACTTCGTGGATGCGCTTCGCCAACTGGTCGACCCGCTCCTCCAGCGTGTCGCCCTCAGCCAGCTCGCACTCGACTTCGTCCGTCGGGATGAAGATCTCCTCGACTTCGAAGATCGAGGAACCGTCCCGTATCTCCTCGCTGTCCAGCTCCAGGTCGGCGAGGCTCAGCTTCTGGAGCGGCTTGCGGTAGGACATCATCACGTCCCGCGTCTTCGGGATGCGGGGCACGTTGTCCTCGTTGTTCGTGATGGTGACGAGGAAGGGGGCCTCGGCCTCGGCGACCTCGATGCCGACATCGGTCTGGCGGCGGAGGGTGACGCCGCCGTTGCCGGGCTGAAGGCTCTCGACGAAGCCCAGCGCCGGCCGACCGAGTTCCTCTGCCAACAGGCCGCCGGTCTGTCCCACGCCCCAGTCGCCGGACTCGCGGCCGACGAGCACTGCGTCGAAGGGGCCGCCGTCCTGCTCCAGTCGCCTTATCGCCGCCGCCAGCACGCGACCCACGGCCGCCGCCTCAGGGTTCGTGTTGCCGTTGCGTTCGACGAGACAGGCTTCGTCGACCGTCATCGCCATCGCCTTGCGCAGACAATCCTCGGCCGAGGACTCGCCGTAGCAGAGGGCCGTGATCTTCACGTCGCCGCCTGCCGCCTCCCGGAACTGGAGAGCCGTCTCGACCGCGTTCTCGCAGAAGATGTTCGTCACCAGGTTGGCGCCGCCTCGTCTGGCGGCCTTGGCTGCGGGATCGATCTGGAAGTCCCGTGCGGGGACGTCCGGATCGAGAATCTGCTTCAGGCAGACGAGCAGTTTCATTTTCGCGTCTCCTTCGCGGGCTACCCCGTCCCCGGGTTGCCTGGGTTGCTGTGGTCACCGCGGTTCAGCACCGCCGAGATCGCCATGCGGGTCACCTCCGCCACCACTTCGTCGCCGTCCAGCCGGCCGTCGGCCCGGTACCAGCGTGAGATCCAGAGGATCATCCCCACCAGGCTGAACGCTCCGACGGTGGGGTCGAGGCCGACGACCTTGCCTTCGTCGCGCAGCGCGGCGAGGGTGTCGGCGATGAAGTCGACGTAGTCCCGCTGCCTGCCGATGATGTCGGCGCGATCGTCGGGGAGCAGCCCTTCCAGTTCGTTGACCAGGATGGTCAGCGCCGAGGAGTCCTGGGTGATCAGCCGGGCGTGGCGAGCGACGATCGTCTCCAGGCGGGCCTGCGGATCCTGCACGCGCCGGGCCGGTTCGATGACCTGCTCGTCGAGCTGGTCCATGGCGAAGCCCATGATCGCGAACAGGAGGTCCTGCTTGCCCTTGATGTAGTAGTAGAGGCCGGCCTTGGTCAGTCCGACCGCGGCGGCGATGTCGTTGATCGAGGTGGCGTGGTAGCCCTTGCGGTGGAAGATCCGTGCCGCGCTCCGGTAGATCTCCGCCCGCCGGTCCTGCTCGCCGTTGGCCGCGGTGCCGGCGGCCCGGAGTGCCGCGTTGTCCAGGGCGGTCATCGGGTCGAGGATCCTCGGAAGGTCACGGAGAGTAGTCTACCGACCGCCCGGTAGGTTGGCAACGGACCGGGCGGAAGAAGCGGGGCTAGGGGGCGGCCTGATCGGACTCGCCGACCGCGTCCCAGAGCAGCTCCGCGACGTCCCTGACCCGAACGTCGCGGTCGCCGCGGCGGGCGTTCACGCCGTCGTCGAGCATGGTGGCGCAGAAGGGACAGCCCACGGCCACCACGTCGGCTCCGGTGTCGACCGCCTCCTGGGCGCGCTCCTGGTTCACCCGCTGATCGGGCGGCTCGTCGACGAAGGCCATGCCGCCACCTCCGCCGCAGCAGAAGCTCGTGTTCCTGCTGCGCTGCATTTCGACCTGGCGCGCGCCGCCGACCTTCGCGAGCAGGTTGCGGGGCGCCTCGTACTCGCCGTTGTGGCGGCCGAGATAGCAGGGATCGTGGAAAGTGATCGTCGAACTCCCGTTCGAACTTCCCGCGGCGTCGTGCCCGTCGAAACGGCCCGACTCCAGCAGTTGATCCAGGAACTGGGTGTGGTGGTAGACCTCGTAGCTGCCGCCGAATTGCGGGTACTCGTTCCTGAACGAGTTGAAGCAGTGAGGGCAGGAGGTGACGACCTTGCGGACGCCGTAGCGTTGCATCGTCTCGACGTTGCCCTTGGCCAGCATCTCGAACAGGAACTCGTTGCCGACGCGGCGGGCGGGGTCGCCGGTGCAGGACTCCTCGCGGCCGAGGATCGCGAACTTGACCCCCGCCTTCTTGAGCAGCTTCGCGGTGGCGCGGACCGTGTTCCGGTTGCGCTCGACCAGGGCGCCGCCGCAGCCGACCCACATCAGGACCTCGGCTTCGTGCGGATCGTCCATCTCTGCCATCACGTCGATATCGAGGCCCTCCGTCCAGTCGACCCGGCTGAACTGCGTGCCCGCGAACGGATGCTGGCGCGACTCGAGCGAGTTCATCATGTCCATCATCCCTTCGGGGAAGTCCGCCTCCTCCATGACGAGGTAGCGGCGCGCGTCGATGATCTTCGGCATCTGCTCGATGTGGACCGGGCAGGCTTCCATACAGGCGGCGCAGGTGGTGCAGGCGAACAGCGCCTCTGGCGATACGGCGGTCTTCTGGTCGATGATCGGCAGCAACTCGTCGCTTCCGTTGGCGCCGCTTCCGTTCCCGTTGCCGTTTCCGTTGAGCAGGAACTGGTCGCCCTGCCTGTGCATCAGCCCCTGCAGGTCGAGGATGATGTCCCGCGGCGACAGTGACTTGCCCACCGTGTTGGCCGGGCAGACGTCAGTGCAGCGCCCGCACTCCGTGCAGGCGTCGAAGTCGAGCAGATCCTTCCAGGTGAAGTCGCCCAGGTGATTGATCCCGAAACGCTCGGCGGTCTCGAAGTCGATCGTCTTGAGGGAGCCGCCGTAGCCGTCCAGGTTGGCGGTGAAGATGTTCAGCGGAGCCGTGAAGACGTGCGACATCTTGCTGAACGGCACCCAGGCGATGAAGCCGAAGGCCACGACCAGGTGGAACCACCAGATGACGACGTGCCCGGTTTGCATCGCCGCGTCGCTCATCAGCGGGTCCGAGGCGAGCGCGAACAGGTTGCCGATCGGCGACCAGGCGGCCCACGGGTCGTCGGTGACGGCGATGCGCCAGCCCTCGACCATGAAGCCGGTGAGCGCCATGACGAAGATGGTGACCAGAATCCAGCTCGCTTCGTCGGTGTAGACCAGCAGGTTCGGCTTCGAGATCCAGCGTCGAATCGCGGCCAGGGCGACGCCAACCAGCACGAAGAGGCCGAAGACGTCGACGATCAGGGACTGGAAGATGAGGTAGAAGTGCCCTTTCATGATGTGCAGGGGCGTGTCGTGGTGGATCGCGACCACGGTGGTGGCCAGGAACAGCACGATGAAACCGGTGTAGACGAGCGTGTGGAAGACGCCCGCGTAGCGGCTCCTGATCGTGCGCCCCTGGCCCACGGCGTTTCTCAGGAAGAGTTGCAGGCGTTCGGCCGGCCGGTCGAAGCGGATTGCCGGCTGGCCCGCGCGCCAGCGCCGGATCTTGAGCCAGAAGCCCCAGCCGAAGACCGCCAGCGTGGGGACCATCAGCACGTACACCAACCAGGTGTACTCGATGTTCCAGAAGACCTCTCGGGTTGCCTGCGTGGGGTCCATGAAGGGCACTGTACCGCCGACTCGAAACATCCGGCAATGCCGGTCAGTCTCCGGGCCGGCTTAACCTCTTGTTCATGAATAACTTACAGTGACTCAGGGGCGCGCACCGTATCCGGTGCGGAATGGCTGTAAGTTACTGATACCAAAGGGTTTACAAGGTATTGGGATGGTTCCTTTCCGCAGGGTTTTCCGCAGATTCTGCGGACCTTGGGCGCCGCGGGGCCGCCTTCAGGGCGTCGCCGGTCGGGGATAGCCCAGCTCGGTGAGGGTCTGCTCGATCTCGTCGAGGATCGCCGGATCGTCGATCGTCGGCGGCACCGTCCAGGGCTCGCCATCGGCGATTCGCCGCATCGTTCCGCGGAGCACCTTGCCGGACCTCGTCTTCGGCAGGCGGTCGACGATTGCGGCGACCTTGAACGATGCGACGGGACCGAGCTGATCGCGCACGCTCTGCACGAGTTCCGGAACGATCTCGGCCTCGGTGCGGCTCGATCCGGCATACAGCACCGCCAGGCCCAGTGGCACCTGGCCTTTGAGCGAGTCGGCCACTCCGATGACGGCGCACTCGGCGACGTCCCGGTGTGAAGCCAGGATCTCTTCCATGGCACCGGTGGACAGGCGGTGGCCGGCGACGTTGATCAGGTCGTCCGTCCGGCTCATGATGTACAGGTAGCCGTCGTCGTCCAGGTGGCCCGCGTCGCCCGTCTGGTAGTAGCCGTCGTACTCGCGGAGGTAGGACTCGATGTAGCCCTCGTCGTTCTGCCACAGGGTCGGCAGGCAGCCGGGCGGCAGCGGCAGGCGCAACGCGATCGCGCCGTTCTCGCCGGGCGGCACTTCCCGGCTCGAGCCGGGGGTTCCTGCGTCGTCGTGGTCGAGAATCCGCACGTCGTAGCCGGGCACGACCTTCGTCGGGGAGCCGTGCTTGACGGGCAGGGCGCCCAGGCCGACGCAGTTGGCGGCGATCGCCCAGCCGGTTTCGGTCTGCCACCAGTGATCGATGACCGGCACGCCCAGCTTGTCCTCGGCCCACTGCACGGTGTCCGGGTCGGCGCGTTCCCCGGCCAGGAACAGGGTACGAAGGCAGCTCAGGTCGAACTTCCCGATCAGTTCGCCGCGCGGGTCCTCCCGCTTGATCGCGCGGAACGCGGTCGGCGCCGTGAACAGCGCCGAGACGTTGTGTTCGGAGATCACCCGCCAGAAAGCGCTCGCGTCGGGCGTGCCGACCGGCTTGCCCTCGTAGAGCACCGTTGTGCAGCCGTGGATCAGCGGCGCGTAGACGATGTAGGAGTGTCCGACCACCCAGCCGATGTCCGAGGCGGCCCAGTAGACCTCGCCGGGCGACACGCCGTACACGTTGGCCATGCTCCAGTCGAGAGCCACCAGGTGGCCTCCGTTGTCGCGGACGACGCCCTTCGGAACGCCGGTCGTACCGGAGGTGTAGAGGATGTAGAGCGGGTGGGTGGCCTGGACCGGGACGCAGTCGACGGGGTCGGCCGCGGCCATCGCGTCGTGCCAGTCGCGGTCCTCCGAACCGAGTTCGGCGGTGTGCTGGGGACGCTGGAGCATGACGGTCGCGACGGGCTTGTGGGCCGACATCGCGATCGCCTCGTCGAGAAGGGGTTTGTACTCGACGATGCGGGCGGTCTCGATGCCGCAGGAAGCGGCAAGGACGACCTTCGGTCTGGCGTCCTCGATCCGGGTCGCAAGTTCCCTGGCGGCGAAGCCGCCGAACACCACGGAGTGGACGGCGCCGATCCGGGCGCAGGCGAGCATGGCGACGGCCGCCTCCGGCACCATCGGCATGTAGATCAGAACCCGGTCTCCGGTCTCCACGTGGAGGCCGCGCAGAACGCCGGCGAGTCGCGCGGTCTGGTCCCGCAGCTCGCTGTACGTGAGTGTCCGCTTCGTGCCCGTGACGGGACTGTCGTGGATCAGCGCCGGCTGGCCGCCCCGTCCGGCCTCGACGTGCCGGTCGACGGCGTTGTGGCAGGTGTTGACTTCCGCTCCGGCGAACCAGCGGAAGAACGGCGGGTTTGCATCGTCCAGCACGCGATCCCAGCGCCTGTGCCAGGAGATCGCCTCAGCGGCCTCGGCCCAGAACCCCTCCGGGTCCGTCCGGGCCCGGTGCAGCGTCTGTTCGTAGCGGGTGCTCACGGCCGGCCGCTGCGAACGTCCTCCCAGATCCCGACGTCGAACCGGCCGAGCGAGTTGGCCGCGCCGCGGAACATCGCGTTCGTGTTGAACTCCATCGCGATGGCGCCGTCCCGGCCGATCGCGATGATGCCGCCGTCGCCGGGTTTCAGTGTCTCGCCGATGACCTTTCGTACGGCGTCTCCGACGGAGAGGCCGGCGTACTCGACGAGCGCCGAGACGTCGTAGGCCACGGTGTGGCGGATGAACTCCTCGCCCCGGCCGGTGCAGGAGATCGCCGCCGTTTCGTTGTTCGCGTACGTGCCCGCGCCGATGACGGGCACGTCGCCGACGCGGCCGATCTGCTTGTACATCGTGCCGCCGGTTGAGGTGGCCGCCGCCAGGTTGCCGTAGCGGTCCATGGCTACGGCGCCGACCGTGCCGAGATGGGAGGCGCCGCCTTGGCCAGGTTCCGCGCCCGCGTTGCCGGTGTAGTCGCCCTCGGGATTCGGAGCTCCGTCACCTTCCGAGCTGGTGCCTCTCCGCCGGCTACGGATCTCGCGGTACCGCTCCAACTGCGGCTCGGTCGTGAAGTAGGCCTGGACGTTCCGGCGAACGCCGGCGTTGACCGCGAAGTTGTCGGCGCCCTGGCCGCTGAGGAGAACGTGCGGTGTGTCCTCCATGACGCGGCGGGCCAGTCGCACCGGGTTGCGGACGTTCTTCACGCCCGCCACCGCGCCGCAGGCGAGCGTGCGGCCGTCCATGATCGCGGCGTCCAGTTCATGCGTGCCGATGGAGGTGAACACCGAGCCGCGGCCCGCGTTGAATCGGGGGTCGTCCTCCAGCGCGGCCACCACCTCTTCGACCACGCGCAGGCTCGCTTCACCCGCCGCCAACTGCTCGCTGCCCAGCGACAGCACGTCGCGCAGGGCCTGGTAGTAGTCCTCGGCGTCCGTCGTGTCGCGACGTGCGCTGCCCGCGCCGCCGTGGATGGCGAGCGACCACTCGGGGGCCGGCGGTGCTTCGGCTGCGCTTTCCTGGTTCAAGTCCTGTTGCTCTTCCGCGTTCTCGTTGCGTTCGGCCGGACCGCACGACGCCAGTACCATGGCGAGAACCGCGCAGACCGCCACCGGGAGAGTCGGGGGACGCAGTCGAGAACCGTTCACCATGTGCAGGCCCCCTGGTCGTTGAACGGCCTGATCCAGGGCGGAAACCAGGGGGCGCCGGTCGGAACCGGAACAGGGGACGTTAGCACGGTGGTCGCGGTTGCCGGTGGGGCATAATGCGCGCTCCGTGGCCAACACGAAACGTCTGGCGGACTACGAAGACGAGCGGGACCAGGACGCCTTCTGGGAGGCGATCCGTCCTGCCGACGAACCCCTGCGGCATCGCTGGTTCCTGCCCGCGGTTGTCCTGATCCTTGCGATCAGCGTGCCGTGGTACCTGCCGCCGTCGGTGGGCGGCCGGCTGGCGGCCGGTTTGCCCGTCTGGACCTGGATCACGATCGCCTGCGGCCTGGCCCTGGCGGTCGTCACCGCTTTCGCTTCGTTGCGCCTGTGGCGTGACGGTGCCGATGAGGGCGGAGACGCCGCGAACGACCCGACGTCGCCAACCGCGTCCGGGGAGAACCCGTGAACACTTCCGTCCCCGAGGTGACCTTCGGGCCAGGCGCGCTGGCGGTTCTCGGCGGCTATCTCGTCGTCATGCTCGGTCTCGGCCTGCTAGGCCGCCTGAAGCAGAAGGAACGCTCGCTGCGGGACTTCTACCTCGGCGGCTCGACCTTCGGTTTCGCGGTCCTGTTCCTGACCCTGTTCGCCACCCAGTACAGCGGCAACACGCTGCTCGGCTTCGCCGGACGGTCCTACGTCCAGGGGGCGACCTACATCGTCAGCGTGACCTTCATGGTCCTCGTCATCACGGTGTTCATGATCTACGCCCCGCGTCTGTTCCGTCTGGCGCGGCGCTTCGGCTACATCACGCCGACGGACTTCGTGTACCACCGTTTCGGCTCCCATGCGCTGCGCGTCCTGTGCGTCGTCCTCCTCTGCTGGGGCCTGGCGAACTACGTGCTCGAGCAACTGGTGGCGATGGGCCACGGCGTCGAGGCGATCAGCGGCGGTCGCATGAGCTTCATGCAGGGCGTGCTGCTGCTGGTCGGCGTCATGCTGATCTACGAGTCGCTCGGCGGCATGCGGGCCGTGGCCTGGACCGACGCGGTGCAGGGTTCCCTGCTGCTCTGCGGCTGCGCCGTGATTCTCTACACCCTGGTGACGGCGGACGGCGGGCTTGCCGCGGCCTCGGAGGGGATTCGCGCCACGGCGCCGGAGAGGCTCGAAGCGCCGGATGCCCGGGGACTGCGGACGTGGGTCAGCACGCTCCTCATGCTCGGCCTCGGCGTCGCGCTGTACCCCCACGCGATCCAGCGCATCTTCGCCGCGAAGGGCGAGAAGAGTCTGCGACGGTCGCTGGCGGCGATGGGTTTCATGCCGCTGGGCACGACCCTGCTCGCCTTCCTCATCGGCTTCATCGCGCTGAGCCGCTTCCCGGGGCTCTCGCAGCTCGAGAGCGACAAGGTCACGATCTACGTCCTGGGCGGTCTGATCGACCGTTCGCCGGTGATGTACTGGCTCATCGTGATGGTGTTCGCGGCGGTGGTGGCGGCGATCATGTCGACCGCGGACTCGGCCCTCCTGTCGATCGGGTCCATGTTCACGAAGGACATCTACAAGAGCTACTTCCGCCGCGAGGCGTCGGCCCGCGAGATGCTGATCGTCGGCAAGACGTTCGCCTGGGGCGTCATGGCGATCCTGATCCTGATGGCCTGGGTGTCGCTGGAGACGGAGAGTTCGATCTGGGTGCTGATCGAGCTGAAGCTCGAGTTCATGGTCCAGCTCTCGCCGGTCTTCATGCTCGGCGTCTACTGGCGACGGATGCCCGCTTCTGCCGTTCTGACCGGCATGGTGCTGGGTACCCTTCTCACCCTGGTCATCTGGTGCGGCGCCGCCTTCGACGTCTGGGCGACTCGCAGCCCCTGGGGAGTGGGCGCCGGCGTCTGGGGCCTGCTCGTGAACTACGGCATCTGCGTCGGCTGGACGGTGCTTCGCCCGGCAAAGCTCCCGGCGACTGCTCCGGCGTGAGGATTTCTCCAGCATGAGTGGGGCGGTGCGCAGGCGCCGGGTGTTTTCCGGCATTCAACCGTCCGGTGTGCTGCACCTGGGGAACTACCTGGGCGCCGTGAAGCACTGGGCAGCGCGCCAGGACGACCGCGAGAACTTCATCTGCGTCGTGGACCTGCACGCGATCACCGTGCGCCAGGATCCGGAGGCGCTGCGTTCGGGCACCCGCGAGTTGACGGCGATGCTGTTCGCCTGCGGCATCGACCCGGAGCGCACGACCCTGTTCGTCCAGAGCCATGTGCGTGCCCACGCGGAGGCCGCCTGGATCCTGGGATGCGCTACACCGATCGGATGGCTCGAGCGGATGACGCAGTTCAAGGCGAAGTCGGAACGCCAGGGAGGCCGCGAGCGGATCGGCGTCGGTCTGTTCACGTACCCGGTGCTCCAGGCGGCCGACATCCTGCTCTACGACGCCGACGAGGTGCCGGTCGGGGAGGATCAGAAGCAGCACGTCGAGCTGGCCCGGGACATCGCGGGCCGTTTCAACCACATCTACGGTGAGACCTTTGTCCTGCCCGAGGCGGTCATCCCGACCGCCGGCGCGCGGGTGATGGCGCTCGACGATCCGACCGTCAAGATGTCGAAGAGCGAGACCGCGGGGCGTGGCCATGCCGTCCGTCTCACCGACACGGACGACGAGATCCGGCGTTCACTGAAGCGCGCGGTCACCGACTCGGGGCGCGAGATCGAGTTCAGCGACGACCCGGCCAGGGCGGGCGTCAACAACCTGCTCCTGATCTACCAGGCGATCACGGACCGCAGCGAGGACCGGGTCCTGGCCGACTTCGCCGCGGCTCGCGGCTACGGCGACCTGAAGATGGGCGTCGCCGAAGCGGTGATCGAGGTGGTGGCGCCGATCCGCCGGCGCTACGAGGAGCTGATGGCCGCGCCGGAAGAACTCGACCGGCTGCTCGCCATCGGCGCGGAGCGCGCGCGGAAGGTCGCGGAGCCGAAGGCGGCGGAGCTCCGCCGGTTGGTGGGCTTCGCCTGAACGGTGTCAGGCGTGGGAGCGGATCAGCTTCTCGATCCGCTCCATGCCGCGCTCCAGGGTCTCCATCGACGGACCGAAGCTGAGCCGGCAGTAGCTGTGGTAGCGGGCGTTGCGGCGCCGCTGGCCGGGGTTCACGTCGAAGAAGACGCCCGGAACCGTGATGACCTGGACCTGGAGCAGCGCCTTGAAGAACTCGATGCCGTCGTTCAGCGGCGCCGGCAGGCCGGCCAGGTTGCCCCAGACGTAGAAGGCGCCGCTGGGCTCGTGTTCGACCTCGATGCCCAGACCGCGCAGCCGGTCGACGAGGAACCTGCGCTTGCGGGCGAACTCAGTCTGGATCGCCTGCGTTTCCTGCAGCACGAGTTCGGGCTCGAGCAGCGGCACGGCGGCTTCCTGGAAGGGGTGGTTGCCGCCTCCGTCGAGGAACGAGCCTGCGCTGGTCACCCGGTCGATCACGTTCACGGGGCCGACGATCCAGGACACTCGCCAGCCCGGATAGCGCCAGTTCTTCGTCAGTCCGTCGACCAGGATCACGGGATCCCGGTTCACGTCGTCGACGTGCGCGGCCGCCGAGACCATCCTCGCGGTGTCGGCGATCTGAGTGCAGGAGTCGGGCGCCGGCGTGTAGATGTAGTGCGAGTAGAACTCGTCGAGGATGAAGGTGCAGGCGTTGTCGCGGGCGACGCCGACCCACTCGGCCAGGAGATCGCCCTCAACCAGTTGACCCGTCGGATTGCAGGGATTGCTGCACCAGAGCGCGGATAGGCCGCGCCCGACGATCTCCTTCTCGAGCAGCCGCCGCGAGGCGCGGTAGCCGTGGGCCGCGTCGAGCAGGATGGGGATCGGAATGAAGCCCTTGAAGGCGGTCAGGAGCTCCTCGTAAGCGGTGTAGTCCGGAATGAAGTGCCCGAGGTTCATCTCGCCCATCGCGGCGGCGATGCGGGTCATCGCCGGGCGGCCTCCGGGCGCGATGCTCACGTTCTCCCGCGTGTACTGTGAGCGCTTGTCGCGGCGGTACAGGAAGTTGTAGAGATCGGCGACACGCTCGCGCAGCTCGTCGATGCCGTCGACCGGCGCGTAGGTCTGGCGGCGCGGGTCGATCTGAAGTTCGTCGCGGCGGGGCGGCGCTGCCGGTAGCGGACCGACCTCGGGAGAGCCCTGGCCGAGGTTGTACCAGGTGCGGCCGTCACTGCCGTGGCCGGCGGCCGCCGCGCGGTGCATCACATAGATCACGCCCGTCCGCGGCACCCGGCGGAAGCCGGGCGTCTCGGGGTCGGCAACGGTGCCGGTGGCGGTCGGGGTCACTTCCTCTATCATCTTCGGCCGATGTACTTTGTGGAGCGGGCCGTGGCCGGCAGCCGATCGAGCCCACTTCGTCTTTGGGCGGCCGAGCTTATTCGAGTGCGTTTGGCGTCGCGGGGAGTCTGGTTCCGGGGGCGTTCGTGACTCTCGATCCGGTGTTGAGTCATTTGCTTGGCGCGGAGCCCGCGCCGCTTGCCGCAGGTGACGATCCGGCCGGCTGGTACCGGTCCTTTCGCGAGGAGGTGCTGGCACCGTGGCAGGCGAACGCGAACGGCGGTGCCGACCCTTCCGGCCGCGATCACTTCGCCCACGGTCTGCTCGGCGGTTTCGTCGCCGATCGTCCGGCCTGGGCGATGGTGGCGGGGCATCAGGCGGCGGTGAGGCGTCTGGCCTGGGAACGCGGCGGCCAGGATCTGGTTCCTGACGGCGGCATCGTGGCGTTCTGTGCCAGCGAGGAGGGCGGAGCGCATCCGCGCGCGGTTCACTCCTCGCTCAGGAAGGCGCCCGACGGCGGATTCCGCCTCGACGGTCAGAAGCGATGGGCCACGCTGGCGCCCTCCGCGGCCGCGCTGCTGATCATCGCCTCGCTTGGCCGTGACGGCGACCGCAATCGCCTCCGGGCGCTATGCGTGCCGAGCGACAGGAGCGGGATCAGCATGGCCCCAATGGATCTGGGGGACCGGAAGCCGTCCAATCCCGAGGTACGGCACGCCGTCGTCGAGCTGACCGCCGTTCCGGTTGCGGCCGGCGAGGTGATGGACGGCGACGGTTACTCGGACGCGATCAAACCCTTCCGGACGATCGAGGACCTGTACATCGGCGCCGCGACGACCGCCTACAACCTGGCGCTGGCCCGGCGGTCGGGATGGCCCGAAGCCGCGGTCGAGGATCTGCTGCTCCTTCTCGTTGCCGCCGGCGCGCTGGCCTTCGGTCCGCTGGACGAGCCCGCCGCGCACCTCGGGGTCGCCGCCCTGTACCGGACGACGGCCCGGGTTCGCGTCGACCACGCGGAGCACTGGGCACTGGTGGACGAGGCCGCGGCCGCGGCCTGGCGGCGCGCCACCGGCAGCGGCGGAGTGGCCGCGCGCGCCAAGGAGCTCCGGCGGCAGGGGGCCTGGGCACGGCTCGCCGCGTCGTCGACCTGAGCCCGGCCATGCTCGATCGCATCCGCAGCTTCTTCGGTGAACGGATCGACCCCGAGCGGTCGGACGATCCGGACGCCCGCCTGCGGCTGGCGGCGGCAGCGTTGATGGTCGAGGTGATGCGCGCCGATTTCGATGCCGGGGAGGAGGAGAAGGAGGCTGTGCTGGCCGGCGTCAGACGTCATCTCGGGCTCTCGGAGGGGGAGACCAGCGAGCTGGTGGAGCTCGCCGAATCGGAAACCGAGGGCTCCGTTTGCCTGTATGAGTTCACCCGGCTGATCCACGAGTCCTTCGACAACGCCCGCAAGGGCCGGCTCATCGAGGAGTTGTGGCGGGTGGCGTTCGCCGACCGTGTGCTCGAAGCCCAGGAGGAGTTCCTGATCCGGAAGATCGCGAGGCTTCTGCACCTCCCGCACGGAGACTTCATCGCCGCCAGGCAGCGGGCGCGGGCACGGGTCCAGGAGGGCGCCGGGCAGTGACGACGACAGCGACTCCGGCGGAAGCGCACTCGTCCGACCTGCATCCGATCGAGGCGAGTGCGCTGCACGCGCGCCGCGAACGGGTCTTCCTTGTCCTGGCGGGTTTGTTCCTGGGCTCGATGACGATGCTGAACATCCTGGGCGTGACGCGGTTCCTGGACCTGAGCTTCACCATCTTCGGGCTGCGCGTGCCGATGCCGCTGGCGATCGGCGTGCTGCCCTATCCGCTGACCTTTCTGTGCACGGACTTCATCTCCGAGATCTACGGCCGCAAGCGGGCGAACTTCCTGGTCTGGGTCGGCTTCCTGGTCAACATCTGGCTCGCGGTCATCCTTTGGCTGGGTGGCGCGCTGCCGGGGTTCGATGCGCCGGTGCCCGGTCCGGATGGCCGGTTGCCGATCTTCTTCGAGATCCGCACGATGACTCTGGGCGTGATCGCGGCGTCGATGATCGCCTACCTGAGCGCGCAGCTCTGCGATGTCTGGGTGTTCCACTTCTGGAAGCGGCTGACGAAGGGACGGCACCTGTGGCTGCGCAACAACGGATCGACGGTGGTCAGCCAGTTCGTCGACTCGTTCTCCGTCATCACGATCACCCACTTCGCCGCGGGCGCGATACCCGTCGACAACGGGGAACCGATCTGGCCGCAACTGTGGGTCTTCATCGGTACGGCCTACGTGTTCAAGTTCGCGGCGGCCGCGGTCGATACGCTGCCCTTCTACCTGGGTACGCGCTGGTTGCGCCGGTATCTCCAGATCGAGGAAGAGTAGGATTCACGGTCTTTCGTGAACGGTGGAGCGATGAGCAGCGCAGCGGAAAACTGGAACCCGACGTCCTGGCGGAGCGCCGACGTTCGCCAGCAGCCGACCTATGCCGATCAGGAGGCGCTTCAGGCGACGGCCGTCAGGCTTGCCGCGCTGCCGCCGCTCGTGACCTCCTGGGAGGTCGAGACGCTGAAGCGGCAGTTGGCCTCCGCGGCGCGGGGCGAGCGCTTCGTTCTCCAGGGCGGGGACTGCGCGGAGAGCTTCGCCGAATGCACGTCCGACTCGATCACCGCGAAGCTCAAGATCCTGCTCCAGATGAGCCTGGTCCTGACCCACAGCCTGAAGAAGCGCGTGATCCGCATCGGCCGCTTCGCGGGCCAGTACGCCAAACCGCGGTCGTCCGATACGGAGACCCGGAGCGGCGAGACCCTGCCGTCGTACCGGGGCGACCTGGTCAACTCCCTCGACTTCAACGCCGCCGCGCGCGAGCCGGACCCGCTCAACCTCCTTCGCGGCTACAACCGCTCGGCGCTGACTCTGAACTTCATCCGGGGCTTGATCGACGGCGGTTTCGCCGACCTGCACCACCCGGAGTACTGGAACCTCGACTTCGTGGACCACTCGCAGAACGCGGCCGAGTACCAGCGCCGAGTGGAGTCGATTGCCGATTCGCTGAAGTTCATGGAAACCCTCGCGGGCGTCGAGGTCGGCCAGATCGACCGCGTCGACTTCTACGCCAGCCACGAAGCCCTGCATCTCGTCTACGAGCAGGCGCAGACCCGAACGGTGCCCCGGCGGAAGGGTTGGTACAACCTGTCGACCCACCTGCCGTGGATCGGGCTGCGGACGGCGTTCCCAGGCTCGGCCCACATCGAGTACGCGCGCGGCATTCGCAACCCCCTGGGTGTCAAGGTGGGGACCGGCATGGACCCCGCGGACGTTGCGAACCTGGTCGAGGTGCTGAATCCCGACGGCGAGCAGGGTCGGCTCACGCTGATTCACCGCTGCGGCGCCGAGAAAGTGGCTCAGGAGCTGCCGCCGATCATCGAGGCGGTCTCGGCCACCGGCAAGCCGGTGCTCTGGATCTGCGATCCGATGCACGGGAACACGAAGAGCACGTCCGACGGCATGAAGACGAGGGACTTCAACGCCATCCTGTCGGAGCTGGAGCAGGCTTTCGACCTCCACGCCGACCACGACACCATTCTGGGCGGTGTCCATTTCGAACTCACTGGCGAGGATGTCACCGAGTGCACCGGCGGCGCCCGCGGCCTCGACGAACGGGGCTTGCGCCGGGCCTACCGCTCCCAGGTCGATCCGCGGCTGAACTACGAGCAGGCTCTGGAGATGGCCTTGCTGGTGGCGCGCAAGGGGGCCCAGACTTCTTGAGGGTTGCGGCGGCCTGAGGGGTTACTATTGCGGCGCCGTTCGCCAATGAGCGCTTGCATCCATGTCCCCGGCTAGCCAGAGTTTCCGCTTCCGCGAGTCCCGCCGCCTGCTGCGGGAGGTGCCGGTGCGCCTGTCTCTGCCCGGAGAGGACGGCGAACTCGTCGCCCGGACCCGCGACATCGCGATCGGCGGCATGTTCGTGGCCACCTCCGACGTTCGCCCCGTGGGTACCGGCACTGCGTTCGTGCTTGAACTGGGATCGGCGGACGCGCCCGACACGGTCCAGGGTGAAGCCGCGGTGGTCTGGGTGCGCGAGGCGCCGGGCGGCGCCGATCAGCCGGCGGGGATGGGCATGCAGTTCACGCGCGTCGAGCCGCCGGGAGAGGAACGGCTGGCGATGCTGTTCTCCGAACCGCCGGACGAGGCCGCTGGTTCGGACGCCGCCCCGGAAGCGCCTCCGCCTGCGGCTGCCGAAGCGGAGGAGACCGAGACAGAGGAGGTCGAAACGGTGGATGACACGCCGGACGAGGCCAGCGAAGAGATGGAAGAGCCGGAGGCGACCGCGGTCGAGGACGATGTCGAGCCGGCAGAGCCGGTCGATTCCGTGGAAGCCGCGGAAGGGCCTCCTTCGGACGAGGCCGCATCCCCGGAAGAGTCGGCGACCGGGGACGGCGAAGTCGGCGAACCGCGCGCCGATCTGTTCGGCGACCTCGCGGGCGACCAGGACGACTGGATGAGCCGGGAGTCCGACAGGCCTTCCTGGGTCTGGCCGACGGTTGTGGGTGTCATCCTGGTCGGCATCCTGCTGATCTTCCTGCGTGGGCCGCTGATGCGGCTCGTCGGCATCGGCGGAAACGGCGGCGAAGAGCAGCAGGCACCCATGGCGCAGAGCTTCGAGGTGGCGGCGCCGGTCGAGGAAGCGGCCCGGCCCGTGGATCCGCCCGCGGCCGCCCTGCCTGCGACCGAGCCCGCGCCCGCCCCGGTGGCCGCCGAGGTTCCCGAACCGGCGGCGCCGGCCCCGGTCTCCGAGCCGGCCCCTTCTCCCGAGCCGGCCGCCTCGTCTCCCGATCCGCCTGCCCCGCCTCCCGAGCCGGTTGCCCGGCCGCGCCCTCCGGCGCCTGCACGGTCGAGTCCGGTGCCGAGCGCGCCGCCCGTCAACGCGACCGCGCTTCGCGCCATCAGCGCTTCAGTGCAGGATGACCGGACCCTGGTCGAGATCACGGGCAACGCTCCGTTCGAGCGCCACCATGTGATGCTGCTTGAAGCGCCGCCGCGGCTGCTGGTGCGGCTGATCGGCGTGCAGCGGGCCTACGACGCGAGTGCGGTGAGCGCACCCCGGCTGCGTGGCGTACGCACCGGCGTTCATGGCAGGGGAGCGACCCGGAACCTGCACGTGGTGCTCGATCTCGCGGCGCCCAACATCGTGGCGACGGTCGAGCGGCGCGGCGACCGGGTCGTCGTCCACCTTTCGGATTGACCCTGGCGGAATCCGCCGGCAGGGAGAGTGCGCCGGCGGCGTCGAGCGGGGCGCCGCGGGTTGCTGCCGGCATCGCCGTTAGCCGCGTTCTCGGCCTTGCGCGGGAAGCCGTCATCGCGGGCGTCGCCGGCGTCGGCGCGTTGACCGACGTGCTGGCGGTCGCCTTTCGTGCACCGAACATCCTGCAGAATCTGCTCGGCGACCAGGCGCTCTCGGCGTCGTTCATTCCGGTCTACAGCCGGCTGCTGGCCGAGGGGCGGCGGCGGGAGGCCGGCGCCGTGGCGGGAGCAGTGTTCGGACTGCTGTTCGCCGCGATGGCCGCCTTGAGTCTGCTTGGCGTCCTCCTGGCCCCAGTCATCGTGCGCGTGGTGGTCGCCGGCTTCGCTGCGGACGCGGACGCTGTGGCCGCCGGAACCGCGGCGATCGACCGTCTGGAGTTGGCCACGACGGCGGTCCGCATCTGCGTGCCGATGGCGGCGGCGATCACGCTGTCGGCCTGGTGTCTCGGGATCCTGAACAGTCATCGTCGCTTTCTGTTGCCCTACCTGGCGCCGAGTTTCTGGAACGCGAGCGTGATCACCGCGGTGCTCTTTGTCGCGATGCGTACCGCGAGCGTCGACGCCGATCGGGTCGAAGCGCTCGCGCTCGCGGTCTGCTGGGGCGGTCTCGCCGGGGGCCTCCTTCAGTTCGGTGTGCAACTGCCCCTGGTTCTCCGAGTTACGGAAGGATTGCGCCCGTCGCTCAGCCTGCGCGCGCCGGGCGTTCGGAAGACCCTGAGCAACCTGGGCCCGGTGATCGCCGCCAGAGGCGCGGGAAGTCTCGGCGCGTACGCCGATCTGTTCCTGGCTTCACTCCTGGTGGTGGGGGCGAATGCGGCCCTGGGCTTCGGCCAACGCCTCTACCTGTTGCCGATCGCCCTCTTCGGGGTGTCCGTGGCGGCCGCCGAATTGCCGGAACTGTCCCGCCTGGGCGGCGGTCCGCGGGAGCGTAGCGCGGCCGCCGCGGCGCGGACGATGCGCTCCCTGTCGGCGATGTCATTCCTGGTGGCGCCGACGTTCGTGGGCTATCTGGCGCTGGGATTCGGGATCGTCGGAGCGGTGTATCGCCGCGGCGAGTTCGGGAGTGCCGACAATTGGCTGGTGTTCCTGGTGCTTGCGGCCTACTCACTCGGCCTTCTGGCTTCGAGTGCGTCGCGCCTGCTGCAGAACGTGTTCTTCTCGCTCGGAGATACGCGGAGCCCGGCCCTCATTGCCGTGATTCGCATTGGCGTCGCAGCCGGTGTCGGATTCATGCTGATGATGTTTCTCGACCGGTTCTCAGTCGCTGACGCGTTGCCGTCCGGGTGGCGTGGTGACATGGCAGGCGCGGAGCAGACCCTGCGCCTCGGTGCCGTCGGGCTGGCCCTGGGGTCGGCTGTTGGAAGCTGGTTCGAGTTGACTCGATTGCTCGGTCGCCTGCGAAGCCGCGACGTGCAGGTGCGGTCGCCCTGGCGGGCGTGGCGGCGGCATCTGCCCCTCGCGATCTGCTGCCTCGTACCTTGGGCAGCTACCCAGACCCTGGTGCCGGGGCCGCCGTGCATCGCCGGCACGGTACCGGTCATCGGCTTTGCCGCGACGTATCTGATGGCCGCGCATCTGCTCAAGGTGCCCGAGGCGGGGCTGCTGCTCCGCTGGTTGGTCGAAACTCGCGGACGGCGCGCGACGTAGTCTGTGGCATGGAGATTCTGCTCAGCGTGGGTCTTGGCATCGGACTGGCCGCGGCCTGCGGCTTCCGGGTCTTTCTGCCCGTCCTGGTCATGGGCGTCGCTGCCAGGGCTGGTGCACTCGACCTGGCTGAGGGCTTCGAGTGGATGGCTGGGACCCCGGCCCTTATCGCTCTCGCCGTCGCCGCGATCTGCGAGGTGGGCGCCTACTACATCCCCTGGCTCGACAACATCCTGGACGTGGCGGCGATGCCGGCCGCGGTGACCGCCGGCGTCGTCGTGGCCGCGGCGAACATCGAGACCGCGACGCCCCTGGTTGGCTGGGCTCTCGCGGCGGTGGCCGGCGGGACGGCGGCGGCGGTGGTCCAGACCGGGACGACGCTTCTGAGGGGAGCCTCCACGATGGCGACGGCCGGGATCGGCAATCCCGTGGTGTCGACCGGAGAGGCCGGGTCGGCGGCCGGCTTGTCGCTCCTGGCGATCACGATGCCCGTGCTCGCCCTGGCCGCGGTGGCGCTCCTGGTCGCGGTGGTCAGTGTCCGACTCCTGCGGCGGCGAGTGCTCAGGGCGCGGCGCGCCGAGTCCTGACGTCCATCGATTTCGCGAGGCCGCGCCGCGGGAATCCTGAGGCATCCGTGCGGGGTTGAGGAATCAACTGGCGCTAGGATGGTCGGGGCGCCGATGGAGGGTGTAACCGCTGTGATTTCGGGCAACATCGAATCGCGAGTCGAGCGCCGCCGGCTGTATCGCCCGGCTGTGGCGGTGGTCTTCGCCGGCCTGGCTTTCGGTTGTGCCTCGACTGGAGTACGGGAGACCGGCGAGAACGCGCTGCTGCGTGAACTCGAGCGCCGCGAAGTCAGGCATGCCCTGGTGCCGTTCGCGCTGAACGACGAGATGGCCGCCTGGGTTCACGAAGCGGCCGGCGCGACCGACCGGGACAAGCGCCTCGATCGCCTGATCGAGGCGGTGACCGAGACATCCATGCTCGGCGTGGAGTACAGGGCCGGGCATACCGGATCCGCGGTGGATGTGTTCGAGACCCGGACCGCGAACTGCCTGGCGTTCACGCAGATGTTCGTCGGCATGGCCAGGGAACTCGATCTCGCCGCCTACTTCGTCGAGGTGTCGCACGTCGAGAACTTCGAGCGTGCAGGCGACCTGATCGTCATCTCCGACCACGTTGCCGTTGGGTTCGGGCCCAGGCACGCGATGCGGCTCATCGACTTCGGCCTGCGCGAGGACGAGCGGGGCTTCAGGGTCTCGCCGATCAGCGATCTCACGGCGACCGCGCTCTATTACTCGAACCGGGGCGCCGAGGCGCTGCGGGCCGAGCGCCTCGACGAGGCCGTCGCCTGGCTCGAGGACGCGGTCCGGATCGACCCGGAACTGGCGTCCGCATGGGCCAACCTGGGAGTGGCCCAGCGCCGAAGCGGCAGGACGGTCCAGGCGGAGCGGAGCTACCGCCAAGCCCTGGTCGTCGATCCGGGGCTCAGTTCAGCCCTGGTCAACCTGGCCGTGTTGCTGCGGCTGAACGGACGAATGGAGGAGGCGGACGACCTGCTGTTGATGGCGGACGCCAGGCACAACCGCAACCCCTTCACGTACATCGCCCTCGGTGACCTGAGCCTGCGTTACGGGCGCCTGGACGAGGCGGAACGCTTCTACAGCAGGGCCCGGCGGCTCGGACCCGACGAGGCGGCGCCGGCGGCGGCGTTGGGCGAGGTGCTGCTGCGCCGGGGTGAGCGGAAGGCCGCCGAGAAACTGCTTCGCCGCGCGCAGCGGCTGGAACCGGACGGCGATCGCCGGATCGATCGCCTGGTCCGTCTGCTGGCGGCCTCCTAGGGCCGCCTGGCGGCCGCGCGACCGGGTTTCTGCCGTGCCGCCCCTCTGGCAGCTCTGGATCGATACCGGAGGCACGTTCACCGACTGCGTCGCGATCGACCCGGAGGGCTCATCCCGGTGCGTGAAGGTCCTGAGCTCGGGCGCCGTCCGGGCCACGGTGGTCTCGAACGGAGCGCAGGGGCCCCGGCTCGAGACCCGCTTCGACCTGCCTGAGGGCTTCTTCGCCGGCTACCGTGCGGTGCCGCTTGGCGAAGGCACGCCGGCATTGGTGGAGGGGTGGTCGGCGGATGGAACCTGCAGGCTCCTGCCGGTGGAGGGCGGCGCCGCAGCTCCGGAACTCGAACCCGGCCAGGTGCTGGAGCTCCTGTCGCCGGAGAACGCTCCGATTCTCGCCGCGCGCATCGCCACCGGCAGGGCGCTGAACGAGCCCCTGCCGCCGTGCGATCTCCGGCTCGCCACGACCCGCGGCACGAACGCCCTGCTCGAGCGGGCGGGATCGCGGACGGTGCTCTTCGTCACGGAGGGGTTCGCCGACCTGCTGCTGATCGGCGACCAGGCGCGACCGGACATCTTCGCGCTCGCGGTCGAGCGCCCGGCTCCATTGTACGAGCGGTCGGTCGAGGTCGGCGGAAGGCTCGACGCCGAGGGCCGGGAGCTGCAACCGCTCGACGAAGACGGACTGGGAACCGCCGCCCGCGCCCTCGTGGACGAGGGCTTCCGCGCCGCGGCCGTGGCGTTGATGCACAGCTATCGGAACCCGGATCACGAACGGCGGGCCGAGCGCATCCTTCGCTCCGCGGGCTTCCGCACGGTGTCCTGCTCGGCGGAGCTGGCGCCGCTGATCAAGATCGTGCCGCGCGCGCACACGGCCGTGGTCGACGCCTACCTGGGGCGGGCGGTCGGCGGCTACCTGGAGACCACGGGCGCCGCGCTCTCGGGAGGCGGCGGGTCGGAGGCAGGTGAGAACGGCGGGGTCGCGCCCCGGGTGATGACCAGCGCCGGCGGACTTGCGGGCTTCTCGAGCTACCGCCCCAAGGACAGCCTCTTGTCGGGCCCTGCCGGGGGCGTCGTGGGCGCGGCGGCGGCGGGGCGCGCGAGTGGTCTTGAACGGGTGATCGGCTTCGACATGGGAGGCACCAGCACGGACGTCTCCCGTTACGACGGCGACTTCGAGTACAACTTCGAGTTCCGCGTCGGCGACGCGGTCGTCGTCGCGCCGGCGCTGGCGATCGAGACCGTGGCCTCCGGCGGCGGCTCGATCTGCAGGGTGGATCACGGTCAACTCAAAGTGGGGCCGGAAAGCGCCGGGGCGCGTCCCGGACCCGCCTGCTACGGAGCCGGCGGACCGCTCACGATCACCGATGTGAACCTGTTGCTTGGGCGGATCGATCCGAAGGCCTTCGGTCTGCCCATCGACCTCGCCGCCGCCGAAGAGCGTGCCGCGGAGGTGCTGGCCGGGCTCGGCGGTGTCAACGAGAACCTCCTCGGCGGGTTCCTCGCGATCGCCAACGAACGGATGGCCGATGCGATTCGCCGTATCTCCATCTCGCGCGGCTACGACCCGACGGACTACGCTCTGGTCAGCTTCGGCGGAGCTGGCGGGCAGCACGCCTGTGCGATCGCCTCGGAACTGGCCATGGAGACGGTCCTGGTGCCCGTCGATACGTCGCTGCTCAGCGCCGTCGGCCTCGGCCACGCCGTGCTGGAGCGCTTCGCTCACCGGCAGGTCCTCGAACCGCTCGACGGCGGTGGGGTCGGCTCCGTGGTCGAGCGCCTGGAACGCGAAGCGTTGAGCCGGCTGCTGGAAGAACGCGGCGCGAACCTGGAAGGCGCAGCGGTCCGGCGCCGAATCGTCCGGCTCCGGTTGCTCGGCCAGGAAACGGCGCTCGAAGTGGAACCCGCTTCCGCCGCGGAGGCCGCCTCGATCGACGTCATCGCGGGTCTCTTCGCCGACCGCTACCGGGCGGTCTACGGCTATTCGCCCCCGGAGCACCCGATCGAAGTCGAGTCGGTCCGCGTCCTGGCTTCGACCGCTCCCGCTGCCGCGCGGCTCGATCGTGCCGGGACGGCAGCGAGCGGCGATGCCGGAGCCGGTGAGTACCGGGCCTGGTTCGACGGTTGGCGGACCGCAGCGCTCCTGCGCCGCGAGGATCTCGCTCCGGGTTTCGAACGCTCCGGCCCCTGCCTCGTGCAGGAGCGGCACAGCATCACGGTGGTGGAGCCCGGCTGGAGACTGCGGGTCGACGAGGCGCGCGGGCTCCTGCTCAGGCGGGCTCAAACTTCCGGGGCGAAAGAACGTATCTAGGGCCGTTCGCAACCGATCGCCGGTGGGCTTGGCGTAGAGTTGTCGGTTCCCGCCGGTTAGTCGCCCATGCGTTGCCCGTTCTACAAGGCCGCCCCTGCTGCAGGTCCATCCTCCTGGTTCCAAGGGACTTGTCTAGCGGCCTGCTGGCTGGCCGCGATCGCCTTGGGATGCACCCACACGAGTGTGCTGGAGCGCATTCCGGAGGTCGCGGAACCGCCGGCCGAGTTCGACCGGGGACTCGACCTGATGCCCGGAGCCGCGGCGCCCGGAGCCTGCGGCGCCCTGGGCGATCAGACGCTTCAGGGTCTCCAGAACCGTCTGGCCGGCCAGAGCTTCGACCTGCAGGCCGCCTGGAGCCGCTTCGAGGCGGCGGACGCCCGCGCTCGCGAAAGCGGCGCCTACCTGATGCCTCGCCTGGACGCCACGGTCGCGGGGAACGATCTGACCTTCCCGAGCAGCGGGCTGGTCAACCCGTTCCTGTTCCAGGGCGCCGCGTACGACGCGAGTCTCGCGGCGAGCTTCGAGGTCGACCTCTGGGGCCGGCTGAGGAACCGGGAGGTGGCGGCGCTGCTGGAGGCCGAGGCCAGCGTCCAGGATCTTCGGTCACTGGCGATCTCCCTGTCTTCGGTGCTGGCGGAGGCCTGGTTCGGGATCGTGGCCGAGCGTGAGCTGATCGCTCTGCTCGAGAGGCAGCAGGCGACCTCGGAGCGGTTCCTGGAACTGACCCAGCTCCGCTTCGGCCAGGGACTGGGTCCGGCTCAGGACATCGGCCGCCAGCGGGAGCAACTGCTGAGCCTGCAGGGCCAGATCGAACTGGCGCGGGGCCGGCTCGAGTCGCTCGAGTTCCAGCTCGCCACGCTTCTGGGCAGCGCGGAGCGGGAGACCCCGGCCGTTTCGCCGGGTCTCGGTCCCCTGCTCGCGGGAAGTGCGCGACCGGATCTGGGCGTGCCCGCGCAGTTGCTGGAGCGGCGGCCGGATCTGCAGGCCGCGCGCCGCCGCGTGGAGGCCGCGGACCGGCGGGCGGCAGCCGCGGTCAAGGAGTGGCTTCCGTCACTGTCGGTGACCGCGCTGTTGTCGGGGCGAGCGCTCGAGATCACCGATGTGCTGAGCAACCTCGTGCGGCAGATCGGCGGCAGCGGGGCGCAGTCGGTCTACGCCGCCGGTGGCCGGCGCGCGCGGATCGACCAGGCCTATGCGGCGGCGGAGGAGAGCCTGTACGCCTATGCGCAGTCCCTGGTCAACGCGGTCGGCGAGGTGCAGACCGCGCTTGCGGTCGGCCGCAGCACCCGTGAGCTCGTCGCGAACCTGGAGGAGCGGTTGGGAGAAGCGCGCCGCGTTCTGCTTCTCACCAGTGAGTCGTACCGTGAGGGCGCCACGGACTACCTGAACGTGCTGACCGCGCTCCTGTCCCAGCAGGGGCTGGAGCAGGCGTTGGTCGACGCCCGGCGGCAGCAGCTCGCGAGCCGCCTGCAACTCTGCCGGGCGCTGGGCTTCGCGCCGGGCACGTCGGTGGAACGGCTGGCGGCGGGACTCGCCGCGGCGCCCGAAACAACGACTGCCGGCGGAGCGTCCTGACAGGCGGAAGGACATGAAGGGTACCCTGATCCGCGTCGGCATCGTGGTGCTGGTCCTGGCGTTCGGCCTGGTGGCTGCCAGGGCGATCATCCAGGCCAGGCCGGAGGCCGTGCAGAGGCCGCCGGACGACTCCGGCGTGCTGGTCGAAGTGGCCGAGGTGAGGCGGCTGCCGCGGCGCATCGACATCGAGGCCCAGGGGACCGTGCTGCCGGCCCAGCGGGTCGTCGTCCAGCCCCAGGTGAGCGGCCGGATCGCGTTCGTCATGCCGCGGCTCGCCCCGGGGACGCTGCTGCGGGAGGGGGACGTCGTTTTCGCGATCGAGGATGCCGACTTCAAGCTGGCGGTGGCCCGGGCCACTGCGTCGGTCGCCGAGGCGGCTGCGCAGCTCGAACTGGAGCAGGGCCGGGGCCGGGTCGCCGAGCGGGAGTGGGAGCTGTTCCAGGATGAGCTGGACGTCGAACAGATGGAGGCCTCGCTGGCGCTCCGCGAACCGCAGTTGCGCTCCCGGCTTTCAGCCGTCCATACCGCCCGCGCAGCCCTGGCGCGGGCCCGGCTGGACCTCGAACGCACAGTCGTGCGCAGTCCGTTCAACGCCGTCGTCCTCTCCGAGTCGATCGAGGTCGGGCAGACGGTGACGCCGCAGAGTCAGGCCGTGACGCTGGCCGGCACCGACGCGTTCTGGGTGCGGGCCGCGGTCCGAACCGACGAACTCGAACAGCTCCGCGTTCCCGGTCTCCACGGCGACGTCGAGGGTTCGCGCGCGCTCGTGCGGCTCGATCCCGAGACCGACTACGTCCTGCCGGGCCGCATCGTCCGTTTGCTGGGAGACCTCGACACCGCGGGCCGGATGGCCCGCGTGCTGGTGGAGGTCGACGATCCGCTCGGACTCGCGCGTGGGACGGGCGGTCCCGCGGGACGAGGACTCCTGCTCCTGGACAGCTACGTCGACCTCCTGCTCGAGGGCGGTACGATCCGCGACCTGTTCGAGGTGCCCAGGGAGTGGCTCCAGGAGGGCGGACACCTCTGGATGTACACCGGCGCGCAGCTCGAGCGTCGACCGGTCGACGTGGCGTGGCGTTTCGAGGACAGCGTGTGCATCGATACCGGCCTGGCTGACGGGGAACTCGTCGTGACCAGCCGGATCGCCACGCCGATCGAGGGGATGAGGCTCCGCCTGGGAGCGGATGAACCACCGTCGATCGCCGCCGAGTTCCTCTCCGCCGCCAGCCGCTGGGACGTGTCGGGCTGGGGCGCCGTGCCGACGGGAGTTGCGCCATGAGCCTGATGTCCCACGACCACGGCCCCGTCGACAGGAAGGGACCGATCGGCTGGATGGCGGCCCATCCGGTCGCGGCAAACCTGCTGATGGGGGTTCTGGTCATCGGCGGCATCCTGTTCGCCTTCGGAACCAAGCGGGAGGTGTTCCCGGAAATCGATATGGACATGGTGACCGTAGTGGTCGCCTATCCGGGGGCGTCGCCCCAGGAGGTCGAGGAGGGAGTCGTCCTGGCGATCGAGGACGAGATCAGTTCGCTCGACGGCATCAAGAAGATCAACTCGATTTCGGTCGAGGGGCTGGGCACGGTGATGGCCGAGCTTCTCACCAGCGCGAACCCGGACCGGACCTACAACGACATCAAGAGCACGGTGGACCGGATCACGTCCTTCCCGCAGGACGCCGAACGCCCCGTCATCTCGCTGGTGACGAACCGCAGGCAAGTGCTGTCGCTGCTGGTCCACGGCGACGTGGAACTCAAGTCGCTCGACCGGCTCGCCGAGGAGATCAGAAGCGAGCTGCTTTCGGACGAACGGATCACCCTGGTGGAGAAGGCGGGCATCCCGCCGCCCGAGATCAGCGTCGAAGTGCCCGCGGACAACCTGCGGCGCTACGGCCTGACGCTGCCGCAGATCTCGACGGCCGTGCGCGCGGCCTCGATCGACCTTCCCGGTGGCTCGGTCAAGACCGAAGGCGGCGAAGTACTGGTTCGCACAACGGAGCGGCGCGACTACGGCGAGGAGTTCCGGGACATCACGCTGATTGCCCGGGCCGACGGCACCCGGGTCCGCCTGCGCGATGTCGCCACCGTGGTCGACGGCTTCCGGGAGACGGACGAGGAGTTGTACTACAACGGTCAACCGGCGATCGACCTGCAGGTCTACCGCGTCGGTGAGGAGGTGCCGCTCCAGGTCTCGTCCGCGGTCTACGACCTGGTCGAGCGCCGGCAGGGCACGTTGCCGGACTCGGTGGGACTCTCGATCGTGAACGACGAGTCGGAGGAGTACCGGGCCCGGCTGTCGATTCTCGGAAAGAACGGCCTGATCGGACTGCTGCTGGTCGTCACCGTGCTGGGCATCTTCCTGCGGCCGGCGGTCGCCTTCTGGGTCAGCCTGGGCATCTTCATCTCATTCTGCGGCTCGTTCTTTCTCATCCCGATCCTCGGCGTGTCGCTCAACATGATCTCGCTCTTCGCGTTCATCCTCGTACTGGGGATCGCGGTGGACGACGCGGTCGTCGTCGGCGAGGCGATCTTCTACCACCGCCGGGGGGACAACCGGCTCGAGGCCGCGATCGTCGGCACCCGCGAGGTGCTGACGCCGGTCACGTTCGCGGTGCTCACCACGATCATCGCCTTCATCCCGCTGGCCATCGTCCCCGGCATCACGGGCAAGTTCTTCCGCAACATCCCGTTCATCGTCATTCCGGTTCTGTTGCTGTCCCTGATCGAGTCCGTGTTCATCCTGCCGGCGCACCTGCGGCACGTGGGACGGACGAAGCTGCGCGGCCGGAAGGGCCGGAGGCGGTCTCTCAATCCGTTCAAGAAGCTGGGCGCGCTTCAGCTCCGTTTCTCGGAGTGGGTGGAGCGCGTGATCGCGGGGCAGGTGCCGCCGATCATCCGGCGGCTGGTGCGCGACCGCTACCTGACGGTGGCTGTCATGTTCTCGGGGCTGGTCGTCGCGATCAGCATCGTCGCGGGGGGCCACATCAAGTTCAACTTCTTCCCGCGGATCGAGGGCGAGTTCGCGAACGGCGTGATCGAACTGCCGTTCGGCGCGCCGGTCGCGGACACCCGCGAGGTTGCGCGACGGATGACCCAGGCCGCGGAGGAGGTCGGCGCCGAGTTCGTGGCGGAGGGGCGGATGCGCCAGCGAGCGGACGGCTCGATGCCGGACACCGTCCTGGAGGGACTCCGGGCGAGGATCGGCAGTGCCGACACGGGCGCTTTCGGCCCCGGCCAGGGCTTCCCGACGACCGGCGGACACGTCGGCGTCGTCACGGCATACCTCGTTCCCGACGCGGAGCGCGAGTTCGGCTCGGCCGAGTTCACCGCGCGCTGGCGCGAGCGGGTCGGCGAGGTTTCGGGGGTGGACCGGTTGTCGTTCGACTTCAACACCGGTCCGTCAGCCGGCGCCAAGGTCTCGGTCCAGCTCGAGCACACCCAGACGCCGCCGCTCGAGGCGGCAGCGGCGCGCGTCGCCGCGTCGCTGGCGACCTACAACGGCGTGTTCGATGTCGACGACGGCTTCAAGGTCGGCAAGCCGCAGCTCGACCTGGTGCTCAAGCCCGCTGCCAAGGGTCTGGGACTCACCGAGCGCGCCCTGGCGGCCCAGGTCCGTGGGGCCTTCTTCGGCGCCGAGGCCAGCCGCCAGCAGCGGGGCCGCGACGAACTTCGCGTCTACGTCCGCCTGCCGCGGGAGGAGCGCGATTCGGTTCACGCCATCGAGAACCTCCTGATCCGCACCCCGGGCGGCGGCGAGATTCCGCTCCACCAGGCGGCGTACGTCCGGCCCGGGAGATCGTTCACCGAGATCCTCCGGGTCGACGGACGACGCACCGTCACGGTGACCGCCGACATCGACCCGACGGCTACCACGGGCAACGACATTCGCGCCGCCCTGGCCCGGACCATCCTGCCGGAGGTGGTGGCCGACACACCCGGACTGACCTTCAACTTCAGCGGCGAGCAGGAAGCGCAGGCTGAAGCGGTCACCTCCCTGACGGGGAGCCTGATCGTCGCCATGCTCGCCATGTACGCCCTGATGGCCGTCGCCTTCCGCAGCTATCTGCAGCCCCTCGTCGTTCTCTCGGCGGTGCCTTTCGGCATGTTCGGGGCGGTCGTCGGCCACCTGATCATGGGCTACGACCTGAGTTTCCTCAGCATCTTCGGCCTGGTCGCTCTATCCGGCGTCGTGGTCAACGACTCGCTGGTCCTGATCGACGCGGTGAACCAGTTGCGGAGCGAAGGCAGGAGCCTGCTCGATTCCGTGGTCGGTGGCGTGACCCGGCGCGTGAGGCCGGTCATCCTGACCTCGCTGACGACGTTCTTCGGCCTGATGCCGATCATCCTGGAACGGTCGAACCAGGCCCAGTGGCTCGTTCCCATGGCGCTCAGCCTGGGCTTCGGCGTCCTGTTCGTGACCGGTATCGCCCTGGTTCTGGTGCCCTGCACGTACATGATGGTCGACGATCTGAAGAACGGCCTGCGCTGGCTCGTGGGGATGAGTCCGGAGGTGGCCGAACCGGAGCCGGCCCCGCAGCCCGGAGGCAGGTAGCCCCAGCCAGGTCCCCGCGTCATGGACGACCTGCTTCGGGCCTGCGAACGGCTGTGGCCCCGGGGGATCTCGATCTTCCTCTCCCACCAGACCCGTTTCCGCAATCCGCTGGCGCCAGTGGATCGGGAGGCTCTGGCCGACTCAGAGGCGGCAAGGGACCCCGCCGTCGTGGCGGTGGTCGCCGAGGACCTGCCCGAGCGGCTCGACCGCCTCGAGCGGGGCACCTACTTCCCGGTGCCGCTGGCGAGGGCGGTCGCCGGGGGACGCGCCTTCGACGACGCGCTGATGTCGTTTCACTACCCGCCGATCGTCGTCGACGCGGAGCGGCGCTGGTTCTGGAAGGGGCAGCCGGTGGCGGAGCGCATCCGCCGTTTCTTCGTCCAGCACATCGGCTTCGAGCCGGCTCTCGGGGTCTGGTTCGTGGAGTACCGCGTCAACGACGGCTGGTGGGACAAGTGCTACCTCGACTGCGCGACCACGCCGCTGGTCGCGGTTCAGTTGCGGGAAGGCGCTGAGGCCGGAACCGACCGGGTCAAGGCCGATCTGAACAACGGCCGCGCCGATGTCCTCGACCCCGATTCACTGCGCCTCGATGACCAGGAACGGCTGTTCGCGGCGTCCGCTGTGCACGGGCTGGTCGAGATCGCGGACGCGCCGCGCTTCGCGTTGCTGCGCACGGTGTCCGAGGACTGCCGGACGGTGGAATTCGCCGGAGCCCGGCGAACCCTGCATTGGCCGGACGGCGACTAGCGGAGGCCGCCGCTACGCGTCGGATGCCGGCCGGCGCACCCAGTGTTTTCTATCCCTCCACCGGGCTTCCGTCCGCGTCGAGGAACCGTATCTCGCCAAGCCCCAGCGCCCGGATCTTGTCCTCGATCCGGACGCGGTCGCCGACGACGATCCAGACCAGGCTGTCCGGCTGCAGGACACGGTCGGCCTCGCCGCTGACGTCGGAAAGACCGATGCCACGCACGTTGTCGGCGAAGGTGTCCCAGTAGTCGTCCGGCAGGTGGAAGCGGGTCATCTCGATGAGGCTCGCCATCACCGCGCCGTTCGTTTCCCAGCGCCCGGGCAGGGTCAGCGTGTTCTGGTCCGTCACCTTGGCCAGCTCGTCCGCTGTCGGGGGTTTGCTGCCGCCGCTCCGGATGCCCCGAACCTCCTTGTCGATCTCGGCCATCGACTCGGCTGTCCGGTCGGTCTGGACCGGCGCGAACGCGTAGTACGGTCGCTGGCCCGCGGCGTCGAGGAGGATCGCCCGGGCGCCATACGACCAGCCCTTGTCCTCGCGCAGGTTCAGGTTGATCCGCGAGGTGAAGCCGCCGCCGATGATGTCGTTCATCGCCTCGATCTGGAGGTTCCGGGGATCGCCCTTCGGCGGCGCAAGCTGGCCGGCGAAGATGATCGACTGCGCGGAGTCGGGCCGGTCGATCAGGTAGACGACCGTCTCGGGTTGGGGCGCGACGTCCGCCAGATTCTTGGCGGGCACGTCTCCCGCTTCCCAGCTCGCGAAGCGGGACTCGATCCCCGGTAGCAGGTCATCCATCGTGATGTCGCCGACGACGATCAGGGTCGCGTTGTTCGGCTTGAACCAGGTGTCGTGGAACGCGCGCAGGGCGTCGACATCGAGTGCGCCCACCGACTCCTCGGTGCCCGAGCCGGTCAGCGGATTGCTGTACGCGTGACCCTCGCCGTAGAGAATGCGGGGCAGAACGCGCTGGGCCATCGACACGGGCTGCACCTTCTCGCGGCCGATGCCAGCCAACTGCTGTTGCTGCTGGCGCTCGAACTCGTCCTCCGGGAAGGAGGGGTTCAGGATGACGTCGGCGAACAGGTCGAGGGATTCGTCGAGATTCTCCGCGAGCGCGCTCATCGATACGGTCGACACGTCGAGGTTCGAACCCGCTCCGAGGTTGGCGCCGAGGCTGTCGAGCGTGTCCGAGATCTCGAGTGCGTCTCTGGACGTAGTGCCTTCGTCGAGCATCCCCATCGCCATCCGCGCGGTGCCCGGCAGGGCGAACTGGTCCGAGGCGTAGCCGGCGTCGAGGAGCATGGTCAGGTTGACCACCGGCACCGCGTCGCGCCGGGCAAGGATGAGGCTCAGTCCGTTGTCGAGTTCCGCGGTTTCGCGAGCCGGGAACGAAGCCGAGGGGAACTCGGCGACCTCGGGCGGACCGGACGAACGGTCGACCGTGCTGTTACTCGTCGTGTAGGTGGCGAAGGGCCTCACCTCGACGGTGAGGACACCATCGTCCAGCCACTCGACGGCGGCGCCGTGGACGTCGGCGACGGTGGCCGCCAGGAGGTTCGCCTGGGTCGTCTTGTGGCCATCGGGGCTGCCGAGGTAGACCTCGCTGGCCGCCAGCACGTCGGACTTGCCGCCGAAGCCGCCGATCCGTTCGACGCCGCGAATGAAGCTGGCCCGCGTGCTGGCCTGCGCCCGCGCCAGTTCGGCCTCGGTCGGTCCCGAGACGAGGAAGGCCTCGAGTTCCTCGTCGAGGACGGCCTCGACCTCGGCGAGGTCCTGGCCGGGCGTGGCGGTCGCGATGACGAGGAACAGGCTGCCGAACTGGCGGGTCATGACGAAGGCGCTGACGTCGGTGGCGATCTGATCGTCGTAGACGAGCCGCTTGTAGAGGCGGGAACTCTTGCCGGCGGCCAGGACGTCGCTGGCCAGGGAGAGGTGATCGACCGACTTGTCCTTGACCGTGGCGACGTTCCAGGCCTTGTAGACCCGGGCCTGGGGTACGCGGTCCTGGAGGACGATCCGGCTCGGCTCGCTGCGGCGGGCGAGAGAAACGTCGGGCTTGATCAGCGGCGGCCCGGACGGGATGTGGCCGAAGTACTTCTCGACCCGGGCCTTCACGTCCTCGGCCTCGACGTCGCCGGCGACGACGAGAACGGCGTTGGCGGCGCCGTACCAGGTGTCGAACCACTCGTGGACATCGGCCAGAGAGGCGGCGTTCAGGTCCTCCATCGAGCCGATCGTCGAGTGGTCGTAGGGGTGGCCGTCGGGGTAGGTGTTCTCGAAGATGGTCAGGAAGACCTTGCCGTAGGGCTGGTTCTCGCCCTGGCGCTTCTCGTTCTGGACCACGCCGCGCTGCTCGTCGAGCCGGGCCTGGTCGACCGCCGCCCGCATGTGGCCCATGCGGTCGGACTCCATCCACAGCGCCATGTCGAGCGCGGTCGTCGGCACGACCTGGAAGTAGTTCGTCCGGTCCTGGTTCGTCGTCCCGTTCATGCCGGTCGCTCCGACGCGGTCGAAGGGCTTGAAGTAGTCGTCGTTGAAGTGCTCGCTGCCGTTGAACATCAGGTGCTCGAACAGGTGCGCGAAGCCGGTCTTGCCGATCTTCTCGTCGCCGGCGCCGACGTCGTACCAGACGTTGACGGCGACGATCGGCGCCTTGTGGTCCTCGTGGACGATGAGGCGCAAGCCGTTGTCCAGCACGTACTTCGTGTTGGGGATGTCGACGATGTCGGCCGGCGGGTTTCCGGTGTCGGCCGACTCACCGCAGGCCGTGGCGAGGATCAGGAGGAAGAGAGCAGAGGTGGCGCCGAGCAGTCGCTTCACGGGCGGTCTCCTTGAGTCAAGAGGGGCGGTTGATCCTTGGTCACCAGGCGATGCCGTAGTCCTCGCCGTAATCGCTGGCGCCGCCCCACATCGTGCCGTTCTCGCGGTCGAACCAGATCGCGGTGATCGGTCCGGAAGTGCGGTCCAGCGCGCGAACGCGGTAGCCCATGCGGCGGAGTTCAGCCCGCACCCAGGGCGGCACGTCGCGGCGGAGGTCGAGGTCTCCGGGCCGCGATTCGTGGGCGCCGAAGGAACTCTGCATCTGGTGACTGGTGATGTTCGCCGCTTCGGCGGCTTCCTGGACGTTCATGCCGAACTCGACGACATTCAGGAAGAACTGGAGCAGGTTCTGGTCCTGGGTGTCGCCGCCCTGGACGGCGAACGAGAGGTAGGGCTGGCCATCCTTGAGCGCCATCCCGGGCGTCAGCGTGGCGCGGGGCCGCTTGCCCGGTTCGGGCAGGTTGTACGGGTTGAGCCCCGGGTCGAGCACGAAGCTCTGCATCCGCTGGCTCATGCCGATGCCGGTGCGGCCGGCGATCACGGCGGGGATCCAGGCCCCGCTGGGGGTCACCGAAACGACCCAGCCCTCGGCGTCGGCGGCCTGAATCGAGGTCGTCCCGGCGGTGAAGCCCTCCTCATAGGTCATCCGTGGCAAGGGCTGTCGGCCGGCCGACGCCTGCTGGAAGCCCTGTTCGCCTTCCGCGTCCGCCGCCGGCGGGATCGGCGTCCACTGCTCGAGCAGGTCGAGGAAGGGGTTGTCGCCGTCCTGGAAGGCGTACGGATCGCCGGGGCGGGTGTTCTCGTCATTCCGTTCCCAGTCGATCGACTCGTAGCGCGCGCGGGCGTAGCTCTTCGACAGCAGGCCCTCGAGCGGTTCCGCGGGCGGGTAGTAGGGATCGCCGTAGTAGAAGTCGCGGTCGGCGAAGGCCAGGTTCATCGCCTGGTAGAGCGCGTGGATGTAGCGCGCCGAGTTGTAGCCCATCGCCTTCAGGTCGGCGTTCTCGAGAATGTTCAGCGCCTGGAGCATTACCGGGCCCTGCACCCACGACGTCAGTTTGTAGACGTCGACGCCGCGGTAGTTCGTGCGCACCGGTTCCTCGATGTGGACCTGCCAGCGGTCGAGGTCGGCCATCGTGTGGAGACCGCCCAGTTCGCGCGAGCCGCGGACGAACTCCTCTGCGATGTCGCCGCGGTAGAAGCGGTCGTAGGCCGCGGCCAGGGCTTGCTCGCGGGTCTTGCCCTGCTTGAGGGCGGCGGCTTCGGCGTCCACCAGCTTGCGCAGGGTGTCGAGCAGGTCCGGCTGGCGGAAGATCTCGCCGGCGCTCGGCGCCGCACGCTCCTCCCCCAGGTGGGGCAGGAAGACCCGCGCCGAGTCGGGCCACTGCTGCAGCATCTCCTTGCGCCGCTCCATGTTGTCGGCCTGGGCCCGCTCGATCGGATAGCCGTCGGCCATCTGAATGGACGGTTCGAGCACGTCGGCCAGACTCATCGTGCCGTAGTGAGAGAGCATCACGATCAAGCCACCCGGGGTGCCGGGCGTCACTGCCGCCAGCGGTCCGTACTCAGGCGGATAGACGAACTGCCGCTCGCGGAAGAAGTCGACCGTGGCGCCTGTAGGGGCCACCCCGAGGGCGTTGATTCCAATGACTTCGCGGGTGCGCGGATCGAAGATCAGGGCCTGGGTTTCGCCGCCCCAGCCGAGCGTGTCCCACATCGTCGAGGTAGCCGCGAGCATGGCGCACGTCGCGTCCACGGCGTTGCCGCCGCGGGCGAAGATCAGGGCGCCGGCTGTGGCCGCCAGCGGTTTGCCGGTCACCGCCACCCAGTGGCGCCCGTGCAGCACGGGCTTGACGGTGCGCTGGGCGAAGACCGGAGCGGCGGCGGTGACGGCGGCGACGGCGAGCGTCAGAGAGCGAACGCGGAAACCAGGGGCCGGCGTGTGGATCATCGTGGCAGCTTATCGCCGGCGCGCGCCGGATCCCGCTGCGTGGCGGTCGGGAGGCGGGTGCCGCCGCTGATAGCCTGCCGGTTTCTCACCCGAAGCCACGAGGACTCCGCTCCATGAAAGCAGCCGTTTTCCACGAAGTCGGGCAACCGCTCGAGATCACCGACGTCGCGATCAGCAAGCCGGGACCGCACGAGATCCTCGTCCGGAGTTCGGTGGTCGGGGTCTGCCACAGCGACCTGCACTTCGTGGACGGGCTGTGGCCGATTCGCACACCGGCGATCCTCGGCCACGAAGCGTCCGGGATCGTCGAGGAGGTGGGTTCCGAGGTGCGCTACGTCGAGCCGGGCGACCATGTGATCACCTGTCTCTCCGTGTTCTGCGGCTACTGCGAGTACTGCATGAGCGGCGAGCCGGCGCTCTGCGACAAGCGCGCTACGCGACGGCCGAGAACGGAGGAACCGCGGCTGGCGTTGCCGGCGAGCAACGGCGGCGGCCCGCGCCCTATCTCTCAGTTCGCCGATCTGGCCTCGTTCGCGGAGCAGATGCTGGTGCATGAGAACGCGGTGGTGAAGATCAGGAAGGACATGCCGCTCGACCGGGCGGCGGTCATCGGCTGCGCCGTGATCACCGGCGTGGGCGCGGCGTTCCGGACCGCGGCGGTGGAGCCCGGGTCGACGGTCGCGGTCATCGGCTGCGGCGGCATCGGCCTGTCGACGATCAACGGCGCGGACCTGGCCGGGGCCTCGCGCATCATCGCCATCGACCGCGTGGCGTCGAAGCTCGATCTTGCCAGGGCGTTCGGCGCCACCGACACGATCGACGCATCGGACGGCGACACGGTGAAGCAGGTGCTGGATCTCACCGACGGCGGCGTCCACTACGCCTTCGAGGCGATCGGGCTCAAGGCCACGGCGGAGCAGGCGTGGGCGATGCTGCGGCCGGGCGGTACGGCCACCGTCATCGGCATGGTGCCGATGGGCCAGAAGGTCGAGATCCCGGGCCACGAGTTGCTGCAGTCCAAGTGTCTGCAGGGCTGCACGATGGGATCGAACCGATTCCGCGTCGACATGCCGCGCCTGGTCGAGTTTTACCTGGGCGGCCGGCTGAAGCTCGATGAGCTGATCTCGGACCGGATCGAGTTCTCGCAGATCAACGAGGCCCTGCAGAACCTGAAGACCGGCGAGGTCGCGCGCCAGGTCATCGTGTTCGATGAATAGGCGGATGCGCGCGGCCGCCGCTGCCTGCTGCGCCCTCGTTCTCCTTCCTCTCGCCCCGGCAGCCGGCGGCGGGGTGGTGGAGAAGGCGGGCCTGGAGGCTGCGGTGGCGGAGCGGGCCGAGTTGCTCTGGGACGCCGCGCGGAAGATCTGGGAGTGGGCCGAGCCGGGCTACCAGGAGACCAAGTCCTCGGCGCTGCTGGGCTCCCTGGTCGAAGAGGAGGGGTTCGAGGTCACGCGCGGGGTCGCTGGTATCCCGACCAGCTTCGTCGCTTCGTTCGGAGCCGGTCGTCCAGTGATCGCGATTCTGGCCGAGTTCGACGCCCTGCCGGGACTGTCGCAGGAGGCGGTTCCTACTCGTTCACCGCGCGAGGGACCGGACTGGGGCCACGCCTGCGGCCACCATCTGTTCGGCGCCGGTTCGCTCGGGGCCGCGCTTGCGGTTGCCGATGGCATCCGCGGCGGCGCGATCGGGGGGACGGTACGGCTCTATGGCACGCCGGCGGAGGAGGGCGGCGGCGCCAAGGCCTTCATGGCCCGCGACGGACTGTTCGACGACGTGGACGCCGTCCTGCACTGGCACCCGGGCGACGGGAACTCCGCTGGCGACCCCACGAACCTGGCCCGGGTAGCGGCGAAGTTCCGCTATCGCGGTCGCAGCGCCCATGCCGCGGCGTCGCCCGAGGCAGGCAGATCCGCGCTCGACGCGGTGGCGATCCTGAACTACGGCGCCGAACTCCTCCGGGAGCACACTCCGGACCGCACGCGCATCCACCATGTGATCACCGCCGGCGGCGACGCACCGAACGTGGTGCCGGCGTTCGCCGAGGCGTACTACTACGTGCGCCATCCGGAAATGGACGTGGCGCGCTCGATCTACGACCGTCTGGTGCTCGTGGCCGAAGGCGCCGCCCATGCCACGGAGACGGAGCTCGAGATCGAGTTCCTGGGCGGCATCCATAACCTGCTGCCGAACGACACGCTGTCCAGGGTCTCGCTCGCCAACTTCAGGGCCCTCATCGACATCGGCTACACGAAAGCGGAGAAGGCATGGGCCGTGAAGCTCCAGGAGTCGTTGCTCAAGCCGCGGCCCCTTGCCTCCGTCTCCGAACTCAGCGACGATACCGGCAAGACGACCCTCGGTTCGACCGATGTCGGCGACGTCTCTTGGGTGGCGCCGACGACGGGCATTCGGACGGCGTGCTGGGTACCCGGCACGCCGGCCCATTCCTGGCAGGCGGTCGCCGCCGGCGGCACGACGATCGGCCGGCAGGGCATGCTGATGGCCGCCCGCGTTCTGGCCGCGACGGCCTGGGATCTGCTTGCCGATCCCTCGATCGTCGAGGCGGCGCGGGAAGAGCTCGACCGCCGGCTGGCCGACCGCCCGTACCGCGCCGCCCTCGAAGAGGGTCAGCAGCCGCCGCTCGACTATCGCAAAGCGCCCGAGCGCTAGCTCGATCCGGTGCGGAACCGGATGCCTGCCTGCAGGCTGACGTCGACGGCGGAGCCGTACTTGAAGGTGTTGTTGGTGAGGCTGAAGTAGGCGGAGCGCTTGATCTGGCCGGGGGTGGGGTCGAGTCTTCGGGTCCAGCCGACGTCGATGAGGGTCGCGGTGACGCCGAGGATGGAGAGGTTGAGCTGGCGGAAGGGGCTCTGCTGGTGACGGAGCTGGAGGACGATCGAGGACCTGGGGCCGACAGGGCGTTCGCCGGCGATGGCGACGGTGATGATGTTCTGCGGCTCGAGCGTCAGCAGGTCGTGGCTGCCGAGGCGGGTGAAGCCGGCGTTGCCGTGGAGGTTCCAGCGCCGCCAGGGCCGGGATACCAGGTACTGGATCGCGGCGTCGACCGAGCCGGTGCCGTGAAAGCGGTCGTCGTCGGCGGTGGGGAGCTTGAGCTGGACCAGGACGGCCTGCCGCCACGTGGCGGATTCGGGCCCGAGGCCGGACTTGAGCGAGACGATCGTTTCCCCGACGCCGAGCCCTGCCTGCTCGACGCGCACGAACCGGAGTTGTTCCCCGTAGCCGCCGGGGCCGTCGCGGCGGAAGTAGAGGCCGTAGCCGTTCTCGAGGGTCTGGGGTCGCCCGGACTGGCGGAAGCCGAAGAAGTCGTGGAAACCCTCGATCAGCGGGTCGATGACGCCGCCGTCGGCGTTGACGAGGCTGGCCTTGAGCCCGAGTTCGAGCCGCCGTCCTACGCGCCTGCGCGCGTCGAGCGTCAGCCGGTGGACTTCCATGTCGGCGAAGTAGATTCCTTCGAAGCCGGGCCAGGGCGAGATGCCGTCGAGTTCTTCGACCGTGACCGGGCCACGGTAGCGGCGCGCCTCGATGACTTCGGAGACGGACGGCGACCGCAGCCAGAAGCTGGAGAGCCCCAGCGAGGTGGTGACCTGCCAGCGTCCGGTTTTGGGCCCGCCCGACGCCGGCGCCTCGATCGGCAGGCTCAGGAAACCCGAGCCGCTGCCCAGCCAGGCCTCAGCCACGGGCAGCGGACCGAACCGGTGTTCCTGGGCGCCGAGGGAAGACGCAGCCGCGAGCACGCTCGCCGCTGCCGCGAGGACGGTCAGGCGAGGCAGCAGGTTACTGCGCCGATGCCGCCGCCTGAATCGCCTGCCAGACGCGTTCCGGCTTGGCCGGCATGTCGATGTTCGTGATGCCGAGCGGCCGCAGGGCGTCGACGATCGCGTTGACCACGCAAGGTGTCGATCCGATCGTGCCCAGTTCGCCGATGCCTTTGGCGCCGAGCGGGTTGACGTCCGTCGGCGTGACGGTGTTGTCCAGCACCATGCGGGGGAAGTGCTTGGCGCGCGGCACGGCGTAGTCCATCAGGGTGCCGGATAGAAGCTGGCCGCCGTCGTCGTACTGGACCTCTTCCCACATCGCCTGGCCGATGCCCTGGACGACGCCGCCGATCCGCTGGCCGTCGGCCAGCATCGGATTGATCACGACGCCGAAGTCGTCGACCGCCACGTAGCGCTGGATCTCGATCTGGCCACTCTCGGGATCGACCTCGACCTGGCACAGGTGGGCGCCGAAGGGGAAGGTCGTTCCCGGCGGTTCGAAGCGGGCGACCGCCTCGAGGCCGGGCTCTTCGCCCGGGACGGCGACGTTCCAGAGATGGGCCATTTCGGCGACCTGGCGGAAGGTCAGCTTCCGGTCGGTCCCGCTGACCGTGAACTCGCCGTCCTCGTAGTCGATCTGGTCGACGGGCGCGTCGAGATGGTGGGCGGCGATGCGCGTCGCCTTGGCGTGAACCTTGGTCAGGGCCATGTGAAGCGCCGCGCCGCCGACGGCGATGCCGCGGCTGCCGAAGGTGCCGACGCCGTGCTGGACCTGGTCCGTGTCGCCGTGGACGACGACGACATCGTCGATACCCACGCCGAAGGCGTCCGCAGCCATCTGGGCGAAGGCCGTCTCCTGGCCCTGGCCGTGGGGCGACACGCCGGTGTAGACGGTCACGTTGCCGCTGGGCTCGACCCGGACGGTCGCGCTCTCCCAGGTACCCATCCGCTGGTGCGGCGCGGTGCCGCCCGAAGGGCCGATGCCGCAGACCTCGGTGAAGGCGGCGACCCCGATGCCGACCAGCCGGCCGTCGTCGCGCGCCTGCCGTTGCGCCTCGCGCGCGTCGTCGTAGCCCACGAGTTCGATCATCCGGTCCAGCGTCTTCTCGTAGTCGCCGCTGTCGTAGACCGCGCCCGAGGCGGTGGTGTGGGGGAAGGCGTCCTTGTCGACGAAGTTCCGCCGCCGCACGCCGACCGGGTCGAGGCCGGTCGCCGCCGCCACCTCGTCCATCACCCGCTCGATGATGTAGGCGGCTTCGGGGCGCCCGGCGCCTCGGTAGGCCTCGGTCGCCATCGTGTTCGTGTAGACGGCGAAGGTCTCCCACGCGACCGCCTTGATGTCGTAGCAGCCGCAGGACATCGTGTGCGTCGAGAGTGCGATGAAGGGACCGTAGAAGGACCGCCAGGCGCCGAGCTCGGAGATCGTCTGGCCCTTGAGCGCCAGCACGCGGCCGTCGTTCTGAAAGGCGACTTCGATCTTCTCGACGTGGCCGCGGCCGTGCGTCATGCCGAGGAGGTTCTCGGTCCGGGTCTCGGACCACTTGACCGGCCGGCGCAGCTTCCTGGACACCCAGCACAGGAGAGGATCCTCGGGATAGGTCGGTATCTTCGCGCCGAAGCCGCCGCCGACCTCCGGTGCGATCGCGCGGATGCGGATCTCCGGGATCCGGAGGCACATTGCGATCTGCTGCTTGACGAAGTGGGGAGCCTGGTTCGAGGTCCAGATCGTCAGCTTGCCGGGGCCCTCCTCCCAGTGCGCGCAGATCGCGCGGCCCTCCATCGGGAAGGGGGCGACGCGCTGGTTGAGCAGGCGCATCGAGAGGGTCTGGTCGGCCTGCTCGAAGAGCTTGTCCGCTTCCGGGTTGGGGACCGGAACCTGGATGCAGATGTTGCTGTCGAGCTCCTCGTAGACCCTGGGCGCGTCCGGCGCCATCGCGGCTTCGACGTCGACCACGGCTTCTCGAGGCTCGATGTCGACCTCGACCAGTCCGGTGGCGTCCCGGGCCGCGTACGGCGTTTCGGCAACCACCACGGCGACCGGCTGGCCGACGTGGAGGACCCGGCCGTCCGCAAGCAGCGGGTGATCCGCCTTCCCCATGCCCGGCATCTCGGCCCCGACCGGGCTTGGCCCGACCTGTCCGTCCATGTCGGCGTAGGTGTAGACGGCAACCACACCGGCGTGGTCGGCCGCGGCGGCCGTGTCGATGGAGCGGATCGCGCCGGCGGGGAAGTCGCTGCGCACGAAGGCGGCGTACGTCATGCCGGGAAGCTTGACGTCGTCCGTGTAGGTGCCGAGGCCCCGGATCAGGCGGGGGTCCTCGCGCCGCTTGATGGCCTTGCCGACGGAGTTCGGACGGAACGTGACCATCAGGCCGCTCCCGCGGCTTCTGCCGCGTGCTGGACCGCGTCGACGATCTGCTGGTAGCCGGTGCAGCGGCAGATGTTGCCGTCGATCGCTTCCCGGATCTCCTCGTCGGTCGGGCTCGGGTTGTCGTCGAGCAACTGTTTCGCCGCCATGATCATCCCGGGAGTGCAATAGCCGCACTGGAGGCCGTGCTTCTCCCAGAACCCGACCTGAAGCGGATGCAAGTTGTCCGCGTCCGGGGCGAGTCCTTCGATCGTCGTCACTTCCTGGCCGTCCGCCTGGACCGCCAGCACGGTGCAACTCTTGACGGCGCGTCCGTTCAGGTGCACGGTGCAGGCGCCGCAGAGCGTGCTCTCGCAGCCGATGTGGACTCCCGTGAGGTCGAGTTCCTCGCGCAGGAAGTGGACCAGCAGCGTGCGCGGCTCGACCTCTCGTTCGTGCGTGCTGCCGTTGACCGTGACGGTGACGGGGACGGATCGTGGCATCGGACCTCCTGACAGGGATCGGTGTCGTGGCGGGGAAGAGTATCGCAGCGCGGCCGCGCTATGATGAGCGCCTACCGAAGCAGAATCGCGCTTGAACGCAGGGAGGCCGACATGAAGAAGTCGCTCATCGCCACCGCCGTGCTGATTGGGTTGGTCGTCGCCGCATCCGCGGTCGTCGCTGGCGAGGACGGCATCAAGAGGACCGCCGACGGCAAGCCGGACTTCACCGGCGTGTACGACATCTCCAGCATCACGCCGTTCGCCAGACCGAAGGAGTTCGGCGACAAGCTGACCCTCACTCCCGACGAGGCGGAGGCGAACGCCCAGCGGCGTGCGGCTGCGAACGCCGCCCAGGACGGGCCCAGCGCTTCGGCTGGCGAGCGCGCGGCGCCCGAGAAGGGCGGCAACGTCGGCGCCTACAACAACTTCTGGTTCGAATGGGGCAGCCAGAACTTCATGATCGACGGCAAGTACCGGACCTCGGTGTTGACCGATCCTCCCAACGGGCAGATGCCGGCGATGACGGAAGAGGGCAAGAAGCGCTCAGCGGCCGCGCCGAAGTTCGCGTGGCCGAACCGTGGCTACGCCTGGTGGCTCGAGTCCGGCGACATCCCCTACGACGGTCCGGAGACGAACATCGTCGGCGTCCGCTGCATGTACCAGCCGACCGCCTCGGTCGCGATCCGTTCGTTGCCCTACAACAACGTGAAGACGATCGTCCAGACCGAAGACCACTTCATGATCATGATCGAGTGGATGCACTGGGCCCGGGTCGTCCGGATCGGCGGCGAGCACATGCCGGCCGAGTACACCTCGCTGAGCGGCGACTCGATCGGCTGGTGGGAAGGCGACACGCTGGTCGTCGAGACGACGAACTTCCGCGACATGCCTGATCTCCGCGGCGAGGGCGTGCGCGTCATCGAGAAGTTCAGCCCGGTCGACGGGAACAACCTGCTCTACAGTTTCACCGTGGAGAACCCCGAGTACGAGGCGCCGTACAGCGGCGAGTTGCCGTGGCCGAAGACGAGCGGGAAAAGCTACGAGTACGCCTGCCACGAGGGCAACTACGCGATGGGCAACACGCTGCGCGGCGCCCGTCTGCTGGAAGCGGAGTACGAGAAGGGTCAGTCCAGCTCCGGGCAGGAGTAGGGCCGGCTAGACCGCCCGGACCTGCCGGCTTATGCGTCCGATGATCCGCGGCAGCGCCTCGTGCGCCTCCGGCGGCACGCGGAAGGTCGTCATCCAGGACAGGGCGGCGAGGTCCGGTAGGTCGACTGCATCCCGCCCGGCGAGCAGCGCTGCGCCCCGCAGAATCTTGATCGCCTTGACCAGGAACGTACGGTCGGTGAGCAGGGAGTTCGTCTCGTTGCACTCGAACTCCAGCACAAGCGTGCGAAGCACGTCGAGCAGGGCAGCGCGTACCGCCGCGCCGACCTCGACCTCGTACATCCGCTTGTTCAGCGCGTCGAGCGTGGCGCGGTCGGTTACGGGTTCGGGATCGGGCTGTTCGACGACGGAGCCCGCGGCGAACCGGTCGATCAAGGTCTTCGCCTCGTCGACGCCGCTCTGAATCAGGCCGGAGACACGCAACTGGAGGGCGAAACGGTCCAGGTTCGCGGGGTCCAGGGGCTCGTTGTAGTACTCGTCGTCCATCGGATTGCCGGTGGCGATGGCAGCCATCAGAGGAATCGGCTCGGCGCCGAAACGGCGCTCGTTGAGGATGCGCAGGAGCACGTTGAGTGCCTCGCCGGGCGCGCGGGAGATGTCGTCGAGCACGGCGATTTCGGCGGTCAGGAGCCCCCCGGGTTCGATCCGCTGGTGGATCCGCTCGGCTTCGCCGGCGGTTCCGGGCGCGCCACCGTCGGTCTTCACCTTCCGGCGCTCCAGGACGATGTCGCCGACCAGTTCGGCGAGGCGGGTGTCGCGGTGTAGCTGGTAGAAGAAGAAGTCGAGTTCGGAGCCCTTTGCGGCGACTTCGGCGAGCCGGGTCTTGGCGGTGCCGGGCGGTCCCTCGACGTAGATGTGCTCTCGCGTGACCAGAGCGAGGAGCAGCGCCGTTTTCACCTCGTCGTGGCCGACGACGTGGTGGTCGAGCAGATCGCGGAGGGGAGTCAGGTCGCTCACGGGAACGCGCGACTCTATCCGCACCCGAAGATCGGGGTCATCGCTCCTCCAGCCGTAGGCCGCCGCCGGCCAGCGGGCGGCCGTAGAAACGCAGTCCGCCAGTTTCCAGAGAGATGTCGTCGAGAACCGGCGGACAGTCCCCGTTGCCCAGGAACACGGTATGGAGGGCGACGCCGAGCCGGCGCGCCAGTTGACGCTCGCGACGGACGGTCGTGTCGCCGATGATCGGCAGACCGTCCGTCAGGAGGACGACGTGCCGGTTGCGGCCGGAGCCGCCGCGCAGACCCTCGAGAGCGGTGCGCAGAGGCGCCTCGTAGTTCGTCTGGCCGACCGCTTTCGCCTGACCGGCCTGCTCGGCGAGGCGTGAGTACGAGCGATGCAACAGGCGGCCGCCGACGTAGTGGGGCAGGGCTCGGTGGTGGAACTCGACGTAGCCGACACGCATCCGCCGCCGCGCCGCGACCCGCAGGATTCCTAGCACGACCTGGCTCGACCACACGGTCAGTCGGCCGGCCATGGAGGCGGAGATGTCCCGGAGGACGGCGACCGCGCCGCCGGCGCTCTTGCGCTTGCGCTCGAACGTGCGCGGCGCGCCGGGCAGGCGGCCATCGGCGAAGAGCAGGGCCTCGATCAGATCGGCGTCGATCAGCTCGTCCAGGTCGCGCAGCGGGCGGTAGCCACGGGGCTGGCCTCCCGGATCCGTGTCCGGGTCGATGCGGCCCCGCTCGATGCGGCCGACGAGCGCGCGCAGGAGGGGATCGACCTGGGCTGGCGGAGGCGGTTTCCCGAACAGGGTCGGGGGCGCCGGCAGGTCGGCCTGATCGTCGATCCACGAGTCGGAGGCCGGGGAGGCAGCCGCTGCACCGTCGGAGTCGTCTCCCTGTGACTGCGCTCCGGGCATCTGGGCACCGGTTTTCGCCATCGTCACGTTCGGCGGGTCACCGAGCAGCTCCTCCAGGATGTGATCGAAGTCCTCCTGTACCTCTTCCGGCAGCCGGTGGGCGACCATGTAGCGGATGGCGCCGAGATCACGTGGCGCCGCGGCCGGAGCGCCACGCAGGAACGCGTGCGCGCGCACGAGCCGCAGCGCCGCCGAGCTGAAGGAGCGGTCGGACATCAGGCGGTCGCCCGAGGCCGACTCGTCGGCGGTGCGCTGGCGTAACCGGTCGAGGAGGCGGTGGTAGGCGTCGAGGGTCCGCGGTTCGACCTGGAGAGCGGCGGCCGCCCGTTGCGCGGCCTTGCGGGTTGCGGTGCTGATCACCGCGGGGGGGTGCGCACTGCCCGCGGTCGACCGGATCGCGGCCCGTGACGGTTCTCGAGCCGCCCCTCGTTCCAGCAGTACCGCGGCCTCGTCGAAGAGTCCTCCGGCGAGCAGGCCGGTCAGACGAAGTTGCACGGCGAAGCGATCGAGTTGGCCTGGTTCGAGAGGGTCGATTGGTGCCTCTACCTGCTCCAGCGGTCCGGTTGCCACCGCCGACTCGAGCGGCAGTGGCTGCCCCAGAGCGTGCCGTTCGGCGAGGATTCGGAGCAGGGGTCCCAGAGCTTCGCCGGGAGAACGAGGCAGGTCCTCGAGCAGGGCGATCTCGGCCTGGAGAAGGGGGCCGGGGATCAGCTCGCGGCGCAGGCGCTCGTGGCCCCGGTGACGGTGGCGGCTCAGCAGAACATCACCGAGCAGGTCCGTCTCCCGGATGTCGCGGTGAAACACGAGCGTGTGAGTGCGGGCGCCCGACAGCGCGGCCAGGGCCGCGGCCAACTCCGACTTTCCGCAGCCGGGCGGCCCTTCCAGATAGGCGTGCTGCTCGGCCAACAGCGCCAGGGTCAGTCCGGTCGCGGCGTCGTCCTGACCGACCAGCACCTTCCCCAACGCCGTTCGTAGCTCGACGAACGCGGCGGCGAGTTCAGTGGCGCGATGGTCCGGGGCGGCCAGGGTCACGGCGCGGAATGCTACTCGGCGACTGCTTCAGGAGTAGACGCCTTCAGCGCGGTCGGCGTTCACTGGCACGGTCTGTGCTTCTGAATGACGCAGAGGCTGTCCTCCCCGGCGTCGCGCGGTAGTTGGGCCGCGTTGGTTGTCAATGGACGAGGACTTGTCGGTAGTGGAACAACAACGAAGCGACTGAGGTTGCTAGGATGGCGGAAGCGTCGCTTTCCCGTGCCGTCGCCGCTACCTCGCGACCGGTAGTCAGGAATACAGGAGGTCTTCTGGAATGAAGAGATTTGCGACGGTTGGACGACGATTGGCGCTTGCTGGCGCGTTGGCGAGCGGTGCCTTCCTGTTGTCGACCGGTTTCGGGTTCGCCGTTGCCGCGGATGACGCGGTTGGCGTCGAGGCTGCGGTCCAGGACGACGAGAAGAAGAAGCGGAAGGCGGAGAAGAAGGCAGCGGCTCGCGCTGCGAAGGAACAGAAGCGGCTGGAGAAGCAGCGGCGGCAGCGGGGCAGGACCGTGCGCGCCGTTGTCGTGCCGTCGGAGCCCACCGAGGCGTCCGAGCCGGCCACGGCGCCCGCGGTGGAACCGGCCGCGGCGCCGGCAACGGAACCCGCGGTGGCGTCCGTGCCTGAACGTGCTCCCGCGCCGACGCCGGCTCCTGAGCCGGAGCAGCCGCGCGCTGCCCAGCCCGCGCCCGCGCCAGCTCCGGCGCGGGACATCAGCCTGAACGAACGCATCCGCGTGGCCGAAGTGTTGCTCGACGTTCTGGTCACTGACCGCAAGGGCAATGTGATCGAGGGCCTGGACGCCGAGGACTTCGTCGTTCTCCACGACGGCGAGGAGCAGGAAGTCACGAGCGCCTCGTTCTACGGCGGACCGAGCGAGCTCGCGTCGCCGGGCGGCGGCGGCACGGCGCGCACGGACCGCTACTTCATTCTCATGTTCCACGACCAGCGGATGCAGGCGCCGCAGCTGGCAGGTCCCCAGATGGACAACGCGCGCTGGTTGAAGCGGTGGATCGAGGAGGAGCTGCAGCCCAACGACCAGGTGGCCGTTTTCGCCTACCAGGCTCGGCTCAAGGTCTACCTCGACTTCACCCGCGACCGCGCCGAGATCCTGGCGGCGGTGGATGCCGCCTCGACGGGCAAGAGAGACATCGAACGCTGGGTAACGCGGTCGGATCCCGAGTTCGATCCGAACTCGCCGTCCCTCTTCGCCAACCTGCCGGCGGGGAAGGAGCTCTCCCGGCGCAGCCGCAAGCTGCAGGAGGCGCTGGAACTGGTCGGAGAGGCGGCCGCGGGAATCGCGGGCCGCAAGAACCTGGTCATGTTCAGTCTCGGCTTCGGCGACATCGGGCAGTTCGGCAGCTACACGCCGGATCCGCGCTACTACCCGCAGATGCGGGAGGCGCTGAATGCCGGGAACGTGGCGGTCTACACGATCGACACGATGGGCAGCCGCCGCCGCTCGATCGCGTCGGCGTCGCTCAACGACTCGCTGAGCCTGATCTCGAACGAGACGGGCGGCCATTACTACGCGAACTTCACGAACATTCTGTCGCCGATGCGTCAGGTCGCCGAGGAGAACCAGGGCTACTACCTCGTGAGCTTCCGCTCCGAGTACGAAGCCGGCACCGAGGGCTACCGCAACATCAAGGTCAAGGTCCGGGACGGCAACTACAAGGTGCGTTCCCGCACCGGCTTCCGCTACGGCGAGTCTGCCGGCCCGTAGCGGCGGCTTGCACCCGTCCGCGACGGGGTCCGAGGGGAGGTTCCCAGCGGACGCTCGCGCTTTCCTGGTGAATGGAGGGCCGGCGCTCGCTTCGGTCGGCTGCGCTGCGTGGGGCTGTCGGTTGAGGTGACGATCCCGGGAGACGCTTGCCTCCAGCCCGCTGGGAACCTCCCCTCGGACCCCGTCGCGGACTGGACGCAGCACCGTATGGACGGTGCTCCACACTGGGTGCGCCGGCGTCCTCGCCGGCAGTATCCGCGGGTCTTCTGACCCGCGGACGACGTGGCGCGAGGCGTCCGCCTCGTTCCTTGAGTGAAGCCGTGTAGGCTCCGCGGGCTCTTGACAGAAGGTACCGACGAACCCAGGGAGGAAACCCGCAGATGATCTCCGCTGACGCCCGCTATGAGAGGAAACGGATCGAGGTTCACGGGCACGAGATGGCCTATGTCGACCATGGCGAGGGCGATCCGATCGTCTTTCTCCACGGCAATCCGACTTCGTCGTATCTGTGGCGCAACGTGATGCCGCACCTGGAGGGGAAGGGTCGCCTGGTGGCGCCGGACCTGATCGGGATGGGCGACTCTGCGAAGCTGCCGGAGAGCGGGCCGGACCGGTACCGGTTCGTCGAGCACCGGCACTATCTCGACGGTCTGCTGGAGGCGATTGGAGTTACGGAGAACGTGGTTTTCGTGATCCACGACTGGGGATCCGCGCTCGGTTTCGACTGGGCCAACCGGCACCGCGACGCGGTTCGCGGCCTTGCCTACATGGAGGCGATCGTCAGCCCGGTCCCGAGCTGGGACGCCTGGCCCGAGGCGGCCAGGGGCATCTTCCAGGGCTTCCGCTCGCCGGCCGGCGAGGGCATGGTGCTGGCGAAGAACGTCTTCGTCGAGCGGGTGCTGCCCGGGTCCGTGCTGCGGAAGATGACGGACGAGGAGATGGCCGTCTACCGCCGGCCGTTCGAGGAAGAGGGCGAGGCGCGCCGTCCGACGCTGACCTGGCCGCGCCAGATCCCGATCGCAGGCGAGCCGGAGGATGTCGTCGCCATCGTGCAGTCCTACGCCGACTGGCTCGCGGAGTCGGAGGTGCCCAAGCTGTTCGTCAACGCGAGACCCGGCGCGATCCTCACCGGCGCCATGCGGGAGACGTGCCGCGCCTGGCCGAACCAGACGGAAGTGACCGTCGAGGGCTCCCACTTCATCCAGGAGGACTCCCCGGACGAGATCGGTCAGGCGATCTCGGAATGGTTGCCTTCGTAGCTGACGTTCTCCTCCCCGATACCCACTTTCATGTGTGACGCCTGAGGCAATCGGGCACGGGGAGGAAGCTCACATGCTGCGCACGCTGCTTCGGGAAGGGAGTCGCTTCCGATCGACGGTCAGGGTCTCGATGCTGGTCGCCGCGCTGGGCGCGGCGGCCGGGTTGGCGAGCGCCCAGGACTCCGGGAGGGCGCCGGGTTTCGAGGGGTTGAAACGCCTTGACCTGCCGCGGGAGATCGTCCGCGCGTCCGATGTGCGCTGGCTGGCTGACGGCGAGATCGTTCTCGGTGTCATCGGCTCGGGCATTCATGCGTGGCGGCTTGGCGAGAAGGGGGCCGAACTCCGGGTGGCGCTGGAGGATCCCGCCCCCGAGGTGCTCGAGATCGGCGGCAGGGCAGTCGTCAATCGGAACACATTCGAGCGGGACTACGGCCGGCTTGGGAGCTCGCCCCAGGGCCTTGCTTTTGCGGACCTGTTCGGCGGGGTGTTCCTGGCGAACGAAAGCGGGATCGACGGTCCGGTAGACATCAAGTTCCTGGGCGATCTGGACCGGCGCGGGGCGCGCACCGCGGCAGTTGGCCTGATGCTCCGGGATGCCGACGGCTGGGCGCCGTACGCGGCCTGGTTGATCGAGGATGGTAGTGGCCCACCGAGCGGCCTGCTGCCGACGCGGGACGGCGGGCGCGGTCTGGAGCTGTGCCGAGATGCCGAGCTCTCTGTGACCCGCTTCATCTCGGAAGGCCGCCTGCTCGTGATTCCGGGCGCCGAGGCCGGTGTCTTCATCTACGACGTCGACGGCGCGCTTCACGACAGTCTCGACGCGGCGGTTTTCTTCGCCGAGAGCGGCTGCGATCTCGAGTTGAATCGGTGGGGTAGCTCGCCTCTTTCGGATGCCTACCAACGGGCCGACTGGTTGGGCCCGCGTCGCATCATCGACGAGGTCGTGGCCGACGGCGCCGGCAACGTGTACTTCTTCGTTCGGTACGGGGCGGAGCGTCCGGCGGAGGAGCCTGGAGCCGAAATCGGTTCACTGCCTGACTTCGGCCCGCGAGCCATCGCGGCCGACATCGCGGCGACGTTGCCCAACACGGATGCTGCCTGCCCTACGCCGCACTGCTACGAGCCCGCTACACCGGGTTGGGCGCCGGCTACGAGCGCCTACCACTGGCGGCCGGCACCGAGGTGGCGCGCCGAGGGCTCTCGGCGCCGGCCTTCGATTCACCACGTGGCGCTGCGTGCGAGTCAACGGGCCGTAGGGTTCAACCGACAGCGCCCGGTTTCCGTGGGACCCGGTCGACAACGGGCGCAGGAGCCGGCGGTCCAGCCACGCGGACGGGCCGGCGTACCGGGAGGGTCCGTCAGGGACCTGGTCGTCGCCGCCGTGCCCCCGCCGAGCGGCAGGGTGTGCTGGGACCTGGTCCACGCTCGCGTGGACGATCTCCGAACCGTGGCGAGGCAACCGTGCGTCGTCGAGTCGGAGTTCGCCGATACCCGGCTGCGCGCCGACCTGCGCGGTGACCGGGTGGTGATCCTGCTTCGCGGCGGGGCTTTGCGGGGTGGGGACGTACGGGCTGCGGAGGCGTTCGAAGCGCGTCTGCTCCCTCCAGCGGGCGCCGAGGGCTAAGGGTGATGCGGTCTACTGTCTCCCTTGTCTGGTTGATCGTAGGGGCAGTTGCCGCCCCGGGGCTGGCGCAGGACGAAGCGGCGCCGGACGCCCCGTTCCGGTTCGTATGCCCCAGGGAGACCGCCCCGGCCTTCCTCGACGGGATTCCCGTGCCCGCCGACAGGACATGGGAACGACTGGACGACATCCCGCCGGGCGGTGCGGCGCCGGCTGGCTGCTGGGCGTGGAGCGATTCCTGTCCACCCCGGCTGCTCGAGGCTGGACAGAACGCGGCCGCCGCTTGCCGTGCCGCCGCTGACTCATCCAGGCCGCTGACCATCCGCATGCTCGTCCCCGAGGCCTCGAACGAGGCTTCTGCGGAGAGGGCCGCAACCGCGGCCGGGTTCGAGGTGGTCGCGGCGCCGGCGGCGATGTGGCGGCAGGTGCCCTGGAACCTGCTGCCGTCGACCGCCGTCGGGTCCGGATCGCTCTCCCTGCTCCGCAGTGACGAAACGTGGCGCGTTCAGGCGCTGGCGAGAGGCCTCGCCTCGACCTGGCGGAACGTGACTCCTGAAGAGGGCTCGGTGGAGCTCTCGTTGCGCGAGGCGGTGGAGTTCTCGGTGCAGGCGACCGCCGGCGGCGCACCCCTCGCCGGCGCGCGGGTGTACCTGGCGCGGCTGGGCTCGGGTGTGTATGCCGTATCCGAGGCTCTGGGCTTCGGGATCTCGGACGCCGACGGCAAGGTGAGCCTGACCGTGTCCGAGCGGGAACGGTCCGCGGTCCTCGTTTCCCACGTCACCCGGAACGCGTCGGCGTTCGAGCGTTTCGGCGAGACGCCAGCGGTCGTTGAGCTCGGTCCGGGGTTGGCCCTGACAGGCCGGACCGTCGATCCGGAAGGACTGCCCGTCGCCGGTGTACGGCTCCTCGGCCTGTCGTGGGTTGGCGACGAGCTCGTGGCGATGCAGCGTCACCTGGGCCTCTCCGGCCCTGACGGCCGCTTCCTGCTCACCGGCTTTGCGAAGGGCGCCGCGTCCCTGCGAACCGACGGAGGCGAACGGGAGTACTCCCAGGCGTTCGAGCTGGACGGTTCCCTGGACCTTGGGTCGATCGTGCTCAGTGTGCCTGAGCTCTACTGGATCCAGGTCGTCGATGCGAGCCGCGGAACGCCGATACCCGAGGCGCGAACTCTCTTCGAGGGTGGAGAGACAACGACGACCGACCGGGATGGACTCGCTCGCGTGTCTCCCCGTTTCAACCGGATCCTCCTGGTCAACGCGAAGGGCTACCGGACGGCGCGATTCCAGTTCGCCGGCGGCGGCGCCGCGGCCGAGGCAAACCCGCCGCCTGGCCTGGCGGCCCTCCGTGTCGACCTGACCGGCGACGCCGGCGCGACGGCCGAGACGCCCCTGGTGCTGCGGCTGGCGCCGGCGTTCACGGTCGAGGGCGTCTTCGTGGTAGCCGACGGCGTGACTCCGGCTGCCTCCGGGCGCCTGGTTGCGTCTCAGTCAGTGGCCGGCGGGAGCAGGACGAGCAACGGAGCGCTCGCGGCGGACGGTTCCTTCTCTCTGGACCTCGAGCCGGGCGCCTACACGCTCGAACTGACCGCCGCGAATGCCGGAAGGCGGGTGCTGGAGGTCTCCGGGTCGGCGGGCGAGACGCGCGACCTGGGGATCATCATGGCGCCGGCTTCGGCCTGGGTGTCCGGGACGGTCGTGAGTCCCGAGTACGCCCCGGTCCCGGGCGCCAGGATCTCCTACCTGCGCCCGACCGAGTTCGGCGCCTTGATGGCTCGCGCGATGGGACGGGTAGCTGAGGTCACGGCGAATGCCGACGGCTACTTCGAGATGCACGGCCTGGAACTCGGCCCGTCCAGCCTCCGCGTGGAGGCGGAGGGATTCGCTCCGCTGGAGTTCGAGGTCGAGGCCGCGGCGATCCAGTGGGTCGACGCCGGTTTCGTCGAGCTCTCGCGCGGGCGCCGGATCACCGTGCGCTCGGATGTCGAGGGAGGCATGGTGAGGCTCGATCCGGGGGCCGAGCACGATCCTCTGGGTCCGATGACGGGAAAGGTGGTCGACGGCGAGGCCGGGTTCGAGAACGTACCCGCGGAGGAGTCTCTGCGGGTTCGAGTGCTGGACGAAGGCGTGCCGGTCTGCGAGCTTCGCGAGGAGGCTGGAACTGGTGACGAGGTGATCCGGTGCGACCGGAGCACCGTGACCGTCACGGGTTTGGTGACGGTTGCAGGTCAACCCGGGAACGGGAGGTTGATCTGGCAGTCGAAGGTGGAGAATCCGCAGCCCGAAGGGATCTTCCGCACGCTAGGCGGGTCGATACGGCGGAGCCAGGTCGTCACCAGCAAGCTCGAACTGACGGCGCCCCTCGACGGCGAGGGTCGTTATCGGCTGGAGTCGATGCTCCCGGGCGAGTGGAACGTGACCCCGTTTTCGGACAGCGACGGATGGCAGCAGGAGCGTGAGGTCACGGTGCCGGATGCCCCGGGTGAGGAAGTCGCGCTGGATTTCCACTATGGCGGCGTGTCCATCGATGGAATCGTCGTCGATGCCGAAGGACAGCCCGTCACCCACGCGACGGTGGACATCTTCCCGGGCCGCCGGGCGGTTGTAACCGGTCGGAACGGCCGCTACGAGATCCGAGACCTTGCGCCCGGCGCCTACCAGTTGCGGGCGCGGTTTCAGCACTCCCGCTCCGACCTGGTGGACGTGGAGCTTCGGGACTACAACGACCGCCAGTCCGTGCAACTGGACCTGCGGAACGATCCCTCCGACGACGAACTTGTGATTCGGCTCGCCGGCGCCGCCGCCGGCTTCTGCTTCGTCGAGATGGAGGGCGCCGGGCAGCGGACCGTCCGGATCGATCGCGGTGTCGCGAGCACGCAACTCACTCCGCCGCTCACCGACCGGGTCCGTGTCGCCTGCCAGGCGGACGGGCGGTGGGTCCTCACCGGCTGGCAGCCCCTCGAACCCGCTCTGGAGCGCGGCGTCGACCTCGACCCCTTCAAGTCGGAGTCCTCGATCGTCCTGACCGGCGAGCCGTCGACGGCGGCCGTGCAGGTCACCGGTCCCGGTGGCTGGGATCTCGGCTCTCTCCGCATCTGGTTCGGCGGTGCGACGACATTCTCCGTCGGCGAGACGATCTCCAACCTGCCGGACGGTGAGTACACCCTCCGTTGGAGGAATCAGGTCCGGACCGTCTGGACCGAGCGGCGGCGCGCGGCCGAGGTCGAGATCGAATAGCGCCGCAACGACGCGTACGCAGTCGGTCTCCTACTTGCCGCCGCTGACCGGCCACTTGGCCGGATCGTGGTGCCGGAGGTAGTCCTTCCGGTCGATCCAGCCGAGGATCATCGACCACGTCATCCAGCGCTTCTCGGGCAGGATGGCGAAGTAAACGTGGGCCACGGTCAGGGTGACCAGGACGACCCCGCCGACGCCGTGGAGGACGTAGACCCAGCCCCAGCCGCCGTCGCCGAAGAACTTGTAGTCGTCCTGGGCCCAGAGCGGCTGCTCGATCCGCCACATCATCAGGATGCCGGTGACGATCGCGGCCATGCCGGCCAGGGTCGCGGCGTGATGGAACATCTTCTGCGCCGCCGGGTACTTGCCGGGTTTGGCGGGCGCCTCGCCGCCGGTCACGGCCTTGCGCATCTCGCGCATCATGTCGCCGAGGTCCGAAAGCCCGACCCACACGTTCTTCAGGCTCTGGAAGAAGGTGGCGTGGATGATGTGGAAGACGATCGACGCCGTCAGGATCAGGCCGGTGATCCAGTGGATCTCGAGCCAGGCGAACTGCAGGCCGACCTTGGGCAGGAAGCCGGTGATCAGCAGCAGGATCATCGAGATCCCCATGATCCCGTGGAACAGGCGGGAGGCCAGACTGTGCCGTTGGATCTTCTGCGGCAGGCCCGGATCGTCAGGGGCGTTGGCGGCCGCCTTCTTCTCCTCGCCGATCCACCGGCGGCGAAGCGCCAGGTGCAGGATGAGGAAGACGCCGCCGGCGATCAGCGCGATCCAGAACAGACTCCAGTCGATCCCCAGGAGAACGTCCTGTCCCCAGGGGTTGGTGGCGCGTTGGACGATCTGCATCGAGCTCTAGACCGGCGCCTGTCCGCGGATGGCGCGGCGGATGAGGTTTCTCATCAGCGGCACCTTGTAGCCGTTGTGGCGGAGCGGCTTGGCGCCGATGACGCCCAGCTCGGCGATCCGGGTGGCGATGTCCTCGCTGATCGTCTGGCCTCGCAGGAGCTCCTCGCAGCGTTCCATGCGCAGCGGCACCGGCGAGACGGCGCCGACGGAGAGGCGGCAGTCCTGGACGGTCCCGTCCTCGACCCGCATGGCGGAGGCGACGTTGACCAGGGGGAAGTCCCAGGCGTTCCGGTCGCGGACCTTCTCGAAGTAGAAGTCGGCGCCGGCCCAGGTGTCCGGGATGCGGACGGACTGCAGGACCTCGTTGGGCTGCAGGACGGTCATGCGCGTGATGTCGATCGCGGGGCCGACGAAGAAGTCCTCGGCGGCCACGGTCCGCTCGCCGCGGCGGCCGCGGATCACCATCTCGGCGTCGAGGACGATCAGCGCCGGCGCGGTATCCGAGGGCGTGACCGCGACGCAGCGGGAAGCGTCGAAGATGCAGTGCTCGCGGTTCATCGACTCCGGCGTGTCGGCGTAGCAGATGTTGCCGCCCGCGCGGTAGCAGGGCCAGCCGGCCCGGTAGTACCAGCAGCGCGTGTCCTGCACCAGATTGCCGCCCAGCGTTCCCTGGTTGCGGATCTGGGGGGTGGCGACGGTTTCGGCGGCTTCCGCGAGGATGCCGTAGCGCTCACGGATCAGCTCGTTGTCCACCACCTCGGTGAGCGGGGTCATGGCGCCGATTTCGATACCTCCGTCGGTCTCGCTGATCCCGGAGAGTTCCGGGATCGCGCCGAGGTCCACGACCGCTTCCGGCCGCTTCACCCGGTCCTTGAACCAGTCGAAGGTGTCCATCCCGCCGGCCAGCACCCAGGCGCTGTCGCGGTGACGGTCGAGGACTTCGAGGGCGCCGTCCAGGCTGTCGGGCTGGTACAGCTCGAAGTCGGGGATCATGTCGTGGATGACGGCCATGCTGTGGTTTCCTCCGTGTCTCTGATCGGATCGCTGTTCTGACGATCGATCAGGTGTGCGCGGCCAGGAACTCGCTGTCCTGCTCGCGGCCCTCGAGCTGGTTGATGATGTGGTCGGTCATGAGCGGCAGGTAGGCCACCGTGTCCTGCCCCAGCGCGTCCTGGATGGCGCACAGGAGGGAGGCGCAGCCGGCGCCCATCGGCGGTTCGCCGATGCCCTTGGAGCCCACCGGGTTGTTCGGGTCGGGCATGTTCACCGCGTCCCACTCCATCTTGAGCGGCACGTCGAGGATCGTCGACGGCCGGGCGGTGTAGAAGCGGTTCGCGAAGGGGATGCCCCACTGCGGGTCGTAGACCCATTTCTGGCCGACCGCGCAGCCGAAGCCCTGGACGGCGCCGCCGTGAAGCTGGCCACCGAGGCTCCGGGGGTTGAGGACGGTTCCGCAATCGGTGACCGCCTTGTAGTCCGTCAGTTCGATGACGCCGGTTTCCTTGTCGAGTTCGATCTCGGCGTAGGCGACGACCCAGGAGTAGACGTCGCCGGCGCGACCGTAGTTGTCCTTGGCGGCAGCCAGCAGACCGCGGCCCTTGAGGACGGCGGCGCCGCCGAGCGTGATCGGACTGAGTCCCTCGTTGAGCTCGGTGCCGTCGTAGCGGCCTCCCATCTCGATCGCCTTCTCGGCGGCCTGGGCCAGGCTCAGGCCCGCCGCGCGGTTGCCGCGCCGGTAGACGCGTTCACCGGCGACGACGTACTGCGAGGCCGAGCCTCCATGGACCTGGGCCGCGAGCTCCTGGAGCTTCGTCTTCATGTCGGTGGCGGCGGCGTGGGTGGCGCGGGTGATCGCGTGGGTCGTCTGGCTGCCGGCCTGCACGCAGGTGTGGGGCACGCCCTTGCCGGTGTCGCCCCAGACCATGTCCACCTTCTCCCACGGCACGTCGAGCAGGTCGGCTGCGACCCGCGCGGTGTCGGAGTAGGAGTGGGTGCCGAGGTTGCCGATCCCGGTGTGGATCTCGAGCCGGCCTTCCGGCGTGATCAGCATCAGTCCGTCGAAGCCGCTCGAACCGGCGGTGTAGGTCGAACTCGCCAGACCGACGCCGGTGACCTTCGAGCCGTTCATCTGCCCGCTGCGCGTCTTGGCGTCTTCCCAGTCGACCATCTCGGCCAGCCGGTCCCAGGCCTCGGTCACGTAGGCGGTGGTCACGTTGCGACCTTCCGCCTCGCCGAACTTGGCGCCGTTCTTCGCGATGTTGATCTGGCGGATCGTCAGGCGGTCGATTCCCAGGTGGTCCGCGGCGCGGTCGAGCAGGGGCTCGACCATGGCCGACATCTGCACTCCGCCCGGCGCCCGCTGCGGGGCCCGCGGGGGGGTGTTCGTCGCGATGGAGAGGCCGCGGTGGCGCATGCTCTCGGGCTGGTAGGTGAGGGACACCATGTTGCCCGAGGTGCCCATGTCGCTCTGACGGCCGTACGGACCGTTGTCCTGGATCACCGCCCAGTCGAAGGCGGAGATACGGCCGTCGTTCTTGAAGCCGATCCTGGCCCAACCCTGGAAGCCCGGCCGGGCCCGGCCGATGTAGTTCTCCTCGTAGCGGGTGACCCGGTGCATGACCGGCTTGCCGGTCTTTTTGGCCAGGTAGACCGGCACCGCCATGTTGCTGGTGCCGACGATCTTGCTGCCGAAGCCGCCGCCGGTGTACTCGGCGTGGACGATCAGGTTCTGGGGCGGCACGCCTACCGTGCCCTGGCCCGCGAGCAGCGTGAAGGCGACGCTCTGGGTGGAGGGGTAGAGGTGGCAGGTGTCGCCGTCCCAGTGGGCCATGCAGCTCCGCGGCTCCATCGGGTGGTGGGTGACCGACTGGAAGAAGAGCGGCTCGTCGATGATGTAGTCGGCGTCGGCGAAGCCCTTCTCGAGGTCGCCGTTTGTCCACTCGTCCTGGAACACGCCCCCGGGCATCCTGCCCTTCTCGCCATTCGAGCCCCTCGCCGTGGCGAGGTCCTCGGCCGTCCACTCGACGCGCTCGACGACGGTCTCCATTCCCGTGTCGGTGCGCCGACGGATGATGCTGTTGCCGTCCGGCAGTGAGTTGGCTCCTCCCGGCGCGATCGAATCCAGCGGATCCAGCGCGAATGGCAGCGGCTCGAAGTCGACCTTGATCTTCTCGATCGCGTCGGCGGCGATCTTCTCGGTGACGGCGGCGACGGCGAGCACGGGCTCGCCCTCGTACTTCGGATGGTTCGTCAGGGAGCGCTCATCCAGCGGCCCCGGCTCGCCCATGTACTCGGCGAGGTCGTCCGCGGTGAGAACCGCTTCGACGCCTTCCATCGCCAGCGCGGCGGAGGCGTCGATGTTCCGCACCCGCGCATGGGGCATCGGCGACAGCAACTGCTTGGCGAACAGCATGCCCTCGGCGCGCCAGTCCTCGGCGTACTTGGCGCGTCCGGTGATCTTCTCGATCAGATCGGGTGGAGCGTAGTCGGTGCCGACAAGGGTCTTGGCCATGCTTTACTCCTCAGCTCAGGGCGGCGCGTGCGTTCTCGAGCGCGCGTTCGGCAGTGTTCAGGATCTTGTTGTAGTCACCGCAGCGGCAGATGTGGCCGGCGAGCCATTTCTGGGCATCCGCGCGGGTCGCGTTCGGGTTGGCCTTGACCAGGCCGGCCATGCTCATGATGAAGCCCGGGGCGCAGAAGGCGCACTGGAAGCCCATTTCGTCGAGCACCGCCTGCTGGACCGGGTGAAGCACGCCGTCCTGCTCGAGGCCTTCGACCGTGGTGACCTCGCGACCGCGCACCTGGTGCACCAGGATCGAGCAGCCGTAGTGGGGAACGTCGTCGATCAACACGGTGCAGGCGCCACACTCGGCGCGGTCGCAACCGAGCTTGGTGCCGGTCAGGTCCAGCCCGTAGCGCAGCACCATGGCCAGCGTGTCCATCGGTTCGACGTCCAGCTCGTGGGTTTCGCCGTTCACCCGCAACGCGATCGTGCGGGCCACCGGCTCCGTGGCGGCACGCAGCACATCGGGCTGCAGCAGATTGCCGCCCGCCATCGAGACGGCGGCGCCGGTGGCGACGGAACCCTGGATGAAGGTCCGTCGGGTGACGTTCGAGGGGCCGGAGCCGTCGCCGTCCTCCTCCAGGTCCTGGGGTGACATCCGACCGCCCGAAGACGGGCGCTCGGACTGTGACGCGGCTCGCGCGTTGACGCGCAAGCCGGGTTCCTGCTGAAGTTCCTCGAGCAGGTCGTCCTGCACGAAGGTGTCTTCTCTCAACTCATCCATGGTCTCCAACCTCCGTTGGGGGAGTCATGCCGGTGCGTTGCCTGAGGCGGGCTGTCGTCAGCTTGTGCGGTCAGGAGCATACATCATCGTTTTCGGTGGAGAGCGGCGCGCTCGCGCTTCACATCCGGCCGCCGATGATCACGTCGAGCAGGTAGGGGCCGCCCGTCGCGAAGGCCTCCCGTAGGGCCTCCTCGACGTCCGCCGGGTCCTCGATCTTCCGCCCCGGAACGCCCATTCCCGTGGCCATCTCGACAAAGTCGAGTTCCGGCTCGGTCAGGTTCATGTGGGGGTAGGGCCGGTCCGCCGCGATGCCGAAGCGTTCCCGGTAGACGTCCATGTTGATCTTCAGGATCTTGTACTCGCGGTTGTGCAGGATCAGGAAGACGATCGGCATGTCGTAGTGGGCGGCGGTCCAGAGGGCCTGGATCGAGTACATCGCCGAGCCGTCGCCTGAGAAGACGATGACGGGCCGCTCGGGGTGGGCGAGCGAAGCGCCGATGCCGCCGACCAGTCCCTGGCCGATGCCGCCGCCACGGGTGCCGCAGTAGCGGTTGGGGTCGTCGATGGGAAGGAAGCCGAGCAGGTCGCCGCCCGCGGTGATCGATTCGTTGACGATCACGGCGTCGTCCGGCACCGCCTTCGCGGCCTCGGACATGAGCCGCGCCGGCGACATGGGCGTGTCGTCAAAGTGGGCCGCCAGCCGCTTCTGGCGGGCGGCATGGGCGCCTTCGGTGGCCGCGCGCAGCTTGTCCATCCGGTCCGCCGCGGCGGACCGGAAGCCGGAGTCGGCAGACTCTTCCAGCGCTGCCCGCAGGGCCGCGAGCCCGGCGCGCGGGTCGGCGAGCATTCCGACTTCGACCGGGAAGTTGAAGGCCAGGCGGCCCGGCGCGTCCTCGATCTGGAGCACGCTGGTCTCGTCGCCGAAGGGCGAATCCGGGTCGAACCAGACTTCCTCGAAGAACGAACCGCCAACCAGCAGGACGACGTCGGCGCCCCCGAGGGCGTGCTGAATGCCGGCGTGGTTGAGGGGCATGCGCGGCCGGAAACAGGGATGGCTCTGCGGGAAGTTCAGGCGCTGCATCAGCCCTTCCGGGTAGACCCCCGCGCCGACGAACTCGGCGAGCGCCACGAGTTCCTGCTGGCCGCCGCTTCGGGCGACGCCGTCTCCGATCACGATCGCCGGCCGGCGCGCCCGGCTTAGCACCTCGGCCATGCGGGCGGCCGCCGCGGCTTCCGGCTGCGGCGCCCGGTAGAGGTCGCCGAGCGGCCGTACCGGCTCCGCGGTCTCTTCCTCCAGGACGTTCAGCGGCAAGGCGACGAACACCGGACCGGCGGGCGGATCGTGCGCGACCTTGAAGGCCCGGTGGAGGATCGGCGCGAACTCGTCGGCGCGCTCGACCTGGACGCTCCACTTGACCAGCGGTTCGGCCATTGCCACCAGGTCGTGTCCGAGCAGGGGTTCGCGGAGTCGGGACCGGGTGTCCTGTTGCCCGGCGGTGATCACCATCGGAGTGTTCGCCTCCCAGGCGTTGTAGAGCATGCCGAGGGCGTTGCCGAGTCCCGGCGCTACGTGCAGGTTGACGACACCGGTGACTCCGGTCGACTGGGCGTAGTAGTGGGCGGCGCCAAGGGCCACGGACTCATGCAGAGCGAGGATGTAGCGGAGATCCGGGTGGTCCCCGAGCCGGTCCATCAGCGGACTCTCGGTGGTGCCTGGATTGCCGAAGAGGAACGGAATGCCGTACTCGGTCAGTGCCTCGAGCAGGACGTCTCCGCCGCGCTGGGAACTGTGCTTGGGACGGATCGCTGGCAGGCTCATGGGCGTGGAGGGTAGCAGGAGGAAGGGTCGTTCCTGAGCGGCCGTGTTGACATCGCCTGAAGCGCCCTTCCGGTGTTACGGTTAGCTCCTTCCGACCCTTCGGGGGCATCCACAACGAGCCGGATGGAGATCACGGCAATGGCTAGCGGCGAGACAGGCAACGGGACACTGGAACAGCAGACCGTGGCGGCAGCGGCGTTCATGGGGGCTGATCGCTTCCACGGCATCAGGCGGCTTCACACCGCGCGCGAAGTGGCGGCGCAGCGGGGCACGATTCCGCAGGACTACACGGTGGCGCGGGACGCCGCCGCTGCCTTCCACGCGCGGCTGCGGGAACTCTTCGAGCAGCGGAAGTCGATCACGACGTTCGGCCCGTACTCGCCGGGCCAGGCGGTGGCGATGAAGCGGCGGGGGATCGAGGGCATCTACATCGGCGGCTGGGCGACCTCGGCCAAGGGCTCGATCACCGAGGATCCGGGACCGGATCTCGCCAGCTATCCGCTGAGTCAGGTCCCGGACGAGGCGGCGGTGGTCGTGCGCGCGCTGCTCACCGCCGACAAGAACCAGACTTTCGTCCGTTCACGGATGAGTGAAGCCGAGCAGCGGGCGAACCCCGCGACCGACTTCCGGCCGTTCATCATCGCCGACGCGGACACGGGCCACGGCGGCGAACAGCACGTGCGCAACCTGATCCGCCGCTTCGTCGAGGTGGGCGTGCCCGGCTACCACATCGAGGACCAGAAGCCCGGGGTCAAGAAGTGCGGCCATCAGGCGGGCAAAGTGCTGGTGGCGCAGGACGAGCAGAACAAGCGTCTCAACGCCGCCCGCTTCCAGCTGGATGTGATGGGCGTGCCGGGACTCATCGTTGGCCGCACGGATTCGGAAGCCGCGACCTTCCTGGACGGCAACGGCGACGAGCGCGATCAGGCCTTCATTCTGGGGGCCACGAACCTCGATCTGCCGAGCTGCAAGACGGCGACTCTGGCGATTCTTCGACGGTTGAACGCCCTTGGGGCCGAGGAAGTCCGCGGCCACGAGCTCTACGACATCTCGGAGGCCGCCTATCACCGTGCCGACGTCTGGCTGGAGGGCGCCGGCGTCTACGAGCAGCTCGAATCCGCCTGGCGGAAGATGGCTGTGAACGGTGGTACAGGTATCGAGGCCGTGCTCGACGAGACGGTGGCCTCCTTCCTCGACGCCTGGCAGTTGGAAGCGAGACTCAAGACCTACCCGCAGGCGGTAGCGGAGGTGATCGCGTTCCGGGAAGAGGAGGGCGCCGTCTTCGACTTCTCGGTAGAGGAGTGGCTGGAGTTCGCCCATTCCGTCTCGGTCGAAGAGGCGGCGGCCCGGGCTCGCAAGATGGGCATCAACCTGGTCTGGAACGCCGAGATGGCGCGGACCCCCGAGGGCTACTACCAGATCCGGGGCGGCATCGAGTACGCGATTTCCCGTTCCCTGCACGCGGCGCCTTACGCCGATCTGATCTGGATGGAGACGGCAACCGCCAACCTGGCCGATGCCCGGCGGTTCGCCGAGGCGATTCACGCGGTGTACCCGGATCAGCTGCTGGCCTACAACCTGTCGCCTTCGTTCAACTGGGACACGACCGGCATGTCCGACGAGGAGATGAAGAAGTTCCCCGAGGAACTCGGCAAGCTCGGTTTCGTGTTCAACTTCATCACGTACGGTGGCCACCAGGTCGACGGTCTGGCGGCCGAGGACTTCGCCACCGCCCTCCGTGAGGACGGCATGCTCGCCCTGGCGCGGCTGCAGCGCAAGCTGCGCCTGGTGGGGTCCCCCTATCGGACGCCGCAGGCCCTCGTGGGCGGCGCGCGGCTCGACGGCGGTCTCTCGGCCGCGACCGGTCACACGGCAACGACGAAGGCAATGGGCAAGGGCTCGACCCACGTTCAGCACCTGGCGCAGACCGAGGTGCCGCCACGGCTGCTCGAGGAGTGGCTCGACCTCTGGCGCGACAAGTACGACATCGACGAGAGCTTGCGCGTGGAGCTCCGGCCCCACGTCGCCGGCTCCGAGCTGCTCGAACTGAACGTCCTGGCGCAGAACGGGCGGGAAGAGGCGAAGGCGGCGAACGTCGTCTTCGCGCCCATCCGTGACCGCCGCGAGCGGATGATCCTCTCGGTGCGCGACCAGAACACCTTCGACACCGACCTGAGGCGGCGTCGTCTCATGGCCGTGATGCACGTGTTCCTGATCCATCGTTACGGCGCCGTGTGGGTGCACTACGTCAGTCCGACGGACGACAACCAGCACCAGACCCGGCGCATGATCGAGTTGGGGATCTTCGAGAGCGCGAACACCGAGGTTGGCGAGATCATCGTGGCGGCGGTGAATCGGGAACGGGTCCGGGAACTCGCGGAGCCGGACCGCGAGTCGCTGACGGCGCTGATCGAGAAGACGGAGCCGGTGCCGGTGCGGGCCGCCTCGTGATCCGGGCCTGGTCGTCGAGCCGGGCCACGATTGCGATCGGGAGCCTTGCATCGGTCCTCTCGATTCAGGGTCTTCAGGCGCAGGACGCCGGGGCGGAGGAGCCCCGGTCGATCTCGGAAGCCACCGGAGGCTACGAGCATCTGCCTGGCTTTCTGGACCTGTACTGGGACGGCCGGGGCGGCAGGCTGTTCCTGAAGGTCGACGCCACCGACAGCGACCTCCTCTACATCGAGTCGCTGGCGGCGGGACTCGGCTCGAACGACATCGGTCTCGACCGCGGGCAGCTCGGCCGCACCCACCTGGCGAGGTTCGAACGGGTCGGGCCGAAGGTACTGCTGGTGCAGCAGAACACGCGCTTCCGCGCGGTCAGCGACAACCCGGACGAGCGGCGCGCGGTGGCCGATGCCTTCGCCCGCTCCGTGCTTTGGGGGTTCGAAGTGGCGGCCGAGGACGACGACGGCGCGCTGCTGGTGGATGCGACGGACTTCGTGCTCCGGGACGCGCACGGCATTGTGGCGCGGCTGCAGCAGCGGGGCCAGGGGAGCTACCAGTTGGACGGCTCGCGCTCGGCGATTCATCGCCCGGGCGTCGCCGCGTTCCCGCGCAACTCGGAACTCGAGGGCACCCTGACCTTCACGCTGCGCTCCTCGGAGCGCGGGCCGGGCGCCTGGGTTCGCCAGGTCGCGCCTTCGCCCGAAGCGCTCACGGTACGGGTCCGCCACTCGTTCGTCGCGCTGCCCGATCCCGGGTACGAACCCCGGCGGGCCGATCCCCGTTCCGGCTTCAACACGACGAGCTACCTCGACTACGCGACCCCGATCGACCAGCCGATCGAGGCCGTTTTCATCGACCGGCACCGGCTGGAGAAGCGCGATCCGAGCGCGGAGCGAAGCGAACCGGTCGAACCGATCGTCTACTACCTCGACCGCGGCGCGCCGGAGCCGATCCGCTCCGCCCTGCTCGACGGCGCCCGCTGGTGGAACGAGGCGTTCGAGGTCGCGGGCTACATCGACGCGTTCCGGGTCGAGCTCCTGCCGGAGGGCGCCGACCTTCTCGACGTCCGCTACAACGTGATCCAGTGGGTTCACCGGTCGACCCGCGGATGGTCCTACGGTGGCGGGGTCACCGATCCGCGCACCGGCGAGATCCTGAAGGGCCACGTGACGCTCGGTTCCCTGCGGGTGCGGCAGGACTTCCTGATCGCCCAGGGGTTGCTGTCGCCCTACGAGGACGAGGACTCGTCCACCGAGGCGCTCACCGAAATGGCGCTTGCCCGGCTGCGCCAGCTCTCCGCTCACGAGGTCGGCCACACGATCGGCCTGATGCACAACTTCGCCTCCAGCGTCGATGGACCGGACGGCCGCGAGTCGGTCATGGACTACCCGCATCCGCTGGCCCGCTTGCGCGAAGACGGGACGATCGACCTGAGCGCCGCCTACGACGTCGGCGTCGGCGAGTGGGACAAGCGGACGGTTCTGTACGGCTACGCCGACTTCCCCGACGGTGCGGACGAGGCGGCCGAGCTCGACGCCATCCTGCAGGGCACGATCGACGCGGGCCTCCACTACATCAGCGACGAGGACGCGCGGCCGGTGGGCGGCGCTCATCCCCTGGCCCACCTCTGGGACAACGGCCGTTCGGCGGCGGATGAGCTGCGGCGCCTACTGTCGGTGCGGCGGGCCGCGCTCGAGCGATTCTCTGAGCGGAGCCTCCGGTTCGGCGCACCGATGTCGGAACTGGAGGACGTGTTGACGCCCCTCTACCTGCTGCATCGCTACCAGGTCGAGGCGGCGGCGAAGATCGTCGGCGGCGTCGACTACAGCTACGCGGTGCGGGGCGACGGCAGGGCGCCGGTGTCCCTGCTGCCGCCGGCGATGCAGCTCGACGCGCTAGACGCTCTGCTCCAGACGGTCGACCCGGCTGAACTGACGCTGCCCCAGCGGATACTCGACCTCATTCCACCGCCGCCCCCGGGCCGGAGCCGGGGCCGGGAGCATCTGCCGTCCCGTGCCGGTCTGACGTTCGATCCGGTGGGCGCGGCCGAGATGGCGGCTGACCTGACCTTCGCCATGGTCTTCGATGGCGAGCGGGCGGCCCGCCTCGTCGACCACCACGCGCGGGCGGTGGAACAGCCGGCTCTTGGCGACGTGATCGATCGGGTGCTGGCCGCGACCTGGCGCGCCGACCCGTCTCCGGGCCTTGCCGGAGAAGTCGGCAGGGCGGTCGACTTCGCCGCCCTGCGGCGGCTGATGGCGCTGGCGGCGGGCGTCCCCGTGAGCATGCCGCCGAACTTCGACTGGCCGGTGGCGCCGGCGCGGTCGGGTTCGTTCCAGGTGCGAGCCGTGGCGACTTCGTCGCTCACGGATCTGTACCAGTGGCTGCTTGCGAACGCCGGGGCACAGGGTTCGCCGGAGTGGGACCACCGGACCTACGCCGTACGGTTGATCCACCGTTTCCTGGAAGACCCGGGCTCGGTCGAACTGCCCGCGCCGCTGCGGGCCCCGGACGGCTCGCCGATCGGCTCGCACATCGGCTGCGGCGTGGGCATGGGCGGCGCGCACCTCCCGCCCTTCGCGCTGCCGGAATGAGCGGTCATCCGTCCGCGTCGCTCCGGCTGCCCGAGGCTGTTTCCGGGCTCTACGGCGCCGGTGCGGTTGCCGAGCTTGTAGGTCTCCGGCGAGCGCTCCACGCCGATCCCGAACTCTCGCTCCAGGAGGAGCGTACGTGTGCCCGTCTTCAGCGGACGCTGGACGAACTGGGCGTCGAGGGCGTAGCCCGCGTTGCCGGCACCGGTGTGGTAGGACGGATACCCGGTCGCGACCGGAAGGCGCCGCTGGTTGCGGTCCGCGGCGACATCGACGCGCTGCCGATCCAGGAAGACACCGGTTTGCCGTTCGCGTCCCGCAACGAGGGCGTGATGCACGCCTGCGGCCACGACGTCCATGCCTCCTGGGCGGTCGCCGCGGCGCGCCTGCTCCAGGCCGAACCCGCGGCAGGCGACGTTCTGCTCGTGCTGCAGCCGGCGGAAGAGAGCGGCGAGGGCGCGGCTGCGGTCCTGGCTACCGGCGTCCTGGACGAGGTCGGGGCGATCTTCGGCGCCCATGTCGACCTGACCTTCGAGGTCGGGCAGGCGATGATCCAGCCCGGCGCCGTGGGCGCCGCCGCCGACCGCTTCGAGGTCGAGCTTCGGGGCAGGGGAGCGCACGGTGCAAGGCCCCACCAGGGCCTCGATCCGATCACAGGCCTGGCCCAGGTCGTTTCCGTCCTGCAGACGGTCGTCTCCCGGCGCGTGCCGCCCGACCAGCCCGCGGTGGTCACCGTCGGCGCTGTCGAGGCGGGCACGGCGCACAACGTGATCCCCGGCCGTGCCGTGCTCAAGGGCACCATGCGGTCGCTCGACCCGGCCATCCGGAAACTGCTGGCGGACGAGGTGCGGCACGTTGCAGAGTCCGTCGGCGCGGCCTGCCGGCTCGAGGCCGAGGTACGGATGCTCCAGGGAACGCCGGCCGTGCTGAACGACGAGCGTGCCGCGGGCTGGGCCAGGGACGCCGCGGTTCCGGTGATCGGCGCGGATGCGATCAGGCCGTTGCCGGCCGCCAACATGGGCGGCGAGGACTTCGCCTTCTACCTGGAGCGAATTCCGGGCTGCTTCATCCGGGTCGGCGCCCGGCTGCCCGGCGACCCGGTAGTCGGCGCCCACACGCCGTACTTCGCGCCGGCCGAAGAGGCGATCTTCGTCGGCGGGGCGCTGTTGGCGGCGGCGGCGCGCCGCGCTTCGGCGGAGCTTGCGGGCACTTCCTGATCAGCGCCGTCCTAGAACGCGAAGACCAGGCCGGCGCTGACCAGGCCCTGGACCAGGTCGTCGCGTTCGGCTCCGTAGCAGCAGTCGTAGCAGCACCCGTCCTCGTCGCTGGTGTCGGTCACCAGCAGGCGTGCGTCCAGTCGCAGGCCGACGTGGTCCGTGAAGAAGACCTTCACGCCGCCGCCGAGGCCTATGGAGAAGTGGCTCTCGGACTCCGGCAGGAAGTCGCTGTTCGGCGCGAGGCGGGTGACACCGGCGGTCAGTGACGCGAAGGGACGCACCTGACCCAGTGACCCGGTCCACGACACGCCGGCCTGGTAGTAGTCGACGTCCATCCCACCGAGATACGCGGCGCCGAGGAAGGGGCCCTCGTCCAGCCCGAAGCCGGTCTCCTGCTCGTTGACGAACAGCTCGAGCTGGAGATTCCGCCGGAGCGGAATTCCGATAACCACGCCGTCCACCGTGCCGTCGTCGATCTCGAGATCGAGCCTTCCGAACTCGTAGTCGTCGATCTCGAAGCTGCCGAGGAAGCTGTGTCCGTAGTACGGAGTGATCTCGAAGCGTACCTTCTGGGCGACGGCCGGTGACGGTGTCGCGCCGGCGGCTACGGTCAGCAGTGCTGTGGCGGCCAGCGTCCAGATCAGGTGACGTCTGCGGGATTCAAGGCGTCGGACTCGCGTCATGGTCGTCGATCCTCCATGGGGCGAGGAAAGAGACTGCAAGTTCCGGGCCGGCGCTGCGCCGAGGAAACAGGGGCGGAGCGGCCGGTATCGGTCCACTGGGGAGGTAGTCAGTCGACGTCACACGAGGAGGAGCGGACCGCTCTGCCCCTGTCCCCGGTTTACGCAACCGGGGCGGACAGGGTTTCGGGTGCGGCGCGCTAGCCGCGCGTCGTGTCCCGGTCCGGGTGGCGCATCGCGGTGATGTTGAACCCGGCGTCCACGAAGTGAATACCGCCGGTGGTTCCGGCGCTCAGGTCGGACAGCAGGTAGGCGGCCGTGGCGCCGACATCGTCGACGGTGATGTTGCGGCCGAGTGGGGCCCGTTCCGGCATCACCTTCAGCATGCCGCGCATCCCCGAGACGCCGGAAGCGGCGAGCGTCCTCACCGGACCTGCGGAGATGCCGTGAACGCGGATGCTCTTCGGGCCCAGATCGACGGCGAGATAGCGGATCGAGGCCTCGAGCGCCGCCTTGGCGATGCCCATCACGTTGTAGTTCGGGGTCGCCTTGGTGGCGCCGTAGTAGGTCATTGCGATGATGCTGCCGCCCTCGCTCATCAAGGGTTCGGCGGCCCGGGCGAGAGCGATCAGGGAGTAGCAACTGATGTCGAGCGCGGTGACGAAGCCGCTGCGCGACGTGTCGACGGTGCGCCCCAGGAGGTCCTCGCGGTTGGCGTAGGCGACAGAGTGGACCAGGAAGTCCAGGCGGCCCCAGCGCTCGCGCAGCCCGGCGAAGACGGCGTCGATCTGGTCGTCGTCCGTAACGTCGAGCGGTTCGACGATGGTGGAGCCCACGCTCTCGGCGAGAGGCCGCACGCGCCGTTCGAGGGCGTCGCCCTGGAACGTGAACGCGAGCTCGGCGCCTTCGTCGTGGGCCCGCCGGGCGATGCCCCAGGCCAGGGAGCGCTTGTTCGCGACGCCGACGATCAGGCCACGCCGGCCGGCGAGCAGTCCCTTCGACCTGGCGTCAGGTGTCGCCTCGGACGGGAGATCGCCGGGCGTTGATTCGGGCGGAGTCACGGGCGCCGGGATTGTAGCGCTCCGCGGCGCAAGCCCCTAGACTGATCGCGGCGCATGGTCTCTCTGCTCGGCATCGTGCTCGTGGTCGGCGCGACGCTTTGCTTCTCGCTGTTCGACCTGCTGCGCAAGAAGCTCACCGGTCGCCTGAGCGACGCCTTCCTGGTGATGGTCCTGGCGCTCGGCGCCGTGCCCCTCTACGGAATCTGGGTGGCGCTGCAGCCGCCGGTTGCCGTGAGCGCCGCGTATGTGTGGCCGGGTGTCGCCTCCGTGGCGTGCAATCTGGGCGCGAACTACGGCTTCCTGCGCTCCGTGCGCCTTTCCGGGCTGAGCGCGGTGATCCCCCTGCTCTCGCTGACGCCGGTGTTCACGTCGCTGCTCGCGATCCCGCTGCTTGGCGAGCTTCCGGGCGCCCGCGAGTGGCTCGGCATCGCGATGGTCGTGGTCGGCGCTCTCGCCCTCCAGTTGGGCGAGCGGACCGGAGAACGTCGCCAGCCGTGGAGACTGAGCGCGGGAGCGTGGTGGATGATCCTGGTCGCCTTCCTCTGGGCGTCGGCGCTGCCGCTCGACAAGCTCGCGACCGAGGCCTCGAACGCGGCCTTCCACGGCCTGGTCCTGCACCTCGGCGTCGGCCTGTCCGTGCTGACGCTCGTCCTTCGCGGCCTGCGCGAGGCGCCGGGTGCCAGGCGTAGCGCGGGCGTGCGCGCGGGCGCCGGGACCTGGACCCTGCTGCTGACCGCGGTCGTTCTCGGCGCCGCGGCGCAGGGACTCCAGTTGCTGGCGCTTCAGCACGCCTGGGTCGGTTTCGTCGAGACGGTGAAGCGGGGCATCGGATCGTCGCTGGCGCTGGTTCTCGGCCGTGTCTTCTTCGCCGAGCCGCTCACGCTGCGCAAGGTGTCGACGGTGGCCGTGATCGCGGCGGGCGTTGCCGTGATGCTCTGGTAGGTTGATTGCTGATGGCCAGCGGTTCCCCGATCCGTTCTCGGCTCCCCCTGGCAGCGGTTCTCGGCCTCATGGCGATCGGATCGGGCGGCGCCGGCGCTCAGGTCTCGCGCCTGTCCGAGATCGAGTTGCCCGATGGCTTCTCGATCACGTTCTTTGCCGAGAACGTGACGGGCGCGCGGTCGCTCGCGCAGAGCCCCGGCGGCACCGTCTTCGTCGGCACGCGGCAGGCGGGCCTGATTCACGCGCTGGTCGACTCGGACGGCGACGGCGCCGCGGACGAGCGGTACCAGATCGCATCGGGCCTGAACTCGCCGAACGGCGTGGCCTTCCGCAACGCAAGTCTCTACGTGGCCGAGATCAGCCGGATTCTCCGGTACGACGGGATCGAGAACCGGTTGGACTCGCCTCCGCAGCCATTCGTGGTCACGGACAGGCTTCCGACCGATACCCACCACGGCTGGAAGTTCATTCGCTTCGGGCCGGACGGCCGGCTCTACGTACCGGTGGGCGCGCCGTGCAACATCTGCAACGAGGCCGACCCGTACAACGCGATCCTGCGGATGGCCGCCGACGGCAGCTACCAGATCGTGGCTCGGGGCGTCAGGAACACTGTCGGCTTCGACTGGCATCCCGTAACGCGACGGCTGTGGTTCACGGACAACGGCCGCGACTGGCTGGGCGACAACAGTCCACCGGACGAGTTGAACGTGCTGACGTCGAACGGCCAGCACTTCGGTTACCCCTTCTGCCACGGTCGAGAGGTCTCCGATCCGGAGTTCGGAGCGCTCCGTTCCTGCTCCGAGTTCCGCCCTCCGGTCCAGGAGCTCGGACCGCACGTGGCGGCCCTGGGCATGCGCTTCTACACCGGCGAGATGTTTCCGGAGCGCTACCGCGGCCAGATCTTCATCGCCGAGCATGGCTCCTGGAACCGCACCGATCCGATCGGTTACCGCGTCATGTTGGTTCGTCTGGGGGCGGGTGGACAGGCAGTCGGATACGAGGAGTTCGCCACGGGCTGGCTTCAGAACGGGACGGCCTGGGGCCGGCCGGTGGACGTGATGGTGCGCGAGGACGGTTCGCTGCTGGTCTCGGACGATCGGCGGGGAGCGGTCTACCGAATCGTTCATGAGTCCGGGGGCAGCCCTGAGCCGGATCCCGAACCGCCTCCACCGGACCCCGAGCCGGAACCTGATCCCGATCCGGAGCCGGATCCCGAACCGCCCCCGCCTCGATCGGACGGTCCCTGCGTGTCGAGCGCGGAGACCCTCTGCCTGCACGACGACCGCTTCGAGGTGCGAGTCGAGTGGTGGAGCGGCGACGGTGAGACGGGCTCGGCCCAGGTGGTTCAGGAAGCGACGGACGACTCCGGTCTCTTCCGGTTCTTCGAGGCGGACAACTGGGAGATCCTGATCAAGGTGCTGAACGGCTGCGACACCAACGGTCACTACTGGGTGTACGGCGCTTCGACGACGACGCTGGGCTACGTGATCCGCGTCACGGACACGGCGACGGGAGACGTCCGGGAGTACCGGAACGAGCCCGGGCGCCCGGCGCCCGCGATCACGGACGCCAGGGCGTTTCCCGACAGTTGCCGTCCATAGCGATACTCTCTGCCCGACCTTGTTCGCCTTCCGGCTCCCGGCGCCTCGCCTCGGGAGACCCAGTTCAACCACATCAGGATTCTCAGCATGCTCCGTTCCCCGCTTCCCGCGCCGCGCCGGCGGCTCTCTTCACGCGACACAGTGCTTCGCTTCGGTACCTGCTTGCTTGCCGTGGCCTTCACGGCAGGGACCGTCTTCGCCGACGACGAACTCCGTCTGGACACGATCGAGCTGCCGGCCGGCTTCTCGATCGACGTCTTCGCCGCGGAGATCGACGTCGCCCGCTCACTGGCCCAGAGCCCGTCCGGGACCGTCTTCGTCGGCACGGGGCGGAGGGGCGGCGGAGTCGTCCACGCCGTCGTCGATCGGGACGGTGACGGAAAGGCCGACGACCGCTATCGCATCGGCTCCGACCTGAACTGGCCGAACGGGGTCGCTTTCCACGACGGCGACCTCTACGTTGCGGAGATCAGCCGGGTGCTCCGTTTCGAAGGGATAGAAAACCGGCTCGATTCACCGCCCGCGCCGGTGGTGGTGACCGCCGACCTGCCGGAGGAGACTCATCACGGCTGGAAGTTCATCCGCTTCGGTCCCGACGGGCGGCTCTACGTGCCGGTGGGCGCCCCGTGCAACATTTGCGACGAAGGCGATCCCTTCGCCACGATCCTGCGGCTGGACGACAGCGGTGCGTACGAAGTCGTTGCCCGCGGCGTGCGCAACACGGTCGGATTCGACTGGCGCCCGGGCACCAGCGAACTGTGGTTCACCGACAACGGCCGCGACATGATGGGCGACGACATTCCGCCCGACGAGCTGAACGTGCTGACGGAGGACGGCCAGCATTTCGGCTACCCGTACTGCCACGGCCGGGACATCCCGGACCCCGAGTTCGGCGACCAGCGGCCGTGCAGTGAACTCGTGCCGCCGGCCCTGGACCTCGGCCCCCACGTCGCGGCGGTGGGAATGCGTTTCTACCAGGGCACGGCCTTTCCCGAGCGCTACCGCGGGCAGATCTTCATCGCCGAGCACGGTTCCTGGAACCGCAGCAACAAGATCGGCTACCGGGTCATGGTGGTTCACGTCGACCGGGAAGGCCGGGCCACGGAGTACGAGGAGTTCGCCACCGGTTGGCTCCAGGGCGAGGACTCGTGGGGGCGGCCGGTCGACGTGATGGAGCGGGCCGATGGGTCGCTCCTCGTGTCGGACGACCTGCGAGGGGTGGTCTACCGCATCGTCCATGACGGCGCCGCGTCGGCGGCCGCCGGAGAGTAGGGGCGTGCCGGCGATCGATCCGGCCATAGTCGAAGCGGCGCGAGGTCGGTACGACGCCGCCCGTGCGGCGGGTCTCAGCCTCGACATGACCCGCGGCAAGCCGTCGCCGGAGCAGCTCGCCCGGTCCCATGGGCTCCTGCGGGCCGTTGACCGTGAGGACGACCGGGCCGGCGACGGCACGGACTGCCGCAACTACGGCGGCGACCCGCGCGGCCTGCCGGAGATGCGGGCGATCTTCAGCGAGATCCTCGAGGTCGATCGGGACCTGGTCTTCGTCGGCGGCAACGCGAGCCTGCAGTGGATGCACGACCTTGTCGTGCAGGCGATGCTGGTCGGCGTGCCGGGCGGCGATCCCTGGGGCGGGCCGAGGCGCTCGACGCCGGTGAAGTTCCTCTGCCCCTGTCCCGGCTACGACCGTCACTTCTCCGTGCTGGAGCGCTACGGCATCGAGATGCTGCCGATCGGGATGGGTGACGATGGCCCGGACGTCGACGAGATCGCGCGTCTTGCCGGCGAGGACCGGAACGTCAAGGGGATGTTCTGCGTGCCCCGCTACAGCAATCCAACCGGCATTACCTACTCGGACGACGTGGTCGAGGCGATCGCCGCGATGCCGGCCGCGGCTCCCGACTTCCGCGTCATCTGGGACGACGCCTACGCCTTGCACGCCTTCGAGGGGGAGCCGGATCGGCTGGCCAATCTGTACGACCGTTGCGTCGCTCATGGCCACGAGGACCGACCGTTCATCGTCACCTCGTTCTCGAAGGTCACCTTCGGCGGCGCCGGTCTGGCCGCGGTGGCCGCGAGCCCCAGGAACGGCGACTGGATCCGGAGCTTCCGTTCGATCCAGACGATCGGACCGAACAAGCTGAACCAGCTCGCTCACGCCCGCTTCTTCGACGGCAGCCTCGCGAGTGTCCGGGAGCACATGCGAGGGCACGCGAAACTGATCCGGCCGAAGTTCGAAACCGTACTGCGCGTTCTCGACGAATCGCTGGAGGGCCTCGGCGTCGCGACCTGGAGCCGCCCCCGGGGCGGCTACTTTGTGAGCCTGGACACGGAGCCCGGCTGCGCGCGGGCCGTGGTCGAGATGGCGGGCCGGGCGGGGGTCAAGCTGACGCCGGCGGGCGCTACGTTCCCGTACGGCATCGATCCGCAGGACCGGAACATCCGCATCGCGCCCACGCTGCCGGGCCTCCCCGAGATCGAGACGGCGACCCGGCTGCTCGCGGACTGCATCGTTCTCGTCAGCGCCGGCGAGTAGCGGCGCGAGCGGCTAGTCGATGTAGCCGAGGCTCTTCAACTGGCGGACGTCCTCCTCGCTGAGGACGGTCCCGCTCTTCGCCTCGTACTTCGGCAGGTCCCGATACCAGTTCACGAGACGCCGGCCGAGCGGCGGCACGAGGTCGACCGGCGGCGCGGGCAGCGGCCGCTCCTCCTGCGGGTCGACGGTGAGATCGAAGTAGACGGTCTGCCGTTTCGAGAAATCGTGGAGGACCTTGGCACCGTCCAGCTCCATGCTGATCTGCAGCGGGTCTTCGTAGGGCGCGTTGCGGCGCGACCTCGCCATCAAGGCGCTGTGCTTGTCGCCGATGACGTAGCGAGGGCGCGCCTCACCGGGCGGCTCGTCGCCGATGGGAACCAGGCTCCGTCCCGTGACGTCCGCGGGGGCTTCGAGTTCGAGCAGGTCGAGCAGGGTCGGCAGCACGTCCACTACGCCGACCGCGGTGCCTACTCGCCGGCCCTCGGGAATCCCCGGGCCCGCGAGGATCATCGGGATGCGCGCATTGGGCCAGTGGACGTTCTTGCCGTGTCCCCAGTAGCCGTGCTCGCCCATGCTCTCGCCGTGGTCGCTCAGGAACAGGGTGTAGCGGGGACCGGTGAGAAGCTCGTCGATCGCTTCGGACAGTCTGCCGAGCCAGTGGTCGACGTAGTTCACCTCCGACTGGTAGCGCCAGCGCCGTTGCCAGCCACTGCCGCGCTGCTCGCGGGGCGGCCGCGGCGGCGTGAAGCCCGTCCGTTCCAGGTAGGGGCTGTGTGGATCGGAGAAGTGGACCCAGAGAAAGAGGGGACGTCCGCTCCGGTCCTCGTCACCGGCCCGCCTTCGCAGCCAACGCTCCGCCGTCCTTGCCACGTCGTCGGCATGGCGCTCCATTACGCCCACCGCATTCCGCGCTTCGGTGAAGTCCTCGTCGTAGTGGTCGAAACCGCGGTTCAGACCGACGAGGTCGGAGCGCAGCGTCCAGTTCGAGATGAAGGCGGCGGCTTCGTAGCCTGCCTCGCCCAGAATCTCGGCCAGGACGGGGATGTCGCCTCGCATTCGCTGGGCGTTTCGCCTCGCCCCGTGGGTCGGCGGGTAGAGGGAGGTGAAGACCGAGGCGAAGGCCGGGCCCGTCTTGCCGATCGTCGTGTGCGCGTCCTCGAACAGCACGCCCCCGGCGGCGAGGGCGTCGATCGTCGGCGTCGTGGCGGTCTCGCCGCCATATGCCCCCAGCGCGTCCGCGCGCAGGGTGTCCACGGAGAGCAGGACAAAGTGCGGCTCGGCCGCGGGCAGCGGCGTGCAGATCGCGGCCGCCAGCGCGGTGGTGAGGAGGAGGCGTCGTCCGGCGACGGTCACGCCGAGACGGCCCCGAAGGCGATCGCCTCTTCCTGTGTATCGATGTCCCGGGCCAGGGACATCGCGTCGACGACGGGCATCCGGACCTTCCGATCGGGATGCCTGCGGCGGTGGCGTCGCTTGATGAACATGCGGCGCAGTGCCAGTTCCAGTTCGGACTGCTGGATGACCTTCTCCTTGAGGCGCCGTGCCGCGCGCGTGCCCGATAGCAGGGTGTCCCAGGTAAACGTCGGCAGCCGGAGATTCAGGAGGTGGATGAAGTCCTGAACGAGCATGATCCAGAGGAGGCGTCGTGCCATGTAGGCGTTGCGGTAGAGGATCGGCCGGTTGCGTGTCCGGTAGCCGAGGTCCATCAGCCGGTAGATGAACTTCCAGCGGAGCGCCGCGGAGTCGAACATCGCCAGGTGACCGGGCAGTACCGGGACGGGCTCGGAAGACCCCTCGGGCTTGACGTGGTACTGCGGCTTCCACCCTGATTCACCAAGCCGTTCGGGGTCGCGCGGCGCCCGGATCATCGGGAAAAAGAAGTCCAGGGGGCTGTGGCTCCAGAAGTCGCGGACCACCGTCTTCATCTCGGCGGGGTCGGGAACGATGTCGCACGTGACGATCGCCAGTGGTCCGTCACCGTGCTGCCGGCGGGCCGTCTCGACGCCGACCTGGATGTTGCGGCCGAAGCCGCCGTCGGTGTCGACGGAGATCCCGTCTGGCAGGGACCGGTAGGCGTGACCGGGTCCGGCGACGTAGATCGGGTCGAAGGCTTCGACCTGGCGGATCCGCTCGATGACCACCTCGATCAGCCGCCTGCCCCCGATCTTCACGTCCACGCCCTTGATGCCGTCGAGCGGGTGCTTGGAACGTCCTCCCGGGGGCATGTAGGCGGGCCTGCGGTCGCTGCCTCCCAGGATGACGAGTGGTACGGATTTGTAGGCCATCGGTCGTCTGTCCGGTTCTCTCGTCGGGACGGTCCGATTGTACGCCGGGGACTTCCGACACCCAAGACTCCATGTGAGCGCCCCCTGCGGGCGCTAGCATCCGGCCGACGACGGTCCTCGCCTGGGTCGCCGCCTGCCTGTTCAATGACCCTCCCTCCGCCGCCGCCCCCCGAGGTCGTGGACCGCGACGATCGACTCGCCGGTCTCGCCGAACGCTGGCTGCGCGAGCCGGCCGTTGGCCTGGACACGGAGTTCGTGCGGGAGCGGACGTTCTTCGCGCGGCTTGGCCTGATTCAGGTGGCGGATTCGGAAGGCTGCTACCTGGTCGACATGGTCTCGATCAGGGATCGAGAACCGCTGGTTGCCGTCGTCGAGGCGCCGGGGGTGACGAAGGTGTTCCATTCGCCGAGTGAGGATCTGGAGATCTTCCACAACGCTCTCGGGTGCGCTCCGGTACCGCTGTTCGACTGCCAGGTCGCCGCCACCCTCTGCGGCCTGGGGGGGTCGCTGGGCTACGTCCACCTGGTTTCGCGGCTCTTCGATGTCGAGCTGGGCAAGGGCGTGCAGCGGTCTAACTGGTTGCGCCGGCCGCTCAGCGAGGAGCAGGTGCGGTACGCAGGTCTCGATGTGGCCTACCTCTTGCCTGCCCACGAGCGGTTGCAGGCGCGGCTGCGTGACCTCGCTCGGGAGGCCTGGGCAGAGGAGGAGTTCGACCGGCTGTTGCGGAACGCCGAAGCCCGCCTGGACCCGTCCTGGTCTTACAACCGGCTGCGGCGACCGGGATTGTCCAGACGTCAACTGGCCGCGCTCCAGGCCGTCTGCGAGTGGCGCGAAGCCCGGGCCCGTCGGCGGGACGTGCCCCGGGGTTTCGTGCTGAAGGACGAAACCCTGGTCGACGTGGCGCGACGCCTGCCACGCACATCGGAGGATCTTGCCCCGGTCAAGAGCCTGGGGCCGCGGCAGGCGCGGCGGCACGGGCCAAAGCTGCTCGACCTGGTGCGAGGCGCCCGCTCGCTGCCGGAGGATCGGCTCCCCGACCGTCTGGACCGCTCCGGCAGACGATCGTCCAGCGGTCTGTCGGAGGGACTGCGGAAGCTGGTGGCGGGAGTCGCCGCCGAGCTCGACGTTCCGGCCGAGTTCCTCGTCCCAAGGAGGACTCTCGAGGCCTGGGCGGCGCGGAGTCTCGAGCGGGGTGCGTGGATATGGCCGGCGGAGACCGAAGGCTGGCGCCGCTCGGTACTCCAGCCGGAGGTTGAACGTTCCGGTTTACTCGAGTCCCGGTAGAGTCCGCCGCCGTGAAGGAGGTGCTGGCGCAGGCGCATGACATCGGCGACCTGTACGGCCTGTTTGGCCGGCGGGCTCCCGAAGCCGTGGTCGTACCGCGGGCTGCCGTGCCGCAACCCCAGCGGGCTTTGCTGGATCACGAAGATCACATGACCGTGACCCTGGAGGCCCACCACGGCGGCGTGGTCGACGTCGACGTCCTGGACCGCGTGGCGTACGACGGACGCTACGCGCGGAGAATCCTCCTGCGGTGTGCTACAGGCCCTGGGCGAGGACCGTCATCGAGACCGGCCGCGGTCGTCATGTTCGGCATCGTGCTGATCGACTTTCGGTTCACGACCGAAGCAGCCCGGCGCGAAGTCCTCAGCGAAGCGACGCCGCTCGGCCATGTGTTGATTCGCCACAGTCGTTTGCGGCGGATCAGCACCCACTGTCTGCTCGAGATTGAGCCGGACCGCGAGATGCGGCGCCACTTCGGTCTGGGTGACCGGGTGGACTGCAAGGGATCGCCGGTTCATGGCCGTCTCGCGACGATCTTCTGCGACGGGCGCCCCGCGGTCGAACTCCTGGAAGTGGTGCCCCCCGGCCAGGCCGCTCAGGCCCGTTCCACCGGAAACGCAATGAGCTCGTCGATGCTCCCGGCCTGAAGATCGAGGCCCAACAGCCGGTCCAGTCCAAGGGCTACTCCCGCGCAGTGCGGGAGCCCCGACTCCAGGGCCGCCAGGAACCGGGACGGCATCGGCAGTGGCGGTCGACCGGTTCCGCGGCGGCTCGCCAGGTCGCGTTCCAGGCGCTGCCGCTGCTCGGCAGGATCGCAGAGTTCGCCGTAACCGTTGGCGAGCTCGATTTCCCCGACGTAGGCCTCGAAACGCTCGGCGGTACGGGGATCGGATGCGTTCAGCCGTGCCATCGCGGCCTGGGAGGCGGGATAGCCGAAGACGACCGTGACGCGGTCGGGCGCGAACCGGGGCTCGACCCGTTCGCCGAACAGCCGCGAGAGCAGATCGTCCCGGTCGAGGCCGCCGGTGTCGACCGGTGAACGGCCGTCCGCGACGGACCGTCGCAGGGCGTGAATCGAGGCTTCGTGCGGGTCGATTCCGGCGTGGCGCTGCATGAGATCGGCGTAACTGTTGTACGTCGCCGGTTTCAGGCGGCGCGAACGGGCGAGAAGGGTCTCGATCAGGGCCGCGACTTCCCTCATCAGCCGGTGCACGTCCCATCCCACGCGATACCACTCGAGAATCGTGAACTCGGGGTTGTGCCAGCGGCCGCGCTCGCCGCCACGGAACGCCTTGCACACCTGGTAGATCGAACCGGAACCCGCGGCGAGCAGGCGTTTCATCGCCAATTCCGGCGAAGTCTGGAGGTACATCCGCCGGCACTCGACGCCCGGCGCGTCGACCCGGGAGCTCATGGGTTCCAGGTGCAGGTCGGGCGTGGTCTCGGCGGACAGGAGCGGGGTTTCGACCTCGAGCACCCCTCGCTCGGTGAAGAAAGCGCGCAGTTCGGCCAGCATTGCCGCGCGTCGTTTCAGGGCGGCCAGCCCGGCAGTGGGCCGCCACTCCGCGGCTTCGCCCGTCACCGTCCGCCTAGGTCTTGCCGCGGGAAACGTACTCGCCGGTGCGGGTGTCGACCCGGATGGACTCGCCTGTCTGGATGAAGAGCGGCACCTTGACGACCGCACCGGTCTCGAGCTTTGCCGGCTTGTTGCCGCCGCTGGAGGTGTCCCCCTTGAGCCCGGGGTCCGTTTCAACCACCTCCCGGGTCACGAAGTTCGGCGCCGCGACGAGGATCGGATGGCCGTTCCAGAGCGTCACGCTGCAGATGTCCTCCTCCTTGATCCACTGCTCGGCGCCGCCCAGGGCCGCGGCGTCGGCCTCGACCTGGTCGTAGGTGTCGGGGTTCATGAAGAACCAGTGCTCGCCGTCGGTGTAGAGGTACTGCATTGAGGTCTCGATGACGTCGGCGCCTTCGAGCAGGTCGCCCGGCTTGTAAGTCTTCTCGTTAACCCGTCCGTTGAGGAGGTTGCGCATCTTGACCCGGGTGAACGCCTGGCCCTTGCCGGGCTTGATGAAATCGCACGAGATGATCACGTTCGGCTCGCCGCTCTCGAGCACCTTGAGTCCGGTGCGGACCTGGTTCATGTTGTAGCTGGCCATCGGTGCCGAACGCCCCTCAGTCGACGCTTCCCGTTGCGGCGAACCCTAGCAGCAGGCCGCCGGTGAAACTCACCGCCTCCTGCCTGCGTTGTAAGGCGGTAAGGGCGGCAGATCCCGGTCCTTCCGGGCCGCGACGGAAGCCCTGCCCCGAACCTGGGAGAGCGCCATGACCAACCAGCCTTCGATTCCCGCTCCGGATTCCAACGCTTCAAGCGGTCGTGGGGAGCCGCGATTCACGCTTTGCGGGCTGGCGGTCGCCTCGCTGGTCGGAGCGACCCTTCTTTCGGCGCCGGCATTCGCCGAGTTTGACGAGAGCCACCGCTTCGACGCCCGTTCGCTGGAGGTCACCAACCTGATTGGCAGAGTCGACATCGGGCAGGCGACCGGCGACGAGTTCGAGGTCGAGGTCGCCGTGCGCGGCGACGACGGTGTGCGGCGCAACATCAACATCGAGCAGGAACGCGGTTCCCGCGCCCGGCTGGACGTCGTCTTTCCGGTCGATGACGAGCGCCGCTTCGTGTATCCCGAGTTCAGCCGCCGGCGGGCTCAGCTCTGGTTCCGCGAGGGTCGATCCAGCAGCCTGCTGGGGGAGATCCTGCGGGCCGTCTCGGGCCGCCGGATCCGGATCCAGCGGAGCGGCAGCGGCATGGAGGTCTGGGCCGACTTGACGATCCGCGTGCCGGCGGGCGCGACGCTGACGCTCGAGCACGGTGCCGGCGACGTGGAAATCCGGGACGTCGTCGCGGATCTGGACGTCGACGTGAAGGCCGGCATGGCCGAAGCGGCCGGCCTTGACGGCGACGTGAAGATCAACGTCGGCAGTGGCGGACTGGCGGTGCGGGACGTGCGCGGCCGACTGGTCATGGACACGGGAAGCGGCGGCGCAAGTCTCGATGGCTTTGAGGGTTCGGCGCTCTCGATCGACACCGGAAGCGGCTCGGTCGTGGTGACGGAGGTGGCCGCCGAGGCGATCGACATCGACACCGGCAGCGGCGGGGTTACGGTGGACGGCCTGGAAGCCGAACGCTTCTTGATCGACACCGGAAGCGGCAGCGTGCGAGTCGAGTCCGCCGGCGCCGACTCCGCGGTGATCGACACGGGCAGCGGCAGAGTGCACCTGGCCCTCGAGCGGATGGGCGACGGCAGGTTCGAGATCGACACCGGCTCAGGCGGCATCGTCATGCTGGTTCCGGAGGATCTGTCGGCCCGGTTCGACATCGACATCGGAAGTGGCGGCATCGATGTCGACGTGCCGATCGCGAAGACGCTGCACAAGTCGCGGGGCGAGATGCGGTTCATTGCCGGCGACGGCGATGCGAGCGTGATCCTCGACACGGGCTCGGGAAGCGTCCGCGTCGCGAACGTGAACTGACCGACGTCAGCGCGCGGCGGCCATCGCGCACACGATCCGCCACTCCCGTTCGGTCACTGGCTGGACGGAGAGCCGCTGGCCCCGGCGGAGCAGGGCCATTCCCTCCAGGTCGGGCCGCTGGCGTAGCTCGGCCAGGGTGACGGGCTCGTCGAACTTGCACTCGAACTCGATGTCGACGAGGTACCACCGGGGATTCTCGGGGTCCGACTTCGAATCGTAGTGAGAGTCGTCCGGGTCGAACTGGGTCGGATCCGGATAGGACTCGCTGCACACCCGGGCCAGGCCGACGACGGCCGTCGGCTTGGCGTTCGAGTGGTAGTAGAGGACGCCGTCGCCGATCCGCATCCGGTCCCGCATCAGGTTGCGGGCCTGGTAGTTGCGCACGCCGTCCCAGTACGTCTTGCCGTCGCGCTCGAGGTCGTCGATCGAGTACTCGCCCGGCTCGCTCTTCATCAGCCAGTACTGGAGGGGTTCGTCGGTCATGGTGGTCTCCTGGTCGTTGGACGCGCTACAGGATGCTGCGTCCGAAGAGGGAACTGAGCAGGCCGAGGGCGAGCTTCGCGGTCTGATTGCGCGTGTCGAGAATGGGGTTCACTTCGACGACGTCGACGGAACCCAGACCGCCGTGTTCGGCGATCAGTTCCATCAGCAGGTGCCCCTCGCGGTAACTCAGGCCTCCGGGCGCCTGGGTACCCACGCCCGGCGCTTCCCGCGGATCGATCGAGTCCATGTCCAGGCTGACGTGGAGCCGGTCCACGTGCCCCAGGCGTTCGAGGGCTTCGTTTGCGAGGGGAGCCAGACCTCGCTCGTCGATCTGGCGCATCGTGAAGACGGTGACGCCGGCCCGGTGGATCAGCGCCTGCTCGCCCGGGTCGAGGTCGCGGACTCCGAACAGGACGACATCCTTCGGCCGGAGCTTGGCGCCTGGGCGACCGGCATCGACCAGTTCCGGCGCGCCGTAGCCGCAGAGCGCCGCCAGCGGCATGCCGTGGAGATTGCCGGTCGGGGAAGTCTCGGGCGTGTTGAAATCGCCGTGTGCGTCGATCCACAGAACGCCGGTGCGGTGTTCGTGCGAGACGCCGCCCACGGTGCCCACGGCGATCGAGTGATCGCCGCCCAGGACCAGCGGCAGCGCGCCGTCGGCCACGGCTTGTCTGCTTGCCTCGTAGATGCGCTCGCAGGCGTCGACAACCGGCCGGAGGAAGCCCAGGCCGGGTTCCTCCGGCAGGGAGTCGCGCTCGACGGTCTCGATGTTGCCGCGGTCTTCCACGCCGTAGCCGAGGCCCAGGAGGGCCGACTTCAGACCGGCGTAGCGGAGCGCGGTGGGACCCAGGTCCACGCCGCGGCGCGCCTGCCCGAGATCGAGCGGCGCGCCGACGATCCGGATCGTGGTCCTGGTGGCGGGAGTGGACATGGGTGGGAAGTTAGCAACTTCCATAGGATGCGGATCGGCCATGTCCGTCCGCAACTTCTGCATCATCGCGCACATCGACCACGGCAAGTCGACGCTCGCCGATCGCCTGATCCAGCACTGCGGCGCGGTCGGGGACCGGGAGTTTCGCGACCAGATCCTCGACTCGATGGACATCGAGCGTGAGCGGGGGATCACGATCAAGAGCAACACGGTGACCCTGCGGCACCAGGACGCGGAGGGCCGGCCCTGCCGCCTGAACCTGATCGACACGCCTGGCCATGTCGACTTCTCGCACGAGGTGCGCCGTTCGCTCATGTCGTGCGAGGGGGCGCTGCTTCTGATCGACGCGTCCCAGGGCGTGGAGGCGCAGACGGTGGCGAATCTCTACCTCGCGCTGGAGTACGACCTGACCGTGATCCCGGTGATCAACAAGATCGACCTGCCCTCTGCCGACGTGGACCGGGTGCGCGAGGAGATCGAGAGCGACCTGGGCCTGGACCCGTTCGAGGCGGTGCTGTGCTCGGCCAAGACGGGCGAGGGCGTTGAGGACGTGCTCGACGCGATCGTGGAGCGGCTGCCGCCGCCGGAGGGCGATGGCTCGGCGCCGTTGCAGGCGCTGGTCTTCGATGCCCAGTACGACCCGTACCGTGGCGTCGTCATGCTGGTGCGGGTGCGCCAGGGCACTCTCCGGCCGAAGCAGAAGATCCGCCTGATGCACACCGGCAGCGAGCACGAAGTGGAGGAGATCGGGACCCTGCTGCTCAAGCGGAGACAGCGCGAGGAGCTGGAAGCCGGCGCCGTGGGCTACGTCATCGCCGGGATCCGGAAGATCTCCGAGATCGACATCGGCGACACGATCACGAGCGCTCCGGATGGGGCCGCGGAGCCCATTCCGGGCTACCGTGAGGCGAAGCCGGTCGTCTTCTCGTCGATCTATCCCGTCTCGAGTCACGACTACGAGGATCTGACGCGCGCGCTCGAAAAGCTGGCGCTGAACGACGCCTCGCTCACATACGAGAAGGATTCGTCGTCGGCGCTCGGGTTCGGTTTCCGTTGCGGCTTCCTCGGTCTGCTGCATCTGGACGTCGTTCAGGAACGCCTGGAGCGGGAGTATGGGCTGTCGCTCGTGCTGTCGGCACCCTCGGTGCGGTATCGCGTGGAGATGTCGGACGGCGCGGAGCGGCTGATCGACAACCCGGCCGCCTACCCGGACCCCTCCGAGATCGAGGGTGTCGCCGAGCCCTACATCAAGGCCTCCATCATGCTCCCGGAGCGCTACCTCGGGGCTGTCATGGAACTCTGCCTGGAGCGTCGCGGCGGCAAGACGAACATCCACTACCTGGCCGTGGGTCGGGTCGAGCTGACCTGCGAACTGCCGCTGGCCGAGGTGCTGTTCGACTTCTACGACAAGCTGAAGACGGTGACGCAGGGCTACGGCTCGTTCGACTACGAACTGATCGGACTGCGGCCGACCGACCTGGTCAAGGTCGACATCCTGGTCAACGGCGAACGGGTCGACGCGCTGTCCCAACTCGTTCATCGGGACAAGGCGCGACGGCGGGCGCTCCGCTACTGCGAGCGGCTCAAGGACACGATTCCCCGCCAGCAATTCAAGATCGCGATTCAGGGCGCGATCGGCGGCCAGATCATCGCCCGCACGACGATCAGCGCGTTCCGCAAGGACGTCACCGCCAAGTGCTACGGCGGCGACATCACCCGCAAGCGGAAGCTTCTCGAGAAGCAGCGCGAGGGCAAGAAGCGGATGAAGCGCGTCGGCTCAGTCGACATCCCGCAGGAGGCGTTCGTGTCCGTGTTGCGCAGCGACGGCTAGTACCTACTCCGGCGTGTACCAGATCGGCGACGACCATGCGCGTTCCTGGATCGTCGGCGAGACGTCGTAGCGGGGCTCAACGCCGGAGCGGATAGCGTCCCAGGTCGACCAGCGGCAGGTCGGGTTCTCGAGAACGCGGACGTAGTAGAAGGCGCGCTTCGATGCGTCGAAGTCGGGGTCCGTCCAGACCGCCTGCAGGCTGTCCGCTCCGGAGTCGTCGCTGATCTGGCAGGTGGCGAGGTCGACGGTGGCGCCGTTGTCGGGGCAGCGGTGCGCGGCCGGGTCGACCTCGGCGCCGTCCGAGCAGGCGACGTCGTAGACCATCTCGGCGCCCTGGCCGTCGCTCGACCATCCCTTGACCACCTGCACGCGGTCGAGCGGCGCGGCCATCGAATCCCTCATCGCCATGACGGCGAAGGTCGGCGCTTCGCCGATGTCGGCAGCCAGCAGGTCGCCGCCCATGGGCACGCCTTCGGCGTAGGCCCTGGTCAGGAACTCGGCATCGTCGAGGTCGTCGTCCGTGAAGGCGCCGGCGAAGAAGCGGACCATCATGCGCGGTCCGGACGTGCCGAACGTCTCCTTGTTGCGCATCGCGTCGAAGATCGCCTCGCGGGTGTTTTCCTCGGCCCAGACGCCGGCCAGGCCGGAGGCGCCCCAAGTGTAGTAGTAGGTGTCGCGGAAGGTCCGGCCCGAGCCGTCGTCGGTACGCATTGCCGCGTCCGACTGCTGGGCCGCGTCGCCCAGGGTCTGGTTGGCGCCGGTGCCGGGCACCGAACCCCGAAGCTGGGGGGTGGCGTCGAGGAGCCCGACCTTGGACCAGTAGTCGTCCTCCCGGAAGGCGCCGCCGGAGACGTGGGTGTCGCTGGCGCCGATGATGCCCAGCTTGTACGGATTCGTCAGACCGCCGTCGGCGAGACGGATGCCGCGGAGCAGGGCGTCACGGACGTAGCTGCCTTCCGGTTGGCTGATGATCGTCGTCGCGATCTTGTACGGCATGATCTCGAAGTCGGCCCACTCGTCGTTGGGCGACAGTGCCGGATGCGTGTCCGACGTGCCCTTGACCTGGGTGATCTCGACGAGCGGCTCGTTGCGCATCCGCACGTCGACGTAGTTCTCGTCGAGAGCGTCGCCGTAGAACTGCTCCATCTCGAACATGCGGCCGCCGGAACCGTTCGGGTTGTGCGGAATGGCGAGCGCGTCCATGCCGAGATCCCGCCAGCCGTCCATCGCCGCCCAGAGATCCTCGGGGTTCTGGGAGTCGATCCGGCTGAACGGAGCGTCGGGGGCGTCGGATCCGCGAAAGACCACGTTGCGGTGCAGGTTGTCCCGCTCGTAGCCGGACGAAGTGAACTCGTAGCCGATGAAGGCCGTGAAGTTCCCTGGGTCGTTGTGTGCTTCGGCCGCCTCGATGATCTTGGACCAGGCATCCCGGACGACCCCCATGTCGAGATGGTCGTCCTCGCCCTTCCGGGCGCCCAGGTAGGGACTCATGCCGACGAAGATTCCGCGGCGCTCGTCGGCCTCTTCCGCGGCGCGCATGTCGGCTGCGACCGGGTGGTTGTACGCGGGCGAACCTTCTTCCGTCATCGCCGGCAGCATCCCCAGGTACATGCCGTGGTCGGTCACGCCCTGAAAGTCGAGCGGCCGGTCGAGCTTCATGTCGAAGCCGGCTGGGTGCTTGATCGTGCCGCCCTTGGCGAACTCGTAGGCGTCGTTCGGATCCGTCGTCGTGCCGAAGATGAACGCGTCGAACGAATAGCGGGTGTGGACGTGCAGGTCCCCGAAGTAGGCGTTCTTCGTCGGGTTGGGGCCTTCCGTCGTCGCGGTTGTCGCCTCGCCTCCGTCGTCGGCGTCCTCGCCGGGAGCACAGGCGGCGATCAGGAACACGGAGAACGCGGCCAGCGCCGCGCCCGTCGTCAGCTTCTTCATCGGCTTCTCCTCAAGAGCGGAATCGCGGCAGTCTACTATTGGCGGTTCCGCCAGCAGTGCTTGAGGTCCTGGTTGGGGTCGTGAAGGGAGGTTGCATGTGAGAAAACTGACCGGTGGACTCACTCTCGTGCTTGCGGGTGTGCTGGCGGCGCCGACACCGACTGCCGGCGCTGAACTGGATCCCGATCTGAGGGTCCGCGTGGACGCGCTGATCGCGGATGTCGGGCGCGCGCCGACCACTGTCTCGAACGTTGTCGAGCGCACTCCGGTGCTGTGGGAGTGGGCGAATGCCGTCTCCCTGCAGGGCGGGTTCGTGCCCAAGAACCTGCCGCTCGTCGCCTTTTTCGGACCCTTCCCCCGGCCTGGAACGGAACCGGCGCCCTTCCAGTTGGCGTCGATGGACGACTACGTGCGGCAGCTTGCCTGGCTGGAGGAGGACGAGGAGGCCCTCGGCACCGTGACGCGAACCGGGTCCGGGGTGTTCGAGGCGCGGAGCTGGGTGACCCTCGAGGTGGTCTACACGGTCGGCTCGCTCGGCATGGAGGAGGGCGGCGGGATCGTCGTCTCGACCCAGGGAATAGGCGGCTACGGTCGGCTTCAGACGACAGACCCGGCGGGCGATCACTACGTTTCCGCCCGGGTGAGCCGGGAGGGCGTCCGACTGGAGCAGGACACGCACCGGATCTGGGGTCCGTACGGCGGCTTCCGCGGCCCGGCCGGTTTCCCGACTTTCCGGGTTCGCGGCGGGGACCTTTCGCCGGGCGACACGATCGCGTTGACCTACGGGGACCGGAGCGGGGGTAGTCGTGGTCTCCGACTCGGCCAGTTCAGCAATGACCGCATCGCGCTGCCGATTCACGTCGACCCGGGTGATGGTCGGGTCTACGAGATGCCGCCCGCGACGTTCGAGGTTGTGGGCGGCGCGGCGGAGCGGGTCCATGGCTTCGCGCCGTCGATCGTCGGCACGGGCGAACCGTTCGTCATCTCGGTACGCGCCGAGGACCGGGTCTACAACCGCGCGACCCGCGACATTCCGGGCCTCCAGGTGTTTCGGGGCGGTGAGCTAGTCGCGGAGCTACCGGCCGGGCAGGCGATCCACCTGGTGGAGCTGGTGGCCGGCGCTGAGGGTGTTCATCGCTACACGTTCCGCAGCCCGGACGGCGAGGTGACGGGCGCCGCGAATCCGGTCTGGGTGCGGGCGGACCCCGAACACCGTCTGTACTGGGGCGAGACGCACGGGCATTCCGGCTTCGCCGAGGGCCAGGGCACGCCGGAGGGTTACTTCGCCTTCGCCCGCGACGATGCCCGCCTCGACTTCATCACGATGAGCGAGCACGACATCTGGCTGACGGACGGGCTGTGGGAGGAGTTGAACGAGGCGGTCCGGAAGTTTCACCGCGAGGGTGAGCTGCTGGTCTTCGCGGGTTACGAGTGGACGTCGCCCCGCCAGCGCGGCGGTCACCACAACGTGTTCTTCCGGAACGTCGGCATGCAGCGGGTGGGTGTGCAGGCAGCGCCGAACCTGTCCGATCTCTATCGCGGCCTGCGCGCCGAGTACGACACGGACGACGTCCTGATCATTCCTCACGCCCATCAGAACGGCGACTGGCGCCAGAACGACTTCCAGATGGAGAACCTGATCGAGATCATGTCCGGCCACGGCACCTTCGAGTGGTTCGGCAGCCGGTACCTGGAGCAGGGCTTCCGCGTCGGCTTCGTGTCGGCGTCGGACGACCATCTGGGCCACCCCGGGTACTCGGCCGGCCATCAGGCCGGCGCCTCCGGGCGGCGATCGAACATCTTCCAGTTCGGCGGTCTGGCTGCCGCCTGGGCGCCGGCGCGCACCACCGATGCCGTTTTCGGCGCTCTTAAGTCTCGCCGCGCCTATGCGACGACGGGCGCACAGCGAATCGTGCTCGACGCCCGCCTCAACGGCGCGCCGATGGGCAGCGAACTGGACCAGACCGACCGCCGTGTGCTTGAGGGACGGGCGATCGGCACCGGGCCGATCCGTCGGGTCGACCTGATCCGTAACGGCGAAGTCGTGGCGACCTTCGACACGCGCGGCGCCGGCGGTTCGGCGCTGCCGGAGGGGCAGTTCGAGGCCCTGGTCAGCTTCTTCTCGGAGACCTGGGTCGCTATCCGGGACAACCCGCGCGGCCAGCGGCCGTGGCAGGGGACGGTGACGGTCGAAGGCGCGGGGCTGGTCAGCGGTCGCCTGACCGGAACGCCGCTGCCTGCCGACGGCTTCGGCGTCGAAGGGAACACGGCCAGCTTCGACTTCACGACCCGGGGCTCGCGCCGGTCCTTCGCGCTGGTGCTGGAAGGCGATCCGGCGGCGGCGCGGCTCAGCCTCGAGATCGCGGCCGCCGTCGAGTACGGCACCGCGCCGACCCAGGTGCGCACTCCGCAGCGGTTCGCGGCGGCGGAGTTCACGCTCGCCCTGCCGGCGGCGCCGGGAACGTCGGCCGGCGCCCGCGGCGGCAACGAGCAGGTCTTCCACGAAGGCGACTATCGCGACAGCGTCCGCGTGGACTTCCTCGAAGGCCTCCGCGACGACGTCACCTTCCGCTTCACCGACTTCGGCGAAGAAGAGGACTGGTACTACCTCCGCGTCGAGCAGATCGACGGCCACCTCGCCTGGTCCAGCCCCTGGTGGGTCGGCGGCGAGAAGCCGCGCTAGACGGCGACGTCGCGGTGGCGACGGTGGCCCCGGACCGGCTGGAGGTCGTCGGGTGGTCGGAACGAGTGCCGCCTGGCGCTGATGGGAAGAACGGAGGGGCGGCGGTAGGGTCTGGTCGTGGGCGGGGGTATGGCTGAAAGGGAGGCGGCCGGGCTCTACGTTCACATCCCGTTCTGTTCGGCGATCTGTCCGTATTGCGACTTTGCGGTGGCGCGAGGTGGCGAGGCGGATCGGGAGCGGTTTGTTGCCGCTCTTGACAGGGAGATCGAGGAATGCGGTTCAAGTGCGGATGAAGGCGGGCCGTCGGCGGGCGGGCCGGTCTTCGAGGCTGCCCGCTTCGACACGGTGTACTTCGGGGGCGGTACGCCGTCGGCTTTGAGCGTGGAGCAGCTTGGTGCGCTTCGGCGGCGGTTGGTCGGGACGTTCGAGGTCGATCCGGGGGCCGAGTGGACGATCGAGGTGAACCCGGAGGATGCCTCGGCTGAGGCGCTGGTGGGGTGGCGCGAGCTTGGCTTCGACCGGATCAGCCTGGGGCTGCAGGCCCTGGATGATCGGGCGCTCCGCTTTCTCGGCCGGCGGCACGATGCGGCGGCGGCGTGGACGAGCGTCGAACGGGCGCGGGAGGCGGGTTTCCGGTCGGTGTCGATCGACCTCATCTACTCGCTGCCCGGGTTCGACGGTGGTTGGTGGCTTCGGACGCTGGAGGAGGCGACGGCGCTCGGGCCGGACCACATCTCCTGCTACGAACTGACGATCCACGACGGCACGCCGTTCGGCCGGCGGCGGGACGCGGGCAGGCTGCGGGAAGCCGGCGAGGACGAGAGGGCCGCGAACTTCGTGGCTACCCACCGTCGCCTCGCGGAGCTCGGCTACGAGGGATACGAAGTCTCGAACTTCGCCCGCAGGGAAGGGGATCGGAGTCGCCACAACCGGAAGTACTGGCGGCACCAGCCCTATCTGGGCCTCGGACCCTCTTCGCACTCCTTCGCCGGTCGCAGCCGTTGGTGGAACGTCGCTCCGTGGAGAGGCTGGAGCGCGGCGATAGCGGGCGGCGACTCGCCGGTGGCTGGTCGCGAGGAGCTGACCGAGCACCAGTTGTTGCTGGAGGCCGTGATGATGGGACTTCGCCAGCGATCCGGCATCGACGGCGCCGCGCTGGAGCGGCGCTTCGGCATCGATCCGGCCGCAAGCGCCGCCGGGCAGATCGAAGCCTGGGAGAAGGCGGGCTGGCTCCGGGTGCGCGGTCGTCGCCTGGAGCCGACCCTCGAGGGCATGGCCCGGGCCGACCGCCTGGCGGGGGAGTGGAGGCTGCCCTAGCGGAAGACCGACGCTTCTAGTTCCACGTCGGCGCTCTGCCACGCCTTCGCGAACCGCTCATCCACTTCGTCCGCTTCCTGCTCCCGGTCCTGCGCGCGCAGCGCCTCCGCGAGCCCGAACAGGGACCAGCCGTTGTGCGGGTTGTGTTCCAGGTCGCGGCGGTAGACGGCTTCGGCCTCGCTGGCCCGTCCGGCTTCGAGCAGCATGGCGCCGAGGGACTGACGGACGGGGTAGTGGAACGACGGCGGCTCGGCGTAACGGAAGCTGTCCTGGAGGGCCACGGCCGAGCGCATCTCGATGATCGCGCGGCTCATCCGGCCTCGTGCCGCCTGGATTTCGCCGGCGAGCAGGTGCTCGGTCAGGCGCACCAGGTCGGAACCGGTGGCGAAGGAGATGCTCAGCTCCGAGAGTTCCGGGCTCCTCCGCAGCTTGCCGAGCGCCCTGAGGTGTCGTCTGGCGCCGCGCGGATCGCTGCCGGCAGCCCGGGCCAGCCCCTGGGCGTAGTGCCACATCGCGGTCTGGAAGGTCTGGCCGGCGGGAGGTTGCGGCGTGTCGAGCACCTCCTGCCAGCGGCCGAACCGGACCCGCGCGAACAGAGGCGTTGCCAGGTAGTTCTGGAGGAAGGCGAGGGTTGGAGCGAGTGCGACCGGGACTTCAGCGGCCAGGTGGTCGGCAGTCTCGATCGCGAGTTCGGCGCGGCCGCCGAAGGTGGCGGCAGCCCACAGGAAGTGGATGTTGTGGGGGTAGTAGCCGACCGCGTAGAGCCCCTGGGCGTTGCACTGTGCGATGTAGTCGACATCGGCCGCGATCGCGCGCTGGTTCGACTCCACGGCGTCGTCGTAGCGGCCGACGCGGATGTAGATGTGAGCCGGCATGTGGACCAGATGACCCGCGGCCGGCATGAGCTTGCCGAGGGCGTCGGCGCTCGGCTCGGCGAGCTGCGGTTCCCGGGCTTCCATCAGGTGGATGTAGTAGTGGTGCGCACCCGGGTGGTCGGGGTATGCCGCGATTACCCGCTCGAGGAGTTCCTTCGCCTCCAGGGTGCCCGGCTGCGCCTCGCCGCCGCGCCAGTAGTCCCAGGGCATCGTGTTCATGATCGCCGCCGCATGCAGGGTGGACGCTTCCGGGTCGTCCGGGAACCGCTTCGCGACCGCCGCGATCGCGTCGACCCACGCCGCGTCGAGTGTCTGGCGGTCGGCGTCCTCGTCGGCGGAATAGCGGCTCGCAAGAGCGTCGATCAGGGTCTGCTCACGCTCGCTTCCGCTGGCGCGCTGCTCCTGTGCCTGCTCGAGGCTCTCCAGCGCCTGGAGTTCGCGTTCGCGCGGCATCGAGTCGTTCAGGTTGCGGCCCAGGGCCAGGGCCTTGCCCCAGTGCGGCATCGGCGCTTCGGGATCGAGCCGCGTCGCCTCCTCGAACGCCCGGATTGCCTCGGCGTGGTTGAACGCGTAGACGAGGCGCAACCCCTGATCGAAGAAGCGCTGCGCTGCTTCCGACGAGGTAGTGATCGGGTAGTGCAGGTCCCCCAGGCCCTCCAGCGTCGGCGCGAGCGGTTCGCCGGCGTCGTCCGCTGTGATCGAGGAGACGCCGATCACCGGAATCGTCAACGCGACGATGGCGGTTCGCAGGATGGGTGTGCTGATCCTCATGGTGGTCAGAGTAACAGCGGCCGCCGAACGGCAGTAGCATCCGCTCCCGGTGGTTAAGGCATGGCGCGAATCGCAGTTCTGACCGGAGGTTCGACGCCGGAAAGGACGGTCGCCCTGGCGGGGGCGGCCAAGGTCTCGGCCGCCCTGCGCGCCCGCGGCCACGACGTCACCGTGTTCGACACGATCGAACCGGGCCCGCTGGACGCCGCACTGGAGCGGCAGCGTCTGGGCCGGGCCGTCGGCACGCGCCCGCCGTCGCTGGCCGAGCTGCGCGAACTGGAAGCGCGGGAAGACCTGCAGGCCCTGGTCGGGGGCGACCTCGGCAGCCACGACGCCGTCTTCCTCGTGCTCCATGGCCGCCAGGGCGAGGGCGGCGAAGTTCAGGAGCTGCTGGAGGCCGGAGGCATCGCCTTCACTGGCAGCGACGCCCGGAGCAGCCGCCTCGCGATGGACAAGGACGAAAGCAAGCGCCGCTTCCGCGATGCTGGCATCCCGACTCCCGACTGGCTGACCTGGCCGGCCCGGCACTCGGACATCGAGGAACTTGGCCTGCCCCTGATCGTCAAGCCGTCACGGGTAGGCTCGACGGTCGGCCTGACCCTGATGTCGGACCTCTTCGACCTCGACTCGGCGGTTGGCAAGGCCCTGACGTTCGACGACCGGGTGATCCTGGAACAGTTCCTGCCGGGCCGGGAGTACACCGTAGGGGTGCTGGAGGACGCAGCGCTGGGCGTCGGCGAGATCGTCCCGCCGGACGTGATCTTCGACTTCCACAGCAAGTACACGCCGGGCCGGGCCCAGGAGCTCTTTCCGGCCGAGATCGACCAAGCCCTCCAGAGCCGCTTCCGCGAGCTCGCCTTCGCGGCCCACGAGGCCCTGGCCCTCCGCGACTTCTCCCGCGTCGACTTCCGCTTGGACGCTGCGGGCTGCCCCTACTGCCTCGAGGTCAACACCCTGCCCGGCATGACCCCCACCAGCCTCCTTCCCCAGTCCGCCGCGGTCTTCGGGATCTCCTTCGAAGACCTCTGCGACCGGATGATCCGCCTGGCGCTCGCCCGCGCTTCGTAGCGGCCGGCGCTACGCGGTAGCCGCAGCCGCCGACCGCGGCCGGTTCAGCACGCGGTCGAGCGCCCCGCGCAGGTCGGCCACCAGGTCGTCCGCGTGCTCGATTCCGATCGAGAGTCGCAGAAGCTGGTCGCTGATGCCGGCCGCGGCGCGAGCTTCCGCCGTCATCGAGGCGTGGCTCATCGTGGCCGGATGGGAAATCAGGCTCTCGACGCCGCCAAGGGACTCGGCGAAGGAGAAGCACGTCAGGTGCGAGACCAGGTGCGCCACGTCGGCGGTGTCGCCTCGGAGTTCGAAGCTCGCCATGGCGCCGAAACCGTCCTGCTGGCGACTCGCGATGTCATGGCCGGGATGCTCCGGCAGGCTCGGATGGTAGACACGCTCGACCGCGGGATGCTCACGGAGCATCCCGACCACGGCAAGCGCGTTCTCCTCGTGGCAGCGCAGGCGACTGTGCAGGGTGCGCAGGCCGCGCAGGGTCAGGTAGCTGTCGAAGGGCGCTCCGGCCACGCCCATCATGTTCGCCCACTCCTCGAAGAACTCGTGGAGTGCGGGAGTCGCCGCGACAACGGCGCCGCCGATCACGTCGCTGTGGCCGTTCAGGTACTTCGTCGTCGAGTGGATCACCACGTCGGCGCCCCGTTCGATGGGCCGCTGGAGCGCCGGCGACATGAAGGTGTTGTCGGCCACGACCAGCGCGCCGGCCTTCTTCGCGCGCCGGCACACGGCTTCCAGATCGGTGATCCGGAGCAGCGGGTTGCTGGGCGTCTCGACCAGGACCAGCTTGGGACCGGAGGCGAGGGCCGCCGCCATGGCCTCCCGGTGCGTCAGGTCGACGAAGTCGACTTCGAGCAGGCCGCGCAGCTGGTAGCGGTCCAGGAGCCGGAACGTGCCGCCGTAGCAGTCGTGGGCCGCGAGGACTCGGTCTCCCGGGTCCAGCAGTTGGCAGACCAGGGTGACGGCCGCCATGCCGGAGGCGGTGACGACCGCGCCGTGACCGCCTTCGGCGTCGGCGAGCGCACTTGCAAGGGCCGAGCGCGTCGGGTTGCCGGAGCGCGTGTAGTCGTAGGGCCGCTTGGCGTCCAGACCGGCGAACGTGAAGTTGGCTGAGAGATGCAGCGGCGGAACGACCGCTCCGTGGTGTTCGTCGGTGGCGAGCGCCGCGCGGACGGCGCGGGTTGCCGGGTCGTGGTTCCTTGTCATGTGAGTCTCCGGTCGAAAGGGTTGGGTGGTCCCGCTTGCGCGGAACGGGTTCAACGCTCTCTCGAGAAGACTTCTACGGAGAGTGAACCGGAGGTGGCGTCGAGACCGCGTTCATGCGGCTCTTGACTCATCTCTCGGCAAGCCCCGCCCGCAGGCGGAACTCCCGTAGGAGTTGGCACCTTCCCGGAGTTGCGAAGCCCCGGTGGTTGCCCCGGCGTCAACGGGCCTGTCCCTCAGCCGGTCTCGATGAGTTGCCCCGCCACGGAGAACCGCGCCGGAGCGGGCGGATTCTAGCAGACCGCACTTCCAGGTTGGTCGCTTCGCGTGGTTGGCACGGTGTTATGCTGCCGGTGCCCCTACTGATCTGAATTCGGCGATGGACGCCGTTTGGTTTTCTTGACTCGGTTGCCCCGCACCGCCGCGCCGGAGGTGCAAAACGGAAGGAGGCGCTGGATGAGGAACTTGGTTTGTTGGATTCGATCAGTTGGTCTTGTCGCACTGTTGCTTGCACTGTGCGCCACGGGCGCCTGGGCGCAGGCGACCGGACAGTTGAGCGGCTTCGTGACGGACGCCGAGGGTGGCGCCCTGCCGGGCGTCAGCGTCACGGTGACGAACGTCGACACGAATCAGTCCCGGCTGGTGATGACCGGGCAGGACGGCTACTTCGCGGCGCCGCTCCTGCCGCCGGGCGACTACAACGTGACCGCCGCGCTCGAGGGCTTCGTCCAATTGAGCCGCGAAGGCGTCCGGGTCACTGCGGCAGAGACCGCCAGAATCGCGATGGAGCTCTCGGTCGGCGAGTTCTCGGAGACGATGACCGTAACCGGCGAGACGCCTCTCATCGAAACCTCGAATGCGACCCTGGGCGTGGTCGTCGACGAGGCGAAAATCGTCCAGTTGCCGCTCAACGGGAGGAACTTCACCCAGTTGGGCACACTCATCCCCGGCGTAGTCGAACCGCCCGCCCGCTTGGGCGGAGCCCGCGGCGACGCCGACGCCGCGATCCACGGATTCGGCGCGGTCACTGCCGGTTTCGCGGTCAACGGCGTGCGCAACCAGTCGAACAACTTCCTGTTGGACGGCGCCGCGAACAACGATACGTTCAACACCGGCTTCGTCGTGCGCCCGCCGCCGGACGCGATCGAGGAGTTCAAGATCCTGACCCACTCCTACACGGCGGAGTTCGGCCGGAACGCCGGCTCGATCGTCAACGTGGTGACGAAGTCGGGCGGCAACAGCCTGCAGGGAAGCATCTGGGAGTTCAACCGCGACGATTCGCTGGAATCCCGGAACTACTTCTCACCGCCCGACCAGGAAAAGCCGACCCTCGCGCAGGATCAGTTCGGCGGCACGATCGGCGGCCCGTTGGTCACCGATCGGCTGTTCGGTTTCGGCTACTACGAGGGATTCCGCAACACCCGCGGGACGACCCAGAACATCGCTGTGATGAGCGCGGCCGAGCGCATGGGCGATTTCTCGGGCGGCGGCACGATCATCGACCCGATGACCGGCGAGCCCTTTCCGGGCAACGTGATTCCGGCCAACCGGCTGAGTCCGATCGCGACCAGGGTGATCAGCGAGTTCATGCCGCTGCCCAACGTGGGCAGCCGCTACATCGTCTCGCCCGACGTGACGGACGATCGCGACCAGTTCGGGCTGCGCCTGGATTTCCGGATCGCCGACTCGCAGAACGTGCTGGTACGCGCTCTCAGGAGCACGTCCGATCGCTTCGAGCCGCCGACGGTGCGGCCGATCGGCAACACGGCGGCGTCCACGCTTGAGGACTACATGGTGTCCCACACGGCGACTGTCGGCTCGAACGTGTTCAACCAGGTGCGCGTGATGTCGAGCGCGATCGACGCGGAGCCGGTAGTCACCAGCGGCCTGACGAACTCCGATTACGGCATCAACCTCCCCAACATCAACGAACTGGCCGTCGGCTTGCCGCAGTTCTCGATCTCGGGCTTCCCGAGCATGGGGGACCGGAATCAGCCGTTCGTCAAGCGGGAGAACGAGGTCGAGCAGCTCACGGAGGATCTCACGATCCTGCGCGGCCGCCACACGATCAAGGCGGGAATCGACTACCGGAACGAGAAGATGTTCATCGGCTTCATCAACCGGCCGAACGGTGACTTCGTGTTCCGCGGCACTCACACCGGCAGTGCTGCGGCCGACTTCCTGCTCGGGTTGCCTGCGCTCTTCCGGACGGCGGTGCCGGGCGCCGACTCGATCAACGAGGGCGATGGCTCGCTGTACGCCGCGTACATCCAGGACGAGTTCCGGTTGTCGCCGCGGTTGACGTTGAACCTCGGCCTTCGGTACGAGTTGGCCGAGCCCTTCGAGGACACGGGCGATGCGCTGAACAGCTTCCGGCCCGGCCAGCAGTCGACACGCTTCCCCGACGCGCCGACCGGCCTCGTCTATCCGGGCGATGCGGGAGTGCCGGCGGGGACCTACGACACGGACTCGAACAACTTCGCGCCGCGGCTGGCGATGGTCTGGGATCCCGAGGGCAACGGCCGTTCGAGTCTCCGCCTCGGCTGGGGGCTGTTCCACGACAGTTTGCCGGGTCAGGGCGACTTCTTCCAGAACTCGGTCCTGGCGCCGCCGTTCAATCCGCTGGTCCAGCTCAACTCGCCGCCCACGGTGATGACGCTTGCCGATCCGCTCGCCAACCTCACCGGCGGGCCCACCAGGTTTCCGCCGGGGATCATCTTCATCGGCTGGGGTAGCGAGTTCACGACGCCGAACTACCAGCACTACAACCTGACCTACCAGCGCCAGCTCGGCCAGAACATCGGGCTCGAGGTCGGCTGGGTCGGCTCGCGAGGCCGGAACCTGCCGATCTTCATGGAGGTCAATCCGCGGGTCGTCGAGCCTGGTCAGACCACGCTCGGACCGCGCCTGCACCCGGCCTTCAGCCTGGTGCGGCCGACCTTCACGGTGGCCAAGTCCTGGTACGACGCGTTCCAGGCCAGCGTCCGCATGCGGCCGACGCGAGGGCTGAACTTCCTCTTCTCGTACACCTACGGCGAGGCGGAGGACCACGTCTCCGGGCTCAACATCGGCGGCGAGGAGCGGCCGATCGTTCCGGTCGACCTGGAGCGCCGGACGTCGATCGACCAGGCGCTCGAGCGCGAGCGCGGCCCGGCGCTCTTCGACGTGGAACACCGGCTCGTTCTCAGCTTCGGCTACGACCTGCCCTCGCTCGAAGGGCGGAGCGGGTTCGTTCGCGGGGTGTTCGGCAACTGGCAGTTGAACGGCATCCTGCAGTACCAGACCGGCTATCCGTTCCCCATCCGGGTTCGCGGCGACGACATCCGTGGCCTGACGTCGCGGCCGGACCAGGTCTGCGACCCGAACAGCGGCGCCCCGAACACGGTCGAGAAGTGGTTCAACACGGAGTGCTTCGTGTTTCGGACTCTGGCGGAGACCGCCGAGCGGCGTGGCAACGCCGGCCGCAACCCGATTCGCGGTCCGGACTTCGAACGGGTCGACCTGTCCCTGATCAAGCACATTCCGTTCGGCGGCGGCGACCGGTCGCTCCAACTCCGGGTCGAGGCGTTCAACGTCTTTGACCGGGTCAATTTCGCCCAGCCGGGGAACCGGATTGGCGATCGCAACTACGGCGTGATCACCGCGACGAACGGCGACGGCCGGATCGTTCAGCTCGGAATCAAGTACAGCTTCTAGGTCGAAGCTGTCGCCCGCATCCTGGAGCCGGGATGCGGGCGACTCGCCGTTCTCATCGGGTTTCGTCCGCCTTTCCCCGGTGCACGAACCAGAGGTTGCGCGAGTACACGAGGACGCCGAAGCTCTGTCCGGTGATGAAGACCGGATCGCCGATGCTCAGGGCGTAGCTCAGGAGGACGAGTCCGCCACCAAGGCTCAGATACCAGAACGCGGTCGGAACGACGCTTTGGCGCCGTCGTTCGGTGGCGATCCACTGGACGAGGAAACGCGAGGCGAAGAGTGCCTGCCCGCCGAAGCCGATGGCTACCCAGATGTTCTCGGGGGTGAGTTCGGGCATGGTGGGCTCTCCAGGGGATGTGCAGTGGCGGACACGGTGCGGCGGCGGTACCAGGAGACGCCGAAGAGGTCCGGAACGCCGCGCAGGAAGCGGCCTCGCAGGGTGTACTTGCTGGTGCCGCTCGTCCGGGGCCGGTGGCGGACCGGGATCTCGGCATAGCTGCCGCCGTGCCGGAGCGCCAGTAGCGGCAGGAAGCGGTGCAGGCCGTTGAAGGCCGGAAGATCATCGAGTACGTCGGACCGGTAGCCCTTGAGCGCGCAGCCGATGTCCGTGCAGGGGTCGCCGAGGATCCACCGTCGCACCTGGTTCGAGGCCCGGCTCGCGAGCCGTCGCGACAGGGTGTCGCGACGTGTGACCCGCACGCCCGAGACGACGTCGTGGTCCTCGAGCAGAGCGACGATGGCCGGGATGTCGGCCGGGTCGTTCTGCAGGTCGGCGTCCATCGTGACGACCAGGGGCGCCCGGGCGGCCCGCAACCCGGCAAGCAGCGCCGCCGACTGGCCAGCATGTCGTTCGAGACTCAGGGCTCGCAGTCTCTCGTTGTTCGTCGCCAGCTGGACGAGTTCGTCGCGGCTGCCGTCGGTGCTGTGGTCGTCGACCAGGACCAACTCGTAGTCGAGGCCGGCCGCCTCGATGGAATCGTGCGTCTCCGCCGCGAGTCGTTCCAGGTTGCCCGCCTCGTTGTACACCGGGGCGACGATCGAGAGCTGCGGCGGCATGGCGGCTGCACCGATCCTAGCCCCGCTCCAGAGTCGTCGTACCCGACAGGCACGTTGATACCCTCCCGCCCGTGCTGCTCATCGTGCGCCACGGCGAGACCGCGTCGAACGCCGCCCGTGTCGTACAGACGCCAGACACGCCTCTCAACGAGCGCGGCGTTGGCCAGGCGGAGCGCCTGGCGTCGCGGATGCTGGAGCACCACCGGCAACGTCCGATCGGCTGCATCGTCGCGAGCGACCTGCGGCGCGCGGAGATGACCGCGGAGCCGGTGGCGGGGGCCCTGGGACTCCCGCTGCTCATCGAGCCTCTGCTCGCCGAGCGGAACTTCGGCGACCTGCGGGGCCGGGCCTATGCCGACATCGGCCGCGACATCATGGAACCTGGCTACGCGCCGCCGGGCGGAGAGGACTGGGAGACGTTCCACCTTCGCGTGGATGCGGCCTGGGCCCGGATTCGGCAGACCGCCGAGGCGGCAGAAGGAGACAGCGTCTTCGTCACTCACGGCCTGGTCTGCTACTCGCTGGCGCTTCGTCATCTACACCTTGGCCACGGCGTGGAGCCTCCGACGCGGTGGGGCAACACGTCCGTAACCCATGTGCAGGGCGGCACGCCCTGGGAAGCGTCCCTGGTCAACTGCTGCGACCACCTCGATGCCGCGACCGCGGATGGCGGTCAAGTGTCCGGGATCTGACGGCCAGGTCGGCTTCTCGCGGCCACCCGGCTCGGACCGGGCGCTCGGATAAAGTTGAGTTGCGCTGTTCGGGAAGAACCCGGGGTTTCCGGGGGTTGGGAGAGTCGACCGAGATGACGATGGATTCGAGCGAGAACATTCCAACCGAACAGCCTTTGGCGGTGCCTCAGGCGCCGCCTGCCGGCCCTGCCGTACCGGGTGTCAGCGAAGAGCTGCGCACGGAGATCGCCGCCCAGGCCGACCTGCTGCAGCGCGTCCGCGCCGAAGTGGCCAAGGTGATCGTCGGCCAGACCTACATGATCGACCGGTTGCTGATGGCGCTCATCGCCGACGGACACGTTCTGGTCGAGGGCATTCCGGGTCTGGCCAAGACGACCGCGATCAAGACTCTGGCTGAAGCGGTTCACACCGGCTTCTCGCGCATTCAGTTCACGCCCGACCTGCTGCCCGCGGACCTGCTGGGCACGCAGATCTACCGGGCCGATCAACACGACTTTCAGGTCAAGCAGGGACCGATCTTCACGAACCTGTTGCTTGCCGACGAGATCAACCGCGCGCCGGCCAAGGTCCAGAGTGCGCTGCTGGAGGCGATGCAGGAACGGCAGGTCACCCTGGGCGACGAGACGTTCGATCTGCCGGATCCGTTCCTCGTGCTCGCGACCCAGAACCCGATCGAGCAGGAGGGCACCTATCCGCTACCGGAGGCGCAGGTGGACCGCTTCATGCTGAAGCTGCGGGTCGACTACCCGGACCGGCAGGATGAGATGGAGATCATGCGGCGGATGGCCCGTCGCGAGCGGCCGGCGGTGGAGGCGGTGGTGAGTCCGGAGGACATTCGCCGCGCGCGCGACGTGGCCGATGCCATCTACCTCGACCCGAAAGTCGAGGAGTACGTCGTCGACCTCGTCTTCGCGACGCGGGAGCCGGCCGGGGTCGGTCTGGAGAAGCTCGAGCCGCTGATCGAGTACGGAGCGTCGCCGCGGGCGACGATCTACCTCGCTGGCGCAGCGCGCGTGCATGCCCTGATGTCGGGCCGGGCCTACGTCACGCCCCAGGATGTCAAGACCGTGGCCCCGGACGTGCTCAGGCACCGGGTGCTGATCTCCTACGAGGCCGAGGCCAGGGATCTCACCTCTGACGACCTGATCCAGGAGCTCCTCAACACCGTCGACGTTCCCTGAGACTGCGCAAAGGGATCGATGTTCTTCTTCAGACCAGAGCGGAACGAGGCCCCGGAGCAGGAGACGGCGACCCTGTCGCCCGAGCTGCTCGCGCGGATCAAGGCGATCCAGATCCGCACCCAGCGTGTGGTGACCGATGCGCTGGCCGGGGAGTACCACAGCGCCTTCAAGGGAAGGGGCATGGAGTTCGAGCAGGTCCGCGAGTACGCGCCGGGGGACGACATCCGCCACATCGACTGGAACGTGACGGCGCGCATGTCGAGCCCCTTCGTCAAGGAGCACCGCGAGGAGCGCGAGCTGACGGTGATGCTGATCGTCGACGTGAGTTCCTCGGGGGCCTTCGGTACCTCCGGCAAGCAGAAACGGGAGGTCGTCGCCGAGCTGGCCGCCGTGCTCGCCTACCTCGCGATTCAGAACAACGACCGGGTGGGGATGATCATCTTCTCGGACCGGATCGAGCGGTTCATTCCGCCAAAGAAGGGACGCGCGCACGTGTGGCGGGTGATCCGGGAGGTCCTGAGCTTCCGGCCCACAGGGCGCGGCACCGACCTCGACGGCGCGCTTGAGTACCTGGGCCGCGTCGTGCGGCGCCGGTCGGTGGGGTTCGTCATCTCGGACTTCCTGGACACGGGCTTTGCGGAACGCCTGCGGGTCGCGGCCAGGCGTCACGATCTGACGGCGATCCGGGTGCTCGACCAGCGCGAGGTGAGCCTGCCGCGCATGGGGCTCATCGAGCTCGAGGACGCCGAAACGGGCCAGACACTGGTCATCGACACGGCGGACCGGCGGGTCTCGGAGAGTTTCGTCCGGCTGGCCAGGCAGGACATGGAGCGACGGACGGAACAGTTCCGCCAGGCGGGTGTCGGTGAGATTCAGGTCTGGGCCGATCGGCCCTGGATCGAGCCCCTGGTGCGCTACATGAGAGCGCGCGAACAGTCGGTACGGGTGTAGGGATGACGTTGCGGAGCATCGGCGCCTGGGTCGCGGCGGCGTTCGCCGCGGGGACGCTGGTGGCGTGCGCCTCGGGCGAACCGGCCGGCGATGCCGAAATGAAGCCGCCCGCTGAACTGCGTGCCTCCGTGGACCGGACCGTCGCCACGACGGGCGACCTGATCACCTACACGGTGGAAGTCGAGCGCGACCCGGAGGTCGAGGTCGAGCTCGATGAGCCGGGCGCGGACATCGCCGGCTTCCGCATCGTCGACCTGGGGCGGGCCCCGGCGGAGACCCTGGCTTCCGGTCGCCTCCTCGAGCGCAGGTGGTACGAACTCCGCGCCGACCTCGTGGGCGCCTACGTCCTGCCGGCGCTGACCGCGACCTACAGCCAGCCGTCCGGCCCCGGTGGCGACCTGGAAACGGGGGAGATCTCCGTCGACGTCGAGTCCGTGCTGCCGGAGGACCGGAGCGAGGCGACCGACATCCGCGACATCAAGCCGCTGCGCAGAATCGACACCCCGGCCTCGTGGCTGCTGTGGGCCGGTTTGGCCCTGGCCGCCGTTGCGCTAGGGCTGGCGGTGTGGTGGTGGTGGCGCCGCCGCCGACCGGACGGCAGCGCGCCCGAAGCGCCCCCGGTTCCGCCCTACGACCTGGCGATCCGGGAGCTGGAGCGGTTGCGTCGCACCGACTTCTCCGACCTCCGGGAACTCCGCCGCTACTACTTCGCCGTTTCCGCGGTGATCAGGGCCTACGTCGAAGGCCGCTTCGGGTTGAATGCGACCGACCTGACCACTGAGGAGATCCTGGGCCGGCTGGGCGGGTTGGTGCGGCTCGAGCCCCTGCAGGCGAGGCGCCTGGAGCGGTTCCTGGTAGCCACCGATCAGGTCAAGTTCGCGGCCCATCTGCCGGCGGCCGAGGAGATCGAGCGCACCTACGAACAGGGCCTGGGCTTCGTCACGGCGACCCGGCCCAGGGAAGACGCGGAAGACGGCGAGAGCGCGATGCCGGCCTCCGGCCAGACGGAGAAGGCGGCATGACGGAGCAGCTCGTCTTCGCCGATGCGCGCTGGCTCTGGGTGCTGCTTCCGCTGTACGTGATCTGGACGCTCCTGTGGTGGCTCCGGCCACGCCTGCGCCAGATCGCGGCGAAGCGCGATGCCGGGGGCGACGCTGCGGCGGTGGCGTACTCCTCCCTTGGCCATGCGCGGCGAACCCCGCGCTCCGGCACGCTGACCGCGCGCCGGCTGGTCTCGGCTCTGCGCCTTCTCGTCGTTGCCCTCGTCCTGCTTGCCGTGATGCGTCCGCAGACCGGCCGCGCGCTGACGGAGGTGAGCACGGAGGGCATCGACATCGTGCTCGTGATCGACACCTCGGGATCGATGCGGGCGCTGGACCTGGATGCGCACGAGCGTTCGCTGAGTCGCCGGAGGGACCGGCTCGACGTGGCGAAGGGAGTCGTCGAGACGTTCATCGCCGCCCGACCGAACGACCGTGTCGGCCTGGTCGTCTTCGGCGAGGAGGCCTTCACCCAGTGTCCGCTGACGCTCGACCACGGGGTCGCGGCCACTTTCCTCGAGCAGCTGGAAATCGGCATGGCCGGCGACGCCACGGCGATCGGATCGGCGGTCGGAGTCGCCACCAAGCGTCTCAAGGACTCGGACGCCGAGTCCAAGGTGGCGATCCTGCTCACGGATGGGCGGAGCAACGCCGGTTCCCTGTCGCCGCTGCGGGCCGCCGAAGCGGCGGCGGCGCTCGGCGTCCGGCTCTACACGATCGGCGTCGGCACCAGGGGGCAGGCGCCCTTCGTCGTCGAGACGGGCTTCGGGCCGCGGGTCGTCTATCAGGACGTGGAGATCGACGAGGCGACGCTGCGCCGGATGGCGGATGCGACTGGCGGGGCCTACTACCGGGCCGAGGACGAGGCGGGCCTGGAGCAGATCTACGAGCGGATCGACGAGCTCGAGAAGACGGAAATCAGCCAGGAGTCGTACATGGAGTACGAGGAGCGCTTCGCCTGGCTGGTGGCGCCGGCCGTGTTCCTGCTGCTGCTCGAGGTCGTGCTGCTCGATACCCGCCTGAGGAAGCTGCCGTGACCGGAGAGAGTGCAAGCCGCGACACGGGGCCAATCGGCGCCGGCTCGCGCCGTGGCGGGGAACTGCTGGCGCTGGTCCCCGCCGTGCTGCTGGTCAGCGGCTGCGAAGTGCGGACTGGCCGACCGGACGCGCTCTGGCTGCTGTGGCTCGGCCCGGCGCTCCTGCTGTTCTACGTCTACGCGTTTCGCACCCGCGCGCGTCTGCTCGGCCGTTTCGCGTCCCGGGAGATGTTGCCGGGGTTGATCGCCGGGGTCAGCCGGCCGAGACGGCGCCTGAAGGCGGTTCTCGTTCTCGTCGCGGTGCTCGCGCTGGTGGCGTCCCTGGCGCAGCCGCGCTGGGGCTTCGTGTGGGAGGAAGTCCACCGGGAGGGCGTCGACATCGTGGTCGCCCTCGACGTATCGGACTCGATGCTCGTGCTGGACGCGGAGGCGGGTGGCGAACTGAGCCGGCTCGAACGCGCCAGGCGCGAGATCGCCGACCTGCTGCAGCGGCTGGAAGGAGACCGGATCGCGCTGGTTGCCTTTGCCGGCAGTGCGTTCCTCGAACTGCCGCTGACGCTGGACTATTCGGCGGCGGCGCTGTTTCTCGAGGCGATGGAGCCGGACCTGATTCCGGTCAAGGGCACCGCCATCGGAGAGGCGCTCCGCGTTTCGCTCGAGGCCTTCGACCGGGTGGCCCAGACGGGGTCGCGGAAATCGCGGGCGATCATCCTGATCACCGACGGCGAGGATCACCTCGGCGAGGCCCAGGCCGCCGCGGAGGCCGCGGCCGAGGCGGGGGTGCGGATCTTCGCGATTGGTATCGGACGGGACGAGGGCGCGCCCATACCGAGGGAGGGTGGGGGCTTCCGCACCGATCGCCGGGGCGAGATCGTCCTGAGTCGGCTCGACGAGGCGGCGCTGCAGCGGATCGCGCTGACCACCGGCGGCCGCTATGTGCGCTCGGTGACCGGCGACGTGGACCTCGAGCAGATCTACGCTCAAGGCATCAAGGCGCAGTTGGAGGACCAGGAGCTGGGCTCGAGCCGGCAGCAGCGTTGGGAGGAGCGATTCCAGTGGCTGCTGGTCATTGCGCTGGCGGCGCTGATGCTCGAGCCGCTGATCGGCGAGCGCCTTGGGCGCCGAGGCCCTGGGCAGGAGGGAAGGGACCATGCCGCGGTCACGTGAGCCAGCGAGTCGGCGCGGGCGTCCCGGCCTCGGCGCGGCCTGGCTGCCGGGGCTTGGGTTGCTCCTCCTTCCGGTGGCCGTCACTGCGCAGGCTGCGGACGAGGAACCGTCCGCTTCCGTCGAGTACTCGTCTCCCTATGCGGCGTGGGACGCGGGCGCCTACGACCAGGCACTGCGAGGGTTCGCGGACCACCAGACGGAGCGCCCGGACGACCCGGAGCTGAGTCTGAACGTCGGCGCCGCCCACTACAAGCTGAACGACTTCGAAGCGGCGGACGGCGAGTTCTACCGGACCGCGGCCATCGGCGACGACGAACTCCGTGCCGAGGCGCTCTACAACCTGGGCAACAGCGCGTACCGGCAGAACAAGCTCGAAGACGCCGTCGACTTCTACATGGCGTCGCTCGAAGCGAACCCCGACGACCTCGATGCGAAGTTCAACCTGGAGTTCGTGCGCGAGGAGATGAGGCGGCGCCAGCAGCAGAACCAGGACAACCGGAACCCGCAGCAGAACGAGCAGCAGCGGGAGGAGCAGGAGGACCAGGGCGCGCAGCAGCAGCCGGAGGGGGATCAGGATCAGGACGAGCAACCTCCCGACCAGGAGCAGGATCCGGGCAACCAGGGACAGGACCAGCAACCGGAGGGTGGTGAGGGCCCGCAGGACAGCGACGGTGACGGCATCCCGGATGCCGGGGAACCGGTGCCGCAGGACGAGGGGCCGGAGAGCGGCAACCAGCGCCGTCCGCCGGAGTCCCCGCCGGGCATGACGCCCGAGGAAGCGGAGCGTTACCTTCAGGCCCTGGAAGAGGGTCGGCCGGATCCAACGCGCCGGGGGCAGCGCGGGCGCCGAAGCCGTCTGGCGAAGGACTGGTAGCGCGATGGGCGGAAGCACGCGTGGGCGGTCCCTCGACTTGCGCCGGGCCGCGGTTCTGGTCGTCTGGGCCTCTTGCCTGGGCCTGGCCGGAGCGGAGGCCCAGGAGCCGGACCCGATCCAGGTCACCGTCGACCGCAGTCAGGTGGCTCTGGGCGACCAGCTCTACCTGACGATCAGGATCGAAGGGTCACCGGACGAACCGCCAGGGCTGCCCGCACTACCGGACTTCCGGGTCCTGTCGCGGGGTGAGCGGCGCGACATGCAGATCATCAACGGCCGGGTCAGCAACAGCACGTCCTACAACTACCTGTTGATCCCCACGCGGGCCGGCAACTTCGAGATCGGTCCCGCGACCGCCCTGGTCGACGGTGCGGAGGTCAGGAGCCGGCCGTTCACGATTCAGGTCACGGACGCCGAGGGCCAGAACGACGAGCAGGACCGGGATCTCTTCGTCGTTTCGACCGTGTCGACGGATCGACCGTGGCAAGGCCAGCAGGTCATCTACACCTGGCGCTTCTACAGCCGGGTGCCCGTGGGCCAGGGATCGATCGAGTCGATGGACTTCGGCAATGACGTGGTGGTAGAGGACCTCGGCGACGTGCGACAATTCTCGACCTCGATCGACGGTGTCCAGTACTCGGTGAACGAGGTGCGCAAGGCGTTGTTCCCCCAGCGACCCGGCGAAGTGACGCTGCCGCAGACCCAGCTCCGGGTGCAGGTGGAGGTCGAGGAGGCGCGCCGGCCGAGCCGAAGGCGCAGCATCTTCGACGAGTTCGACAGTCTGCTCGGCTCGGGCGGGCGCTGGGCGACCAAGTACCTGCTCACTGAGCCTCTGACTCTCGACGTGCGGCCGTTGCCGCCGGCTCCCGACGGTTGGAACGGCCTGGTCGGAGATTTCGACATTCGGGCTTCGCTCAGCCGGCGGGAGTTGCAGGTGGGGCAGTCGGCCACGCTCGAGGTGCGGGTCGGCGGAACCGGCAACGTGCAGCTCCTGACCGAGCCGGACATCCCGGAACTGCCGGCGTTCAAGATCTACCCGGACCAGCCGGACGCGAGCATCGACCGCAGCGGACACCTGCTGACCGGTCGCAAGGTGTTCCGCCGGGCTCTGGTTCCGCTGGTGGCCGGTCCCCTCGATGTCCCGCCGATCGATCTCGTCTACTTCGATCCCGAGCTTGGCGACTACGCAACCCGGTCGACCGAGCGCATCGACCTCGAGGTCACGCCGGCCGACGGTGAGGAGGAACTCATGCTCACCGAGTCGCTGGCGCCGACCACGGGCAAGGTGGCGGTGCGGATCCTCGCCGACGACATCCTGCCGATTCGGCGGGCGGCGGCCGGCATCGTTTCGGTTACGCCCCAAGGGTGGCGCCTGTGGGTCTGGTTCGCCTGCGGCGTGCTGCCGCCCCTCATCTACATGGCCCTGCTGGCGCACCACCGGCGCGAACGCCGCTACGCCGCCGACCGGACGCTTCGCCGGCGCCAGCGGGCGTTGCGCGATGCGCTGTCCATGGCGAGGAAACTCCGCTCCGGCGCGGGGCCCGCTTCCGCGGCGGAGGCTTCCCGGATCGTGCGTGGCTACGTCGGCGACAAGCTCGGTGTCGAGGGCTCCGCCCTGACGCCACCGGAGGCGGAGGCCGCGCTGGTGCGGGCTGGCGTGGACAGCGCCCTGGCGGCGCGCTGCCGGGCGCTGCTCGAGCGACTCGAGGCCGCCCAGTACGGCCTGACCCCGGTGGCGGGCGGCGGCGGGTTCGCGGCGGAGACCAGCACCGAAGGTCTGAGCGATCTGATCAAGACCCTCGACAGGCAGTTACGGGGCCGCCAACCATGAGACGCGCCGTCATGGGACCTGTCGCGGCTCTCATCCTGTCCGGAGCGGTGGCGACGGCCCCGGCTCTTTCCCAGGACGAGGAACGGCCTGTGGTCAGCGAGGCTCCGCCGGCGGACGGACCGCCGGCGGTCCCGGAACCGGCCGAACTCTGGGTCAACGGCAACGCCGCCTACGAGGCGGGAGACTTCGGGCGAGCGGTCGCCCTCTACCGCGAGATGCGCGAGATGGGTGTCGACAACGGTCACCTTCACTACAACCTGGGAAACGCCTACCTGCGCGCCGGCGAACTGGGACGTTCCATTGCTTCCTACCGTCGTGCGCTGAAGCTCCTGCCGCGCGACGAAGACGCCAGCGCGAACCTGACCTTCGCTCGGCGCAGCGCGCGCGACGAGATCGCGCCGCCGGAGCCGCCCGTGCTGCTTCGCACCGTTCTGTTCTGGCACTACAGCCTGGCGCCGGTCGAAGTCATGAGGAGCGCGGTGCTGGTCGGTCTCGGCTTCTGGATCGTCCTTGCGGTTCGGCTCTATCGGCCGGCGTCGGAGGTGCTTCGCTGGTCCGCCGTCTGCCTGCTCGTGATCGGTCTCGCACTGGCCGGCTCGCTTGTGGCGCATGCCGCCTTCAGCTTCCCGGTCGCGGTCGTCCTTCCGCAGGAGATCGATCTCCACGCTGCCGCTGGCGAGGGCTCGGTTGTCCGATTCCGGCTCCACGCCGGCACGGAAGTGCGCGTGATCGAGCAACGCCCGGAGTGGGTCCGCATCGAACTGCCGTCCGTCCCGTCGGTGAGCGAGACGCCCGGCGCGGTCGGGGACGGACAGCGTGGCTGGTCGAAACGCGAGTATCTCGAGATCGTCGAGTGAGCGCTACTGCCGGCCGTTCGCGGCGAACGGGCGCTGCAGAACCTCGAAGAACGCGGACAGGAATCGGAACGTCAGACCCCAGACGACATGCCGTTCCGGGTCACCGACGACGACGCCGGGAAAGCTGACCTCGGGATAGGGCGGATGGCGGTAGTCGATGACCCGGGAAGGTTCCTCGAACCAGGCCAGGGGCACCCAGAACGCTTCGGCGACCTCGTAGTTCGGGACCAGATCGTTGCCGGCGCCGGCAGCGACCTCGTAGACGAAGGCCGCGATGCGGAGTTGCCTGCCCTGGCCTGCCCGCTGACCGGTCTGATCGTCGAGCCGGCCGATCAGACGCGCGCCCTCTAGGGACAGGCCAACCTCCTCGACCGTCTCGCGCTCGGCGGTGTGCCTCAGATCGCGGTCGGTTTCGTCGTGGCGGCCGCCGGGAAAGGCCATCTGCCCCGACCAGGGGTCCTGCGGTTTCTTCGACCGCTCGATGAACAGCGCTTCGGGCCCTTTGGCCGACGGACGCAGCACCATCGCGACACTGGCCTCGAAGGAGGCTGGCGGGAGGATGCGCGGCTCATGGGCCGTCAGCCGCCGACGGATGTCGCCGATGTCCATTGGGTGCTGAGGCGAGGCGCCGGTTAAGCGAACGTCGCCTTCAGCCAGTCGACCAGTACCCGGTTGAACTCCTCCGGCTTCTCCTGCTGGGTCCAGTGGCCGCAGTCCTTGATCGTGTGCTTGGCGATGTTCGGCACCAGCGCCTCGATGCCGTCGGCGGAGGAGGGCGGCAGCACGACGTCGTTCTCGGCGCCGACGTAGAGGCAGGGCTGGTCGATCTTCTGGTCGATCCCCTTCATCAGCTCCCAGTTGCGGTCGATGTTGCGGTACCAGTTGACGCCGCCGGTGAAGCCGGTCCGTTCGTAGGTGGTCACGAAGTGGGCCAGTTCCTCGTCGGTGAGAAGCAGTTCACCCCGCAGGTCGTCGGTGGAGCCGTGCTTGATGATCTCGAGCAACTGGAACTTCCGCTCCGGTGCGTCGGCGGGGAGCTTGTTGAACTCCTCGGCGTCCCACGAACCGCGGCGCATGAAAGTGCGGAACGACTTCTCGGTGTCTGCCTCGAGCACGTCTTCCGCCTTGTAGGGCTCCTGAAAGGCGACGACGTAGTTGTCTTCGCCGCGAATGCGGCGGAGGATCTCGATCGGCGGTTGCGGCGGCTGGGGTCCCGTCGGGGTGTTCACACCGACCACGCCAAGAACGCGGTCCGAGTGCAGTCTGGGCATGGCCCAGACTACGCCGCCGCCCCAGTCGTGGCCGACGAACACCGCCTTCTCGATACCGCGGGCGTCGAGCAGGCCAACCAGGTCGGCGCAGAGTTCGCCCATGTTGTAGGCCTCGATCGCCAGCGGCCGCTGGGTGTTGCCGTACCCGCGCTGGTCAGGCGCCAGGGCGCGATAACCGGCCGCGGCAAGCGCCGGTAACTGGTGTCGCCAGGAGTAGGCGAGTTCCGGGAAACCGTGGCTCAGGACGACGGGCACGCCGTCGCTCCCGGCCTCGTAGACGGCCATGCGGAGCCCGCCGTTGGTGCGGATGTAGTTCGGGGCTGGCCAGGCCGGGGCGTCGTCTTCTGCCGCCGTGGCGGCGCCCGGGTTGGCGGCGAGCGCGGCGGCGCCGGCGGCGGAGCCGGCGAGCAGGGTCCGGCGGGTCATCGGGGTGTCGGAGTCGCTGGAGTCGTCGTGGGTGGTCATGGGGAGAATCGTAGCCGACCCCCTGCTAGCCTGCGTTCAGCGATGAAGCGCTTCTACCTCCTCCTCTGCGTCCTGGGCACCGTGCTGCCGTACTGGCAGTTCCTGCGGTTCTTCCTGGGCGACGGCGGGTTCGACCTGCCCGGCTTCATCGGCGCGGCGACGGCCAATCCGGTCGCGGCCGGCTTCAGCATCGACCTCGTCGTGTCGTCGGCTGCCTTCTGGGTCTTCCTGTTCGCGGACGGCCGCCATCACCGGATCGGCCACCTCTGGATCCACGTCGTGGCCAACCTGCTGGTCGGGCTGTCGCTGGCGCTGCCGCTCTACCTCTACCGGCGCACGGCGGCGATCGAGACAGCGCGGGCCGCTACGGCCTGAGCCGGCCCAGGCCAGCTTCCTCGAATCAGGACGTCGCGGCCGGCGGCCACGGTTTGGTCCGGATGACGCGGCCAACGTCGCCCGGCTCGGCAATCGCGCGCTGGGTCGAGACCACCTCGTTCATCCGCTCGTGGATCTCGGGCGGGAAGAGCGTGCTGCGCCGCGTGTCCAGGTCGATGTGAATACTCAGCAACTCGTGGGTCGCCGCGACGTAGCCGTCTTCGGCGTGCAGCATGCGCATGAACGTGTGGTACTTCTTGTCGTCGAAGCCCAGAAGCTCCGCTTCGACCGCGATCGGCGCACCCTCCGGCAGTTCCCGCAGCCAGGTGAGATGACTGTCGATCGAAAACGTGGAGCGCCTTTTCGACCTGCGGTAGGTCCGGTCGATGCCCAGGAACGCGGTCCAGGGGCCCGTCGCGTCGTCGAACACGACCAGGTAGTAGCCGGCGTTCATGTGCCCGTTGTGGTCGATCCACTCCGGCAGGACCTTGCCGGTCCAGATCTGCTGTGGGTCGGTCAAGCGTCGGAGTGTAGCTACTACCGGCTCCCGGGCCGCGGCGCCCCTGCTACGATCCCGCGCCGGGCACGGCCACCACAGGAGTCCTTCGCATGAGAGTCGGCATCTCGCTACCCGTCCGCGAACTCAAGGACGATCTCGGCGCGGTCAAGGCGTTCGCGCAGGCGGCCGACGAACTCGGCTACACGCACCTGCGGGTGCCGGATCTGGTCGCGCGACCGAAGAGCGGGCACCTCCACGAGCCCCTCCTCCTGCTCGCCTACGTCGCCGCGATGGTGGAGAACATCGAGCTCGTACCGTCGGTCATCGTCACGCCGTCCCGGCAGACGGTGCTGCTGGCGAAGCAACTGGCGACGCTCGAACGGCTCTCGGGGGGCGGCGTGCGTCTCGGCGTCGGTGTCGGCGGCAGCGAGGCGGAGTACCGGGCGCTGAGTCAGGATTTCGGCACTCGGGGCGCTCGCTGCGAGGAGCAACTCGAACTGTTGCGGCGCTTGTGGACGGAGCCGAACGTCGACTTCGAGGGCCGCTGGGACATCGTCCAGGGCACGGGCATCGATCCCCTGCCGTCTCGTCCGATCCCGATCTGGATCGGCGCGCGGGGCTTGCCGGTGCCGCGTATCCGCCGGCGCATCGGCCGGCAGGCGGACGGCTGGTTCGTCCTGTGCTCGCCGGAGGACTTCGACGATCTCTCGGCCGACATTCACGCCGCGGCGCGGGCCGCCGGCCGCGATCCGGCGGGCATCGGCACGGAGGCGGGGGTCGCCGTCGTCGGGCCGCGCGAGCACGAGTGGCAAAATCGCGTCCGCGGCTGGCGAGCGAAGGGGTTGACCCACCTGTGCCTCCGGACGCTGGGAGGCGGTCTCGGCGGAGACGCGGACGCGCACATTGCGAAGGCAGGACAGGCCTTCGAGGAGCTGCAGGAGCTGTTCTGACGCCTGTCGAGCATCGCCCGGTTTCACCGTTCGCCTTGACACGCTGGCACGCAGCAAGCACAATCCGCGCTTCCATGACTCAATCGACGATCACACCGTCTCTGGTCAAGCCGCTGCACAAGCGGGGCGCGAAGCCCCGACTTCAGGACTGGGTGCCCATCGCCTAGAGACCCGCAGCGACACTTCTCGGCCGGCCATCCAGTTCAGGATGCGCCGGCTTTCTTGTGTCCGGAGGATCCCTCCATGCCTTCCCATCCAGCCATCATCGAGTCGACCCTGCGCGAGGGTGAGCAGTTCGCCAACGCCTTCTTCGACAGCGACCAGAAAGTGGAGATCGCGCGCCTGCTGGACGCGTTCGGGGTCGAGTACCTCGAGTTGACCTCGCCTGCCGCGAGTCGTGGCAGCCGGGACGACTGCGAACGGGTGGCGAACCTTGGGCTCCGCGCCAAGGTACTGACCCACACCCGCTGCCACCTGGACGACGCGAGGCTGGCGCTCGAAACCGGCGTCGACGGGATCGATGTCGTGTTCGGTACTTCCCGCTACCTGCGGGAGTACTCCCACGGCAAGAGCATGGAGCAGGTGATCGAAACCGCGGTCGAGGTGGTCGAGTACATCCGGTCGCACGATGTCGAGGTCCGTTTCAGCACGGAGGACTCCTTTCGCAGCGATCTGGACGATCTGATCCGCGCCTACCGCGCGGTCAACGCGGTGGGCGTGAACCGGGTCGGCGTCGCCGACACGGTGGGCGTGGCGAGTCCCAGGCAGGTCTACGACCTGGTCCGACGGCTGCGGCGGGAAGTCGACTGCGACATCGAGTTCCACGGCCACAACGACACCGGCTGCGCTGTCGCCAACGCGTTCTGCGCGCTGGAGGCGGGCGCGACCCATGTCGACACGTCCGTGCTCGGAATTGGCGAGCGGAACGGCATCACGCCGCTCGGCGGCCTGGTCGCGCGGCTCTACGCCGAGGATCCCGAAGGTGTTCGGTCGCGCTACGACCTGCCGTTGCTGCGCGAGATCGAGAACTACGTCGCCTCCCTGGTCGAGGTCGACGTGCCGTTCAACAACTACATCACGGGCTACACGGCGTTCACGCACAAGGCGGGCATTCACGCCAAGGCGATCCTCAACGACCCGTCGAGCTACGAGATCCTGGATCCGGCGGACTTCGGGCTTGACCGCTACGTCCACGTCGCGCATCGCCTGACCGGCTGGAACGCGATCAAGTCTCGCGTCGAGCAGTTACGCCTCGATCTGACCGATGCGCAGATCAAGGAGATCACGGCCCACATCAAGGCGCTGGCCGATGAGAAACCGCTCAGCCTGTCGGACGTTGACGCCCTGCTGCGCGAGTACCACACGGCGGAGCTGCTGCCTGCGGTGGCGGGAGCTGCCGGATGACCGAGGTCGGTCGGCCGGCCGACATGGCCCGGACCTTCGCGCAGAAGGCGCTGGCCCAAGCCAGCGGCGACGAGTCGGTTGCGATTGGAGAGATCGTGGACGCACGGCCGGACATCGCCTTGAGCCACGACAACACGGCGCCGATCGCCGAGATCTGGCGGCAATTCGGCCAGGACCGGGTGGTGATCCCGGAGCGGATGGCCGTCACCCTCGACCACGCGGTGCCGGCGCCGACCGTGCGGCACGCGCTGAACCATGCGGAGGTCCGCGCTTTCGTTGCGGAGCAGGGCATCGGCCATTTCTTCGAAGTCGGGCGCGGAATCTGCCACCAGGTGCTGAGCGAGGAGGCGATCGTCCTGCCGGGAGACCTGATCCTGGGTTCCGACTCCCACACGCCGCACTTCGGCTGGTTGGGTGCGTTCGGTGCCGGCGTCGGCCGCAGCGAGATGGCGGTGATCTGGGCCACCGGCGAACTCTGGCTCAGAGTGCCGGAGTCGATCCGGATCCGGCTCGAAGGCATGCTCGGCGAGTGGGTGACGACGAAGGATGTGGCCTTGACCCTGATCGGCGATCTGGGCGCCGACGGCGCGCTCTATCGCAGCGTCGAGTTCGACGGACCTGCAATCGCCGGCCTGAGCCTCGATTCGCGCGCGGCACTGGTCAACATGATGGCCGAGATGGGAGCGAAGAACGCGTACATGGCGCCGGACGAGGAGGTGTTCCGGTACCTGGCCGAACGGCTGCTGACGCGTCCGGGGCGTCGCCCGGGTCGCGGGGCGGAACCCGGTGAGGCATCAGGCGAGGTCATCGTCCGGCTCAGGGAACGAACTCTCTATCCGGATGCCGGCGCCGAGTACGCAGCTGAACATGTTCTCGACCTTTCCTCGGTCCAGCCTCAGGTCGCCCGCCCGCACCAGGTCGACGACACGGCCGGCGTGAGCGAACTTGAATCGGTGCGGGTCGACCAGGCGTTCATTGGCACCTGCACGAACGGTCGCCTCGAAGACCTCGGCGCGGTGCACCGGGTAATGGCCGGCCGCCGGCTCGCGCGGGGCACGCGAATGGTCATCGTGCCTGCATCGAGCGAGGTCTGGAACGAGGCCCTCTCTCGTGGCTGGGTGGCCGATCTCGCCGCGTCCGGCGCCGTCTTCGGGACCCCGGGCTGCGGTCCCTGCATGGGCAACCATCTCGGCGTGCTGGCCCCGGGCGAAGTCTGCATCTCCAGCGCCAACCGGAACTTCCAGGGCCGGATGGGAGACCGGGGAGCCGAGATCTACCTGGCCTCTCCGGCCGTCGTAGCGGCGAGCGCTATCGCCGGCAGGATCGTCCATCCCCGGGAGGTGGTCGAGTGAACGATCCGGTGGATGTGGCGGAGCGTTTCCGTGGCCGCGTGTTCCGCTACGGCGACCACGTGAACACGGACGTCATCTTTCCCGGCCGCTACACCTATACGAAGAGCCGGCCGGAAGATGTCGCTCCCCACGCTCTGGAGGACCTCGACCCGACCTTTGTCGAGCGCGTGCGACCCGGCGACGTGATCGTCGCCGGCTGGAACTGGGGCTGCGGTTCGAGCCGCGAGCAGGCGGCGGTCTGCCTGCGGTACTCCGGTGTCGGCGCGGTGGTCGCGCGCAGCTTCGGCCGCATCTTCTACCGCAATGCGCTGAACAACGGTTTGCTCGCGATCGTCTGCCCGGGGGCGGTGGACGCCCTGGAGGAGGGCGCCGAGGTGGAGATCGATCTCGAAGCGTCCGCGATCCGCTGCGGCGAGGCCGCCTACGGCTTCTCGCCCTTCAGCACGGCCGTGCGCTCCATGATCGCGGCCGGCGGCCTGATCGAGCAGACGAAGCGCCGGCTGGCGGCGGGGTAGCGGCGGCGTGACAGGGAGCCAAGGCGATCTGGCGACTGGACCCGTCCGCCTCGCTCTGATCGGCGGCGACGGCATCGGCCCGGAGGTTGTCGACGCAGCGGTACGGGTCGTCGACGCAGTCTGCGGCGACCGGATCGAATGGGTCGAGGCCGAGATGGGCTGGGGCACCTTCGAGCGCACCGGTCGCGCGCTGCCCGCGACTACCGTCGAGATCCTCGAACGCTGCGCCGGCGCCATGTTCGGCGCCGTTTCCTCGCCGAGCCATGCGGTCGACGGATATCGGAGTCCGATCGTCGAGCTGCGGCGACGCCTGGACCTCTATGCGAACGTGCGGCCGCTCAAGAGCGGCGCCGTCGACGCCGTCGTCGTGCGTGAGAACACGGAAGGCTTGTACGCTGGCCGCGAACGTTGGGAACGGGAAGCCGAGGTGGCGATCGCGGAGCGGGTCATCAGCCGCCGGGCGACGGAGCGCATCGTCCGCTTCGCCTGCGAACTGGCGCTGTCACGGGCGGCCCAACGGCGCAGCCCGGCCCGTCTGACCGTCGTCCACAAGGCGAACGTCCTGCGCGTGAGTGACGGCCTGTTCCGCGAGACGGCGCTCGACGTCGCGGCCGGCTTCCCGGGGATCGAAGTCGAGGAGCAGCTCGTCGACTCGATGGTCTACCGGCTCATCCTCGAACCGGAGCGCTACGACGTGATCGTCGCGCCGAATCTCTACGGCGACATTCTGAGCGACGCGGGCGCTGCTCTCGTTGGCGGTCTCGGCGTCGTCGGCTCGGCCAACTGCGGCGAGCGCTTCTGCCTTGCCGAGCCGGTGCACGGTAGCGCTCCCGACATCGCGGGAGGTGGGATTGCAAATCCGGTCGCGGCCGTTTCGGCCGCCGCGCTGCTCCTTGAGCGGGTCAGCCTCGCCGACGCCGCGGTCCGGATTGACGAGCTGGTTGAGAACTGCCGAAAGAACGGCCCAAGGACTCCCGACCGGGGCGGCGACGCCACGACAGAGGACGTCGTCGCTTACCTGCTGGCTCGGGTCTGACTACTGCTGGAACCAGAACGGCTTGCGCTGCACCTTCTCGCCGGCGACTTCGTTCATCGACAGGGCGTCGAAGATGCGGCCGCCGACCATGACGTACCGGACGAGCTCCGAGCTCCGCAGGTTCTCGAGCGGGTTCTGCTCGAGGACGATCAGATCGGCGAGCTTGCCGGCTTCGAGCGAGCCGAGGTCGGCTTCCATGCCGATGTAGCGGGCGCCGTTGATCGTGCCGGCGATCAGGGCCCGGTGGGGTGACATCCCGCCCTGCTCGAACATCCACATCTCCCAGTGCGCGGCGAGGCCCTCGCGCTGGCCGTGGGCGCCGAGCATGATCGGGACGCCGGCCTGGTCCAGGACGTTGGTGACCTGGGCGGCCAGGATGTGGTTGTACTCCCCTTCCGGCGCCTTCTGGCGGCGGCGGGAGCGGGCGTCGATCACCTCCTGCGGCACGTAGTTGAGCAGCCGCTCGTTGGCCCAGACGTCCGTGTGCTCGTACCAGTAGTCCTCGCCCTGGATGCCGCCGTAGGCCACCCCCAGGGTGGGCGTGTTGCCGACCCGGCTGCTGCCCCAGAACTGGATGACGTCGTCGTAGATCGCGCCCACCGAGAGCGAGTGCTCGATGCCGGTGTGGCCGTCGGCGACCATCGTCATGTTGTGCTGGAACAGGGCGCCGCCCTCGTTGACGACGAGCATGCCGAGGTCCTGTGCCGCGGCGACGATCATCTGGCGCTGGTCGCGCCGCGGCTGGTTGTAGCTCTTGACGCTGATCGCGCCGACCTTCTGCAGGCGGCGCAGGTGCTGGACCGCGTCGTCGGGTTCCTCGACGATCGCGCGGAAGGAACCGAGAGCGCCGTAGAGGATCGTGCCGGTGGCGAACAGCCGCGGGCCGACGATCACGCCCGCCTGCTGCATTTCGCTGGCGGCGAAGAAGGTGCTCGTGTCGGTCGAGGGGTCGTGGGCCGTCGTCACGCCGAAGGTGAGGGTCGCGTAGAGCTCCGAGTTCTGCTGCGGGATGACCTCCTGGCTGCCTTGGGGCCCGTGCCAGTGGACGTCGATCAGACCGGGCATGACGGTCAGACCGGAGGCGTCGATCACCGTGGCGCCGGCCGGTACATCGACCTGGCGGGACGGGCCGACGGCCGCGATCCGGTCGCCGTCGACGACGACCGTGCCGCGGCGGATGATCTCCATGTTGTCTTCGCCGGCCATCGTGATCAGGCGGGCGTTCGTGATCGCGATCACATCGTCGGGGCGGTAGGCGTCCACGTCGAAGCCGAGGTCGATGCCAACCTGCTGCTCTTCCGCTTCGTCGTCTGCCTGGCTGTCCTCGCCGGCTTCTTCCGTTGCGGCAAACACATCCTTGAGCTCGCGCTCGAACAGTTCCGGCCCCAGCGCCCAGTAGAGCGTCGAGCTGTCGCCTGAGAAGTGGAGGTAGGTACCGTCGTCGGTCGAGACGTTGCGCACCGGCAGGCCTGGCGTGGCCGGTCCGACCTCGATCGCCCTGGATGCCGGTGTGAACGGCACGACGTGGGCGTCGAAACGTTCGGCGAAGGCCAGCCAGCGGCCGTCCGGCGACACTCGCATCTCGGTGGCCACCTTGCTGCCGGCATGATCGCGCGGCCCGGCCTCGCCGACGCTTGAGAGCGGCAGGCTGCGGAGCAACTGCCGGTCCCATCGCTGGGGCGCGGTGAAGTAGACGCGCTCGGAATCGGCGCCGAAGTGCGGGTTGGAGCCGGATCGCGAGAAGCGCACCGGCGCGCTCTCGCCGCTGGCATCGATCCGGTAGAGGCCCGGATCCTTGGACCAGAGGGGACTCAGGATGCCGCCGCTGCGGCTCTTGCGGTAGACCACCGTCTCGCCGTCCGGCGAGAAGGCCGGTTCGAGGTAGAAGCCGGGATCGGGGGTGAGCTTGCGTGCTTCGCCGCCGGAGGCGGGCGCGATGCGAACCGAGCCCAGGTCCTCGTCGTGCCAGGTCGTGTAGACGATCCACTCGCCGTCGCGCGACCAGGACGGGTAGAACTCGAAGTGGTCGTTCTGGGTCGTCAGTCGCCGCGGCTCGCCGACTTCGCCGGTCTCGGGATTGCGGCTGCGGGTCCACAGCCGGCCGAGGCTCTGGAAGACGACCTGGTCGCCGGCGGGGGAAACCTGGATCCAGCGCAGCATCTTCGTCCGGAACGTCTCCGGCGCCGCTTCGAAGTCGAACGCGAGCGCCCGCTTCATCCGGTGGATCGCCCGGACGCGGAACGGGATGGCCTCGACCTCGAGCGTTTCGACGTCGATCCGGTGGAGGCCACCCCGTGCCCAGAAGACGATCGAGCGGCTGTCCGGCGTCCAGGCCATCGTCGAATAGACGCCGTGGACGGCCCAGATCTCCTGCATGTCCCGGTCGAGCGCGTCGTAGATGGGGATGTTCTCGCCGCTTCGCAGATCGTGGAGGAAGAGGTGACTCTGGAAGCGGATGCGGCGGACGAAGGCGAGGTACTTGCCGTCCGGCGACGGGGTCGGCCGCACCGCGCCGCCGGGGCCGGCGATCACCGACTCGATGTCGCCGGTCTCGCGGTCGATGCGGCGGATGGAGTAGATGCCCTCGGCCGCGTTCTTGCCGTACTGGAACGTGCCGCCCGGGGTCGTGTCCTGGCTGAAGTAGACGTACCGCCCATCGGGCGAGAAGGCGGGTTCGCCGAGGTCCTTCTGCTCGTTCGGTTTCTCGTTCAACTGCAGGCCCGAGCCCTCGCCGCTGGCGTGGTAGAGCCAGATCTCGCCGCTGCCGAGCGACCGGGTCGAGACGAAGTGCTTGCGGGCGGCGATGAAGCGCCCGTCCGGGCTCCAGACCGGGTTGTTGACGAGCCGGAAGTCCTCGCGGCTGATCTGCCGCGGCTCGCCGCCGTCCGCGGGAATCGTCCACACGTTGTCGCCGCCGCTCCGGTCGCTGATGAAGGCGATCTCGGAGCCGTCCGGGCTGAACCGCGGCATCATGTCCCACACCATGCCGTTCGTCAGCGCTTCGGCCTCGCCGCCGCCGATCGGCAGCATGTAGAGGTCGCCCAGCAGGTCGAAGACGATCCGCTCGCCGTCGGGTGAGACGTCGAGGTTCAGCCACGTGCCCTCGGTCACATCGAGCTCGAACTCGTACTCGTCCCCGGGTGGGTCGTTGACGTCCCACTCGTCGTCGGCGAAGGCGGGGACGGCCGCGAGCGCCAGGAGCAAGCAGGTAGAGAGCTGAAACCGAAGGCTGGAGCACAGGGATAGGCGTGTCATCCGGCGAGTCTACGACCTGGAAGGTCGACTGAAGCCGGAGCGGCTGCTACGGCTGCCAGAGGTAGTTGAACTTGACGATCAGCTCGCGGCGGGCCGTTTCCCGGGCGGTGAAGATCGGGGCGTCCCAGTTGTGGTTGTAGACGACGAACAGGTTGGCGCCGGGCTTGTAGATCCAGTTGAAGCGGACATTGACGCCGGCCAGTTGAGCCGCGTCGTTGTACTGCGCCAGCGTGTTGAGGCGGAGGTCCGGGCTGAAGGCGGCGTCGAGGCGGACGGTGTAGATCGTGGCGGTGAAGTCGCCCTGCGGCAGCATGACGTCGTTGTAGTTCCACTGGAACTCGGTCAGCAGGTGGCGCGACAGGCGGACGTAGCTCGACAGGACGTAGCTCCGACGGTCGCCGCCGAAGAACTCGCCGACGTTGATGTTGCCGCGCCAGGCCAGCCTCCGTCCCTGGTTGGAGAACCCCCGCAGGAAGATCGAATCGAACTCGTAGAGGCCCGCGGGGATCGCGATCCCCGGACTGATCTCGAAGGGCTCGAAGAGCTGCTCGACGTCGTTGACGAACGCCAGGCGAAAGCGGTCGTCGCCGGTGGTGCGCATGCCGACGGGGGCCAGGAGGAGCTTGCGGCTCTCCACCCGGCCCAGGCTCTCGCGCTCGAAGTAGTCGAGTTCCGCTTCGAGCGTCACGCTACGGACGACACCGCGGTTGATCCGCGGTTCCCAGCGCACCCTCGGGTTGTAGCGGCGAAAGTCCCGGCGCAAGAGAAAGCCGGAGCCGGGATCGAAGCCGGACTGGGCCTCCATCAGATCGACGTTGGCGCGCAGGGTGCGCGTCGTGTAGGCCCACCCGGCGCCGAGGGCCCCGGTATCGTCGCTCGGCCCTTGGTCCTCGCTGGCGGCCCCGAACAGGTAGAACTGCGACTGCCGGTTCGGCTTGTAGTCGACGTCGACGCCGTAGAGCCGGTTGCCTTCTCCGCCGCGCGGATCGAGTTCGGTGTAGATCATGCCGACGCTCGAACGCTCCCCGAGATCGCGCTTGAGCCGGAAGACGCTGTGTTGCGTGGCGGCGGTCGCAGGCCGGTCGCCGGCCGCCACGGCCTCGGTTCCCACGGTCAGCAGGCCGAGGTTCCAGGCGCCGGCGCGGCCGGTGAGGCGCGCGCCGACGTCGATCGGAACCGCCTCGCCGCCGGCGAGACCGATGCGTCTCGAGAAGAAGGCCTTCATCAGCGGCGGCTGCATGCCCGGCGGGGCTGGCGGACCGAACTCGAAGATACCCGCGTTCTCCAGGAAGAACTCCCTCTTCTCGGGGAAGAAGAGCGAGAAGCGGGTCAGGTTGACCTGCTGCTGGTCGACCTCCACCTGCGCGAAGTCCGTGTTGTAGGTGAGATCGAGGGTCAGCGACCGCGTCAGTCCCCACTTCACGTCGATGCCGCCGTCGATGTCGGTGGTCGTATCGCTTGCCGGATCGCGTGGCTCTTCCGCGGCCGAGGCCAGGAGGAAGGGCTTGACGTCGAGCCGTCGCCCCGGCTTGACGTTCGAGATGCCGGCGAGGTCGCCGGCGAGCGAGACCCGGTGGGCAGCGTACATGCGAGTGACGGCGGACATGCCGATCTCGCGTCCGATCGGCGCCCAGTAGCTCTCCTCGTTCGTCCGGCGGACCACCCGGCGGACGTTGAGCCCCCAGACACTCTGCGCCGGTTCGAAGCGCAGGGTCGTGAAGGGGATCGCGACCTCGGCCTGCCAGCCCTCCGCCGTCACGCGGGCCGAGGCGGTCCAGACCCCGTTCCACTCGATGTTCTGGTCCTTGCCCTCGTCCGTAACCAGGGAGTCGGTGCGGGCGCCGAGCGGGTTGACTTCGAAGGTGACGCTGTTTCGCTGGTCATGGAAAGTGTCGAGCACGATCGCCAGCGAGTCGTCGTTGCCTCCGTGGTCGGAGTCGCGCTGGAGCTCCCTGGCGACGATCGCCTCGGGCTCCGGGTCGTGGGCGCGGATCCCGAAGTAGAGCGTCGTCTCGGTGTACAGGACGGAGAACTCGGTCTGCTGCGCGGCCGGGCGGTTGTCTTCCGGCTCGCGGGCGGTGAAGCCGGTGGCGACGGGCGCCTGGTCCCACACGGCTTCGTCGAGCACGCCGTCGACGCGGATGGGCGTGTCGATGCGGAGGGCATCGACGGTCGGCCGCGGGCTGGCGCTCGTCTGCGCCGCGGCGGGGGAGTACAGAAGGCCGAAGGCGAGCAGAAGGCCCGCCACGGTGCGGCGCAAGCTCCTAGACGGCCTTCGTTCGCTGGTCGGCGAGGCTGAACTCCTGGTGCCAGGTCGAGTCGCCGCCGTCGCCCTTGCGGTCGACGACCACATCGACGAGGAAGGGTTCGCCGGCGCGCGTGACCTCGATGCCGCGGCGGATCGCGGGCCGCAGGTCGGCCGCCGACTCGACGGTGACGCCGTCGACGCCCTGGCTTCTGGCGAGGCCGGCGAAGTCGATGTCGGGATCGCCGAGGTGCATGCCGGTGTAGCGGTTCGCCGCCTTCATCCTGCCGTCGTAGCGGGCGTAGGCGAAGCGGACCGTCTGGTAGTTCCGGTTGTTCGTGACCACGGTCAGCACCGGCACGCCGTAGCGGGCCTGGCTCCAGAAGCCGGCGGCGCTGTACATGACCGAACCGTCGCCAATGTTGCAGACGACCTGCCGGTCGGGCTGGCCCAGTTTGGCGCCGGTCGCGGCGCCGATGCCCCAGCCGAGGCCGGCACCGGAGGTCGCGAGCCAGGTCTTCTCGTCGTCGCGGTGGCCGGTGGAGAAGAACTGGTTCGAGCCGCTCAGGTTTTCGCTGACGATGATCGCGTTCGGGTCGAGTTCCGTCTCGAGGACGTGGCCTAGCTCGTCGGCGTGGATCGGGTTCCGGCCGATGCTGGCCGGGTCGAGCTGCGGCTGCCGGCGGGCGGAGTCGGCTCTCGAGGAGCGGATCTTCTTGCGGCGGTCGTCGGTCGTGAGCGATTCGACAGCCTCGACGAGCGCTTCGGCGGCGAGCTTCGCGTTCGCGACCACGGCACGGCCGAACGGCCGGTCGCCGCCGATGGCCCCGGTGTTCAGGCCGATCCAGGCACTTTGGGAGCCCTCCGCGTCGGGGCCGGCGGCGGCGGTACCGCCGATGTCGCCGACGCCGATGCGGAGCACGAAGTCGCGGCCGCGGCTGTTGTAGCCGCCGGCGAACAGCGGGTGCATGCGCGGGAAGTTGTGGAACGGCCAGTTCGCGTCGGCCACCGGAACGTGGAGTAGCTCCGCGAGCTCCAGCACCGCCTGCTGGGCGCCCGCCTTGCTGACCTCGTCGCCGACGTGGAGGATCGGCGCCTCCGCCTCGATCAGCATCCGCGCCACAGCCTCGATGTCCTCCGTGCGGGCGGGAATGTCGTCCGGAATGATGAAGGAGGGACGGTCGTGAATCGCGGCGGAGACGCCCTTGGCCTCCAGGGCGTGGTTGGCCAGGGCCAGGTAGGTGGGGCCGCCGGGCGCCGTCGTCGCCACCTTGAAGGCGCGCCGGAGCATGACCGGAATGGACTCCGGATCCCGCGTCTCCCAGGACATCTTCGTGAACTGCCGGTTCACGTCCTTCTGGTCGAAGCCGGGTCGGGCCGCCAGCAGCAGGTTGTCGTCCTGCATCTCGTTGTCGAGCAGGCCCGCGGTGACGATCAGGGCGGAGCCGTCGCGGCTCGAGTTGTAGAGCTGGCCCGCGGATTGGGCGGTGCCGGCGATCACGTGGACGTTCACCAGTGCCGGTTCGCCCGAGGCCTTGTGGTAGCCGTCGGCCATCGAGATGACGATCCCCTCGTGCAGCCCCATGATGAGCTGCATCTTCGGCCGGTCGAGGAAAGCGTCGAACAGGCCGACCTCGAAGGAACCGGGGTTGGTGAACAGGAATCGGACGCCGGCCGCCTCCATCTGTTCGACCATCAGCTCGCCGCCGGTGCCGGTGGCGGTACGGCTGCCCGTCTCCGGATCGGCGTTCGCCGCCGCGGCCGCGGCGTTGGCGGTGGACTCCGCGATCGAGCCGGTCAGCCCCAGCGCAGTCAGCGCCTGAATGAACCCGCGGCGCGAGAGATCGTTGCGGAGGAAGCGGTAGACCAGTTCGTTCACGGTGAGTCCTCCCGTTTGGTGCGCCTCTCAGGGCGCCGGCGTGCGATGCTGCGGGTCCACAGCGTAACAGCCGGCGGCGACGTGGGCCGCGGCACGGTGAGCCGATCGCTGCTATGATCGCGCGCCGAACGAGACCGCCCCGACGCTCGCTGCCGCGACGTCGCGCTGATGGAGTCCTGACATGCCCAGAGTCTGCCGGATCACCGGCAAGAAGCCGCTGAGCGGCCACAACATCTCGCACGCGCACAACGTCACGAACAAGTGGCAGCGGCCGAACATCCAGACCAAGCGGCTGTATGTTCCCGAGTTGAAGCGGACGCTCAAGCTCAAGGTGTCGACCCGCGCGCTGCGCACGATCGACAAGAAGGGCCTGATGCCCTATCTGAAGAGCCGCGGTCTGACGCTCCGCGACATCACGTAAGCGCTCAGGGCACCGGATCGGCTGGCGGTTCCTCTTCCGCTGGAGTAGGGGGTTCCTCGCCGCTCTCGTCGCTTTCACGGGCGCCGAGGTACTCCGGCAGCTTGATGCCGACGTTCTTCGTCAGTTCGTGCAGCGGCGGCAGGGAACCGACCAGCCCGGAGACGAAGTCCGCGGTGGCCGTCTTGCCGTTCTCGCCGCGGCCGGCGTCCCAGACGGTCACGTTGTCGATCTTGAGACCGGCGATCGCCTTGACCTGCTCTTCGACAAGCTTGGGTAGCTGCTCGGTGGCCAGCAGGAGCGCCGCGTTGTCGGCGCCGCCGATCGCGTCGACGATCTGGTCGAAGCCCTCGGCCTTCTTCTTGAGGATCGCCTCGATACCTGCCGCTTCGGCTTCCTGGAGACGCTGAATCCGGTCGGCGTCTGCGTCGGTCAGCGACCGGATGCCGTCGGCCTCGCCGCGCTTCAGGCGACGGTTGCGCTCGGCCTCGGCCTCGGCCAGGGTGGCGATCTCCTCCTTCTTGATCTCGGCGGGGACGACGACGTCCGCCCGCTGGGTCGCCTGCTCACGGCTGGCGCGCGCGACCTCGGACTCCTGCTGCGCCGCGTAGGCTTCCTGCAGCGCCTGGGCGGCCTTGACCTTCTCGGCGGCTGAGGCGTCGCGCTCGGCCTCGGCCTCTTCCTTTCTCCGTTGAGAGTCGGACTGGGCCACCCGCACCGCGGATTCGTTCTCGCCCTCCTGGGCCGTCGCCCGGGCCTCGGCGACCTGGATGCGTCGGTCGCGCTCCGCTGCCGCGGCGCCGACTTCGCCATCGCGTTCCTGCTCGGCGACCTTGACCTTCGCCTCGTTGATCGCCCGCGCCGCGGCCTCCTTGCCGAGCGCGTCGATGTAGCCCGACTCGTCCGTGATGTCCTGGATGTTCACGTTGATCAGCCGCAGGCCGACCTTCTTCAGCTCGACTTCGACGCCGTTCGAGATGTTCTCGATCAGCTTGTCGCGGTCGGCGTTGATCTCCTCGATCGGCATCGTCGCCAGGACCACTCGCATCTGGCCGAAGATGATGTCGCGGGCGAGCGCCGACACGCGCTCCATCTGCATGCCCAGCAGGCGCTCGGCCGCGTTCTCCATCACTCCGGATTCGGTCGAGATACCGACGGTGAACGTCGACGGGCAGTTCACGCGGATGTTCTGCTTCGACAGCGCGCCGGTCAGGTTGATGTCCATCGTCATCGGCTCGAGATCGAGGAACTGGTGCGCCTGCAGGATAGGCACGATGAATGCGGCACCGCCGTGGTAGCACTTGGCCGAGCCGGCGCCGCCGATCTTCCCGTAGACAACCAGGATGCGGTCGGAGGGGCAGCGCCGGTAGCGGCTCGAGAGCGCGAAGATGAGGATCAGGACGGCCGCGAGGGCGGACAGGATGAGGATGATCAGGTCCACGTATGGATTCTCCTAGCTGAGCTACTTGGTTTCTTTCGGGTCGTCGGCTTCCGCGTCGAGGGGAGCGACGAGCAGGGTGTTCTGATCGAGGAGGTCGACGACGCGGATGCGGGCGAGAGTCGGCAGGTCCTGGTCATGCCGCGTCATCGCGGCGACCGTCCGCAGCCGGCCCTGGACCAGGACTTCGACCTGGCCGGGCTTCTCGAGACTCGCGCCGATCGGCGCGTAGACCTTGCCGGCCACGCCGACCGCGTTCCTGTAGTCGATCGTGCCGCTGTGGCGCAGGCTCATCATCACGCGGATGATGAGGAACAGGATGCCGGCGAAGAGGAGACCGACAATCGTGCCGCCGATCGACGCGGCCAGCGTGGAGTACCCGGCGCGCATCATCACGACGCCGGTCCAGCCGAAGCCGGCCAGAAACCCGCTGACCGTGCGCATCGAGAGCAGCGACGTGCCTTCGCCCTCGGCCGCGTCGAAGATGTCGTCGAGCCCGAAGACCGTGAGAATGACCTGAATCAGCAGGGCCAGGGCGGAGACGATGCCGAGCGCGTAGAAGACCCGGTATGCCCCTTCCAGGGAGCCCCACCAGTCGCTGACTGCTTCCATCGCTCCTCCCTCTTCCTTCTACGTGGTTTCGGAGTCCTTGGTTGAAGGCGTCAGGTGCTTCTTCCGGCTCGTTCGATGCCCCGCGCTTCGTCGACCCGGAGTAGCAGCAGGCCGCCAACCAGGAAGAACCCCAGGACGACTGAGACGCCGGCCCTCTGGCCGTAGCCGGCCGTGATCAGGCCGAGCAGCAGCGGCCCGAGGAACGCGGTCGCCTTGCCGGAGAAGGCGAAGAACCCGAAGAACTCGGACTCATAACGTCTCGGCGCAAAGCGACCCATCAGCGACCGGCTCGCCGACTGTGTGGGACCGATGAACAGACCGGAAACCAGGACCGCGACCCAGAACACGGCCTTGCTCGTCGCCACGATCGCGACCAGCGTGGTCAGGGACAGGCCGATCAGGCTCCAGAGCACGGTAGTTCGGCCGCCGAGGCGGTCGTCGACGAGGCCGAAGAGGAAGGCGCCGAGTCCGGCGGTCACATTGAGCGAGATGCCGAAGAGGATGACCTCGCCGGTGTCCATGCCGAAGGTGCCGGCGGCGTAGACGCCCCCGAAGGCCATCATCGTGATCAGACCGTCGTTGTAGACGAGGCGCGCGATCAGGAAGCGGACGATGTCCTGGAAGTCGCGGATCCGGACGAGAGTGCGGCCAAGGTCGCGGAACGCATCACGGGTAGTCCCCGCGATGCCGCCGCCGGCCGCGTCGTTTCGGGCCGGCGCCGCGTCGCGGACCAGCAGGAGCATCGGCAGGCTGAAGAGCAGGAACCACCCGGCGACGAGAAGGTTCGAGGCGCGGACATTGAAGCCTCCCTCTGTGGCGAGCGGAACCCAGGGTTGGGTGTCGGGGAGACCGACGAGTCCGAGCAACGCCAGCACCAGGCTGAGCAGGCCGCCAGCGTAGCCGATGCCCCAGCCAATGCCGGAGATGCGGCCGATCGTCGCCGGGGTCGACAACTGCGGCAGGAAGGCGTTGTAGAACACCATTCCGACCTCGAAACCGACGTTCGCGACGACGAACAGGGTCAGAGCCGCCAGCACGGCGTTGACGCTTCCCGGAACGATGAAGGCGAGCCAGGCGGTCGCTCCGACCGAGATCAGGGTGGCCGCGGTGAGGAAACGGCGGCGGAGTCCCGCGCGGTCGGCCATCGCGCCCAAGACCGGCGAGACCAGCGCGATGATCAGGGAACTCGTCGTGACCCCGCGGGACCAGAGGACGGTGCCCCGATCCGCGTCCTCGGCGAACGTCTGGGTGAAGTAGGTGGCGTAGATGAACGTCACCACCAGCGTGGTGAACGCGGAGTTGGCCCAGTCGTAGAGACACCAGGACGCCACTGCTCCGCGGCGGCCGGCCGGTCTCGATTCGCTGGCGCCTCCTTCTAGAACGGCTCGTCCTCCCACCAGGGGAAGTAGGGCGGCATGTCGGAACTCACCTTCATCGGGAACTCGGCCGGGCGCTTCTCGAGGAAGGATGTCACGCCCTCCCTCGCGTCGTCACTCCTGCCACGAGTGTAGATGCCCTTCGACTCCACCCGGTGCGCCGCCATCGGCGACTCGGCATCGAGCCCCTTCCACAGCATGTGCCGCGTGATCGCGACCGAAACCGGCGAGGTGTTGGCCGCAATCTCCCGCGCCAGATCGCGCGCCGCGGGAAGCAGCTCGTCGGGCGGCAGAAGGCGGCTGACGAGGCCGGCTTCGAGCGCTTCCGAGGCCGGAAAGACCCGGCCGCTCAGCGCCCACTCGGATGCTCTGCCCATACCGACCAGTCGGGGCAGGAAGTAGCTGCTGCAGGCTTCGGGCACCATTCCCCGGCGCACGAAGACGAAGCCCATCCGCGCCTCGGTGGAGGCGAGGCGGACGTCCATCGGCAGGGTCATCGTGATCCCGACACCGACCGCCGGGCCGTTGATCGCGGCGATGATCGGCTTGCGAAGGGCGTAGATCCGGAGCGACAGCACGCCGCCGCCGTCCCGGTAGTCGTCGAGGTCGGCGTTGGAACGGGCGAAGGTGTCGCCGCCTGAGGACAGATCGGCGCCGGCGCAGAACCCCCGGCCTTCTCCAGTGACGACGATGGCGCGGACGTTGTCGTCCGCGTCCGCACGGTCGAAGGCGTCCATCATCTCCGCCATCATCTGGCCATTGAAGGCGTTGAGACGCTCGGGCCGGTTCAGCGTGATCGTGAGGACGCCGTCCTCGAGTTCCTGGCAGGTCGCGCGGTCGTGCGGTTCAGGGGCCATTTCGTCCTTCAGCCTCCTGGCTTTCGTGTTTCAGGGTCCACCGGCGCTCCCGTCTGATGGGGTCACGCCGGGTACGGGGAAGCGCAGGCAGAATCGTTCGATGTCCCTGCGCATGGCCTCGAGCCGGTCCTCGTCGCTGTGGCGCCGCAAGGCGTCGACGATCCATTCGCCGAGCAGCTTCATCTCGGCCTCTTCCATGCCGCGTGCGGTCGCGGCCGGACTGCCGAGGCGAATGCCGCTGGGCCGCAGGGGCGGCCGCGGATCGTCCGGGATCAACTGCTTGTTGACGGTGATCGACACCCGGTCCAGGGTTTCCTCGGCGACCCGGCCGTCGATGCCGAAGCTCTTCTGGGTGTCGAGCACCATCATGTGGTTCTCGGTGCCGCCGGTGACCAGTTCGGCGCCCCGCTTCATCAACTCGTCCGCCAGCACCCTGGCGTTGGTCAGCACCTGCCGCGCGTAGACCGCGAACTCCGGTTCGAGCGCCTTGCCCAGGGTGATCGCCAGGGCGGCCACGGCGTTCATGTGAGGGCCGCCCTGCAATCCCGGGAACACGGCCTTGTCGATCTTGAGGCGGTGTTCCGCGCGACACAGGATGAGGCCGCTCCGGGGCCCGCGCAGGGTCTTGTGACCGGTCGTCGTCATCACGTCGAAGCCGTGGTCGAGCGGGTTGTCCATCGCGTTGCCGGCGATCAGGCCGCCGATGTGGGAGACGTCGGCCATTGTCAGCGCGCCGACATCTTCCGCGACCTGCTTGAACTCGCGGTAGTCGTAGTCCCGCGGGTAGGACGAGTAGCCGCAGAGGATCATCTTCGGCCTGTGCTTGCGGGCCTGGGCGAGCAGGGCGTCGAAGTCGATCGCGCCCTTGTTGGCCGGGTCGGTCCGGTAGCGGATGAAGTTGAAGACCCGGCCCATGTGGGACACCGGCGCGCCGTGGGTGAGGTGGCCGCCGTGCGACAGGTCCATTGCCAGCACCGTGTCGCCCGGATCGAGGAAGGCGAAGTAGACGGCCTGGTTCATCGGCGAGCCGGACAGCGCCTGGACGTTGGCGTGCTCGGCCCGGAACACCCTGCAGGCGCGCTCGATCGCCAGCCGCTCGACCGCGTCCGTGAACTCCTGGCCGCCGTAGTACCTGCGGCCGGGATAGCCCTCCGCGTACTTGTTCGTCAGCACCGAGCCGTTGGCCGCGAAGACCTCCGGGTAGGTGTAGTTCTCCGACGGGATCAGCTCGACGCCGCGCCGTTCGCGCTCCTCCTCGCCGGCGATCGCCGCCCACACCGCGGGATCGTTGCGCGCCAGCGCCTGTCGGTTCGAATCCACTACGCGGTCGGCCGCCGGCGACCGCGGCCACCGGCAGCGTCAGCTACTTGAGCGCCGCTTTCGCGGCCTCGAGCAGAACCGCCTCCGGGAGACGGACCCTGAAGTCCGGGTTCACGTAATGGAAGGCGATCCGGCCGTCCGTGTCGAGCACGAAGACGGCGGGCACCGGCAGCATGTGGTGATCGTCGCCTGCGTACTCTTCGAGGTCGAGCTGGTAGCTCTCCCGGTAGGTCCGCACCATCTCCTCGTTGCGGAAGGCGATGCCGAACGCCTGCGAGGCCGCCATGCCCCGATCCGAGAGGAGCCGGTACTTCAGCTCGTTCTTGTCGACGGTGGCGTGCAGTTGCGCGACGATGTCCGGTGAGACCGCGAACAACTGATAGCCGAGGTTGATCAGATCCTGCTCTATCTCCTGCAACTGACCCAGTTGCGTGTTGCAGTACGGTCACCAGCCGCCGCGGTAGAAGATGAGAATCGTCGGCTGGGCCCTGGCCGCGGCGGCCAGGTCGACGACACCGCCGTCGGCGGCGGGGAGTTCGACTTCGGGGACGTCGCTGCCGACCAGGAGCGGCCGGACTTCCTCCGCGGTCGTCGGCACGTCTGCGGGAAGCGCGGGAGAGGCGCAAACCAGGGCCGCGCCAGCCAGGAAAGCTCTCGTTTTCATGGCCCGGAGCGTAACACGCGGGCGGCCTGCCGGCGCTCACGAATCTCGTCCCAGGGGACCACGCCGGTGCGGGCGGCCCAGTCGTTCCAGAGAGCGGCGAGCGCGGCGACCTGCCCCGGTTCGTCGGCGGCAAGGTCATGGGCCTCCGTCCGGTCCGTCACCAGGTCGTAGAGCTCCCATTCACCGGGATAGCGGGACACGAGCTTCCACTTGCCGGAGCGTACGGCGCGGTTGCCCTCGTGTTCCCAGAACACCGCCTCGCGTTCGAGCGGCTGGTCCTGGAACGCCGGCAGCAGGCTCGTTCCCTCGACCGGAATCGAGTCGTCACCGGCTCGGCTGCTCGGGTGGGGCGCACCCGCGGCGTCGAGCGCGGTCGCCATCAGGTCGATGACGTGAGCGACTTCGCGCACGATGCCGCCGCCGTCGGCGATCCGCGCCGGCCAGTGGACGATCAGCGGCGAGGCGATCCCGCCTTCGTGTACCCAGTGCTTGTACAGGCGGAACGGCGTGTTGCTCGCGTGCGCCCAGTGCGGGCCGTAGCTCTGGTAGCTCGACTCCGGCCCGGGCAGGACGCTCGTGTCGTTGCCGACGGCCACCGGGCTGCCGTCCAGGGCCTGCTTCGGGATGGCGAGACCCGTCCAGCGGTCCGTCAGGACTTCGGCGCAACCGCCGTTGTCGGCGAGGAACAGGATCAGCGTGTTGTCGAGCCGGCCGGTTTTCTCGAGCGCCGCGACGACCTCGCCGATTCCGCGGTCCATGCTGTCGACCTGCGCGGCGTAGACCTCCATCGCGCGCTCGAACCAGGGCCGTTCCTGGTCGGGAACGTCCTCCCAGGCGGGCACTCTCGGGTCGCGTTCGGCGATCGGCCAGTCGGCGTCGATCAGCCCCAGTTCGATCAGGCGCCTGCGGCGCTCCGTGCGAATCGCATCCCAGCCGGCGGCGTAGCGTCCCCGATAGCGGGCGATGTCGTCCGGCAACGCGTGCAGCGGCCAGTGCGGCGCCGTGTGGGCCACGTACAGAAACAGTGGGTCGCCGCTCCGGTCGCCTGCCGCGTGCTCGCGCACGAACCGCACCGCGTGTTCCGAGATCGCATCCGTGTAGTAGTAGACGGGGGCTTCCGGGTCGTCCGGCGGCGTGAGTTCGACGGGTTCGTTGTCCTCCGTGAGGGAGATCGGGTCGTAGAAGCTGCCGGCGCCGTGAATCGTGCCGTAGAACCGGTCGAAGCCGCGCTGTCGCGGCCAGTTGTGGGTCGAGGTGAGTTCGTCGTTGCCGCTCCAGTGGCCCACGTGACGGGTGACGTGCCATTTTCCCGACATGTACGTGCCGTAGCCCGCGGCTCGCAGCGCCTCGGCGACGGTGATCGCATTGGCCGCGAGGTCGCCGCGGTAACCAGGCAACCCATCGTCACCCATCATGTGGCCGACACCGGCCTGGTGCGCGTAGAGGCCGGTCAGCAGGGAGGCGCGGGTCGGGCAGCAGCGGGCCGTGTTGTAGAAGTGGCTGAAGCGCAGCCCGTGCGAGGCGAGGCGGTCGAGGTTGGGCGTGTCGATCTCGCTGCCGTAGCTGCCCAGGTCGGAGAAGCCCATGTCGTCGGCCATGATGAGGACGATGTCGGGCCGAGGCGCGGAGTCCGTGCCGCCGCAGCCGAGGACGGTCAGCCCGGTCGTCGTGAGCGCTACGGCGAGGGCGATGCCACCGGCCGGCATCTTGCATGATGAAATCGTACGGCGCATGGACGGAGTGTACTTAGACAGCAGGTTGAGACGCGGTGGACCCGTGGCCTGCTTGCTGACCGTCGCGACGCTCGTTTTCGTCGCCACTCCTGCCGAGGGTCAGCGCCTGCTCACGCTGGTGCCGCGGGCGACTCAGCCCGCAACCGTGGCCGCCCAGGACTTCGGGCCGGACATCCCTCCGATCGCGGTTCAGGTCGACCTGGAGCTGCTGCGCAGCGAGCCCGGCCGGCTGGAACTGCCGACGCCGGACGGCCGGGTCCTGTCGGTGGACCTCAGCGTCTTCGAGGATCGGGGCGGCGGCGATCTCATGTGGTCGGGCGGTTTCGCGGGCGCCGACCACGACAGCGTCGTGCTGACCGTGGAAGGCGGCCGCCTCGTCGGGTGGTTCGGTGAGCCCGGCGGCGTGAGGTACCGGATCAGCGCCCGGCCCGACGGTGACGGTCGGATGGCCGGCGGGACCGGCTTGCCGGGTCCGGAGCCGGAGGCCTTCTGTTCCGTGGGTGGGGGTTCCGATCCACGCCTCCTGGGTCCGGCACGTCTTCCCGCCGAAGCGATGGCGGTCGATCTGCCCGCACGAGTGGAGGCGGCCCAGAACCACGAACAGCTCGACATTCTGGTCGTGTACACGAGGACGGCGGCTTCGAATTGGGCGGATCAGGGAGGCGCCCGAGCGGCGATTCGAAGCGCCGGCGACTACCTGAACATGGTCCTGCGGAACGGCAACGTAGGGGTGAGCGCGAGAATCGTCCACATGGCCCAGCTCTCGGGGCTGGACCGTGTCGGCAGAGACGGCGACGGTCTGTACGGAACTTCGATCATCACGCAGTTGCGGTACGACGGGGAGGCGCTGCGCCTGCGACGGGAGCACGGCGCCGATCTGGTTCATCTCTTCACCGGGGAGTCTCCCTGGGCGCTTGGAGGCGCCTGTGGACAGCACTACCTTCTGTTTCGCGACGAGACGGCCGAGGAGTTCTCGGAGTTCGCCTACGGTTGGACCTCGAACGCCTGTTCCGACGATGGACCGATCTTCGCCCACGAAATCGGCCACGGGCTGGGCGCTCACCATGACCCCGCGAACGGCGGTTCTCCGCGGACCGCTTTCAGGCCGTATGCCTTCGGGCACGGCAATCTCGATCGCATCCCGAACGTCGGGACGATCATGAGCTACACCGGCCAGGGCGAACCGTACCTGTCGAGCGTGCGCGTCAAGCCGCAGGGCCGGGTGATCGGCATCGCCAACGAACGGGAGAACGAACGGGCCCTGCGCGAGAGCATCCACATAGGCGTCCACTACGGAGACTCCGTTGAACCCCTGCCGGAGAACGCTCCCGCGGCGCCGACGAACCTCGTGGTCCGGATGGCCGACGATATCTCGGTGCGGCTGTTGTGGCAGGACAACGCACCCGACGCCGATGGCTACGAAGTGACGTTCTGGCAGTGGGGCGAAACGGGGGAACCGTGGACGCGACGGTTCGAGGAGCGGAGGTCGGCGATCCTCGACCTGCCAGTGGCCGGGGCGGGTACCCGTTACTTCTTCTTCGTCAGGGCGGTCAGTGGGGAAAGCACCTACTCAGCGAGAAGCAGCACGGTCACGCTGGCGGTTCCGGGCGCGGAGCCGGCTCCGCCGTCGGGACTCGCCTGGCGCCCGGTCGCCGAGCAGGATCCCATCCGCACGGGGACGAACTCGGCCCGCGTGAGCTGGGTCGACAACTCGGACGACGAAGCTCGCTTCGAGGTTCAGCTCCTGTACCGGGGAGTGCTGCAGCGCCGAAAGTTCGTCTCTGCGGACAGTGAGTCGACCCTCCTGACGAGCCTCTTCCCGGACATCACCTACAGCGTTCGGGTCTATGCACACGGCACCACCGGCACTTCCGCCAGCAGAGGGTCGCTCATCCTCCGGTCGCCGCCGCTGCGGGGCCCCCGGCCCGTCTCCGGCCTGACCGCGAGGGCGACAGGCGCCACCTCCGCTCGCTTGACCTGGCAGGACAACTCGTCCGACGAAACAGGCTTCCGGGTGTTGGCCTTCGTCTCGGGTTGGTATGGCCTGTTCGAGGCCGATGCCAACAGCGAATCGATCGAGATCGAGGGCCTGGCCCGCGGCGGTGCGTACTTCTTTTTCGTCCTGCCGTACAACGATGCTGGCGTGGGTGAGCGCAGCTTTGCGAGGTTGGGATTGGGGGCGCCGGGCCGCGGCCCGGCGGCGCCGACCGGGCTCGACTGGGGCTTTGAGGGCGGCGTCGCCAGACTGACCTGGAAAGACAACTCACCCGGAGCGGCCGGTTTCGAGATCCAGTCGCGGCCCGAGTACGACCGCCAGGACACGACCGTGGTGGGTGGCGGCCGTTGGAAGCGAGTCGCTCTGGTCCCGGCAGGCCCCACTTCCTTTGCCCTCGACCGCAGCGAAGACATCGACTACCGTGTGTTCGCTTACGACGACTCGGGCTACTCGCGCGCGAGCAACACGGTCAGGGGGATGCCGGCACCGAGCGGCGACCCGCCGGAGGAGGATGGCGGACTGATGGTCGTTCCATCGGGTGAGACCTCGGTCGAGCTGACCTGGACCGGCAGGTGGGCGCGCGCGGCGCGGGGACCGCTGAGGATCGAGGCGCGGAACCCGGCGAACGGCTGGATCGAGGTGGCGACGGCCGAACCGACCGCCAGCGGCACGACGGTCGTCGGGCTGCAGCCCGAGACGCCTTACACGTTTCGGCTTCGGTCCGGGGCGGCGGACTACTCTCCGGAGGCCAGTGTCACCACCGGCGCCTTCCGGGGCGCTTGCCGGCAGGGGGCCGACTATCTCTGTCTCCATGGCGGACGCTTCGAGGTCAGGACGCACTGGAGCAAGCCGGACGTGCTGGAGGAGTTCGGTGCGGGCACGGCCGTGCCGGTCGACATCTCGGACGAGTCCGGCCTGTTCTGGTTCTTTGATTCCGGGAACATCGAGCTGATCGTCAAGGTCCTCGACGGACGCACGACCAACGGCAGCTACTGGGTCTTCTTCGGCGCGCTGTCCGATGTCGAGTACTGGATCACGGTGAGAGACGCGGAGTCGGGCGGGCGGCGGACGTACCACAACCCGCCGAAGGAAGTTTGCGGCCAGAAGGACCTGCTGGCGTTCAGCGACTTGACCGGCGGGACGGTGCTTTCCGGTACGGCCGACTCCATCGCGGGCCGCCCGGGTTTCGACCTGCTGCGGATGAACGTGGCGTCTCTCGACGTGTCCGGTATCGACCTGGCGAGCGACGGCTCAGGTCACTGCGATTCGAGTGACGAGCGGCTGTGCCTGCTCGACGACCGGTTCTCGGTCGAGGTGGAGTTCGTCGACCCGAACGTCGATGCGGACATGCCACAGGCCGCCAGAGTGATTCCCTCGCTGACGACGGGAAAGACGGGCTTCTTCTGGTTCTTCAGCCGCTCGAACGTCGAGCTGGCGGTGAAGATGCTGGACGGTCGCGAGGTGAACGACAGGTTCTGGTTCCTTTACGGAGGCCTCTCGGACGTGGAGTACACGATCACGGTCACGGACACGGTGACCGGCACTCCCCGGACCTACCGCAACGAGCCGGGGAGCATCTGTGGCGAGATCGACATCGAGGCGTTCTGAGTAACGAGGCGTTCTGAGTTGGACCGCGATACGTACCGAAGCCTGATCGGACAGTTCGCGACCGGCGTCACGGTCGTGACGACGAACGTGGACGGCAGGCTCCACGGAATGACGGCGAACGCCGTCTGCTCGCTGTCGCTCGAACCGCTGCAGCTTCTCGTGTGCGTGGACCGGGAGTCGAATTGCTACCGGCAGATGCAGCGGGCGGAGGCCTTCGGCCTCAGTATCCTTGCGTCCGACCAGGAGGAGATCTCGAGCACGTTCGCCCGCACGACCACGCCGGCGGCGGGCTCGCTGCTGGGCGTCGCCTTCCGGCAGGGAAGCCTGGGTGAGCCCCTGATCGAGAACGCGTTGGCCCACCTCGGGTGCCGGATCGCGGAGCGGATCGACGGCGGCGATCACATCATCGTAATCGGAGACGTGGTCGCCGGGGAACGGCTGCGCGACGCGGAGCCGCTCCTGTTCTACGGCGGCCGCTACGCCCGGCTGGGCGGCTGACCTGGCGCGGACTGCCGTCAGGCGACCAGGGGGCAGCTCGGATCGAAGTCCCGGTCCAGTGCCGCCAGTTCGACGATCGCCTCCTGGATGACCTGCTGGGGCGTCGCCCCCTGATCCACGCGACGCAGCCACTGGATCGCCGGGTTGCCCTGAGTGAGCACCCCTTCGATCGGTTCGAGCAGCGGGGCGAAGCCGTGACGATCCGCCGTCTCGGCGACATCGTCAAGCAGGTGGCGAACCCAGTCGCGAAACGTGAGCGATCGGCCGTCGACCCAGTTCACGCCGACCGCGTCGAGGCTCTTCGTGCCCGCGGCGCGCTCGTTGCCGGCGGCCAGCGCCTCGAGTTCCGGTGAGGACCGGTCGCGTAGCGGATCGAGGTCGGGCTGTTCCAGCACCTGCCAGACCCGGGCCTCGTAGAGCGCGGTGACCGCCTGCAGGACATGGGGGTCGCTGATCCGGTCGCAGATCCGGAGTTCCAGACGGTCCAGGATCCGTGGAGTCGCCGGTCCGTTCGGCCGGATGCCGAGCCACAGGTGCCGTTGGTTCTGCATCGTGCCGCTCTCGAGCTGTTCGTCCATCCAGACCGCGAATGTGGCGGCGTCCGGGAAGAACGGCACCCGTTCCGGGGTCAGCGGGAAGCGAAGCCAGCGACTCGAGTGCTGGCCGGTCGGTTTGCCGGCGAGAAAGGGCGACGCGGCGGTCAGGGCCAGGAAGAGCGCCGCTTCGAGACGCAACACGCGGTAGGTCCGGAGCAGTTCGTCCGGTTCGTCGATGCCGAGGTTGATGTGCGTGGAAGCAGTGACTACGCGGTTGCCGTAGGCGTTCCGGATGTAGCGGTAGTAGGGGTTGTTCGGGTCGGAGAAGTGGAAGGAGTCGGGGTCGGCCAGGGATAGCGCGCCGCCCGGCACCAGGGTACAGCCGTGCTCGGCCTCCAGGTAGCGCCGCAGGGCGCAGCGCTTCGCCATCAGGCGGTCGATCAGGACCTGGTAGCTCCGGTAGGGCGCGGTCGTGAACTCGACGTTCCGGCCGTCCGGCTCCGTCGTGTAGCCGTCCATCGCCTCCTTGACCTGGGCCGAGAGCGGCAGCACGTGGCCGTCGGCGGTGCCGGTGTAGACCTCCTCTTCGAGGCCCTTCAGTAACTGCCGGTGCAGCGATAGTTGGTCTGCGGTCATCGAGCTGCGGCGCCGGTCAGGGCGGTGACTCTAGCAGTAGAGTCGCGGCGTCCGCGCCGCGCTGATGCACGGGGAACAGGCCTGCTCCACAAGTTGCTACGATCGCCGGCCCATGGAGATACAGGGCAGGAACTGCGTCGTCACCGGCGGCGCCAGTGGCATCGGCAGGGCGCTGTGCCGGCGGTTCGCCGCAGGCGGCGCCAGGGGAGTGGTGGTCGCCGATCGTGATGGAGACGGAGCCGCGGCGGTGGCCGAGGAGATAGGCGATGGCGCCATCGCGGTCACCGTGGACGTTGCGATGGAGGAAGAGGTTCAGGACATGGTCGCCCTGGCGGAGGCCGCCTTCGGCGACGTCGACCTGATGTTCTCGAACGCCGGTATCGGCACCGGCGGCGGCGTGGACGTGAGCGACGAGGCCTGGCAGGACATCTGGGAGATCAACGTGATGTCCCACATCTACGCGGCGCGCGCGGTGTTGCCCAAGATGATCGAGCGTGGCGAGGGCTACATCGCGAGCACGTCCTCGGCTGCGGGCCTGCTCTCGCAGATCGGATCGGCGCCGTACGCGGTGACCAAGCACGCGGCGGTCGCCCTGGCGGAGTGGATTGCCATTACGCACGGCCACGAGGGCATTCGCGTGTCGGTCCTGTGCCCGCAGGCGGTGCGCACCGCGATGACGGCCGGCGGTCCCGGAGTGGCTGGCGTCGACGGGATGATGGAGGCCGAAGAGGTCGCGGACATCGTTGTGCGCGCGATCGAACAGGAGCGCTTTCTCATCCTGCCACACCCGCAGGTCCAGGAGTACATGCGCCGCAAGACCGCAGACTACGATCGCTGGCTCAACGGCATGAGGCGGCTTCGCGAACGATTCCTGGCAGGCGCCTGACGCCGCCGCCCTGCTACGACTGCCATTTCGCGAGGAGGTCCCTGAAGATGAAGCTCGCCGTGGAGTTCCCGAGTGTCGTGTACCGCGAGGGTCCGGAGGCCGTCGCCCGATTGGCGACGGCGATGGACGAGATCGGCTTCGATCAGCTCGACATCTTCGACCACGTGGTCATGGGCCACGACACGGACGGTCGGGAGAAGAACCGCTACCCGGCCAAGATGCCGATCATGGAGGCTCTCGCGACCCTGGGCTACATGGCGGCCTGCACTTCCCGCATCGGGCTCGGCACAGAGGTCCTCGTCCTGCCGCAGCGGGATCCAGTGCTGACGGCGAAGCAGGCGGCGACGCTGGATACGCTCTCCGGCGGTCGTTTGCGGCTGGGTCTCGGCGTCGGCTGGCAGGAGTCGGAGTACGAGGCCCTGGGCCAGAACTTCAGGAACCGCGGTCGCCGCATGGACGAGGCGATCGAGGTGCTTCGAGCCTGCTGGAGCCAGGACCCGATCGACTTCGAGGGCGAGTTCTACCGGGTCGAGGCGATGGCGATGGAACCGAAGCCGCCGCGTGGCGCCGCGCTGCCGATCTGGATCGGCGGCCACAGCGAGGCGGCTCTTCGTCGCGCCGGGCGGCTCGCGGACGGCTGGATGGGAGTCGCTTCGCCGGAGCTGTTCGAGAACGGCGATCAGGCCATCGCCACGGTGCATCGGTACGCCGAGGAGGCCGGTCGGGATTCCTCGTCGCTCGAGTTCCAGGCTCAGGTGTCTCCGCCCCCGCGGCCCGGCAACGAAAGCGACCGGACCTTCTACACGGAGCCCGACCGGGTCGCCGCGGCCGCCGCGAAGCTCGGCGAGATGGGATTCGATGGCGTGGCGCTGAATCTGACCGGCCTGTTCCTGGCCGGCGCCCGAACGGTCGACGCGATGATCGACGGCGCGGCCGCGCTGCACGAGAAGCTGAGAGCCGAGCTGGGCTGACCCGCCGGCGGGAGGCCGCCGGCCCGCTCGTCAGCCCGCCATCATTCCTGTCCCGGCGTCGGCGTCGTCCTGGCTCTCCGCCTGTTTCCGGCGCCACTGGAGCCACGCGCCGATCATGAGCCAGGCGCCGATGGCGAGAAGGCCGACCGGCCAGAACTCCCACACGCGGTCCATGTCGTAGCCGAAGGTGTGGTCCAGCAGGAGGAGGAACCCCACGACGAAGAAGCCGACGCCCCACAACAGGCCGGACCGGCCCGCGGGCGCTACCGTTGCCTCGTCGTGGACGCCGAGGTCGGGCACATGACCACTTTCGATCAGGGTCGCCTGACGGTAGGCGTCGATCATGTTGAACAGCCACACGAAGGCAACCGCCATGCCGGCGAGGCCCACCTCGGTGGCGAGATAGACCGCAGCCAGGGCGGCAAGAAAGAACTTGATGCCGCGCATGTAAAGGCCGTTGTAGAGGTGGCCCAGGCCGGGAAGGAGGGCGAGGATCACGGTCACCACGTGGCGCGCGGTGATCTGTCCTGCCTCCCTTTGCGGCGAAGGCGGTTCGGTCACGCCGGGCGGAGGGGGCGGCGGCGCGTCGGCAGTCCCGCCGGTGACTGCGCCGGTGGTGCTCTGATCGGTCTCGGTCGTCATGCGAAGGTCCTCTCCAGGTCGGTGTAGCGACCGCGTGGGTCGGGGAGCGACTCGTTGGTCTCGGGTGGTTCCTCGCCCGCGTTCCAGGCGTCCAGCGGGAGCAGCTCGGTCAGGCCGCGGAATGCGTCGGCCGACGACTCGAAGGCCCCGCGGAACCAGGCCTGGACACGGTCCGTGGGCAGGGTCAGGGTGTTTTCGAACAGGTCGGTTGGCCGGAAGCGCTCCTGGAGCGCGTCGAAGCCGGCCTGCATCGACGAGCCGGCTCGAGCCGCCGGTTCGAGCACATGCTGTCCGGCGGCGGCGCGCAGCCCGGATGAGGCCTTGCGACCAAGAGCGACCGGATCGCCCACGGCGAGAGTGAGGGCAGCGGCCAGGAGATAGCTCGCGGCGACGGCGGCGGCCGGGCCGCGCCGGACCCTGGCGACCGCGGGACGACGTATGGCGCGGCGTCGTGGAATCTCGAGCAGGCGCTGCACCAGGTCAGCCGAGGGTTCGAGACGCGGCCAGCGGACCGATTCCAGGTCGACGGTGCGCGCCTCGCCGTCACGGTCGAGCGATTCTCCGAGCGCGATGTCGAGGAGTGACCGTCGGAGTTCGTCCGGTAGCCGGAAGTCGGCGCCGAGACGCTTCATCGGTACGTCCCGTCGCGTGTCGGCGTCCGATCGCCGAGGGCGCGTCGGCGGCGGTCTACACGGCGCATCAGCTCGAGCCGCGCTCGCCGCAGTCGGGACTTCATCGTCCCCTCGGGGAGGTCGAGGAAGGCGCAGACGTCGGCGTAGCTCAGGCCCTGCAGGTCGCGGAGCATCAGGATCTCGGCGAATGACTCCGGAAGCTCCTCGAGCGCCTGGTAGACCATGCGCAGCTTCTCCCTGCGCTCGGCGCGGGCGCTTGGGTCGCTGTGGCCAGGCTGGTGCTTCAGCACCTCGTCCGAGACGATGACCGACCTCCGCTCGGTCCGGGTGCGCCGGTAGTGGTCGACGCAGAGGTTGCGCGACAGGCGGAGGGTCCAGCCGGCAAGCGGCACGTCGCCGCGGTAGCGGTCGAGGTTGCGGTAGAGACGCAGGAAGATCTCCTGGGTCAGGTCCTCGGCCTCGGCCCTGTTGCCGGCGAACTGAAACGCGATGTTGTAGATGCGCCGGCCGTAGCGCTCGATCAGCTCGGCCCAGGCGTCGGCGTGGCCGGCCGCTGCGCGCCGGGCGAGGAAGAGGTCGGGGTTGGGTGTGGCGGGCATCGTTCTCTGATCAGGAAGACGCAGGATGCCCGGCTGAAGTTGCCTGGATCCTGCATAATCCACCGTCCGATCTCCCCGTTCCGGCCGGGCCTGGCCCGGGCCAGGGGAACCCTCCATGCCTGAACGACGACCCATCCTCGTTACGAACGCCCTGCCCTACGCCAACGGCCCGATTCATCTGGGTCACATGGTGGAGGCGGTGCAGACGGACATCTGGTGCCGGCTGCAGCGGATGCGGGGCCGGGAGTGCTACAACGTCTGCGCCGAGGATGCGCACGGAACGCCGATCATGCTGCGCGCCGAGCGGGAGGGAGTCACGCCCGAGGAACTGATCGGCCGGATGGCGGAAGAGCATCTGGAGGACTATCGGGGCTTCTCGATTCACTTCGACGACTACTACACGACGCACTCTCCCGAGAACCGGGAACTGGTCGAGGAGATCTACGGGCGGTTGTGTGATCGGGGATCGATCGACCGGCGAACGGTCCGCCAGTTCTACGACCCGGAGCGGGAGATGTTCCTGCCCGATCGTTTCATCAAGGGCACGTGCCCGCGCTGCGGAGCGAAGGACCAGAACGGCGACAGTTGCGACGAGTGCGGCTCGACCTATCAGCCTTCGGACCTCATCGATCCCCGGTCGATCGTCACCGGCGCACTGCCCGTCGAGAAGGAGTCCGAGCATCTGTTCCTCCGCCTCTCCGACTACGAGGAATTGCTGGCAGACTGGGTTGGCGATGGCCGCCTGCAGAGCGAGGTCGCCAACAAGCTCCAGGAGTGGTTCGACGACGGGCTGCGCGACTGGGACATCTCCCGGGACGCGCCCTACTTCGGGTTCGAGATACCGGACGCTCCGAACAAGTACTTCTACGTCTGGGTCGACGCGCCGATCGGCTACATGGCCGCCTTCCGCCGATTCTGCGACCGGAACGGCGTGGGGTTCGAGGACTTCTGGGGGCCCGACAGCGATGCCGAGCTGTACCACTTCATCGGCAAGGACATCCTCTACTTCCACTGCCTGTTCTGGCCGGCGATGCTCCACGGCGGCGGCTACCGAACGCCGTCGTCGGTGTTCGTCCACGGCTTCCTGACCGTCGACGGCGCCAAGATGTCGAAGTCGCGCGGCACCTTCGTCATGGCGCGCACCTACCTGGAGCACCTGGATCCGGAGGCTTTCCGTTACTACATCGCGGCCAAGCTGGGCAACGGGCTCGCTGATATTGACCTCAACCTGGAGGACTTCGTCCTGCGGGTGAACTCGGATCTCGTCGGCAAGGTGGTGAACATCGCCAGCCGCTGCGCGGGCTTCCTGCATCGGCAGTTCGACGGCCGGCTGGCGGCGTCGCTCGACGCGCCCCAGCTGCCGGCGGCGGCCGCCGCCCAAGCGGAGGAGATCGCCAAGCTCTACGAGGGTCGCGACTACAACCGGGCGCTCCGCCACATCATTGGCCTCGCGGACCGCGCCAACCGCTACATCGACGAGCGGCGCCCCTGGGAGGCGGCGCGTGACCCGGAACGGGCCGAGGAGGTGCAGGCCGTCTGCACCACGGGCCTCGAGCTGTTCCGGCAGTTGGTCGTGTTCCTGAAGCCGGTCGTACCGGCGATAGCCGGGCGGGCCGAGACCTTTCTGAGGACGGGACCCCTGGTCTGGGACGACGTTCATACGCCGCTGCTGGACCGCGAGATCGGTACCTTCGAGCCGCTGCTCGTGCGAGTGCGGCCGGAACAGGTAGCGGCAATGATCGCGGCTTCCGGCGAGGACGGCGCCGAGTGAGGCGATGACGGCCGCCGCAACCGCGGTCGTGGCTGACCGTCTGACCAAGGTCTACAAGGTCTACGCCAGCCCCTGGGGGCGGCTGCGGGAGGCGGTGACGAGACGACCGGCGCACGTGCCGTTCCGGGCGCTCGACGACGTCAGCTTCGAACTGCCCGCCGGCGAGGGGCTGGGCGTGGTGGGGGAGAACGGCGCAGGCAAGAGCACCCTGCTCAAGATCGTCGCCGGGGTGACCCGGCCGACCTCGGGGGAACTTGGCGTCCAGGGGAGGATCGCCTCCATCCTGGAGCTCGGCTCGGGCTTCCACCACGAGTTCACGGGGCGTCAGAACATCCGCCTGAGCGCCGCGATCGTGGGGCTGGACGAGCGGGAACTCAGGGAGAGGACCGGCGACATCATCGAGTTCAGTGAGCTGGGGCCTGCGATCGACCAGCCCGTCCGCTCGTACTCGACCGGTATGACGATGCGCCTCGGCTTCTCGATCGCCGTCCAGGTCGAACCGGACATCCTGGTCGTCGACGAGGCGCTCTCGGTCGGTGACGGCTACTTCCAGAAGAAGTGCATGGACCGGCTCCAGGGATTCGTCGCCGCCGGCGGTACCCTGCTGTTCTGCTCGCACGCGATGTACTACGTCACCGCGTTCTGCCAAAGAGCGCTGTGGCTCCGCCAGGGCGAAACGGCCGCCTCAGGGCCCGCGCTGGGCGTCGTCGGCGAGTACGAACGGTTCCTGATGGCCAAGAGTGGCGAGAGTGTCCGGGCGACAGACGAGGGCGCCGATCCGGCATCCGCGCAGGCCCGGATCGTGGCCATCCGGCCCCGCGGTGCTACCCGGCGGCGGGCTTCGGAACCCTGGGCCCTCGAGGTCGAGTGGGAGAGCCGGGAAGAGGAGTTGGGCTTCCATCTGGCGGTGGGCCTCGACACCGCGGACGGCGTCCAGGTCTGCGCGTTCACGACCGAGCGGGCCGGGCTTCTGCCAGTCAGGGGCAAGGGATGTCACCGGGCGGTGGTGACGGTACCGCGGCTGCCCATGACGAAGGGGGACTACTCGGCCTGCGTGTTCCTGCTGGACGAGGAGTCCCTGCACGTCTACGACCGCAAGGTGGCGGCGAACGTGCTGGAGATCGAGGCCGGACGTTTCGAGCCGAGCCTGTTCGACGTGCCGCACGAGTGGGAACTCGATGGTGGGCGGCCCGGAGCCTCCGGGGAGGACGCTTCATGAAGGTACTCGTGACCCGGCCGATTCCGGAGCCGGCGGTCGAGCGGCTGCGCGCGGAGCCTGGGATCGAGACGCGGTTGCTGGAGGAGGACGCGGCGATGGACCGTGCGGCGCTGCTCGACGCCGCGGCCGAGGCCGAGGTGATCCTGGCCCTGCTGACGGAGCGGATGGACGCGGAACTCCTCGACCGGGCGAGCAACCTGCGCATGGTCGCGAACATGGCGGTCGGCTTCGACAACGTCGACATCGAGGCGGCTGAGGCCCGCGGCATCTGGGTCACGAACACGCCGGGCGTGCTCGACGGTGCCACCGCCGACCTGGCGATGGCGCTGCTGCTCGCGGCGGCTCGTCGATTGCCGGAAGCCGAGCGATTCCTGCGCGCCGGCCGCTACCGGCGCTGGGGACCGATGCTGCTGACGGGCCAGGAGGTTCACGGCCGGACGCTCGGCATCCTCGGCATGGGTCGCATCGGCGAGGCGGTCGCCCGCCGTGCCCGGCTCGGTTTCGGCATGGAGATTCTGTACTGGGATGAACGGGGGCGTCCGGAGCTGGAGCGCGAGCTCGGCGCGCGGCGTACCGACCTGAACGAGTTGCTCGGCGCCGCCGACTTCGTCTCCATCCACCTGCCGCTGACCGAAGGGACGACCGGCCTGATCGGCCGGGACGAACTCGCCCGGATGAAACCGACCGCGGTGCTGGTGAACACCGCCCGCGGGCCGATCGTCGACGAAGAAGCGCTGGCGGCGGCGCTTCGCTCGGGCGTCATCTGGGCCGCCGGCCTGGACGTCTTCGAACGCGAACCGGAGGTCCACGCGGACCTGCTCGACCTCGACAACGCGGTCCTGCTGCCCCACATCGCCAGCGCCTCGATCCCGACCCGCCTGGCCATGGCCCAACTCGCCGTGGACAACGTTCTGGCTCTGCACCGCGGCGAAGACCCGCCGACGCCCGTCGTCCGCGGTACACGTTGAAGGCCGCCCCTGACCCCATACGGGCTGGACGTCGTCGTCTAGCCTCGGATGCGGAAAGAGCGGGCGACCCGGAAGCCTGTTTCGTCGGATGCGAAACCGGGTGCTTCGTGTTTTATCGGGGCGGGGTGGAGTTCTTGTGGCAGGAGCCGGAACGAACCCCCACAAAGGACTCGTCGTTCGTCGCCAGGACCCTCGGCGACCCACTCCCAGACGCTGCCCAGCATGCCGTGAAGGCCGAAGTCGTTCGCCTGCCGGTGCTCAGGGTGCTGGACGCGGCCTTCGGAGTTCCGCGCGTGCCAGCAGTGGCGGTCGATGGCCTCCGGGGTGGCTGTCCAGGTGGGTTCTACGCCCGGCGCAGAGGAACCCCGGCATGCGTAGAGCCACTCCGTTCGCGTCGGCAGCCTCATCGGCTTGCGGGACACCTCGGCGTACCAGCGGCAGTAGCCGTCGGCCTGGTTCCAACTGATGCCGACGGCGAGATCCCGGTCGCCGGAAGAGAGGGGGGATCGTTGGTAGTCGGAATCGAAGGCCTCGTACTGCTCGTTCGTCACGGGCCACTTGCTGAGGTAGAAGGGTTCGACCGTCACCGTTCGTCCGCCGATCGGGACATCGCCGCCCGGCACGAGCCAGAGGATCGTGCGCGGGACGTGGGCGTAGGAGCGGGGCAGCGGGCGGCTGCTGCTGGCCACGACGCCGGGACCGTTCAGGAGGGGCGGTTGCCGAACACCTTGGGCGTCGGCATCCGGGCGCGGATCGACTCGAGTTCCTCGACGGTCACGGTCGAGATCCCGTTCTTGCGGCAGTGGGACTCGACCGAACGCACGACCATGCCACGGACGAAGGCCGGCACCCGCTTCATGCGGGCTTCGGCTTCCGGCTCCCAGGCGATGCTGGTCGAGCTGTCCTCGCCGTAGCGGGCGAGAGAGGCCAGCCCCGTGCGGTCGCCGACTGCCTGCAGCTGATCCGCCGTGAACGAGCCGGGTTCGTGGGTGCAGAGCGGATCCTCCGCCATCAGGTCGCCGGTCATCCCGAAGGCCCGGGCCCGGCAGCCGCCGCAGACCGTCGACAGTTCGCACGAGCCGCAGCGGCCGCCGAGATCGTTGCGACGCCGGATCGACTGGAAGAGGTCGGAGTCGTTCCACAGGTCCGAGAGCGTCGAGCGCTTCAGGTTGCCGCCGAACACTGGCAGGTAGGGGCAGGGCGTGACGTCGCCGTTGGGTCGGATCCCCATGTAGTGGGTTCCGGCCGGGCAGCCGCCGGCGCCGCCGTCGTACGCCTTGAGGAAGGGCGAGTCCGGATCTCCGGCGAGCAGTTGACGAACGTAGTGGGGGGCGCATTTCGCGTTGACCACCATGCGCCCGCGGTAGTTCCGCTGGATGGACGTGAGGGCGGCCAGCACGTTGTCGTAGTCGGCCGGCGACAGGTCCGAAACGAACTGGCCGCGGCCGGTCGGAACCAGGAAGTACAGGTTCCAGACCCGGGCCGCCAGTTCGCTGTAGGCGAACTCGGCGATCTCCTCGAGCTGACCCCGGTTGTGCGCCCCGGCCGTCGTCTGGATGATGAAGGGCAACCCTGCCGTGGCGAGGTGCCCGGCGCCGTCGACCGTGTTCTGCCAGGCGCCGCGAACCCGCCGGAAGCCGTCGTGAACCTCGGCGTCTAGGGCGTCGAGCGACAGGGCGAGGCCGCGGACGCCCTCGCCGGCCAGAATCCGGGCCAGGTTCTCGGTGATCCGTACGCCGTTGCTGCCGACGACGACCCACAGATCCCGTTCGGCCGCATAGCGCACGATGTCGAGGATGTCCCGGCGCAGCAGCGGCTCTCCGCCGGTGAGGATGACCAGGGCTTCAGGTGCGAACTCGCAGATGTCGTCGATCACCTTGCGGCACTGGTCGGTCGAGAGTTCCGAGCGGTCCGCGAAGTTCGCCGTCTGGACCAGGGGCTTGCCGCCGGCGTCGAGGTAGCAGTGCTCGCAGGCCAGGTTGCAGCGATAGGTCAGGTTCCAGGAGATGACGTAGGGGCGCGCGAACGCGGCCGGATTCACGCTCGCCTGCCGCTCCAGGGGTGACACGGTCATCGGTAACTCCGGGTCGCGGGATCAGGCGATGCCGAAGAACGAGCGGGCGCGTTCCAGGACGGCCGCGTCCACCTCTTCGTAGCCGTGGTCTTCGGCGAACTTCTCGATCCCCGCGACCGCCGAGGCGCGGACGATGTCCGGGATGTTGGCGAGCCGCTCGCGGGCCTCGGCGGTCCAGGGAATGCCCTCCGGGCCGCCGTTGCCGCCCTGGACCGGGTTGGCGTTCTCCCCGGCTTGCGTCCCGGTCACCGGAACGCCCATGTCGGCGAGCATGCCGGTGAACGGGCACTTCGAGGCGGCGGCGGCTGTCTCGGGATCTTCGGAAGCGCCGATCTTCACCCCGAGCGACCCGACGACCTGGGTCTCGTGCGGGTTCGTCATCATCGCCATCTCGGCCGAGCAGGCGGGACAGGCATAGACCAGGGCGACCGAACCGCCTTCGGGGCCGATCGCGTGCTTGAGCTTCATCTGCTCGTCGCAGGGTACGCAGAGGAACTTCATCAGGTCTCCGGATCAGCCGGCCCGCCGCTCGGCGAGTCCGCTCAGGATGGAGTCGGCGGCGGCCTCGATCGCGGTGACGGCCGGCCCCCGCGGCAATTCCGGTTCGCCGGCATCGGAGGCCGCGGCCAGTCGCGGGTCGAACGGTATCGAAGCGAGCACGGGGAGTCCAAGCTCGGGCGCCGTGTCCACAGGCCCATCGAACAGGGTTCTGACCTCGTCGCAGCTTCCGCAGTAGTAGCCGCTCATGTTCTCGATCACGCCGAGAGTCACGTTCGGGGTTCGCCGCAGCGCGGCCGCCGACCGCGCCACGACGCCTCGCGCCAGTGCGGTCGGGATGGAGACGAGGACGAAACGGGCCCCCGGTCCGAGGACCTCGGCGTACTGGAGCGTGCGCTCGGCGCCGGGGGGCAGGTCGACCAGGAGAACGTCGAGACGTCCCCAGTCGACCAGGCCGAGCAACTGCTGGAACAGGTTGAACTCTCGGGTGGCGCGCCAGACATGGGAGTCGCCGCGGGCAACGCTGGCGAAGTCCAGATCCTCCGATTCCGGCACCGCCGAACCCATCGATACGACGCCGAGGCCCGTCGACGTGCGGGGCAGCGCCATGCCGCGGCCGCCTGGAAGGATGGCCGCGTTCTCGAGGCCGGCGAGGCGTGCCTGGCACGGGCCGTTCAGGTCGGCGTCGAGGACGGCGCAGCGGCGCCCGCGGCGCTCCATTGCCAGGGCCAGTTGCATCGTCAAGGTGCTCTTGCCGACGCCCCCCTTGCCCGAGCCGATGGCGAGGACGTGCTCGACGCCGGCCAGCGCCTCGGCGATGCGCTGCCGCTGCCGGCCGACCTGGCCGGCGATGTCGGAACCGCCGTCCTCGGTCAGGTCGAAGTAGCTCTTCATCGCGCTAGGGAGAGTAACAAGTCTGCTACCCCGGAGCGGCTTCGCTCTCGTAGCGAATCGTCCTTGCGCCGGGCCTGAAGCCGTAGTCCTCGAGGCGGCCGGCGAGGGCCTCCGACGGATGGACCCGTGGCAGGTGGAGCGGACGCCCGGCACGATCCGACGCGACGGCGAGCAGCGGGCGAACCAGCGCGGGATCGGGCATCTTGCCGCCGAGGGCGAGCGCCTCCAGCGGTGTCCCCGCGGGCGGATCCGCCAGGAAGGGCAGGGGCGCTTCCGCGTCGCTGTCGCTCCGGTGGAGCAGCCAGGCCTCGAAGCCCCGATCCGTGGCGATCGCAAGGCCGTGCGGCCGGTCACGGAGGTTCCGGACGCTCTGAGGAGCGCGCTGCCAGCAGCGGTCGAGCTCCGGGACGGCCTTGAAGTCCGTTTGCGAGACGAGCTCGGAGGCGGCAACGCCGGCGACCAGGTCGACACCGGGCACACCGGACGGCGCCTCGCCCGCGCGGGAGTAGTCGGTCAGGACATCTCGCTCGGTGAACCCGCAGGCTTCGAAGAAGCGGCGGCCGAGGGCGTCGTCTTCGGGTAGTTCGACGAGCATCAGGGTCGGTTCGAGGATGGCCATCTTCTGACTCAGGGAAGTCATCATGTGACGGGCGTGACCCTGGCGGCGGTGGTCCGGGTGGACGGCGACGTGGAGCACCAGGCTGGCGAGCGGTTCCCGCTTGGCGGCGATGAGGACGCCGATCGGGTCGGGTCCCTCGAAGGCGACCATGCAACTGCTGGTCCAGAGGTTCATCTCGCGGCCCAGTCGCTTCATGTGGTCCACCGTCAGCTTCCAGGGCCGGGCGCCGGAGCCGACGTTGCAGCGTTCGTACGCGTCGACGATGAGGGGCACGTCGTCCGAGCGGCAGAAGCGGTAGGCGGTCACCCGTTACTCCGTTCTCGGCGCCGCCGCGGTCGCGAGCGTCGCGTGGGAGGACGCGGAGTCGCTCGGCTCCTGTTCGGGTACGCGGAGGATCAGGAGGATCAGCATGGAGAAGAGGTACAGGCCGACGAACGTGGTGAAGGCCAGGTCGTAGCTGTGGAAACGATCGTAGACGTAACCCGCGAAGGGGACGCCGAGCACCTGGATCGGCAGCAGCAAGGGGCTCATCAGGCCCATCACGCGGCCGAAGGAACGGCGCCCGAAACAGGCCCCGATCAGCGTTCCCCACAGCGGCATGATGCCGCCCATGCCGAGGCCGAAGACGGCGACGGCGCCGAGGACCGCCGGATAGCTCTCGGCTCGCAGCAGGCCGGCGGCGCCGGAGCCCATCAGGCCGACCGCGAGCCACAGGGCGCCACGACTGCTGAGCCGGTCGCTGATCCACCCGAACACGACCTTGCCCAGCACGCCCATGGCCGCGATGGTGGACAGGCAGAAGGCCGCCTCGACCGGCGGGAAGCCCAGATCCGTCGCGTGCGCGATGATGTGGGTGAGGATGGCGGAGTTGGCGCAGAAGCACATCGACACGATCAGGACGATGACCCAGAAGTTGCGGTTCGCCAGCGGCTGCATCCACTCGAGCCGGGGCCTTCTGGGCGGGGCGCCGCCGGCCGTCGGCAGGGGCGCGACGGGTTCGACGCCCGCCGGACCTTCGCCAGCCGCCGGCGCCGGCGTCCAGTCTCCGGCCAGGGAGGTCGCCGCCCCGTCGGGGTGCAGGCCGACGTCCTCGGGACGGTCGACGACCCAGCGGCGCACCGCCGGCAGGACGAAGAGAAGCGTCAACGCGCCGTAGAGCACGAAGGTGCCGCGCCAGCCGATGAGGTCGATCAGGCGCGTCGCCACCGGGGCCATCACGACGCCCGAAAGGGAGATGCCCATCGTGGCGATGCCGAGCGCCATGGCGCGCTGGCGGACGAACCAGTTGGCGACCAGGGTGGAGGCGGTCACGCCACCGATCAGCGCCGCTCCGAGGGCCAGGAAGGTGCCCAGGACCAGATAGAACTGGACCAGGTTCTGGACGGTCGCCGTCAGCAGCAGGCCGAGCGCCAGCAGCCAGGCGCCCGCCGTCATGATCCGCTTCGCGTGTCCCTGGTCCAGGGCATGACCCAGGAACGGTGCGACCAGGCCGTTCGTCACGCCGAAGATGGCGACGCCGATGCCGACGCCGACCCGGCCGCCTCCGAACTCGGAGGTCAGGGCGACGAAGAAGGCGCTGAACGAGTAGAAGCCGAAACCGACGGAGACGAACAGCGCCAGAAAGGAGACGAAGATGATCTTCCAGCCATGGAAGATCGGGCCGGTGGGGGGAGTCGGCAGGGCGCTAGGCCAGGAGATCGTCCAGCTTGAAGACGGCCGCCGCGTTCTCGCGCAGGAACTTCGGCCAGATGTGGTCGCGCAGCGGCAGGTCGTCCATCTCCGTGAAGATGCGTTCGTAGGAAAGGCCGGGGAAGTAGCCCGCGTACATGAACTTGTTCGGTCCCCTCTTGTTGGCGAACTCGATCACGCTGCTGGGGTAGTGCTTGGGCGCCCAGGCCGAGGGCGAGTAGTAGAGGTTCGGCCACTTGAGCATCAGCTTGACGCAGAGGTCGGTCCAGGGATCGCCGCCGTGGCGCATGACGACGCGGAGTTCCGGGAAGAACCAGGCGACTTCGTCGAGCAGGCCGGGGTACTGGCACTTGTAGGGGACTCGCGGCCCCGGCACGCCGACCAGCATGTTGATCGGGATGTCGAGCTCGATGCACTTGGCGTAGATCGGATAGAAGCGCTTGTCGTCGATCGGCACCTGGGGATAGGCCAGGCACGGCGCGGCCGACGCGGCCCGGATGGCGGGGTGGAGGTCGACGGTCGCCTCGAGCGCGCGGACGCCGTCCATGCCGGCGTTCGGATCGACGCCGACGGCGCCGAAGAAGCGCCCGGGGAACTCCTCGAACACCTTGAGCGCCGGCTCCGGGTTCTGGGCGCTGACGCCGATCTGGGCGATGCGGACGCCGAACGCGTCCATCATCGCGACGACGTCGGCCGCCGTCCAGGCCCTGTCCATGCGCCGTCCGGCATCCTTGAACAGGTACTGGGCCGGATGGTGGGAGAAGTCCTCCGTCCCGCGGTCGCGGCTGAGCCGGCGCACGGCCTCCATGCCCATGCCGGCGCCGCCGGCCGGGATGTCGAGGAACAGGTCGACGACGCCGATGTCCTTTGGTCTGGTCATCTTCGCTCCTGGTTCAGTCCGAGTTGGCGCCTGTGCTTCCGGCGGCGGTTGCCATGACTTCGATGGCGGCCTCACGCATCGTGACCGCGAGCGTGCGGCCGTCCGGGCTCGCGCTCGGCTGAAGGGCGCCGATGGTGCCGGTCGTGACCTGTTCCGTCGCGCCGGTGGGGATGTCCACGCGCCACACCTGGAAGGGACCGAAGCCGTCGTTGCGCGAGTAGAAGAGCGCCGCTCCGTCGGCGCTCCACTCGGGTGCGCTGTACGGCTCGCCATTGACGAAGGAGAGAACGGCCGTGGGGGTCCCACCCGCGGCCGGCACCGTGTAGACGGTGACGCGTCCGTCCTCGAACGAGCGTCCGTAGAAGGCCAGCCGCTCGCCGTCCGGCGAGAAGCGGGCCCCCATGGCATAGCCCTGGAACCCGTCGAGCGGGACGCGGACAGGGTCGCCGATCGCAAGCCCCGTCGCGGGATCGATCGCGACCGTGTAGACGGATCCCGGGTTCCCCTCGGACGGCGGGCCGTGGCTGCTGAAGGCAAGCGTCCGTCCGTCCGGGCTCCAGTCCGGCTCGCCGGTGTCCGCGCCCGGTCCGAACCGCGTGAGTCGGGTGGGTGTTTCGCGTCCGTCAACCGGAACGAGCCAGATGTCGTCGCTCTGCTCCAGGTGCCCGTGGAAGGCGAGCCACCGGCCGTCGGGCGACCACGCGGCGCCGTAGTCCTCGTGCTCCTCCGAGAGGAGCGTCCGGACCGTACCCGTCGGGACGCCCTCCGCGTCGAGGTCGACAGCGCCCAGGTCGAAGTCGATCGGCATACGGAGGCGTCGCCAGGAGAACGTGGTGAAACCAAGCGCCCCTCCGTCGGGGCGCCAGGAAGGCAGAAAGGCGCTCGTGCCGCCCGCCGTCGTCACGTCGACGGGTTCCCCTCCGGTCACCGGAACGAGGCCCACCGCGGTGCGGGTGTGGTACACGCTGAGGGCGACGCGACCGTCGGCCAGCGGCGTGACCGCGAGCACGTCATGGTCGTCGTGCGTCAGCCGCTCGGCCGGGCTGCCGTCCAGCGGCACGCGCCAGCCGACCAGGAACGAGTCGTCGGGCCCCGCTGCCGCGAGATAGAGCGCGTCTCCCGTGGGGGACCACTCCACGCGGCTGTCCCATCCGAACCGGAAGTCGGCGGCGAGCGGGCGCGTCTCGCCCGTCGCGATCGCCGACACGGCCAGGTCCGCGCGGTATCCGCCGGCGACCTGAAGGAACGCGACCGAGCGTCCGTCGGGAGATCGAACGGGCGCGGCCCATCCTTCCGCGCTCTCGACGAGCACGGTCGCGTCGTCGAGTCCCGGGGCATACGCGACCCACGCGGTGTCGTCGCCCGCGTGTCGTAGCGCGGTCACGGTCCCGTCGGGCAGCAGTCGCGGATGGTCGACGCGGGCGTTTCCGGGATCCACGATGCGCGATTCCTGGCCGGTCGCCGGGTCCAGGGTCCAGACCCCGTGATGTTCGGCCCGGCGGTCGACGTACACGACGCGCGAACCGTCGGGCGACCAGGTCACCCGGAACCGTTCCGCCGGCGTCGTCGTCAACAGACGACCCACCCCCGTCGCGACGTCGTAGACCGTCAGCGATCTGGCGCCCGCGGCAAAGTCGGCGAACACGACCCGGTCGGCGGCCGGTGACGGGATGCCCGGGTAGGCGTCGTAGAGGTCCGTGTGGACGTGTCGCGCAAGCACGACGTCCGAGAGCTCTTCGGCCTCGTTTCCGCACGCAGACACCGCGAGCAGCGCTACCGCCAGCAGGCAGCGGGACACAGCCCACCGACGCTGTGACCGCCGCGGAGACTGCACTCAGGCTTCCGGTTCGCCGGCCTTGCGCTTCTCGTCAAGGGCCGACATCAGGCCGACCTCATTCAGGTAGGTGCCGGCCTTCGCGTCCCTGGCCGCCTCGACCTGCGCCTCACTCGCGCCGGCCTCGGCGAGCGCGGAGAAGGGGCATCTGCCGGCGCCCTGAGCGGCCTTTGCTTCGGCCTCGGCCACTTCGGTTGCCGGGGTGCCTTCATCCTTGCCGATCTCGTAGGCCGCGATCATCTGCTCCATCAGCTTGCGGCCGAGTTCGATGCCCTCTTCGACCGTCTTGATGCCGATCCGGGAGACGTGCTTCTCGCGGGCCACGAGTTCGACACGCTCCTGGGTGCGGTCGCGCATGAAGCCGGCGGGAACCCGGAGGATGCGCTCGACGGCTTCGGCGGTCCACTCGAAGCTCGAGAGGAGCGGCACGCGGTCGTCGTCGCGGGCGATCAGCTTGCGCTCGTCCGCGGACGCTTCGGCGGCGCCGCTGCCGTTGGCCTCGGTCGCCTGCACGCGGGCCTCGATCGTCACCGGCTCGCCGGTCTCGTCCTCGATCATCACGCGGGCGAACTCGAAGGTGACGGTGGGCAGCTTGCTCATCCGCGCCTTCTTCTCGATCCGCGCCTTGGCGCGGCGGCGGCGGTAGGCGTCCTCGATCGTCTTGAGCGCCAGGCGCGCGTCGGCGGTCCACTTCAGCTTGCGGCCGTCGTAGGTGGTCTCGACCTCGAGGCCTCCCTCCATCTCAGCGATCCGTTCCAGCATCTCCTCAGTGATCTGCTCGAAGGAGTCGCTGCCGCAGACGCCGCAGCGGACGGGGTCGGGCTCGGCCGAGGTGACGCCGCACTTGCGGCAGATGAAGGTGGGCCGGCTGCGTGCGAGCTGCAGAGCGACCTTCTCGGCCAGGGCTTCCGTCTCGCGGGCGGTGTACTTCGGCATGTAGCGGTCCATCGCCTCGTCGAGCACGTCGCTGGAGATCACGCTGTGACCCTGTTCGACCGCCAGGCGGTAGAGGGCGGTGCGGGCGATGCCGCGCACCTGCTCGGGCACCCGCTTGAAGCGCTCCTCGGCTTCGGGGGTCCAGCGGATGCTCTCCTCGGCCTTGACGTCGAGTTCCGGGTACTCCAGGCGGGTGGTCAGGAGCAGGTCGCAGGGGCAGGCGCGGAGCAGGTTCTCGGCGTTGCTGCCGAGTCCGGACTCGCTGTCGTCGCTGTGGACGCCGACGCGGCCGATGACGAGCATCCAGGGATCGATCTTGCGGGCGTGGTCGAGGACCTTCTGGAACGCCTTGCCGTCGAGCAGCGTCTTCGTCAACTCGACGCCGACCTCGGTCGCCATCGTCTCGGCGACGTCCAGGTGGGACTGGTAAATCTGCGCCAGACCGGTGTCGATGATCTCCTCGTGGAGCTGGTTCTGCTCCTCGAAGCGGAAGATCTTGGCCGCGCGCTCGGTCAGCACGTTGACGACGCCCTTGAACACCGAGTAGTGGAGGTAGGGGTCGTAGACCGAGATCGCCTCGACCTTCTTGCCGAAGGTCTTCGCCAGGTCGATCGCGGTCATCAAGGCGCCGAAGGACTGGGGCGAGCCGTCGACGCCGACCAGGATCGTGTCGCGGCCGTCGGCTTCAGCCTGATGCCCGTTGCCGTTGCCGTTCGCCGCCCCGGCCTTCGCCGGCAGCCGCTTGATGACCAGCACGTCCCGGTCGGCGGTGCGGGCGACCCGCTCGCAGACCGAGCCGATCTGGGTGTCGCGGACGCGGCCGATGCCCATCACGCCGAGCACCGTCAGGTCGTAGCCCGACTCACGGATGTCGCGCACGATCTCGACGTGGTGCTTGCCGTCCATCATCTTCGGCTCGAAGTCGAGGCCGGCGTCGTCGCAGACCGCCTTCATCGGCTCGAGGTAGCTCTCGGAGATGAGCTCCAGGCCCATCGTGATCAGCGAGTCGTGGATCTTCCGCTGGCGGTCGAGTTCCGTCTCCTCCAGGTACTCGTCCGGCAGGGTGTACTCCATCTGCTTGAACCGGTAGTCGTGCATGCTGGCCGCGTAGACGTGGCAGCCGACCATCGTGGAGTCGAACTTGCGGCCCAGCTCGACCGCCGAAGCGATCGCCTGGTTCGAGTAGTCCGAGTTGTCGACGGGGACGTAGATCGTCTTGTACATGGTGGTGTCTCTTGTGTTGACGGAGTGTCGGGTCAGAGAGATTCGGTTTCTGCCGGAGAGTCGGGTCAGACGGCGGGGGCCTCGGTTGCGGTGAGGCTGGCCGCCGCGGTTTCTTCGTCGGCGGCCTGCTGGCGGGCCCGCCGGCGGACCAGGAAGACGACCAGCAGCTCGACGACGAGCACGATCAGGGCGGCACGGAGCACGGGACCCGCTACGGCCTGCTCGACGCTCGGTTCAGTGTAGACGTAGAACCAGGAGGACAGGGCCCGCTTGTTGCCGCGTTCGCGGTTGAAGCCGTCCCAGACGCTGAAGGCGACCGGCGTGTACTGCTCCTCGGCGAAGCTGACGCCGGCTCGCGACGAGCGCCGCCGCTTGTAGGTCACGGTCCACGCGCCCTGGTCGTAGGAGGTCACCGCCTCGACGATGTCCGCCTCGGTCGCTTCGATCGAGTCGCTGCCGCGGCTCCGGAAGGTGTCCGCGACGCCGTAGGTCAGGTTGACGAACCAGAGATCGACCGGGTTCTGGGCGTCGCCGTACAGGAAGTACGGTTTGAGTTCGGGAGTCTCTTCGGGCGCCAGCGAGGCCGGGAACTGCAGCGCCACGGCGTCCGAGAACTCGGCGCCGCCGGCGCCCGCGTCGGCGGTTCCGAAGAAGTCGTCGCCGCCGTCGCCGAAGAAGTCGTCGCCGCTGTCGCCGAAGAAGTCGTCTTCCGGCGGCGCTTCCTCGCCGCCGAAGTCACCGAAGAAGTCGTCGGAGTCGCCACTATCGTCGGCCGCGTCGCCGCCAATGCCGTTGTCCTCGTCCCACATCGGCACTTCCAGGCTCGGGTTGTTGCGGCCCGAGGTGTCGGCGCGCAGATCGTGCCAGCGGACCCGGAACGCGATCTCGTCGCGGTTGTAGATCGCCTGGGCCTCGATCGAGGTGACGGAGGGGAAGAAGTTGCGCCCCGGTTCGGTGATCTGGCCGACAAGGGGGAACCGCGTCATCGGCGCGGATTCGAAGAGGGCGTCGAGTGTTTCCCCATCCTGCAGGTCGATCGGCTCCTCCGAGTAGACGGCCGTGATCAGGGTGCCGTAGTTGGGATCGTCCGCGTCGCCCAGGGAATGGACGTAGTTCACCAGGTGCTGGCGGTCCTCGACTTCAAGCGAGTCGGCGTAGGACGGCATCGGCGTGCCGTTCAGCCCGGTGGAGAACGTGCGGTAGATGTCCTCCTTGGTCGGGCCGCCGCGGTAGGTCCAGCGCTGGGTCAGGTCGGCGACCTTGATCGGGTCGCCCTTGTCGTTGACGAGGGTCGGCGCCGAGGGGCCGTCGCCGCGTCCGACCTCGCCGTGGCAGGCCGCGCAACCCTGCTCCTCGTAGACCACGCGGCCCCGGGCGATCGATTCCTCGGTCGACTCGAGCGGTCGCGGAATGTCGATCGGCTCGGCGTAGCGGTCGGGGTTCTCGAAGGCGGACGAGAAGGACTTGATGTAGTAGATGACGTTCTGGACCTCGGCGCTGGTCAGGTTCGGCCAGCCCGGCATCGAGGTGTAGGGGGCTCCGATCTCGATGATCCGGCGCAGGTCGTCGTCCGTCGGCAGCGTGCCGTTCGGTGTGGTCCGGAACTTGTACGTGCCGGTCGTGAAGTCGCGCGGCTTCGGCTGGACGCGCGGCGTGGCGTAGCCGTTGCCGTCGCCGGTGTCGCCGTGGCACTGGCCGCAGTACTTGTCATAGACGATCTTGCCGCCCGCCCGCTGCTCTTCCGTGCCGAGGTCGACCTGGCCGCTGGTGGGCAGCGCCACGAGCAGAGCGGCGGCGGCGAGCGTCGCCGCAGCCTGTGTGCGTCGCCTGGCGTGTGCGGTCATCAGTGCTGCCCCAGGGCACGCGGCTCGTAGCCGTTGAAGTCGTAGATGAACAGGTTGACGTCCCACATCTCCTCGGTGGTCAGGAACTTCTCCCAGGCGGGCATGGCGCTGTCCCAGGGCGTGCCGCCGGCTGGCATGCCGGGACCGCCCTTGGCGATCCGCCAGTGAACGAACGAGGATTGCAGGGCCGGCAGCGTGCCGACGTCGTTGAAGTTGCTGGGCACCGGGTTCAGGCCGTGGGCGAACATGCCGTCGCCTCCCATGCCGTCGCCGTGGCACCAGAAGCAGTTCTCGTAGTAGACCCGGCGGCCGTTCTCCACATGCTTCCCGTACAGCTCCGGGTCGTCGTGCTTGTAGTGGAGGTACGGATTCTCGGCCGTCGCCATGTCGATCGTCTCGTCGTGAACGGTGAGTTCATTGGGCGGCGGCGGATGGATCTCGCGGCCGAATCCGGGCGCCTCGAGCGGCATGGTCAGGTCGGCGTAGGCGTTGTAGGCCGCCAGCCCGGGAAGGGCGACGAGGAGTCCCGCGAGGGCGAGGCGATGGCGTGGTTCGAGGATCAGCCGCTTGATCGGCTGAACGGTCTCCGCCAGCCGCTCGCGGCCCGAAGACGCGTAGGCGACGAGCGCCAGCACGGTGATTGCCAGGTAGATCGTTGCGACGGACTGCGGGATCGGAACCACGAAGCCGAACTTGAAGAAGGCCCACAGGCCGACCAGACTGTAAAGGAGCCAGGCGAGGGTGTGGGCCCGCCGCCAGACGAGTAGTCCGCCGATCGCGGCCAGGACGAGAACAACAGGAAGGTTGAGTCCCCACATGGTCAGTTTCCGGAAGTTGGCGGGGCAGAAGGTTGGCTGCGCAAGAGGCAGACACTCTTCAAAACAGTGGCGGGCTGGAGGTTGTTCCTCATTCGTTCAGAGATTTCTGAAAGTTGATTCTCAATAGCCGAGATCGGTGGCCAGGGTCACCGTCGGCGTTCCACCCAGGCTCTGCAGCCAGGCGATCACTGCTTTCATTTCGTCTTCCGAGAGGCTGATGGGCGGCTGGTCTATCGGCTGCATTCCATCCGCGAAGCCGGGAACGATGAAGGCCGCCGGTTCGTAGAGGGACTGGGCCAGGTACTCGAGGCCGGAGAGCCCTTCGATCTGGGTCGCGGCGCGGGCGCCGATTCCGTCCAGGTCCGGGTAGCGGAGCGGACCGCTCTGTCCGACCGTATGGCAGCCGACCAGGCACTGCCCCTTTCCGCTGGCGAGTTCCGCGCCGACCGCGACCAGATCCTCCGTCGTCATCTCGGCGCTGATCAGCACGGGCGGCGGCGGGTGGGCCTCCTTCTGCGGCACGATCTGGCCCAGGTACATGTAGAAGGCCGTCGTGCCAACCACCAGCAGCACCAGCCGCAGCGGCATGGGGATGCTCAGCTTCATGCCGCCTGCCCCCCTTCGAGCCGGCCGCCGCCGTCAGCGACCGGCTTCGGTTCCCAGTCCTTCTTCCCGCCGAGGCTGCTGAGCCAGAAGACGACGCCGAGCAGGCCGAAGAAGATGAGAACGGTGACGGACACGACTTGCGTTGCGAAGCCGAGGGTCGGCGTGTAGGCGTCCGGCGAGGTGTCCAGGATCACGCCATACACGTGCCATTCCTGGCGTAGCCCGGAACGGACGTACCCCATCAATCCCATCAGCCAGGTGAAGCTGAGCGCGATGAAGATGAGGGCGTACTGGGAAACCGCCGGCATCTTGCCCCATTTGGTCTCGCCCGACTGGGCGGCGTTGCGGTACAGGGGCAGGTCGATCACGGTGATCACCACCAGCGCGGCGAGCACCGAGTAGACCTGCGGAATCGCGAAGCGGATGCGCGTGGCCGCGTCGACGTAGTAGCCGTAGACGCCATAGAAGATGACCAGGGCTGCCGCCGAGGAGAACACGATCGCCTGGGCGCGGGTGAGGAGATCCCTGTGCGGATGGATCGACTGCCTGCCGGTCCGGCGGTAGAGCAGGAAGCTCATGTAGGTCGAGAGGATCAGGATGTTGACCGCCGTGTTCTTGGCCGACATCTGTCCCAGGTAGGAGAGCTGCGGGTGGCTGCTGCCGCCCATCGCGGCGATCTCGGATACCGATGAGATGGCGTAGCGCGGCGTCGCCCAGACCGCGAAGCAGAGGGCGATCGCGATCAGCAACCACTTGATGAACTTCTGGAAGTGGACTCCGCCCTCCATGCGGCCCATCCCCAGCCAGAGGTAGTAGTTCGCGCCCAGGAACAGGTTGCCGATGAGAGCCGCCTGGATGACGAAGAGCCAGGAGAACGTGCCACCCATCATCTGGATGCCCAGGGTCTGGCTGAAGGCGTAGATCTCGGCCGCCAGGTAGTAGCCCGCGAACGGCAGAGGCAGGAAGGCGATGATGGCGACGAAGTTGCCGACGTAGCCCATCCAGTCGAAGTGGGCCTTCTCCTCGTCGGTCTTCGCTTGCAGGTAGCGGAAGGCCGCGTAGGCGGCGGCGATCGAGCCGCCGAAGGCGACGTTGGCGATGATCCGGTGGATGTTGATCGGCATCCAGGTGTAGTTGAAGAAGGCGTCCCGGAGGCTCAGGAGAGCGCCGCTCTCCGAGACGGCGGAGACGAAGTCCGGGACGCCGTCGCCATTCTCGTCCGCTCCCCGCGTTCCCGGCGACATCATGAAAGTGAGCCAGGCGTTGGCGATGAACATGATCGCGGTGCCCACGATGTTCAGCATGAAGCCCAGGAACAGGTGCATCTTCGGCCCGAACTTGCCCCAGCCGTAGTAGTAGCTGTAGAGGAACAGCGCCTCCAGGAAGAACAGCAGGACGTAGGGCAGGAACGTCGGCGAGAAAATGTGCATCAGGTAGTTCGTGAACTTCGGGTAGAGGATGATCAGCCCGAAGGTCAGGAAGGCCCCGAAGGTGGCGGTCATCGAGAACGAGACGGAGAGCAGCTTCGTGAACTCGTAAGCGAGCTTGTTGTAGCGCTCCTCCTTCTTCACGTAGCCGACGAACTCGATGATGAAGGCGAACAGCGGCACCGCGAGGACGAACGCCGCGAACAGCAGATGTAGCTGGGCCAGCACCCAGACGGTGACCCGGCTGCCGACGAACGGCACGGCGCGGTACTCGGCCTCCTCGTAGGGTCTGGCCCGCGCTTCGGCCTCATCCGCGGCCTGCTCGTCGGCGATGCCCTGCTGGCGTGGCGTGAGCTCGGCCTCGCCCTGCTCTTCCTGGGCGGCGACCTGCCGGTCCGGCTGGCGGTACTCGTTGTCCACGAGGAAACCGCCCAGACGCACCGTGACGATCACGGACACGAAGGCGAGAACGCCGATGCCGAAGAGGATCCTGTTTCTGTTCATCTGTTCCCCGGGCGCTACTGGCGCGCCGCCCGCTCCGCCTGCATCGTTCGGCGTTCCTGCTGCAGCTCACGGACGTAGGCGACGACCGCCCAGCGGTCCTCGACCGTGAGCGGATAGCGGTACCCCGCCATCAGGCCGACGCCGTTCGTGATCACGTCGTACATCCGGCCGTCGTTGTAGGCGGCGATCCGCTCGTCGTGGAGCGAGGCCGTGGGCGTGCTCGCCCGCTCGAACAGGATGCCCTGGCCCGTGCCGCGCTCGTCGTGGCAAGGCTGGCAGTAGATCGCGTAGCGGTTCTCGCCGCGGGCGAGGACGTCGCCGGTAACCGCGATGGGAGAAGTCTCCAGGAAGTAGCCCGCGTCGTCGCGGCCGAACAGCAGGCGGTGGTCGACGTCGAGCTGCCCGCGGGCCACGGTGCCCACGACGGGCTGGCGCATCGCCATGCCGTCGTAGAAGAAGGCGCTCGCCTCCTGCGGGTCGTAGCGCTCCTGGTAGTCCATGTTCGGGTTGGGGTGGATCGGCGGGAAGGGCGACGGCATACCCCGGCAGCCGAGCAGGAGCAGGACGGTGGCCAGGGCCGCGGCTTCGGGCAGCCGGCGCATCAGTGCGCGTCCTCGCCGCCGCCGTGGTCTTCGGCGGGTGGCGGCGCCGGCGTGATCTCGCGGTTCGGGTGGCGGATCTTCGCGAGGTAGGTCGTCCGGGGCTTCGTGTGCAGGTCGTCGAGCAGGTTGTAGTTGCGGGGGCTCGCCTTCGCCTGGGAAACGCCGCTCGCCGCGTCCGTGATGTCGCCAAAGCGGATCGCCTCGGCCGGGCAGGCCTGCTGGCACGCAGTGACGACGTCGCCGTCGGCCAGGCCCCGCCCGTCCTGCTTGGCGTCGACCTTGGCGCGGCTGATGCGCTGGACGCAGTACGTGCACTTCTCCATGACGCCCCGGGAACGGATCGTGACGTCCGGGTTCTTGCCCAGCTTCATCACCTCGGGAGTGTCCTTGGTGAAGTTGAAGTAGTTGAAGCGCCGCACCTTGTAGGGACAGTTGTTCGAGCAGTAGCGGGTGCCGATGCAACGGTTGTAGACCATCGCATTCAGCCCTTCGCTGTCGTGCACGGTGGCCGCGACCGGGCAGACCTGCTCGCAGGGCGCGTTCTCGCACTGCATGCAGGGCACCGGCTGGAAACTCGTCTGAGGCTCGGAAGGGAGGTCGTGGACGAGGTCCCGGAGCATGCCGCGTGATTCTCCCTCGTCGGAGAAGTAGCGGTCGATGCGGAGCCAGTGCATCTCCCGGCCCTCCATCACCTGCTCCTTGCCGACGATCGGCACGTTGTTCTCGCTCTGGCATGCGATCATGCAGGCGTTGCAGCCGACGCAGGCGTTCAGGTCGATCGTCATGCCCCACTGCGGCGAGTCCTTGTAGGTCCACTCGTCCCACATCGAGTTCTCGTGCGGCTTCTCGCTGTGGGCGGTCGCGAAGTCGGGATGCGCCTCGAAGTAGTCGAGGTCGGCCTCGCGGACGATCGGGCGCCCCTCCATCGAGTGGTGGTCCTGGGTCTGCGCCAGCGGGTACGTGCCGCCGGTCGGGCTGAGCGTGCCGCGGGCGAGATCGGGCGCTTCCGAGCTGCGCAGCAGGTAGACGTTGCGGCCGGGAGCGCGGCCCTTCGTGTTGGCGGCGCTCGCGATCCGGCCCGGAAAGTCGCGGCCGTAGCCGAGGTCGAGCGTCACCGTGTTGTCGGCCTGTCCCGGCACCTGCCAGACGGGCAGCTCGAGCTCGCGCCCGCCGGAGGCCACCGTGACGAGGTCCTCGTTCTCGAGGCCCAGCGCTCCGGCGGTGGTGGGGCTGATCAGGGCGGCGTTGTCCCAGGTCAGCTTGGTCATCGCGTCCGGCAGCTCCTGCAGCCAGCCATTGTTGGCGAAGCGACCGTCGTGGACCGCCGGGGAACACCGGAAGACGATCTCCAGGTCGTCGCTCGCGGCGATCGCCTGGGCGGCCTCGCCCGCGGCTCGCACCGCGGCCGCGCCATCATCAGGGGCGATGGCGGGGAGATCGGCCGCCGGCGCGGCGCTGCCGTCCAGCAGGCCGTCGTGCAGGACCTTGCGCCAGGCCTTTTCGAACTCGGAGAGCGCGACGGGAAACGGCAGCGACATCGGGTCGACCGGGACGGCCTCCTCCGCTTCGGCCTCTTCGCCGGAGGCGTCGTCGTCCGCGGCCGCGTCGGCTTCCGCCCCGGGTTCTGGCGAGGCCCCGGCGACGGGCGCCTCGTCGGCGTCCTCCTCGAGCGGCAGACCGAGGATCCCGGACCAGGTCTCACGAACCAGGTCGCGGCCATCGCGGGATTCGCCCAGAGCGGCCAGCGCCAGCACTTCGACCAGGCTCTTTGCGCCGTAGAGCGGCTCGATCAGAGGCTGGACGACGCTGGCCGTGCCATCGGTGGCGCGGGCGTCGCCCCAGCTCTCGAGATAGTGGGCGAGCGGCACGTGCCAGCGGGCGAAACGGCTCGTTTCGTCCCGGTAGGCGCCGACGTGGATGACCGCGCCAGTGCTGCCCAGGCTCTCCAGGGCGGCGGAGAAGTCGAGGTCGGTGGGAGCGTTGTAGGCGGGGTTGGCGCCCAGGACCAGCAGACGGTCGACCGCGCCTTCGTGGATCGCCGCCGCCAGGGCGGCAAGATCCGCGTCGCTCGAGCTACCGCTGTCGGACGTCCGGTGGTACGTCACCGTCGAGCCTGCATTGCCGAGCGCCGAGTTCAGGGCGTAGACGGCGGCGTGGACGGCCGCGGGCTGGCGGTTGCCGGCGACGATCAGGCCGGCGCCGCGGTGGGCGATCAGGTCCTGCGCCAGCGCGTCGACCCAGGCGTCGTCGATGTCCGCGGCCGGCGCCCCGCCGTCAAGCGGCAGTTCCAGGCCGTGTCCCGCGAGTGCGCTGCCGAGCCGGGCGACGAAGGCCGCGACCCGGCCGCTCTGCACTCGCAGGCGGTGGTCCGCGTTCGCCGCCGTGACCGAGTGGACGCCGTCGACGGCGTAGTGGCGCAGCGGGCTGCCGCCGCCTTCCTCGTTCACGCGTCGGCCACGGGAGTACCCGCGCAGGTTGCGGACGCCGTCCCCCTCGGTGCTGAGAAAGTCGGAATCCAGAGTCAGCAGGACTTGCGCGCGGTCGACGTGGTACAGCGCGTGGAAGTGCTCACCGGCGGCGAGCGTCGTTCCCCGGTCGGCGTTCTCCTCGCTCACCGGTTCCCAGGTGACCCAGCGCGCCTGTGGATAGCGGTCGAGCAACGCTTCCTTGAGCCGGACCAGGGTCGGCGACGAGGACGGCTCGGCGAGGATGGCGAAGCCGGTGCCGTCGGCCGCGGGGCCGAGGTTGCCTTCGGTCCAGGCGGCCACGAAGTCGTCCCAGGAAGACGCCTCGTTGGCGAAGCGCACGGACTTCGACCGGTCCGGGTCGTACAGGTCGAGCATCGAGGACTGAGCCCACACGCTCGACGCGCCTTCCGAGAACGGATGGAGCTCGTTGCCTTCGACCTTGGTCGGCCGGCCCTCGTGGCTCTCCACCAGCAGACCGAGCGCGCGGCCGCCGAATGGCATCGTGGTGGCGTAGGCCAGCGGAACGCCGGGGACCATGCCCTCCGGAGCGTCGACGTAGGGGACGATGTGCTCGACCGGGCGCCGGATGATGTCGCAGCCGGTCAGGCCGGCGAGCGACGCGGTCCCACCCAGCATGGCGAGCACGCTGCGCCGGCTGACGCCGTCCCGCAGCAACTCGGGCGGCGCTTCGGACGCACGCTCCGGGAACTCACGGTGCAGGAAGTCGGCCGACCGGGAGTCTCCCTGGAGCTGCTCCAGGCTGCGCCAGTAGGTCTTGTCCGGTCGCTTGCCGTTGCCCGCGCTCATCGGTGGCACCCCGTGCAGTCCTCGGGCGGCGCGAGCGACCGTTCCGTGATCGCCAGTGCGGCGAAGGCCGCGTGGTCGCCGGTCGGTATCCACTCCATGTCGGTCACCGCCTCGAGCGGCCGCAGATGCGGACCCGGGTCGCGGTGACAGTCGAGGCACCAGCTCATGCTCAGGGACTCCGCCTGGTAAACGACTTCCATCTCATGGACGGGGCCGTGACAGCTCCGGCAGCCGACGCCGGCTCCGACATGAACGCTGTGGTCGAAAAAGGCGTAGTCGGGCAGGTTGTGAATCCGTACCCAGCGCATCGGACGATCCTGCTCGATGCTCCTGCGAATCGGCTCCAGCAACTCGCTGTCGCGGACAGCGACGTGGTGGCAGTTCATGCAGACCTGGGTCGGGGGCACGTTGGAGACCGCCGACTCCTCGACCGAGGCGTGGCAGTAGCGGCAGTCGAGGCCGAGTTCGCCCACGTGGAGGGCGTGGCTGTATGGCACCGGCTGCGCCGGGCGGTAGCCGACGTCCGTGTACTCGGGCGAGAAAAACCACCAGATGCCCCCCACGACGACGGCGCCGACGATCGGCAGGGCGACCGCCGCGTACAGCGGTAGCCTGAGGGTCCACTTGGGGAAGATCTGCGGCAAGTTTCCGTACCTTGAAGCAGGGTACGAAGCCCTGCCTGTCCTGCGGTCGCGCGGAGTGTACAGCGTGGGTTCGAGGCGGTCAAAGCCCGGCCTCCGGATAGGCTCGAGCCATGTCCGAGGAGCGGCTTTCCGGTCCTGATGAGGGAGTGCAGAAGCCCCGCCGACACCCCCTGAAGCCCAGCCTGAACCCATGGGTTCTCGCGGCGCTGGCAGGTCTCGTCCTGATCCCGGCGATCAGGCCGTTGCTCCGGTTCGAGCCCGACCCGCCGCCGGTGCTGCGGCAGTTGCCCGACTGGCGACTGGTCGACCAGAACGGTGAGTCGTTCGGTAGCGGCGATCTGGCGGGCGAGGTCTACGTGGCCTCCTTCCTGTTCACACGCTGCGCCACGGTCTGTCCGCGCCTCACGGCCTCGCTGCGCCAGCTGGACCGGCGCTACCGCGAGGAGGGGGTCGAGGGCGTGAGACTGGTCAGCTTTTCAGTCGATCCGGAGCACGACACGCCGGAGCGGTTACGCGACTATGCCGGGAGCCGGAGCCTGGACCTGGAGCGGTGGAGCCTCCTCACCGGCGCCGAGCGGGAGGTGCGCTCGATAGTCGTCGACGGTTTCGCCCTGCCCATGGGAGAACGGCTGGACCTGGCCGGCGGTCTGGTCGACGTCGCGCACGCGGCGCGGCTGGCCCTCGTGGACCGCGACGGCGGCGTCCGTGGCTACTATGGCTCGGACGCCGTCGGCGTGGACGAGGTCTTCCACCGCACCCGGCAGATCCTCGCGGAGTAGCGCTGTCAGGCCTCGGCCCGCTCCCGCTGTTCCGGCGGTTCCATCTCCAGGATCCACTGGCGGATCAGTTCCACCGCCTCGACATCGACGAGACCGCGGCCCAGTTCGGGCATCATGATGCCCGGGTGCGTCGACTCGATCCGGTAGACGAGGATCGATTCGTCGGGTTCGCCGGGGACGACTCCGTACAGGCGGTCGCCGGTGCCCTGGCCGGCGGCGACGGGGTGCTTGTAGATGCCCAGCCGGGTCCGGTCCCGGTGCCCCTTGCGGAGATCGAGGCCCGAGGTGCGGCCGCTGCCCGTGAGGTTGTGACAATGGGCGCAGTTGATGTCGAGCCAGGTGCGCGCGCGCTTATCGACACTGCCGGAGGGGGCGACGTTCCAGACCGGCGCCCGCGGCGCTTCCGCGGCCGGCGGCGCGCCCTCGAGAAAGCCGATGCGCCGCCATCGTTCGAGCTGGTTCTCCCGAAGGGTCGTTCCGTCCTGGTCGGGGTAGGTGTACTCGCGGTTCAGTAGCGCCGCCTGAGGCCCGATCGGCAGTACGCGCTCGCCGTCCGTCCGGTGGCAGGTCTTGCACTGGTTCGCGTTCGGCACCCGGTACGTGTGCTCGATCCTCGCGCCCCCGGCGTCGATCCATGACACCTCGAGCGGCCCGCCCACGATCGCGAGTTCAGCGTCGGTCAGATCAGCGTTCCAGATGTACGGCAGGCCCACCCAGCCGCCCGCCTCGTGGACCAGCAGCCTGGTTTCGAGCGGCCGCAGGCCTTCTTCGGGAACCCTGAAATCCCTCGGGTAGGCGAAGGTCTTCGAGATGACCGTGCCGACAGGGAACTCGAACGGGCCTTCCTCGCGGTACAGGGCGGGTTCGACGTCGCCGCCGGGCTTCTCCGCCAGGCGCACGAATCGGAACTTCAGCGCGTAGTCCGAGAACAGGGCCGTGTTCAGGTCGTAGGGTTCGACGCCGGCGGCCGGGACGTGGCTCGCCAGCTCCCCGGCGAACAGTCCCCAGGCGGAGAGCTTCGCCGGGTATCGGGCGAACGGCCCCTGCCCGGAACCGCTCTCCCCGGCGGCGCAACCCGCCAGCGTGAGTGCGGCGATCGCCAGTGCCGCGTGTTGTGCGCTACGGGGCGCCACCGGTCGCCGCGCCGAGATCGACCGGCTGGGGCACTGCCGGCAACGCACCCTGATGCGCCGCCAGATCCGTGCTCACGTTCGGCTCGCCGCCCGCGAAGATGGAACCGAGATCGAGGTTCACGAAGTCCGCGTCACCGTTGTTCTCGATGTACAGCCGCAGGTCCGCGGGTACCTCGCCTTCGACCAGCTTGTCCGGGTTCGAAACGCCGTCCCAGACGATGTCCGGGAAGGCGCCGCCCGCGAGGGCGACGAAGGCGTCCGCGAAGTCGCCGTTCGGGCCCTCGCCGCCGCCGACGAACTCGTTGTCGTGGATATAGACGCCCTCGGTGTAGGGGTCGTAGCCCGGGTCGTTGTACGCGCGGCCGGTCGAGAGGTAGGAGATGACCGCCAGGTTCGAGTTCTGGTTGTTGTGGATTCGGTTCCCGAACAGCTCGACGTTGTCGCTCGCCATCACGATGATCCCCGAGCCGGCCGGGATCGTCGACACGATCGCGCCTTCCTTGCCGAAGTTCGGCAGGTTGTTCTCAACGATGTCGTTGTCGTAGACGCGGGCGTCGCGGCCGTCCTTGACGGGCAGTTCCGGCAGCGAGAAGACGAGCAGGCCGCCGGTGTTGCCGTGGGCCCGGTTGCCGTAGACGTCGGCGCCGGTCGTGTTCTCGATCTCGATGCCGGCCACGTTCTCCCAGACCTCGTTGCGCCGGACGACGACGTTGGCGGACTGGCCCACGTAGATGCCGGCGTCCGAGGCGCCGCGCACCTGGCTGTTCTCGATCAGAACGTTCGTGACCTGGACCGGATAGAGCCCGTAGGCGCCGTTGTTCGTGTCGGGTCCGTTCGTCCATTCGACCCGGACACTCCGGAAGGCGGCACCGGTGGTGCCCTCCACCTTGATGCCGTCGCCCCTCGTGTTCTCGACCGCGAGGTTCTCGACCGTGAAGTCGTCGGCGGTGGCGAGGATCCCTTCGCCGCCTGTCCCCGGGGCCTGCGACGAGAAGTCGAGAATCGTGTCGTCCATCCCCTGGCCGCGCAGGGTAACGCCCTCGACGTCCAGGGAGAGGGTGGCGTCGAGTTCGAAGCGTCCGGCCGCGAGTTCGATGACCGCTCCGGGCTCGGCCGTCAGCAACGCCTCCTGGAGCGTCCGGTGGTCATTGTCTCCGGGACGCAGCGTGGCGTCCTCCTGCGCGCAGGCTGCAAGCGTGAGCAGGCAGACCGAGGTGCAGAGGCAGTGTGTCCAAATGGCAGAGGGGTGCTTCATGGCTGGGGTTCCATCTCCGGGTCGTTACCTGGCCGGTCGAGTCGTGCCATCATAGCCCTGAAGGGGGAGACTTCATGGCCCGAAAGATCGTACTCGCCGCCCTCGTTGCCGGCCTCGCGGGCGCGGCGGCCGCGTGGGACGATGGACCGGTTCCGGAGCCGGAACCGATCGGCACGATGAGCGAGCTCATGATCAAGCTCATGTATCCGGCCTCCGACGCCATCCTCTACGTCGAGAGTCGGGCCCCGACCAACGAGGTCGAGTGGAACGAGCTGCAGGCGCAGGCGCTCCTCCTCGCCGAGTCGGCCAACCTGATCATGATGCCGAGCCGCGTGGTCGGCGACGCCGACGAGTGGATGCGGGACGCCCGGCTGATGTTCGATGCGGGCGCCGCGGCCTACGAGGCGGCTCTCGAGCAGGACCTGGAAGCGCTGATCGCCCTGAACGAGCAGGTCTACATGTCCTGCGTCGTGTGCCATCGCCGCACCCGGCCCGACTACGGGAGGAACTACAAGCGCTTCGAGGGTCCGCCGGTCGAGGCCCTTCCTCCCGCGGGAGAAGCGCCCCCTGCGGAAGAAGCCGGCGCGCCATAGGCGGCCGCTCCGGCCGTTGCGAGGGCGACGCTGCTACGATGGCGCGCCCAACTGCAGGAGGTCAGAACGTGAAGTTGATCGAAGCTCGCAGGCGTTCGGTTCGGTGCGCGGCGTTGCTGCTCGCGGTGGCGGTCTTTCCCGTCGGGCTCGCGGCCGACGATTCCAACGCGGACGTCTGGGACCGGGTCGAGCACCACACGGTGAAGAACGGCGATGTTGGCATCCACTACGTCACCCTCGGAGAGGGTGAGCCGGTCCTCTTCATCCACGGCTTTCCCGACATCTGGTACAGCTACCGCCACCAGATGGCGGCACTCGAGGGAGACTTCCGCGCGGCGGCAATGGACCTTCGCGGTTACAACCGGAGCGACCAGCCGAAGCGGGTCGAGGACTACGCCATGCCTCATCTGCTGGCAGACGTGGCGGCCGTGGTCGAGGATCTCGGCGCGCCTATCAACCTGGTCGGCCACGACTGGGGCGGTGCCATCGCGTGGCGGTTCGCGATCGAGAATCCGGACAAGATCAAGCGGCTGATCATCATGAACCTCACCCACCCCCGCGGCTATGCGAACGTGATCGCGAACGCGACCGAGGAGCAGCGTCGCAACGTGCAGTACGCCCGCAACTTCGCGTCGTCCGAGCCGGACGGCAGCCCGGTGCCGGAGGGGCTGCTCGGCCGTTACGAGAGCGAGGGCGAGAAGGTGGCCGGCCACTACCGCGAGGCGTTCTCCCGCTCCTACTGGGACGGCATGCTGAACTACTACCGGGCGAACTACGGCGGTGTCGCGGCGGGCGGCGAGCTGCCGAACCTCAAGATGCCGGTCCTCCAGTTTCACGGACTGAAGGACACGGCGGTGGACAAGGACGGACTCAAGAACACCTGGGACTGGGTCGACCGCGACTACACCCTGGTCACGGTTCCGACGGTCGGCCACTGGGTCCAGTTGGAGGCCGCGGACCTCGTCTCGAACACGATGCGCGCCTGGCTGCTGGCCAGGCATTGAGGACGCCACAGGAGATCGCAGCATGTCGATGACACAGAAAACCAGGCATTCCCTTCCGGTCTTCCTGACTGTTGCCGCGGCGGCCGTCCTGATCCTGGCCTGCGCACCGGCCGAAGCGCCGGTGGCGGAGGATGCCGCGCCCGCCGAGCAGGCCGCGGCGGACAGCGAGCCGGCGCGGGAGTACTACGAGATCCGCCGTTACCGCCTGGCCGACGAGGACAGCCGGCAGACCGTCCTCGCCTATCTGGAGAATGCCTTGGTGCCGGGTCTCAACCGGGCCGGGATCGACCGGGTGGGCGTGTTCGGAGTCGAGCCGCCCGCCGAGGCGGACGAGCCGGTCGACCCGGTGGATGCGCTCTCCCTGTGGGCGATCATCGCGTTCCCGACGATCGATGACTTCACAGCGATGAAGTCGACGCTCGAGGCCGACGCCGAGTACCTGGAGGCCGCGGCGCCGATGTACGCGACGCCGAGGCAGGAGCCGATCTACGAACGCCTGGAGAGCTGGTTCCTGCGGGCCTTCAAGGGTATGCCGGTGATGGAACTGCCGTCCCAAACCGCGGCCGGAGAGGACCGGATCTTCGAACTGCGCCTGTACGAGAGCCACAACGAGGAGACCGCCCGCCGCAAGGTCCACATGTTCGACAACGGTGAGATCGACATCATGCGGGATGTCGAGATGGCGCCCCTGCTGTTTGGCGAACTCCTGATCGGGGAGGACGTGCCGGCTCTCGTCTACATCCTGTCGGCGTCCGACATGGAGGCGCACCGCGAGCACTGGCAGGCGTTCGGCGGCCATCCCGAATGGATCCGGATGCGCGACATGGACTACTACAAGGGGACCGTCTCGCGGATCGAGAACGTGTTCCTGCGGCCGACCGCGTTCTCCCAGATCTGACTACTCGTCCGTGTCGACCTCGGCGGCGCTGCCCGGCCAGCGCACCCAGTAGCCATCGGCCCAGACCAGGTCCTCGTTGAAGTCGGTACCGCGGAACGCGCCGATCTCGTAGGTGGATTGCGGCTGCTCGGTGTTCGAGCCGTCGCGCCCGCCGCTCCAGATGCCGATGACCTGGGTGCCGAGCAGCTGGTCCGAACCGGCGAAGCCGAACCGGTACGGGTTGTTCCAGCCGTCTCGTTCGGGTACGTCCTGCAGGTAGAAGAACGTGTTCGACGGACGGAGCAGGGCGGAGAGGTCCGCGTGGGAGAAGTCGGGATAGGTGAACTCGCTCCAACTGAACGTGGCGGTCGTGCTCGAGCCGGCGGCCGCGGCGCTGACCTGGTCGGTCAGCCACTGCATCCAGGCGGAGCCCACGGCCTTCATGTCGGCCTGGGTGCGGGTCTGGTTCGCGTTCTGCAGCCCGGTCATCAGGTTCGGCACCAGCAGCGCGGAGATGATGCCGATGATCGCCACGACGATCAGGAGTTCGATCAGGGTGAAGCCGGCTTGCCGGCTGTGGGAGCGCGCTCCGGTCATCTTCGTGCTCCTTGATGTGAATTGAGGTCCGACCGCGGCGGGTCTTGGGGGGGCGCTTCGCCGGCGGCTTACAGGATGATACGGGGCGGAGGGCCGCGGCGTCCAAGCGGCCGGTCGCCCCAGTCTGCCCGCAACCTTCGGCAGGAGGGCTTACTCTTTCTGTACCTGTAGGATACGCCCGTTCGGCAAACCGCTCGAGTGGGTCCGGTGGACTTCAGCCTCTACGACTTCGATCCTGCGATCTACGACGAGATGTTCGTCGGGGAGGGAGAGCCTCGCGATCACTGCCGGGCGGTCGTCGAGGCGCTCAGGGAACTGCCCGACGACGACCTGAACACGATCCAGGAACGGGTGACGCGCTCGTTCTCCCAGGAGGGGATCACCTTCACCGTCTACGGCGACGAGGAGGCGGAGGAACGGATCATCCCGATCGACTGCGTGCCGCGCCTGCTCGCCCTGGCGGAGTGGCGGGAACTCGAAGCCGGTCTGGTGCAGCGGATCCGGACGCTCAACCTGTTCCTCGCCGATGTCTACGGCGACTGCCGCGTCGTCAGGGACGGCGTGATTCCCGCCGACGTCATCCTCGGCTGCCCGCAATACCGGCTGGCGATGCGCGGAGTCAATGTGCCCAATGATGTCTGGGTGACGATCTGCGGCACGGACATCGTCCGTACGCACGAGGGCTTCATGGTGCTGGAGGACAACCTGCGCGTGCCCTCGGGCGTGTCGTACATGATCGCGAATCGCAAGGCGGTGAAGGCCGGCCTTCGCCGGCTCTACCGGCGTTCCCGGGTTCAGGACGTCGAGCAGTACGGCAGCCTGTTGCGGCAGACCCTCTGCGAGCTGTCGCCCGGCGGCCGCCCGGATCCGTGCCTGGCTTTGCTCACTCCCGGCACCTACAACTCGGCGTTCTACGAGCACATGTTCCTGGCTCACGAGATCGGCGCCGAACTCGTCGAAGGGCAGGACCTGCTGGTAAACGACGGGTTCGTCTACATGCGGACGACTTCCGGCCTCCGGCGCGTCGACGTGATCTACCGACGCGTGGACGACGATTTCCTCGACCCGCTCGTCTTCCGCGAGGACTCCCTGCTGGGCGTTCCGGGCCTGATGAACGCGTTCAAGCGCGGCAACGTGGCCCTGGCCAACGCTCCGGGAACGGGCGTGGCCGACGACAAGAGCGTCTACGCCTACGTGCCCGACATGGTGCGCTACTACCTGGGCGAGGAGCCCCTGCTCCAGAACGTCGACACCCGCCTCTGCCGGCGGCCGGAGGATCTCGAGTACACGCTGGACAACCTGGAGCGCCTGGTGGTCAAGCGGGTCGGCGAGTCGGGTGGCTACGGCATGCTGGTCGGTCCGCACTCGACGCCGGAAGAGCGGGACGAGTACGCGAAGACGCTCCGGGCCGATCCCGCGGACTTCATTTCGCAGCCCACCCTGGCGCTGTCGCGGTCGCCCTGCCTGATCGACGGCCACGCGGAGCCGCGCCACGTCGATCTCCGGCCCTTCGTGCTGACCGGGAACGAGACCCGCATCGTACCCGGGGCGTTCTGCCGGGTCGCCCTGCGAAGGGGCAGCCTGGTCGTGAATTCGAGCCAGGGCGGCGGCGGCAAGGACCTCTGGGTGGTCGACCTCTGATGCTCGCGCGCAGCGCCCAGGGCGTCTACTGGATGGCCCGGTACCTGGCCAGGGCCGGCTATCTGAGCCGCCTGCTGGAGTTGCAGGTGCAGTTTCTGGTCGACCGTTCGGTCGAGGAGATCCACTTCGGCTGGAAACGGATCTACCGTTGCATGAAGCGGTTGCCGCCACCGGGCGAGCAGTTCCTGCCGGAGGCGGACGAGTTCGCCCTGGCGGACTCCTTCACCCTGGCGGACGACCTGACCTTCGAGCGTTCGAACCCTGATTCGGTGTGGAGCGCCATAGCGAGCGGGCGCGAGAACGCCCGCCAGATGCGTCATTGCATCAGCGGCGAGATGTGGACCTGCCTGAACGCCGCCTGGCTGCGGATTCGGGATCTCGAGGCCGTCGACATCTGGAGGACGCCGGAGGTCTTCTACGCACAGACCCGCAGCGAGATCCACAACTTCGTCGGCGTCGCGGACGCGACGATGTACCGCGGCGCTGCCTGGCGGTTCATGCGCCTCGGCCGCGCCATCGAGCGAGCGCAGCTCGCGGTGTCCCTGCTGCTGGCTCAGATCGACCTGAGCCGGCAGACGGAGCGGCGAACCCTTGGCTGGGCGAGCATGCTGCGCACCCACCACGCTCTGGAGGCCTACGGTCGCGTCCACGGGATCGAGATGAAGCCGGACCGGGTGCTGGATCTGCTGGTCGCCGATCCGTCCCTGCCGGGATCCGTGCTCGCCACGGTGCAGGCCGCGGCGACGGAACTCGGGGGCCTCGGCGGGGGGCCGGGCGTCGAAGCCGACGCCGCTGCCCGGCGGTTGGCCGGTCGGGCCGAAGCGCTCATCCTCTACGACTGGCCGGAAGCTTCAGCGCCCGAGGAACTGCTGGAACGGGTCGATCGATCCGCCCGCGATCTGCACGACGCCGTGCTCGGCGCCTTCGTCGACTACGCGATCGAGGATTCTCCGCTGCGGTGACGTCGACCCGCCCGCTCCGCTACGACGTTGAGCATCGGACGAGATACGAGTACTCGGACAGCGTCCGCGGTTGCGTTCTGCTGCTCTGCCTGCAGCCGGCGCCGACATTGGGTCAGACCGTGCGGCGTTTCGAGATCGAGACCATTCCGGCCGCGTCTCTGAGTCCCGAGCGGGACTGCTTCGGCAACCGCCGCCACGTTCTCAATGTCCATCGGCGGCACGAGGAGCTCGTGATCATCTCCCGGTTCCGGGCGGAACTCCCCGCGGCGTCGAGCGTGGACCCGGTCGGCGACTGGGAGGAAGTGCGAAGCGTCGGCCAACTTCCGGAGTACTGGCATTTCGTCGAGCCCAGCGCGCTCGCCCGGCCGTCCCTGGCGCTCGAGGACTTCGTCCGCAGCGAGGGGTTCCGCCCGGAGGACGGTCCGATGGAGAGTCTGGTCCGGCTGTCCGACGGGATCCGCGAGCGTTTCGAGTACGAGCCTGGCAGCACCGCGGCCGATTCGCCGATCGAGCACCTGCTGGAGTCGGGTCGTGGCGTGTGCCAGGACTACGCCCACCTGATGATCGCGATCGCCCGTTCCTGGGGTCTCCCCTCCCGCTACGTGTCGGGCTATCTCCACAACACGGGCCGGGCCGGCGAAAGAGTGACGGCCGGCGCCAGTCACGCGTGGGTAGAATGCTGGCTGCCGGGGGCCGGCTGGGTCGGCTTCGATCCAACAAACACGACCTTCAGCGATCAGCGGCACATTCGCGTGGCCGCTGGCCGGGACTATGCCGACGTCTCTCCCACGCGAGGGGTGTTTCAGGGTGCCGGGGATGCGCGAATCGCGGTGGATGTGATAGTGAATGCAGTTGATCAGACGCGACTTAGCGGAAGAAACGGCAACGGGAGGCAGAGAGTATGAACGTCCAGGTGGAGAATCACGACAAGGTTCTTGTAGCCAAAGTCGAGGGCCGGGTCGACAGCTCGAACTCCCAGGACTTTGAACGCCAGTTGCAGGGGGCGATCGGTGAGGACGTGAAGGCCGTGGTCATCGATCTCGGTCAACTCGCCTACATCAGCAGCGCCGGCCTGAGGGTCGTCCTGCTGGTCGCCAAGACCCTCGGTCAGCGCAACGTGAGCATCTCTCTCTGCGCGCTGAGCGATCCCGTTCAGTCGGTGTTCGAGATCAGCGGCTTCAACCGCATCATCCAGATCTACGACTCGCAGGCCGACGCCCTGGCGGCGGCGGGGTAGAGGGTTCGAGCGCGGAAGGGGTGGTCGTCTAGGTGGGCGATCGGGACAGACCCGACTACAAGATCCTGGTCGTCGACGACGAGCCGGATCTGGAGCGGCTGGTTCGTCAGCGCATGCGGCGTCACATCCGCAAGGGCAAGTACGGCTTCGAGTTCGCCGGCAACGGCGTCGAGGCGCTGGAGGTCCTGACGGAGAACAAGGACATCGACATCGTGCTCTCCGACATCAACATGCCGAAGATGGACGGTCTGACCCTCTTGCAGCAGATCCCCGAGGTGAACTCGGATCTTCGCTCGGTCATCGTCTCGGCGTACGGGGACATGGAGAACATCCGCACCGCCATGAACCGCGGCGCCTTCGACTTCGTCACCAAACCGATCGACTTCACCGACCTCGAGGTCACGATCGAGCGGACGCTGCGACATCTCGACGAGTGGCGCGCCGCGCTCGCCTCGCGGGACAAGCTGGTGGCGATACAGAACGAGCTCGATGTCGCGACGAAGATCCAGCAGTCGATCCTGCCGGACAAGTTCCCCCATGTAGACGGGTGTGAGGTCTACGGTTGCATGCACGCGGCACGCAACGTCGGGGGGGACTTCTTCGACGTGATCAACCTCGAGGCGGGACGGATCGGGCTTGCAGTAGCCGACGTGTCGGACAAGGGCGTGCCGGCGGCCCTGTTCATGATGTCGAGCCGGACGCTGCTCAAGGGAGCGGCAGTCGGCGTCGAGGATCCCGGGGCGGTCCTCCGGGAGGTGAACGACCTGCTGAACGAGACGAACGACGCGGCGATGTTCGTCACCGTGTTCTACGGCGTCTACGATCCCTCGACCAGGATGCTCACCTTCTCCAACGGCGGGCACAACCCTCCGCTGGTGGTTCACCCAGACGGGAGTTCGGAGGAACTCGAACTGACGGGCGGCCTTGCCCTCGGGGCGATTCCCGGCTTCGAGTACGGGCAGGCCAGCGTTCGGCTGAGCCCGGGAGACCTGGTCGTCTTCTTCACGGACGGAGTCACCGAGGCGATCAACGTGTCGAACGAAGAGTTCGGCCTTGAGTCGCTTCAGGGTCTGTTCGCCGACGGCCGGACTCCAACCGCCCGGGAAGCCGCCGAGATGATCCTGCAGGCCGTACAGGACTTCGCCGGCGAAGCACCGCAGTTCGACGATCTGACTTGCATGACCTTGCGTGTCGCCGACGAGTGAGCGCTACCCTCCAGCTCCGTGTTCCGAACCGGATCGAGGAACTTCCGGGTGTCTCGGAAGCCGTGGAGGCGCTCGGGCAGGAGGAGCGTTGGGCGCAGGACGTGACCTACGCGATCGTGCTGAGCCTGGAAGAAGTGGCGACGAACGTCGTGCGTCACGGCGGCGGTGAGCCCGGCAGCAGCGAGATCGAAATCGAGGTCACGTCGAGCGACGACGAGGTCCGGGTCGAGGTTCGCGATGACGGAAGGGCCTTCGACCCCTTCCACGAGGCTCCCGAACCGGACCTGGACGCGGCAGTCGAGGAACGGCAGATTGGCGGGCTGGGAGTCCATTTCGTGAAGGTCCTCATGGACGAGACTTCGTACAGCCGCGAGGGCGGCCGCAACCACGTCACCATGGTCAAGCGCCGGAGTTGAACCGCGGCACGGGACTGCTGAGAGCGATGCGCGCACGTGCTGCTCAGACAGCTCTGACCGCGTCAGCTTGTGCCGCGGCGGCGTTGCTCGCCGCGGTGCCCTCGGCGGCTCAGCCGGCGGCACCGCCGACTGAGCCGGAAGGGACGCCTGGCGTTACGGCCGAGCGCATCCTGTTCGGGCAGTCCGCCGCCTTCAGCGGTCCGGCTGCCGAACTGGGCAGAGGGATGCGGCTCGGCATCCAGGCGGCGTTCAAGGAGGCCAACGATGCCGGCGGCGTGCACGGCCGGCGCCTGGAACTCGTCACGGTGGATGACGGCTACGAGCCGGAGGCCGCGATCACGAACACGCGGCGCCTGATCGAGGACGAGGGTGTGTTCGCGCTGGTTGGCGGCGTCGGCACGCCAACCTCCCGCTCGGCGGTACCGGTTGCCGAGGAGGCGGGTGTGCCGTACATCGCTCCGTTCACCGGCGCGGGCTTTCTTCGCAACGAACCGCACGTGATCAACCTCCGCGCCTCCTACGCCCAGGAGACGGAGGAGATGGTGGAGCGCCTGACCAGGGACCTGGGCATCGAGCGGATCGCGGTCGTCATCCAGAACGACTCCTTCGGGCGTGCCGGCCTTGCGGGCGTTCGCGCCGCGTTCGACAGGCGGGGCATGGAGGCGGTCGCCATCGGCGTCTATCCACGGAACACAACCGCCGTCAAGACGGCCCTCGTGGACATCGAACTGGGGCGGCCCGAGGCCGTCATCATCGTGGGCGCCTATCAGCCGGTGGCCAGCCTGATCGCCTGGGCCCGGCACACAGGCCTGGATCCGGTGTTCATGACCCTGTCCTTCGTGGGCAGCAATGCCCTCGCGGAAGAACTCGGTCCGCGCGGCGCCGGTGTCTACGTCACCCAGGTCGTGCCGTTTCCGAGTGCGCGGAACTCGAGGGTCGCCACCGCCTACCGGCGTGCGCTGCGCGCCCATACACCCGGCGCCGAGCCCGGTTTCGTCTCGTTCGAGGGCTACCTTGCCGGACGTCTCGTGATCGAGGCGCTCGAGCGCTGCGGGACGATGGTCGATCGCGACCGCTTCATCGAGGTCCTCCGCAGCGCCGGCTCGATCGACCTGAATGGCTTCCGCCTCGTGTTCGGCGACGGTGACAACCAGGGTTCGGACGCCGTGTTCCTGACCGTAATCGACGAACGGGGCCGGTATCGGCCCGCGACGCGTCTCGAAGCCGCGGTGAGCGAATGATCACGTGGTTCCGACGACTGGCCGAGGCCCGTTACAGGATCGCCACGCAGCTCTACGTTGGCATCGGCGGCGCGGCCGCGCTGACGCTCGCGGCCAGCCTCGTGGCGCTGTTCGCCTTCGCTCAGGTCGGCGATTCGCAGAACCGGGTCACCCAGGGAACGGTGCCTGAACTGGCGGCCGCGTTCGGCGTCGCCCAGGGCAGCGGAACGCTGGTGGCGGCGGGCCCCAGGCTGACGGCGACGGCGAACCAGGACGAGCTGACGCGGGCAGTCGTGGAGATGGCGCCCGCTCAACGGGCCTTCGAGCGCGAACTCGAGGACCTGATGAGCAGGGGGATGGGGTCCGAGGAGTCGCTTGGCGGCGACGCGGAGATCGTGAGCATCCAGGCGCGTGGCGGAGAGCTCATCGGGAACATCGCGGCCATCCAGGAGTCGGTTGCGGAGGGCTTTGAACTGAGCGCGGAGAGCGCGGCGCTGCGGTCGGAACTGGAGTCGCTCCACAGCCGGATCGAGGCGCTTCTGGTGCCTGCTCTCGACAATCAACTGTTCTACGCGATGACCGGTTTTCGCTCGTTCGAGCTTGCCCCCGCGTCCCGTGAGGTCCACTTCTCGGAACCGGAGATCGACCGCTACCGCGTGCTGGTCGGCCTTCAGCAGGACGTCACGATCATCGATCAGCTCCTGAAGAGTCTGGCGGTGCTGACCGACCGGCCGCTGATCGAGCCGGTCGAGGAGCGGTACGAGTCGGCAGCGACAAGTATCGAGCGCGCCCTCAGCGCGATCGACGAAACCGCGACCTCGGACCGTTTGAAAGCGCTCTTCGGCGAGATGCTGACGAAGAGTCGTACCGCCTTCGACCTGAGGCGCCAGGAAGTCGACGTGCTCGACCGGCAGCAGGCGCTGCTGGAGGAGAACCAGAACCTGGCCGTCGACCTCGGCGGCGACGTCGAGAGTCTGGTCGCCGCTTCGCAGGCCCGTACCGATGCTGCGACCATGGCGGCGTCGCAGGCCATCAGAACCGGCCGGGCACTGCTCCTGGCGCTCAACGTCCTCAGCATCGCCGGAGCGATCTTCATCGGTTGGCTGTTCGTCGGACGATTGCTGGTGCGACGTTTCGAGGCGCTTTCGAGCAGCATGCGGGAGATGGCGGGGGGCAACCTGGAAGCCGAGATCGGGATCGGCGGCAAGGACGAGGTCGCGGACATGGCGGCCGCCCTCGAGGTCTTCCGCCGTCACGCGCTGGAAGTGCAGCGACTGAACCTGGTCGAGAAGCTGGCGGACGAGCTGAAGGAGAAGAACGACGAGCTGGAGGTCGTGCTGGTCGACCTGCAGAAGGCCCAGGACCAGATCGTGATGCGCGAGAAGCTCGCGGCGCTGGGCGAACTCACGGCCGGCGTCGCCCACGAGATCAAGAATCCCCTGAACTTCGTCAAGAACTTCTCCGAAGTGTCCTCGGAACTCCTCGAAGAGGTCGACGAGATCATGAAGGAGAACGAGGACGGGAGCCTGAGCGAAGACCAGCGGGAGGAGATCGGGGAGATCTTCGAGGACCTGAGCGGCAACCTGAAGCTGATCCAGAACCACGGCGAGCGCGCCAACCGGATCGTCACGGACATGCTGAAGATGGGCCGGGGCGCGGCCGGTCGCGAGGAGGCCGACATCAACCGTCTGGTCGACGAGCACATCGGGCTCGCCTACCACAGCGCCCGAGCTTCCGACTCGGACTTCAACCTGACCATCGAGAAGGATTTCGATCCGGACCTTGGCACCCTGGAGGTCGTGTCCCAGGACGTCGGTCGCGTGTTCCTCAATCTGGTCGGCAACGCCTGCTACGCCACGAACGAGAAGCGGCTCACCACGGACGATGAGTCCTACGAACCGACACTCACCGTGACGACGCGGAGGATGGACGACGGCGTCGAGGTCCGGATCCGGGACAATGGCAACGGAATCCCGCAGGACATCGTGGACAAGATCTTCAACCCCTTCTTCACGACCAAACCGACCGACCAGGGCACGGGCCTCGGTCTGGCGCTCTCGGCCGACATCGTGCGCGAGCACGGCGGCATGATCCGGGTCGATACGGTGCCGGGCGAGTTCACGGAGATGATCGTCGAGCTGTCCGCGGCGCCTCCTGACATCGAGCTGCCTTGATGGCTGCCCAGGCCTCGGCCGCGTCGGTGCATCGTGGCCCGGTCTTCTCCATGAAGGGCGTGACGAAGGTGTACGCGATGGGCGAAGTCGAGGTCCATGCGCTGCGCGGCGTCGACCTGGAACTCCACGAAGGCGAGTTCACGGTCCTGCTCGGACCGTCGGGAAGCGGCAAGTCGACCCTGCTGAACATCCTGGGCGGTCTCGACCGGCCTACCGCCGGCCGGGTGACCTACCGTGAGGGGGATCTGAGCGAGGCCGGAGAACGGGCCCTGACCCGTTACCGTCGCCGCCACGTGGGCTTCGTGTTCCAGTTCTACAACCTGATCCCCTCGCTCACCGCGCGCGAGAACGTAGCCCTCGTCACCGAAATCGCCGGCGATCCGATCGCACCGGAGGAGGCCCTGGCGCTGGTCGGCCTGAAGTACCGCCTCGACCACTTTCCGTCGCAGATGTCGGGTGGCGAGCAACAGCGGGTCGCGATTGCCCGGGCCATCGCCAAGCGGCCGGACGTGCTGCTCTGCGACGAACCGACGGGAGCTCTGGACATCAGCACCGGCATCGCCGTGCTGGGCGCGCTCGAGAGGGTGAACTCCGAACTGGGTACGACGACTGCCGTGATCACCCACAACGCGGCGATCTCGGCAATGGCGGATCGAGTAATCTCGCTTGCAGACGGCCAGATCACGAGCGACGTCCGCAACGCGACGAAGCAGCCGGCGGCCACGATCGAGTGGTAGGCCAGGCGTGACTCCGGAAACCGGTCGATGAAAGCCCTAGACCGCAAGCTGCTGCGCGACCTCTGGAACGTGCGGTCCCAGGTGCTGGCGATCGCCCTGGTCGTCTCGTCGGGGATCGCGCTCCTGGTCATGGCGCAGGGAGTGTTCGGCTCGCTCCTGACCACCCGCGACGCCTACTACACCCGGTACGCCTTCGCCGACGTGTTCGCCGGCGCCAAGCGCGTCCCCAACTGGATCGAGGAACGCATCGCGGCGATCCCGGGAGTCAGGCAGGTCCAGACCCGGGTGGTCGTGAGCGTCTCGCTGGACGTGCCCGGAGTCACCGATCCGGTCAACGGACGCCTGATCTCCCTGCCGGATCGCGGCCGGCCGGCGCTCAACGACCTCGCGCTGCGCCGCGGGCGGTTCCTGGACCCGGACCGGGCGGAGGAGGCCCTGGTCGGCGAGCGCTTCGCCGAAGCTCACGGCCTCGATCTGGGTGATCGTCTGTTCGCGGTCATCAACGGTCGCCGCCAGCCGCTGGAGATCGTCGGTGTCGCGCTCAGCCCGGAATTCGTCTACGGCATCGGTCCGGGAGAGCTGGTCCCGGATCCGAAGCACTTCGGCTTCCTGTGGATGACCCGGAGGCACCTGGCCACCGCGTTCGAGATGGAGGGCGGGTTCAACGATGTCGCCCTGACGCTCGCCGACGACTCCCCCAGCCTCGAGCGCGCTGCGATCGTCGAGCTCGACGCGATTCTCGATCCGTACGGCGGTCTGGGCGCGATTCCGCGTGCGGACCAGACCTCGAACTGGTACCTCGAGAACGAGTTGACGCAGCTCGAGAACATGGGACTCCTGGTGCCGTTGATCTTCATCGCCGTGGCCACGTTCCTGCTTAACGTGGTTCTGCGGCGAACCGTCGCGGTGCAGCGCGAACAGATCGCCGCGCTCAAGGCTCTCGGCTACTCGAACCTCCGGCTCGGCATCCACTACGTGCAGTGGGCCGTCGTCGTGGTGGCCCTGGGCGCTCTGCTGGGGATCGGCGCCGGCCTGTTGCTGGCCGAAGCGATGCTCGGCCTCTACATGGAGTACTTCCGCTTCCCGCTCCTGATCTACAACGTGTCGGCGTCGAGCATTCTGATCGCCGTCGGAGTGAGCCTCGTCGCCGCGACGGTGGGCGCGCTGGGGGCGGTGCGCAGCGTCGTCTCGCTGCCGCCTGCCGAAGCGATGCGCCCGGCGGCGCCCGAGACCTTTCGGGTCTCCCTGTTCGAACGGCTGGGCGCCCGGCGATGGTTGTCGCAGCCCGCGCGGATGGTGCTGCGCAACCTGTCGCGACGCCCGGTGCGCGCGGGCCTGTCGATCGTGGGTATCGCCTTCGCCGGCGCGATCATGGTCGTGGGCTCGGCGATGATGGACTCGATGGACGAACTGCTCGAAGTGCAGTTCAACATCATCCAGCGCCAGGACCTGTCGGTGAGCTTCTTCGAACCGGTCGAGCGAAGCGCGGTGCACGAACTCGCGGCCCTCTCCGGCGTGCTGCAGGTGGAGCCGACGAACGGCGTCGCGGCGCGGCTGCGGAACGGCCACCTGCAGAAGCAGACGGCGATCCAGGCGCTGGCGCCCGATGCCAGGTTGCAGCGCGTGGTCGATGTGGACTATCGCGCCATCCGGCTCGACCGGCCGGGTCTCGTCCTGTCCACGCTGCTGGCGGAGCAGTTGCAGGTCGAGCCGGGCGACACGCTGATGGTCGAGATCATGGAGGACGGCAGGCCGGTGCGCGAGGTCGTGCTGACCGACACCGTCGACGACCTGCTCGGCGTGACGGCGTACATGGAGCAGGAGTCGCTCCGGCGGCTGGTGCGGCGCGACGACACGATCAGCGGCGCGATGCTCAAGATCGACAGCCTGGCCGAGGAACGGCTGTTCGGCCTGCTGAAGGCGATGCCGGCGGTGGCCGGAGTGACGTTGCGCAGCGCCGCGCTCGAGAACATCCAGACCTACATGCTCGACAACATGTCGATGATGATGAGCGTCAACCTGCTCTTCGCGGTGATCATCGCCTTCGGGGTGATCTACAACACGGCGCGGATCTCCCTGTCCGAGACCAGCCGTGAACTCGCCAGCCTGCGGGTGATCGGCTTCACCCGCGGCGAGATCTCCTCGATCCTGCTGGGCGAACTCGGGATCCTCACCGTGGCCTCGATTCCACTCGGTCTGCTCCTCGGCTACGGCATGATCGCCGGCGTCATGAGCGCTTTCGAGAGCGAGCTGTTCCGGTTGCCGGTCGTGGTCGACCCGAACACGTTCCTGGTTTCCGCGGCGACGGTTCTCGGGTCGATGGCCGTCTCGGCCTGGACGGTGCGTCGTAAGCTCCACGACCTCGATCTCGTCGCGGTGCTCAAGACCCGCGAGTAGGGAAGAAGGGAACGATGAAGACGCGGCGCTGGGTGTTGTGGGGAGTGGGGCTGGTCGTGGTCGCGGCGGCCGTGTTCTTCGGCACGCGTCCGCAGCCGGTGCCGGCGGAACTGGCCGAGGTGACGCGAGGACCTCTCGAAGTGACCGTCGACGACGAAGGCGAGACGAGGGTCCGGGACCGTTTCGTCATCTCGGCGCCGCTCGCCGGCCGCGTGCTTCGAATCGAACTCGAGCCCGGCGACGCCGTGGTCGCGGGCGAGACGGTGCTCGCGATCTTTCTGCCTTCCGCGCCGGTGCTTCTCGACGCCCGCAGCCGGGCCGAGGCGGAGGCGGCGGTGGAAACCGCGACCGCCGCGCTGGGCCAGGCCGAAGCGAACTACGAGCGGTCTGCGGCCGAACTCGTCTACTCGCGTTCCGAGGCCGGACGCTACCTGCGGCTGAGTCAGGAGGGAATCGTCTCGGTCGAGACGATGGAAAGCGCCCAGCTCGACCTCGACACCCGGCAGGAAGCCGTGGAGGCAGCCGACTACGCGGTGCGCACGGCCCGCAGCGAGTTGCAGGCGGCGCGGGTCCGCCTGCTGCAGTTCAGCGCCGAGAGCGCGGAGGACATGAACGGTACGGCAATCCGGATCGTGTCGCCCGTCTCGGGCGTCGTTCTCCGTCGCGTGCGGGAGAGCGAGTCCGTCGTGCCCGCCGGCGAAGCGCTGCTCGAGGTTGGCGATCCGGCGCAGATCGAGGTGGTCACGGACTATCTGTCGAAGGACGCCGTCCGCATGCGCTCGGGCCAGCGCGTGCTGATCGATCGATGGGGCGGCGATCGCCCTCTGCTGGGCCGGCTCCGGCGGGTGGAACCGTCGGGCTTCACGAAGATCTCGGCGCTCGGGGTGGAAGAGCAGCGGGTCAACGTGGTCATCGACATCGTCGATCCGCCTGCCGTCTGGGCCGGTCTCGGCGACGGATTCCGGGTTGAGACCCGGGTCGTCGTGTGGGAGAGCGGGGACGAACTGAAGGCGCCGACCGGGGCGCTTTTCCGGCGCGACGAGAGCTGGGCGGTCTTCGCGGTGGAGCGTGGCCGGGCCGCACTCCGGATGATCGACGTCGGCGAGCGGAACGCGCGGGAAGCCCAGGTTCTCGCCGGCCTCGAGCCCGGCGAGCAGGTCGTCGTTTACCCGAGCGACAGTCTGAGCGACGGTTCGCCGGTCGCGGCCGAACTCTGACCGTCGCGGCGGTTCACGAGGAGAGGGGGCCGATGACCCCCTCCGCGAACTCGTGGAGCATCGCCATCTCCTCGTCCTGCTCGAACCAGCCGACGTGGTGCCACAGGAAGAACTCGTCGATGCCGAAGGTCTCGTTGAGCCGCCCCACGTGGTCGAGCACCTGCTGGCGCGACCCCATCCACAGCCGGCCCATCGGTACTTCGTAGGGAGGGGCGTTGTAGGCGAAGTTGAAGAGCCACTCGAAGCCTTCGTAGAGCTTCTTCGTCTCGGCCGGGTTTCGTCCCATGATCAGGTGTCCGCCCAGCGCGAGCATGTCGTTGGGGCCGATGATCCGGCCGTGTTGCAGCGCTTCCTCCAGGCAGATGTCCAGGGTCAGGGGGATGAACTCCTCCTTCGACTCGTTGAACATGCCCATCATCTTGCCGCCCTCGCGGGCCCAGAACTTCGCGGTGCCCATGCTGTAGCTGAACGGTGCGTAGACCGGCGGATGCGGGTCGTTCTGCAGCGGGCGGGGAACGATCCCGATCTCCTTCAGCGTGCCTTCACTGGTGACCGAGCCGGGCGACCATTCGCTTGTGGGCGCGAAGGTCCAGTCCATCGCCGGAGGCGCCTGCCAGAACTCGCCCGAGATGCTCACCACCTCCTGCGTCCAGAGCGCTTTCACGAGTCGCCAGTTCTCCTCGAACGCGCGGCGGTTGCGTCTGTCGACCTCCGACTTGTCGGAGTGCGTCGCCGTGATCCCGATGTGCTGGCCGAAGGTGCCGGTCCACCGGGGCGTGTTGCCCCTGGTGAAGCCGGCGAACATGCGGCCGCCGGTGAAGTGGTCGAGCATCGCCAGGTTCTCGGCCAGTTGAATCGGGTTGACGGCGGTCAGGTTCATGCCGAGCTGGCCGACGCGCATCCGCTCCGTGTGCTGGGCGACGAAGTAGTCCCAGAACAGCGGATTCGTCGTCGTCTCGATCCCCTCCACCTGCAGATGCTGCTCGGTCATGCAGAAGCCGGTGTAGCCGACCGACTCGGCGAACGTCATCTGCGTCTGGAGATTCGCCATCAGCGCCTGGAACCGGTTCGGGTCCGATCCCGCGCGGCCGACCTGTTCGCCCAGGCGCCGCATGTATGGGATGGCGAGGATGACGAACTCCATCAGGCGCCGCTCCCGCCGGCGTCGCCGTTCAGGTAGTCGAGCACGCTCTGCTGGAAGTGCATGATGGGCGATTCGGCGCCGAAGCCGGCGGCCAGCCGCCCGACCTCGAACTTCGGGGAGCGCAGGTTGCGCTGGATCATCTCGCAGATCCACATGTCCTCGAGCTGGAAGTTGCCGGACTCCATCGGGTGTTCATCCTGGTTGGCCAGGCTGATCAGCGTGGGCGCCTTGCCTGCTTCGTCGCGTGAGGCGGATCCGTAGGTCGTCCAGCTCTGCGTCCACATGGTCGTGAGGTCCGGGGTCTTCGGTTCCAGCAACGAGACATGGAAGCCCCAGGGGCTCGGCGACAGGATGGTCAGCGGGAAGAGCATGACCACGCCCGGATAGAAGCTCTCCTCGTGACCCGGCAGGCGGGTGGCGCCGGCGGCGTCCGCCATTTTCGCCGACAGCACGGTGGTCGACTGCGGATCGCCTTCCCGTTCGGTCGAGTACCAGACCGTGTGGCGGCCGACCGGATGCCAGATGTTCCGGTCCGGGAAGGCGGCGCCCAGGGTCTTGTTGTGGAGATAGCCGAGGTGGTAACCGTCGATCGCGTTCTCGTAGAAGACCTTCCAGTTGCAGTGCATCTCGTAGCGCACGTCGCCGGCGTAGCTCAACGTGCCGTCACCCAGGTCATGCGGCCAGGCGTGCTCGTCGATCCCCGCGATCCACTGGTCGAACGGCTCGGGCGGATCCGGATCCGGATTGATGTAGACCATGCCGCGGTGGGCGCCGACCGCGGCTCGATGGAGCGAGAAGCTCTCGCGGGGCACGGCGCCGAAACACTCCGCTTCGTTGGGCACGCCGTGCAGCGCGCCGTTCGTCTCGTAGGTCCAGCGGTGGTACGGGCAGCGGATCGTGCTGCCCAGGTTGCCGCTGCCTTCGACGATCTCGCAGCCGCGGTGGCGGCATACGTTGTGGAAGGCCTGCAGCTCCCCGGCCCCGTCCCGGAGCACGAACAGGGAGTGGTTCATCACGCGGCAGGTACGGAAGTCCCCGGGTTGCTTCAGGTCCTGCTCGGTGGCGGCCCAGACCCAGGAGCGGTCGAACAGATGGTCGACTTCGCGGTCGAGCCATGACGCCTCGAAGTAGGCCTCCGGCGGCAGGATCTGGCGGGGTTGGTCGAAGGGTGTACTCACGGCTGCTCCTCCTTTCCGAGTCCCTGCAGCAGGGTTCTGGCGGCCAGGTTCGCCGCGTCCGCCGCGGCAATGCGGCCCGAGGCGACTTCGTTCCAGGCGGTCCAGATGAGCTGGTCGATCTGCGCCACCACCCAGGCGGTCGGCACGTCGGCCGCGACGGCGCCCTCGGCCTTGAGTTCGCCGACCAGTGTTCCGACCCGGTCGAGTTGCCGCCGGTACTCGTCGGTTGTGTGTTCGTCACCGATCTCCGCGCGATAGAGAAAGCTGTAGCGGTCCCCCAGAGGGATGACCGCCTCGAACATGCGTTGCAGTTGCCGGGTGGCGCTCGCGCTCCGGTCGATGGCCGCGGCCACTGCTTCGTTCGTCTCCTCGATACAGATCTCGGCCAGCACCGTGAGCAGGTCGTCGCGGTTCCTGAAGTGCCGGTGGAGCGTTGCGCGCCCGACCCCGGCGTGGAGGGCGACCTCGCTGAAGGTTGCTCCCGGGTTGCGCGACCAGAGGCGGATTGCGGCGTCGATGATCGCGTCGCGGGCGGTTGGACGTGGGCTGGGATTCAGGGCTGATCTCATGCGTTTACCTCGACGAGCGTTTCGCATTCAGATGGTACAAAGGTGCCTCATACGATGCAACTAGAGTTTCACATGATCCCGATCTCACTCAGTCAGCTCTGATCCTCTGCGCCAGCGAGCATGGCGAGGTTCTCCTGGTGCCGGTGGCGACTCAGCCGGTAGTAGCGGAGGGCGTAGATGGCGGCGACGTAGAGGAAGGCGAGCACCGGGCCGTAGAGCCAACCCAGGCGGTCGACCATCTCCTGGTCGATCGCGGAGACGTCCGCGTCGGTCGGGAAGTCGATCGCGGTCAGCAGGAGGCCCCCGATCCAGATTCCCAGGCCAGTTGCCACCTTGCCCGTGAAGGAGAGAACGGAGGACACGAGTCCCTCTTCCCGCCGGCCGGTGGCCACTGCGCGGGCGTCGACGATGTCTGCCACCATGGAGGCGCCTACCGTGCTCGTCATGACGATCAGGGCCACCTGGACGACGCCGATCGCGACCATCAGCGGAAAGAGCGTCGAGTGGTCGACCGGAGGGAAGGCGCCGAGCAGGGCGAGAATGACCGGGCCGCTGCCGACCAGGAGCGACAGGATCGATAGCCGGATCAGCACCGCCTTCTTGTCGCGCCCGCGACTGGCGGCCGGCAGGAGCAGAACGGCCAAAACCGGCGACGCCAGTTGAGCCGCCAGGATGGTACTTGTCTGTGCGCTGTCGAAGCCCCAGAACCAGGGTTGCATGTAGGCCCACATCGCGGTCGCCGTGCCGCTGGCTGCGGCGGTCAGCGCGGTCGAGGCGACAATCGCGGCCAGACTGCCGTCTCGCAGGGTCGCCAGGCTTTCACCGAGGACCCGCCGGGCCGACGCTGCTCCGGGCGGTGGTGCAGCGAGGGTGGGAATGTGCCGGTGGGTGGCGGCCGCGGCCAGCGCGAGGCAGAGGCAGAGCGCGCAGGCGGTGACGAGGCCGGCCTGCTCGTAGCCGGCGCGTCGCAGGATGCCCGCACCGTCGGGATAGTCCGGCGTGTCGGCCAGCCACCAGACATACATCGAAACCGCCATCAGGGTGCCGAAGAACCAGCCGCCGGCGTAGGAGTAGTTCATCAGGCGCGTACGATCCTCGTAGCCCGGTGCGAGCTCCGGCAGCAGCGCGTTGAAGGGGACGGTGTGCATCGTCAGCGCCAGCCGCAGCGCGACGGTGAAGCCGGCGAGCCACAGGAACATGGCCGTTTGAGCCAAGTCGGGAGGCGCCCAGAGCAGGTAATAGCAGACCGGGATCGGGAGCACCGCGCCGTAGAGAAAGGGGTGGCGCCGTCCCAGGCGGCTCCGCAGCCGGTCCGACCAGCGCCCCACCAGGGGATCGGACAGCGCATCGACGACCAACGCGAGCAGAAGGGCGGAACCCGCCAGCGCCGGGTCCAGGCCGATCACCTGGCTGTAGTAGATGAGGAGAAAGAAGGAGATGCCGTTGCTGACCAGACCGCCAGCCGTTCCCGAGGCAGTGAAGGCGGCGCGGTCCAACGCGGGCGCTAACCGTCTTCAGAGAAACCGGGCGATGCGTACGCTGGGCGGTGGGTCACTCGGCGATCTGGAACGGCGCCGACCACTCCATCGTGCCCCAGCGGATCGTCAGCATCCCGGCCGCACTGTCCATCTCCAGCACGCCCTCCGTGTGCCCCGCGGGCTCAGCGAGAGTGCGGAAGGCCAGCGGCGTCTCGCCGGCATCGTGTTCGGCCATGTGCATCGTGCCCCAGACGTCGGCCAGGTGGTTGAACACGAGCTTCCAGCCGTCTCCCTCGCGCTTGAGCCAGAGGCTGTAGACGCCGGGGTAGGTCGGGCCATGGTTGTGGGCGGCGATCCGTGCGTCCTCGAAGGCGAGGTCGGCGTCGGTCCAGAACTTGAACGGCTTGCCGTAGATCGGCCCCAGGACCTCGCCGTCTGCGAGAGACTCGAGCTTGTCGTAGTCGGGACCGGGGGCCTCCAGGCGATCGACGCGGAGCCGGATCGCCTGTCCGTCGACCTCGACCCGGGAAAGGGCCAGATCGTCGTCGTCTCCGACCGGTTGCCGCTCGACGATGATCCCGGCCGCCTCGGCCGCTTCCTTCGTTACGCCCTTGACATCGGCGTTGAAGAACCCGGCTTCCAGCTTCCCGGCCAGACCGTCGCCTTCCCGCGCGAGTTCCATCTCGACCGGCACGAGCTGGCCCCCGAAGTCCAGGTTCCACTCGAGCAGGACGCCGGTTTCGGTGCGGCTGATGTTCTCGATCACGACGTCGGCCAGGCGCGCCAGGTAGAAGTCGGCACTCGCCTTGCCGTCGTCGTCGGCGAACGTGATCAGGCTGTTGAGCGAGCCTTGCTGTGTCAGCACCTCAAGCACCCACTCGCCGAGGAACGGCTCGATTTCGGCGGTGTCGGCGCGTTCCGCGGCCGCCGGTTCCGGGGGCGGTTCCTGGGCCAGTGCCGAGCTGGTCAGCAGGAGCACGGTCAGCAACGGGAGGACGTATGAACTGCGATGAGAGTTTCGTGCCATGCCGGAAGAGCCTCTTCGTGAACGGGGATTCCTGTGGACAGGTCCAGGCACCTGCGACGGGCGAGTCTACTAGGAGCGTCGCAGCCGTCAGGCCACGCCGCCTCGTCAGAAGTAGTCGGGCATGGACGGCGGTTCGGCCGCGAAGACCCGGTCCGCCTGTTCCAGTGCGGCAGCCGATCCATGGACGGCCTCCATCGCCGCCAGGCGGCGGACACTCAGGTGGCCGGTGTAGAGGGAACCGAGCGCGCGGATGTCCATCCTCAGCGTGTCGGGCCCCGCATCCTGATGGACCCGGTTCGCCCTGGCCTCGCCGCCGTCGATCTCGATCAGCCAGCGTCCCGCGTTTTCGGGCAGGACGTCGTCCGTCAGTTCCAGGTCGAGCCTCGCGCTCGCGGCTGCCGGATAACCCCGTTCGGCGAAAGCCGCCCGGACGTCGACGATGCGGATCATCCAGGTTTCGGCGATGGAGATCTCGGTCCCGACTTCCGGCACGGCGAGGAGCAGTGGGTCGTCGAGCGGGCCGTACCATGTTGCGTGGCGAGCCAGGGTGCGGCAATCCGAGAACAGGGCAAGGATGCGCCGCGCCGCGCCGGGATTCGCCACCTGAACGTCGCGGATGTTGAGGTCATACGGATAGCGACCCACCGCGCCCAGGGTGTAGACCACGTAACCGTCGATGGCTCCGTCATCTGCCGGCAGCACGTAGCCATGCACGTCGCGGCCGGCCGGGTGGTTGTGGACCCGCTGCCAGATGTGTTCGTTGCGGTCGAGCCAGCCGGGACGGTCCGCGGCCAATCGCCGGTAGAGCCGCGCAAGCCCGTCGGCGTCGGTTTCCGGATCGAGCCGGCGGAGTTCCCCGCTCGCCTGAAGGCGCCCCAATCCTGCGAGCGGCAGCCGGTACTGGTAACGGTGGCCGGCAACCGCGTAGCCGGCGCGGCCGTACAGCGTGAAGGTCGTGGGGTAGAGAGTCGACACCGCCACACCGGCGTCGTGCAGGTCATTCAGGGTGGACGCCATCAGGGACTTGGCGGCGCCGCGGCCGCGGGCCGTGGGACTGATGGCGACTCCGGCGATGCCAATGTTGCGGACCGACCTGCCCCCCAGGAACAGCCCCATGTCGTACTGGACCAGGCCCCCGACGACATCACGCCCGGCTCGCACGACGCGCACGTGGTCCCGTGTCGCTTGCAGCCAGGCGACGCAGGAGTCGTAAGGAGTGTTGAAGGCGAGGGACTCCTGGCGGGCCAGGGCCTCCAGGTCGGCGGAGGTCTGGATCGGGCCGAAGCTGAGGCGCTGCGTCACGGTGCGCGAGTCTACCCGCGCCGAGCCTGACGGGCGTTCCCGCGCTGCTTGTGGTTGGACCTCTTGCCCACTGGTTCGTCAACAGGACAAGATTGGTGCATTGCGGTCCAATCCAGCCCGGCATGACTTGATGAGTTTCGAAGATTGACGGCCATCGTCCGGACGGATCGGCTGAACAAGAGCTACGGCGCGGTGACCGCGCTCGCCGGCATCGGTTTCGAGTGCGACGCGGGCGAGGTCGTCGGGGTTCTCGGCCTGAACGGCGCCGGCAAGTCGACGCTGCTGCGGATTCTCGCGGGTGAGCTCCTGCCGAGCGGCGGCAGCGTCTGGATTGGCGGAGTCGAGTTGGGCGACGACTCGCGCGAGATGCGTTCACGAGTGGGCTATCTACCCGAGGAACCGCCGCTCTACCGCGAGATGCGGGTCCGCGACTACCTGGGCTTCGTGGGCGCGCTGAACCGCGTGGCGCGGCACGAACTCCCGGATCGCATTGACGTCGTTGCCGGGCGGGTGCACATAGACGGTCACCTCGACCGCGTGATCGGCGAGTTGTCGATGGGCTACCGCAAGCGCGTCGGCATCGCCCAGGCGCTCCTCCACGAACCGGATGTGGTCCTGCTCGATGAACCGGTGTCCTCGCTCGACCCGGCCGAGATCGTCGGCATGCGTGAGCTGGTGCGTTCGCTCGGCGGCCGGCGCACCGTGTTCACGTCGTCCCACCACCTGCGCGAGGTTCATGAGACCTGCGACTCGATCCTGGTCCTGCACGAGGGGGAGCTGCTGGCGCACGGCAGCCAGGAGGAACTCGGCGTTCTAGCCAGCCGGGAGCGGATAGAGATCGAGGTGCGGGGAACGGCGGTGGACGTTGCCGGCCGGCTCCCGGCAGGCGTCGACGTGGTTGATTCGGCGGAGTTCGGCGACGACGTTTGCACACTGACCCTTGATCTCGCCGGCGCCGAGCGCGAGGAGGTGGCCGCGGCGCTCGTTGGCGCCGGGTTCGGCATCCGGCGGCTGGAGCCGGTGGGCTCCGACCTGGAGCGGGTGTTTCTCGATCTGGTGCGGGGCGATGGGGGTGCCGCCCAGGCAGGCCGCCCCAACCTGACAGATGAAGGGAGCGGATCGTGAGCACGGTCCTGCTGATCGCGCGGCGTGAACTTCGCGCCGCCTTCGCCGGGCTCTACGGCTGGGCGATCCTTGCTCTGGTCCTGATGCTCGACGGCCTGTTCTTCAACGCCTACACGCTGGGCAGCCAGCGGCCCTCGTCAGAGGTGCTGAGCCTCTTCTTCTACACGAACTTCGGGGTCACGATGGCGGCGGCGGTGTTCGTCACGATGCGTTCCTTCGCCGCCGAGCGCGAGCAGCGCACCCTGGTGCTGCTTCTGACCTCGCCGGCCGGCGACTGGCAGGTGGTGCTCGGCAAGTACCTGGGCGCTCTGGGTTTCGTGCTCTGCACGGTAGCCGCCGCGGCGTACCTCCCGGTCATGGTCTGGCTGAAGGGCAACCTGGAGTGGGGTCAGGCCGCGGCCGGCTATCTCGGCATCGCGCTGGCCGCGGCGGTGTGCACGGCGATCGGCATCTTCTGTTCGGCCACGGCGCCGAACCAGTTGGCTGCCGGCGTCGCCGCCGGCTTCCTGGTCACGCTCCAGGTCCTGTTCTGGCTGCTATCGGGGATCAGCGAGCCTCCTCTGGACAGCGTGTTCGCGGCAATGGATCTCTACCGTGAGCACTTCGAACCGTTCCAGGACGGCGCGGTACACCTGAAGACCCTTGTCTACGCGCCGACGGTTTCCTACCTGTTCCTGTTGCTCAGCGTGCGGGTGCTGCAGGCGAGGAGGTGGCGGTGATCGAACGCCGACCGGTGACGCCTGTGCTTTGGCTGGTGGGTTCGGCCCTGATTCTGGTCGGGGAACGCTACGCGGGCCCCGGGTTCGTGGGCGGAGTCCTGAACGGAGTAGGAATGGCGCTGGCCATCGCGGCAGTCGCGTACTGTCTGGTGGAGTTCCTGGCCACTTCGGTGGGAACCGCTGTCCGAGCCGCCGCCAAGACGGCACTGTTCTTCTATGGGCTGGCGGCAGTGGGCCTGCTGCTCTATCCGTTGACCTTCAACGGAGTCGTGGATCGATTGGGACTCAACGAGGACGGCGCCGAAGCCTGGCGGGCGGTCTGGACAGTCGCGTGGATGCTCGCGTGGTGGGTGGGCACCGCCACCGCGGTCGGGGGTGACTGGACCCGCTACCGTAGCGGCGACCTGGAACCCCGCCGGGTGCGCGCCGCGACGGCGGCCGCCTTGAGCCTGGCGCTGGCCGTCGGATGGGTGTTCGCGGTCAACTACACCGTTGGCGAGCGCGACCGGCTGTGGGAGTGGAGTGCTCAAAGCCGGGCACGGGCCTCCGATGCGACGCTGGAACTCGTTGGCTCCCTGCGCGCGCCGGTCGAGGTCGTCGCCTTCTTCCCGCCGGCGAACCAGGTCCTGCGGCGGATCGAACCCTTCCTCGACGAGGTCGCGGCCTCCGGACCGGTCGACGTGACGGTGCTCGACCAGGCACTCGAACCGACACGCGCGGCGGAGCTCGGCGCGCGCGAGAACGGCGTCCTGTTCCTTGTGCGCGGAGGCGATCAGCGCAGGATCGAGCTCGATGTGGACTATGGGCGGGCGAAGCGGAGCTTGGGCTCCCTCGATCGGGAGTTCCAGGAGGCGCTGCTCGGGATCGGCCGGGAACGCCGGACGCTGTACGTGACCGCGGGTCACGGCGAGCGGGGCGAGTACGCGAACGATGCCGGCGAACCGGGGCTCGGGAACGCGTACGGCATCCTGCGGGCGCTCAACGTCAGTACCCGGAATCTGCCGGTGGCCGACCTGATCCAGGACCTGCCGCCGGACGCCGGCGTCGTCGCCGCGCTCGGTCCCGCCCGGCGCTTTCTGCCCGAGGAGGTCGACAGCCTGCGCCGTTTCTGGAACCGCGGCGGCTCGGTGCTGCTGCTGCTCGAGCCGGGAGTCGACGTCGGCCTGGAGCCGCTGCTCGAGGAAATGGCGATTCGCCGGCTCGAAGGCACGGTAGCGAACGACCGCTACCACCTTCGGCGGGATGGGGGCGCGAGCGACCGCCGTCTGGTCCTGACCAACCGCTTCGGCAGCCACGCGACGACGAGCGACCTGTCCAGGGCGGCGAACCGGATCGGCCTGGTGCTCGAAGGAGCGGCCGGACTCGAGGGTGTGGCTGGCGGTCCGGCGCGCTCGACCGTGCTGCTGCGGCCAATGACGGGGAGCTGGCTGGAACTCGACGGCGACTTCGAGCGCGACCGCAAGGCGGAGCCGGACGCGATCGAGGCCCTGGCGATGGCGTCGACTCTGCCGGTGGAGAACGCCGGGGACGGAGGCGAGAGCCGCGCCGTCGTCATCGGCGATGTCGACGTGCTGAACGACGACTACGTCTACGTCACGGGTCCCGGCGCGATGTCGGCCAACGCCAAGCTCCTGCTCGACACGTACGTGTGGCTGGCCCGCGAAGATGAAGCGGCGGTCGCGAGCGTTCCGGGCGACGACGATCCCGTCCTGCAGCGGACGCGCGGCGAGTCGATTCGCTGGTTCCTCGGGACGGTTTTCGGAGTGCCCGCCCTCGTTCTTGCTACCGGCTTCGGGTACGTCCGTCGCCGCCGTTCGAGCGGTTGGCGGCGGGCTGCGGGGGAGCGGTCGTGACGAAGTCGCCCTGGCGATCGACCTGGCTCCACTTCGGCCTGCTGATGCTTGCGCTGGCTGGCGCCTGGCTGTCGTTCGAACGGCCGTTCGCGGACGCTCCCAACGGCGCCTCCGCGGGCGCGGTCGTTGTCCAGGCGGCGGAGGGCGAGGTCGAGCGCGTGGTCTACGAGCGTGGCGCACAGACGCTCGAGATCGAGGCCCGGGAAGACGACCTGGGTCGCTGGTTCGCCGGCCGCGAGGGCGCCGACACGGTGTTCGTCGGCGGCCGGCAGGTCGAGGCCGTGTGGCGCGGGCTGGAGCCGCTGCGGGCAGTGAGGGTGCTGGAAGACGTCGACGGGACGAAGCTCGAGGAACTTGGTCTCAGCGGGGACGAGCCGCCACCGGAACGCCTGAGCCTCACCGTGCGGGGCCGCGAGCTTCGCTACCGGCTCGGCGGCAGGCCGTTCGGCGGCGCCGATCGCTACGCGCGCCGCGAACCCGGGCAGAATGACGAGAGCGACGCGGGCGGCACCGTGCTGGTGCTGCCGTCCGAGGTCGCCACGAGTCTCGGCGGCGGCGCCGAACTGCTGATGGAGCGGCGCTTGCTGGCCTCGTCGCGGCCCGAGGTGGAGGCCATGTCCCTTCGGCGGCCCGGCGTCGGCGCGAGCGAGCCGCTCCGGATCGTTCAGCGCACCGGCGCGACCCCGACCGACAGCTACTGGACCGTGAGCGGGTCGGACGAAACCGACGCCGACATCGGCACCTGGGTCGACAAGTTCTTCCGTCTGTCGGTCGCCGCGTACCGGAGCAGCGAGCCCGGCGCCGACTGGCGGCCCGAGGCCGCCGTCACGGTCGAATCCCGCGAGCACCGCGCGTCGACTCTTGAGATCTGGTCCGCACCCGCCGGCGAGGGTCGGGTCTGGCTTGCACGCTCGCCCTTCACGCGACTGGTCGTGGAACTCTCCGCGTCGCTCGCCGAGGAGGTCTGCGCCGACCTCGACGGCCTGCTGTAGTCGTTCGCCGCAACCGCTACACTGCGCCGCCTATGGACATCGGCATCTTCATGTTTCCCACCGGCGACTCGATGCGGCCCGACGATCTCGGCGCCGAGGTCGAGGCGCGCGGCTTCGAGTCCCTCTGGTTCCCGGAGCACACCCACATACCGACCTCCCGGCGAACGCCTTTCCCCGGGGGTGGCGAGTTGCCGCCAGAGTACTCCCGTTCCCACGACCCGTTCGTCGCGCTGACCGCGGCCGCGATGACAACGAAGAGGATCAAGCTCGGCACCGGCATCTGCCTGATCATCGAGCGCGACACGATCACCACGGCCAAGACGGTGGCGAGTCTCGACGTGCTCTCCGGCGGCCGCTTCGTGTTCGGGATCGGCGGCGGCTGGAACCGGGAAGAGATGGAGCACCACGGCACGGACTACCCGACCCGCTTCGCGAAGCTGGAAGAGCAGGTGGCGGCGTTCAGGACGATCTGGACCGAGGACGAGGCGGAGTTCCACGGCCGCCACGTCGACTTCGAGCCGATCTGGTCCTGGCCGAAGCCCGAGCAGAAGCCCCACCCGCCGATCCTGCTCGGCGGCGGCACCGGCTACACCCGCCAGCGCGTCGTCGATCGCTGCGACGGCTGGCTGCCCATCGGTCGGTCGACCGAGGCGGTGCTCGACGGCATCGGGGATCTGAAGCAGCGCGCGGAGAAGGCCGGACGCGCCATGGAGACGATCTCCATCAGCGTCTTCGGCGCGCCGCCGCAGCAGGAGGTGCTCGATGGCTACGCCGAGGCCGGCGTGGACCGCGTCATCCTGCCGCTGCCGCCACAGGGCCGGGACAGGAACCTGCCGCGCCTCGACCGCTACGCCACGTTGCGGGCCTAGCTCTGGTTGGGGGAAGCCCCCTCGAGGTCGGCACCGGTCTCCGACACGAGCAGATCGACGACTTCCCGCAGGGCCTCGTCCTTGCTCGCCCCCTCGACCAGTCGAAGCCGGTAGAGGTCGAGCTGCCGATCGGCGCTCGAGCCTTCGCGCACGATCGTCAGGGAGTGTCGGAGTTCCTGCTCGCAGCCGAGGGCCCGGGCGTCTTCGGCGAGTTCGTCGACGAGTTCCTCCAGTTGATCGGCGATGTCGATCCGGCCTCCGCGCCGGGTGTCGCCCAGGAATGCCAGCAGGCCGTAGCGCTGCGCGAGCCACTTGTTCTCGACGATGATCTCGGTCGGCGGCTCGGGATGAAGCGTGCCCTCGCGGTCCCGTCGCGCCAGCATCCGGATGAGGGAGGCGTAGAGAGCGACGATGCACATCGCGTCCTCGATCGCCGGACAGGTGTCGCAGATCCGCAGCTCCACGGTGGGGAACTTGTGGGAGGGCCGGATGTCCCACCAGATCTCGCTGCCGTCGGTGATGAATGTCATGCGCTGGTACTCACCGACCAGCGCCTCGTACTCCGCGCGGGAGTTGAGCGGCCCGGGAATGCTGGTCCGGGGCATCGCCTCGAAGAGATTCAGCCGGTTGCACTTGAACCCCGACTCGCGGCTCGCGCCGAACGGCGACGAGGCGGAGAGCCCGATGAACAGGGGCAGGTAGCGCCGGAGCGCCGTCATGACCCGGACGCGGGTGTCGAAGTCGCCGAAGCCGGCGTGGACGTGCATGCCGCAGATGACGAGGCGCCGGACCGTCTCCTGGTAGGTGGAAGCGAACTGGTGGTAGCGGTCCTTCGGCGTCGGAAGCTGGGCCTCCCAGGCAGCGAACGGATGGGTCGAAGCGCCGATCACCGCCGCGCCGTGGGCTTGTGCCGCTTCGACGACGAGCCGGCGGGCCGCCTTCAGACCCTCGCGCACTCCGGCCACGGAGTCGTGGACGGCGGTGTTCGTTTCGATCTGGGAGCGAAGGAACTCGTGGACGATCTTCTGGCCGCCGGCCGCTTCGCCGCAGGCTTCGAAGATGCGCGGATCCGGGTCGCTCAGGAGATCGCGGGAGTCGGGGTCGACGAGGAACAGCTCCTCCTCAACCCCCAGGGTGATCGTGACGTTGTCGCCGTTGGGGGAGGAACTCATGGCCGGCGAACTCTACGCCGTTTTCCTCCCGGCGGTCCTAGTAGTGGAGTTCTTCGCCCTCCGACTTCGCGATGACCGCCGCGCCGACCGAGTCGGAGGTGATGTTGACCATCGTTCGGAACATGTCGAGCGGGCGGTCGACGCTGAGCATCAGACCGGCAAGCGCGTAAGCCTCCGGGGTCGTCAGATCGATCGCCTCGAGCACGATGAAGATCATGACCAGGCCGGCCGACGGAATCGCGGCGGCGCCGACCGAGGCCAGCAGCGCGGTCAGCACGACGACGAGCTGGGTGTACAGCGAGAGTTCGACACCGAGGGCCTGGGCGATGAAGAGCGCGCCGACGATCTCCAGCAGGGCGGTGCCGTCCATGTTGACCGTTGCGCCCATCGGCGCGACGAAGCTGGTCACCCGGTTCGAGGCTCCGACCTTCTCCCGCAGGCACTTCATCGTCATCGGCAGCGTGGCCGCCGAGGAGCTCGTCGAGAACGCCATCGCCATGGCCGAGGCCATCGCCCGGTAGTGGTGGATGGGGTTCTTTCGGGAGAGCAGGCTGAACAGCAGCGGCAGGACGACGAACACGTGCAGCGTCAGACCGACCGCGATCGTCAGTACGTACTTGCCGACCTGCTGGAACACGTCGAGGCCCATCTGGCTGACCGCGCGGGCGAGCAGGGCGAAGACGCCGATCGGCAGCAGACGGATGACCCACGTCGTCACCTTCATCATCGCTTCGAAGCCGGCGCTGAAGCCCTCGCGGAGCAGGTCGCCCGTCTTGCCGGTCATCACGCCGATCGCGGCGCCGAGCACGATCGAGAAGAAGATGAGGCCCAGAATGTCGCCCCCGGCCGCGGCGCCCACCGGGTTGTCCGGGACGAGGCGCTGGATGATGTCGGCCATGGAGCTAGGAGTCTGCAGATCCTCGGGAGTGAGGGGCTCCACGCCTTCGGGCATGACGAGCCCCCTGCCGGGTCGTATGCTGTTGGCCAGCGTGAGTCCGACCAGGATGGCCATGAAACTGCTCAGCGCGTACCAGAGGAGCGTCTTGCCGCCGAGTCTCCCGATCGACCTGCCGTCACCGATGCCGGACACGCCATGGACAATCGAGGTGAAGATCAGGGGCACGATGACCATCCTGAGGAGGCGCATGAAGAGGTCGGCGATCCAGCCGATCCAGCCCACTTCGCCGAAGACCAGGGCGAAGCAGAGCCCCAGCGCCATTCCGATGAGTACCTGCCAGTGAAGTGCGAGTTTCATGACGAGGCAGGCTAGCACGCGGAAGTGGAGGGCTCGCCGGCCGCTTCGGCGCCGTCCGCGCGTTCTCGCGGTGGCCGCTGTCGTGGCGGTGGCGGGGCTCGTGGCGAGCTGCAGCAGCGTCCGCTACTACTCCCAGGCGGTCTGGGGCGGAGCCGATGTCCTGGTGAAGCGGAAATCGATCGATCGCCTGCTCGAATCGGGCCGGGCGCAGGTTCTGTCGGCCGCGACCCGGGAACGGCTGCGGCTCAGCCAGGAGATTCGCGACTTTGCCAGCCGGGAACTCGGACTCCCGGACAACCGGAGCTATCGCAGCTATGCCGACCTGGGCCGGCCCTACGCGGTCTGGAACGTGGTCGCCGCGCCCCGGCTCGATCTTTCGCCGAAGACCTGGTGCTACCCGTTCGCCGGCTGCGCTGCCTATCGCGGCTACTTCAATGAGCGCGCGGCAAGGCGCCACGGCGACCGGCTGGCCGCCGACGGGTTCGACGTGCGCGTTGGCGGGGTGGCGGCGTACTCGACCCTGGGCTGGTTCGCGGATCCGGTGCTCAACACGTTTCTCGACTACGCCGAGGCGGACCTCGCGGCCCTGATCTTCCACGAGCTCGCCCACCAGGTCCTCTACGTCAAGGACGACAGCGCGTTCAACGAATCCTTCGCGACCGCGGTCGAGGTCGAAGGCGTGCGCCGCTGGCTGCGTTCGCTCGGCCGCGACGAGGAACTCGCCGCCTTCGAGAGCGCTCGGCGGCGCCGGCGCGACCTGAACCGGTACCTGCTCGACGTACGCGCGGAACTCGAGTCGATCTACGGGAGCGACGACAGCGACGAGCGGAAGCTGGCCCGGAAGGCGGAGTTGTTCCGGGCCCTGCCCTCACGCTACCGGCGTGAACTCGTTCCGGTCTGGCGGGAGGCGGGCGACGACGCGGGCGGCGAATCGAACCTCGGCGAATGGCTGTCGCGGCTCAACAATGCGGACCTCGTCGCGGTCGCGACCTACAACGACCTCGTGCCCGCGTTCCGGGCCCTGCTGGAGGCGTCGGGAGACAGCTTGCCCGCGTTCTACGTGGAGGTGGAACGGCTGGTGGCGCTGGAACCGGAGGAACGGCGCCGCGCCCTCGAATCGCTGGCTACCGGTCGTCCAGCACCGCCCGCGCCCGGTCCGGATAGTCGGTGAACACGCCGTCGACGCCGAGTTCGAACAGGTAGCGCTCGAGTTCCGCTTCGTGGCTGCCGTGACGGTCCGGCACCTGGTCGGCGCGGAACGTGTAGGGATGGATGATCAGGCCGGCGTCGCGCGCCCAGCCGATCAGCTCTGGCTGCCGCTCCAGCATCGTCTTGGCCGGGCCGATGCCGTCGGCGAACGCGACGACGCTGGCGATGCCCTCTGGACTGAGGAAGCGCTGGTACTGCTCGACCTCTGCCATCAGGAGGACCTGGGGCAGCTTCGAACCCAGCGCCCGCAGGCGTTGGAGACTCTCCGGCTCGAAGCTCTGGACGAAGACCGGCGCGCCGGGCTTTCGGTAGCCGTAGCGCTCGAGAAGCTCAAGTAGCGCCGCCTCCATCGGCAGCCCTTGGGCGCGGTGCCAGGCGGGCGCCTTGATCTCGGGATAGATGCCGACCGTTCGGCCGGTGCGCTCGTTCAGGCCCTGGACGAGCTCGATCATCTCGGCGAAGGAGGGGACGGCGAAGCGGCTCTTGCCCCTGGGGAAGCGGTCGCGCAGCCGCTCCCTGGCCTCGAGCCGCCGGACCTCGGCGAGCGTGAAGTCGGCGGCGTACCAGCGGCCGTCCTCGCGAGCGCGGCTGGGGAAGACCTGCTCGACGTTCGTCGTCGCCTGCAGATAGATGTCGTGCAGGCAGATCAGGTGTCCGTCCTTGGTCAGGACGAGGTCGGGCTCGATGTAGTCGGCGCCCATACCGTGGGCGAGGGCGTAGGCAGGCAGAGTGTGCTCAGGGAGGTAACCGCTGGCGCCGCGGTGGGCGATGACGATCCTGGACGGTGCCGACACGTCATCCTCCGTGGCCCCGTCGTCGGTGCCGAGCGTGGCGGAAGGCAACCCTGTTGCGCAGGCCAGCGCGGCGGCAAGGAGCGGGACTCGGGCTCGCGACTCCACGCTTCGGCTCATTCCGACAGCGGCTCGACCTCGACCCGGGCGTCGTTGAAGCAGGCCCCGGCGCCGATGTCGGTCAGGGTGTCCGGCGCGAGGGCGCAGGCGTTGGTCCCGGACTCGGTGCTCCTGGCCCAGACCCCCTTGGGCAGTAGAGCCACGCCGGGCTTGAGATCCCGGTTGAGGCGGACACGGCAGCGGACCTCGCCGTAGTCGTTGAACACGCGCACCCGCGGTTTGTCGCCGCCCAGTCCACGCGCGGCGGCGTCCTCCGGGTGCATCTCGAGCGGCACCTGGCCGGGTCGCAACTGGCCGAAGGTGGAACTCACCGTCTGCGGCACCGAGGGAGAGATGAGCGCCAGCGGATAGCGCCCTTCTCCCGGCTCGGCGTGAAAGGCGTAGAGCCCGCGGGCCGATTCGGTTTCGAGCGAGGGCGGGCAGAGATGAACCTTGCGATCGGCCGTGTGGGGGAAGACGTCGACGAACTGGACCGGACGGCGGCCGGTTTCCGGCAGCACCAGACCCTCGTCCGCGAGCCGGCGCTGGCGCGAACCGCCGAGCACCGCCTGGCGCCACTCGGCCTCCGAGCGGGGGTCATCGTCGCGCAGGAGCCCGAGTCGGTCCGCGAGCTCGCCGAACACGCGGAGGTTGGAACGGGCCTCGCCGACCGGCTGCGTCACCGGCCTGGTGTCGTGGAGCACCATCGCGCCGTAGCCCATCGCCAGGTCGTCGTGCTCCAGGAAGGTCGTCGCCGGCAGCACCAGGTCGGCACAGGCGGCGGTGTCGGTCATCACCTGGTCGAAGACGACGGTGAACAGGTCCTCCCGTTCGAGACCGCGACGGACGAGTTCCTGGTTCGGCAGCGTGGCGAGCGGATTCGCGTTGTAGACGAAGAGGACCCGTACCGGTGGTCCTGAGATGGCGTCCGGGTCGGTCAGCACCCTGCCGACGTGGTTCATGTTCACGATCCGCGTGCCCGGCGACGGCTCGCGCCGGCCGACGTTCCGGAAGGCGGCGCCGTTGCTCATCGTGTAGCCGCCCGCGCGGACCCTGAACTTCCCGGCCACGGCGGGCAGGGCGAGGACCGCCGCGACCGCGGAGCCGCCGTTCCGGTTCCGCTCGACGCCCCAGCCGCAACGGATGACCGCCGGCGAGGACGTCCTGTAGAGCTCGTAGCAGTGGGCGATGTCGGGCGCCTGGACGCCGGTCACCTCGGCGGCGCGCTCGAAGGTCCAGGGCTCGGCCCGCCGGCGCAGCTCGTCCACTCCGGTGGCGTGTTCGGCCAGGAACTCGACGTCGGCCTCGCCGCGGCTGAAGAGCTCGCGGTGAAGCGCCAGGGCCAGGCACAGGTCCGTGCCGGGCCGGGGCTGAAGATGGAGGTCGGCCTGCTTGGCCAGCGGCGTGCGTCGCGGATCGACGACGACGAGCTTGCCGCCGCGGGCCCGGGCGGCCCGCAGGATCGGCACCAGGTGGATGCCGGTGGAGGAGGGGTTGGCGCCCCAGACGATCGCCAGCTCTGCGTGTTCGTAGTCCTCGAGGGCGACGCCGGCCATCTTGCCGTAGAGGCCGAGCGCGGCCGCGGTGCTGGGCGCCGCGCATACGGTGCGCGCGAGCTGGGAGGCGCCGAAGCGCCGGAACAGGATCGCGTCCGCGGTGTCCTGTGTGAGCAGGCCGTTCGAGCCGCCGTAACTGAGCGGCAGCACGGATTCGGCTCCGAAGGTCCTCTTCGCCTCGACCATCCGTTCGACGATCAGGTCGAGGGCCTCAGTCCAGGAGACGCGCCGGAAGCCCCCGTGGCCCCTGGTGCCCTCTCGCAGCGCCGGGTGGAGCAGGCGATCCTCGCCGTAGAGGTGGCGCGAGATCCGTCCGACCTTGGAGCAGATGAAGCCGGCGGTCAGCGGATGCGCGACTTCCGGCGACGCCGCCCTCACCTTGGTGACGCGTCCGTCCTCGACCTCGACCTCGAGCGAGCAGGAGTCGGGACAGTCCAGCGTGCAGGCGGTGTGGTGAACCTCCGTGTTGGCCACCGAGGCCGGCGCGGGATCCGCGATCGTCATAAGTTGAAGCGTACACCGCCGAATGTCGGTACGATTCGCGCTCGCCGACCGGCCCGGGTTCGGCAATCACACGGACTGCCGCCATGACCCTGACGCTCGATCGACAGACCTCGACGCAGCAGGCGCTGAACCAGCGCGTCTTCAACTTCTCACCGGGTCCGGCGGTGCTGCCGTTCCCGGTCCTTCAGGAGGTACAGCGCGATCTGCTGGCGCTGCCGGGCGCGGGAAGTTCCGTGCTGGAGATCAGTCACCGTTCGCCGGCCTTCGACGCGATTCTGGATGAAGCGGAAGCCAACCTGCGCGAACTGCTCGCCATCCCGGCGGACTACCGGGTGCTCTTCCTGCAGGGCGGTGCCTCGCTCCAGTTCTCCATGGTCCCGATCAACCTGCTCCGCGGCCAGAGTCTGCCGGCGAGCTACATCCTGACCGGGTCCTGGGGTGGCAAGGCCGCGACCGAAGCGCGGCGCGAGGGCGAGGTCCACGTCGCATGGGACGGAAAGACCGACAGTTTCGTGCGGGTGCCGGACGACGGAGAACTGGATCTGCCGCCGGCCTCGGTCTACGTCTACTACACGTCGAACGAGACGATCCAGGGTGTTCAGTTCCGCCGTCCGCCCGCGGCCGGCGCCGCGCCGCTGGTGTGCGACGCGTCGTCGGACTTTCTGTCGGGCCCGGTCGACGTGAGCGCGCACGGCCTGCTCTATGCCTGCGCCCAGAAGAACGCCGGTCCCGCCGGGCTGACCGTGGTCATCGTCTCGGACGAGGTTCTCGAACGGTGCGGTGACGACGTTCACACGATGCTCAGCTACCGGCGCCAGGCGGAGAAAGGCTCGCGTCTCAACACCCCGAACGTTTTCGGCGTCTACGTCTTCCTGCTCATCACGCGTTGGCTCCGGGACGAGATCGGCGGCCTCGAGGCCGCGGCCGAGCGGGCGGCGGCGAAGAGCGCGATGATCTACGACGTGCTGGACCGGGACGGCGGCGAGTTCTTCGTCGCCCATGCCGCGCACGATTGCCGTTCCCGCATGAACGTGACCTTCAGGCTGCGGCGCGGCGATCTGGAAGAGGCGTTCGTCGCGGGCGCGGCCGAGCTGGATCTCGTCTCGATCAAGGGCCACCGTTCAGTCGGCGGTTTCCGTATCTCCGCCTACAACGCGATGCCCGTCGAAGGCGTCGAGCGCATGCGCGACTACATGCTGGACTTCCGTGCCAGCCACTGAGCAAACCCTGGGTGCGCCGGCCGTTGCGCGGGCCTTCTGGCCCGCGATCCGGGCGACGCCGCGAAGCGGCGAGCCCGTATCGCTATCGGCGGCTCGTCAACAACGCCGATCCCACGATCACCAGCAGCAACAGGGCGCCGCCACCCCAGAGCAGGATCGGCGAAGCTCCGTTCTCGTCGTACGTGACCACCTCGTCCCGCGGCTCGTCGAAGAGCGAGTCGTAGGTTGCCGCCGCTGCTCGGGCCGCTGTCGCAGCCGCCGCCATCGCCGCCTCGTCCTCCGGTTGCCCCAGACCGCCCTCGGCGATGATCCTCTCGACGGTGTGGACGAGATCCCAGAGCTCGTCCTTGCTGTAGGCGTCGCGATAACCCGGCATCGCGGTGCCGTCCATGCCGAGGTAGAGGCGGCTGTAGATGTCGGCGCTGCCGTTTCCGCCCTTGAAGACGCCTCCGACGATGTTGGTCGGCAGGGTGTGGTTGCCCTCGAAGTCCGGCATCGGATCGTTGCGAAGCCGCCTGCCGTTCGGGCCGTGGCAGGAAGCGCATGCCTCCAGGTAGATCCGTTCGCCGCGGGAGCGTCGTTCGTCGTCGAAGGGAGGCTCGGGCGGTACCGCGATCGCCGGTCCCGGGGTCGTTCGCTTCGCGAACTCCGCGTCGGCGTCCGCGGCGCTCAACTCGCCCGCGGCGACCGCCCGATCGAGCTCGCCGCGGACGGCGTCCACGCTGAAGCCGCGCACGTAGCGGGCCATCGCCTCGATCTCGGCGTCGGGGACCTGGCCCCAGGCGGACATGCCGGTGCCCGGCATCCCGCGGCGGATGAGCTCCTCCAGGTCCTCGTCCGAGGGGATCGCGTTCTCGGTAGTCGCCAGCTTGAAACGGCCCGACTGGAAGCTGCGGGGCCGTTCGCCGGTCGTGTAGCTGAACTTTCCCAGACCGTCGCCGTCTTCGCCGTGGCAGTCGCGGCAGTAGCGGAGGAAGGCCTGCCGTCCGAGGTCATCGGCCTCTTCCGGGCCCTGAGCCGCCATCGCGGCCGCAGAGGCGAGGTGCGCGGCCGCCCAGAGCAGGGCGGTGCTTCGCCGCACCGGCGCTATTCCCCGCCGACCCGCTCCAGGTACACCGCCTCCAGCAGGTCGAGCTTGTCCTTGAGTACGCCCGGCGCCGCCTTGGGTTCCGGCGCGTCGAGCACCATCCAGGTGTCGTTCTCCGCGTCGTACTCCGGCCATTCCGGGGCGCCGTGGCCGTTCGGGTCGCCGGTGGCGGCGAAGCGGGTCCAGTAGCCGGCCATCGCGTCGGCGAGGGCGGCGCCGTCCGGGCCGGGGTAGCGCTCGGAGTCCGGGGCGCCCGGGTCGCCGAAGGCGTAGGACACTTCCGAACCGTGGGGGGCGCCGGGGAACGCCTCGCGCCGCGCTTCGGGGACGAACCGGAAGTAGTAGGTGCGCGCCGGCGAGGAGACGGTCTTCATCTGTTCCGCAAGATAGCGGGCGGAGATGACGTAGCGCTGGTCGCCGAACAGGGTGGCGGCCGCGATCCGCTCGGCGTCGGCGTCGGTTTCACCGTCCGCTCCGTAAAGCGCCCGGGCCTGCCCTTCGCGCTCGCCGAAGGTGGCGAAGTGGTCGCCGGGGGTCGTCGCGAAGGCGCGGAAGATGGTCCCCTCGAAACTGTTGCCGCCGGTGATGTAGGGCACGTCGTGCTGCTCGCCCCGGGCGAACACGATGCCGGGCTCGTCCGGGAGCACGGTCCCCGTGATCGGCACCCAGAAGCCGGTGCCGAGGTTGATGAGTTCCTCGACCGGAAGCGCGCGCAGGTCGGCGGCCGAGGGCTCGTCTCCGACATCGAAGGCGTCGGCGATCAGCGCCGACCCCTGATCGCGCGCCGAAGGCAGCCCCCAGCGCGCCTCGCTGAGGTGGGGTAACCGCCAGGTGCCGTAGCCGCTCTGGGCGATCGCCCGGTGGAACAGGCCGGCGGACGCGGGCGTGCTCATCAGCGTGTTCACGGCCATCCCGCCGGCCGAGACGCCGAAGATCGTCACGCGGTCCGGATCGCCGCCGAAGGCCGCGGCGTTGCGCTGCACCCATTCGAGGGCGGCGATCATGTCGAGCACGCCGTGGCTGCCCTCGGGCTGGCCGTCAATCGCGGCTTCGGCGGCGAGAGCCGGGTGGGCGAAGAAGCCGAGGGCGGCCAGCCGGTACTGGATGCTGACGACGACGACGCCACGGCTTGCGAGGCCGGCGCCGCGGCCGGTCGCGGGGGCTTCGCCGAGCCGGCCGTTGCCGGCGCGGAAGCCGCCGCCGTGGATCCAGACCATGACCGGCATGGCGTCGTCGCCGGAGCGTTCGGCCGACGTCCAGACGTTCAGGTACAGGCAATTCTCGCTCTGGGTGAGCTGGGCGCGGCCCTGCGGGCAGATGGGACGGTACTCGTTGGCCTGGAGAGGCTCCGTCCAGGGCTCGACGGCTACGGGCGGCCGCCAGCGCAGGTGGCCCTCGGGGGCCTGCGCGAAGGGGATGCCGAGGAAGGCCGCGACATCGCTGGCGCCCTCGGGCGCGAAGCCCTGGACGGGGCCGGCGTCGCTCTGGACCAGGAAGGGGTCGGACGGCTCGGCGGCGCAGGCGAGAAGGAGAGGGAGGAGAGCTGCTGCGGCGGCGAGGCGGTATGGGGTCTTCATCATGGTTCAGTCCTGGCCGCCGGCGGTCGGCGTGAAGGCGCTTGGTCCGGTCCTGCGCCGGTCGGGAGCGACGGCGATCGTCTCGAGGAGGTCGAGCATCGTGCGCCAGCCGCGTTCGACGTTCTGGACCGAGATCCGCTCGTTGTTGCCGTGGACGCCGCCCTGGTCGGCGCCCGTGAGGACGGCCGGCGAGAAGCCGTAGGCGACGATTCCGCGTTCGCGGAAGAAGCGACTGTCGGTGAAGCCGGCGGTCACGGCCGGGATGACGGTGGAGCCGGGGAAGCGGCGCGCGGTGACGGATTCAATGGTCCGGTAGAGGTCGGTATCCGTCGAGGACACGGCCGGCGTGAACGAAAGCAGGACCTCGATCGAGATGGACGGCTGAGCGATCCGCTTCCGTAGTTCGTGGATGAAGGCCCGCGGCGCCTGGTCGGGAAGCAGCCGGCAGTCCAGTTCCGCCCACGCGGCGGGCGCGACGACGTTGATCGTGCTCGACGCGTTGAGCCTCGTGACGGCGCAGGTGTTCCGGGTGAGCGCGTGCAGCGTCGGGTTCGTCCGGTGCAGGGCGGCGAGACGTTCCGGCGCCGCGATCAGGCGCTCCGGGTCGGCGAGGTGGCCGGCGCCGGAATGGAGCGCGGCCAGGTCCCGGAAGAAGTCGCCCACCTCCGGCACGATACGGGGGGCGAACGGATCCTGGCGGAGACGTTCGAGCGCTTCGATCAGGTCGAGCACGGCGCTGCGGGGCGACGGGCTGGAGCCGTGGCCGCCGGGCCCGACCGCGTTCAACCGGAGCCACATCGGCACCTTCTGCGTCACCTCGACGCTGAAGACGACCCGGCTGCCCCGAACGCCTCCGCTGCCGCCCTCGTTGAGCACCATTCCGACACCTTCCAGCCAGTCCGGCCGGTTGCGGACGATCCAGCCGACGCCGAGCCGGCCACCCGCCTCCTCGTCTGCCGTGGCCAGGAAGATGACGTCGCGCTCGAGGGGCGCTCCGGAGCGGGCGAGGGCGAGGAAGGCCTCCAGGTGCATGATGCCCAGGCCCTTCGTGTCGAGGGCCCCGCGGCCGTTGAGGTAGCCGTTCTCGTAAGTTCCGGACAACGGATCGTGCTTCCAGAAGCGCGGGTCGGCGGGCACGACGTCGATGTGGTGCAGGAGGATGATCCCCGGGGCGGAGCCCCCTTCGAGCCGCGCCCGGATGCTGCCGCGGCCGGGTTCGGGTTCCACGGTCTCGTAGGGGATCCCCTCGCGCTCGAAGATGTCCGCGAAGAACGCGACCGCCTCGCTCTCGTTGCCCGGCGGGTTCGTCGTGTCGATGCGGATGTACTGCTGGAGCCGTCCCGACGCCTCCGGCAGTCGCGGATCGCCGGAACCGTCCTGACCCATGCCCGACGCCGGCGCCAGAGCCAGGAGCGCAGCCATCGCCGGAACGATCACGGGGGCGGTGCGCATCGGGTTGGTCGTTGGGCGTCCGAACGGTCGGTCGGTGAACGGCAAGCATATGGCAAGCGGGGTCAACCCGGGGCGTCCAGCCGCGTACAGAAGGGGAGGAGAACGTGTCCGACATGCGGCTGCCGTGGTTTGGCCGCCGGTATGATCGCGCGGCTGCGAAACCACCGAAGACGGAAGGACCGAAGGAGAAGGCCCTTGACCAGATCACAACGAAGATTCGCGATGTCGACGCTGGTGTCGGCGTTGCTGGCTCTCGCTTCGGCAACGGCCTGGGCCCAGCACGGCGCCGGCGACGGCAGCTGGCCGTCCTACGGCGGCGACTACGGCAGCACGAAGTACACCGCGCTCGACCAGATCGACCGCGACAACGTTGCCGATCTCGAAGTGATCTGGGGTTGGGACTCTCCGGACAACGTCGAGCTGGCGGAACGGCACCGGATGCTCTGGCCTGGCCCCTACAAGGTGACGCCACTCATGGTCGGCGGCACACTCTATGTGTCGACCTCCTTCGGCCAGGTTGCCGCGATCGACGGCGAGACCGGTGAGCAGGAGTGGGTGTTCGACACCGAGGACTGGCGCGCCAGCCGGCCCACGAACCTCGGCTACAACCACCGCGGCGTCGGCTACTGGACGGACGGCGAGCAGGCCAGGATCCTGATGCCGACGAATCAGGCGTACCTGTGGGCGATCGACGCGCACACCGGCGAGCCGGTCGGCGGCTTCGGCGAGGGCGGAAAGGTCGATCTGACGGAGGGCCTCGGCAGGCCGGTGCAGCGCCGCATCTACTCGGTCATCTCGGCGCCGATGATCATCGGCGACACCGTGGTCGTGGGCTCCTCGATCTTCGACGGTCCGACCCGCAAGGAGATGCCGCCGGGCCACGTGCGCGGCTTTGACGCGCGGACCGGCGAGCAGAAGTGGATCTTCCACACGATTCCCCAGGGAGACGAGCCGGGGGTCGAGACCTGGGAAGACGAGTCCTGGACGTACAGCGGCAACACGAACGTCTGGTCGCTGATGAGCGGCGACCCGGAACTGGGCTACGTCTACCTGCCGACCGGGACGCCGACGAACGACTGGTACGGCGGTCACCGCCTCGGCGACAACCTCTACGCCGAGAGCCTCGTCTGCCTCGACGCCGACACCGGCGAGAAAGTGTGGCACTTCCAGTTCGTTCACCATGGGCTGTGGGACTACGACGTGCCGGCGGCGCCGAACCTGGTCGACATCACGGTCGACGGCAAGGAGATCAAGGCTGTAGCCCAGATCACGAAGCAGGGCTTCATCTACGTCTTCGACCGCGCGACCGGCGAGCACGTGTGGCCGATCGAGGAGCGGCCGGTGCCGCAGACCGACGTTCCCGGCGAACGCACCTCGCCGACCCAGCCGTTCCCGACCAGGCCGGCGCCCTACGAGCACCAGGGCTTCGAGAGCGACGACATGCTCATCTCGTTCACGCCCGAACTCCACGAGGCGGCCAAGGCGATCCGCGACAAGTGGGTTGCCGGACCGCTGTTCACGCCGCCGTCGCTCCAGGGGACGTTGCTGCTGCCCGGCTGGGGCGGCGGAGCGAACTGGTACGGCGCCGCGGTCGATCCCGAAACGTCCACGATCTACATTCCCTCGTTCACGGGGCCGATGGTGGTCAAGCTGGTCGAACCGGACGGCGCCCGCTCGAACTTCCGCTACGTTCGCGGGATGAGCGGCGTCGAGAGCTTCTTCCTGCAGGGTCCCGAGGGCCTGCCCCTGACGAGGCCTCCCTACGGTCGGATGACGGCTATCGATCTGAACACCGGCGAGCACACCTGGATGAGACCGCTGGGCGACGGGCCGCGACAGCAGGTGATGGAGATCGCGGGCGAGGATCCGGGCCCCCTCGGCGGTCCGCCCGCCGCCGGTCCGCTGCTGACGAAGACGCTGCTCTTCCTGGCCCAGGGCGGCGCCCCGGGGTTGACCGGCGGCGATGGCGGCGGCGAGGCCTCCGTTCTCCGGGCGCACGACAAGAGGACGGGAGAGGTGATCCACGAGATCGAGCTCGACGCGTCCCCGAGCGGGACGCCGATGTCCTACGCGATCGGCGGACGCCAGTACATTGCGCTGGCGGTTACCGGCACGGACGAAGGCGAGGGTGAAACGGGGATTATCGCCCTGGCGCTACCGCGGGTGGCCTCGAAGGAGACCGGCCCATGAAGCTCCTCTCCCTGCTGCGCGACGGCCGGTCCGCGATCGGTGTGCTCGCGGACGAGAAGACGGTCGTCGACCTCTCCGTCGCCGCGCCGGAACTGCCGCGCGGCATGTGCCGCTTCCTGGCTGGCGGCGACGAGGCGATGGACGCGGCCCGTCGTGCCGCCGACTCGGGCGCCGGTCGTGCGCCGCTGTCCGATCAGACGTTGCTGGCGCCCGTCCCGAAGCCGCGAAAGTTCTTCGCCATCGGGCTCAACTATGCCGACCACGCCGCCGAGACCGGCCAGCAGCTTCCCGAGTTCCCGACCGTGTTCAACAAGCAGGTGACATGCGTCAACCGGCCGGGAGGGGACATTCACATCCCGCGCGCGTCCTCGGCGGTCGACTACGAGGGAGAGTTCGCCTTCGTCATCGGCCGGCGTTGCCGGGGCGTTGCGGCGGAAGACGCTGCCGGCGCGATCGCGGGATACACGATCGTCAACGACGTGTCCGTTCGCGACTGGCAGCGCCGTTCGCCGACGATGATTCTCGGCAAGGGCTGGGACACGCACGGCCCGATGGGGCCGTACCTTGTGACCGCCGACGAGGTCGACGATCCGAACGCGCTCGGCATCCGTACCTGGGTCAACGGTGAACTGCGCCAGGATTCGAACACGCGGGAGCTCGTCTTCGACTGTCCGAAGCTGGTCGAGACGATCTCGACCATGTGCACGCTCGAACCCGGCGACGTGGTGAGCACCGGCACGCCCGCCGGAGTGGGCGCCGCCTACGATCCGCCGAAGTTCCTGGTCGCCGGCGACACGGTGCGGATCGAGATCGACGGCCTTGGGACGCTCGAGAACCCGGTGATCGCCGAGCCCTAGCCTCGGCCGCGGCCGACGGTCATCCGCACTTCGCGATCGTTCCGCTCGTCCCGCAGTTCCACCTTGATGGACTGCACCTCGCGGGGAGTCAACGGCTCGCTCGTGGAGTAGCCGAGCATGTACTGGCTACGCAGTTCCTCGCCTATGTGCCCGTAGGCCCAGAACACGGCTTCCATGCTCGCGACGTAGTACACGCGGCCACCGCTCGCCTTCGTGATCGCTTCCAGGTCCAGCTTGCGGGGACCGCGTCCCCAGCGATCCTCGCCCTGGCTCATCGAGATGACGTAGATCGGCACGCCGGTGTTCCCTGCCGTCCGGAAGGTCCGGCGGTAGCCGCTCTGGCTGCCGTAGTCGTCGCCGTCGGTCAGCACGACCAGGGCGCGACGCCCCTGGTCCCGGGCGAGATGCACCAGGCAGAACTGCATGGCGTCGTAGAGGGCGGTAAACCCGTCTGCCTGGATCTTCCCCAGGGTGCCGATCAGTTCGGCGACGTCGGCGGTGGTGTCGGAGAGCAGGCGCGGCCGGGTGTCGAAGTCGACGACGAACGCCTGATCGATCCGGGTCAGGGTGTTGCCGAGGAAGCGTGCCGCCGCCTGCCGGGTGTCCGGCATCAGGGCCCACATGCTCTGGGAACTGTCGATCGCCAGGCCAAGCACCAGGGGCACGTCTTCGGCAACCGCGAAGCGCTCGATCGGGATCTCTCTTCGACCCGCTTTCAGCACGAAGTCGTCGGGCTCGAGGGTCGTGATCGGCTTGCCCTCGTCGTCGTTCACGACGACGTAGACCTCGACCAGGTTGACCACCGTCTCGGCCATGGGCGTGTCGGCCGAGAGAAACTCCACGTCTTCGATGATCGTGCCGTCGTCCAGGTGGACCGCGACTCGGGCGAAGTCCGCGCCGGGCAGCGCGGGACCGGGCAGGACGGTGCGGAACGGAGGCCGCGTCAAGGTGGCCGCGAGACGGTCGTTGCGGTAGAACTCGACCCGGTCGAGAACGCGGCCGCCAGCCAGCTCGACCCGGGCTTCAACGGCATAGCGGCCTCCGGACTCCTCTTCCACCGCCGCGATGCCGACGCCGGCCCGTGTTCGGTGCTCGTTGATCGTCAGTTCGTCCTCGCTCAGCCAGCGGTCCGAGCGGTCGTAGGCGACGATCCGGATCGTGTGAGGCACCGCCTCCGGCCCCAGGTCGATCGTGGTCTGGAACGGCTTGCGTCGATCGTCGAAGACCTGCTCGCCGTCGAGGTAGAACTCCACCCGGCGCACCACGTCGCTCGTGGTCACCGTACTGAACGACTTCCTGCCGCTGAGCCCCGACCGCTCGCCGCGGGGCGGGATCAGACGGACCAGGCTGGAGCCGGGGTCGGGGTCGAGGATGTTCGCGCGGCGGGGACCACGGGAGCCGCCGGCCCAACCGGCCCGGCGGGCAGCGGCCCTGGCCGCCGCGAGGATCTCGGCCTCCGTGCGGCGGGTGGTGAGCGAACCGGGACCTGGCTCCGGCACGAGCAGCTCGATGTCGCTGCGGTCATCGATGGGACTCGACGCCGTATCGAGAAACTCCACCTGCCAGCGGTCGTTGCGCAGATCCTCGACCATCAGGACGAGTTCGTCGATGGCCACTGGCAGGTCGAAGAGAGTGCGAAACCGCCAGGCACCTCCCCTGAGCCGGGTTCCGTTTCCCGCGCGATGAAGCAGAAACGCCGGCCCGTCCAGGCCGCGGCCGTAGACCGTGAGCCGGAGGGCGTCGCTCGACGGCGGGGGATCGGCGCCGACGGTGGCGAGACCGTCGAGCGTGACGAACTCGGCGGGCGCGCCCTCCGTGGTCGACTGGATGCCCTGGGGCAGGAGAACGCCGCGGATCGCGAGTTCGCCGTTGCCTCCGAGGATGGACCGGTCGCCGTCCCGGCTAAAGGCGTCGAGGGCGCGGCTGGCGCGCAGGGCCACCAGGTCAGCCGGCGCCGCGACCGTGGCCCAGCGGCGCGCGAAAACGTCAGGCGGAGGTCCGCTGGACGCGGCATCGGAGGCGATGCGCACGTCGACCGGATGAGCGGCTCCGTCACGGGTGCCGGACGAACGGTAGCGGACCCGCCAGGACGCCCGCAGCCGCTTGATCGCCGCGGCTAACTCGGCGGCATCGGCGAGCGCCTCGCCGCCGGAGGCGTGCGCGAACGCCCGCGATGCCTCAAGCCGCCCGGGCAGGAGGTCGTCGACCTCCTGATCGGCCGCCGCAAGCTGAAGGGAGTAGACGCGCCATCCGAGCGCCGCGACGGTGCGAGTCAGGCTGCGCTGCCGTCGCTGCTCGCTCAGGGCTGCGCGTTCGAAGGCGGGCGTCGGCTCGCCCAGCAGCTCCTGAGCGAAAGCGTCGGCGTTCAGGTCGGTCGCGTCTCGCACGAGGAACAGGGCCCGCGGCTGCCCGTCGGCCCAGGTTGCGCCCTCGATCGACTCGAGCAGGTTTGCCCGCTGCCAGCGCAGCGTGTCGAGCTCCAGCAGGACTCCCTCGAGCAGGTCGGCCGTGCGCAGCGCGTCCGCGTCGGGGTCGCCCGAGCGTGCGTCGGCAGCCGTCCGCAGGTCCCGGCGCCTGTCCAGCAGGACGCCCGCTGCGCCGGCCCGCGTGGCGACTGCCGCGGCGGCCGCCCGTACCGCCCCGGCGTTCGCGGTCGGGGCGAGCTCGACCTCTGCGATCCGGTCGGCTGCGATCATCTCGACGTCGCCGAGCGCCACCAGAGCATCGGCGGCGTTGCCGACGGCCGCGGCCGCCGCCTCGATGCCCTCGGGAGTCGAGCCCGGCAAGTCGAAGTAGATGACGATTCGCCACCGCTCCGCCACCGGTTCGACCGACAGAATCTCCCGGGTTGCGCCGTTCTCGAGGATCTCGAAGCTTCCGGCATCGAACTCCCGGAGCGGCCCCGGGGCGGGGACCTGGAGGATGATCCCGGCCTCGCGGCTCGGCATCTGCGCCGTGGCGGCGGCGGGGCAGAGGGCAGCGAGTAGCGCGACAACCGCCGGCAGCAGACGGTGCCGCGAGCAGGTGGAGATCATCCCTGTCTACCTCACTTCCCGCCCCTCGATCGTCCGTGCCAGGACACCGGTACGGTCGAGTTCCACGCTGACCTCGCGCCAGTTGGGACCTCCCGGTTCCTCCTTCGGGTAGTAGGTCAGGAGGTAGTGACTGCGGAGCTCGCGGCTGATCGAGTCGAAGATCGGCTCCAGGTCCTGGTCGTGGCGCACGTAGTAGACGCGGCCGCCTCCTGCCCTCGCCATCCGCTCGAGCTTGCTCACGAAGGTGCGGGTGCTGAAGCTCCGGCCGTCGGTGCGCGCCGCTTCGTCGTTCATCAGCACCAGGTAGACCGGCACCCGGGCGCGCCGCGCCTGGTCGAGGCTCTGCCGGAAGGCGGCGTCGGAGTCCTCGTCGTCGCCGTCGTAGAAGACCACGAGCGCCTTGCGGCCGCGCAGCCCCTCGAGCTGATCCAGGGCCAGCGACAGAGCGCCCCAGACGGCCGTGCGACCACGCGGTCTGAGCGCCCCGATGCCGCCCCGAACCGCGTTCAGGTTGTAGGTGGCGGCCCGGACCAGGCGCGGCTCGCTTCCGAAGCCAACCAGGAACGCGCGGTCGCGCGTCGGCTCGAGCGAATCGAGGAACTCGACGGCCGCCCGCTTCACGTCGGGCATGCGCAGGAACAGGCTGCTCGAGGTGTCGATCGCCAGCCCCAGCGTAAGCGGCAGGTCGAAAGCGATCCGGAAGGACTCGAGTTCCTGGGCGCGGTCGTCCTCGAAGACCGAGAAGTCGCCAGCCGTCAGATCCCTGACGGGCTGCCCCGAGCGGTCGGTGGCGACGACGTAGAGCTGGACAAGTTCGACCCCGATGCGGGCGGAGAGGCCGGGACGGGAGAGGAACAGGACATCCTCGGCGATCCGCCCGTCCGTCAACTGGGCCTCGACCCGCAGGTAGGACTCCGGATCGCCCACCGGCACCAGCACCTCGCGGCGAAACGGCGCCTCGGCTGCCGTCCCGGCCAGACGGTCCTTGACGAAGAAGCGCATCTCCAGCAGGCGGCCGCCGCGCGGCAGCTTGAGTTCGGCGGCAACTTGCACCGGGCCGGCCAGCAGCCCCTCCTCGGGCTCGGTGATGCGGACCCAGAAGGCATGAGGCGGCTGGTTGACCAGGAGTTCGTGGCGGTCGAGCTCCCGGTCCTCCGCGTCGAACGCGACTGCCTCGACCCGGCCGAGTCGGTCGCCGCGACCGAGGTCGATTCGCGCCCGGTACGGTGCTCGATTTCGGGCCGCGACCCGCCGGCCGTTGAAGTAGAAGACGACCCGCTCGACCTGATCGGTGAAGGGGTCGAGAACCTCGGCCACGAAGGTCGCGCGGCCCCGCCGGTTCGCGGGGTCCTCCGGCCGGAGGCTGATCGCCCGCGTGCGTGCCGCGGTGCCGGAATCGACGGCCTGTTCGACCAGGTCGAGGAAGTCGACTACAGCGTACCCCCAGCGTCCGTCGCGGAGATTCTCGGCCAGGACGATCGCCGAGTCCGTGCCCGGCGGAAGCTGGAGCGGTCGCTCGAAGGAGAGGTTCTCCGCTTCGGGGGCGGCGAACGGAACCCCGTGGCTGGTGACGACGCTGCCGTCCTCGCGGTGGAGTCCGGTGCTGACCCTCCACGCCGAAGCGTCAGCCGGCGGCGAGCCGGCGGGTGGCACGATCGTGCTTGTCAGCCGGCCGACAACCCGCTCGGGCGAAGCCGACTCGATCCGGATCGAGGCCACGACCTCGACTCCGGCGTCGCCGCCTTCGAATTCGCTGTCGAGCTCGCCCTCGAACGCGCGCCGCAGTCGTACCTCGGCCACGTCGTCCGGTGAACCCGCTCCGGGAGTAACGGTCGGCGCCCTGATCTCACGCTCGCCCGCGCCGTCACTCAGGTCGAACACGCCGGCCGCAGCGGAGCCACCGGGCAGTTCGAAGCTCGCCTCGAAGCGGCGAGGGAGCCGCTCGATCCAGTCCGCGATCGCGACCTCGTTCAGGAGCACCTCGCCGCCGGTGGAGTCGGCGGCTACAGTCCAGTCGTCCGGCTGCACGAAGAGACCCAGTTCCTCCTCGACCGTCTGCGAAGCGCCGGAGCGCGGCCGGTTGAAGCGGAGCGTGAAGCCGACGGTCACGTCGTTCGAACGGACTCGAACGCCGTCGCCGTCCTCGCCCGCGGCAAAGGCCACCGGCGCCGCGGTCCAGCCGAAAGCGGCCGCGGCGCGGGCGACGCCGCCGAGATCGGGAGTTGTCGCCGCCTCGACGGCGAGGGAACCGGCGGTCGGCACGAGTTCGAGGTAGAAACTCAACGGATCGGCGACCAGGCCGTCGGCGAGGACGATCAGATGGCGGCGGGTGGACTGCGTTGCGCTTGGGGCGTCGCGCCTCAGGTCCTCGCGGGCGGCGAGGAAGGACACGATCTCGTCGATCTGGGCCCGGCGCATCGCCGCCTCGTCGCGGATGGCGTCCCTCGCCATCTGCTCCAGCACGACCTCCAGTTCGGTCAAGCGGTCGCGGCTGCCCGCCGCTGCCTGTTGCCGGGCTCTCGAGAACTCGATGTCCCGTTCGCTGGCGAACAGACGGCGCCTGTCGACCAGCGCGCTGGCCGCTTCTTCGCCTGTGGCGAGGCGGTTCAGGGCCGCCTCCGCCAGGTCGCGATCCCGGGTGGGCGGCAGGATCGTTCGCGCCCGCGGATTCGCCACCACGATCTCCAGGCTGCCGACCTCGAGCAGTGGATCGAGTTGCTCCAGCAGCACCTCGGCGAGTTGAAACACCGGTCCGGGCGTGGTCAGGGCCAGATCGACGTAGACCAGGGTCTGCCAGTCACTCTCCGCCCGCGCCACGTCCTCGATCTCGACGTTCGCCCCATCGACCCGGAGTTCCAGTTCCCCGCGCAGGTCGCTCTCCGACGCCCCCTCGGTCTCGAAGGTCACCGTCTGCTGCGCCGAGGCCGCGCCCGCGGTCAAGGCGCTCAGCAGTAGTCGGAGGGCCCAGTCCCTCATCGTGGCTGCTTAGGCGACGATCTGGTGGATCGGTTCCGCGCCTTCGACGCCGACGAGCTTCTGGTCGAGGCCGGCGTGGAAGTAGGACAGGGCGTTCGGGTCGAGACCCAGCTGCTGCAGCACTGTCGCGTGGAGGTTCTTGACGTGGAAGCGGTCGACCTCGGCCCGGTTGCCGAGCTCGTCCGTCTCGCCGACGCTGGTGCCGCCCTTGATCCCGCCGCCGGCCATCCACATCGTGAAGCCGTAGGCGTTGTGGTCGCGTCCGGTGCCTTCGGCGTACTCGGCGGTGGGCTGTCGGCCGAACTCGCCGCCCCAGATGACCAGTGTGCTGTCGAGCAGCCCGCGCTGCTTCAGGTCGCGAAGCAGGCCGGCGATCGGCCTGTCGGTGCCGCCGGCGTGGTACTCGTGGTTCTTGACCAGATCGCCGTGGGCGTCCCAGTTGTGGTCGTTGTGGTTGCCGCCGGAGTAGACCTGAATGAAGCGGACGCCTCGTTCGACCAGGCGTCGCGCCAGCAGGCAGCGACGGCCGAAGTCCTTCGTGCGGTCCTGGTCCAGGCCGTAGAGCCGGCGCGTCTCCTCCGACTCGCCGGAGAGATCGACCGCTTCCGGCGCGTGCTGCTGCATCCGGTAGGCGAGCTCGTAGCTGGCGATGCGGGCTGCCAGCTCGCTGTTCTCGGAGCGCGGTTCGGCGTGTTCCTCGTTGTACTCCCGCAGACGGTCGAGCAGCCGGCGCTGCGCCTGGCGCGACATTCCCGGCGGCGGGTCGAGGGACAGGATCGGCGTCCCGCTCGAACGGATCACGGTGCCCTGGTAGCTGGCCGGCATGTAGCCGCTCGACCAGTTCTTGGCGCCGCTGATCGGCCCGCCGGTCGGGTCGAGCATGACGACGAAGCCGGGCAGGTTCTCGTTCTCGGTGCCGAGGCCGTAGTTCACCCAGGAACCCAGCGCCGGGCTGCCGGAGAGGATGCGGCCGCTGTTCATCTGCAGCATGGCCGAGCCGTGGAGCGGCGCGTCCGCGGTCATCGAGTGGATGAAGGCGATGTCGTCCACGCAGCCGCCGATGTGGGGGAACAGGTCGGAGACCCACTTGCCGCATTCCCCGTACTGCTTGAACTGCCATTTCGGCCCGACGACGCGGCCCTGGTTGCGCGTGCCGCCGCGGCCCTTCGTGTTGATCTCGATCGTCTTGCCGTCGAGCGGGTAGAGATCGGGCTTGTAGTCGAAGGTGTCGACCTGGCTCGGTCCGCCGTACATGAACAGGAAGATGACGGCCTTGGCCGGACCGTCGAAGTGGGGCGGTTTGGCGGCGAGCGGGTTCTTCCACGCGGTCACGCCGTCGGCGGCGATGGTCTGCGCACCGAGGAAGTCGTCGGTGCTCAGCATGCCGGCAAGGGCGACGGAGGTGAAGGCGCCACCAGCTTCCCAGAGGAACTCGCGCCGGGTGCGGCCGCAGAAGGTGTTGCGGGGGCGTTCGTTGTCGTGGTTCATCGTTCCGCTCCTCAGTCGAGGTACACGAACTCGTTCAGATTCAACAACAGAAGGGAGTAACTGGCAAATGCCGCTTCGGCTTCAAAGCCCTCCTCCCGTTGCAACTCCTCGATCAGTCCGACGCCTCGGGCGACTTCGACCGGATCGGCCCGTCTCGCCAGCACCGCCTCGAGCGCGTCGGTCACGCGATCTTCGACCGTACCGTCCGCGCCATCGATCCGCTCCGTGAGCGCCCTGGCCTGCTCGCTCATGAAAGCGCCGTTCAGCATCATCAGTGCCTGCGTCGGCTGCGTGGTCGTAAAGCGGACCGGGCAGGTCGAGTCGGTGTCGGCCAGGTCGAGACTCTCCAGCAGCGGGTGCAGCAGAGAGCGCTTGACGTGGATGTAGATGCTGCGCCGCGCCGCTTCGCCGGGCGTGGCCTCGCCCCAGGCCTTGTCGGGCTGGGACGCCGTGGCCAGCACCTCCGCCGGCATCGGCGGGTAGACGCTCGGGCCACCGACTTCGAGGTTCAGCGTGCCGGTCGCGGCCAGGACCGAGTCCCGGATCTCCTCGGCCGCCAGACGCCTCATGTTGAAGCGGCTGAACAGGTCGTTGCCCGGATCGACTTGCAGCGCGTTTTCCGGCGGCCGCGACGACATCCGGTAGGAGCGGCTGGTCATGAGCAGCCGGTGCATCGACTTCAGGCTCCAGTCCCGTGCCGTGAACTCCGTCGCCAGCCAGTCGAGGAGTGCCGGGTGCGTTGCCTCCTGACCGAAGCGGCCCAGATCGTTGGGCGTGGGCGAAAGGCCGCGGCCGAAGTGGTACTGCCAAAGGCGGTTCGCCATCACCCGGGAGGTCCGCAGGTTGTCGTCGTCGGCGATCCAGCGGGCGAGGGCGAGTCGACGGCCGGTCGTCGGCGAGTCGGGGCCGGGGAACTCGAGTCCGGTGTCGGCGTTGCCGAGGATGAGCGGGAATCCAGGTTCGACCCGTTCGGCCGGCGCATGCGGATTGCCGCGAATCAGGACGTGGGTCGGCGGCGCTTCCGGACCGAGCTCCTTCACGCGCAGCACCTCGATCAGGTTCGCGGGCGGACCTTCCACGGGCGGGCCGCCGGCGTCCGCTGTTCCGAGATCGGCCGGGATCCAGTCCGTGTAGTTCTCCGGAGTCGGCTCGTTGCCGCCGCCGACCTTGTAGGGCGCGATGCCGCGGAAAAACGACAGCATCCGGTAGTAGTCGGTCTGCGGGATCGGGTCGCCGCGATGGTTGTGGCAGCGGGCGCAGCCGATCGACATGCCCAGCATGACCCGGGACGTCGTGTCGAGAACCGAGTCGAGGTCGTCGTACTGGGCCAATTCCGTGTCGGTCGGCTCGTCGTCCCAGATGCCGAGCCGCAGGTAGCCGGTGGCGATGACCGATGCGGCGGTAGGGTTGTCGAGTTCGTCGCCGGCGAGCTGGTGGGTCAGGAACTCGTCGTAAGGCATGTCCGCGTTCAGCGCGCCGATCACCCAGTCGCGGTAGCGCCAGGCGGAGGGCTTCTTGCGGTCGCGTTCGTAGCCGTCCGTCTCCGCGTAGCGGACGAGATCGAGCCAGTGCCGGCCCCAACGCTCGCCGTAGTGGGGCGACGCCAGCAGACGGTCGATCAGGCGTTCCCAGGCGTCGGGACGCCGGTCCTGCTCGAAGGCCTCGACCTCCTCGAGCGTTGGCGGCAGCCCGGTCAGGTCGTAGCTCGCGCGCCGGATCAGAGTGCGCCGGTCGGCCGTCGGCGGCGGTTCGAGGCCGGCCGCCTCGATCCTGGCGAGCAGGAAGTTGTCGACCGGGTTGAGCGGCCAGTCCGGGTCCGCGACGGCGGGGACGTCCGGGCGTCCGAGCGGCCGCACGGACCACCATGCCCGGTCGGCGTCGGTGATCTCAAACGCGTCCTCGGCCGGTGCGACCTCCGTGAGTTCGTCTTCGTCACCGCCGAAGGGAGCGCCGAGCAGCACCCACTGCCGGATCACATCGAGGTCCGCCTCGGCCAGTCGGCCCGGCGGCGGCATCTGCAACTGTTCGTCCTCGTACTCGATCGCCTGAAGCAGCAGGCTCAGGGCGGGCTCGGAGGTGGAGAGCGCCGGTCCCCGTTCGCCCCCGCGCAGGAGTCCGGCCCTCGTCGTCAACAGGAAACCGTTCTCGGCCCGTTCCGGGTCCGAGTGGCACATGTAGCAGTTCTCCTCCAGAACGGGCCGGACGTTCTCCTCGAACAGCTTGATGCCGTCGGCCGGTGTCTGTGCGGTCTGGCCGGAGGCGACCGTTGAGACAAGGGTCAAGAGGAACAGGCCCGTGCCGGCGGCGGGCCGCCTGGACTGCGCCGTTGCTGGCATCGTGTGGCCGATCCTATCGCGGCGCTAGACTTCCGGCCTCTTGGTCGAACACAGGCATGGCGAGCGGAACGTGTCGCACGACGTGACGGCGACAATGTTGCTGAGTTGCGACGACGCGATCGGCATCATCGCGACCGTCACGGGCTTCGTGAACGAGCACGGAGGCATCATCTGCTCGTCCGAGACCCACCGCGACGAGGAACTGGGCAAGTTCTTCCAGCGGCTCGAGTTCGAGATCGACCACTTCGACCTGGACCGGGAGACGATCAAGCCGCTGCTGGAGTGGGAGATCGGCGACCACTTCTCGGTCAGGAGCCGCATCGCCTTCTCGGACCAGGAACAGCGGGTGGGCGTGCTGGCGTCGAAGCCGGCTCACTGCCTGCACGACCTGTTGTCCCGCTGGCGGCTGGGTGAGCTCCCCGGGCGCCCGGTCTGCATCATCAGCAACCATCCCGACCACGCGCCGGAGGCGGAGTACAACGGGTTGCCATACCACCACCTGCCGGTGACGCCGGAGACACGCAGCGAGCAGGAAGAGCGGATGATCCAGATCCTCGAGGAGGCGCGGGTCGACCTCGTCGTGCTGGCCCGCTACATGCAGATCCTCACGCCGCGCTTCCTTGAGTGCTTCCCGAACCGGGTGATCAACATCCACCACTCGTTTCTGCCGGCGTTCCCCGGAGGCAGTCCCTACCGCCAGGCCTATCTGCGGGGCGTCAAGGTCGTCGGCGCCACCGCCCACTACGCGACGGCGGAACTCGACCAGGGACCGATCATCGAGCAGGACGTGACGCGGGTGAGCCACCGCGACTCGGTGACCACCCTGGTGCGTCGCGGCAGAGACCTGGAACGCGTCGTCCTCGCCCGCGCCGTCCAGGCCCACCTGGAGCACCGGGTGCTCGTCGTCGACAACCGGGCGATCGTCTTCGGGTAGCTAGCCGTTCGCGCACGCGGCGCGCAGTTGCCGCGATGCCTGGACGAAGACTGGATCGTTCGCGGCGAAGCGGCGGCCATCGTCGAGAAGGGCCAGGGCTTCCTCGCAGCGGTCGGTCTGAGCCAGGATGGCGGCCAGGCGAAGGCGCGCCAATGTGAGGTCGGTACGGACGGCGAGGGCGGCGGCGAAGGCGCGAGCGGCCTCCTCGGGGCGCCGCAGGTCGAGGAGGACCATGCCGAGGACCAAGCTTGTCTGCGGGTCGGTCGGATTGAGCTGCTGAGCCGTTCGGAGTTCACGGGCTGCGTCCGTCAGACGCCCTTCGATGGCCAGGATGCCACCGAGTTCGGTGCGCAACCTGGCTTCGTCATCGGCAGTGAGTTGTGCGGAGCGGAGACTCCTCTCCAGGGCGACTCGAGCTTCTCCCAGCCGGTTCTGCTGCCGGAGCACGACGCTTAACGCCTGCACGGCGGCGGCGTCCCCGGGAGCGTTGGCGACTCGGGTGCGCAGGATCTCAAGCGCTTCCGCCGGCCGTCCCGACGATGCGAGTGCGGTGGCGCGCCGCGTCCTTGCCTCGGCGTAGTCGGGGTCGAGCGCCAGTACACGGTCGTAGTGCTCCAGCGCTTCTGCGGGACGGGTCGCTCGGTCGAGGAGGAGTGCGAGCTGATAGTGCGCCTGCTTGTAGTCGGGAGCCAGCTCGGCCGCCCGGGTCAGGTGCCTGATCGCCTCGGTCGTCTGGCCGCGGTTGGCCAGGAGTTGAGCGAGCTCGAAGTGCGCATGCGCCTGGTCGGGGTCGAGCGCCAGGAGTTCTTCGTAGGCGGCTTCGGCCTGCTCGAACTGCCCAGCGTCGACGTGCGCCAGCGCCTGGTGCTTGCGCGCCTCGAGGTTCGTTGGATCCGCCTCGATCGCGCGGCTGAAGACGGTCGCCGCCGCGCCGAACTCGCCGGCCTGTACCGCAATCAGGCCTTGTTGGACCAGGGCGGCGCTGCCGGTCGGCAGGTAGGCGAGTTCCCGGACCAGAGGGTCGTCGAACGGGAAGTCGGTGTGGCTTGCCTGCGCGAAGTGCCGGGCCGCACGGTCTTCATCGCCGAGGCGGCGCCAGGCCATGGCGAGGGAGTAGTGTCCGCGGCCGGCTCCCGGTTCGGCGGCGACGGCTCGCTCAAGATAGTCGGTCGCGGTCCCGGTGTCGCCTCGGTCCAGAGCGAGTGTCCCCAGCCCGTAGAGTGCCGGCGGGAAACCGGGCCGCAGTTCGAGCGCACGGTTCCACAGCGCGGCCGCTTCGTCGGGCCGGCCGCGCTCAACCTCCGATTGGGCGAGGCGGTGGATCGCAGGCACGAGGTCGGGTTCGATCGCCAGTGCCGCGCGGTACGAGTCCGCCGCCGCATCGTGGTCGCCGCGGGTGTCCTCGGCGAAACCGTGTAGGTAGGGCCAGCGATGGTCGGATGGGTCAAGTCGCCGCGCTTCCCGGTAGCAGGCTTCGGCCGCCTCAAGCGCGGTGAAGGCGTGGCTGTCCAGCAGTTGCACGCCGTGGTAGAGCTTGCCGAGCTCGCCGATCGCGGCCGCCAGCTCGGGGCCGGCTGTGCCGGCGTCCTCGAGCGAGCGAACCCGGCGCTCCAGGCTGCCGATCTGGCCGCGGACCGCCGGATCGTGGGCCTCGTAGCGGGAGGGGAGCGGCAGGCGCTCGGCGGCGCCGCACGCGAGGAGCGCGAGCAGAGCGCCCGCGCACCAGCGGCGGTTCATTGTCGGCTCTCTCCCTGGCGGACTTCATGGTAGGCGTGTGGCGGCAGCGCGCCGAAGGACTCGCCGGCGCCGCCGCGCCAGTCGACGCGGATGTCTTCGACCTCCGCGAACCCGAGCCCGACAAGCACCCTCGGATCGCTTGACGAGGCGTAGCTCATCGCCGCGCGGACCCGGCGCGTGATCGTCCGGCCGTCGGTGAGTCGCACCCGGACCAGGCTTCCGACGGCGTCTCGCTTGCCGTCCGAAGTGACCAGGCGGAGGCCGATCCAGCCGCTGTCCTGGCCGATCAGATTGAGCAGCAGCCGCGCCGGTCCGTTGTTGTTCGTGATGAGAACGTCGGTGTCTCCGTCGTTGTCGACGTCGCCGAAGGCGGCTCCACGGGAGACCTCATAGGCCGCGAAGGCCGGTCCTCCGAGCGAGGACGCGTCTTCGAAGCGGCCGTCGCCCAGGTTGCGGAAGAGCTGGTTCGGTTGACCGAAGCGGCGCTCGTGGTCGCTGCCTGCTGCCGCGCGCGCGGCTGCCGCGTCGCCTGAGCGGGCGCGATCCAGGCGGCGCACCGCGCCGTTCACCGCCAGCAGGTCGAGGTCGCCGTCGTTGTCGAAGTCGATCCAGCCGGTGCCGAAACCGGTCATCGGCAGGCTGGGCGTATCCAGGCCGGCGGGCATGCCGGCATCCGTGAACAGGCCACCGCCGTCGTTCAGGTAGAGGGTGCTCGTCTCGCCCGTGATGTGGGTCACGTAGAGATCCTCGTCGCCGTCCCCGTCCAGGTCCCCGGCGTCGACACCCATGCCCGCCTCGGCCTCGCCGCGGCGATTGACCGCCGAGCCGCCGAACAGGGCCCGGTTCTCGAAGCGGCCGCCACCGCGGTTCATCCACATCTGATTTGGTGTGCCGTCGTTGGCGACGTAGAGATCGAGCCTGCCGTCGAGGTCGAGGTCGGCCGGCACCGCACCGAGGCCGTTGCCGAACTGTGTGGCGAGGCCGGCGCGGTCCGTCGTCTGCTCGAACCGTCCGTCGCCGAGGTTGCGGAACAGGCGGTCCGGCTCGGCGCGGTAGGTCTTCGGGCTGCAGTAGTCCGGCTCGCCGCTGCCGAAGGTGCAGAGCGTGTGGCTGCCGAGATTGAAGTCGACGTAGTTGGCGACGAACAGGTCGAGCATGCCATCGCCGTCGTAGTCGAAGAAGGCGGCCGGAACGCTCCACCTGGGGTCGTCCGCTTCGGCGGTCTCCGTCACGTCCTCGTAGCGGCCGTTGCCGACGTTCCGCCAGAGCCGGTTGGGGCCCAGGTTGGTCACGTAGAGATCGACCCGGCCGTCCCCGTCGAAGTCCCCGGCAGCGACGCCCATGCCGTAGCCGGCCGACGAGAGGCCGGAGTCCTCCGTCGCGTCGACGAAGCGTAGTTCGCCGGTTTCGACCAGGTCGTTGCGAAACAGGCGGTCACGGGCGGGGGACCCGGCCGCGCCGGCGCCCGGCTCCAGCTCGCCTCCCTGGACCAGGTAGGCGTCGAGATCGCCGTCGCCGTCGGCGTCGAAGAGCGCCGCGCCCGAGCCCATGATCTCGGGCAGCAGGTAGCGGCCGCGGCCGCCGTTCCGGTGCTGGAAGGCGAGACCGACCTCGGCGGCTCGGTCGTGGAAGGCAGCGGGTTCCGTCAGGGGCGCCGGCGTGCGCGAAGTCACCGGCTCCTCGACGCGGCCGATGCGTGGATCTCCGGCGCAGTTGAGCATCCCGGCCGTGCTGATCAGGACCGTGACGAGCGCGTGGGGTGTCGGCGGCATCGTCCCGAGTGTATGGAGCAGGAACGAGAAAGGGGAGAGAGCCGAAGCCCTCTCCCCCTGATTCCCTGATCCGGTGACCGGTGTCCGGATCGTGTGATCTGGTCTAGAACCGGAGCTTGAAGTTGGCGCGAACCGTCCGCGGGCGCTGGAAGAACCGGCGCACAGGCAGAACCTCGCCGGCGCTGTTCCAGGAGCGGCGGCGCTGCTGGTTCGTCACGTTCAGCACCTCGACCCGGAGTTCCCCGCGGGTATTGCCGATGCCCAGGGGAAATCCCCAGGCGCCGCTCAGGTTGACCGTGTACTCGTCCGCGGTCCGGCGGCCCTCCGTGCCCGATGGGTGTAGGGGGAAACCGACGCCGGTGTTCGAGGTTCCGGGGCGCTGGTTGGCGTTCGCGTCCGTCACGTCCACCGGCAGGCAGATCGGAATCGATGTGGGGATGCCGGGCGGACGCGGTCCGCAGGGCCGCTCGTAGCCGGCGCCGGAGGATGTGGTCCAGGGCGTCCCGGTCTGGAAGGTCAGGTGGCCGCCCAGCGTCAGATCCTGGTTGCCCAGGCGCCAGGTCTTGAAGCCGAAGGAGTTCCAGATCCACTCGCGGTCGTAGGTGCCGTTGGCGCCACGCCGGTTGATCATGCTCGCCGGGTAGCCGAGCCAGTCCGTCAGACGGGCGACGCAGTCCTCCGGATAGAGCCGCGTCCTGCCGGTACGGCGGTCGGGTCTCGTCTGGGACGCCTGGCAACTGTCGATGTTCTGCTGGTTCAGAACGACGTGGGCCGCCTCGAGGTAGGTGCTGTTCGTGTTGTTCCACCAGGCGCCGGCGCCGGTCGTGTCCGTGCTGGCCCAGGCGAGGTTGTTGTAGAGCGCCCAGCCGTCCGCGAAGCGGCGGTTCAACTGAACCTGAACCCCCTTGAACGAGTTCTTCGCCGGATCGGCCCTCTCCAGGGCCTCCCGGTTCAGTTGGGCCGGCCGTTCCGCCGGGTCGTAGCCCTGCGCCGCCCAGGTCGCGGCCCGCGCGTCATCGAAGGCGACCAGGATGTCGAACAGGTCGTGGTAGTTCTCCGTGACGCCGATGTTCCGGCCCTTGTGGTCGAGCTGGTTGTTGGAGAACATCATGTCCTGCAACTGCCAGTCGATGTACTTGACGTCGAGAGCCCAGTTCGGCCGGAACTGCCACTCCAGGCCGAGAATCGCTTCCTGCTTGTAGTAGGTCTGCACGTCATAGTCGAGGACGCCTGCCTGAACCGCGTCCCACATGAGACCCGGCGTCGTCAGCTCCCAGGACAGGTTGTAGCCGGGCAGCGGCGCGCCGACCGTTCCGTTGTGGAGCGAGTCCCTCCGCTGCGGAACCCGGCAGCCGTAGTTGGTCAAGCCGAGGAACTGCAGGAAGTCGAACGTCGCGATGTCCGCCGGGTCGCAGAAGAGGAAGACCTCGTGCCCTTCGTAGCCGTTCCACAGGTCGTGCATGCTGGGAACGTTCGAGTCGCCGCCCGAAATCCACGCCTGGTTCAGCATCGCGTGGTACTGGCCCCAGCTTGCGTTGAGCAGCAGGGCGCCGTCTCCCTTGATGTCATAGGTGATGTTCAGCCGCGGGTCGACGTAGCTGTCGTCGATGACCTGGCGGCGAACGTCGTTCCAGGCTTCCTGGGTTTCGGCCCGAAGGCCCATGTTGACCGTCCAGTGATCGCCGATCGTGAAGCGGTCGCGGACGTAGAAGCCGATGTTGCGCACTTCGCTGTCGCCGGTGCCGCGCCCCACGCAAGTGCCGGGCGTGCGGACGACCTCGCCGTTCACGTGCTCGACCGTGGTCGGCCGGTGGGGCATGCCGTCGGGAGCGTTGCCCTCACAGGTCAGGAACGTCGAGTTGTGGTCGGTGAAGTAGCAGGTCCGACCACGAATGGCCGATGTACCGGTGCGGGTGAACGGCGTGGCGCAGGTGTCGTCTGCGATCGTGCCGGCGCCCAGGTAGCCGAACGGGTTCGTCGGGTCGAAGCCCCACCCCTGGAGCAGGGGCACGCGGGCATTCTCGCCCTCCCACTTCGTGTCCTGGTAGTCGAAACCGTACTTCAGCTCGTGGTTCGCGCCCGCGAACTGGGTCAGGCCGACGTTCGCCTGCTCGCGCGGGAACGCGTTGAAGCCGAAGCCGTCGGAGAGGATCCAGCCGTTGTGCCACGAGGAGAGGTTCTCGGCGTCCCGGTAGACGTTGTAGTTGTTGCCGGGGTAGAAGATGCCCAGGCTCGGGTCGAACGGGAAGCGCAGCGGGTAGCTGGTGTCGCCGCCCGACGTGTTCGTCGCCGTGTGGCCGGCGATCGGACCGCGGTCGAGCGACTTCGCCTGCAGGCAGGTCTCGATCATGCGCGCCGGCGTGTCGCGGTAGTTGTCCTGGGACAGCCACTCCAGGATCGGAATGCCGTCCACGGACTGGGCGGCGGGGTTCTCCTGCTCCAGGATGTCGTGGCAGGCGAGGAACTTGTTCTCCTGCGTCTCCTGGTCGGCGATCTTCGCTTCGAGGAACCAATTGCTGGAGATCGCGTAGTTCCAACTGACGGTCGAGAGCACGCTGTCGTTTTCGTGCGGCGTCGGCGTCCAGTAGTCGTAGGACTGCCAGTTGAAGTAGTTCCTGAACGCCGGCGTGTCGATCCAGGAGGCGGCGAAGGAGTGGGACGCCGACGGCTGCATGTTCAGCTTGAGGATGCGGGCGTCGGCGAACAGGCTGACGTCGTACGGGTCGCCGCCGAGCAGGCGCTCGGAATAGGCGTCGTCGAACTCGGAAGCACCCACGAAGAACCAGAACTTGTCCCTCCGCAGAGGACCGCCGGTCGAGAACTCGTAGCCATCGCTGGAACCGGCCCACTCGTCGCTGCCGGGCAGGCAGGCGTCGCGATTGATCGTCGAGACCTCCTCGACGATGCTTGGCGGAATCTGGCCCCGGCCCTGGTCCCGTTGGTCTCCGTGGCAGCGCCTGAACCAGTCCACGGGGTACGGCCTGTTGCGGCGTTCCGCCAGCGAGGGCTGGTCCTTGTAGTCGGCGCTCCAGTCGACCCGCTGATGGTTCCAGAGGACATCCGCGTGCCAGCGGTTGGTGCCCGACTTGACGATCACGTTGGTGGAGGATCCGATGTAGCGGCCATACTCGGCGGAGGAGCCGCCGGCTTCCATCGACACCTCGGTGAGCGCCGTGGTGGGCAGGAAGACCCTGCTGCCGCCGAACTTGGCGAACGTCGTGTCGACCCCGTCGACGTAGACGCCCTGGTCGGCGAAGTGAGTGCCGTTGACTGACGGCCGCGTCTGCTGGATGTCGTCGTTCTCCGCGTCGGCGGTGACGCCCGGAAGGGCATTGATCACGCCGTAGTAGGTGCGGGTCGTACCGGCCGTCTGCTCGCCGATCTCGGACGTGACCGTGCTGCCGGCGGTGACGTTGAACTTGTCGACCATGGGCGTTTCGGCGGTCACGTCGACGACGCCTCCTTCGACCGCGGCCTGCAGCGTCAGGTCGACGTCCCTGCGGTCGCCGGCTGCGGCGTGGAAGTTCGCCTGGGCCTCGCCCAGGCCCTCCAGCTCCGCGGTCAGTTCATAGCTGTCGGGAACGACTCCCACGAACCGGAACTGGCCGTTCTCATCCGTGATCGAGAACTTGTCGCCGCGTCCGCTGGAGAGGGTGACACTGACGCCGGGCAGGGGCGAGCCCCCCGGATCGACGACCGTGCCGCTGACCGTTGCGGTCTCCGGCGCGTCGGCGAAGGCGCCGACGGGGACGAGCAACGTCAGGATCAGTGCGAGTCGCTTCATGAGCTCCTCCTCGGATCGAGGTTGTAGAGAAGGCTGAGTGCCAAAACCACTATACGCCCGGCCGCGAGCGAGTCAAAGAAGGGCGAGATGGATCCAGAATGTTGGATGGCCGCCGCCGTACGCTCGTTTGCCGCGGAAAGAGAAAGGGGAGAGAGCCGAAGCCCTCTCCCCTCGATTTCCCTGAACCGGGGGCCGAAGCCCCAGGTTCTGTCGTTCCGGCCTAGAACCGGAACTTGATGTTGGCGCGGATCGTCCGCGGGCGCTGGAAGAACCGGCGCACCGGGTAGACCTCGCCACGACCGTCCCAATCGCGACGGCGCTGCTGGTTGGTCGCGTTCAGGACCTCGACCCGGAGTTCGCCACGAACGTCCCGGTAGCCCATGGGGAAGCCCCATGCGCCGCTCAGGTTGACCGTGTACTCATCCGCGGTCCGATGTCCCTCGGCGCCAGCCGGGAACAGGCGCACGCCGATGCCCGAGTTGGCCGTGCCCGGCCGTGCGTCGCTCGTCGGATCGGAGGGAGTGATCGGCGGACAGGTCCGCAGCCCCGAAGGCCTGGCGCCCGGGGCGCAGGTCTTCGCGGCGCCGACGCCGGCGCCTTCCGACCGGTACCAGGGGGTGCCGGTCTGGAAGGTCAGGTGACCACCCAGCGTCAGATCCTGGTTACCGATCCGCCAGGTCTTGAACCCGAAGGAGTTGTAGATCCAGGTGCGGTCGTACACGTGGTTCGGGCCGCGCTGGTTGATCATGCTGCCCGGCAAGCCGATGAAGTTGCTCAGCCGCGCATAGCAGTCCTCGGGATACGTCCTCGTCCTGCCGGTGCGGCGATCAGGTTCCGTCTGGCTTTCCTGGCAGTCCTCGATGTGGCCCTCGCCGAGGTTCACGTGAGCGAGTTCCAGGTAGCCGCTGTCCGTGTTGTTCCACCAGACGCCTCCGCCCGTGGTGTCCGTCTCGGACCAGGCCACGTTGTTGTAGAGCGCCCAGCCGTCCGCGAACCGCCGGTTCAACTGGACCTGCAGACCCCGGTAGGAGTTCTTCGCCGGATCCGCGTTGGCCAGGGCCTCGCGGTTGACGGCGCTCGTGCGGTCGGCTTCATCGAAGCCTGCCGCCGCCCACCTGTCCCTTCTCGCGTCGTCGAACGCGAGAACGATCTTCTCCAGGTCGTGGTAGTTCTCCGTGATGCCGATGTTGCGGCCCCGGTAATCGAGCTGGAAGTTGGAGAACATCATGTCCTGCAACTGCCAGTCGATGTACTTGACATCCAGCGCCCAGTCCGGGCGGAACTGCCACTCGAGGCCGATGATCGCCTCCTGCTTGTAGTAGGTCTGGATGTCGAAGTCGTAGTAGCCCTCCTGGACCGCGTCCCACATGAGGCCGGGCTGTGCCAGCTCCCAGGACAGGTTGTAGCCGGGGATTCCCTCGCCTACCGTGCCGTTGCGGATCGTGTCGCGCCGCGACGGGTGGTTGCAGTCGTAGCTGACGTACCCGATCGACCTCAGGAGGTTCATCCCGAAGATGTCACCAGGATCGCAGAAGAGGAAGACCTCGCGGCCTTCGTACCCGTTCCACAGATCGTGCATGCTGGGACGGGCCACGTCGCCGCCGGAGATCCACGCCTGGTTGAGCATCGCGTGGTACTGGCCCCAGGTTGCGTTGAGCAGCAGGGCGCCGTCCCCCTTGATGTCGTAGGCGATGTTGATCCGCGGGTCGACGTAGGTGTCGTCCACGACCTGGCGCCGGACGTCGTTCCAGGCCTCCTGAACTTCCGCCCGGATGCCGAGGTTGATCACCCAGTGGTCGCCGATCGTGAAGCGGTCACGGGCGAAGAAGCCGACGTTGCGGACCTCCGTGTCGCCGCTGCCGCGGCCGACGCAGGTGCCGATCGTGCGGACGATCTCGCCGTTGACCCGCTCGATCTGTGTCGGCCGGTGCGGCAGTCCGTCCGTGTGGTTGCCCTCGCAGGTCAGGAGCGGTGAGTTGTAGTCGACGAAGTAGCAGCCGCGGCCTCGCGTCGTCGCTCCCAGGAAGTTCGGGTTCTCAGGCGACGTGCTGTAGCCCCGCAAGAGGGAGCACGCATCGTCCTCCATCGTTCCAGCCTGGTAGTACCCGAACGGGTTGGTGGCGTCGAAGCCCCAGCCGTTGAACAGCGGCACGCGGGCGTTCTCACCCTCCCACTTCGTGTCCTGGTAGTCCAGGCCGTACTTCAACTCGTGATTGGCGCCGATGAACTGGGTCAGACCGACGTTCGCCTGCTCGCGCGGGAACGCGTTGAAGCCGAAGCCGTCGGAGAGGATCCAGCCGTTGTGCCAGGCCTGCAGGTTCTCGTTGTCCCGGTACACGTTGTAGTTGTTTCCGGGATAGAAGATGCCCAGGGACGGGATGAACGGGAACCGCAGCGGGTAGCTGGTGTCGCCGCCCGAGGTGTTCGTTGCGCTGTGACCGGCGATCGGGCCACGGTCGAGCGACTTGGCCTGCAGGCAGGTCTCCACCATGCGCGCCGAGGCGTTGGGGAAGTTGTCCTGGGCAAGCCACTCGAGGATCGGAATGCCGTCGACGTTCAGGACCTCGGGATTCTCCTGCTCCAGCTTGTTGTAGCAGGCGAGGTACTTGTTCTCCTGGGTTTCCTGGAAGGCGACTTTCGCCTCCAGGTACCAGTTGCTCGTGACGGCGTAGTTCCAGTTGACCGTCGACAGCACGCTGTCGTTCTCGTGCGGCGTCGGCGTCCAGTAGTCCGATGACGGAATGTGGAAGTAGTTCCGGAACGCCGGCGTATCGATAGCCGAGGCGGCGAACGAATGGCTCGCGGTCGGCTGCATGTTCAGCTTGAAGATGCGCGCGTCGTTGAACAGGCTGATGTCGTACGGGTCGCCGCCGATCAGCCGCTCTGAGTACGCGTCGTCGAACTCGCTGACGCCGAGGAAGAACCAGAACCTGTCGCGCTGGATCGGGCCGCCGGCCGAAAACTCGTAGCCGTCGGAAGCGCCGGCCCACTCGTCGCTGCCGGGCAGACAGGGCTCGCGGTTCGTCGTGAACAGCTCCGAACTCAGGTCGCCGGCGGGGATCTTCCCGCGGCCGGCGTCCCGCTCGTCGCCGTGGCAACGCCGGAACCAGTCGACCGGATACGGCTTGTTCTGCCGTTGGTCGAGGGCCGGCTGGTCCTTGTAGTCGGCGCCCCAGTCGATCGCCTGGCGCTGCCAGAGCGCGTCGACGTGCCACCGGTTCGTGCCCGACTTGACGATCACGTTGGTCGAGGAGCCGATGTAGCGGCCGTACTCGGCGGAGGAGCCGCCGGCCTCCATCGAAACCTCGGTCACTGCCGTGGTGGGCAGGAAGACCCGGCTGCCGCCGAACTTGGCGAACGTGGTGTCGACACCGTCGATGTAGACGCCCTGATCCGCGAAGTGCGTGCCGTTGACGGACGGCCGCGTCTGCTGGATGTCGTCGTTCTCCGCGTCGGCGGTGACGCCTGGCAGAGCGTTGATGACACCGTAGTAGGTCCGCGTCGTGCCGGCGGTCTGTTCGCCGATCTCGGATGTGACTGTGCTGCCCGCGGTGACGTTGAACTTGTCGACCATGGGCGTTTCGCCGGTGACGGTCACCTCACCCTCGATGGCGGCCTGCAGGGTCAGGTCGAGATCCTGCCGGTCGCCGGCGGCGGCGTGGAACTCGGCCGCCGCCTCGCCCAAACCTTGGAGTTCCGCCTTCAGGTTGTAGGCGCCGGGCACGACGCCGACGAACCGGAACTGGCCGTTCTCGTCCGTGATCGCGAACTTGTCGCCACGCTCACTGGACAGGGTGACACTGACGCCTGGAAGCGCGGAGCCTCCCGGGTCAACGATCGTGCCGCTGACGGTTGCCGTCTCCGGTGCGTCGGCAAAAGCGCCGAACGGGACCAGCAACATCAGGACCACTGCGAGTCGCTTCATAGAGCTTCTCCTCGGATCAAGTTGTAGGGAAAGCGAGAGCGGCACTATATGACGGGCTGGACGGATGTCAAGGACGAGGCGGACTAGGCTTGAAACGGTGTAGCAGATCCAGATCGTTGGATCGGACTCGCGTAGTCGGCGGTGAGGCGGCCGTGCGAGCGCACGCCGTCTCTACGGCTCACGCGCCAGCGGCACGAGCCGCGAGGCGCGGATCTGTCAGGTGCGGTCCGAGCCCGGCTCCGACGCGACGGTCAGCGTTGGGCGAGCTGCAGGGCGATGCCGATGATGCCGCCGAGCATCGGCACCATCAGGGCGAAGAGGCCGCCGAGGATCCACTTGACCATACGGAGTTCGCCCCTGAGTCCGTCGATCTGGCCTTGCATGCCGTTCAACTGGCCGCGCATCCCGTCCAACTGACCGGAGATCTCCTGACGGAAGCTCTCGAAACGCTCCCTGACCTCCTGACGGAGCGCTTCCATCGCCCGCTCCAGGCCCTCGATGCGTGTCGTGTTGTTCGCCACGGTAGCCGTGAGATGGCTGAGTTCTTCCCGGACCTCGGCGATGTCGTGCTTGAGTTCCGTCCGGACTTCGACCAGGTCGTCCTTCGTCGCTAGTCTCTCTTCCCGGCTGGTGATCATGTCGACGAGCGCCTCCGTCTGGTTCGCCCTGAAGCCGGCTCTCTCAAGCCGACGTCTCGTCCGCCGAGCGCTTGACTCTACCGTGTGTCCACCCATGAATCTGCTCCCGTCGTCGTCGTTGAGTTCGTTGAGGGCCGGCATGGTCACGCCTCGGTTCGCCATTACGTCGCCGGCCTGGCGACCCGGCCCGCGCAGCTGACGCCCGCAAGGAAGATGTGCCGGTGTGGCAGCTTCCTTACCGACATGGACGGATTCGTCGCGGGAACTTCAGCGTCAACGGCAAGGACAGGCAGCCCAGGCGCTGGTTGAGCGTCCCCGGACTGGGCGAGAAGGTTCTCGGCGATCTCAGCGCCGCGGCTCACGCGCCAGCGGCACGAGCCGCGAGGCGCGGATCGTCCTGTCCCGCGTAAGCAGCGGCACCTGCTCGACGATGCTGGTTGCCGCGATCAACTCGTCGGCCGGGTCGCCCCGGAAGTCGAGTTCGCAGCTCGCGTGGCAGATGGCAGGCGTCAAGGGCCACACTCGAATCTGCCGCAGGACTCTCCCGATCCTTGCATCTTCGAGGTCGAACTCGATGCGTCCAAGCTGCGCTAGCCTGGCGATCTCCCAGAGCACGATGGGCGAGATGCCCCACTCGTTCGCGGCCAGAATCCGGCGTTCCGCAGGCGCCAGGGCATCCTCGAGGCTGTGGATCAGGATGTGGGTGTCAAGATTCAGCATCCCACCTGACGCCCGTGCTCATGATGTCTCCGTGAACGCGGATTCTGCCCTTGAGACTGCCGATCAGGTGCTCCGACGTTCGCGCCACCGGGATCAGCTTGGCCACGGGACGCCCGTGCTTGGTGATCACCACGCCATCCGCGTCGACCTGGTCGAGAATGGCCAGACACTTCTCCTTGAACTGGGCGGCTGCGATGGTCCGGGTCATCTGGATGTCCTTTCTTGGCGCGCTTCGCGTCCTCACTCCAAGAGGGGACAGATGATACGGCCGGACACTGTTTGTGTCCAGAGGCTTGGGCGCGGCGTTTGGGAAGGTGCGGGTGGCTGGTTGCCGGCCAGCGACGGGCGTACTCCGTGCCTACTCGGGCGTCGGCTCAAGGGTGACAGTGACGGGAACCTCCTCCGGACCCGGATCAAGTTCGAACTCCGCACCCAACCGGTGCTCGGCGACCCAGAGCGAAACGGTGTAGGCGCCCGGAGTCAAGCAGCCGAGGCCCACCCGGCCGTCCTCCGAGAAGGTCGTACCGGGAAGTGCTCCGGGCAGGTGATGGGCGACCTTGACGCCTGCTTCAGTGGTCACTCTGACGAGGGAGAGGGTTTCGCCCGCACAACTTCGGTCCAAGCACCGGAGCTCCAGCAGGCGACCCAATGGCAAGGTGCGCTTCAACCGTGCTGTCCGCGCGGCCTCGACCGTCACCTTGTCGGCACCCACACAGGCGCCACCATGATTCCAGAGGACCGTGACCTCTCCTGGTGGTACGTTGTCGGCTCGGAGAACGCCGTCCTCGGCGACGATGCCTGCCGCGGCCAAGGTCTCGTCGGGACCCAGGACGTGAATCCATGCACCGACCATCGGACCATCAGGTGTTGCGAGCCGGACTTCCACCTCGCCGAGTGCTTCCTCGTCCACCTGGAGAGCCTGGAAGGGAGGGTGTAGGTCCGCCTTCAGAGTGAGCTCGGTGTGGGCAAGGCCCGCTCCGGTGTCGGCCTGTAGCCGATAGTGGCCCGGCGGCGCAGGGGGCAGGGTGAAGTACCCATTCTCTGCCGTGGAGGTGCCGGCGACTTCGAGACCCAGATCGCCGATCAGTGCGACGTGGGCCTGCTTGAGGGTGTGGCCTGCTGCCGGTCGCAGTTCGCCGCTGACTACGGAAGTCCCGCCCAACTCGAACTGGGAAAGCGGCCGATCGGGCCAGATCCTGCCGACACGGCTTCGACCGTTTGCCGCGACCCACGTCATCCACAAGAACTCGTCTGGCGCTCCTTTCACCGTGAACGAGCCGTCCGCTGCCACCCTGGATTGGCGCAGAAACGCCTGGCCGGGCCGCAACGTCGTCGAGTGTGTGACGGTGTCGCCTTGTTGGACATTGATCTGGAGGAGCCCGACGCCTGCCCGCGAGCCTGGAACCCGCTCGAAACCGACAAGACCCCCATTCACCGGAACGCCGCCCAGCGTCAGGATGCTCCGGATGGTGCGGTTCCGGTACGCGAGGTCCACTTCGATGCGGTCGGCTGGGTCGTAGGCGTCGACCCGAATCTCCTTCGACACGAGGAGTGAGTCAGAGGAATTCCGGATGTCGATCCGGTAACGACCGGATGCTAGCTGGACCACCGCGAACGAGGATGGGTCTCGGTTCCCTCTGCCTGTCGGTTGGAGATTGGCCGTTGCCAGAGGCGCTTCCATCTCACGAAAACGGTCCATCACGCGCACAGTGCCATGGGTTACTCCGTGCGCTCTCACGAGAACGGTGCGCGGCGCGAGCATCCATATCTCCCCGAGGTCGGCACGCTCTGAGCCGTCGAGGGCAATGAGCCGTGCGGTAGGCGGCCCTATCCTGCACTCCGTACGTAGGTAGTAGCGGCCCTCGCTCAGTCCGCCAAGGAGGAAGCCGCCGTGGCCGTCTGAGACGGTGATGTCCTGTCTGCCTTGCAGGCGATACTGAAGGTGTGCGTTACCGGACGGCAGAAGCTCCAGTACGCACCCAGCGATGGGCTCGGCGCCGCCAGCGGCGAACAGCCGTCCGGTCACGACAGCGCCCGGTTCCAGATACACGACGCCGAGATCCACGACGCGCCCGGGACTCGGGGTTAGGCCGTAGGCGCCTGACAGGAGGTGGTTTTCCGCCTGGAAGTGGATCTGCACGAGATCGGCTTGCCCAACGTCCCCGGGAATCGGGACGACCACGGGGGACGTCCCCTGATCGACCTCCCTAGCGAATGTTGAGTGGGACCGGGCTCGCTTGATCAAGACCCGCATCGTGAAGCGATCCACGGGAACCCCAGCGGCGGAAAGCACCTGCACCCGGACGCCGCCCGGACTGGTCTGGCGGACAGTCGCCTCATCGCCGGTCGCCTCTGCGGGCAGGCTGAGGAGGATCGGTTGGTCTGGCCAGGGCGAGCCGCCGATGTCTCTCGCGGCCCGGCCATGACCCTCAGCCTCGGCCACGACCTCGGCTTCAGGAAAGGTGGACAAACCGCTCACGACAAACCGACCGTCGTTGCCGGTGTCGGCGCATCGGCGCACAGCGTCGGTGGGGAACGGCGCGTTCTCGTCTCTCCAACGTACACAGACAGTAGCTCGTGCGGCCTCTCGGCCATCGGAAAAGAAGACCCGTCCCTTTAGAGACCGTCCTGGTCCGAGCCGGATTGTCGCCGGCATCCGACCGTCGTCGAAAGTGCCGATGAACCTCTCGTACCGGGGATGATCGACGACGAGTGTCATTCCGCGAACGCTCGGGAGCCCACGCTCCATCGCACCGTTATTGGTGGTTCGTGTCCGAATCAGGAGCGCGCCGTGAGGAAGCGGCGCGTCTGCCGGTGGCGCTCGGAGTACCTGGACGACCGCGCCCTCGATACCGCCACCTTCGCCGTCCACGACCAAAATGGGCGCCGCGTCAGGAGGGGAGTCCTGCGAGAACGCCGCGCCGAGCGGGACGGCGCTTGCAAGCGCTCCGGCGGCCAGCAGCAACCTCGAACCGCGAACCGGACGACCTTCGTGTTGGGACGGCAGACCAGCCTGCACGCTTCTCGTTGCTCTCACTCTCGAAAGTCGAGCCAAGAGAGGGACGGTCTTGGGGTTGCGCACGAGTCCGTTGGCGCTTTCGGCGCGACCGAGGGTCGCGGCACGCGACCGGGCGTCCTCAGCTTCGGTGCGGGAGGTTCTCTACCCGCTTTCGGTGCTGATTGGCACGAGGCGCAAGCCGAAGACAACCGGTCACCGAAGGAACCAACGCGCCGTCAAGGAGACGTTCCAGCGGTGGACCCACCCACCAGAACAATCACGTCGGGGGCCCCCTTGAACCATCAACCCCGGCAGATGGCCTGAGCTTCCTCAACGGAGGACGCACCGAGCATGAGAAGGCCCAAGTCGATCTGAGCTTGATCTCCCCTCTGTAGTCCTTTACCGAGTGTTGCGCACGCGACCTCGTTGCCAGAGGGAGTGACTCCATTCGGGGTGGGGTCCCTGTCGCGGACGGGCATTGGTTCCCATGGGTCTTCGAACGGCGCAGGAGGGCAGGGAATGGGCGTCACTGTGGTGGTGGACGTGGCGTTCCCATTCGCATCCCATGTAATGGTGGTGGTGACAAGGTAGCAGGCGCCAGTAGCGAGCGCGGGCGAACTGAAGAGCAGAAGAACTACTCCCAGAAGGAGTAGTACCACGGTTTTGCGAGCGAACCTGACAGTCCCGATCATTGCCTACGGGCTCCTTTCGGCGAACTGTGGAAGAGAGAAGTGGCCTAAGCCTAGGACGCCGGCCGAGAAGGTGTCAAGTGACTGTAGTGGCCCAGTACCTATGAGACTCGGAGGTCATCAAGCCGCTGTGGACTGGAGATACTGGAGTTGCCCCGTTTTCGTGGACGGTTCGTGTTTAGGGGATCAAGCGGCGTGGGCGTAGCTCTTCTCGAAGTTGGCGGGTGAGCGGTAACCGAGACCAGAATGCCGCCGATGCGTGTTGTACCAGCCCTCAATGTAGCGGAAGAGCTCGGCCCTGGCTTCGGCGTGGTTGCGGAAGCTGGACTGGTCGAGCAGCTCGCATTCGAGGCTGGCGAAGAAGCTCTCGGCCATGGCGTTGTCGTAGCAGTCTCCGACGGAGCCCATCGAGAGCGCGATGCCGGCTTCGCGGCAGCGCTTCCCGAAGGTCAGGGAAGTGTACTGACTGCCTTGACCGGAGTGGTGGATGACGTCGTCGGGCCGGCGCTGGGCGATCGCCATCTGAAGCGCGGCGACCACGAGGTCGGTTGCCAGAGAAGAGTCCATGGCCCAGCCGACGATGCGCCGACTGAACACGTCGAGGACGATCGCCAGGTACAGGAAGCCGGCGAGGATCGGCACGTAGGTTATGTCGGCGACCCAAAGCCGGTCGGGACCGTCGGCGGTGAACTCCCGTTCGACGAGGTCCGGCGCCGGGCGGGCCTCCGGGCTGCGACGCGTCGTCGTCGGCCGTTTGCGGCGGCTGATGCCCGCCAGACCGGCCTCTCGCATCAGTCTGGCGAGCCGCTTGCGGCTCACTGGGAAGCCCTGGTCGGCCAGCTCAGCCCGGATCCTCGGCGCTCCGTAGGTCCCCCGGCTCCGCTCCCAGATCGCCCGCACCCGCTCCACGAGAGCGCTGTCCGCCTTCTCTCTCGCCGACCGCTCTCGCTTCAGCCAGGCGCAGTACCCGCTCGTGGAGACGCCGAGCACGCGCGCCATGGTCGCAATGCGGAACTCGGCCCGGTGCGCTCTCATGAACCGGAAGACCCCTTCCGGTCCGTCTCCCGAGCGAACCAGGCCGTGGCTTTTGCCAGGATCTCCCGCTCCTCGCGCAGCCTGCGGACCTCACGCCGCAGCCGGCGCAACTCCTCACGCTCCGCCGTCGTCGTGCCGTCGCTCCGGCGTCCCTCCGTCGCGATCCGCCTGCCGGACCCAGTTGCGGATCGACTGCGCTGAAGGCTCGAACTCGCGGGCTAGATGGTCCGGGCTACGCCCGGACCGGACCAGATCCACCATCTGCTGCCGGTACTCTGCCGGGTACCGGCTCCTCTTTCTCGACATCGTGGGTACCTCCTCCTACAAGGATGAAGTGTCCACGAAACCGGGGCAAGCTCATACTGCCACGGTGTGAGTCCTCCGAGGGCCTGGTGGGATCTCTGGCGGTTGTAATGGTGGTTGAAGTCGTCGAGGCAGCGGTTGAGGGGTTCGATCCGGTGCGGCAGGGTGTAGGAGCCGTAGAACTCGTCGCGGTAGGTGGCCTGGAGGCGTTCGACTCTGCCGTTGAGCTGGGGCGATCGCGGCGGCAGGACGCAGAGTTCGAGTCCCGGTCCTTGCAGGTCTGCTCGAAGTCGGCCATGAACTCGCTGCCGCCATCGACCTGGATGGCCCGAACCTCGAAGGGCGCCTGCTCGATCAGGCGGTCGAGGAAGCGCTTGGCGGAAGCGGCGGTGGCCCGACTGGCGGCCATGCCCTGGCCCCACCTCGAGCAGCGGTTGACGGCGGTGAACTGCTTGACGGTGTGGTTGCTGGGAAACCAGATCGAGAGAGTGTCGATCTGCACTGCGTCGCCCGGTCTGTTGGCCTTGAGGGCTCCTCGCAGGCGTTTGACTCGTCTCGGCTGCCGCCGGCGCCGCTTGCGCGCCGCGGCGGTAAAGCACAAGACGGGCCGGGCACGGCCCGTGGCGACCAGGTAAGCCAGGATGCGGCCTACGGTCGCGTCCGAGATCGAGACGGCGCAACTGTCCCTCCTGACGGGATGATGCAGCAGATGGCCGATCCTCCGCCTGCCCCCAGGCCGGGTACTGGCATCGAAACGCCGCAACGGCTCGTACTTGCTGCTGGGACCACTGCCGCTGTCGCACCCGCCGCGGCCGCCTCGACCGCGGCTCCGGGTCGTGGCGCCACCGGTAAAGCGTCGCTCTCGACACTCCCACCGCGGCGGCTGCCTCCCGGGACGACAGGCCCATCGCCATCGCCCGTCGCCAGCGCCGCACCAGCTTGACGCGCTCGTTGATCGCTGCCTCGACCGCCTCTGGTCGGCTGCTCAAAGCAGCCGCTGTGCGTGCGCCCCGGCTAATCTCACGGGGCAGGTCTCGTACCTGCATGGGGGATCTCCTCTTCGCTGGGTTGTTGAACAAACCGCAGCTTGGAGATCCCCCTTCGTCGTTTCAACCGAGGCCGCCGAACTGTGGAAAACGCTCCGCGTTTCCAACAGCCGACTACGACGACTGCTTCACTCGACGTGTCTCACATCTGTCTGAACCACTACAGCGACTGCACCGACCGCGGGCTTTGTCCCCTGGCTCCTGGTCGGGCTCCACGAAGCCAGAGCGCTTCAACGTCGCCAGCGCCTCCGTCACGCGCCACTTCCCACTTTCAATCCGGCAAAGGCAAACGGGGAGAGAGCCGAAGCCCTCTCCCCGTTTTCTAGGCTCTGATCCCCGGGTTCAGCCCCGGGGATCTCTGTGGCCTCCGGCTCCTAGAAGCGGAACCTCAGTGAGGCGCGCACCTGGCGCGGACGCTGGAAGAAGCGCCGCACCGGGTACACCTGGCCGTCACCGCCCCAGGAGCGTCGCCGCTGCTGGTTGGTGACGTTCAGCGCCTCGACCCGCACCTCGCCCCGTACCTCGCGGTAGCCCATGGGGAAGCCCCAGGCGCCGCTCAGGTTGAGGGTGTACTCGTCCGACGTGAAACGTCCCTGCGTGCCCGGGGCATGCAGGTTGAAGCTGACGCCGTCGTTCGGCGTACCCTGCTTCGGGTCGTTGGGATCGATCTTGACGATCGACACACCTTCGCTACGCACCCACGGTGTACCGGTCTGGAAGCTCAGGTGACCCGACAGGGTCAGGTCGTGGCTACCCATGCGCCAGGTCTTGAAGCCGAAGGAGTTGTAGATCCAGGTCCGGTCGTAGGCCTGGTTCAGACCGCGCCGGTTGATCATCGACACTGGGTAACCGATCCACTCCGAAAGCGCTTGGTTGCAGTCCACCGGGAAGAGCGTGGTGCGTCCCGTCCGCCGGTCAGGGATCGTCTGTCCGGTGTTGCAGTCGTCGATGATCTCCTGCGTCAGCACGGCACTCAGGTTCTCGAGGTAAGTGGCGTTCGTGTTGTTCCACCAAGCGCCGGCGCCGGTCGTGTCGGTCTCCGACCACGCAACGTTGTTGTAGAGCGCCCAACCGTCGGCGAACCGCCGGTTGAGTTGGATCTGCAAACCCCGATACCCGTTCTTGGCGGGGTCGGCAAGGGCCAAGGCCTCGTCGTTGAGGCCTCGGTCGAGGCCCTTGGCCTCTCTGGCGTCAGCCGCGTTGGTCACGATCTGGGCTAGGTCGTGGTAGTTGCCGGTGATGAACGTGTTCCGGCCCTTGTGGTCCAACTGGGTGTTGGAGAACATCATGTCCTGCATCTGCCAATCGATGTACTTGACATCCAGAGCCCAGTTCGGCGCGAACTGCCACTCGAGGCCGATGATCAGGTCTTCCCGGTAATAGGGATCGATGTCGTGGTCCCAGATTTCGCAGTCCACGCCAGATACCTCGCCATCCTGGCAGGGGCGAACGGCATCCCACATAAGGCCTGGGATGAGAGTGCTCCAGGCGAAGTTGTAGCCCGGGAGGCCCATTCCGACTGTGCCGCGGGCACGAGTATCGGCCCGGTCGGGAACGCGGCACCACACCGCCGCTTCGATCGGGTCGCAGAACAGCCAGACTTCGTAGCCTTCATAGCCGTTCCACTGATCGTGCATGCCGCCCGATACGTCGCCGCCGCCGGCGATCCATGCCTGGTTGAGCATCGCGTGATACTGGCCCCAGTTGGCGGTCAACAGCAGGCGGCCGTCGCCCTTGACATCGTAGGTTGCGTTGAAGCGGGGATCGACGTACATCGCGTCCACCACCTTGCGCCGAATGTCGTTCCAGCCTTCCTGGATCTCGGCGCGCGCGCCGATGTTGAAGGTCCAGTGGTCTCCGACAGTGAAGCGATCCCTCAGATAGAAGGCGGTGTCCGCCATCTCCGCGTCGCCGGTGCTTCGGCCAAGGCAGTTGCCCTGGTCAAAGTCCGTGCGGTGAATCTGGCCGTTGACCCTCGTGATCTCGATCGGAGTGAGCTCGGAGCCGACTTCGCCCTCGCAACTCAGCCTCGGCGAGTTGTAGTCGACGTAGGTGCAGATGCGAGACCGGGTGGTCTGCGGGGGAATGAAGCCGGGAATCGGCGTGTAGGGGTTATCGGGCGAGGTAGCTAGGGGGCGGGCCCACTGAAGTCCGCAACTGTCGTCCGCGAGCGTTCCGGCGCCGCCGTACCCGAACGGGTTGTAGGAGTCGTAGCCCCAGCCGTTCATGAAGGACGTGCGGGCGTTCTCACCCTCCCACTTCGTGTCCTGGTAGTCGATGCCGTACTTCAACTCGTGGTTGGCGCCGACGAACTGGGTCAGGCCGACGTTGGCCTGCTCGCGGGGGAAGGCGTTGAAGCCGAAGCCGTCCGAGAGGATCCAGCCGTTGTGCCAGGCGCCGAGGTTCTCACCGTCGACGTACACGTTGTAGTTGTTGCCCGGCCAGAAAAGGCCCTGGTCCGGGTTGAACGGGAAGCGCAACGGGAAGTTCGTGTCGCCGCCCGAGGTGTCGAGCTCGGAGTGGCCCGCTTCCGGACCCCGGTCGAGAGCCTTCGCCTGCAGGCAGGTCGTGACCATCTCGGCCGGAACCTCCGGAAGGTGGTTGAGGCCGAGCCATTCGAGGATCGGCATGCCGTCGGCGGTCAGAGCGTCGGGATTGTCCTGGGACAGCGTGTTGTGGCAGCCCAGGTACTTGTTCTCCTGGGTTTCCTGCGTAGCCAGCTTGGCCTCCAGGAACCAGTTGGAAGAGATCGCCCAGTTCCAGTTCACAGTCGCCAGATCGCTGTCGTTTTCGTGCGGCGTCGGCGTCCAGTAGTCGAACGATTGCTGGTTGAAGTAGTTCCGGAAGGTGGGTGTTTCGATCCAGGAAGCGTTCATCGAATGGGCGTTGCTCGCCTGCAGGTTCAACTTCACGATCCTCGTGTCGTCGAACAGGCTGATGTCGTACGGGTCGCCGCCGATGAGCCGTTCCGAGTACGCGTCGTCGAACTCGCTGTAGCCGGTGTAGAACCAGAACTTGTCGCGCGCGATCGGGCCGCCGAGGGAGACCTCGAAGCCGTCGCTGGCGCCGGCCCATTCGGAGCCGCCGGGCCGGCAGGGCTCGAGTTCGCGGGAGCCGTCCGTGCCGCCGGGGATCAGTCCCCGGCCCTGGTCCCGCTCATCGCCGTGGCAGCGCCTGAACCAGTCGGCCGGATAGGGCTTGTTCGTCCGCTCGGTCAGCGAAGGCTGATCCTTGTAGTCGGCGCCCCAGTCGATCCGCTGGTGGTTCCAGAGCGCGTCGGCGTGGAACCGGTTCGTGCCCGACTTGACGATCACGTTGGTCGCGGAGCCGACGTAGCGGCCGTACTCGGCCGAAGAACCGCCGGCCTCCATGGAGACCTCGGTCAGCGCGGTGGTCGGGACGCGGACCCGGCTGCCGCCGAACTTGGCGAAGGTCGTGTCGACGCCGTCGATGAACACGCCCTGGTCGGCGAAATGCGCGCCATTGACCGAGGGGCGCGTCTGCTGGATGTCGTCGTTCTCCGCGTCGGCGGTGACGCCGGGCAGCGCGTTGATGATCCCATAGTAGGTGCGGGTGACGCCGCCGATCTGCTCGCCGATCTCACCGGCTACGGTGGTGCCCGCGGTGACGTTGAACTTGTCGACCATGGGCGTCTCGCCGGTGACTGTGACTTCGCCCTCGATCGCCGCCTGGAGGGTGAGATCGAGAGATGTGCGGTCGCCGGCCACGGCGCGCACCTGGGCCGCGGCTTCGCCGAGGCCTTCCAGGGATGCGGTCAGCGAGTAGTCGCCGGGCGTCACGCCGACGAACCGGTAGCTGCCGTTCTCGTCGGTGATGCCGAACTTGTCCCCGCGCTCGCCGCTCAGCGTGACGCTCACGCCGGGCAGCGGGGAACCGCCGGGGTCAACTATCTGACCGCTGATCGTTGCCGTTTCCGGCGCGTCGGCAAGGGCGCCGACGGGCAGAAGCAGCAGCAGCGCGGCCACCAGAAATCGCTTCATCGAGATCATCCTCCTTGGTTGGTTCGATGACATACGGACAAAGAAAGCGGGGCATCCTCACTGAGTCCATGTTCAATGTCAAATCGGGTCCGCCTGGAGGTCGAACAGGCCGTTTCGATTCAAGATGTTGGTTTGGCGTCCAGCATCTTGGAGTGTTGGCGCGCCAGTGCTCCCGGAGGCGGGACCGACGCTCAATTCCGTACCGCGCCAGCCTCCAGCTCGCCTCGGCCCTCGACGATCAGGTAGAGCCGGTCCGGCTGGACGCCGGCGAAGATCTGCGAGACGTCCGTGGCCGGCCAGTACACGGTGAGCCGCTCGATCGCGGCCGGCCTCCCCAGGCCGATCGTCTGGCGCAGGGGGTTGCCGCCGAAACTGCCGCCGCCATTGACCCGGCGATGCACGGAGCGCCGGGCGCCGTCCGGGTCCACGAGGTCGACCCGGATGCGGGCGCCGAGTGCCGAACGGTTGCTCTCCGTTCCCACCAGCCTCAGGGCCAGCCAGCGATTGCCGAAGCCCGGGTTGCGGAGCAGGGCGTCGCCGAAACGGTCCCCGGGATACGCGCCGCCCATCTGCTCGAACACGTCGAGGTCGCCGTCGCCGTCGAGGTCCGCGAAGGCGACGGCGTGGCCCTTCTGCAGGTGGCCGAAGCCGGCGGCGAGGCTGACGTCGACGAACCGGCGGCCCGCCAGATTCCGGTAGAGGACGTTCGGCATGACCGCCTCGTAGTCGGGATAGCCGGTCCCGAGATAGAAGTCGAGGTAGCCGTCCTGGTCGAGGTCGCCGAAGTTCGAGCCCATCGGAAGCTGCAGACGGGTGAGCCCGCTCCTTGCGGCCACGTCCTCGAAGCCGCCGTCGCCGTCGCCCCGGTAGAGCCGCGCCGACTCCCAGGGACCGGGATAGCCCTGGTAGCTGGCGGCGACGAAGCCGAGGCCGCCGCGATCTCCGGTGTAGCTGGAGACGTAGAGATCCAGGTGGCCGTCGTTGTCAAAGTCCCAGAACCAGGCCGGGAAGCTCTGCCGGGGCCCGGTGACGCCGAGCCGGGGCGCGACGTCCTCGAAGCTGCCGTCGCCACGGTTGCGGTACAGGCGGTTCGGGCCGCCCAGGACTGAGACGTAGAGGTCCGGGAAGCGGTCGTCGTCGTAGTCGCCCCAAACCACCGCCTTGACGAAGGCGTGGGTGGCGACTCCCGCTTCCCCCGCGACATCGCGGAAGCGGACGACGCCGTCGTCGCCGGGCCCTTCGTTGCGGAAGAGCTGGGAAGGCGCGTCGACCGCCGGGCTGTGCTCGTTGCCGACGAAGAGGTCGAGGTCGCCGTCGCTGTCGAAGTCGGCCCAGGCGGCGGTTTGGGTGGGGTAGTGGACGTCGCCCAGGCCGGAGAGAAAGGTGACGTCCCGGAAGACCGGCGGTCCGGACTCGCCGCCGTCGGCCGACTCGTTCAGCAGCAGCGAGTTCGGATGGCGGCCGTGGGGGCCGAACCAAGCGCCGCGGAGGACGAACAGATCGAGGTCACCGTCGTTGTCGACGTCGCCGTGGACGACGTTCAGTCCGCCGTAGAGCCCGTCGAGTCCTGCCGCGGCGGAGGCGTCGGTGAACTCGCCGCGCCCGTCGTTCAGGAAGAGCCGGGGCGAGCCCGCCGGATCGAAGGTGGTGGTGAAGATGTCGAGGTCGAAGTCCCAGTCGAAGTCGTCGACGACGGCGCCGCCCGAGAGGTTGAAGCTGTCGACTCCGAGTTCGGGTGCGACGTTGACGAAGCGGGGGAACTCGGCCGCCGAACCGAAGGTCGAGAGGGGCAGCCGGTGTTGCGCCTCGACCGACGCGGGGTGGTCGCCCAGGGTCATGTGGGCGAGGTTCAGCAGCCATGTCGCCTTGACCTGTTGCACGGAGTTCGGGGGCACCGCCGCAAGGTACTCGCGCAGGAAGCGAGCCGCCTGCTCGGAGCCCTCGCGCTCGCGGTGGACGGCTTCGCCGCGGATCGGCAGGATGCAAGCGTCTGCGTCGTGCATCCCAGCGCAGTTGCGGCTCTCGCCGAATCGGAGCCAGGCGACGGCGATTCGGAACAGAACCTCGGTTTCGTTCGGGATCGCCGAAGGTGAATCCGACATGAGTTGGTACGCCTCGGCGAAGCGCTCCAGGGCCGCCGCTTCGTCGCCAAGTCGGAGTTCTTCCTCGGCCAGCTCCGTGAGCAGGCGGAACCGGGTGGCGGGAGGGGCGTCGTCGGCTGCGGCGAGCGCGTCGCGGGCGGCCCGGGCCGGGGCCTCGCCGAGCCAGGGGTTGCGGTCCAGGTCTTCGGTGCGGATTGCCTCCAGGGCCTCGAGCATGCGTTGGTGACTTGCTTCGACGGCAGCAAGCCGGGTGGAACGTGGCTGGGCGGCGATGCTTGGCACAAGCAGGAAGCTGGCGAGGAGCCACCGCCAGATCGGAGCCAGCCTGACGGCCGGCGCGTTCTCTCGGCCGCCTGCGGCGGCGGCCGGCGGGGACGCCGGCGCACCCAGTGTGGGGCAGCGTCTTTGGGCTTTCACGCTAGGGACCGCCGCCGGGAGCACGGAGCGGTTGCCTTGCCTGGTAGAGGCGGAGACGGTCGAGACGCTGGGGCGAGTTGCCGCCGGCGGTTTCGCGTTCGCGGTCCAGCGCCCGCTGTTGCCAGGAGACCGCTTCCTCGAAGCGGCCGGCCTCGGCCAGGGCCATCGCCAGCGTCTCCAGGTGGTCCAGTGCCGGTTGCTCATCGACGACGGAGCGGGCGAGTTCCACCGCGCGCTCGCCGTCGCGCACGGCGGCCTCCGGGCTGGTGGCGAGGAGGCGGGCGAGCAGGTGTCTCACGGCGAGGTCGCCGGGGAAGCGCTCGAGCGCGGTTTCCAGGGCCTGGCGAGCGGCGGCGAACTGCCCGGTCCCGAACCGGCTCAGACCGAGGTTGAAGTGGACCCGCAGGTCGTCCGGGGTCAGTGCGGCCAGGGCCTCCAGGTGATCGGCGGCTCGGGCAGGTTCGCCTGCCTCGAGCAGCATGGCCGCCAGCAGCCGGTGCGCCTCGATCGCTCCAGGGTCGAGCCGGACGATCTCCTCGAGTTCGGAGCGAGCGCCGGAGGCGTTGCCGGCGTCGGCACGTGCCTGGGCCCGCATCATCCGCCACTGCAGGTTCTCCGGGTCGATGTCGGCGGCCCGCTCCAGGTGGCTTGCGCCCTCCCCGATCCGCCCGGTCCGTCCCAGCAGAAGGGCGAGATTGAAGTGCGCCCCTCCGTGCGCGGGGTTCGCTTCGATCGCGCGCCGGAGATGCTTTTCGGCGCCCGCCTGGTCACCGGTCTCGATCAGGGAGCGGGCGAGGTTGAAGTGGATCTCCGGGTCGCCGCCGTCTTCGACCAGCAGTTCCCGGTACAGGGCGATCGCTTCGTCGTTCCGGCCGGACCGGGCGGCGCGCACCGCGCGGTCGAACCGGGCCTCGGTCTTCAGGCCGTAGATCTGGAGCCGGTCGCGGAGGGGATCGACGATCGCGATCGGGACCTGGCGGTTGCGCGCCAGCTCGGCGCGGGCCCGTGTCGTGTCACCGCCCGCCCGCAGGGCCATTCCGAGGTGGTGGTGGACGACACTTCCTTCCGGCTGCGATGCCAGCACCTCCTCGAAGGCGGCGATCGCCTGTCCGGTCTCGCCCCGGTCCATCGCCACCCGGCCGAGACCGAACCGCGCGGCGGCGCTCTCGGGCCGAACCTCGAGCGCTCGTGCATAGGCCGCCGCGGCCGTCTCGATATCGCCGGCGTCGAGGTAGAGATCGCCGGCGCGGATCAGGGTGGCCGTGTCGTCGGGGCGCAACTCGAGGGCGGCGCGTGCCGCGAGCCGGGCGCGCTCCAGGCTGCCGGTCGCGTCGTGGAGGAGCAACTCGTAGTAGGTCCACTGGAAGTCGTTCGGCGCCAGCAGGCGGAGTTGGGCCAGGCACACGGCGGCGGCGCCGTGGAGTTCGTGGTGGAGATACTGCAGGCAGAGATCGCCGAAGATGTTGGCTGCGTGTTGTGCCTGCTCGTCCGTCGTGGCGTCGGCGAGGGCGTCCGTTGCTGCAAGGCGGTCGGCGGTGATCTGTTCTCGGGTCTCGGCTTCCAGGTGGCCAAGCGACGGCTCCGGCACGGCGTCGAGCGAGAGCAGGGCGCGCACCCGGCGGGCGTCGTCGCTCGGCGGCGACTCCTGGGCGGCGGCCGGTGTGGCCACCGCGGCGGCGAGCGAGAGGCTGAGCAGGAAGCGGAGTCGGGTCAAGGCGACGCTCCTCGGTCCTCGGCGCCCCTCTGCACGACGTGGTAGCGGCCAGTCTCAAGCGTGACTGTCTGCGCGGTTCCGTCGGGCCAGCGGATCTCGACCGCTCGTTTCGCGCCTTCCCCGGCCGGCGCGCCGTCGCCGGGTAGCGGAAACAGCAGCCGCGGATCGCGGGCCGCGGCGTAGCTGCCGTCGGTGTGAACTCTCTGCCAGCCGCCTCCGTCGGTGAGGCGGGCGCGGGCGCCGTAGACGTCCACGATCCCCTGCCCGTCGTCGCCTGCAGCCTCGACCAGCCTCAGGCCGACCCAGTCGCGTCCCGGGCGGCGCTGGTTCAGGAGCACACGGGCCGGTCCGGCGTTGTTGGAGATGACGAGGTCCGGATCGCCGTCGTTGTCCAGGTCGCCGACCGCCAGGCCGCGGCTGACCTCGACGTGGACCGGCTGCTCCCGGCGTTCGGCCGGCACGGCTTCGAAGCGGCCGCCGCCGAGGCCGCGGAAGAGCTGGTTCTCCATCCGCAGCGGGTGCGGGTCGCGGACCTCGACCTGGACCTCGATCCGCCGGACCGCTCCGTTCACTACGTACAGGTCGTGCAAGCCGTCGCCGTCGACGTCGAGGCTGGCGGCGCCGAAGCCGGTCATCGGCCAGCTCGCGTCGATCAGGCCGGCTTCGCGGCTGCGGTCGTCGAAGAGTCCGTCGCCGTCGTTCAGGTAGAGCGTGTTGTGCTCGCGGACCAGGTGGGAGAGGAAGATGTCAGGCGCGCCGTTGCCGTCGAAGTCGGCGACCGCGACCCCCATGCTGGCCTGCGGGCGTCCGTCGCGGTCGAACGCGGCGCCGGCGAAGACCGCGTCCTCGAGGAACGTGCCGTCGCCCTGGTTGAGCCACAGGTGGTTCGCCATCTGGTCGTTGGCGACATAGAGATCGACGAGCCCGTCGCCGTTGAAGTCGTCGGCGATCGCGCCCAGGGCCGTGCCGGCTTCCACCGAGTCGGCGCCCAGGCCGGAGCTGACCGTGGCGTCGACGAAGGTTCCGTCGCCGAGGTTGCGGAGCAGCCGGTCGGCCTCCGCCGGCTGGCTCAACGGGCCGCAGTAGTCCGGCTGGCCGCTGGTCAGGAAGCAGCGCTTGCGGTTGGCGCGGTGGAAGCGGTGGTAGTTGCCGACGTAGAGGTCGAGCCAGCCGTCCGCGTCGTAGTCGAAGAAGACGGCCGGCACGCTGAACCTGCGGTCGTGGACGCCGGCGGTCTCCGTGACGTCTTCAAAGCCGCGGCCCCCGAGGTTGCGGAGGAGTCGGTTCGGGCCCAGGTTCGTCAGGTAGAGATCGACCCAGCCGTCGCGGTCGTAGTCGCCGGTCGCGACCCCGATGTTGTAGCCCGGCGCGTGCAGTCCGATCTCCGCCGTGACGTCGGTGAACCGGAGTTCTCCGGTTTCGGCGAGACCGTTCCGGAACAGGCGGTCGGTGGGTTCGGCCGCCGGCGGCGGAAAGACAGGCTGCCGGTTCTCGTCGCCTTCGAAGGAGCGGCCCTGGCCCAGGTAGACGTCTAGATCGCCGTCGTTGTCGTAGTCGAACAGGGCGACCCCGGCGCCCACGACTTCCGCTGTGTAGAGCTGCCCGGTCATCCCGTTGTAGTGGACGAAGTCGATCCCTACGTCGGCACCGACTTCCACGAATGCCGGCGAGGCGTCCTCAGGGCTTCCAGGCGCCGTGGCGAGGATGGCGGCTAGCGCCAGAGTGGCCAACATGGATGGTCGGGATCATACGACCGGCTCGGTCCCGATGACCTTGTCCCGCTCCAGTACCTTCAGTTCATCCTCGCTCAGGCCGAGCAGGCGCGTCAGCACCTCGCGGTTGTGCTGCCCAAGCGTGGGCGCCGGCCACTCGACGGCGTAGGGGCGGCTCGGGCCATCTTCGCTGGCCGGGCGAAAGGGCGCCGACGGGTTGGGCTGGTCGCCGACGTAGGCGCGCTCGCGCCACTGCCAGTAGCCGCGGGCCTCGAGATGCGGGTCGTAAAGCACGTCGAGCGTGTTGCGCAGCACGGCCGCCGGCACGCCCGCTGCGGCCAGGCGCCGTTCCAGGGCCAGACCGTCGTGAAGCGTGGTGCGGGCCGCCAGCGCCCGGTCGAGTTCGTCCTCGCGCCGCTTTCGGCCCGGACCGTCTGCGAAGCCGTGGTCTTCCGCGTCCATGCCCAGAACGTCGCAGAGCGCCCGCCACTGGTCCTCGGTCTCGACCGTGACCGTGATCCAGGGTTCCGCGCCGATGCACGGATAGACGCCCCACGGCGCGAACTGGGGGTGGCGGCCGCCTGCACGCTCCGGCGGGGCGCCGCGGACCGCCTGCTCGATCAGGCCGTGGGCGGCGAGCGGGAACATGGACTGGACGTGAGAGAGGTCGACGTACTGGCCCTCGCCGGTTCGGCGGCGGTGCCGGAGAGCGGTGAGGAGCGCCGCGGCGCCGTTGATGCCGGCGATCGGGTCGCCGAGGGCGACGTGCTGCATGGTCGGCGGGTCTCCGTCGTGGCCGTTCAGGTGGGGGAGTCCGGACGCCTGCTCGACGGTCGAGCCGTAGGCGCGATGGTTCATCCAGGGACCGCTCGCGCCGAAGGGCGGCATCGAGACCATGACCAGTTCGGGGTTCACCTGGCGGAGCCGGTCGTAGTCGAGGCCAAGCCGGGGCAGGACGCTGGCGGTGTAGTTCTCGATCACGGCGTCGGCCTTCGCGACGAGGCGCAGCAGGAGATCGACGCCGCGCCGGCTGGTCAGATCGAGAGTGATCCCCAGCTTGTTGCGGCCGGTCGTATTGAAGGCGGTCGACTGCTCGTAGAGCTTCTGGGCGATCGACTCCGGCGTCGACTCCCAGCCTCGCCACCAGTCGAAGTACTGGCAGGACTCCACCTTGATCACTTCGGCGCCCATATCTGCGAGCTGGCGGGTGGCGAGTGGGCCGGCCCAGCCCATCGTCAGATCGACGATGCGAATGTCGGCGAGCAGCGTGGGGCGGCGGGCCTGGGGGGAGGCGCCCAGCGAACGCGGCATCCGCGCGTCCGCCAGCGGACGCACGGCCTGCGACGTATGCGGCGCGGCGACGCGCCGCATGGGTTCACGCCTCCTCGGTGGATGGAGGGCAGGGCGTTCGCTCCGCTCCGCTCGCTCTGGTTGGGCGTCGGTTTCCGCACGGCATCGGCAGTCGCTCGCTCCGAGGTCGCTGGGCGCCTCCCCCCAGGCCCGCCTTGTGCCGTGCTGTCCCAGGCGCGGTGCCCGTGCTCCGGTTGCCGCGGGAGTGCGATGGAGGCGAAACGGCGTGCCGGCGGCGAGGAAGCGCCCCTGGTCGGGGTGTTCGGCTTCGACCCAGGTGCCGCGATCCGCGTACTGCTCCAGGTCGAACAGCTCGGCCGGCGTCGGTGCGAGCGCCAGGGGGACGCGCGCGGCCTGGCCGGCCTTCACCCACTCGTGGGCGGTCCGTTCCAGCAGCCGCGGTCCGAGCGCGGCGTCGATCGCGTCGGCGTCCTCGAGGCGGTTGATCGACACCTGGTAGCGGGGCTCTGTCCCGAGTTCGTCCAGTCCCAGGAGTGCACACAGGCTCCGCCACTGGGAGGGCGTCACCGTGCTCACGCCGAGCCATCCGTCGCGGCAGGGATAGATGCCGACCGGATAGGTGGGCCAGAAGCGGTTGATGCCGATGCGGGGACGGATCTCGCCCGTCGCGAGGGTTCCCGAAGGACCGGGCTCGGTGATGCACATCGCCGCCTCGAAGATCGAGACGTCCAGGTGAAACGGGCGGGCGAGCTGCCCCGTCTCCCGTGCCAGCAGGTGGCCGACGGCGCCTACGTAGGCCAGCGTGCCGGCGACCACCTGCGGTGTGTGCCCCGTGGCCAGGATGGGCGGTCCGTCGGCTGGTCCGATCGCCCTGGCCGCGGCGGTATGGGTGCTGATGACGGGGTCCGTGGCGGCGCGGCGGGCATAGGGACCCGAGGCGCCGAACCAGGAGATGGAGAGCCGGATCTGGCCCTCGAACAATCGCCTTTCGTCGGCGGGGTCGGCGTCGAGGATGAGATCGGCGCCGTGGAGCAGGCCGCGGGCCACTGGGTCCTCCGGTCCGGCGGCGACGCTTCGCTTGCCGAGCGAGAGCCAGGTCGCGAGCGCGCTGGCCTCGGGCCCCGACGCCTGGGGATGGAAGGGCCGCAGTCGGCGTATCGGATGGCCTTCGTCCGGGGGCTCGAGATTCGTCACCGACGCGCCGAGATCGCGGAAGAGCTTGCCGCAGTAGGCGGTGGCGACCGTGCCGGCGAGGTCGACGACGCGGATCCCGGCCAGGGCTCCGGCACTGGTGTCTTCGTTCTGCATGGACCTGGATGAAGGCGGGAGTGTAGATCGGAAGGCGTAGGATGCCTCCGGTGAAACGCCAGACGTACCTCCGGCTGTCCGTCATGATGCTCCTGCAGTACGGAGTCTGGGGCGTCTGGCTTCCTGTCCTAGCTCGCTACCTCCAGGCCGATCAGGCGGAGGGCGGACTGGGCTTCAGCCCCGGACAGGTCGGCTGGATTCTGGGCCTCGCGAGTTCGGTCGGCGCCGTCACCGCACCGTTCATCGCCGGCCAGCTCGCCGACCGCTCCTTCGCGACCCAGCGCGTCCTGGCGGTGCTGCTGCTCGCGGGCGGCGTGATCAAGATCCTGACCGCGTATCAGACGACGTTCTCGGCGTGGCTCTGGCTGTCAGTGGCGTACTCGGTGCTCTACACGCCGACCCTGGCGCTCTCGAACTCCCTTGCCTTCGCGCATCTCGACGATCCCGACAGCCAGTTCCCGAAGGTTCGGGTCTGGGGCACGATTGGCTGGATCGCGGCAAGCTGGGCGTTTCCGCTGTTCTGGCTGCTCTCCGACGTCCGGTTCTCCTGGTTGCCGCCTTTCTATGTCGGCGTCGAGGCCGCCGATGCGACCGCCCGGCTCGTCGACTCGCTGATCTGGAGCGGCGTGCTGGCGTTCGGCTACGCCCTGTTCTGCCTCGTGCTGCCGCCTACGCCGCCGCGGCGGGACGCGGAGGAGAAGCTCGCGTTCGCCAAGGCCTTCGGGCTATTCCGCGAGCGCTCGTTCGCGGTGCTGGTCGCGGCGAGCCTGCCGATCGCGGTGATCCACCAGATCTACTTCATGCAGACGGCGCCGTTCATGAGCGAGGTCCTCGGGCTTCCGGACAGCCGGATCGGACCGGCGATGAGCATCGGCCAGTTCGCGGAGATCGCGGTCATGGTGGCCACCGGCTGGCTGCTGGCGCGGCTCGGGTTCCGCGGCGTGATCGTCATCGGCGCCTTCGCCTACTGCGCCCGCTACGCGATCTTCGGCAGCGACTTCCTGCCCGTCGAGGTGATCGTCGCCAGCCAGGCGCTCCACGGCCTCTGCTACGCGTGCTTCTTCGCCGCCGCCTTCATCTACGTCGACCGGATCGCCGAGCCGGATGTCCGGCACTCGGCCCAGACGGTGTTTGGGATCGTGATTCTCGGTCTCGGCCCGGTCCTGGCGGCGCCGGTGCTCCAGGTGTTGTCCGAGGCGTTCACGAACGACGCCGGCGTGCTGGACTACTCGGCGCTGTGGTACTCGCTGTCGGCGTTGGCGCTGGTCACGATGTTGGGGTTTGGCGCGCTGTTCCGGGATCAGACGTCGCAGACGCGAACGCCGTGAGCTAGCGCGGCCAGCTTGTCCTCGCCCTTGGGGATGTCGTGCAGTGTCTGCGATCGTCAGACGTCGCAGACACTCACACCATGCGCAAGAGCAGCGAGTTTGTCGCTGCTCTTGGGAATGAATTCCTGGCCCACGATGCCCGTGTAGCCGGTCTCGAGGATCGCGCGCATGATCGCCGGGTAGAACAGCTCCTGGTTCTCGTCGAGCTCGTTGCGTCCGGGGTTGCCGGCGGTGTGGTAGTGGCCGATGTGTTCGTGGTAGTCGCGGATCGTGCGGATCACGTCGCCTTCCATGACCTGGGCGTGGTAGATGTCGTAGAGGATCTTGAAACGGTCGGATGCGACGCGGTCCACGAGTTCGACCAGCCAGGGCATGTTGTCGGCCATGTAGTCGGCGTGGTTGACCTTGGAGTTCAGCAGCTCCATGCAGATCGTGACGCCCTTCTGCTCGGCGTGGCCGGTGATCTGCTTCAGGGCCGCCACGCAGTTCTCGAGGCCCTCGCTGTCCGGCATGCCGTTGCGGTTGCCCGAGAAGGTGATCACGTTGGGGAAGCCGGCCTCGGCGGTGGCGTTGATCGCGGCCGTGATCGCCTCCAGGCAGGCCTCGTGGTTGGCGGGATCATTGATGCCCTCGGTGATGCCGTGGCTGTTCGTCATGGCGCAGGAGAGACCGTGTTCCCGCAGCGTCGGGAAGGCCTCGGGGCCGAGGATCTCGATCGACTCGAGGCCCATCGCGCTGGCGGCGGCGGCGAGTTCCTCGAGCGGCATGCGGCCGTAGCACCACTGGCACACCGACTGGCGGATTCTCCCGTTCGTGATCACTCGCTCCTGTTGGGCGGGAGTAGCCGTGGGAACGGCAGCAGCCGCGGCTACCGAAGCGGCGCCGGCGATCAGGGTGCGGCGGGACAGGGACTCTGGGTTCACGGAACAGTCCTCCCGGTGGACGTCGTTGTCTTGGGGGTGGAGAGGGAACTCGATCTTAGCGCCCGCCGCGGGGTACGATCGTCGCGATGAAGTCCGAGGCAGGGACGCGAAGAAGATGGCTGGCGCCGACGGGCGTGGCCGCGTTCGCCCTGCTCCTCGCCTCCCTGTTGCCCGCCCAGTGGTGGCGCCCGGTGCCCGCGCGCTACCCGGAGGAAGGACGCCAGTACCTCGAGGGCTTCGTGTTCTGCCGTGGCCAGTACCGGCAGGTCGTGGACGAGTGGCTGGGGCAAGGCTGGTTCACGGACTATCCCGACTCCGAGTACAACTTCATGACCCGCCTGGCCCAGTTGACGACGGTCGAGATCCAGCGCACCGCCTACGGCGACCCGGAGCATCTGGTTCTAACGCTGGACGATCCGCGTCTGTTCGAGTTTCCGTTCCTGTTCATGTCGGACGTCGGCACGATCGGTATCGACGATGTCGAGGCGGAGAACCTGCGGAAGTACCTGCTGGCCGGAGGCTTCCTCTACGTCGACGACTTCTGGGGCCCGCAGGCCTGGGACCGCTGGGCGGGTCAGATCGGGCGGGTGCTGCCGCCGGGCGAGTACCCGATCGTGGACATTCCGCTGGACCACCCCATCTTCAGGACCTTCTTCACCGTCGAGGAAGTGCCGCAGATCCCGTCGATCCAGTACTGGAACATGACCGGCCGGGCGGACACGTCGGAACGGGGCCACCGCTCCGCCGAGCCGCACTTCCGCGGCATCTTCGACGAGCACGGCCGGCTCATGGTCGCGATGACCCACAACACGGACATCGCGGACGGCTGGGAGCGTGAAGGGGAGTCGCGGGAGTTCTTCGAGCGTTTCTCGCTGACGAAGTCGTATCCGTTCGGCGTCAACCTGGTTCTGTACGCGCTGTCGCACTGACAAGGAGGACATGGACATGGCCCTTGCTACGCCTCGCATCCGTTTGCTCGTCTTCACCGCCGGAATGGCCGCGGTTCTTCTCGCCGCGCCGGCCGCGGGGCAGCAGGACTTCTCGGCCGTCGAGGTAACGGCCGAACACGTTGCGGGCGCCGTCCACATGCTGACCGGCGCCGGCGGCAACATCGGCGTCTCGGCCGGCGAGGACGGCATCCTGATCGTCGATGATCAGTTCGCGCCCCTGGCCGACAAGATCCGGGCGGCGCTCGCGGGGATCTCGCCCGGCGACCTCGAGTTCGTCGTCAACACCCACTTCCATTTCGACCACACGGGCGGCAACGTGATCTTCGGCAAGGAGGCGTTGATCGTGGCGCATACGAACGTGCGCAAGCGTCTGGCGGAAGGCGCCGGCGTGCGCGGTCGGCCAGCCGACCCGGCGCCGAAGGAGGCTCTCCCCGTCGTGACCTACGACGACGGAGTGTCGATCCACTTCAACGCCGAGGAGATCATGATCGGTCACCTGACCGGCGGCCACACGGACGGCGACAGCTACATCTACTTCACGGACTCGAACGTCATCCACCTGGGCGACCAGTACTTCGCGGGACGCTTTCCGTTCGTCGATGTCGGCAACGGCGGCAACGCGGTAGGACTTCGCGACAGCATCGGGGAGGTGCTTGAGCACCTGCCGGCGGATGCGAAGGTGATCCCCGGCCACGGACCCCTGTCGTCGGTCGACGACCTGAAGACGTACCACCGGATGCTCACGGAGTGTGTCGCCACGGTCGAGGCTGGCAAGGCCGCCGGCATGTCGGTGGAGGAGATCCAGGCTGCCGGACTGCCCGAGGAATGGAGCGGCTGGGGCTCCGGTTTCATCAACGAGTCGGTGTTCATCACTTCGATTCACGAGAGCCTGTAGGAGGGTCGCCGTGCCGATCATGCGTCTGGATGGAGTGCTGCGCTCGGAGCGCGTCGCGGTGGCGGGCGCGCTGGTTCTTGCGGCCGTTGCGGTGGCGGCGCCACCCGCGACTTCGGATGTGGAAGGCGGCTGGCCGGCGTGGCGTGGCCCGAGCCGGACCGGATCGGCGCCGGGCGGCAATCCGCCGATCGAGTGGTCCGAAACGAAGAACGTGCGCTGGAAGAAGGCGGTGCCGGGTCTCGGCCTGTCGTCGCCCATCGTGTGGGGAGAGCGGTTGTACCTGACGACCGCGGTGCCGACCGGCGATAAGGTCGACAACGCGCCGCGGGCCGGCAGGCGCGACGGCATCCCGCCGGACCGGGTCCTGAGCTACGAGGTCCACGCGCTGGACCGCGCCACCGGATCGACGGTGTGGAAGCGGACCGTGCGCACGGAGGCGCCCTCCGGAGGCACCCATCCGGACGGCACCTGGGCCTCCGGATCGCCGGTCACGGACAGCGAAGTGCTGATCGCCTTCTTCGGTTCGCAGGGCCTCTACGCTTTCGACCTCGACGGGACCGAACTCTGGCGCCGCGACTTCGGCGACATGAGGACGCGGCTCGGCTTCGGCGAAGGGAGTTCCCCGGCGCTTCACGACGATCGCGTGTTCGTCATCTGGGACCACGAGGACGAGTCCTTTATGGTCGCGCTCGACAAGAACACGGGGGAAGAGATCTGGCGTCGCGACCGCGACGAGATGACGGCGTGGACGACTCCACTGGTCGTCGAGCACGGCGGCCGGACGCAGGTGATCACCAGCGCGACGAACCGCGTCCGCGCCTATGACGCGGACACCGGCGAACCGATCTGGCAGGCGACGGGCATGACCCTCAATGCGATCCCGTCGCCGGTCTACTCCGAAGGCGTCGTCTACCTGACGAGCGGTTTCCGGGGCAGCAAGCTGCTGGCGGTGCGTCTCGACGGCGCCGAGGGCGATGTTACGGGGACGGAGCAGGTGGTCTGGTCCGTGGACCGGGACACGCCGTACGTGCCTTCGCCGCTACTGCACGACGGCGTCATCTACTTCACGAAGTCGAACAACGGCATCCTCTCGGCGTTCGACGCCAGGACGGGTGAGGCGCTCTACGCCAACCAGCGGCTGGGGCCGGTCCGCAACGTGTACGCGTCGCCGGTCGGGGTTGGCGACCGCGTCTACTTCACGAGTCGTGACGGGGAGTTCCTCGTGGCGAAGGCCGGACCAACCTTCGAGGTCCTGGCCGAGAACGAACTCGACGACCGCTTCGACGCCTCACCGGCCATCGTCGGCGACGAGATCTACCTGCGCGGCCGCAGCAACCTGTACTGCATCGCTACGCCTTAGCGACGTCGGTAGCATCCGCCTGTCCGGGGGCCGGTGGAGGGGTCCCAGCGGCCCCCGGACAGGCTGGAGTAGAGACTCTCGCGCCGGGCAGGGGCGTGCTCTGGGTGCGCGGGTCCTCTGACCCGCTGCCGCCGGAGGCGGCTGGAAACGCGCGCCGGCCGTCAGGCCGGCTCCTTTCGGCCGCCAGTTCCATGCAAGGCGGCGAGCGGGACCTCGAGCACGACCGTCTCGGGGAGGAGACAGAGTTGGTCGTCACAGGCCTGGACTCGAAGGGAGATCGGAATCGAGACCGGGTGTGGATCAGTGGTCGAGGCGGGTCGGAGCCGGAACGAGATGCGCTGGCGTCCCTCGTAGATCAGCACATCGTCGGTCTGCGTGCTGACCCGGGTACGCCGGGGTTCCGGGTAGCGGACGCTGGTGATCTCGAAGCGGCCGCCGGCGCCTTCGACGGTCGTACCGATCAGGTCGTCCTGGAGCGGCTCGGGGCCATTCAGGTGCCAGCCTTCCCTGATCACGAGGTCGACATCGACGTCGTACTCGCCGGCATCGTCAGCGGATCTCAGGCCGGCGGCGACGACGACGGCGCCGTTGCCGGCGGTGGCCCGCGGGCCCGCGTCGCCGTCGAGCGCCACGCCGAGTCCGGTCAGCATGTAGGTGTAGGCGGCCGGCATTCGTTCGATGTTGGCGGCGAACGCGGCGACGGTGGCGAGCGCCCGGTCGGTGGCGTTGCGGTCGCCGGTGCGGCGTCCGAGTTCGGCGAGCGCGCGGACGGCCACCGAGTTGCCGGAGGGTACGGCGCCGTCGGTCGGGCTCTTCGGCTGGGCGATCAGCAGGTTGGCCTTCTCGCGCTCGGCGATGAAGAAGCCGCTGCCGAGGCTCGGTGGGGTGGGGGCGCCCTCCTCCGCGGGAGCAGGAGTGGGATCCCAGAAGCGCTCGACCATCTCGGCCGCGACGGTCGCGGACCGTTCGAGCCACTTGCCGTCGGAGGTCACGTCGTGGAGAGCGACGAAGGCGTGAGCCAGGTGGGCGTAGTCCTGGACCAGGCCGGGAGTCGACGCTTCGCCGTCCAGCCAGACGCGCCACAGGCCGCCGTCGCCGAGGCGGTTGTGCTGCCAAAGGAAGTTCGCCGCCCGCGCCGCGGCCTCGGCGTACGACGGCTCGGCGAGCGCGTCGGCGGCCTCGGCCAGGGCGCGGATCATCATCCCGTTCCAGGAGGTGAGCACCTTGTCGTCACGCAGCGGATGGGGGCGATGCTCGCGGACCTGGTAGAGGCGTTCTCGGATGCCGTCGAGCTGATAGAGCAGCTCGTCCAGCGGCAGTCCGAAGTCGGCGGCGCTCTCGTCGAGCGGCCGATCGAGGAAGAGGATGTTCCGGTGTTCGAAGTTCCCGGCGTCGGTGACGCCGAAGAGCCGAATCGCCAGTTCGGCGTCGGTTGGCTCCAGGGCCTCCCGGAGCTGGTCCTTGGTCCAGACGAAGAACTCGCCCTCGACCGACTCGCCGTCTTCGGCTTCGCTGTCCGCGTCGGTGGCCGAGTAGAAGGCGCCCTCCGGCGAGGTCATGTCGCGCAAGACGTAGTCCGCGGTCTCCCGGGCCACCCGCGCCAGCAGCGGATCGCCGGTCAGCCGGTAGGCCAGCGCGTAGGCGCGGAGCAGGTGGGCCTGGTTGTAGAGCATCTTCTCGAAGTGGGGCACCAGCCATTGCCCGTCCACCGAGTAGCGGTGGAAACCGCCGCCGACCTGGTCGTGGATGCCGCCGCGGGCCATCGCGCGCAGGGTGAGCAGGGCGGCGTCGAGCGGCTCCCGATCGCCCGTGCGAAGCGCCTCCTCGAGCAGCAGCAGAAGGTTCGTCTCGTTGGGGAACTTCGGCGCGCCGCCGAAGCCGCCGTGGATCCGATCCGTGCTTGCGACGAGGCCGTTCAGGGCTTCGCCGATCACGGCGCGGCCCAGGTTCTTCGCCGCGCCGCGGGCCGCGGTGATCTGCTGAACGAGGTCCGTGATCTGGGCGGCGCTCGTTTCGAGGTCGGCCCTCCGTTCCCTCCACGCCGCGTCGACCTGACGCATCAGGTTGACGAACTGCTGGGGTGGAAAGTAGGTGGCGCCGAAGAAGGGCCGGCGGTCGGGGAGCAGGAAGCTCGACATCGGCCAGCCGCCCCGCTGCTGGGTGACCTGGACCGCGGTCATATAGATGTCGTCGATGTCGGGCCGTTGCTCGCGGTCGACCTTGATGCAGACGAACAGCTTGTTCATCAACGTCGCCACCTCGACGTTGTCGAAGCTCTCCCGCTCCATCACGTGGCACCAGTGGCAGGTGGAGTAGCCGATCGAGAGGAAGACGGGCTTTTCCTCCGCCCGCGCTCGCTCGAAGGCCTCCTCGCCCCAGGGGAACCAGTCGACGGGGTTGTGCGCGTGCTGCCGGAGATAGGGCGAGGTTTCGAGGACGAGGCGATTCAGGAACAGCGGCCGTCCGTCCGGATCCAGGTGCTCGGTCCGGGGCTCGTAGTCGGCCGGCATCGCCGCCAGCGCCGCCTCCAGCCTGGCCTGGAGCTCCGGCGGACGTGCTCCGGCGCCCGGAGGCGGGACGGCGAGGGCGGGGGCGTTCGACACGGACAGCCAGACGACGGTAAGGCCCCCTGCGATCCAGGCGGCAACAGGCACGGCATCGAGGATAGCCCGGTCCGGGTCGCTGCTACATTCGCACGGATGCCTGGACTGCGGCCCCCGCCGGCGGGCCGGAAGCTGATTCTGGAACTGCGGCGCGAGTTGAAGGCCGCCGGAGACCCCGAGCGGGCGAAGGGGCAGCAGGCCTACATGAAGTCGGAGATGCCCTTCTGGGGCGTGAAGACGCCGGAACTGCGGAAGATCGGCCGCGCGGCTTTCCGGAACCACCCGCTGGACGGCTTCGAGGAGTGGCGCTCAACGGTTCTGGCCCTCTGGCGAACCGCCGGCCGCCGTGAGGAACGGCATGCCGCGATCGACCTCAGTGGCTACCGGGCGTACAAGCCGCTGCGCACGATGAAGGCTCTGCCGGTCTTCGAGGAGATGATCGTCACCGGCGCGTGGTGGGACTACGTGGACGCCGTTGCGAGCCACCGTTTGCGGGAACTGGTCGAGCGGTATCCGAAGACGATGGCGAAGCGGATGAACGTGTGGAGCCGCTGCCCCGACATGTGGAAGCGGCGCGCCTCGATGATCTGCCAGCTCGGCCGCAAGGGCGCGACGGATCTGGAGCTCCTGCACGCGACGATCGGCGAGAACCTCCTGGGGTCGCGCTTCGGCGGCGAGTTCTTCATCCGCAAGGCGATCGGCTGGGCGCTGCGCGATCTGGCCTGGCACGATCCGGATGAAGTGCGGCGGTTCGTGCGGGAGCACGAGGAGCGACTGAGCCCGCTCAGCCGGCGGGAGGCCTTGAAGAATCTGAACGCCACTGGGAAGGTGCGGTGAGGAACGCTGCGGTCCAGCCCCGGATCGCCGTCCTGCTCGCGGCGCTCCTGCTGCCGGCGGCGCTGGCTTGCCGGGGCGCCGGCGACGAGCCCCTCCGTTGGGTCGACTGGGCGGGCGAGACCCATCGCCAGGTCGTCGTCGATCGGGAGGCGGGACAGTACCTCGGTCACCCGACGACCGTTCTGCTGCCTGACGACCGCTCGATCCTGACCGTCTACCCGAAGGGCCACGGCGCCGGCCCGATCGTCATGAAGCGGAGCGACGACGGCGGGCTCACGTGGAGCGAGCGGCTGCCGACGCCGGCGAGCTGGGCGACGTCGATGGAGACGCCGACCGTCTTCCCGGTCGATCTCGCGGATGGCCGGCGGCGCCTCATCATGTTCTCCGGGCTCTACCCGGTGCGGATGGCGCGCTCGGAGGACGAGGGCGAGACCTGGACCGAGCTGGAGCCGATCGGTCACTTCGGCGGCGTCGTCGCGATGTCGTCGGTGGAACGGCTGCGCAGCCTGGACGGAGAGCTGATGGCGCTGTTCCACGACGACGGACGCTTCTTCCGCCGGCCGACGTCCCGCCATGAGCGGATTCCCGGCTTCGAACCCGAGTTCAAGGTCTACAAGACGATCTCGCTCGACGACGGTCTCACGTGGTCGGAACCCGAGGTCATCGCCGAGCACCAGGAGGCGCACCTCTGCGAGCCGGGTCTGATCCGGTCTCCCGACGGCCGCGAGATCGCGGTGTTGCTGCGGGAGAACAGCCGCCAGTTCAACTCCTTCGTCGTCTTCTCGCCCGACGAGGGCCGCACCTGGAGCCGGCCGATCGAGCTGCCGTCCTCGCTTACCGGCGACCGGCACGTCGGCCGGTACACGCCGGACGGCCGCCTCTTCATCACGTTCCGCGACCAGGAGCCGTCCAGCCCCTGGCTCGGCGACTGGGTTGGTTGGCTGGGCCGCTACCAGGACCTGCGGCGCGGGGGCCGTGAGCCCTGGGCGGGCGAGGCGCGGGTGCGGCTGATGGACAACAGGTACGCCGCGGACACGGCGTATCCGGGCCTCGAACTGTTGCCGGACGGCACCTTCGTGACCACGACGTACGGCCACTTCACGCCGGGGGAGGAGCCCTGGATCGCTTCGGTGCGCTTTACCGCCGCGGAACTGGACGAGGCCTCCTCGGCGGCACCTGCCGGTGCGCCCGCGAAGCCGGTGCTCCGCGTCGGGACCAGTGGCGACTATCCCCCCTTCTCGACCGTCGAGGGCGCGGCGGGAGCGAGCGAGGCCGCGATCCGTAGCGGCTTCGACATCGAGGTCGCTGAACGACTCGCCTCCGACCTCGGCTTCGACCTGGACTTCCGCCCCTTCGACTGGCCGGACCTGGCGGCGTCGATGGCCGCGGACGACTTCGATCTCGCGATGAGTGGCGTCACCTGGCGGCCCGGGCGGGCTGCCGTGGGCTGGATGAGCCGGGCGGTCGCGGCGGGCGGCCCCTGCGTGGTCAGCTCGGCGGCCGCGCCCGAGCCGCCACGCCGCGTGGCCGTCAATCGGGGCGGGATCCTGGAGAGCTGGACGCGGGAGCGCTTTGGAGACGGCGTCACCGGGATCACCGCCGTCGACGACAACCTCTCTCTGCCCGGCCGCCTGGAACGGGACGAAGTGGACGCCTTCGTCACCGATTCGTTCGAGGTCGAGCATTTCGGCCGTGACGGATGGCGGCGTCGCTGCGAGCCGCCGCTCGACCGCAAGGTGTTCTGGGTGGCGCCCGAACGGGCCGATGAACTCGGGCCCGCGGTCGACCGCTGGATCCAGCGCAACGAGCGCTGGCTCGAGGCCCGTCGCGAGGAGTGGTTCGGCGGCGGCCAGCAACGCGACGAGCTGGACCACCTGCTCGACCTGACGGCCCGCCGGCTCGCCTTCATGCCGCCGGTCGCCTCGTGGAAGTCGGCGCGGGGTGTGCCGATCGAGGATCTGGAGCGGGAACGCCTGGTGCTGGAGGCGGCGGAACGGAACGCCGTCCGCTTCGGGCTCGATCCGCAACCGGTGCGCGACTGGTTCGCGCTTCAGATCGACCTGGCCAAGGGTGTCCAGCGCCGGACGCCGGCGGCGGCGCCCACACTGGAGTTGGAGGAGATCCGGCCGGCCCTGATCCGACTGGGGGAGCGCCAGGTGCGTTCGCTACGGGTGCTGGCAGCCGGAAGTGTCGATGAGCCCGACGGTGCGGACCTCGAGGTTGTTGCGCCGTATCTGAGCAACGCGGAAGTGGAGCGGGTGCGCGCCGGGTTGTCGCGGCTGCTTGCCGGGCTGCGGCTTGCGCGCGGGGACTGAACGCTTGAGTCTCGCGCCTCTAGGCCGGCGCACCGACAGGTTGCTAGCCCATCGCCGCGATAATGCTGCGCGCCATCTGCCAGGTGGACGACTGGCCGCCCAGGTCGGGGGTCAGGCTCCGGCCTTCCTCGAGGACGGCGGTCACCGCCTGATCGATCCGGTTCGCTTCGTCGTAGAGGTCGAAGTGCCGGAGTAGCGCGATCGCCGGTGTGAGCAGCGGCAGCAGGTTCGCCTGACCGGTGCCGATCAGGTGCGGGGCGTCGCCGTGGACGGCCTCGAAGACGTGGCAGTCGTCGCCGACGTTGATCGCGTGGCCGGTGGAGATGCCGCCGGCGAGTCCGGCGCCGAGGTTGCTCAGGATGTCGCCGTAGAGGTTCTCCATCAGCATGACGTCGAAGTCGTACGGATTCAGCACGAGGCGCATGCAGGCCGCGTCGACGATGCAGTCGTCCACCTCGATGTCGGGGTAGCCGGCGGCGACGTCCCGGACCGTGTCCAGGAACAGGCCGTCGCTCTGCTTCATGATGTTCGCCTTGTGGATGGCGGTGACCTTCCGGCGTCCGTGGCGCTGGGCGATGCGGAAGGCGTAGTCGGCAATGCGTTCACACGCCGCGCGGCTGACCACCTTCATGCTCTCGACCACGCCGTCCACGATCTCGTGCTCGATTCCGCGGTAGACGCTTTCGGTGATCTCGCGGATCAGGAGCACGTCGAGGTCCGGATAACGCGTCGGCAGTCCGGGAATCGAACGCACGGGACGCACGCTGGCCCAGAGCCCGAGCATCTGCCGCAGGGCGACGTTCGGGTTCTGCGGTCCCGGCCCCACCCGCACGGCGTCGCGACCCGGGCCGATGAGGCGGGTCTTCAGCGCCACCCGGCAGTCGCGGATCGTGTCGGCCGCTTCGCCCAGGACACTCTCCGTGTTGCGGCGCACCGCGGTCGGCACGTCGACGCGGACGAAGTCGAAGTCGGCGCCGACGGACTCCAGGATCTCGAGCACCGGCGGCGCGGTCTCGGCGCCGATGCCGATGCTGCCGACGATCAGGGCGACCCGGGGTCTGGTTGCGGTCTTGCCGTCCGCTGTCATCGAGCGCTGTCCGGTTGTCGGTGCGCCGGCCCTCTGGCCGGCCTCCGGGCGGCGCGGTCCGCATCCCCGGCGACGGCGTCGAGTTCGGCGAGGAGCGCGTCCGTGAGTTCGGACGTGTTCGCCGATCCGCCCAGGTCCCGGGTGAGCGACTTGCCGGCAACCAGCAGCCGCTCGACCCCGGCGCGCAGGTGGTCGGCCGCGTCGGCTTCGCCCACATAGCGGAGCATCAACTCGGCCGACAGGATGAGGGCGATCGGGTTGGCCAGGTCGCGGCCGGCGATGTCGGGCGCCGTGCCATGGACCGCCTCGAAGACGGCGCAGCCCTCACCGTAGTTCGCGCCCGGAACGACACCCAGGCCGCCGACCAGTCCGGCGCAGAGGTCGCTGATCAGGTCGCCGTCCAGGTTGCCCATCACGAGCATGTCGAAGCGAGTCGGGTCGGTGGCCAGGTCGAGCGCAAGATTGTCGAGCGGCAGGTACTCGACCTGAAAGAAGGGGTAGTTCCGCTCGCACTCGCGTGCGCAATCCAGAAACAGGTTGTCCGAGAGGGGTGTGATCGAGGCCTTGTGGACGATCGTGAGCTTCTTGCGGCCGTGGCTGCGGGCGTACTCGAAGGCGAACTGCATGATCCGCCGCGACGCGTCCCTCGTGACGATCTTGAGCGCCTCGACGACGCCGTCGACGACTTCGTGCTCGCGGCCGCTGTAGAGCCCTTCCGTGTTCTCGCGCACGATGATCTGGTCGACGCCCTGGTAGCGGGCCAGCGTGTTCCCCGGCATCGAGCGCACGGGTCTGACGCAGGCGAACAGTTCCAGCGACTGGCGAAGGAGGACGTTGACGCTGCGCCAGCCGCCGGCGACCGGCGTCTGCAGGGGCCCCTTGATCGCGATCCGGTTGCGTCGGATCGAGTCGATCGCTTCGTCAGGAAGCGGCGAGAGTCCCTGGTCGACCGCCGTGCTGCCGGCCACCACGGGCTCCCAGTCGATGCGGCCGCCGGTGACGAAGTCGACCGCGCGGACCATCGCCTTGCTGACCTCGGGGCCGATTCCGTCTCCCGGCAGGAGAGTGACCGAGTACTTCAAGCTGCTAGGAGGCTCTGTCGTCGACCATCGCCTCGATCAGGCAGGGACCCGGTTCCGCGAAGCCGCGCTCGAGCGCCTCCGTGAGCTCCTCGCCCGTCCGCACCTGGACCGCCGGCATGCCGAAGCCGCGGGCCAGATCGAGCCACTCGACGCGGGGGCCGGAGAGGTCGGTCAGGTTGACACTCTGCGGTCCGAGTTCCTCGACACCGGCGCGGTGGAGCTCCACCTGGAGGATGCGGTAGACGTCGTTCGCGAACACGAGATTCACGACGTCGACGCCCTCGCGGACCTGGCTCCACAGAGCCTGGATCGTGTAGAGGCCGCTGCCGTCGCCCTCGAGGTTCAGAACCTTGCGGTCCGGGCAGGCGATCGCGGCGCCGAGGGAAGCCGGCAGGCCCATGCCGATCGCCCCGCCGTTCTCCTGGAGATAGGTGTGGGCCGGTGCGTTCATCGTGGCGGGATAGAAGCCGGCGCCGGCGGTGATCCCTTCGTCCATCACGATCGCCTGCTCGGGCAGGGTGGCGGCGATCGCCTGGGCGGCGACGCGGACTCCGATCGGCCCGGTGGGCGCCGGCGGTCTCTCGACGCTCCGTGCCGGAGGTGCCCCCTTGGCGCCGAGCGCGCCGGCCAGCTCACGGAGGGCGTGACCGCTGTCCTCCGTCGGGTGGCTGAGGACGACGACCTCCGTCGACTCCGGAATCAACCGGCTGACTCCACCCTCGTAGCCGAAGAAGGCGACCGGATCGAGCGCGCCGGCCAGGACTACCGTGTCCACGCCGTGGAAGAACTCCACCGCCTGTTCGGGAAAGTAGGGCACTCGCGGAAGCAGCGGCAGGTGGGGACCGCGTTCCATGCGTCCACAGAACGTCTCGGCGGTGAGCCGGCAGCCGGTCTTCGCCTGCACTTTGGCGGCCTCGCGCTGGGCGGCTTCCGTGAAGCCGGAGCTGCCGAGCATCAGCATCGTCCGTTCGCCTTTCGAGGTGGCGATGCGGGCCCGCTCGACCGCCTCGGGGCCGACCAGCGCGGCGGGCGGGGGAGTCGGTTCCACGATCGGACCGTACGCCTCGTTCCACTGGCAGTCGGTGGGCACGATCAGGGTGGCGACCTGCCCGGGATGACGGCGCGCCGCCGCGATGGCGTCCGCCATGTCACGGGAGATGTGTTCCGCGGAGGCCGAGGTGCGCTGCCAGTCGGACACTGCCCGGACCAGACTCTCGACCTCGGTGTTGAGCGGCGGGTCGTAGTTGCGGTGCCACGTCGGGTGGTGACCGATCACGTTGACCAGCGGGGTGCGTCCTCGCCGGGCGTTGTGAAGGTTGGCGAATCCGTTCGCGAAGCCCGGTCCGAGATGAACCAGAGTCAGGGCGGGCTTGCCGGTCATGCGGCCGTACCCGTCGGCGGCGCCGGTGGCCACCCCTTCGAACTGGGCGAGGACGCCGCGCACGCCGGGGATCTCGTCGAGCGCGGCGACGAGGTGGATCTCCGATGTGCCGGGGTTCGCGAAACAGACTTCGACGCCCGCGTTGGACGCGGTCCGGAGCATGGCCTGGGCGCCGTTCATCGGAGCGGGAGGGTAGCAAGCAGGCTCAACGGCGTTCGCCTTCTTCTGCCGTGGCCGCTGCCACGGTCGGAGTCCGGGCCTCGAGCGGCAGTGCGGTCGTGCGCTTGATCTCGTTCAGCACGATGCTGGTGAGCAAGCGGTCGACGCCGGGGATCGCGGCGAGTTCGTCCGCGAGGATGTGCTCGAGGTGCCGGTAGTCGCGCGCCACGATCTTCAGCAGGTAGTCATGTTCGCCGGTGAGGAAGTGGCATTCGAGCACTTCGGGGAGTTCGCTGATCACCTTGCTGAAACGGCGCACCGCGTCCGCCTGGTGGTGGGTGAGGAAGACCTGAACGAAGCAGAGCAACCCGAGGTTCACCGCGTTGCGATCCAGCAGGGTGACCTGGCGCTGGATCACGCCGCGGTCTTCGAGCTTGCGGAGGCGCTTCTTCAGGCCTGAGGCGGACAGGTCGACGCGTCGCGCGAGGTCGGCGTCGGTGCGGTTCGAGTCCTCCTGCAGCAACCCGAGGATTGCGTAGTCCGTGGCGTCGAGGGGGCGGCGGACCGAGCGCTGGGACTCGGTGCTTTGGTGGTTGCTCTTGGTTTCCATCGCGCGGATTCTTGCACAGAGTGGGAGTCGGCCCGGATGAGAGCCGAAAGAGTGGAATCTGCACTGGTTGGGCTGTGTTGGTTACGATAGAGTCCAAACAATGGCCGTAGAGATACATCATCACACCACGAACGGTGACCTTCCCCCACCGTTCGGCGGTCGGGTGTCCGGGAAGCCCGTGATGGCGCACCTGCTGGCGCCCTGGCTTCACGGCCGCGAACGCTCCCTGCTGCGGCGCCTGGTGAACCGGGTTGCTCGACGCGACGTGATGTCGCTGGCCGGTGGCTTGCCGGCGGTGGATCTGTTTCCGCGCGACGCCTATGGCGAGAAGCTGCGTGAGCTGCTGGCGGATCCCCGGTCGGTGCAGTACGGGCCGCCCAACGGAGCCTTGAAGGAACAGATCGCTCTGTTGATGCGGCGGCGCGGAGTTCCGTGTCGTCCGGAAGAGATCCTGATCACCGCAGGGGCCCAGCAGGCGCTTCAGGTGGCGGTGGCAGCCCTGGTGGCGATGGGCGAGTGCGTTGCGCTGGAGCGCTTCGTGTACACCGGCGTCCGCGAGGCGCTGGCGCCACGCTCGCCGCGGCTTCTCAGTCTGCCCAGCAGTCTGGACGACGGGCTCGACGTAGAGGCTCTGGAGCGATTGCTGCTTGCCGGGGAACGGCCGCGCCTGGTGTACGTGATCCCGGACGCTCACAACCCGCTCGGTGTGAGTCTGACCCGGGAGAAACGTGAGCGGCTCGTCGTTCTGGCCAAGGACTACGACTTCGCGATTCTCGAGGACGATCCGTACGGCCTGCTGTGCTGCGACGGGGAGTTCGAGCGGCCGCTCGCGGCCCTCGACTCGGAGCGCGTCATCCATGTCGGCACGTTCTCGAAGATCCTGGCGCCGGCTTTGCGTCTCGGCTGGATGCGCCTGCCGCAGCCGCTGGTCGACACGTTCGCGGCCGTCAAGGAGGCCGGCGACCTCGAGTGCGCCAGGCTGACCATGCTGGCCGTTGAGCGTCTGCTGGCCGACCTCGACTTCGAGGGCCATCTTGAGCTCCTGCGGGCCACGTACCGGAGACGCCGGGACGCGATGCTTGAAGAGCTCTCGGATCAACTCCCGGACGGCTGCGCATTCTCCGAACCGGCTGGCGGGATGTTCGTCTGGGTCGAGCTGCCTCCGGAGACCGATGGAGAGCAACTGCTCGAGCGGGCTCTGGCCCGGCACGGCGTGGCCTTCGTTCCCTCGGCGGCGTTCGCCGATATTCACGACCTGGACGCGCCGGCCAACGCTGTCCGGTTGAGTTTCTCGACACTGGAGCCGGAGTCGCTGCGCGTAGCGGTGGCGAAGTTCGCGGCCTGCCTACGGGAATGGCGGCGGGAACAGACAACAGGAGGAAGAGGAAGATGAGTCTGGTGGCAACGGAGACCAAGGGGACCGGCTATCCGGCGGCGAGCGCTGTCGCGGACGAGGACTTCTGTCCCATCCTCGGCTTCGATCATCTGGAGCTGTACGTGGGCAACGCGAAACAGTCGGCCGCCTACTACTGCCACGCCTTCGGCTTCGAGTGCACCGCGGTCCGCGGTCTGGAGACCGGAGAGCGGGCACGGGCGTCCTACCTCGTCGAGCAGGGAGACATCCGGCTGCTGCTGACCAGCGGTCTCCACTCCTCGCATCACGCCGCGCGCTCGGTGAGCCGGCACGGCGATTCGGTCGCGGTCATTGCGCTGTCCGTGCCGGACGCGGACGCTGCGTTCGACGCCGCCGTGGCCCGGGGCGCGGAGGTGGCCGCGGCGCCGGCGACGGCCGCGGACGAGCACGGCCGGTTCCGGCACGCGTCGATCCGTCTCTACGGCGACTGCGTGCTTCAGTTCATCGATCGCCGGGGCTACGGCGGCGTCTTCGGTCCCGGCTTCCAGGCTGCGCCCGTGATACCCGGAGCGGCTGCCGGCCGGGACTGCGGCCTGGTCGCGATCGACCACGTGGTGGCCAACGTCGAACTGGGACGGATGAACGAGTGGGCGGCCTTCTTCTCGCAGGTGCTCGGTTTCAGCCAGCTCGTCCATTTCGACGACGAGGCGATTTCGACCGAGTACTCGGCGCTCATGTCGAAGGTGATGCAGGACGGCACGGGCACGATCAAGTTCCCGATCAACGAGCCGGCCGAGGGCCGGAAGAAGTCGCAGATCGAGGAGTTCCTCGAGTTCCACGAGGGGCCCGGCGTGCAACACGTCGCCTGCCGGACGAACGACATTCTCGGCACGGTCGCGCGGCTGCGCGAGAACGGCGTCGAGTTCCTCCACGTGCCGGCGGCTTACTACGAGGACCTGGAGCAGCGGGTCGGGAAGATCGACGAGCCGATCGATCGCCTGGCGGAACTCGGCATCCTCGCCGACCGCGACGAGGACGGCTACCTGCTGCAGATCTTCACCAAGCCGGTCGAGGACCGGCCGACACTGTTCTACGAGATCATCGAGCGGCACGGGGCCACCGGGTTCGGCGCGGGCAACTTCAAGAGCCTGTTCGTCGCGCTGGAGCGCGAGCAGGCGGCGCGGGGAAACCTGTGAAAGGAGGAGAGCAATGCCTGTAGCCGGCGCGATTGAGACCTCGGCGGGGCGCTCGATTGCCGGCGGGGACCTCACGACGGGCCGGGCCGCCTTCATCGAGCGCGCGCAGACCCGCGGCGACCTGTTCGTCGAGCAGCCCTACGGTCTTTACAGCGAGGCGAACCAGGAGACCTGGAGGCGTCTGTACCGGGCGCTTGCCGGCAAGTGGGAGCGGTACGCCCATCCCCGCTTCCTCGACGGCGTGGCGCGACTGGGCCTGGATCCGGATCGCATTCCCCGGCTGGAGGACATCAACCGCTTCCTCGAGCCGCTGAGCGGGTTCAAGGCGCGGGCGGTCAGCGGCTACGTCCCGGCCTACCTGTTCTTCGACTGCCTGCGCCGCCGGGAGTTCCCGACGACGATCACGGTGCGCGACGGCGACCGGCTCGACTACCTGCCCGAGCCGGACATCTTCCACGACCTGGCCGGACACGTACCGATGCACACGGACCCCGCCTTCGCGGACGTGCTGGTCCGCTTCGGAGAGGCGGCGCGGACGGCCGCGCTCCGTGTCCGGGACGGCGACTGCCGAAGCGTCGAGAGTGCGCTTAGGGCGCTGGCGCGGTTCTTCTGGTTCACGATCGAGTTCGGCCTGATGCGCCGTCCGGGCGGCGCCGGCCTTTGCGCCTACGGCAGCGGCCTCCTGAGTTCGGCGGGCGAGATCGCACACTCGCTCGAGTCGCGCAGAGTGCAGCGGGCGCCCTTCCAGCTCGAATGGGTCGTGAACCAGAGCTTCGAGATCGACTCGCTGCAGCCGCTGCTCTTCGTCGTCGACGGCTTCCGCCACCTCGAGGGCGAAGTGCGACGTCTGGAGCGCTGGCTTGGCGAGGGTCGTCTGGACAACGTCGCCCCCGGCGAGCCGGCGGTCAGCCGGGAGGACCTGCGCTCCTTCCTGGACGCCGGGCGTCAGTAGCCTGGCGGGCGCTCGAAACCGCCGATCCGGTCGCTCAGCCGCCGGGCGAGGTCGAGCGTCGTGCGGTCTTCCAGGAACGGCCCCGCGATCTGAAGGCCGACGGGCAGGCCGTCCGCCGCGGCGCCGGCCGGGATGACGGTCGCCGGCAGGTAGGCGACTCCGGTGAGGCCGACCCAGAGTGTCTGCTCGCCGTAGGCGCGCTCTTCGCCGTTGACCGTGATCCGGCGCGCACCCATCGGTTCGCTGTGGTCGTGGGGGATCGCGGTGGTCGGCAGGGAGGGCAGGAGCACGGCGTCCCATTCCTTGAAGAACTCGTGCCACTTGCGGCGCATCTGGAGGCGGCGCTCGTTGGCCGACAGCCACGCGCGGTGGCGTTGCGAGGCCCAGCGCGCGGCGAGCGCGCCTTCCTCCTCTTCGCGCAGGCCGCGCACGGCCAGTTCCTCGATCTCCTGGTGGCTGAAGCCGCCGCACATGGCGGCGCCCAGGAGCTGGCCGAAGACGCGCGTCGCGTAGTCGAACGTGAAGTCGGGCCGGGCCGCGCGGTCGACGGTGGCCCCGGTCGCCTCCAGGGTCTCCGCGGCGGCCTCGAGGCGTTCTCGCACGCGGTCGTCGATGGGACAGGAGTCTTCGTCGAACCACACCGCGACCCGGTAGTCGGAGATGTCCTCGTGGCGAGGCGGCGGCAGGTCCAACCGGTAGCCGGGCGCGTGCCACTCGTCCGGTCCGGCGAGGATGTCGAGGCCGAGCTCCAGGTCCTCGACGGTGCGCGCCATCGGACCGGCGACCGCGATGTCGGCCTGGGTCAGGGTGCCGGGCGGTCCCGGGATCTGGCCGAGCGCCGGCACGATGCCGTAGCTCGGCTTGTGCCCGAAGACGCCGCAGGTCGAGGCGGGGCCGCGGATCGAGCCGCCGATGTCGCTGCCGAGTTCGAACGGAGTCAGGCCCGTGGCAAGCGCGGCGGCGGAGCCCCCCGAGGACCCGCCGGGCGTCCGCTCGAGGTTCCAGGGGTTGTTCGTTTGCCCGAAGACCTCGTTGTAGCTCTGTGTGTCGCCCGCGTAGATCGGCAGGTTCGTCTTGCCGAAGACGACGGCGCCGGCGGCGCGGAGCCGGGCCACGGGCACGGCGTCGACCTCCGGGACGTGGCCGCTGAGCTCGGGCGCGCCGGAGGTCGTGCGCATGCCGATCGTCTGGAAGGAGTCCTTGATCGTCATCGCGACGCCGTGGAGGGGCCCGAGCTCGCCGCCCTCCGCGATGGCTCGGTCGGCGGCGTCCGCCTCGCGCCGGGCACGCTCGACATCGAGCGTGACGACGGCGCTCAGCGGCGGGTTCAGACGCTCGATGCGGTCGAGCAGGTGCTCGAGATACTCGCGGGAAGAGATGCGGCCGGTCCGGATGGCGGTGGCTGCTGCGATGGCGGACCAGTACGCCTCGTCCACGGCCGGCGCGGGATCGGTGGAGATGACGGGAGAGGGTTCGCTCATGGCGCGGAGGCTAGCAGCGGCAGACCTGGTGGCACTCCGCTTGCAACACACTGGCATGATCGAATCAGGACGTGGACTATGGTGTCGCCTCGGAGGAGACAGGCATGACGATCGGGAACCTCTGTTCAAGGCCCGACGGAAGGCGAAGTTACTGTCGGGGTCTACTGAACCTCGTGGTGGCCGCCCTGGCGTTCGGGTATCCGGCGGCAGGCCAGGAGCCGGACGCCCTGTCCTCATCTGAGGTCGCTTTCGGCGAGGAAATCGACGTCCGTGTTGTCAATCTCGAGGTCGTCGTCGAGGACAGCGAGGGACGCCGCGTGCCAGGGCTCGCGGCGGACGATTTTGTGGTGCTGGTCGACGGTGAGGAGGTCGAGGTCGAGTACTTCACCGAGGTTTCGCGGGGACGTGCGCGACCGACGTCTGGCGCCGACGTGCCTCCGGCCGTGGGCGATGGCGAAGTCGTGGCCACGAATTACGTCCTCTTCGTAGACGATGAGCGCTCGCTGCGGGCGCTGAGACGGCCGGTGTTGCGGGGTTTTGCGGACAGGCTCGGCCTGTTGGATCCGGCCGACCGTGTGGCGGTGGTCGTCCAGAACGACGGGCGCCTGGCGCTCCTGAGTCCGTTCACGACGGATCGCAGTGCCACGTCGGCTGCGCTCGAGGAGCTCGATCGGGGGCGACGTTTTCGAGGCCTCCTGGATTCCCGGCGAATCCTCAGGACATTCACCGGAGGCGGTGGTGGAACGGCCGCGTACTTCCGCGATGCCGGGCCGCAGAGCCATGCGTCCGAAGCCGCGGCCGACCTGGTGGCTCGAGGTGGTGGCGTCTCAGCACACATGGACCGCAACGCGGGAGGGGAGGCGCTGCTCGACAGCCGTGCGGTCGTTTCCGAGGGCCTGGGGGCCGCGGGAGCGATCGTCGCGTCCGACCTGGTGTTCGCGAACATGAAGCCCGACAGTTTCGAGCAGGAAGCGAGGGCTTCGATCCTTGAACAGGATCTGAGCCTGTCGGTCGATGCCGTGGTCTCGACGATGCGCGCGCTCGATCCGCCCGAGGGACGCAAGGTGCTTCTACTCCTGCCCGGCTACTGGCCGACCGGGGAGTTCCGGCCCTCCGGTCGGGGTGCCGGGCTGCGCACCGATCTCCAATTGCTGGACGGTCTGATCGACACCGCCAACCTGCTCGGTTACACGATCTACCCGATGGACCAGCAGACCGGTTCGCCGGACATGAGGTTGTGGCAGAACCTGCGCTACGTCGCGCGCGACACGGGCGGCATGGCGTTCATGGCCGGGAGCAACATCTCGGCTCTCGAGCTGGTCGCCAGCGACACGTCAAACTTCTACTGGCTGGGTTTCGCGCCCGAGTACCGGCGCGACGATCGCGTGCGCGAGATAGAGGTCCAGGTCCAGCACCCGGGTGTCCAGGTGCGGGCCCGCCGCGGTTATCTGGACCTGTCGCGGGCTACCGAAGCCGACATGGAGGCTCAGCGACATCTCCTCTTTCCGCAGCAGACGGAAGAGGACGTGGCTCGGCTGAGGGTGAGAACCGGCGCGACCAGGTCCTTGCGCGGGAAGAGAATGAACGTGCCGGTGGATGTCGCGATCCCCATCGGGACCTTCACCGCGGTGCCGTGGGACGGCCGGTACGTGCAGCGATTGGAAGTTCGCTTCGCCACCATCGATCACGACGGCTGGCGGGCGGAACAGCCGGCGATTCCCCTCGACTTGCGTCACGACACCGCTCCTTCCCCGGACAGCGTGCACTGGTTCCGCGCCGACGTCGAGATGCGACACCTGCCGCATTCGTTGGTAGTCACGGTTCACGATCCCGTGTCGCGCCAGACGGCGAGCGCCCGCATCGAGGTGAAGCCCTGAGACCGGACGGTCGAGTCGCTCGCGGTCTGGGGACGGCGCTCGCAGCCGTCATGGGATTCAGTTGGCACGTCGGGGCGCAGGAGCCGACGGACACCTTCTTCGGCGAGGAGGTCGACGTTCGGGTGGTCAACCTGGAGGTCGTGGTCGAGGACCGCGCGGGCAACCGGGTGCACGGGCTCGAGGCAGATGACTTCCGGCTGCTGGTTGACGGCCACGAGGTGGACATCGAGTACTTCACGGAAGTAGCCGGCAGGCGCGCTCGCACCAGCGGCAGCGCAGGAACGCCCCCGGCGATTGGAGAGGGCGAGACCGTTGCCACGAACTACGTCCTGTTCGTCGATGACGACCACACTCATCCGACGTTCCGGCGACCCGTGCTGTTCGGTTTCCGGGATCGGCTTGCCCGCCTGCCTGCCGCCGATCAGGTGGCGGTCGTTGCCCAGAGCGGCCGCCAACTGGAGATCGTGAGTCCGTTCACGACGGACCGGGAGGCGACGCGAGCGGCACTTCGGGAGTTCGACAAGGGCGGTCGATTCGCTGGGTTCCTGCGGGCCCGGCAGCGGCATCGCGGGGACGCCGGCCCTTCTGGCGCGGTTCCGCTGGCCGGGACGGTTCGTGGCGCGATCGACTCCGAGCCGCTGGTTCCGACGGGGTCCTATCTTGGCGCCGGCGCTCTGGCCTTTCCGGCCCGTTGGCCCGGCAGCGGCGGCGGCAGGATGGGCGCCGTCTACGCCGAGGGCATCGGTTCGTTCGGGCTGGACGGCCTGCGCAGCCCCGAGATCGCCTTCAGGGACCTCCGGTTCTCGGTGGACGCGGTCGTTTCGACGATGCGAGCTCTCGAACCGCCGCCCGGGCGAAAGGTGTTCCTGCTCCTGGCCGGGAGCTGGCCGTCAGGGAACTTCGGGCGGACCGGCCTGGGTAGCGGGAAGTCGACGGACCTGCACCTCCTCGACGCCCTGATCGACACAGCGAACCTGCTTGGCTACACGCTCTATCCGATGGACCAGCAGCGCCAGCCTCGCGGATGGCTCTGGCAGAACCTGAGATACGTTGCCCGGGGCACGGGCGGCAGGGCGTTCATGGCCGGGACCAACGTCCGGGCTCTGGACATCGTGAACGCGGACACGTCGCACTACTACTGGCTGGGGTTCGTGCCTCGCTACCAGCGCGACGACGAGGCCCACGATGTCCGAATCGAGGTGGAGAGGCCCCGCCTTCGCGTCCGCTCACGCCGAGGCTACCTGGACCTCTCCCGTCGCACGGAGGCGGATATGGAGGCTCTGCGCGAGCTCCTGTTTCCGGCGGAATCGGAGCCTGCCGGCGGAGCCCTCCTGGTGGAGATCGGGGACACGGACAGGCTGAAGCGACGAATGATGAGCGTGCCCGTCGGTGTCTACCTTCCGGTGGGCCGGTTTCTGGCGGTCCCGCATGACGGGCGGTTCGTGCAGGACCTCGAAGTCCGTTTCGCGGCCGTCGACCGCTGGGGACGGCGGACTGGTGTTCCTGTGCAACGCGTTCGACTGGGAGGGCCATCCCTGCCGGCCGCGGACGAGGTGGTGCTCTACCGGACATCGCTCGCGCTGCGCCGCCTCGCCCACGACCTGGTGGTCACCGTGCACGATCCACTGTCCCGAGAGACCGCCAGCACGCGCATGCGGGTAGCGCCACAGGAGGCCGAGCCGAATCCCTGACAGAATCGGCTGTACGTGGAGTACTCGAGCTTCAGTAGGTCTTCGCTCGTACTTGCGGCTACTCTGATCCTCGTCTGGGCGCAGCCGGCAGGAGCGCAGCCTCCTTCCCAAGAGACTGATACCCCGCCGCCCGACCTCTTCTTCGGCGAGGAGATCGACGTCCGGGTGGTCAATCTGGAGGTCGTCGTCGAGGACCGGTCGGGCAACCGGGTTCATGGCCTCGAAGCGGACGATTTCCGGATCTTCGTGGATGGCGTCGAGATCGGTGTGGACTACTTCACGGAGATCCTGGAGAGCCGCGCGGTGGAGTCGCGCGACGGCGAGGCGCCGCCAGCGATCGGCGACGGCGATTCCGTGCCGACGAACTACCTCCTGTTCGTCGACGACGACCACACCCACGTCACGTTCAGGCGGCCCGTGGTCCGCGGATTCGCCAACCAGTTGGCGAACCTCGGCCTGCGGGATCAGGTCGCTGTCGTCGTGCAGAGCCGCCGCCGGCTGCAGGTCCTCAGCCCGTTCACGACGGACCGCCGGCGGACCCGCGCCGCGCTGGCGGAACTCGAACGCGGCCGTTCCTTCGGCGGTCTGCTGAGGTCGCCCCGGCTGATCGACCAGTCGCGCTTCGCCCGGAACGCGGAGGGCGGTCTGGCGCCGGGCGCCCGATTCGACGAAGACCTGACCTCCGTAGCCGCCGACCTGCCGTTCGCGGCGATGGACCTGCCGAGCGCGGTGAGCGAAGCGCGGGCCGAAAGCCTGGCGCGGGATCTCGAGTTCTCCGTCACCGCCGTCAGTTCGACGATGCGGTCGCTCGACGTGCCGGAAGGTCGCAAGGTGCTTCTGCTGCTGGCGGGTGACTGGCCGGTCGGCTCGTTTCGGCTGGCGGGCCAGGGGATCGGACTCCGCTCGGACTGGAGCATCCTCGACGCGCTCATCGACACCGCCAACGTCCTCGGCTACACGGTCTATCCGGTGGATCAGCAGACTCGGCCGAGCCTGATGCGCTGGCAGAACCTGCGGCAGCTCGCCGAGCAGACGGGCGGCAGGGCCTACATGGCCGGGGCGAATCTCGGTGCGCTCCGGAGGGTCAGCGAAGACACCTCGAACTACTACTGGCTCGGCTTCGTGCCGGAGTACCGCCGCGACGATCGGGCGCACGACGTGCGGGTCGAGCTCCGGCGGCCCGGCCTGCGGGTGCGTTCGCGCAGTGGCTACGTCGATCTCTCGCGCCGGGCCGAAGCCGACATGGAGACGCAGGGTCGGCTGCTGTTCCCCGATGAAACCCGAACCTACGGCGAGCCGGTACTCGTGGTGGACATCGGCGAGCCAGAACCGACCGGACCGTTTCGCCGCAAGATGCTGGTGCCGGTGACCGTCCACATCCCGGTGGGCCACTTCCCCGTGTTTCCCTTCGAGGACCGGTTCCTGGCCCGGCTGGAACTCCGCTTCGCCGTCGTCGACCGCAACGGCCAGCAGGCGCGGATCCCGGTCATTCCGCTCAGCCTGGCGGGCAGCACACAGCCGGCGCCGGATGCCGTCGTGCCCTACGAGACCGTCCTGACCCTGCGCCGGAGGCCACATGACCTCCTTGTTTCGGTGCACGACCCGGTGAGCCGCCAGACCGTCAGTACTCGGATGCAGGTCAGGTCGCGGATGGAACCGACGACGACGGGCGGGTCGCCTTGAGCCTGATCGACGGCGTCGGCGGCGCCTTCGTTTTCAGCGAGGACCCGAAACGGCTCGCCGACTGGTACGCGGAGTACCTCGGCATCCAGTTCGAGGGCAGCGAGGAGTTCGGCGCGTTCTACATGCGCTACGTGGCCGCGGACCCCGACGATCCCACATGGGTCATGGACACGACCTTCGCGATCATGAAGGCGAAGCGTCCGGTGCCGCGGATGACCCGCAACGAGGGCGTGGAGCAGGACGACATGTACGGCGATCAGCCATTCATGGTCAACCTGCGCGTTCGGGACCTCGATGCCCTGCTGGCGCACCTCGACGAGCGGGGCGTCGAGCCGCTGCGCAGGGACGACGAGGGCTACGCCCTGTTCGCGTGGATCCTGGACGGAGACGGGAACCGGGTCGAGCTGTACCAGCCCCGCGTGGAAGCGGCTCTCAGCGCCGCGCAGGCCTGAGCGCCGTTACTCGAGCCCCAGACAGGCGTCCTTCGCGCCGGCCGGATTCATCGCCTCGGCGCCTTCGCCGATGTAGGCGATTCTGCCGTCCTTGCCGACCACGTAGGTGACGCGGTTGGCGGCGGTGGGGAATCTCTCCATCATGCCGCCGTACTGCTTGGCGACTTCGCCGCCGGCGTCGCTCAGGAGCGCGAAGTCGAGCTCCAGTTCCTCGGCGAACCGCTTGTTTTCGTCCAGCACGTCGGTGCTGATGCCGAAGACGACGGAATCACTGCCCGTGAAGTCGGAGATACCAGCCTGGTATCCCTTCATTTCCATCGTTCAGCCGGCGGTGAAGGCCTTGGGGAAGAAAGCCAGGACGACGTTCTTCTGGCCGGCGAAGGAGGACAGGGTCACCTGGCTGCCGTCGGTGCTGGGCAGGGTGAAGTCCGGCGCGGCGTCGCCGACGGCGAGGTTCGCGGCGCCCGCACTCGCCGGGGCGAGCGTTACGGCGCTAACGAGCATTGCGGCTGGCACGAGGCTTCTCATGGGTTCTCCGTTTCGGGGCCGGCCTTGCTTCTGGAGTTGGACGGCGTGGCTTGGTGGTCGTGGCGGCGGGAGTGTAGCTTAGAGTGGCAATCCGTCGCAGCCGACCTTCAAGGAGGGAGTTGAGCAGATGATGAAGACGACCGGATATCGCATCGCTTCCCCTGCGGGCGCCGCCGCGCTGTTGAGTACGGCGCTGCTCCTGCCCGCCGCTCTGCCCGCCGCCGACGGCGACGGCGACATTCCGCGGACGGCGAGCGGACGACCGGATCTCACCGGCGTCTACGACATCGCGACGCTGACGCCGCTCGAGCGCGATCCCAAGTTCGAGGACAATCTGTACCTGTCGCCGGAAGAGGCAGAGGAGATCGCACGGACGGTCGCCGACCGCCGGGCCGCCGACCTCGAGGCCAGCGACCCGACTCGGGAGGCGCCGCCGCCGGGTGGCGACGGCTCCCCGGGCGCCGCGGGCAACGTCGGTGGCTACAACGACTTCTGGCTCGACTACGGCAGCCGTTCGATCTCGATCGACGGCCGGTTCCGCACGTCCCTCGTGTTTGATCCGCCCAACGGCCGCCTGCCGCAGATGACGCCGGAGGCGCAGCGAAAGCGAATGGCGTTCTTCACTCTCTTCCGTGAAAACACCGGCACCGCATGGTGGCTCGAGAATGAAGGGGCGGGGCCCTATGACGACATCGAGCAGCGTCCCTTGGGTGAGCGCTGCATCCTCGGATTCGGTTCGACGTCCGGCCCGCCGATGCTGCCGACCGCCTACAACAACCTGAAGCGGGTCGTGCAGACCGAGGACTACGTGATGATCCTCGCCGAGATGATCCACGACGCCCGGATCATCCGGATCGGCGGCGAGCACCTGCCGGACGGGATGACGGCCTACATGGGTGACTCGGTGGGACGCTGGGAGGGTGACACCCTGGTCGTCGAGACGAGGAACTTCGGCAAGAAGCCGGGCATGTACACGTATGGCGCCGGCGAGAGCCTCAAGGTCACCGAGCGCTTCAGCCGCATCGACCAAGACACGCTGAACTACAGCTTCACGGTCGAGGATTCGACGACCTGGGAGACGGCCTGGAGCGGCGAGTTCCCGTGGCCGGCCGCGGATGGCAGAGTCTACGAATACGCCTGCCACGAAGGCAACTATGCGATGGGCAACATCATGCGCGGTGCCCGGCTGCTCGAGGCGGATGCCGCAGCATCCGCCGGCGGCGAGTAGCGCGCCGGGTCGCCGTCCGCACGCGGCGGCCACCGCGGCGCTGACGGTTGCCGTGCTGGCGGTCGCCGGTTGCGCTGGGCCCATGCTCGGCGGGCCGGAACTCGATGGAGTGCCGGCCGGGTTCGAACTCCACCCGGCGTTCACGCTCGAGCTCGCGGCTGCCGAGCCGGTCACCGTCGATCCGATCGACCTTGCGTTCGACGAGAAGGAGCGTGCGTTCGTTCTCGAACTGCCGGGTTACCCCGACATGGAGCGGCCGGCGCGGATCGTCGAGTTGATGGACGGCGACGGCGACGGCCGCTGGGACGAGCGGCGCCTGTTCGCGGACGGTCTCGGCATGGCGGACTCGATCCTGCCGTGGCGGCGGGGCCTGCTGGTGGCGGCGCCGCCGCACATCGTGTACCTCGAGGACACGGACGGCGACGGCAGGGCGGACCGGCGGGAAGTGCTGCTGAGCGGCTTTGCCGAGGGCAACCCCCAGCACAACGTGAACGCGCTCCGCTACGGCCTGGACAACTGGGTCTACGGCGTCAACGGCGGCAACGGAGCCCGCGTCTTCTGGCCGGACGCAGCGGACGAGGTTGAATCCCCGCGCGCGGAAGAGGACATCGGTCAGGACGACTTCCGCGTCGACTTCGGCGCGCGGCGCTTCGAGCGCACCGGCCGCGGCGCCGGCGGCTTCGGCATGACCTTCGGTCCCTGGGGCCGCGCTTTCGGCACCCACAACCTGGACCACCTGAGCCAGGTCGTCGTCCCGCGCCGCTATCTCGATCGGCTTCCGGCGGCCTGGCGGAACGGCCGGCTGCGGCTGGCGGCGCCTCCGGAGGGCGGGCCGGCCGAGCTGTTTCCGATCGGCGTGCGGCAGACGCGGCCGAACCACCCGGAGCAATCCAGCCGCTTCTCGGCCGCCTGCGCGGTCACCGTGTACGCGGGCGGCGCCTTCGGCAGTGCCGGACTGGAGGAAGAAGGACTCCAGGTATTCGTCGCCGACCCGTCCGCGAACGTGGTTCATCGCGCGGTCGTCGACACGGCGGGCGCGGCGGCGCAAGCGGGCAGGGGCCGGTCCGGAGTGGAGTTCCTGGCCTCGACAGACCCGCTGTTCCGGCCGGTCAACCTGACGGTGGGACCTGACGGCGCGCTCTACGTTCTCGACATGCACCGCGGCGTCGTCGAACACCCGGAGTGGATCCCGGACCCGATGGAGGTGGAGCTCGATCTCTACGAAGGCGACGACCGGGGCCGCATCTACCGGATCGTGCCCGCCGGCGGACTGCCGGCGGAGCACAGGGGCTTCGCGGGGTTCGACCGCTCGCGCCCCGACGAGTTGCTCCTTGCCCTGGCGGGCCCGAACCGGTGGCGGCGGTTGACCGCGCAGCGGTTACTGGTCGAGGAGTTCGCGGCGGACCCACCGGAGGCCGTCGTCCGGGATCTCCGGGAGCGCCTGGGCGACTCCGGGCGGCCGTTCGGGAGGCTCCACGCGCTCTGGACCCTGAGCGGCCTCGGTGAACTCGACCGGGACTCGCTCGGAGCCGCGCTCGACGATCCCGACCCGGAGCTGCGGCGCAACGCCGTTCTGGCCTTCGAGGAGACGCTTCGGGGCGACGCGCTCGCCGGTCCGCGGATGCCGCTCGTGCCCGAGGTCGTGGCCTTGATCGGCGATCCCGATCCGGGCGTGCGGCTCCAGGCGATGCTGACCTCCGGGATTCTCCTCCGGTCGGAGGTCGGAGGTAAGGCGTCGCGTCGTGCCGCGGCGATGTCGGCGGTGGTGGCCGGAGTCACATCTGCGGCCGCCGAGGCGCCGCTGTCGGCGGAGTCGGCAACCGGGCAGCGTTGGCTGCGGCTCGCCGCAGTCTCCGTCCTTGCCGCCGACCCGGTGCGCTCCCTTGAGTTGTTGCTGGCGTCGGACGTCGCCGACGGTGCGGTCGTCGAACGGATCGCCACTCTGCTGCCCGCGGAACGGTTGAGCGAGGTGATGGCGGGCGACCTTGTGCTCCGGGCCCTGTCCGATTCCGGCAGCGGGCCCCTGCTCGCCGGGCTGACGGCCGCGGCCACCGGCGGCGGGGACCGGACGGTCGATGGCTCGGCCCTGGCCGAACCGTTGCGGCGCCTGCGTCGATCCAGCGACGATGTCCTCGCGGCCGCGGCGTGGCGCCTGAGCGCCGCCCTGGGAGTGGCTGTGTCGGCGGAAGAAGTCGGCCTTCTCGACTGTGCCGGGGTCCGGGCCGCGAACCCGACCGGACGCCTGGAGGAGAGGCTTCAGGCGCTGACTCTCTTCGGTCTTCGCCGCCAGTGGCCGGCGTTGGGAGACGTCGCCCCGCGATGCCCGGAAGCCGCCAACTCCGAAACTCGCGCTGCCGAAACGGTCCCGGTCGGAGGAACCTGGCTGGAACGAATGGGCGCGCTGCTCGGGGCGGAGCAGCCCCGACGGGTGCAGCGAGCGGCGATGGCGGAGCTGGCTTCGGCGGACGAGGAGACGGTCACGGCGTACCTTGTCGAGCGCTGGCCGTATCTGGGAACGGACGCCCGGCGCGATGCGGCCAGCTACCTGATTCGAAGCCGGAACCGGCACGGGGCTCTTCTCGACGCGCTCGAGAGCGGACGGATCGGGCTTGGGGAGATGAACTTCATCCTGGAGCGGCGGCGCTTCCTGCTGCGTTCGCCCGACCCGGAGATCCGCCGGAGGGCGGGGACCCTCTTCGACGACGCCGGCGTCGTCACCCGCGCCGACGCGATCGAGGCGATGCGGCCGGCGCTCGGACTCGGCGGCGATCCGGAGCGGGGAGAAGCCCTGTTCGTCGAACTCTGCGCCCGATGCCACCGGAGCGGTGGCGCCGGCAGCGGGCCGGGCCCGGACCTGTCCGGCGTCGGCCGCAAGAGCGCAGAGACCCTTCTGCACGACATCCTGGACCCGAACGCGGCGGTCGACGCGGCCTACGTGAACTACATCGTCGAGACGACGGACGGCGAGGTCCATTCGGGTCTGCTGGCCGAGAGCGCCGCCGGCGGGATCGTCCTGCGGGCGGCCGAAGATCTTCTGATCGAAGTGCCCGCCGAACGCGTCCGGGAGGTCCGCAGCGACAGCCTGTCCATGATGCCCGAGGAACTCGAGGCGGGGCTCGAACCCGCCGACATCGCGGACCTGCTGGCGTTTCTGAGTCGCTAGCGCCGCCGCGCCGCCTCGATCTCGAGGAATCGCTCCTTCAACCGGACCGCCTGGTCCCGGTCCAGGACGAGGTAGATCTCGTTCGGCCTCGGTCCGCGGCGGAGGTAGTCGTAGAGATAGCCGGGGAGCCTGTCGTGACGGCCGAGGATGCGCCAGACGGCTTCGGTCGCGAGGTCGCGGGCGCGCTCGGAGAAGGGCGTCACGACCCTGTGCTCGAACGGCCGGAGATCGTGCATCGCCTCGAGTGCCAGGTAGTTCAACCGGCGGGTCGTCTCGTCGACCGGATAGGACAGGACGGAACCGAAGGGCATCGGATCGCCGAACCAGGGCGGCAGCGACTCGAGCGCGGTGTTCGGTCCCAGGGGATAGGGCTCGGCGCGGGTCGCGTGGTTCGTGTAGAGCAGGAGGCGGCCGTCCCAGCCGTTCTGTTCGATCGCCTCGATCAGGGCGACCGTCGTGTACTGGTGGTCCGGATGGCTGTCGAGCAGGGGGTTCGCCGTCGCGATCAGTTCTGCGCCCGTCCAGTCCACCTCCCGGCGCAGGTCCGCGACGAGTTCGGGCCAGCTCGACGTGAACGGCCGCGTGGCCAGTTGCGGTTCTGTGTTCAGCCGGCGGAACTGGCCCGGTTCCTCGAGGTCGGCGAGGATCGAATCGACGATCTCTGGCCGCTGTTCGTACAGGCGACGGAGGGTGCCGTCGAAGTAGCCCAGGTTCCGCGCCCGGTTGAACGGAACGTCGCCCAGGAAGGGCACGGTCAGGCTGTCCCAGGTTCGCATCCAGCCCTTGATCCGGTAGTGCTCTCCGATGTCCGGGAACAGGCCGCCGTAGTTCATGCCGCCGTAGTCGCCCGCCGTGACCGTGACGACGTCGGAATGGGTCGCCGCGTAGAGGCCGAAGGCGGCGATCTCGGCGTCGTCCGGGTGGGGCGCGAGAACGAGTACACGGGTCGCCTCGTCGATCGGCGGGTTCTCGAACACGACCAGTCGGGTCGGTCCGAGCTGCCAGCCGATCTGCCGGCCGACCATCTCGATGCGGTCGGCGCCCGCCGCCGGTGAGACGTTCAGGTAGCGGCGGCCGGTCGAGCGCGGCGCGAAAGACTGGGTGAAGCTCCGGCCCTCCGCACGGAACTCGATGCTGGGGGAGAGCGCCGGCAGCAGGGGCCTGGTCCTGGCGCGGAACTCGAGCAGGGCGGTGACGTTGCGGCGCTTCGCTTCGCCCGGCCAGTCGAAGCCGTCGCGGCCGAGGCGGACCTCCCAGGTCGTGCCGTCGCGTCGGTCGAGTCCGTAGTCGTGGGCCTGCCTGGGATCGTGGCGGAAGAAGTTCCGGTAGCCGCTGCCCCGGCAGTGTCCGAACAGCCCGACCGCCAGGATCGCGGTCAGGATCAGGGCGATACGTCGCCGTTCGCGGGTCATTGCCGGCGCGCTCAAGGCCGGGAGGGCGGCGGTGCGCCGATGTACCGGCAATGGCCACGGGCGCCGAGCAGGTCGTCGATCTCGGAAACCACGGCATCGTCGACGGGCGCGCGGGAGCCGTTGGCGCCGGCCAGGACCGTGCGGTCCTGGAGTTCCAGCTCGAACTCGACTTCGACACCGCCGTTCCGGCCCCGGCTGCGGCGCTTTTCGAGCAGGTCGCGCAAACGTTCCAGGTCATCGTTGAGGCCGTCGTCCGAGGTCCCGGCCTCGCACCGGAGATCGAGGTGGATACGCAGGCGCCGGGCGAGCTTCACCGGGGCCTCTTCGACCGGCACGACCTTGCTGACCACCAGGTTCGGCTCTTCGCGGCGCCGGTCGACGCGGCCGGTGAAGAAGAGCACGGCGCCTCGTTCCAGTTGCTCTTCGTACTCGGCGTAGGCGTCGGCGAACAGCACGCCCTCCACGCGTGCGCTCTTGTCCTCGAGCTGGATCATCGCCATCTTCTGGCCGGGATTGCGCCCCTTCCGGGTGCGGGTGGTTCGGAGCGAGCCGAGCAGCGCCCCGAGCACGACTTCCGTGTCGGCCGGCAAGGCCTTCAACTGCTCGACGTTCACGTTGCCGAACCGTTCGAGGAGTTCCCGGTGGTCGTCGAGTGGATGGCTGGAGGCGAAGAAACCGAGCGCTTCCTTCTCGTGCGTCAGCAGTTCACTGGCGCTCCATGGCGGTACCGACGGCAGTTTCTGGCCGGAGTCGTCAGGCTCGCGCGCGTCCTTCGAACGACCGGCGAACAGGAGGCTGGCCTGGCCGCTCTCGCGGTCGGCTGCCGCTCGCTGGCCGGCCTTGATCGCCGGGCCCAGCGCCTCGACCATCGCCGCGCGCTGGTCCTTGCCGTGGATGCGGTCGAAGGCGCCCGACTTGATCAGCGCCTCGACAGTCGAGCGGTTGACGGTCTGCAGCGGCACGCGCCGGCAGAAGTCCCACAGGCTGCGGAAGCGTCCGCCCTCCTCGCGGACCTCGAGGATCGCGCGGACCGCTTTCTCGCCGACGCCCTTGACCGCCGACAGGCCGAAGCGGATGTGTCCGTTGCCGCTCGCCGGCGCCTCGCCGGGCTCGAACACGACATGGAAACGGACGCCGGAGCGGTCGATGTCGGGCGTTCCGACCTCGATACCGGAGCGGCCGTTGGGAAGCTTCACGCGCGCGCACTCGTCGACGTAGTGAACCAGCTTGTCCGTGCTGTCGGCAGCGTAGGTGAGGACGGCCGCCATGTACTGCACCGGGAAGTAGGTCTTGAGGTAAGCCGTCTGGTACGCGAGCAGGGTGTAGCCGACCGAGTGGGACTTGTTGAAGCCGTAGCCCGCGAACTCCTCGATCAGTCCGAACAGCTGGGTCGCCTGCTGCTTGGCGAGACCCTTGTCCCGGGCGCCGGCGACGAAGCGCTGCCGGGCCGCGTTGATCGTCTTGCGGCTCTTCTTGCTGATGGCCTTGATCAGCGTGTACGCCTCGCGGAGCGGCACGTCGCCCAGCTCGTGGACGATCTGCATGACCTGTTCCTGGTAGACCATGATGCCGTGGGTGTCGGCGGTGTGCCGGTCGACGATCTCGTGGACCTGCGGGGTTTCCTCGCGACCGTGCTTGCGGTCGCAGTACCTGGGAATGAGCGCCATCGGTCCGGGGCGGAAGAGGGCGTTGGCGGCCACCAGATCCTCCAGCCGGTCGGGTTTCATTTGCAGCAGCAGGTTGCGCATGCCCTCCGATTCGAACTGGAATGTGCCGGCGGTGTCGGCGCTGGCGAAGACCTCGAGTACCTTGGGGTCGGCAAGGTCGATGTGGTCGAGGTCGAGCGGCTCCCGGCCCTCGGGGCAATCCGGAACCGCCGCGGCGATCGCCTCCTGCGGCAAGGTCTCGCGCACGAGCTGACGGCAGCGCTCGATGATGGACAGGGTCGTCAGACCCAGGAAGTCCATCTTGAGCAGGCCCATCTTCTCGACGGTGGGCCCGTCCCACTGGGTCACCAGCACGTCCTTCGACCCCTGGGCACGGCTGGTGGCGAGGGGCACGAGGTTCGCCAGTGGTTGGGTCGCGATGACCAGCCCGGCGGCGTGGACGCCGCTGTGCCGGGTGATCCCCTCGAGCTGCTGCGCCGTGTCGATCACCTCGCGGACCTGCTCGTCGCTCTCGTACAGCTCCGTCAGTTCCTTCTCGCGACCCAGGGCCTGCTCGATCGTCACGCCGAGTTCGGACCCGATCAACTTGGAGATGCGGTCGACCTGGGCGAGCGGGAGCTCGTGCACGCGGCCGACGTCCCGGATCGCGGCGCGGGCCTTCATCGTGCCGAAGGTGATGATCTGGGCGACGTAGCCGTACTTCTGCCGGACGTACTCGAGAATCTCGGCTCGGCCGTCCTGGCAGAGGTCGATGTCGATGTCGGGGTACTCGCTGCGGTCCGGATCGGTGAAGCGCTCGAACAGGAGGCCGTAGCGCACCGGGCAGGCGTGCGAAAGCCCGAGCGTGTAGCCGACCATCGTGCCCACGCCTGAACCGCGCGCCGTCGCGGGGATGTCGCGTTTCCTGGCTTCGTTCACGAAGTCCCAGACGATCAGGAAGTAGGCGCTGATCCGCTTGCCGGCGAGGACCGAGAGCTCATGGTCGAGACGTTGGCGGTGGGCGTCCTCGACCCGGTCGCCGTAGCGCCAGGCGAGGCCGGCTTCGCTGAGTTCGCGCAACGCCCTGTCGCAGTCGGCGTGGAGTGCGTCCAGTTCCTCCTCGCCTGGCTGGTCGGCCAGCGGCTCCACGCGGTAGCCGGCGCAGAAACGATCGAACCAGGCGTCACTTCCTGGTTTTGGGCTGCCGGGTGCGGGCTCCGTCGCTCCCGCCGGCAGTGGCGGAGCCTCGATTCGTTCGACCCGCACCAACGGAGCGTGGTTGGCGGAAAAGTCCAGTTCGACGTTGCAGCGGTCGGCGATTCGCCGGGTGTTCACCAACGCGTCGGCCGTCTCGGGAGCGCCGAAGAGCTCGCCCATCTGCTCGGGGCTCTTCACGTAGAGATCCTTCGGGTAGTGGAGGCGGTCCTCCTGCTGCTTCGACTTGCTCGTCGAGACGCAGATCAGCGTGTCGTGGCTGTCCCAGTCCTCGGCGGTGAGGAAGTGCGAATCGTTGTCGCAGACGACGGGCAGGTCGAGGTCCGAAGCGAGGCGCAGGATCTGTTCGTTGACTTCCTCCTGCTCGGGCGTGTCGTGGCGCTGCAGTTCGAGGTAGAAACAGGGCTCACCGTCTTCGTCGGCCGGGAAGGTGCGCCGGTGCCACTCGGCTTCTTTCCCGGCCCGCTCGTAGTGATCGTCGCCCCCGGTCTCGATGTACTTTCTCAGGTGGTAGGCGAGGGAGGAGCCGAGGTGGCCGTTGATCGCGATGAGGCCCTCGTTCCACTGCTCGAGCGTGTCCTTGTCCATCCGCGGCTTGTAGTAGAAGCCCTCGACGTAGCTGTCGGACGAGAGCTTGACCAGGTTGCTCCAACCGGCCTCGTTGCGCGCCAGCAGCACGAGGTGGAAGCCGCCGTCGGCGACGCCCTGGGTCTCCTTGAACCGGCGGTCGGACGTCTCCGTCCTGACATCGGGCGCCACGTACGCCTCGATCCCGAGTATGGGCTTGACGCCCTTCTTCCGGCAGGCCTCGTAGAAGGCCACCGCGCCGAACAGGTTGCCGTGGTCCGTAAGGGCGACCGCGTCCATGCCGAGGTCGGCGATTCGGTCGACCAGGGGCCCGATCCTGTTGCCACCGTCGAGCAGCGAGTACTCGGAGTGGAGGTGCAGGTGGACGAAGTCGGGCGCCATGCTTGGGTGCGAAGAGTCTGCGCCTCGACCGGCAGCCTCGAACGCTCCCGGCCGGACGCTGACGGGACCTAGCTTCGCACCGGCCGCGGGCCAGCGCAAGCGCTCGAACCGGGTTCGGGTCGGTCCCTTCCGTCATGGTCCTTGTGGCTGCTGGGCCGCTCGACTGGACCACGGCGCTTCGCCGGGCGCCGCTGTTGCCTCTGGCTGCGGCGTTGTCGGTGGTTCTTCTCGCCGAAGGTCCTGGGGGCTCGCGAGTCCTGGAACTCGATCCGGAGCGTCCGGCTACGGTCGATGTGGCAGTGCCGGTGCTCGGGGCCGCGGCCTGGGAGCGTGCCGACCACGGGTGGACCGCGAGGGCGAGAGTGCACGTGATCGAGCAGTCGGGACGGCGGGTCCCCGGCCCCGGGCGTGTCTGGCTGCGGCTGGGCGGCGAGCAGGCGCCGCCGCAGGAGACGCGGCTCCAGGTGCGCGGGTACTTCTCGCGGCGGCCTGCGTACCGCAATCTGCACGTCTCCCGGCCGGGCGAGTGGGGCTTCAACGTGAAGAGTCGCTGGTTGATGGTCGCGGTCGGCAGGGCTCCGGGCCGAGGCTCTCGGCTACTGGCCGGGCTGCGGCAGTGGCTCCTGCGACCCGTCGACGAGGCGGAGGGGCCCGGCGCTTTGCTGGCCCGGGCTCTGGTCTTCGGCGACGCGCGTCGGGTGCCGCCGGAGTGGCGCACGGGGTTGCGGCGGGCGGGGCTCTCCCACCTGCTCGCCGTGTCGGGACTGCACGTCGGACTGCTCCTGGCCGGGTTCTGGTGGATCTTCGGGGCATTGTCCGGGCGTCTTGCCTGGGCCGGGGCCGTTTCCATCCTGTTGCTCTACGGCTGCCTCGTCGGCCCGCGGCCCTCGTTTCTCCGGGCGGCGGTGATGGCGCTGCTGGTGTTTCTGGCCATGGCGCTCGAACGGCCGCCGCAGGCGCTCAACTCGCTTTGCGCCGCGTTGATCCTGCTCCTCGCGCTCGATCCCGATGCCGGCGGCGATCTGGGCTTTCGGCTCAGCTTTCTGGCCACGGCCGGGATCCTGGTTCTGGCGCCTCGTCTGCTGACCTGGTGGCGGGGAGGGCCGGAGACCCGTTCGCCGAAACCGGTGGCGGTTGCGCTGGCCGCGACGTTCGCGGCCCAGCTTGCCACCCTGCCGATCACCGCGGTCGAGATCGGCCTTCTCACGCCGCTGTCGCCGCTGCTCAACCTGGCGTTCGTGCCCCTCACTGCCCTCGTGCTCGGCTTCTCGTTGGTCTGGGTTGCTCTGGCGGCCCTGGCCTCGACGCCCGTGCTTTCGGCGGCTGCGGGACCGTGCGCCCGGGCCGTCCAGACGATTCTCGATCTGCTCAGCGTGCCCTTTGCCTCGCTAGCGCACCTGCCGCCGGGCTTGTGGCTCGCCCCGCCGGTCAGCGTCGACGGGACGGCTGCGCTTGCGCTGGCGACCTGGCTTGGAGTCCTGGCGTCGGGTTTCCGCCGGGCGATCTGGGCACTCGCGCTGGTCCTGGTCTGTACCCCCGCCTCGCCGGAGGACGAGCCGGTGCTGGCGATGCTCGATGTCGGACAGGGCGAGGCGGTGCTGCTTCGGAGCGGCGAGCGCGGACCGGTGATCCTGGTCGACGGCGGCGGTTTCCGGCGCGGCAACTTCGCGGAGGCGGCGTTGCTCCAGGCTCTCGCGGCGGAAGGTGTCCATCGCATTGACCTGGGAATCCTGTCGCATGGGGATTCGGACCATTGCCGGGGTCTCCTCGAGTTGACCTCTTACCTGAGGATCGAGCGGCTGTGGGCGGTGCCGGTCGAACTGCGCGACGGATGCGGCCGTGCCCTGGCTGATCGGCTGGGCGGGCGGGTCCGTGGAGTGGGGCGCGGCTACGCCGACCGGGTGGGGGCCTGGGACCTGGAGGTCCTTCATCCCGGGGCGGACCGCCCGGAGGGCGGCAACTCCGCATCCATGGTCTTACGCGCCTGCGCCGGCGGCTCCTGCGTGTTGCTGACCGGGGACCTCGATCTCATGGGCGAGCGGGAACTCCTCGCCAGGTCGCGACGGCGCGGGATCCCGCTTCGAAGCGAGGTGCTCAAGGTGGCGCATCATGGCAGCCGGACCTCGACCGGTGCCGCGCTGCTGGCGGCTGTGAACCCGAGTCTTGCGTTGGTGTCGGCCGGCCGACGAAATCCGTACGGCCACCCCTCGCCGGAGGTCGTGACAAGGATCGAACGCCGGGGGATCCGGGTCCTGCGCACGGACCTCCACGGCCGGATCGAGGTTCGTTTTCGGCGCGACGGTTCTGGCGGCCGGCGCCCGGTGCTTCGGGTCGCGGCCTGGCCGCGGGGCCGGGCGGGCTAGCGTCGGCGCTTCGGGGCTATCCTGCAACCATGTCCTCGCCTTCCTGGCAGGTGATCGCCGTGCTCGGCCCGACCGCTACCGGCAAGAGCGCGTTCGCGATGGCGCTGGCGGGCGATCTCGCCGGACAGGGACTCGCCGCCGAGTTGATCAGCGCCGACGCCCTGCAGGCCTACCGGGGGTTGACGATCGGCACGGCGAAGCCCGGACCGAGAGAGAGAACCCGGGTCCGCCACCACCTGATCGACGTCATCGAGCCGCACCAGGCGTTCTCGGCCGGGGAGTTCGCGCGCCGCGCGGCGGTGGCGGTCGCGGAGGTCGAGGCGCGCGGCGCGCTGCCGGTACTGGTGGGCGGCAGCGGTTTTTATCTGCGCGCCCTGTTCGAAGGACTCGCGCCGGTGCCGCCGGTCGGCGCCGACGTGCGCGAGGCGTTGCGGGCCGACCTTCACTCTCATGGCCTCTGCCATCTCGTCCGGGAGCTGCGGAGAGTGGATCGGGAGAGCGCCGAGACGCTTTCTCCGGGCGATACCCAGCGCGTCCTGCGCGCGCTCGAGGTGGTACGCGCAACCGGCCGGCCGCTGTCCGAGTGGCAGCGGCTGGGGACGGAGGGCCGGCTCGAGCGAAGGCTGCTGAAGATCGGATTGACCCTGCCGAGAACCGTTCTGTACGATGTCGTGGAGAAGCGGGCCGGACGCATGCTGGAGCGCGGCTGGCTGGCCGAGGTAGAGCGCCTGCGGGACAGTTATCTCCCGGAACATGCGCGCGGGCGTGGCGGTTGCTCCCTGGGGGAGTTGCCGGCGTTCCAGGCCATCGGCTACCGGCAGCTTGCCGATCACCTGGATGGGAACTTGACGCTGGAGCAGGCCTTGGAGGAAACGGTCCGGGCGACGCGCCGCTACGCCAAGCGGCAGGAGACGTGGTTCCGGAAGGAGCCGCACGTGCGCTGGATCGACGCGTCGAAGACCGGCGAAACGGAGCGGGCGCGAAAGCGGATCGTCGAGGCGCTGGTCGGCGGCCGGCCCCTGGAGGTGGCGCCGTGAGCGTTTCCCGCGTCCTGGCTGGTGCGCTGGTCGCCACCCTGGCGGGCACCGCCTGCATGACGACCGCCATTGTCGAACCGCCGCCGCGAGTCACTGAACTCGACGCCGGCATCCGCTCCTTCCTCCGGGCACCGCTTCTCGGCTACGAGGGCAACATTCCGGAGCAGAGCCGCTACGAACTGACCGGGGCCTCGGAGGCGCTCGCGCGCGGCGAGGCGGAGGTTGCTCGCAATAGCGCGGAGACGCTGCTCGAAATCGACCCGACGCTGCTGCCGGCGGCCGTGCTGCTGGCCCAGACGTACCTGGCCGCGGGCGAGGTCGAGCAGGCCGTCGATCTGCTGGCGAAGCCGCTCGCCGATCGTCCCGGCTACACGGCGGGTCAGCTCGTCTTTGCGCGAGCGGCGGAGCGGACCGGTGACGCGGTCGCCGCATACGGGGCTTACCGGGGCATCGCCGCCCTCGACGACGTGGCGGCGGAGCGCGCCGCGGTTCTCGAGGACGAGGCCAGAGCGGAGCTGGTCGGCCGGATTGCGGCGGCGATCGGCGCCGGCGGGCTTTCGGATGCCGCCGTGGCGCTCGAGGTTCTGCGGGCGTGGTCGCCGGGCGACCCGGCGGCCGTGGACCTGGGACGGCGCCTGGCGCGAGCCCGCGGTGACACCGGGGCTGAGTTGGCGGCGATTCGCGAACTCGTTGCGGCCGGCAACGCCTCCCTGGAAGTGCACCACCGCCAGGCGGCGCTGGAGCTCGAGGCGGGTGACGCCCGCCGCGGGCTGGAGCTCTACGAACAGCTCGCCCAACGGCATCCCGGGAACAGCGAGATCGCGGCGGGCCTCACCGCGGCTCGCTTCACCTGGCGAACCAGGCTGCTGCCGGAGAGCGTGCGCGAGCTGTTCGAGGCCTCGAGTCTCCTGCGAGGCGATTTCGCGGCGCTCACCGCCTGGCTCGTGCCAGGAGTCAGGACCGGACCGGCCGGCAGCACGGTGATCGTCAGCGACATCCTGGAGCATCCACATCGTCGCGAGATCGCCTGGCTCCTGAACCTGGGGCTGATGGAGCCGGTGGACGCGGCGGTGCGCCGTTTCGCCCCGGACAACTACATGCGGCGCGGTCCGGCGCTGGCAACGCTGCTCCGCATGCCGGGCCGGATCGGCGGCGGCGCCGCCTGCGTCGGCGAGGCGGGCGGGCCGGCCGCGGAGGACGTGGAAGCTGTCTGTGCGGCCGCCCTGCGCTGCCGACTCATCTCGGAGCCGGCGGAGTGCCGCCCGGAACGGGCGATCTCGGGGCCGGAAGCCGTGGAAGCGTTGCGACGGACGCTGCATCTGATTCAGTAACCTTCGTTCTGATGACCGCAGCCCCCACCTCCGCCGGCAACAGGGCCGCCGGCGACACGACCGCCGTTGCCACTCTCGACCGGGAGCGCGCCATCGTTCTGGTCATCGATCTCCAGGGTCGGCTGGTGGACCTGATGGACCGGTCCCGGATGCTGCTCGACGGAACCGCGAGGCTGTTGCGGCTGGCGCAGTTGTTCGACCTGCCGGTGATCGTCACCGAGCAGTATCCGCAGGGCCTGGGTTCGACCCGGGAGGAGGTGGAGGCGGCGATTCTGGAGACGGATCCGGACGGCAGCCGCACGTGGAGGGTGGAGAAGGACTCTTTCGGCTGCTGCGGGGTGCCGGCGTTCGAGGAGGCTCTGGATGCCGCCAGGCCGGGACTGCCGCCGCCCGACCGCCAGGTCGTCGTCGCGGGGATCGAGGCGCACATCTGCGTCGTGCAGACAGTGCTCGACCTGATGGCGAAGGGGACCGACGTCCACGTCTGCTGGGACTGTGTCAGCTCGCGTGGCGAGGAGTACCGTCGCCACGCGCTCGATCGGATGGGCAATGCGGGCGCCCAGATCACGAACCACGAGTCCGTCGCCTTCGAACTCGCCAGAGACAAGAACCACCCGCAGTTCAGGGGCGTGAACAGGCTGCTGCGGGAGGGTCAGATCGCGTGAAGCTCGCCGGCCCGCGCCTCGTCCGGGCCGTCCTGCCGGTGTTGCTGTGCCTGCCGGCGGCCGCGCAGACACCTGCCGGGACGAGCGACGCCGAGGCCGCGGTCCGCGCCACCTTCGAGGCCTACCGCCAGGCGTTGATGGCCGGCGACGGCGAGGTGGCGGCCTCCCTGGTGGATCGGGAGACAGGTAACTACTACCGGCAGCTCAAGTGGCTGGTGCTCGAAGGAGGCGAGGAGGAGGTTCGTCAGCGCACGTTCGTGGACCGTTTCCTGGTCGTCGCCTTCCGCCACCAGTTCTCCGGCAACGAACTGGCGGAGATGGAACTCGCGGACGTGATCGTGCGCGCCATGGAGATCGGCTGGATCAACTCTGCGGCGATCGAGCAGCTCGCGGTCGGTACCGTCCGGATCGAGGGAAGCGAGGCCGTGGCCGAGGCCCGAACCCGGGCGTCGCTCGAGGACCCCTCCCTCGCGGGCGGGATGGACGAACTGGAGTACCGCTTCGTGAACGAGGACGGCCGGTGGAAGTTCCAGTTCAGCGCTCTCGTTATGTCGATCGACGGGGTGATGCGGAATCTCGCGGCGCAGCTCAACACGGACGAGGACGACCTCATCTTCACGCTCGTCGAGTCCCTGACCGGCGTCGAAGTGCTGCCCGAGGTCTGGGAATCGCAGGATCGCTGACCGGGAGCGGCGCCGGCGGTTCGGTGCGGTACGATCCCGCCGTGCCGAGCAGGCGAACAGATCTCCTCGTCCTGGCTGCTGCCCTCCTGGCAGGTGGGGGGGCGGCGCTGGTGGCTTGGGGCGCGGCTCCGGCCGCGGAGCCGCAGGTCGGTGCCTCCGACGATCGAAGGGCCTTTCGCGGCCGCCACCGGGGCCCGCTGCCGCCCCAGGCGATGCGGACCTACGAGAGGTATCTGTATCGGCCCGTGGACCCGTACGAAGTCCAGCGAGAGTTCTACTTCACGCGTCTGGCCTATAGCGGCCACATGTACAGGGGATTTGCTGGCAGTTGGTCGATCGACTATCCGAAGGCCGACCGCCAGTTCATGATCGGACTCAAGCGGCTGCTTGACCAGTTGGATGCCTACGACTACGACCACGCGTTGCCGGCGACGCATCCTGAGCTCTTCCGTTTCCCCTTCCTGTACTCGGTCGAGGTCGGCTACATGGCGCTCAGTCCGGCGGAGCGTGAGGCGCTGCGCAGGTACCTGCTCGCGGGCGGCTTCTGGGTCATCGACGACTTCTGGGGCTCCTGGGAATGGGCGAACCTGGAGCGCGAACTGTCCCTGCTGCTGCCGGAGTACCCGATCGTCGAGCTTCCCCTCGACCACCCGATCTTCCACTGCTTCTATGACGTGGAGGAGATTCTCCAGGTGCCGAACGTAGGTCAGGGGCGGTACGGAGGTCCGACCTGGGAGCAGGACGGCTTCACGCCTCACGTTCGCGGCATCTTCGACGAGCAGGGCCGCCTGATGGTCGTGATCAACTGGAACACGGACCTCGGCGACGCCTGGGAGTGGGCGGAAGACGAGTGGTATCCGGTGCGGTTCTCCCACTACGCGTACCAGATGGGGGTTAACTTCGTCGTCTACGCGATGTCGCATTGAGGCGGCGCGGCGTCGTTTTCCGGCTCCCGCGTTCTTCCTGTTTCCGTTCCCATGGTTGGTCTGTTCGAGTTCCTGTTCAAGTACCGGCCGGCGCTGTTCGAAGAGGGCCGGTTCACCTTCGTCAGCCCGGGTTGGATGCAGGTCGCGGCGCTTCTCGCCGGCGCGTTGCTCGTCGTCGCTGCCTTCAGCTATCGCCGGATGGGCGGCGGAGGGGCCGACCGCACCGCTGGTGCTGAACGCCTGCGCTGGCTGCCGCCGGTGTTCCGGTCGCTGGTGATCGCCGTCATCGTCTTCTGCCTGCTGCAACCGACCCTGGTCCTGTCGACCGTGGTGCCCCAGGAGACGTTCGTCGGGGTCGTGGTGGACGACTCGCGCAGCATGGCCATGCCGGATGAGGCGTCGGCCGCCGACGGCACGCGCGCGGGAGCCGTGCTGGAGGCCCTGTCCGGCGAGCCCGATTCGATGCTGGATCGCCTTGCCGAGCGCTTCCAGGTCCGGCTCCTCGCCTTCGGTCGCAGCGCCGAGCGAATCGAGTCCACGGAACAGCTCCGCTTTGCGCGCGCCGACAGCCGGATCGGTGAGGCGCTGGTTGCCGCCCGAGACGAACTGGCCGGACTGCCGCTCTCCGGCCTGGTTCTGTTCTCGGACGGCGCCGACTCCGCGCCGGCCGAGCTTGGTGACGCCCTGCTCACCCTGAAGGCCGCCGGGACCCCCGTGTACACGGTCGGCCTTGGCCTGCCGCGGCTGCGCAAGGACATCGAGGTTTCCCGGGTGGTCGCGCCCAGACGGGTGCTCGAGGGTTCCACGGTAGAGGTCGAGGTCACGCTGTCCCAGACGGGTTTCGGCGGTCGTACCGTGGACCTGGAGGTCGAGGACGACGGCAGGATCGTCAACGTGGAACGGGTGACCTTCCCGCGCGGCGGCTCAGCGGTTACCGCCCGCGTCATGTTCGCGGCGAACGACGAGGGCGCCAGGGAGTTCCGCTTCCAGGTGGCCGGCCAGCCGGGCGAGGAACTGCTGCTGAACAACGAGCGGACGGCCCTGGTGGAAGTGCTGAAGCGGCGGGAGAAGATCTTCTTCTTCGAAGGCGAACCGCGCGACGAGTCGAAGTTCCTGCGGCGGGCCGTCAGTCAGGACGAGAACCTGCACGTCGTGTCGATGACGAGGCAGGCGGCCAACAAGTTCTACGGCATGAACTTCGACGAGGACACGCGGCGCTTCGAGGGGTTTCCGACCCGGCGCGAGGAGTTGTTCGAGTACAGCGGCGTCATCCTGGGCAGCATGGAGGCGAGCTTCTTTACCCACGACCAGATGCGGATGCTGGTCGACTTCGCCGCCCAGCGCGGCGGCGGCGTGCTGCTCCTGGGAGGCCGGCGGGCTTTCTCCGAGGGCGGCTTCGCCGGGACTCCGCTCGCCGAACTGTCGCCGGTCGTGCTCTATGACCGGCCGTCCGAACAGGGGCGCCCGGAACTGTTGACTGATCTGCGGCTCGAGTTGACGCCTCAGGGGCGGGCCCATCCGGCGACGCTCCTGCGCGACGAACGGGAGGAGGCGAACGAGCTATGGCCGACACTGCCGCCGCTCTCGGCTTACCAGCGGGCGACGGAACTCAAGGCGGGCGCCACCGCGCTGCTCCAGGCGGAGAGTCCGATGGTGAGCGATCCGATGATCGTCCTTGCGCACCACCGGATCGGCCGTGGCCGGGCGATCGCGTTCACGCCTCATGATTCCTGGCACTGGCAGATGAGCGCCGACATTCCGCTCGAGGATCAGACCCACGAGCGCCTCTGGCGGCAGATGCTGCGCTGGCTGGTGTCCTACGTTCCGGATCGGATCGAGATAGAGGCGGACCACGACCGGTTCGAACCGGGGAGCATCGTCACACTGCGCGCGACGGTGCGGGACGAGGCCTTCCAGGAAGTGAACCGGGCTCAGGTCGTGGCGGCGATCGAACAGCCGTCCGGCGAGGAGGTCGAGGTACCGCTCGACTGGTCGGTGGAACGCGACGGGGAGTTCGTCGGCACGTTCACGGCAGGCGAGTCCGGCCTCTACCGGGTTGAGGTCGACGCGAGGGCAGAAGGCCAACTGCTGGGCGTTGCGACCTCGCGCTTCGCCGTGGACGAGCTGAACGAGGAACTGTTCGGTGCCGCCCGTCGGGACTCCGTGCTCAAGCGCATCGCGAGCGAGACGGGCGGACGCCAGGTCGAACTCGGCCGGGCGGACCGCCTGGTGGAGGACCTTTCGGTGAGCCGCGAGGGAACTCTGGTGCGGGAGGCCAGGGACCTCTGGGACATGCCGATCCTGTTTCTGGTGCTGGTAGCGCTGCTGGGTGGTGAGTGGGCCGTCCGGCGTCGCCTGGGGATGGCGTGAAGCGCCGCGGCGCCGCCCTGGCCCTCCGCCTGACGGTGGCGGGCCTGCTGACGGTGGCGCCGCTCTGTGCCGACACCCACCTGCTGGTCGTGGCCGGGGTCGGCGGCGAGGAGGCGTACACGGGACGCTTCCACCTGTGGTCGACGCGCGTCGTGGACGCGGCGGTCGCCGCCGGGCTCCCTCCGGAGAACGTCGTCTACCTGGGGGAGCGCGAGAACCTCGATCCCGAGCGGATCAAGGGGCGTTCGACCGGCGAAAACGTGCTGGCGGAGATCGCGGCCCTTGCCGAGCGGTCAGGCGTGGGAGACGACGTGTGGATCGTCCTCTTCGGCCACGGCAGCGGCGCCGCCGGACCGCCGCGGTTCAATCTACCCGGTCGCGACCTGGTCGCCGACGAGTACGCCGCGGCGCTGGAACGGCTTGGCGATCGCCGCGTCGTGTTCATCAACGCGAGTTCCGCGTCCGGCGGCTTCATCGGGCCGCTGTCGCGAGAGGGCCGGGTTGTCATCACGGCGACCAAGTCGGGAGGCCAGAGCAACGAGTCGCTGTTCGGTGGCTATCTGGCGGAGGCCTTCGACGGCGCCGCGGGAGACGCGAACAAGGACGGCCGGACATCGGCCCTCGAGGCGTTCGCCTTCGCTCAGCGCGAGATCGAGCGCTACTACCGGCAGAATGGCCTGTTGCGCACCGAAAACGCGCTGCTCGACGACGACGGCGACGGTTTGGGCAGTCCGGAACCGGCAGGCGTGGAGGCGTCCGAAGCGACCGACGGCCGGCTCGCGAGTCTTCTATACCTGGGGCAGGAGGCAGATCCTGCGGCGCTCACCGCGGAGGCGCGGGAACTGACGGATCGGCGTGCCGGGATTGAGCGGCGAATCGATGAGTTGCGCCTGCAGCGGGAAACGCTGGACGAGGAGGTCTACCTGAGTGAACTCCAGGAGCTAATGGTCGAACTGGCGTTGGTCGATCGCGAGCTGGAGGAGGCGGCCGCGGACGACGGGGAGCCCGAACCATGATCCGCCGGCGCTGCCGGACCGGGGCCGCGGCGGGCGCCCTGGCGCTGGCAGTCGCTTGGTCGTTCGGCGTGTGCCCGGCCGGGGCCCAGGACCCGGCATCGTTCGACGAGATCGAGTCGATGCTCCGGACCGGCCGGTACGAGGACGTCATCTCCCGGTTGGAAGCGCCTTCAAGCGCCGGAGAGACGCTGGCGCCGCGCGCACTGAGGTCGTTGGTGGAGGCGTTGATCGCAACCGGACGCTACGACGAAGCCGGCGAGGCGTTCGAGGGCGTCGACGCCGCGGAGGTCGGACTCGGCGTTCTGCGCGGCCGGACAGCGTTGCTCGGCGGTGACCGCGAGGGGGCTCGGCAGGCCTTTGAGTCGGCGCGCCTGGCCCGGGGCGGAGAGGCCCTGGTGGCCTCGTTCGAACTCGCGCGACTGGCCTGGGACGAGGGCGCGATCGGGCAAGCCACGACGGGCTTCTACGCGATGATCGACGCCTACAACCGGGGCACGGCCGACACGGCCGAAGAACTCGTCGCGGTCGCCCACGCGTGCCAGTTACTGGGGCGGGACGATCCGGAGTTGTTCAAGGACGCGTTGAGGGCATACGACGAGGCCGTGGCCCTCGACCCCTCGTGGCCCGTGCCCCGAATCCGGCTCGGGGAGCTCTTCCTCGAGAAGTACGACAGCTCCCAGGCCCGGACCTCGATCGCGGACGTGCTGCGGTCGAACCCGCGGCACCCCGAAGCTCTGCTGGCGATGGCGCGGACGATGGCGTTCGACGGCGATCCGCGGGCGGTCGCGACCCTTGACGCGGCCCTGGACGTGAATCCGAACCTGATCGCGGCCCGGGTGTTCCGGGCCCGGCTCCGGCTGGCGTCGGAGCGGTTTGGGGAGGCCCGCGAAGAGGTGGAGCAGGCGATCCAGGCCGATCCTGAATCGCTCACAGCCCGGACCGTGCTTGCGGCGGTCGAGTTCCTCGAGGGGCGGGACGAGAAGTTCGCCAGCGTGCGCGACGGCATTCTGGCCGACAATCCGCGTTACGCCGACCTGTTCAACGAACTCGCCGACGCCAGCGTCGAGAACCGGCTCTACCCGCAGGCGCGGGACTTCGCGGCGGAGGCGGTGCGGCTGGACCCGAAGTCCTGGCGCGGCTACGGGCTCCTTGGCCAGAACCAGCTTCGACTGGGCGACATCGAAGCGGGGAAGGCCAACCTGGAGAGGGCTTTCTCGGGCGATCCGTACAACGTCTGGATCAAGAACACGCTCGATCTGGTCGATACCTTCGTGGAGTACCGGACAGTGCAGAGCGAGCACTTCGAGTTCCACATCCATGAGAGCGAGGCCGAGCTGCTGGCGCCCTACATGGTGGAACTGGCGGAGGAGGCCTGGGCGGTGCTGGTCGAGCGTTACCGGTTCGAGCCCCCAGCCCCGGTCCGGGTCGAGGTCTATCCGTCGCATGCCGACTTTTCGGTCCGCACCGTCGGGCTCGCCGGACTGGGCGCCCTCGGTGTGTGCTTCGGTCCGGTGCTGGCCCTCGATTCGCCCTCGGCGCGTCAGGTCGGTCACTTCAACTGGGGCGCCACGCTCTGGCATGAACTTGCCCACACCTTCACCCTCCTTGTCACGGACGCGAAGATCCCGCGCTGGCTGACCGAAGGTCTCTCGGTGTTCGAGGAGCGTCGGGCGCGTCCGGGGTGGGGCGACGACGTCCAGGTCCCCTTCATCACGTCGTTACGCGACGGGGAGTTGCTGGGGATCGCCGAGCTCAATGACGGGTTCATGCGGCCGAAGTTCCCCAACCAGATCGGCCTTTCCTACTACCAGGCCTCGCTGATCTGCGACTGGATCGAGGAGAACTACGGCTTCGACGCGATCCTCGTCATGCTCGCCGGCTACCGGGAAGGCAAGAACACGGAAGAAGTGTTCCAGGAAGCGATGGGGCTGACGCTTTCGAGCTTCGACGAGCGGTTCTTCGAGCACCTGCGCGAGCGTTTCGGCACCGCCATGGCGGCACTGGGCGACGCTCCCGGGCCGGGCGGCGAGGCGGCGGAGGACGAGGACGGATCGGGCGAGGGCGGACCGTCCAGGGCGCCGAGGCGGAACCTGTTCGCGGGCCAGGCCCCCGATCTCTCGGCGCTCGAAGAGGCGGCCAGGGAGAACCCCGACGACTTCCGGATTCAGATGACCTACGGCAACGCCCTCTTCGCGGAAGAGCGCTACGCCGAGGCGGAAGCTCCTCTGCTGCGGGGCCGCGACCTCTTCCCCGAGTTCGTCGGACCCGGCAACGCCTACACGCTGCTGGCCGAGATCTACCGGGAGCTGGAACGGGAAGAGGAGGCGATTGCGGCGCTGGAGAGTCTGCTCCAGCACAACGAGACGGCATGGGACGAGCATCTGGCGCTGGCCGATCTCCTGGCTGCGGCCGACCGGAGGCGGGAAGAAGCGGCGATCCTGGAGCGGACGCTCTACATCTCGCCCTTCGACGCCGACGTGCACCGCCGGCTCGCCGAGTTCGCATCCGCCGATGGCCGGTTCGACGTCGCCGTGCGCGAGCGGGCCGCCCTGATCGTGCTGGACCCGCCCGACCGCGCGGAGGCGCTTTACCAGTTGGCTCTCGCCGAACGGGACGCGGGTCGGACCGGGCAGGCCCGGCGCACGGTCCTTCGGGCCCTGGAGGTGGCGCCGGGGTACGATCCGGCGCAGGAACTGCTGCTCGACCTGGTCGGGAAGGGACCCGCGAGAGAGGGAAGGCAGCCGGGAGTAGAGGGGCCGTGACCGGAGCGCGCAGCAAACGTCGGACGTTTACCGCCCTGGCGGGCGTTCTGGCGCTCGCCCTGCTGGCGGGCGGCCTGTCCGCGCGTGATGAGAACTGGCGCCCTGCCGCGCCCAGGGTGGAAACCCCGTCGTTCCCCTACTCGGGCGGCTTCACCTTCGTGCGGATCCGCTTCGAGCCGACGATCTGGGGCGGCGGCCCCTTCATGTGGGGCCTCGATCTGAAATGGAACCACGACTACCCGATCGCCGAAGAGAACTTCATGCGCATCGTCGACGAGATCACCGACGTCGAAGTGCAGACGGGAGGCGGCAACGTCCTCGAGTTGACCGATCCCCGGTTGTTCGAGCATCCTTGGGCCTATCTCTGCGAGCCGGGCTTCTGGAACCCGACGGAGGAGGAGCTCGAGAACCTCCGCTCCTACCTGTTCAAGGGTGGCTTCCTGGTCTTCGACGATTTCTTCGACGTGCGCGGGTATCCCGTGCAGTGGGAGAACTTCGAGCGGCAGATGGGGCGGCTCCTGCCCGGCTACGAACTCGTGCCGCTCACGGTCGAGCACCCCGTCTTCCGCTCCTTCTTCGTGCTCGAGGACATCAACTTCGACATCGACGACGCCCGCTTCTATCCGGTGCGGGGCCGGATCTACGGCGTCTTCGAGGACAACGATCCGAGCCGGCGGCTGATGGCCGTCGCCAACTACAACATGGACATCGGCGATTTCTGGGAGTGGTCGGAGACCACCTTCTACCCGGTGGACGTGACCCAGAAGGGCTTCAAGCTCGGGGTCAACTACCTGATCTACGGGATGACCCACTGAGCCGTTCTCGAACGGACGCGGCACCGATCCCCAAGGATGGAGAACTCGATGAACGACACCTCAGAGAACCTCGCCCAGACGACCGTCCTGGGAGGCGGCGGAGAGGGCCTGACCAGCGAAACGGACATCGAGCTGGCCGCCCGGCTGGCGACGGGCCGGGAGCAGGTTCTCGCCCAGCTCGCCAAGCAGATCGTCGGTCAGGGGGAGGTGCTGGACCAGGTGCTGATGACGCTGTTCGTGGGCGGCAACAGCATCCTGACCGGGGTGCCGGGTCTGGCCAAGACCCTGATCGTCCAGACCGTGGCCGAGATCCTCGACCTCAAGTTCAGCCGCATCCAGTTCACGCCCGACCTGATGCCGAGCGACATCACGGGCACCGACATCATCCAGGAGGACCACGACACGGGCAGGCGGGAGATGATCTTCATGCCGGGACCGATCTTCGCCCAGATCGTCCTTGCCGACGAGATCAACCGGACGCCGCCGAAGACCCAGGCGGCGCTGCTCGAGGCGATGCAGGAGCACCGCGTGACGGTCCAGGGCCGGACCTACGACCTGGAGCAGCCGTTTTTTGTCTTCGCGACCCAGAACCCGATCGAGCTGGAAGGCACCTATCCGCTGCCGGAGGCCCAGCTCGACCGCTTCATGTTCAACATCATCATCGATCACCTTCCTGAGGACGAGGAGATGGAGATCGTGGACGCGACGACCACACTTCGCGAGTTCACCCTGGAGACGCGGGTCACGGGCGACGACCTGCGCGCGTTCCACCGGCTGGTACGGCGGGTACCGATCGCGGAGCCGATCCTTCGCTACGCCGTCCACCTGGTGCGGATGACCCGTCCTGACACCCCGGAAGCGCCGGACTTCGTGAACCAGTGGGTGCAGTACGGGGCCAGCGTGCGCGCCGCGCAGTTCATGGTCCTCGGCGCCAAGGCCAAGGCGCTGATGGACGGGCGCTATCACGTCGCGCATGAAGACGTTCGGGCCCTCGCCAGGCCCGTCATGCGGCACCGCATCCTGACCAACTTCCACGCCGAGTCGGAGCGGGTGACCACCGACGAGATCGTTGGCCGGTTGCTGGAGCTGGCGCCCGTCACCCCGAGTGGGATGAGCTGACGGGCAAGGCCGGGCGATGAAGTACGGCAGGTTCGTCGACACCGGGACGCTCGCCCGCATCAGCAGTCTCGACCTGCTCGCGAGGACCGTCGTCGAGGGCTTCGTCAGCGGCCTGCACCGGTCGCCGTTTCTCGGCCGCTCGATGGACTTCGCGGAGTACCGGGCCTACCAGCCCGGCGACGACATACGGCGCGTCGACTGGAAGCTCTTCTGCCGCACGGACCGCTTCTATGTGAAGGAGTTCGAAGCGGATACGAACACGAACCTGACGATTGCGCTCGACCTCTCCCGCTCGATGGATTTCGGCACGGGCGTTCTGACCAAGCTCGACTACGGCCGCTACCTTGCCGCCTGCCTGGGCTACTTCGCCTCCAAGCAGAAAGATCGCATAGGCCTGGTCACCTTCGACAGCGGGATCGTCGACTACGTGCCGCCGGCGGCCAAGCACCTTCAGGTCGTGCTCCACACGATCGACCGGATCGAACCGGGTGGTGGCGGCAGCCTGCGCGAACCGCTGCTCGAGGTGGTCGACGCGGTGCGGCGCCGGAGCATGGTCGTCCTGATCTCGGACTTCTACGAGGAACCCGAGACGGTGATCCGGACCGCGGCCGGCTTCCGGCACAAGGGAAACGACGTGATTCTCTTCCATCTCCTGGACCCGGCGGAGCTTCGGTTCGACTTCGACGGAGAGCTGGACCTCAGGGACCTGGAGACCGGGGCGCGCGAAGCGGTGATGCCGGATGTGCTGCGGGACCAGTACCTCGAACTGATCCGGGAACACACGCGAACACTGGACCGGTCCCTGGTCGAGGCGGGCATCGACTATACGCTGGTCGACATCTCCCAGCCTCTGGACGCGGCGCTCTACAGCTACCTGTCCGCCCGGCTGTACGCGATGAAGGCCAGGTAAGGCCGCCGTGGGTCTGCTGGCGCCCCTCTTCCTGCTCGGCCTCGCGGCCATTGCGGTGCCGGTACTCATCCACCTGCGTCTGCGGCACAGAACCCGCGTCGTCCGGTTCCCGTCGCTGATGTTCATCTCCAGGGCGCCCTACCGTTCGATGCGCCGGCGGCGGCTGCGAGACGTGCTGCTGCTCCTGATGCGCTGCCTCGCGGTCGCGTTGCTTGCCCTGGCGTTTGCCCGGCCGCTCTGGCAGGGCGACGCGGCCGCCGGCGCGGCCTCCACCAGCCGGCTGGTGGTCGTCCTGCTGGACAACTCGTTCAGCATGGGCTTCGGCGATCGCTGGCAGCGGGCGGCCGTGGCGGCCGAGTCGGCCTTCGGCGAGCTCGGCGCCGCTGATCGAGGCGCCCTGGTCGTCTACTCGGACGAGGCGGAACTCCAGAGCGCGCCGACTTCGGACGGAGCGCTGCTGGCCGCGATGGCTCGCGACGTGGAGGTCGCGCCGCGGTCCACCTCGCTTCTACCGGCGATTCAGATGGCCCGTGGAGTGCTGGCCGAGGCCGGGGAACTGGGACAGCGCGAACTCCTCATCGTGAGCGACTTCCAGCGTTCGTCCTGGACAGCGGAGAACGTCGCGGCGCTGCCGGCCGGCGTGGATCTGCGGCTCGTCGACGTCGGTGAGGAGGACGAAGAGGTGGGCAACGCTGCCCTCACCGACGTCGCCTTCGACCATTCGCGCAGCGGCGACCGCGAACAGGTTGGGATCGCGGCCCGCGTGAGCTACCTGGTCGCCCGCGAGTCGTCGGCCGCCCCGACCGGAACGCCGTTGCGGGCGGAAGTCGACCTGCTGCTGGATCGCGAGGTGGTCCAGACCAGGGCGGTCGAACTCGGCGTCGACTCGTCGACGATGGTCAACTTCGCGCCCGAGGTGCTCGAACGGCAGCGCACCACGCGCGGCACGGTGCGTCTGCGAGATGATTCCCTCGCCGCCGACAACGAGTTCCGCTTCGTGTTGTCGCCTGCGCACGAGGTCGGCGTGCTCGTGATCGAGCCGGACGGCGACCGTCGGCGTGGCAGGTATCTCGAAGAAGCCCTGGCGCTCGGCCGCCGGCCGTTCTACCGGGTGAGCCGGGTGCAGGCGTCCGGCTTCCAGCGCTCGATGCTCGACGGCAAGTCGGTCGTCGTTCTCAACGACGCGGCCCAGCAACTATCGACCTCGGCGGGCGAAGCGGTCGCCGGCTTCGTGCGCGACGGCGGTGGCTTGCTGCTCTCGGTCGAGCGCGGCCTGACCTCCACCGCCGGGTTGTTGAGGGAGTTTGGCGTGACCAGCGAACGGCAGGCGGACCGGCTGTCCGGCAGCGCCGGCTCCCTGGCCTGGTTCGACACCGGCCATCCGGTGTTCGACGTGTTCGCCACGGCCAGGAGCGGCGACTTCTCTTCAGCGTCCTTCTTCCGCTATCACCGGCTCGTGCCTCCTGAAGGCTCGGCTGTGATCGCGCGGTTCGACGACGGCGCGCCGGCGTTGCTCGATCTGCTGCCGGGGGCGACCGAGGACGGCGGAGCGCCGGAAGCTGCTTCCGGCCGCGTCCTGGTGCTGCCGACTTCGTTTGACACCTTCTGGAACACGCTGCCGCTTCAGGCGGTCTTCCTCCCCTTCGTCCATCGCTCGGTGGAGTACCTGGCGGGCTATTCGCTGCCTCGCTCCTGGTATCGAGTGGGCGAGGTCGCCCAGGTGGAACTGCCGGGCGGGCCGCCGGGAAGCGGGGGAGACGGCTACGTCTCGGTCGCGCCGTCGGGCCGCGAGAACCGCATCGATGCGGACGGCGGAGGTCTGCTGCTGGACGTGGAGGAGCCCGGCTTCTACGAGTTCCGGGAGGTGCGGGCCGACGTCTCCACCGAGCCCTTGACCCTGGCGAGCAATGTGCCCGTCGTGGAGTCCGACCTCGGCCGACTCGATCTGGACGAGTTCATGTCCCGCATTCGACCGAGGGAGGAGGAGGACGGTCCGGCGGTGGAGGCGGCGGCCCAGACTCCGGAAGAACGCGAGCGGCGCCAGCGACTCTGGTGGTTCCTGATTGCTGCCGCCGCCGTGGTCCTGGCTGCCGAGACCCTGTTCGGCAACCGGCGTCGCGCTGCCGCGGCGCCGGTCGTGACAGCATGGAGCCCCACCGGCGAGCAGAGCTGACTGAGGAGACCCGATGGCTTCCGGTTTCGATCCGATCTACGACCCGACCTACGGCGAACTGATGAGCGTGATCCGTCGCGTTCGCCTGCGCTGGCGGATGAAGGTGGCGTTGCGCGGGCTGGTCACGCTGATCGTGACCGGTTTCGCTGCGTTCGCCGTCTCGGTCTGGGGCATGGACTACTTCCTCTACAGCGATCGCGCCGTCGACGTGTTTCGCTGGCTCGCCTACCTGACCCTGATCGCTCTCGGGGTTCGGCTGCTCGCGGTTCCTCTTTCCCGACGAGTGTCCAAGCGCCAGGTGGCGCTCTATGTGGAGGAGCACGAGCCGACGCTCAAGGCCTCCGTGCTGAGCGCGGTGGAACTGGGTCCCGTGCGGCAGGGTTCGCCCGTGGACGCGGAGCGGGTGTCGCCGGAACTCCAGCGTCGGGTTCTGGAAGACGCGATCGAACGCTGTGAGCAGAGCGGTTTCGCGACGCGGATCGAGCGCGGCGCCCTGCAGCGTTTCTCGGCGGCCCTGGCCGGCGTGGCCAGCGCCGGCATGGTGGCCGTGCTGCTCAGCCCGGCCTTCCTCCAGCACGGCGCGATGCTGTTGTTCACGCCCTGGCGGGCGGCCGCCGCCGACAACCCGTACCGCCTGGTCGTGGCGCCGGGCAACGTCACGGTGGCGCGCGGCTCCGACCAGTTGATCAGCGCGGCCGTGTTGGGCTTCGACCCGGACCGTGTCGAAGTCGGTCTGAGGCCGCTTGACGCCGCCGGCAACCCGGACGGGGAGTGGCAGCAATGGCCAATGAACCGCGTCGGCGACGGGTTCGAGCTCGCGGAACCTGGAGAGGACGGGGACCTGATGATCGGCGGCGAACCCGCCACTCACGACTTCATCGCCCTGAACCTGCGCGCCGACACGGACTACTACGTCGACGCCTCCGGCGTGCGCTCGCCGATCTACCGCATCCGGGTCAAGGACCTGCCCTACGTCGACCGGATCGATCTCCTGTACCGCTTCCCCGGCTACAGCGGCCTCTCGGACCAGACGGTCGAGGACGGCGGCGACATCGCGGTTCTCAAGGGTACGCAGGTGCGGTTCAGCATTCTGCCGATCTTCGAGGTCGACGCCGGGCGGCTGTTGGTCGAAGGCGACGAACCCAGGGACCTGAACGTCGAAGGCGAGCGGCTGGTCGCGGCGTACACGGTGGACGAGAGCACCTACTACCGGATCGAGCTGATGGACGACGAGGGCAGGTGGCACCGTGCGTCGGCCGAGTACATGGTCACGGCTCTCGAGGATCAGCCCACCATCGTGCGTTTCCTGGCGCCCGGCCGCGACGTCAAGGTGTCGATGATCGACGAGGTGTTCGCCGAAGTCGAGGCGGAGGACGATTACGGCGTGCGCCGCCTCAACATCCGCTACGCGGTCAACGGCGGCGAGGAGACGGAGGTTTCCCTGTTCGACAGCGCGTCGTCCTCGATGAAGAAAGTGAGCGCGGGACACACGCTCTTCCTCGAGGAGATGGACCTCCAGGTCGGCGACTCCATCTCCTACTTCGCCGAGGCCTGGGACCGCAGCCACGCCGAGCCGACGATCAGCGACATCTACTTCCTGGAGATCCGCCCCTTCGACCGGAACTACCGCCAGGCCGAGCAGGGCGGTGGAGGCGGCATGGGCGGCGCGGGCGGCCTGGATCAGACCCTCTCGGTGCAGCAGAAGATGATCATCTCGGCGACGTTCCGTTTGGTGCGCGACGAGGACGAATACACGGTCCGCGAGTTGTCCGAGAACCTGAAAACGGTCTCCCTGATGCAGGGACGGCTGCGCGAACAGGTGGGATCGCTGGTGACGCGGATGGGCAACCGGGGCCAGCAACTGCTCCAGGACGACGACTTCTCGAAGATCATTCGGTTCCTCGAACAGGCCGGCGTCGAGATGGCGGCGGCGCAGACGGAACTCGAGGCGGAGCGGGCCGAAGAGGCGATGACCGAGGAGAAGAAGGCCCTGGCCTCGCTGCAGCGGGCGGAATCCGTGTTCCGCGAGATGCGCGTCTCGTTCGATCAGAGCGGCGGCGGAGGGGGCGGCAACCAGCAATTGTCCGAGGACCTCGCCGATCTGTTCGAGCTGGAACTGGACAAGCTGCGCAACCAGTACGAGACGGTCCAACGCGGCGCCGCCGAGCAGGCGCAGGCGGAAGTCGACGAACTCATGCAGAAGCTGCGCGAGCTGGCGCGGCGCCAGCAGCGCGAGAACGAACGCCAGAACCGGTTGCGGAGCCGCTCCCAGCAGGGCGGCGGTGGCGGCGGCAGACAGCAGGACCTCATCGAGGAAACGGAGGAGTTGGCGCGGCGCCTGGAGCGGCTGGCGCGCGAGCAGCAGCGTCCGGAACTGCGGGAGACGACGCAGGCGCTACGCCAGGCAGCGGAACAGATGAGGCGTTCCCAGGCCGGCTCGTCCAGGTCGCCGTCGAATGCCGGCGCGGAAGGGATCGCGGCTCTCGACAGGCTGCGTGAAGCCCGGCGGCTGCTGGACCGCAACCAGCGGCAGCAACTCGGCCGGGACATGGAGGAACTGCAGGAGCGCGCCGGCCGCGTGTCCGAGATGCAGAGCCGGATCGAGGAGCAGGTAGGTGAACTGGCCGGTCGGGAAGGCGAGGACGGCCAGCGGCGAAGCGACCTCTCGGCGCGGGAGCGTTCCGAGCTCATCGAGCGGATCATGGAGCGCAAGGACCGACTGACCGACGAGGTGGCGGGCCTGGAGGCGCAGCTCAACCGGATGAGCCAGGGCGCCCGCAACGATCAGCCGGAAACGGCGCGGAAGCTGCGCGAGTCGGCGACGATCATCCGCGACGAGCAGCTGAAGGAGAAGATCCGTTACTCCAAGGGTGTGCTGGCTGGCCGGGACCCGGAGTTCGCCCGGTTGTTCGAGAACCAGATCCGGCAGGACATCGACGACGTGACGGAGCGGATCGCCGAGGCGCGTGAGAGCGTCGGTGAGGGCGGCGGCGAGCGTCAGGACCGGATGCTCGAGCGGACGCGGGACCTCGTCGAGAATCTGGCCTCGATGGAGGCCCGTTTGCGCGATCGTGTCGAGGCGGGCAGCCGGCTCGGCCAGCGTCGGGGGCAGCAGGGTGAACGGGATGGCCAGCAACAGGATGGCCAGCAACAGGATGGCGGGGAACAGGGCGGTGAGCAGCAAGGCAGCCAGCAGCAGGGCGGGCGGCCGGGCGACACGTCTTCGGAAGCTGGAGGCGACGCGGCCAACCCGGAGGGCGGCCGAAACCGGGGCCGCTTCAGCCAGTACGGTTCGAGCTCAGGCGGCTACTACCAGCCGGGCGTTTTCCAGGCCGAGGATCTCCGGCAGCTCGACCGGGAGTTCGACCAGCGACGCGCCGACCTGGAGAGCCTGAGGAACGACCTGCGGCGGGAGCGGATGGACACGGCGGACATCGACCAGCTACTCCAGCAGATGGGCGATCTGAGCCTGCTCGGTCTCAATCGCGATCCGCGGGCTCTCGAACGGCTCCGCGACGACATCGTCGAGGGTCTGCGGCAGTTCGAGTACCGCCTGTGGCGCGAACTACGCGGCGGCGAAGCCGAACGCGTCTACCTCGGCAACTCGGACCAGGTACCGCCCGGCTATCGCGAACTCGTCGACGAGTACTTCCGCAAGCTGGCCAGCGAGAGCTGAAGCAGCCTCCTGGGCGTCTGCCCGGTCAGTTCCCCGTCGGGATGTCGCTGTACGGCACGTCGCGGTCGACGCGGATCTCGCCGGGGAGGCCGAGGACGCGTTCGGCGATGATGTTGCGCAGGATCTCGTCCGTGCCGCCGGCGATGCGGAGGCCCGGGCTGTAGAGGAAGGACTGCTGGAACAGGGCGTCGGAGGGCATCAACGAGGGGTCCGTGATGACGCCGCCCATGTCCATCAGGTCCGCGCCGAACGAGGACACGTTCTGCAGCTTCGAGGCGGAGACGACCTTGCCGATCGAGTTCTCGGGTCCCGGGACCTTGCCCTGGGAGAGGGCCGTCATGGTGCGCGCCTTCGTGTGCTTCATGCCCATCGCCTCGACGTACCAGTCGGCGATCTTCTCGCGGACCGCGGAGTCCTCGAGAGCGGACCGGCCGTCCAGTTCGCAGGCGGCGGCGAGCTTCATCACCTCGCGGAAGTCCGGTGGCGGTGCGTCGCCGACGGCGAGGCGCTCGTTCATCAGGGTGGTGATCGCCACCTGCCAGCCTTCGCCGATCGCGCCGAGGCGTTGACTGTCCGGAACGCGGACGTTCGTGAAGAACACCTCGTTGAAGTTGGAGCCGCCGTTGATCTGCTTGATCGGCTTGATGTCGATTCCGGGCGACTTCATGTCGATGAAGAAGAAGGTCAGGCCCTTGTGCTTGGGAAGCGACGAATCATGGCGCGCGACCAGGATGCCCCAGTCGGAGTAGTGGGCCCCTGAGGTCCAGACCTTCTGGCCGTTGACCACCCAGTCATCGCCGTCGCGGTGGCAGCGGGTGCGCAGCCCGGCGACGTCGGACCCTGCCGCGGGCTCCGAGAACAACTGGCACCAGACCTCTTCGCCGCGCATCAGCGGCGGAATGAAGCGGGCCTGCTGCTCCTGGGTCGCGTACTGCGCCATGACCGGGCCGCACATGCCGAGACCGATGCTGAAGAAGCCGGTCGGGACGTCGAAGTTCGCCTCTTCCTGGTCGTAGATGATCGTCTCGATCATCGGCCGGCCCTGGCCGCCATGCGCGACCGGCCAGTGGCGGCAGGCGTAGCCGGCGTCCGCTTTCCTGGCCTGCCACGCCTTGGCGAGGGCGAGGCCCTCCTCGGCGTCGAGCCGGCGGCTGACGCTTGGGCGGTCCTTGCGCGGCTCCGCGTTGGCGCCGAGCCAGGCGCGGACCTCCGCGCGGTACGTGGCCTGTTCGGGAGTGTCGTTGAAGTCCATCAGGCGGCCTCCTGCCGTTCCAGACCGGAGATCAACCGGTCTTTCCACACTCTTTCGCTGCCGATGCTGAGCGCGAGCAGCTTGGAGCGGCGGTAGTAGAGGTGGCAATCGGACTCCCAGGTGAAGCCGATGCCGCCGTGGGTCTGGATGTTCTCCTTCGAAGCGAAGTGGAAGGCCTGGGTGGCGGCAACACGGGCCGCGGCCGCCGCGACCGGCAGCTCGGGCGCGTCGGTCGACAGCGCCCAGGCGCCGTAGTAGCAGTTCGCCCGGGCCAGCTCGTTCTTGATGTACATGTCGGCGAGCTTGTGCTTGATCGCCTGGAAGGAGCCGATCGGTCGGCCGAAGGCGTAGCGGCCCTTGGCGTAGCCGATCGCCATCTGCAGGCAGGCGTCGGCGCCGCCGAGTTGTTCCATGGCGAACAGCACCGCGGCGCGGTCGAACACGGCGTCCTTGATCGCCCAGCCCTGGCCGGCTTCGCCAAGCAACTCCACTTCAACGCCGTCGAAGGTGATTCGGGCGTGGGAACGGGAGGGGTCGAGAGTGTCGACCGGCTCGCGGGAGACCCCTTCGGAGGCGAGGTCGACGACCGCCAGCGAGGCGCCGTCTCCGTCTTTGGCGACGACGACACAGAGGTCCGCGACGTCGCCGTCGGGCACCGGCATCTTCGTGCCGGACAGCCGGCCGTCGCTGAGCGTCGCCTGGAGGTTCGCCACCGTGGCCTGGCCTGGACCTTCGGAGAGGGCGAAGGTGCCGATGCTCTCACCGGAGGCGAGGCTGGGCAGCAGTCTCTTCTTCTGCTCGTCCGAGCCGCCCTGGAGAATGGCTTCGGCGGCGAGGTAGACGGTCGACGAGAAGGGGACCGGTGCGATGGCGCGGCCCATCTCTTCGGCCACGACGCAGAGTTCGAGATAGCCGAAACCGATACCGCCGTACTCCTCGGGGATCGCGATTCCGGGAGACTCGTTGGCGCAGACCTGCTGCCACAGATCACGTGCGAAGGGTTCGTCCGTATCCTCCAGCACCCGGCGGGGCACGGTCGTGTCGCAGGCGGCTCGCAGGAAGTCGCGCGTCTGCTGCTTCAGTGCCTTCTGGGCATCCGAGAAATCGAAGTTCATTGCTGCTCCTGGTCAGTTTCGGACGCGGAGTGTAACAGCGAAGGGACGGCTTTCAGATGTCGTAGATCCGACCTTCCGCGAGCGTCTCGATCTCAAGGTCGCGACGGTCCACCATGTCGTCGCCGAGGTGCGTGAGCAGCATCCTCCGGCAGTCGAAGAGGCGGCGGCGCGCGAGGAGTTCACGGTAGTTCAGGTGGTTCGGAATCGGCCGGTCGTAGGAGTTGCACTCGCAGATGAAGAGGTCGGCGCCGGCGGCGGCTTCGACCAGGGCTTCCGTCCATTCCGTGTCGCCGGAGAAGGCGAGCGTTCGGCGGCCATACTGGACTCGCAGCGCATAGCTCGGTGCACCCGACGGATGAACGACCTCGAACGGCGTCACCCGGAGTCCGTTGACTGCGGCCGGGCGGTGCCCGCGGAGTTCAAGGAACTCGACGTCGAAGGCCGGCTCGCGCCGGGAGGAGCCGGGGTACAGAGCCTCGGTCGCCTGCCTCAGTCTCTCCCGGAGGCCGGGAGGCCCCGCCAGGGTCAGCGGCGTCGTGCGGCGCGCCCGGTAGTGCGCGTCGCTCAACAGGAAGGGCAGACCGCCGAAGTGGTCTCCGTGCAGGTGAGTGATGAGAATCGTGCGGATCGTCGCGGGCTCGACGCCGCGGACCTTCATCGCGGTCAGCGACGTGGCGCCGCAGTCGAGCAGAGTCGGAGAGAGCGGGCCGTCGTTCGCTTCGCCGTTCAGGAGGAAGCAGGTGTGCAACCGGCCGCCGCTGCTGAAGGCGTCGCCGCAACCTAGGACGTGGAGTTGGAACGTCATCCGAAGGGTGAGGAGGTTCCACGGGACGGCGTCGCGGCCATGGCCGTGCCCGCGGCCGGACGGCATGATAGAGCACCCGGCGGGGAACAGGATGGCCTGTGGGACAGCGGCCCGAACAGCGGTTCGTCGAAACAGGGAGGAGACGTACATGGGAGGTCAGATGAACTTCGAGACGATCCGGGTTGACCGGGACGGCAACCTGGGATTCCTGACCCTCGCGCGCCCCGAGCGGTTGAACGCCGTGGATGGGACGATGCTGCGCGAGTTGGCTCTTGCCGCGGCCTGGTTCGACGAACGCAGCGAGATCGATGTGGTCGTGCTGCGCGGCGAGGGACGTGCGTTCTGCGCCGGAGCCGACCTGAAGGCGATGGGTGGCGCTTCGGAGTTGAACTGGCGCCAGCGCCGGGAGGCCGGCCAGCTCGGCCGCCGGGCGATGGACGCACTCGAGAACATGCGGGCCTTGACGGTTTCCCAGGTCCAGGGCTACGCGGTCGGCGGGGGCTTCCTGCTGATGGCGGCCTGCGACCTGCGGGTGGTTGCCGAGGACGCCGTGTTCTTCATCCCCGAGGTCGAGCTGGGGCTTCCACTGGCCTGGGGCGGCGTGCCGCGGATGGTGCGCGAGCTCGGACCGGCCCTGACCAAGGAGCTGATCATCACCTGCCGCCGGTTCGGGCCGGCCGAAGTGGCGCCGATGGTCAACCGCATCGTTCCTGCCGACCGGTTGGAAGAGACGACGCTGGAACTCGCCCGGACCCTCGCCAGGATGCCGACCGTCCCGGCCGCGATCACGAAAGACCACGTGAACGCGGTCGCCCGCTCCATGGCCGGCGCCACCGACTTCGCCGACGGCGACACCCTGCAATGGGTGCGGGGCGACGCCGAGTCGGAGGCGGCCCGGGTGCGCTACACGGAGCGCACGCTCGGCGGCAAGAGCGGCTGAGGAAAGCCCGCCGCAGGCGTCGGCTCAGTCGGCCGGCGACTTGTGGACCCGACCGACCCGCATGACGAAGCGGACATCCTGGAGTTTCGTGACGTCGGCGATCGGGTCGCCCTCGACCGCGATCAGGTCAGCGGCCTTGCCGGCCGCAATCGAGCCGGTCTCTTCCCAGATGTCGAGCAGCTTCGCTGTGACCACCGTCGACGACTGGATCGCCGTCATGGGCGCCATGCCGCCTTCGACCATGTAGAGGAACTCCTGGGCGTTGCTGCCGTGGGGGCAGACGCCGCAGTCCGTGCCGAAGGCGATGGGTACACCGGCGCGGTGGGCCTTGGCGAAGGTGTCCTGGATCACCGGCCCGATGGCGGCCGCCTTGGGCCGGATGATCTCGGGGAAGTAGCCGGGCACCGCCGCCTTCTCGGCCACGAAGTTGCCCGCCGAGATGGTGGGCACGAAGTAGGTGCCGCGCTCCTTCATCAGCTCGAACGCCTCCTCGTCCATGTAGGTACCGTGCTCGATCGTCGTGACGCCGGCCCGGATCGCGCGCTTCATACCCTCGGCCCCGTGAGCGTGAGCGGCGACCATGAAGCCGTAGTCCTTCGCCGTGTCGACGATGGCCCGGATCTCCTCCTCCGTGAACTGCGGATTCTGGCCGCTCTTGGCCAGGCTCAGCACGCCGCCGGTGGCCGTGATCTTGATCAGGTCCGCACCTTCCTTGTAGCGCTGCCGGACCGCCTTGCGCGCGTCCTCGACGCCGTTGACGATGCCCTGTCTGGGTCCGGGGTCGCCCTGCAGGTCGGGCCGCATGCCGTTCGTCCGGTCGCCGTGACCACCGGTGGTGGCGAGCGACACGGTGGCGGCGAAGATCCGGGGCCCGGGCATGTCACCGCGGTTGATCGCGTTCCGCACCGCCAGGATCGCCGTCGTTTCGCCGCCGACGTCGCGGACGGTGGTGAAACCGGCGAGCAACGTCCGCTTCGCGTAGATCAGCCCCTTGACCGTCATGTCGGCCGGGGTCTCCTGGAAGCGCTCGAGGTAGGAGGCGGCGCCGGCCTGCTGCGAGGTCAGGTGGACATGCATGTCCATCAGGCCGGGCAGCACGGTGTAGCTGGACAGGTCGATCAGCGTGTCGCCGTCCTCCGGATCGGCGAGTCCCTCTTCGACGGTCGTGATCGTCTCGCCTTCGACCACGATCGTGTGGCTGCCCAGGACCTCGCCGGCTTCGACGTCGACCAGCGAGCCGGCATGAATGACGGCGCGGCCGTCGGCGGCGACGGCGGAGGTCGTCGCGAACAGGAGAAGCGCGGCCACGGCGAGGAAAACGGCGCAAGGAGAAGGGGCGAAACGGTTCGTCATCGTTCGGGAACCTCCGTTGATCTGAAACGGGAAGGGGCCGCGACTGTAGCGCAGCAGGAGGGCAGCTATTGGCGCCCGGACGGGTCCGTACGTGTCGTACCGAACCGGCTTATCGTCCAGGTCAGGACGAAGCCGGCGCCGGCGAGTCCCAGGGCCGATGCGGCCTGCAGCGGTGCGGGAGAGGCCGGGCTCTCGAAGGGCCAGAGGCCGACGACGGCGCCCAGGAGGAGCCCCATCAGCACGCCCAGCGTCGCCTGACGGAAACGTCGCAGGGCGAACCGCACCGCATTGCTGATGACCGTTGCGCCGAAGGCGATGCCCACGAGCACCGGCAGCAGCACGACGGTCGCTTCGGCGATCGGCCGGGCGTCCAGACCGCTGAGTCCCTCGAGCACCTGTTCGATGGCGCCGAGGATCGGCTCGTACTGGCCGAGGGCCAGGAGCAGGTAGGCGCCGCTCACCCCCGGCAGAATCATCGCGGCAGCCCCCGCCGCTCCAGCGACCGCGAGCAGGAACGGTCCGCTACTGGTCGATCCCGTCGCGGTGGGGCCGCTTTGGAGCAGGGCGAGCCCCACCATGGCGGCGAAACCGCCGGCCGCACCGCCCCAGAACGCACGGACAGTCGGTTGAGCGAGACGCCAGACCAGCGGCAAGCCGCCCAGCGTCAGGCCGATGAAGGCGCTGTACGTGATCCAGCGGTGATGCACCACGAGATCGCGCAGGACGCCCGCCAGGAGGAGGATCGCCAGGCCGCCGGACGCGGCGACCACTGCCAGCAGCAGCAGCGGCTGAAGCCGCAGGCGCAACCGGGTCGTGTCCGCCACCGCCTCGATGAAGCGGGGGTAGATGCCGACCGCCAGCAGCATGGTGCCACCACTGATTCCCGGCACCAGGTTGGCGAGGCCCATCAGAACGCCGCCCGCGACCGCGCGAGGCGCCCAGGAGACGACGGACTTCCTCTGATTGCCGGCCATCCGGACGGAGTCTAAGGGCGCTTGGCGATTTGGCTCCCGTTTGGTCTAGCGTTGCGGCCATGACGGACTACGACTACGACCTGTTCGTGATCGGCGCGGGCTCCGGCGGCGTGCGCGCCAGCCGGATGGCTGCCGGCTACGGCGCCCGGGTGGCGGTGGCCGAAGAGCGCTACCTGGGCGGCACCTGCGTCAACGTGGGCTGCGTGCCGAAGAAGCTGCTCGTCTGCGCTTCGGCCTTTGCCGACCACTACCGCGAGGCCTCGGGTTTCGGCTGGACGGCGGGGCAGCCCGCTTTCGACTGGGGCCAGCTCATCGCGAACAAGAACCGGGAGATCGAGCGGCTCAACGGGATCTACCGTGGCCTGCTCGACGGAGCCGGCGTCGAGCTGTTCGAGGGCCGGGCACGGCTCCTCGATCCGCACACGGTGGAGATCGACGGGGCGGATGGAGGCCGGCTGAGGGTGACGGCGGACCAGGTGCTGATCGCCGTCGGCAGTTGGCCCGACATGCCGACCATCCCGGGCATCGAGTACGCGATCAGTTCCAACGAGGCGTTCTACCTGGAGCGCCTGCCGGAGCGCGTGGTGGTCGTCGGCGGCGGATACATCGGCGTCGAGTTTGCGGGCATCTTCGCCGGTCTCGGCAGTCAGGTGACTCTGATCTACCGCGGTCCGCTGTTCCTGCGCGGGTTCGACGAGGAGATCCGCGCCCGCCTGGCCGAGGAGATGAGGTCGCGGGGGATCGACCTCCGGTTCGACTGCCAGGTGGAGTCGATTGAAGGGTCGCCGGGAAGCGGGGACGATCTACTGCGACTTCACCTCGACGATGGCGACACGGTGGACTGCGGGGAGGTCCTCTACGCCACCGGCCGGAGGCCCCTGGTCGCCGACCTGGGACTAGAGAACTGCGGTGTGGCCCTCGGTGAGCAGGGCAAGATTGTCGTCGACGAGTTCTCGCGCAGCAATGTGCCGAACATCTGGGCCATCGGCGACGTGACGGACCGGCTCAACCTGACTCCGGTCGCAATCCACGAGGCGATGTGCCTGGCTCGGACCCTGTTCGCCGGCGAGCCGACCGCGGTCGACCATGAGACCGTTGCCACCGCCGTCTTCAGTCAGCCGCCCCTGGCCGCCGTCGGCCTGACCGAGGAGGAAGCGCGGGCGCGGCACGACGAGGTCGACGTCTACAGGAGCCGGTTCCGGCCGCTCAAGCTGACGTTGACCGACAACCAGGAGCGCAACCTGGTCAAGCTGATCGTCGAGCGCTCCCGCGGCCGGGTGCTGGGCGCCCACATGCTGGGCGCGGACGCGCCGGAGATCATCCAGGGCCTCGCGGTAGCGGTGAAGATGGGCGCGACGAAGGACGACTTCGACGCCGCGATGGCGATCCACCCGACCTCGGCCGAGGAGTTCGTCACGCTCCGTTGACGGATCAGCCGGCGTTGCGGCGGGCTTCCACTGCGTCGAGCACGTCGACTTCGAGGCGCGGTCCACCCAGGTCGGCGATCTCGCGCAGGCCGGTGGGGCTGGTCACGTTGACCTCGGTCAGCCAGCCGCCAATCACGTCGATGCCGGCGAAGACGATCCCGAGCCGCACGAGCTCCGGCCCGATCGCCGCGGCGATGTCGCGGTCGCGGTCGTCCACCTCCGTGGCCTCCGGCTGGCCGCCGACGTGGAAGTTCGCCCGCGACTCACCCTCGGCCGGCACCCTGAGCACGGCGCCGAGCGCCTCGCCTTCGACCAGAATGACCCGCTTGTCGCCCTGCCGGATCTCCGGCAGGTAGCGCTGCGCCATGATGTAGCGGCTCTCGTGGCCGGTCGCAGCCTCCAGGATCGCGCTGGTGTTCCGGTCGCCGGCCTTCAGGTGGAAGATGCCCTCGCCGCCGGCGCCGTCGAGCGGTTTGACGATCATCTCGCCGCCCATCTCCTCCTGGAAGGCCAGCAGTTCCGCGATGCGCCGGGAGACGCGCGCCGGCGGGCAAACGGCCGGGAACCGAAGCGCGAACAGCTTCTCGTTCGCGTCGCGAAGCGACAGCGGGTCGTTCACCACCAGGGTGCTCTTCGCCACCATGGAGAGCAGGTGGGTGGCGTAGAAGAACGCCATGTCGAAGGGCGGATCCTTCCGCATCCAGACGACGTCGAACTCGTCGAGAAAGGCGGCCCGGCCGGCCCCGATTTCGTACCAGGGTCCGCCGGAGACCGGGTCGACGGTGCGGGCGGGAATCACTTCCGCCCGCGGCCGGCCATCCGGGCCGAGTTCCAGGTTGTCGAGCGTGCAGACGGCGAGTTCGTGACCCCGGCGATCCGTCTCGCGCAGGAAGGCGATCGTCGTGTCCTTCTCGGGATCGAGACGCTCGATCGGATCGATGACGAAGAGGTGGCGCATCGGCGGTGGATGGGGAGAAACGGGCGGCGCAAGTTATCACGCGGTTGCTCCGGCCGAATCGGCGGCGCGGCCCGTACAATCCGACGCCGTGGACCGGCCCGATCCATGCTGGCTCTTCGGCTACGGCTCGCTGATCTTCCGCCCGGCGATCCCCTTTGCGGAGCGCCGACCGGCTCGCGTCCGGGGGTGGATCCGGCGTTTCTGGCAGTGGTCGACAGACCACCGCGGCGAACCCTGGCGGCCCGGCCGGGTGGTCACCCTGGCGCCCGCGCCGGACCACTGCTGCTTGGGGGTCGCCTACCGGCTCGCCCAGGCGGACACCGAGGCCATCCTCGCCGACCTGGACATACGCGAACGGGGCGGCTACGTCCGCATGGAGATCGAGCTTGAACTGCGGGACCCTGCCCAGCAGGCGTCGGACGCTTCGCCGGCGTCGCCACGAGTCGTGACGGGCCTCACGTACCAGGCCTGGCCTGGCAACCGGAACTACGCCGGCCCGGCGCCGCTGGCCGAGATCGCGGCTCAGGTCCTGGAAGCGACAGGTCCGAGCGGTACGAACGCCGACTACGTGCGGGACCTCGACGCCGCACTCAATGCTCTCGGCCTCGAGGACTCGCACGTGGCGGCCGTGGCTGTCATGTGCCGTGAGTAGACCACCGCAAACCGGCGCCGCCCTCCGGCCCCAGGCGGGCACGGTCCGCGGCAGCTCTAGCGTCAGTCGACAATCGCCTGCATCACGGCGTTCTGGAAGTCGGCGCGGAGCGGACCGCCCGGTGTCTGCACCATCAGAACCGCGGTCAGATCCTCCCGCGGATCGACCCAGTAGCTCGTGCCGAACGCGCCGACCCAGCCGAAGCTGCCGGTGGACCTGTGGTCGCCTCGCGCCGCGACGCCGTCGAGCACGACGTCCACGGCGAGTCCGAACCCCATCCCGACCGCCCCCGCCTTCTCGTACAGGTCGCCGACGTGATTCGAACCCATCAGTTCGACGGTCCGGGAGCCCAGCAGCCGCGTGCCGTTCAGCTCCCCGCCGTTGACCAGCATCTGGGCGAACTGAAGGTAGTCCTCAGCCGTCGACCAGAGTCCGCCGCCTCCCCCGTGCAGCGTCGTCGTGGCCAGCCATTCCGGCAGAGCCGGGCGGGGCTCGAGTCCGTCGGGGGTGCGAACGTAGAGGGTCACGACCCGCTGCCTCTTGTCCTCCGGCACGTTGAAGGCGGTGTCCTTCATTCCCAGGGGCTCGAATACCCGTAGCCGCAGGAACTCGTCGAACGTGAGACCCGAGGCCACCTCCACGATATGCCCCAGCGTGTCGATCCCCGCCAGCCCGCTGTACGCCCAGCGGGTGCCCGGCTGGAAGTCGAGGGGGACCCCTCCCAGAGCAGCCGCCCAATCCGCGACGGTGCCGGTCAGGTCGCGAGGAGCGATGCGTGCTGTCGCCTCGCCTGCCGCGCCGAAGCTGCCCAGGCCCGACGTATGGGTGATCAGATCGTGCACCGTGATCTCGCGCTTTGCGGGCACGGTGTAGATGTCGCCTTCCTCGGCCCCGGCGTCTGACCGCGGTATCGCGACCTTCGTGTGCTTGAACTCCGGAATGAAGCGGGACACTGGATCCGAGAGGCGGGCCTTCCCCTCCTCCACGAGCATCAGGACGGCGACGGCGGTCACCGGTTTCGTCATCGAGGCGATCGGGAAGATGGTGTCCTTGCGCATCGGTGCGTTTGCCTCGATGTCCTTCAGGCCTCGCGCCTCGAAGTGGGCGACGCGGCCGCGACGCGCGACGACGGAGACAGCGCCCGAGATCTGCTTCGTGTCGATGGCGCGCTGGATCATCTCGCCGACTCGCTCGAGACGTTTCGCGGACAACCCCACGTCCTCCGGCACCCCGGCGGGCACCTGGGCTCCGGTCGTCGCGACCGCGAGCAGGAAGACGAGGACGAACGCCACCGGCCACCGCGGGCAGGCGCCGTCACGGGCACTGTTGGCGCGCACCGGTAACTCCTTCACTAGAGGATCAACCGACTCGAAGCCTATACGGCCGCGCTACGGTGCCATCGAGCCGGTGACGCCGACCGCGCGGCCGCGCGGATCGATCAGCACGCCGGGGTTCATCAGGCCGTCGGGGTCGACCGCCGCCTTGGCGCCGGCGAGTGCCCGGGCGAAGACGTCGGGGCGCTGGCGGTCGTAGCCGGCCGGCCGGTGGTCGCGGCCGACGGCGTGGTGGTGCGTCACCGTGCCGCCGGCGTCGACGACCGCCTCGTTCGCGGCGAGCTTGATCTCACGCCACTGGTCCGCGAGACGATCCCAGTCGCCCAGCGCCGAGAACGTGAAGTAGGGGGCGGGTCCGTCCGGGTAGACATGGGTGAAGCGGCAGGTGACGCGTCCCGGCCTGCCGGTCGCCTGCTCGAGGATCTCGGGGGTCCGGGCCATGATCCGGGCGTGGAAGTCGGCGAAGCGGTCCCAGGTGATCGCGGTCTCGAAGGTATCGCCGATCAACCCCAGGGGCACGCCGACCTCCCGGAAGTAAGGCCCCTTGATGAAGGCGTCGCGCCAGGCCCCGGCGGCGCCCTCGCGATGGGACCGCCCGGCCGAGGCGCTGTGGTCGCCGCCGCAATCCGCCGTCAACTCAAGCGCCCGCTTCATCCACGCGTCGACCGGGTGATCGGCGGACTCGAAGCCGAGGACGAGCAGAGAGGTCGAGCCGTCGCCGGCGCCGGCGGTGGCGGTCTCCTGGGCGTCGATCAGGCGGCAGTTCGAGGGGTAGAGCCCGCTCTGGGCCAGCATTCGCACGGCCTCGGCCGCGCTCGCGTAGTCGGCGAAGTGGACTGCCGCCGAGCCGCGATACGTGGGCCGGTCCTGGAGCCGCATCCAGGCCTCCGTGATGACCCCCAGGATGCCCTCCGAGCCGATGACCATTCGGTCGGGCGAGGGCCCGGCGCCCGAACCTGGCAATCGCCGCGTTTCCATGGTGCCCTGTGGCGTGACCGTCGTCGTCGCCTCGACGAAGTCGTCGATGTGCGTGTAGAGGCTGGCGAAGTGGCCGCCCGAGCGGGTCGCGATCCAGCCGCCCAGGGTGGAGTGTTCGAAGCTCTGCGGGAAGTGACGCAGCGTCAGGCCGTGCTCACGGAGCTGCGCCTCGATGTGTGGGCCACGCGCGCCGCCCTGGATGCGCGCGGCCCGGCTCGCGCGGTCGACCTCGAGCACCCGGTTGAGCTTCATCAGATCGATCGTCACCGCGCCGGCATAGCTGTCGCCGACCGCCGGTTCGACGCCGCCGACGACGCTCGAACCGCCGCCGAAGGGGATCGCCGCGGCGCCGGCGTCGCCGGCCCAGTCGAGGACGCGGACGACGTCCTCGGTCGTCGCCGGGTAGGCGACGAGATCGGGCGGTTCCGGAACCTCGCGGCGGAACATCCGCACCGCGTCCGGAAAGGACTTGCCGTAGGCGTGGAGGAGACGCTCGTACGGGTCGTCCCGGAACAGGTTCCCAAGTGACGAAGGCGGCTTGAGTCGCGGAGCACGCAGGTCGAAGTCGTCGACCCGAGGCACGTTTGCGCGGGGCTCTAGCGGAACCCCGAAGCGCTCCTCGGTCTGGGATCGGAAGGTCTCGGCCTCCGCTGCGGTCAGCCCCTGCCCTTCGTAACCCCAACCACAGAGCTTGCGTCTTGCGTCCTTCACAGTGAACCTCCCGGACGGCGCAGGATAGCGGAGCATCTACCGCCCCGAAACTCCTCGCAGGCTCGGTGTTTCGGCCCATCCCGTCCTCTCCCAGGCGCTTGAGCCGCGGACTTGCTTTGCTGCGTCTCGCGGCTGAAGCCCCTAGAATCCCCGTCCAATGTCCTGGCAGCCCGAGGTCGACGAGATCGAACGCCGCCGGCGCCTGGCGCTGGAGATGGGCGGCGAGGAGGCGGTGGAGCGCCAGCACGAGCGCGGACGCCTCACGGTGCGCGAGCGGATCGAGCGGGTCGCCGACCCGGGGTCGTTCGTCGAGGAGGGCCGTCAGGCCGGCGCCGCCGAAGTCGACGAGAAGGGCCGAGTCGTCGCGTTCACGCCGGCGAACTACGTCGTCGGCTTTGCCGATGTCGACGGACGGCAGGCGATCGTGGCCGGCGAGGACTTCACCCAGGCCGGTGGTTCGCCGTCGCCGGCCGGGCTGCGCAAGAGCATCTACTCGGAGGAGCTCGCCCTCAAGTACCGGCTGCCCCTGGTGCGCTTCCTCGAAGGCGGCGGCGGCAGCGTGCGCGGCAGCGCCGGCCGCCAGAAAGGGGCGCCGAAGACGCCGCCACGACCGATGGGCGAGCCGGTTTACTCGCGGGCGCGTTTCTGGTCGATCGCCGAGATCCTGCGGACCGTGCCGGTGGCCTCGATCGGTGTCGGTGCCGTTGCGGGGTTCCCCGCGGCGCGCCTGGTCGCGTCCCACTTCTCGGTGATGACCCGGCACACCGCCCAGATCCTGATCGGCGGCCCGGCGCTGGTCGAGCGGGCGCTGGGCGAGAAGAAGACGAAGGACGAGCTCGGCGGCTGGCAGGTCCACAGTCGCAGCGGCGTCGTCGACAACGTGGCCGAGGACGAGGACGACGCGATGGCCCAGGTCCGTCGCTTCCTGAGCTACCTGCCCTCGAACGTCGACACCCTACCGCCGCGGCGGAAGTCGGGTGATCCGGCCGACCGCCGCGAAGAACGACTGCTCGAGATCGTGCCGCGTGACCGTCGCTTCCTCTACGACATGCGCGAGTTGATCTCGCTCGTCGTCGACCGCGACAGCTTCTTCGAGATGACGGCGGGTTACGGACCGTCGCAGATCACCGGCCTGGCCCGGGTCGACGGCCACACGGTGGGCGTGGTCGCGAACGACTGCAAGCACATCGGCGGCGCGATGGACGCCGCCGGGGCGCAGAAGTTCCGGCGCTTCGTCGAGTTCTGCGAGACCTTCCACCTGCCGATCCTCAGTCTGGTCGACGAGCCCGGCTTCATGATCGGCTCGGAGTCCGAGGCGTCCGGCACGATCCGCTACGGCATGGAGGCGATCGCGGCGACCGTGAGGACCACCGTGCCCTGGTGCGCCGTGCAGATCCGCAAGTCCTACGGCGTTGCCGCGGCGGCGCACTACGGCCCCGGCGGCCGGGTGCTGATCTGGCCCTCGGCCGAGAGCGGCGCGCTGCCGATCGAGGGCGGCGTGGCGGTCGCCTTCCGGCGAGAGATCGCCGCGGCGCCCGACCCGGACAAGAAGCGGGCCGAACTGGAGGCCGAGTTCGCCAAGCGGCGAACGCCTTTTCCGCGGGCCGAGGGTTTCTCGGTCCATGACCTGATCGACCCCCGCGGCACGCGCGCCGAGGTGGTCAAGTGGCTGAAGCTGTCGGAGCCGCTGCTCGCGTCGCGGGTGCGGTGAGGATTCTCAAGGAGGCCGGAATGCCTGTGAACCGAAAGAAGAGAACGTCGTGTGCCACCCTGGCGACGGGCCTGCTGCTGACCGCGGCCGCCGCCGCCCAGCAACAGCCGATCGGCTACGAGGACACCCCAAAGCTGCCGGGATTGCCCTGGAAAGTGCACGACCCGAACCGGCCGGTGCCGCCGGTCGTCGCTCCGGGGGCCTCGTTCAGTGACATGGCGGCTGCTCCCGCCGACGCGGTCGTGCTGTTCGATGGGACGGACCTCTCCAAGTGGCAGAAGCCGAACGGCGACGAACCCGAGTGGAAGGTCGAGAACGGGTACATGGAGGTCACGTCGACCGGGTCGATCCGCACCCGGGACGAGTTCGGCGACTTTCAGCTCCACCTGGAGTTCGCGACGCCGGCCAAGGTCGAGAGCAACAGCCAGGGCCGCGGCAACAGCGGCGTGATGCTCTACGGCGACTACGAGGTCCAGATCCTCGACTCGTACGAGAACCGGTCCTACGCCGACGGACAGGCGGGCGCGCTCTACGGCCAGACGCCGCCGATGGTCAACTCTTCGCGAGCCCCGGGCGTCTGGCAGACCTACGACATCATCTTCGAGGCGCCGCGCTGGAAGGATGGCGAACTCGTCAAGAAGGCGAACGTCACCGTGCTCCACAACGGTGTCGTCATCCATCACAAGAAGGAGTACATCGGTCGGACGATCCACCGCCGGGTCGGCGTCTACGACCGCCCGCACGAGCCGCGCGGCTGGATCGGTCTCCAGGACCACCGGAACCCGACCCGCTTCCGCAACGTCTGGATCCGCGAGCTTCCGGGCTACGACAGCGGCGGCTGAGGCATCCGGCACTCTTGAAGATCTCCCTTTTCTACCTGCCCTCGATCGGCTCCCGGGCCGACATCAAGCGGGGCATGGCCGGCCTGCGCGGCGATCTCTACGACCGGATGCTGGCCGAGATCTCGGAGCAGGCCCGGCTAGCCGACGACCTCGGCTACGACTCGATCAGCTTCACCGAGCACCACTTCCACATCGAGGGGTTCGAGCTCTCGAACAACCCGGTGCTGCTCGACCTGTTCATCGGCATGCAGACGAAGAACATCCGGGTCGGCCAGTTGGGCATCGTGCTGCCGGCGAGGAACCCGATCCGGGTCGCCGAGGACATCGCGATGCTCGACCGGATGACCGGCGGACGGGCGAATGCCGGTTTCGCCCGCGGCTACCAGCGGCGCTGGGTCGACGTGATGGCCCAGCAGACCCACGGCATCTCCGGCGCCCTGCCGCACAGGCACGACGAGATCGACGCGACCAACCGGGCCGCCTTCGAGGAGTGCTTCCGGATCGTCAAGAAGGCCTGGACCGAGCCGATGCTCGACTACGACGGCCGGTTCTGGAAGGTCCCCGTGGGCGGTTCGAAGGGCGGTACGCCGTGGACGCTCGATGCGACCGAGCAGTGGGGCGCCGGCGTCGAGGACGGCGTGCTGTGCCAGGTGGGCGTGGTACCGAAACCGGTTCAGGAGCCGCATCCGCCGATCTTCCAGCCCTTCGCGTCGTCCGAGGCGAGCATCCGCTGGTGCGCGCGGGAAGGCGTGACGGCGATCCTGCCGCCGCTGCACCCGAAGCGGGAGCGGGCGCTGTTCGAACTGTTCGCGGAGGAGTCCGGCCGGCCGCTCGGCGAGGGGATCGGCGTCCTGCGCGATGTCGTGATCGCCGACACGGACACCGAGGCTGAGCGCCTCTGGAAGGCGAGCGGCGCCTTCTGCGGCTCCGCCTGGTTCGAGCCCTTCGGCTTCAGCCGGGGGATGATCGACCCGGACACGGGGGAGGAGTTCGACGACATGATGGGGTCCGGGATGGCACTCGTCGGCACGGTCGACACGGTGACTCGCCAGCTCGAGACGCTCCGAGAGCGGTTGCCGGTGACCTGGCTCTACTTCTGGGCCTACAACGGCCTGCTGCCGCACGCGCGGCTGATGTCGACGATCGAGCGCTTCAAGACCGAGGTGCTGCCCCGCGTGGGCGCGGATCGCTAGTTCGGCTTCTTGCGCTTCGCCCGGCGCTTGCGCCGGGTCCTGAGCAGCAGGCCGTCTTCGAGCGACGCGCCTTCCTTCGCGTCGACGACGATCTTGCCGCCGTCGGCCAGCTTGCCGAAGAGGATCTCGTCGGCCAGTTTGCGCTTGATCTTCTCGTCGATCAGGCGGCGCATCGGACGGGCGCCGAAGTCCGGTTCGTAGCCGTGTTCGGCCAGCCAGTCGCGGGCGGCCTCGGTCAACTCGATGGCGATCTTGCGGTCGTCGAGCTGGCCGCCGAGTTCGCCCACGAGCTTGTCGACGATCAACCGCACGGAGTCCATTTCGAGGGCCTTGAAGACGACCCAGGCGTCGATCCGGTTACGGAACTCGGGCGTGAACAGGCGCTCGACAGCCGGCTTCGAGGCGGCTTCGGCGGACAGCTTCGAGCGGTCGCCGAAACCCATCGGTTTCGTCGTGAGCTCCCGGCCGCCGGCGTTCGTCGTCATGATCAGGATGACGTGCCGGAAGTCCGCCTTGCGCCCGTTGTTGTCGGTCAGCGTAGCGTGATCCATGACCTGCAGGAGGATGTTGTAGACGTCCGGGTGGGCCTTCTCGATCTCGTCGAGCAGCAAAACGGTGTGCGGCGTTCGGCGGATCGCGTCGGTCAGCAGACCGCCCTGGTCGAAGCCGACATAGCCGGGCGGCGCGCCGATCAGCCGCGACACGGTGTGCTTCTCCATGTACTCGCTCATGTCGAAGCGGGTGAAGGCGATGCCGAGCACCTGGGCGAGCTGGCGGGCGAGTTCCGTCTTGCCGACCCCGGTGGGTCCCGAGAACAGGAAGCTGCCGATCGGCCGTTCCAGGGTGCCGAGGCCCGCGCGGCCCAGCTTCACGGCGGACGAGATCGAGCGGATCGCCTCGTCCTGGCCGAAGATGACCGCCTTCAGCTCCTCCTCCAGATTGAGGAGAGCGTCGCGGTCGTCGCTGGAGACGGACTTCTCGGGGATCTTCGCCATCGAGGCGACGACCCGCTCCATGTCGACCGGGTCGAGGACGCTCTTGCGCTCCTTCGCGGCCACCAGGCGGTTCGCGGCGCCGGCCTGGTCCACCAGATCGATCGCCTTGTCGGGCAGGCGGCGGTCGAGCAGGTAGCGGGCCGAGAGGTCGGCGGCGGCGTCCAGCGCGTCGTCCGCGTACTTGACCTCGTGGTGCTCCTCGTAGCGGTCGCGCAGGCCGCGCAGAATCTCCGCCGACTCCTCGATCGACGGCTCGTCGATCTCGATCATCTGGAAGCGCCGGGCCAGGGCGCGGTCGCGGTCGAACGAGCCCTTGTACTCGGCATGCGTGGTGGAGCCGATGCAGCGCAGCTTGCCCGAGGCGAGGCCGGGCTTCAGGATGTTCGAGGCGTCGAGCGAGCCCGACGACACGGCGCCGGCGCCGACGATCGTGTGGATCTCGTCGATGAAGAGGATGTGTTCGGGCTCCGAGATGATCCGGTCGATCACCGCCTTCAGCCGTTGCTCGAAGTCGCCGCGATAGCGGGTTCCAGCGAGGAGCGCGCCCATGTCGAGCGCGTAGATCGTCACCCTGGAGATCAGCTCGGGCACGTTCCCCTCGTGGACGGCGAGCGCCAGCCCCTCGACAATCGCCGTCTTGCCGACGCCCGGATCGCCGACCAGGACCGGGTTGTTCTTGCGCCGGCGGGCCAGCGTCTCGCATAGCACGCGGACTTCGTCGAGCCGCCCGACCAGCGGATCGATGGAACCTTCGGCGGCACGCTCGTTCAGGTTCGATGCGAATTGCTCGAGCGGATCCTCGACTTCTTCTTCCTCGTCGCCTTCCGGGTCCGGCTCGACGCGCTGCGGGGCGGGAAGGCCGCTGCTCTGCTTGACCGTGCCGTGGGACAGGTAGCGGATGACGTCCAGACGGCTTACGTCCTGGCGCTGGAGCAGGTAGACCGCGTGGGATTCCTTCTCGCGCATCAGCGAAGCGATCACCGCGCCGGCGTCCAGTTCACTCTTGCCGGCGCCGTGTGCGTGCATGGCCGCCCGTTCGATGACCCGCCAGAACGCGATCGTCTGCTTGGGAGGCGGTTCGCCTTCGTCACCGGAGTTCGAGGCCTGCTCGGTGCTGTCGGTCTGCTCGCCCTCCGCCTCGACTGGCGCGGCGCCTGCCGACTCGTCCGCCGCATCGGCGGGGAGGACCGGCGGCAGGGTCTCCAGTTGCTGCTCCAGGAACTCCTCGAGTTCGCCGACCAGCCGGGGCAGACGGACGCCGACCGACTGCAGCGCCTTGGCGCCCACCGGGTCGGCGCACAGAGCGAGCAGCAGATGCTCGAGCGTGACGTACTCGTGCCGGCGCGACGACGCCTCGAGCATCGCCCGCCGGAGCGACTGCCGCAGGTCCTCGGTCATGTGCACGGAAGCGATGGCGGTACCCCCTTCGCGGCCTCAGTTGACGTCGCCGCCGTCGTCTCCGTCATCGCCACCGTCGCCGTCGCCGTCCTTGCCGTCACCCGTGTCGGGCTCGATCGTGCAGAGCAGGGGGACTTCGGCCTGCTGGGCCAGGCTACCGACCTCGGCCACCTTGGTTTCGGCCACCGAGAACGGGTAGAGCCCGACGACGCCGACGCCGTTCTTGTGGACGTAGAGCATGAGCCGCGAGGCGTCCGATTCGGTCATGTGGAAGACGTGCTGCAGCACGACGACGACGAACTCGCGCGGCGTGAAGTCGTCGTTGTGGAGAAGCACCTTGTACAGCCGGGGGCGGGCCAGCTTGGTCCTGGTCTTCGTCTTCGTAAGGACGTTGCTGTCGCCCTGCTGGTCGTCTTCGAACTGCGACATGATCCCTCGATTATAGGTCCGGGGTTGGCGGCTCTAGCCGAGTTGGGCCCGGTTGCCGCGCCACGCCTCGATTCCCTCGAGATGTCGCTTCGCGTCGCGCTGCAGCGCCGCGCCGAGCAGTGAGTTCAGCTTGTCGTCCATGAACAGGTGCGAGCTGAAGACGGGCGCGGGCTCGAAGCCGCGGCTGATCTTGTGCTCTCCGCCGGCGCCGCCCTCGAACACCTGGACGCCCCGCTCGATGCACTCGTCGATCGAGTGGTAGAGGCAGACGTTGAAGTGGAGAAAGCGGTGCTGCTCGTGGCAGCCCCAGTAGCGGCCGTAGAGGTGGGTGTCGGAGCGCAGGTTGATCGCGCCGGCGACGACCCGGTCTTCGCGCTCGGCGATCACCAGTTCGACCTCGTTGCCGAGGTGCGTGAACAGGTCGGAGAACATCTCGCGGTTCAGGTAGCGGCCGCCCCACATGTAACGATCGCAGGTAGTGCAGTAGAGGCGGAACGCGGTCTCGGCCCAATGCTCGGGATCGCCGGCGATCTCCTGGCCGCGGACGGTGCGGATGGCGATGCCCTGGCTTGCCGGTTCGCGGCGCTCGCGGCGGCACTGGGTGCGGCGCTTGGAGCGAAGTCTCAGCAGCCAGTCGTCCGGCGTCCGGTAGTCGTAGTTGTGCCAGTGGTACTGGACCATGACGCGCTGGGAGAGGCCGGCGTCGGCAAGGGCCGGGGCCTCCCCGTCGCTGTGGTAGAGGACGTGGACGGAGGCCAGGCCGACCTCCCGGGCGGTGTGGGCAGCAAGCTGTACAAGGAGTCTGGCGGCGACCGACGGGTCGAGGTCGGCGGCGGCAAGGATGCGGCGTCCGGTGACCGGGGAGAAGGGCACGCCAACCACCAGCTTCGGGTAGAAACGGCCGCCGACCGCCTGCACCGCGTCGCCGAATGCCCAGTCCCGCGAGAAGTCGCCCATGCCATCGTTCTTGATGTAGGCGGGGGCGGCCGCGATCAGGTCGTCGTCCGCGCCCCAGGCGGTGAGGTGGAAGGGGAGCCAGCCGCGTTCAGGCGCGACGCAGCCGGTCCGCTCGAGAGCTTCGAGGAACGTCCAGGACAGGAACGGGCGGTCCCCGGGCCGCAGCAGGCCGTCCCAGGCCTCTTGCGGAACGTCCGCCAGCGACTGGACGATCCTGAGTTCAATCTGCCGCTGCTCGGTGCGGTCTCCTGCCTGGGCCGCAGCATCGTCCATCCGGCGAGTCTTGCATGGCGGTCGCGACGCTCGGACCGTCAGTAGCCGAGCGCCGCTCCGTCCTTGCGCGGGTCCGAGGCGCCGTAGAGCGTTCCATGCCGGTCGACCTTGATTGCCTGGGCGCCGCCGAACTCGGCGCCGCCCGCGCTGCGGACCCGGTGGCCGAGCGCCGCGAGTCCCTCCACGGTTTCGGGCTCCATGCCTAGTTCGCACAGGAGGTCGAGGCCGGCCGTGTGGCGCCACCGGGGCCGGTCGATGGCCGCCTGGAGGGAAAGCCCGTGGTCGTAGTGGTTGGTCAGGAGCTGCACGTGTCCCTGGGGCTGGAACGGGCCGCCCATCACGCCGTAGCAGAGCTCGAGCCGACCCCGGTCCAGGACCATGCCGGGAATGATCGTGTGGAAGGGACGCTTGCCGGGCCGGTACTCGTTGGGATGGCCGGCCGCCAGGCTGAAGCCGGCGCCCCGGCAGTGGAGCATGATGCCGGTGTCGCCGCCGGCGATCGCCGCGCCGAAGGGTGCGAACAGGGAGTTGATGAAGGAGGCGGCGTTGCCGTCGCCGTCGACGACGGTCAGGTAGACCGTGTCCGAGCCCACCGCGCGGGCGCCGGTTGGGATACTGCCGGGCGCGGCCCCGTCCGCCGCGCGACCGGGGTCGATCAGGCGGCTGCGCTCGCGGGCGTAGGCCTTATCGAGCAGCTCGGCCAGCGGGACGCCTCCGGAGCCCCGAAGTGGCTCGTTCTCCGGATCGCCGACGTGGGCGTGGAGGTCGGCGTAGGCCAGCTTCTTCGCCTCGACCAGCAGGTGAGTGTGCCGGGGGCCGGCCAGGTCCATGGAGCCGAGGTCGAAGTTCTCCAGTAGGTTCAGCATCAGCAGAACGCCAAGTCCCTGGCCGTTGGGCGGCAACTGGAAGACCTCGCGGCCGCGGTACAGCGTGCCGATCGGATCGACCCAGGTCGAGCGATGCCGCCGGAAGTCCTCGAGCTGAAGGAAACCGCCGGTGTCGCGCGCGTAGCGGACGATCTCCTCAGCGATCGGCCCCTCGTAGAAGGCGTCGCGGCCGTCTTGCGCGATCTGCCGCAGCGATCTTGCGAGGGCGTGAGACTGGAACACCGCGCCGAGAGCGGGCGCTTCGCCGTCGAGGAGGTAGTGCTCCGTCGCCGCGGGATCGCGGCGCAGTCGCTCCGTGCACGCCGTCCACATCGACTGGACGCGCTCGCTGACCGGGAAGCCCGCTTCGGCGGTTTCGATCGCGGGACCGAGCAGATCGGCGAAGCGAAGGCGTCCGAAGCGCTGGTGGGCCGTCTGCCAGAGATCGACCGCGCCGGGGACGGTCACGGCTGGCCAGGAGTCCGGATCGATCGCCGGGCCGGCGATGTGGGTTCGCTCCAGGGCCAGGGATGAGCGGCCGCTGCCGTTGAGCCCCAGGAGCTCGCCGCGCCCGCCGTCGGGATCGGCGAGGTGGTAGAGCAGGAAGGCGTCGCCGCCGATGCCGGTCATCATCGGCTCGACCACCGCCAGCATCGCGGCGGCCGCGACCGCGCCGTCGATCGCCGAACCACCGGTCCGAAGCATGTCGAGCCCGGCCAGGGTGGCGGCGGGGTGGGATGTGGCGACCATGCCCCGGCGCGCCATCACGACGCTGCGTCCGGCGCGATGGGGACTGGCCAGCCGGGGAGACACGGCGCTAACGGAAGACGTCAAAGGTGCGGTTGAACTTGACGGCCAGGCTCCGGTCCGGCGTATCCAGGCCGAGCACACCGAACTCCGAGATCTCGTTGTAGACGACGAAGAGCCCCCGGTTCGCCTCGTTCAGCCAACTGAAGCGGACGTTCGTGTTCACGCTGTGGGTCAGGTCGTTGTACTGGATCAGCGCCTGGAGGAGCAGACTGGTGCTGAAGGCGTACGTGACGCGCAGGCTGCCGAGGTGGGTCTTGAAAGCGCCCATCGGGAGGTCGATGTCGTTGTAGGACCAGCTCAGCTCGGATGTCAGGTAGTCGCCGAGGCGGATGCTCAGCCAGGGATCCAGTACGAGCTGGTCGCCGCCGAAGAAGCCCCCGCCCTGGACTCTGACAAACAGGCTCACGGCACGTCCCCGGTTCGTGTTGCCGAACAGGAAGAAGCCGTGGTCGTCGTACTCCCCGGCGGGTACGTGCACGATGCCGGCGAGCGTGAAGGGTTCGAGCAGCCCCTCGTAGCGGCCGCCGGCGGAGAGGCTGATCTGCGCGCCGTTCCGGAACTCGACTTCACCGCCGACCGAGTAGCGCTGCGTTTCCTGGTAGCCGTCGAAGTTCCAGAAGCCGTCGTAGAAGGCACGCGGACCGAACTCCTTGACGCGGCCTTCGCCGGCCGGGCGGAAGCGGCGCCGGACGTAGCCGTTGAACTGGCGATAGCCGGAGCGGCTGAGGAAACCGACCTCGGGGTTGAAGTCCTCGCCGATCTCGGCATAGCCGAGACGCCAGCGCCAGAACGGGGAACTGTAACCGCCGTCGAGGCCGAAACCGTGGTCCCGGCCAGTCAGGCCGGGGGTTTCCGTCCGGGCCGCCCAGCCCGACACGTCCGTGAACTGCCCGATTCCTATCTGGCCGTCGACGGCCCAGGTCCGGTTGTAGTCGCCGTCCGGCGCCAGCGAGCCGGTTCCCTCGCGGTTGACGACCAGCACGCCGGCCCGGCTTCGGTTGCGGTACTCGCGGCCGAGCCGCGCGACGGTGAAGTTGTTGCCGTGGAGGTCCCCCAGGTCGTCGGTCTGCATGTTCAGGAAGCCGACGTTGAATCCGCCGGCCCTACCGGACAGGCGGGCGCCGCCGAGGATGGGCACGGGCATGCCGCCGCTCAGGCCGATCCGGCGGCTGAAGAAGAGTTCGGTGCCGCCCCGGAACGAGGACCGGCCGCCGACGCGGAACAGACCGGAGTTCTCCAGGAAGAAGGGTCGCTTCTCGGGGAAGAACAGGCTGAAACGGTCCAGGTTGATCTGCTGATCGTCGGCCTCCACCTGGGCGAAGTCGGTGTTGACCGTCACGTCGAGCGTGAGGCTCGGGGTGACGCTGTACTTGAGGTCCATGCCGACTTCGCTGTCGTCGACGCTGCCGTCCACGTTCTCGCGTCCCGTGCTCAGGACGTAGGGAGTCAACTGCAGGTTGCGCTGGCGCGGCGGTTCCACGCCGACCAGGTGCCCGGCTTCCGACACCCGAAACACGTCGTGCTGGCGGCCGAGGTGGGCCCAGAACGCGGTCTCGTTCTTGCGTCGAATGTTGCGCTCGAAGTTCAGGCCCCAGACCGCGCGGTCCGATCCGTACCGGAGACTGCGGAAGGGAATCGCCATCTCCGCGCTCCAGCCGAAGTCGCCGCTCGACGTCCGCACCGTCCAGGAAGTGTCCCAGTCCAGATTGGCGCCGCCGGAACTGCCGCTGCGGGAGGAACCGCCGCCACGTCCCTGGTTCGTGAACTGGCCGTCGTACTGGATGCCCGCGATGTTCGTCCCGAAGACGAAACCGTTCTGCCGGTCGCCGTACGTGTCGAGAACGACCCGGAAGCTGTCCTCGTTCTGGAGCATGGCGTCGCGGCGGCTGTCTGAGATCGCCAGGGAGGAAGCGTCACGGTCGAAACAGATGACGGCGATGTAGAGGTTGGCGCTGTCGAACGCCACCCGCACCTCGGTGCGTTCGCTCGCCGGTTGACCTTCGAACGGCTCTACCTGTTGGAAGCCGGTGCCGTAGTCGAGGTCGAGCCAGAGCTCTTCGCCGAGCACGTCGCCGTCGATCATGGGGGCCTCAGCGAGACGCTGGGCGCGCAGCCGGGGGCGATCGCTTCGCATCTCGACCTGCGCTGCCGCGACGCCGTCGCCGGCCGCAAGGAGGGCGATCAGCGCGATAGCGCCGCGCTGGAGGTGTTGTCGCGGCATCGAACGATTGCGGTGCGGGTTTTCTTCTATCGGCCGGCTGGCGGCTGGACGGCGGGAATCGCCAGCTCCCGGGCTCGCCGGTTCAGTTCTGCAAGCTGTGGTCCGGTCAACTCGGATACGGCCTCGAGGATCGGCAGGAGTTCGGCCTCGAGGTCCTCAAGGCGACGCCGCGCGCCGGCCGTCGGCCGGGCGGTGTTGCCGAAGACGTGAGTGTAGAGGTACGCGTACTGGTTGTCGATCCGGGGCTGGAAGTTCAGCGCGTCCTGGGAGACGCGGCTCCGCGACTGGATCAGGCGCTCGTCGAGTTCCCCGGCTCGCTCCAGGATCGCCTCGACGGCAGGTCTCAGCTCCGAGGCGCCGGCCTCGTCGAGGCGTTCCTCGAGGGCTCCGGCCTGTTCCCGGACGCTGCGCAGGCCGGCGATCGCGTCGTGGGTCGCCGTCAACCGCGCCGACAACTGGTCCAGCATCGCGTACTGCTCCTCCAGATCGGCTTGGGAGATGTCTTCGAGCCGCGGGTCGGCGAGCACCTCGAAGGATCGGCTGTCTACCCAGTCGCCCGTCTCGGGCTCGGCGCCGCCTACCGTCAGCATTGCCTGGTAGGTCCCCGGCGGCAGGTAGGGGCCGCCGGTGTACGACAGCGACATGATGGCGCCCTCGACCAGGTGGGGCGCCTGGCCGCGCAGGTTCCAGACGACCCGGTTGAGCCCGGCCTTCGCCTCGAAGGACTCGATCCGTGGACGCTCGTCCTTGCCGCCCTCGATCTCTTCGCCTTCCGGTACTGACACGAAGCGCCGCAGAACCCTGTCGCTGCCGTCACGGGAGATCACCAGTTCGACCCGACTCGCCGGCTCTTCCGGGAGGTCGAACCAGATCGAGGCGCCGTTGACGAAGCCGCCGCCTCCGCCGGGCCGGTCGATGCGAACCACCGGTTCGGGAGAGAAGAGCCGGGGCACATCGCGCTTGGTGCCCGCGGCGACTTCCCCGGCGAGCTCGCGTACGGCGCCGAGATCGTCGAGCACCCAGAAGCTCCGGCCCTGGGTCGCGAGCACCAGGTCCGGGTTGCCGGCGTTGTGGTGAATCAGCAGGTCGGTGATCGGCGTTCGCGGCAGGTTCAACTGGAACGACTGCCAGGAGTCGCCCCCGTCGAAGGAGGCGTAGAGGCCGAACTCGGTGCCGGCGAAAAGCAGGCCGGCGGCTCCCGGGTCCTCGCGGACGACGCGCACGAAATGGTCGGCCGGCAGACCATCGGTCACGGTGGTCCAGCTTCTGCCGCCGTCGTCCGTGCGGAAGATGTACGGCGTGTAGTCGTTCATCCGGTAGCGATACACGCCGACGTAGACGCGCCCCGGATCGTGTTGCGAAACGTCGATCGAGTTGACCGTGCCGTCGGCCGGCATTCCCGCCGGCGTGACGTCGACCCAGGTGGCGCCGTCGTCCCGGCTGACGTGGATGCGGCCGTCGTCGCTGCCCGCCCAGATCTCGCCCGCCGTCTGCGGCGATTCGGCGAGCGCGAAGACCGTGTTGTAGACCTCGACGCCGGTGTGGTCGTGCTGGACGGGGCCGCCGGGCACGCCCTGCTTCTCGTCGTCGTCGGTCGTCAGGTCGGGCGAGATCGTTTCCCACGTCCAGCCGCCGTCGCGGGTGCGATGGACGTAGTTCGAGGTGTGGTAGACGACGTCCGGATCGTGCCGGGAGATCAGGATCGGCGCGTTCCACTGGAAGCGGTAGCGAAGGTCGCGCGGCGCCGTACCGTCCTGCATCTGGGGGTAGAGGATCATGTTGCGGGCGGTGCCGCTCCGGTGGTCGTAACGGTCGATCCGGCCCAGGTAGTTGCCCGAGTAGACGAGGTGAGGCTGCTCGGGGTGGACGGCGATGTGCCCGCTCTCGGCGCCGGCCACCGAATGCCAGTGCTGGGTCGGCGTCAGCTCAGGCATCGGCCGGGACGGCACCGAAATCGTGCTGTTGTCCTGCTGGGCGCCGTAGATCCGGTAGGGGAACTGGTTGTCGACGGTGACCCGGTAGAACTCGGCCGTCGGCTGATTGTTCTGGGTGGACCAGGACTGGCCCCCGTCCACGCTGACGTTGGCGCCGCCGTCGTTCCCCTGCACCATGATGTGGGGTTGCTCCGGGTTGATCCAGAGGTCGTGGTTGTCGGCGTGCGGTGTGCCCACCCGTTCCCAGGTGGCCCCGGCGTCGACGGAACGGAAGAAGCGGACGTTCGAGCCCCAGACCGTGTTCGGATCGGCCGCGTCGGCGTCGATGTGGCTGTAGTACCAGCCGCGGGTGAGCAGTTCCGGCTCGTCGCTCACCTTCTTCCAGGTGTCGCCGTGGTCCTCGGAGCGAAAGATGCCGCCGCGGCCCTCCGCCGCGGTGATGATCGTCCACAGACGCCCGCGCCGCGCCGGCGACGCGGAGACGCCGATCCGGCCGAGGATACCGGTGGGCAGGCCGCCCTCGAGCTGCTCCCAGGTGTCGCCGCCGTCCGTCGAGCGGAACAGGCCGCCCTCGTCGCTGCCGTCGATCAGGGTCCAGGGCTTGCGCTCGACCCGCCAGGCCGCAGCGTAGAGGACGCGGGGGTTGAAGGGGTCGAGCTCCAGGTCGGCGATCCCGGCGTCGTCCGAGATGTAGAGCACCTGCTCCCAGGTTGCCCCGCCATCAGTTGAGCGGTAGACGCCGCGTTCCGGGTTGCTGCCGAAGATCTGGCCGAGCACGCCGACCCAGAGCACGTTCGGGTCGTTCGGATGCACCTCGACCTTGCTGATGGCGCCGGCCCGCGGCAAGCCGATGTGCTGCCAGCTCTCGCCAGCGTCGATGGAGCGGTACACGCCGTCGCCGATGGACACGTTGCCGCGGGGCTGGGCCGATCCCATACCGACGTAGATCACGTTCGGATCGCTCGGCGCCACGGTCACCGCGCCGACGGAGCCGGCCTTGAAGTAGTCATCCGTCAGGTTCTCCCAGGAGAGTCCCGCGTTCGTCGTGCGCCAGACGCCGCCGCCGGTCGAGCCCATGTAGAACGTGTAGGGGTGCGACGTGTGACCAGCGACCGCGGTCACCCGGCCGCCGCGGCTGGGGCCGACGAGCCGGAACTCGATTCCCTCGAAGGGATCGGAGTCCTCCTGGCTCCAGGTCGGACCGGCTGTGGCGGCGGCTACCGCGAGCGCAAGGATGGCTGAGGGGCGGGGGAGCAACATGGCTGCCGAGTCTATGAACTCGCGTCGAGTGACGCAGCGGCGGGAAGTACGGGCGCGGTCCTGCTGCTACATTCCAGGCCGTCGTGACCGCACAGCGCGCCGAGCGGCCGGCGCTCGTCATCTATACCGATGGCGGCGCCAGCCCGAACCCCGGGCCGGGCGGCTGGGCGGCGGTGATTCTCGAGCCGGGCGGCGACCCCCGGGAACTCGCGGGCGGCGCACCCAGCACCACCAACAACCGCATGGAACTCCAGGCGGCGATCTCCGCTCTTGCCCACCTCTCAGAACCGAGCGCGGTCGAGCTCTACACGGATTCCCAGTACGTCCGGCAGGGAATCACCTCCTGGCTCGCGCGCTGGCGAGCTCAGGGCTGGCGGCGTCGCGATGGGGGCGCGGTCAAGAACGTCGACCTGTGGCGGCGTCTGGAGGGCCTGAACCGCCGCCACCGCGTCCACTGGCACTGGGTCAAGGGTCATGCCGGCAACGAGTGGAACGAACGGGTGGACGAACTGGCCAGCGCCGAGATCGCGGCTCGGGGCGGCGGCGCTGCCGCCGAGGCAGTTTCCGAGGAAGCGGTCCCGCCGGACAGCGCGCGGATCTTCCTCAAGGTGCGGTGCGTCGGCCACCGCGGAGCGTGGGTCGCAGATCTGGTGACGCCCGCCGGCAAGGTCGAGCGGTCCGGTGAGTCGGAGGACACGACGCCGAACCGGCTCGAGCTCGAGTGCGTGCTGGAGTTGCTCGGCGGCCTGCCCCCTGGGCAACCGGCTGCTGTCTACACCGCCAACGACTACGTCAGGCGCGGCGCGGCGCTCTGGATCCACGCCTGGAAGCGGAACCGGTGGCGGACCAAGAGCGGCGGGCCGGTCAAGAACGCCGAGCTCTGGCACCGGCTCGACCGCCGGCTCGAGGAGCGGCGGGTGCAGTGGCCGGCGCCGACCGGCGCTGCCGGAGAGCGGCTCAAGGAGCTGAAGGAGCGGGTGCGCGAGCTCTAGCTCAGACCGCCGGCTCCCGGGTGGTCAGAAAGCGGACTTCGGGCGCGCTTTCCACGGCACGATCGAGCCAGTAGCGGTTGGCGGCCAGGAACAGGGGCGCGCCGTTGTGGTCGTGCGCGATCTTCGCCTCGTGGCGGCGCACGAAGTCGCGCACCGTCCGATCGTCGTCCGCCTCGATCCAGCGCGCCAGGGACATCGCCGTCGACTCGAAACGCACCGGCACCTCGTACTCGGTGCGGATGCGGTCGGCGAGCACGTCGAACTGGAGGGTGCCGGCGACGCCGACGATCCAGTCGTTGCCCTCCCGGGTGCGGAAGACCTGCGCCACGCCCTCTTCCGCGAGCTGGAGCAGCGCGCGGCCGAGATGCTTGGCCCGCAGCGGATCCTCGGGCCGGACCCGTCGCAGGAGGTCGGGAGCGAAGCTGGGTACGCCGACGAAACGGATCGGTTCGCCGGCCGACAGGGCGTCGCCGATGCGCAGATTGCCGTGGTTCGGTATGCCGATGATGTCGCCGGGCCAGGCTTCCTCGGCGACCTCCCGTTCCTGGGCCAGGAACAGGACCGGATTGTGAATGTTCAGGGTGCGTCCGCTGCGTGGATGGAACAGGCGGATGCCGCGGTGGAAGCGCCCCGAGCACAGCCGCACGAAGGCGATCCGGTCGCGGTGCTTCGGATCCATGTTCGCCTGGATCTTGAACACGAAGCCCGTGACCGTCCCCTCGCCGGGGGCGACCGTTCGCTCGGCCGCCTGCTGTGGTTGCGGCGCCGGCGCGTGGCGGGCGAGGCCGTCGAGTAGGGACCCGACGCCGAAGCTGCGCAGTGCGCTGCCGAAGTAGACGGGAGTCCGGTTGCCCGAAAGAAAGGCGTCGATGTCGAACGGCGGACAGAGTTCGCGCACCATCTCGACCTCCTCGCGCAGCCTGGCCGCCGGTCCGCTGCCGAGCGCGCCGTCGATGTCGGCGGAGTCGAGGCCAGGTACGACCCGTTCCGTGGCCCGCCGCTCCCTGTCTCCCGGCGCGACCAGGATCAGCCGGTCGCCTACCAGGTCGTAGCTTCCCTGGAAGCTCCGTCCCATGCCGACCGGCCAGGTCATCGGAGCGACCTCGAGTTGCAACGTGTCGGCGATCTCGTCGAGCAGATCGAACGGATCACGCGCGTCGCGGTCCAGCTTGTTGATGAAGCTTGTGATCGGCATGTCGCGCAGGCGGCAGACCTCGAACAGCTTCCGTGTCTGCGTTTCGATGCCCTTGGCGGCGTCGAGTACCATGACCGCCGAGTCGACCGCGGTGAGGGTCCGGTAGGTGTCCTCGCTGAAGTCCTCGTGGCCGGGCGTGTCCAGCAGGTTGAACGTGTTGCCTTCGTGCTCGAACGTCATGACGGAAGCGCTGACGGAGATACCTCGCTCGCGCTCCACCTTCATCCAGTCCGAGCGGGCCCTGCGTGCCTCGCCCCGGGCCTTCACCGCGCCGGCGAGCTGGATCGCGCCGGCGTACAGCAGGAGCTTCTCGGTCAGCGTCGTCTTGCCCGCGTCCGGGTGGGAGATGATGGCGAAGGTACGGCGGCGGGAGACCGCTTCGGCGAGGGTCGTCATGGGTGGAGTCCTTGGCGGCGCGGGAGTCTATAGTCGGGCCCATGAACGATCTATCCGAGTTTCGAGAGGAGGCCCGCGCCTGGGTCGAGGGCAACGCGCCCGATTTCCTGCGCGGCAGGGCGTCCGACCCCAACGCCTGGGCCGCGGGCGGCCGCAAGGCGCCCTTCATCTACCCGGAGAGCCGCGACTGGCTGCTCGCCGCGGCCGCTCGGGGTTTCTCGGTGCCGACCTGGCCCGAGGAGTACGGCGGCGCCGGCCTCTCTCGCGATGAAGCGGCCGTCTTGCACGAGGAGATAGCGCGCCTGGCCCTGCCCTTGCCGCTGACCGGATTCGGCTACAGCATGATCGGGCCGACGCTGCTCGATCACGGCACGGAGGCGCAGAGGGCGGAACACCTGCCGAAGATCGCGCGTGGCGAGATTCGCTGGTGCCAGGGCTACTCGGAACCGAACGCGGGATCCGACCTGGCATCTCTCGCTACGTCGGCGGTGCGGGACGGCGACTTCTACGTGATCAACGGGCAGAAGATCTGGACTTCCGGCGCCGACCAGGCGGACTGGATCTTCATGCTGGTGCGGACCAATCCGGACGTCAAGAAACAGCGCGGCATCACCTTCATCCTGGTCGACATGGAGTCGCCGGGCGTCGAAGTGAGGCCGATCCGGCTGATCAGCGGCGCTTCGCCGTTCTGCGAGACGTTCTTCCACGACGTGCGGACGCCGGTCCACCAGGTCATCGGCGAGGTGAACGGCGGCTGGACGGTGGCCAAGGCGCTGCTCGGTCACGAGCGGACCTCGATCGGCGGCATGGGGCGCGGCGGCGCGAGAGCTTCGCTGCCGGAGCTGGCGCGCGACTACGTGGGTGTCGACGAGCTGGGCCGGATCGACGATCCGGCGATCCGCGAGCGGGTGACCCAGTGCGAGATGGACGCGATGTCCTACGGGCTGACGATCAAGCGTCACGGCGACGGGCTGGAGGCGGGGCACAAGCCCGGGCCGGAGAGCTCGATGTTCAAGTACTACGGGACCGAACTGAACATGCGTCGCGAAGAGCTGATGCTCTCGATCCGTGGCCCCCAGGCCCTGGGCTGGGAAGGAGAGGGCTTCGAGCCGGCCGAACTGAACCAGACCCGCACCTGGCTCCGGTCGCGCGCGAACAGCATCGAGGGCGGGACGTCGGAGGTCCAGTTGAACATCATCGCGAAGCGCGTGCTGGGGTTGCCGGACTGATGGCTCCGCTGGTTCTCACCGCTCCCCAGAACATGCTGGCGCGGACGGCCGCCGAGCTGGTCCAGAAGCACGGCGGCGTCGACCGCCAGCGGACACTCCGGGACGAGGGCGCCGAACTCGGCTACAGCCCCGAAGTCTGGGCCGAGATGGCGGACCTGGGCTGGCTGGGGATTCCCTTCGCGGAGGCGCACGGCGGCCTCGGCATGGGCATGGCCGAGACGGTGCTGATCACGGAGGCGATGGGCCGCGGCCTGGCGCCCGAGCCGTTCGTGTCGGCGGTCGTCTTCGCGGGCGGGCTGCTTGCGGACGCCGGCAACGTGGAGCAGCAGGCTGAGTGGCTGCCGCGGCTGATCGATGGAGAGAAGCGCCTGGCGCCGGCGCTGCTCGAAGCGGGAAGCAGGTACGGGCTCGACCGGGTCGAAACCAGGGCGCAGGCGAACGGCGACGGCTGGTCGCTTTCGGGCGAGAAAGTCCAGGTGGTCGGCGGCGTCGGCGCCGACGGTTTCCTGATCGCGGCCCGAACGGAGGGCGGCGACGACGGCCTGACGCTCTTCCTCGTGCCGGCGACGGCGGACGGCCTCGAGGTGGTGGCGCAGACGCGGGTCGACTCCCGCAACTCGGCGATCGTCCGGTTGAGCGATGTTCACGTGGCGGCCGGCACCGTCCTGGGCGAGGTCGGCGGCGGTCTGGAACCGCTCGGACGGGCGGTGGACCGGGCCACGGTCGCCGTCTGCGGCGAGATGCTCGGGGTGATGACGGAAGCCTTCGAGCGGACGATCGAGTACCTCAAGTCGCGCAGCCAGTTCGGCGTTCTGATCGGCACTTTCCAGGCGCTCAAGCATCGGGCGGCGAAGATGTTCATCGAGATCGAGCTGTCGCGTTCCGCCGTCATGTCGGCGGCGCGGGCGCTCGACGAAGACAGCGACGACGCGGAACTCCAGGTCTCGAACGCCAAGGCGCGCTGCTCGGACGCCCTGATCCTTGTGACCAACGAGGCGCTGCAGATGCACGGCGGCATCGGCATGACGGACGAGCACGACATCGGCCTGTTCATGAAGCGGGCCCGGGCGCTCGAGTTCGCCTTCGGCGACGCCGCCTTCCACCGCCAGCGCTTCGCCCGCCTGCGCGGCTTCTGATCTGCACCCGCCCGGCTGGGCGGGCTGGAGAGTTTCGAGCGGGTGACGGTGGGCTGCGATCTAGAGTTCGAACCGCAGGCCGATGCTGAGGATCCGGCCCAGGGGGTTGTGGGTCGACGGGTCGTAGTTGATCTGGCGGAAGACGCGGGGTGGATCCTGGTCGCCGAGATTGAGGATCGAGGCGAAGAGCGTGGCCTTGTCCCCGGGGATGGACCAGGAAACGTGGAGGTCGTGGGTGGCGAAGGCGTCGATGGGGTAGTTGTCTCCCCACGGGGCGGGGGCGTCGTGGACGTAGGAATCCGTGTAGTTCAGGTTCCAGCGGCCGGTGAAGGGGCCGAACGTGTAGCCGGCGAAGAGGCGGCCCTTGAACTCCGGGAGCGCCCGGGCGAGGGAGGTGTCGTAGTTCAGCCTGCCCTTCGCGTCGTAGGGCTTGCCGAGTTCCCAGCCGTCGATGCGCCAGGACAGGGTGGTCGTGCCTGAGGCGCCCAGGGTCAGACGTCCCGGGCCCGCGCTGGTCTGGAAGTCGGCGCGGAAGTCGATGCCGTCGGTCTCGATGTCCGGACCGTTGACGATCCGGACCGCGAGCGTGTCGAGGTTCTCGAGGCTGGGAACGTCGCCGCTGATGGTCAGCCCGTCGAACCAGGGCGAAGTCTCGTCGCACAGTGGATGGTTCGCGGGCGGGCAGGCGAGGCCGAGAATGGAGTTGAAGGGCTGGATGACGAGCGGGTCGGTGAAGTCGTAGCGCCAGTAGTCGACGGTGGCGAAGAAGCGGCCGCTGCCGCCGCCGACGCCGCGCTCGAACACCAGACCCGTGTTGAGCGTCGTGGCCGACTCCGGGTCGAGTGCCGGATCGCCGTGGATGTGGATCGGCTTGAACGTGCCGATGCGACCGATAAAGAAGCGCGAGGTGTCGGCGATTCCGTCGATCGTCTGGTTGAGTGTCGGCCCGCGGAAGGTGGTGCCGAAGGAGCCGCGCAGGGCCAGCGCGTCGGTGGCCTGCCAGCGCAGCGCGAACTTGGGGTCCAGGCTCGAGCCGACGTCTCCGCCGTAGTCCTCGAATCGGAGCGACACCTGGCTTTCGACCGAGGGGGCGAGCGGCAGCGAGAGTTCGCCGAACACGGAGCCGATCCCGCGATTGTCCTTGAGCGGGAAGGACGGGGGCAGGTAGGCGAACACTCCCTCGCGTTTCTCGCACGATGTGACCTCCGGGCCGCCCGGGCAGGGGTAGATCGCGATGTCGTGCAGGGCGCCGCCTCGCGGTGTCGGCGCGCCGACCGTGTAGGGCCGCAACTCGTAGGCTTCGCCGCGCCACTGGACGCCGGCCGCGTACTCCGCCGCGCCGCCGGGGAGGCTCCAGTCGAGCAGGCCGCTCGCCACCGCTTCCACGACGAGCAGGGACGTCTCGCCCCGGTTGCCGAGGATCGTCGTCAGGTAGTCGTGCAGGGGGCCATTGTCGAACGCCGGGTCGTAGTCGGGGTTCGAGGCGTTCGGCACCAGAGGATGGGGGCTGATCGAGTTGGAGAACGGGATCCAGTAGCGGCAGTCGCCCTGGCCCGCGTGCCGGCGCAGGGTGTCCAGGGAGAAACTCAGGTTGCCGCCCGCGTCGTACTCGTTCGGCACCTGTTCCTCGCAGGCAAGGCCGCCGAGACCGGCCAGCGCGCGACGGGCGCGGTAGTGGAGGGCGTCGCCGTCCTCGAACCTGCGATCGGCGCTCGACCAGGAGGCGCGGAACGCCCAGAGGGTCTCGCCCGTCACCCCCTCGAGGTCGAACGCGAACCGTTCCGTGTGGGACTCGCGGATGTGGCTCCGCAGGGGCCCCTCCTGGCCGAACATCCGGCCCCGGATCCACGCCACTTCCTGCCAGGCGGGGTCGATTCCCGCCGCGTCCTGGGCGCCGCCGTCTCCCTGCCAACCGCACCAGGGGGCGTCGCAGAAGGCGTAGGCGAGGTACAGCTCCGGGTAGAGCCGTGCCATGTCGACCAGCCCCGGGTTGTTCGCCCGCACGGAACGGGTGAGATCGACGACCTTGTTCGGCGGATAGCCCGGCGAGGTCTGCCAGGAAGGCACGTCGCCCCTGGCGAACAGAACCTCGGCGCCGATATGCCAGCCGCCCTCCGTGTCCCAGGAGGCTTCCGTGAACCACTGACCACGTCGCGTGTCCTGAACCAGGTTGTCGAACGGCGTGTACTGGACCCGGCAGAGGGGGCTGTCGGGGCTGCTGACCGCGCCGCCGACAAGCTCGCAGTTCGGGTCGCGGATCGCCGGCGCGCCCGAGAGCGGATAGAACACGGCCGGCCGTCCGGTCCCTGACCAGCCGCCCCGGGGATTGTCGGCGTAGGGGCGAATGGCCCAGTCGCGGTCGCGGAGCCGGATCGGACTCCGCCGCGAGAGACCGAGCGAACTCACCACGTGACCACGGCCATCGCCGAACGGTCCGCCGCCGAGAAGGCCGACCTCGCCGTCGCCGTTCGAACCGTCGATCACGCTGTGCTTGCCCTCGAACGACAGACCGTCGAAGTGGCTTCGGGTGATCACGTTCATCACGCCGGCGATGGCGTCCGAGCCGTAGGTCGCGGCGCCGCCGTCACGCAGGAACTCGACCTGCTCGACCGCCACCATGGGCAGGACGCTCGTGTCGACGATGAGCTGCGCCTGGTCCGGGATGGCGCCTGGAGACCAGGTCAGGCGGTCGCCGTTGAGCAGTACCAGGGATCGGCTCGGTCCAAGGCCGCGCAGGTTGAGCGTCGAGCGATCCTCGTTGGTGCGCGCGCCGAACTGGTCGGACTCGAGGTCGGCGCCGAGGCTGAACGAGAGGTTGCGGATCACGCCGAGCATGCTGGGCGAGCCTTCCGCCTCCAGGTCTTCGCGGGACAGGACGGAGACGGGCTGCGCGGCGTCCTCGGGGGTGCCCGGAATCCAGGAGCCGGTGACCGTGACCGTGTGACTGAAGGTCTCGACTTCGTGAGAGTGGTGTTCGTGGGAGTGCCCGGTCTCCTCCGCGCCCGCGTGTTCATGCTCGTTCTCCTCGCCGGGAGTCGGCCGCTCCTCCTGGGCCTCTCCGGGAGCGGAGCACAGGAGACAGAGAAAGATGAGCGGCGCCGTGAAGCGTCGCCGCCGGAGCCTTGTCAACTGACGATGCGACGCGGGTTCATGCCCGAGCAGCCGTCATGCCTTGCCGCGGTGGAGCAGCGCCCCGTGTAGCAGGAGTCGCCAGCGAAACCCTGCGGGCGCACGTTCCGAATCCAGCGTTCGACGTTGGCCTGGACCTCGGCCGCGCTCTGGCCGTGCTCCGTGATGAGCACCTTCGACAGGCCCCACCAGGCCCGTCCCAGGTTGCACTGGCAGCAGCACGTGTAAGCCGAGCGGTCGCTGCAGCAGGGGGCGGGAATTGGCGTCAGAGCGGCGCGCTTGATCTCCTCCTGCTCAGGGGTCAGAACGATCTCCGCGTCGTAGGCGATCAGCCGCTCCATCGGCAGGGCAAGGAGCGTGGCAACGGGGTCGTCTCCGGCCGCGGCCGCGGCCGCGGCCACGGGCGCCGGCGGTGAGTTGCCGCAGCCCCAGGCGGCGAACACGCCGACAAGAAGGACGGCCGCGATGGCGTGAAGGCGGAGACGATCGGTGCGGCGAGTCATGGCGGGGATTCTACGCTTGTCTCAACCGCAGGCATTTGCCGAACCCAGGTAGACCCGGTAGCCGGCCCAGAAGTACGGATGGGCGGCGTCGAACTCCACGGGGTCCCGGCCTTCGCCCTGGTCGAAGCGAAGCGGCTCGGCAAGGAGCCGGCGCTGCGCGTCTCGGAGCGCTGCGGCCGTGGGCGTTCTCCCGGCCAGGTTGCCGTAGAAGCTGCCGAACAGGTGCGTGGCGGACTCGTCGATGACCGGCCACAACGACGCGACGACCGAACCCGCTCCCGCGGCGCCGAAGGCTCTGACGAACGGGCCGGGGCCAATCCCGCGGTCTTCCGTGTCCAGGCCGGAAAGGACGACCAGCGCCTCGGGTTCGAGCGCGAGTCTCGACGCCAGTTCGCCGGCGGTCACGGAAATGGCCTGCTCGTCGTACTCCTCGGGGGAGAGCAGCAGGGCTGAACGGTCGGCGTTGCCCGGGTCGATCCTTGCCTCGACCGCCAGGTGCAGGAACCGGACGGCGTAGCTCTCGGCCGACTCCCAGAAGAGGGCGGGCGAGGCGGCCTGACCGAAGCGGGACACCACCGGCAAGCCCAGCGCGCGGATCGTGCCTGCCTGATTGCGGCGCGCGGCATGCTGGCGCCAGGAGATGCCACCGTCACTCATGGAGGCGCCGAGCGGTCGTGCCGGGGGGCGGTAGACGGCGTCGGCGATCGCCAGCGCTACAGGCCTTTCGACCGCCGGCGGGTCGTCGGCAGCGCCGGAACGCAGGTCCGGATCGACCCAGCACAGAGTCCGCGTTTCGACCAGATAGCGGCCCTGAGGATCGATCGACCGGGGCGACCGAATGATGCCGAAGGGAAGGTCGCTGAGCGGCCCGTCCGCTGACAGGACGAGATGCGAGACATTCCCGAGCTGTTCGGCAATCGGGCCAAGCAGGATGTCTCCCAGGTCATCGCCGAGGCGGACGATCCGACCAAGGGAAGCCGGTGGCCGGATCAGCGAGAGTTCGCGGACCTCCGCGACGAGAGGCTGCAGATCCGCGGCGTTCGCGTTCAGGCTCAGTACAACCGGATCGTCGCCTGGCCCGGGAACGAAGGTCAGGCGCACGGGACGGCCGGGAGCGGCGTCGTACACCAGGGTCGCGACGCCGTCGCTGGTCGGCCGGAAGAGGTCGGCGAGAGACGATCGATCTTCACCGGTCTGGGGATGAACGGTTGGCCCGCTGGTGATCGACAGATTCAGGATCGTCGCGCCGGCCCACGCGGCGGGCGACATCCACCTCCCCGGTGTCTTGCCAGTCGTCATCAGACTTCGAACCTCACGCCGATGCTCAGGACCCGTCCCAGGGGATCGTGCGTCGAGGCGTCGTAGTTCGCCGGGCGGAAGATCAGCGGCGGATCCTCGTCGGCCAGGTTGAGGATCGAGGCGAAGAGCGTCGCGCGGTCGCCGGGCAGGATCCAGGAGACGTGAACATCGTGGGTGGCGTGGGCGTCGACCGGGTAGTCCTCACCCCACGGCGGCGGCGCGTCCTGGAGGAAGGAGCCGGTGTAGTTCAGGCTCCAGCGGCCGGTGAAGGGACCGCGCGAGTAGCCGGCGAAGACGCGGCCCTTGAGTTCCGGGAGCGGCCGGGCCAGGGAGGTGTCGTAGTTCAGCCGGCCCTTCGCGTCGTACGCCTCGCCGAGTTCCCAGGCGTCGATCCGCCAGGACAGCGCGTACGTGGCCGATGCGCCCAGGCGGAGGCGTCCCTGGCCCGCATCGGCCTCGAAATCGGCCCGAAAGTCGATCCCGTCGGTCTCGATGTCCGGCCCGTTGACGATCCGCACCGACACGGCGTCGAGGTTCTCGATCGTCGGGACGCTGCCGCTGATCGTCAGTGCGTCGAACCAGGGGGAGGCGGGGTCGCACAGCGGATGGTCGGCGGGCGGGCAGGCGAGGCCGATCAGGGCGCTGAACGGCTGGATGACCAGCGGATCCCGGAAGTCGTAGCGCCAGTAGTCGAGCGTGGCGAAGAGCCTGCTGCCGGCGCCGGCGAGACCGGTCCGCTCGACCACCAGGCCGGCATTGAACGTCGTCGCCGACTCCGGGTCGAGCCCGGGATCGCCAAGGATGCGGACCGGCTTCGCGGTGCCGATGGGACCGATGTTCTCGCGCGAGGTCTCGGCGATGCCGGAGACCGTCTGGTTCAGCGTCGGACCACGGAACGTGGTCCCCAACGAACCGCGCAGCGCCAGCGCTTCGGTCGCCTGCCAGCGCAGCGCGACCTTCGGATCGAGGCTCGATCCGACGTCGCCCCCATAGTCCTCGAAGCGCAGGGAAACCTGGCTGTCGAGGGAAGAGGCCAGCGGCAGCGACAGTTCGCCGAACACCGACCCGATGCCGCGCTCGTCCTTGGTCGAGAAGGCGGGCGGCAGGTAGACGAACAGGCCCTCCGGATTGGCGCAGGAGGTGATCTCCGGGCCACCCGCGCAGGGGTAGATCGCGATGTCGTGGAGCGCACCTCCGCGGGGCGGTGTGACGCCGACCGAGTATGGCGTCAGCTCGTAGGTCTCGCCGCGCCACTGGGCGCCGACCGCGTACTCCGCGGCACCGCCGGGGAGGTCCCAACCCAGCAGGCCGCTGGCCACGGCTTCCAGGACGAACAGGGTCGTCTCGCCGCGGGTTCCCAGGGTCGTCGTCAGGTAGTCGAAAAGGTGGCCGTTGTCGAAGGCCGGGTCGTAGTCGGGGTTCGTGACTCCGGGCACGGCGGGATGGGGCCTGATCGAGTTGGAGAAGGGGACCCAGTAGCTGCAGTCGCCGTGACCGGCGTGCCTCCGCAGCGTTTCGAGCGAGAAGCTCAGGTTGCCGCCACCGTCGTGCTCGTTCGGCACCTGCTGCTCGCAGGCGAGGCCGCCGAGTCCCGCCAGCGCGCGCCGGAGGCGGTAGTCCAGGACATCGCCGTCCTCGAGTTTCCGCTCCGCGGCCGACCACGACGCGCGAAAGGCCCACAGGGTTTCGCCCGTCACTCCCTCGAGGTCGAAGGCGACGCGCTCGGTCTCGGACTCCCGGAAGTAGCTTCGCAGCGGTCCCTCCTGACCGAACGTCCGGCCGCGAATCCAGGCCACCTCCTGCCAGCCGGGGTCGATGCCGGCAGCGTCCTGGGCGGCGCCGTCCCCCTGCCACTGGCAGTAGGGCGCGCCGCAGGCGGCGTACGGGCCGTAGACCTCAGGGTAGAGCCTGGCCATGTCGATCAGGCCCGGGTTGTTCGCCCGCACCGAACGGCTGGTATCCATCACCCTGGTCGGCGGATAGGACGGCGAAGTGAACCACGACGGCACCTCGCTGCGGGCGAGCAGGAACTCGGCGCCAAGGTGCCAACCGCCTTCCGTGTCCCAGGAGGCCTCGGTGAACCACTGCCCCCGGCGCGTGTCCTGCACGATGTTGTCGAATGCCGTGTACTGGTAGCGGCAGAGCGGACTGTCGGGGCTGCTCATCGCGCCCCCGACGCGCTCGCAGTTCGGGTCGCGAATCCCCGGAGCGCCCGAGAGCGGATAGAACGTCGCCGGACGGCCGGTTCCCGACCAGCCGCCGCGCGGGTTGTCGGCATAGGGCGCAAGCGCCCAGCGCCGGTCGAGGAAGCGGATGGGGCCGCGCCGCGAGAGGCCGAGCGAACTGACCGCATGGCCCCGGCCGGCGGCGAAGGGCCGGCCTCCGATCAGGCCGATCTCGCCGTCGCCGTTCGAACCGTCGATCACGCTGTGCTTGCCCTCGAACGAGAGGCCGTCGAAGTGGCTGCGGGTGATCACGTTCATCACGCCTGCGATCGCGTCCGAGCCGTAGGTCGCCGCGCCGCCGTCACGCAGGAGCTCGACCCGCTCGACCGCGACCATCGGCAGAACGTTCGTGTCGACCATGAGTTGCGCCTGGTTAGGGATCGCTCCCGGCGACCAGGTCAGGCGATCGCCGTTCAGGAGAACGAGGGAGCGGCTCGCGCCGAGGCCGCGCAGGTTCAGGCTCGAGCGGTCCGCGCCGGCGCGCACGCCGAACTGCTCGGAGCCGAGGTTGGCGCCGAGGCTGAACGGGAGATTGCGGATGAGGTCGAACACGCTGGGCGAACCCTCCGCTTCCAGGTCGTCTCGCGACAGGACGGAAACCGGCTGCGCCGCATCCTCGGGAGTGCCGGGGATCCAGGAACCGGTGACCGTGACCGTGTGGCTGAAGGTCTCGAACTCGTGGCTGTGGTGCTCGTGCGCGTGGTCGGCCCCGCCGGCCTCGGCGTGTTCGTGCTCGTCGACTGGCTCCGGACTGGTCTTCTCCTGAGCCATCCCGGGTGCCGCGCAGAGGAAGATGAGCCCGGCCGCGAAGCGCAACGGGCGGGTGGCCGTCGACATGGCCGGCGAGCCTATCCGGCCGAACCGAGTACGATGCCCGACCGATGTCCAACGTTTGGCTCGAATCCGACGGCCAGATCGCCCGGATCACGTTGACGCGGCAGGTGAAGGCGAACGCTCTCAACTCCGCGACCACCGCGGCGCTGCGCGAAGCCGTCGTCGCGTCGGCCGAGGCGAGCCCACGCGTCGTGGTCCTCTCCGGCGAGGGCGTCTTCTGCGGCGGCGCCGACATCCGCGAGATGGAGGATCTCGATGCCGTCGACGCGGAGCGCTTCATCCGCGGCCTGCACCGGGCCTTCCTGGCGATTCGCGAGCACCCGGCGCCGGTTGTTGCCGAGGTGCGCGGTGCGGCTCTCGGCGCGGGTCTGGAACTCCTCGTTTCGTGCGATCTTTCGGTCGCCGCCGACGACGCGATCTTCGGGATGCCGGAACCCCATGTCGGTCTGCCCTCGGTCATCGAGGCGGCTCTGCTGCCTCACGCCGTGGGCTTGGTTCGCGCACGCGAACTGCTGTTCCTGGGCGATCCGATCGACGCCGCCGAAGCGACGCGGATGGGGCTGGTCGGAGAGGTCGTACCCGCCGCGGACCTGGAGGCGGCGGTGAACGCTAAAGTCGAGCGTCTGCTGCGACTCAGCCCGGAGGCCCTGTTGCTGCAGAAGCGCCTGATCGGTCGTTGGCTCAACCTGCCGCTGGATCAGGCCGTGGAGGCGGGCGTTTCGGCGTTCCGGGCCGCCTATGGCACGGACGCTCCGAGGAGGGAGATGGAGAAGTTCTGGCGGCGGCGCGACCAGGACAAAACGCCGTAGATCAGGCCGCCAGCCACCGCAGGCAGCCGGTCGACTCCAGCACTCCGTCGATCTCCCCGCGCTCGGAGAGTTCGCCGTACTTGTCGCGGAGTGCTCCCAGCGACCTGGCGTGGTACTTCTGCGGCTTCTGGGTCCACTCGCCGCTGCCGAGGCCGACCGAGAACTCGTCCTGGCCGCCGGCGATGGCGGCGGCATTGGCGACGCTCCAGGGCAGAAACAGACCGCCCACCTGCTGCTCGAGCAGGGGCGTCAGGGTCGGGGCCAGAGCCGCCCAGTCCTCGAACTCGCCGTTCGCGGTCGGATCGACCAGGCGCTTGACCCAGGCGACGGTGCGGGGCGCCCGCTCCTCGAGCAACGAGTTGGGAGTCGGATCGGTCCACGCCTGGTGGATCTGGAATCCGATGCCGAAGTCGCCGAACGCCGGACGATCGCCGAAGAGATAGTCCCGGCCGTCGAGGTGGGCCTCGATCAGGTCGACCGTGTCGAGGAAGGACCGTTCGATCTGCGGCGCGGTCTGTTCGTTGGAGCCGACGAACCAGACCCGGGGAACCATCCTCTCGCGGACCTGCGCGGTCATCGCCTGGAGCGTCTCCTCGTCGGCGCCGGGGTTCATGCCCTGGGCGATGCGGCGGGCGCCGGACTCCTGGTCCGCGGGCCGGGCCCAGCGGTAGTGGAACATCCACTTGTTACCCCACTCGTCGCCGAACTCCTCGAGCAGCACGGAGATGAAGGCCGCGGTCGGATCCGGCGGGTGGATCGAGGGCTCGGGGAACTCGGCCTCCATCGCCTCGACGATCGGCGTCGAGTCCTGCATGCCGCGATCGTCGGGTGTGACGACGAGCGGCACCAGGGGCAGCCTGGCGTAGCGCCGGAACTCGTCCTGGTTGGCCGGACTGCGGGGGATCCACTCGTGGGGGATTCCCTTGTAGCGGAAGTAGGAACGGACCTTGATGGAGTACGGAGAGAGTTCTCCGCCGAAGATTCGGTAGGGTCGGGCCATTGGCAGAGGCCTCCTGGAGGGGAGTCGTTGTCGGACGAAGGAGGCTGATCCTAGGAGGATTCCTAACCTCGTGGCAACGACTCTCGATCTGAACCAGCGCCTGCGGAGCGTCTTCGGCCACTCCGTCTTCCGTCCGCACCAGGAAGAGGTGTGCCGGCGCACCGCCGAGGGCGCCGACGGCCTGGTGGTCATGCCGACCGGCGCCGGGAAGTCGCTCTGCTACCAGCTCCCAGGTCTCTTGCGAGGCGGCCCGACGCTCGTCTTCTCGCCTCTCATCGCCCTGATGGAGGACCAGACGGCGAAGCTCCGCGAGCTTGGCCTGCGGGCCGAAAGGATCCACTCGGGCCGGCCCCGGCACGAGTCCCGAGAGGCCTGCAGGCTCTACCGGGACGGCGAGCTCGACTTCCTGTTCATCGCCCCCGAGCGCCTCGGCGTGCCCGGCTTCATCGAGTTCCTCGAGCGCTGCCGGCCGGCCCTGATCGCGGTCGACGAGGCGCACTGCATCTCCCAGTGGGGCCACGACTTCCGTCCGGACTACCGGCTCCTGGGACGTCGCCTGCCGCGCCTGCGGCCGGCGCCGGTGCTGGCCTTGACCGCGACCGCGACGCCGCGCATCCAGAACGACATCGCCGCTCAACTCAACCTCGAAGGCGACCAGCGCTACATCTACGGATTCCGGCGAGAGAACCTGGCGGTGGAGGTGATCCAGAAGCGACCTTCGGCGCGCGCCGCGATTGTCGCTGAGGTGCTGGGCGAAGAGGGGCGCCGGCCCGCCATCGTCTACGCCCCGACGCGCAAGGAGACAGAGTCGCTCTCGGCCCGGCTGAACGAGGGCTTTCCCTGCGGCGCGTACCACGCCGGGCTGCCGGCGGCCGAACGCGACCGGGTACAGGGCGCCTTTCTCGAAGGTGAGCTGGAGGCCATCGTCGCCACGACGGCCTTCGGTATGGGAATCGACAAGCCGGACATCCGCACGGTGGTCCACACGGCGATGCCAGCCTCGGTCGAGGGCTACTACCAGGAGATCGGCCGCGCCGGTCGCGACGGCGCGCAGGCGCGGGCCCTGCTCTTGTACTCCTGGGCCGACCGCCGGACCCAGGAGTTTCTGCACGGGCTCTCGTATCCGGAGATCGGGGTTCTCAAGGAGCTGCACGGCGCGCTTTCGGAGGAGCCGAGGGAGCAGGCGGACGTGCGACGCCGCCTCCGTTTCAGCGAGGACCTGTTCGACGCCGCGCTGGATCAACTACGCATTCACGGCGGCGCGGTGATCGGTGGCGGCTACCGCGTGCGGCGGGGCGAGGACTCGTGGTACCGGACGTACCGCCTCCAGCGCCGACACCGGCTCGACCAGATCGACGAGATGACCCGCTTCGCCGACCACCGCGGCTGCCGCATGCTGCGCCTGGTGCGGCACTTCGGCGACCGAGCCGACAGCGGCCGGCGCTGCGGCGTTTGCGACCTCTGTGCGCCCGAGGCATGCCTGGTGCGGCGTTTCCGGGCGCCGCTCGCAGAGGAGGTTCAGGCGATGGGCACGGTCGTGTCGTTGCTCCGGCGTCGCGACGGACTGGGCACCGGCCGCCTGTTCCGGGACTTCCGGGCCGTCCACGGGTCGTACGACCGCGGAGCCTTCGAAGACCTGCTGGGCGCGCTCGCCCAGTCGCGGATCCTGTTCGTCGAGGAGGACTCGTTCCAGAAGGACGGCGAAACGATCCGCTACCAGCGCGCCGGCCTGACACCGAGCGGCAGGCGGCGGGGCGTCGACCTGGCGGAGCAGGTTCTGCTACCGGACGACCCGCCCGACGAACCCCCGCCCCGGCGCCGGCGCGACGGGGCCGTCGCGCCGATCGAGTTCGTCGAGTCGGACGCGGATCCGGCACTCGTCGAGGCGCTGCGGGAGTGGCGTGGGAAGGTCGCGCGTGAGAAGCGGCTACCGGCGTACACGGTGCTGCACAACCGCACGATGGTCGCAGTGGCCGCCGCGCGGCCGGCAGACAGGAACCAGTTGCTGGCGATCCCCGGCGTCGGTCCGACGACGGTCAAGCGCTACGGCAGCGCGCTCCTGCGGATCGTGGCAGCGGGGCAGTCGGACCCGAGGTGACACAATCTCCCCTCATGACGACAACGACGGCACAGTGGTTCGGCCACCCGCGGGGACTCTCGACGCTGTTCTTCACCGAGCTCTGGGAGCGTTTCAGCTACTACGGCATGCGGGCGCTGCTGCTCCTGTACATGACCGACGTCGCTACCGGCGGGCTCGACCTGGGCACCGAGAGGAGTTCGGCGATCTACGGCCTCTACACGTTCGGGGTGTACGCCCTGGCTTTGCCGGGCGGCTGGGTCGCCGACCGCATCCTCGGCCAGAAGAAGGCGGTGCTGTGGGGCGGAGTGATCATCGCGCTCGGGCACTACGCCCTCGCCGTGCCGAGCCTCGCAACCTTCTTCCTCGGCCTGTTCCTGGTCGTGGTCGGCACCGGGCTGCTCAAACCGAACGTCTCGGCGGTGGTCGGCGACCTCTATGGGAGCGACACCGCTGCCCGGCGCGACGCCGGTTTCTCGATCTTCTACTCCGGGATCAACATCGGCGCCCTCGCCGGGCCGCTCGTCTGTTCCTACCTGGGCGAGAACATCAACTGGCACCTGGGTTTCGGCGCGGCCGGCGTGGGCATGACCGCGGCGATCGTCGCCTACGTCCGCGGACAGAAGCACCTGGAAGGCGCCGGTGATCCGCGCGGGCCGGCGGCCGATCCCGTTCAGCTCGCGAACGCCAAGCGCAGCCTGATCGCTGGTACCGCCTGCATCGTCGTGCTGGCGGGCATCCTGTGGTGGCTCGGAGCCAGCGAAATCGCGCCGATCACCCTGGTCGGTTTCGCTGACGCGACCGGCGTCATCGTTGTCGTGCTGGCGGCGGTCTACTTCGCCTACGTGATCGGCTTCGTCTGCAACGACGCCACGGAGAGGCGAAGAGTAGGCGCCTGCGCGGTGCTGTTCCTTGGTGCCGCGCTCTTCTGGTCGGGGTTCGAACAGGCCGGCTCGTCCCTCAACCTGTTCACGAGGGACTACGTGGACCGTGGCCTTTGGGGACTGATGGAGGTTCCGATCGGCTCACTGCAGTCCGTGAACCCCTTCTTCATCATCGTCCTGGCGCCGGTCATGGGCGCTCTCTGGGTCAGGCTCGGGGATCGGAACCCGTCGATTCCGGTCAAGTTCGGCCTTGGTCTCGTGTTGCTCGGTGTCGGTTTCGGCGTGCTCTCCTGGGGCGCCTCGATGGGCGAAGCGGGCGGCGAGCAGGCGGCGATGGCCTGGCTGGTCGTGACCTACTTCTTCCACACGGTCGGCGAACTCTGCCTGAGTCCGGTGGGACTCTCGAGCATGACGAAGCTGGCGCCGGACCGCCTGGTGTCGCAGATGATGGGCACCTGGTTCATGGGCGCCGCTCTCGGCAACCTGATCGCGGGCCGGGTGGCCGGCTACATCGAGGCGCTGCCGCCGGCCGAGCTGTTCCGGACCGTGGCGCTGATCGTGGCCGTGGCCGGCGCCGTGTTCCTGGTGCTGTTCAAGCCGATCAAGTGGCTGTGCGCCGGCGTGAAGTGACGCGGCTCAGTTGATGCCGCGCTCCTTGCCCTCCCAGTAGGGGGCGCGCAGTTCGCGTTTCAGCACCTTCATCGCGCCGGAGAGGGGCAGCGGCTCGGCCCGGAACTCGACGGACTTCGGCACCTTGTAGCCGGCGATCGACTCGCGGGCGTGGCTGATGATCGAGGCTTCCGTGCCCTCGTCGACGTCGGCGCCTTCCTTCGGCACGACGATCGCGTGGACCTGCTCGCCCCATACCTCGTGGGGGATGCCGATCACGGCGACCTGGCCGACCACCGGGTGAGTCGAGATCGCGCTCTCGACCTCGGCCGAGTAGACGTTCTCGCCGCCCGAGACGATCATGTCCTTGACCCGGTCGACCAGGAACAGGTAGCCCTCTTCGTCCAGATAGCCCGCGTCGCCGGTGTGGTACCAGCCGCCCTGGAACGCTTCCTCCGTGGCCTCCGGCTTGTTCCAGTACTCGGTCATGTAGTTGCCGCCCTTGGCGCAGACTTCGCCGACCTCGCCCGAGGGCAGGACGTTGCCGTCCTCGTCCTGGATCGACAGCACGACGCCGGGCACGGCCCGTCCGACCGAACGCAGGCGGTCGCCGCCGACCTTGTGGTCCTCAGCGTCGAGGACGGTAAGCAACGACGAACTCTCGGTCATGCCGTAGCCCTGGCCGATCTCCATCTCGGGGAAGAGGGTGAGCAGCCGGTCGAGCAGGGCCGCAGGCATCGGCGAGGCGCCATAACCCAGGTTGCGCAGCGAGGCGAGCTTCTCCGGGGTGAAGTCCGGGTGGCTCATCATCATGTGGATCATGGTCGGCACCATGGTGGTCGTCGTCACCTGGTACTTCTCGATCAGCGCGATCGCCGCGCCCGGGTCGAACATCGGCATCAGGACGAACTTGCCGCCGAATGTCTGGGTCGCGATGACCCCCACCATGGACGCCGCGTGGAAGATCGGCGTCTGCAGCAGGGCGACGCCGTCGGAGAGCTGCGGGAAACGCATGATCCCGTGGTAGGTGTTGAGGATCTCTGCGCGCTGGTTGCAGAGAACGCCCTTCGGCAGCCCCGTAGTACCGCCGGTGTACATGAGGACGACCGGGTCGGTTTCCTCGGGCTCGTCCGGAAGCACCGGGTCGCTGCCGGCGATCAGGTCCTCGTAACGCAGGTCGTAAGGAGCGTTCGTCTGGTCGTCGGGCCCGCCGATCAGCACCGTGCGCCGGACCGTGCAGTCGTCCCCGGCGAGCGCCATCGCCTGGGCGAACAGCGGCGCGAATGTCTTGTCGACGAAGGCGACTTCCGTTCCCGAATCTCGCACGATGTAGTCGAGCTCCTTGCCGGCCAGGCGCAGGTTCAGCGGGTTGATCACACCTGCGCCGAGGTAGGCGGCGTGGTACAGCTCGACGTACTCGTGGCTGGTGAGCGCCATGACCGCGAAGCGATCGCTGCGGCCGACACCCAACTCGCCGCTCAACGCCGTGCACAGGCGCATCGTGCGGTCCGCATGCTCGCCAAAGGTGGCGCTGTAGGCGCCGTCGATGATCGACTCCTTGTTCGCCAGATAGTTCATGGCCGGAACGAACAGCCGGTGGAAGATCAACTCCTTCATCGCGTGGACTCCTGTTGAGCGTCGTTGGGTTGCTCAGTTCGCGGACAAGGAGGCGATCACGTCCCGCTGCGTTGCCTCGTCGAGAAAGCGGAGGTTGGGGCTCATGCGGTCGACGACCTCGCCGTAGCGGTCGAGGACGCCCCGGGCCAGATCGCCCGGCTCGCCGACGACCGCGAAGGCGTCGAGCATCTCGTCGGTGATGAGAAGGCCCATCTCGTCCCACTGGCCCTGCTTGGACATGCGGTTCAGCTCGAGCTGCAGGTCCCCCCAGCCCTCGGATTCGAGCACCGGCCGGTAGGCGGGAGTCGACCCGTAGAAGGAAATCTGCTTCTTGACCGCCCGCTTCGTCTCCTCGAACGTCTTCTCGTCCTGCCCGGAAACGATGAAGCCGGGGTAGGCGATCTCGAAGTCCGAGCGGTCGCGGCCGGCGGCGGCCAGGCCGCGCTCGATGGCCGGCAGGGTGGTGTCGCGCATGTAGGACCGGGTCGTGAACGGGTGGACGATCAGACCGTCCGCCACTTCGCCGGCGACCTCGGTCATCAGCGGTCCTACCGCGGCCAGGAAGACCCTCGGCGGGCCGTGGTCCGTGTTCGTCGGCGTAAACATGGGCGTCATCAGGGTGTGCGAGTAGAACTCACCCTGGAAGCGGAGCCGCTCGCCCTCATACCAGTTCGACCAGATCGCGCGCATCGCCAGGATGAACTCCCGCATGCGCCGGGCGGGGTGCGACCAGGGCATGCTGAAGCGCTTCGTGATGTGGGGCCGGATCTGGGAGCCGAGACCGAGAATCAGGCGGCCTTGCGAGTAGGCGTTCAGGTCGTGGCCGACGTTCGCCAGGTTCATCGGAGTGCGGGCGAAGGCGACCGCGATCGAAGTCATCAGTTCGATCCGCTCGCTGTGCTCCGCGGCAAGGAGCAGCGGGAAGAACGGATCGTGCGCCGTTTCGGCGGTCATCGCGGCCGCGAAGCCGGCGTCTTCGAGTTCCCGGATACGGGCCGGAACCTCGCGTAGATCGGTGGGGAGTCCGCCGTCAACCTTCATGTGCTTCTCCTGGCCTGGTGCCTCTGATGGTCCGAGGGTGGCGGGCGAGTATAGAGGAGCATTCGCCTTGCTACGATCCCGGCTTTCGCGCTTGAGACAACCGCGTTTTCGTCCCAGGGAGCTTGCATGCATCAGGTGCTCGCCGATGTCCGTGTCCTGGACTTCGGTCGCTACATCGCCGGCCCGTTCTGCGCCGCCCTGCTCGGCGATCTCGGCGCAGAAGTGATCCGGGTCGAGAAGGTTCGCGGCAGCGAGGACCGGTTCATCGCTCCGGTGGCGCCGAGCGGCGAGGGCGGCATGTTCCTGCAGATGAACCGGAACAAGCGCTCGCTGACGCTGAATCCGATGAAGCCGGCGGGGCGTGAGATCGTGAAGCGGCTGGTCGCGACCGCCGACGTCGTCGTCGCGAACCTGCCGCCGAAGACCCTCGAGTCGATGGGGCTCGACCTGGACAGCTTGCGCGAGGTGAAGGAAGACATCATCCTGACGACGGTGTCGGCCTACGGGCGGGGCGGCCGCTACAGCGACCGGGTCGGCTTCGACGGCATCGGCCAGGTCATGTCCGGCATCGCCTACATGACCGGCGACGCGGACAAGCCTCGCCGTGCTGCCGCGCCCTTCGTCGACTTCGGGACCGCGCTCTCCTGCGCCTACGGCACTCTGGCCGCCCTGATGGCGCGTCTGCAGACCGGCAAGGGGCAGATGGTTGAAGGCGCACTGCTCAAGACCGCCTTGATGATGGGCAACGCGAACCTGATCGAGCAGGCGGTGATCGAGCGCAACCGGCTGCCGACCGGCAACATGTCGCAGACCTCCGGTCCGGGGGACATCTTCCGCACCGCCGACGGCTGGATCTTGTGCTCGGTGATCGGCGAACCGCTGTTCAGGCGCTGGGTCGACCTGATGGCCGAGGACGACGGCGCCGGAGGCGAGGGCGAAGAGATCGACTGGCTGAACGATCCGCGCTTCGCCGACGATCTCTCGCGGGGCGACCACGGCGACGTAATCGGCAAACGGATGTCCGCGTGGTGCGCCTCCCGGTCGACCGGGGAAGCCGTGGAGACCCTGAACGCGGCGATGATCCCATCCGGGCCGGTGTACTCGATGCAGCAGACGCTGGACGATCCGCACATCGCGGAGGTCGGTTCCTTCGTCGAGCTCGAGTATCCGGACATGCCGCGGCCGGCGCCGGTGGCGCAGCCTTCCGTGCGCCTGACCGAGACTCCGGCCACGATCCGTCACCGCGCGCCCACCCTGGGTGAGCACACGGACGAGATCCTCGGCGATCTCGGCTACTCCGGCGACGAGATCGCAGCATTCAGGGCGGACCGTGTCGTGTAGCTCGCCCGGGTTGGCGGAGCGACACGCAGGCGACCGGCGCCTTTCGCCGGATGCCGGCCAGAAGGCCGGCGCACCGACACTCGGACTGGCCCTGCTCCTCCTTGCTTCGCTAGCGCCGGTCCTGGCGCAACCGCCCGACCTGCCGCCGCCGAACATCCTCTGGGTCTCGAGCGAGGACAACGGCCCGCACCTGGGCGCCTACGGCGACGACTACGCGACCACGCCGAACCTCGACCGCCTTGCCGCTCGCGGGCTCGTCTACCGCAATGCCTGGTCGACCGTCCCGGTCTGTGCGCCGGCGCGCACGACGATCATCAGCGGCCTCTACCCGGCGTCGACCGGCGCCCAGCACATGCGCAGCCGGTCCAGGCTGCCCGACGGCTTCCGGTTCTTCCCGCAGGTCCTGCGCGAGGCGGGCTACTACGTGACGAACAACTCGAAGGAGGACTACAACCTCGAGAAGCCCGGCGGCCAGGGCGCCGTGTGGCACGAGTCTTCCCGCGAGGCGCACTGGCGGAACCGGCCTGAGGGGATGCCCTTCTTCTCCGTGTTCAACTTCACCGTGACCCACGAGAGCCAGATCCGGCGCCGTCCCCACACTCCAGTCCACGATCCTGCCGGCGTTCGCGTGCCGGCGTACCACCCGGACACGCCCGAGGTGCGCCAGGACTGGGCGCAGTACTACGACAAGCTGACCGAGATGGACGTGCTCGTCGGGGAGCGGCTGGCGGAGCTCGAGGTGGCCGGCCTCGTGGACGACACGATCGTCTTCTACTGGGCAGATCACGGTCCCGGCCTGCCGCGCGGCAAACGCACGGCGCTTCAGACCGGTCTCCATGTGCCGCTCATCGTCTCGGTGCCGGAGAGGTACCGGCACCTGGCGCCAGCGGACTACGAGGACGGCGGCAGCACGGACCGGCTGGTCGGGTTCATCGACTTCGCGCCGACCATGCTGAGCCTGGCCGGGATCGAACCGCCGCCGCACCTCCAGGGGCGGGCCTTCCTGGGCGCCCACGAGGCGGAGCCGAACGAGTTCCTGTTCGGCTTCTCCGACCGCATGGACGAGCGCTACGACCTGGTGCGGAGCGTCCGTGACAAGCGCTATCTCTACGCGCGCAACTTCCTGGTCGACCGGCCCTACGGCCAGCGTCTCTCCTACCAGATGGAGACGCCGACGACCCGGGTCTGGCTGCGGCTGTTCCAGGAGGGCGAACTCAACGAGGCCCAGTCGGCCTTCTGGCGGGAGAAGCCGAGCGAGGAGCTCTACGACCTGGGGAACGATCCGGATCTCGTGAACAACCTCGCGGCGTCACGTGACCACGCGGCCGAAAGAGAGAGGCTGGCCGCGGCGTTACGGAGACAACTCCTGATCATCCGCGATCTCAGTTTCCTGCCTGAAGGCGAGATGCACCGCCGGGCGGCGGACATGGGCGGCGTGCCCTGGACCTACGGGCAGGGCGGCTACCAGATCGAGCGGGTGCTGCCCGCGGCCGAACTCGCTACCGACCGGTCCCGGTGGGGGAGCGACGCGATCGAACGCTTGACCCGGATGCTCCGCGACCCGGACTCGGCGGTCCGCGCGTGGGCGGCGGTCGGGTTGCGCACCCGCGGCGAGGAGGCCGTGCGAGCGGCTGGCGCCGAGCTCCGGGCGGCGCTCGACGACCCGTCACCGCCGGTGCGTATCTTCGCTGCCGAGGCTCTGGGACGCTTCGGCGAGGACACGGACCTTGCGCCTACGGTGGAGTTACTCCTGGGCTCAGCCTCCATCACGGAGAACGGTTTCTTCGACGCTCTGCTGGCCCTGAACGCTCTCGACTACCTTCCATCGGACGTGCTCGAGGGGCCGGACGCGCAGAACTGGCGCAACGGGCTGACCGGCCTGCCGAGTGAACTGGAAGGCCTCGACCGCCGCTTCCGCAACTACGTACCGCGGCTGCTCGAGGCGATCTGGCTCGACTTGGACCAGGCTCCCTGATCAGCCTTCGCTCGGCGTCTCCGGTGGCCAGCCGAACGGCAGGTCCTCCGGCACCACCTTGATCTCGGTCGAGAACTGGAACGGCGCCTCGCCGGGGCCGGGGAACTCGAACTCGAGGTAGAAGCCTGTCCAGCCGCGTTCCGGCGCGGAGACGGCGCCGACCCACCTGCCGTCCTCACCCGGTTCGACGGCGGTGCTGGTCCACGACCGGCCGATCGTGTCGACCCGAAGGTCACGGGTTTCCGGGTTCGAGGCCTGCCACAGGAGAACCTGACTCGGCTCCATGTCGTTCGCCACCCAGGCAGTGATCGCGCCGCCGCCCGCGTCGTCGGTCTCGATCGTCCAGTCGACGTCGGGGCGCTCCACGCCATCCAGAATGGCCTGGTAGAAGGCGAGGAAACCGACCGCCGCGTCGCTGCCGCCCAGGGAGTGTTCGGTGTTCGGCACGTAGCGCAGGTGCTTCTCGCCGAGCAGGTCGTCGAAGTAGAACTGGGCCGAGTCGGGCAGGAAGAACTGGTCGCCGGTCGCGTTGATCAGGTACTTCGGCATCGTGAGCTTGTCGAGGTGGTTGTAGGGCTCGACGATCTTCTGGAGTTCCAGGTACTCGGGAGTTCCGAACCAGTCCGTGATCCCCTCGTACACGTAGTCGCCGATCGCCGGCGCCCAGAAGCCGTAGGCCTTCCAGTGGTGCTCGAAGGAGGGCTCCAGGTTGAGGAGGTCGATCACGATCGGTGCGATCGCGACCACACGATCGTCCACCATCGCCGTGGTCCAGGTCGTCCAGCCGCGCTTGGAGCCGCCGGCGACGACGAAGCTGCCCACGTCGTTCCCGCCGCCGTCCCCGGACGCCGCGAACGCGGTCATTGTGTCCATCGCTCGCACCGCGGCCTTGGTCATCGGTAGCCGGGCGAGCCAGATTGCGTCCTCGCCTCGAAGGAACTTGTCCCAGCCGTAGGCGATCAACTCGTCCTCGACCCGCTCTCCGTAGTCGTCGCCGACGAAGTTGAGCGGCTGGTTCGGCACCATCCGCAGTTCGGCCGTGAACGAACCGGTCGCGAGGGCCGGCTGGAGGGTGAGCGGATTGGCCTGTTCGGGCGGGTCGCCGCCGTTCCGGCCTCCCGAAATGTAGAGGAAGGCGTGGTCGCTTGAGACCTCGTCGGGCTCGACCACCATCAGCCAGTGGGTCCACAGCGGCCGGTCGACCTCGGCCTCGGTGAGCCAGGTCTGGCTCGTCATCTCGATGGTGTGCAGGGTGTAGCCGTCGCCGGCCTCGCTGTTCACGAGGGTCCAGGCGTAGGCGGGGTCGGGTGTGTAGACGTAGTCCCGGAGGATCTCGCTTGACCCGGGTTCAGGGGAGATGTCCGCATCGGTGGCCCCGGAATCTCCGCCGGCGGCACAACCGAGAAGCAGCAGTCCGATGGCCAGCAGGGTGAGCAGGTCGCGCGCTTTCTTCATGGTCTCAATCCTCCTTTAGCGTCCATGTAGGCCAGCCGACCCTTACGTGGTCGAGCAGCGTCAGATCGCCCCCGCCACCCGCATTGCATCGATTCTCTCGCTGCCGAACCCCCAGTCAGCGAGGACGGCGGCGCTGTGCTCCCCAGCCTTGGGCGGGGGACCCTGCACGGCGACCGGCGTGCGGCTGAAGCGTGGCGCCGGCGCCGGCTGGGCCACGCCGTCGACCTCGACGAAGGTCTGCCGGGACTGGTTGTGCGGATGCTCGATCGCCTCGCCGATGCGGAGCACCGGGGCGAAGCAGATGTCGCTGCCTTCCATGATCTCGCACCACTCGTCGCGCGTCTTCGTACGGAACACCTCGGCCAGCCTGGCCTTGAGCTCCGGCCAGCGGTCGCGATTCTGGAGGTGCCCTTCCCACTCCGCGCCGTCGAGGCCCGTCTTCTCGAGCAGCAGCGCGTAGAACTGGGGCTCGATCGAGCCGATGGAGACGTACTCGCCGTCCGCGCACTCGTACGTGTCGTAGAAGTGGGAGCCGCTGTCCAGCATGTTCGAGCCGCGGTCGTCCTTCCATACGCCGGCGCTGTGCATGCCGACGACGGCGGCCAGCAGCAGGGCCGAACCGTCGGTCATCGCGGCGTCGACGACCTGGCCCTTGCCGGACTTCTGAGCCTCCAGGAGGCCGGCCACCACGCCGAGGGCGAGCAGCATGCCGCCGCCGCCGAAGTCGCCGACCAGGTTGAGCGGCGGCACCGGCTTGCCGCCGTTGTTGCCGATCGAGTGTAAGACGCCCGACAGGGCGATGTAGTTGATGTCGTGTCCGGCGGCGTGCGCAATCGTCCCGTTCTGACCCCAGCCGGTCATGCGGCCGAAGACGAGCTTCGGATTCCGCTCCAGGCAGACGTCGGGGCCGAGTCCGAGCCGCTCCATGACCCCCGGGCGAAAACCCTCGATCAGGCCGTCGGCTTTCTCCACCATGTCGAGGACGGCGTTGACCGCCTCCGGCTGCTTGAGATCCATGGCGAGGGAACGGCGGCCGCGGTTCAGGACGTCGAACTTCGAGCCTCGGCCCGCATAGGCCTTGCGATCGATGCGCACGACCTCGGCGCCGAGGTCGGACAGCACCATCGCGCAGAACGGGCCGGGTCCGATGCCGGCGATCTCGAGAATGCGGTAGCCGTCGAGTGGTCCCATGATCGGTATCTCCAGGTGCGGGTTGGCTCGGGAGCGGGCCGGTCAGTATAGGAGACGCGGCCGCTCGCACCTGCCGTACAATCCGGTCGCTTCAGACCCGCGGATTCAGCCGGCCGCGCCCCTGAGGGGACGCGCCATGGGAGAGCCTCCAACCATGCAGCGATACGGAATGACGATCCCGTTCGGCCTCCCGCTGGCCGAGCAGGAGGATCTGATCAAGGAGATGGTCGACCTCGGCTACACGGACTTCTGGTCGTCCGAGTCGAACGGCAGCGATGGGTTCACGCCGCTCGTCCAGGCCTCGATCTGGGCGCCGACCGCCCGACTGGGCATTGCGATCATCCCCGCGTACACGCGCGGCCCGGCCCTGATGGCCCAGACCGTCGGCGCGATGGCCGAGGCGGCGCCGGGACGCTTCGTCATGGGAATCGGCACCTCGTCGAACGTGATCGTCGAGCAGTGGAACGACATCCCGTTCGAGCGCCCGTACTACAAGACGCGGGACATGGTGCGTTTCCTCAAGAAGGCGCTGACCGGCGACCGGATCGACGAGGAGTTCGAGACCTTCAACGTGCGCGGATTCCGCATGGGTCGGCCGCTGAAGGAGTGCCCGCCGATCCTGGTGGCGGCGCTGCGCCAGGGCATGCTGCGGATGGCCGGCCGCGAAGGCGACGGCGCGATCCTCAACTGGCTGTCGCCCGACGACGTGAAGACGGTCGTCCCCTACGTCCACGAGGCCGGCCCCGGCAAGGAGATCGCGGCCCGGATCTTCGTCATCGCCACCGAGGACAAGGGCGTGATCGACTTCGTCGGGAAGCGCTCGATGGCCGCCTACCTGAACGTCCCCGTCTACGCCGCCTTCCACGACTGGCTCGGCCGCCGGGACGTCCTGGGCCCCATGTGGGACGCCTGGGCCGCCGGCGACCGCAAGAAGGCGCTCGAGGTCATCCCGGAGGAGGCGTTGCGCGACATCCTGATCATCGGCTCCCCGGGCAAGTGCCGCGAGCGGATCCAGGAGTACATCGAGGCGGGAGTCCACACGCCGGCGATTCAGATCATGCATCCGGGGGACGATCTGCGGGAGACGATCCGCGCGCTGGCGCCGGGTTAGGTCCTCTCACCTTGTCGGGTCTTCCCGCCCTTGACGTAAGCTCGCCGCCGCCCCGCGGCCGGACGGGTGTGCGTCATACCCGCGCCGGCCTGACCCAAGGAGAACATCCATGGCACTCAGCACCTACCTGACCTTCGGCGGCAACTGCCGCGAGGCGTTCGACTTCTACCGGTCCGTCTTCGGCGGTGAGTTTTCCGACTACAACACGTTCGGCGAGGGCCCGGAGGGGTTGCCGCTCGCCGAGGGCCAGGAGGACCAGATCATGCATGTGTCCCTGCCGGTCGGCGACAGCGTGCTGATGGGCAGCGACAGCACCACGTTCGGGCCGCCGCTCGAGGTCGGCAACAACTTCTCGATCTCGGTCGAGGCCGAGAGCCGGGAACACGCGGACGAACTGCAGGCGAAGCTGTCGGATGGCGGCGCGGTGACGCTGCCGATGGAGGAACAGTTCTGGGGCGCGTACTTCGGCATGTGCGTCGACCGCTACGGCGTCAACTGGATGCTGGTGTACGCACCGCCGCAGGAGTAGCAGGGGAAGCCCTGGCTTCCACTGCCGGGGGGTCCAACGAGGAGCCATCACGATGACCGCGATCTCTCCCAACGACGGCCCGGTTGCCGTCACTGGTGTCTCCGGGTTCACCGGCGGCCACATGGTGCGTGAACTCGTGCTTCACGGGTACCAGGTACGAGCATGCCTCCGGGACGCCTCCTCCTGGCGCGGTCGGGACTGCGTGGAGTACCTGAACCGGCTGCCGAACGTCGAGATCGTGGACGGCTGCGACCTGTTCGTGCCCGGCTCCTACGACGAGGCGTTCGCGGGATGCTCGGGCGTGTTCCACGTCGCCGCGGTGCTCGGCAACTCGGCCGACGGCAAGTCCCAGCCTCTCGGCTCCGGCAATGTCTCGACGGACGTCTACGAGGGCGGCATGGCCGGGACGCGGAACGTGATCGACGCGGTGAACCGGAGCGGCAGCGTGAAGCGGGTCGTCTACACGAGTTCCCTGGCGGCGGTCGCGGGCCTGGGGGCGCCGGCGATGCCTCCGGGCTACGCGTGGACGGAGAAGGACTGGGCTTCCGGCAACTTCCCGGAGGAAGTCTGGAACCACCCGCGGATGTCCTATGCCCGGAGCAAGGTGGACACGGAGCATCTGCTGAACCAGGCCGCGGGCGACAGTGGCGGCCGCTGGGACGTGGTCACGATGAACCCGGCGATGATCTGCGGCCCCATCCTGTTCAGGGCCCAGGTCGGCCAGTGGATCGAGCAGATCGGCCGGCTGGCCGCGGGGCTCGAGCCCTCATGGCCGACGCCGTACGACATGTACTACAACATCATCGACGTGCGCGACCTGGTGAAGGCGGAGCGGCTGGCGGCGGAGTCGGATGTCGACCACCGGGCCACCAACGGCGGCAGCCGCTACATCCTCCACGGCAGCGGCGGGCGTTCGGCGCTGCGATTCGGCACCGAGGTCGCCGACATCATCCGGGAAGCCTTTCCGTCCTTCGTCGTTGGCGAGGCCCCGGTTCCGGAGGACGGCGGACCGCCGCCTCCCGCGGCGATCAACCACAGCCGCAAAGCGGAGTCGGTGCTGGGCGCCACCCTCCGACCGGTCGAGGACACGATCCGGGACGTCGTGGAGACGTCGGTCGAGCTGGGCATCATCGAGCCGCGGTTGCGGGGGACCTGAGCGCGGCTCCGGGACTCTGGTCAGTGAGGGCTCTCCTCGGCGTCGCCATCCTGGCCGTGGCGGGGGGCGGTGCGCTCCGGGCCGACGATCCGAATCCGGGGCGCAACCGGGTAGTGACGGCGGAGAACCTGCCCGCAAGCTGGGACGTCGCCTCCGGAGAAGGCGTCTTGTGGTCGGCCGAACTCGGTACGGTGACCTACGGTGGCCCGACGATCGCTGGCGATCTGGTCGTCGTCGGCACGAACAACGAGCGGCCCCGCGATCCGGCGGTGGTCGGAGACCGCGGAGTGGTCATGGCCTTCGACCGCCGCAACGGCAGCTTCCGCTGGCAGATCACCCACGAGAAGCTCCCGACCGGGGACGTGAACGACTGGCCGCTCCAGGGTGTGTGCTCGACACCGTCGTTCGACGGCGAGCGGCTGTACTACGTCTCGAACCGCGGAGAGCTCGTCGTCGCGGATCTCGACGGCGTTGTCGACTGGTCGTTCGACATGGTCGGCGAGTGGGGCGTCTTCCCCAAGCACATGGCGGCCTCGACCCCGCTGGTGGTTGGCGAACTCGTCTTCGTGGCGACCAGCAACGGCGTCACGGACGACGGGCGGGTGCCGGCGCCGGGAGCGCCCAGCTTCGCTGCCTTCGAGCGGGCGACGGGCCGGCCGGTGTGGCGAGACGGGAGCCCCGGCGCCGGGCTGATCGACGGCCAGTGGGGGAGCCCATCCCATGGGCACGCCGGCGGCAGGGCGCAGATCGTCTTCCCGGCCGGGGATGGCTGGCTCTACGCCTTCGAACCGGCGACAGGACGCGCGCTCTGGCGGTTCGACGGCAACTCGGCGCTCGCCGCCGACGAACTGGAACGAATCGAGTCGCGGCATGTCTTCGTGGCCACGCCGGTGTTCCTCGAAGACACCGTCTACGTCGCGGCTGGTCGGGACCCGGAGGCGTCGCTCCGGGCCGGCGTCCTGTGGGCCGTCGACGCCCGACGCAGCGGCGACGTGACGGCGAGCGGGACACGGTGGCGGTTCCAGGATCCGGACTTCGGCCGCGCGATCGCCACCGTGGCGGTGGATGGCGGCGTCGTGTACGCGGCGGATCTGAACGGCTTCCTGTTCGCGCTGGACGCGGAGGGCGGCGAGAAACTCTGGGTCTACGACGCGCTGGCACCGTTCTGGAGTTCGCCCCTGGTCGCCGACGGGAAGGTCTACGCTGCGGACACGGAGGGCGATGTCGCGGTGCTGAGGCATGGCGGAACGCTCGAGGTTCTGGCCGAAATCCCGATGCCGCGGCCGGTGTACACTTCGCCGTCCACGGATGGCTCGGTCGTCTACCTGGCGACCAGCGAAACACTGTACGCGCTGGTTGCCCGGGCATCGGGCGGCGGCGCGGACGCCTGACAGCGACGGACCGAAGCTCATGAAGATCCGAATCTCCTTTTCCCTCCGACTCGCCCTGGCGGCCATGATCGGGACCGCCGCGGTCGCGGCGGCCAACGAGCCGCCGGCGATGTTCGGCAACACGCCGGCCCGGAACATGGTGTCCGGCGCCAGGAACCTGCCTACCGAGTGGGACGTGCGATCCGGCGAGAACATCGTCTGGCGCGCCAAGGTCGGTTCGCAGACCTACGCCGGACCGGTGATCCACGGCGGCCGGGTGTACGCCGGCACGAACAACGAAGGGCTCCGCCGTCCGGGTATCGAGGGCGACAAGGGAGTCCTGATCGCGCTCGACAAGGACACGGGCGCTCTTCTGTGGCAGGCCACCCACGACAAGCTGGGGGCCGGGCGGGTCAACGACTGGCCGCTCCAGGGCATCTGCTCGACTCCGTACGTGGAGGACGAACGGGTCTACTACGTGTCCAACCGCGCGACGGTCGTGGCCGTCGACGTGGACGGCTTCCGGGACGGCGTGAACGACGGCGTGACGGACGAGCAGTACAAGCAGGAGCTCGATGCCGACATCGTGTGGGAGTACGACATGATCGGCGAACTCGACGTGTTCCCGCACAACCTGGCTGCCGGATCGCCCCTGGTCGTCGGCGACCTCCTGTTCACCGTCACCGGCGCCGGCGTGGACGAGGGACACATCAACCTGCCCTCGCCGGCTTCGCCGGCCTTCATCGCGCTGAACAAGAACACGGGCGAGCTGGTCTGGGAGAGCCTGGACAGCAGCGATGCGGTCCTGCACGGTTCGTGGTCGAACCCGGCGTACGGTGTGATCGACGGTCAGCCGCAGATCGCGTTCCCGGGCGGCGACGGCTGGCTCTACACCTACGAACCGGCAACCGGCAACCTGCTGTGGAAGTTCGATCTGAACCCCAAGGACTCGATCTGGGAACTCGGCGGCGCCGGCACCCGCAACAACATCATCTCGACGCCGGTGTTCTACAGCAACCGCTTCTACCTCGGTGTCGGCCAGGACCCCGAGCACGGGGAAGGGCCCGGCCACTTCTACGCCATGGACGCCAACGTCGAAGGCGACGCGACCGACAGCGCCGCGCTCTGGCACTTCGGCGGGGAGGACTTCAACCGGACGATCTCGACCGCGGCGATCTCCGACGGCCTGCTCTACATCCCGGATCTGAGCGGCTTCCTCTACGTGCTGGACGTGGAGACCGGAGAGCACCTCTGGACCCATGACACCTTCGCCGCGGTCTGGGGTTCGGCCTTCGTGGCGGACGGCAAGGTCTACCTCGGGGATGAGGACGGCGACATCGTGGTTCTCGAGGCCGGCCGCGAGGAGAAGGTGATCGCCGAGCACAACATGGGCTCGGCCGTTTACACGACGCCGGTCGCGGAGGACGGGAGAATCTACGTGGCGACACGCTCGGACGTGTTCGCCATCGGTTCCGACTAAGGCGCTTCGCGCTCTGCCGGGGCGGTGCCGATCAAGCGAGGCCAGCGACCGCTCGAAACGAGCGACTCCTGGAGCATCGACACGGCTCCGGGCCGGGTCCTCTATGGCGCCGGCGTCATCGACCTGATCGGTGAGCTCGTGCAGGAGTTCGGCGGCCAGCGGGTACTGGTGGTCGCCGATCCCGGGGTAGCCGCCGCCGGCCATGTCCATCGGGCGTCCGTGGCCCTCCGCGGCGCCGCCCTCGACGTCGCCGTGTTCTACGGTGTCGAGGAGAATCCCGGCGAGCGCAACGTGGCGGCCGCGGCTGCGGCGGCGCGGGCTCACGAAGCCGACTTCCTGATTGGCCTGGGCGGCGGCTCGGCGATGGACTGCGCCAAGGGCGCGAACTTCGTGTTCACGAATGGCGGCCGGATGGAGCACTACTGGGGTTTCGGCAAGGCGGGGAAGCCGATGCTCCCTTCGATCGGCGTGCCCTGCACGGCGGGTACAGGTAGCGAAGCGCAGTCATTCGCCGTCATTTCGCGGGAGGACGACCACCGAAAAATGGCCTGCGGCGACCCGAAAGCGCGCTTCGTGGCTACGCTGCTGGACCCGGAAGTGGTCCGTACGGCTCCCTCCGAAGTGATGGCCGCGACCGGCCTGGACGCCCTGTCGCACGCCCTGGAGAGCTTCGTCTGCACGGCGGCCAACCCGTACTCGCGCATGTTCGCCTCGGAAGGCTTCGCGCGTCTGCTGAGGGGGTTCGACGCCGTGGTCGATGCGCAGGCGACGAGTGGCGCGAACAGAAGTGAAGCCGAGATGGTCGAACTCTGGGGCGAGATGCTGCTCGGCGCCCATCTTGCGGGCGCCGCCATCGAGGCCTCCATGCTGGGTGCCGCGCACGGTCTCGCCAACCCCTTGACCGCGCGCTACGACATCACTCACGGCGTGGCGGTGGCGGTAATGCTGGATCACGTCATGCGGTTCAACGGTGCGGCCGGAGGTGCCGGCTACGGAGGGCTGGCCCAGCTTGCCTTCGGCGGCGCCGCGGGAAACGGCGTCGCCAGCGAGCGGCTCGCGAAGCTGTGGGGCGACCTCCGCGACAGCGCCGGTGTCGCCGCCAGGCTGCGGGATCTGGGGGTTCTGGAGGCGGATCTGGACCTCCTCTCGTCCCAGGCGGCCGAACAGTGGACCGCCCAGTTCAACCCGCGCTCGGCTTCCGCCTCCGATATGCTCGCGCTCTACCGGGCGGCGTTTTGAGGCCTTCGCCACCCCGGAGCCCAGCGCCGTGAGACTTCTGCTCAGCCTTTCGTTTCTGCTCGCCTCGCCCTTCCTCATGGCCTCCGAAGGGGCGGCCGGCGACGGCAAGGACCAGGAGGCGGTATCGGCGGCGTCGCTGTTCCGGCCGGCCGCCGATGCGTGGCCGGTGTTCCGGGGCAACCTTCTCGGCACCGGCGTTGCCGGCACGACCTTGCCCGAGAATCCAGAGTTGCTGTGGGCCTTCGACACGGAGAGCGAGATCGAAAGCACGGCGGCGATCGTCGGCGGGGTGGTCTACATCGGCGACTACGAGGGTCGCGTCTACGCGCTGACCCTGGCCGACGGGAAGGAGTTGTGGCGGTTCGAAGCCGGCACGCCGATCAAGGCGCCCGTCTCCGTGTTCGACGAGGTCGTCTACGTCGGCGACGAGTACGGTTTCGTCTACGCACTGGACGCCGGGACCGGCGAGCAGAAGTGGAAGTTCGAGACGCTGGGGGAGATCTACGCCGGCGTTTCACTGCACCAGTCGCCTGAGGGAGGGGACCGGCTGCTGGTCGGCTCCTACGACAACTCGCTCTACTGCCTGAACCGAACGAACGGCGAGAAGCTGTGGCAGGTGGAGACGGACGGCTACGTCCACGGCACTCCGGCAGTCGCCGACGGACTGACGACCGTGTCCGGCTGCGACGGTTTCATGTGGCTGATCGACATCGAGACGGGTGAGACGATCCACAAGATCGATCTCCGCGGGCAGGCGGCCTCGAGTCCGGCTGTGGTCGGCAATATGGCTTACGTCGCGACGTACGAGAACGAAGTGCTGGGAATCGACCTCGAGAAACGCCAGGTCGCCTGGGCCTACGAGCACGAGATCCGGAAGTTCCCCTTCTACGCATCCGCCGCGGCCGACGACGAGATCGTCGTCATCGGCGGGCGGGACAAGATCGTCCACGCCCTCGACCCCGCGACTGGCGAGCGAAAGTGGGAGTGGAACAGCGGCGCGCGGCTCGACTCCTCGCCGGTGATCGTGGGCGATCGGGTCTTCCTGGGGTCGAAGCGCGGCCCCGTCCTCGCCCTGGACAAGGCGACGGGAGAGCCGGTCTGGGAGTTCGACACCGGTTCGGCGATCATGGCCTCGCCGGCCGTGGCCTCGGAGCGCCTGGTCATCGGTAGCCTGGACGGAATTTTGTACTGCTTCGGGTAGGGGGCTCTTCCGAAGATGCACGAGGCGATCTCGCGGAGCCAGGTGAGGCCTGAGCCGGCGACCGGTCTGCTCGATCTCGAAGCGACGGACATCGGTTCCGTCTTCGTGTCGAACTACCCGCCGTACTCGGCGTGGAACGAGGCCACCGTGCCGGAGGCCTTCGCCGCGCTCGACCGGGCGCCCGCCGCCGACACCTCGCTGGGTCTCTACATCCACATTCCGTTCTGCCGGAAGCGTTGCAAGTTCTGCTATTTCCGCGTCTACATCGACAAGAACCACGAGCAGATCGGCCGCTACCTGGACGCCCTGGGCGTCGAACTGGAGCGTTACGCCGAGCGGGCGGCCGTACGGGGCCGGAACCTCGACTTCGTCTACTTCGGCGGCGGCACGCCGTCCTACATCGCCGCCAAGCAGTTGATTCCGCTGGCCGAGCGGCTTCAGGGCGTGATGTCCTGGGACGGCGCCGAGGAGGTGGCGTTCGAGTGCGAGCCGGGAACGCTGACCCAGTCCAAGCTGGAGGCGATCCGAAGCATCGGGGTTACCCGGCTGAGCCTCGGAATCGAGAGTTTCGACGACGAGATCCTGCAGGAGAACGGCCGCGCCCACGTGTCGAAGGAGATCTACCGCGTGCGCGACTGGATCCGCGCCCAGGAGTTCCGGCAACTGAACGTCGACCTGATCGCCGGCATGGTCGGCGAAACCTGGGAAAGCTGGAAGCGGACGGTGGACCTGACGATCGAGTACGACCCGGACTCGATCACCCTCTATCAGATGGAACTGCCCTTCAACACGGTGTACTCGAAAGCCAGGCTGCGTGGCGACGAGGACGTGCCGGCGTTCGCGGACTGGCGGACGAAGCGCGAGTGGCACGCCTACGCCTTCGAGCAGTTCGAGCGTGCCGGCTTCGAACGCTGGAGCGCGTACACCATGATGAGGCGTGATCGGGGCTGCAAGTTCGTCTATGCGCGCGAGGTGTGGAGCGGGGCCGACATGATCCCGATCGGCGTGTCGTCGTTCGGTCACATGGGCGGCGTCCACATGCAGAACCACGATCGCTGGGACGGCTACCTGGCTGCGATCGACGCGGGCGGTCTTGCCACGCGCCGGGCCCTGGTCACGACGGCGCGCGAGCGGCTGACCCGCGAAGTCATCCTGCAGTTGAAACAGGGCTGGCTGGAACGAGGCGCCTTCGAGCGGAAGTTCGGAGTCGACGTCGTGGAGGACTACGCCGAAGCCTTCGGCAGCCTGGCCAAGCAAGGACTGGCCACGGTCGGTCCGGAACGGGTGGAACTCAGCGAGGGCGGCCTTCTGCGTGTCGACCAGCTACTGCCGCGCTTTTACGACGAGCAGTACCGCGGCGCCCGCTACACGTAGAACGGGCGCCGGCGCAAGCTCCTAAAAGTCGAAGCCGACCTGAAGGCCGAGCTCCGTCGGCGGCGCCCAGACCGCCAGCGACCCGGTGTAGTTCACGAAGAACTGGCTGAGCCTGTACTCCTCGTCGCCGAGATTCCGGCCGTAGGCCGCGAGGAACATCCGGCCCTGCGCCGAAGTCCAGCGCAATTGGGCGTGAAACAGGCCGTACGAAGGCTGTGTGAAGCGCTCGAAGGCGTCGAAGGCGACATCGTCGGTGTACTGGTACTCGCCGCGGGCGGTCAACGAACCACTCGCGCCGAGGTCGAACGTGTAGCGCAGTGACGCGGTGGCGGAGAAGTCGGGCGCCCGGGGCAGTCCGTTGCCGGAAAGGTCGCTGGGCTCGATAGGAAGCGCGCCACCGCCGCCCAGAAGCACCTGGCTCGGATCGATCAGGCCCGCGGCCAGCAACTGCTCCACGAACTGGGCCTGGAGAAAGGGGTCGAGCGTCGTGAACCGGGTGAACTCGTCGTCGAGGAACTCGAGCGAGAGATCGAAGGCGAAGCGCGGGTTCGGCCGTGCCGAAAGTTCGAAGTCGAGGCCCCGGATCCGGGCCTTGGCCGCGTTCTCGACGACCGAGCGATCGGGGTAGAGCACCGCCACCTGCAGATCGTCGTAGTCGTAGTTGAAGGCGGCGGCGTTGATCCGCACCTTGCGGTCGGCCACGGAGGACTTGATGCCGATCTCGAAGCTCGTCACCGTCTCCTCGTCGAAGGCCGGCTGCAGCGAGATCGAGTTGTAGCCGCCGCTCTTGTAGCCGGCGGTCACCGCGCCGTAGAGCATCACGTTCTCCCGGGGGCGGATCTCGAGACCCAGCTTGGGGGTGAGCGCGCTCCAACTGTCGCTGAGTTGCTGGAGTTCCGGCATGAATGTCTGGAAGTTGAGGGCGGCCTGTCTGTGGTCCTTCTCGTCCGCCGTGTAGCGCGCTCCGGTGGTCAGGCTGACCCGGTCGCCAAGGTGCCAGTCGACTTGGCCGTAGGCCGCGTAGAGCGACGAGTCGACGTTGCTCTCGAACGGCAGTGGTGTCGGGGTTCCCGGAAGGGGAAGGCCGATAAACGGTGCGATGGCGTTGTAGTAGGCCGGGCCGCAGAGGAACGGCGGCGCCAGGAAGCCAAGCGAACAGTAGTTCGTCGGGTCGAAGAGGAACGTCTGGGGACTGTTCGCGAACAGCCAGACGCCGAGCAGTGCCGTGTCCGTGATGTTGTTGACGTGCGTCCCGCTCTCCTCGTCGAAGGCATAGGCGCCGGCCACCCAGTTGGCGCGGTCGCTGGCGCCGCTGAGCTGTAGCTCCTGCGACCACCACTGGGAGTTGAGGGTTGCGGCGTTGGTGACGAAGACGTGTGGTGAGCCGTCGATGTCCGCGTCTCGCCGTGAATCGAACTCGCGCCAGCTGCTGATCGAGGTCAGGCTCGTGCCGCTCGCCATCGCCTTGTTCACCGTCAACGAGAAGCCGGACTCCTCGTAGAGGGACAGCGCCGGGGTCTCGGTCGAGATGCGATGGACGTCGGCCGGCTCGGAGTACCCGTAGAACCGGTTCAGTGTTCCCACCGTGCTGTAGGGGGACACCTCGAACGGCTTGAAGGGGAAGTTCGCGTGTGCGTCGTCGTCCGTGCTGTCGGCCCGGATCGTGAAGGTCAGCGAGTCGGAGGGCAGGAAGGTGAGCGAACCCCGCAGCGTGACCCCGTCGAAGTTGTCGGCGTTCGCGCCGAGGAAGTCGTTGTAGGTGGGATCCTCGACCTGGGCCGTGGCGCCGGTGAAGCGGCCCCAGACCTTGCTCGACACCGGACCCGTGAGCGACATGCCGTAGCGGCGCCCGTCAGCCGGCTCGCTCGAGTCGTACTCGGAGAACGAAGTGAACAGGCGTCCATGGAACTGCCCCTCCGGGGCCCGTGTGACGACGTTGACCGCGCCTGCGGTCGAGTTCCGTCCCCACAGCGTGCCCTGGGGGCCGCGCAGGATCTCGATTCGCTCCAGGTCGAGAAAGGGGTTCACCGCGGCCTGCGGTCGCGGCATGTAGACGCCGTCCACGTAGTAGCCGACCGTCGGCTCGGTGCCGATGCCGAGCGTGCTCGAGCCAATACCGCGGATGTAGATGGCGACTTCGCCCGTGGTCGGGCTCTGGCCGGAAATCACGACCCCGGGCGAGGCCTCGGCAAGGGCCTGCACGTCGCCGATCGCCTGCTGCTCCAGCTCTTCGCCGGAGCGCGTGATGATCGAGATCGGCACGTCCTGAATGGCCTCCTCGACACGCTGCGCGGTGACGGTGATCTCGTCGGTAACCGTGGAGTCCGGGGCATCGGGATCCTGTGCAATCAGGGCGCCGGCAGTGAGTGCCAGCGCAAAACTGAGGGTCAGGAACGGGGCGGATTTGAAGCGCATCGACAAGTACCTCTCGAGGCTGCGGACCGGCGGACACGAACGACTCGGGTCCGACAGGAGCCAGTGATGGGCGCAGGCTACAACATAGGCACTACGCGACCGGGGCCTTCCAGGTTGCCTGTGGTCGGCCTCGATTCCCTGCCGTAGACTCGCCGCGATGTTCGCCGCATCTTCCTACGACGTGATCGTGATCGGCGCTGGCCCGGGTGGCTCGGCCGCGGCGGCGATCGCCGCGCGCGGGGGCCTGCGTGTGCTCCTGCTCGAGCGGGAACCGGCGCCGATGTTCAAGATCGGCGAATCGTTGATGCCGGACACCCATGGCGTGTTCGAGAAGATGGGCGCGCTTCGCGCGATGCAGGAAAGCCACTTCGTCGAGAAGCACTCCGTTCAGTTCTTCACGAAGACCGGGAAGGCGTCCATGCCGTTCTACTTCGAGAAGGAACGGCCGGGGGAAGACAGCGCCCGCACCTGGCAGGTGCGCCGTTCCGAGTTTGATCAACTGCTGATGGAGACCGCGGCCGGGCAGGGCGCGGAAGTCCACCGTGGCGTCAACGTCCGCGACGTGCTCTTCGAAGGCGGCAGGGCTGTCGGCGTGCGGGCCGCCGGGCCGAGCAAGGATGCGGTGGTCGAACTCGCCGGCCGGGTCATCATCGACGCCACCGGCCAGAGCGCCATGATCTCGCGGCGCCTCGACCTCGGTCGGATTGACTACGGCCTGCGCCACGCCTCGATCTACACCCACTTCCGGGGTGCGATCCGGGACGAGGGGAAGGACGAGGGCGCGACCCTGATCCTGCACACGAAGTCCGGAGAGTGCTGGTTCTGGTACATCCCGCTGGCTGGTGACGTCGTCAGCGTCGGCGTCGTCGGGCCGATGGACGCGCTGATCAGGAAGCGTGACGGCAGGCCGCACGAGATCTTCTTCGAGGAGGTCAGGAACTGCGGCGAGATCGAGCGGCGCATTGCGCCGGCTCATCAGTGCCGCCCGGTGTCCGTCATGAAGGACTTCTCCTACCGGATCGAGAAGATGGCGGGCGACGGCTGGATCGCGATCGGCGACGCGTTCTCGTTCATCGATCCGGTCTACTCGTCCGGCGTCTTCCTGGCGCTCAAGTCGGGCGAGATGGCTGCCGAAGCCGCGATCGGGGCGATCGCCGCGGACGACCTTTCGGGCGAGCGCCTGGGAGCGTTCCGGCCGCTCCTGATGCGCGGCGTCGAGGCCGTGCGGCAACTGGTCAACGTCTTCTACGATCCGAACTTCAGTGTCGGCGCCTTCCTGCGGCTCTACCCGCAACATCAGAGCAAGGTCACTCGCATCCTCATCGGCGACGTGTTCGAAGTGGACTTCACGTCCATGTTCGACGACATGGCAACTTTCGCCGCCGGCGGCGGTGGCAGGGCGATGCGTGCGCCCGAGGCGGCCACAGCGGCGACTCCGCAGTCGCTCCAGGCCACCTGAGCCGGAGCCCGGGCGATTTCCATGGCGGCTGGAGCAGCCCGGGTCACGGCCTACGCCGCGTTGCCGGCGCTGTATCTGCTGCACAACGACCTGTGGTTCTGGAACGATCCGGGCCGGTTCCTGGGTTTGCCGGTCGGCCTGTCGTTCCACGTCCTGTTCTCGGCCGTGGTCGTGCTTGCGATGTGGCGACTCGTGCGGGTCGCCTGGCCCGGCGACGTGCTCGACGAGCTGGCTGGGGAGGCCGGTGACGACGAGGTGGGCCGGAGGTGACCCTCACCGTCATCTTCGCCTACCTGGCGGCGGTGCTGCTGATCGGTGTCTGGAGCAACCGTCGGCTGGCCGCGACCGGCGAAGACTTCTTCGTCGCGGGCCGGACGATCGGGCCGTTCGTGTTGCTGATGACCCTGTTCGGCACGCACATGACCTCGTTCGCGCTGCTCGGCGCTTCGGCGGAGTCCTACCGGATCGGCATCGGCGTCTTCTCCCTGATGGCGTCGTCGTCGGCCCTGATGGTGCCGATCGTCTTCTTCTTCGTCGGCACGCGCGTCTGGGCCGTGGGGAGACGCCTCGGGCTCCTGACCCAGGTGCAGTTCGTTCGTGCCCGCTGGGGCTCGGACGGCATCGGCCTCCTGCTCTTCGTCGTGCTCGTCCTGCTGCTCCTGCCCTATCTGTTGATCGGCGTCATGGGAGGCGGCGTGGTGCTGGGGCAGATCACGGACGGGGCGGCGCCGTCGTGGCTCGGCAGTCTCCTCGTGTCGGGGGTCGTGATCGGCTACGTGACCAGCGGGGGACTTCGCGGCACGGCCTGGGTCAACACGTTCCAGACCGCGATGTTCATGGTGCTCGGGGCGGTGACGGCGGTACTGATCGTGACCAAGCTGGGGGGCGTGAGCCAGGCCTTCGACCGGGTCGCGGCAAGCCGGCCGGAGCTTCTGGTTCGTGGCGAAGCGATCCACCCGCTGCGACTGCTCAGCTACACGCTGATCCCCTTGTCGGTGGGGACCTTTCCCCACATCTTCGCGCACTGGCTGTCGGCGAAGCGGGCGGCGACCTTCAAGGCGCCGGTCGTCCTCTATCCGGTCTGCATCGTCGTCGTGTGGATCCCCAGCGTGCTGCTTGGGCTGTTCGGGAACATCGACTTTCCAGGACTCGACGGTGCGGCCTCGAACTCCGTCCTGGTTCGGATGATCGCTCTCTACGCGCCGGAGCTGCTCGCGGGCCTTCTGGGCGCAGGCGTCTTCGCCGCCATCATGTCCTCGCTTGACTCCCAGTCGCTTTCCCTGGGCACGATGTTTACCCAGGACGTCGTCCGGCACTACCGCTGGGGCGGCGACCTGGACGAGGCGCGGCAGGTGCGTCTCGGCCGGTTGTTCGTCGTCGGGGTGGTGGCGACGGTGTTCCTCCTGTCCCTTGTTGCCGAACGCAGTATCTTCGCGCTCTCGGTGTGGTCGTTCACGGGTTTCGCCTCCCTGCTGCCGATCGTGGTGGCGGCGCTCTACTGGCGGCGCAGCACGGCCGCGGGGGCGGGCGCGGCGATCCTCACGGTGATCGCGCTCTGGAGCTGGTTCTTCGTGCGTGGCATCGGCGACGCGGATTACAGTGTCGGTGGCACGGGCGTCATGCCGGTCGCTGTCGTCTTCGCGGGCTCCACCGTGGCCATGATCGTCGGCTCCCTGCTGAGCAGGCCGCCCGCGCCCGAGCGGGTAGCCCGGTTTATTCCGTGAACAGTACGGACCAGCCGCTGCGCATCGCCTACCTGGCGGCCGGCGCCGGCGGAATGCTCTGCGGCAGTTGCATCCACGACAACACTCTGGTGCGCGAACTCCAGCACCGCGGGCACAACGCGCTGCTGCTGCCCATCTACACCCCTCTCCGGACGGACGAGGAGAACGTGAGCTACGGCCGGGTCTTCTACGGCGCGGTCAACATCTACCTGGAGCAGAAGCTGCCGCTGTGGAGTCGGGCGCCGGCGGCGATCCGCCGATTGCTGGACAACCCCGGACTGCTGTCGCGGGTCACGCGGTCGGCGTCGGCGACCGACGCGCAGCAGCTTGGTGAACTCGCCCTGTCCATGGTGCGGGGCGAGGAGGGGCGTCAACTGGCCGAGCTTCAGAGCCTCTCGAGATGGCTCGCCGGCGAGTTCCGGCCCGACGTCGTTCACCTGACGAACTCGATGCTGGTGGGGATGGTCCACCAGCTTCGTGAGGCGGTGCCGGAGGCGCTGATCGTCTGCGGCCTCCAGGGCGAGGACATCTTCCTCCAGGACCTCGACGAGCCGCATAAGTCCCTGGTGGTCGAGGAGATGCGGAAGCGGGTGCGCGAAGTCGACATCCTGGTGGCGCCGAACGACTACTACGCGGAGACGATGGCGGAGCTGCTCGAGTTGCCCCCGGCCGACATCGACGTAGCGCGCCTGGGAATCGAGCTCGAGGGGCACGGCGGTCGCGATGCGGAACCTCCGGATTCGCCCCTCATCATCGGTTACCTGGCGCGGATGTGCCCGGAGAAGGGGTTTCATCTCGCCGTCGAGGCCTTCAAGGCGCTGAGCGAGCGTCTGGGGCCGGGCCAGGTGCGTTTTCGCGCGGCGGGGTATCTCGGCGGCCGCGACCGGAAGTACTTCGAGGAGCAACGGCAACGGATCACCGACTGGGGTCTCGAGCCCCACTTCGACTGGCTGGGAGAGGTCACCCGCGAGCAGAAGATCGAGCTGCTGTGCAGCCTGCACGCTCTCCTGCTGCCGACGGTCTACCGGGAGGCGAAAGGATTGCCGGCGCTCGAGGCGATGGCGAACGGCGTCCCCGCCGTGCTGCCCGACCACGGCGCGTTCCCGGAGATGCTCGAGCGGACGGGGGGCGGCACGCTGGTGCCCGCCGGCGATCCGTCGGCACTCGCGGACGCCGTCGAGCAGTTGGCGGGCGACGCCGAACGCCGGCGCCACCTGGGCCGGTCCGGCATCGCGGGCGTACGCCGCCACTACGCGGCGGGGCTGATGGCTGCGGAAACGCTCGCGTCGTACCGGCGCGGACTGGCTCGTCGAGGAAGCGGCCTCGCCGGGCCGGCGCTAGCATCGGCCGGTCATGGCTGAGGCCCTTCGCTTCGAGCAGGTCACGAAGTCCTACGGCACCGAGGCGGGCGCCGTCGAGGTGCTGCGGGGCATCTCGTTCTCTCTCGCTACGGGGGAGGCGATGGCGGTCACCGGTCCGTCCGGCAGCGGCAAGAGCACCCTGCTGCATCTCGCCGCCACGCTCGAGACGCCGACTTCGGGCAGCATCCGGATCGGCGGCGAGGCGGCCCACGAACTTCCCGAACGCGAGTTGGCGGCGTTCAGGAGCCGCCGTGTCGGCCTGGTGTTCCAGGATCACTACCTGCTGCCGCAGTACACGATGCTGCAGAACGTCCTGTTGCCAACCGTGGCCGCCGGGAACGGAGAGAGCGACGCGGGGGAGCGCGCGCGGGCCCTGCTGGAGCGGGTTGGCCTCGGCGCCCGCGTCGACCATCGGCCGGCCCAGCTGTCGGGTGGTGAGCGCCAGCGGGCCGCGATCGTGCGCGCGGTGATCAACCGGCCGAGCCTGCTCCTGTGCGACGAACCGACGGGCAACCTGGACGGAGAGACGGCGGGCTCGGTAGCCGATCTGCTGCTTGAACTCCACGACGACGAGGAGAGCGCGCTGATCGTCGTGACCCACAGCCTGGAACTGGCCGCGAGGTTGCCGCGGCGGGTCGAGCTGCGCGCCGGCCTGATCGAGGAAGTGGCGCCGGAGCAGGCGACGGGAGGCTGACGCGGTGGCTGCTCGCCCTTCCGGCCCCCTGCCGAGTCTCCGTCACTACTGGCGCTCGAACGTCGCCGTGGTGCTGACCGCGGCGGTCGCGGCCTCGGTATTGACCGGCGCCCTGATGGTCGGAGACTCGGTGCGGGGAAGTCTGCGCCAGCTCACCCTCGACCGCCTCGGCGGCATCGATCACGCCCTGCTGGGCACCGGGTTCTTCCGGGAAGAACTTCGGGACGAACTGGCTGGCGACGCCGCGTTCACGGCCCGTTACGGTCCGGTGTCGGCCGCGATCCTGATGCAGGGCAGCGTGGTGGAACCCGAGAGCGGCCGCCGCGCCGCCCGGGTCAACGTGCAAGGGATCGGCGACGAGTTCGGCTCCTTCTTCCCGAGTGCCGCGGAGCAGCTCGACCTTTCCCGGCGCGACGGCCAGCTCTTCGCGTCGCTGGCGGTCAACCGCTCGCTGGCAGAGGCCCTGGCGGTCGAGACCGGGGACTCCGTCGTGCTCTACCTCGAGCGGCCGAGCGAGGCGCCGCGCGCCAGCCTCATGGGGGAGAAGGACCCGGCGGACCAACTGGAGAGCATGCGGCTGAGCGTGGTCTCCGTGCTCGAGGACGAGGGCCCCGGCCGCTTCCAGCTGTCGCCTCACCAGAGCCAGCCGCTGGTGGGCTACGTGCGGCTTCGCGACCTGCAGCGCGAACTCGACCGGCGCGGTCTGGCGAATGCGTTGCTGGTGGGTGAGCGCGCGGAGGCCGGCGAACCGGAAGCCGCGGCGCTTGATCTGGAGCAGCGGATCCGCTCCCATGCCCAGGCGGCCGACTTCAGCCTGGCGTTCGTCGAGGCGGAAGATCACCTGCGCATCACCAGTTCCCAGATCGTCTTCGGCGAGGAGCTCGCCGGGGCCGTGGAAACCCTGGCGCGGGACCAGGGTGTTGAGGCCATCGGCGTCTCTACCTATCTCGCCAACCGGACCGCCGCGGAGAACGGCGCCGCGGCTCCCTACTCGACGATCGCCGCGCTCGATACGGGGAGAGCCGGCGAACTCGGCATGATGCGGCTGGCCGACGGTCGGCCGGCGCCGGCGCTCGGGTCGGGCGAGGTGCTCGTCAACGCCTTCCTGGCCGAGGACCTTGGGGTTGGTGAGGGCGACCGGCTGACGATCGACTACTTCGTGATCGGCGATCGCGAACAGTTGGTCGAGCGGCCGGTTCAGGCCACCGTGACGGGCGTCGTCGAGACGACAGGCTGGGCTGCGGATCGCACCCTGACGCCGGACTTTCCCGGCGTAGCCGACGCCGACAACATGAGCGACTGGGACCCAACCTTTCCGGTCGATCTCAGCCGGATCAGGGACCAGGACGAGGCCTACTGGGATGAACATCGGGCAACCCCGAAGCTGTTCGTCTCACTGGAGTACGGCGCCGAGCTGTGGTCCAGCCGCTTCGGCCTTCTGACCTCGTTCCGGCTGCTGCCCGCGGACGGAGACTCGCCGGGTCAACTCCGGGCCGCTCTCGAGGGAGAGGCGCCCGAGCGCGTCGAACTGCACGCGGCGGGTCTGACGGTCGAGGCGGTGAAGGCCGCGGGCCTGCGGGGCGCCACCGGCGCTACCGACTTCGGAGGCCTCTTCATCGGTTTCAGCCTGTTTCTGATCGTCTCGGCAGCGTTGCTGGTGGGTCTGTTCTTCCGTCTGGGAACGGAGAGCCGCGCCAACGAGATGGGCCTGCTGCTGGCGCTCGGCCACGGTATCAAGCGCGTGCGGCGGCGTTTCCTGCTCGAAGGCGCGTTGCTGGGCGGGGCGGGTGTCCTGCTCGGCCTGGGCGGAGCGGTGCTCTATGCCGGCGCGATGATGGCCGCGCTCCGGACCCTGTGGCGCTCCGCCGTCGGTTCGAGTCATCTCTACCTCCACGTCGAGCCTCTGACGCTGGCCCTGGGCGGTGCCGGTTCGCTCCTCGTCGTGTTCTTCGCGATCCGGGGCGCGGTCGGCCGGCTGGCGGCTGTGTCGCCCGTCCGGTTGCTGCGTGGAGAGACCACCGAGCGACCGGCGGCGGTGTCGGCGCCGGGACTCAGGGCGCGCTGGACCAGGGGGATCGCCGGCGGTCTCGCTCTCGCCCTGCTCGGCGGGTCGACCGCGGCACCGGCGTCGGCGGCCGCCTACCTGTTCTTCTCGGGCGGCGCCTGCCTGCTGGTCGCCGGCCTCGCCGGCTTCACCCTGTGGCTGCGCCGGCGGCCTGAGGCGCCGCTACGGAGCTGGTCCTGGCGCGCCGGATCGAGCATGGCGGCGGCCAATGCGTCGCTCAATCCGGGGCGGAGCCTGCTCTGCGCCGCCCTGGTGGCGAGCGCGTCCTTCGTCATCGTGGCCGTCGGCGCCTACGGACTCCGTTTCGGCGAGGAGACGAGGAATCTGGATTCGGGGGCCGGAGGGTTCGATCTGGTCGCAGAGTCCGATGTCTCCGTTCTAGCGGACATGACAAGCGTGGAGGGACGCTACGAACTGGGCTTCGGCGAGGAGGCTTCCGATCTCGTCGGACGCGCCGAGATCGTTGCCTTCCGGACGGTGCCCGGCGACGACATCAGTTGCCTGAACCTGTTCCAGCCGGAGAGGCCGCGGCTGCTCGGCGCGCCGCCGGAGTTCATAGAGCGCGGGGGCTTTCGCTTCCAGTCGCTCATCTCCGAGGCGGGCGAGGCGCCCTGGGAACTGCTGGAGCAGGACCTCGGCCCCGGCATCGTCCCGGCGATCGGCGATTTCAACTCCGTCATGTGGATTCTCCATTCGGGGCTCGGCCAGGGCATCGAGGTCGAGACGGAGCGTGGGGAGACGATCGAACTGCGGCTGGTCGGACTCCTGCGCAAAAGCGTGTTCCAGAGTGAACTCGTCATTTCCGAGGCGAACCTGGCGAGGCACTTCCCGAGCCGGACGGGCGCGTCCTACTTCCTGCTGCGAACCGAGCCGGTCGAGCAGGACCGGACGATGCAGGAACTCGAGCGGACGCTCGCCGGCTTCGGTTTCGACGCCGTCCCCACCGCCCAGCGGCTACAGGCGTTCCAGGCGGTCGAGAACACCTATCTCGGCACGTTCCAGACCCTGGGCGGACTTGGCCTGCTGCTCGGAACGCTGGGTCTCTCCGTGGTCCTGCTGCGCAACCTGCTGGAGCGGCGGGGCGAGCTGGCGACGATGCAGGCAATCGGCTTCTGGCGGCGTGCCCTGGCCTGGCTGGTGGTGGCTGAGAACAGCCTGCTCCTGGCGGCCGGCGTCACGGTGGGCGCCGCCTCGGCGCTCGTCGCGGTGAGCCCGCACCTCCTCGGCGGTCACGCGCTGGTGCCGTGGCTGTCGCTCGGACTCACCCTGCTGCTGGTGCTGGCGGCCGGCACGCTGGCGAGCCTTGCGGCGGTAAGACGGGTTACCAGGGAGGACCTGCTACCGGCGCTACGCGGTAGCTAGTCGGCCGGCCAGGCCGCCGGCGCCCCCAGCGCGGGACCTAGGGTTTGAGGTGGGTTTCGAACAGCTTCAGGATGCGGCGGTACTCGTCGAGCCAGCTTGACGGCTCGAGGAAGCCGTGAGCTTCGGCAGGGTAGACCGCTAGCTCCCAGTCTTCCTTACCCAGCTCGATGAGGCGCTGGACGAGCCGCACGGAGTCCTGGAACAGAACGTTGTCGTCCAGCATCCCCGTGCAGATCAGGAGCGGCTTCTGCAGACCCTCGGCGAACTCGATCGGCGAGCTGCGCTCGTAGGCCTCCGGGTCGAGTTCCGGCGTGTTCAGGATGTTCGACGTGTAGCCGTGGTTGTAGTGGGCCCAGTCGGTCACCGGGCGAAGGGCCGCTCCCGCAGCGAACAGTTCGGGGCGGCGGAACATCGCCATGAACGTCACGAAGCCTCCGTAAGACCCACCGTAGACGCCGATCCGTTCGCGATCGACGCCGTGCCCGGCGACCAGGTAGTCGATGCCGTCGGCCAGGTCTTCGACCTCGGGCGTGCCCATCTGCCGGTAGATCGCGGTGCGCCAGTCCCGGCCGTAACCCGCGGAAGCGCGGAAGTCCATGTCGAGCACCACGTAGCCGCGGCGGGCGAGCAGGGTGTGGAACATGAACTCGCGGAAGTAGGAGGACCAGCCCTGGTGGGCGTTCTGGAGGTAGCCCGCGCCGTGGACGAAGACGACCGCCGGCCGCGGAGCTTCGGTGGAGTCCGGGGGCAGATAGAGGCGGGCGTGGATCGGTCGGTCAGCGCGCGACGAGGGCACTTCGACGAACCGGGGCACGACCCAGTCGATAGCCAGGAAGTCGGCAGACACAGTTTCCGTCAGGCGGACGGCCTCGGCGCCCGGCGATGCGTCCTGGAGCCAGAGTTCCGGCGGCCGGGTGACGCTGGAATGGACGATCAGGAGGTGACCGTCGTCAGGCGAGAGTCGGTAGGAGTTGAGCCCGCCCAGTGAGGTCACCTGTTCGACGACGCTGGTCCCTGCTTCCGAGACCGGCGCGCGGAAGACGTCGAAGACGCCGGAGTGGTTCCTGTTCGCCTCGAAGTAGAGGAAGGCGCCGTCGGCCGAAACCTGTGGCGAACGGACCACGAAGTCGCCCTCCGTGACCTGAAGTCGTTCGCCGGTCGCCGTGTCCATCACGTGGAGATGCGAGTAGCCGGTTTCCTCGGACAGGAAGAAGATCGTGCGGTCGTCCGGCAGCCAGCCCAGATCGCGAAAGGCGTAGTTGATCCAGGCCGGGTCGGACATCCGGTGCAGGGGACCCAGTTCGCCGGCTTCGAGGTCGATTCGGGCGATCCAGCGGTCCTTGTTGTCGGCCGAGTAGACCTGCACGATGGCGCGCGAACCGTCCCGGTTGAAAGACACCGGGCCGAAGCGAACCGGCCGGGGCCCGGGCTCCTTCTCATTGGCCTCCTCCTCACCGGCGTCCTCGTCCTTCTGCTCGATCGACTTCGCTTCGGTATCGGCCGCGTCCTCGCCGCGGCCGGCCTCCTTCGCCGCGGCTTCCCGGCCCTTCTTCCGTTGGCGTGCCACCTCACGCAGGTCGGCCAGCGGATCGTCCGTGATGCCCGGCAGCACCGAGAGGTCGAGCGTCACTGGCTCCGCGTCTCCGGCGCGCAGCAGGAGCAGCGTTTCGCCGGCCGTTTCCGCCGTGCCGACCTTCATGCGGACCTCTTCGACGTCGACCATGCCGGTGGCGGTGACGTAGTTCGGCATCCTGTCGCGGAGCCCCTCGTCGCGCTCCTTCGGACGGGTGCGCAGGACCAGGCGGTCAAGGGCCGGCGACAAGGCTGAGCCAGCCACTTCCACCTCCTTGCCCAGGTAGTGGGGAAGGGTAGGCCGGCTGGGGTCGGCGGCCTGGCGTTCCCTGTAGACCTCCAGGCTTCGTTCCTCGCGCTCGCGTCGCTGCCGGACGATCTCGAGCAGGCGCGGCTGCTGGCGCTCCAGGTAGCCGGCCTTGAGGTCCTGCTCGGAGCGCGCCTGTTCGGGCTCGTCTTCCGCCCGGACGTCGAAAGGCTGCCTGAGCAGGCCGGTCTCCCGCTCCCGCACGAACCACACGCCGGCCCGGCGGAAGGCGACATCGCCGCCGGCGGTGAAGAAGGGCGTGGTTTCCGTTGTGGCGGTCCGGGTGATCTGGATCAGACTGTCGTCACGGTCCAGGTCGCGGATGAAGACGTCGCCCGCCTTGACGAAGACCCGGCGCCGCCGTTCGCGGTCCCAGTTGCCGCCCGCGGCTTCCGCGCCGGCGAGGTCGCGGTCGGAGACCCGGACCGTTTCCGGCCCTTCGAGGTCGATACGGTAGAGATCGCGGGTCTCCTCGCCCTCCCGCTTGCGCTGGAAGTAGACGCTGTCGCCGTCGCTGCTCCAGTACGGCCGCTCCGGCTGGCGACCCAGCCAGTCCGGATGGGCCATGATCCGTTCGAGGGTTACGTCGTCCTGGGCCCGGAGGGGAAGGACGGGCAGGAGCAGGCCCGCGGCCAGGGCTACCGCGAGCGGTCGAATGGGCAAGCTGCTACAGGGACTCGAAGTACTCGATCATCGCCTGGGCCGTGGCCGCTTCCGGATGGTCGGGGGCCACCTCCAGGAACTTCCTGAAGGTCTCGAGGGCCTTGTCGTTCTCTGACTGGGCGGCGTAGCAGAGGCCAAGCATGTTGAGCGCCTCGGGGTGATTCGGGTTGAACCCCACGACCTGCTCCAGCTTCGCCAGGGCCTCGGGAATGTTGCCGGCGTTGTACAGATCCGCCGCCTCGTTGTAGAGGTTCTTGGCGGCTTTCTCGGGATCCGTGCTCTGGAGCGAGGCCAGTGCGGCCTCGGCCTTGTCGTCCATACCCAGCGCGTTGTAGCCGGCGTAGAGGATCTGGTTCATGTTCTCCAGGTCTTCGCCCTCGGCGGCCACCTGTTCCGCGTACTCCACCGCCCGCACATGGTCGCCGCGGAAGGAGTAGATGCGGGCAAGTCCGCCCATCGCCGAGGTCAGGTCCGCCTTCTTCGACAGCGCTTCCTGGAACATGAACTCGGCCGTTTCGTAGTCGCCCGAATTCAACGCGTTGCTGCCCTGGTTGTAGAGCTTGATCGCGCTGCCGCGGGCCTCGGCTTCCAGGTCCACCTGCTCGGACGGTTGCGGGATGCCGGCGGCCTCGAACTGCGCCGCCTGCTGCTTCAGCGCCTCCTCTTCGGAGGTCAGGTTCCAGTCGCCGCCGCCCGGGAGCTGGCTGAGCCTCGTCTCGTTGCGGGCGGGGATGCGGACGTTGCCCACGCGCCGGGTCACGTAGCCTTCCTTCTTCAACTCGACGGTGAAGCCGCCGCGTTCGTGCGTGACGACGTTCTTGATCATGATCCGGAACCGTCCGTTCCTCCCGGAGTAATGCACCTCCCGGAATGTGGGAGCTTCGGGATTCGTGAAGATGATCTCAACGCCCTCAAGGGTGTCGCCGGTCGTGGCGTCGAAGATCTGCCCCCATACGGTGCCCGGCAGTTGCGCCGCTGCCGGCACGACGAGCGCGAACGAAAGGAAGATGCAGAGAGCGGCGGGGAACAGGCCGGACCGCGCCGGCTGCTCGAGGGTCCACGGTTCGCGAATCGGCTTCATCGTCTCCTCCTTCGGCCGCACGGGCTCATGGCGGAATCTGCAGGCGCGCGCTCTTTAGAATAACAGAGCCGTGGTTGGGGATCCTGGCTCTCGCCTCGCGCGCCATCCGGCCTGGCCGAAGGTGCTGCAGATCTGCCGGGCCGCGGCGGAGCGGGGCGGCTGTGTGCGCGTGGTGGGGGGCTCGGTGCGGGACGCGATGCTCGAACGGCCGTTCACCGAGTTCGACCTCGAGGCCTTCCGGATCGAGCCCATGGACCTCGACCGAATGCTGGAGGACCTGGGCCTGCGCGTCGACCGGGTCGGCCGCGCCTTTTCGGTCGTCAAGCTGCGCGGCGTTCCCGTCGACGTTGCCCTGCCGCGCCGCGAGGTCAGCGTCGGAGCTGGTCACCGCGATTTCCTCGTTGACGCGGACCCGGACATGACCGTCGAAGAAGCCGCCGAGCGCCGCGACTACACGATCAACGCGATCTCGTACGAACCGCTCGCCGGTCGCGTTGACGATCCTCTGGGGGGGCAGGCGGACCTTGAACGGCGGCGGCTGCGGCACGCCTCGCACCGGTTCACCGAGGATCCGCTCCGGGTGTTGCGCGGGATGCAGCTCGTGGCCCGGCTGGGGCTCGAACCGGACCCGGACACAGTACGTCTCTGTTCCGGAATCGACTGGCGGGAACTGAGCGTCGAGCGGGTGTTCGAGGAATGGCGGAAGCTGCTCCTGCGGGGAATCGAGATCGGCCGTGGTCTGCGGTTCCTGGAGGCGAGCGGGTGGCTCCAGGCCTACCCCGAGCTCCAGGCCACGGTCGGCTGCGGACAGGATCCGGAATGGCATCCCGAAGGCGACGTCTGGACCCATACGGGGCACGTTCTGGACGCCTTCGCGACCGAGCGTCTGGGCGAGGAGGAGGAGGACCTGGTGGTCGGACTGGCCTGCGTCTGCCACGACCTGGGGAAGCCCGCGACGACCCGATTCGTCGACGGCCGACTGCGTTCCCGCGGCCATGAGGCGGCCGGCGAGGCGCCCACCCGGAGCTTCCTGGCCCGGCTCACGAACCAGCGCGGGCTGGTTGACGACGTGGTGCGGCTCGTCGTCGACCACCTCAAGCCCCGCCAGCTCTACCAGGGGGGTGCCGGGGACGCCGCCGTTCGACGGCTGGCCCACCGGGTGAAGCGGATCGACCGCCTGGTGCGGGTCGCGCGCGCCGACGCCAGGGGCCGTCCGCCGCTGCCGCCAGCGGACTGCGAGGACTGCGACTGGCTGCTTTCGCGGGCGGAAGCGCTGAGGATCAAGGACCAGGCGCCAACGCCGCTCGTGCTCGGACGCGACCTGATCGCCCGTGGTCTTCCGCCCGGTCCCGAGATTGGCGTTCTCGTCGATCGCTGCTATCAGGCGCAGTTGGACGGGGCCTTCGAGGAGAGGACGGCGGGTCTGCGCTTCCTCGATTCGGTGCTCCGGCGCCGGGCTGTCGCCGGGCGAGGACCTGGCAACTCCGGCGGTACGGAATCGTGAGCGGTTCCCGGAGCGGCCGGACGAGCGAAACAAGGGCTGCCGGCGGGTCGTCCCTGCACCGAGAGGATGATGACTTGCCAGCTCAGAAAGCGTCCGACCCGGAATCGATCCGCGGGTCGACCGGCCCTTCCGAGGACTCCGAGCTCGTTCGACGGGCGTCGGCGGGAGACGCCACGGCGTTTGAAGCCCTTGTGCTTCGGTACGAGACACCGCTCCGCAAGCTGGTCTATGGCTACGTGCTCAACTGGGAGGTTGCCGAGGACGTTGCCCAGGACGCCTTCCTGCTGGCCTTCCGGAAGCTCGACCATCTGGGAGAGTCGGCTGCGTTCAAGAGCTGGCTCTACCGGATCGCGATCAACCGGGCCCACGACGAGCTGCGCCGGTCGGCCCGTTGGGGCAAGCGGCTCGACCGGAACGTGGGGGATGAAGCGCTCGCCGAACTGCCGGCGGCCGGCGCGGAGTCAGCCGTCGAGTCACGGCTGCTGCGGCGTGCTCTCGTACGCGAACTGGCGCGGTTGCCGAAGAGCCAGCGGAACGCGGTGGTGCTGAAGGATGTGGTGGGAATGAAGTACGTGGAGATCGCGGAGTGCCTGGGCTGTCCGATCGGCACGGCGCAGATCCGGGTCCATCGGGGCCGGCAGAAGCTCCGGCGCCGGCTCGGGGAGCCGGGCTCCGGAGCGGGAGGAGGTACAGGATGAGGGAGGAGAAGAGCCGGCCGGAAGGCCGGCGCACCGACACTCGGCGCGACGGGTCGAGCCGACCGGACGGGGCCGGAGGAAGGCTCGAGACACTGTTTGAGGGGCTGCGTGAGGAGTGCGCGGCGCCGCCGTCGGCGCCGGGTTTCCTGGCGGGCTTCAGGGCCCGCCGCGACGCCTGGCGGGAACACACGGACCATGCCGCGACATGGCGGCTGCTCGCCCTGCGCCTGTCGCCGGTCGGCGCGCTTGCGGCCGGGGCTGCGCTGGTCATGACCCTCAGTTCCGGCACCCGACCTCCGGCTCCGGAGGCGGTTCCGGAAGCTCCGGTGACCGCGGAGTACCCGGATCCGTTCGTGGCAGGGCTGGAGGAGGCCGGTCTGGCGAGCGTGGCGATGAACGACGAGGACGCCGGCTACGAACTGCTTGCCGTTCTCTACGAGCCGATGGGGACACGGTGATGTCGAGCGGCCCCACGAAGCTGTGGATGAGCGTCGCCCTGGGTTCCGTGCTGGTCGTGGGCCTGTCGGCCGGCCTGGTGGCGGATCGGCTTCTGCCGGAACGTCGTGCCACCGTGAAGAAGCAGGAAACCCGAACGGAAGCACACCCTCCCCGGTCGTCGATGTTCCAGTTCGACTGCCCCGACGCGGAGGCAGACGATGAAACGACGGCGAGCCCGGCTCCGGCGGCATCGGCCGATGTGGCGCGCTCGGAGGCCTTCGACGAGCACCGGTCGAAGATGACCCGGCGCATGGCGCGACGGCTCGAGCTCGATCCGGACCAGATCGCGGCGCTCGAGCCGATCGTCGGGGAGGCGATGCTGCGGGGACGTCTCTACTGGACGGGTGCCCGCGACGAGTTCTGCGCCATGCAGCGGGACTTCCACCGGGAGGTGGAGGAACTCCTCCGTCCGGACCAGGCGGTTCGCTTCGACGAGATGCGCCGTGACCTGTGGGAACGCAGCCGGCGGCATGAGGATCGGGACCACGATGGCCATGGCCGCGGTCGCCGCGGCGACGGCGGCTCGCCGGGTGAGTGCCAGTGAGCGCCGGGGAGAAAGAGGCCGGGATGGAGCAGCGGGGAACCGGCCTGCGGGCGGGACCGGAAGAGCAGGAGGCGGCACTGCAGGAGGCGGCGGCACACGTCCCCGTCCACCCGCTGATCCGCTTCGCGGTCGAGCGGCGCGTGACCATGTTCATGGCGACGCTGGGTGTGCTGGTGCTCGGCTGGCTGTCCCTCACGCGCCTGCCGCTGGAGTTCCTGCCTCTCTTCCAGTCGTCCAACATCTCGGTCCGGGTGCCCTACCAGTCCTCCTCTCCGGAGGAGATCGCCCGGTCGATCATCTGGCCGCTGGAAGACAGCCTGGGCACGATCAACGGCGTCCGGCTGCTCCGCTCGCGGGCGAGCGGCAGCTCCGCTTCAGTGGACATCGAGTTCCAGGACGGGACGGACATGGAACTGGCCGCCGTCGACGTGCGGGACCGGATCGACCGGGTACGCAATGAACTACCGAGCGATGTGGAGCAGATCTACGTGCGCCGCTTCGAGAGCACGGACATTCCGGTTCTCCGCAGCAGTCTCAGCGCGCCGTGGGACCAGGACGAGCTGAACGACTTCGTCGAGGATGTGCTTCTGCCCCGGATCGAGCGGCTGGAGGGCGTGGCGCAGGCGGAAGTCTGGGGCATGCTGAGCCGGGAGCTGCGGATCGAGCTGCTGCCCGACCGCATGGCCGCCCACGGTGTGGATGTCCGTGAGTTGCGTCAGATTCTGCAGAGCAACCACGTGAACGTCTCGGGCGGCTATCTGCGCGAGGGCAGCCGCCGTCTGCTGGTTCGCACGGTCGGCGAGTTCCGGACGCCGGACGAGATCCGCCGACTGCCGATCCGCGGCGACGGCCTGCGCGTCGGCGACGTCGCCGATGTGAAGTTCGGCTATCCGGACAAGTACGAGTACAACTTCCTGAACGGGTCGGAGGCGATCAACCTGAGTGTGAACAAGGCCTCGGACGCGAACCTCCTGGAGGTCGTCAACCGGGTCAAGGCCGAACTCGAAGCGATCCGGCAGACGCCGGAGGGCGAAGGCCTCGAGTTCCGCCACTTCCACGACACCTCGGTCGACGTGCGCCAGGGGCTGACCGAGCTGAGCCGCAGCGGCCTCATCGGCGGCGGCCTGGCGATCGTCTTCATGTTTCTGTTCCTGCGCAAGTTCCGGACCACGCTGCTGGTGGCTCTGGCGGTGCCGCTGTCGCTGGTAATGACCTTCGTGATGATGTACCTCGGCCGCCAGGCGGGCGTCACCGAGATCACGCTGAACGTGATGAGCCTGATGGGGTTGATGCTCGCGATCGGGATGTTGCTCGACAACTCGATCGTGGTCATCGAGTCCATCTTCCGGCACCGCCAGGAACTCGGCGCGAACGCGAAGTACGCCGCTCTGGGCGGCGCCAGCGACGTGGCGATGCCGATCATCTGCTCGACGATGACCACGATGTGCGTGTTCGTGCCGCTCATCTTCTTCGGCAGCGGCGGTGGCGGACCGGGTAGTTTCTCGCGCTTCATGGGCGACATCGGCACGACGGTCTGCGTGGTCATGCTCGGCTCCCTGGTCATCTCCCTGACCGTGGTGCCGATGATCGCGGCGATCCTGCTCAGGTCGGAGAGCAAGCGCCGGTTCAAGCTGCTGGACCGGATGAACGACCTCTACGGGAGAACGCTGGGCTTCACCCTCCGCCACCGCTTCATCTTCACGATGGTCATCGGCGCGCTGCTCTACGGTTCCTGGGTGCTGTACAACAGCATCGAGCGGAGCTACAACCAGCCGTCCCAGGGCCGGGCGTTGACGGTGTTCGTCGAAACGCCGCGGCAGATGGGGATGGACGATCGCCTCGCTCTCTACGAGGAGGTCTACGCGATGCTCGACGCCAGGCGCGACGAGTGGGAGATCGCGGACATCGCCCACCAGGTGCGGCGGGGTGGCGGCCGCAGCCGGGGGTACGGCGGCGGCAACCGCTTCGAGATCTATCTCAAGCCGGAGGAGGTTTCGGAGCTGTCCACGGACGAGGTTACGGAACTCATCCGGGAGGCGATGCCGCAGCGGGTCGGCGTGTTGTTCAAGCTCGCCCGGACCGAGTTCGGGCCTCCGGGTTCCGGGAGATCCGGGATGGACGTGGAACTGATCGGCGACGACGTCGGCACTCTCGAGCTCCTGGTGCCGCGGATCACCGAACGGTTGCGTCAGATTCCCATCGTGGGCGACATCGACAACTCGTTCGAGAGCGGCGACGACGAGATCAGGGTGTCGGTGAACCCCGAGCGCGCCCTCCAGGGCGGCCTGTCGAGCCAGGCGGTGGCGATGACCGTCAACCGCGCGCTGTCGAGTCGTTCGCTGGCGTACTTCAAGACCGCGGAGCGTGAGATCGGCATGGTCATGCAGTACCGGGAAGAGGACCGCGAGACGCTCGATCAGTTGAAGAAGATGCCGGTCCTCGTGTCGAACCCGAACGGCGAGGGCGCGGGCGTGACCCTGCCGATCTCCAGCCTCGCCTCCTTCAACGTCCAGAGCGGCCCGTCCGAGGTCGAGCGGGAGAATCGCCGCGCCAAGGTGGAGATCGACGTGACGGCCGCGGGCGGCACGCCGGGCTTCATGCTCCGGCGGCCGGTCCAGATGGCGCTCACCGGCGTGCCGCTGCCGCCAGGCTACGAGTGGTCTCTCGGCAGGAGGTTCATGGAGGCCGAGGAGGACGCATCGCGGGCGGTGCTGGCGATGATCCTGGCCGTGGCATTGATCTACATGATCATGGCGGCGCTGTTCGAGGATTTCCTCCAGCCGTTCACGATCATGCTGTCGATTCCCTTCGCCTTCATCGGCGTCGGGCTGATCATGTACCTGGCGGGCCAGCCGCGGTCCGACTCGTCGAACATGGGGCTTCTCATCCTGGCCGGAATCGTCGTGAACAACGCGATCGTCCTGATCGATCACATCAACCGGTTGCGGCGCGAAGGCATCGCCCGCGACAAGGCGATCGTTCTTGGCGGCAAGAATCGCCTGCGGCCCATCCTGATGACGGCCGTGACGACGATTCTGGGCCTGTCGCCGATGGTGGCGCCGTTCTTCCTGCCCGAGGTGTTCGGCCAGCCTGAAGGCCGCGCTGCTTTCTGGGCGCCCGTAGGTCTCGTCATCCTGGGCGGACTGACGACCTCGACTTTCCTGACGCTGCTTGTGATTCCGACGGTCTATTCCCTGGTCGACGACGTGAAGCTCTTCGTCCAGCGGGTTGTACGGGCGGTAGTGGCCGTCCCGCGGAGAAAGATGGCATGAAACTCAAGAGACGTATGGGCAGGGCGCGGTCGGCCGGCGCCCTTCTGCTGATCGCGACCGTGGCCGCCGCGGGCATCGGCTGCGGGCAGTCCAACGCCGAGGCGGGTGGCGAGAACCCCCGCGCGGGCCAGGGCGGTCCTGGCGGCGGCCGGCCCGGAGGACGCGGCGGCGGTCCTCCGGGCGGCTTTCCGGGCTTTCCGGGCTTCGGCGAAGCCGCGCCCGCTTCCACGATTCCGGTCAGGGTGACGAGCGTCGTTCGACGCGATATCGCGGACTACCTGGAGACGAACGGCGCGCTCGAGGCGGAGAACGAGGTAGACATCGTTGCCCGGACGACCGGGCCGATCGTCGAACTGAACGTGGAAGAAGGCGACTTCGTCCGGGCGGGGCAGGTTCTGGCGCGCATCGATGCCGCCGAGATCGAGGCGCAACTCGGCATCGCCCGCGTCAACCTGGCCGAGGCGGAACTGGCCTGGAACCGCGCCCAGGATTCGTTCCAGGCGGAGGTGGTCAGCCAGGAGGCCTACGACCTGGCCAGATCGAACTTCGACTCCGCCGCCGCGCAGATCGTCGGCACCGAGATCCTGCTGGACTACACCGTGATCCGGGCGCCCTTCGACGGCCTGATCATCGAGCGGGTGATCAGGAATGCCGAGCACGTCTCGACCAACGCGCGGCTGTTCCGGATCTCCGACTTCGACCCGCTGCTTTGTCCGATTCAGCTTCCCGAGAAGGACCTGCCGCGCCTGAAGCTGGACCAGCCCGGCTACCTGACGGTCGAGGCGTACCCCGGGTTGCGATTCCCGGCCAGGGTGCTGCGGATCAGTCCGGTCGTCGACGCGGCGACCGGCACGGTCAAGGTCACTCTCGAAGTGCAGGCCCAGGGCCGCCTGCGGCCCGGAATGTTCGCCAGCGCGTTCGTCGAGACGGACGTTCACGAGAACGCGATCGTCGTGCCTAAGCAGGCTCTGGTTCTGGAGAGCACTTCCGACACCGTGTACGTGGCGATGGACGACGGGGAGGGCGGCGCGGTGGCCCAGCGGCGTGAACTGGAACTCGGCTACGAGGAGAGCGACAGCCTGGAGGTGCTTTCGGGCCTCAGCGAGGGCGAGGACGTCGTGATCCTGGGGCAGGACAACCTGTCCGACCAGACGCCGATCTCGGTCGCTGAGCGAGAGGGGCCCGCCGCGGCGCCAGGGATGTTCACTGCGGTTCCGGCCACGGACGGCGGGAGGTCGACCCAGGTCGCGGCCAGTCAAGCGACGCCGGCTGCTGCCGGGGCGCCAGCGGCCGAGCAGGCCACGCCGCAGCCGCGCCGGCCGGCCGGACCCGGGTTCGGCGCGCCGGGACAGGGAGGTCCCGGAGGCTTCCGGGGCGGCCCGGCGGGAGGATTCGATCCCAGTCAGTTGACGCCGGAACGGCTCGAGATGATGCGAGCCCGTATGAAGGAACGGGGCATGAGCGACGAGCAGATCGACCAGATGATGGAGCGCATCCGGAGCGGCCAGGGGCCGCCGGGAAGACCGCCCGGTGGACCGCCGGGCCGGCAACAGGGTGGACCGCCGGGTTGATCGGCGACTCCTGACCAGGCGGTAACGCAATGCGGGTTGTTTCCTTCGCCACCCGGCGACCGGTCACTGTGTTCATCTTCGCCCTGGCGGCGGTGGTGTTCGGCGGCGTCGCCTTTCGTGACCTCGCGGTCGATCTGCTGCCGGACATCACCTATCCGTCACTGACCGTTCAGACGGAGTACGAGGGCGCGGCGCCGGTCGAGATGGAGACCCTGATCACGCGGCCGGTCGAGGACGCGGTGGGCGTGGTCAACGGCGTCAATCGGGTCGTTTCGAGCTCCCGGGCCGACGTCAGCGAGGTCACCCTTGAGTTCTCCTGGGGTACGAACATGGACTTCGCGTCGCTCGACGTGCGCGAGCGGCTGGATCAGGTGCGCCTGCCGATCGCGGCCGAACGGCCGGTGCTGCTGCGCTACGACCCCTCGCTTGATCCGATCCTCAGGATGGGCCTGGCGGGCGGGGTCGGCGATCTGATCGCGTTGCGCCTTCTGGCCGAGGAGGACCTGAAACGGAAGCTCGAGCGGCTCGAAGGAGTTGCGGCCGTCGTCGTCAGCGGCGGCCTGGAGGAGGAGATCCAGGTCGAGATCGACGAGCGGCGTCTGACCAGTCTCGGTTTGACCATGAACCAGGTGATGACCCGCCTGGCGCAGGAGAACGTGAACCTGACCGGCGGCCGGCTGCGCGACGGTCAGACGGACTACCTGGTGCGAACGATCAACGAGCTGCTGCGTCCGGAAGAGATACGGGAGATTGTCATCGACCGGGCCCAGGGGGCGATCGTTCGTCTTGAGGACATCGCCCGCGTCTATCAGGGCGCCAGGGAACGCGAGGTGATCACCCGGATCGATGGCAAGGAGGCCGTGGAAATCGCGGTCTACAAGGAGGGCGGCACGAACACGGTGACTGTCGCTTCCGCCGTGCTCGAGCGGGTGGAGGATCTCGAGGAGGAGATCAGGCAGATCGATCCGCAGCTGGAACTGACCGTCCTCACCGACCAGTCCCGCTACATCCGCGACTCGGTGTCGGCTGTGATCGAGACGGCCCTGATCGGCGGCTCGCTCGCGATCGTCGTTCTCTTCCTGTTCCTGCGGAGCGCGCCGAAGACGCTGATCATCGGGATCTCGATCCCGGTCTCGGTCGTGGCGACGTTCTTCCTGATGTACGTCGCGGGCGTGTCGCTGAACATCATGTCGCTCGGCGGCATCACCCTCGGAATCGGTCTCCTGCTGGACAACTCGATCGTCGTCCTGGAAGCGATCCAGCGCCGCCGCGACCAGGGGCTGGGCGTCGTCGAAGCGGCCCGGGCCGGCGCTTCCGAGGTCGGCCGCGCGGTGATCGCGAGCACGATCACGACCGTCTGCGTGTTCGTGCCGATCGTGTTCGTCGAGGGCGTCGCGGGCCAGATGTTCGGCGACCAGGCCCTGACCGTCACGTTCTCCCTGCTGGTGTCGCTGGGGGTCGCGCTGACGGTGATCCCGATGCTCGCTTCCCGGAGGTTTTTCGCCGCCGGGGAGCCGGTCGAGACGGTCCCGAGCGCCGGGGGTTCCAACCCCCTGACCCGCGCCCTCTCGGCCTTCTTCAGCGCGATCGGCATCGGCATCGCGCTGGTCGTCAAACACGTGTTCCGTGGCATCTCTACCGTCATGTCGATCCTGTTGCGACCGGTGCTTGCGGCCTTCGACGCATTGCTTCGGGGCATCACGGCGGTGTACGCCCGCGTCCTTCGCGGGGCCCTGCGCCACCCCGCACTGGTCGTCCTGGCGGCCGTCGTACTGCTCGCGGGGAGCGTCCAGCTCATCGGCTCGCTGGGCACGGAACTCGTGCCGGAGTTGATCCAGGGAGAGTTCTACGTCGACGCCGAACTGGCGCCGGGAAGTCGCCTGGAGGTGACGGACCGACGCTTGAGCGCGGTTGACAGGTTCGTGCGCGAACAACTGAAGGACGATGTGCAGTCGGTCTACACGGTGGTGGGCACATCGAATGAACAGGGTGGCGCCGCGGGCGAGAGACGGGAGAACATCGGCCAGGTCAACGTGCGTTTGACACCGCCGATCGATGCCGAGCGCGAGGAATCGGTGATGAATCGGATCAGGGACCTGATCGACGCGGAGAACGCGTCCTTTGCAGGCCAGGGACCGGCGGTTGCGCTCGCCGGCTCAGTCCCGGCCGGCGCCGGAGTCGGGCCTGCGTCGGTAGCTACGGACGACTCCTTGAGGTACCGGTTCGGCCGTCCGACCTACTTCAGCTTCCGGAGCCCGGTCGAAGTGCAGATTCGTGGCCACAACCTGGCGCTGCTGGAGAGGCTGGCGGAACAGGTGGTGTCCCGGATGCGCGAGGTCGAGGGTCTGGTGGACGTGAAGTCCTCGACGGAAGGCGGCAATCCGGAGCTGCAGATCATCTTTGACCGGGAACGGCTGTCGACGCTGAACTACACGGTCGCCCAGCTCGGCGCCGTCATCCGCTCCAAGGTGCAGGGCGACATCGCGACGGACATCGTGCGCGAAGATCGCAACATCGGAGTCAGGCTGCGGACCGACGAGGGTTACCGCGACTCGGTTCGGGATCTGCGCAACCTGAACATCCGTCAGAGCGGAGCCACGCCGCTGCCGCTTTCGGCGGTGGCGGAGGTCATCGAGACGGAGGGACCCGCCGAGATCCGCCGTAGCGACGGTGGCCGGGTGGCGCTGATCGAGGCGAACATCGTCGGCCGCGACCTGGGCAGCGTCTCCGAAGACATAGAAGCCATCCTCGAGTCGATGCGGTTCCCGGTCGGCTTCGACGTTCTCGTAGGCGGCCAGCGCCAGGAGATGGAACGTTCCTTCGACAGCATGAGACTGGCGATCCTGCTCGCCGTGTTCATGGTCTACCTGGTCATGGCGTCGCAGTTCGAATCGCTGCTGCACCCGTTCGTCATCCTCTTCGCGGTGCCGTTCTCGATCATCGGCGCGATCGGGATTCTCTACCTGACGCGGACTCCGGTCAGCATCGTCGTCCTGATCGGCGGCATCCTCCTGGCGGGGATCGTGGTCAACAACGCGATCATCCTGATCGACTACACGAATCGGTTGCGCCGGGCCGGCCAGGCCAAGGTGGAGGCGCTGCGCGAGGCCTGTCTGGTGCGGCTGCGACCGATCCTGATGACGACCTCGACCACCGTGCTGGGCCTGCTGCCGATGGCGTTGGGCCTGGGCGAGGGGGCGGAACTCAGAACGCCAATGGCCCTGACCGTGGTCGGCGGGCTGCTGACCTCGACGCTGCTGACGCTGATCGTGATCCCGGCGCTCTACCTCCTGCTGGACTTCCGCAAGGACGGCGTCGACCCTGAGGCCGTCGCCGAAGCTGCTGCTACGTAGGCCGCTGCGGACTGGACTCCGTCGATAGACGGAGCGTTCTAGGGGAAGGCCTCTGCGAGTTCGGGGGCAGTCCAGGGGGCTACGCGATCGCCTGTTCGCTGGCGGACGCTGGTGACGAGTTCGGGCAGGACCGGATCGGCGGTGTTGCCCCAGCTCCGGCGGATGTAGGTGAGGAGGGCGGCGATGGCGGTGTCGGGGAGGCGGGGGTCGGCGGCGAAGCCGGGCATCAGGTCGTCCCAGGTTTCGCCGTGGACCTCGATCGGCCCTTCGATTCCCTGAAGGACGAGGGCGGCCAAGCGTTCCGGGGAGCCGAGGACCCATGGGGAGCGCACGAGGCTCGGGCCGAGGCCCTCCTGGCCCCGGCCATCTCCGTTGTGGCAGGAGCGACAGGCCCGGTAGTGGCGGCGGCCGCGGTTGAACTGGGCGGCCTCCGCCGCGGTCAGGGCGGGAGCTGTTTCCGGCGTATCCGGTGGCTCGCCGCCGGTGGTTCCGGCCAGGTTCGCGGCGAGGGCGACCTGGCGGTGGAAGGGGTTGTCCGGCTGCGCCGCGACGCGTTCAGCGAGGAGGTTTCTCGCCCAGATCGACTGTCGGGCCATGGCGCCGAGCGTCAGGAGAGCCTGGGTACGGACCTGGGGCGAAGCTGATTCGAGCAGTTCGCCAAGCACCGCCTGGCGGGTGGCATTTCCGGCCTGCGTTTCCTCGCCGGTGCGTAGCGCGTGAACGACGAGCCAGGGATCCCGGGACTGCAGGGCCCCCTGCACGGTGGCGTCATCCAGTTCGCCGCGACCGTGGAGCGTCCACAGGGCGTGGATCCGGGAGAGCGGGTCTTCGCCGGAGCGGGCAAGCTCGCGCAGGGCATCGCGGCCCGCGTCGTCGAGCTCGTTCTCGACTAGTAGCCGCTGGGCCGTGTCGCGCTGCCAGCCGTTCGGGTGGGACAGGGCTGCGATTCGGTGGGCCGCGGTTGCAAGGCTTGGCGCCTCGCGCCGGACGGCGACGGGGTTCTCGGCGTCCCCCTCCCAGACGACGCGGTAGATCCGGCCCATGCCGACCGGGCGGTCGAGCCCGTGCTCGAGGATGTACTCGCGCAGATAGGTCGTCACGTAGCGCACGTGCTGGAGGATGCCGCGGTACATGTCGATCACGTACAGGGCTCCATCCGGCCCGACCTTTGCGTCGACCGGACGGAAGCGCTCGTCGGTCGAGGCCAGGAACTCGCGCTCGACCCAGTCCGGGTCGCCGTAGCGACGATGCTCTGCGACGAGGCCCGGGATGCCGCTGTCCACCGGACCGGGAGCGAGATCGAAATGGGCGACGACGTTGCCCGCGGGCTCCGGCACGAAGATGTCGCCGCGGAACGTGGCCGGAAACTGGTCGCCCCGATAGACCACGAGGCCGCTCACCGATGTCGTGACCGCCAGCCGACCGTCGTCGCGCAGCATGCCGTTCACGTAGCCCCGGTTGATGCCGGGATTCACGCGGATCGAGTAGACCGCCTCGTCAAGCACGAGCCGCTCGCTGGCGCCGATGCCTCCTCCCCGCGGCTGGTGCTCCGGGTTGGCCAGAGCGTAGTCGGCCGGGATCAGGTCGGCGAACAGGTAGCGGGAGTTCGTGTTGTAGTACAGGCGGCCGAGGTCGTCCTGGGCAATGCCCCACTGGCCTCGGAACAGGGTCGGATCCACCTCGATCGAAACGCCCTCAGCGCTCCGGCGCAGCCGGAAGCGCCGGTCGGACTTGGCGTTGTAGATCCAGTTGTCGAGGCCCCACAGGAGTCCGTTCTCGGTGTGCTCGAGTAGATCGGGGTCCGGGTCGCCGTAGTCGAGCAGGCGCTCCCGGCCGCCGCATCGGGGCAGTTCGTCGTCGGTGTTTTCGTTCCGGCACAGCCAGAGGCTTGGCGGTTCGCCGATCAGCATGCCGCCCGATACGGCCGCGATCGCGCGCGGGCTGACCAGACCGTCCAGGTAGACACGGCGACGGTCCATCGCGCCGTCCGCGTCCGTGTCCTCCAGGACGACGACCCGGCCGACCGGCTCCTGCTCGCCGATGCCGTCCACGTTCGGCATGAAGCCGCGCATCTCGACGACGTAGAGGCGTCCCCACTCGTCCCAGGCCATCGCCACCGGGTCCTCGACGAGGGGCTCCGCGGCGACCAGCTCGACGCGAAAGCCGGGGGCGACGCGCAGGGTCGCCATCGCTTCCTCAGGGGCCAGGGGAGGAGCCTCCGGTACCTCAAGCCCGCGCCAGATCTGTTCCATCACGTGGCCTTCGCGGTCGCCTCGCTGGGCCGCCAGGGACGCCGCGCACAGGGCGAGCGCGATGAAGGGAGATACTCGCCAGCGCATTGCGGTGGAGTAGCCTAGCCCACATGCCGGAGCAGCTCTCCGCGGCCGAACGGGACGACCTGCGGGTCGGCCTGCGGATGGCCCACCCGCCCGATCCGGCGGCTCTCACCGCGGAGCGGCGGCAACTGACCGACCTGGAGCAGGCGCCCAGAATGGCGCGCTGGCGCTCCTTCGCCGGGCTGATCGGCCCGGGCTACATGCAGAGCGCGATGACGCTCGGCAGCGGCACGGCGGCCTCCGCCCTGTTCGCCGGCGCCGTATTCGGCTACCAGCTCCTGTGGGTCGCGCCCCTCGCCATGCTGCTCGGGCTGGTCATGCTCTCCGCGGTCGCCCACCAGACCCTGTCGACGGGCCTGCGGCCGTTCGATGCGATGCGCCGCTTCGCGGGGGCGCCTCTGGCCTGGAGCTGGGCCCTGGGCGCGCTGATCGCATCGATCGTCTGGCACTTCCCCCAGTACGCGCTGGCTTCGGCGGTGCTTGTCGACCTCGGCGAAGCGGCCGGGATCGAGGGGTTGCCGGCGGCGGGGCTCGGCTTCGTCGTTCTCGTCTGGGCCGTGCTGATCTCGTCGCTCTACGGCCGGCGACCCGAGTTGATTCGCGTCTACGAGCGGCTCCTGCGCTACATGGTGTGGGGAATCGTCTTCTGCTTCGCCTGGGTCGTCTTCCGCACGGGAATCTCGGACTGGGGAGGGTTGATCCGCGGCTTCACGAGCTTCGCGGTTCCCGGCGAGCGGAACGGCGTGCTCGGAGTGACGGTGATTCTGAGCGGCCTGTCGGCCGCGGTCGGCATCAACATGGTCTTCCTCTACCCCTACTCACTGCTCGCCCGGGGCTGGTCGAGAGAGCACAGATCGCTGGCCCGGTTCGACCTGTGGACCGGGACCTTCCTGCCCTACGTCCTGGCCGCGAGCCTGATGGTGATTGCCGCCGCGAACACGATTCACCTCGATCCGTCCTACGACGGTGTGCGGCTGAGCCCGGTCGAAGCCGCGCAGTCCCTGGCGGCCGTCGCGGGGCCGGCTGTGGGGCGGGTGGTGTTCGATCTTGGCGTGCTCGGCATGGCTTTGTCGACGATCACCCTGCACATGCTGGCGACGGGCTTCGTGGCCTGCGAGTTGTTCGGCTGGGAGTTCGGCAGCGCGAAGCACCGGCTGGCCATGCTGCTTCCCGCGCCTGGTGTGCTCGGGCCGGTCTTCTGGGGTGACATCGCGGTATGGCTGGCGGTGCCGACCAACATCGTCTGCGGCCTGTTCCTGCCCGCCGCGTACATCGGCTTCGTCATGCTACAGCGCAGCCGCGGCTACCTGGGCGAGGACCGTCCGGCTGGTGCGCGGGGTTGGTTGTGGTGGGGCGGGATGGTCGCGGTGACCCTCTTTCTGACCGGCTTCATGGCCTGGTACGTCTGGACCCAGGGTCCGTCGTACTTCGGGCGGTTCGCCGGCTGAGTCACGGCCGGGCGGGCGATGCTGGAGCTGCGAGCGGTCGGCATGCAGTTCGGTGCCGTCGCGGCGCTCGTGGATGTGGACCTCGAACTGGGCGCCGGCGAGGTTGTCGGTCTGATGGGCGACAACGGCGCCGGCAAGTCGACGCTGCTCAAGATCGTGGCGGGCAACTTCGCTCCGACCTCGGGCCGGGTGCTCTGGAACGGTGCAGACGTCGATCTCTCGCCGCTCTCGGCGCGCGAACTCGGCATCGAGGCCGTCTACCAGGACCTCGCGTTGTGCGACAACCTCTCAGCGGCCGCGAACGTGTTTCTGGGCCGCGAGTTGAGCCGCCGGCTGTTCGGAGTCCTGCCGGTGCTGGACCACGCCGCCATGCGCAGGAAATCGGCGGAGTTGTTCGCCGAACTCGGCTCGGACACCCGGGCGGATGACCTGGTGCGCCAGATGTCAGGCGGCCAGCGTCAGGCGGTGGCGATCGCCCGCGCCCGGCTGAGTTCGCCACGGCTGGTGCTGCTCGACGAACCGACCGCCGCGATCAGTGTGCGACAGATCGCCGAGGTGCTGGAACTCATCCGCGGCCTCAAGCAGCAGGACGTCGGCATCCTGCTCATCTCGCACCGCATGTCGGACGTGTTCGCCGTCGCCGACCGCATCGTCGTCCTGCGTCGCGGCCGCAAGGTGGCGGACAAGCCGACGGCGGACTCGTCGGCCGAGGAAGTGACCGCGCTGATCACCGGAGCGATCGAGGCGGCGTGAGGAGTCTCCGTCGGACGCCCCAGTCGCTATGGGTGATGCTGACGGTCGCCGCACTGACCGGCGTGATGAGCCTGGTCTCGGAGCCGTTCGCGAGCGCGGACAATCTCTTCAACGTCAGTCGCAACTTCGCCTTCATCGGATTGATCGCCCTTGGGCAGACGGCGGTGATCGCGACCGGCGGGATCGACCTGTCGGTCGGTTCGGTGATGGGGTTGGCGGGGATCGTCACCGGACTCGTTCTGGGTTCTGGCCAACCCTTGGCGCTGGCTGCGGCCGCTGGCCTGGGGTGTGCCCTGCTGTGTGGACTCGTGAACGGTGCACTCGTGGGGTATCTCCGGCTGTCGCCGTTCGTCGTTACGCTCGGCATGCTGAGCATCGCCCGATCACTGGCTCTGGTGGTCTCGAACAACAGGATGATCCATGACTTCGGTCCTGACGAGGATCTCGTGCTTGCTCTCGGCGGCGGGCGCTTCCTGGGCCTCGCGAACCCGGTCTGGTTGCTGCTGGTCGCGGCGCTCGGCACGGCGGCCTGGTTTCGGTACAGCCGGCTGGCGCGCCACGTGCTGGCGGTGGGCGGCAACGAGGTTTCGACCCGCCTGGCGGGGGTGCCCGTAGCCCGGGTCAAACTCACGGTGTATGTCCTGAGCTCCCTGCTCGCCGGGGCATCGGCGATTCTGATGATCGGCTGGCTGGGAGCGGTCACGAACGCACTCGGTCAGGGCTACGAACTGCGCGTGATCGCCTCCGCGGTGATCGGCGGCGCGAACCTGATGGGCGGCGAGGGGGGTGCGTTCGGCGCGGTGGCTGGCGCAGCCCTGATCGAGCTGATCCGCAACAGCCTGCTGCTGCTGGGCGTGGATCCCTACTGGCAGGGCGCCTTCGTCGGCGGATCGATCATCGTCGCTATGCTCGTCGAGCGAGTACGGCGAGGTAGACAGACCGCTGGCTGAAGCCCGGAAGGGGCCCGTGCTCGCTCGGGAGCTTCAGTGCGACGGGAGTTTCAAGTGATCTGGAAGAGGAAGCCGCGGAGCGGGTGCGGTGCCCGCGGACAGCGCCGGGTGCCGGCGGGGCTTGTTGCCCTGTTGCTATTGGCGGTGGTCGGCTGCGCGCAGGAAGAGGCGGGCTACACCTTCGCCCTGGTGCCAAAGGCGATGAACAATCCGTTCTTCGACTTCGCCCGCGACGGCTGCATGCAGGCGGCCGAGGATCTCGACGGCGTGGAGTGCCTGTACATCGGTCCGAGCGAGCACACGGAGGCGGATCAGATCCAGGTGGTGGAAGACCTGATCACGCGCCGTGTCGACGGTGTTGCCGTGTCTCCGTCGAACGCGGTCGCGATGGCCAGGGTTCTGGTGCGGGCGCGGGACTCCGGCATCCCGGTGGTCACCTGGGACTCCGATCTACTGGCCGAGGACGCCGGACTGCGGACCACCTACATCGGCACCGAGAACCGGGCGATGGGCGTCGAGCAGGCGAAGCTGCTCAAGGAGCTGAAGCCGGAAGGGGGCAGCGTCTGCATTCAGTCCGGCGGGGCAGCGGCGATGAACCACAACGAGAGGATGCAGGGGCTCCGGGACACCCTGGCCGGCGTGGTATCGGCCGCACCGCCGGGGGAGCGGCTCGAACGTCGAAACGGCTGGACGGAGGTGGCGGCTTGCCCTCTCTACACGAATGACGACTTCCCGCTCGCCGTCCAGCAGATGGCCGATGTGCTGGCCTCGGAGCCTGACCTCGACGTGTTCGCGATCACGGGCGGCTTCCCGCAGTTCGTGGACCAGGCCTACCGGCAGGCGGTCGAGCCCTACCGGGAGAGGATCGAGTCCCTGGACCTCGTGATCATCGGCGCCGACGTGCTGCCGATGCAGTTGGACCTGCTGGTCGAGGGGCTCAGTCACGGCCAGGTCGGGCAGCGGCCCTACGCCATGGGCTACCGGTCGATGGAGGTGCTGCTGGAACTGGTGAGCGGCGGATCGGTCGAGGACCCGATCTACACCGGTCTGGACGTGTTGACCGGCGCTGAAGACGTCGAGGCGTTCAGGGCCCGCTAGCCGGCAGGCAACTCGACGTCCCGAACCAGGTAGCTGCCGCGCCCGGAGGCCTCGTCCCGGACCCCGACCGCGACCGAGAACCTCCCCGGCGGCAGGTCGACGTTCACGACAACGGTCTTGGTCTGGCCGATCTCTGGCAACTCCGCTTCCATCAAGGTCAGGGTCTTCTGCCGCATCGGCGTGCGGCGGCCGTCTTCCCCTTCGGCAACCAGGAAGATGCGCACCGCTCCGGAGGCGCCCGACGGTCCGGGAAGCAGGGTGACGGCCGATACGGGAACCCGTACTCCCACGGGAAGCGTCCTTCGGCCCGGTTCGGTTCCGGGCGAGGTTTCGCCGAACGTCACTTCTGCGGCGAGCGGATTGGTCTGTTCGTCCAGCTTCAGCGCCGCAAACAGACGGTCGGCCAGTCGCTGATCGGCCGACTTCAGAATGTAGGAGCGGCGGTACCGCACCTGCCAGCCCTTTGCCTGCCTGGTCAGACGCACTTCGACCTGGCGAATCGGATGGCGACGGTCGGGCGGCGCCCGATAGCCCAGGGAGTAGTAGGAACCAAAGTCGGACGCAATCCCCTCGAGCGCTTCGGCAGGGTTCGGCTGGTTGAAGACCGCGCGGCCTCCGGTCTCGTCCGCCAGAAGGCTGAGAGTCGCCTGCAGGTTGTCGACGCGCAGGCGGTCGTTCTCGGTGCTGGGCACGAGCACGGTCGACAACCGCGAATCTCTGGTCCCACCGAAGTCGCCCACCTCGCTGACCGGGCCGGCGAGAGTCGGATCGGTGGCCGACGAGGCTCGAACGCCGCCAGCGTCGACAGGATAGATGGTGACCCGATTCGCGTTGCTGAAGGAGCTGAAGCGGTTGAATCGGGTCGTGTCGTCCCACTCGCGGTCGAGGGCGCCCGTCTCCGACTGCCGATCCGCGCAGATTTGGCCCAGATAGTGGAACAAGTCGGCCCCGGGGCGTTGAGGCAGTCCGTCACTGACGTAGACGAGCGCTTTGGGGCCCGGGAGACCGCCGAGGGCAGTCGCCAGTTCGGCAAGCGAAGCCAGGGAGGTCCCAGCCCGGGTTTGCATCTCCGCCGCGTACTGGCCGGCGGCGCCGAGGAGCGCGGGCCAGGTGTCGACGCATGGCACGCAGCCGGGATTGAACTCGCTGGCGGGAGGCTGGATGCACGTCTCGTAGGTGGTCCGGATCTCGTCCAGGGTGCGTCTGCGCAGCAGGTCGTCGTCATGGAGACCGGAGCGCGGCTCCCCACGCAGTTGTTCGAGGGCCCCAAGGAGTTCTCGCGGGTCGTCCGTGAAGGGAACCCGGACGTTCAGCTCCGGATCACCGGTGGCGAGCAGGAAGCGGATGCCGCCGCCCTGGTCCCGGCGGGCGCTGAGGAAGGAGGCGAGGTCGTCTTCGATGCGCAGCAGGTTGCCGTGCCTGGTGCGATAGCGGTCGACGTAGAGTGCCACCATCAAGGGGGCGTCGGTGTCCGCCTCCGGTTCGCCGCCATCGCTCCATTCCGGCTCCTCACGGGCGGCGGCGTTCAGGAAGTTGGTGATTTCGACCAACTCGCCGTTCTCGTAGACCTCGAAGTCGGCGGCGGTGAGGTCGGCGATCGGCCTGCCCCGGCGGTTCGTAACGTGTACGTCGATGTTCACGATGCTCACGTTCACCTGCTCTGCGACCGTCGCGGCCGGGGTTTCCGGGCGTTCCTGCCGCTGGGCGCCGGCCGGCACGGCGGCCAGGGGCAGCGTGAACAAGGCCGCGATGAGTCGCCCGCAACGGCGAGTCGGAGCCATGGATTCACTATACTGGCTTGATGGTCACGGCGGGCGCGAGAGGCTTGGCTCCAGCACTCTCGACCGGGTCGGGTATGTTGCTTGCCGCCGTGGTCGGCGCCGTCGTCGCCGTGGGCTCGGTCGACGCCCAGGTCTCGCGCCCCGAACCGGAGTACAAGGGCGCCGACCGGATCGAAGAGTGGTCGGGGCGTCGCATCCTGGTCGTGACGCCGCACCCGGACGACGAGACCTTCACCTCCGGCGGCACACTGGCGATTCTGGCGGCGAACGGCAACGACATCCGGGTCGTCGTCTACACGACGGACAATGCCGGTTCCCGTGACCCGGAAATGACGAAGGACCGCCTGAAGGCGATCCGGCGGGCCGAAGAGGAAGAGGCCTGCCGCATCCTCGGCATTCCGAAGGAGAACATCGTCTGGCTGGGCCATGACGACGGCATGCTGGAGTACGTCGACCGCCGGGACCTGACCCGTCAGGTGGCCCGGGAGATACGGCGGTTCAAGCCCGATGCCCTGTTCTCGGTCGATCCCGGTTCGCCCTACGAGCAGTACCACAAGTCGGACCATCGTTCGGGCGCGATCATCACGGTCGACGCGATCCGCGCGGCTCGCTGGCGGCTGTACTTCCCGGAGCTGGAGGCCGAGGGCTTCGAGGCGTGGAGCGTGCCCCTTGTCTTCTTCTACTACAGCGCCAACCCGAACTACACGGTCGACATCACGGCTGTGGCGGAGAAGAAGGCAAGGGCGTCGGCGGCCCACATCAGCCAGTTCGGTTCCATGGTCGACCGATACGACCCGCAGGCTGTGGACGAGCAGCGCAAGGAGTGGGCGGCGCGTCTGCTGGCCCGCGCCGAGCGCGAGAACGGCAAAGTGGTGGAGCGCTTCCGGCGTTCCACGGCATACTGAGTGGCCGGGGCGGCGTCCCCGCTGGCGCTCAGCGTTCTCGACCAGTGCCCGGTGCGGGCGGGAAGCACTCCCGCGGACGCGATCCGCGAGGCGGTGAAGCTGGCGCGGGCGACGGATCGCCTCGGGTATCGGCGGTACTGGCTGGCTGAGCATCACAACTCGCAATCGCTCGCCTGCGCCGCGCCGGAGGCGCTGATCGGCCAGGTCGCCGCGGCGACCAGCCGCATCCGGGTGGGCTCCGGAGGCGTCATGCTGAGTCACTACAGTGCGCTCAAGGTGGCCGAGGTGTTCCGCATGCTGGAGACGCTCTACCCGGGTCGAATCGACCTGGGAATCGGCAGGGCGCCGGGGTCGGACCGGTTCACGGCGCACCTGCTTGCTCATGGGCCGGGGCGCCTCGGTGTGCAGCACTACCCGGAACAGGTCGCCGACCTTCTCGGGTACCTGGGCCGGGGCCACGAGGACGACCGGCTGAACGGGGTCCGGGCGATGCCCCTGGGAGATACGCAACCGGAGGTGTGGCTCCTGGGCTCGAGCCTCGGTTCCGCGCGGTTCGCCGCCTACTTCGGCTGTCCCTTCAGCTTCGCCCACTTCATTCAGCCCCGCGACGCCGAGGCCGCGCTCGAGCTCTACCGGAAGGAGTACCGTCCGTCGGACAGTCATCCCGAACCGCGGGCGAGCGTCGGCGTCAGCGCGATGGTCGCGGACACCGACGAGGAGGCGAACCGCCAGTCGCTCAGCCGGTTCCTGTGGTGGATCCGGCTGACCCAGGGCCAGCCGGGCCCGTTCCCGAGCCTGGAAGAGGCGGAAGCCCACGAGTTCACGGAGGCGGACCGGGTCGTGCAGCGGAAGATGCGGGCGCGGAGTCTGGTCGGAGCGCCGGATGCGGTGGCCGCGCGGGCGCGGGAGTTGGCGGAACGTCTGGGAGTAGCCGAACTCGTCGTGCTCACGATCTGTCCGAGCTTCGAGGCCCGGTTGCGCTCCTACGAACTGCTTGCCGACGCCGTGGGGCTCCGGAATCATGGTTGACAGCCCTGCGCGGAAGCCAGAGGATCCGGGAGTTCCCGGGAGGTCCTGAACGATGACAATGGCAGACAAGCGAATCGAGCACGACAAGAACGCGGCTGGAACCGTGCGGGAGCTGTTTCCCGCCTCGAGCGGCCTCGACTTTCGGGTCGCCGACCTGTCCCTGGCCGAATCCGGCAGGAGGCAGATCGAACTCGCCGAGCACGAGATGCCCGGCCTGATGGAACTGCGCCGGCGCTACCGCTCGGAGCGGCCTCTTCATGGCGCGCGGGTAACCGGCAGTCTCCACATGACGGTCCAGACGGCGGTGCTGATCGAGACACTGGTCGACCTGGGCGCCGAAGTGCGGTGGGCCTCCTGCAACATCTTCTCGACCCAGGATGAAGCCGCCGCGGCGGTGGTCGTCGGGCGGCCGGAAACCGGAGGCACCCCGGAGGGGCCGAACGGCGTGCCGGTCTTCGCCTGGAAGGGCGAGACCCTGGCCGAGTACTGGTGGTGTACCTTGCGCGCACTGGACTGGCCGAACGAGAGCGGTCCGACCCTGCTCGTCGACGATGGCGGCGACGCCACGCTGCTCATTCACCGCGGCGTCGAGTACGAGCGGGCCGGGGCCGTGCCGGCCTTCGACGCGGAGAACGAGCCCGAGGAGTGGGGCGTCATCCTCGAGTTGATCCGGCGAGTGAAGACCTGGGACGGCGGCTACTTCACGCGCATGGCGGAGGGGCTTCAGGGGATCAGCGAGGAGACCACGACAGGCGTTCACAGGCTGTACGAGCTGGAGGAAGCGGGTACGCTGCTCTGCCCGGCGATCAACGTCAACGACTCGGTCACCAAGTCCAAGTTCGACAACATCTACGGTTGCCGACACTCGCTGATCGACGGCCTGAACCGCGCCACGGACGTGATGCTCGGCGGCAAATCGGCTGTCGTCTGCGGCTATGGCGAGGTTGGCAAGGGCTGCGCCCAGTCGCTGCGTGGCCAGGGCTGCCGGGTAATCGTCACCGAGATCGACCCGATCTGCGCTCTCCAGGCCGCCATGGAGGGCTATCAGGTGGCGCGGCTGGAGGACGTGGTGGAGACTGCAGACATCTTCGTCACCTGTACCGGGAACCGGAACGTCATCAGCGCCGGGCACATGGCGCGGATGAAGGACAAGGCGGTCGTCGGCAACATCGGCCACTTCGACAACGAGATCGATATCGCGGGTCTCAAACGCCTGCCCGGCGTACGGGGCCGGAACATCAAGGATCAGGTCGACGAGTGGGTCTTCCCGGATGGTCGGAGCCTCCTGGTCCTCGCCGAAGGCCGCCTGCTGAATCTCGGCTGCGCGACGGGCCACCCGAGTTTCGTCATGTCGACGTCCTTCGCCAACCAGGTTCTGGCTCAAATCGACCTCCATCGCACCGCCCGGTCGAAAGGGGATGAACCGAGGTCGAACAAGGTGTACCTGCTGCCTCGTGAACTCGATGAGGAGGTCGCCCGTCTGCACCTCGATCACCTGGGCGTTCGGTTGACCGAACTCAGTGAGGACCAGGCGGCGTACATCGGAGTACCTGTCGGCGGCCCCTACAAGCGGGACGACTATCGCTACTGACGTACTCCGGTTCCGCATCGGCGCGGCGGCCCTTGGAGATGCATAAGTCCTTGGTTTTCAGTAGGATACGGTCTTCGATGCGGAAACACCGATGTGATCGTCCCCGGCTTTCCGGGCTGCTCCCGGTTTGTACGGTGCTGCTGGCGTTCGTTGCTTCGGGGGCCGTGGGCCAGGAGCGCTACCACCCGGCGATCGATCCCGGGCTGTTCCCGCTACCTGGGAACCTGGAGGCGGCGGTCGAGTTCTGGAAGGACGTCTTCGCTACCTACACGAGCGATCAGGTCATCCTGCACGATGAGCGCCATCTGAACGTCGTCTACAGCGTGGTCGACATGGGCGATCTGCGCGCGACTGGTTCGTCCGAACTCCAGATCGACCGGGCGCGCATCAGGCGCGTCCGGGCCGAGATGAGCCGGATCGCGAAGGCTCTTCGCGATCTGGCGGCGGGACGGCCGGCAATGGACCTGCCACCGGATCTCCGGTCGATACCGTCGCAGATGGAGAACATCGCCGGAGGACGGACGAAGTACCGGCGTGCCGCGGGCCTGATTCGCTCGCAGCGCGGGCTCCGGGACCGTTTCGAAGAGGCGATCGAGATCTCCGGCATGTTCATGCCGGGAATCCAGCGGACCCTGGCGGACTACGGGTTGCCCGCGGAGATCCGCTGCCTGCCCTTCGTGGAGTCCATGTTCAACTACCGCGCCCGCTCCAAGGTCGGCGCTTCGGGTGCGTGGCAGTTCACGGCCTCGACGGGCCGGGCCTTTCTGCAGATGGATGAGGCGGTCGACGCCCGGTCGGACGTCCTGCTCGCCGCCGAAGGCGCTGCCCGCAAGCTTCGCCAGGACTACGAGTCCCTTGAAGCTTGGCCGTTGGCACTGACCGCGTACAATCACGGTGCCGGTGGCATGGCGAGGGCCGTACGGCGGCTGGACACGCGGGACATCGGCGTGATCGCCGAGAAGTACCGGTCGCGGACGTTCGGCTTCGCCTCACGAAACTTCTACCCGGAGTTTCTCGCCGCCGTGATCGTCTACGCCGATCGCGACCGGCATTTCCCGGGCATCGAACCGTTCCCCGAAATCCGGTTCGACGTCGTCGACCGGGATCGCTACGTGGCTCTGACCGACCTGGCAACGGCCACCGGGGTGGAGATGGACGAACTGGCCGAACTGAATCCGGCGCTCGACCGTTCGGTCCTGGCCGGTTCGCTGCTGGTTCCACCACGGTACCCGCTGCGCGTGCCGGCCGGGAGCGCGCCGCGGTTTGAGCAGGCCTACGCCGCGCTGTCGCCTGAGCGCAAGCCGGATCGCCAGGCGGCGTTCGGCTACCGGGTGCGGCGCGGCGACACCCTGGGAGCCATTGCCCGCCGGTTCGGATCGTCCGTGTCCGAGATTCAGCGCGCGAATCGGCTGCCGCGGGCGGATCGAATCTACGTCGGTCAACGGTTGCGAATTCCGCAACAGGGTTCCGGCCGGACCGCGCCGCCACCGGTCCAGCGCGCCGCGGTCAGGGCGCCCGCGGAACGCACTGCGGCGGCTGAAACCCGGAACTCGCCGCAAGAGACTCCGAGCGAGATCGTCCATGTCGTGAGAAGCGGCGAGTCGGTGCATCGGATCGCCCGGAAGTACGGCGTCACGGTGGCGACCGTGGTGGCTGCGAATGAGTTAGGGCGCCCGGAGCTGATCCATGCCGGCCAGCGCCTGCGGATTCCGGCGGGTGGTAAGGACGTGGTCTACCGGGTTCGGCGGGGCGACACCCTGAGCCAGTTGGCGCGGACATTCGGGACGTCCACTGCGAAGATCCAGAGGGCGAACGGTCTGCGGGGCAGCCGGATCATCGTGGGGCAGACGTTACGCATCCCGGCGGGATGATGAACCTGCCGGTCCGCGCGCGCCACGCCCCGGCACTCGGGGCCGCGTTGGGACTGCTTCTGGCCGGCTGCGGGGGAGAGGGAGCGGGGGTTGCGGACCTGGTCGTCCTGAATGGCCGCCTGGTGACCCTGGCGGCTCCGGCCGAGGCCGAGGCGCTGGCCGCCGCCGGCGGCCGGATCGTCTTCGTCGGCTCGAGCGACGACGCGCGTTCCTGGATCGGTCCCGACACGGAGATTCTCGACCTGGAGGGGCGGCTGGGCGTTCCCGGGCTCATCGAAGGGCATGGCCACTTCTGGGGGGTTGGGGAGGCGAAGCTCCAACTGGCACTCGGGGAAGCCGGGACCTGGGACGAGATCGTCGCCCAGGTCGCCGAAGCCGTGGCCGAGGTTGAACCGGGAACCTGGATCCTGGGCAGGGGCTGGCATCAGTCGAAGTGGACCGAGTCGCCGGTCCCGAGCGTCCAGGGCCTGCCGACTCACCACGGGCTGAGTGTGGTGTCGCCGGAGAATCCGGTGCTGCTGGGCCATGCCAGCGGTCACATGGCGTTTGCGAACGCACGGGCCATGGAGCTGGCCGGCATCGATGCAACGACGCCCGATCCGGACGGCGGAGAGATCGTGCGGGACAGGGATGGTCAACCGACGGGCGCCCTCCGGGAAACGGCGGAGAATCTGGTTGCCGGGTTACGAGCCGAGTCGCTGGAGTGGAACCACGCTCGCGAGGTCGTGCGGCTCGCGGGCGAAGAGTCTCTCGCCAAGGGCATCACGAGCTTCCAGGACGCGGGCTCAAGCTTCGGGCTGATCGACATCTACCGTCAGATGGCGGATGAGGGCCACCTGCCGTTGCGGCTCTGGGTAATGGTGCGCGAAAGCAACGAGGCGATGGCCGAGTCGCTCGGCAGTTACCGCATGATCGACCACGGAGACAGCTTCCTCACCGTCCGCGGGATCAAGCGGTCGATCGACGGCGCCCTGGGCTCGCATGGCGCCTGGCTGCTGGATCCCTACGAGGACATGCCGCAGTCGACGGGGCTCAACACGACGGACCTGGACGTGATGGAGGAGACCGCCCGGCTGGCGCGGGAACACGACTTCCAGTTCTGCGTTCATGCGATCGGCGACCGGGCCAACCGCGAAACGCTTGATCTGTTCGAACGGGCGCTCGGCGGCGACCGGACGAAGCGCTGGCGCGTCGAGCACGCCCAGCACCTGCATCCGGACGACATACCGCGATTCGCGGAACTCGGCGTGATCGCCTCGATGCAGGCCGTCCACTGCACGTCGGACGGACCCTGGGTGCCCGATCGTCTCGGCGAGCAGCGAAGTGCCGAGGGCGCCTACGTCTGGCGAGCACTGATCGACTCCGGCGCCGTGGTCACCAACGGCACGGACGCTCCCGTCGAGGATGTCGACCCGATCGCGTCATTCCATGCCTCGGTCAGCCGGCGGATGGGGAACGGCGAGGTCTTCTACGAAGACCAGCGAATGACCCGGGAGGAGGCCTTGCGCTCCTACACGATCGACGCTGCCTACTCGGCCTTCGAGGAGGAATCGAAGGGGAGTCTTGAGGTAGGAAAGCTCGCGGACCTGACGGTTCTGTCCCGGGACATCATGACGGTCCCGGAGGACGAGATTCCCGGCACCCAGGTCGTCTACACGATCCTGGGCGGCCGGATCGCCTACCGGCAGCAGCAGGCGGCGTCACCCGGCGGATGAGTCGCCGCCAGACCGGCTCGGGAACGCGCTCGGGCGGGATGAAGGTTCTTGGCGGCCGCTGGCGGGGTCGGCGTCTCACGGCACCGGCGGGCGTGCGTCCGACCCAGGCGCGGGTTCGCGAGGCCCTCTTCTCCCACTGGGGCGATCGCGTCCGCGGCGGCCGCCTCCTGGAGCTCTACGCCGGCTCCGGAGCCGTCTCGTTCGAGGCCCTGTCCCGCGGAGCCGGGTTCGCCCTGGCGGTCGATCGCAGCTCTCGCGCCCAGGCCTGCATGAAGGCGAGCCGCGACACTCTCGCGACGGACGATCTCCGCCTGGTCAGGGCGGTTCTGCCCGCGGGGCTTGAGGAGGCAGTCAAGCGCGAGGCTGCCTTCGACCTCGTGTTCATCGATCCGCCCTACGATGACTGCGGGCTTGGCGAGCTGCTTGACGCCGTTTCCTCCGCCGTCGCGCACGGAGGCGAGATCGTCCTGGAACACGCCAGCCGGCAGGCTCCACCGGCGGCAGCCGGGAGGTTCAGGTTGCGGCGGACCAGGCGCTACGGAGACAGTGCGCTGGCGTTCTATGCCTGAACTGGCTCTGGTGCGAAAGGGGGGACTCGAACCCCCACGGTATTGCTACCACAAGATCCTGAATCTTGCGCGTCTACCAATTCCGCCACTTTCGCGCCCGGCGGCCTTAGGCCGGACCGGCATTCTACCCGCTCGACAGGCTGCTAGTCTCCCTGCATGAGCAGTTCTAACTCCTCGTTTCCGGTTTTCCGTTTCCCCACGGGCCGCGCTCCGGTTCCGGTGGTTGCCGCGGTCTTGCTCGCCGGTGGACTGGCCGGTTGCGCCGAGGCCGGGCCGGATGGCGCCTCGAACGAGGATCGAACGGCGATAGAGATCGTGCTGGCTGACTGCCTTCCCAAGCTCGGAAACGCCTACGCCACCGGAGACTTCGACGCTCTGGCCTCGTGCGCCGTGCCCAAGGAGATCGCTACGGTCAGGAAGCGCGTTTACGACCTCGAGATGGAGGCGAGCCGCACCCTGCGTCCGATGCTCAAGAGCTTCGAAATCGAACGGATCGACGTCTGGCGCTACTCGAACGCGGCGGTGACGACGATCGAGGTGTGGGACATCGACTCGCTGGTGAGCGGCACGGACCGATTGCTGTCGTCCGGCACGGATCGCTACCGCGTTCGCTACCAGTTCAAGCGCCGCGACGAGGGCTGGATGGTGATCGATCGACGCATCGAGCATCAGTTCGAGTCCTAACAGCGCCGCCCTCTTCCTCCATGCCCGCCGCGATCGCCATCGTCGGTCGCCCCAACGTCGGCAAGTCGACGCTCTTCAACCGGCTGATCGGTCGCCGGCAAGCGATCGTCCACGGTACGCCCGGCGTCACGCGAGATCGGCTGGTCGGGCGCTTCGATCTTGAGGGTCACGGTACCGTTGAGTTGATCGATACGGGCGGTCTGGTCCCGGGCGCCGATCCGCTGGGCCTGAACGCCCAGGTCGAGTTCGCGGTCGACGAGAGCGACCTCCTGCTGCTGGTCGTGGACGGTCGGAAAGGGCTGGCGGCCGCGGACGAACAGGTCATGGAGCGTCTCCGGACCCGTGGCCGGCCGATCGTCGTGGTCGTCAACAAGGCCGATACCCGGGCCGCCAGGGAGGGTCACCACGAGTTCTACGCCCTGGGGGGAGACGCGCTGGTGCTCCTGTCAGCCGAGCACGGCACCGGTTTCGAGTCCTTGCACATGGAGATCGCCGGGCACCTTCCGGCGGCCTCCTCCGCGGTCCTGCCGCCGGCGCCGTCCGTCGCGGTCGTGGGCCGGCCGAATGTCGGCAAGTCCTCCCTGGTCAACCGTCTGCTGGGCAGGGAACGGACGCTCGTCTCTCCGACGGCAGGGACCACCAGGGACCCGATCGACAGTCTGCTGGAGAGAGAGAACGGCCCGGACTACCTGCTCGTGGACACGGCGGGCATTCGGCGGCGTTCCCAGGTCCAGGACACCCCTGAGGAGTTGGCAGTGATGCTCGCCCGCCGCCAGATAGAGCGGGCGGAACTCGTGGTTCTGGTCGTGGACGCGAGCGAGGGCATCGCCGCCGGCGACCTCGCGATCGCCGACGTGGCATGGCAGGCGGGTCGCTCCGCCGTCGTGGTCTGCAATAAGTGGGATCTGGTGGACGAGGAGAAGCGGGAGCGCCTGGAGCTGGGCTGGGAACGGGTTTCCGAACTGTTCGCCAAACCGGCTCGAATCAACGTCTCCGCCCTGACCGGTCGGGGTGTGGCGAATGTCATGCCCGCGCTGGACCGGGTCGCTGAACGGCATCGCCTGCGGGTGCCGACGTCCGAACTCAACCGCGAAGTTCGACGCATCGTGGGCCGTCACCAGCCGCCGGCGGAGCGGGGGCGACCCTGGCGGTTCTTCTACGGGACCCAGGTGGCCGGAGCGCCTCCCACCTTTCTCCTGTTCGCGAACCGGCGTCTCAAGCGTGGCCACAACTACCGAAGGTATCTGGAGAACAACCTCCGGCAGACGTTCGAGCTCGACGGTGTTCCGCTTCGCATCGTGGTGCGGGAGCGGCGCGGCGACGCCGACGCAGCCGGCGGATCTCCACGTTTCGTATAATCGTCTGCTCGTATCCCACAGCACTTCAGCCCGGAATCGTCCCCCCTTCGTCCGTTGCGCTCGGGTTCAGTTGACGCGTAGCCCGGGGAGGCCCGTCATTCCCAAGCAGTACAAGATCGCCGATGCGTGCCGGTTGCTGGACATCCAGCCCTACGTACTGCGCTACTGGCAGACGGAGTTTCCGTCCCTGGCCTCGAGGAAGACCGGCGGGGGCCGTCGTGACTTCAACGCCGAGGATCTGGAGACGATCCGTCGGATCAAGGAGCTCCTCTACGACGAGGGCTACACGATCGCAAGCGCCAAGAAGAAGCTCGCCGCGGAGCTGGAGGACGGGCGCCTCCGCGGCCGCCCGCTGATTCCCGCAACGGGAGACAGGGCGAACGGCGATCAGGAGACTACACACGCGGTGGGGGAGGAAGGGCCGGTCGGCGAGGCTCCGCCTGTCGACACGAGCGACATCGGAGTCCTGGCCCGGCGGGTCGAGCGGCTGGAAGGGGGAGTCGCGGCGCTGGTCGCTCAGGCCCGCCAGCTTGCCGCTGAACTCAAGCCGGAAACCAGCGCGGAGAGCGACTGACACGGAGCGGCGGCCCCCGAGTTGCGCCGTGTCGCCAGAGTCTTGCCAAAGGGCCGCAAACCAATAGAGAATGCCCTCCGGTCGGGACGTGGCGCAGTCTGGTAGCGTACCTGAATGGGGTTCAGGGGGTCGCGAGTTCGAATCTCGCCGTCCCGACCATCCATCCCCTTTGTGATCGGCAGTGCACGACGTGAAGACCGCATTCGATGCGGCTGGCTTCCGGGTCGGGCTGGTCGCGACGCGGTTCAACGGCAACATCGTTGAACGGCTGATCGCCGGCGCGCGGGAGACCCTGCTGCAGCACGGCGTCCTGGACGAGCACATCGAGCTGGTCCGGGTCCCCGGTGCCTGGGAAGTACCGGCGGCCCTGGACGCTCTGGCGGAGAGCGGGAGATTCGACGCCCTGGTGGCGCTTGGAGCGGTGATTCGGGGAGAGACACCGCACTTCGACTACATCTGCAACGAGTGCGCGGCAGGATGTGCACGAGTCACGGCAAGGACCGGCCTCGCCGTCGGATTCGGCGTTCTGACCTGCGATGACGCGGAACAGGCAGCCGCCAGGGCCGGAGGCAAGGCGGGGAACAAGGGCCGGGAAGCCGCGGAGGCTGCCCTGGAAATGGCCTGTCTCCTGCAGTCGTTGAAGTCATGACCAGGACTGGAGCCGCGGCGGCCGAAGTGCGTCGAACCCCGGCGGGAAAGCGTCGGCAGGCTCGCGAGATGGCGCTGCAGATGCTCTACCAGCGAGAGATCGGGCGGCTGGAGCCGCGGCAGTTGGTCCGCGAGTTCGACGTCCACTCATTCCGATCCGAGACGGCTGACGCCGGCGCTACGCTGCACGCCTCGAAGCTGGCGCTGGTCTACGCGCGCACCCTCCTGGAGGGTAGCCTCGTCAACCAGGAGTCGATTGACTCATTGATCGATGAGCAGGCTGAGAACTGGCGTCTGGAGAGAATGCCGGTGGTCGACCGGAACGTACTGCGGCTTGCGGTCTACGAGCTCCGGTACCAGCCGGACGTACCCGCCGTCGTCGTGATCGACGAGGCGATCGAACTGGCCAAGAAGTTCGGGTCCGAGCAGTCGGGGAGGTTCGTCAACGGGATCCTCGATGCCCTCCTGGGCACTCTGGGCCGGAATGCCAGCCGCTGACCTGCTGCTAGGCTGGCGGCCATGAAGGTGGCATGGCCGGTGCGGCTCGTGGCGGTGGCTACGGCACTTGCCACCGGCCTGGCCCTGGGAGGCTGCGGCTACACGCTGGTTGGCAGGGCCTCCAACATCCCCGAGGACATCCGGCGGGTGTTCCTCCAGCCCTTCGACAACCAGACCACGCGGGTCGAGGTCGAGCAGTTCCTCACTCAGGCAATCGCGGACGAACTGGTCACGCGGCCGCGCTTCGAACTGGTGGCGACTGCGGGCGAGGCGGACGCGGTGATTCGCGGCTCGGTCACGGCATTCCGCGTGGCGCCGATCACCTTCACCAGTGACGGGCGTGCCCAGGAGTACGAACTGGCGATCATCGCCGACGTCTCCTTCCGCCGGATCCCCTCGCCGACCGGGGAGGAAGGGGAGGTGATCTGGGCGAACGACCGCTACCAGTTCAGGCAGAGTTACGAGGTCGAGAGCGCCGACAGCGACTTCTTCGACCGTGAGAACCTCGCGATCGAAGATAGCGCCGAACGCTTCGCCGACACGATGGTGACCGACCTGCTCGAGGGGTTCTGAACCCCGGCACCGCGAAAGGTCAGTCGGAGGATTCGGCGCCTGCCGTCTCCCCAGCCGCCTCGGCGCGACGATTCACAAGTCTGGTCAGACGCGACTTGCGTCGGGCGGCCGCGTTCGCGTGGATCACACCCTTTCGGGCCGTTGCGTCGATCAGGCTGAGAGTCGATGGCAGAAGCTCACGCGCCTTCGTCACGTCGCTGTCCGCGGCGCTGCGAAGCTGTTTGATGGACGTGCGGAGTCGGGACATCGCGGCGCGGTTGCGATCTCGCCGGATGATGGACTGCCGGATGCGCTTCTCGGCCTGCTTGCTGTTCGCCATCTCGTGTTCTCTTCGGGCTCAGGTCACTGACGTTCGGGTTGTCCGAGCCAGGGACTGACCCAGGCCGGCGGCGCAGTCTACAGTTGGTCGGCCGGGTTGTCGAGTTGCTGCAGGGCCAGGACCGCCTCGTCCGAGTCCGGGTACTCCTGCCTGACGCGGAGCAACATCTCGTTGCCCTGCTCCCGTTCGCCGAGTTCGATGTGCGCGACTCCGATGCGCAGCATGGAACTCGCAACCTTGTCGCTGTCCGGGTAGCGTTCGGCGACCCGTCCGAGTTCCTCGATCGCTGTGCGAAACCGCCCCCGTTCCATGTAGGACTCGCCGAGCCAGTACTGGGCGCTGTCAGCGTCCTCGCCGTTGGGGAATGTGCCGAGGTAGCTCTCGAAACCGATCGCCGCCTGTTCGTAGTCGCCGCTCAGGTAGCTCTGGTAGGCGGCGTCGTACAGGGCCTTGGGTTCAACCGACTCGGCGGGAGTGGTCTGGCGGCTGGCCTCCAGCAGTTCACCCAGGTTGGCCAGGTACGTCTCCTGGCGTTCAAGCTGACCCTGAAGAAGGTCCAACTCGTCGTTCATCTGCCCGATGCGCTCGAGCGACGCGTTGAGTGTCCGTCCCTGTTCCTGGGTTGAGGTTCGCAGGGCTTCGACTTCGGCGATGAGCTGGCGGAGATCCTCCTTCAGGTCCGCCCTGGCGCTGACGTCGCGCTCCAGCAGTTCCTCGACGGCACGAAGAACGACGGTCAGGTCGTCGCGGGTGGGCGCCTGTGACCGAAACGTATCGATCTGCTGCTCGAGGGCGGTCAGTCCGGCCTCAAGTTCCGTCAATTGGGTCGACGACGTGCAGGCGGACGCCGACAGCAGAAGGAACCCCGCCAGCCCCGGGCTGCAGCGAAGAAATCGCCAGGGGGCCGGGCCCCGGGTCACATGCGGTCGGTTACGCGGAAGTAGGCGCGCCGGTTCAGTTGCCAGCAGTCCTCGTTCGACTCCTCGCACTGTGGCCGCTCCTCTCCGTAGCTGATCGTCTTCAGGCGATCGCCGGAAATGCCGAGAGAGGTGAGGTAGTCGCGAGCCGAGTTCGCTCTGCGGTCGCCAAGGGCCAGGTTGTAGTCGTTCGTGCCCCTCTCGTCGCAGTGACCTTCGATCGTGATGACGAAGTCCTCGCCGTCCTGGCTCTTGAGGAAGTCCGCGTTCTTGCCGAGCTGGGACCGGGTCGCGTCGGTCAGGGTCGCCTTGTCGAACTCGAAGTAGACGTCGCCCAGGAGGCCCTTCTCATGGACCTCCTCGTTCGCTTCCACAATGTCTTCGGACCACGGCGAGACGTACTCCGGCACGACCGGCGGTTCCGGCGGCGGCGGCACGGGTTCCGGCGGTGGCGGTTCGGCCGCGGGTGGGGGCGGTGGTGGCGGCGGCGGCGGTTCGGGTTCCGCCTTCTTGCAGGCCCCGATGGCCAGCAGGACGAGAGCCGACAGGAAGAGTGCAGAGAACCTTCTGGCCAACATACCGGGACTACTCCTAAAGCCTGGAAACTTGGATCGTTTCGGGTTCCATGGACACTACCAGAGCAGTGCTCGGGCGGCAACAGCGGATTCTCCCGGTGGCTTTCAACGCCTCAGTCGAAGTAGCCAGACCAGGAGGGTGAGTAGTTGTTTCCGCGCGTCGTCACCTGGCGCGTGTAGCGGCCGTCTCCGCTCATGATGAAGATCTGGCGACCGCGTCCCCGCTGGCGCGACTCGTAAACGACCCACTCGCCATTGGGGGAAAACGTAGGATACTCGTGGCTGCCGGGTCCGGTTGTCAGCAGTTGATCCTGGTCCGTGACCAGGTCGACGACCGCGATGTCGAACCGATCGCCGCGCTCGGTTCGCCGGGCGTACACGAGCTTGCTGCCGTCGGGGTGCCAGGAAGCCCCTTCGTTGTACCTGCCCTTGAAGGTCACCCGCTGAAGATCGCTGCCGTCCATGTCCATCACGTAGATCTGCGGGGTTCCGGAGCGGCTGGACGTGAAGGCGATCCGGCTGCCGTCGGGTGAACACTCGGGGTTCGTGTCCTCGCCGCTCGAGCGGGTGATTTGCCGGGGAGTGCCGCCTCCGCGCTCAACGGAGAAGACCTCCGTGCTGCTCTTGCCGCCGCGACGGACCGGACGGGAAAAGAGGACCGTCTCGCCGTCCGGGCAGACGCTGGGGGAGTACGCGGGCTGCTCCTCGAAGACGATCGGCGTCTTCCTGCCGGTCGTAAGGTCGGCCCAGTAGACCCCGGGTCGCCCCTGGAAGTACGAGAGGTAGGCCAGCCCGCTGCCATCGACGGCCCAGACCGGCGACAGGCTGGTCGAGATGTGGCCGGTGATCCGGCGCTGGGCGTGACCGTCGTAGTCCATCAGGAAGATCTCCTTGCTCGCCTCGCCTTCGCGGTCGGAGACGAAGGCGATCGAGGTCATCGCGATACCGCGGCGACCGGTGAAGTAGAGGACGATCTCGTCGGAGAGGGCGTGCGCGATGCGCCGGGCCAGGTCGATACCGCCGCTGAACCGCTTGCCAAGGATGAACTGACCGCTCGCCAGGTCGTAGACCCGCCCCTCGAGGATCAGCTCATCCCCGTTCAGCTTGAACTCCGTCAGGAGAGCGACTTCGTTGCCGTATGCGCGGTACTGCTCCAGGTCCCTGGCGCGGTCGCCACTCAAGCGGATGACCGAGAGAATCTCCGGACCCTGGACATCGAAGAGTTGGGTGAAGGCCAGATCCGCGCGGAGCGTCTGTTCGAGCTCGTCCATCGCGTCGAGGAACTCCGGTCTCGCGCCGGGGGGGCGCCCGGCGCGCGGCACGGCGAGATTCAGTCGCGCCGCCGCATCGGGTTCGAGAACGAGTTGGAGGTCCGACGGGTTCGTCGCCGGAGACGCCGCGACGGCTTCAGGCCCCGTCTGCGCCAGCGCGGGCACCACCGCGGCAAGACAGGGTGCAGTCGCCAGGACCGTGATCGCAAGGCTTGGAACTCTCATCCTCTGCTCCTCGTCGTCACCGGATCGTCATCGTTACACCCAGGCTGGGCTTCCGGAAGCTGCGCGGAAGCGGCGGGACCGGCGACGCCAACTCGATCGCCCGCAAGCCGGCGTTGTCGAATCGCGTGACCCCGGACGACTGGAGAAGCTCCAGGTCGCTGACGGTGCCGTCGGTCGCGATCCGGAAGAAGACCACGGCCTCCACCCCTTCGATCGGCGGCCTGGTCCAGCGGGCCTTGATCGCGGCCGTCAGCCGGGATGTGTAATAGGCGTAGGTGAAGTCCTCGCTGTCGTAGCCGACCAGGGGCGCTTCCGCATCGTCAGCGCCCGCCAGCGCGTCATCAACGGTGCGAGTGGGCTCGAACGGCCGGTCCAGCCGCGGGCGTTCGGGTTCCGGTTCGGGTTCCGGCTCAGGCGGCGGCGGCTCGGGCTCGGGTTCCGGTTCGGGCTCTTCGGGGGCGAGCGTCGGAACGTCGGGAGGCGTCTCTTCGGGCTCCGGTTCCGGCTCGGGAACGGGCTCCGGTTCCGGCTGCGACTCTTCCTGGGGAGGTGGAGGCGGTATGGGCTCCGGCCGGATGGTCGGCAGGCGGACGATCTCGAGCGGCTGTCGTTCCAGTTGGGTCCGTTCGGCGAACAGCCCGGGTCCGAACAGGAGGCCGCCAATCAGGGCGATGTGCAGGGTTAGCGACGCCGCCAGACAAGGCCGGTTCAGTCCCAGGCCGCGCTGCTCCCGACCCGTGAGAGCGCGCTCGAGCGGAAGCGTGCCGTCGTCCTGGTTCTGCAAAGGGTGCCTCGGGCCTCAATCCGCTGGTTCTACGACGAGGGACACACGATGGATGTCCGCACGCTCAAGAACGTCGAGCACGTTGATGATTCTTCCGTAGGGAACTTCCTCGTCTCCCTTGACGAAGACCGCCTCGTAGTCGCGCAGTTCCAGCATCGGGAGCAGCCGTTCGACCAGCAGCGCGGTGGCGACCGGTTCGTCCCTGATGTAGACGAGATCGTTCTGGGCGATCGTGAGAATCAGCGGATCCTCATCGCGGATGGCCAACGACGCGGGCGACTCCATCTCCGGGAGCGTCACTTCGACACCCTGGTGGAGCATCGGCGTCGCGATCATGAAGATGATCAGGAGGACGAGCATGACGTCCACCAGGGGCGTCACGTTGATGTCGGCGAGTACCGAATCGTCGCTGTCGGTGTCCTGGAAGAACGCCATTCTCTTCCCTCCGGAAGCGGACTCAGCCGAAGTTGCGTTCGGCCAGATTCAGGAACTCGAGCGTGAAGTCGTCCATTTCGGCGCGCAACTGGCGAAGCCTCGTAGCCAGGTAGTTGTAGCCGACCAGGGCGGGAATCGCGGCAACCAGGCCGGCTGCCGTGTTCACCAGCGCCTCGGCGATGCCGGGAGCCACCGCGGTGATCGTAGCCGTGCCGGTGGTTCCAATGTCGTTGAACGCGATCATAATTCCCCAGACGGTGCCAAACAGGCCGATGAACGGCGCCGCCGCGGCGGTCGTGGCCAGCCAGGAAGTGTTGCGCGCGAGGACCCGAAGTTCGACGTTGGCGGCTCGGCGGAGGGTTCGCTCGAGGCCCATCAGCGATTGCAGGCGCAGGCCCTCGTCGTCTCCGTGGGGCTCGCGCAGCGCCTTGATCTGCGTGTCGATCTCCAGGTAGCCGGCTTGAAACAGGCCGACCAGGGAAGCGGCGCGGTGGTCGGACGCGGCCTTGCCGATGTCGCTGAAACGGGCGGCCTTGCGGAAGAGGGCCAGGAAACTCCGATTCTGCCGGCCGGTGCGTCGGAACAGCAGCAGGCGCTGAAACAGCACGTACCAGGACGAAAGCGACATCAGCGCAAGGATGCTGAGCACGATCCACGCGACCGGACCCGAGCGCAGAAAGAAGTGGATAACCGCTGAGTCGCCGGTGGCCATCAGGGTGGCGACGGGTATGGCGAACAAAGGCACCGTCAGGAAAGGTACCAGACAGATAGACAGACGTCTATAGCTTGGCGTTACCGGCCGGGCGGAAGCCGGCTCGGACACCCGCAAGGGCGGCGCTATGCTCGCGCTTCAGGCGGAGCGTGGCGGAAGCAGTCGTGCGGGAGGAAGGGTTGAGGATCGGCGTCTGCATCAAACAGGTACCGGATACGGATTCGCACCTGCGGATCGCCGACTCCGGACGGGGAATCGACGACAGCAATCTGAACTGGGTCATCTCCAGTTGTGACCTGTGCGCGCTGGAGGAGGCGCTCCTCCTGGCCGAAGCCCAGGTGTCGCGCGGAGCGGAACGCCCCGAACTGGTCGTGTTCAGCCTGGGTCCTGAGCGAGTGGAGGAGGCGCTGAGAAAGGCCCTGGCGCTCGGTGTCGACCGCGCCCTTCACCTGGTCGACGAGGCGTTGCAGGGAGGCGACGCGATCGCCGACGGACGCGCACTGGCGGCGGCGCTGGCGCGAGAGCGGTGCGACCTCGTGCTGACCGGAGCCCAGTCGGACGACCTCGGACAGGCGGCGACTCCGGCGGTGATCGCCGAAGTCCTGGGCTGTCCCTACGCCTGGCTGGTCATGGCGGTGGAACTGGACTCGTGCAGCAGGTCGTTGCGCATCGTGCGCGAGCTGGAAGGGGGCATGAACGAGGTCCTGAGGTTGGAGCTGCCGGCCGTCCTGGCAATTCAGGCCGGCATCAACAGACCGCGTTTCGCTTCCCTGCGGGGAACGCTCCAGGCCCGCAAGAAGCCGCTGCGCCGCGAGGATTGCTCGGGTCTAGGCGTGGATCCCAGGCTGGTGGGGACGGCGGGCGCCGGGATTGAAACCGAGGCCGTCAGCCTGCCGCCGGCCGGCGCCGGTGGCGTGGTGATCGACGGCGCTTCGGCCGAAGCGGCGGCGGAGTTGATCGCGCATCTCGAGCGGGAGGCGGTGCTCTGAACGCGTCAGTGCCCGTCGTATGGCTGGTCGAAGACGCTCGCGGCGGACCGGGGACGCAGGAAGTCCGCGCTTGCGGCCGGGCGCTCGGCGGGAACTGCCGGGTCGCCCGTCTGGATGAAGAGCGTGTGGGCCCCTATGCACCGGGACTCTACGCCGGAGCGCTTCGGGACCTGATCGCTCAGGGGGAGGGGGAGGGGGAGGACCCGACGGCGCCGATCGTCGTTGTCCTGCCGCACACCTACCAGTCGGCCGAGTACGCGCCGCGACTCGCGGTACGGCTCGGCGCCGCTTACATCCCCTCGGTCAGCGCCGCGGCGGTCGACGATGGCGGCCTCCGGTTTCGGCGATCCATCCTCCAAGCCAGGCTCCGGGCCGACGTCCGGCCGAAGACGCGAGCGGTCGTCGCCACGGTGCAGGTCGGCGCGTTCGGCGGTGCCGATCCGGCACCATCGCCGGCCGACGTCTTCGAGGTCGGTCGGCCGGCCGACATCGAACAGAACCAGGAGCGGGAGATCCTCGGTCGCCAGGCGGCGAGCGCCGGCGGCGTCGATCTGGCGAGCGCGGAGCGGATCGTGACCGCCGGCCGCGGGGTCGGCGGACCGGACGAGGTCTCGGTCGCCGCCGAGTTGGCCGCGGCACTGGACGCCGAACTCGGTGCGAGCCGGCCGGTGGTCGACAACGGCTGGTTGCCCCGCGAGCACCAGGTCGGCTCGAGTGGCCACATCGTCGCCCCCAACCTCTACGTCGCCCTCGGCGTATCCGGCTCGATCCAGCACGTGATGGGCATGAGCGGCTCTCGCATCATCGTCGCCATCAACAAGGACCCCGAGGCGCCGATCTTCAGCGTCGCCCACTACGGCATCGTCGCCGACCTCCACGACGTCGCGCCGGCGTTGACGCGCCTGTTGAAGGCGCGACGTCAGTCGGCGTAACGGCCCCCGGCTGACTGGACGTCGTCAGACAGCGCGCCATCGGAAGCCCCGGACGGGTTGGCTGATCGGAGAAAGTGGGAAGAGGTCGCTGCTAGTCGAGCAGGCGGCGGAGTTCGAACAAGGCGAGCGAGGCTGCGACGGTGGCGTTCAGGGATTGGACGGCAGCGACAGTGGGAATGGAGAGGAGAAGGTCGGCACGCTCCAGGAGCGGGGCCGAAAGGCCTCTGCTCTCGCTGCCGACCGCCAGAATGAGCGCGTCGGTGGGGGAGAGGGGCAGGGGTTCGCCGTCGCTGGAGAACAGGGGGACGGAGGGCGGCGACTCTGGATTCGCGGAGTCGGGCGTCAGGGCCAGACAGCGGGCATCGGGAGGGAGTTGGTCCACGCCGACGTCGGTCCATAGCTGAATACGTAGCAGACTGCCGGCGGAGGCTCGGAGTGCTCGAGGGTGACTGGCCCGGGCGGTGCCCGGGGAGAGAAGCAGAGACGCGGCGCCGGCGGCTTCGGCTGATCGGGCCATGGCGCCGAGGTTGCCCGGATCCTGGATGCCGTCGGCGTAGAGATGAAGGCCGGGATCAAGCGGGGGGGCTGTGCTCTCGGCCGTCTTCCAGGTGCGAGGCGGTTCGGCGATGGCGGCGATTCCCTGGGGAGCGTCCGCGTCCGCCTGTTCGCGGAGACGTTCTGGGGCGATCGGGGCGGCACGGGTACCGGACTCGTGCTCGACACGGTCTACCAGTTCCGCGTGCCGTACGTGGAAGTCGGGGGTGACCAGTAGGTGCCGCACGGTGAGGCCGGCTTCGGCGGCGGCTGTTGCGAGGTGCGGGCCCTCGAGAAGGAGGAGATCCGCATTCCTGCGGCCGTAGCTGCTGCGCAGTCGACGAATCGTCCTGACCTGTGGGTTGCTCCGGCTGCGGATCATGACGCTGGCGATGTTATGGACCGCTGCCGGCTCGCGTGGGAATTCTCCGGACGGTGGATCTTGCCGTGGAACTTGCTAGTGTTCGCGGCCCATGCCGAGGCCCCCAAGCGGAACGCGCCGGTTGTTCACATCCGAGTCGGTCACCGAAGGACATCCCGACAAGGTCGCGGACCAGATTTCGGACGCCGTCCTCGATGCCGCGCTGAGCCGCGATCCGGAAGCCCGGGTTGCCTGCGAAACGCTGGTCAACACGGGCCTCGTGCTGATCGCGGGCGAGATCAAGCTGAAGGCCGGCGCCGAGATCGACTACGCGGCGGTGGCCCGCCGGACGATTCGGGACATCGGCTACACCGATACAAGCTACGGCTTTGCCGCCGACGACTGCGCCGTTCTCTGCGCTCTGGACCCGCAGTCCGAGGACATCGCACTGGGCGTCAACCCCGGCGGCGCGGGCGATCAGGGCCTGATGTTCGGCTACGCGTGCCGGGAGACCGACGAGTACATGCCGCTACCGATCGAACTGGCTCATCGCCTGACCCGGCGTCTCGCCGAGCTGCGCCGTTCGGGCGACTTCGATTGGCTGCGCCCGGACGGCAAGTCCCAGGTCACCGTCGAGTACGGTGAAGGCGGCGAAGCGCTGCGGGTCCATACCGTCGTCGTCTCCACGCAGCACGCACGCGGTATCGGGCAGGAGGAAATCCTGCGGGTCGTGCGCGAACACGTGGTCCGGCCGTCGATGCCGGGAGACCTGTTCGACAACGACACCATCCTGCACGTGAACCCCACCGGTCAGTTCGTGATCGGCGGTCCGCAGGGGGACTGCGGGCTGACGGGCCGGAAGATCATCGTCGACACTTACGGTGGGGTCGGTCACCACGGCGGCGGCGCGTTCTCCGGCAAGGACCCGACCAAGGTGGATCGCTCCGCCAGCTACATGGCCCGTTACGTGGCGAAGAACCTTGTGGCGGCCGGGATGGCCAATCGGCTGGAAGTGCAACTGGCGTACGCCATCGGCGTCGCAAAACCGGTTTCGGTCCACGTGGACTCTTTCGGCACCGCGCGCGAGGGGCTCTCCGACCGGCTCCTTGAGGAGATCGTCGTAAGTGAGTTCGCCCTCGAGCCACTCGCGATCATCGACGAGCTGCATCTGCGTCAGCCGCGCTACCTCCAGACCGCCGCCTATGGCCATTTCGGGCGGTCCGAGTTCCCCTGGGAGCGGGTCGACCGGGCCCCCACGCTTCGCCGCGCGGTCGCCTGACCGGGCGGCCCTAGGTCCGCACGCCGAGGAAGAGGTAGAGCGCCAGCGTCGCGAACAGGGCGTTGGGGCTCCAGGCGGCGATCAGCGGCGGCAGGGCCTCGGACTGGCCCAGGGTGGTGAAGACGCTGATCACGGTGTAGTACACGATCCCCACGACGATGGAGATGCCAATGCCGTAGAGCGCGCCCTGGCGACCCAGGCGAAACGCAAAGGGCAGCGCCACCAGCGCCATCACCAGGCTGACGACAGGCATGGCGGTCTTGTTGTGGAGTTGCATCTCCAGGTCCGGCACGTCGGTTCCCGCCGCCACGAGTTCGTCGATGTGGCGGCGGAGTTCGATGCGGTTCATCTGCTCGGCGTACTTCACCTCGGTGTTGAAGAACTCCGGCTCTTCCGGCAGGTCGACTGGCTGCGGACCGGCGAATCGCTGACTGCTGGTGATCGTGAGGCCATCGAACTCCCGAATCCATGCGTCTACTAGCTCCCAGCGGCCCTCGCCGTCGCCCGGGACGTACCGGGCAGCCGCCGCATAGAGACGCCGCGTCAGCCGGTGTCGCGCGTCGAACCGGAACACCTGGAGCCGCTGCAGCGTGGCTCGGTCGGCGTCGTAGTGCCGGTAGTTGTAGATGTAGCCGCCGCCGTCCTCTTCCAGGGCGAAGCGCCACTGGCGGTCCGCCCGGTGGTAGCTCTTGACGGGGCCGGCATTCCCCCGAATCCGATCCCTCAGTTCGACGACCTTCGCGTTCGAAGCCGGCAACACAGAGTTCTCCAGCGCGGCGCTCAGGAGGGCGACGCCGACCGCCGCGAGCAGCGCCGGCACTGCAAGTCGGAACAGGCTGAAGCCAAGCGCCTTGGCGGCGACGACTTCGTTCCGTTGCGACAGCAGGCCAAAGGTGACGAGCGTCGTGACCAGAACGAGGACTGGCGCGTTGTCGTAGAAGACCTGAAGGGAGAGGTATGGGTAGTACTCGAAGAAGACGCTGGAAGGAACCTCGTTCCGGAGCATCTCGTCGACGAGCTGAGTGAAGTCGGAAACGATGAAGACGGCCAGGGCGGCGACGATCGTGACGGCAAGCACCCGGACGAAGACGCCGAAGATGTAGCGGTCCAGAACTCCGGGAAAGCGGAAGCTCGGCGGTTCCATCCGGACCTTCACGCGTGCGCGGGTGGGGGAGGAGGGCAGCGACTGCGGCTGGGCGAGAGCCAGCCGGTGCTCGAGCGCGCGCCGCCTGCGTCCCCGGAGTTCCCGCAGGCGCCCGAGCCGGACGAGGCGCCGCCACAGGTGATCCCGCGTGAACCGGTCGACGGCGCTGATCATGAGGCTCTTGTCGCGGTTGCGGCGCCACAACAGGAAGGTGCCGAGGACGCACAGAATGATGTTGGGCGCCCACATGGCCAGCCAGGGCGGCAGTTGGCCGCTCGCAGCCGCCTCCTCGCCGTTCCCCAGCAGGACGTAGTAGAAGAGGAAGATCCCGACCGAAACCAGAAAACCGGATGAGCGCCCGCCGCGCCGGTTCCGGAAGCCGAGCGGGATGCCGTAAAGCCCGAACACCAGGCAGGCCGCCGGTATGGCGAACTTCTTGTGGATCTCCACCAACGCCCTGTTCCGCTCGGACTCCGTCCTCCCAGGCTCCCCGGTCCGCTCGAAGAGCTCGGTGAGGGTCATGGAGCGCACGTCCTTTGCCAGGACCAGGCGCTCCTCGTGCCGGAAGAGGCCGTCCTCGAGCGCGATGTTGGCGTCCCTGAGTCGCTGGAGACGGTAGGCGCCGGGGTTGTTCGTGTCCACCTCGTGTACATCGGCGACACCGAAGCGCAGGACCGCCTGCCCGGTGGCCTGGTTCAGGTTGATCTGTCCGGTTTCGCCCACGATCACCTGCTGTTCGGGTCCGGGCACCGCATCGGCGAGGAAGACGCCTTGCCACCCGTCCTCGTTCTCGGGCGCCTCGAAGACGTAGAGAACCCGGTCCTGAAGCTGGTCGTAGAACACCTTGGGCTTCACCTGCTGGCTGACGTTCCGGGTCAGGATCGAGAGTTGCAGTTCGCTGACCGCCTTGTTGCCCGCGGGAAGCGTGACTGTCGTCAGGTACCCCGTGACACCGGCCAGCACCAGGCTCATGAGCAGGATTGGCCGGTAGATGGCCCACAAGCTGATGCCCGAGGCCCTCATCGCCACGAGTTCGCTGTCCGCGGCCAGACGGCCGATCGCGATGAGAATCGCGAACAGGAAGGCCATCGGGATGGTGAGGACGACGATGTGCGGCAGGCTGTAAGCCAGCAACTGCAGCGCGACTGCGGCCTCCACGTTGCGCCCGATGATCATCTCCGCGTACTGGAAGAGCTCCTGCATCAGGGCCAGGAACGTGAACACCAGGAGCCCGAGGACGAGCGGGCCCGTGGTTTCGCGGAAGATGTAGCGGTCGAGGAGTCGGTACATCGCGGTTTCGCCGCCATTCTGACTCATCGGCCTCCGCGGGCGGTCGTACTGTTGAAGTTTACATAATGGACATTATCAGACTTGTGCGACGCACCGACGCTGCGCCTGCCGTCACGAGCCGGAGCTCCGCACGCCGAGCCGCTACGGTGCCGCCGCCTCGTCCCGGCTGCGACGAAGTTCCGCCAGCAGTTCCTCAAGAGCAAAGATGAGGTCTTGCTCTTCGACAACTTCCTGCCTGAAACTGACCGAGACGCTGAACCGGTCATCCACGGACCGGAACCGGAACACGTGGGGTTTGCCGGTGTCACCCGCCTCAACCGCCGGGGGCTCCTCGCGCTCGTCCGTGATGGACCGCCGCTTCCGGATCTCGGCGCGGACCTCCGCGCGCGTTAGTCCGAACTCCGCGATGCGCTCCAGCATGCGGATCATGGACGCCTCCGTGCCCAGCTTCATCACTTCGAGCAGGATGGACTTGGTTGACGCCACGCCGAGCGCTATCGCGGTTTCGCGCGCGGTCCTGGGCATGCGCAGGAGCCCGAGAGACTCAGTCACGCTGACCCGGGACCGGCCCACCGCGGTGGCGACGCGATCGTGTGTGTAACCGTGACGTTCGACCAGCGTTCGCAGGCCCTCTGCCTCCTCGAACGGCGTCAGATCGGCGCGCTGGAGGTTCTCGACGAGGGCGATCTCGAGGGCGTCCCGTGCCGAGACGTCCATCTCGATCAAGGGAATTTCCCCGAGTCCAGCCCGCCGCGCGGCGCGGAAACGGCGCTCACCGGAAATGATCCGGTACGTGCGCTGCGTCGTCGTCCCGTCCGGACCAACCCGGTTGACCGGGCGCGCCAGGATGGGCTCCAGTACGCCTCTGGCGCGAATCGAGGCGGTCAGGCCGTCGAGACTTCCAAATTCACGGCGAGGTTGATCCGGATCGGGCTCGATACTGGCCAGAGGCACCATTCGGCCGACGGTGCGTCCGGCGGAACGACGGACTCCCCCGAAGGTCTGTGCGCTGCCCTCTCCGGTCTCGCCTTCCGTCGTCGGCATCGGCCGGCTACATCTCGTACTTTCCCAACGTCTTCGGGTCGAGCTCCTCCAGCCACTTCTTCATCTTCTTCTCGTCCGTTCCCACTACGGGGGCTTCGCCGCCGCCATCGCCATCCGCCTGGTCGGACTGCCTGACGCGGGCGAGATCGGCCACCGATTGCCGAACGAAGAGCGGCGCGCCGGCGCGCAGAGCGAGGGCGATGGCGTCGCTGGGTCTCGCGTCCAGAAGGCGGTGCTCACCGTTGCGCTCGACAAGCTCGACCACCGCCAGGAACGTGTTTCCTTCGATCGCCCTGACGACCACTTCGATGACCTCGGCCCCCACCAGGTCGAGGGCGTTCTTCAGCAGGTCGTGGGTCATCGGTCGACCGGGATCCCTGCCCTCGATCGCAAGCTGGATGGCGCCCGCCTCGAAGATGCCGATCCAGATCGGAACGACCGAACTCTCTTCCGGGTCGCGTTCGTGCAGCCTCAGGATCACGATCGGCTGATTGGAGTTCGGCTCCATCATCAGGCCGTGGACCTCGGCCGGGATCTTTCGATCCTCGGATTCCTCCCGGGTCGACCGGGCCTTGACCTCGTCCGCCGTCATCGCGGTCATCCTACGCCACGGTCGAGAAGTTCGCCCATCAGGGAGTGGTCGTAGGCCTGAAGGGTCCTGACCCGTACCAGCGAGCCCGCTTCCACGGGCCGCTCGGAAGCGGGAAAGTGGACGATCCGGTGACAGTCTGTGCGTCCCGACTGATGTCCGGCACGCCGGCTCCAGCCCGTGACGAGGAGGTCGAACTCCGAGCCCACCAGTTCCTCATTCAGCGCGCGCTGGATCGCGGACTGGGTCTTGAAGACACTCTGCAGCCGCTGGTCGGCAACCTCGCGGGGCACTTCGTCCGACGCCGGCAGCCGGATCGCCGCCGTGTTCGGTCTGGGGCTGTACTTGAACGCGAACACCGTCGCGAAACGCACGGTCTCAACCAGCTCCAGGGTGCGCTGGAAGTCCTCCTCCGACTCGCCCGGGAAACCGACGATCAGGTCCGTGGACAGCGCAAGCCCGCTGCGTGCCGCCCGCAGCCGATCCACTAGTCCAAGATAGTCCTCTACCGTGTATCCCCTGCCCATCCGGCGCAGCACGCGGTTCGATCCCGACTGAACCGGCAGGTGAAGGTACGGCGAGATGTTCGCGTGACGTGCAACGGCGCGGATCATCCCGTCGCTGAAGTCACGCGGATAGGAAGTCACGAAGCGCAGGCGCTTCAGGCCCGGCAGGACGGCGGCGGCGTTCAGCAGGTCGGCGAAGTCCAGGTCGCGGCCGCTGCCGAGCGGTGGCGCCGGCTCGCGCCAGTGGTTCACCGTCTGGCCCAGGAGTTCGATCTCGAGAAAGCCGTACTCCAGCAGGTGCTCGATCTCGCGGAGGATGTCCGCCATCGGCCGGCAGCGCTCCGGTCCCCGGGTGTTCGGGACGACGCAGAAGGTGCAGCGTTTGTTGCAACCCTCGATGATCGTGACCATGCCCTTGTGGGCGGTGTCGCGGCTGATCGCCTCGAAGTCGTACGGGCGTTCTTCCGGAAAGCCCACCGCCAGTACGCGCTCGCCGTCGCGGCTGCGGGCGAGGATCGAACCAAGCTCCCCCACCCGACCGGTGCCGACGACGAAGTCGAGATCGGGAATCCGGCGCAGCGCTTCCTCGCCCTCCTGTTGAGCGACGCAGCCGCAGAATCCGATCCTCAGGCTCTCGCGGTCGCGTTTGAGCAGCCGGTACTCCCCCAGCCGGGAGTACGCCTTCTGAGCGGCCTTCTCGCGAACCGAACAGGAGTTCAGGAGGATCAGGTCTGCCTCCTGTAGCGCACGCGTCGGCAGCAGGCCCTGCTGCATCAACTGGCCGGCCATGCGCTGGCTGTCCAGTTCGTTCATCTGGCAGCCCCACGTCTCGATGTAGAAGCGTTCCACGACGCGGAGACTACTACCCAGCGACCGGAAGGCGGTGGGCCGACGGCACCGAACGCATGGTGCTAGGTCGAGGGGGCGTGGGCCTCGGCGAGCAGCTCCCGGACTTCGCCGGCGGTCGAAGCGGCGACGCAACGCCGCGCGAGATCCTCCGCGTCGCCGATGTCGACAGTGCGGACGACCTCCTTGGTCAGCGGGATGTTCCGGGGGCTCATCGAGAGTTCCCGCAGGCCCAGGCCGAGAAGCAGCGGAACGCACTCGGGACTGGCGGCCATTTCACCGCAGAGCGCCACCGGCACCCGCTGTCTTCGACCCGCCTCCACCACGAGCTGGATCATGCACAGGATGGCCGGGTGCAATGGCTGGTAAAGGTCGGTCACCTGCTCGTTCGTCCGGTCGACCGCGAGCGCGTACTGGATGAGATCGTTCGTCCCGATCGACAGGAAGTCCACCTCGGCGGCGAGCTGACGGGCGATCAGAACCGTCGCCGGTACCTCCACCATGGCGCCGATCTCGACGTCCCGTCGGTGGTCGATTCCTTCGGCCTCGAGCTCCGAGCAGACGTCCGCGCAAAAGCCGCGCAACGCCCGGATCTCCTCCACCGTCGTCACCATCGGGACCATGATGCGCAGATTGCCGAAGGCCGCCGCGCGAAACAGGGCACGCAACTGGCTGCGGAAGATGTCCGTGCGGGCAAGCGTCAGCCGGAGGCCGCGCAGGCCCAGAACCGGGTTCTCCTCCTCCTGTTCGCCACGCCCGCGGGCCGTCTTGCCTCCACCCAGGTCGAGCGTGCGGACGACGACAGGCTGAGGCGCCAGAGCTCGCAGAAGCCCCCCGACGACGGCCAGGTAATCCTCCTCCGTGGGAAGCTCGGGACTCTTCTCGAGGTACAGGAACTCGCTCCTGTAGAGACCGACACCGGCGGCCCCGAAACGCTGGACGTCTTCGAACTCCTCGGGAAGCTCCACGTTGGCGAGCAGTTCGACTTCGACGCCGTCCCGGCTTCGGGCAGGAAGCTCTCTCGCTGCCGTCGTGAGCACCTCCTCCTTCTGGCGGCGGCGGCGCTGAAGCGCACCGTATCGCTCGAGAGTGTCAGGCGTCGGGTGGAGGGTGAAGCGTCCTTCTTCGCCGTCGACGATCACCGGATCGTCATCCGCAACGCGGTTCGTGACGTCCGCGATGCCGGTGACCAGGGGAACGTCCAGGGCTCGGGCGACGATCGCCGTGTGGGAGTTGGCCCCTCCAACCTCGATCGCGAAGCCCACAGCGCCGCGGCGCCCCAGGCGCAGGACCTCGTCCGGCGTGAGTTCGTGGCTGACGACGACAACATTGCGGTCGAAGTCAACTCCAACGCCCGGGGTCTGCTTCTTGCCGGCCAGGGCGCGGAGGAGGTACCGGGTGACGTCGCGAAGATCCTCGCCCCGTTCGCGCAGATGCTGGCTCTTGACCTGCGCGAACTTCTCGCCGAGGTCGTCGGCTACCGCCTGCACCGCCCACTCGGCGTTGACTCGATCTTCCCGGATCGTCCGGTCGATACGGCGCGCGAAGGAGGAGTCTCGCAGGATCACCGAATGGGCGTGGAAGATCGACGCCAGGTCGCTGCCGTACGTTTCCGCTATCCGGCTTTCCGTGGCCTCCAACTCGCCCTCGACGGTGCGCACGGCCGCGCCGAACCGCTCTACCTCCCGGTTCAGGTCGCGGTCGCGGATCGGCACCCGAAGGACCTGGACATCGTGGCCACGAAGGCACACGGCCGGACCGATCGCGACGCCCGGGGCGGCGGCCGCACCCTGGAGCGTCTCCTGGACGGTCCCGCTCCTTTCCGGCCGGTTCACGCTTCTTCCCCGAAGCGGGCCTGGATCAGATCGCAAACGGCGGCCATGGCAGCCCGCTCGTCCTCCCCGCGGCAGCGGACCGTGAGCGTGGCACCGTGACCCGCACCGAGGAGGAGGACGCCAAGAATGCTCGTTGCTTCCGTCTCGCGTCCGTTGGCTCGCAACACTACGTTCGACTGGAACTGCTTCGCCGTATGCACCAGTCTTGCCGCGGCCCGCGCATGAAGACCCAGCTCGTTGACGACTTCGACTACGCGTTCTCTCATTCCGCCGGCCGCGCCAGGCCAGTCGCCGCCAGTTGGATGCTCTTGCGGCCGTTGCTCCAGATCCAGTCCGCCAGGTCAGGCAGGTCCAGGTCGGGCGCGCCGCAACACAGGCTGAGCACCATCGGCAGGTTGACGCCCGTAACCACTGCCGCCCTGGTCACTCCGGCAGCACGCAGGGCGCTGTTGCAGGGAGTGTCGCCGAACATCTCGGTCAGGATCAGTACGCCGGAACCATGTTCCTGGTCGAGTTGGCGGATCCTGGTTTCGATCAGGCGGGACGCTTGCGCACGGCCGGCGCGCCAGTCGACGCAGAGCGCGTCAATCGGCGCCTTCTCGGTACTCGCATCCCGGCCGGAAATCGCTCTCGCGGATGCGAGCAACTCGCGGGCCAGATCGCCGTGCGAGACGATGAGAACCGGGACCGTCATGGCTCGGCGGGGGCGGCTGTCCGGTGACGCTCGACGTCGCGATGCAGCAGACGGATTTGCCAGGCGCCTGCCGCCAGACGATCGGCCACGGCTTCGGAGACAGCGACCGAACGGTGCCGACCACCGGTACAGCCGATCCCGACCGTCAGGTAGCTCCGCTTCTCGTCTCGAAACCTGGGAAGGAGGTAGGCGAGGAGGTCCTCGAGACGACGAACGAGTTCGCCGAAGGCCGCGTGTCCGTGCAGGAAGCGCTGGACTTCCGCATTCGTGCCGGGCTTGTCCCGCAGTCCCGCCACGAAGTACGGATTCGGCAGGAAGCGGACGTCGAACATCAGATCGACGCCGGAAGGAACGCCGAACTTGAAGCCGAAGCTGACGATGTTGACCGTCAGTCCACCGGCGTCGCTCGAAGCGAACTCGTTGTAGATGGCGGCTCGAAGTTCGTGAATCGTCGAATCCGTCGTGTCGAGAACCCGTGAGGCCCTGCCACGCAGTTCGGCGAGTTGCCGCCGCTCCCGGCGAATGCCGTCGATGACCCGCTCGCCCGGTTCCGTCAGGGGATGACGCCGCCGGGTCTCCGAGTAGCGCCGGACGAGGACGTCGTCCGAGCTGTCGAGGAACAGCAGTACCGGTTCGACTACCGCCGGATCCGCTTCGTCCAGGAGTCTGGGCAACTCCTCGGCCAGACCGGGTGTGCGCACGTCCGTGACCAGGACGATCGAGTCGAGCGAGGGTGCGGCGGTCGCCGGTTCCTGGACCAGGTGCCGCAGCAGGGGCAGTGGCAGGTTGTCAATGCAGTGATAGCCCAGGTCCTCAAAGCAGCGGGCCACCGTGCTCTTGCCCGAGCCGGAAAGCCCCGTGATGACGAACAGGCGAACCGGCAACTCAGACACGCCCGTTGGCGCACAGCAGCTCGTAGATCTCCTGCGGCTTTCTCGCCTTGAGCAGGCGCTCGCGGCCACCGCGGTTCATCCACTCCGACACGGCCGCGAGCGCCTTCAGGTGCCGGCCGGCGCTCTCCTGGGGTGACAGCAGGACGAAGAAGACCCGCACCGGCCGTCCGTCCTCGGCGCCGTAGTCGACGCCCCGCCTGGAGACCGCCACCGCCAGCACGATGTCCCGCAGGCCGCGGATCCGTCCGTGCGGCACGGCCAGGCCGTCGCCGAGCGCGGTGGAACCCAGCTCTTCTCGTTCGCGCAGGGCCGACAGGACAACATCGGGATCCGCCAGTCCGAGTATGCGGCAGATGCGCTCAGTAAGGGCGCGCAGGGCGCCGTCCCGGCTCTTGGCCTCGAAGTCCGGGAAGATGAGTTGCGGCTTCGCCAGGCTTGCCAAATCCATCGTCGCTCCGCGGTCTCCTCTCAACTCGTCTCAGAAGATCTGCTTGCGGTCGTTCGATGACGGAATACCGAGTTCATCGCGGTACTTGGCGACTGTCCGCCGGGCGATGTTAATCCCCTCTCGCTGGAGCTGTCGCGTCAACGCCGAGTCGGAGAGGGGCCTGTGGCCGTCTTCGTCGCCGATCAGGTGGCGGAGCTTTCGCTTCACCGTCAAGGAGGAGATCTCCCCTCCCCGATCACAGTCGATGCCGCTGTGGAAGAAGAACTTCATCGGGTACAGACCGCGCGGCGTGTGGATGTACTTGTTGGAAACGACGCGACTGACCGTCGACTCGTGCATTCCGATGTCGTCGGCGACATCGCGCAGGACCATGGGCCGCAGTTCGTCGATGCCGTGATCGAAGAAACCGCGCTGCTGTCGCAGGATCGATTCCGCGACCTTGTAGATCGTTCTCTGGCGCTGGTCCAGGCTCTTCATCAGCCACATGGCGGAACGCATCTTGTCCTTCAGGAACTCGCGGGCCTCGGCCTCACCTTCTTCGCGCTGCATTCGCTGGAGCATCGTGCGGTAGGCCCGGCTGATCCGCAGCTTCGGCAGACCGTCGTCATTCAACTGGATCGCCCACTCGCCTCCCGTCTTCACGGCGACGACATCCGGCTCGACATACTCTGTGTGTTCGTGCGAGAAGAGACGGCCCGGACGGGTCTCCAGGGCCCTGATCGCCTCTACGGGAGCTTCAAGGGCCGGTAGCGGCGTGCGGAGACGCCGCGCGATCTGGCGAAACTGGCGTCGGGTCAGCAGTTGCCAGCACTCTTCGACGATGCGCCAGGCCAGGCTCCCGGATTCGTCCTGGGCCTCGAGTTGAGCCAGCAGGCACTCCTGCAGCGTGTGCCAGGCGATCCCCGGAGGATCGAAGCTCCGGACCAGGCCCAGAGCACGGTCAACGTACACGGCGGGATATCCAGGCACCGGCACCGGTTCGAGACTGCGTTCCGCCCCTTCGTCTCCGCGCCCTGAGGTGAGGTTTCCGTTTCCCTCGTGATTGGGCGAGAACGCCTCAGCCATCTCCCGGGCAATCGCGACCTCCGCCTGGTAGCGCTCCACCTCGGCGGGTCGGGCGCCGAGGAGTTGGATTTCCTCGATCGAGGCGCGGAGGAATCCATCCGCATCCAGGTTGCCGATCACGAGTTCCGCGATGTCCCGCAGCGGTGGCTTCGCATCGGAAAGCCGCAACTGCCAGAGCAGGTGGTCGTAGAGGTCCGGTTCCCGGCTGATGCGGTTCTCGAAGGGAACCGCCTCCCTCGCCTCGAAGGTGTTTGGCGCGGTCGACTCGGTTCCAAGGTAGTCGTTGAAGTACGCGTCGAGATCGATATCGCCCATCGACGGCTCGGCTTCCGGGCTCTCGTCTTCGGCTTCCTCGGTATCCTCCTCATCGCCGACGTCCTCGAGCACGGGGTTCTCCACCATCTCCTGGTTGAGGACGCCCTGAAGCTCCAGCCGCGTCATCTGCAACAGCTTGATCGCCTGCTGCAGCGACGGAGTCATCACCAGCCGCTGGGCCAGCTTGAGCGAGAGCCTCTGTTGGAGCACCATGATCGCTTACCGAATGCGATGAGAGCAAGATCAATGCCAAGTCGACGGTATCACCACCGTGACACCTGCCGACTCTCAGAGACTGAACTCGGCGCCCAGGTAGATCTTGCGGACCGTCTCGTCGGCCGACAGCTCCGCCGGAGTGCCGGTGCGCAGGATTCTGCCGTCGTTGATGATGTAGGCGCGGTCAGTGATCTTGAGGGTCTCACGGACGTTGTGGTCGGTAATCAGGACCCCGATGCCCATGTCGCGAAGCTGGCGGACGATCGCCTGGATATCGAGAACGGCGATCGGATCGATTCCGGCAAACGGCTCGTCGAGAAGAATGAAGCTGGGTCCGATCGCCAGCGCGCGGGCGATCTCCAGGCGACGTCGCTCGCCTCCCGAGAGCTGATTCCCTTTCGAGCGTCGCACCGCGACGAGATCGAAGTCGGCGATCAACTGGTTCATCCGGCGTCGCTGCTCCGCGCGGCGGAGACCCAGGGTCTCGAACACGGCGCGGAGGTTGCCTTCGACGGACAGTCGCCGAAACACGGAGGGCTCCTGCGGCAGGTAGCTGATCCCCTGCTGCGCCCGAAGGTACATGGGCAGATCGGTGATCTCGATGTCATCGAAGAACACCCGGCCCTGGTCTGGCCGGGTCAGTCCAACGACGATGTAGAACGTCGTCGTCTTGCCGGCGCCGTTTGGCCCAAGCAGCCCGACGACCTCTCCCTGGGCGACCTCGATCGACACGTCCTGGACGACGGATCGACCGCGATACACCTTCCGCACATCCTGGGTGCGGATGCGGTGGCGGGATTCGCCCTGCTCCGTCACGGGTCGCCGGCTCCGGCAGCCGCGCTACCGGACGGCCTCATCTCGTAGCGACGCTGGTCGATCCAGTAGATCAGGCTGGGTCCCCGCAACTCGTCCGTACCCTCACGGAAGACGACGCTGCCGGAGAGCCGGATCATCCGCTCGGCAAAGGCGTAGATCGCGCGGTTCGCCTCCACGGAGCGGCCGTAACCAAGGTCGTCGAGGCGGGCGTTGCCCAGGCAGACGAGCGTCTGCGCCTGGAATCCCTCTGTTGCAGAGCCCTGTTCGCCAGGGACGGCCTCCACCGTCAACTCGTCGCACTCCAGATTCTGTTCACCCAGGACAGCCACGGCTCCTCCGCTGTAGCGCAGTTCGCCGCCGTCTTCGTCGTAGTGCATGCGAGCCGCGGCGATCGACCACCTCTCCGGCTGGCTCTCCGTACCGGTCTTCGCGGAACTCGGGGCCCCTGGCGCCGGCTGGACGTGCCAGACCGTCCGGACGTCGCCGTTCGCGATCATCCGCCGGCGGTCCTCCGTGATGCGCAACTGGGCGGCCGCGTGGAGATCCGAACCGCGCCGCACCTTCACATCGTCACGGAACCGACTCTCACCGGCTTCACAGATCACCGCCTCACCGGCCGTGATCACCGACGGGCCGGCATCGGACGCGTCTCCGCCGAACGGTAGAGCGACGCCGCGGTCCTCATCGTTGCCGCGGAGCGTCAGGCGCACCGCTCCACTCGCCTCGGAACAGCCCTTCGCCTGGTCGTAAAGCACCCTGGAACCCTCGAGTTCTCCCTGAGAGTGAACCAGCCTTGCGGGCTGGCCGCGGAAGTCGACGCGTTGCGTCGAGGGATCGATGGCCGCCTCGTCGGCGCTCGCAGTCACCGGCGCCTCGCTGCGATCGGTCAGTTCGACGTTGCCCCCAAGCGTCAGTTCGATCAGGACGCCGTCGGCGTCGAAGCGGCCCCCGGCCACGACGCTCGAGGCTTCTCGCAGCGGCCGTTGCCTGTCGGGCACGAGTTCGTGAAGCTCGACCCTGCCGCGCGACGAGAACTCGGAAAGCACGCCTCCCATGAAGTTGAACTCGAGGAGCCTCGCCCGGATGCGGCGCTGTGATCCGTCTCCGTAGTCAATGCGCAGCACGGCGGGTCCACCCCAACTCGGACCGCTCAGATCGACCCGGCTGGGAGACTGGGCGGCGTCGAACTGGACATCCAGGGCATCACCGCGCAGGACGAAGACCGACTCCGCGGCTGGACTGGCGGACCCTTCCGCCCCCGGTTCCGTCGTTCCGAGGGGAGCCTCCAACTCGATCTCGCCTCGCGCCTCGAGTCCTGAGAGGCCACCGGTCTCCCCCTCGTGCAAGGTCAACGCGCGAGCGACCAGCGTGAAGCTGTCGAGCCACATCTCGGCCCCGCCGAGAGCCCGTACGATCCCTGCACCCCACCGGTACTCCAGGGTCTCGGCCGCCAGGACCGATTGGGACGGACCGGCCTCCACGCCGCTGTCGGTCTCGTCCGCGCCGACCAGACGAACGCCGCCGCCCATACGGGCAATCTCCTCGCGGAAGTCCATCCGCAGGTCGTCGCCCTGAACGGTGACGCCCTCGAAACTGAAACGGCTGTCGTCCGCCGCAGTCAGGACCATTCCGCCTTCCGCCAGTTCCATCCAATCGGTTTCGACACCCAGGCCGTTGGTCCCCTCGAGAGAAACCGAACCCTGAAGGTGGGTCGCGCTCGTCTCTTCGTTGTAGGTCGCACTGTCCGCCCGCAGGGAGTAGTGGTCGCCGCCTTGTGGGTAGTCCACCTCGACCTGGCTGAGGCTCACGTTGCCCTGATCATCCGAACTGGTCTGAGCGCCGCGGATGCGGAACACCTCGGTTCCCTCGCGCTCGAGCGTCGACTCGAATTCTTCCGCGCTGAGCTGGGCGGTCTCGACGATCGCTTCCGGTTCTTCAACGGCGTCGACAGACTCCTCAGCGACAGGCGCCGGATCGGCTGCGAGGCGTTCCTCCCGTCCCTGCAGGAACATGGCGGTGAGGCCGGCGACGCCGGAGACCAGAACCAGCAGCAGGACGGCCCTCAGCAGGCGGTTGCGCAGCTGCCGGCGTCTGGCGAAGTTCGGCGCGCGTCGCCGCTCAGGTCCGTAGACGGAGCCGGGCCCCTCCGCCGGGGAAGTCGCCTCTGAGGATGCCGGCTCCTGCGGGTCGTGAGGGGCGTCCGGCGTCATGCCGACATTCTACGTTCCGGCACCTGGTCGTTTCCGGCTGGCCGGGCGTCTTCGAGTCTCACGACGGGACCGCCCTGGTAGGTATCCCACTCCAGGGCGCCGAGAACCTCGAAACGGCCATCGAGGCTGGCCGCCCGCTCCTTCCAGCCCCAGCCCAGCAACCAGACGGGTCGGCCTGCTTCCGAACCCCGGCCGCGCGCGGCCCGGACGCGCAGCTTGACGTGGTCATCGCCGAACTCGCGTAGCGAGCCGACCCGTTCGAGCGGACCGAGACGTATCAGGGGCCGCCGGTTCCCTTCACCGTGCGGCTCCAGCCTGGCCAGTTCCGTGTAGAGCCCGGTACCGATCTGCTCGGCGGAGAGTGCCAGCTCGTACTCGCGGCGACGCACCAGAATCTCGGGCGGCCACTCCGCGGTTTCCTCCATCGCGACTCTGAGTTCAGGCAACTCGGAAACCGCCACGGAGAGGCCGATCGCCTGGGGATGGCCGCCGAACCGGCTCGTCAGATGCCGAAAGCCGGCCACGAACGAGTGGAGATCGAGATGCGGGATGCTCCGGCCCGATCCGGTACCGGTTTCCCCGTGCACGCCCAGGAGGATCACCGGCCGGTGAAACTCGCGGGCGAGCCGTCCGGCAGCGATTCCCACCACGCCGCGGTGCCATTCGGGGCTCCAGGCCACCAGAATGCCCGGCAACGGGTCGCGGGCCGCAAAGACCTCGGCAGCCTGCTTCACGACCCGCCGCTCCTCCGCCTGACGGTTGCGGTTCAGGGTGTCGAGCTCGCCGGCCAGCCGGTCCGCCTCCGCCGCATCCCGGGTCAGGAGCAGTCGAAGTGCGAGGGCGGCATCGGCGAGGCGTCCGGCGGCGTTGATCCGCGGTCCGAGGCGGAAAGCGACCTCGGTCGACGATACCGAGCCCGCGATGCGCGCCACCCGCATCAACGCCCGCAGTCCCGGTGAGCGGGCCTCCGAGAGGGCCTGCAGACCGAGCGCGGCGATCACGCGGTTCTCTCCCACCAGCGGCACGACGTCGGCAATCGTGCCCAGACACGCGATCCGCAGCAGGGCGGCCAGCGGCTCGTCGCGACCGCTTCGCCGCAGCACCCCCTGCGCCAGCTTGAAGGCGAGGCCGGCACCGCAGAGGTGGCGGAACGGATAGCTGCAGTGATCCTGGAGCGGGTTGATCTGGATCGCTTGCGAGGGAAAGTCGCTGCCGACGACATGGTGGTCGGTCACGATCACCTCGATCCCGCGCTCGATCGCCGCCAGCACCGCATCGGCGGAAGTCGTTCCGCAGTCCACGGTGACGATCAGGGAGGCGCCGGCTCGATCGGCCTTCTCCACCTGAAGGGTCTGGAAGCCATACCCTTCCGTGAGCCGGTTCGGGAGGATCGGAACGACTTCGGCACCAAGCGCCCGCAACACCGCGGTCAGGAGAGCGCAGGCGGTCACGCCATCCACGTCGTAGTCCCCGACCACGGCGACCGTACCGCTGTCGCGGCAGGCGGTCAGCAGGCGGTCTACCGCCTCCTCCATGCCCTGCAGCAGGAAGGGATCGTGCAAGTCGCGTCGATGGGGCGCCAGGAAAGCGTCGGCTTCCGATGGGGTCCTGACGCCTCTACGGGCAAGCGGCGCCGCCAGCAGACCGTATCCCGCGTCCGCCAGCGCGGCTGCGGTCCCGGGCGTCGGTTTCTCGAGCCACTCCGCCGCGTGCGCTCGTCCTTCCTCCACGGCAACTCGACGCGTCACATCAGGTCCTGCGGATCGACGTCGACGGTCAGGTCGGGCGCCGGCGCCGGCTCCCCTGGAGCGTCTCAAGGGACAGTGGCGCTTCCAGTTCCTGATGC
>VXZQ01000011.1 GCA_009845425.1 Holophagales bacterium
GAGCACGACCACGACGACGAAGATCACGACGACGACGACCATGACGACGAGGACCACGACGACGAGGACCACGACGACGAGGACCACGACGACGAGGACCATGACGACGAGGACCATGACGACCACGACCACGACGAGCACGGCGAAGAAGAGGAGCTCCCGATCCGCGTCGACATGAGGCAGCGCCGCGTGGACCTCCGGGCCGAAGCCCTGCCGATGGCGGGCGCCTTCCAGAAGATCGAGGTCCGGATGACGGGAACCGACTACGAGCACGTCGAGCTCGAAGGCCCCGACGTCGGCACGACGTTCTCCAACGACTACCTCGAGACACGGGTCGAGATGTTCCAGCGCGAGCGGGGCCGCAGTCGCGGCTCCGTCGGCCTCCAGTACTCGGACCGCGATCTCGCCGCCATCGGCGAGGAAGCCTTCGTTCCGCCGACCCAGTCCCAGGGATGGGCCCTCTTTACCTCGCAGGAGATCGAGGCGGGTCCCGTCCGCTGGCAGTTCGGCGCTCGCTTCGAGCAGCTCGACCACAATCCGGTGAGTTCTCGGGACACCTCGCACGACGGCGTGTCCGCTTCAGCGGGCCTGGTCTGGGACGCCGGCTCCGACTGGACGCTAGGCGTTTCGGTCGCCCGCTCGGCCCGCCTGCCCGCGGCCGAGGAGCTCCATTCCGACGGCCTGCACGTCGCCACCCTGAGCTACGAGGTCGGTGACCCGAACCTGGAGAACGAGGTCGGCACCGGGTTCGACGTGTCGCTGCGCAAGACGGAAGGGCTGCTGACCGGCGAACTGACGCTCTTCAGCCAGAGCTTCAGCGACTTCATCTACCAGCGGTTCACCGGCGAAGAGGAGGACGGGTTCGCCGTTCTCCGCTACACCCAGGCCGACGCCTCCACCGAAGGGGCCGAACTCCGGCTCCGGCTGGAGTTGCTCGACCGGAACGACCATCACCTGCACATCCAGGCGATAGCGGACACGGTCAACGCCGAGCTGGACGCGGGCGGCAACCTGCCACGGATTCCGCCGATGAGCTTCGGCGCCGGCCTCCACTACCACGGCCACCACTGGCGCGCCGCAGTGGAAGGTCGCTGGCTAGACGACCAGAACGACGTCGCTGAACTGGAAACCCCAACCGAGGGCTACACGCTGGTCAACGCCCACGTCGGGCGGCGCTTCATCCTCGGCAACCAGATCCTCGACGTGCTGCTGCGGGGCCGCAACCTGACGGACGAGGAAGCGCGCGTGCACACGTCGTTCCTGAAGAACTTCAGGCCGCTGCCCGGCAGGGACGTCACCCTGTCGGCCCGGTTCTGGTTCTAGGAGCCTGCGCCGCGGAACGCAGCGAAGCAAGTGCCATCCCTGCACCCGATGACGGGTGCAGGGATGGGTCGCGGTTAGCGCGGAACGCGCCAACCGGGATCGGGGCGCCGTCTTTTCTGACGGCACTCGGCTGGTGCGTCTGTCTGGCCGCCTGCGGGCCCGGCCCGTCCCACGATCCGGGACCCGTCGAAGGCAAGGCGCTGGAGATGCCCTACACGGGGATCTTCAGCGTCGTCGAACGGGACGGCTATCGCGTTGTCGACATCGAGGCATCCATCGTCACCTGGGGCGGAACGGCGGGCGGGCCACCGCAGCGAGCCCGCCTCGTACTGGTCCCGCGGGACATTGCGCCGCCAGCCCTGTCGGGAGAGCTGACGGGCGCCTCGTTGATCCGAACGCCCGTCGAGCGGATCGCCGTCAACGATCAACCTCATGAGGCCATGCTGCGCGCACTCGGAGTCGAGGACCGGATCGTCGCCGTCGGCGGGCATACCAGCTACGACGATGGCCTGCGCCGCAAGGCCCGATCGGGTGAGATCCAGCAGATCGGCTATGGCTGGCACATGCCGCCCACGCTCGACGCGCTGGTGGCGGTGCGGCCGGACGTGCTGATCGCGCGCATGGCCGATCTCACGCACACCCGGCACCTGGAGCGCGTCGAGTCGCTTGGCATTCCGGTCGTGCCGACGTTCGTCGATGCGGAGCCGCACTACATGGGACGCGTCGAGTGGGTCCGTCTGATGGGTCTGCTGACCGGCAAGGAGGCGGAAGCCGATGTCTTCGTCCGGATGGTCGCAAAGGAGGTCGACCGTCTGAAGTCCCTCGCCGACGGGCAGCCACGGCGGTCGGTGCTCTGGGCCTGGTACCGGAGCGCGGGCAATCGCTGGGCCGTCACGCAGCGGAACTCCGACGCAGCGCTCATTCGCGACGCCAACGCGGAGCTTGTCCTCGGCGCCGAGGACGATCCGGAACTCGACACCTTTTCCGATCTCTCAACCGAACGGCTCCTGCGGGACGCCACGGACGCCGATTGCTGGATGATCCGCGATCCGCTGTCCTCAGTGTTCGACGATCGGGCCGTGCTCTCGCGCTTCAAGGCGTATCGGGAAGGCTGCGTGTTCTGGGAGCCGGGCAAACGCCATCCGACCGCGGATTCGTGGGAGGTGTGGGAGATGGGGGACATCCGGCCGGACTGGCGCCTGGCGGACATCGTCAAGATGTTGCACCCTGAACTGCGGGACGGCGATTGGCGTTACCTCGCCCCGGAGACGTGGGAGGCAGGCCATGGCGGCGCGAGTCAGCACTAGCGGCGCCGCGCTCCTCGCGTCGCTCGGCGCCCTCTCGCTGCTGACGCTGACCTACGGGCAGATCGCGTTGCCGCTGGCCGACACCGTCGGCGCGTTGACCGGGACGCAGTCGAGCGATCTGGCCCGCCAGATCGTCCTGGAGATCCGCCTCCCACGGGTAGCCGCCGCGATCATCGCCGGCGCCGCGCTCGGCATGGCCGGAGTACTCATGCAGGCGCTCTTCCGCAACCCCGTCGCCGACGCTTGGTCCCTCGGCCTGCTGGCGGGAGGCCAGCTCGGAGTCGCACTCACGGTGACCGCGGCGGCCTTCGCGGGTCCCGCGGCAGTGTCCTTCCTGACCTTCTTCGAAGGACCCAGCATCACGCTCGCGGCCGCCGCGGGCGTCGCGATCGCGGCGCTCGCCATGCTTGCGCTCGGCCGCCGCGTCGGCGCCATCACGCTGCTCGTCATCGGCCTGATGCTCGGGTTCACCTCACAGGGCCTCACGAGCGTGCTTCTTCATTTCGCCGCTCGCGCCGGCGGCCGGGTCTATGGCGGATGGCGCGATGCGAGCTTCGCCGGTGTCGCCCCTTCGGCGCTGGCGTGGCTCTCGCTACCAATCCTCATCGGCGCCTGCGTAGCCGTCGCGACGGCCAAGCCCCTCAGTTCGCTGCTTCTCGGCGAGACCTACGCGCGCAGCCTCGGCGTCAAGGTAACGTCACTCCGATACGCCGTCCTCGCGGCTACCGTGCTCCTGGTGGCGCCGGTCGTGGCCTTCTGCGGTCCGGTCAGCTTCGTCGGCCTCATCGCACCGCACTTCGCACGCGCACTGGCCGGGACGGCGCGAATCCTCCCGCTCCTGCCGCTTGCCGCACTCGGCGGTGCGCTGCTTGCCCTTGCCGGCGACGCCATCGTTCATGCGCCGTGGGAACAGCACTTCCTGCACCTGAACGCGATCCTCGCGATCGTCGGCGCTCCGGTCGTGATCCTCATCCTGATCTTCTCGCCGGCGGTGAGGCAGTGGCGCTGATGCTGGACCTGCGATCCCTCGCCGTGGGCTATCGCAACACGCGGGGCACCGTCCTGTCCGGCATCGACCTGGCGGCCGAGCCCGGCGACTTCATCTGCATCCTCGGCCGCAACGGGTCCGGGAAGTCGACGCTCATGCGCACGATCGCGGGGCTGCAGACGTCGCTCGACGGCGTCGTGTTGCTCGACGGCGAAGGCGTCGCGTCCATGCGTCCGGCGACGCGTGCACGCCGGATCGCCGTTGTCCTGACCGAGAGACAGTTCAATCCGGGCCTTCGCGTCGAGGACGTCATCGCGCTCGCCCGGCAGCCCTTCACCAGCTGGCGGGGCGGGCTGACGGACGACGACCGGGCGGCAATCGCCGACGCTGTCGCTGTAACCGGGGTCGAGCCGTTCCTGCGCCGGTTCTTCACCGATGTCAGCGACGGCGAGCGCCAGCGCGTGATGATCGCGCGAGCGGTCGCACAAACTCCACGCCTCCTGGTCCTCGACGAGATCACCGCCTTCCTCGACCTTCCAAGCCGGATGGAGATCATGGCCCTCCTGCGTTCCCAGGCGAAGCAGAAAGGACAGGTCGTCCTGCTCTCGAGCCACGACCTCGACCTGTCGCTTCAGCTCGCCGACAGCGTCTGGCTGCTCGACGGCGATGGCGGCTTTTCGGTCGGCACGCCGGAGGCGCTGAGCGAGAGCGGCTCGATCGGCCGTGCCTTCGACACGGAGGCGATCCGGTTCTCTCCCTCCCAGGGGCGGTTCGAGATCACAAGGTCTGTACCGTGAATCCATGATAGAAGGCCCCTCCGTGCCGCACCGATCCCACTCGCCACTCGTCATCGTCAACGCCCTCGCGCTGACGATCGCCACGCTCGTCACGGGCGCCTGGGACGCGGGCTGCCACGACCACGACGCGCCGACGCCGAGCAACAACTGCGACGCCTGGTGTCCGACCGACCGCGAAGCCGAGGCCACCGCGGCCACGAACCACGCCAGCCTCGGCAACGCCTCGGCACCGCACGAGCACTCCTGCGTCGCGTGCCGAATCGGATCCTCGAAGTCGGCCGAGATCGGCCGGAACTCCGTCTCCAGGCCGCTCGACCCCGCTTCGGCCGCGGCCCGGCCCGACAACGACGGCAGCGCCAGCCGTGGCGCGCCCAGGCAGCAGGCCGCTCGCGGTCCGCCATCAGCCTGAGTCGACACCAGCTCCGACCCGCGCGGTAACGCGCAGCGTCAGAGCCTCCGGAAAAGCAAACCAGGCGTCACCCGTCCCGCTTCGGGGCGGTAGCGACGACGCCACCGGCGGTCAGCCGTAGCTGACCCCAACGGAGTCGCGGCATCGCGCAACCGACAAGTTCGGTGCGTTGCCATCGCTGCGAGTCCGCAGCCAGCGCCACACTTCGACTCAGACTGAACCACGCAGGAACTCAACACCATGCTCGCTACCTACACGACGTTCTCGAACTCCAATCCGCGGCGCCGGCCCCGCTGGCGCCAGGCGGCGACGGCCGCCACTCTCTGCGCCCTTGCGCTCGTTCTGAATTCGCCAACAGCCAACGGTCAGGCGACGGGTTCCATCGCCGGAACGGTCAGCAGCCCCGGTGAGGCCGGCATCTCGCTCGCCGTCGCCCGACTCGATGAACTGTCCCTCAGCACCTCGGTGGCCGCGGACGGGACGTTTCGTTTCGACGCCGTGCCTCCCGGCACGTATCTCCTGGTCGTCGACATCCCGTCGGTCGGCCTGACCAGCGAGCCGGTCACCGTCTCGGCCGGCCGCGCGACGACCGTCGAGCTGGAGTACGACCACTTCACCCACTTCGACGAGATTGTCGTCACCGCCTCCGGCGGTCTCCGGAACGAGTCCGAGTTGCCGAACGCAATCTCCGTGTTGGGCGGCGCCGACCTGCAATTGCGCATGGGGGCGACGCTGGGCGAAGCCCTGGCGGGAGAACCGGGCCTCTCCTCGACCGCCTTCGTGCCGGGAGCGGCGCGACCGATCATCCGCGGGCTGTCGAGCGCCCGTGTTCGGGTGCTCAACGGCGGCATGGGAACCGGTGACGTTTCCGTGGAGAGCGCCGATCACGCGGTCACGTCCGACCCGCTGCTGGCCGAGCAGATCGAAGTGCTGAGAGGTCCGGCCACGCTCCGCTACGGCTCGGGCGCCATCGGTGGCGCCGTGAACGTCGTCGACGGTCGCATTCCAGCCAACCGGGCGGCGAAGACGCTTGGCGGCAGGATCGACCTGGTCGGGGGTTCGGTGGCCGGCGAGAGAACGGGCGCGCTCCGGCTCAACGGCGGCGGCGGCGAGTGGGCGTGGCACCTCGGGGCCGTCAGCCGGCAGACCGATCCGTACGAGATCCCGGGCTACGCCCGCCTCGAGGAAGAACACGACGACCATGACGACGAGGACCATGACGACCACGAGGACGAAGACCACGACGATCACGACGACGAGGATCACGACGATCACGACGACCACGAAGAGCACGAGGAAGAGGACAGCTTCGGCATCGTCCCGAACACGGACCTCATGACCGAGAGCGGCCGCTTCGGCTTCACCCGCTTCTTCGGCGACCGCGGTTTCCTGGGCGTCTCATTCAGTGGCTTCCGCACGGACTACGGCATTCCTCCGGGCGCTCACAGCCATGCTCACCATGACCACGGCGACCATGACGACCACGACGACCATGGCCACGAGGACGAAGACCACGACGATCACGGCCACGAAGACGAGGACCATGACGACCATGACGACCACGGCGAGGAAGAAGAGCACCAAGACGGCGACATTCGCCTGGACATGAAGCAGCAGCGCGTCGACCTCCGATCCAGCGTCTACCTGTCCGGGCCCGCCTTCGAGAGGCTCGAAGTGCAGATCTCGGGAACGGACTACGAACACGTCGAGTTCGAAAGCGGCCAGACCGGCGTCCAGTACACGAACGACCTCCTGGAGACGCGGGTCGAGTTGTTCCGGCGCGAGGAGGGCGGAAGCCGGGGCAGCTTCGGGTTCCAGCATGTGAACCGCGAACTCGCCGCGGTCGGCGCCGAGGCCTTCATTCCCCCGACCCAATCGAACACCTGGGCCGTCTTCACCTCCCAGGAGATCGAAAGGGGCTCGGTTCGCTGGCAGTTCGGCGCCCGCGTCGAGCAGGCCGAGCACATTCCGATCAACGAACCCGAGTGGGCCGACGACGAGGGCGTTTCCGCGTCAGCCGGCTTGGTCTGGACGGCCAGCGAGGCGTGGAACCTCGGTCTGTCCGCCACCCGCTCCGTTCGTCTCCCCAGCCCGGGAGAGCTGTTCTCGTACGGCGCCCACATACCCACCCGGACCTTCGACATCGGCGATCCCGATCTGGACCAGGAAGTCGGCGCCGGTCTCGACCTGACGCTGCGCAAGGAGGAAGGAGCCATCCAGGGCAAGCTGACGCTGTTCCGGCAGGACTTCCAGGACTTCATCTACCACGCGTTCACCGGCACGGAGCTCGCGGGCTTCCCGGTCACCATCTACAGTCAGGCCGACGCGACGATGAGCGGCGCCGAGCTCCACGCGCGGATCGAACTGGCGGACTGGAACGGGCATGACCTGCACATGGAGATTCTGGGCGACACGGTCGACGCCGAGTTCGACGAAGGCGGCAACCTGCCGAGGATTCCGCCCCTGAGCCTGGGCGCCGGCCTCCACTACCACGGCCACGACTGGCGGGCAGCGGTCGAATGGCGGTGGGTCGACGACCAGAACGATGTCGCGGAGCAGGAGACGCCGACCGACGGCTACACGATGCTGAACGCCCACGTCGGCCGGCGTTTCACGCTGGGAAACCAGATCTTCGACGTGCTGCTACGGGGGCGGAACCTGACCGACGAGGAAGCCCGGGTGCACACGTCCCTCCTGAAGACGTTCGCGCCCCTGCCGGGGAGGGACGTTACGCTGTCGGCGCGATTCTGGTTCTGATCGGTATACTCCGCGGCTCGACAGCGGTAGGCACCGCAGCCACGGCCCGAATCCGCGTCCCCATCGTCTAGCCAGGTCAGGACTCCAGCCTTTCAAGCTGGCAACACGGGTTCGAATCCCGTTGGGGACACCATCGCGCCGAAGGCGCGAGGGCGGCCCCAGCGGGATTCGGTCGTCGCTCCTCGCCTACGGCTCGGCGCTCTGGATCCAAATCCCGTTGGGGACGAAGCCCCGCCGCATGGCGCGAGGGCGGCCCCGGCGGGATCTCGGTCGGCGCTAAGCTGCGCGTTTGATCGATCCTCTAAGTGAAGGAGTTGCCGATGCGCGCCAATAGTGCCCGTGACGGCGCCTGCCTGCGGTGGCTGGCGACGTTCGTCTTCGTCTTCCTGCTCGCGGTCGCGACGGCCGGAGCCCAGGTGCCCGCCGGGGTGCCGGAGGACGTGGGGCTGTCCGCGGAACGTCTCGAGCGAATCGGCGAGATGATCCAGCGCGCCATCGACGCGAAGCAGATCTCAGGCGCCGTCACCGTCGTCGCGCGGCGGGGCCGCGTCGCCCACTTCGAGGCGCGAGGCCTCATGGACATCGAGACGAACGCCCCGATGCGCAAGGACGCGATCTTCCCGATCGCCTCGATGACGAAACCGGTAACCGCCGTCGCCATCCTGATCCTCGTCGAAGAGGGGAAGGTCCGTCTGTCGGATCCGGTGTCCCGCTTCATTCCGGAGTTCAAGAACACGAAGGTCGCGATGCCGCGATCGGACGCCGCGGGCGAGGAAGGCGACATCTACACGGTGCCGGCGAAGCGCGAGGTCACGGTCCACGACCTGATCACCCACACGTCGGGTCTGGGCAGCCGCGGCGCGGCACGCGAGGCGACGGCGCGCATCGCCCCTCGCGATCCGACCGGCACGGTCGCGGACTGGGCGGCTGCGCTCGGAGCGGCCCCCCTCGCCTTTCATCCGGGCACCCGCTGGGCGTACAGCCCGCTGGCGGGGATCGACACGCTGGGGCGCATCGTCGAGGTCGCCTCGGGTCTGACGTTCGACGAGTTCCTGCGGCTGCGGGTCTTCGAGCCCCTGGGAATGAAGGACACCGCCTTCGACGTGCCGGAGGACAAGAAGCAGCGCGTCGTGACGCTCTACGTTCGCACCCCCGACGGCCTCGAACTCCGCCCGCAGCTGCCGGAATGGCTGGCCACGACGACGTTGCACGGGGGTGCCGGCGGTCTCTGGTCGACGGCCGAAGACTACCTGCAGTTCGCCCAGATGCTGGTCAACGGCGGGGAGCTGAACGGCACGCGGCTGCTGGGCTCCCGGACCGTCGAACTGATGGGGTCGAACCACGTCGGCGACCTGTACGAGAAGGCGAGGAGCCCCGGGATGGGGTTCGGACTGACCGTGGAGGTCGTGCTCGACGGCGTCGCGGCCCGCGGTGACCACCGGTCCACCGGCAGCTTCGGCTGGGGTGGCGCGTTCGGCACCAGCTACTGGGTCGATCCGCAGGAGGACCTGACCGCGGTTCTCATGGTGCAGACGCCGAGCGGTCCACTCCGGGTCGACTTCCAGAACGCCGTGATGCAGGCGATCGTCGACTGATCGGGTACCTTGGATCGGATGATCTGGTTCAGCTCGAAAGTCGGAGCCTTCGATGTTCGGTCTCGCGCCAGGGGCCGAACCCTGGTCGCGTGGGCCGGTGTGCTGCTGCTGGGCTCCACCCTGGCGGCGCAGGAGGGCGAGTGGCCGTACTTCGGCGGCGACCGCACCTTCAAGCGCTACTCGCCGCTCGACCGGATCGACGCCTCGAACGTCGGCGACCTGCGCATCGTGTGGCGACGGCCGGGTCTGGAGCCGGAGCTCAGGGAGGAGTTCCCCGAGTTGCGTCCGGGCAACAACCTGCGATCGACGCCAATCATGGTCGACGGTCGCCTTTTCCTGACCAATCTCGTCGGCCTGCTGCGCGCCGTCGACCCGGCGAGCGGCGAGGCATTGTGGTCTCAGGCGCCGTTCGAGCCGACGATCGAGGAGGCACGTGGCCTGAGCCCGCGAGGCGTCGACCTCTGGACCGGCGGCGAGCGGCAACGACTGTTCCTCGCACGCGGCAACTACCTGTACTCGGTCGACGCCTCGAGCGGCGAGCTCGACGGCGACTTCGGCGACCAGGGACGCGTCAGCCTCCGCCTCCCGGGACCGCTTGCCGGCGACTTCACCTGGACTGCCGGGCCGATCGTCGTGGGCGACGTCGTCGTGACGGCCGGATTCACCGGAGGCGCCGGCGACGGCGGCAACAAGAGGGAGGCGACGCCGGAGGACGTGCGCGGCTACGACGTCCGCACGGGCCGCCGGCTGTGGACGTTCCACGTCGTGCCGCGGCCGGGCGAGCCGGGGAACGAGACCTGGGGAGAGGGCTCGTGGGAGTACTCGGGTGACCTCGGGTCGTGGTGCTGCCTGACCGCCGACGAGGAGCTCGGCTACGTCTACGTTCAACTCTCGGCCCCGACCGCGGCCTACTACGGCGGCCACCGGCCCGGCGACAACCTGTACTCCAACGCGCTCGTGGCGCTGAACGCCAGGACGGGCGAGCGAATCTGGCACTTTCAGATGGTGCGCCACGACGTCTGGGAGTGGGACACGGTCGGTCCGGCGACCCTCGGTGAGATCACCGTCGACGGAAGGCGCATCGACGCCGTCATGCAGCCGTCGAAGACCGGCTTCCTCTACGTCTTCGATCGCCGAACCGGGGAGCCGGTGTGGCCGATCGAGGAGAGGGCCGTGCCCGGCTCACGGGTCCCCGGGGAGCGACTGTCGCCGACCCAGCCGTTTCCGACGAAGCCGCCGCCCTTCGACCGGCAGGGCTTCGTCGAGGACGACCTGATCGACTTCACGCCGGAGCTCCGGGCGCGGGCCCTGGAACTCGTCAAGCCCTTCCGTCTCGGGCCGATCTTCACGCCGCCCGGCCTGATGGACGACGAGCAGGGGAAGATCGGCACCCTGACGAATCCGGGTTTCTGGGGAACCGGGAACTGGCACACCGGCGCCTTCGATCCCGAGACCGGCGTCTACTACGCCGTGTCCCACACCTGGTCGAGCGTGTACTCCCTGAAACAGCCGGAAGCCAGCGACGCCACGCTCGGCTACGTCATGGGGTACGACGCGCCCGATGTGCCGACGCTGGACGGACTCCCGATCGTCAAGCCACCCTACGGTCGGATCACCGCAATCGATCTGCATCGCGGCGAGCACGTGTGGATGGCGGCCAACGGCGACGGGCCTCGAGACCATCCCCTGCTCGAGGGCCTCGACGTGCCACCGCTGGGCGTCGCCGGCCGGCCTGCGCCGCTGGTGACGAAGACGCTGCTGTTCATCGGTGAAGGCAGCGATGCCATCCCCGGCATCGAGGGGGAAGAAGGCCGCTACTGGGGCCGAAAGTTCCGCGCCTACGACAAGTCCACGGGCGAAGTGGTGTGGGAGACCGAGCTGCCCTCCGGCACCACTGGTGCGCCGATAACCTACCTGCACGAGGGTCGCCAGTTCATCGTCGTCGCGATCGGCGGCAACGAGTCCCCGGCGGAATTCGTGGCATTCGGAGTCCACCCATGAAGAGAAGAGTCCTGATCATCCTCTGTGCGACAGTCCTCGGGGGTTCCATGATGGCCGCAAGCGACGAAACCGTTCGGCCGGCGAAGATCAGCAAGCCGGAACTCGGCGGCAAGATCTTCGAGCGCCCGGACGTGGTCGAGCAGACCCACGCCGACGGCCACGTGACGCAGACGGCCACATCGCTGGTCTCGAGCGACAGGAGCTTCTCATCAGGCATGTACAGGTCCGGGAAGACACGGATAGAAATCACTCAGCCGTACGGTGTCGACGAGTTCATGTACTTCCTCGAGGGCGGCGTCACGCTGACGTCCTCAGACGGGACGGAGCTCGTGATCAACGCCGGAGAGGCGGTGACGGTACCGAAAGAGTGGACCGGAGTCTTCGAAACGGACGGCTACACGAAGATCTGGGTCATCTACTCCCCGGGTGAGTAGGCAAGTCGCCCGTTCCGGCGCCGCGACTTCGCGGCCAGGTACTCAGTTCCACCAGGGCTTGTCGTTGTAGGCGCGCACGTCCAGCTCGAACGTCCAGGTGGATCGATGCTGCCGGACGAGATGGACGTAGGTCTCCGCCACCTGCTCGGGCAGGATGAGGCCGTCGGCCGCTCCCTTCGTGCTTCGGAGGGCTTCGAAGCGCTCGGGCCCAAGCATCTTGCCCAGCGTGTCCGGTGCGTCGACCGTTCCATCCACAAGCACATGAGCCACATGAATGCCCTTCGGGGCGAACTCGGCGTTCAGCGTCTGGCAGAGCAGGCGGCGGCCCCCCATCGCGGCCGCGTGGGAGTGCTGTCCGGCGTTGCCGCGCGCCGCGGCCGTGGCCGAGGTGACGATCAGCGTTCCATGGCCACGCTCGACCATGCGGGGGCAGAGCGCGGAGGCCGTGCGGAAGAGTCCGAACGTCGCCATGCGCCAGCCGAGCTCGAACGCCTTGTAGCTGGTATCGACGAGGTCCCGGTTGCCGATCTGGGCGCCGAGGTTGTAGATCATCACTTCGATCGGCCCGATCGCCTCCTCCACGTGGGCGATCTGATCCTCGATGGCGTTCTCCTTGACGGCGTTCAGGAGAAAGCCGGACGCCTCCCCTCCCTCCTCGTGAATGCCGGCGACCAGGGCGTTCAGCCCGTCCTCGTCGCTCCGGCGACAGAGGACAGCGTGGTACCCCTCGCGAGCAAACCTCCTGCCCGCGGTACCGCCGATTCCGGCGCCGGCGCCCATGACAAAGCAAACTGGTTTCATCGTCCTTCCTCCATCGGTGGCCGGCGGATCGTATGCCAGAATGACCGGCATCATGACCGTACAAGCAGCTTTCGAGACGCGCCCCGACGTGGCGCCCGCCGCCGCCCCCATCGGGATCCGACCCCTGACCCCTCACATCGGCGCGGAGATCGAGGGAGTCGACCTGTCCCGGCCGCTCTCACAGTCGCAGCAGGACGAGATCAGACGGGCCTGGCTGGACTGGCAGGTGCTCGTCTTCCGCGACCAGGAACTCACCCGCGAGCAACACAAGGACTTCGGACGGACCTTCGGCCCGCTGCACGTCCACCCCTTGCACACGAGCGCCGAGTACCAGGGCGGGCACGACCCGGAGATCCTCGTCATCAAGACCACCCAGAAGTCGAAGTACACGTCGGGTGACGGCTGGCACACCGATGTCTCGTGCGACGAGAAACCGCCGATGGCGTCGATGCTCTACATCAAGGAGATTCCCGAGTGCGGCTCAGGCGGCGACACGCTCTTCGCCGACATGTACCGTGCCTACGAGACGCTTTCGGAGCGGATGCAGAACTTCCTCGAGGGCCTGGTGGCAGTTCACGACGGTGCCCTGCCCTACATCGGAAAGTACGCCTACGCGCCTCCCGAGGGAAAGACGTACCCGAGGACCGAGCACCCGGTGGTGATCCGCCATCCCGAGACGGGCCGCAAGGCCCTGTTCGTCAACAGCGGTTTCACCTCACACATCCGCCACATGCGTCGATGGGAGAGCCGGGGCCTGCTCGACATGCTCTTCAGGTACATCGCCACCACGGTCTCCCTGACCTGTCGCGTGCGCTGGGAGCCGAACACACTCACGCTCTGGGACAACCGCTGTACCCAGCACCATGCCGTGTGGGACTACTACCCGCAGTCACGCTTCGGCGAGAGGGTCTCGATCGTGGGTGACCGACCGGTCGCCTAGCGGTTCGCAGCGCCTCGACGACGATTGCCGGGCTACCTCCCCGAAGCCGTCCTCTTCAACCGAAGGTCCTTGAACTCGACGCGCATCCCCGCATCGTGGATCTGCAGGCCGATGGCGCCCTTGTCCAGGCGTTCTTCCTTCGCGTTGTCGGTGAACTCGGAGGCGAGCTTTCCGTTGATGAAGAACTGGTAGTGGCGTCCTTTGGCGACGACGCGGACCCGGTTCCAGCCATGGCGCTCGATGTCGCTTTCCCTCACGACGTCCTCGATCTCGGTGGTGTGCGTCGTTCCGTCCGGATCGATCACCAGACTCGTTCCGCGGAAGCACGCGTACTCTTCGCGCGCGACGAAGTGGAAGTCCCACGCGCCGAGAATGTGCGGTCCGATGCCCAGGTGGCCGAGATCCGCGTGGTAGCCCACGAACGGCCGCTTGCCGCTCGGATCCTCCACGGCGTGGATCTGGATTCCGCTGTTGCCATGGCCGGGAAAGCGGTAGCTTGCCTCCAGCTCGAAGTCCGTCAGCTCGACATCGTCGTAGACGAGGTAGACGAGGCGGTCCACGCTGCCCTGTCCGACGATCATGCCGTCTTCGACGGACCAATCGGCGATGGAGTCGGCCGGCACCGCGTGCCAGCCGTCGAGCGTCCTGCCATCGAACATGGAGGCGAATCCGGCGTCCCCCTCTTCCTGCGCCGTTGCGGTCCACGCGGTCGCGGGTAGGAAGGGGAGCACGACAATGACGGACTTCCACAGCATCTTCCTCACGTCTGCTAGCTCCTTGTGCCCAGGGTCGTGACGTACTTGAAGAGATCCAGGAGCTGGGCCTGTGACAGCAACGACGTCAGGCCAGTAGGCATCGGGCTTCCCGTCTCACGGACTTCCTCGATGTCCCCCGCCCTGATCGTGACCAGCTCTCCCGTGGCCAGGTCCTGGATCACGAGATCGCCACTCGCACTGCTCTCCTGCGTCCAGCGCTTGTACCCCCGGTAGATCATCGCGTCGCGGGTCGTGATCTCCAGGGCAGTGAAACCTTCCTTGATCTCGCGATTCGGCCACAGCGTCTCTTCGATGATCCGTTCGGCCGTCAGCGTCGTGCCGACCGCGGTCAGGCTCGGCCCGATAGCGCCTCCCTCCTCGCCGACCTGGTGGCAGGAGTCACAGCCGAAGTCGACGAAGAGCACGGCGCCCCGCTCGGCATCACCCCGCTCCGTCGCGAACTCCGCGAGGCTCTTCACCAGGCCGGCGTCGTAGTCGAGCTCGAGTGAGTCCGCTCCGCTCGCGGTGCTGAGCGCCGCCAGGAGGACGTTGTCGGAACGACCGCTCGCGTAGAACGAACGGAGCAGCGACTTCGCGGCGTCGTGCCCGAGTCCACCGGACTCGATCGCCGCGGTCAGCGCCGGCACGCCGCCCTCGCGGTTGAGGAATGCGACCAGGGCCCGAGTGGCCGTGGCATTGTCCAAGCCAGGTTCCCCGAACAGTCTGACCGCCGACTTCGCCGCCGCCCTCGAGTCGAGCACGACGAGCGCTTCGATCGCCGAGACGCGCAATGCCGGAGCGTGCGGCGCATCGGCATAGGCCGCGAGCAGTTCCTTCCCGCCCTCCGCCTCGAGGCTTGCCAACGCGCCGAACGCGGCGGCCCGAACGAACTCGGGAAGCGACTGGTCCCTGGCCATCGCGAGGAGACTCTCCTGCGTGTCCCTGGCACGCCATACCCCGGCCAGGATCGCGGCATTGGCGCGGAGTTCGAGATTCGGGTGCTGCAGCATCTTCGCCAGACCCCAGGGCTGATCGTGCGGCTCGAGACTTCCGATTCGCGTCGCCCTGGCGGCGGCGGCCAGGATCCGTGCATGTGCGTCGGCGTCGTACTTCCCGCCGCTCACATAGCGATCCGGCATGAGGACGAACTCCTCGACCTCCTCCTTTCCTCCGACCGCCAGAAGATTCTCGATCGCGCTCAGACGTGTATCTTCGTCGAGGTGGTAGGACAGCGCGATGCTGCGCAGATCCGCGATTCGCTCCCTGCCCCCCGCGCGGTTGAGCACCGCGGCGAGATGGGCCGACTCGGCGAAGTGGAGGTCTCCGCGCTCGTGCGCCGCTTCCCAGTGCGGCTTGAGGTGCTGGATCGCCTGGGAGAAGACGTACTCCATCGAGTCGTCCATCGGGCGGTCCACGGCGCGCGCGACGACGGTGATGGACTCCGGCTGCGGAATCGCGGCGGCCGCGGCAACCGCCTCCATCCGCACCTGCGCGTCGTCGTCTTCCACGCGCCTGACAAGGAGCGCCAGCGGATCCTCCAGGCGATCGTGCCATCGGCCCACGATGCGCGAAGCGAAGGCACGTCCGCCCGGCTCCTCCGCCTCCAGTAGCTTCGCCAGGACCGCCGGCGCGGGGACCTCGATCGTGGCGTAAGCGCCGACCGCCTCGTAGAGGTGGCGCTCGTAGTCCGCGGCTTCCGGATCCAGGCTCGCTACCCACGCTCCGAGAACGGTCGCGACCTTCGCCGTGTCACGGCGGGTGAGCTCGCGCTTCGCCTGGTAGCGCGTCCAGCGCTCGGGCGCTTCGAGGGCGGCCACGACCTCGTCGAGCGGCGCATCCAGGAGCTTCGGAGCCTTCACGAGCGGCGCCGAAGCAGAGGTGATCCGCCAGATCCGACCATGCGCCTTGTCGCGCGTCGGATCGCGATACTCGTCATCCTGGTGGCAGATGATCGGGTTGTACCAGTCGACGACGTAGACGGCGCCGTCCGGCCCGACCTTCACGCCGATCGGACGGAAGTTCCGGTGACTCGAGTGGATGAGCGGCTCTTCCCACTTCAGGGCTGCACCTGAACCGCTGACCGCAACGGAGAACCGCTTCACCCGATTCGCCTGGTAGTCGCCGATCGCGAACTGGCCCTGGTACTCCGGCGGCAGGTGACGGCCGTCGAGATAGGCGATGCCGGCGTATCCTCCGGGCTCGCCGATCGTGTCGAGGCGGCGCCGGTGAGTCGTCGGGATCTGCCCGAGCGAAAGATGCGTTACGCCGCCCGCACCGTCGACGCTGAAGATCTGTCCCCATTCACCGAACGCAACGCCCCAGGGATTGCCGGGGCCCATGAAGTCGTACAGAAGAGAGTGCATCTGGAGCAGGCGCGGACGCAGACGGAAGAACCCGGATTGGTACAGATCGGCGGAGCCCCAAGGAGTTTCGACCCGCGACTCGATGCCGTCGCCCTGCCCCATGTACAGCTCACCGCCGGGACTCCAGATGAAGGAGTTGACCGCCTGGTGCGTATCGCCCGTTCCGAATCCGCTGAGCAGGACGCGCCGCGTATCCGCTCTTCCATCGCCATCGGTGTCTTTTAGAAAGAGAATCTCACTACCCTGTCCAACGTAGACGCCGCCGTCGCCCAGTTCCATTGCCGTCGGAATGTTCAGCCCTTCCGCGAAGACGGTCGAGCTCTCCGCGACGCCGTCGTGATCGGCATCCTCCAGCACGATGATCTTGTCGTTCGGAACATCACCGGGGAAGACATGCGGATACGTCGTCGTGACGGTCACGTACGCGCGGCCGGCCGTGTCCCAGCGAATCGCCAGCGGGTTGGTGAGGCCATCGGCCTCCGACGCGAAGAGATTGACCTCCATGCCGTGCGGCACCGTGAACGAAGCGAGCTCCGCCTCGATGTCCGCTGCCGGATGGCCAAAGAGCTCTTCCGGCTCGGGGCGCCGGTGCCCCGGATCCGGGCCGCCGTTCGCCACGGTCCAGACCCGCTCTTCCGCCTTCTCGATCAGGCCGACGAGCTGCTGCCACTCCTCGCGAAAGGAGAGATAGCCGTGGCTCGACCTGGTGAAGCGCCGCGTCGAGTCGTCGCCGAAGAGCAGTTTCCAGTTCGCGGGACGCCAATAGTCGAACCACAGGCGCTGCCTTTCGATGACCGCCGCGTGAAGCGTGGCCAGACGGTCCCAGGACGGGATCTCGAAGCCGAGCTTCTCCGCGATCGTTTCCGAGACGTGCCGGAGCGACTCTTCCTTGAGGTGCATGCCGTTTTCGGTCAGGTCCGGCTCTGCATCCGAAAAGAGGTCGACGAAAAGGAGACCTCGCTCCGCGGCGATTTCTTTCGTTGCCCGGACGTACCGCGCGAGAGACCGATTGTGGTGCGAAAGATCCGGCAGGAACTCGTTCGCCGGCTTCTCGAAGGGCGTCGGGGACACGAGCACGACCCGGTCGGCATGCTTCAGGAATCCGTCGATCAGCGCGTTGTATGCCGACCTGAACGACTCGAGCCCTTCGACTCCCGTCATCGATTCGGGCTTGCCGTACTGCGCAATGACAACCGACGTGCCGACCAGTTCGAGTTGGGCGTCCCAATCGCCGAAGCCATCTTCGCGCCAGCGTTCCAGCGAGGAGCCTTGCCGGAAGACGGTGTCCGCTTCCCAGGAAAGTTCACGGAACGTGGGATGAACGTCGGCGAAGGCGTCGGTCAGAATGGTCTCGAGAAAGCCCGCCCGCTGCAGATGCACCATGTCCGTGCCACCGGTGAGCACGACCACTTCGCCTTCCCCCAGGTCCAGTGGAGGAGGCGCCTGCGTGCAACTCGCCAGGAGCAGCAGCAAGGTCGCCGCTCCGCGGCGCGGTCTTTTCAGAAGCCGGCGGGGGCGCCGGCGCACCCGGTGTGAGGCGCTCTGCCGCGGATGGCGCCAACGTCTCGGGCGCACAGGTAGCACCCCGCGACGCTATCAACGCGGCTCGGTAGTCTCTCCTCCCGTCCGCGTCCCGACTGCTCCGTCCCCCTAAGGGAGGAACTCATGTCCGTGTCTCTTCCGTACAGACGACGCTCACCCGCTCTGCCGGCTCTCCTCGCCGCGTCCCTCCTTGCGTTGGCAACCGCCACGGCGATCGCCGCTGAAGACGAGGCGTATCGGGGAGACGTCGAGGACGTCGTCACCATCGACGCGCTCGACCCTGAAGGTCCGTACGACAAGATCTGGGAGCCCTTCATCGCCCGCTGGACCGATGACCACCTGATCGCCGCCTACGGACTGCAGGTACGCGGCAAGATGGACATGGGCGACATCGTCTGCTCGCTGAGCCTCGACGGCGGCAGGACCTGGAACGAACGCATCACCGTGTTCGACCACCGGGTGCGCAACGGCAGCGTGCAGTACGCCTACAACAACTCCGTGCTGTTCAGGCCTCCCGATCAGGACGTCGTCTGGCTCTTCGTCATGCGCGCGCCCATGCACTACCGCGACAGCGAGAACGCCGACCTGGTCGCGGCGTACACCGCCGACGGCGGTTACTCCTGGAACCACGTCGAGCTGGCGATGGGCTATCAGGGCTCGCTGATCATCGTTGCGGGCATCGAGACGGTAGAGCGCGACGGAGTCCCTCACTATCTGCTGCCCGCCCACCGCAACTCACGGCGCCACGATCCCCACGGCGACCGGCGCCAGTTCGTGCTCGAGAGCAAGAGCCTCCTGCACTGGAAGCTGGCCGGCTACGTGCCGTATCCGGACGACGATCCGGTGTTCCTGCACGAGGGGAAGATCGCCCCCATCGGCGACGGCGCGCTGGAGATGGTCATGCGGACGGCCACGATGGACCGCGAGCGGCCGCTCGATCCCCCTCTGGCCTACTCGACTCGCAGCGAGGACGGGGGGCGGACGTGGTCGACGGCGCAGCCCGAGCCCGAACTGCCCAATCACCGGGCTAAGAGTTTCTTCGGCCGGGACTCCTCCGGCCGCCACATCTACGTCTACGGGGACAGTGCGTTCCGGCGCGGCCTCTACTACAAGACGCGGGCGCCCGGCGGCGACTGGTCGCCGCAACGCACGTTCTACGACCGCGGCAACCTCAACAGCTATCCCACGCTGCTCGAGGATCCGTCCGCTGACGGATCGGGCGAATGGCTCGCGGTCTGGGACAGCTCCGACAGCCCCGACCGGCGCCGCACCGTGATCCGTTTCGGGCGGCTCTCGGTGGAGTGAGGTCGCACCACGAGGCGGCCGGGCTTGCGGAACTCGTGGCCATAGGGCGGTAGCGAAGAGGCAAGGTCGAGTTCGACGCCGGGCCAGCGCTCGAGCAGGGTCCGGAGCGCGGAGCGGGTCTCGGCGCGGGCGAGCTGAGCTCCCAGGCAGAAGTGGTTGCCGAGGCCGAAGGCCAGGTGTTTACGGACATTGGCGCGGCCGGGCTTGAAGCTCTCGGGGTCTTCGAACACCGCCGGGTCCCGGTTGGCGCCGCCGACCATGCACTGCACCGTCTCGCCGGCAGCGATCTCCGCGCCGCCGATGCGGACCGCCGCCGTCGTGTGCCGGGTGAGGGTCTGGACCGCCGGGTCGTAGCGCAGCGACTCCTCCATCACGTCCTCGACCACGGCCAGGAAGGCCGCTTTCCCCTCGTTCCGGGAATCGAGCACACCCTCCAGGAGTCCCGGCTCGCTCAGCAGGTAGTGGAGAGCGTTGCCGATCATCGACTCCGTCGTCTCGATGCCGCCGAAGAGGACGATCAGCAGGTTCGCCAGCGCCTCGGAGCGGGCGAGCGTTCCGCTTGGCCCGGAGAGGACTTCGATCAGCGTGCCGCCATCCGCCCCACCGGCCGGCGCCTGCCCTTCCAGCTTCTCCGCCAGGTACTCGCGCATCGCGGCCGCTGCCTCCTGGCCGGCGCGATGGAGCTCGGCGTCTCCCTCAAAGTTCGCCAGCGACCGGGCGAACACCTCGTACCAGGCGCGCACGCGCGGCAGGTCCCCGGACGGCAAACCGACAACGATTCCCATCGTCTCCAGGGCGATCGGCGCGGCATAGTCCGCCATCAGGTCGACCTCGACCGCGCCACCGGCGGCCGGCCGCTCGGCGGCCTCGAGGAGTTCCCCGCAGAGCCGGTCGACCCGCGGCTGCCACAACTCCCGCGACGCCTTGCCGGCGAAGGGAGCGAGGCACGCCTGCTTGTAACGCTTCTGTTCCTCGCCCTCGACCGACAGCATCTGGCGGCCGAAGGTCGCCTGGATGAGGGACTTCGGCGAGTCGTTGGTGAACCGTTCCGGGTCGCGCAGCACGGACACCGTGTCGTCGTAGCCGGCGACCACCCACATGCCCAGGTTCGGCGCCCACACCGCTGCGCCCTGGGACCGCAGCTCCGCCAGGCGCGGATAGGGATCGACCGCCAGGTCCTCGAGACGAAGCGAGGCGGCGACGGCGGACACTGGCGCTCGGCTGTGGCCAGTCACGGTTGCGGGAGGCTGTAGTCGGAGGGGGGCTCCGCTCCGAGCAGGTGCCTGACGAAGTAGTCCCAGCGCCGGCGAATGAAGTACGGCTCCTGGGTGAAGAAGTGATCGCGATTCGGCAGGAGCAGCAGGTCGAAGTCCTTGTTGGCGTCGATCAGCGCGTCGATCAGGGTGACCGTCGAAGCGGGCAGGCTGTTCTCGTCGTGCTCGCCGTAGACGATCAGCATCTTGCCCTCGAGCTTCGACGCGAGCGCCGAGTGCGGAGTGAGATTCACCGGACGCGCGGCTGCGTCCGGCGCGAATCGGCCGCCGTCCTCGTACTCCGGCCAGCCCGTCCACTTGACGAACGGCGGATAGAGGTAGCGGTAGTCGTACGGCCCCGCGGAGGACACGGCGACCTTGTAGACCTCCGGGTAGCGGAGCATGGCGAGCGCCGAGGAGTAGCCGCCCCAGGAGTGGCCAGTGATGCCGATGCGCTCCATGTCGAGCCACGCGAAGCGTTTGCCGAGCTGCTTGAGCGCGGCGACGTGATCCTCGAGCGCGAACTCGTCGTGCTTCTTCCACATGACGTCGTGGAACGCCTTGGAACGCCAGGGCGTGCCTCTCGCGTCGATCGTGACGACGGCGAACCCGAGGGCGGTGAAGGTCGAGAAGTCGCCCTGCCCTCCGACCCGTTCGACCCCCGCGGCACTGGCGAAGCTACGGGGGACGACGTTGGTCTGCGGACCGCCGTAGATGTGTTCGATCACGGGGTACTTCCGGCCTTCCTCAAGGTTCTTCGGCCGGTAGATCACGCCGTACAGGTCCGTCTCGCCGTCCGCCGCCTTGACCGAAAAGGGCAGCGGCGGCTCGTAGCCGCGGGCGAAGAGCTCGCCGGCGTCCGCCCGCTCCAGGGTTGCTATGACCGAGCCGTCGCTCCGGCGGAGCCGCGACACCGGAGGACTGTCGAGGGTCGAGGAGTTGGAGACGAAGTAGCGTCCGCTCGGCGCGAACGTCGAGGCGGCGCCGATCAGGACCGGGGCGGCGACCGTAACCGCGTGATCGGCCGGCTCGGGCGTCAGCAACTCGACCTCGGCGTCACCCTCGAGCGGCACCCGGTAGACGTGCCGCCAGTACGGATTCCGATCCGGCTCGCGCCCGCCGGCCGTGAAGTACACGAAGCCGGCGCCATCGCTCTCGTCAACGGCCACGATGTCGTGGACCACCCATTCGCCGCGCGTGAGTTGCCGGACGTCGCCGCCGCCTTCCAGGTCAACCAGGTAGAGATGTCCCCAGCCGTCCCGCTGCGAGAAAGTGATCGCCCGACTGCCGCCCGCCAGCACGCGGACGTTGGCGCCCATCGACCGGTAGAGGCTGTGGTTCAGGTCGAGAAAGGAGTCGGCCTCCTCCTCGAAGACGGTCGCGGCGCGTCCGGAGGCGAGGTCGTACCGGACCAGCTCGAAGCGGCTCGCGTCGGGGGCGAGGCAGAGGAAGAAGATCCGGCGGGAATCGGGTGTCCAGATTGCCTGAGGCGGCGTGGCGCCCAGCTCTCCGAAACAGTCGTCGGGAAGCGGTACCTGGCGGCTCGCACCGCTGGCGACGTCGAAGACGAACATCGGGAACCGCGGGATCTCCCGGTCGCCGATCAGGGCGACCCGTTTCTCCAGCGTCCGCGGCCGGGCGCTGCCGTCGGCAGGCAGAAGGTCCAGGTAGGGGTACGCGCCGACCTTCCTCTCGTCCGTGCGGGAGATGAGCAGCTTCGCCGAGTCGGGCGACCAGGAGGCGCCGGTCAACGGTGCTTCGAGGCCCTGCCGCAGAAGCTGGAGCTTCGCGCTCCAGCCCGGCAGCGCGCCGTAGCCGAAGTGCTCCTCGCCGTCCTGCGAGAGCCGCCGCTCGGCGCCGTCGTCCAGGTCGCGCAGCCAGACGTCGTGGCTTCGGGCGAAGGCGGCGACGGACCGGTCCGGCGCCACAAGTTGAAGCGGGTCGGAGGCAAAGTCCGGCAGGGCCTCGGCCAGGCGCTCATGGTCGAAAGCGGGGCGCTTCTTGCCCGTGGCGGCGTCGACGATCACGATCTCGGTGCCCCGGTCCGTGTCGCGCTCGTACCAGAACTCGTCGCGGTCGCCGATCCAGTGGGGAACGACTTCGACGTTCCGGACCGTGCCCTGGACGTTTTGGGAGAGCAGGCTCGCGGCCTGATCGTAGGCGGCCCGGGTTACCTGCTCCGGGGCGTAGGGCTCCTGCGCCGCGGCTTCGGGCGGGCCGGCGATGCACGCCCAGGCAAGAACGATACCGGCCTGCCGGACCCTCATGCCTCAGCCGCTGCGGCGCATCGCGAAGACGCCGTTCAGGTAGTGCGTCGCGCGGCCGTTGCCGTCGTCACCCCAGAACGCCACGTCCCAGCCGCGGTTACCGCCCATCGCCGGGTCGCGCGGCAGGAACCGGTCGCTTCCGAGCGGAATCACCTCCGACTCGAGCACGCCGCCGCCGAGCGACCGCGCCATCAGCCGGTCGCCGTCGGCGAAGAACGAGAAGCGACTTCCCACCGCCTCGAACCGCCCGACGTAGCGCTCGAGATCGACCTCCACCGGCGTCACGGAGTCCGGAGTGGGCGTTTCCGGCTTGTCGATGCCGAAGACCTCCGGGAAGAGGGTGTCGAAGACGCGGTCGGCGAGCGGATAGCCCTGGCTCGGCACGTTCGAGATCGTCGCGGCCGCGACGCCCTTGCTCGGACACCAGAGCAGCAGGGACGAGCCGCCGCTGTTCGTGCCGCTGTGGCCGTAGATCACCTCCCCGCCCCAGCGCTTCCAGTAGGGCCCGGGGCACCACTTCTGGGCGATGACCCGGGCCGGCATGTCGATCTCGGGCGTCTGCATCGCCTCGACGGCCTCTTCCGACAGCACCTGCCGGCCCTCGGCCGACTGGCCGCCGCGCAGGAACAGGGCCGCGAACCGCACCAGGTCGCCGGCGCTGCAGCACAGGGTCGCGCCTGCCGGCGCCATACTGCGCGGCAGCCCCCAGAACGGCACCCGCCGGCCTTCGGGAGTGGACGGCGTCTGCGAATAGCCGAGGGCCACCGGATGGTAGAGCAGGTCCTCCGCGAAGTTCGCGGAGTGTTCGAGCTCGAGCGGCTCGAGGATCCGTTCGGCGAGCAGGGTCTCCCAGTTCTTCCCAATCACCCGCTGGGCCGCGAGCCCGGCGACGCAGGTGCCGGCGTTCGAGTAGCCGTAGGCCGCCCCCGGCTCGAAGATCCCGGGAATCCCGGCCAGTGAAGCGACGTACTGGCCGAGGGCGTCGTCGCCGCGACCGTGATCCGTGTACGGCCCGTTGTCGAGTCCCGACGACATCGAGAGCAGTTGACGCAGCGTCATGTCGACCGGCGGCTGGTCGCTCGTCAGCGCCGCGCCGTCGAGGTAGCTCCCGACGGGTTCGTCGAGGTCGAGCGTTCCCTCGTCGACCAGCGCCATCACCACGGCGGCGTTGAACACCTTCGTCGTCGATCCGATCTGGAACAGCGTGTCGGGCGCGACCGCCAGCTCGCGTTCACGGACCGCAAGGCCGGTTGCGAACTCGTGGACCGCCTCGCCGTCGAAGACCGCAAGCTGAGCTCCGACGATGCCGAGGCTGCGGGCGGACTCTTCGAGGAGCTGCTGGAGGATGGCCGGGTCGACCGCGACCTCCGGTGGGGCCGCGACCAGTCCGAAGCCCCGCGCCCGCGAGACGATCGGTATCGCCGCAGCGGCCGCGCCGGCTTTCAGGAAGGAGCGTCGGTTCATCGAATCAACCCCGGCCCATGAACGGCATCTGGTTCGCCATCACCGTCAGGAAAGGCACGTTCGCGTCAAGCGGGAGCGCGGCCATGTAGCGCACCGCGTCGACGACGGCGCGCACGTCGATGGTGGGTTCCGGCATTGTTCTGCCGTCGGGTTGGGCCACGCCCTCGGACATCCGCGCGGTCATTCGCGTGTAGGCGTTGCCGATGTCGATCTGCCCGCAGGCGATGTTGAACCGGCGGCCGTCCAGCGAAGTCGACCGCGTGAGCCCGGTGATCGCGTGCTTCGTAGCGGTGTACGGCGCCGAGTTGGGGCGCGGCACGTGCGCGGAGATGGAACCGTTGTTGATGATCCGTCCGCCCTGGGGATCCTGTTCCTTCATCAGCCTGACCGCCCGCTGCGTGCAGAGAAAGGCGCCCGTCAGGTTGACGCCGACCACGCGGTTCCACTGTTCGATGGTCAGGTCTTCGATCGGCAGGGGCGGCGCTCCGGTGCCGGCGTTGTTGAACAGCAGGTCCAGCCGGCCGAACGCGCTCGTCAGGCGTTCGAACACGGCCTGGACGCCCTCCACGGTGCTGATGTCCGCGGCTACTACCGAGACCTTGCCGGGATCGCGTGCGCCGCTCTTCGTCTCAACCAGCCGATCCTCACGGCGACCGGCAATGAGCACGTGGTAGCCGTCCTCGACCAATCCGTGCGTCACCGCGCGGCCGATCCCGCTGCCACCGCCGGTCACAATCGAGACCTTGTCTGCCAAGTCGTCCGTTCCCTTCGCCGTGGAATGCTGCGGCGCCGAGTCTACGCCCCGCGGCCCGTTCGTCCACGACGTCCTCCAGCCTTCCGGGCCGGAGGAGAGGGTCCCCGGGGGCTGTCGGAAGGCGGCACTCGCGCCTGGACTGTAGGGTGCTTCGATCGTGAGCCTCTGGCGAAGGATCCCGGTCTTCCGCGACCACCCGCCCGGACTGGGCGTCTGCTTCCTGGTCGAGATGTGGGAGCGCTTCTCGTACTACGGGATGCGGGCGCTGCTCATCTTCTACCTGACGCAGCACTTCCTCTTCAGCGACAGCCGGGCCTTCGTGCTCTACGGGGCCTACGCGTCGATGGTCTACCTGCTGCCGGTGCTCGGCGGGGCGGTGGCGGACCGCTGGCTCGGCCCGCGCAAGGGAGTCACCTTCGGCGCCCTGCTGCTGGTCGCCGGTCACTTCCTGATGACGATCGAGGGACCGGCGGCGACGGAGGTCTCGTCTGCCGGAGGGGTGGTCGTCGAACGCAGCGAGTTCCATCTGAGCCTGTTCTACCTGGCGCTGGCTCTGATCGCGACCGGCGTGGGATTCCTCAAGACGAACGCCTCCACGGTCGTCGGGGCTCTCTACGAGAAAGGCGATCCGCGCCGGGATTCCGGCTTCACCGTCTTCTACATGGGGATCAACCTGGGCGCGGCGGTGGCTCCCCTGCTCTGCGGCTGGCTGGGCCAGACCTACGGCTGGCGCTACGGCTTCGGTCTCGCCGGCGTCGGCATGCTGGCCGGACTGCTGCTCTACCTGAAGGGCCAGAAGTATCTCCGGGGCCACGCGGATCCGCCGCGACCGGAGGCGCTGAAGGAGCGCGTGCTCCCCGGACTCCCCCGCGAAGCCGCCATCTACCTCGCAAGCCTCGGCCTGGTCGGCGGCGTCTGGTGGGTGCTCCAGCATCCGCCGGTCGTCGGCGGCCTGCTGTCGGCCACCGGCGCCGCGCTGGGCCTCTTCGTCCTCTACTACGCGCTGCGGCGGTGTGATCGGACCGAACGCGACCAGCTTCTGGCCTGCGCCGTCCTGGTGGCCTTTACCATCGGCTTCTGGGCCTTCTACGAGCAGATGGGCAGCTCGCTCAACCTCTTCGCCGACCGGATGGTCGACCGCGAGTTCTTCGGGATCGAGATTCCGGCCTCCACGCTGCAATCCCTGCCGGCGATCTACGTCATCGCACTGGCGCCGCTCTTCAGTTGGCTGTGGATCGAGCTCGGCCGGCGCGGCAGGGAGCCTTCGACACCCGTCAAGTTCGTCCTCGCGATCGTCCAGATCAGTCTCGCCTTCCTTGTACTGGTGCTAGGCAGCGCCCTGCGGCCGGACGACGGCAAGGTCGCTCTGATCTGGTTCGCCCTCACCTTCCTGCTGATGGTGACCGGCGAGCTCTGCCTGGCGCCCGTCGGCATGTCGATGGTGACCCGGCTCTCACCGAAGAAGATCGTGTCGACGATGATGGGGTCCTTCATGCTCGCCTACGCCGCCTCGAGCTACATCTCGGGATTGATCGCCCGGCTGACGAGCGCCACGACGGTCGGCGGAGAGGTTGCCGACTTCGAGGCGGCGCTCTCCACGTACGGCAACGTCTACACACGAATCGGGCTCCTGGCTCTGCTCGTCGCGGCGGTGCTCGGCGCACTGACGCCGCTGCTCGTGCGCTGGATGCACGCTTCGGGGTCGCGGTCGGCGTAAGCTCCGAAGACGATGAAGCAAAGAACTCTCCGCGCCCTCTGCCTCGCCGCTTGGTTCGTCCTCGCCACGCCTGCCGCGTTCGCCGGCGCGGCCGACGAGGCGACGGTCGACCTCAGCCCGGCCAACTGGAGCGACCGCGAGGCGCTCGAGGAGCTGAACGCCTTCTTCGAGACGGACAAGCCGCTGGCCGAAGGCGAGAACGGCGTGATCAGCGGCACCACCGGACCGGCGGCGGTCAGGGCCGGCCTCGAGGTCCTCCGCCAGGGCGGTACCGCCGCCGACGCCGTGATCGCCACCGCGCTCACCCAGATCTCCCTGGCGAGCGGCGCCTGGGTCAGCTACGCCGGGATCTTCAACCTCGTCTACTACGAGGCGGAGAGCGGCGAGGTGTTCAACGTCAACGGCGCCTACGACACGGTCCGTGGCGAGACCGAGCCGATGACGATCCCGACCTCGACGACGATCGGCGCCAAGCACCAGCCGAGCGGCCGCACCGCCCTGGTGCCCGGGTTCTTCGGCGGCCTCGGCGCCACGCACGATCGCTTCGGGAAGCTGCCGTGGGCCAGCCTCTTCGAACCGGCGATCCACTACGCGGAGAACGGCGTCCTGCTCGGCTCCATCCACACGAGCATGATCGAGATGCGCAAGGAGGCGCTCTCCCGCCTGCCCGCGACCCGCCGCATCTTCACCGACGACGACGGCGCCTTTCTCGGCGAGGGGGATCTGCTCCGGCAGCCGGAACTCGCGGCGACCCTCCGCGCCGTCGCCGACCAGGGAATCGACTACGTCTACCGCGGCCCCTGGGCCGAGCGGCTGGTCGAGGCGGTCCAGCGCGACGGCGGCAAGCTCTCGATGGAGGACATGCGGAGCTACGAGGCCCTCGTCGCCGAGCCGGTGCACTCCACCTACAACGGCTTCGACGTCTACGGCCACGGCCTGCCGGCGCAGGGCGGCGTCCACGTCGCCGAGGTGCTCAACGTCTCCGAGGCGGCCGGGCTGCGCGACATGGGTCACTACGCGGAATCGCCGGAGGCCTTCTTCTGGGTGAACCAGATGACCAACCTGATGAGCCTCGTCTTCCTGCCCGAGCCGATGCGCCGCACGCTGTACGGCGACCTCGACGCCACCCTGGCGGGCCGGACCGGCAAGGAGAACGCCGCGGGTCTCTGGAAGAGGATGCAATCGGGCATCGCGCCCCTGACGAAGATCCCCGCCCCGGTCGATCCGAAGCACTCGGACGCCATCGTCGCCATCGACGCGTACGGCAACGTCGCCGCGGTCGTCCACACGATCAACACCTCGGCCTGGGGCGACACGGCGATCTTCGTCGACGGCATCTCGATCCCCGACTCGGCGGCCTTCCAGCAGGCGCTGATCGCCGAGACCGGCCCCGGCAATCGGCTTCCCGACCCGACCGAGCCGATGATCGTCCTGCGGGACGGCAAGCCGGTGGCCGCCCTCGCCTCCATCGGCTCCGGTCTGCACCAGAAGACGATCAGCGTCCTCCTGAACCTGCTCGACTGGGAGATGGACATCAAGAAGGCGATCGACGCTCCGTCCCCGCACCTGCCCGCCTTCGGGCCCCTGGGCTCGCCGACCACACAGGTCATCGAAGGCGACTTCTCTCCCGAACTGCTCGAGGCGGCGCGCGGGCTAGGGCTCCAGATCAAGGTGGTGCCGGCCGGGATCGAGTCGCGGGCGCCGCGCGGCTACGTCGTCGGTGCAACGATCGGTGAGGACGGCAAGCGGCGCGCCGCGGCGACCACCCTGCTCAGCGGTCTGGCGCTGTCGCACTGAGCCGCCACCAATGGCCGGAATCGGGAGAGGACACTGATGGAGATTTCCGAGCGGGCAGCCGCCCTGCACCGCGAATCGATCGTGATCGACGGTCACTGCGACATCCTGATTCCCGTCAGCGACGGCAAGGTGAAGCTCGACCAAGGGGTCGAACTCCCCGACTCAGAGGGCTGGCAGCCGCCGCTCGGATTCGACATCGGCCCCTTCGCCCTGTTCGGGATGTCGGCGCACACCGTCTGGTTCGGGTGCATGGGCCAGTACGACCTGCGGCGCTGGCGGGAAGGCGGCATCACCTCGCAGCTCTGCGCGGTCTACCTCGACGACGAGCAGCTCAACAGCCCGCTCCACCGCGGCCTCGAGATGACCTGGAACCTGCACCACGAGGTCGAACGGCTCGACGACCTGGTGCTCGCCACCTCGGTGGCCGAAATCCGCCAGGCCAAGCAGGACGGTCGCGTCGCGCTCGTCTTTTCCTTCGAGGGCTGCGAGGCGCTGGGCGCGGACCCGCGCTTCCTCGATCTCTACTACAAGCTCGGGCTGCGGGTGGCGAGCCTCACCCACACCCGCCGCAACATCTACGCCGACGGCTGCTGGGCCGCCGACGACCAGGGCGGGCTGACGGCCGCCGGCAAGGCGCTCGTCGACCGCATGGTGGAACTCGACATCGTTGTCGACCTGGTGCACATCGGCGAGCGCGGCTACTGGGAGATCCTCGACCGGGTCGACCGGCCGGTCATCCTCTCCCACACGACGCCCACCATGTTTCCCAACAGCGACCCCGAGTCCCGCCTCGGCGGAGGCACCCTTCCGAGGACCCGTCTCGAACTGCCGCGCGACCGGAAGATGCTGGAGGCGATCGCCGAGAATGGCGGCGTGCTGGGGCTGATCCACATCACCCACCGCAACCTGTCCGAGGTCGTCGACGACATCGAAACCGCGCTCGACGTCATGGGCCCGGACCACATCGGCATGGGCAGCGACCACTACGGCCTCGATCTGGCGCCGGAGGGCCTCGAGCACATCGGCAAGGTCCCCGCCATCACCGAGGAACTGGTCCGCCGCGGCCACAGCGACGAGACGATTCGCAAGTTCCTCGGCGAGAACTACCTCCGCGTCTTCGAGGAAGTCTGGGGGCAGTAGCGTCGCACGGCCGTTCGGAAGCTGCAACTTGCATAGGTCGCCGTCACTTTTCATGGAAGAGTGCCGACGACCTGAGCATTTCGTCGGCTCGTCGGTGCATTCTGCAGCCGGGACCGTAGGCTCTAGTCGTCCAGAACCCGGGCTTGCCGGATCACCACCGGCTGCTCCAGCATCTGGCCGCGTGTGACCTCCGACCCGGCTTCCGTGAGCGTCGGGAGTCCCTGAATGTCCTCGAGGACGTCCATCCCCCGTACGACCCGCCCGAAGGTTGCGTAGCCCTGGCCGTCGGGCTGGCGCGTCGTGTTGCCGGTGTCGAGCGCCGGGTTGTCGGCGACGTTGAAGAAGAACTCCGAGTCGGCCGTTCCCGGCTCGAGCCGCGCGTAGGCGATCGTGCCGCGCTCGTTGAGGATGCCTGTCGTGTCGGTCGTCTCATGGGCGATCGGCGGTATCGGACCGCCGCCGGGAGGTGACGACTCTCCCCGCCGCAGGCTCTCACCGAGGAGTCCGCCCTGGACTACCTGGATCGGGTTCGGCCCGGTCGTGTTGTCGGGGCGCGTCACCCTGTAGAAGGTCGCGCCCTCGTAGTGCCCGGCAGCGACCCAGGCCAGGAAGTTGTTGGCCGAGATGGGAGCGCGGTCGGTGTACACCCGGATTTCGATCTCGCCGAGGTCGGTCTCCAGAACGACGCCGACGGTGTGCTCCCCAGACTGGCACGCCAACCCTCCGCAGAGAACGAGCAGTGCGCCGGCGCCCAGCACCAGCCGCTTCGTAGTCAAGATCGGGCTGTGCCCGAGGACGAGCTTCACGAGCCGGGCGGCGCCAGGCGGTAATCCGCGGGCGGCTCCTTGCCCGCGAGGTGGCGCACGAAGTAGTCCCAACTGCGGCGAATGAAGTACGGGTCGGACATGAAACCGTGGTTGCCGGACGGCAGCACGATCAGGTCGTAGTCCCGGTTCGCCTTGGTCAAGGCCTCAATGACCTGCAGCGTCAGCGCCGGCGGCACGTTGTCGTCCAGGGCGCCGTAGGCGAGGAGCAGCTTGCCTTCGAGCTGGTGGGCGATCGAGGCGTTGGCCTGCTCCTCGTAGCTCACCGTGGCCGGATCGCCGTGGTAGGACTCGCCCCAAAGTTGGATGTAGCCCCGCTGGTCGTGGTTGCCCGCCGACGACACCGCCACCTTGTAGAACTCCGGGTAGGCCAAGATGGCGCGCGCCGAGGCGAAACCGCCCCCGGAGTGGCCGTAGACGCCGACCCGGTCGAGGTCCATCTGCGGATAGCGAACGGCGAGCTGGCGGATGGCCGCCAGGTGGTCGGGGAGACCGCCGGCCTCCTGCAGGTTCCCCTCCGAGCGCACATGGAAGGCCTTCGAGCGCAGCGGCGTTCCGAAGCCGTCGACGGTGACCACGACGAAGCCGAGTTGGGCCAGCGCCAGGTCGTAGCTCAGGAACAGCGTCGGGTCGTGCCAGTTCTTGGTCACCCGATGCACCTGCGGCCCGGGATAGATGCCGTCGATCACCGGGTAGCTGGCGCCAACGTCCTCCGGGTCGAAGCCGGGCGGGAAGAAGACGTTGCCGTAGATGTCCGTCTTGCCGTCCCGCGCCTTGACGGTGAAGGAAACCGGCAGGGCGGTGAGCTCGACCAGCGATTCGAAGTCGGCCGCTTCGAGCTCCACCGCCACGCGGCCGTCCGGCAGCAGGACCCGCGACCGAGGCGGCTGGTCGATGCGCGACCACTGGTCGACGAACGACTTGCCGCCGGGCGAGGCCGTCACGGTGTGGTCGCCGGGCTCGGGCGTGAGGATCTCCGGGTACTGTGTCGTGCGGTCGAGCGAAGCGCGGGCGAAGGTGCGCAGGTAGGGATCGACGGCAGGGTCCAGGCCCGCGGCCGTGAAGTAGACGGTGCGCGACGCCTCGTCGACGTGCACCAGGTCGCGCACCACCCAGGCGCCCCGGGTGACCTGGCGGACGAGTTCGCCGTCGTTGCCGTACAGGTAGAGGTGCGCCCAGCCGTCACGCTGCGAGTACCAGAGCACCTCGCCGCTCTCGAGCACCCTGATGTTGGGCGTGCCTGTGCCGATCAGGAGGGTCGGCTCGACGTGGTGCCTGGAGGTCTCCGCCACCAGCGTGCGCGCGGCGCCGGTCGCAGCGTCGATCTCCTCGAGCTGCATCGAGCGGGCGCCCCGAGGCCGGCGCAGCAGGTACGCCTTCGACCCGTCGTCGTTCCACCAGAGCTGACCCAGGTCGGCCAGCGCCATGAAAGGCGTGTGGACGCGCTCGGTGTCGACCGGCCGCAGCGTGCCGCTTTCGGCGTCGACGAGCAGGAGTTCGCTCCACGGCACGCCGTCGTCACCGGGGATCGGCATGCGGAAGGTGTGCAGGACGGGCCGGGCGCTGTCGCCGAGATCGGTGGTCTGAAGGACGTGCATCTCGCCCACTGCGCGCTGGTCCAGGCGGACGGTGAGAGCTGTCCTGCCGTCGGGCGACCACAGAGCGGAGGGCGGGACGACGACGCCCGCGCGCTTCTCGGTGATCGTCGAGAGCCGCGCCTCGGGACGCGAGGCGTAGTCGTGGAACGGCACGCCGTCGTCGGTCAACCGGCGCTCCTCGCCGCTCCTGGTGGTGACGAGGTAGAGGTCGTGATCCCGTACCAGGAGGCTGTAGGCCCCGTCGGGAGACGGCAGGGGCGGCATCTGCTTCTCGTCCTTCTCTTCCACCGGGGCGGCCGGCGCTTCGACGCGCGAACACTCGGCGCCGTCCACCGTGCACCGGAACGACTCGGGCCCCTTCTCGCCCGGGATCTGGAAGGACACCTCGCCGTCCTTCGACAGGTTGATGGTCTCGAAGGGCAGCGCCAGGGGCTCCGCGGGCACGTCGCGAAGCCCGCTCAGCGACGCCGCCAGCCGGGCGTGATCGAAGGCCGGACGCCGCCGCTCATCGCTCGCCAGCGGCTCGACCCGCCAGAATCGGTGCCCGTCACGGTCGTCGCTGCGGTACCAGAACGCCTCGCTGTCCCCGATCCAGTGCGGCGTCACCGTTTCGTTGAAGATCAGCGACGCAACGCCAAGCATCTTCGCCGCGCGGTCGTAGGCCGAGACGGGCATCTCGTCCTGCGCCGCAAGGGCAACGGCCGGCGCCGCGATCGCGATCAGCATCGCCGCCGGCAGGGCGGTGCCTCGCATCTCCATTCTCCTCATTCCTCCCAGCTCCCCAGAACTCATCCACGGCCGGCTCGCGCTTCGCTCTCCGGCCCTTTCTCGTTTGGTTACAGTCATATACCAGTTTCGCCGACACGCGGCGCCGCGGCATCGCGAACGGCGCCTGAACATCAGGAGATCCGATGTCTCGATTGCACTCCTCCCACCTCTGCCTGCCCGTCTTCCTGGTCGCGTGCACGGTCGGCGCCCTGGCGGCCGCACCGGCTGCGGCCTCCGAGCGTCTCGAGATCCTGGGCGACGATCCCAACCTGAAGCACCTGGGTTCCGAGATCGAACGCCTCGCCGAAGCCAGCCTCGGCACGGTAGGAGTCGCCGCGATCCACCTCGAATCCGGTCGCGGCGTGTTGCTCAACGCCGATGAGCGCTTCCCGATGGCAAGCACCTACAAGGTGCCGATCGCGGTCGAGATCCTCGCGCAGGTCGACGCGGGCAAGCGGTCGCTCGACGACCTGATCACGATGCAGACCAGCGATCACGTCGTCACCTATGGCGCCCTCAGCGACTTCTTCGACACGCCGGGCTCCCGCCTGACCATCCAGAACGTGCTCGGCCTGATGCTGCGGATCAGCGACAACATCGCCACCGACCTGCTGTTTCGGGAGGCCGGCGGCGCCGAGGCCATCACCGCGCGGATGAGGGCATCCGGCACAGAAGGCATCCGCGTCGACCGGACGACCCGGGCGCTGATCGCGAACTTCCTGGGTCGGGACGACGCAACCGTCGCCATGCCAATGCCGCCGGCCGAGTACAACCGTCTGATTCTGGAAGACAACTCGAGTCAACTGGACGAACGCCGACTGGCCGAGTTGAACAAGTCGTTCAACTCCGATCCACGCGACACCGCGACGCCTCGAGCGATGGCCCACCTTCTGCGGAAGATCTGGAAGCGGGAGATCCTCAGCGAGAAGAGCTCGGCCCTGCTGATCGACATCATGGCCCGCTGCGAGACCGGCGAGAACCGGATTCCGGGAGCGCTGCCGCCGGGCACCCCGGTCGCCCACAAGACCGGCACGATCGGCGAGTCCACCAACGACGTGGGCGTCATCACCCTGCCGGGCGACGCGGGTCACGTGATCTCCGTCGTCTTCGTCAAGGAATCCGGGCTGCCGTCCAACGAGGCGATGGAGCCGGTGATCGCCGAGATCGCGCGGGCCTCGCACGACTACTTCGTGTTCAATCGCGACTAGGAGCGCGACTACCGTGCTCTTGAACCGCGAGATCGAGGACGCGCTCGACTCGCTGCTCCAAGGCCAGCTGTCGTCCGGCGCCGAGAGCGCCGTGGCCCGGATCGAGGCGCCCGCCGAGGGCTTCGTCTACGAGCACGCGGTCGGCATCGCGCGCGCGGACACCGGCGAGGCGATGACGCCGGACCACCGCTTTCACACAGCGAGCGTCAGCAAGTCGATGACCGCGCTGCTCGTTGTGCAACTCGCCGAGGAAGGCGCGCTCGGTCCCGAGGGTTTGGACGCCCGCTACGTCGACTTCGAGGTCTTCCCCGACGAGATCCAGGAGCGTCTCCTGACGCGTGACGGGGAGCCCGTTTTCGCCGACGTCACGCTCCGGCACATCCTGTCGCACACCTCGGGCTTCCGGGACGCGTTCGTCGACGACGGCTCCCAGACCTCGAGAGAGCTCGGACGGCCGGCGCCGGGCTCGATCATCGGTAGCGACGCGTCCCGCAACTTTACGGTGGCGTGGTCACCCTGGCTGCCGGACGGCGACACGACCGAGGAACGGGGTGTCATCAACTTCTACCTGTCTCAGCCGGGCATCACCGAGGCCTTGTCCGAGCCCGGCCTCGCGTTCCACTACAGCGACACCGCCTTCGTCCTCCTGGCGCTGCTCGTCGAGCGGGTGACCGGCGAGAGCTACCACGCCAACCTGAGAGACCGGATCTTCACGCCCTGCGATCTGCGGGACAGCTACCTCGCCTACCGGGACGATCCGCCGCTCGGGCCACGCCGCCAGCCCGAGTCCGACGTCCATGCCTTCGGCATACCGATGCTGAGTTCCGGCAAGAACCTCTCCTTCGACTGGGGCGGGGGCGGCCTGGTCACGACCGCCAGGGATCTCTTGCGGTTCCAGCGCGCTCTGGCGGAGAACCGACCGCCAGGCTCAAGTCGAATCCTGAGCGAGATGACCGCCTGGACGCGGCCTGCCGGCCTGGCCGAGCCGCGTATCGGTGTCGGGCTGGGCCTTTTCCGTACCCGCTATCCCGGCGGCGAGTTGTGGGGGCACTCCGGCGCCTGGGGAGCGAAGATGGACTGTGACCAGGACGCAGGCATCTACTTCGCGGGCACGGTCAATCAGGCCAGCGCGCCCGCCGGCTGGCATCACCCGTTGATCGCGCGGGTCGCGGAACACTTTCGGTGAGGAAGGGTATGGAGACCATGCGCCAGTTCATCCGACGCCATCCCTTCTGGACCTTCTACGCCGCGGCCGTGCTGATCGGCCTGCTGGCCTGGATCTACCTGATGACGGTTGAGGTCGTGCTGCAGGAGGAACGCGGCCCCGACTACAGCGCCTACGGCGAGTTCGTGGGCTACCGGGACGCGACCCGGGCGGCGCACCCGACGCTCCACCACCACGGCGACAGCGCCCTGCTGTACATGCAGGCGGCCGCCAGCAAGATGCCGATTCTCCTGCCCATGTTCTCGTTCCCCTTCGCGCCGACGCTGGCCGCGCTGCTGATCGTGGGGATCGGCTGGAAGCGGCTCGGACTGCGGGCCCTGATCGGTCTCTATCGCCCGATCCGGGGCAACCTGAGCCTGCGGGAAGGCGCGCAGCTCTACGCCACCCTGGTCGGCTTCCTGGTGACGTTCGTGAGTAGCCTGCTGATCGTCGAGCAGCTCTTCGGCCGCTCGTACGGGGGGATGATCGGGCCGGTCGGATGGGCGGTCGCCGGCCTCGTGGTCATCGCCCTGGTTGGACCGGATCTCGGCTGGCAGCGTAGGGTCAAGGCCCTCGGTGATGACGATCCGAGCCTCATCTGGTCGGGCGCTGCCGGCGAAAAGGGAGCGCACAATGGCTGACTTCAACAACAGGATCTGCCTCGTCACCGGCGGCGCGTCCGGAATCGGCAGGGCCACCTGCGAAGCGCTTGCCGACCGGGGCGCGCGCGTCGTCGTCACGGACGTCGACGAAGCAGCAGGGCGGGGCGTCGCGGACGCGGTCGACGGCGAGTTCACGCACCTTGACGTGAGTGACCGGGACGCATGGACCCGCGTCGTCTCCGAGGTCGTCCAGGCTCACGGAGGCCTCGACCTGGTCCACCTCAACGCCGGCGTGACGACCTATGCCGCAGCCGGGGGTGACTTTCCTGACTTCGACATAGCCGCCATGCCGACGGACGCCTACCGCCGGGCCATGGGGGCCAACGTCGACGGAGTCGTCTTCGGCGTGAGTGCGACGGTAGAGGCGCTGGAGAACCGGGGCGGCGGGGCGATCGTCGTCACGGCCTCGGTTGCCGGGCTCATCACCTGGGAAGTGGACCCCGTCTACACGCTGACCAAGCACGCCGTGGTCGGTCTGGTTCGCGCTCTCGCACCGTCTCTCGCCGAGCGCGGCATCACCCTCAACGCGATCTGCCCCGCCGCGGTCGCGACGAAGATCTTCGGCCCCGAGGCCGACGAGTTCGTGAGAGAGGCCGACCTCCGGCTCATGCCGCCGGCCCAGGTTGCGGATGCCGTCATCGAGGCGGTGACTGGCGGCGAGACCGGCCAGTGCTGGGTCTGCTACGACGGCAGGGACCCGATCCTCTACGAGCCGGCGCCGCTGCCGCGGCTGGGCGACTAGGAGCCGAACGGCGGATCCTCGCCTCGCCGGAACGCGAAGCCCGGAAACTCCGCGTCGAAGCCGTCGGGGACGACGCGCGCCGTCGGCGCGACGTGCGGGTTGACGATCGGCAGGAGGAGGCGCGACGCCCGTTCGCCGCCCTGGGTCACGCGGAGCGTCGCCTCGTCGCCGATCGTCGGGACGATCAGGTTGTCGGCGTCCGCGCCGGCGAGCGTGAGCCGTAGCCGGTCGCCCGCCCGCGCGATGCACGAGACCGGGTAGAGCTCGAAGCGCACGGACATGGGTTCGCCGGGACGCACCGGCAGGAGGTCCTCGCGCAGCCAGCGGTGCCAGTAGGCGCCGTCGTGCCCGAACTCGGCGTCCGCCGTCTTGCGGTGCGCGAAGTTGAGGAACCCCTCCGTCAGGTAGGCGACGGAGCCGTCGGCGAGCACGTGCTCGAGGGTGGCGACGATCGCGCCGCGGTCCAACGACGTCGCGATCTCGAGGTCGAGCGCGGGCGCCCCGGTGATCTCGACGTCGCGGTCGAGCGACTCCGTCGTGAACGTGAGGCAGCGCTCGCCACGCGCCTGGAGGTCGAGCGCGTTGATGTAGAGATCCTCGGTGTAGTAGGAGTGCCGGCTCATCGTGCCGAGAGTCACGTCGTGATCGACGTCGTACTCGACCTCCGTCCGTTCGGACGGCACCGTGGCGGAGAGGCTCCCGTCGTTCGCCGACGCGATGGTCGTCGAGCGCTCGGGAACCAGGTACAGCACGCGCGGCCGCGCTTCCGGCAGCGGTAGCCGCGGCGCGCCCTTCCACACGATCCGGCCCGACGGCTCGCTCGCGCCGTAGTGGACGGTCGGCTCGTCCATGATGCCGTTGTCGATGGTCTTCAGCCAGCGGTCGAACCAGCGCAGGAGTTCCGGATCGCCGCCCTGGCCGTGGTTCCACGGTCCCATCAGGAGCTTCCGCGGGACCGTGAGGCGGTTGAAGAAGTCGATCAGATACGGCGCGAAGGTGAGGTCCCACCAGCCGGTGACGAGGTAGGTCGGCACGCCGCTCGCGTTGATCAGGCCGTGGGCCGACGTGTAGCCGGCCCGCACCGTGCCGATTCCCAGGTCCGACCGGTCGACCTCTCGCTCGAGCCCGTCGAACCGGGCGACGTTCGTCACGTTCCTCGGATCCATCTGCGAGAACGCCTCGATCCACCGGTAGCGGTCGGGGTTGCGCTCGGCCTCGGCCTCCTCGCGCAGGCGAAGGCCGTCCGGACCGTCGACCGGCGCCGCCGGTTCGAGTTCCGCCATCCCCTTGTGCAGCGACTCCCAGGTGCGCGCGAAGCTCGAGATCGCCAGCCCGCCGTCCACGTAGCACTGCGGCAGGCCGGGGTACTGCGGCGCGATGCAGGCCAGCGACTTCGGCGCGAAAGCCGCCGTGTAGCACTGCACCATCCCTTCGTACGAGATGCCGACCATGCCGATCTTGTCCGTCGACCAGGGCTGCGACGCAATCCACTCGACGACCTGCGCGATGTCGTGGCCCGTCCGCCAACTGTCGACGTAGTCCGCGCCGAACGAGGCGCCGGTCCCGCGCAGGTCCATCGAGACGAAGTTGTAGCCGCGGTGGATGAGGTCCCGGGCCAGCGGCCGCTCCTCGTACTGCGTCGCCAGGTCGCCGACCTCGAGGTGCGCCAGCGCCTCCAGGTAGCGGGCCGCCGTCTTGCTCTTGCCCGTGTAGATGAAGGCGCGGCGGTACGGCGTCGCGTGCAGGACGGTAGGGAACGCGCCGTCGAGCCGTTCGCCGCGCCGCGCCGGACGGAGCACGTCGACCGCGATGCGGCAGCCGTCCTCCAGCGTCACGTAGAGCGATTCGCGGTCGTAGCCGTCGGCGAGGCCTTCGTCGCCGTAGCCCGAGTACACGCCAAGCCGGGAGACTCGTTCGTTCATTCTCGAGTCGCTCCTATTGGTCCGAAGGGGCGCCGAATCCGCACGCCCCGATGCCCCGCGATCTCGACATAACTCGAGGTGTCGACCCGGCCGTTGAGGCGCTGACTCATACAGCCGTGGTCGACGTAGTCCACGACCTCCCGGCCCTCGGGTGTCTCCGGATCGACCGCGCGGACGGCGCCGTCCGGATTCAGCCGGCAGGGCACGAAGCCGAACTCGGAGGGCGCGCCCTCCGCGAGCTTGACGTAGCCCAGAGCGGTCATCCGGGCCTCGGGGTGAAGCGGCATCAACGGCCAGCCCCTGCGCGGCGCCACGCCGTAGTAGTCCGCATCGTCGTCGAGGACCGGCATGGCGGCGACCATCTCCTCCGGCCAGCGGTCCAGCCGGACGTCGAAGACGAAGTGGCCGAGGCCGTAGAACACCGGCCGGTCGCGATACCACTCCATGCCGCGCAGGACGTGCTGGTGATGGCCGACGACGATGTCCACGCCCAGGTCGATGCACAGGCGGGCGGTGCGCAGCTCGTGGTCGGTCAGGTGGTGAGCCTTGAAGTGGTCGCCCCAGTGGAAGCTGGCGACGACCAGATCCGCCTGCTCCTTCGCGGCCGCGATGTCGGCCGCGAGGTTGTCGTGGTCCGCCTTGTCGGGCACGGTCGATACCCGCGGGTCGGCGCCCGGCGTGTAGGCGTCGTCGATCAGGTCCTGGTAGAAGTTGTGAGCCCTGAGCGGCGCCAGTCCGGCAAGGCTGCCCCGCGCCTCGTAGCCGCGAGGGAAGACCGAGGCGTAGGCGAGGTAGGCGACCTTCACGCCGCCGGCTTCGAGGATCGCGGGAGCGCGGGCCTCCTCGAGGCTGCCGCCGGCGCCGCAGGTACTGACCCCCTGCTCGTGCAGGCGCTGCCGGTTCTCGAGCATCGCCTCGCGCCCCCCGTCGAGGATGTGGTTGTTGGCCAGCGACAGCACGTCGAAGCCGACCCGGCTCAGGACGTCGAGATTGCGCGCCGGCGGCACAAGGGCCAACCCGGCGCTGGGCACCGATCGGGGCTTGTCGGAGTACGGCCCCTCCAGGTTGCCGAACAGCACGTCCGGCGCGGCGAGTAGATCGCGCACCGGCGCGTAGGCCTCGTCCGGATCGTCGCGGTCGGTGAGCAGGTCGCCGACGAAGCCGAGTAACACGTCGCCGTCGGCGGCGCGGACCACCGAGGGGCCGCCGACCAGGGCGACGACGCCGGCCGCAGCGCTCGATCTGAGGAACTGTCGTCGGTTCACGTTCGCACCTCCGGGTCAGCGGTCGATCCACTCGCCGCAAATGGCCACCGCCTCGGCGAGCTTGTCGCCCTGCCCGAGGTAGTAGTGGGTGGCCCCGGCGATCTCGTGGAACTCCTTGTCGGTGTGGGACACCGCGGCGTAGAGCCGCCGCGCGTGGCTGGGCGTGCACGCGTCGTCCGCGCCGTTGTTGACCACCAGCACCGGAACGCTGATACCGGCGGCGCACGCGAGCCCGTCGGCGTAGGACTTCTCGAGGCTCCACTGCGACAGCCAGCTTCGCAGCGTCGTGAATCGCGCCAGGCCGGTCGGCCCCGTGTTCACAGTCTCCGGGTCGCCGAGGTAGCACCTGCCCGGCGCCCGGTCGCTCGGGTCAACCGCCGGGTCGAGCCAGCGCGGGTCGGCCATCGTCCCCTGGACGACGAAGCAGTGCTCCTTCCGGGCGCCGTCCTCGCGCTTCAGGTCCGCGAGCCTCTCGACCGTCCAGGCAGTGATCCGCGCGTTGCGGGCGACCTGCGCCTGCCGGTAGCGCTCGAGGAACTCGTCCGAGTAGGGCGGCTGATTCGGGTTGTCCGGGTTGTAGAGATCGAGCTCCGGGTCCTTCCGGTGCGGCTCGCGCTCGTCGAGGATCGAGGCGTCCATCCACTCGGTGAGCGTTCCGGCGCGGCTGATGTGCGCGGCCAGCAGCATCACGCCATCGGCCGGAATCAGCCCGGCCGCCGTCAGGTCGTACGGGTCCCCGGCCGGTGTGTGGGTGACGGTCGGGTTCTCCGCCTGCTGCTGGTAGTACAGCGACAGCGAGCCGCCGCCGCTCCACCCTCCGAGCAGGACGCGCTCGTAGCCGAGTTCCTCCTTCGCGTGCTGGATCGTGCGACCGAGGTCGACTACGCACTTCTCCATGATCAGGGCCGTGTCGTTGCCCCGATAGCGCCCGTTGCAGTAGATGACGTGGTGGCCGGCCGCCGCCAGTCCCCGCACCAGCGGCAGCCAGGCGCCGCCGCCGATCGGGTGGTTGAAGACGACGACCGTCTTCGATGCGCGCTCCCGCGGCCGCAGCAGGTGGCCGTCGAAGAAGACGAAGCCGCCCGGCCCGCCGTAGACGTCGCCGAAATCGGCGGTTTCCCGGAAGAAGACAGGGAAGGGAACGCGATCGTAGGGCTCGATCATGGCGGCTCGGCCGGTCAGAACTCGACGCGAGGAAGCGCGGCCTCGATCGCTTCCCGCTGGGGTTCCAGGTGTTTCGGCAGCGAGAGGATCGTCCCCAGCGAGTCGATGTCCTCGTCCACCGTCCAGCCCGGGTCGAGGTTCGACAGCTCCAGGTTGATGCCTCCGGGTGCGGTGAAGTACGTGGAGTGGAACCAGCCGCGGTCCCGGGCCCCGGTCACGATCAGACCGGCTCCGGCGAGGATCCGGGTCCACCGCTCCATGTCCTCTACGCTGTCGACCGTCAGCGCGATGTGGTGCAGGCCGCCGAGACCGTGCCGTCCCCAGGGCCCGTCGTCTCGCTCGACAACGTCGATCAGCTTGCCGGGCTCGTTGCCACCTACCGCGAGCCGCGTGCGGCTCCCTTCGGTGGCGACCACCTCGAAACCCAGGACGCCGACGAGGAACTGCAGCGTCAGCTCAGGAATGCGCGGCGCGATCGTGGCGTGGTGAAAGCCGCGAATCTGGTGCTCCCCGGGAAGGACGGCCAGCTCCGGCACCCGGGCGTCCTCGCAGCCGACGAGCTCCGACGAGATGCCGTCGAAGTCCCGAAAGTGGAGGACGGGGTCGCCGAAACGAGCCGGGCGGTCGGTGCAGGCGCAGCCCGCCTCGGTCAGTCGCTCGCGCCAGAAGTCCATGCTCCCGGGCGACACCGAGTAGCTCACGTCGGTGATCGAGCCGCGCCCGTCGACCGCCGGCGACATCGGGATGCCTTCGAGGACGATGTTCGTCATGATCGTTCCCGGGTGGCCCAGGCGGTCGCCGAAGAAGAAGTGCCAGCCGGAGGTTGGGTTCTCCTGGTTGCAGGTCTTCTTCACCAGGCGGAGCCCCAGCACGTCGCGGTAGAACCGGAGATCGTTGGCGGCGGAGCCGACCAACCCCGTGATGTGGTGAATGCCCCGGATCGGGCCGCGGGTGGGCCTCCTGATCTCAGCCATGGGATCTCCTCGTCATCCGCTCGATGCCCTGACGAGCAGATGTTACGTTCGTTGGCCGCATGAACTCCTCCCCCGCGGCGCGGCTGCGCGCCCTGCTCGATGCTCCCGGGCTCCGGGTGATGCCCTGCTGCTTCGACGCGCTCTCCGCCCGGCTCATCGAGCAGGCGGGATTCGAGCTGACCTTCATGAGCGGGTTCGCCGTCTCCGCCAGCCGACTCGGAATGCCGGACACGGGTCTCATCTCCTTCGGCGAGATGCTCGACCAGGGCCGTAACATCTGCGCGGCCACCCGGCTGCCCGTGATCGGCGACGGCGACACCGGCTACGGCAACGCCCTGAACGTCAAGCGCACGGTCACGAGCTACGCCGCCGCCGGCTTCGCGGGCGTGATGATCGAGGACCAGGAGGCGCCCAAGCGCTGCGGGCACACGCGGGGCAAGCGGGTCGTCTCCCCCACCGAGGCCCTGTCGCGGGTCCGCGCCGCGGTGGACGCGCGCGAGGAGGGTGCGGACATCCTGGTCATGGCGCGCACCGACGCTCGCGCCACGGACGGAATCGACGAGGCCATCTCCCGCTGCCAGGCCTTCGCCGACCTCGGCGCGGACATCCTCTTCCTCGAAGGTCCGCGGTCGGAGAGCGAGATGGTCGCGTTCTGCGAGGCGGTCCCCGGCCCGAAGATGGCGAACCTGGTCGAGGGAGGCGACACACCGTTGCTACCGCCCAAGCGGCTCGAAGAGATCGGCTACAGGATCGCGGCCTACCCGCTGACGCTTCTCTCCGCAGCCACCGCGGCGATGCTCGACGCTCTTCGAGCCCTGAGAAGCGGCGAGCAGCCTGACCGCGCCGTGGACTTCGAGCGTCTGCGGCGCATCGTCGGATTCGAGGACTACGACGCCGAGGCCGAGCGTTACGTCGTGGAGGACGAAGGAGACCGATGACACGACACGAGAACGACGTCGACGTCCTGATCGTCGGAGCCGGACCGGTCGGCCTCTGCTGCTCCCGACTCCTCAGCCGGATGGGCGTCGCCAACCGGGTACTGGAGCGACGGGCCGGCCTGCACACGGCGCCCCAGGCCCATGTCGTCTCGGCTCGCAGCATGGAGATCTTCCGGGCCGCAGGCATTCCGGCCGAGAAGACGGTCGCCGTCGCCACGAGACCCCAAGACCAGGGCTCGATCCGCTGGGTCCAGACGCTGGCCGGCCCGGTGATCGGCGACCTCCAACTGGGATCGCCCGAACGCATCATGAAGACGTTCGCGTCAACGCCGACGCCCACCATGAACATCCCCCAGCATCGGCTGGAGCCCGTGCTCTACGAGGCGGCCAGCGACGCGGGCGCCGGGATCGACTTCGAGGTCGAGTGGCTCGGCGCCACGCAGAACGAGGACGGCGTCGTGTCGGAAGCTCGGGATCACAAGACCGGCGAAACCCTTGAGATCCGCAGTCGCTACCTGCTCGGCTGCGACGGCGCGGGAAGTCCGGTGCGCCGGGCGCTCGGCATCGGGATGGAAGGGCCGGCCCACGTCCAGAGCTACCTCTCAGTGTTCGTCCAGAGCAATCTGCGCCACGTCGTGGAAGAGCACCCCGGCCTGCTCTACTGGCATCTCGACCCGCTCGAGCCCGCCGTCTTCATCGCCCACGACATCGACTCGACCTGGATCTTCATGCACCCGTACGATCCGGAACGGGTGCCACAGGACTCGTTCACGCCCGAGCGCTGCCGCCAGCTCGTCGAGGACGCCATCGGCGCCGAGGCCGACTTCGAGATTCGGGAGACCGGCTTCTGGCAGATGACCTGCCAGGTGGCCGACCGCTACCGCGACGGGCGGATCTTCCTCGTCGGCGACGCCGCGCACCGTTTCCCGCCGACCGGCGGCATGGGCATGAACACCGGCGTGGCCGATGCCTTCAATCTCGCCTGGAAGCTCGCGGCGGTGCTCGGAGGCCGCGCCGACGACCGCCTGCTCGTCACCTACGACCAGGAGCGGCAACCCGTCGCGTCGGTGAACGCGGAGCAGAGCCTGTCGAACCACCTGAGGATGATCGAGGTGGTCGAAGCCCTGCAGGTCGACCCGGGTCTCTCACCCGACGAAGCGCGCGCGGAGCTGCGGCGCGTTCCCGAACAGGAGGAGCGCCGGAACGCGGTCCAGGCCGCCATCGATGCACAGAGGGAGCACTTCGACATGCTGGGCCTGGACCTCGGCCAGCACTACGAGCGCGGCGCACTGGTTCCGGACGGGACCCCGCCACCCGCGCCGGCGACGTCCACCTTCGACTTCGTGCCCTCGACCCGGCCGGGCAGCCGCATGCCGCATGCCTGGGTCGAAGGCGAGGACGGCCGGGTCTCCACCCTGGATCTCGTCGATCCGTCCCGGCCGACCGTCATCTGCGGCGCCGGGGGCGCGCGCTGGGTCGCCGCCGCCGAGTCCCTCGGGCTTGCCGCGCACGCGATCGGCGACGGCGCGGCGCTGGCCGATCCCCGCCGCGAGTGGCAGGCGATCAGCGGCATCGGTCCGGATGGCGTCCTCCTCGTGCGCCCCGACGGTCACGTCGCCTGGAGAGATGCCGATGGAAGTTCCGAGGCTAACGCTGGTCTGGAGGCCGCGCTCGCCGCCGTCTACTACACCGCTACGCCTGCCAACCAGGGGGACGACGCATGAGACTGTTCACGACGACCGAGGGAATCGCCCGCGAGGCGAACGGCGGCGAACTCGAGATCCTCGACCTCCCGTACGAGGATCTCGGCGAAGCGCTCCGAGCGGACCCGGAACTCGGGACCGTTCGCGAAGCACAGGCGAAGCGGCGCCGCGCCCCCGGCAACGTCACCCTCCGCGCGCCGGTCCTCCGCCCCGGCAAGGTCATCGGCATGGGCATCAACTTCCACAGCCACGTCGAGGAGACGAGCGAGTTCCTGAAGGCCAGGGGCATCGAGCCGCCGTCCGAGCCGGTGTTCTTCCTGGCGCCCGGAAGCGCCGTCATCGGTCCCGGCGAGGAGATCGTGCTGCCCGCGGTCGCGCCCGACCAGGTCGACTACGAGATCGAGCTGGCCGCCGTGATCGGCGTCGGCGGCGCCTCCATCGACGAGGACGACGCGCTGCGCCACGTGGCCGGCTACACGCTCGCCAACGACGTCTCGGCCCGCGATCTCCAGCGCAAGTCCTTCGAGGGTCCCGAGTACTCACTGAGCCATGCGAAGGGCCTCGACACGTTCAAGCCGATGGGGCCGGCGCTGGTCACCACCGACGAGTTCGCCGAACCGCTCGACATCCGCCTCCGGGCGCGGGTCAACGGCGAACTCCGTCAGGACGAGCGCACCACGGACTTCGTTCACTCCGTATCCCGCTGCGTGGCGCACGTCTCGCGCTTCATGCGGCTCGAACCGGGAGACGTGATGCTCACCGGTTCGCCGGCCGGCGTCGGCGTGTTCCAGGGCAAGTTCCTCCGCGCCGGCGATGTCGTCGAACTCGAGGCCGACCGGGTCGGCGTGCTTCGCAACGTCGTCGCGGCGGCCTGACCAGAAAGGAGTCGATCGTGTCTTCGAACGCAACCATTCGCCCCGGCTACATCCACCACATCTTCCTCCGCACGAAGCGATTCGACGCGATGCGCGCGTTCTACAAGCTGGTGCTTGGCTGCGAGGCCTTCTTCGAGAACGAGATGTTCAGTTGGCTCAGCTTCGACCAGGAGCACCATCGGATCGCCATCGCGAACATGCCCCAGTCACAGGACCAGGCTCCAACCCAGGAAGGCCTCGACCACGTCGGCTACCAGTACGCGGGACCCGAGGACCTCTTCGCCACCTACGAGCGCCTCCGCGACGTAGGAGTCGAGCCCTACTGGTGCACCGATCACGGCGGCACGACGTCCTTCTACTACAAGGACCCTGACGGCAACGGCCTCGAACTCCAGTACGACAACTACCCGAACAGGGAGGCGCTTCTGGAGTGGATGAAGGGCGGCGACTTCGCACGGAACCCCATCGGCGTCGACGTGGACCCGGAACGCCTGATCGCGACGTTCCAAACCGGACTCGACCGGCTCGAGCTTCACCATCGTTCCCGTCGAGGCGACTTCCTGCCGGAAGGGATGTCGATGGACAATCCGGCCGCACCGTTCCCAGCCGACCCCGTGGGCTACATGACCTCGATCCGGCGGGCGGTCGGCGCGGGGCCTGAGTAGGTCAACTCCCGGCGCCGGCGGCCCTCAACTCGTCGTACCAGGTCTTGACCCGTTCAGGCGACCAGGGCGTCACCGCACAGTCCGCCACGAAGTAGACCTGGTCGGCGATCTCCTCGACCAGTTCGAGGCGGTGTGACGACAGCAGCACTCCGCGACCGTCGGCGGCGAAGTCCTGAAGCATCCGGCACAAACGCGCTACCGCGACCGGGTCGAGGCCGTTGAACGGCTCGTCGAGGATCAGCAGTTCCGGCTCGTGGAGCAGCGCAGCGGCCAGGGCCAGTTGCCGGCGGTTGCCGGTAGAGAGCTGATGGCAAAGGCGGCCCGAAGCTGGCACCTCCAGAGCCTCCAGGAGATCGACGGCGCGCGCGCGGGCCTCGCCGGCATCCAGACCGTACAAGGCGGCGCAGTAGTCGAGGAACTCGAGCGGCCGCAGGAAGTCGAACAGCTCGTCCTCCTCGAGCAGGATGCCGACGCGGGCCATGACCTCTGGATGGATGCGCGGATCGAACCCGAACATCCGTACCGTGCCGCCGTTCGGCTCGGTCAGGCCCAGCCCGAGGCGCATCAGGGTCGTCTTGCCGGCCCCGTTCCTCCCAACCAGGCACTGCACGCCGGACCCGATCTCCAGATTCACGGAGCGCAGCACTTCCAGCCCGCCGTAGGACTTGTCGACCGAGTCGAAGCACAGCATCGTCGTCATGGCGCCACCGCCCATTCCCGCAATCGTCGTCGCAGCCAGTCGCCTCTGCTCAGGAAACCCACAACCGCCGAACAGCCTCCGGCCGAGACCAGCAGCAGAGCCGTCAGCGCAATCACCGCGGTTCCTGAACCGGCAAGCAACCGTGCAGCCACCGCCACGCCGCCAAAGATCAGGTTGAAGAGCAACCAGCCGCAACCGAGGAGGGCCAGCGCCAACACGCTGGAGTAGAGGTCGCGCTGCTCATGCAACTTCGGCCTTCTGGGCAACCAGATCGAAACCGCTGTACCTGCGCCCGCCAGGCACACGAGGGAGCACGCGACGATCAGGAACGGAATCGGCCGGTCGGCGATCGGGATCCGCTCGGCGAAAAGCCAGGTGACGGTCGCCATCTGCAGCAACACCAGGGCGCCAACGACCGCCACCAGACCCAGCACCTTCCCGGGCAAGCAGGCGCCGAGCGCCCGCTCGGCCGACATCGAGAGTCGCCGTGCACCATCCGCCGTAAACCCGAGCAGATTGGCAAAGAAAGCAATCCAGAACGCGCAGAGAAAGGCCCCGAGCGCGGACGCCCCCCAGAGAGCGAAGTGCCCGGTTTCCTCCCCGGCCGCGACCTCCTCGCCGCTGAGTACGATCGCCATGAACACCGGCATGATCCAACTGAGCACCAGGTTCAGCCGTACCTGGCGGAAGCGAAGCAACATCCGCGCTTCCGCGAGAGCAAACACGAAGGTTGGCCGCGACCATACTCCCGCCGATGCCCAATCGCCGCCGGCCGGCCGCCTCTTCCTCTCGTTGCCCGGTGCCCGCCAGCCGAGGTTCCACTTCCTTCCGCCGCCGCGATCATCCGGACTCCGCTGCTCCAGCACGAAACCCGCCGCGACCAGCGCCAACAGCGCGAGCAGCCGACCACCGCTGACGGCGCCCTGAGCCCAGACCGCCTCGCCGGCCCACAACGGCTCGACTGCGCTCGCCGCCAGGACAACCAAGAGCAGCAGCCCGAGACCGGCGCCGAACCATCGCCGCCCTCCTCGCGCCCCGAGAATCACCGCCCCCACCGGGCCCGCGACCACCATCGCACTCAAGGCGGCGACTACGTCCATGCCTTCGAAGACCCACTCCAGCCCGCGCGGCCATCCGGCGCCCCACAGGCCAAACGCCAGAACCTCATTGAGCAGGACCAGCACCAGCGTCAAGCCCAAGGCGTTCGTACCGATCGTCAACGTGGCTCGCCGGCCTGCCGAGAGGCCGAATCTCACGCCCGCGCGCCGGTCGAACCAGGGCGCCAGCGGCGCCAACTGGAACAGCGTCATGACGACGAAGAACGTGACGATCGCGAAGAGCAGATCGATCGGCAACTCCCCGCGATGGCCCTGTTCCGGACCCGTGAAGGCGAAGAAGAAGTTGACGATCAGGAGCACCCCCAACGCCCCGCCGAACACCAGCTTCCCCTTCTCGTTCAGCGCCTTCCGCCACGCAGCTATCGCTCGAAAGCGAACCACCGTGAGGATCGTCGCCGCCAGCCACCCTTTCCTGTTGCGAGAACCGTCCGGCACTCGCTCAACCTCCTTGGGCGCCACCGTCGGAGCCGCCTTCCGGACGTCTGACCTCCATCTTGAGCGCCGACTGAATCACGATCCCCAAGCCCGCGAGCGCGACGATAGCCGCGCTTAGAACCATCTGCCGGGACTCCCCTCTACACAGCCAACTCCCAACGAAGCCGCCATTGAGCGTCGCAAGGCACGCACCGGCGATCAACTGCACCAGGATCTTCGTTCGTTCTCGCATCATTTCCCCTCTTCGTCGGCTGAAGGTCGTCGTCTTTCCGCCTTCCGACGATGAGGGTGAGCGGATCGGTCCACCAATCCGCTCACCCCCGGCGAACGTCGCCAGCCCGAGTTCAGGTTACGGCGTCCCTGCCAGTTCCATCCCCATCTTCAGATGCAGTTGAGCGCGGCCATGTGCAAGGAGAACGAGAATCCAAGTGCTCCCACGAAACCAGCGCCCATCGCGGGAACACTGAGTCCAAGGCCGATCAGAGCCAAAGCGCAGTCCGCCTTGCCCGCGCCTACGTGGGCGGCCAAGTCCGAGTCCGAGAGCACCGTCCCTGCTTCGGCGAAGGCCGAGTTGCCGCTAGCGGGAGCAACTAACGCTAGCAAGGCTAGTAATCCAAGCAAACACGCGAGAGTCTTCTTCATTTCTGTGGTTCCTTTCCGTCTCAGTTCAACGATCCTGCCGTTCGAGCCGGCAGAGCTTCGTGAGGGGCCGTGACGACCAGCGTCGGCGTTGTCCCTCACTGACCAAGACGGGAATCCCTCTCCGTACTTCGTGCGCCCCCGGATGATCCGACTGTCCCGGCCTTCATCGCCCACCGGCCTTGAGGCCGTTTGCGACGCTTCACGTTCCGTCAGCCGCAATCGTCTGTCGCTGAATAAAGCGATCGAGCAGGGGAACCGCGAACGAGTAGCGGCCGTGGCGGTTCTTGAACACCAGCCCCTGTGCGGCGAGATTCGAGAGCATCTGATTGACGTGACTGGCGCTGAACGGCTTCGAGAGCGCCGCGGATCCCTGGACGATGTCCCGTACGCTGAACTCGCCATCGCTATGGTCGAGGTGGGCGACCACCCACAGCAGTTCTCGTTGGCGATCCGTAAGTCGAGACCAGCGACCCCAGAAGAGATCAGTGTCCAGTTTCTGCTCGATCTCCGCCACCGGTACCGACGCGGTCTGACCACGGTCCGCTCGCTGCGTGAACACGTCGTACACCTCGCGGCAAATGAACTGGATGAAGTAGGGGTAGCCTCCTGACATCTGGATGATCGTGCGCACCGAGTCGTCGGTGAGCCGGAGTGGACAGCGGGCGTCGGAGACGGGCTTGAGGATTGCTTCTTCGCTTTCCGCTTCGCTCAGGCGATCCAGGAAACGGACCCGGAACATTCGCTCGGCATACGTCCGCGACGCGACCAACTTCGGGAAGAGCGTCGGGAGTCCGACCAGCACCAGCATCAGCGGAAGCCCCTGCCGCTGCAGCGACTGAAAGCAGTCCAGCAGCAGGGCCACAGGGAACTCCTCGTGCTGCGGTTGGTCCGACAGATTCTGGGCCTCGTCGTAGGCGAAGACGATCCCCCTCGGCTTCGACGGTGCGGCGGAAAGGACTCTCCAGGTCGCCTGCAACACCGTCTTCAGCCGGTCGAGAGACAACCCCGGACTCTCCTGATAGAGACGGCGGAGGGTCTGGTAGTCGAGACGCCGCTCGACCGCGATCTCCTGTCCGCCAAACCCGGGTTCCTGCCGGTGCTCGACGGTCACCGCGAAGCCGGACGTGAGGGGAGCGAGATCGGTGCATAGGCGGACCGCCAGGTGATCCTCGCGCAGGCTCGCGGACTCGGAGAGGTCGGCGCCCACCCACAACCAGTCGGCCGCGCGGGCCAGCGGCCGGAGCGTCTCCAGCAGCACCGTCTTCCCTACTCCGCGAAGGCCGGTGATGATGAGGTTCTCGAAGACCGGGACTTGTCCCAACAGCCGCTCGAACTCCTGCTGCTCCTTCGTCCGGCCGGCGAGCCACGGCGGTGCGTGACCAGCTCCCGGTCGAAACGGGTTCAGGAAAGGGTCTACACTCCCCTGTCTTGATTTAGTCATACGGCTAACTTTAGTGTGACGGCGATGGACGTGTCAATTCGACCTGCCATTGACAGAACTGCGGCACTGCCGCATAGTCGCCCGTGCGCGTTTTCTTCACCAGGACCTATGAGCGGGCCATCCGCAAGCTCATGTCTGATGCAGACCGACGAGCGATGGAAGCAGCCATTGCCGCCGACCCAGGTGCTGCACCCGTGATCCGCGGGACCGGAGGACTTCGGAAACAGCGGTGGGCTGGTTCGGGACGAGGCAAACGAGGGGGCGTCCGTACGATCTACTTCTGGCACACCAGTCCTGGCGCCGTCTACCTGCTGACAGCCTATGCGAAGGCAGATCGCACCGATCTGAGTCCTGCGGACAGGAAGGCGCTCTCCCGCCTTGTGAGCACGATCAAGAAGGAGGAGGATTCATGACGACTCAGCGAACGGAAACGGGCCGTGAGGTGGAGGCTGCCCTCGGAGAGGTGCTCGCTCACGTGCGCGGCGAAACGCAACTGCCTTGCCGAATCGTCGACGATCCGGCGGCGGAGCGCATCGTTGCGCTCCGCAAGCGCATGCGGCTCAGTCGTCAGAGCTTCGCGGACCGGTTCGGACTGGATGCCCGTGCCGTGCAGGACTGGGAACAGGGTCGACGAGTGCCGGGCCGTGCGGCTCGGGTCCTGCTGACTGTCATCGACCGAGAACCGGAGGCGGTCGTGCGCGCCCTCGGCGGCTGAGGGGCCGCGCGGTGCGGCGGTCAAGCTGAAAGACCGGCGCAACTACCCAAGAAACAAGGTCGACTACCCAAGAAACTACCCAAGAAACGGCCCCGACTACCCAAGAAACAAGGCCGACTACCCAAGAAACGGCCTCGACTGCCGACCGACGCCCCCCTCAATCCACCTCCCACTTCCCAGCCTCCTCCATCGCCTTCCGGTACGCCGACAGGCAGTACCAGAACAGCAGCGCGCCCGCCGGCTTGAAGATCGCCTGCATGGTGGCGAGCGAGTAGTGGACCTTGCCGTCGTCCTGGAAGAGGAAATCGGTGAAGGCGGCCAGGGTGCTGGTGCCGAAGGCCATGCCGATGAAGCTGGTCAGGAAGATGTAGAAGGCGGTGGCCTGGCCGCGCATCTGGTTCGGCGTGATCGGCTGAAACGCGGCCGCCATCACGCCGAGGTAGGCGCCCGAGAAGATCATCCCGGGGATCAGCACCAGCAGGGTGAGCGTCGCGCTGCCCACGAGCGGCGCCGCTACCGAGGGCGGCGTCGCGATCAGGGTCGTCGCCAGCAGGGTCCGAACGTAGGCGTCCCTGTAGCCGCGCGCCGCAAGGCGGTTGGCGATCCAGGGCGCGACCATGATGCCGACGACCCCGGTGATGATCGAGATCGTCCCGTAGCTCGTTCCCGCGTCCCCGCGGCTCAGGCCGTAGTTGCGAACGAGGAATTCGGGATACCACGCGGAGGAGCCGTAGCCGGCCATCGCCAGCATGGATGAGCCGATGAACAGCGGCAGGTAGACGCGCTTGCGCTCCCAGATGAACCTGACGAACTCGGAAACCGGCAGATGCTCCCTTCCGCTCCGTGAAACCGCCAGCTCCTTGCGCCGCGGCTCGACCATCGTCAGCAGCAGCAGCGCCAGCAGAACCCCCGGCAGGCCGACCGTGACCAGCGTCGCCTGCCAGGGTTGCAGCGTGCCGATGACCGGCAGGTCGATCGGACCGATGCGGGTGTAGTAGTCGATCAGCAGGCCGCCGATCACCAGGGCGAAGCCGCCGCCGACCCGCACGCCCGTCTTGTAGAAGGACATCGCGTAGCCGAAGTGGGCCGGGCGGTAGCTGTCGGTGATGATCGAGTAGGCGGGCGGGGCAAGCCCGGCCTCGCCGGCGCCGACCGCCATCCGTGAAGCGAACAGTTGCGACACGCTGTTGGCCAGCCCTCCCGCCGCCGTCGCCAGGCTCCAGAAGGCGACGCTGGCGGCGACGATGACCCTGCGCGAGTAGTGGTCGGCGAGCCGGCCCAGAGGGAAGCTCGCGAAGCTGTACACCAGCGCGAAGGCGGCGCCGGCGAGCAGGCTGTACTGGAAGTCGGTGATCCCGAACTGCTCCCGGATCGGGCCGACCAGGAGGGAGAGGATGTTGCGGTCGAGAAACGACAGCACGTAGGCGAGGAACAGGAGGACGACGCCGTAGTTGGCGGCGCCGAGCGACGGGTAGCCGGCGGCCGTCTCCGCCGACCCGGCCTCGCCCGCGGTCCTCGTGTCGACGGTCAACGCGCGAAGCGGCCGACGATCGGGCGACCGGGGCTGACTCCCTCCACCGTCTCGCCGTCGCGCACGACGAACACGCCGTTCACCATCGTGTGGACGATGCCCTCCGAGAACGAGAGCCCGCCCTCGAAGGTGGCGGTGTCGATCACGGTGTCCGGGTCGAACACCACGATGTCCGCGTCGGCGCCGACCTGGATCCGCCCCTTCCGTCTCATCTGCTCGGACATCGTCGCCACCCGGTCCGCCGGGAGCAGGCTCATCTTCAACAGGGCCGTCATCAGGTCGAGGGTGCCCCGCTCACGCACGTAGCGGCCGAGAATCCGGGAGTAGGTGCCGGCCGTCCGCGGGTGCGCACCCGGGGCGTAGGGCATGCCGTCGGAGGCGACGATCACCCAGTCGTTGCCGAGGGCCGTCTCGATCCACTCCTCCTTCATGAAGTGGAGAATCACGGTTCCGCCCTCGCGGCGGTACCGCTCGAAGGTCTCCTTCGTCAGCCTCTCCCCCGTCTCCTCCCACTGCAGGTCGCCGTAGTCGATCTGCAGGCGGTCCTGCCAGCCCTCGTCGAAGATGGAGGACTCGAGGCTGGTCGAGCCGGCGGTGTAGGGGTACGCCTCCGTCGTCACGTCCAGCCCCAGGCGGGCAGCGCCGTCGATCATGTCGAGGACCGTGTCGATCTCTCCCAGCGCCATGCTGTTGACGTGCACGATGTGCAGCGGCGCCCCGGTCCCGACCGCGTTGGCCAGGACTTCCTGCATCGCGTCGATGCTCATCGAGCGCACGTGCGTGTGGATGGTGGCCCGCTTCTCGCCGGCGAACCGGAAGACCTCGAAGATCTCCCTGCGGCTGGCGCCGGGGTAGTACTGGGTCGCCATCCCGATGCCCAAGCCGCCCTGCTCGAGCCCGTGCTGCAAGTGCTCCAGCATGGCCGGGAAGCGCTCGGGCGGCAGTTCCGCGTAGTACGTCCTTTGCGCGGCATCGCGCATGGAGTCGAGCGGTTCGTCCTCAGCGCCGGCTGCCGCGAAGGCCGCCGCGAGGTCCGCCCGTTCCTCCTCCGGGACGATCTCCAGGCCCCTCAGGGCGCCGTGGTTGACCGTGACGCCGTAGTTCACGAGCGATCTGCCGCGTCTCGAGTCCAGGAACGATCCGACATCCGGCACGCCCCATTCGAGTTCCAGCGCCGTGGTCACACCGTCCCGCGCCTGGTACTCGTGCGCCTGCGGACCCTGACCGTGGGCGTGGAGGTCGACGAACCCAGGGGCCAGAACCAGGCCGGCAGCGTCAATCAGGACGCCTCCGTCGGCGAGCGAGTCCGCGAGGGACTCTTCGGTGAGGGCGGCGATGACGTGGCCCCGGACGCCCACGTTCCGGACCTCGTCGAGCCTCCTCTCGGGGTCGATGACGCGGGCCCCCTGGAAGACGATGTCGAACTCCTGCGTGTCGGCCTCGCCGCTCCCGTCCGTGGCGGGGTTGCAGCCGAGAAGAAGCGTCGCGAGAAGGGGGACCGTTCTGGCAAACGATGAGGGGGTCATGATCCGGCCGATGGTATACACCCCTCTGCACCGTAGCCCGCTACATCCGACTCTCTCGACCACGGAGTGGTAGCCATGCCGTCGAAGACCCCCGCGCGTACCCGCCTGTCACGCCGAACGCTGCTCGGGCAAGGCGCCGGGGCGGGCGCTCTCCTCGCCGCGTCGACGGTCGGCGCGCCGTACCTCGCCTTCGGCAGGCACAGGCTGTTCGCCCAGAGCGAGGAGCGGTACTCGACGCGGGCAGTCGACCTGATGGGCGACTCGCTGGTCATCGACATGCTGAGTCCGCTCACGCTGGCGTCGTCGACCATGCGGGCCTGGTACGGCAACCCCGAGAACATCCCCGAGTCGTTCTGGGACGATCTCGACCGTTCCGGGATCGACGCCGTTCTCGACGCGGTGGGAACCGGCCCCTTCGGCGCCAGGGAATCCGTTCTGGAGCGGGTGGCGGGAGTCAACGGCGTCGTCGCGCACAACGGGCACCGGATGCTCCGCGTCTCTCGAGCCGCGGACCTCGACGAAGCGGCGCGAAGCGGCCGCGTCGGCATGATCTTCGGCGTGCAGAACGCCGATCACTTCCACTCGCTGGACGACGTCAGATACTTCTACGGGCTCGGCCAGCGCGTGTCGCAGTTGACCTACAACGCGCGCAACCTGATCGGCACCGGAGCGACCGACCGGATCGACGGCGGCCTGTCGAACTGGGGGGTCGCGATCATCGAGCGGATGAACGACGTCGGGATGGCCGTGGACGTGTCGCACTGCGGCGACCGCACGTCGCTCGACGCCTTCGAAGCCTCGAAGAAGCCCGTCCTGGTCACCCACTCGAACGTCCGGGCGCTCGCGGACGGCCACGTCCGCTGCAAGCCGGACGAGGTCATCGACGCGGTCAGGAAGGCCGGCAGCGTCTTCGGCGTGACGAACATCCGGATGTTCGTCAAGGCCGACGAGCCGACGACCGTCGAGCACTATCTCGACCACTTCGACTACCTGACGAAGCGGATCGGCGCCGAGCACGTGGGCATCGGCAGCGACATCGACCTCTACGGCTACGACGACATGCCGAAGGCGGACTACGAGCGGCTCAAGGCCGCCTACCAGCAGGGCAAGTACCGTTTCCGGGACCAGATCGATATCCCGGAGGTGGCCCACCCCCAACGGGTCTTCGACCTCACCGAGGGCCTGATCCGGCGGGGCTACACGGACCCCGACATTCGGGGCATCCTCGGCGGCAACTTCCGCCGGGTTCTGGAGGAGATCTGGGGATGAGAGTCAGACACATCGCCCTGGCGGTTCTCGCCGTCGCGTTCGTCGCCGTCCCGCTGTGGTCCGACACCGTCGACGAGCGGCTCGACGGCTTCGACCCGTGGGTCGAATCGATCATGCAGGAGTGGAAGGTCCCGGGTCTCGGCGTCGCGATCGTCGAGGACGGCAAGACCGTGTTCGCCAAGGGCTACGGCTGGCGCAACGTCGAAGACAAGCTGCCCGTGACTCCCGACACGCTCTTCGCCATCGGCTCGAACACGAAATCGTTCACGGCCACCCTGCTGGCGATGCAGGTGGACGACGGCGCCCTCGCCTGGGACGACCCGATCCGGACGGTGCTTCCCGAGTTCCGGCTCCACGACCCGGCGGCGACGGACGAGATGACCGCCGTCGACCTGCTGAGCCACCGCTCGGGCCTGCCGCGTCACGACCTGTACTGGTACGCCACGGGCAGGAACCGATCCGAGCTGCTGGCGGGGCTTCACCACCTGGAGCCCTCCGCCTCCTTCAGGAGCAGGTACCAGTACCAGAACCTCATGTTCATGACCGCCGGCATCGTCTCCGAGCGCGTCGGCGGCAAGTCCTGGGAGGAACTCGTCCAGGAGCGCGTCCTCACCCCGCTCGGCATCGAACGGGCCACCTTCTCGGTGATCCGGATGCAGGAGGACGACGACTTCTCCTACGGCTACGGCGCGGACGAGGAGATCGAGCGGGTTCCGTTCCGCAACATCGACGCGATCGGACCGGCCGGATCGATCAACATGTCGGCCCGCGACCTCGCCACCTACGTCCGGTTCCACCTCGCCTACGGAAAGGTCGGCGACAAGCAGATCCTGAAGGAGGCGTCGGCCAGGCTCATGCAGCTCCCCCAGATGGTGCTGACCGGCCCGCTCCAGCAGCGCCTGCAGGACGGCCCGGAGATCGGCGACCCCACCTACGGGCTCGGCCTCATGGTGAGCACCTACCGGGGCCGCAAGCACGTCAGCCACGGCGGCGGCATCGACGGCTTCATCTCGGCGATGGAGTGGCTGCCCGACGAGAAGATCGGCGTCGTCGCGTTGTCCAACACCTCGCACACCGGAACGGTGCCGGCGCTCGTCGTCCGCAACGCGTTCGATCGCATGCTGGGGCTCGAGCCGATCGACTGGGCTGAGCGCGCCCGCGAGCGGGAAGCCGAAGCGAAGGAGAAAGCCGAGGAAGCGAAGAAGAAGGACCTCGCCGCAGCGGTGCCGGACACGAGCCCCTCCCACCCGCTCGCCGACCACGCCGGCGAGTACGAGCACGAGGGCTACGGCAAGGCCTCCGTGCGGACTGACGGAGACGGCCTGGTCCTTAAGGTCGCGGGCATCGAGTTCCCCCTCCGGCACTACCACTACGACGTGTGGATGGTCCCCTACGACCTGCCGGCCGGCTCGGCCGCGTCAGGCCGCGGCGGCGCCAAGGTCCGCTTCGACTACGGTAACGACGGGAAGATCAACGTCGTGGCCGTGCCGCTCGAGCCGTCCGTCCCGCCCCTCCGCTTCCAGCGCGCCGGCGACTGATCCAGCGGTCCGTGGCAGAAGTCGCGCTGCATTCGAGCGGCCATGCATCCCGCCCGGCATCGTTGCTCTTCGGTCGAATACGACCCGGTATGCTCCCTCATCGCGCCTTGCCGGACGAGCGCCTGACCGCTCTCGGTGCGACGCCGACTTCTGCCACGGACCGCTAGACGGCGACGGCAATGCCGGGCAGGGCGCCAACCCGCTTCCACACCCTGCTTCTGCCGGCGATCGTCGCGCAGTCGATGATCATCGGCGGCGGCTACGCGACGGGGCGGGAGGTTGTCCAGTACGCCGGTCGCTTCGGGACCTGGGGCTGGCTGTCGGTCGCGATCATCGCGGTCTGCTTCTCGCTCGTCATGGCGCTGGCCTTCGAACTGGCGCGGCTGGCCGGCGCGTACGACTACAAGGCCTGGAGCCGGAACCTGGTCGGGCCGTTCTGGTGGCTCGTCGACCTCCTCTTCCTCAGCATGATGCTGCTGGTCATCGCCGTCATGACGGCGGCCATCGGCGAAGTCCTCCAGCAGACCCTGGCGTTTCCGAAGCCGCTCAGCCTGGTCCTGGCCCTGGCATGCGTCGGCTTCCTCACCTGGCGCGGGTCCGGTTTCATCGAGCGGGCGAAGACCTGGGGCAGCGCGGCCCTGTACCTGGGCTACTGCGCGTTCTCGGTCCTCGTGCTGACGGCGCCTGTCGGAGACGCTGCCGCGCCGCCGCCCGGCTCCGAGGTCGGTGCCGGAGAGGTGGTCATCGCGGCCGTCCTGTACGTCGCCTACAACGTCGCCGTCGTGCCGGCCGTCCTCTTCTGCCTCCACCGGCAGACCCGGCGCAGCGAAACCTTCGCGTCCGGGATCCTTTCCGGCCTGGCGATGACGATTCCGTTCGCCCTGACCCTGGCCTGCCTCCTGCGGTTCCCCCACCCCTCGGTGATGGAGGCGGAAGTGCCCTGGCTGCGGCTGATCGGTACCGCGGCCGACGGACGCGCCGGCGGCGCGGCCCTCTGGATCGCCCTTTTCGGACTGGTCGCCGGCTGGACGCTGATCGAGACCGCCGTCGGCTCGATTCACGCGCTCCTCCATCGCGTCGAACGCAACCTCGGCGACCTGCCGCGCCGCTGGAGGCCCGCCTCCGGCGCGCTCACGCCGAGGCAGAAGGCGCTGACCGCCGTCCTCGTCCTCGCGGCCGCAGCCGGCCTCTCCACGATCGGCATCATCGACCTCGTCGCCCGGGGCTACGGCACGCTCGCCTGGGGCTTCATCGCACTGATCGTGCTGCCGCTCTTCGTCGTCGTGCCGTACCGGGCGTTCAAGACGTCCGGATAGGGGAGCTTTGCCGGTGCTAGCGAACGGACTGAACGAACACGCTGGTCGTTCTTTCGAGCCCCTCCCCAAGAGCGGCCATGACCGCCGCGTAGAACCCCGCGATACCGAGTCCCGTCCATTTCGACACTCGAGCCACCACCCCGATGCCCAGCCCGAGCAGAATCAACGTCCAAAGGGAGACGGCAAGGCTGGCGGCCCCCTCCAGCAGCGCCCCGACGGTGGTGTGAAGCGCCGGATTCGAGAAGTCGAGTTCGAATCCCGACGACGCGTCGGGAGGTTCAAGGGCCTGACGGCCCTTCGACAGCAAGTAGCTGACGAGGTCGCCCAGGCGGCCGACCACGTAGACGTGGACCATCAGCGAGAACAACGTCAGGAAAGGCAGCGTGGCTCCGAAGACGAGTGACAGCCGCCAGACCAGTAGAGCCTCGATCGGCAGTGCAATCAGTACGACCGCGGCCATGACCGTGCTGGGTCCGTAGAGGTTCACGGCCGACTCCCCGCCTCCCATGATGGCAGCCAAATCCCGCTGCCCGAGCACCGTCCTAAGGGCGAGGACCGCCAGGATCACCGCGAGGGCTGCAACCCATGGCCGGCGCTCGCGGATGATCTCGAAGCTGGTCCGCGGAAACGCGACGATCCCGACCAGAGCTTTCAGCCCGGCAACGCCACCGATCACAGCCCCCGTGCCCGGAGTAGGCGCTTCGTCTGCCTCGGTCCCGGTCGAGGCATCTGCATTGGCTGGCTTCTGATCCTCGACCATGGCGAGGTCCCAGACTAGAACAGGTTCGCCCGCGGCGTCTCAGGCCTCCGGCTGGCCGGAGTCCAGACTCGCCTTCACCAGCGGCGCCTCGACGTCGAACTCCCTGGCGACGTCCAGGCACAGGGACAGGTCCTTGACCGGCATGGCCGGCCAGGTCACGCGCCGCCGGGGCATCGGGAAGTTCTTCGAGACGAAGCTCCGGCCCGTCGACACATTCAGGATCTCCATGAACCGGTCCAGGTCCATGCCGTAGGCGCCGACGACTTCGCGCACCTCCTGGATGAGCGCCCAGGTGCCGAGCGCGATCGCGTTGTTGCCGATCTTCATCGCCTGGCCGGCGCCGATGCCACCGCAGTGCATCGTCGTGCCGAGCGCGTCGAAGGCCTCTCTACACCGGTCGATCGTCGCCGCGTCGCCTCCGGCCATCAGGGTGAGCGTGCCCTCCCTGGCGCCGGCCACGAGCCCGCTGACCGGGCAGTCGACCAAGTCCACACGTTGAGATGCCACCTCTTTCGCGAGTGCCTGACAGTAGACCGGCGACATGGTGCTCATGAGCACGACGATCGCGCCCTCGCGCAGAGTGCTCAACGCTCCGTCTTCGCCACACAGCACGCGGTCGGTCTGCTCCTCGTCCCAGACGATCGTCATCAGGATGTCGGCGTGCGCTCCGACATCGCGCGGCGTCTCACGCTCCTCGATCCCCTTCGCAGCAAGCCGCTCGATCGCGTCGCGGCTGCGGTTGATCGAGCTGACGACCCGAAAGCCGGCATCGAGCAGGCGGGCCGCCATCGGTTCGCCCATGGCGCCGAGTCCGATGAAGCCGATCGTGGGTCGTGGCATGGTGAAGGCCCTCTCTTTTACTTATTGGACGTTTATCGTCTAAAGTGTACATCGTGCCTCAAGCCGATGCCAGCGACTACGAGACCGCCGCGCAAGTGCTCGCCGAGTTCGCGAGCACGGGTTACGCGAAGACGTCGATGACCTCACTGGCCGAAGCGGCTGGCGTCGCGCGGCAGACGATCTACAACCGTTTCGGGCGCAAGGAGGCAGTGCTCGAATGGGCGATAGGCGCCGTTGTCCGTTCGCTGCGGGCAGACGCGTTTGCGTGTCTGGAGGACCCGCAGAGACCGACGGAGCAGGCCCTGCTCGACGCCTTCTGCTGCTGGTTGGGACCGGTCGTGAGGTTCGTTCGCGACGGTCGGTACGGCGAGGAGATCCTCGGCCTCGGCAACGCCGCGAGGCGACGCGCCGGCTCGTACCCCCTCGACGCCTTCACTTCCGAGGTCACCGGCGCGCTGCTGACGCGAGGAGTCCGCCAGCAACGTCGGGAGGCCGCCGACCTGGCGTTCGTCCTTGTCATGGCGGCCAAGGGGCTTCTCGCCGACAGCGAGACCGAAGCCGACTTCCGAACCGGTATGGCGCGCGCCCTTCGCGGGGCCGGAATCAACAGTTCGTCCGAATGAATCAGCAATCAAACCTCTAAGGGAGATCCAGATAGATGACAGACCGCACCGTACTCATCACCGGCTGCTCGAGCGGCTTCGGCAAGCTGGCAGTCCACACCTTCCGAGCCAACGGCTGGAACGTCGTGGCGACGATGCGCTCGCCGGAGAAGGAAACCGAGCTCACCGGTCTCGAAGGCGTCCTGGTCACCAGGCTCGACGTCAAGGATCCGCGGAGCATCGACGCCGCCTTCGAGCAGGGCACCGCCGCGTTCGGTTCGATCGACGCAGTCGTCAACAACGCCGGCTACGGCAGCAACGCGCTCTTCGAGCAGTCGCCCGACGCCTCCGTCCGCGACATCTACGAGACGAACGTGTTCGGCCTGATGAACGTGATGCGCCGCGCCCTGCCCGACATGCGGAAACGGGGCTCCGGCTGCATCGTCAACGTGACGTCGATGGGGGGCCTGATGGGCCTGCTCGGCAACTCCGTCTACTCGTCGTCGAAGTTCGCCGCCGAGGGACTCACCGAGGCGCTCGCGCTCGAGTACAAACCGCTCGGCATACGCGTCGTTTCCGTTGCGCCCGGGGCCTATCTGACGACCGCGTTCGGCTCCAACACGGACAACTACGTCGAGTCCGGCGACCCCCAACTCGTCGAGCACTCGCGGAAGCTCCGCGACCACTTCGCCGCGATCGTCTCAGGCGGCGAACCGCAGGACCCGCAGGAGGTGGCGGACAAGATCTACGAGTGCGTGACCGCGGACGACGTCCCTGTGCATAACCCCGTCGGCGCCGACGCGGAGCGGCTCAGCGGTCTGATCGACAGTCTGCCGTCACGCCAGGCGTTCGTCGCCGCGATGGAGCAGATGCTGCTGCCGCCGGCCGGCTAGCCGGCTCTATCTCTCGCCAGGTCTTCTACAGCTACAGCTCACCGAACGGCAGGGCGCTCGCGCCCGGACCCAACGGCAGTCGCACGTCGCCGGGATGAACGACGTAGCCGGGGGCGGCGGCTTCTCCGAGGTCCCTCCGCAACGTCCTGATCGGCCTCGCCATCACCGGGCGCGGCGTGGCCGACGCCTTCACCTCGATTGGTACGAGTTTCCCACCCGCCTCGATGACGAAGTCGACCTCGGTACCGGCCCTCGTCCGCCAGAAGTAAACCCGCGGCGCCTCGCCGCGGTGAGTCAGCGTTCTTGTGATCTCGGACAGGACCGCGGTCTCCATGATCGGGCCCCGCATCGGCCCGGAGGCCGCGTGTTCCGGGTCTCGCAACCCGACCAGGTGGCACAACGTGCCGACATCGGTGAAGTACACCTTCGGCGTCTTGACGAGCCGTTTGCCGACATTCGCGAAGTACGGGCGGAGCACGATCACCTGGTACGTAGCCTCCAGCATCGACAGCCAGGCCTTCGCCGTGTTGACGGCGACTCCGAGATCCCTGGCGACATCGGCCAGGTTCAGCAACTGAGCGCTCCGGGCGGCGAGCACCCGAAGAAAGCCCTGGTACTGGTTCAGGTCGCCGACATTGCGGACGGTGCGGACATCCCGTTCGAGATACGTCTGCATGTAGCTCGCGTGCCACAGGAACGGGTCCCGGCCGGGGTTTGCCGCGAGTTCCGGGTAGCCGCCTCGAAGGAAGCTGTGCCAGAGGTCACCGAAAGCAGCGCCAGGCGACGGCCTGCCGTCGGGCCTGCCCTCCCAAGGCAGGGCAAGGCCCGGACGGCCCTCCGCCTCCCGCCTCGACAGAGGAAAGAGCCGGAGAACCGCAGCGCGGCCTGCCAGCGACTCCGTCACCTTCGCGGCGAGCATCAGATTCTGAGATCCCGTCAAGAGGTACCGGCCGTGCGCGCCGCGGTCCGCGTCGATTCGCTCCCGGATGTAGGGCAACAGGTTCGGAGCGTGCTGCACCTCGTCGAAGATGACCGGCGGACCGTTCATCTCCAGGAAGCCCCGCGGATCCTCGAGAGCGGCCGCCCGCACATCCGGAAGATCCAGCGAGACGTAGCGGTAGCTGGCACCGAAAACGCGCTGAAGCAGCGTCGTCTTGCCGGCCTGTCGCGGACCGGTCAGCACGACCGCCGGGAACTCCGAGGCTGCCCGCTGCACGACGGGCTCCAGGGATCGCTCGATGTATCGCTGCATCGGCACGGCCACTTCGTAAGTGGCAATTATGCATTTCTACTGCATGATGTCCACTTAGAGCCGCCTGCGACGGAAGCCGCCGGAAACCCGTTCGAGATGCGCCGGGATCAGGCGAGATCGAATCGATCCAGGTTCATCACCTTGTTCCAGGCCGCCACGAAGTCGCGCACGAACGGCTCCTGCGAGTCGTCGCAGGCGTAGACCTCGGCGATCGCCCTGAGCTGGGAGTTGGAGCCGAAGACGAGGTCGACCGCGGTGCCGGTCCACCGGATCTCGCCGGTGCTCCGATCGCGCCCCTCGAAAACGCCTTCGCCGTCGCCGCTGGCCTGCCAGTCGGTTGCCATGTCGAGGAGGTTGACGAAGAAGTCGTTCGTCAACGTCCCTGCCCGCTCCGTGAAGACGCCGAGACCGGACCCGCCGGCGTTCGCCCCCAGGACGCGCAGGCCGCCGACCAGCACCGTCATCTCGGGAGCAGTGAGCGTCAGCATCTGCGCCCGGTCGACGAGCAGCGCTTCCGCGGGTCTCGCATGCCCGTTGCCGAGGTAGTTGCGGAACCCGTCCGCGGTCGGCTCGAGCACGGCAAAGGACTCCACGTCCGTTTGCTCCTGGATCGCGTCCGTCCGACCCGGCGAGAAGGGCACGGCGAGCTCGCTCCCGGCGCTCTTCGCGGCCGCCTCGACGGCCGCGCAGCCGCCGAGGACGATCAGGTCGGCGAGCGAAACCCGCTTGCCGCTGGACTGTGAGCTGTTGAAGTCGGCCTGAATCGCCTCGAGCGCCTCCAGAACGTCACCCAGTCGCGCCGGGTCGTTGACCGCCCAGTCTCTCTGGGGCGCGAGCCGGATGCGCGCGCCGTTGGCGCCGCCGCGCTTGTCGGTGCCCCGGAAGGTCGACGCCGACGCCCACGCGGTCGAGACCAGCGAGGCGACGGAGAGTCCGGAATCGAGGATCCGGCTCTTGAGTTCGACGACGTCGTCATCGTCGATCAGTTCGTGGTCGACTTCGGGCACCGGGTCCTGCCAGAGCTGCGGCTCGGCGGGCACCCACGCTCCGACACAGCGGCTGCGCGGCCCCATGTCGCGGTGGGTCAGCTTGTACCAGGCCCTGGCGAACGCGTCCGCGAACTCGTCCGGGTTCTCATGGAAGCGCCGCGCGATCGGCTCGTAGATCGGGTCGAGCCTGAGCGACAGGTCCGTGGTCAGCATCATCGGCGCGTGCCGCTTCGCCGGATCGTGCGCATCGGGCACCGTGTCCGCGGCCGCCTCGTTCTTCGGCGTCCACTGGTACGCGCCGCCGGCGCCCTTCATCAGTTCCCACTCGTAGCCGAACAGGTTCTCGAAGAAGTTGTTGTCCCACTTCGCCGGCTCCGTGGTCCAGGCGCCTTCCAGACCGCTGGTGATCGTGTCGCCGCCCTTGCCGCTGCCGAACGTGTTCCGCCAGCCCAGGCCCTGCTCCTCGAGACCGGCGCCTTCGGGCTCGACGCCGACGTACTGGCCCGCGTCGGCCGCGCCATGCGCCTTGCCGAACGTGTGCCCGCCGGCGATGAGCGCCACCGTCTCCTCGTCGTTCATCGCCATGCGGCGGAACGTCTCGCGAATGTCGCGCGCGGCGGCGACCGGGTCCGGCGTGCCGTTCGGCCCCTCCGGATTCACGTAGATGAGGCCCATCTGGACGGCGCCGAGAGGACTCTCGAGCTCGCGGTCGCCCGTGTAGCGCTCGTCGCCGAGCCACGTGCCCTCGGAGCCCCAGTAGATGTCCTCTTCGGGCGCCCAGACGTCCTCGCGTCCGCCGGCGAAACCGTAGGTCGTGAAGCCCATCGATTCGAGGGCGCAGTTGCCGGTGAAGATCATCAGGTCGGCCCAGGAGAGTTTCCGACCGTACTTCTGCTTGACCGGCCAGAGCAGCCGCCGCGCCTTGTCCAGGCTCACGTTGTCGGGCCAACTGTTGAGCGGCGCAAAGCGGAGCGTGCCGGAGGCGCCGCCGCCGCGGCCGTCGTCGATCCGGTACGTGCCCGCCGAGTGCCACGCCATCCGGATGAAGAGCGGCCCGTAGTGGCCGTAGTCAGCCGGCCACCAGTCCTGCGAGGTGGTCATCACCTCCTCGATGTCCTGCTTTAGCTCGCCCAGGTCGACCTTCGCGAACTCCTCCGCGTAGTCGAAGTCCTCGCCCATCGGATCGGAGAGGGCCGAATTCTGGTGGAGGGCCCTCAGGTTCAACTGGTTCGGCCACCAGCGCTGATTCGCGATGGTGCCCATCGCCGAATGTCTGTCGGTCCCGGCCAGGACCGGGCACTTGCTTGTGCTCGTCATGTCGTCCATTGTGGTGCTGTCTCCCCTCTGTGTTCAGCGTCTCTTGCTGACCGCTGTATACAAGGATCCGGAGGCGTTGAAAAGTCCCGGCGCGATGGAGCATGACAAGCTCGCCGGAGATGACCGAAGCACACCCGCCGGGACCACCCCCGATGCCCCCGGGGTCGCTTGAAGCGTGGGCGCTGGAGACCCCTCTAGCGACCGCCGTTTCCGACCAGCGGCGCTCCGTCGACTGGGCCACCTGGAACGAACGGGCCAACCGGCTGGCGAACGCCCTGGAGCACGAACTCGGGCTCGCGGCGGGAAGCCGCGTCGCCGTCCGGCTGCGCAACCGGGTGGAGTGGTTCGAGGTCGGGTCGGCGCTGGCGAAGGTCGGGGCAGCGCCGGTTCCGGTCGGCACCCGTCTGACCGCCGACGAGGTCGCGTACATCGTCGGCCACAGCGGAGCGCAGCTCTTCGTCACCGACGATCCGGAGACGGCGCAGGCAGCGCCCTCGTTCCGGGACCACGCCCTCCGCGCGACCATTCTGGTCGGCGGCTCCGCGCCGGGCGGTGTCCTGAGCTTCGAGGAGCTGATCCACACTGGGCGACCGGTCCCTCGGGTCGCTGGCCCGCCCATCGGCGCCAAGAACATCTCGTACACCTCGGGCACGACCGGCCGCCCGAAAGGCGCCGTCCGCTCCTACACGCCTCAGCAGTTACAGGCGCTCGGCGCGATCGTCGCGACGATCAACTCGAAGCTCCGGCTCGGCAGCGACGAGAAGCACCTCGTCGTCGCTCCGCTCTACCACGCGGCGCCGTCGTTCTGCGCGCAGCAGGCGAGCCGCGCCGGCGGTCACCTGGTGCTGCATGAGCGGTTCGACGCCGAAGCGGCGCTCGATGAAATGGGTCGAGGCGTCACCAGCACGTTCATGGTGCCGACGATGGTGCGCAGGATCCTGGCCCTGCCGGAGGAGCGCCTTCGGACGACCGATCTCTCCTCGCTGCGAGCCCTGATCCTCGGCGGCGCCCCCTTCCCCGCCGAGATGCGCGCGCCGGCCCAGGAAGTGCTCGGCGAAGTCCTGTTCGACATGTACGGCTCGACCGAGACAGGTTTCGCCACGATGCTCGAACCGGCCGATCAGGTGCGCAAGGCAGCATCGGTCGGCCGGCCACTCGACGGCGTCGATGTCCTGCTGCTGGACGAAGAGCATCATCCCGTGGCCCAGGGCGAACGGGGCGTGTTCTTCATCAGGAGCCCGATGCAGGTCAACGGCTACCACGCCGACGAGGAAGCGACGGCGGAGAGCGCCCACAAGGACTACTTCACCGCCGGCGACGTCGCCTACGAGGACGACGAGGGCTTCCTCTACATCGTCGACAGGATCAAGGACATGATCCTGGTGGGCGGCGCCAACATCTACCCGGCGGAGATCGAACAGGTCCTGCGCGCCCATCCGGCCGTGCTTGACGCCGCGGTGTTCGGCATCCCCAACGAAGATCTGGGCGAGGAGATCAAGGCGATCGTCGAACTCGCGCCGGGAGAGACCGCGGAGCCCGAGGAGCTGATCGCCCACTGCGGCGAGCGGCTGGCGAAGAACAAGTGGCCCCGGAGCATCGACTTCCTGGCCGAGCTGCCGCGCAATCCCACCGGGAAGGTGCTGAAGCGGGAACTACGGGCGCCTTGGTGGGAGGGCCGGGATCGCTCGATCTGAGCCCTCTGCCCCGAGCCATCTCAGTCGACGATCGCGGCCCTGATGGCGCTCTCGAAGCCTGTGGACACGCCCTTGCTGCCCTGCTGGACCATCAGGACGGCCGTGATCTCGTTCGCCGGGTCGGTCCAGGACACGGTTCCAAACGCACCGCCCCAGCCGAACGCGCCCTTGCCCCGCGCGCTCTTCGCGGCGACCGGGTCGAGCACGACGGACACGGCGTAGCCGAATCCCGAGCCGGGCTGCTTGCCTCCCTGTCCGTAGAGCCCACCGACCTGGTTGCTGGACATCCGGACGACCGACTCCGGGCTCAGCAGACGGTTCCCGAACAGCTCGCCGCCGCCGGCCAGCATCTGCTCGAAGCGAAGAAAGTCCTCGGCAGTGCTGGAGAGCCCACCGGAGGCCGAGGCGTAGCGGCTCGGCTTGTTCCAGCCCTTCGTCTTGGCATCGAGGCCGTGGATCACGACCCGTCTGGACTCCTTCTCCGGCGGCAGGAAGAAGTGGGTGTCGGCCATGCCGAGCGGCTCGAAGATCCGCCGGCGAAGGAAGTCGTCGTAGGACTCGCCCGAGACGATCTCGACGATGCGGGCTACGACATCGTGTCCGATGCGCGGGCTGTAGCCCCACCGCGATCCCGGTTGAAAGTCGAGCGGCATGCGGGCGTACAGCGGCACGCGGCTCGCCAGGGTGTCGTCCGGGCCGACGTTCGGCAGCTTCGCGACCGCCGTGCCCAGTCCGTAGCTGCCCAGCCCGGCCGTGTGGGTCAAGAGATCGTGGATCGTGATCGGCCGCTCCGCCGGCACCAAGCGGTGCTCGGGTGCCTCGCCCGGCGCCACGAACGCGGGAATGACGTCCCTGTCCGCCGGCGCCCTGAGCACGGCGACCTGCATGTCCCCGAACTCGGGCAGGTACTCCGCGACCTCGTCGGCCGGGTCGAAGAGGCCCTCCTCGACCATCATCATCGCCGCCACTCCGAGCACCGGTTTCGACGAGGAGGCCATCCGGAAGATCGCATCCTTCTCCATCGGTAGACCGCGCTCGACATCCATCAGGCCGTACGCCTCGAAGTGGACGATCTTCCCGCGCCGGGCTACAGCCGTGACCGCCCCCTGGATCTCGCCAGCGTCGATGTGGCGCTTGATGACAGCGTCGATCTCCAGCAGACGCTCGCTCGACATGCCCACGTCCTCGGGCGATGCCGCGGGAATCTCCTGAGCGGGAAGCGCCGTCCAGGCAATGGTCGTTGCGAACAGCGCCAGCAAGGCGTTTCCAAGGCACCTCTTCATTTCACTCACCCTCCGACGACGCCGCCCAATAGAAGTACGAGATCGCCTGGCGCGACCGCCGGCTGCGGTTCGCTTCCGACCAGTGCACCGTCAGCGAGCTGTGAATCGCGGCGTCGCCCGGCTCGACCTCGACCGCCACCGCCTCCTCGGACTCGGCGCTGAAGCCCTCCAGGCCGACAACACTCGGCAGTTCCCGCCGGTGCGTGCCCCTCGCGTAGTAGAGACAACCGTTCTCCCGGTCCGCCCGATCGAGGGCGATCCAGATCGTCGCGCCCTTCTGGCGGTGCCCGACCGCATCGAGATGCGGCCTGATCCCCGAGGTCTCTCCGGGAAGCCGGGCGAACCAGGCGGCCGTCGCGGGTTCGAGGTCGTCGTCCAGCAACGCGGAGATCAGCTCTCTCTGCCTGCCATGCTGGAGCTGATCCTCGAACCAGGAATCCACCCTGTTCAGGTTCTTGACAACGCCCGGGTACTCCTCGCCTCTCTCAACCTCGCTGAGACAACCTTCGGCGCGCGCACGCAACTCTTCCAGCTCCCCGGGCGAAAGAAAACCCCGCAGGACGACATAGCCGTCCCGGTCGAAGTCCCGTTTGAGCTGCTCCAGGCTCATCCGCCGCCGACTCCCGTTGCCTGCGCCGCGCGCCGCGCCTCGAGCACGGTCAGGATCTCCTCATGCCTGCCGGCGTTCAGGCGATACAACATCATGAACAGGATGCCGACGCCGTAGATCAGGAGGCAGAGGGGTCCGCTCATCACCAGCAGGCCGGTGAGGGTCCCCGCCGACACTCCTTCCGCCTCCGCGTTCTGGGGGAATTGGATCAGTTCCAGCCCGAAGCCTCCGATCAGCCCGCCGAAGCCCTCCGTCGCCTTCATCGCGAACTCCCGAACCGAGAAGATCGTGCCCTCGGCCCGGCTGCCGGTCCGGAGTTCGTGGTCGTCCGCGATGTCGACCAACTGGGAGTCGACCACGATGGCCATTACCGTCACCAGGGCATAGCCGACGAACAACGGTCCGAACAGCAGCGGCAGCAGCAGCGCCGAGTCGTTCCCCGGAAACAGACCCGCCAGGCGCAGGACATGCGGAAAGGCCACCAGGACGGCCGAGACCGCGCTGGTGAAGATCACCGTCGGCTTCTTGTCGAAGCGACGCGTCATCCAGGCGGCGAGCGGCAGGGCCACGAAGATCCCTGGAATCTTCGCGAAGGCCAGGACCGAGAACTGTTCCGTCGACAGGTCGTACACCCAGATCCAGGTGAAGATGTTGACCATGTCCAGCACACCCTGGGCCGCGGCGATGGTCAGCCAGGAGGCAGTCACCGACACGAAGGATCTGTTTGCGAGCAGTTGCCGCAGCTCTCCGTAGTGGTCGCGGAAGTTGAAGCGCCGGCGCGTGGTCGCGTGCAGGTGGGGAATCTGGTCGGCCGTCCCGAAGGTACAGACGAGAACGGCGGCCAGCACCACGACGGCGCCGAACCCGGCCAGAATGACGTACCGGCTCGGGTCGAGGAGCCCGTTGCTGAACGCCGGCGTGGACGGAAAAACAGCGTTCAGGACCAGCAGGCTCAACCCGACCGCGGCGCCCGTGGCGACGACGTTGTACCAACCGAAGACCGAGGTCCTTTCGTGGTAGTCGTCGGTGAGCTCCGCGCCGAGCGCGTCGCGCGGGATGTTGTGGAAGGACGTAGCGATGCGGAGCAGGACCAGGAAGCACACCTGCCACGCGAAGAGGGCGCCCTCGCTCAGGCCGGAAACGGGCTGATAAAGGAAGTAGAACGAGATCGCGATCGGGAGGGCCGACATCAGCATCAGCGGGTGGCGACGCCCCCATCGGCTCCGGAAGCGATCGGAGATCGCTCCGACCATCGGATCGGAGACCGCGTCGACGATGCTCGCGATCAGGTAGGCGACGCCGCACAGAGCCGCCGAGACACCCAGCACCTGGTTGTAGAAGATCAGGGTGGTGAGCCGGCCGGCAACGACCATCCCTTCCTGGAAGCCGCCGGAGGAGAACGCGAGCTTGGTGCGCAGCGGCACGCGTCGACGCCGATCGGGGCGCCCGCGGCCAGGCGAGTCGGCGGCCGTCTGAGGCTGGATGTCGGCTGTCATCGCGGCGCGTCACAAACTTGGAACAGCGTACCACTTGGAGTAACTTACGACCCATGGAGTTTGGCGCCCAACTCAGCAGCTACCGCGTGCCGTGGTCGGAGACCGAGGCCACGGTCCAGGCGATCGAGAACGGCACCTGGAGCAGCCTGTGGTTCTCGGATCACTTCCTGCCGCCGGCCGCACCCAACGACGAACACCTGTCGGCCCTCGAGGTGTGGACCCTGGTCACGGCGGCGGCGGTCGTGACCGAGCGGATACGGCTCGGCACGCTCGCCTGCGGCGTCACCTACCGCAATCCGGCCCTGCTCGCGAAGATCTGCGCCAGCGTCGACCACATCAGCGGCGGACGCATGGAGCTGGGGATCGGCGCCGCCTGGTTCGAGCGCGAGCACCAGGCCTACGGCTGGGAGTTCCCCAGCCTGCGCGAGCGCTCCGACCGCCTGGAGGAGGCGGCTCAGCTCATCCGCCTCCTGTTCACCGCGGAAGAGGGCGAGAAGGTCAGCTTCGAGGGGAGCCACTACAGCCTAGACGAGGCGCCTCTCGTGCCGGGTTCGACCCGGCCGCGTTCCACCCGGACGGCCCACATCCCCATCCTGATCGGCGGCAACGGCGAGAAGCGGACGCTCCGCACCTGCGCCCGCTACGGCGACATCAGCAACCTGGACTTCTGGCACCCGGCCGGAGTCGATGTCTTCAGGCACAAGCAGAAGGTCCTCGACCGCCACTGCGAGGACGCCGGACGCGATCCGGCGGAGATCAAGCGAACGGTCGGCCTGCCATTCCGGCTCTTCGCGAACGACGAGGAAGCCGCGAAGTCACCCGGACAACCCTGGTACTGCTGGGGCACTGCTTCGCACGTTCAGGACCTGCTGCACCAGTACGTCGAAGCCGGCGCCGAGGAGATCGTCCTCTGCGGCATCGGCAACCGGCCGGAGGCCTGGCAGCAGATCGACGAAGAGATTCTCTCGGCGTTCCGTTGAGGGCTACAATCGCCGCATCCGCGGACTCTCGCCGCCCAAGGAGAACCCCATGAAGTCCCGCCTTCCCTTCCTCGTTACCGGCCTCGCGCTCGTCGCGACCCCCGTCCTCGCCGCGCCCCCAGCCAACAACGCGGTGGACCCCGCGACGGTGACTTGGGCGGACCACATCGCGCCCATCCTCCACGAGAACTGTGCGAGTTGCCACCGGCCCGGCCAGACGGCGCCGATGTCGCTCCTGACCTACGACGAGACGCGTCCCTGGGCGAAGTCGATTCGCCGGGTCACCAGTGAGCGCACGATGCCACCGTGGTTCGCCAACCCGGATCACGGCGAGTTCGTGGAGGACCCGAGCCTCACCGACGCCGAGATCGAGACGCTGAACAACTGGGTCGCCGCGGGCGCGCCGGCCGGCGACCTGTCGCAGGCTCCGGAGCCGCCCACGTTCGATTCCGACTGGAAGCTCGGGGAGCCGGACGTCATCTACACCGCGCCGGAGTTCCACGTCTCAGACGACATCGAGGATCACTACGAGTGGCTCCAGGTGGACAACCCCGTCGACGAAGAGCGCTGGATCCGCGCCATCGAGATCCATCCCGGGTTCGTCGAAGCGGTACATCACCAGTTGACCTACCTGGCGCCGCCCGATGCCACGATCGCGGGCGTGCGGAGCACGACCGGCACCCTGGATCTCACCTTCGTCGGCGGCTGGGGTCCGGGCGTCGCGCCGCTCCAGTTCGCGGAAGGGCACGGAATGCGCATGCCGCCGAACAGCACGCTGTTCTTCCAGATGCACTACCACAAGACCCCGGGCCCGGGTACCGGCGGCACGGACCAGACGACGATGGGCCTCTACTTTCACGACGAGAAGCCCGAAAACGTCGTGGAGACGCTGTGGCTGGTCGATCCGACGCTCAACATCCCGGCGGGCGAGAGCGACTACCACTCCTGGTCGTCGTACACCACCGAACACGAGGCGGTGCTCTTCGACTTCACGCCCCACATGCACCTGCGGGGCAAGTCGATGACGTTCACGGCCGAGTACCCGGACGGCCGCACGGAAGTCCTGCTCGACGTGCCGAACTACGACTTCAACTGGCAGCTCACCTACACGCCGACGGCGCCCAGAGTGATCCCGGCCGGCACGACGATCCGCGTCGACGCGAAGTTCGACAACTCAACCGACAACCTGGCGAACCCCGATCCGACGTCCAACGTGACCTGGGGCGAGGCAACGACCGACGAGATGATGGTCGGCTTCATCCACTACACCTTCAGCGACAAGACGCAGCAGACGAACATGCCCACCTTCATCGTGCCCGAGCAGCTCAGGCAGCAGATGGAGCAGATCCGCGAGTTCCGGCGCAAGCAGCGGGAAGCCAAGGCAGCGGAGACCGGCGGCTAGTTCCGGCCACTGGGTGCGCCGGCTTCTGGACCTCAGTGCCCCAACACGGCGTACGTCCCGTCGAGAACCAGGCGGATCGCTACGTACAGCCCGAACATCGGGACGACCACCCAGATCGTGTTCGGCGCCCACACCCAGAGCAGTCGGTCGAGCCGGCCGATTGCCCGGTGCCCGCCGGAGACGTAGAAGCTCACCATGTAGAGCGAGCTGACGTAGACCCACTGCCAGAACAGCGCGACCCCGAGGATCCCCGCGACGACGGCCGGCAGGAAACCGGTGGTCATCGACAGAAGCAGGATCATCGACGGAATCGGCGTGGCGAAGCCGTTGCCGACGTCGCAGTTGAAGCCGAAGGTTCGCCGGTCCGTGTAGGCGTCGTCGTACACGCAGTAGGCCGCCCAGACGTCCGCCCATGCCGTCGGCGAAAGGATGCCCGTGAGCGGGATCCCCGAGAACAGGAACAGGATGGCTGGCGGCCGACCCGTCTCCGCGCCGCGTTCGCGCCAGTACTCGGCCCGCTGCGTGATGTAGTCGCGCCGCAGGTACAGGCAGGCCTCCCAGTAGCAGATCAGCAGGTTGATCGACAGGAACAGGCTGAGCACGAAGTAGGTCGGATCGATGCCTCCGTGCAGCCGGTAGCTCGCCACGTTCCAGGCCGCCGTCTGGAGCGCGACGACGACCACGACGAAGGCCGCGACCGGGATCTTCGGCCCCTTCATGCTTCCGGGTCTTCCTCGTCTTCCGATCCCGGAGCCGTCTCCCACTCGTACTCGATCCCCCGAACGTGGCGCTCGAACCAGTCGATCTCCACGTTCACCTTGAACAGCTCGTGGCGGAGCTCCCGCCAGCCGTGCGGCTCACGCGGCGCGATGTAGAGGTGGGTCTCCACTCCGTTCGCCTTCAGCGCCCGATACAGCTCCACCGACTGGGGCGGCGGCACGCGCACGTCGTTCTCACCGACCAGGACGAGCGTCGGCGTCGTCACCTTGTAGACGTCCTTGAGCGGCGAGTTCTCCCAGTAGACCCCGATCGGAGCGTCCTCCTGCCACGGCGTGCCCCCGAACCAGGGAGTGCGATAGGTCCGTACATCGCTCTGGCCGTACATCGAGATCCAGTTCACCGCGCCGGCGCCCGACGACGCCGCCTTGAAGCGGTCGGTGTGGGTGATGATCTTGTTCGTCATGTGACCGCCGCCGCTCCAGCCCATCTTGGCCATGCGGCCGCCGTCGACGAGTCCGATCTCGATCAGGTGGTCGACGCCGGTCATCACGTCCAGATGGGCCTGGTGGAAGTAGTGGCCGACCATGTCGCGCAGGAAGGGATCCCCGTAGCCGGTGCTGCCCCGGTAGTTCGGCTTGAAGACGAAGTAACCGCGCGCGGCCAGCACCTGGACATAGTTGGACCAGCGGCCGAACCCGAACTTGTCCGAGGCCGCGGGTCCGCCGTGCGTCTGGACGACCAGGGGGTACCGGTTTCCCTCCTCGTAGTCGAGCGGGTAGTAGAGGAGGCCCTCCACCTCGACGCCGTCCTCGCCCGGCCAGCGGATCGCTTCCTGGCGTGGTAGCTGGTACGTCTCGGCGAGGTAGTCGTAGGCCGCCGTCACCTTGGTGGGCGCGCCTCCGCCCGCCGGCATCACGTGGATGTCCCCGGCGTTCTCGCGGCGGTTGATGCCGAAGGCATGCAGGCCCGCGTCCCGGGAGTAGTGCCACGAGCCCAGCGAGTGGTCGCCTTCGGTCAGGGCGGTGGGTGTCGCGTCGTCTAGTGCCGCATGGAAGAGCTGACTTCTCACCCCCGTGTTCGCCGTGAAGTAGATCGTGCCGTCCTCGGCCCAGCGGGCGCCGCTGACCTCGTGGGGCATGTCCTCGTACAGCAGACGGTGCGGGCCGCCGCCGGCGGGGACGACGAAGACGTTCGTGTTGAAGTAGGTCTCCAGGTCAGCGCTGGAGTTGGTCAGGAACAGCACGTGCTGCCCGTCGGGAGACAGCTCCGCGCCCGACTCGCTCACCGTGTTGTCGGTGAGCTGCAGGGCGTTCCCGCCATCCGCGTCCATGATCCAGACCTCGCCCTCGTCCCGGTTGTCGAAGAGCGGCGAAGGCGCCCGGTGGTGCGCGATCCGCGCCCCGTCCGACGAGATGCGGAAGCCGACGACCGAGAAGTCGCCCTCGGTGATCCGCTCGACGCTGCCCCGGTCGTCCCCGGTCCACGCGACCCGGAAGAGGTGGCGCTGCTTGTAGTCCTCGTCGAAGGCGAAGACGTCGTCCTTCAGCTCGTCCTTCTTCTTCTCCTCCGGAGTTTCCGGATCGGGAGCCACGAAGTAGATGTGCTCGCCGTCCGGGGAGAACTCGAAGCTCTGAACGGAACTCTCGTGGCTGGTCAGCGGCGAAGCTTCCCCGCCTGCGTTCGGCAGGAGGTAGATCTGGGAGAACTCGTCCTCGCCACGGGTCGCGAGAAGGGCTACGTAGTCCCCGTCCGGGGACCAGAGCGGGCTACGCTCCCCCTTCTCGCCGTACGTCAACCGGACGTCTCCTGTGCCGTCCGTTCCGATCCGGCGGATGTGGGTCGTGCGACCGTTCTTCTTCCAGTCCGTGTCGCTGCGCGTGTAGAGGAGCTGGGCGCCGTCCGGCGAGATGCGCGGGCTGCCGACGCCGGGCACGTCGATCAGCTCGACGATCGTCATCGGCCGCTTGTCCCCGGCAAAGCTCGGCGCCACGGCCGCAGCAAGGACAAGAGCAAGGGCAAGGGCCGCGGCCGGGAGAACAGGCTGGCGCAAGCCGCGGGCCTGCAGCGTCAAGGCGCGTGTCATCGAATCTCCTCGCGGTCGTCCGGGGATAGGGTTCGGCCGATCATCGTATCTCGCTGAAAGGCCGTACCAGGAATGACCAGAGCCCATCTCCACCGCACCGCAATCGGCCATGCGCTACTGGGCCTGATGCTGGTCGCGAACGCGCCGGCTCAGCACGCCGGGCTGGCGCCGGAAACAGCCGCCCAGGTCGACGCGGTGTTCAAGCTCTGGGACCGGGAAACCACCGCCGGCTGCGCCGTCTCCGTGACCCGCGCCGGCGAGACCGTCTACGCCCGCGGCTTCGGCATGGCGCACCTGGAGCAGCCGGCGCCCATCACGCCGGAGACGATCTTCGAGGCCGGCTCGGTCTCCAAGCAGTTCACCGCCGCGGCGATCGTGCTCCTCGCGCTCGACGGCAAGCTCTCGCTGGACGACCCGGTGCGCGAGCACCTTCCCGAACTGCCGGACTTCGGCGCGCCGATCACGATCCGCCACCTTCTGACCCACACCAGCGGGCTCAGGACGTTCCGGCCGCTGGTCGCGCTCCGGGGACGTCCCGACGGCTTCGCAGTGCATACCAACGCCGAAGTCCTGGCCCTCATGGCCCGGCAGCAGGATCTTAACTTCCCGCCCGGCGAGGAGTACCTGTACAGCAACGCTCCCTACATCCTGAGCGTGGTGCTGGCCGAGCGCGTCTCGGGCCAGTCGTTCAACGAGTTCACGACCGAGCGGATCTTCGGCCCGCTGGGCATGACGAGCACGCTCTGGCGGGACGACTTCACCCAGATCGTCAAGGGTCGCGCCACCGCCTACGGATCCGGCAGGAGCGGCGGGCTCCACACCAACATGTCGAACACCGAGGTCTTCGGCAACGGGGGCCTGCTGACGACGGTGGGCGATCTCCAGCGCTGGAACCAGGAGCTCGACGAGCCCAAGGTCCTCGGTCAGCAGCTCGTCGACACGCTGGAGACTCCCGGACGGTTCAACGACGGAACGGAGAGCGACTACGCCCTCGGCCTCGCTATCGGCGAGTACCGCGGCGAACGCGAGATGTCGCACAGCGGCGGCACCGCCGGCTACCGGGCCTGGCTGGCCCGCTATCCCGACCTCGACCGCCTGTCGGTGTCCCTCCTGTGCAACCACGGCGACATCAATCCCGTCGCGGTCGGTCACCGGGTGGTCGACGTCTTCCTCGGTCCCGCCGACGAAGCCGCGGACGCCGAGAGTCCGGAGCCGAGTGTCGACGTCGCGCTCGAAGACCTGGAACGATGGGCGGACCCCTATCTCCACACCCGCACCGACTCGATCGTCCGGATCGCGGTCAGCGACGGCGCGCTCTCGTTCGGCAAAGTGAGAGCAAGGCCCCTGGGCGAAGACCGGTTCGCGGTCGGCCTCTCCGGACTCGTCGTCGCGTTCCGCATGGAAGAGGACGGCACGAGGACGGCGACCCTGGGGGACGATCCGGAGCGCCGCTATCGGGCGATGCCCGCTGTGACACCGACGCCCGAGGAGCTGGCGGAGTACGTCGGCTCGTACAAGAGCGCCGAACTCGACGTGACGTATTCGGTCGAGTTCCAGGACGGCAAGCTGCTGTTTCGCCGTCCGCTCGAGAAGCCGCGCACACTCGAGCCCCTGTTCCAGGACGCTTTCGAACTGAGCGATCCGTTGCTGGAGAGGTTTCCGGCCCGTGCGCTGTTCGCTACTACCGTGGCCTGGCCGGCGCGCTTCGAGCGGGACAGCAGCGGGCGGGTGATCGCTCTGTACATCAGCGATTCGTCGCGGGTGCGGCGGTTGCGGTTCGACCGCCGGTAGAGCTGCGAGTCAGCCGATGTCGCCGGTGTTCCCGGCCATCAGCCGGATCGCCGCCTTGTGCGGCAGGAGACGCGTCAGCAGCACGGCGACCAGCCGGTTGACGAGTCCAGGCACAAACCGCGGACCCTTGCCGAGAGCATCCAGCGTTCGCCGCGCCACCGTGTCCGGCTCGAGCATGCCCGGCACCCGGCCCTTGCCCGAGCGCTCGTAGCCCGGCGTGGGAACGGCGCCGGCGCAGCAGGCCACAACATCGATGTCCTGCTCGCGGAGCTCCTGCCACAGGCCCTCGCCAAGGACCGTGTTGAAGGCCTTGGTGGCGGCGTAGGCAGCTACCCGCGCCGTCCCCTGCAGGCCCGCCAGCGAGGACATCAGGATCACCGCGCCACGGCCGCGCCGCTCCAGACCCGGCAGCAGCGTGTGCAGCATGACGACCGGCGCCCGGACGTTGACGTCGACCGCGCGCTCGAGCGCCTCGGCGTCGGCGTCGACGAAGGGTCCCACCGGCACGAAGGCGGCGTTGTAGACGAGCACGCCCAGGTCGAGGTCCGAGGTCGCGCCAGCCAGCGCGCCGGCGAGGTCGGGACTGGCGAGGTCCATCGCCAGCGGCCGCACCTCGACGCCGTACCGCTCGCGAAGCCTGTCCGCGAGGTCATCCAGCAAGGACTCGCGGCGGGCGATCAGCACGAGGTCGACGCCGCGCTCGGCGAGGCACTCCGCGAACGAGGCGCCGAGACCCTCCGAGGCGCCGGCGACGAGTGCCCAGCCCCCGTAGCGGTCGCGGAACGAGGTCACGAGGCCACCGGGTCCGCGAACGTCTCCGCTACGCTGCGGTGCCGACGCTCGCCATTTGAAGCACCCACCATGGAGACTCGATCGTGAGGCTAGCAACGTCTCTTCCCGGTGTTCTGCTGTTCGCGCTCACCGCGACCGCCCTCGCGCAGCCGCCCAACGTCGTCCTCGTGATGACGGACGATCAGGGCTACGGCGAAGTGTCCGCGCACGGAAACCCGGTGCTCGAGACGCCGCATCTCGACCGGCTACGAAGCGAGAGCGTGCGCCTGGACGACTTTCACGTGGCGCCGATGTGCACGCCGACCCGCGGGCAACTGCTGACCGGCATGGACGCCGCCCGCAACGGCGCGATCAACGTCAGCAGCGGTCGCGCGCTCCTGCGGCCCGAGATCCCCACGATGGCCGACATCTTCGCCGAAGCCGGCTACCGGACGGGGGTCTTCGGCAAGTGGCACCTCGGCGACAACTATCCCTTCCGGCCGGAGGACCGCGGATTCCACGAAACCGTGTGGTTCCCATCCTCCCATATCGGCTCGGTGCCCGACTTCTGGGGCAACGACTACTTCGACGACACCTACATTCGCAATGGCAAACGCCAGGCCTTCAAGGGCTACTGCACGGACATCTTCTTCGACGAAGCGATCGACTTCATGCGGCGTTCCGCGGAGTCCGGAAGACCCTTCCTGACCTACATCGCACCCAACACGCCGCACGGTCCGCTGATCGCCAAGGAGGAGGACGAAGCCGCGCTGGCGGCTGCGCTGGCGAGGCCCGAGTTCGCCGACATGAGCGCGGCACTGAAGGGCCGGCTGGCCAGCTATCTGGGCATGGTCCGGAACATCGACACGAACATGGGCAAGCTCGCCGCGTTCCTCGAGGAGGAAGGGCTTCGGGAGAACACGATCGTGATCTTCATGACAGACAACGGCAGCACCCACGGCCCGCTCTACTTCAACGCCGGCATGCGCGGCATGAAGACCGAGCTGTGGGAAGGCGGCCACCGGGTGCCCTTCTTCATCAGTTGGCCGAACGGCGACCTGGCGGGCCCGCAGGACGTGACCGGCCTGACCCAGGTCCAGGACGTCCTACCGACGCTTCTCGACCTCTCCGGCATCGAAACGCCGGCCGTCCGGAACTTCAACGGCATGAGTCTGGCGCCCGTGCTGCGCGGAGACGCCGGAGTGCCCGAAGACCGCATGCTGATCATCAACTACAGCCGGATGCCGTCCGGGTTCAACTACCCCTCGCCGTACACCCAGTCGATCCTCACGCGGAGTCACGCGGGCGTCCTGTGGAAGCACTGGCGCCTGCTCGAAGACCGTGAGCTCTACGACCTGGCGTCGGATCCGCTGCAGACCAGGAACGTGATCGAGCAGCACCCGGACGTCGTCGCCAGGATGCGGGACCATCTCTACGAGTGGTGGGACGAGGTGGCCCCGACCGCCAACGAGCCCCAGCGGATCGTTATCGGCAACGACATCGAGAATCCCATGATGCTGACCGGCTGCGAGTGGCTCGACGTCTTCGTCGACCAGCAGAGGCAGGTTCGGCGTGGCACCCGGAAGACCGGGTACTGGCTGCTCGACGTGGCCGTGGCGGGCGAGTACGAGTTCGCGCTGCGGCGCTGGCCCCGGGAACTCCACGTGCCGCTCGCATCGGCGCCCGAGGGCAGCACAGCGCTGCCGATTTCCTCGGCCCGCCTGTTCATCAGCGACCACCATCACCTCGACATCGGCGACAAGAGGCCCTATGGCTTCGAGGGGCTGACGACGCGAGTCGACAGCGGCGACACGGAGGCCACCTTCACGGTGACCCTGCCCGAGGGACCCGTCGCCCTGCACACCTGGTTCGAGGAAGGGCGCGAGGTCATCGCGAGCGCGTACTACGTGTACGTGACGAGGAAGTAGAATCCACCGTTCAGCCCAGAGTCCTCAATGATCCGCGCTGCACCCTTCCTTGCCTGGCTGGCGGCGGTCGGAACGGTCGCCGGCGCCTCGGAGATCGATCCCGCCGACCTCGAGTTCTTCGAATCGAAGATCCGGCCGGTCCTGGTTGAACGCTGCTACCAGTGTCACGGCGGCGATCCCGCGAGAATCCGCGGAGGCCTGATCCTGCTCGACGCGGAAGGCGTGCGCGCCGGTGGCGACAGCGGCGCCGTGATCGTCCCGGGATCGCCCGAGGACAGCCTGATGATCGAGGCGCTCCGCTACGAGGGCCTCACCCAGATGCCGCCGGACGGCAAGCTGGCGGCGCACGTCATCGCCGACTTCGAGCAGTGGATCCGCCGCGGCGCCCCCGACCCGCGCACCGGCTCCGGGCAGACGGTGGTCGCCGCAAGGACGGCCGAGTCGTTCGATTACGGCCCCGGCCGCGAGCACTGGGCCTTCCGGCGGGTCGAAGACCCCCCGCTGCCCCAAGTCGAGGACGAGGCCTGGGGCAGCCACGACCTCGATCGCTTCATCCTGTCGCGCCTCGAGGAACGCGGCCTCGCGCCGGTCGCTCCGGCCGACAGGCGCACGCTGCTGCGACGCGCCACCTTCGATCTGATCGGCCTGGCCCCGTCGGAAGCGGAGATCGAGGACTTCCTCGCCGACGAGAGCCCGGATGCCTTCGCGAAGGTCGTCGACCGGTTGCTCGCCTCGCCCCACTATGGCGAACGCTGGGGCCGCCACTGGCTCGACGTCGCCCGCTACGCCGACTCGAACGGCCTGGACGAGAACATCGCCTTCCCCAACGCCTTCCGTTACCGCGACTACGTCGTCGACTCCCTGAACCGCGACAAGCCCTTCAACCGCTTCGTCCGCGAGCAGATCGCCGGCGACCTGATGCCGGCGGATACCGACGCGCAGCGCTTTGAACAGATCACCGCCACCGGCTTTCTCATGCTGGGCCCCAAGGTGCTCGCCGAACAGGACGTCGACAAGATGCTGATCGACATCGTCGATGAGCAGGTCAACACCCTGGGCCGCGCGTTTCTCGCCCTGCCGGTCGGCTGCGCTCGCTGCCACGACCACAAGTTCGACCCGATTCCCACGGCCGACTACTACGCGATGGCCGGCATCCTGCGCTCGACCGAGACGATGAGCGACGCCGCCGGCATGCGCTGGCTGGAGCGGCCACTGGCCCCGGAAGACGAGATCGCGGAGTACGAAACGGCGCAGAAGCTGGTCGCCGAAGCCCAGGAGAAGGTGGACGACGTCGTCAGGGAGCAGAACGACGTCCTGCGCGGCCCGCGCCGCGCGGCCCTCGCCGACTACCTGCTCGCCGCGGAAGAGGCCTACCCGAGCTGGAGCGACGACGAGGAGAAGCAGGAGGAAGCCCGCGAGACGATCGCCAGAGTCGCCAATGGCCGCGGCCTGGAACCGGCCGTCCTTGAACGCTGGGTCAGGGCCTTCTACCGGTACCGGGAGGGACCGCCGGTCGAGGGGGACGCCCCGAGCCCGAGCACCGTTTTCGTGATCTGGAACGCCTACGCCGCCGCCTCACCCGATCGCTTCGAGCAGGTGACCGAGGAGCTGCGGGCGATCATCGCTTCGGAGAAGGTGCTGACGGCGCCCCTGACCCGGAGCCTCGTCCGCGGGCCGGCGCCGAAGACGCTGGAGGAAGTCGCCTGGCGCTACGCGAGCCTGTTCGCGACGATCGAGATCGCCTGGGAAGAGCACCTCATGCGGCTCGGGCTCAAGGACGAGGACGAACTCTCACCCTCGGACTTCAGGCTGCCGCGCGAGCAGGAGGAGTTGCGGTGGCTGGTCTACGACGGCTACTTCTGCATCCTCTGCCTCGACCAGGAAGAGGAGGAGCAGCTCTACCCGCAGAAGGCCCTGGAGCAGCTCGCGGAGCTGCGCGCCGAAGTCGAACGCCTGGAGGAAGCCTCACCCCCGGCGCCGCCCCACGCCATGGCGGTGGACGAGACCGCGACCGTCGACCTGCCGGTGCACATCCGCGGCAGCCACCTGAACCTGGCCGAAGAACCGGAACCGCGGGGCTTCCTGAAGGTCACGGATCACCTGGTGCCTCCGCCGCCAGTCGCTGGCGACACCAGTGGCCGGCTGGAGCTGGCGCGCTGGATCACCCACCCCGAGCACCCGCTCACCGCGCGCGTCATCGTCAACCGCGTCTGGCACTGGCACTTCGGCCGCGGCATCGTCGACACGCCGAGCAACTTCGGCGCGATCGGCAGCAAACCCACGCACCCCGAGCTTCTCGACTGGCTGGCGCGCCGCTTCGTCGAGGGCGGCTGGTCGCTCAAGACGCTCCACCGCGACATCATGCTGTCGAGCACCTACCGGCTGTCGAGTGACTACGACGCCGCGAACGCCGCTATCGACGAGGAGAACCGCCTCCTCTGGCGCATGAACCGGCGGCGCCTCGAGGTCGAGCCGATTCGCGACGCCCTGCTGCACCTCGCCGGCCGGCTCGATCTGACGATCGGTGGACGGGTGGAGGAGTACAACGCCCGGGGATACGTCTTCGGCGAGTACGGCCCACTCGACCGGGTCGACATCTACGACGCGCCGCGGCGTTCGATCTACATGCCCGTGGTGCGTACCGCGGTCTATCCGATCTTCGGCGGCTTCGACTTCGGCGACGCGAGCGACTCGGTCGGCGATCGATCCGAGACGGTCGTGCCGCGGCAGGCACTTCTGATGATGAACAGCCCGTTCGTCCAGGAGGCGGCGCTCGGCTTCGCAAAGCAACTGCTGGAGATCGAGGACGCCGCCGCCGCCGAGCGCATCGACACCGCGTTCGTCCGCGCCTACGGCCGGCCGGCCGACGACGTCGAGATAGAGGACAGCCTCGCCTTCCTCGATGAGATGCGAAGCCTGGCACCGGCGGACGAAGCGGAGATCTACGCCTGGACCCGGCTCTCCCATGTCATCCTCGCGGCGAGCGAGTTCATCTACATCAACTAGGTCCAAACAACAGACGATGCGCTATCCCCACTACCAGCCGCCACCCCTCACCCGCCGCCAGATGCTGAAGACCTGCGGCTGCGGCTTCGGCGGCCTCGCGCTCTCGTCCCTGCTGCAGCGCGACCTCCTGGCCGCGACATCCACGAACCCGCTAGCGCCCCGCGTGCCGCACTTCGCCCCGAAGGCCAAGCGGATCATCTTCCTGCACATGCACGGCGGGCCGTCGCAGCATGACCTCTTCGAGTACAAGCCGCTTCTCATCCGCGACGACAACAAGCCGCTGCCCTTCGCCAAACCCCGGGTGCAGTTCGCCGAGACCGGCAACCTGTTCAAGAGCCCCTGGGAGTTCCGGCAGCACGGCCAGTCCGGCGCCTGGGTGAGCGAACTACTGCCCAACATCGCCTCCGTGGTCGACGACCTCTGCTTCATCCGCTCGATGTGGGGCACGAACGCCGCCCACGGCGGCGCCATCCTGGCGATGAACACCGGCAGCGACCGCTTCGTCCGCCCATCGATGGGCTCGTGGATCGCCTACGGTCTCGGCACCGAGAACGAGAACCTGCCCGGCTTCATCACGATCTGCCCCTCGTACCAGCACGGCGGCGTCCAGAACTACTCGTCGGCTTTCCTGCCCGCCGCCTACAACGGCACCGCGATCGGCACGACCCGGATGAAGACCGAGGACGCGACGATCGACTTCCTCGACAACGAGTCGGTGTCGCCGGAGGTGCAGCGAAGCGAACTCGACCTGCTACAGCGCTGGCAGCGCCGCCAGCTCGAGGCGACCGGCCCCGACCAGGCGCTCGAGGGACGCATCGAGTCGTTCGAGCTCGCCTTCCGCATGCAGACCGAAGCGCCCGAGCTGATGAGCATCGAGGGCGAGTCCGAGGCGACCCGTCGGCTCTACGGACTCGACGACCCGGTGGCCCGCAACTTCGGACTCCGCTGTCTCCTGGCCCGGCGCTTCTCGGAATCGGGGGTGCGCTTCGTGCAGGCGACCCACGGCCCGGACACCAAGTGGGACCACCACTCGGGCCTGATCACCGGCCTGCCGCAGAGCTGCGCCGAGGTCGACCGCCCGGTGGCCGGCCTGATCAAGGACCTGAAGTCACGCGGACTGCTGGACGAGACCCTGGTGCTCTGGGGCGGCGAGTTCGGGCGCACCCCCGGCGCCGAAGCCGGCGCCCGCAACGGCCGCGATCACAACCCCCACGGCTACACGATGTTCATGGCCGGCGGCGGTGTAAAGCCCGGACACAGCCACGGCCGCACCGACGACTACGGCTACTACGCGATCGAGGACAAGGTCCACATCCACGACCTGCACGCCACGATCCTGCATCTGCTCGGTCTCGACCACGAGCAGTTGACGTACCGCTCGCAGGGGCGCGACTTCCGGTTGACCGACGTCGAGGGGATCGTCGTAGACGACATCATCGTCTGACCCCATGACCATCGCGCCCGTCGATCTCTTCATCATCGTCGTCTACCTGCTGGGCATCCTGTTCGTCGGCCTGTGGTCGGTGCGCAAGATCAAGCGGCAGACCAGCGAGTCGTACTTCCTGGCGAGCCGCAACCTGAAGTGGCCCGTGGTCGGCGCCGCGCTTTTCGCCTCGAACATCTCGACGATTCACCTGGTCGGGCTCGCCGAGAGCGGATTCGGCGTCGGCATGGTCGTCGGCAACTACGAGTGGATGGCGTCCTTCACGATCATCCTGCTCAGCCTCGTCTTCGTGCCGATCTACTTCAGGAGCCGGATCACGACGCTGCCCGAGTTCATGGAACGGCGCTACAGCCCGGCCGCCCGGACCACGCTCTCCTTCATGTTCATCATGTCGGCGATGCTGATCCACATCGGCATCAGCCTCTACGCCGGCGCCGCCGTGTTCGAGCGGTTCTTCGGCATCCCGTCCTTTGCGTCGATCGCGATGATCTCGATCATCACGGTGATCTACACCGTGGTCGGGGGCCTGCGCGCGGTCGTCGTCACGGAGACGATCCAGACCGTCATCCTGCTCGGCGGTGCCATCCTGATCACGGTCATCGCGATGACCAGGCTGCCCGGCGTAGGAATCGACTCCTACGGAGATCTGCTCGAGGCGACGAAACCGAACCAGCTCAGCATGATCCACCTCCCCGGGGAAGAGGGATTCGACCCCGGGTCGATCTGGTACGGCTTCCTGCTCGGCTTCCCCATCCTCGGCCTCTGGTACTGGTGTACGGACCAGACGATCGTTCAGCGCGTGCTGGGCGCGGGGACCCTGCGCGACGCGCAGCACGGGGCGCTGTTCGCGTCGCTGCTCAAGTTCCTGCCGCCGCTCTTCATGGTCCTGCCCGGCGTGTTCGCCTACGTGCTCTTCCGGGACATCATCGCCGAGCCGACGGACGCCCTGCCGACCCTGATCACCGAACTGCTGCCGACCGGGCTCATCGGCATGATGGCAGCGGCGCTGCTCGCGGCGTTGATGAGCACGATCGCGGCCGCCGTGAACAGCACCGGGACGCTCGTCGCCGTCGACATCGCCAAGCACTTCCGGCCCGGCCTGTCCGAGACGTCACAGGTGCGCATCGGACGCATCAGCTCAGTCGTCGTCATGAGCGTCGCCATCGCCTGGTCCACCCAGGGAGAGCGGTTCGGCTCGATCTTCGAGGCGATCAACAAGCTGCCGGCGCAGTTCATCGCGCCTCCCATCGCCACGGTGCTCCTCTGGGGCGTCTTCTGGCGCCGCGGAACGCGTCAGGCGGGCACGTTCACCCTGCTCTTCGGCTTCGTGGCCGGCTTCATCATCTTCCTGTTCGACATGGGCTTCGGCTTCCTCGGCGGCGTCCAGTACGTCTCCGACCCCGTGAACGGCCTGGGGATCCCCTTCCTGCTGCAGGCATGGTGGTACTTCTGCATCCTGAGCGTCATCTACGTGGCCGTCAGCCTGGCGACGACGCCGCCGAAGCCCGAGCAAGTCGACGGCCTGACCTGGGACAAGCCCTACGCGTTCCTGGCCCGGTCCGAGATCACGGGAGCCCGCGACCCGCGCCTGCTGGCGGCGCTGCTGGCCGTCGCTCTGGTGGTGATGTACGTGCTGGTGCGGTAGGGCCGTCCAAGAGACGGGCTCAAGATCCGTCCTAGCCCTATGAAGGGCGGGAAAGCGATGCAGAGCACAGCAGTAGAATGGCGGGAAGCACGACGCAAGCTTGAGGCAGTCGGGTTCGACCCGAGTCAGGCTGAGGCGCTGGTCGAGATGGTGAGCAGCCGCGAGCAACAGCTGGCAACGAGGGACGACGTAGCCGTCCTTAGGGGCGATGTCGCCGTACTCAAGCACGACGTCGCTCTGCTCAAGGACGATGTCGCCGATCTGAAGGTCGGAATGGCCTCGATCGAGGGCCGTCTGGATGGCCTCACGGCTGTAGTCGACACCCTAAGGCGCGAAGTACGGGACCGCCACGAGAGCCTGAGGAAGGAGCTCAACGCTCGAATCGACGCCCTGGACGTCAGCGTAGGCGCACGTCTGGAAGCGTTCAGCAGCGAGTTGAACGGCCGGATGACGGCGTTGGAAGGTGATCTAACCGGCCGGATGACCGCGTTGGAAGCTGGTGTAACCGGCCGGATGGCCACGTGGGAAGCTGGTGTAACCGGCCGGATGGCCGCGTTGGAAGCTGGTGTAACCGGCCGGATGACCGCGCTGGAAGGCGGCCTGACCGGCAGGATGGACGGCCTCGGCAGTCAACTGACGACGATCAAGTGGTTCCTCGGCGCCATGATCGCCATGATGGCGCCGGCCACGGTGGCGCTCGTTCGCCTGGCTTTCCTGTAGGCGGCGGCTCCCCGCGGACACCGAAACGATCGGTGGAGCCGAAAGGAGGACGCCTGCCTTTCCCTCTTGCGCGACGCGACTTTCTCCGGGCGTCCCTCATCGGGTTCGGCGCCAGTCTCGGACTACCGTCCTGGGCCGCGCAACCGGCCAGTGACCGCGACCGCTTCGGCGGCTGGACCGGGCTGAGGTTCGACGCCACCGGCTTCTTTCGCACCGAGCACGACGGACGGCGCTGGTGGCTGGTCACTCCCGAAGGCCACGCCTTCATCAGTTGGGGCGTCAACCACTACCACGCGAACTGGTGGGCGCAGGACTACAACCGGGATCACTGGCTGCGGCGGTTCGGCGCGGAGGAAGTCTACGACCGGGCCTGGAACCGGGGGTTCCGAGAGGCCGCACTCGCCGATCTGCGCAGGCTGGGCCTCAATACCCTGGGCATCCACACGAACGCCGCGATGCTCACCCACCCACCGGGTCAGGCCCGGTTTCCCTTCGTCGCGCCCTACGAGCCGCTCGTGCTGTCGCACTACCTCAAGCCCCAGCCCGATGCCTATGCGGACATCTTCGCCCCCGAGTTCGAGGCGCTATGCGAACGCACGGCCCGGCAAGTCGCCGCGCCCTACCGCGACGATCCCATGGTGCTGGGCTACTGCATGGCCGACTGTCCGCCCCTGACCGACAACGAGGCGGAATGGAACGGCAGCACCACGTGGCCCCGCCGGTTACGCAACTTCGCAGCCGAAGCGCCCGGCAAGCAGGCCTACGTCGACTGCATGCGTGAGCGCTATGGCGACGTTTCAGGCTTCAACGCCACCTACAGCACCCGCTTCGCGGCGTGGCCGGACCTGCTCGAGGCAAGAGACTGGCGGCCCGATGAAGCCCCCGCGAACGAGGTGGAGCGCCGTGACAATGCGGCGTTCCTGCTGCTCTGCGTCGAGCGCTACTACTCCGTCGCCAGAGCCGCCCTGCGCCGCGCCGACCCGAACCACCTCTTCCTGGGCGACAAGATCAACGGTGACACGGACGGGCTCGACTCCATCGCGGCCACAACCAGCCGGTACACCGACGTCGTGAACACCCAGCACTACGCCCGCTGGGAGGGTCAGCGCGAGACGATGGACCGGCTGACTGACGTGGTGGGGCAGCCTTTCCTGAACGGCGACGCCGCCTACACCACGCCGACCAAGACGATGCCCAATCCCCATGGCCAGCATGCGCGCGACATGGCGGAGCGCGCGCTCTGGACGCGGGAGTTCATGGAGAACGCCACGGCCCGTCCCGACTTCGTCGGCTGGCACATGTGCGGGATGATCGACACCGCGAACACCATGCCCGGCAAGGAGCGGGCTCAGCACCAGGGTCTGATGACGACCCGCGGCGAGTTCTATCCGGAGATGTTGGAGACGGTCCGCGACATCTCGGACCGCCTCTACGTCCTCGCCACCGGAGGGGCGTGAGCCAGGCAACGTAGAAGGTCCAGAGGCCGGCGCTTCGCGCCGGATGCCGGCGGGGACGCCGGCGCACCCAGTCTCAGCCGTGCAGGTGGCGGAACGCCTTCTCTGTCCCGGCGAGCGCCTGCTCGATGTCGGCCTCGGTGTGCGCGACCGACAGGAACATGTTGTGCCAGGGGTGCAGGTAGACGCCGTGGTCGAGGGCGGCGCTGCAGAAGGCGAAGCCCTTCTCTCTCCTGTCGTCGTCTTCGAACAGGACCGCCGGCATCTGCGGAGGTCCGGTCTGGCGGATCGGGTGACCGTGGCGACGCGCCTGCTCCTCCAGGCCGTCCCGGAACTGCTGCCCCAGACGTTCCACGACAGCCGGCGCGTCGACTTCGGCCAGCAGGTCGAGCGTCTCAATGGCGGCGGCGAAGGGCGCGGCCTGGTACCAGAACGAGCCGGTGACGAAGACGCGCGTCGCGGCCTCGCGGTACGCCTCGCTGCCGAGGATGGCGGCCACGGGTTCGCCGTTGCCGATCGCCTTGCCCCAGGCCGACAGGTCCGGCTGGACGCCGAGCGCGGACCAACTGGAGTCGAGCGACAGGCGCAGCCCGGCCCGCACGTCGTCCAGGATGAGGGCCGCGCCCTCGGCGTCGCAGATCTCGCGCACGCGGCGCGCGAAGGCGAGATCGGGCATCTCCTGGTCGTGGCCGGCGTCGTGTTTGAACGCCGACACGACGACGCCTGCGAGGTCGCCGGTCGCCCGGTCAGCCGCCGCGTCGAGACTCTCGATGTCGTTGTAGCGATACGTCGGAAAGTGGACGTGATCCTCCGCGGGCGTGCCTCTCGACATCCGGTTGGCCCACGGCGCGGCACCGTGGTACGCGCCCTCGGCCACGAGGATCTTCCGCTTCTCGCTCCGGGCGCGAGCCACCATGTTGCAGACGGTCGTCGCGTCGTTGCCGTTCTTCCCGAAGATGGCCCACTCGGCGTGGCTGACCTGCCGCACGAAGCGCTCGGCCAGGTCGACGATGAGCGCCGGGGGACCGTTCGCGATGTCGAGCCGGTCGCGCTGCGCGTCGGCCGCGGCCCGAATGCGCGGATTGCCGTAGCCGGCGATCATCGGGCCGAACGAGCACATGAAGTCGATGTACTCGTTGCCGTCCGCGTCCCAGAGCCGGCAGCCCTCCGCCCGCTCGAAGTACTGCGGATACCGCGGCGGCAGGAGGCGGTACGTGGACATGTGTCCATACATACCGCCGGGGAGCACCCGCTCGCCGCGTGACTTGAGCGCCCGGTTCCGATCGAGCAAGGCGGTCAGCCCGCCTTCTTCACCTCGAACGGCACCGCGAGCCTCTCCCACTGCAGGGCGACCCACGAATCCACGATCACGAACTCCATCTCCTCCACGTGCTGTCCGATGGACTTCGGCGTGGCGGTCACCCGCAGCGCGTCCTGACCGGCGTCATGCCGGAAGGCGCCCCACTGCTTCGCGACCTTGTTGAAGATGACGGTCCACTCGTTCTCGCCCGGCTCGGTGAAGAGGGCATAGGTGCCGGCCGCCAGCTTCTGACCGCCGATCTCGACGTCGGCACTGAAGGTGATCGTGGTCGCCTCGTCGGCGCCGGTCCGCCAGACCTGGCCGTAGGGAACCAGGCCGCCCCAGATCGTCCGGCCCTTCACCTTGGGCCGTCCGTACTCCACCGTGATGGAGACGCCGTCGATCTTCCCCTTCACCATCCCGTTCTTGCTCGCCCTGTCGGCATCGTCAGCGCGCTGCGCCAGGGCGGGAAGCGCGGTTAGCAGGAAGGCCGCAAGGGCCAGCGGGATCATTGCTCGGTACTTGTGCATTCTGTCCTCCAGCTAGAGAGTGTTCTGTTCGCTCGCGACCGTAGGATAGACGGAAATGCTGAAACAGTTCGCTTCTCTTGTCGCCGCGCTGCTCGTCGCGGTCCTCGCCTGCCAGACGGCAACGGACGATTCTCCGCCCAACATCGTCCTCCTCATGGCCGACGACATGGGCTGGGCGCAGACCGGCTACTACGGCCATCCCCTGCTGAAGACGCCGCATCTCGACGCGATGGCCGGCGCCGGGCTGCGCATGGACCGGTTCTACGCCGGCGCGCCGAGCTGCACGCCGACCCGGGCGACGGTGTTGACCGGCCGCACGAACGACCGCACCGGAGCCTTCCGCGTCGGCGACTCGATCAACAAGCAGGAGAAAACGCTCGCCGCGGCCTTCCGGCAGGCCGGGTACGCCACCGCGCACTTCGGCAAGTGGCACCTGAACCAGGTCCATCCGAGCGGCGACAATCCGCTCCCCGGAGACGACCCCCACAATCCCGGTGAACTCGGCTTCGACTACTGGCTGAGCCACACGAACCAGTTCAACCTGGACCCCGTCTTCAGTCAGAACGGAGTGCCTAAGCAATTCGAGGGCGACTCGTCGGAGGTCCTGGTCGCCGAAGCACTTCGCTACATCTCGGAGCAGCGGGAGAACGGGAAGCCGGTGTTCGCGGTGATCTGGTACGCCTCACCGCACCGGCCCTTCGGCGCCTTCCCGGAAGACGAGGAGCCCTTCGCGTCGCTGGACGACGCCTCGAAGACCCACCATGCCGAGATCGTCGCCATGGACCGCTCCATCGGTGCTCTCCGCGAGGGTCTGCGCGAACTCGGCATCGCCGACGACACCCTGGTCTGGTTCACCTGCGACAACGGCGGCCTCCCTGACATCTCCTACGGCCCCGAGCATCCCGGCGTACGCCCGGACACCACCGGTCACCTGCGCGGCTTCAAGAAGGACTTCTACGAGGGCGGCCTGCGCGTACCGACGATCATCGAATGGCCGAACGGCATCGCGCCGAGGATCACGAGTTTCCCCGCCAGCACGATGGACATCTTCCCGACCCTGATCGAGGTCGCCGGGCTCGACCCGGAGTCGATCAACGAGGTCCACGACGGCATCTCCATCGCCGGCGTGTTCGAGTCCGAGCCCGCCCGCCGGGAGCAGCCCATCGGCTTCCGCGCCAGCGGCGGCCTCGCCTGGCTCGACAACGACGTCAAGCTGGTGCGGAACTACTTCTCCGACCCGACCGATCCCTTCGAGCTCTACAACGTGATCGACGATCCCGGGGAAGAGGACAACCTGATCGAGCAGCAGCCCGAAGTCGCAGCCCGCATGCGGGCGGAACTGGATGCCTGGAACCGGTCCGTCGATGCGAGCGTCACCGGCGCCGACTACCCGGAGGGCAGGGTGCTGCCGTCCGGCCGCGACAGCTAGGCGCCTACGCCGGAGAACCTCGACGGTCCAGACTGGGTGCGCCGGCGTCCCCGCCGGCACCCGGCGCGCCAGCGCCGGTTCCGACTCCGCCAGAGCACCCTGCGTCATCCACTACTCTAGGAGCTTCCCCAACTCCTCGTTCTCGCGCATCGAGTCTTCCAGATGCCGCAGTACGTCCGGCCGAGCACGGCGTCGCGCCAAGTACTCCTCGATTGCCTCCGAGAGCACTTCCGAAACGCTCCGTTCGGTCTCCCTTGCCAGATTGCGAAGCTCGTTCCAGACGGCTTCGTCCACCTTCAAACTGATCTCGGTCGCCGTCATCGGTACGCCTCCGGTAATCGTCCGCCCGGGTAAGCCTGAGGTGTCGTGGCGCGTCAAGTCCCTTGCCTCTCAACGTGGAGGCCACTCAGGGCTTGCCTCCTCCCTCACGTCGAGAAGCGGAGCTTCAAGCCACAAGCCGCCGTCACCTTCGCGAGCGTGTCGAGCCTTGGGTTTCGCCGGCCTGACAAAGCGCGGGAGAGCGCTACTCGGTCCAACTGTGCTTCGCGGGCCACCGCGGACACGCCACCCTGCGCCTCGGCCACATTGCGAAGGGCCTTCATGAGCAAGCGCGGATCATCGCCCATCTCCTCCAACACCACATTCAGGTAGGCAGCCGCATCCTCGGGCGACTTGAGATAGTCACTGGCCTTGTGTGCCTTAACGGGCATTCCGCTTCTCCTGTTTGTACGCTTGCCAACGGCCTTGTGCCACCGCGATGTCGCCTGTCTGGCTCTTCTTCACGCCGCCACCCAACAGAATCACGAGCGCTTCGCCATCGCGCCCCAAGTAGAGCCTGTATCCGGGGCCGCTGTCGATCCGAAGCTCCGAAACCCCCCTACCCACACTCTTGTGGTCTCCGAAGTTGCCGAGTTCCATGCGGTCGATCCGTGCCTGGACACGAGCCCGAACCTCACGTGGCAGTCGCCGAAACCAAGCATCGAAGTAGTCTCTCCCCTCCTCGGAGACGTAGTGGACGACCCTGATCAAGGGATGAGAACCGTAGCCAATTGGCCACAGACATGTCAACCGGCCGCGTTCCCGGGGCACGCGCCGTCCGAGGGTCTCAACCTCAGCGTCGACGAGCAGCTCCCCATTGACGCGGACCCCGTGCATGCCTAGCGTGTGCTCATGGACATCACACTCTCCATCGATGAGCGAGTTGTCGCCGAGGCCCGACGGATCGCGTCCCTGCGGGGAACCAGCCTGAACCAGCTCGTGCGGGACTACCTCCACGATCTCACCCGAACCGCCGAGGCTGAAGTCGTGGTCGCAAAGCTGGACGCGCTCTGGGCCGAGGGGAACTACCGTTCAGAGGGTTCCTGGACGCGCGAGGAAGTGCATGAGAGGTAGTGAGTTCCTCGACACGAACGTCCCGGCTCACACCGGCAACGCGAGAAACCCGCGCTGGCGAGATCCCGCTCGCGAACTGATCGCGCTGCGTCGTCGGCTTCTCGAAGGCGTGAACTCGCCACGCGCCACCACCGCCGACGCAGCGTACCTCGACCGGCTCCGTAGTGGGGTCACGCTGCCGGCGACTCTAAAGAGGTTTAGCTGACCGCGGCCAACGCCGGATCAGCCGGTTCCACGACCACGGGGCACTGGCTGGCCAAGCCCCCAGCTCGCCAAGTGCTCCGTCCACTGTGAGCTTCGGCAACGGGCCATCAACAGCGCCTCGGAGCACCCTGGAACGCCTAGTCCACTACTCCTCAGTCGTCCTCGATCATCTTGTCTACCGCCGCGATGCCTGCCGTCGTGAGCTTAAGCAGCTTTCGAGCGTGCGCGCCCGCCCCAGTCTTGCCGGTTTGAATCACAAGAGCTGGCTTGCGGGCTTGCAGTGAACTGAAGGCGTTCGTGATGTTGGAGATCGCGAAGCCAGCCTCCTTGAGTTCGCGGTTGACCATGTAGCTCTTGAAGCCATCGGCGGCACCCTGGCAGACCTGCAGCCAAAAGCCGCCCACCAACGCCTTCTCGGCGTTCTGCACTGGCGCCCCAGCCGCATGGAACAACTCCGCGAACGTCCCAAACTCCCCGCCTGGGCTACGTTCATCAACGCTGTCCTGCTTCGGCTGAGTTCCGGACTCGACCTGAATGCCGCTGGATGCGCCGACAACGGGCATATCGAAGAAAGCCCCCACAGCCCCGAGGATGCGTTGGCGGCGAGTCGCATCCAGCTCGATCAGGATTCCGAGGATCTTCTGCAGGGCCACCAACTCCGCCGCTTGTGGCGTAGCCGGGTCCACCGGCAGTTTCTGTGCGTCGTCCATGAGCCTTGAGTTCTCCTGCTTGGTTCAATACCATGTCCGTTGCGCTAAGTGCGTTAAGAGCTCAAAGGGAGGACCTAGGCTCCTGGCGGAGTTGAACCGCCATCATCCGGGTCAGTTCCCGGCGTCTTGTCCGTTAGACCAAGTCGCCCAGGCTACCCTCCCAATGAGGTGCTACCGCCGCGTTCCCGCGAGGCACGGTTGAACACGAACGACTCGCTGGCTGCGGCGGCTTCATGAGAGGAAGCGTTGCAAAGTTTCTTCGATACGTCAAGGGGCACGCCAAAGTTTCTTCCAAGTTTCCGTTATGCCGACGGATCTCTAGTTGGGTACGTTTCACAGCGTTGACAGTAACGCCAAACCGCGTTTTCTAGTCACTGAGCCGCCTTGAGACGACCGAAGACAGGAAACGGAGATGCTCGACCTTCACTCGCAGAGCCAGATACACGTCTGGGCGAGCATGTCGAGTTCGCGGGTCCAGCGACGAAGAGCATCAGTGAATCACCCCCCGCAGCCGCGGATCCAGCAGATCCCGTAGCGCATCCCCCACGCAGTTGAACGACAGCACCAGCAGGAAGATCGCCACGCCCGGGACGATCGACAGCAGCGGCTGCTGTTCGAGCATCGGGAAGGCCTGCTGGAGCATGTTGCCCCAGGTGGGCGTGGGCGGCTGGATGCCAACGCCGACGAAGCCGAGGGCGGCTTCGGTCAGCACCGCGTAGCCCATGCTGAGGGTGCTCTGGACGATCACCGGGGCGATGCAGTTCGGCAGGATGTGGCGGACGATGATGCGCGGGTGGCTCAGGCCGAGCGACTCTGCGGCCTTGACGAAGTCGCGCTCGCGGATGGAGAGCCCCTGGCTGCGGACGATCCTGGCCATCCAGGGCACGTTGGCGATGCCGATGGCGATGATCACCGTGCGCAGCGAGCCGCCGAGGGCGGCGGCCAGACCGACCGCGATCAGCAGGCTGGGGAACGTGACCAGCGCGTCCATGAGCCGCATCAGCACGTCGTCGACGCGGCCGCGGAAGTAGACGGACAGCAGGCCGAGAGGCACTCCCAGCAACACGCCCAATCCAACGGCGCCGAGGCTGACCAAGAGCGCGATCCGCGCACCGACGATCAACCGCGCCAGCGTGTCGCGGCCCATCTGGTCCGAGCCGAGCCAGTGCGCGGCGCTGGGACCCGAGAGGAGGTTGTCGAAGTCCATCTCCTCGGCGTCGACGGGGACGATCCAGGGCGACAGCACCGCCGCCGCGGCAATCAGCGCCAGCACGACGAGCCCCGCCAGCGCCTGCGGCACGGAGGCGAGCTTGCGCAGCAGCTCGAGGGTCGGGTGGCTGGGGCTGGCGGCGAGGCTAGTCACTGAACTTGATCCTCGGGTCGAGCCAGGCGCAGGCGAGGTCGGTAACGAGGTTGGCCGCGAGCACCGCGACCGCCATCAGCAGCACAGCCGCCTGCACGACCAGGAAGTCGCGGGCGAAGATCGCCTGCACGATGTACTGGCCGGTGCCGGGGATGCCGAAGAGCGTCTCGATGACGATCGCCCCGGCGAAGATGCGGCCGGTCTGCAGACCGAGGATCGTGATCACCGGCAGCAGCGCGTTGCGCAGGGCATGCGACCAGATCACGGTGCGCTCCCTGGACCCCCGGGCACGCGAAGTACGCAGATAGTCCTGGGCGAGCACCTCGAGCATCGCCGAGCGGCTCTGCCGCATGATCAGCGCGCAACTCGTCACGCCGAGGGCGAACGCCGGCAGGACCATGTGGCGCAGGCTCTGGAGCGGATCGTCGAAGAGGCTCACGTAGCCCTGGCTCGGCAACCAGCCGAGGCCCACGCCGAACAGCAGGATCGCCATGATCCCGAGCCAGAAGTTCGGAATCGCGACGCCGCCTATGGAAACCACCGTCGCCGCGTAGTCGATCGGTTTGCCGCGATAGACCGCGGAGGCGATGCCCGCCGGAACGCCGACGAGCACCGCGAGGATCCAGGCCGCGAGGCCGAACTGCAGGGTCACCAGAGCCCGGCCGCCGAGCTCCTCCGCCACCGGGCGCATGTTCTGGGTCGAACGGCCGAAGTCGCCCTGCAGGACGTTCCCGAGCCAGATCAGGTACTGGACGATCACCGGTTCGTCCAGGTGGTGACGTTCGCGGATGAGCTGCAACTGCTCCTCGTCGAGCGCCTCGCCGGGCCCGATGAAGGCCCGCGCCGGATCGCCCGGAATCGCGAGCATCAGTGCGAACACCAGGAACGTGACCAGGAGGAGAACGGGCACCGCCTGCAACAGCCGGCGCACGAGGTAGCTGCGCAGGTGCTACTCCTCCAGCCAGATCGTCGCGAAGTTCATCTTGCCGTCCCAGCCCATCAACTGGTCGAGGTTGCGCACCCTCCCGGGCGCCGCCGCGAAGGTCACGCCGTAGAGCAGCGGCGTGAACCAAGCCTCGCCGAGCACCGTCCGGTTGAGCTCGATGTAGACCTGCTTGCGGGCGTCGTTGTCGTAGAGCGAGGCGCCCAGTTCCACCAGTTCATCGACGTCCGGCCGCAGCACGTTGCCCGGGTTGTAGTAGCCGTCGCTCTTGTAGGCCAGCGAGGCCATCCAGTCCGGCTCGGGATAGCGGCTCCAGGAGGTGATGAACATCGGGTACTCCTGGCCGTGGTTGAACCTCTCGGTCGCCGGTCCGCTCGACAGCACGTCGATGTCCATGTGGATGCCGATCTTCTTCAGCATCGCCCGCACCACCTCGGCGCTGGAGACGAGGAGGGGATTGTGGTGGGTGACCGCGGTGAACTCCAGGCCGCTCTCAAGCCCGGCCCTTTCGAGGTACTGCCGGGCCTTGTCGACGTCATAGGTCGGCCGTTCGCCGTCCGGCTCGTGGACCCAGGAACCCACCGGCCACATTCCCGCGTCGGCCTCGATCGCGCGGTCGAAGAAGATCGCCCTGTTGATCACGGTCGGGTCGACGGCGTGCGCGATCGCCAGCCGGACGTTCACGTCGTCGAGCGGCGGCTTGTCGACATTGAACACCAGTGTCAGCGCGATGCCGCCGCCCGGCATCGTCTCGATCCGGACCCGCTCGTCGCGCTCGAAGCTCGATACGTCCTTGTAGGGGAGGTAGGTGAGGTCGATCTCGCCGGTGCGCAGGGCGGCGGCGCGGACGGTCTCGTCGCGGATCACCCGGATCGTCACCTCGTCGAGATACGGAAGCTGGTTGCCGTGCTCGTCGCGACCCCAGTAGTCCTCGTTCCTCACGAAGTGCACGAGGGTGCCGGTGATCACCTCCTTCACCCTGAACGGCCCGGTTCCCGACGGGTTCCAGCCGTAGTCGGCGCCGAGCGCCTCGATCGCGGCCGGCGAGCTCATCACGCCGCCCCGGTCGGCCAGCATGCCGAAGCCCGCGCCCCACGGCCCGGCCAGATCGAAACGCACCGTGTACTCGTCGATCACCTCGACGCCCTCGATCACCGCCAGCGATGCGCGCGGCGTGGCGACGGTCGCGGGGTCCAGGATCCGCTCGATGTTGGCTTTCACCGCATGGGCATTGAAGGGGGTGCCGTCATGGAAAACGACGCCTTCACGCAAGTGGAAGGTGATCGAGTCGGGATCCGTCGCGATCTCCCAGGAGGTGGCGAGCGAGGTCTCCGGCCGAGGATTGAGCTGCGGGTCCGCGTCGACCAGTTGATCGAAAATCTGCCGCCAGAAGTAGGCGTCGGCGCCCGACCGGCCGAGGATCGCGTCGAGCGATGTGGGCTCCAGGGAGTGGCCCACCCGAAGATGGCCGCCGTAGCGCGGGCCGCCGACGGCGGGGGGTCGGGGCGCCAGGGCGGCGTACTCCAGCCGGTCGGCGCGACTCTCGGGCGCGCAGCCGACGAGGAAGCTCAGTAGCGCCGCAAGCAGAAGCAGCGACGCGGATACGCTCGCCCTCAACGGCGCAGGCAGTGGAACGACGGACATCTCGGAATCGTGCAACTCTAATGACTCACGAGACGCGCACCATGAGACAGCAAACTGCACTCCTCTTGCTCGGCGCACTGCTCTCGGTGCCCTGCGCCGCGCAGCCCGGCGACCGGTCGGACCAGCTCCTTCTGGCGGCCGCGGCGCCGAACCGACAGACCGACCTCGAAGAGCGCCCGAACGTCCTGTTCATCGTCGCCGACGATCTGAATGTCGCGCTCGGCGCCTACCTCGACTCGGCGCCGTCCCCGCAGTACGCGGGCGGGAAGACCCCGAACCTGGACCGGCTGGCCGCGGACGGCATCCGCTTCGACCGCGCCTACGTGCAGAACCCGCTCTGCAACCCGTCGCGGACTTCGTTCCTGAGCGGACTCCGGCCGCCCACAACCGAGATCTACAACGGGCAGACCCCTCCCCGCACGAAGATCGGCGACGATCTGCGCATGCTGCCCGAGCACTTCCACGACAATGGCTACTTCACGGCCCGGGTCGGGAAGATCGCGCACAACATCTTCGAGCACGCGGTGTCCTGGGACGTATCGAACTTCGCCCTGTCGCGAGAGCCCGACATGCGCCTTCATCTGCCGGGCTACCTGCCCGGAGTCGACCTCTCCGTCGAACGCGACAACACCTGGACGGACGGTTCCAAGGACGGCATGTCACGCGCCGATGTCCTCGCACCCCTCGGCCGGCAAGGAGGTCTGCCCCTGTCATGGCGCGCGACGCACGAATCGCCGCGCATGACGCCGGACGGAACCACGGCGACGCGGATCGTCCAGTTGCTGGCCGAGAACCGGGACAAGCCCTTCTTCATCGCCGCCGGTTTCCACAAACCCCATCAACCGTGGGTCGGCCCCGTGGAGTTCTTCGACCAGCACCCGGTCGATGAGATCCAACTGCCGCAGACACCGCCGGACGACACCGCCGACCTTCCCGCCGCGGCGTTCCGAATCCTGCCGGACGACGCCGCCCACACGGAGAGGCAGCGCAAGCAGGCGATCGCCGCGTACCACGCCATGGTCACGATGACCGACTTCTACGTCGGCCAGTTGCTGGACGCCCTCGAGCTGCTCGATCTCGCCGACTCCACGATCGTCGTGTTTACCAGCGACCACGGCTTTCAACTGAACGAGCACGGCGGGCTGTGGCGCAAGACGGTCCAGTTCGAGGAGTCGACCCGAGTGCCGCTCCTCGTGCGGCTCCCGGGCGGCGGGCAGGCCGGTGAGGTCGCGGCCGGACTCGTGGAACTGGTCGACCTCTACCCGACCCTCGTCGAACTGTGCAATCTCCCCGCCCCCGCGCACGAACTCGAAGGCACGAGCTTCCGGCCGCTGCTCGATGATCCGGCCCGCCCGTGGAAGTCGGCGGCCTTCTCGGAATCGATACGCGAAGGCTTCCACGGACGCACCCTGCGAACGCAGCGCTACCGGTACACGGAATGGACCCCGCTGAGGGCAACGGGCGACGAGACCGAGCGCGAGCTCTACGATCTCGAAGAAGACCCCTTCGAGTACGAGAACCTGGCTTCCGATCCAGGTCGCCGTGAGCAGATCAAGGAACTGTCCCGCCGCCTTCGCGCTGGCTGGCGGGCGGCGCTCCCGGAGTCGATCTGACGCAGCCCGCAGCCGCCCCGCGACTCCCGGGCCGCCGCCAAACGTGGCGGGCAAGGCTGCGAGAGGGAGAGAAAGCGCTCGACCGTTCGGCGAGCGCGCTCGACACCCGGACCGACATCCCGTTCCGCGAAGTCCTGCGCATCTTCGGGCGCGCCCTCGCCTACATGCGCCTGTTCAAGGCGCGGGTCGCCGCCAAGTTCGGGTTGCTGACGGCGGAGATGGCGTTCCGGCTGCTCGTCGCGCCGTGGCCGGGCAAGATCGTCGTCGATCACGTCATCCTCGGCATGCCCATCGTGGACGCGGCCGGGTTCCCCTCCTACCTAAGCCCTTTCGTGCTGCTCCTGGCCGGCAGGGGCCCGCTGGAGATCATGGCGTGGGTACTCGTCCTCGGCGTCTTCATGGTGACGGTGTTCGGGTTCACGACGAACCGGGGCACCGTCAGGTCCGCGACCGGGATGCCCACCGGAGCATCCGCGGCCTCGTCGGGCGGCGCCACCGTCCTCCTCCAGCAGGGGCACGGCACCCTGGCCCAGGGCCACGACACGGCCACCCGGACCGAGAACGAGGCCAACCGGGGCTCCGGCCTGATGGGCGGCATTCTCGGACTCCTCGACTTCCGGGTGCACCTGCGCCTGACGCAGTCGATGAACCACCTCCTCAGGACGAAACTCGCCGGGCGGATCAAGCGCCTGCCGATGACGACCCTGGACGACCAGCGGATCGGCGACAGCATCTACCGCGTCCTCTACGACACAACGAGCGTCAGCCGCGTTCTCTACGAGGTGGGTCTCGAGTTCTACTCCCACGCGCTCGGCATCACGATCAGCGCGATGATGATGTACACGTACTTCGGCGACGCTCCAGAGGTCATCCTGCTGGCCGCCCTGTCGCTGCCGATCATGCTCATCTTCGTCGGTCCATTCGCGCGGATGGCACGGCGCAGAAGCCAGGCCAGCCGCGCCTCGGGCGCCGCGACGACGGCGAACATCGAAGAGGGCATGAGCAACGTGCTAGCCGTACAGAGCCTCGGTGGAAACGAGCGGGAAGGCCAGCGATTCAGGAAGGCCAGCGAGGAGTCCTTCAGGCGTTTCCGCATCGAGTCGCTGCTCAAGCTGACCTACCAGCAATTCGGCAGCCTGGCCTTCCTGCTGAGCCAGGTCCTGTTCTTCGTCGTTATCGCCGGACGCGTGATCGACGGCACGTTCACGGCCGGCGACTACTTCGTCCTCAACTACTACTTCTTCGTCCTGAGCGCGACGTTCAGCGGGATGGGCTTCATCTACCCGGTTCTGCAGGACAACATCGCCGGACTGCGCCGGGTGTTCTTCCTGATGGACCTGCCATCGGAGAAGACGAGCGAAGGCGTCGGGCTGCCCCGGATCAGCCGCGGCGTCGAGATGAGGAACGTAGGGCTGACGTATCCCGACGGACGCCGGGCGCTGAGCGACATCAACCTCGAGGCCCGCCTGGGCGAGATCGTCGCACTCGTCGGCCCGACCGGCGCGGGCAAGACGAGCCTCGCCTACCTGGTGCCGGCGTTCGTGCAGCCCACCGAAGGTACGGTGACGATCGACGGCGTCGACCTGAAGGACGTCTCGGTCGACAGCCTCCGCGACCAGGTCTCCTACGTTTTCCAGGAGACGCAACTGTTCTCCGACTCGATCCTCGAGAACATCCGCTACGGGAATCTCGACGCGACCGAGGCGCAAGTCGAGCGTGCCGCGCGCGTCGCCGGAGCGCACGACTTCATCGCGGACCTGCCCGACGGCTACCGAACCAACCTCGGCACCGTGACGAGCAAGCTCTCGGTGGGACAGAAGCAACGCATCGCGATCGCCCGGGGGCTCCTGCGGGACGCGCGCATCCTGATCCTGGACGAACCGACGTCAGCTCTCGACCCGGAGACCGAGGCCTACCTGGTCGACGCCCTGCACGAGGCGGCGAAGGACAGGCTGGTCATCATCATCGCCCACCGCCTGTCGACGATCGCCAACGCCGACCGGATCTACTTTCTCGAGGAAGGCGAGATCCGGGAGCAGGGAACCCACGAGGAGCTGATGGCGGTACCGGAAGGGCAGTACCGGAGGTACGCCACGCTGCAGGCCGGAGCGCCGGGATGACTGAACGCGAGATCGATATGTCGAGTGCGAGGGTCGAGGACGCGGTACTGGCCGCGCTGCGGGAGCACCTGCAGCAGCAGGCTAAGCGGGCCGGCGGCCAGGACAAACATCTGGTCCTCGACGACGCCGAGGTAATCGTCGACGGAGACTCGGCAACCGTAGGTCCGGTCGCCCTCCGCTCGCCGACTGGGGGCGGCTTCTTCGAGTTCAGGATGACGAGGGAGGCGGACGGCACCTGGCGTTGCCTGGCAGTCGCCGGGTCCAGAAGGGCGGATCGACTCGCCGAGAACACCCGCGAACTACGCGAACGCATCCTGAGCGATCCGGCACGGCCGGGCTACCACTTCGTGATTCCAGGAGGCGTGGCCATGCCGTTCGACCCGAACGGGGCCATCTACTGGAAGGGCCGCTATCACCTGTTCTACATCTTCCAGGACACGCGACTGGGCAAGCGGTCCGATCACTGGGGGCACATGTCGAGCGCGGACCTGTTCCACTGGCGCCACCACCCCACCGGCCTGCTCGACGGCATGTACAGCGGCAACTGCTTCCTGAACAAGGAAGGTCTGCCGACGATCTGCTACCACCAGCATGGCCTGGGCAACGCGATGGCGGTTGCCCTGGACGAGGACCTGAACGACTGGAGGAAGCTCGACTCGAACCCGATCACGCCGGAGACGCGGGAGGGCGACGAACACCACGGCAGGTACCGGTCATGGGACCCCTTCGGATGGCTCGAAGGCGACACCTACTACGCGATCTTCGGCGGCAAACGCCCGGCGGTTGCGACGTCGGCTGCACTCGACGGCGAATGGAAGTACGCCGGCGACCTCTTCGCCCACGGTGTCGAAGGCGTGTCGCTGGACGAAGACGTGTCCTGCCCCGATCTCTTCGAACTCGGCGGCAAGCACGTGCTCCTCTGCATCAGCCATCGGCTCGGCTGCCGCTACTACGTCGGGGAATGGAGGAACGAACAGTTCCACCCCGAGTCCCACGCCCGGATGAGCTGGGTCGACAACTCGTTCTTCGCTCCGGAGAGCCTGGTCGACGACCGGGGCCGCCGCGTCATGTGGGCCTGGATCCTCGACGAGCCTCTGTTCGGAGCGCGAACGAAGCACAGCTGGTCCGGCACGTTGAGCCTGCCGCGGGTGCTGTCGCTCGGAGATGACGGGCTGCTCCGCATGGACGTGCCGGAGGAGATCGAAGCGCTGCGTGACGGCGACGGAGTGCGGATGGGACCGTTCGTCGTGCCGGCCGACGAGGAGGTGCACGTAGAAGGCGTCACCGGCAACAGCCTCGAGCTGCTAGTCGAGATGGAAGGCGCGGAGGCATCGCACTTCGGTGTCAAGGTCTGCGCCTCGCCCGACGGCCAGGAAGAGACCTCCATCTTCTACGACGCCGGAGAGAGGCTGCTGAAAGTCGACACACGCAGATCAGGCCCTGACGAAACGCCGAAGGTAGTGGAGGCGGCTCCGTTCGGATTGAAGCCCGGCGAGCGACTCAAGCTGCGCGTCTTCGTCGACAAGTCCGTGGTCGAGGTCTTCGCCAACAGCCGCCAGGCCATCGCACGGCGCATCTATCCATCTCGCCCGGACAGCATCGGCGTTAGGGTCTTCTCCGCCGCCGGCGACGCCCGCGTGCACTCCCTAGAGGCCTGGAAGATCACGCCTTCGAATCCCTACTAGGCCGCCGCGCTAACGACGTAGACCACGCCGCCCGCGTCGCCGGCGACAACGGTCTGGCCGTCGAGCGAGACCGCGCAAGGGCGTACACGGTCGTTGCACTCGACGGCGGCGAGCTGCTGCCCTGACTCGAGGTTCCAGAGGCGCAAAGTCCGGTCCGTGGAGGCGGAGACGGCGCGCCGGCCGCTCGGCATCAAAGTCACGGAGAAGACCGGTCCTGTGTGGCCTTCAAGCACTTGGTGACCCCGGCCTGCTTGGAGATCCCAGACGCGCAGTGTTGCATCGGCGGAGGCGGAGACTGCTGTTTCGCCGTCCGGTGCCACTGCCACGCCATAAACCTCTGCCCTGTGTCCTTCGAGCGTGTGCAACGCGCGGCCCGAGTCGAGATTCCAAAGCCGCAGCGTCCGGTCTCCGGACACGGAGATGGCTCGCGCGCCCTCCGGGACGACGGCGACGGCGTGGACCGCGTCGGTGTGTCCTTCGAGGGTGCGCAACTCCAGTCCGGCCTCCAAGTCCCACACCCGGACTGTCTTGTCCCAGGAGACGGAAACGGCACGAGTGCCGTCGGCGGTCAGGGCGAAGGACTTGACGTCGTCCGTGTGCCCCTCCAAGACGTGCACCTCCCGGCCCGTCCGGGAATCCCATACCCGCAGTGTGGTGTCCGCGGACGACGAGACGGCTCGCCGGCCATCGCCCGTCACCGCCACCGAGTAGACCTCAGTGTCGTGTCCCCGGAGCACCCGAAGCGTCCGACCGGAAGCCAGGTCCCAGACCCGCAAGGTCGCGTCGAAGGAACCGGATACGGCCCGCCTGCCGTCCGGCGTTACGGCGACACACCAGACGCCGGCGCCGTGGCCTTCGAGCGTGTGCAGGGCCCTCCCCGATTCGAGGTCCCAGACACGCAGCGTCGCATCCGCCGACGCGGAGACGACGCGCCCGCCATCAGGCGTCACCGCGAGGGCCTCGACCCTCCCGGTGTGACCCTCAAGCCTGTGAACCAGCCTGAAGCGACACATACTCGCGGTACCGCCCATCCGGCATCGCCATCAGTTCCTCGTGCGTACCTGACTCCCGCACTTCGCCGTCCTCCAGAAAGCAGATCCGGTCGGCGTTGGCGATCGTCGACAGGCGATGGGCGATGATGATGACGAGCCTGTCCTTCGCCGCTTCGTTCAGGGCATCGACCAGGTAGGCCTCCGTCTCCGGGTCGAGCGCCGAGGTCGGCTCGTCCAGGATCACGATGCGCGCGTCCCGGAGAATCCCCCGGGCGATGGCGATGCGCTGCTTCTGCCCGACTGACAGCTTGCTGGTCACGGTGCCGAGGTTGGTCCGGTAGCCGTCCGGCAGGGCGGCGATGAAGTCGTGGGCGCCGGCGACGCGCGCGGCGCGCTCGACCTGCGCCTCGGTCGCGGCCGGGTTGCCGTAGCGGATGTTCTCGAGAATCGAGTCGGAGAAGAGCTGCGTCTCCTGGAAGACGTAGGACACCTGCTTCCTGAGGCTCTCCACTGCCACGTCCTTCAGATCGACGCCGTCGACCTTTACCGTGCCCTCGGTCGCCTGAACGAAGGCCGGCACCGTGTAGGCGAGGCTCGTCTTGCCCGCGCCGGTCGGGCCGACGAACGCGACGATCTCGCCGATGCGGGCTTCCAGATCGACGTTGCGGAGCGCGCGGCGGCCGTCCGGGTAGGTCAGGCCGACGCCCTTCATCTCGACGCCGCGCTTGATCCTGTCCAGTTCGACGCCGTCCCGTGTCTTCTCCGCCGGCAGGTCCATCAGGAAGAAGACCCGGCGCATGCCCGCGATGTCGCGCTGCCACTCGGTGTACATGAAACCCCAGGCGCCGAACGTCGCACTGAGGACGAAGAAGTAGTACGTGAGGACGAAGTAGTCGCCGGCGGTGAACGTGCCGTCGATGACGCGGCCCGCCATCACGATGAAGAACAGGACCTGGCTCAACAGCAGCGCCAGGCTGAAGGCCTGCCGGTACGTCAGCACGAGGAACCACTCCGTCCGGAAGCGCTTGAACGACTCCGCACTCGCCCGGCGGAGTCGCTGGCTCTCCCGCTCGTTACCGCCGAGGCTCTGAACGGCGAGGACGTTGCTCATCCCCTCTTCGATGTTGCTCGTCGTGCTCGAGCCGGAGGCGCGGCTGGCCTGACCCCGGCGCCGCGACATACGGGCAAACGGAAGCTCGATCAGGAACACGATGGGAAGGGCGAGCATGCCCAGCACGATGACCTCCGGCGCGGCGCCGAAGTACGTGAACATGATGTAGAGGGTGATCACCACGCCGAGCAGGCCGGAGTAGAGCCCCAGCGCGATGCCGTGCAGCAGCATGTTGGCGCTGGTGGAGTCGTACAGGACGCGGTAGACGCTGTCACCGATTCGCAGGTCGTCCAGGGTCGTCATCGGCAATGACCGCAGCTTCCCGGCTACCCGGGTTCGGAGGAAGTGGTTCATCGACTGCGAGAGGCGAAGATGCACCCGGAAGTCGATGAACCCGAGGATGCCCGCCATCAGGCCCGAACCGAGGTTCGCCTGGTTCTCCGTCTGCGTGGCGATGTCGTGGCCCTGGGCCAGGGTGCCGAGGCCCTGCGGCGTGAGGGCCGTGGCGCCCCCGGAAGAGCCCGCCGAGGCCCCGGTGGGCGCTCCGCTGGGAGACCTGCCCGCGCCCCGGCTCGTGGTGAAGCCAAAGACCGTCACCATGAACGCCCCGAGCAGGAACACCCAGAGCATCATCTCAACCGGCCCCATGCCGTCCAGCAACAGCACGGCCGGAGCCAGGAAGGCAGGAAAGCCCGACGCGTCCCCGATGGGCATGCCCAGGATGACGTGGTCGACGACGACCTTGCCCGGCCAGGGCGCGACCATCAGTCGAAACACCAGCTCCACCGTGATGAAGCCGAGCTTCGTCGCGATCCGCGCCTTGAACAGCCGGAAGGTCGAGATGACCCGAGCGAAGATGCGCAGGACCTCCCGGAACGAAATGTCCGTGCCCAGGTCGAGAACGCTGGCCGCGCGGTCGAGCTGCTTCTCGTGCTCCCGCAGCGACGGGCGAGAAGCGCGAGCGGCCTCTGCCATCAACCGGCCTCGCCGGCGCGTCTCGACAGTCTCGCCTCGGTCTCCACGAAGGTCCGGTAGCGCCCTCCGTCCACGACCATCAGTTCGTCATGGGACCCGTTCTCGACGATCCGGCCGCCGTCGAGATAGAGGATCCGGTCCGCCTGCTGAATCGTCGAGATCCGGTGCGTGATCAGGAAGATGGCCCGGCCCTTGCCCCACGCCGAGAGTCGCTCGAGCACCCGGTGTTCGGTGTAGGCGTCGAGCGCGGCCGTCGGCTCGTCCAGGATCAGGATCGGAGCGTCCTTGACGATCGCCCGGGCGATCGAGAGGCGCTGGCGCTGCCCCGTGGACAGCTTGCCGCCGCGGTCGCTCAGGACCGTGTCCAGGCCTTCCGGCAGACCGGCGACGTACTCGTCCACGCAGGCGACGCGGGCCGCCTCCAGCACCTGCTCGTCGCTCGCACCGGGGACGACGTAGCGGATGTTGTCCCGCACGGACATGCCGAACAGCACGTTCTCCTGCAGGGCGACCGAGACGTTCCCGCGCAGGCTGTCCACGTCCAGCTTTCGCAGGTCGACGCCGTCGATCGAGACCGTGCCGGAGTCGGGATCGAACAGCCGAAGCAGCAGACTGACCAGCGTGCTCTTGCCCGATCCCGTCGGGCCGACGATCGCCGTGATGCTGCCGGGTTCGACAGCGAGACTGACATCGCGCAGAACGGGACGGTCCGGTTCGTAGGCGAAGTCGACGTTGTCAAAGTGGATCTGGCGCCGGAAAGGCCCCATCGGCGCCGCGTCGGGAGCGTTCTGTATGTCGGGCTCGATGTCGAGAATGTCGAACGACCGGTCGAGCCCCATCGCCATGTCCTGGGCCTGCGACCACAGGGTCACGACGTTCCGCACGGAGACACTCGACGCGCCGATCTGCTCCTGGGCCCAGTTGTACGCGGCCAGGTTCCACGTCACGAAACTGAGACCAACGAGGGCGACGAGCGCCGTCGCGAAGGTCTCCCGTTCCCCGTTGGCCCAGACCGCCATCAGGAACTGCGCGCTCAGAAGCGCGGCGGCGGCGATCGAGAAAGTGACGATGCCGACGACCGCCATCAGCGACCGGACGCGGAAGGACGCGTTGAACGCCCTCACGGAATCCCGCTCGAGCCGCTCCTGCTCCCTGTCCGCCGCGCCGTAGGCCTTGATCACCCGGATCGCGGCGAACGTCTCCTGCACGCGCGAGGTGAAGTCCGAGTTGGCCTCCCGGGCAGCGAGGGATCGCTCGCGCATCCGCGGCGAAAACCAGCGCCCCCACAGGACGGCGAGCAGGACGATGCTGAGCGCCATGCCGCCGAGGATCGGATCGAGCGCGGCCAGGAAGACGACGCCGATCGCGTAGGTGCTCAGCATCTGCATCGACTGCGTCACGTTGCCGATGACGGCCGTGACCTGGGCGCTGTCCTGGTAGATGCGGTAGACCGAATCGCCCACCCGGTGGTCGCTGTGGTAGCGGAGAGACAGCCCGAGCCAGCGCTCCACCAGCGCCATCCGCAGGTCCTGGTTCACGCGCTGCATGATGAAGATGTAGTAGTACGGCAGCAGCATCATCACCGGGAGCTGCGCGAACCAGCCGAAGACCATGAAAACGGCGTAGATCCACTTCAGGCTGTGCCGCTGCTCGGCGGTCAGGGGCGCCAGGTCGATGTTCGGTTCGGCACCATCGGCGTCGGGTTCCACAGACTCCGCACCGGCTCCGGGCTGCGTCTCGCCAGCGAGCTCCGACCGGCCGATGAAGTCGGCCAGGAACGGCGTCAGCGGCTCAGCCTGCAGGATGGACTGGCTGATCAGGTCCACCGAGAAGAGGGCGATCACCATCGTCAGCAGGGTCGAGGCCCAAACCAGGACGAAGTAGTAGACGAGGTGGCTGCCGAGCCGGATGCGGAAGCGCAGCTTGCCGCCGTCGAACCGGTACTGCAGGACCCAGATGCAGACGCATCCCGCCGCCACCAGCCCCACGTATAGCGAGTCTGCGAGACCGTCCACGCCGAACAGCGCGAACAGGAACGCTGCCGTGCCGACGAGCACGAGCGCGAGGGACGCCCAGAGGTAGGCCCGGCCCCTGACGAAGAGGAGCGCCCACACGAGGCCGGTCATCAGGACCGTGCCGGCCAGAAGGAGATCGTGGCGCCAGTCGCTTCCCGGGGGCGCCAGCCACAGGAGCGGCCCGAGCGCCGTCAGGACGGTGACCAGGGGCGGAACGTGACGGAAGCTCCACGCGCCGTCCGCGGCGGCGTCGCCGTCGGCCGCCTTGTTGCGCGGCAGCTCCCGCCAGCGGCCGACGATCTGGGGCCAGAGGTACGGCCAGGTCCGAACGAAGATCCGGAAGACGGCGACAAAGCCCTGCTCCTCCGGGGCCTTGCCCGGCTGGGGCTCCGGAGGGGTGTCCGCCTCGCCCCAGAAGGGGAGGGCGCGTGCCTGCTTCAGATCGTCCATGGGTTGCACCGGAGAGATCGAGCGAGGCTAACGCTTCGCGCCGTTCCTGGCGGAAGGCCGGCGGGGACGCCGGCGCACCCAGTGTGGAGTCTCGTCTGGTTCGAGGGCCGAATCAGTCAGTCGGGGACTCCGCCGTTCTCCTGCGGCCCTCGACCGCGAAGTCGCCCTCGGGGGGCACATCAAGGCTCAAGGCGCCCCGGAAGGTGTCTCCCCGGACCTGCAGCCAGGCGCTCAGCTTGCCCACTGATCCCTTGCCCCAGTTCGACTGGGACCCGGACGCGGCGTACTCGTAGCTCAGGATGCCGTCCTCGAGCCGGACCGCCGTGACCTCCTTCTCGCCGTCCACCTCGTCGTGGAGCGTCGCGGCGAGCGCGCCGTCCTCCCCGGACACGGTCAGCACGCTGCGGCGAAACTCGCCGAGGACCTTCGCCAGGACATCCCACTCCCCAACCACCGCCTCGGGATCCGCCGGCTCCCCGGCGCCCACGACACCGGGATAGTCGCGCCAGAGCCACCGCAGCGTGTCGGGAAAGATGGCGCCGCCGTGCCTCAGGTCATGGCCGCCCGTGCCCATCTCGAAGCGGTAGTCGTAGCGGGCGAACATCAGGGCGGAGTCCATCTGAAGGTTGGCCAGCGCCCAGTTTCCCTCCACGAGGTTGATGTCGTTCTCGCCGTCCTGGAGGAAGATGCGGATCGGCTTGGGGCTACCGCGGGTCTTCCGGATCAGGTACGGGTAGCGGGAACCTCCCTCGAGCCTGGTGTAGCTGCCGACGTGGCTGACGACCTTGCTGAAGGCGTCGGGGCGCTGCCAGGCGACGGTGAAAGAGACCAGCCCGCCGTCGCTCATGCCGGCGATCGCCCGGCCCGCCGCCTCGTCGGTCAGGTTGTAGTCCCTGCCGACTTCCGGGAGGATCTCCTCGAGCAGGAAGCGGGCGTAGGTGCCGTCGAGCGGCGTGTACTGGTTGGTCCGCTGGTCCCAGGGGATCTCCTTCATGCCGGGATTGATGAAGACGCCGATCGTGACCGGCATCTCGCCCCTGTGGATCAGGTTGTCGAAGACCGTCGGCGCCCTGACCGGGCCATCGGGTTCGACGTAGAACTGACCGTCCTGGAAAACCATGACGGCCGCGGGCTCGGCGTCCGTGTACTGGGCCGGAACGTAGACCCAGTACTCGTGGGTCGTGCCCGGGTAAGTGCGGCTGGCGTCCCAGGTGCGCTTCTCCACCGTACCCGTGGGGACGCCTTCCTGGGGCTGGGAGTCGGGGCCGAGCGTGTACTCGGTGCCGCCGGCTCCGGTCGCCATCAAGAGAAACAACAGGGGGATCGGAAACCGCCCGATCCCCCTGCCCATGACTACAGCGCCGGTGACGCTAGTTGAACGGCCGGAAGCGGAGCTGCAGGCCGGCCTCGCGGGGAGGCGTCACGAAGCCGATCGCGGGGACGCCCCCGTTGCCGGAGATCGGCAGATACTCGATGACCGCGACGTCGTCCATGATGTTCTTGACGAACAGCGAGATCGACCACCTGTCGCTTGGAGCACTCCAGGTACCGCCCACGTCCAGCCGGTCGAATGCCGGCAGCTCCCAGATGGAGACGTTGCCAATGCTGGGGAACGCCGACTCGGTGTAGGCGTAGGTCGACTGGAAGGAGAGGTGGCCCGCGGAGACGAGCGGCTTGAACCAGGACGCCGTCAGCGCCAGCTTGTTCTGCGGCGCCTTCGGCAACCGGTTCCCCGTCTGATCCGTCGGCAGGTCGTACTCGCTGGTGGCCGGCTCGCCGGTGTCGAAGTTGATGTAGTTCCAGATCGCCGTCTGGGCATCAGGATGGCCGTCGATCACCGAGGAGTGCGGACCGATCTCCGAGTCCTGCCAGGCAAAGAAGCCCCGGAGCCCGAAGGAGCCGATCCGATAACTGAACTCCAGGTCCACACCCTGAATCGTCGTGTCGGGAATGTTCGCCGTGTACTCGACGAGCGGCGTGGAGGAGTAGATGGAGATCGGAATGTCCACACCCGGCGGCGGCGCCTGCGTGGCGGCGAGCTGGTAGTTGTCGAACTGGTTGTACCAGAGCCCGGCCGAAAGCTGCAGACGCGAATCGAGGAAGAAGCCCTTCGCCCCCAGCTCGTAGTTCACCAGCGTCTCTTCCTCGATGTACGGCGGCACCTGACCCGGCAGACCGATGTTGAAGCCGCCGGAACGGAAGCCCGTGGAGATGCGGCCGTACACCAGATGGCCGGCCTCCGTCGTGCGCTCCAGGGCAAGGTGGCCGATCGGCCGCGCCCAGCTCTGAGGGTAAGGATTGCCCTCGCCTGCCAGCGCGATCGTGACCGGCGCGCCGCCCAGAGCCAGCGTGAAGAACCCGCCCTGGTCCACGGGCTTCTGCTCCTTCTCGTCTTCGGTGTAGCGAATGCCGCCCGAGAGCGCCCAACTGTCGTTGAACCGGTAGTCGACACTGAAGAACGCGGCCTCGGTCCAGTTCTTGCCCCTGTTGAAGAAGCTGAGCAGATGGCTGAGATCGTCGCCCTCCGGGCAGTACCAGTAGAGCCCTTCCTCGTCGCCCGCCGGGTCGCTCGTGCCGATGCCGAATCCCTCGACCACCTTGATCAGGACATCCTGGCAGTTGTTGGCCTCCACGAAACCATAGATCGGCGATGCCCTTCGGGCCTGCTCATCGGCCGTCCCGAAGCGATACGGGATTTGCAAGTCATGGCGGTGGATCGTCCCGGACCTCTGGTTCTTGTACCTGAACAAGCCGCCGATGAAGTTGAAGTCACCGGCGTAGCTCGACCTGAACAGGAGTTCCTGCGAATCTTCCTCGTACTCGAACGGCAGGTCGTAGAACGAGTTCGAGAACTGCACCGTTCCGTCGGGACAAAGGCCGTCCCAGCGGCCCGGCGTGCAGGACGTCAACGTGTGATCCAGCGAATCCGGGCTACCGCCAAGGCCGTGACCGCCCGGGGGAGTGTTGATCGGCACCCGATCCGTGTAGTCGGCGTCGCGGAGGGCCTGCTGCACCGTTTCGCCGCTGCTCGCGTTGAAGCTGATGCCGAGAGACCTCGAAACCTGCCAGTCGGCCCGGAGTACGCCGAAGTCGCTCTCGCTCTCGTTGATGCCGGGGTAGTTCAACGCCACCCTGTTCTGGATGTCGCCGGGGCAGTTCCACGCAGGGGTATTGAGGCCGCAGTTCGGATCGAGGGCCGGATTGGACGTCTCCCAGAGGTAGTAACGGTTCCGGGAGTAGCCGCCAGTTGTCCGGTCCACGTTCGAGAGCTGCACGAAGGCCCGTGGCGTCCCCCTGTCCTCCACATGGGACCAGCGCGCCCTCACGTTGAGCCGATCGGTCTCGGCGCGAAGCTGCGGCGCGTAGAAGATCTGATCGGGAGCGTCATGGTCGCCGCCCGGCCCGACGTTCTCCTGTCTGCCGTCGCCCGTGTGGTTGCCGGCCGTCAGGCGGAAGCTGAAGGGACCGTCGCCCAGCGGGCCGCCGAGCGCCCCGTTCAGGCGCTGCTGCGAGATGTCGGTGACTTCCCCCATCAACTCGGCGTCCCAGTGATCCGTCGGGCCCTTGGTGACCACGTTGATCGCACCCGCGATCGAGTTGCGGCCGTTCAGGGTTCCCTGGGGTCCACGGGCCACCTCGACGCGTTCGAGATCGAAGCCGCCGCCGGGCGTCGTGCCGTAGACGCCGAGCGTGTACGCGCCGTCGACGTAGGTGGCGACGGCATAGTCGGCCTGGTCGTACTGCGCGTTCCGGGTACCGATGCCGCGGATGACCGTTCCCTGGCCCTGCTGTTCTATCTCGTCTCCGAACTGGAGGCCCGGAACCAGGTTCTGCAGATCCGTCCTCTCCTGGATCACGAGCTCTTCGAGCAGCGCAGAATCGAACGCCGAGATCGTCATCGGCACTTCCATGACGTTCTCTTCGACCCTCTCCGCCGTGACGACGACCGTGGCGTGGTATGCGGGGCGGATCTCGAAGTCGACCGTCGCGCCGCTGGCGCCCACCTGAACGGACTGGCTCGACGACTGGAAACCCTCGAGGCTGGCGGTGACCGTCTGGCTGCCAGCCGCGACGCCCGAGATCGAGAAGGCGCCGTCCGCGTCGGTCATCGCCTCTCCGCCGCCCTCGACGCTGACGAGGACGCCCGGGAGCGGATCGCCGTCCGCGTCCGTCACGGTCCCCGAAACGGCGCCGTCCTGGGCAAACGCGGGCAAGGCCAGGAGCGACAAGGCGAGGGTCCAAAGGGCGAAGACTCTCAGGGTCTTCGGTACGGCTCGAAGTCTGCTCTCCATGGCGGTTTTCCCTCCGTTGTGGTGCCGGCGACGGAGTGCCGGCGAGCTAGCTCTTGATCCGTTGAACATGATACACCGTTCAAGGTTCACGTCGTAGCCCAGCATCGCAGATCCAACCTGATGAACTGAACTGCTACCGCAATCCATCACGATGAGCTGAAGTAGCGGTTCAGATTTGGCCGAAGACATGCAACTACCCCACGACTACAAGGACCGCGTCTACGCCGGCGTCCTCGGCAAGGTCATCGGCGTCTACCTCGGCCGGCCCTTCGAGGGCTGGCCCTACGAGTGGATCCGGAAGCGGCTGGGCGACATCGAGTACTACGTTCACGACCGGCTCGACGTGCCCCTGATCGTCACCGACGACGACATCACGGGCACCTTCACCTTTCTGCGGGCCCTCGAGGACCACGGCTCCGGCGCCGATCTCAGTTCGCGGGAAGTCGGCGAGACGTGGCTCAACTACCTGATCCGGGAGCGCACGGTGCTGTGGTGGGGCGGCCTCGGCAACTCCACCGAGCACACCGCCTACCTGCGTCTCAAGAGCGGGATCGAGGCGCCCGAGAGCGGCTCGATGGAGCTGAACGGCAAGGTGGTGGCCGAGCAGATCGGCGCCCAGATCTTCATCGACGGCTGGGCGATGGTCGCTCCTGGCCAACCCGATCTGGCGGTCCGTCTGGCCACCGCCGCCGCGCGGGTGAGTCACGACGGCGAGGCGGTGTACGGCGCTCGGGTCCTGGCCGCGATGGAGTCGATGGCGTTCGTCGAACAGGACACGGACACGCTCCTGGACGTCGCCCTCGGCTACATCCCGCGGGACTCGGTGATCGCCAGGATGATCGGGGACCTGCGTCGCTGGCATGCCGCGAACGGCGACTGGCGCGCCAACCGGGAAAGGCTGGCCGAGCGCTACGGCTACGACAAGTACGGCGGCAACTGCCACATGGTCCCCAACCACGGCCTGATCATCCTCGCCTTACTGCACGGCGAGAGCGACTTCGCCGAGACGCTGAAGATCGTCAACACCTGCGGCTGGGACACCGACTGCAACTCGGGCAACGTCGGCTGCCTCCTGGGCATCAAGGGGGGTCTGGCCGGGATCGAGGCCGGACTCGAGAAGGGCCTCGACTGGCGCGGGCCGGTGGCCGACCGCATCTACTTGCCGACGGCCGATGGCGGCCGGGCGATCAGCGACTGCGGCCATGAAGCGCTGCAGATCGTCAACATGGGGCGCCGACTCGCCGGCAGGGAGGCGCTGGCGCCCAGGGACGGCGCGCAGTTCCACTTCGCCTTCCCCGGCTCGGTTCAGGGTTTCCAGGTCGCCGACGGCGAGGCCGAGGTCAGGAACGTCACCCTGGATTCCGGCGAGCGCGCGCTGCGCATCGACGCCTCGGACGACGCCCGGGTCGGTTCTCCCGTCTTCATCCCCTCGCTGGAGACGGCGAAGTGGTTCGAGGGCCGCGTCTATCCGCTGATGGCGTCGCCGCGGATCTTCCCCGGCCAGACCGTCGAGGCGACGCTCAGCGCCGGCGAGGAAGGCGCCCGGGCGAACGTCTATCTCGGCTACTACGGCGAGGACGACGAAACGGCGACCTTCGACGACGACACCATCGAACTCGGGCCGGGTGAGAGCGCCCGGGTGTCGTTCACGATTCCGGCCCTGCCCGGCCCCGTCTTCTCCGCGGGCGTCCGCGTTCAAGGCCCGGCCGGACCCGTCTTCCTCGAGTCGCTGAAGTGGTCCGGCGCCCCGAAGTTCCGACTCGAGCGTTCGACCCACCGCGGCACGATGTGGCGCCGCGCCTGGGTCAACGGCGTCGACCTGCTGACCAAGGGAATCGAGACGTTCCGGCTGGTCCAGAACACCGGCATGGGCCTGCTGATGCAGGGAACCCGCGAGTGGCGGGACTACTCGGTGACCGCGGAGGTGACGCCCCATCTCGTCAAGCGAGCCGGCGTCGCCGCCCGGGTCCAGGGTCTCACCCGCTTCTACGGCCTGCTCCTCGCTCCTGGAAGCCGCGTGCAACTCGTGCGCATGTTGCACGGCGAAGAGGTGCTGGCCGAGGCCGACTTCGAGTGGCGGCTTGGCGAGACCCATGAACTGACGCTGCAGATCGACGGCGACCGAATCGCCGGCAAGGTGGACGGCGCTACGCTCGTCGAAGCCACCGACGACGCCCTCGACTGCGGCGCCGTCGGCCTGGTCGTCGAGGAAGGGCGCCTGGGTGTCGACCGGGTCGAGGTCAGTCCTGTCGCATAAACTGAGTCAACGCTCACGATATGATCCGGCCGACCGCGAAGACACCAATCAACCACGCCGAGTCCCCCATGAACCAAAGAGCACTCAGCACACCGACCGCGACCCTCTTCCTGGCGGCTGCCCTCGCCATCGCCCTGGTCGCGACATCCCCGGCCGCCGCGACCGACGAACCGACCTTCACGCGCGACATAGCACCCATCTTCTTCAAGAACTGCGTGCAGTGCCACCGGACCGGCGAGGTCGCTCCGATGTCGTTGATGACGTACAGGGAGGCCCGGCCGTGGGCCCGTTCGATCGCCCGCGCGGTCGAGAACCGCGACATGCCCCCGTGGAGCGGGGACTCCGAGAACCACGTCTGGTCGAACGACCTGTCGCTGACCGACGGAGAGATCGAGACGATCGTCAACTGGGCGAAGTCCGGAGCGCTACAGGGCGACCCCGCCGACCTGCCCGAAGCACCGACCTTCCCGAAGGGCTGGAAGCTCGGCGAGCCGGACTTCGTCGTCACCCTCGACAGCATCGAGGTGCCGGCCGAGGGCGAAGACATCTTCCCGCAGCAAATCGTCGAGGTCGACCTCGGCGAGCCGCGCTGGGTCCGTGCCATCGAGTTCCTGCCCGAGGACTCCCGCGTCACCCATCACTTCCTGACGACCTATGTGAGCGAGCTGAACGAGGGCGACCCCGCCGCCTCCGGCGTCCTCGGCATCTGGACGGCCGGCATGCCGCCCTACGTCTTCCCGGACGGCGTCGGCCGCCGCTTCGGCTCGAAGATCCGCATCATCGTCGACCAGCACTACCATCCGATCGGCGAAGCGACCCGTGACGCCTCGAGGATCGGTCTCCACTTCGGCGAAGGCGAGCTCGAGAAGGAGGTCATCACGATTCCGGTGACCAACACTGGCCTGCGCATCCCGCCGGGCGCCGGCCACCACCCCGAGAACGCCCACTACCTGTTCGACAAGGACGTCCAGATCCTCGCCTTCAGCCCGCACATGCACGTCCGCGGCAAGGCGATGAGCTACGAGGTCACCTACCCGGACGGCTCGAAGGAGATGTTGCTCGACGTACCGAAGTACGACTACAACTGGCAGTGGCTCTACTACCCGACCAAGCCGATCGACATTCCCGCGGGCAGCCGTCTCGACGTCACCGCCGTCTGGGACAACTCCGAGGACAACCCCGCCAACCCGGACCCGACGCAGGAGATCATCTACCGTGGCGACACGTACAGCGAGATGTTCAACGGGTTCATCGAGGTCACCCGGAAGGAAGGCGTCCTCTTCGAGCAGCAGAACCAGAGGGAGCAGATCCTCGACCTCCTGGCATTGCATCCGGCGAAGGACTCCTACGTGTCCGGAGCCTTCATGGGCTTCCACGTTCCGCATGAAGGCGAAGGCTGGCTCTACATGGGCGGCATCTACTCCATCGTCCTCGACGACTTCGAGTGGCAGGGCGACGCCCTTCGGATCACGACGCAGTTCCCCACCCTCAACGCGAGCGCCACGACGACCGTGATCGAGGGCCGGCTCAACGAGCAGGGTCAACTCCAGGGAACGGTCACGATCGGCGCGGACACCGACCAGCCGCAGCAGATGCCGCTGTTCGCCGAGCCGGTTGGCGGCGGGACGGCGTCATCCGCGGGCCCCTAGCTGTCCTCCGTCGCCCGATTCAGCCGGTCGCGGATCTCGCCGAGCCGTGACCATTCCTGAAGCGCGATCGGCAGCGCGATACTCGACTCCACGAACTCCCAGGAGTAGCTGAGAATCGCGAAGATCGCGCCGGCCGTGATCATCGGGATCGTCGCGGCGATCCACACATTGCCGAGGACGAAGGCGAACATGGCGGCGAAGATCCCGCCGTAGAGGACGGCCTCCGTGTCCGACAGCCGAACTTCGCTCCGGCGCAGTTTCCTGAGGTGCCCCACGAGCGACTCCAGGCGGCGCTGCTCCAGGATCGAGACCTGGAGTTCGGTCTGCGCGTTCAGTTCGCCGTTCAGTCGGTAGAAGCGGCCGTGGAATAGCGCGTAGACCAGAACGATCGCGGCCAGCGCGCCGAGGGCGGCCAGCCCCAGGCGGCGGTCGAAGCTGAAGAGAACGGCGATGCTCACTAGTAGTTGCACCACGCCAGTGAGCACCCCGGGTACGTGCCCCTCCAGGAAGTCCACCATCTCCCGACTCATGTCGAGGCGCGCGTTGAGCCGCGAGACGGGCGCGTCCTGCGACCGGCGAACGAGTTCTCCTCCGAAGCGGACGCGGATCGTTCCGTAGCAACGCGTGTCATAGAAGCGCCGGACAGTGGCGACCACGATCAGCGCCGACAGGATCGCGGCCACCTCCCACAGGGCGCTCGGGCGGCGCTCCAGAAGGGCGTCGATGGCGCGGCCGATGAACAGCGGCACGAGGGCCCAGAGGAGGTTCTCGAGCAGGACGAGGAACCAGGTAACGAGAATGCGTCCCCTGAAGTTGCGGAACAGGAGACCAACGCTGAGAGCACCTTCCATCTGTCTTCCCCCGCGGTAGTTCAGGCCGAACCCGCTAACGTCGCGAGGCTACCGGGCCTTTCCCGGGACCAGCACCGGTCATGAAGCCCCTCCACATCGAGACACCGCTTTTCGAGTCGCGTCCGCTCTCCCTCCACGCCGGCCGGAGCGTCTGGTTGAAGCTCGACGCGCTGCAGCCGCCCGGCTCCTTCAAGATCCGCGGCATCGGTTTCGCCTGCCAGGAGTACGTTCGGCGAGGCGCCAAACGCCTGATCTCCTCCTCCGGCGGCAACGCGGGGATCGCGGTCGCCTATGCTGGGCGCCATCTCTCGGTGCCCGTCCTGATCGTGGTGCCGGAAACCACCAGCGACAGGGCGAAGGCCCTGATCCGGCAGGAAGGCGCCGAAGTCCTCGTCCACGGCGATTCCTGGCAGGAAGCCAACGAACTGGCGACGTCGACGGTCGATGAGTCCGACGTCCTGGTTCATCCCTTCGACGATCCGCTCGTCTGGCAGGGCCACTCCACCCTGATCGACGAGATTGCGCGATCGGGGGTCAAGCCAGGTGCCCTGGTCGTCTCCGTCGGCGGCGGCGGGCTGCTGTGCGGCCTCGTCGAGGGAATGAGGCAGAACGGCTGGTCCGACGTCCCGGTGATCGCCGTCGAGACGGAAGGCGCCGACTCCCTGGCTCAGTCGGTGCGAGCGGGCCACCGAATCGAGCTGCCCGCCATCACCAGCCTCGCCATCACGCTGGGGGCGAAGAAGATCTGCGCACGTGCGTTCGATTGCACCAGGGATCATCCGCTTCGGAGCATCGTCGTGTCGGATCGGGGCGCCGTGTCGGCGTGTCAGCGGTTTCTCGACGACCACCGGCTGGTCGTCGAGCCGGCCTGCGGCGCATCGCTAGCCGCCGTGTATGAGGGCGCCCCGGAGTTGGAGGACTTCGAGTCCGTCCTGGTCATCGTCTGCGGCGGCGCGACGACGACGCTCGAACAGTTGAGAGAATGGGCCCGTGCCAGCGCTTGACTCGGCAGCAAGGTCGCCGCTGCGCGGCGTAGTCTTCTCAGAAGCCGGCGGGGACGCCGGCGCACCCAGTGTGAGAGCGCTGGCTGTCCTCTTGCTCACCGTCGCTTGCGTCGGCCCCGTGGAGCAACCCGCCGGTATGGAAACCGGCGCCGACAACCCAGCCATCGACGCGATCTTCGCCTCCTGGGACAAGCCCGGTTCACCGGGCTGCGCCCTCGCCGTGGCGCGGAACGGCGACCTCGTCTACTCGCGCGGCTACGGCTACGCCAACCTCGATTACGACATTCCGGTCACGCCGCAGACGGTCTTCGACGTCGCCTCGGTGACCAAGCAGTTCGTCGCCGCCGTCGCCAACATCCTGGCCCAGGACGGCACGGTCTCGCTCGACGACGGGGTCCGCCAGTGGCTTCCGGAGTTGCCGGAGTACGCGTCGCCGATCACGCTACGGCACCTGATTCACCACACGGGCGGCCTGCGCGACTATCTGAACCTCTTCCCGCTCGCCGGCAGCCACGACTACTACGCCGTCTCGCGTGAGCAACTCCTGGCGATGATGTCGCGGCAGCGCGCGCCGGTGTTCGCGCCGGGCGAGCGGTACGAGTACAGCAACACCGGCTACATGCTTCTGGCCCACGCTCTCGAGCGCGCCGCCGGCAAGTCGCTGGGCGAGATGGCCCACGAGCGGATCTTCGAACCGCTCGGGATGGACGGCAGCCTGATGTACGAGAACCGCGAGGTGATCATTCCGCGGCGCGCCACCGGCTACCACCAGGACGACGACGGCAACCTGCGAGTCGTCCACAACTACGACTTCGAGATCGCCGGCGACGGCCAGCTCTACACGACCGTCGAGGACCTGCTGCGCTGGGACGAATACCTGCACGGCGCCGACAAGCCGGCGATCCATCAGTCGATGCTGACCGAGGGGACGCTCAGCAACGGCGAGCCAATCGAGTACGCCCACGGCATCACCCTCGGTGAGTATCGCGGCCTTCGGACCGTGGGGCACGGCGGGCACTCCTGGGGGTTTCTGACCGAGCTCAGGCGGTACGTGGAGCCGGGCCTGTCGATCGCCGTCTCCTGCAACGCCGAGTACGGCGATCCCGGAGAGTTGGCGCGGCGGGTCGCCGACCACTACCTGGCGGACCAGCTCGGGCCCGAAGAAGGCGACGACGAGGAGGACGATGCCGACGACGAGGACGAGGACTCGCCTGCCGCTCCATCCCTGTCATCCGCCGAGCTGGCCGCGTTCGCCGGCAGCTTCTTCTCGGCCGAGTTGGACGCCACCTACCGCTTCGCCGCCGGTGATGAAGGGCTCACGCTGCGCGTCGAGCAGCAACCCGCGCTTGAAGTGCAACCGGTCGCCGAGGATGAGTTCCGGGTCGAGTTCGAGAGCCGCGGATGGGCGGCGTCGCCGGCGCGGCTGGAGTTTCAGCGGGACGCGGCCGGCGCGGTCACCGGGTTCAGCCTGAGTTCGGGGTCGGAACGCGGACTGGTGTTCGAGAGGCGACCAGGGTTGGAGGTTCGATGAGGAGGACAGAGCGGAGCGAGGCCTGCGGCCTCGCGCGTTTCTTCACAAGCCGGCGGGGACGCCGGCGCACCCAGTGCGCGGCGCTGCTGCTTGGCGCCGGGTTCGCCTTGACGACTTGCGGCCCCGGCGAGCCGCCGCCCGCCGGCACGGTGATCGTCAACGCCCGCGTCCTCGACGGCAGCGGGGATCAGTCCCGGGACGTCAACGTCCGCATCGAGGGCGACCGCATCGCCGCCGTCGGCGACTTCGAGCCGGCCGCCGGGGACACCGTCGTCGATGCGGGCGGCCTGGTCCTCGCACCCGGCTTCATCGACGTCCACAGTCACCACGACTCCAGGCTGTTCGAGTTGCCGGAGGCTCTGGCGGCGGTCAACCAGGGCATCACGACGATCGTGGCCGGGCAGGACGGAGGTCACCAGTACCCTCTCGGCGAGTTCTTCGGCAGACTCGACGCGACGCCGGTCGCCGTCAACGTAGCGTCCTACACCGGTTTCGGGACCCTCCGCGAAGAGGTCATGGGCGAGGACTACCAGCGCCACGCGACGCCCGACGAAGTCGCCGCGATGTCGGATCTGCTGCGGGGCGAACTGGAAGCCGGCGCGCTCGGGCTCTCGTCCGGCCTGGAGTACGACCCCGGCTCTTTCTCGGCAACCGAAGAAGTGGTGGAACTCGCCCGCGTGGCGGCCTCCCACGGCGGCACCTACATCAGCCACATCCGCAGCGAGGACCGCTTCTTCTGGGAAGCCATCGAGGAGATCATCCGGATCGGCCGGGAAGCCGACCTGCCCGTCCAGGTAACCCACATGAAGCTCGCCATGAACAGCTGGTGGGGTCAGGCCGAGCGGCTCCTCACGAGACTGGACGAGGCCAGGGCCTCAGGCGTCGAGATCACGGCGGACATCTACCCCTACCGGGCCTGGAGCACCTCCTTCACCTGGCTCACGACCGTGTTCCCCGACCGCGATCTCGACCGGAGGGACGGCGCCGAGTACATCCTCCGCGACCTGCTGTCGCCCGACGACGTCCTCCTTCCCGACTTCCTGCCGGAACCGGCCTACAACGGCCTGACCCTGGCCGAGATCGCCGAAGTCCGCGGCTCCGACGTGGAGACGACCCTGATGGATCTGCTCAAGGCCGACACGGAGATGGGCAGCGAATCCCTGATGATCGGTTTCGCCATGGACGAACCCGACATCGAGGCCATCATGGCCTGGCCGCACGCAGTGATCTGCAGTGATGGCGGTCTCGACGGTTCCCATCCGCGCGGCTTCGGCGCCTTCACCCGCTTCCTCGGGCACTACGTCCGCGAACGCAACGTCGTCAGTCTCGAGGAGGGCATCCGCAAGATGACCTCGCTCTCAGCCGAGCACCTGGGCATCACGGATCGCGGTTCGATCGCGGAGGGACACTACGCCGACCTCGTCCTGTTCGATCCCGAGACCGTCATCGACCGTTCGACCTACGAGGACCCGCACCTTCCCTCAGCGGGGATCGAGAAGGTGTGGGTCAACGGCGAAGTCGTGTTCGACGGCGGCGAAACGACCGGCAACCGGCCCGGCAGGGTGATCAGAAGGTGAGACGCAAGGTGGCCCCCACGGTGCGCGGCGCTTCGAGGAACGTACTGCGGCTGCCGACGCGCAGCGGCGTGTTGAACGTCACGTTCTTCGTCTGCTCATCCGTCACGTTGTTGCTCCAGAGCTCCACCGCCCACTTGCCGGAGTAGCCACCGAGCCCGACCCGGACGTTCGCCTTCGTGTTCGCCTCCTGGATGTCCAGGGCGAGGTTGGGCTGGGTGCTGGTCCGCCGATCGTCCTCCCAGCGGCCGTTCACCGACGCGAACACCAGGAACCGGTCGCCGACCGTGTCGTCCCAGTTGGCGCCGAACGAGAACACGTTCTCGGGCGCGTTGGTCAGCTTCGCGCCGCACAGCGACTGGACGGAAGCCGCGTCGAGGTCGCCGGCGCAGTTCTCCGGATACTCCGAGTCGGCGAAGGTGTAGCCGAGGTTCAGCGTGACGTGCTGCCCCGCGACGGCGGAAAGCTCGAGCTCGGCGCCGCGGCTCTGCGCCTTCGGCACGTTGAAGGTCCTGAACTGGACGCCCGTGAACTCGAGCACCTGGAAGTCCTCGATGTCGTAGTCGAACAGCGTGGCGTTCAGGCGCACCCGACGGTTCGCGAACTCCGACTTCACCCCCAGCTCGAGCGCGTCGATCTTCTCCGAGTCGAACCGGGGGTCGGCGCCGCCGACGGCCGCCGTCGAATCCAGGTTGAAGCCGCCGGACTTGAAGCCGTGCGTGTAGCTGGCGTAGCCCTTGACGGTGTCGCTGAACTCGTAGACCGCCTGCGACGTGTAGACCAGCTCGTCGTCCTGGAACGTGTCCGCGAACGTCGCAGGCAGGATCGGCACGCCGGTATCCGCCGGCGTGGCAAAGGGGAAGCAGTTGAAGCCCGCGTTCAGGTTGCCGATCGTCGTCGCCACGGGCGCGAGCGGCGTTCCCGCAGCGCCCTCCGCCAGGGCCTGCGCGTTCAACAGGGTTGCAAGACAGCCGGGGTTGCTGGCGGCCGGCTGCCTGAAGCTGCCGTCCTTCGTCTCGTCGACGTACCGCAGCCCGGCGACCAGCGACAAACGGTCCGACAGGCGAAAGGTGTTGTGCGTGAAGATCGACCACGAGTCGCCTTCCTGGCGGTAGACGTTGTTCGCGAAGGCGCCGCCGACCGGAATGCCGCCTGAGAAGGCGAGCGCCTGGTTGTCAGCTGCCAGGACGTCCCCGAACGTTCCCCCCGTGGCCAGGGGCACGCCGCCGAGCAGTTGCGCCGGGGCGAGCGCCGGAGCGAGGGCGTAGTTCCAGAGGATGGCGTCGACGAAGGAGGAGAAGTCCCCCAGCAGGCCGAGGCCGACGTGCTCGAGAATGTCCTCGCCCGAGGCGAAGCCGCCGACCAGCCAACTCACCCGCTCGGTGTCGCCGGTGAGCCGGAACTCCTGGGTCCAGGACTCGATGTCGTCGAACGTCTCGAAGCCGTTGGCGGCCTCCGGAGAGACTCCGTAGACGCCAATCCCGACGAAGTCGTCCTGGATCGACGAGGCGAGGAAGTCACGCCACGAACCCAGGTAAGTCAGCGAGACGTTGTCGGTCAGGTTGTAGTTGAGCTCGGCCGAGAGCCCTTTCTGATCGAAGGGGTTGACGAACGGACCCGAATTCGAGCGCCGGGCCTCGAAGGCCGACGGGCCGACGACGGAGACGCCTCCATCGGCAGGGAGTCCGGCGGCCGCGAACGAGCCGAGCGCCGCCGCGGGCGTTTCGAGCAGAACGACCGCGTCGCAGCACTCCTCGTCCGCGTCCGAGTAGTCGCCGATGATCCGTAGCGATCCGCGGTCCGCGAAGTTCCACAGCAACTGCCCGCGCAGGAGCGCCCGGTCGCGCGTGTAGCTCTCTGTTCCCGAAACGCTCTCGACGAAGCCGTCCTGGTTGCGAACAGCAGCCGAGAGCCGGTAGCCGACCCGGTCGGAAAGTGGACCGCCCACGCCCGCCTGGAGATTGAAGGCGTTGAAGTTGCCCGCCGTCAGGTTGAGGAAACCGGACTGGTCCGTCAGGCTCGGCCGCCTCGTGCGCAGGTTCAGCGCGCCTGCCGAGACGTTGCGGCCGAACAGGGTGCCCTGCGGGCCGCGAAGCACCTCGATCGACTCGACATCGAGCTGATCGCCGAGCGCGATCCCCGGACGGCTCAGGTAGATCCCGTCGAGGAAGACACCGACCGAACTCTCGAGCCCGATGTTGTTGCCGGTCGTGCCGACGCCCCGAATGCGCAGCGTCGTTCCCTGCGACTCCGTTTGCGACGAGTTCATGTTGAAGCTCGACGCCAGCGTCGGCAGGTCGCGGATGTCCAGCATGCCGGCGCGCTCGATCTGGAGCGGCGTGATCGCCGTCACCGCAATCGGTACGTCCTGCAGCGACTCCTCGCGCTTCGTCGCGGTGACCGTGATCTCCTCGACGAACAGGTCCTCGGCGGCGGCCGATTCCTGAGCGGTGTCGTCTTCCTGCGCCCACGCTGAGCCTGCGGTCAGGACTAGCGGAGCGAACGTATACAGAAACAGTCTTCTCAGCTTCACTGTGTGCCCCTTCGGAGTAGTCCGTTGCGGAGGGGCCGCCGCAACGAGTGTCTCCCGGCCAACCTCGAGGAGGCCGCGACTATTCCCTTTTTCCGGCACCCGCTACCATCCGACGCTCCGCCACCCACGAGTCCCCATGAGCGTTTCCGTCTGCCTCACCTTCGACTTCGACGGCCTCTCGTCGTGGTCCGGCGGCGTGCGCCAGACGAAGTCGCCGAATCTCCTCGCGCGCGGTGAGTTTGGCGCGGTAGGCGCCGAGCGGATCCTGGATCTTCTGCAAGACCGGCAGCTCCCGTCCACCTGGTTCACACCCGGCCACACGATCGATACCTGGCCGGACCTGTGCCGCCGAATCGCCGAAGAAGGCCATGAACTGGCCTACCACGGCTACTGCCACGAAGCGCCCTCGAGCAAGCGGGACGAAGCGGACGAACGAGCGATCCTCCAACGAGGCATCGCATGCATCGAGCGGGTCTGGGGCCGGCCTCCCTCCGGTAGCCGGAACCCCGGCGGCAACCTCGGCCCTCGTTGGGTCGATCTGCTCCTCGAGCACGACTTCTCTTACGACTCCTCGATGGCGCCGCACGACTTCCAGCCCACCTGGGTACGCAAGGGCGACATCGCCCGAACGGACGGCCCGCACGTCTTCGGCGAACCGGTCGACCTGGTCGAACTGCCGTTCGACTGGGCCCTCGACGACTGGCCCTACTTCAGCCCTAATCTCCCGCAGTCGGAAGGTCTCCGGCCTCCGAATGAGGTCTACGACATCTGGGCCGCCGAGTTCGACTACCTCCACCAACGCCTCGGCGACGGCGTCTTCGTGCTCTGTCTCCACCCGCAGTGCATCGGGAGAGGCGCCCGGATGTTGATGCTGGAGCGCCTCCTCGACCACATGGCGAACGCCGAAGGCGTGGTCTTCCGCACGATGGAGGACGTGGCGGCCGAGTTCAGGGCGCGAGCGATGGACCAAGAGCGATGACACAGGGATTCACGGACCGCGACGTGCCCGACCAGTCCGGGCGGACTTTTCTCGTCACCGGAGCGAACACCGGCATCGGCTTCGAGACGGCCAGGGTGCTGGCGAGGCAGGGCGCCCGCGTGCTGCTGGGGTGTCGCTCCGAGGAGCGAGCCGCCGGTGCGATCGCCAGGATCAACGCCGAGTCCCCGGAGGCCGACCTCGAGTTCCTGCAACTCGACCAGGCTGACCTGGCAAGCGTGCGTGCCGCCGCCGAGCGAGCCGCAGCGGAGCCTCGTCTCGACGTGCTCGTCAACAACGCCGGCATCATGGGGGTACCGCGCACCCTGACCGTCGACGGCTTCGAGGCGCAGTTCGGCGTCAATCATCTCGGCACGTTCGCGCTCACCGGGCGGCTCTTGCCGAAGCTGGAGGAAACCGAGGGCAGCCGGGTGGTGATCACCGCCAGCGTCGCCCACCGGGGCGCGCGGATCCACTGGGCGGACATCGACGGCGCGAAGTTCTACTCGCGCCAGACGCGCTACCAGCAGAGCAAGCTGGCCAATCTGATGTACATGCATGAGCTCGACCGCCGTTTCAAGGCCCGCGGGTCCCGGACGATCGCGGTCGCCTGCCATCCGGGCCTGGCGCAGACCGACATTGGCCGCCGCTTCCCTCTGATCCAGATGGCCGCGCCCCTCGTCCGCACCTTCTTCAACACGCAGGCGACGGGAGCGTGGCCGACGCTGCTGGCGGCGACCGGGTCCGGCGTCGAGGGCGGCGACTACTACGGACCGTCGCGGTTCGGAGAGCTGAGCGGTCCCGTTGCCAAGGCATGGTCGAATCCGGCCAGCCGCGATCCGGAACTCGGCAGACGGCTGTGGGAGCTGTCGGTGGAGATGACGGGAGTGGATCCTGGAATCTGAACGCATCGAAACGCAGGTGCTGATCGTCGGCGGCGGTCCGATCGGCCTCATGGGATCGCTGCTGCTGTCCCGGCTCGGCATCAGGTCCTTGGTCGTCGACCTGCGGGGCCGCACAAGCACGCACCCGCGGTCTCGCCTGCTGGACGCGCCGTCGGTCGAGTTGATGCGCGAGGTCGGCGTGGAGCAGCAGGTGATCGACACCGGCCTGGGCCCCGACTGGACCAAGTACAACCGCTGGTTCGACTGCCTGGCGGGCAGGGAGATCTGCCGGGTCCCCACGCCGTCGTTTCACTCGGTCCGGACCGCCCGCAGTTCCTCCATGCCCGTGATGACGGCGCAGGACTACGTCGAGGCGATCCTCTTCGACAAGGCTGCGTCGGACCCGAACGTCGACCTCCGCTTCGACACCACCGCGAGCGGACTGGCTCAGGACGACGCCGGCGTCTCCTGCACCATCCGCGACAACCAAACCGGCCGCGCGACCCTCGTCACCGCCGGGTTCGCGATCGGCGCCGACGGTCTCCGGAGTTCGACGCGCGCCGCCATCGGCACGACGCTGGAGGCCGATTTCATGGACGTCTTCTTTCAGGACGTCATCTTCGAGGCGGATTTCTCGAAACACACCAGCGACCGTCAGGGCGGCCTGCTCTTCATCGCCCACCCGATGGGGGCCGCCGTCTTCCAGCCGCTCGACGGCGTGCGGCGCTGGCGCTGCCAGATCGGCGGCTTCGACCGGACCCGGGAAATGACCGCGGAGTTCGCCGAGGACTGGATCCGATCGGCGCTTGGCGCGCACGAACCGGCCTCGATCGAAGTGCGGACGATGACGGAGTGGCAGTTCCAGCCGGGCCGCGCCGGCCACCTCGGCAAGGGCCGCATCTTCCTGGCCGGCGACGCCGCGCACGTGTTCATTCCGACCGGCGGACTAGGCAACAACACCGGCTTCGTCGGCATCCGCAACCTGGCGTGGAAGGTTGCGTTCGTGCTCCGAGGCGCCTCGCCCGCTTCCCTGCTCGAGACGTACGACATCGAGCACCAGCCGGTCGCCGAGCAGCGCGTCGCTGCCGGGCGGCGCAACGCGCAACTGTCCGGAGGGATCTTCCGGGCGTTCCACGAAGGCGGCGACACGGAAGCTGCCGCCCGGAACTGCCGCCAGTACGGGGAGTACGAGGGGCTCATCTACGGCTATGAACTGACATCGGAGCTCTGCGCCCGCGACGACGAGGCATCGCCCGACGTCGAGAATCCCGTCTGCGACTACGTTCCTGTCGTCCGCTCGGGCCGCCGGGCGCCGAACCTGTGGCTGGACGAGAGCTGGAGCCGTTCCGTCCTCGACTGGAACGGCCTGGACTACACCGGCGTTCTTGGCGCGCACGTGGATCCCGGGCCGTGGCGGGCAGCGGCCGGTACGATTGCGGCGAACGGGTTCCCCATTCGGACCGAACGGCTGCCGGAAGTCGACGCCGCCTCGCCCTACGACAACGCGGAGATCGTCCTCATGCGGCCCGACGGCATCGTCGCCGACCACTGGGAGGCCGCCGGCGTGGGCCGGGGTGAGGAAGTAGCGCGCCTGACGCGCATGCTGCCGATCGCAAAGTAATCACCGGCGGCTCGACATCGTCAGTCTTGCAGGGGCGCTTCCGCCCCAGGTTCCGAGAGAATGTCCCGGCAATGACCAGAGCCAGGATCGCTGGCGGCACTGCCGCGCTCTTGCTGTTCGCGCTCCTCGTGGCTCTCGGCCTCGTCGCGGCCCGTCTGCTGCGCAACCTGGACGTCGACGCGGACGCCGACGTCTCGCCGGCGATCCCCCGCTTGCCCGCGACGTCGGCGGAGGCCCACAAGGGCTTCCTCTACGGCCGCGTCACCACCGGAAGCGGCGCCGCCTACGAAGGGCGGCTGCGTTTCGGCGGCGACGAGGAAGCGTTCTGGGGCGACTACTTCAACGGCTTCAAGGAGGAGAATCCCTGGGCCGCGGACGTGCCGCCGGAGCGGCTGACGGAGAGCCGGCCGGTCACCGTTCTCGGCGTCGAGATCACCCGGCGCGAGCGAAAGCTCAACCTGGGCCGGCCGTTCATGGCGCGCTTCGGTGACATCCGGCGCGTCGAGCCGAGCGGCCGCGAACTCCTGGTGACCCTCAAGAGCGGGACCGGGTTCGTCCTCAACCGCTTCGATGCCGACGACTTCGCCGACGGCGTGCGGATTTGGGACGATCAGCACGGCGTCGTGGACCTCTCCGAGCGCAGAATCCGCCGCATCGAGTTTCTTCCCACCGCCGAGTTGGATGGTGTCGCGGACCGGCTGCACGGCACGGTACGCACGCCTCAGAGGAACTTCACCGGCTTCGTCCAGTGGGACCGGCAGTCCAGCCTCGGCTCCGACGAGCTTCGGGGCCGCACCGCCGACGGGGAGTTCAGCCTGCGCTTCGACGCCATTCGCAGCATCGCGCGCGATTCGAATGACAGCGCGCTGGTGACACTGCGCGACGGCGGCGAGTTCGTCCTCTCCGGTACCCGCGCCGTCGGCCGCGGCAATCGCGGTGTCTACGTAGACGACGGGCGGTACGGCCGGGTGCTCGTCTCCTGGCAGGCCTTCGAGCGGCTCGACTTCGGCACCGCCGACGGCAGCGGCCCCGCCTACGACGAGTTTCCGGCAGGGCAGCAGCTCTCAGGCGCCGTCACCACCCGCTCGGGCAGGCGCCTCGCCGGCCGGCTGGTGTTCGACCTCGATGAGAGCGAAACGACCGAGACACTCGACGCGCCACGCGGCGGCGTGGACTACACGATCCCTTTCGGCCTGGTCGCGTCGATTGTGCTTCCGGCCGAAGAGGCGTGCGGCGACGGCCGGCACGCCGGGGTGACGCTACACAGCGGCGAGACCCTCGACCTCGAGTGCGCAGGCGACCTGGGCGAAGGGAATGCCGGCATGCTGATCTTCACGGGCGACGGTGAGAGCGCCGAGTACGTGGCATGGGACGAAGTCGAGCGGATCGACCTCGACCGTCCGGTTCCCGTCGAGGTTTTCTGAACCCTCCTCCTGCGGAACCGCAACGAGTCGATCAGACGCACTCTGCAGCCGCCAACACCACGCGTACGAGGTCCACTTGCCGACGGACGCCGAGCTTCGCGTAGATCTGCTCCAGGTGCCAGTAGATCGAGCGCTTCTGCCGTCCCGTCGCCGCAGCGATCTCGCCGACGGTCTTGCCTTCCGCCAGCCAACTGGCGACCTCGCTCTCAGCACGGGTGAGGCCAAGCACGGCAGCCAGATGGTCCACACTGACGCTAAGGGGAAGCCACGGATCCACGATCAGTATCAATGCGGCCGCGCGGCGGCGCAGCTCAGCCAGGGAACTGCCCAGCGCTCCGGCATCCGCCAGCGCCTGGCGTACGAACACAAGTTGCCGAACATGGGGAGCAACTCGCCTGATCATCTCGATCTGGCTGGAGGACCAGACGCCACCCCGCCCTATCGGATCACACATGGCCCACGTGAAGTGCGAGTAGCCCACAGGCCCTTCAAGGCGCACGATCAACCCATTCTGGCTAGTCGTCCTGCTGTAGAACTCGTTGAACGCTTCCGAGGTCTTCAGTTCGTCCCTGGAATAGAGATCCGGGATTCGCACCAGGCGACCGTACGGTTGTCTGCGGAAACGCGCCACGCATTCGTCTATGGCGTGGTAGGTCTCGACGTACTCTCGCTCCAGGTCCTCGCGGCGCTGTCCCCGGTAGTAGAGGCCAACCATATGAACCCGCACGGATTCTTCCGGTCCTTCGCCAGCCATGAGGGCACTGCCCCTTGCCCCACAAGCCTCTTCGATCAGGGCCGACGCGGAGGGCCACTGAGCGCCGTCGGCAACCGGCAGCGTCAAACAAACGGCGGCTGACCGATGTTCCCGCGCTGATCCGCTGGCGGCGCAGCCAGACTGGTTGCTCTGGCACGGAACGTCCGATGCCGTAAGTACACTGAGCGTCCTACTCCCGACTCCATTCAAGAGATCGCTGCATGAAGTGGACACGCCTCTCCGTTCTCGCTGTTCTCGTCCCGGCCTTGCTCGCCGGCTGCCAACCCACCGACCCCACCGTGACCTCGCACCTCGTCGCCGACACGCCCACCGGCGCCCAGTCCACCGACGGTCAGTGGATCTCCTGGCGCGAGCACATCATCGACGATGTCGCCATCGGAGGTGTGCCGATCCGCGGCGGCGACGGACTCCAGATGGGCGACCTCGACGGTGACGGCCACCTCGACATCGTCTCCGTCCACGAATCGGACACCGAGTACGGCAACGTCGGCCAGGGACACGTCCGGCTCGCATTCGGCGGCCCCGATCCCGCCACCTGGCACCTGGCGACCCTCGCCGAAGGTGACGAAGCCGCCGCCGCCGAGGACGTCGCTCTCGACGACTTCGACGGTGACGGCGACCTCGACGTCGTCGCAGCCTGCGAGCTGGGTCACCTCATCTACTTCGAGAATCCCGGCACCGCGACCGACGAGGCGGCCACCGCTTTGCGCAGCGGCGACTGGCCGCGGGTGATCCCGTCAGCAACGAAGGACCGCGGCTCCTACATTCGGGTGTTCACCGCCGACCTCGACGGCGACGGACGGCCCGAAGTCGTCGCCCCGAACAAGGGCGCGCAGAATCCGGACCGGCGGACCACCGAGAAACACGCCATCTCCTGGTTCGACACGACGGCCGACCCGCTCTCCGGTGACTGGATCGAACACGAGATCGTCCGCGTCATCTGGCCGATCAACTCCCAGACCGTCGATCTCGACGGCGACGGCGACACCGACATTGTCGGTGGTTCGACCGGCGAGGGCCGCATCTTCTGGTTCGAGAACCGCAGCGCGGGCGAGGGCGATGTCGCACTCATCGAGCACCCGATCCGGGTCGGGGGCACGACCACCACCGCGGACACGCCCCGGCCGCCGAACGCACCCCGGACCGGCGCCCTGCTCAACGGCTTCAACATGGCCTTCGTCGACCTTTCGGGTGACGGCCGGCTGGACCTCGCCACGGTCGAGTTCGGCGGCGTCCTTGTGTGGCTGGAGCAACCGGCCGATCCGGCGGGCACCTGGCAGTTGCGGCCGATCGGCCGCCTGACGCCGGACAACCTGGTCGGTTTCGCCTTCGCCGACATCGATGGCGACGGCGACCTCGACTCCATGTCGGGCGCCTACAGCCGCAGCGGCCGGGCAGAGGACCGCGAGGTCGAGCTCGACACGCCGCTCGGACGGCTCGCCTGGTTCGAGAATCCCGGTGCCGTCGACGGCGAGTGGACCCGGCACGACATCTCCCGTCGCAAGCGCGGCATGTTCGACAGCTTCGCCGCCCAGGACCTGGACGGTGACGGCGACGTCGACTTCGCCGGTACCCGCGGCAACAGCGCCGAGTTCGACGGCGTGTACTGGCTCGAGCAGGTGCGGACCGCGGAACCGGTCGCCGCCTTCGACCAGGCCCGCGAGACCGAAAGCAAGCAGATGCCGCTCCCCTGAGAAGCCGACTAGTCCGTGTCCGGCCGGTCGTCGGAGACGAAGCCCTCGCGGTTTGGCATCTCCACCCTGGGCAGGCTCTCCTGGTCGAGCACCGCGTCTTCGCCGACGACGCCGCCCAGGTGCAGCAGATGCGCCACGACGGCGTAGATCTCGTCGTCGTTGAGCGAGCCGGGAGACTCGTAGGGCATGGAGCGGCGGATGTAGTCCCAGAGCGTGGTCGCGTAGGGCCAGTAGCTCTCGACCGTCTTCCGGGGGCGCCCGGAGGTCAGACTGTCGCGGCCGCCGACGAGCGCCGCGGCCTCGTCGCCTTCGGCGTTCCTGCCGTGGCAGGCGGCGCAGAACTGCTGGTAGACCGCCCTGCCCTCGCTGACGGTGCCGCTGCCCGCGGGCAGGCCCTTGCCGTCGGGAAACACGGTGTAGCCGGCAGCGCCGAGCTCTTCGGCGGTCGGCTCGCTGCCGAGGCCGGTCCGTTCGGACTCGGCGGCGAAAACGACGCCAGAGACGAAGAGGAGGGCAAACGTGGGCCGCCAGCTACGCCTCGGCATTCGTCACCTCTCCCGACTCCCGCACTTCCCAGGCCTTGATCCGGTTGTTGTGGTAGATCGTCGACCGGCCTCTCGCCTCGAGCAAAGCTGCCAGGGTCGGCTGGACGTAGCCGGTGTCGTCCGTGGCTCGGGACATCAGGAGGTGGCGGCCGCCGTCCCAGCGCCAGGGCGAGCGGAAGCGGGTGAACGCCTTCGCATGGCGCGGGCCCTCGATCTCGGCGTCGGTCCACGACCGGCCGCCGTCCGTCGACACCTCGACCCGGGAGATCGTGCCGCGGCCCGACCAGGCCAGGCCGCGGATCTCGAAGAACCCGGGCCGATCCAGCTTCTGCTCGCCCGAGGGCCGGGTGATGACGGACTTCGCGTCCATGACCAGCGTGAACTGGCGGGCCTTGCCGTCCGGCAGCAGGTCGGTGTACTTCGACGTCTCGTCGCGGGCCATCGACGGCATGTGGGCGACCTCGATCCGGCGCAGCCACTTGACGCTGATGCTGCCTTCGCAGCCCGGCACCAGCAGCCGCAGCGGATAGCCCTGCTCCGGGCGAACGGCCTCGCCGTTCTGGCCGTAGGCGATCATCACGTCGTCGAGCGCCCGCTCGAGCGGCACGCTGCGGCTCATCAGCCCGGCGTCCGCGCCTTCCGCGACGATCCAGCTCGCCTCCGCCTTGACCCCGACTTCGTCCAGCAGGTCGGCCAGCAGCACGCCCGTCCACTCGCTGCAGCTCGCCAGGCCGTGGCTCAACTGCACGTTCGGCGCGCCGGCCGGCGACCACTCGCGCGCGCTGTTGCCGGAACACTCGATGAAGTGGAAGCGCGACACCGAGGACATCCGCACGAGGTCGTCCATCGTGAAGACGAGCGGACGGTCGACGAGCCCGTGGATCGTGAGCCGGTGGGTGTCCGGGTCGATCGCCGGCACGCCCGTGTGGTGGCGCTCGAAGTGGAGCCCGGACGGCGTGACGATGCCTTCCAGGTCGGCGAGCGGCGTGTTCGAGGACGACGCCGTCGCGTCGGGAGCGCGGCTCCAGCGCTTCGAGTCCTCGAACGGCGAGGGCCGCCCGTAGTCGCTGGGCGTGTCGCCGAGATCGCGGATGGCGCCCGTCGTCTGCGCGCGGGCCGCGGGATGGAGCGAACTCGCCGCGGCGGCCCCGGCGAGTCCGAGGAAGGCGCGGCGACTGGGCCGCTGCTTGCTCATGTCCGTCCTCCTGTGGGAACAGGACTAGCCTAGCGCGGCACCCTACAGGCGATTGACCGCCTCTTCGGCCAGGTCGAGCGTGCGCACGATGCGCTGGCGCATCTCGGGCAGGTCGACGCCCTCGGTGCTCTTCTTGCCTTCCATGTAGCGGGCATACACACCATGGACGATCGCCGCCGACTTCCAGCGATTGAAGCCGACGTAGTAGTCGAGATTCGACAGGTCGCGGCCGGTCCGCTCCGCGTAACGCTCGAGTAACTCCTCGCGCGCCGGGAAGCCCGGCGCCGCCGTGGCGCCGCCCGAGCCGGTCGGCATCGTGTCGGTCGCCGGCATCCACTGGTTCATCGCGTAGGCCAGGTCCGCCAGCGGATCGCCAAGCGTCGAGATCTCCCAGTCGACGACGGCGGCAATCGTCGAGTCCGGTCCGACCAGGCAGTTGTGGAGCCCGTAGTCGCCGTGGACGACCCGCGCCGGCCCCTGGTCCGGCAGGTGATCGAGGAAGTAGCGCTGCAGCTCGTGCGCGCGCGGATCGTCGAGTTGCGCCGGCTCGACGGACGCCGTCCACGACCGATACCAGGTGCGAAGCTGCCGTCCGACGTAGCTGTCGCGCTTGCCGAGATCACCGAGCCCCACCTCGTCAGGGTCGACGGCGTGGAGCTCGGCCAGGACGTCGATGAACGAGTGCGCCAGCTTCGGGCGGCGCTCCCGCGGCACCCACTCCTCCGTGTGATCCGAGCTGTAGAGCGGCCGGCCGTTGACCAGGCCCATCACGTAGAACCAGGCGCCGGTGACGTCCGGGTTCTCGCAGAAGGCGATCGCCGGCGGCACCGGTACGGGCGTCGGACCGAGCGCCGAGATCAGCGCCCACTCGCGGCTCATGTCGTGCGCCTTGGGCAGGAGCTTGCCCTGCGGCGGCCGCCGGATGACCGCGGTGCGGCCCTCCGTGTCGTCGATCCGGTAGGTCAGATTGGAGTGCCCACCCTGGAGCCGGGTCCACTGAAGGGGCGGCTTCAGGCTGTCGACGTGTTCGGCGATCCAGGCCTCGACGGCGGGTTGGTCGTAGCCCTCGGGACCCCTGGCTTCGTCGTGGGTGGACATGAGCGTCGGAACTCTACGGCAACCGGAAGACGAGCAGCTCTTCCGTCGCCGTCACGGCCACGTACTGCCGGCCGTCCGCCGCCAGGTAGGTCATCGGGTTCGCGTTGCCCTGGAGCGGCAGTTCCGCCGACCACAGCTCGTCGCCCGTCTCCACGTCGAGCGCCCGGAAGCGGCGGTCGTCGGTCGCCGCGATGAAGGCGAGGCCGCCGGCGGTGACGATCGCCGAGGCGCGGCCCGGGCGGCCGGTCTCCCGCTTCTCCGCCGGCAGGCCTTCCGTCACGCCGAGCGGCCGCCGCCACGCAACTTCGCCGGTATCGGCATCGACCGCGGTCAGCGTCCCCCAGGGCGGTTTCTGGCACGGCCAGGACACGTCGCCGATGCGGACCGCGAAGGAGAACGGGCGGGCGACCCGCAGCACGTACGTCACGGATTCGGCCTCCGTGTCCTCCTCGACCCAGCCCATCGTGCCGACGTCCTGGCTGAAGGCGAGCAGCCGGCGCGTAGCCGGGTCGAAGGCGACGCCGCCCCAGTTCGGGCCGCCGGCCAGGCCCGGGAACAGCAATGTGGCGCCGCCGTCCTCGGCGCCCCGGTGCATCCACGGCGTGTACGGGCCCGCGTTGTGAAGCGGGCCGGCGCTCTCGACCAGTTCCGCGCAGGCCTCCGCGTGCTCGGCGGTCGTCTCGGTGGCGGTCACCAGGTCCCCCGCCCCGTAGCC
>VXZQ01000007.1 GCA_009845425.1 Holophagales bacterium
CGGCTCGGCTCGGCTCGGCTCGGCTCGGCTCGGCTCGGCTCGGCTCGGCTCGGCCGGAATTGTTGGCCGGCCACCCTAGCCGAGAAGAGGTGGCCTACAGGGGCTCTGTCTGGCACGGCTGAACACAATGCCAGAACTGGTATTAGATTGGCGTGTTTGTTTCCTGCTTTATGATGTCGTTTCAGTTAAGATCGCGTTATCCGCTCTCCCCGGCAGGCCGCGGGCCGGCGCTACCGCCGCTGCGCGCCGACGACGGTCGCTGGCGCGAAAGGGCCTGACCAGGATCGCTGATTCTTCAGAGAGAACCTTGAAGGATCTGCCCCTGCCTCGGGCCGGGGAAGAGAACCCATACCGCGAAGGCGCGCAGGTCCTTGGCGTCCAAATCGGCCATTCGGAAGATCGCCAACTGAACGAGTAGCACGTGAACCACGGGATCCGCCTCGTGAACGACGTGGTTCGGGTCGTAGTCCGCCAGCACCCGTTCTTCCTGCAGCTCCACGAAACGCTGGGCGAAGTCCTGTATCTCGCCGGGAAACTCCTTCGGGAGTGCCTTGCACGTGTTCCGCCAAGGTCAGCAGCTCTTCATGCAGAGGCTTCGGCATGCCATTCCGCCCTCTTCAGGTAGGACGGCAGGAGGAGCATGCCCAGCTCGGCCCCCTGCTCGGCCATCTTCTGCTCGATCGAGGCCCTCAGCCCGATCGTCCCCTTCGCGAGCTTCCTCAAGCGGGGCTTCGACGTGTCGCCGTGGACGAGGATCTGCACTCGCAGGTACGGTTCATCGTCGACATTCCTCATCTCCAGTACGCGGACCGGGCCGAACTTGAACTCGCTGCCCAACCTGGACTCCAACTCTTCCTCCACGAGCTTCCTTACTCGCTCGACGTCTACCGTCGCCTGAGCGACGGTCATGCCGCCCATCGCTTTCTGCGTCCGTTCATGGGAAAGGGACCTCCGGTTCGTCGATTGATCACCAGTCCAACAAGCTCACGGGCATCCGCTCGCCGAGAGGCAGGCGGGGGATCTCAGCCTATACCCGCCAGGGCCTGACCGGCACTACTCGCGGCAGGAGAACGCTGCGGTATCGGCCCTGGTCTGCGCCGTCATGCCCTGGGCGTTGCGATGGACCCACTCCCTGCCCTCGCCGTCGGTGACGACGAGGTTGAAGGCGACGTCGGTGACGGGGCCGACGAACACCCAGCGGTGGCCGTTGATCGAGCAGCCGTCGAGCACCTTGATCAGCACCTCCGCGTTGCCGCGGTCGAAGAACCACAGCAGCCCCGCCTGGCCCGAGGCCCAGATGCCGGCCTTCGCGTCGCCGGTCTCGCCGGCCGGCGTCTCGTAGCACAGGCTCACGCGGTGGTCTCCGAAGACGAGCGGGGTCGTCTCGGGCTCGCAGTCGGTGAGCCGTCTACTCCTCCCCGGCGCGCCACGAGCCATCGCTCGGGAGCGAGACGCGGGCGGAGTCGAACCCGGCGCTACCGCCGCGCGGCGCTGGCCGCGAGACAAGGAGCCGAACGATGAACACGACCACCGAGCAGACCCCGGACACGCCCACGCCCGAGGAGATCTGGCGCATCCTCAGGGAGAACGCCGAACAGATGAAGGAGCACCGGGCCGAGGCCGACCGGCAGACGACCGAACTCAAGAAGCAGATGGCGGACACCGACCGCCGGCTCAGGAAGGCCGAAGGCCTGTTCACGACCCAGTGGGGAAAGCTGCTCGAGAGCCTGGTCGAGGGCGACCTCGTGCCGCTGCTCCGGCAACGGTACGGAGCGGTCGCCTACCTGGACGCCGACGACTCCGTGATCAAGCACGCCGAGCGCCGGGGACTGTTCGTCATCCGCGCCACCGGCAACAGCGCCAGCATCCTGAATCAGCCCGACTTCAAGCCCCGCGTCTTCTCCTGAGACGAGGCGTCGAACGCATTCCGCAGCGCCGCGCAGGCCTCGTCGACCGCCTTGCGGCCGCCGTCGAGGATGGGAGAGAGTTGGAAGAAGACGTGGACCTGGCCCTCGTAGTTCGAGAGCGTGGCCTCGACGCCGGCGGCCTGGAGCTTCCCCGCGTAGTCCCTGCCCTCGTCGCGGAGCGGGTCGAACTCGGCGGTGATGACGAGAGCCGGCGGCAGGCCGGTGTGGTCCGAGGCCAGCAGCGGCGAGGCGCGGAAGTCGGCGCGGTCGGCCTCAGAGCGGAGATAGTGGCCGCGGAACCAGATCATGTGGTCCCTGGTCAGGATGTAGCCATCGGCATTCTCGTCGATGGAGGGACGGCTGAAGTCCATGTCGACGGCCGGGTACACGAGGAGTTGGAAGACCAGGTGCGGACCGCCGTTGTCACGAGTGAGCAGGCTCATCACGGCGGAGAGGTTGCCGCCGGCGCTGTCGCCGCCGACCGCGATCCGGGCCGCGTCGCCGCCGAGGCTCTCGGCGTTGGCGGCGACCCACTGCAAGGCGCCCCAGGAGTCGTCGACCGCGGCCGGGAACCGTGCCTCGGGCGCCAGCCGGTAGTCCACGGAAACGACAAGACATCCGGCGCCGGCGCAGAGTTCGCGACAGGCGTAGTCATGGGTGTCGAGGTCGCCAATCACCCAGCCGCCGCCGTGGTAGTAGACGAGCACCGGTAGCGTGTCGCCGGCATCCCGGGGCCGGTAGATGCGGACCGGAATGTCACCAGCCGGGCCGGGAGCGGCAGAGTCCTCGGTGTCCACGTCGGGGCCCTGTCCGAGCATCTCGGCGACCGCGAGATAGCCGGCCCGGGCCATCTCCACGGTCTGCTCGGTGATCGGCGGAACCTGGTTCTCGATCGCGGCCTGCGCCTGAGCTTCGAGGAAGGCCTGTACCTGGGGGTCGACTGGCATCTGCGCACTCCGTGGGTCGTGAGCGGGAGCGCGAAGCCTACGTCAGCCCTCCTCGGCCGTCTCGACTGCCTCCTCGGCCGTCTCCGCCGCTTCCTCGGCGTGCTCGACCGCCTGCTCCACCGTCTCGCTGATCAGATCGGCGAAGCCGTCCCAGTCGGCGTTCTCGAAGCTGGCGGCGATCAGTTCCGCCAGCTCGCCCATCTGCTCGCCGAGTGCGCCGATCGCCTCACCGAAGGTCTCCCAGTCGGCGCCTTCCATGGCTTCGCCGAGAGAGGTACCGAACCGTTCGCCGAACTCCTCCCAGAACTGTTCGAAGCGATCCCAGTCGACCTCGCCGTCCGGATGCTCCATGTCCTCGAACTGCTCGGCCCAGGCGTCCCATTCCTCTTCGTCGAATGCGTGCTCGAAGGACGCGGCGAACTGTTCGCCCCATTCCTCCCAGCGCTTGCCGACCTCTTCCCAGTGCTTGCCGTGGGACTCCCAGTCGGCATCCTCGAAGCTCTTGCCGAAGTTCTCGCCCCACTCCTGCCAGCGCTGGCCGAGTTCCTCCCAGCGTTCGTCGTTGGCGCGCTCGTCGACCGCCTGCGCGAGGGCGGCGGCCGGCGCCATGGCGATCAGCATGGCGAGCGCGAAATGAGTCCATCTGCGGTTGCGGTTGGTCATGTCGTGGCTCCTTCTTCCGGGAACGGCCGCAGGGGCGTCGCGGCCCGCGTCGTGTCATCTCTCTCTATCGACGTGGGGGAGCCGCCGAAGTTTCAGGCGCGTCGCCGCGGCGCGCCGGCTTAGTGGCGAAAGCGAAGCTCGTGGTCGTGCCCGAGTTCCGCGTGTTCCGCCTCGCTCAGCCCGCACTCCGGGAGCTTCGACTCGTCGACCTCCGTGATGAAGTACCGCCCGTCACCGGCCGACCCGATGCGATAGACCGCGCCGGGCATCCGCACCGACCCCGCTACCGTCGGCCCGTTCACGACCAGCGTCGCGCTGCTCAGCGGTTCGCCGGCAATGCGCCCGGAGAGTGAGTACCCGCCGGAGAAGGTCGGTGCCACATGCTCGATGACGGCTTCGTACCCGATGTCGTCGAACAGGTTCAGGGCGAGAGATGCCGGCCCTTCCGCGAGACTCTCAGCGGCCGCCCGGACCCGCTGCAGGACGCCGAAGTTCAGCGTCACCGTGCGGCTGCGGACCGCGATGTTGTCGTTGGCGGTCGGGGTCTCGTCCGCCGCCTCGATCGCCAGCGGCCCTGGCAGCTCCGGCCCGGCCGGCGCGAACAGGTCGCCGGGCTGGCCCGACGCGGCCGTGGCGCAGACCAGGAGGCAGAAGCATGGCCCCAGGGTTCGGAAGGGCCCCGACGGAGACCGCCACCGCGCTCGCGGCGCGTTCCAACGGCTTCGAGGAAAGGTCCGCATGGAGGGGTCGTAGCCTAGCAGCGCGCTTGTCCCGGTGCCTCGTCTGCCGGACTCCCTAGCGCCGACACCCCTCCGGGAACGCTGTCGCATCGGTGATGGCTGGTGCCGGCAACCCTGGGTCGTTCCCGTAGTCCTTCGCGACACCGGTCACCGTGTCGGTGACCCGGATCGTGTAGCCCAGGTCCGTCGTCGAGGCCGTGTACACCCAGACATGGCCGTTCACCGCGCAGCCGTCCAGCACCTTGATCAACACCTCCCAGTTGCCAGCGTGGAAGAAGTAGAACATGCCCGAATCGTTCGTGCCGGCGGGGACAACGAGACCGGCGCCGCCCTCACCACCCGTCCGCCACTCCACGGACACGGAGTAGCGCGAGTCCTGGAGGCACAGGGTCTCCGCATCGGCGACACACGTTCCCTGGGGCTCCGCAGCCTCAACCAGGAACACCCGACTCGCCGTAGAGGTCGTCGCGCCGTCGCTCACCGACAGCGTTACCTCGTAGAAGCCGGGCGAAGACCAGGCGTGTTCCACTCGTCTGGACCGCGACGTCTTCCCGTCACCGAACTCCCAGAGCCGGGACAGCACCTTGCCGGTACTCGTGTCGATGAACCGCACCGGCACTCCCGTCCGCGTCCGGCACAACTCCTCGTCGCATGTTGCGCCAACCACTTCGAAGGTCACCATCGGCGGACCATCGTCGTCGTCGTGAATCGTCCCCAGTACCCGCAGCGCCGAGCCGCCGCCGGCAAGCGTCGCGTTCACGGGACGCTGAAGAGTCAAGAAGAACGTCTCGGAAGCCGCCTCGTACACCCCGTCGTCCCTGACCGGAACGCGGATCCGCCGGGCCGTCGAGCCTGAGGGGAACGTCAGCGTGCCCCGCGTCGCCGTGTAGTCCGAGCCCGCTCTCGCTCCGCTGGCGCCGGCGCCGTCGGACGTCGCGTAGTCGACCGTCGCCAACGAGCTGCTCGCCCTGCTCAGGTGGACGTCGAACACCACTGCCCCCGCGCTCTCCACCGCCTGCGCCGCGGACACCGACATGGTGGGAAGACGCGGTGGTGATGGTGGAGGGGGTGAATCCTCGTCTTCCTCTTCATCATCTTCGTCATCACCGTCGTCGGGCGGGGGAGAGGGGCCTCCGCCTCCGCCGGTCGAGTCATTGTCGCGGATCGCGAGCGTCGCCCCGGCGCCGCCGCTCACCCGTGGCGGCATTGGACCGAAGCGGAGTTCCACCGCCTCGCCGTCGTCGTCCGCGCCGTCGTCGGTCGCCGAGAACACGAACTCCTGGGTCACGACACCCGGGCCGAAGGCGACGCTCGAGGGGATTCCCGAGTAGTCGGCCTCGGTCGCGCCGCCGTGGTGCGTCCGCTCCAGCGGGACGACCACGGCCCGCTCGGGATCCCGATCGAGCCGCACGGCGACGTTCACCGAGTCGCCTTCCGTCACCTCGTAGCTCGCCGCGCCGAACGACACCGTGACCTCGGGATCGTCGTCGTCGCGAATCGTCCCCTCCACCTGCAGGGTCGAGCCGCCGCCGGCCAGCACGGCGTTGACCGGGTTGCGGAGCGTCAGGCGGAATGTCTCCTGCTCCGCCTCGTCCACCGTGTCGGCGAGCAGCGGCACGACGATGTCCCGCGCTGCCGTCGAACTCTGCGGGAAGGTCAGCGTTCCCTGGACTGCCGTGTAGTCCGATCCCGCCGCTGCCGGCTGTGCCCCGGCGCCGTCCGAGGTCGCGTAGTCCACCGTGACCTCGGAGCTGCTCGCCACGCTCAGGCGTACCGTGAACGTCATCGAGCCTTCGCTCTCGCCCGCCGCGGCGTCCTGCGTCGACAGTGTCGGCGTGTCGTTCTCGAGAATCGTCACCTCGACCCCGGCGGCGCTCACCGAGCCGTAGTCGGCGCCGCTCACACCGTGGAGGAGCGTCACCCGTGCGTCCGCCACCGCGTCCGGGTCGTCCGCCGCCGTCACCTCGATCTCCTTGGGCGTGCTCCAGTCGGTCTCCGTGAACGTGAGGGCGGCCGGGTTCACCGAGAGGTCCGTGCCCGCAAGGTCGTTCAGCACCCGCACTTCGACGTTGCCGGACGGCTGCGAACCTAGGACCACGCTGTAGCGCGCGCTCGACCCCTCCGTGACGGCAAGGGAAGGCGGCGTGACCGTCACGGACCGCGGCGGCGTCACCGTGACCACGAACTGCTGCGTCGCCGCCATGTTCGTGCCGGCCACGTCGGTGGCCGTCACCGTGATCGTCGCGCTCCCCGCCGCGACCGGGGTCAGCCGGACCAGGTTCCCCAGGACCTGCGTGCCAGCCACGCCCGGGGCCGAGGACCCCGCCCCGTAGGTCAGTGCGTCGCCGTCCGGATCGTGGAACCCGGCCGACACGTCCAGGTCCGCGTGTCCGTCCCCGACTCGCAGGGTATGCGTGGCGATCGAGCCGACCGGCTGCGGCGGACTGTTGGAGGGACGTATCGTGACCTCGACCAGGGCGCTGCGCGCCGCCTCTCCGCCGTCGATGACCGCGGCCACCTGGTAGTAGTACGTGGTGCCGACGACCGCGTTCGTATCGGTGTAGGACCGCCCTGAGAGCCCGTCGGCCAACGTCTCGACGACCTGCCGGGACCCGGTCCCGCTGACCCGGATCGCGCGGTACGTCACCGGCGGCGGCGAAGTCCAGTGGCTCGTGTCGACCGGAGTCCAGCTCAGCGCCGCCCGTTCGGTCGCGTCCGTCACGGACAGTGTCGGTCCCTCCCGGAGTTGGTAACCGAACTCACGCCACGTCGCCCCGCCCTGGCCGTCCACGTTGGCCTTGAGCACCGCGTACTGTGAATCGGTGCCGAAGTCCCAGGGCTCGTCGTCCATGCCGTCGCCGTCGAGGTCGACGTCCCAGTCCGCGTAGATCCCGGTGTAGCCGATCGGCGCCTGGAGTTGCGCCGTCGTCCGCCCCGTGCCGCCCCGGCTGTTTTGCCGGCCGGAAGCGTCCGTGTCCCAGTAGCTCGCGGGCACCGTGGCCGCGTGCTGTCGACCGACCAGGCCGCCCGACGACGTGGACGCGCCCGTGCTCAGCACCGCGGCGTAGCTGTTGGCGATACGGCCCGCGTTCAGGGCGGCGAGGCCGCCGGTCTGATAGGGAGCGTCAGCCCGGCCCGTCGCGTAGCTTGTTTCGATGGTGCCGGCGGCGCCTGGGGCGCCGTTGGTTCCCACCAGTCCACCGGCGCTGCCGGTCGCCGGATCCGTAGCGGTCACCTGGCTCGCGGCGAAGCTCCCGGTGACCTGGCCGTAGTTCTGAGCGACCAGGCCCCCCGCCCATTGGTTGCTGGACGTCACCTGGCCGCTCGCGCGGCTGCTCGCGATGGTGCCCCGGTTCTCCTCCACCAGACCGCCCGCCCAGAGCCGACCCGCAACGCGGCCAGTGACGTAGCTGTTCGCGATGACGCCGCGGTTGCGCACCGCCAAGCCTGCGGCCCGCGAGCCCGTCACGTCGACCCGCGCGACGCCGACCGACCTGACCGTCGCGCCCGCGGCCACCACGTCGAACAGCGCCGCGTGGCCGCCACGGTCGATGAACAGGTTGCTGATCTGGTGGCCGTTTCCGTCGAACGTCGCGGCGAAGGGACCCCAGAAGAAGGTGCCGAGCGGTGCCCAGCCGGCGCCTCCGTTCCAGTAGGCGTCCCCGGCGTCGGGACCGCCGCTGCCGTTCGTGTCGAAGTCCAGGTCGGCGACCAGCTCGTAGCCGGAACAGAGGCCGGCGGCGCAGCCCATGCCCTGCCGCCGGTCGGGGAACGCCGCGGCGTAGGGGATCTCCGCGAAGCCCGGGTCACCGGTGCCGAACGGGTCGGCCCGCATGACGTTCAACTGCCCCAGGGTCCGGATCTCGATCAGGCCGTCGTCGTCCGCGTCGTAGTCGATCGCGGTCGGTCCGTCCACCAGCACCGTGAACGACTGCCAGGCGGTGCCGTTCGAGCCGGCCGCGTCGGTGGCCGTCACGGTGACCGTCGCCCTGCCGGGTCCTATGGCCGTGAGCGTCACCGCTGTCCCCGACAGCACGGCCGTCGCCACGGTCTCGGCGGAGGAGAACGCCTCGTAGGTCAGCGCGTCTCCGTCCGGATCCTGGAACGCGCCCGACACATCGACGACAACCGCCGGGTCACCCACGAGCAGGCTGCGGTCCGCCAGCGTTCCCACGGGCGTGGGCGCGTGATCCGGGTCGGGCGCGGTTCTCTTCTCCCGGAAGGCCGCCACGGTGTGGCGCATCTCGCCGAGGACGCGTACAGCGTCGGCCGGACCAGCGAGGTCCGGAGCGTCGCGCTCGCCCTGCACGCCGAGCGCGTCGCCGCCGCGCGTCTGACTCGGACTCGAGAAGCGCAGCAGCAGTTCGCAGGCGACTCCCTCGTCGAAGCACTGGTTTTCGTAGGACATGATCGTGCGCCAGCGTGCCGAAGCGGGCGCGCCCGTCACGAACGCCTGCTGGTTCACGTAGCCGAATCCGTACGGTTGGTGGGGCGTGCTGCCGCAGGAAGCGGTCTGGCACTGGACGTACCGGTCGTGGCTGAGCCCCATGTTGTGGCCGAGTTCGTGCGCGAAGAAGACGCCGCCGCCGTTGTGCCTGGTCAGGCCGAAGGCCCGGTCCGCACGCGGAACCGGCCAGGTGACGCCACCGACGGTGGCTCGGCCGACGATGAGGTGGACGAGGTCGGCGCCGACGATGTCGCGGATCACGTGCACTTCGTCCATGTGGCCGTCTGCGGGCCGGGTGAACCGCGTCAGGTCGACGAGGGAAGACGTTGACTCGACGTAGGCCGTCTCTTCGCGGGCGACGAGGGCGATTCGCTGCTGGACGCCGCCGTCCATGTAGGCCTGGTTCGTTTCGGCCACCATCAGATCGATGACCGACTCGATCCCGGACTGTCCGCCGGCCGCCTCTCGCGCGCCGGGCGTGTAGAAGACCGCCACGTCGATCGTCGGCTGCGCCACCGGATCGGTGCCGCAGACGCGGCCCGACGAGTGGAAGGTGATCGTCGACAGCCAGGTCTGGAAGGCGGAGTCCGCCGGCGCGCAAAGGGCTGTGCCGTGGATGTCCAGTTCGGACAGGTCGCTGAGGTTGGCCAGGCCGGACGGAAGGGCTCCGGACAGGCCGAAGTTGAAGGAGAAGTCCAGCTTCTCCAGGGCGCCCGCGTTCGCCAGTGCTGCCGGCACGACCCCGGTCAGGCTGTTTCCCCCGAGAGACAGGGTGGTGAGGGTCGCCACGCTCCCGAACTCCCCGGGGATCGATCCGGTCAGGTCGTTCCTGGAGAGATCGAGGAACTGGAGTCCCGCCGTCGCCAGCTCGGTCGGTATGCCGCCCGTCAGCAGGTTGCCCTCGAGCGAGAGTGCCCAGAGAGCGGGCGGGTTCCCGAGGGCCGTCGGAATCGAGCCGCTCAGCCGGTTGTCGCCCAGTTGCAGCGACCTGAGGCTGCTCAGGCCGCCCAGCTCCGCCGGAATCGAGCCGGTGAGCCCGTTCTCCGACAGGGCCAGCGTGAGGAGCCTCGTCAGGTTGCCCAGGGAGGCCGGAATGGAGCCGGTCAGTCCGTTGGAGCCGAGGACCAGATACTGCAGTTCGGAGAGGTCTCCCAGGGCGTTCGGCAGGTCGCCTCTCAGGTTGTTGAACTGCAGGACCACCTGGATGACGCGGCCGTTCGCGTCCGTGCTCACGCCGTACCACGAACCCAGGGGTGCGTTGCTGTTCCAGTTCGTGCTGAAGGTCCAGCTCGCGCCGCCGGTGGCGGCGTAGAGCGCCTCCAGGGCCGCCTTGTCAGTGGCGACGCTGCCCCCCTGGGCGTGCACCACCGGGATGAGCCACGGCTGCGCCGCCAGCGTACAGGCGAGCAGGAGACGGCGCGGGCGGCAGGCGGATGGGGGGTGAACCAGAGCACATGATTCTAGGGATGATTTGGTTAACGTTTCGTGTCATTCAAGCTCTATTCGATGTTGTTTCGATTAGGTTCGATCGCGTCTCCTTTCATCGGTACGACGCGAAGAGGACACGCCGCTAGACCACCGCCAATGGAACACTCTGCGCCGCGCTGGCGTTCCTGTGGTCAACTAAACGGGCGATGGACACGGCTGCACACATGCCCCGCTCCCAGTTCGTCATCGAGGGCGGTCAACCGATCTCGGGCACGCTGCGGGCGCGGGGCAACAAGAACGCGGCGCTGCCGCTGCTTGCAGCGGCCCTCCTCACGGATGAGGAGGTCACGCTCCGAAACGTGCCCCGGATCCGCGATGTCGAGGTCCAGATCGGCTTGCTGCGCCAGCTAGGCGCCGAAGTGGCGTTCGCCGGGGGCGACACGGTACGCGTCTGCGCCGCCGGTATGGGCGACGACGATCCCGACCCGGATCTCTGCCGGGCGATCCGCGCCTCGATCCTGCTGGCTGGGCCGCTGCTGGCGCGGCGCGGGCGAGTGAACATGCCGGCTCCGGGCGGCGACGTCATCGGTCGGCGGCGGCTCGACACGCACCTGCTGGCGCTCGAGGGCCTGGGCGCCGGCATCAAGCTCTGCCCGCGCGGCGGTCTCCAGTGTCGCGTCGAGGGTCCGGGAGAGCGGCTGCGCGGGGCCGAGATCTTCCTGGACGAAGCCTCGGTCACGGCGACCGAGAACGCGGTGATGGCGGCTTCGCTGGCCGAGGGCGAGACCCGGATCCTGAACGCGGCGAGCGAGCCCCACGTGCAGGACCTCTGCCGGCTGCTGCGAGCGATGGGCGCGCGCATCGATGGCATCGGGACGAACGCTCTGACCATCGAGGGAGCGGACAGGCTCGGAGGCGCCGAGTTCGAGATCGGGCCCGACTACATCGAGGTGGGGTCGCTCATCACGCTGGCGGCGGTGACCGGTGGCGAGCTGCGGATTCCGAACGCCCGGCCGCGGGAGCACCGGGCGACGCGGATCGCGTTCGGCCGGCTGGGCATCGACTTCGAGGTCCAGGGCGACGGCAGCGACCTGTTCGTGCCGGGCGGTCAGGAACTCCAGGTGCGCACCGATCTTCAGGGCGCGATCCCGAAGATCGAGGACGCGCCGTGGCCCGGTTTCCCCGCCGATCTCACGTCGATCGCGGTGGTGGGCGCGACTCAGAGCCGGGGCTCGGTACTGATCCATGAGAAGCTCTTCGAGTCCCGCATGTTCTTCGTCGATCGCCTGGTCGCGATGGGTGCCCAGATCGTGCTCTGCGACCCGCACCGGGTCGTCGTCAGCGGGCCGTCGAAGCTCTACGGCCGGGACATGGTGAGCCCGGACATCCGCGCCGGCATGGCGATGCTGATCGCGGCTCTGTGCGCCGAGGGCCGCAGCGTGATCGACAACGTGCAGCAGATCGACCGCGGCTACGAGCGGATCGACGAGCGGCTGCGGTCGCTGGGTGCCAGTATCGAGCGCGTCACAGATTCGCTCGGCTAGGGTTGCCGCATGGCGGGCCTCTACTACGAGCAGTTCGAAGTCGGCCAACTCTTCGACCACGCGCTCCGCCGGACGGTGACCGAGGCGGACAACGTCTTCTTCACCGCGATGACCCACAACCCGGCCGCGCTTCACCTCGACGCCGAGGCGATGAAGAACAGTGAGTTCGGCGAGCGGATCGTCAACAGTTGCTTCACCCTGAGCCTGATGGTCGGCATCTCGGTCGGCGACACGACCCTCGGCACCACGATTGCCAACCTTGGCTGGAACGACGTCGTCTTCCCGCGTCCCGTGTTCCATGGCGACACCCTGCGGATCGAGACCGAGGTGAAGGACAAGCGGGAGAGCCGCTCGCGACCCAACGCCGGGATCGTGACCTTCGAGCACCGTGCGTACAACCAGCGTGACGAACTGGTGGCCCGTTGTACGCGGCTGGGGCTGATGCTGAAGCTGCCGGCTTCGCCCCCGAGTCCCCCCGAGCGCGGAAACGCAGAGTGAAGCGGATTCTCGTGCCGGTTCTGGTTGTCCGGCGGCCTCGGAAGAGCGGCTGAAGTCCGCGTTGCCGGGCTGGCCGGCGTGACCCTTCGTTCGGCGTTTCTGATAGTGTCACTGCCAGATCGGCAGAGAAAATGGCATTGATAGGGAGATTTTTCCAGCCTCCGGAGGCGAGCTACTTCCTCTTCGGACCCAGAGGGACCGGCAAGTCGACCTTTCTCCGCGAGGCGTTGGCCGACGCACTCTGGGTCGACCTGCTGCGCCCGGAGCTGGAGCAGCGGTTCGTGGCTCGACCCGAGCGGCTCCGCGAACTCGTGGACGGAGAGCCGGACGCGAAGGTCGTCGTGGTCGACGAAGTGCAGAAGGCTCCGGCCCTCCTCAACGTCGTCCATGACCTGCTTGCCCGCCGCGGACGGTCGGCTCCGCGCTTCGTGCTGACGGGTTCCTCTGCCCGCAAGTTGAGGCGGACCGGCGTGAACCTCCTTGCGGGAAGGCTCCTGCTGGAGCGGATGCACCCTTTCATGGCGGCGGAACTGCCGTCGTTCGACCTTGGTCTCGCCCTTCGCCGCGGCCTGCTGCCGGTCGTATGGGACTCCGATACACCCGATGCCACCCTCTCTGCATACGTTGCGCTCTACATCCGCGAGGAGGTTCAGGCGGAAGGTCTCGTTCGCCGGCTCGACCACTTCGGGCGTTTCGTGGAGAGGGTCTCGTTCTCGCACGGCGCCGTCCTCAACATCGCCGAAGTGGCCCGCGAAACGCATGCGAGCCGGAAGACGGTGGAGGCTTACATCGGGATTCTCGAAGACCTCCATCTGGCGTTCCGGCTGCCCGTCTTTCGGCGGCGACAGAAGCGACAGTTGACCGTACATCCGAAGTTCTACTGGTTCGATGCCGGTGTGTTCCGGTCGGTACGTCCCGCTGGGCCATTGGACCGTCCGGAGGAGATCGAAGGCGGGGCACTAGAGGGTCTGGTGGCCCAGCATCTTCGTGCGTGGTTGGACTACTCGGGATCGGGCGCCACGCTCTCGTTCTGGCGAACGAAGTCAGGCAACGAAGTGGACTTCGTGGTCTACGGAGAAGAAGGGCTGTGGGCCTTCGAGGTTCAGAACAGCGGTTCGGTGCGCAGCCGTGATCTCCGGGGATTGCGGGCGTTCCTGGAGGACTACCCGGCCGCGCAGGCGCGCCTCCTGTATCGTGGCGACGAGCGGCTCGAGATCCAGGGCATCCGCTGCGAGCCGTGCGAGGAGTACCTGGCTGCCATCAGGCCGGGGGTTCTCCTTCGTTGAGGTTGCATGAGGGCCAAACCGTGAAGTTCGTCGAACTCGCCACCTTCGATTCCCGGCTCGAGGCCGAGACGATAGGCCACGCCCTGGACCAGTACGACATTCCGTTCCTGGTGCAGAGTGCCGGGGTCGGCATGTTCGGCATGGGGATGATGGGGAAGTCGCCGGTGCCGGTGAAGCTCTGCGTGCCGGACAACCGGCTGGATGAGGTGAAGGAACTGCTGAGCTGTGTCGCTGGTCCGTTGGAAGAAGGTGAAGAGCTTCCGGGCGACGGCTGAAGACTGCCTTCGGCGGATGCCGGCCAGACGGCCGGCGCACCGACAGTTCAGCCGGGCGACGGCTGAGGCTCAATCGGCGAGCAGTTCCAGGGCCTCGGGCAGCAGCCGGCGCGTCGTGCTGAACGCACGGTCGCCGTGGATCGTCTCGTTGCCGTCCCAGTCGCCGAAGTAGCCGCCGGCCTCGCGCAGGATGACGGGGAAGGGTCCGCAGTCCCAGGCGCTCATCTTCGGGTCGACCATCAGTTCCAGCCGGCCCGTGGCGACCAGGGCGTGGCCGTAGGCGTCGGACCAGCCGACGCGGTAGGCCGTGCCCTCCATCATCCGCTGCCAGGCCGTTCGGTGCCGGGGGTCGACGAAGAGGCCCGGATCGCCGAAGGAGACATAGCCTTCGCTCAGGTTGTTCGTCGAGCAGACCTGTGCCGGCTCGCCGTTCAGCGTGCAGCCGTGTCCGGAGGCGGCCGCCACGGTTTCGCCGATGCCTGGGAAGTGGGCGACGCCGACTTCGACTCTCCCATCGACCTCCAGGCCGATCAGGATCCCGTAGAGCGGCACGCCACGGACGAAGGACCGGGTACCGTCGATCGGATCGACGTACCAGTGGCGTTTCGTGGCATTCGGCGAGCCCGGCTCGCCGTCGCCCGCGCCGAACTCCTCGCCGACGACGAGGTCGCCCGGAAAGACCTCGGCAATCCGTGAGCGGATCAGTTCCTCGGCGCCGCGGTCCGCTTCGGTGACCGGCGTCCTGTCGCTCTTGAGTTCCGCTTCGACTCCGAGACGGAAGAACTCGAGCGTCAACTGGCCGGCGATCCAGGCGGTCTCGACCGCGAACTCGAGTTCGGCTGCGTAGTTCGTCACGGTATGAGGCTAGCGCGGCCGCCGGGCGCTGTGCGCCGGATGAGGCCAGGACGCTGCGTTTTCCAGGGCCTCCAGGGAGCGTCTAGAAGTTCTCGACCGTCCGCTCGTCGCTGTTCGCGGGGAGCGCGATGTGCATGCCGTCGGCGCCGACCACCGCATCGTTCGGTGCGTCCTCGGCCCGGCCGCGCATGAACACGCCCTCCGCCTGCGCCGCGGGCAGGGGCGGCACGAGGTGGCTCAGCACCAGGAGCTTGACCTGCGCCTCGGCGGCGAGGGCGTGCACGTCGGCCGGGAAGGTGTGGTAGTCGAGCGTGTCCCGGAGCATCTTCGCGGTCCGTTCATTGCCGGCGCTTTCCAGCGCCTGCGCCGCCCCGCCGATCAGAGCGCCGGACAGGACCTCGTGGACCAGGACGTCGACGCCCTGGCTCGCCGCCTCCACGTTCGCCGAGCGGATCGTGTCGCCGCTGACCACGACCGAGCGGCCGCCGTAGTCGATGCGGTAGCCGAGCGCCGGCGAGATCGGTTCATGCTCGACCAGGAACGCGGTGATCTTCAGGCCGTCCTCGTCGTAGAAGACGCGCGAGGGCGCGTCCTCGGCGAGTTCGATCGCGTGCCCGTTCGCCTTGCCGCCGTCCGGCGCGAGCAGGTCGGCGCCGTGGTGGGCGACCCGGTAGGAGACGTCGAGTTCATAGGCGGCCTGGAAGCCGGCGACGACCTGCTTGACGCCCACCGGACCGTAGACGTCCAGGGGCAGGGCCCTGCCGGAGGTCCAGCTCGCGAAGACGACCTCGCCGAGTTCTCCGATGTGATCGGAGTGGAAGTGGGTCAGCAGAACGCCGGTGAGACTTCCCATCGGCAGTCCCCAAAGCCGCAGATTCTCGGTCGACCCGGGGCCGACGTCGATCAGGAACATCCGCCCGCCGGCGATCACCGCCGTGCAGGGCCCGGCCCGCTCGGCGCTCGGCAACGGTGAACCGCTGCCGCAGATGACGACGTGGAGCGCGCCGTCGTCGAGCAGTGACGACCGGTTGGGCGGCAGGTTTCCGAACTGGGCAGCGGCGGCGGAACTCAGAAGCAGGAAGGTCGCCGTCAGCGCGGACACGATGGCCGCTGTGCGATGTTTCATGGGCGAAGCTCTCCTGGCTCGTCAGGCCCGGGATGGGTGGCGCCGGAACAGGTCTAATGACAGACATTAGCACACGGGTCCCAAGCCGGCAGCCAGACGCGACGCTAGCCCATACACTCGCCGGCGATGGCTGAGCAGGCGCTGATCAACGACCCGACCGCGCTGCTCGTCTTCTTCGCCGGCTTCGTGGCCCTGATCTTCGTGCTGGCGCAGACGCGGCCCTTCGACCGGCTCTTCAGGTATCTGCCGCCGATCGTCTGGATCTACCTGCTGCCGGTGGTGCTGACCACCGCCGGCATCACGCCGGCCGAGTCGGCCTTCTACGACTGGTGCACGGACTACCTGATGCCGTGCTCGCTGCTGCTCCTGGTGCTGGCGACCGACGTGCCGGCGATCAGGCGGCTGGGACCGCTCGCGGCGGCGATGCTGCTGTCGGGGTCCGTCGGCATCGTGATCGGCGGACCGATCGCGCTGGCCATCTTCCAGCCGTTCCTCGACGATCCGCAGATCTGGAAGGGACTGGGAGCGTTGTCCGGCTCCTGGATCGGTGGTCTGTCGAACATGATCGCGATCAAGGAGGGAGTCGGCGCCCCCGACGACGTCTTCGCCCCGATGATCATCGTCGACTCGGTGGTCGGTTACGGCTGGATGTCGATCATCATCCTGCTCAGCGGTTACCAGAACCGGATCGACCGCTGGAACCGGGCGCGGCGCGAAGAACTCGACGCGCTGAACCAGCGGCTGCGGCAGGTCCAGGCGGAGAACGCGCGGCCGATCACGCTGCCCGCCTTCGCCTCCATGCTCGGCGTCGGCCTGGTGGCGAGCTGGCTCTGCATGCGCGGCGGCGAGCTGCTGCCCCAGGTGGGCTCGGTGCTCTCCCACTTCACCTGGGGCATCCTGCTGGTCGTCGCGGTCGGCCTCGGGCTTTCCTTCACGCCGATCCGGCGTCTTGAACACCGGGGAGCCACACCGGTGGCCTACGGCGGTCTCTACTTGATGGTCGCCACGATGGGTGCCGGCGGCGATCTCGCTGCCATTGCCGAGGCGCCTCTGGTGCTGGCCGTCGGCGTCGTCTGGATCGGCATCCACGTCGCCTGCCTGTTCCTCGCGATGCGCCTCCTGCGCGCGCCGATCTTCCTGTTCGCGACCGGCAGCATGGGCAACGTCGGCGGCGTCATCTCGACGCCGGTCGTTGCCGGCGTGTTCCAGCCCGCGCTTGCCGCGGTTGGTGTGCTGATGGGCGTCCTCGGCAACCTGGTCGGCACGCCACTGGGGCTACTGTGCGCCCAGCTCATGGCCTGGGTCGCGCGGGCGTACCACGGCGCGGCTTCGCTGTAGGAGCGTCTGCTCGTCGAGACGCTCCGCCTCCCTGGTCCAGAGCTAGGCGGGTTCCGGCTCGGGCTCGCGGTCGTTGTCTCCCGCGGTGAGCGCTCTGAACAGGTCGATCTCGGTCTTGCAGGTCTTGACCACCCAGGCGATCACCGCGGCGTCGTCGATGAAGCCGGCCACCGGGATGAAGTCCGGGATGACGTCGATCGGGATGACGAAGTAGAGGACGGCGCCGGCGATGAGGATCAGGGTCTCCTTGCGGAGCCGGTAGTTGCCGCGCGCTACCGCGCGGAGCAGGTCGAACATCGTCTTCAGGTCCTCGATCACAGCGCTGAGCGGGCTGGTGGCGCCGCCGGCGGAGTCGGCCTTTTCCCTCGCTTCGGCGACCATCGCCCGGAGCTTGTCGGGTGACTGGACGATCTCGGCGGCGCGGTTGCGGGCATGGAGCGGGAGCTCCATCTCGCCGGTCTTGGGAGGCGCGGAGGGTTGTTCGGAAGCCTCCTCGACCGTGTCGCGTGTCAACTCCCGATCGGATGCCATGTCGTCTTCACTTCCTGGAGGTCGGTGATCTCGTAGGGGCTCTGGATGTCCGTCCAGTCCTCGTGGCCGCGGACTGCGACGCGTTTCAGGTTATGGACCGCCTCGATCTCGGCGGACCTGGTGACGTCGGGGTCCGGTGAGCAGAGGAGTAGGCCATCGACGTCGCGGTGCGCGGCGAGCGGCGCGAGCATCTCGTCCCGGCGGCCGGTCAGGATGTTGACGACGCCGCCGGGCACATCGGAAGAGTTCAGGACCTCGCCCAACGTGGTGGCCGGAAGCGGCTGGCTGCCGGTGACCAGGACGACGGTCGTGTTGCCGCCGGCGATCGCGGGGGCGATGGAGGACACGAGGCCGAGCAGCGGCGACTCGGGGGCGAGCACGCCGACGACGCCCATCGGCTCGAGGATCGAGAAGTTGAAGTGCGACGTCGCGACAGGATTGACGCTGGAGAACACCTGCTGGAACTTGTCGGTCCAGCCGGCGTAGTGGAGTAGCCGATCGGTGGCGGCCTGGACCTCGGCCGCGGCCTCGTCCGGCGCCGTTCCACCGGCCGCGAGCAGGGCCTCGAACTGGCCGCTCCGGCCTTCCAGCATCTCGGCGATCCGGTAGAGGATCTGGCCCCGGTTGTACGCCGTGCGTGCCGCCCAGCCGGCCTGTGCGGCGCGGGCTGCGGTGACGGCGTCCCGCACGTCCTTGCGCGAACAGCGGCAGATGTTCGCGATCGGCGTGCCGTCGGGTGCCAGAGCCCGGTCGAAGCGGCCGGACTCGGAGCGCGGAAACTTGCCGCCGACGTAGACCTTGTGGGTCTTGAGCACCGGCAGGCGGTCGGCCGCGGCGGCGGGTCGTCGCTCGCTCATGCCGCCGCCTCCGGTTGCAGGTAGAAGTGGAGCCCGGCGAGCCCGCCCTCCCGGCCGATGCCGCTCTCCTTGTAGCCGCCGAACGGAGCGGTCGGATCGAACTTGTTGTAGGTGTTCGCCCACAGCACGCCGGCCCGGATCCGGCTGGTGACCCGGAACGCCTTGGCGCCCTTGTCGCTCCAGACGCCGCCCGAGAGGCCGTAGGGGGTGTTGTTCGCCATCGCGATGCCTTCGTCCACGGTACGGAACGTCTGCACTGCCAGCACCGGACCGAAGATCTCCTCCTGGACCACCCGGTGCGACTGGGATGCGCGCAGGAACAGGGTCGGCCGGCACCAGTAGCCGCGCTCCGGCACCGGGCACGAGGTCTGGAAGGGCGCGGCGCCCTCCGCTTCGCCGATCTCCAGGTACTCCTCGATCTTGTCGAGCTGGGCGCGGGAGTTGATCGCGCCGATGTCCGTGTTCTTGTCGAGCGGGTCGCCGACGATCAGGGTCTCCATCCGGTCCTTCAGCTTGGAGATCACCTCGTCGGCGACGGACTCCTGGACCAGCAGCCGGGACCCGGCGCAGCAGACGTGGCCCTGGTTGAAGAAGATGCCGTTGACGATCCCCTCGACCGCCTGGTCGACGGCGGCGTCCTCGAACACCAGGTTCGCGGCCTTGCCGCCGAGTTCCAGGGTGTAGTGCTTGCCGCTGCCGGCGAGCGCGCGCCGGATCAGCTTGCCGACTTCGGTGGAGCCGGTGAAGGCGACCTTGTCGACATCCGGGTGCTGGACAACCGCCGCGCCGGTCTCGCCGGCGCCGGTGACGATGTTGACCACGCCCGGCGGCAGGCCCGCTTCGCGGATGATCTCGGCCAGCTTGAGCGCCGTGAGCGGCGTCGTCTCGGCCGGCTTCAGCACGACCGTGTTGCCGGCGGCGATGGCGGGCGCGATCTTCCAGGCCGCCATGAGCAGCGGGAAGTTCCAGGGGATGACCTGGCCAGCGACGCCGAGCGGTCTGGCGCCACGGCCGGGGAACGCGTAGTCCAGCTTGTCGGCCCAGCCGGCGTAGTAGAAGAAGTGCGCGGCCGCGAGCGGGATGTCGACGTCCCGCGACTCGCGGATCGGCTTGCCGCCGTCGAGCGACTCGGTGATCGCGAGTTCGCGGCCCCGCTCCTGGAGCACCCGGGCGATCCGGTAGACGTACTTGCCTCGCTCCCGCGGCGGAAGCTGCGACCAGACCTCCTCGTAGGCGCGCCGGGCGGCCGCCACGGCGGCGTCGACGTCGGCGTCGGAGGCGAGGGCGACGTCTGCGATCTTCTCCTCGGTGGCCGGGTTCGCCGTCTCGAAGGTCCGGCCGTCGGCCGCGTCGGTGAAGTCGCCGTCGATGAACAGGCCGTAGCGGTCGCGCAGTTCGACGTGGTCGGTCGACTCGGGCGCCGGCGCGTAGCCCCAGCCATCGGCGCCGCCGAGGCGGAGCTTCGGAGCCGCGAGTCCGGTCGATTGGGTGGATTCCGTCATGGTTCTGGCCGCCGCGCGCTCAGAGCGAGAAGTCGTCGAACGACTGGTAGATGCCGCTTCCCTGCTTGACAATCTGGCGCAGGACATCGTTCGCCAGGGAACTGGCGCCGAAGCGGTAAAGGTCGGGATCGAGCCAGTCCTGACCGAGCGTTTCCCGGACCATGACCAGGTGCCGGATCGCGTCCTTGGCGGTCGAGATACCGCCCGCCGGCTTCATGCCGATCTTCTCGCCGGTGCGCAGGTAGTGGTCGCGGATCGCCTCCAGCATGACGAGCACGACAGGCATCGTGGCGGCCGGCTTGATCTTGCCCGTCGAGGTCTTGATGAAGTCGGCGCCGGATCGCATCGCGAGGTCCGAGGCGCGGCGCACCGCGTCGAGGGTGCCGAGCTCGCCGGTTTCGAGAATCACCTTGAGATGGGCCTCGCCGCAGGCCTCCTTGACCGAGGCGATCTCGTCCGCGGTGTAGGCGAAGTCGCCGGCCAGGAAGCGGCCGCGGGAGATCACCATGTCCACCTCGTCGGCGCCGGCCTCGACCGCTTTCCGCACCTCCAGCAGCTTGATCTCGATCGGCGCCTGACCGGCCGGGAAGCTGGTCGCAACCGAAGCGACGTTGATCCCGCTGCCCTCGAGCGCCCGCCTGGCGACGCCGACCAGGGCGGGGTAAACGCAGACGGCGGCCACGTGAGGCAGATCGGGCAACGCCGCGTGAAGCTGGAGCGCCTTGGCGCAGAGCTGCCGCACCTTGCCCTCGGAGTCGGCCCCCTCGAGCGTCGTCAGGTCGATCATCGACAGGGTCAGGTGGAGCGCGTGGAGCTTGGCGTCCTTCTTGATCGAGCGCGAGCAGAGCCTCGCCACCCGCTCCTCGACGCCGACGGTGTCGATTGGCGGCGACTCGAACGACGCGGTGGCGGTCGAACTCTGCATCACCCGTCAGTCTACGCCGGTTCGGCCTGCGGCGGGGCTGTGGCAGAGTCCTCGTGTCATGGCTGGGAACACGTTCGGAACCGCGCTGCGGCTGACCACGGCCGGCGAGAGCCACGGACCGGGCTACGTCGGCATCCTGGACGGTGTGCCGCCGGGCCTGGAACTGTCCGAGGCCGACCTGCAGCCGGACCTCGACCGCCGCCGGCCCGGGCAGTCGAAGCTGACCACACAGCGGATGGAGCCTGACGAGGCGCGCATCCTCTCCGGCGTGTTCGAGGGCAGGACGACCGGGACGCCGATCGCCTTCCTGATCGAGAACCGCGATCAGCGGCCGAAGGACTACAGCGAGATCAAGGACAAGTACAGGCCCGGACACGCCGACTACACCTTCGACGCCAAGTACGGATTCCGCGACTACCGGGGCGGCGGCCGCTCGAGCGCCCGCGAGACCTCGGTGCGGGTGGCGGCCGCGGCCGTGGCGAAGAAGCTCCTGCGGGAGCGCTGGGGCGTCGGGATCGTCGGCTACGTGAAGAGCATCGGCGACATCGAGGGGCGGATCGACGATCCGGCCGCGGTGACCCTGGAGCAGGTCGAGTCGAACCCGGTGCGCTGCCCGGATCAGGACGCCGCGGCGCGCATGGCGGAACTGATCGAACGGATGCGCTCGGAACGTGACTCGGTCGGCGGCGTTTCGGAACTCGTCGCCACCGGCGTGCCGCCGGGCTGGGGCGAGCCGGTGTTCGACAAGCTGAAGGCGGACCTGGGCAAGGCGCTGTTCAGCCTGCCGGCGGTGCTGGGCGTCGAGTACGGCGCCGGCTTCAGTGTGGCGACCGCCCGCGGCAGCGAGAACAACGATCCGTTCGAGATGCGGGAAGGGCGCGTCGCCACTCGCGGAAACCGCCACGGCGGCATGCTGGGCGGCATCTCCTCAGGCCAGCCGATCGTGCTGCGCTGCGCGGTCAAGCCGACCAGCAGCCTGCCGCAGCCGCAGGACACGGTGACCCGGGCCGGCGAGCCGACGACGATCGCGACCAGGGGCCGTCACGATCCCTGCCTGCTGCCGCGCTTCGTGCCGATGGGCGAGGCGATGATCGCGCTGGTGCTGGCTGACCACGGCCTTCGCCAGTTGGCGGTTCAGGGCGTTTTGGACTAGCGCGGGCCGCTTCGCGGCCGCGGCCGGATGCCGGCCAGAGGGCCGGCGCACCGGCGTTGTGCTTACGGGTCGATCTTCGCCGTAGCTTTCCCCATGACGACCACATCCCCATCCTGGTTCACCGTCGTCACCGACAGGTCGACCAGGCTCTGGCCGTCCTCCTCGCGGACCGCATCGACCTTCGCCGTCGCCGTCAACGCGTCGCCCGGCCAGACCTGCCGCGTGAAGCGGACACCGTAGGCGGTCAGCCGGCCGTCGCCGACGAAGTCGGTGACCATGCGGCCGGTCATGCCCATTGTCAGCATGCCGTGGGCGAAGACGGTCGGGTACTTCGCCACCTTGGTGGTGAAGATCTCGTCGGAGTGGAGCGGGTTGTAGTCGCCCGAGGCGCCCGCGTACTGGACGATCTGGGTGCGGGAGAGGTCGTCGGTGAGCTTCTGGGTGTAGGTGTCGCCGACCTGGACCTTGCTTGCCTGAAGTGCCATCTTCTTCTCCTCAGTCGCTCTCGACGACCTTCTCGGTGCGCACGCCGACACCGGTGGCGCGCACGACGAGTTCGCCGGATTCGTCGTAGTACTCGGTGATGTTCTCGCTGAACTTCAGGTTTCCGCCGCGCTTGCCCTGCCGTTCCCAGCTCTTGCCGGGCCGGGTCTTGAGGGTCAGCGTCTCGCCGGGGCTCACGTGCCGGAAGTACTCGAAACGCTGCTCGGCGTGGAGGCCTGTGCCGCCGTCACCTCCGGTCCGCGTGGGCGGCACGCCGGTCGGCTCCTTGCCGGAGCCGAACCACGGCTCGCCGATCTTGGGGCGCAGGAAGTAGTCGGGATCGAACTGGGCGGAGGCCTGGTAGAAGGTGGGCGGCGCGATCGTCTTGCCGGGTTCCGTGTCCGCTGCCGCCTCGGCGTCGTGATAGATGGGGTTCGGGTCGCCGACCGCGCGGGCGAACATCATGATGTGGCCTGCCTCGACCGGGAACTTCTTTGCTGCCATTCCGGTTCCGTCCTCCTCTTCGAGTGGTCTCTGAAGCGCAATCTGGTGCGTGGTTTGAGCGCGTGACTGTAGCAGCATGAACCTGCTTCTGTTGGAGGACGCGGACTTCGATCAGACGGCTGGCTCAGGTACGCGAGCGGTCGTGTCCGGCGAACGCCTGAAGCACGTCCGCAAGGTGCTGCGAGCGGAGGTCGGCGACACGCTGGAAGTGGGCCGCCTCGGCGGCGGCATTGGCCGCGGACGGATCGTCGAGCTAGGCCGCGAGCGGGTCGTGCTGGAGCTGGGGCCGCTCGATGGGGAGTTACCCGCGCCGCTGCCGGTGACCCTCGTGCTGGCCTTGCCCCGGCCCAAGTTCGTGGGCCGGATCCTGCAGGCGGCGGCCGCGATGGGCGTCAAGCGGATCCTGCTGGTCCACACGGCACGGGTGGAAAAGAGCTACTGGCAGAGCTCAACGATGCAGGCGGAGTCCCTGCGACGACACCTGATGCTGGGTCTGGCGCAGGCCCGTGACACGGTGCTGCCGGAGATCGAGTTGCTGCGAGGGCGGCGGGATCTGACGGATTCGCTGCCGGCCCTGGTTCGGGACCACGAGCAGGTTCTGGTCGCCGATGCCACCGGTGCCGAGCCGTGTCCGCTAGGCGTCGATGGTCCGACGGCGCTGCTGGTCGGTCCCGAAGGCGGCCTACTGGACGAGGAGCTTGCCTCGTGGGGACACGCCGGCGCCACCGTCGTGAGTCTCGGCCCTCGGGCGCTACGGGTCGAGCATGCGGTCGTGGCCCTGCTGTCGCGACTTGCCGTCTGATCGCGCGGGATGGGCGGAACGCTACTCCCGCAGTCTGGCGCCGACGGACCTCTCGACCTGTCCCAGGATGCGCCGGCGGAGCTTCTTCACATCGCGATCGCGCAGCGTGCGGTTCGGGGCCCGGAAGGTGAGGTGGTAGGCGAGGCTCTTCGAGCCTTCGCCGATCGCCTCGCCGCGGAACACGTCGAACAGTTCGACGGCGCAGAGCAGCGGCTTGCCGGAGGCGAGGAGGGCGGCCTCGACGGCCGCGGCCGGCGTCGCCTCGTCCACGATCAGGGCCAGGTCCTCGCGCACTTCCGGATAGACGGGCACCGGATCGACCTGTAGGGAATCGGGGACGAGTTCGAGGATGCGGTTGAGGTCGAGTTCGGCGGCGAGGACGGCGTGACCTTCGGCGGGCTCGAGATCGAAGTTGGTGGCTACCGCCGGTTGAACTTCACCGAGCCAGCCGACGGGTTTCGCGTCGTCCGCGAGCTGAACCGCGGCCGCGCGTCCGGGACGGTACGACGGCGTCGCGTTCGCCTCCGGCGCCGTGAACTCGACCGTTAGGCCGAGCCGGTCCAGGACCGTCTCGACCACGCCCTTGATGTCGAAGAAGTCGAAGCAGCCGTCGCTGGCATCAGCCGCCTGCCAGTGGTCTGCCCGGCGCGGACCGGCCAGCACGACGGCGGCCCGCTCGAGCTCCGCGGGCAGCGAATCGCCTTCGTCGACCGGGAACACGCGGCCGACCTCGAACAGGGCGAGCCGGTCCGTGAAACGGCTGTTCGACGCCGCCGCTTCCAGCACGGACGCGAGCAGGCTGCGGCGCATGACGACGCGGTCGAGCGTGGAGGGGTTGGCGAGCCGGACGTAGGGTGGCGGCTCAGCGCCTTCGAGTTGCAGCCTCGCTTCCGCTTCGGGTGTCGTCAGCCGGTAGCTGACGGTCTCCTGGAGGCCGAGGTCGGCGAAGGTGTCCTTGACCCGGTCCTCGAAGGACTGCTCGCGGTTGCCTCGTTGGGGCGGCAGCACGTCGCTGAGCACGGTGGAGGGGATGCGGTCGTAGCCGTAGATGCGGCAGACCTCCTCGACCAGGTCGTGCTGGCCTTCGATGTCGAGGCGGTGGTCGGGCACGGTGACGCGGAGCGAATCCGGGTCCGCGGCGGCGTCGACCTCGAACTGGAGCCGTCGCAGCAGGTTCGCCGTCTGTTCGGCGTCGAGATCGAGACCGCTGAGGCGCCGGAGGTAGCCGAGGTCGAAGTCGACGGTGACGGTCGGTGCCGGTTGGGGGTAGTGGTCGACGATCCCTTCCGCGATCGTGCCGCCAGCATGAAGCCGGAGCAGTTCCGCGGCCCGCCGGGAGCCGAGCAGGGCCTGGCTCGGATGGACGCCGCGGCTGAAACGGAAACCGGCCTCGGTGTGGACGCCGAGCTGGCGCTGGGTGCGCCGGATGCTCCGCGGCTCCCAGGCCGCCGCCTCCAGCAGCACGTTGCGGGTTTCCGGACCGATCTCGCTGTCCCGGCCCCCCATCACGCCGCCGACGCTGAGCGAGCCGGCCGGGTCCGTGACCATGATCTGGTTTGTCCGCAGCTTCTGCTCGGTGCCGTCGAGGGTCGTGAGGCGTTCACCCGCGTGCGCCAGCCGCGTGACGATCCGCACTGGGCCGCCGTCCGCGTACGAGTCTGCCCGCTGCCGCAGCAGGTCGTAGTCGAAGGTGTGGTTCGGCTGACCAACCTCAAGCATCACGTAGTTGCTGATGTCGACCACGTTGCTGATCGGCCGCTGCCCCGCAAGCTGCAACCGGTGCTGCATCCAGTAGGGAGATGCGCCCTGCTCGATGCCCTCGATCAGCAGGGCGACGAAGCGCGGATTGACCTCAGGGGTTTCGGTCGCGATCTCGACCCGGCCCGCGATTGGCGGTCCGTCCATCGTGAGCGGGACCGCCGGCGGCCGGAACGTCGCTTCCGTGAGCGCGGCGACCTCGCGCGCGACCCCCAGGATCGAGGCGCAGCGGGCGATGTTCGGGATCACGTCGATGTCGAGTACGACGTCGCCGAGCACCTCGGCCAGGGGCCGCCCGGGCGTCAGCGACGGCAGTTCATCGGCCGGCTCGAACAGGATGATCCCTTCGTGGTCTTCGCCGAGCCCGAGCTCCGCGGCCGAGCAGAGCATCGCGTCGCTGGTGAGGCCGCGCAGCTTCTTCGGCTTGAGCCGGGTGATCTTCAGGTCGCGGTAGGGGTTGCGGTAGCTGGCCCCGGCGAGCAGCAGCGCGCCCCAGATGTCGGCATCGTCCAGGTCGTCGCCAAGATACGGGAACAGGTTGGGCGCTCCGGTGATCACCTGCCGGGTGGAGTCGGCGCCGTAGTCGACGGTCGCCAGCACCAGGCGGTCGGCGTCCGGAACCGGGTCGACACGCAGGATCTTCGCCGCCATGACCAGGTCCGCCGGCCACGGCAGCTCGGCGCCGTCGACCCCGAAGCGCTCGATCGCCTTGACCTCCAGGCCGGCATTGGTGAGCAGCTCGGCGAGGTCGTCGGGAGAGTCGTCGAGCTCGACGAAATCGCCGAGCCAGTTGAGTGGAACGCGCATCAGACGAACCGCTGGAACTGGCGCAGGAAACGCAGGTCGTTGGACCAGAAGTAGCGGATGTCGCGGATGCCGTGCCTGAGCATGGCGATCCGCTCAGGCCCCATGCCGAAGGCGAAGCCGCTCCACTCTTCCGGGTCGTAACCGCCGTTTCTGAGCACGGTCGGATGGACCATGCCGCAGCCGAGGATCTCGAGCCAGCCCGTCTCCTTGCACAACTGGCAACCCTCGCCGTCGCAGAGGAAGCAGGCGATGTCCATCTCGGCGCTTGGTTCCGTGAACGGGAAGTAGCTGGCCCGGAAACGGGCGCCGCGGCCCTCTCCGAAGAGGCGCCGGGCGAACTCGGTCAGCGTGCCCTTCAGATCGGCGAAGGTGATCGCCGGGCCGACGGCCAGTCCCTCGATCTGGTGGAACTGGATCTCGCTGCGGGAAGTGATCTGTTCGTTGCGATAGCACATGCCGGGCAGGATGACGCGCACCGGCTCCGGGTGCTGCTCCTGCATCGCCAGGATCTGGCCGCCGCTGGTGTGTGTGCGGAGCACCACGCTCGGATCCGTCGTGTAGAACGTGTCCTGCATGTCTCTCGCGGGATGGTCGGGCGGCATGTTCAGGTCGCCGAAGTTCAACTGGTCGGTGACCACGTCCGGGCTGCGGTAGGTCTGGAAGCCCATGTCGCCGAAGATGCGCTCGATGCGGCGCATCACCAGGGTCGACGGGTGCAGGCCGCCGAGAACGGGGCGGCGGCCGGGCAGGGTGACGTCGAGCCGGTCCGTGTCGGCATCGGTGTCGTGCGCCGATCGTTTCAGTGCTGCCTGGCGCTCTTCGAAGGCAGCCTGCAGCGAGGTCTTGATCTCGTTGATCCGCTTGCCGAACGCGGGCCGGTCGGCCGGTTCGATTTCGCCCATTCGCCGGGTCAGAAGCTGGACCTCGCCCTTGCGGCCGATCGTCGCCCGGCGCCACTCCTCGAGTTGCTCCAGATCGGCCGCCTGTTCCAGCGCCGCGGAGACCCGCGCTTCGATGTCGTCGAGCTGGTCGATCATGGCGTCAGGCGGGTCTTCGTTCAGCGCCCTGGCTGCGGCTCGGCGCGGCGCCCGACTCTACAAGCCGGCACCGGGAAGCTTCCGAGAGCGCATCCTTCGGTCACGCGGCGGAGGCAGCCAACAGGATCGACAGGAGCGCGCCGATGAACAGCAGCAGCGGGAGAATCGCGGCGAGCAGGACCGCTCTCGATGCCTTGACCCCCTGGAGTGCGTGAAGACCGACCGCGAACAATCCTGTGCCCGCGACGAGGGCGAGGATGTCGCCGGCGACGGGGACGGCGGTGAGCAGAAAGGCGCCTGCTGCGTAGCAGTTGGCGACCCACGTGCCGCGAAACCCCTCTGGCCTTGGCGAGCGGGTGACGATCAGCAGCAGGTGCACGAACCCGGCGCTGAAGAGCGGCCCGAGCAGGCTGAGGAAGAAGACGAACGGAAGGGACAGCAGGAGGAGTTGCAGCCCGATGAGCGGGAGAATCCGCTCGAGGACGGGAAACCCCTCCACGCCGGAGATCTCGGCCGGCGCGCCGAACAACTCCATCCGGTTGAGCAACTCCAATGTCGCATCGGGGAGCGTCAGCGCGAGGACGATGACGACCAGTCCCTCCAGAAGGTAGCCCAGCGTGGCGACCAGACCGGCGAAGAGAAGCGGTCCCCACCAGCCCGCGTCGACCCTGGTTGCTCGAAAGAAACCGCGGGGAGACGTAGCCAGGAGAGCCAGAGCGGAGGCCAGGGCGGACACCCTGCCCCGGTCCTTCCGCTCCTCCCACGGATTGACGACCTCGACGCCTGCGTCGGCGCCGGTGTTATCGTCCCCGGAGTTCACGAGGAGCACCTTACCGGAGCGATCCTGATGGCGGACGCCCGACAGCAGCGAACGGCGGCAGTACGCGACGTCGGCGCCGGTGCCGGGGCCCTTGTGGTCGGCGTCGCTGCCGCCAGCGCCTTCAACGAGTTCGTGCCGGAAGGCCACCGGCCGGAGGACGTTCTTCCGGGTGCGAAGAGCGTGGTCGTCGCGGGCAACCAGGGGCCCACGGCCGGCGCCTGGCGCAGTCCCGACCACCGGGTGATGGAGATCACCGGTTACGACTTCCGCGAGAACGTGGCGGTCCACGTGATGTGCGACTACATCGAGCGCGAGCACGGCCACTGCGCCCTCCAGGCGCCGTCTCTCCCCACGGCCGGGCACAACCCGCCGATGAGCATGATGCTGGCCGCGGTGCTGGCCGGTCTGGGCACGCGCTCGCTGGCGGCCAACATCATCCTGCACCCGCGTTACGGCCTGCTGTACTACGCCGCCCTGGTCACCACGCTCGACCTCGAGCCGGACCACCCGCTGGAGGAGGATGTCTGCCCGTCCGAGCCGTGCATCCAGATGTACGAGAAGCTGGGCACGACGCCCTGCCTCGCTTCCTGCCCGAAGGACGAGGGCGGCTGCCTCGACGGCGCGCTCGATGAGAACGGCCGGATCAGCTACTCGTACTACGACCGCGAGCGCTGCACGTCGCGGTCGATGAACTTCGGCATCGGCTCGATCCAGAAGTCCCTCGTCCAGATCACCACGGAGGAGGACCGGGAGCAGCGCAAGTCGATGATCTACTCGGACTTCTTCGCCCAGTCGCTGTCGTCGCTCAGCTACTACAAGGAGAGCGTGGCGCAGTGTTTCGAGTGCATGCGGGTGTGTCCGGTCGGCATGCACGAAAGGCGGCTGCAGTGACTGTCTCCGCGCCGGCCTCCGCTCCCACCGCGGAAGAGGCCGCGGCTGCCCGCGGTCGGCTGGCCGCGATGGTGGAACGCGGCGGCGCGCTGGCCTGGGGCGTCGCCGATGCCGGCGCCTTCGACGATGCGCCGGAGGGCTTCCGTCCCGCCGACCTGCTGCCGGAAGCGCGCCGCGTCGTGGTCGTCGGGGGCAGTCCGCCGCGGGCCGCGGACTGGGCGAGCCCCGTCCACGAGCATCTGGAGACGATGGGCACCAGCGACCGGATCAACTCCCTGGGTCTCAAGACGGCGAAGTTCATCGAGGCGGAGTTCGGCTACTACGCGCTGTTCGTACCGCCGGGCGTCCGTCGCGGCAACCGGCCCTTCCTGAGCGTCGCGCTGGCCGCGGAGTTGGCTGGCTGCGGCTCGCGCAGTCTCGCCGGGCCGGTGCTGCATCCCGAGTACGGCTTGCTGTTCTACTCGGCGATCGTCACGACCTACCCGTTCCCGGTCACGCCGCCACTTGCCGAACCCGCCTGCCCGGCGCCCGTCTGCGTCGAGATGTGGGAGGCGGAAGGGGCGACGCCCTGCACCAGGGTCTGCCCGCTCGGCGACGGCGGCTGCCTCGACGGGCGGATCGAGAACGGCCGGCTGATCGAACGGCGGTACGACGCGGCGCGCTGCACGTCCCGCGTCTACACACACTGGATCCCCGGCTTCCAGAAGGGGCTCGAACTCGCCCTCGACCAGGACGACCCGGAGGCGCGCAAGATGGTCCTCTACTCGAGCCACTTCACCAAGACCCTGTGGTCGATGACCTACGCGGCGCAGAGCCAGGGCCAGTGCTGGGAGTGCATGCGGGTCTGTCCCGTGGGCGCCGGGTTCAGGGACAAGGCGTAGACGCGAGGTGTGACGATGGCTTTCTTCTTTGTCGATCCCGAGACATACCGCCGCTACCGGGAGGAGATCCTCGAGCTGTCGAACTCCATCCAGATCGACATCCACGAGCACCTGCCGGGCGACAAGCGGCGCCGCGGACTGTCGGACCGCGAGATCGCGGAAAGGCTCGACCTCGACGAACGGACGGTGCGCGAGATCCGGGTCGTCGCCGAGCGCGACTACTATGACATCGAGGAGTGGGACAAGGCGGTCGAGTTCAAGGACAAGGCGTGCCGCGCCTTCGCCGAAGAGGGCCTGTCCTACGTGTTCAAGGACCGCCGCGACGTGTGAGAAAGTAGCGCGCCGATGAAGTCCGCGGTGCTCCAGTTCTTCTCGTGGCCTGACCGCCGGATTCCGCTGGAAGAGGTCTACCGGCGGGCGTTCCAGCGCATCGACATCATGGATCAGAACGGGTACGACGCCGTGTGGCTGGCGGAGCACCACTTCAGCTCCTTCAGCATCTGCCCGTCGATTCACATGATGGGGATCGAGGTCTCCTCTCGCACGAAGAACCTGAGAATCGGCACGGGTGTGTCCCTGGCGCCCTTCTACAACCCCCTGCGCCTGGCGGAGGAGGTGGCGCTGCTCGACGTGCTCTCCGGCGGTCGGGTCAACTGGGGCGTCGGCCGCGGTTTTGCGGAGGGGGAGTTCAGGGCTTTCGGCGTCGACCCGCGCTACAGCTACCCGGTTTTCCGGGAACACGTGCAGGCGGTGGTCGGCGCCTGGACGAACGAGCAGCTCACCTTCGAGGGAGAGCACTTCCAATGCCAGGGTGTCGAGGTGCTGCCCAAGCCGGCGCAGAAGCCGCATCCGCCGGTGTGGCTCGCTTCATCCTCGCCTGAGTCGATGACCTGGGCTGCCCGGAACGGCTTCTCGATCATGCTCGACCCGCACTCGGCGCATAGCCGGATCGCCGAGAAGCGCGAGCTCTACCGGGAGATCCTGGAGCAGCATGGCCATTCGATCGAGGGCCGGGAGATCCCGATGGCGCGCCTCATCGCCTGCGCGCCGACACGGGCGGAAGCGGAGGACATCGCCAGGCGCGGCGCGCTGTGGACGGTCAGGTCCCACAGGCAGAAAGGCACCCGGGCGGTCGCGACCGACACGCGGCGCAACCTTGAGCGCCCCGAGCTGGCCGCGCGACCCTTCAGTCAGGCCGGCGAGGAGGGGGCCGCGGTCGCTCGATACCTCGATGGTGTCATCCTGTACGGCACGCCGGACGAGTTGGTCGACGAGATCGCGCGTCTGAAGGAAGAGATGTTCCTCGACTACCTGCTGTGCGCGCCACTCAGTCACAGTTCGTTCGTGCTCTTCACGGACGAGGTTCTGCCTCGGATCTGAGTGGCCGTCACCGATCCCTTCGACCGCTTCCGCGACCTCTTCGATCGCGCTTCGGCCACCGGTCTCACCGAGCCGAACGCGTTGGTCGTGTCCAGCGCCGACGAGGAGGGACGCCCGTCGTCCCGGGTCGTGCTGCTGAAGCACTTCGACCGGAGCGGCTTCGTCTTCTACACGAACCTCGAGAGCCGCAAGGGCAGGGAGATCCTGGCGCGACCGGACGTCAGCCTGAACTTCTTCTGGCGCGAACCGAAGGAGCAGGTGTGCATCTTCGGTCGTGCCGAGCGGGTGAGCGACGCCGAGGCCGACGCTTACTTCGCGACCCGTGACCGGAACAGCCAGCTCGGCGCCTGGGCCTCGCAGCAGAGCCGGCCGCTCGCAAGCCGCGAGCAACTGCTCGCCGACTTCGAGAACGTGACCGAACGCTTCGCGGGCGGCGACGTGCCGCGCCCTCCGCACTGGACGGGGCTGCGGGTCGTGCCCCGGCGCTTCGAGTTCTGGGTCGCGCAGGAGCACCGGCTACATGACCGGACGTTCTACGAGCGGGACGGTGACTCGTGGACGATGGGGCTGCTGTACCCCTGAGGTACTGGCGCGGCTCTCAGTAGACCCGCGGCACGATGCGCCACGGCACCCGCCGCCGGTACTCGTCCCACAGGGCTCCGTACTTCCTGGCGCAGCGCCGGTCGTCGTCTCGCTCGCGTGGCAACAGGAGCAGGACGTAGTAGAGCGGGTAGAGCCAGGGAGCCACGAGCGCGGGTTGACCGAGGCTGAGTGCCAGGCCGGTCGCCATCAGGATCTCGCCGAGATAGTTGACGTGGCGCGACACGCCCCAGAAGCCGCTGCACAGCACGCGCAGCTCGCCGTCGGAGATCGCCTCTGGTCGCAACCGGCCCAGGAACGTTCGTTCCGGGTCGAGCTTGAAGTGGAACTTCTGCATGTTGGCGCCGCGCGCCAGCGACCAGCCGGCGAAGAAGACTAGGGCCGCCAGAGCGAGTAGCCAGATGGGCGCATGCGGGTTGGGAAGGTCGGCTGCCGCCCAGAGTCCCACTCCGTAAAAGGCCGGATAGAAGAAGAGGCAGCCCCAGACGAGCTTGAAGCCAACCCGCTCGGCGAACAGGTCGTAGGTGTAGAGGTGCACCCGCTCGAACAGAAGGTAGTCGCAGACGAACCAGGTGAAGAGCGCGACGTAGAGGACGACCCCGGGCGACGCGTCTTCGGGGAAGGTCAGGAAGTGATGGGCCGCGAACGAGAGCAGGTTCAGTTCCAGGTAGGTGGCGCCGAACACGTAGAGGAACATCTTTGCGTCCACGCGGCCGGCGAACATGCGCGGGTTGGCGCGCCTGCCGAGAAAGAACTCCTTCAGGAGTGATTCGCCGCGGCTCGGCGCCGTCCGCACGACCGCGGCCGAGGCGACGATGCCGAGCGCCAGAGCCCCCGCGGCGCCGCTCCAGCGGTGGGTCCAGAGCCAGTCCCAGGGCATGGCGCCGCTGTAGCCGGCAATGAGCCACAGGCCGATCGCGACGGCGAAGACGAGCGGGCCGTTCAGGCGGTACCGGAGAAGCTGCCCGGTCCGTTCGTCACGGACGTAGCCCGTCACGCGACGGGCGGGCAGCAGGGCGCTCAGCGCCAGCACCAGGGCCGAGGCTAGCCAGGGCGCGAAGAAGCCCGGGAGATATCCGGCCATGTGCTCGCGGGGCTCCGGTGCCCTACGCCTCGGCCAGTTTGACCCACTCGAAGTCGCCCGGCTTGTGGTTGATCCGGATTCTCGGTTCGGCGATCCAGGAGGCGTAGTGGCCGGGCCGGAACTCCGGCTTCATCAGCGACTCGATGAAGGCGCGGTCGCTGTCGTCCGGCAGCCACTCGTGCCGGCGCCGGGTCCATTCGTTCTCCGGGACGATCTCGCCCGCCGGCGTCGCGTGCAGGTCGCGGTAGACACCGATCTGCCGGTGGAAGGCGACGTGGGGCAGGGTGATCTCGAAGTTCACTCCGGTCTGCCGGATCGTCTTGTTCCAGCGGCCGACGCCGAGGTTGCAGTCGTCCGTGAAGTCGTCGCGCAGGCGGGCGTTCAGGGCGTTGAGCGCCGGGTGCTGGACGACGTGCCAGCCGCCGTTCGAGGTGCCACCATTCGACGGTTCGAGGATCCCGTAGGTGTCGTCCAGCAACCGGTGGTCGTCCTCCAGCCGGTGCTCGCGGAAGCGGCCCTTGAGCCCGGCGTTGAAGAAGTTGGCCGAGTTCGTGGACAGCTCGGAACCGAACAGGTCGAGGGTGAGCGAGTAGTGGAGGTTGACCTTCTTCTGGATCGTCGGCAGATCGATCACGCCGAGCGCGCGCACGGCCTCGACATCGGTGGGGTCGTCCATGCCGGCCGCCACCATCGCCTCGCAGGTGCGCTGGACGATGCGGGTCACCCCGCTCTCGCCGACGAACATGTGGAAGGCCTCTTCCGTCAGCATGAAGCGGCAGGTGCGCGACAGCGGATCGAAGCCGGACTGGGCCAGCGACTCGAGCTGCATCTTTCCGTCGCGGTCCGTGAAGAAGGTGAACAGGAAGAAGGAGAGCCAGTCCGGCGTCTCCTCGTTGAACGCGCCGAGCATGCGCGGGGCGTCGGCGGAGCCGGAGCGGCGGCGCAGCAGCTCACCGGCCTCCTCCCGGCCGTCGCGGCCGAAGTACTTCTGGAGCAGGTAGACCATCGCCCACAGATGCCGCCCCTCCTCGACGTTGACCTGGAAGAGGTTGCGCATGTCGTAGAGCGAGGGCGCGGTCTTGCCCAGGAAGCGCTGCTGCTCGACGGATGCCGGCTCGGTGTCGCCCTGGATGACGATCAGGCGCCGGAGCATCGCCCGGTACTCGCCCGGCACCTCCTGCCAGGCCGGCTCGCCGACGTGGTGGCCGAACGGGATCGTGCGGTCCTCTGCCTGCGGTGCGAGCAGGATGCCCCAGCGATAGTCGGGCATCTTCACGTAGTCGAACACGGCCCACTTGTCCGCTCCTTTCGACTCGACGCGGACCGCGGTGCGCAGGTAGACGTCGGAGGTCTGGAAGCCGTCGGGGCCCATGTCCATCCACCAGTCGATGTAGCCGGGATGCCAGCGTTCCAGGCCGCGCCGGACGCGGGCGTCCGACGCCAGAGCGACGTTGTTGGGAATCAGGACGTCGTAGTCGACGGTGCTGTCAAGCGTCGTCATTGGTCGATTGCTCCGTCAGATGCGTTCGCTGTCGAAACGTGGTCGGCGGCCGGTGCCGTAGAGCCGGAGGGCCCCCTCTTCGCCGACCGCATTGGGGCGCTGGAAGATCCAGTTCTGCCAGGCGCTGAGCCGCCCGAAGATCTTGCTCTCGAGGGTCTCGGGACCGGGGAAGCGGAGGTTGGCCTCCAGGGCGGTCAGCGCGTCGGGCGAGAAGCTCGCCCGCTCTTCCAGGGCGATGCGCACCTCGTCCTCCCAGTCCAGGTCGTCGAGAACCTCGGTAACCAGTCCGGCCTCCTCAGCGTCGGCGGCTTCCAGAGGTGTGCCGATGAGCGCGCGGAGGGAATCGATCGCGTCCTCCCGGCCGAGGAACCGGGTCTCGAGGCGGGAGAGAGCATTCGGCGTCGGGAAGGCACCGAAGTTCAGTTCGCCGAGCTGGATGCCGGGCGCCGGCTCACCGTCCTCGCTCTCGCCCTCGAACATGTAGGCGCGGTCCGAGGCCAGCGCGAGTTCGAGCAGCAGGCCGGCGAAACAGCTTCCCGGCGCGATCAGCGTGAACAAGCTGCGCGCGGTCAGGTCGAGGCGCTTGAGCACCCGTTTCCAGTACAGCAGGACCTCGCGCACGAACCAGTGTTCACGTTCGCGGTGCAGGAACGCGTCGAACGCGGCCACCGCGTCCAGGTCGCCTTCGGACTCGACGACGAGTTGGCCGATTCGGGTCTCGTTCAGGCGCAGGTGAAGCAGTGCGTCGTCCAGTTCCCGAGCGAGGACGAGAGGCCAGAAGGCGGCGCTCCCGACCAGTGCTTCCGGCGCGTCGCCGGGCGGCGGTTCGGTCGGGCCGAACACGGTCAGGCGGGCGGCGCCGAGCCCGCGGTCGAACTCGATGCGGAGTGTTGAGTAGCGGATCGAGTCCGCTTCGGGATTCGGCTCGACCTCGGGCCAGACGGCTCCGGCGGGCTCCGCGGGTCGGTCGCTCGAGGCGGCGAGTTCCAGTGCCCGGGCCTTCGCGCCGTCGTCGAAGGACGTGCGGGGCAGCAGTTCGTCGACCAGGTTCCAGTCCACGGCGCGCCGGCCCTTGACGCCTTCCTCCAGAGTGCAGAAGAGGTCGGCCCGATCGCGGCGGACGCGGCGCTTGTCGAGCAGCCGGGTCAGCCCGCCGGTTCCGGGAAGCACCCCCAGGAGCGGCACTTCAGGGAGTGAGACGGCGGAACTGCCGTCGTCGGCCAGCAGGATGCGGTCGCAGGCGAGCGCCAGCTCGTAGCCGCCCCCGGCCGCCGTGCCCCGAACCGCGCAGAGGTAGCGCTGCCCGGAGTGCTGGCAGGCGTCCTCGATCGCCAGCCGCGTCTCGTTCGTGAACTTGCAGAAGTTCACCTTCAACTGGTGCGAGGAGGAGCCGAGCATGCCGATGTTGGCGCCGGCGCAGAAGATCCGGTCACGGTCGGAGCGGAGCACCACGGCGTGGACCTCCGGGTGCTCGAACCGCAGCCGCTGCGTGGCGTCGTAGAGCTCGAAGTCGACGCCCAGGTCGTAGGAGTTCTGTTTGAGCTGGTAGCCGGGCCGGAGACCCGCCTGCTCGTCGACCTCCAGGGTCAGGAAGGCGAGCGGCGGCTCGATCCTGAGCCGCCAGTGCCGGTAGCGGTCGGGATGAGTGCGGAAGTCGATCGGCTCTTCCGCGACGGTTTCACCGGCCTGGTGCCCGGAGGGTCCGTCCGCGGTGGCCTGCTTGGACATCTGGTTGGTAGGGGAACGGAGTGCCGGTTGGTGAGTATAGTCACGCCTCGTGAGCGCCCCGGCCCCTGACGATCGCGGCGAGAGCCGCCTGCCGCACGTCGAGTTCGAGGGCGTCGACAAGAGCTACGACGGCGAGAACCTGGTCGTGCGAGGGCTCGATCTCGCCGTGGAGCGCGGTGAGTTCCTGACCCTGCTGGGGCCCTCCGGCTCGGGCAAGACGACCTGCTTGATGATGCTGGCCGGCTTCGAGGCGCCGACCGCCGGGACGATCCGGATAGCCGGCAGCCCGATCCAGGACCTGCCGCCGCACAAACGCGGGATCGGCATGGTGTTCCAGAACTACGCCCTGTTCCCCCACATGACGGTGGGCGGCAACCTGGCCTTCCCGCTCGAGGTTCGCGGCGTCGAGCCGGCCCTGCGGCGGGAGCGGGTCAAGCGGGCGCTCAGCCTGGTGCAACTCGAGGGACTCGAGGACCGGCGACCGGCGCAGCTCTCGGGCGGTCAGCAGCAGCGGGTGGCGATCGCCCGGGCGCTGGTGTTCGAGCCGGAGATCGTCCTGATGGACGAGCCGCTCGGCGCTCTCGACCGGCGGCTCCGGGAGGAGATGCAGTACGAGATCCGGCGCATCCACTCGTCCCTGGGGGTGACGGTCGTTTATGTGACGCACGACCAGCAGGAGGCGATGACCCTCTCCGACCGGGTGGCCGTGTTCCACAACGGCGAGATCGAACAGGCGGCGTCGCCGGAGGTCCTGTACGAGGAACCGGAGAAGGCTTTCGTGGCGCGGTTCATCGGCGAGAACAACCGGCTCGACGGCGTCGTCGTCAGCGAGGAGGACGGCGTCTGCGAAGTGGACATCGGCGGCCAGACGATCCGGGCGATGAGCCTGGGTCTGTGCCCTCCGGGCGCTCAAACCACGGTCGTCATCCGCCCCGAGCGCGTGGCGGTGGCGCCGGCGGACGGCCGTTACCGAAACGAAGTCGAGACGCGGATCGACGACATGATCTTCCTCGGCGACCATCTGCGCCTTCACATGACGGTCGGCGGCGCCTCCGACTTCATCGCCAAGATCCCGAACGTCGTGGGTCACGGCGCCGTGCTGCCGGGCGACACGGTGCGGGTCGGCTGGGCGGCGCTCGACTGCCGGGCGCTGGTGCCCGAGAAGCTGGCGGAAGGCGAAGAAGAGTGGTGAGGGCGGCCGCCGTCGCGGTCGCCGCGATGCTGGCCGGCTGCGCACCGCGGCCGGGAGATGGGACGGAGCTCAGCCCTCCGGGTCCGGACGCGAACGACGGATCGATCACCGTCGTCTCCTACGGCGGTTCGTACGCCCGCGCCTGCGTTCTGGGCTACCACGAGTCATTCACCGCCGAGACCGGCATCCGGGCCGATCTGGAGGACTTCAACGGCGGCCTCGCGCAGATCCGGGCCCAGGTCGAGGCCGGCGCAGTGCACTGGGATGTCGTCGATCTCGGCGTCGCCGACACCGTGACCGGTTGCGACGAGGGCGTCCTGGAGCTGATCGACCCCGCGCTGCTGCCGCCGGGTCCGAACGGCGAGGCGGCCGCGGACGACTTCCTTCCCGAGACGAACACGGAGTGCGGCGTGGGCACGCTGCTCTACTCCACGATCTACGCCTACAACCCGGAAACCCTGCCGGGGCCGGCGCCGACCACGATCGCCGACTTCTTCGACCTGGAGAACTTCCCAGGGCGGCGGGGCATGCAGCGGAAACCGGAGGCGAACCTGGAGTTCGCGCTGATGGCCGATGGCGTGCCGAAGGAACGGATCTACGAGTTGCTCGGGACGCCGGAGGGCCTCGATCGCGCGTTCCGGAAGCTGGACACGATCAAGGCCGACGTCGTGTGGTGGGAGGCGGGCGCGCAGCCGCCGCAGCTCCTCGCCGACGGCGAGGTCATCATGAGCACGGCGTGGAACGGACGGATCTTCAACGCCCAGGTTCTTGAGGAGCAGCCCTTCGTCATCGTCTGGGATGGTCAGGTCATGGACCGGGGTCAGCTAGCGGTCGTGGCCGGCACTCCGCGCCTTGAGGACGCGCTGCGCTTCATGCGGCACGCCGCCCGCTCTGAGTCGATGGCGGGTGTCGGGAAGTACATCGCCTACAGCCCCGCGCGCCGCTCCGGCCAGGCGCTGGTCGACCGGCACGCGGAGACGGGCACGGACATGTGGCCGCACATGCCGACCAACCCGGAGAACATGAAGAACTTCCTGATGGCGGACTGGGAGTGGTGGGCGGACCACAGGGACGAGATGGAGGAGCGGTTCGCCGCCTGGCTGGCGCGATGAGGAGTTCGGGCGCAGTCGTTCTGGGCGTCGTCCTGGTCGCCGGTTGCCGGCTGGCCGCGGAGCCGCCTTCGGGTTCGGCACCGGGCGGTGACGTGGAAGAGCGCTCGATCACGGCGGTGTCCTACGGAGGCTCATACGCTCGCGCCTGCGTAAAGGGGTATCACGAGCCCTTCACGGCGGAGACCGGCGTTCGGGTTCACGTCGCCGACTTCATGGGCGGTCTGGCCCAGGTTCGGGCGCAGGTGGAAGCGGGTGCGGTCCACTGGGACGTCGTCGATCTCAACGTCGCGGAAACCGTGAACGGCTGCGACGAAGGGGTGCTGGAGTTGATCGACCCCGCGATTCTGCCGCCGGGTCCGAACGGTGAGCTGCCCGAGGATGACTTTCTGCCCGAGATGAACACCGAATGCGGCGTGGGCACCCTGCTTTTCTCGACGATCTACGCCTACAACCGGGACGTCCTCACGGGGCCGGCGCCGACCCGGCTCGCCGACTTCTTCGACCTGGAACGGTTCCCCGGGCGGCGCGGTCTGAGGCGGTCGCCGGAGGCGATTCTCGAGATGGCGCTGATGGCGGACGGGGTTCCCAAGGAGCGCGTCTACGACGTGCTGAGTACGCCCGAGGGTCTTGAGCGGGTGTTCGGGAAGCTCGACACGATCAAGGACCAGGTCGTGTGGTGGGACACGTCCGCCCAGGCGCCGCAGTTGCTGGCGGACGGCGAGGTGGTCATGACGACGGCCGCGAACGGACGCATCTTCAATGCCCAGGTTCTCGAGAAGCAGCCCTTCGTCATCGTGTGGGACGGCCAGGTCCTGAACCGGGGCCAGCTCGCGATCGTCGCGGGTACGCCGCGGCTCGACGACGCGATTCGATTTGTCCGGCACGCAGCCCGCGCCGAGTCGATGGCGGGCGTCGGCCGTTACATCGCCTACAGTCCGGCGCGCTACTCGGCGGAGAAGCTAATCGACCGGCACTTCGAAACGGGCACGGAGATGTGGCCGCACATGCCGACGAACCCGGCGAACATGAAGAACTACCTGATGACCGACTGGCAATGGTGGGCGGACCACGGCGACGAGATGCTGGAACGTTTTACCGCCTGGCTGGCGCGATGAGGGTCAGGGATCAGCCGTGACCTCCCAGGGATCTCCAAGCGTCAGCCAGCCGCCTGCCCGGCCGCTGTGGCGCCGGGCTCTGGGGCCTCGGCTGCGGGCAGCCGGTCTCGCCCTGCCGCTCGTCGCGTTCGTCACCGTGACGTTCCTCGGCCCCATGCTCAGCCTGCTGACGAAGAGCTTCCATGATCCCGAGGTCGCCGACGCGCTGCCTGAGACGATGGCCGCGTTGCGCGACTGGGACGGCCAGGGGACGCCGCCGGACGCGGCGTTCGCGGCCGTCGCCCGCGAGTTCGTCGCGGCGCGGACGGAGCGCAACCTCGGGCGTACGGCGAACCGCGTCAACCGGGTCGCGAGCGGTATGCGCAGCACGATCATGGGCAGCTCGCGGGAGATGGTCGATGCGGCTGCGGCTGCGGAAGCGGCCGGGGAGGCGACGGACGGCGCCTTTTGGCGAGAGACGATGATCGCCATCGACTCACGCTGGGGTGGCCCGGAACCGTGGCGGGCGCTCGAGGCGGCCGGCCAGCGGTTCACGGCCCGCCACTACCTCAAGGCCCTCGACTTCGAGCGCGGTCCTGACGGCGGCTACGTGCGCGCACCGGAGGTGTGGCGCATCTACGTGCCGCTCTTCTGGCGAACGTTCCTGGTCAGCCTGGGCGTCACCCTGCTGTGTCTGGTCATCGGCTATCCGGTGGCTCACATGATCGCCAACTCGCCGCCGAAGCGCGCCAACGCCCTGCTGCTACTCGTTCTGCTGCCGTTCTGGACCTCGCTGCTGGTGCGGACCACCTCGTGGATCGTGCTGCTCCAGAACCAGGGCATCGTGAACGACTTCCTGGTCGCGGTCGGACTGATCGGTGACGACGGCCGGATCGCGATGATCTACAACATGACGGGCACCTTCGTGGCGATGACCCACGTGCTGCTTCCGTTCCTCGTGCTGCCGCTCTACTCCGTGATGCGGGCCATCCCGCCCGCCTACATGAACGCGGCCGTGTCGCTCGGGGCGACGCCGTTCCAGGCACTGCGCCGGGTCTACTGGCCGCAGACGCTGCCCGGCGTCGGCGCCGGCTGTCTGCTGACCTTCATCCTGGCGATCGGCTACTACATCACCCCGGCCCTCGTCGGCGGCCAGAGCGGGCAGTTGATCTCGAACATGATCGCCTACCACGTCCAGACCTCGCTCAACTGGGGTCTGGCGGCGGCTCTGGCGGCGTTGCTCCTCGGCGGCGTGACCCTGCTCTACGTGGTGTACGACCGCCTGGTCGGCATCGACCGGATCGGGCTCGGATGATGGCCGGAACGGCAGTCAGTCCCGGCTATCGGGTCGCCCGCTGGGGCTACCTCGCGTTCTGCATCGCCGCGTTCGTCTTCCTGATCGCGCCGATCCTCGTGCTGGTGCCGCTCAGCTTCAACGCCGAGCCCTACTTCACCTTCACCGAGGGCATGCTGCGGTTCGACCCGGAGGCGTACTCGCTCCGCTGGTACCGCAGCATCTTCGACGGCGACGAGTGGACGCGCCCGCTCGCCAACAGCCTGATCATCGGCCTCTCGGCCACGGTCGTCGCCACCGTGCTCGGGACCGCCGCGGCGCTGGGCCTTGCCCACCCGGCAATGCCGGGCCGCAAGATGGTCACGGCACTCCTCATCTCGCCGATGATCACGCCGGTCATCATCGCCGGCGTCGGCATGTTCTTCTTTTACTCGAACCTCGGCCTGGCGCAAACCCACATCGGGATCATCCTCGCGCACGCCGTCTTCGGCGCGCCCTTCGTCGTCATCACCGTGAGCGCGACGCTGGCCGGTTTCGACTGGACGGTCATGCGCGCGGCCGCCAACCTGGGCGCGAACCCCCTCGTCGCGTTTCGCCGGGTGCAATTGCCGCTCATCCTCCCCGGCGTCATCTCGGGCTCCCTGTTCGCCTTCGCGGCGTCCTTCGACGAACTGGTCATCGTCCTGTTCATGGGCGGCCTGGAACAGCGCACCCTGCCGCGCCAGATGTGGTCCGGCATCCGCGAGGAGATCAGTCCGACGATCCTGGCCGTCGCCACCTTCCTGATCGTCTTCGCGCTGCTGGCGTTGAGCACGGTGGAGTGGCTGCGGCGAAGGGGAGCGGCTGGGGGGCAAAGGGCGGCTTAGGACCAGAAGTGAAGATCTGGCAGCCCTTGGCTTCCCGGAGGCGAGTCGGCGACGAGGGTCGAGGCCATGGGCCGTTCAGGTTGCAGTCGGTTCGACTTGGCCGTCCACGGCTTTCCGCATTGATGCGAGAGGCCGACAGGTCTTCGGTGCACCCCGTCGCGTTGGCCCAGGTAGTCGTTTGGGGAGCGGGCGTCTTCACGCTCTTCGCGGTGTCCTACTTCGCGGTCTGGCTATCCAGGAATGTGGCTCTGGGAGCCCGCTACGTAACCCCGAACGACGGGGCGACACTTCAGGTAGCTGTCTTCGAGCCTGGCGGGTTTGACTTGCTTCCGACCTTCAGTGTGATGGTTCAGGTACCGCGCCATCACTTCGTAGCGGACGGGCGGAGAGAGGACGCGTATGCCGCGAAGTCTCTGCCGATCGGCTGGGGCCGGACGATTCCGGAGCCGTTCATCGTGGCGTTGATGACGTATCTCGCGGCGCCCGGGCGTGGACACAAGGTGCTGGAGATCGGCACCGGTGCCGGCTACCAGACGGCCGTGCTGTCCGAGATGGTCGAGCACGTCTACACGATCGAGCCCGTTGAAGCGTTGGCGCAGAAGGCCGCCGCCACCCTCGGCGACCTCGGTTACGGCAACGTGACGGTGAGGGTCGGCGAACCCTCCGAGGGTTGGCCGGAGTTCGCGCCCTTCGACTCGATCGTCGTCAAGGGGCCAGTCGACCCCGTGCCGCAGCCGCTGATCGACCAGCTAGCCCTGGGCGGGAAGCTTGTGGGGCCCGTGGGATCTCCGGAGGGGCCGCAGGTACTCCAGGTGCTAGAGAAGCTGCCTGACGGCTCGGTGGTAGTGAGATCGGTGCTGGAAGTGCACTTCCCACCGCTGACCGGCGACGACTGATCGGCGTCGTCGTCAGAGTCGACACCGAGACCCTTCGCTTGGGCTACTGCCTGCTGTGCGCCAACTCCTCGATGCGCTCCGGCAGCGACGGAATCGCGGTCGCGGGTAGGACGGTGATGTCGTTCGCCGCCGGGTAGGCCTGTCTGGTCGGGCAGACGACGAAGAGGTGGTCGAGACCGAGGGCGCTGGCGATCTCACGGGTCGTGGCGCGGACCCGGGGCGCTTCGCTGAACTTCATCTCGAAACCGATCCGGCGGCCCCGCAGAAGGAGCAGAAGGTCAATCTCGCCCAGCCCGTGCGCGGACCAGAACCAGGGCGTCGGCTGGCCAAGAGCGCTCAGGATCTGCTCCATCGCGAAGCCCTCCCAGGACGCGCCGACGCGCCGATGGCCGAGGAGTTCCCGGTCGTTGTCGATGCCCAGCAGGGAGTGGAGGAGCCCTGTGTCGCGCACGTAGACCTTGGGCGCCTTGACCTGACGCTTGCCGAGGTTCTCGAACCAGGGTTGGACCTGGCGGACCATCCAGGCGCCGGTCAGAAGGTCCAGGTAGCGGCGGGCCGTCTTGTCCGAGACGCCGATGGACCGGCCTAGACTCGCCGCGTTCGCAGTCTGACCGTGGTGGTGGGCCAGCGTGCTCCAGAAGCGCCGCATGGCGACCGCCGGCACGGGGACGCCAAGCTGAGGCAGGTCGCGCTCGAGGAACGTGCGGATGAAACCGCGGCGCCAGGCGACGCTCTCGGCCTTCGAGTCCGCGAGCCAGGAACGCGGAAAGCCGCCGCGTCGCCACAGCTTCCTCATGTCGGTTGCGCCGGTTTCCTCCAGATCGAAGCCACCCATGTCGATGAACTCGACGCGGCCCGCCAGGGACTGCGAGACGCCGCGCACGATCGTTGGAGAGGCGCTGCCGAGGATGAGGAAGCGCGTGTCCGCGTCCGGTCGATCGACCAGGACGCGAAGAACGTTGAACAGCCCCGGCAGAATTTGAATCTCGTCCAGGACGACGAGCCCCCGCAACTCGCCCAGGACGAGCTCCGGGTTGGCGAGCTGGCGCACGTCCGCTTCGGATCCCAGATCGAACCGGGTCGACTCCCGCGTGGACGCGAACTCTCGGGCCAGTGTCGTCTTGCCGCACTGGCGAGGGCCGAGGAGCGAAGTCACGGGCGCCCGCCCGATGGCGGCAGCGATGCGGTCGAGGTAACGGCGACGTTCGATCATCGGGCTGCCATTGTAGCCGGGATTTGCCCTGGACTCCGAGATTTCAATGTCCATACTCCGGGATTTCAGTCTGTAGACTCCGAGATTTCAGGGGTCGGACTCCGGGATTTCGAGGGCGGAACTCAGGGATCTCGGACCTGTGCCCGCATCCGGCGCGCGGGGCCACCTGGATTGTCCGGCTCGCCTGTTCCCGCCGGTAGAGTCCACGGTGGTGAGCGACGACGATCATGGCGTCACGCTGGAGGCAGTCGAAGACACGCTTGGGCTGATCGCTCCTCACATCGTTGAAACGCCGGTCGTCGAATGGTCGGGCCCCGAGATGCGGGCGATCCTGCCGGGGAGCCGTGTCCACGCCAAGCTGGAGCTCTTTCAGCGCTCCGGTACGTTCAAGGCGCGAGGGGCGCTGTCGAACGTCCTGCGATTGAGCGCCGAACAACTGCGGGCCGGCGTAACGGCCATGAGCGCGGGCAATCACGCGATCGCCGTGGCGTACGCGGCGAAGGCGGCAGGGACCAGCGCGAAGGTCGTCATGCAGCGATCGGCCAATCCGGCGCGCGTGGACCTGGCCAGGGCGCTTGGCGCCGAGGTCCTGATGGCGGAGGATGGCCCCAGCGGATTCGAGATGGTGGCAGGAATCGCGGCCGCGGAGGGCCGGGAGACGATTCACCCATTCGACGGCGTGGCGACGGCCCTCGGTGCGGCGACGCTCGGTCTTGAGATGCATCGGCAGGTAGGAGACCTCGACGTACTCATCGTCGCCATCGGTGGCGGCGGTCTGGCCGGGGGCGTGTCGGCGATCACGAAGCGACTGAACCCCGATTGCCTCGTCGTTGGCGTGGAACCCGTGGGCGCCGACGCCATGCACAGGAGCTTCAGGTCCGGCAGACCGGAGCGCCTCGAAGGCGTGGACACCATCGCGGACAGTCTGGCGCCGCCCATGACCGAACGGCTGCCCTTCACGCTCTGCAGAAGCAACGTGGATCGGCTCGCCCTGGTCACCGACCGCGAGTTGGCTCAAGCGATGGGGCTCATCTTCCGGGAGCTGAAGCTCGCCGTGGAGCCAGCCTGCGCCGCCACCACCGCTTCCTTGCCGGGTCTTGCCGGGGAGCTCTCGGGCGCACGTGTGGGGCTGATCCTCTGCGGGTCGAACATCGACCGGGATACCTACGATCGGTACTGCGCGCTCGGCGAGGGTCGACTTCGTTCCTGATCGGCGCTCAGGCGCCCGTACTGGCTGGCCGTCCTCCCGGAGGCGTCGTTCAGGGCGTCAGGTCGAGCGGTACCGCCACAGCCCCGTGGCAGCCATGCTGTAGACAAACAGCAGCACCGACGCCGCCATGCCCGGGACCAGGCCGGCCAGGGCGCCGTACTCCTCGACGATCCAGCCGAGGATGATGGCGCCGATCAGCGGGGCGCCGAGCAGGCCGAGGCCGAAGACGGACATGACCCGGCCGCGGGTCTGCGGCTCGGCGGCTTCCTGGACGATCGCGCGGGCAAGAGTGGTCGTCACGCCCATGTTCAGGCCCCAGGCAATCAGGGCTGTGACCACGAGCCACCAGGCAGGCTCGATCCAGATCAGGAACAGGACGAGAATTCGGGAGAGTTGCAGCACGACGAACCAGCGCCCGGGCTGCCGAAACGGCATGAACCGGAGCATGATCAGGTTGGAAACGACAGCGCCGGCGAAGAACAGGATCATCACCCAGGACAGGAGTTCCGCGTCGCCGTCGTAGACGCGGAGGACGATGAACGGGAGCACGGTGAAGAAGGCGCCAGCGTTGAAGATGCTGGAGACGAAGTTCACGGTCATCGCGTCGAACACGGCCCGCTGGCGGTAGGAGGCCCGGAAACCCTCGGCTATGCGGCGCCGGGCGGGTGCGCCGGACTCCCCGTCGTTCGCGGGCTGCGATCCGATCCGACGGATCCAGAGGGCCGCGACGGCCAGACAGAGGCTCTGGGCCAGCAGGACCTGTCGCAGTCCGAAGGAGTCGAGCTGTCCGGCCACCCGCAGTCCAATCATGTAGGTGAACATGCTGATCGCGGTAGCCGCGGTCACTCCGCGCTGCAGGTCGCGCCCTGCGATCCTGTTCAGCACGGCCTGCTGCGCCGGACTGGAAAACGACAGGGCGGCGCTGATCCCGAATCCCCAGACCGTGACCGTCCAGACGTTGAGTCCGCCGAGTTCCAGCGCCAGGACCAGACCGAAGGGCACGAGCGCGGCGGCGCCGAACACGCGGGTCAGGATCGCCCTGGCGTCCGTGCGGTCCGCGTTGGCGCCGCCCCAGAGCATGATGATCACTCCGGGCAGGCCGATCGCTGCCTGCAGCGGCCCGACCCGGTCGGCTGGCAGAGCGAGTACGCCGGCGAGCAGCCAGACCAGCAGGAGTTGCTGAATCGCGAAGCCGGCGCTCGAGCAGGCCCACGACCCCATGTACGCTAGGAGGCCCGGTCGGCGCCACAGGCTGACGGCAGGGGTGGCGGGAGAGACGATGACGCGGATCTCGGTTGGCGGCGGTGTCGGGAAGAGCCTGCGAAGGCTATACGTGGGCCTGGGGCACCGGTCGAGGCCCGGCATCCTGGGCGTAGCCGCCGCCGCGGCGGCCGTCGGCCTCGCGGGCTGTACGGCGTCGGCCCAGGAGGCGGTCGACTTCGCGGAACTCCGGCGGCGCATGGTGCGCGACACGATCTCCGAACCCCGCGACGGCCGGCCGCCGGTGCTCGACGTGAGCGTCATCGACGCGATGGGGAAGGTCGAACGCCACCTGTTCGTGCCGGAGGACATCCGCGAGTGGGCCTACCGCGACTCGCCGCTCGGGATCGGCTGGCGGCAGACGATCTCCCAGCCCTACATCGTGGCGTTGATGACCGAGCTCGCCGAGCCTGACCCGGAGGACAAGGTGCTCGAGATCGGCACCGGCTCGGGCTACCAGGCCGCGGTGCTGGCGGAGATCGTCGATCGCGTCTACACGATCGAGATCGTGGAGCCCCTGGGGCTGCGGGCTGCGGCGGCACTCGATGCGGCCGGATACAAGAATGTGACCACCCGGATCGGCGACGGCTACCTGGGCTGGCCGGAGCAGGCGCCGTTCGACGCGATCGTCGTCACCGCGGCGCCGGACCACGTCCCGCAGCCCCTGGTCGACCAGTTGGCTGTCGGCGGCCGGCTGGTGTTGCCCGTGGGGCCCGATGGCGGCCGTCAGGAACTCCAGGTGCTGGAGAAGCAGGCGGACGGTTCGTTGGAGCGGACGCGCGTGATCCCTGTGCGCTTCGTGCCGCTGACGCGAAGTCGCTAGCGGCTGCGACCGCGGCAACTACAGGGGCACTTCCTCGCCCTCGCCCTCGACGACGAGCCCCAGGGTCACGTCGCCGAGGGGCACGGCCAGCGTGGGCTGGTCGAGGTCGTTCCAGAACATGGTGGCGCTCTCCGCGCCGTCGTAGTTCTGGAACAGGGCCATCGTCATCGGGTGGGTGGCGCCCTCGATGATCGTGATGCTGGCTTCGACCAGGGGCTCCTGCTCCGGGAAGCCGTAGGGATCGAACGTGTCGAGAGCTACAGGAATGAGGATCAGGAAGTCGCGGAACCAGGTCTGCCCGGTGTGGTCGCCGTCCGCCGGCTGCACGGCGTAGCGGAGGGTGTAGATCCCGGCCGGCACGATCTGCTTCTTGTAGGTGCTCCAGTCGTCCGTCGTCCGCATCAGGCCGACCAGACCGCCGGGAGGCAGGGTCGGATACTCGACCCCGAGTTCGGCCGAGGGGTCCTGCATGGGCAGCGTGGGCGGGAACCAGAACTCGATCGGCTGGCCCTCGTCCCGGACAACCTTGTAGCCGCCCGGATCGAGCAGCGGCGCCAGCCAGTCCGGCAGATCGGGGGGCAGTGCCTCCGTGCGCTCGAGCGAAGGATCGGCGGCAAGCGGTGCCGCGAGCAGCAGCGCGGCGAGCAGCGGCCCAACGAGCGGGAGACCAGCGCTCCTCACTCGAAGTTGATCAGGTAGTGGCGGAAACTCTCGGGCCCCACCTCGTCCAGCATCTGCAGGAACAGCACGAGCGGTTCGATGTCCGCGTCCGAGATGTTGATCTCGCCGAACAGCGGGTCGACGCCTTCCTGTTCGCTGTCGGCCGCTTCGGCCAGCGCCATGTGGGCCCGGATCGCGTCCTCGAGCGTGGCGGCGCTGCCGTCGTGCAGGTACGGGTCAGTGCGGGCGAGGTTCCGGAGCGGCGGCGTCTTGAAGTCGCCTGCGCCGGTGCCGTGGAGCGCGTAGTCGCTGAAGGTCGGCGGCACGTGGCAGCGGACGCAGTTGCCGACGGACTCCACGTCGAAGGCGCGGAAGAAAGTCTTGAAGCCCTCGTAGGCCGTCTCGGTGAACCCCTCCGGCCGCCGGATCAGGTTCCGCCCTTCCTGGTTGAAGATCCGGCTCTCGATGCTCGCCGCGTAGTTCAGCATGTCCTCGTCGTCGTTCGGCTGCTTGCGGAACCGGTTCTGCTCGGCGAACGCGTCCCAGCGCGCGGTCATCGTGTAGCTCAGGGTACGGGTGTAGTCGGCCAGCGCGCGGGCGGCGGCCGCGGCCACCTCGGGCCGCGGCAGGGACTCCAGGTCCAGTCCGTAGGCCTCCTGGAACTGGTCGAGATAGGGCACGCCCGAGATCGCGTTGTGACCCTCGTTCAGCAGCACGTAGGCCGCGTTGTCCATCCCCGCGTCACGGTCCTCGTCGTTCCAGCCGTACTGCTTGCCGACCAGCTTGTCGAGGATCATGTCCTCCATCGAGTCGTAGGCGCCATCCCAGCCGAACACCTCGGCGCGGAAAGCGTCGGCCAGTGTCTGCGCGTTCCGCTCGGTCGTCTCGCGGTTCGCGGTCAGGCTGGTCGGCGTGTAGTCGGCGTAGTAGCGCTCCGACTTGCCGGGCACCGACTCACCGATGGCGTGGCACACGGAGCAGGCGATCGCGAAACCCGTTCCCTGGTTGTTGAACAGGAGTTCGGCGAACAGGTCGTTGCCGAGTTGTTGCAGGGCTTGTGAAGGTTCCTCCTCCTGGGCGGCGGTCGCGGCGCCGAACAGGAGAGCGGTTGCCACGGCGAGCGCCGGACGCATCACGTTTCTTCGCTTCATCGTCGTCCTCCGTTGGTGTCGAGAATAAACGATCCGATCAGTGGCACACTAAGCCGCCATGGCGAGGGCGCGAACGGTTCCCTGGGCGGAACTCGACACGATCTTCTTCGACGCCGGCAACACGTTCCTGTCGATGGACTTCGACCGGGTCGCCGCCGTTGCGGCCAGCCTCGGCGTCGAGTGCTCGGGACGGCAGCTGGAACGCGCGGAGGCGGCGGCGCGGCCGGCTCTCTCCGCGGCCCTGGCCGAGCGGCGGACGACCGAGGGAGGCGGGGCCTTCCGGTTCTACCTGGGAGCAACCCTAGAGCGGCTGCCGGCATCCAGTCGGGACGGCGTCGAGCTGGAGGCCGCCGTCTCCGGGCTCGCGGAGCGGCTCTTCTCGCCCGGCCACAACGACCGGCTCTGGAACCGCAGGCTGCCGGGCCGGAGGGAAGCGCTCGAACGGATCCGCGCGCTCGGCTACCGCATGGTGGTGGTCAGCAACTCGGACGGCAGCATGGCGCGGACCGTCAAACGGATCGGCATGGACCATCTCTTCGACGGTCTCGTCGACTCGACGGCCGTCGGATTCGAGAAGCCGGATCCCCGGATCTTCGAGGTCGCGCTCGATCTGGCCGGCGCGCGTCCGGAACGGACGGTGCATGTAGGCGACCTGTACGCCGCCGACGTGGTCGGCGCGTGGGCCGCCGGTGTTCACGCCGTTCTGCTCGACCCCTGGGCCGACTGGCCGGAGATGGACTGCCCGAAGGTGGCCGACCTGGACGAGCTGGCGTCGCTGTTGCCGGGGCCGCCGGGGCGCGCGTGAAGCCCGCGGATGTCCGTCGGCACCGCCATCGGTTCTACGAGGCGGCCGTCCAGAACGTGGAGGTGGACATCGACTTCGTCGAGCGGGTCTATCGCCGCCTCAACGGACGGCTTCCCGGAACCCTGCGGGAGGACTTCTGCGGCACCGCGTCGCTGGCGAGCGCGTTCGCCGCCCGCAGGCCCGGGAACCGCGCCTGGGGCGTCGACTTGCACCGCCCGACGCTGGACTGGGGCTGGCGCAATCGGGTCGAGGCCAGGTGCGTCGAGGACAGAGTGGAGCTCGGGTGTCGCGACGTCCGCCTGACACCCGGCCCGGCGGTCGACGTGCAGGTCGCCTTCAACTTCTCCTTCTTCCTGTTCCCGGGTCGCGGCGAAATGCTGGACTACTTCCGGGCCGCGAGGCGCTCGCTCGAGCCCGGAGGCCTGTTCGTTCTGGACGCCTTCGGCGGCACGGACTCGTTTCAGGCGACGACCGAGGACACGGAGATCGAGGCCTCGGTAGGCGTCGACGGAGTCGCCCTGCCGGCCTTCACCTACAGTTGGGACCAGCTCGCCTTCAACGCCGTCGACCACTGGATGCGCTGCGCGATGCACTTCACTCCGGCGGGCGGGGAGAAGGTGCGCAACGTGTTTCGCTACGCGTGGCGGATGTGGACCCTGCCCGAGATCCAAGAGCTACTGGCCGAGGCCGGGTTCGACGACGTCGAGGTGTACGGCGAGGGCTGGGATGCCGGCACCGGGGAAGGGGACGGCATCTTCCGGCGCCGCACGCGGATGGCGAACGAGGGCAGTTGGGTCGTCTACCTGGTGGCGCGCTACTGATCGCCGCGGGGTCCGGCCAGACGCAACCAGTCCTCGTCGCGGACGTCGTTGGCCAGGGTCAGGCCGCCGTCGGAGCCGACGAAGACCGGGTCCTTGACCACGCGGACGCGTCCACCGCCAAGCTCACCGAGCGCATTCTGCAGCGCCGCGCCAAGGCCGCGGATCAGACCCGATCCGCCGGTCAGGATGACGTTGTTGCGGACCCGGCCCTGGTACTCGGGCTCGACGCGGGCGATCAGGTCGAGCATCGTCTCCCGCAGCGGCTCCACGAGGCTCTCGCAGGCCGTGCGCATCGGCTCGGTGATGTCGATCCGGGTCGGTCTGCCGCTTACCGGTGCGTCGACCACGACCGGACCGCCTCCGCCCACGAAGGAGTACTTCTCCTTCCATGAGCGCGCCATGTGGATCGACACGGAGGCGTCGGGGAAGCGTTCCTGAATGCGCGCGTGCAGGTGATGATCGACGGCGTCACCGGCGACGGTCAGGGTCCGCTGGTCGCTCTCGGTCGGAAAGCGGCCCATGAGAACGCACAGGTCCGTCGTCCCCGCGCCGATATCCACGACCATCGTGTGGACCAGGGCGTCGAGGCCGTAGGCGACGGCGAACGGTTCCGAGACGATCATCGTGCTGGCGACCTGGCCGTCCAGGATGCGGCGCAGGTTCTGGCGGTTGACCCGGAGCGTTTCGGCCGGCACGCCGACCACGGCGTGGATCGCCGGCTTCGGGTTCCGTCCCGCGGGCACCGCCAGTTCGAGTAGCCGGCGGACGATCTCGCGCACCGCCTGCTCGTCACGGGCCGACCCTTCCTTGATCAGGCCCCGCTCGAGCGGCCGGCGCAGATCCAGCATCGGTCGTTTCTCCAGGGCCTCGATACCCACGAGCACGTCGCGCTGGAGGACCTTCCGGGCAACCATGTCCCGCGGCCAGCCCACGTAGCTCCGCACCATGTGGCGCTCGCCGTTCGCGGCGGAGATCGAACTGCGCGACGTCCCCAGGTCGATGCCCACCTTGAGCACCGGTGGCTCGGGTGTGGCGGCGGTCAGCGTGGTCATCCTTCGGCCTCAGGCGCCGGTGAGCTTAGCTGCGGGAAGCAGAGACTCGGCAAAGCTCTGGATGCCCGCGTCCAGGGCTTCTGCGATCGCCTGGAGATAGTTCTCGTCACGCAGCCGCTCGACTTCTTTCGCGTCAGAGAGGCAGGACACCTCGGCCAGTATCGCCGGCATCTCGGCCCCGATCAGAACCACGAAGGGCGCGGACTTGACGCCGCGGTTCCGCAGCTCGGGGTTCTCGGCCCGCAAGCGTCGGTAGAGCGACTCCTGGATCGCGGTCGCCAGCGCCCGGCTGTCATCCTGCCGGGCCTGGGCGTACAAACCCTCGAGGAACCGAGGCAGGTCGCCGAGGGAGTAGCCCTGGGCCTCCGAGTTCTCGCGCTCGGCGAGCGCGGAAAGCTCGGGGTCGTCGGTGGGGCCGAGGTAGTAGGTCTCGACGCCGCAGGCCCTGTTCGCCGGCAACCAGTTCACGTGAATCGAAACGAACACGTCGGCGCCCGCGCGGTTGGCGATCAGGGTGCGGTGGTCGAGGGCTACGTTCATGTCGGCCTCCCGGGTCATCGCGACCCGGAAGCGGTCGTCCAGCAGGTTGCGCAGCCGGTAGGCGATGTCGAGGGCGAGGGCCTTCTCGGTCAGGCCGCCGGCAGCCGTGCCGGGTGACGAGCCGCCGTGGCCGGGGTCGAGCACGATTCGTTGGATGGGTAGCGGGAAGACGCTCACGTCGACGGCTTCCGGTGGGCCGGTGAAGCGGATCTCGGGTATCTGGAGGCCCCCGTTCACTGCTGCTTCGGGCGCAGGGTCCGGCTCCGGGCGATTCAGTTCCAGGTAGCCGAGGGCGGCGGCAGCCGCTACGGGAAGCAGCAGCAGGAGGCTCCATGGCGAGAACCTGCGCGGCCGGCGAACCCGCCGGGCGCCCGGTTCGTCGCGCGACCCGAACGGCCTGGCGCCGAGGGCCTCGTTGTCGCGCACGGCGGCCTCGATCAGGCTGCGTTTGAAGTGCTGACCGGCGGGCTTGGAACCTGGCGGCGAGCTGCCATTCCGCTCGCCGGGTGTCACACAGCCTCCGCGGACATGAATCGACGCTACATGATCGATCCTCGGGAGGTGCCTCAAGTAGTCTCGCGAGTTGGTGTTTCCGATGAGGGTTCCCCGATTCTCCAGGGCCGCGCTTGGCCAGAACCGCGCCGGGTGGGCGCTCACGGGCGCCCTGGCGCTACTGGGCTGTAGCGGGGTTCGGGCGCCGGAGTTCGAGGCGCCGGCGCCGGCCGGCTACGGCGATGCGGGGGCTCTGGAACCAGGGGTCGAGGCGGGTTCCCTCGACGCGGAGTGGTGGACGGCGTTTGGCGATCCCGTGCTGTCACGGTTGATCGTCGAGGGGCTGGAGCACAACTCCAGCCTCCGCGCCGCGGCGCTGAACGTCGATGTCGCGCTGGCTCAGGCCCGGCTCGACGGCGCGGCGCGCAACCCGGAGATCGAAGCGGCGCTCGATCCCGGGCGGCGGAAGCAGAACACGGCGCAGAGCGGGCTCACCGAAGCGATCCCGATTCCCATTCCCGGCTTCGAGCCCGGCGGCGTGCGGAGCTTCGCCTTCACGTCCTACGGCCTGGCGCTCAACGTCCGCTGGGAGGTCGACCTTTGGGACCGGCTCGGCGCGCTGACCGCCGCCTCTCTTGCCGAAGCGGCCGCTTCCTCTGCCGACCTCGACGGAGTCCGGCTCTCGATCGCGGGCCAGCTCGCGAAGGTGTACTTCGGCACGGTCGAGGCGGTGCAGCAGGTGGCACTGGCCGAGCGGACCCTGGCCAGCCGCGAACGGACGCGCGATCGGGTCGAGGCCCGCTACCGGCGCGGTGTCGCGACGGCGCTCGAGGTACGGCAGGCGCGAACCCAGGTCGCGACCGTGGAGGCCTCTCTGGCGGCGCAGCGGCAGACGCTCGACGGATTGCGCCGGCAAATGGAGGTGCTGCTCGGCCGCTATCCCTCCGGTGAGATCGAGGCGGCCGCGGGGCTGCCCGAGCTTCCGCCGCTGCCGGAAACCGGAGTGCCGGCCGCCCTGCTGGGGCGGCGGCCCGATCTGCGGGCGGCGGAGTACCGGGCGGTCGCCGCCTCGGAGCGGCTCCGCGCCGCCCACCGGGCGCTCTATCCGAGCTTCACGTTGAACGGGTCGGCGGGCACGTCGAGCGGCGAACTCCGGGACCTGCTGGACGGGGACTTCTCGGTCTGGAGTCTCGCCGCCGGTTTGCTCCAGCCGCTGCTTTCCGGGGGCCGCCTGCGCGCCGGCCGCGACCTGGTGGAAGCGGGACTCGGCGCCGCGGAAGCGACCTGGCTGCAAACGGCGCTCCAGGCCTTCGCGGAAGTCGAGTCGGGCCTAGCCGCCGAAGGGATGCTGAAAGAGCGAACGGCGGCGCTCGAACGAGCCGCGACGGAGAGCCGGGAAGCGGAGCGTCTGGCGGAAGGTCGCTACCGGGAGGGGCTCGTCGGCTACCTCCAAGTGCTCGACAGCCAGCGGACCTCGTTTCAGTCGGAGAGCCAGTTGCTAGCGGCCCGACGCCAGCAACTGGAGTCGCGGACGGACCTCATCCTGGCGCTGGGCGGCGGCGTCTACGCGGAACAGGCCGTGCCGGCCGCGAGCGGGGGACCCTGATCGTGATGAAGTGGACCCTGCCGGCCGCGATCCTGGCGGTGGCCGCTCTGGTCGTCGTCGGGCTGCTTCGGTCCAGGCCGGTGGTCGAGACCGCGCCGAGGGAGATCGCGCCGCCGCCGGTCCGCGTGCTGGCGGTGACGCCGACCGAGGTCGACCTTGGCGTCCGGTCCCAGGGGTCGGTCATTCCGGTGACCGAGGCGGATCTGGTCTCGGAGGTCGCGGGCACGATCGTCTGGACGGCGGAGAGCTTCGAGGTCGGCGGCTTCTTCGATGCCGGCGAGGTGCTGCTGCGGCTTGACCGGCGCGACTACGAGCTGGCACTGGCTAGCGCCCGCGCCGCGCTCGCGCAGGCGGGAGTGGCGCTGGCTCGCGAGCAGGCCGAGGCCGATGTCGCCCGTGAAGAGTGGGAGGAGCTCGGAGCCGGCGGGGAGCCCAGCCCGCTGGTTCTCCGCCAGCCACAGTTGGCCGAGGCGAGGGCGCAGGTGGAGGCCGCGCTCGCCAATAAGAGGCGCGCCGAACTGGATCTCGAACGGACGGCCATCCGGGCGCCCTTTGCCGGCAGGCTGCGCGCCAAGAGGGTCGACCGCGGCGAGTTCGTGAACCGCGGCGTGCCGCTGGCCACGATCTACGCGGTGGACGCCGCCGAGGTCGTTCTGCCGGTGCCCGACTCGGAACTCGCCTTTCTCGACCTGCCGCTCGGCGGCGAGCTGGGTGACTCCGGGCCCCGGGCGCGGCTGCGGGCGCAGTTCGCCGGCGGCCGGCACGAGTGGGAGGGCCGGATCGTGCGCGTCGGCGGCGAGATCGACCCGGCGACCCGGATGGTGAACCTGATCGCCCGGGTGGACGACCCGTACCGGGCGGCCGGGGACCGGCCGCCGCTGTCGGTGGGCCTGTTCGTGGATGCGGAGGTGGTCGGTCGATCGGTGGAATCCGTGTTCCAGGTGCCGCGCGGGGCGCTGGTGGGAGCGGACCGGGTGTGGCTGGTGGAGGACGGCAGGCTGGTCCTGCGTCAGGTCGAGATCCTGCGGGCGGACCCGGAGGTCGTGATCGTCTCGGACGGCCTGTCGGCAGGGGACCGGATCAGCCTCACGATTCTTGAGAGCGCGGTCGACGGCATGCGGGTGACGCCGCAACCGGAGCCCGAGGCCACCGGTACCCGCGGGAGCGCGCGATGAGCGGGATGATCGCCTGGTTCGCCCGCAACGGGGTAGCGGCGAACCTGCTGATGGTCCTGATCGTGGCCTGGGGCGTGCTCGCCCTGACTGGAATCCCGATCGAGGTCTTCCCGAGCATGGAGACCCAGAGCATCACGGTCAACGTTCCCTACCTCGGTGCGGCGCCGGAGGAGGTCGAACAGGGCGTGTGCCTGCGGATCGAGGAGGCGGTCCAGGACCTCGAGGGAGTCGACACGATCCGGTCGACGGCAGCCGAAGGTTCCGGCACGGTGGTCATCGAGCTGGAGACGGACGCGGACACACGCGAGGTGCTGGACGAGGTCAAGTCGCGGATCGACGCGATCACGACCTTTCCGGTGGAGACCGAGAAACCGATCATCCAGGAGGCGCTGATCCGCCGGCGGGTGATCACGGTCGCCATCTACGGCGACGTGGAGGAGAGGGCGCTCAAGGCGGTCGCGGAGGAGGTCCGGGAAGGGCTCTCCGACCTGCCGGACATCACCCAGGTCGAACTCGACGCGGTGCGGCCGTACGAGATCTCGATCGAGGTCTCCGAGGACACCCTGCGGCAGTACGGCCTGACCTTCGACGAAGTCGTGCTGGCGGTCCGGCGCTCGTCGGTCGACCTCCCGGGGGGCGCGGTCAGGGCGCGGGGCGGGGAGATCCTGCTTCGGACGATGGGCCAGGCGTACCGCGGCGCCGAGTTCAGCGACATCGTGCTGCGAGCCCGGCCTGACGGCAGTCGCCTGGTTCTCGGCGACATAGCGGAGGTGAGGGACGGCTTTGCCGAGACCGACGTGACGTCGCGGTTCGACGGCCAGCCGGTCGCTCTGGTTCAGGTCTACCGGGTCGGCGACCAGAGTGCCCTGCGGCTCGCGCGCCAGGTCAAGGGCTTCGTCGCGGAACGCCAGGCGGCGTTGCCGCCCGGCCTCTCGATGACGACCTGGCTTGATGACACGGTGCCGCTGCAGGACCGGCTGCGGGTGTTGATCGAAAGCGGTCGGCTTGGTCTGCTGCTCGTGTTCCTGGTGCTGGCGCTGTTCCTGAAGTTTCGGCTGGCCCTCTGGGTGTCCGTGGGCATCGCGGTGTCGTTCATGGGCGCCCTCGGCCTGCTGCCGCTGGTCGACGTCTCGATCAACGTGATGTCCCTGTTCGCGTTCATCCTCGTACTCGGCATCGTCGTCGACGACGCGATCGTGGTCGGCGAGAACATCTACCGGCACTTCGAGATGGGCAAGTCCGGCCCGCGTGCCGCGATCGACGGCGCGCGCCAGGTGGCGACTCCCGTCACTTTCTCGATCCTCACCACGCTGGCCGCGTTCTCGCCGCTGATCAACTCCGTCGAAGGCCCGTCGGGAGCGATCGCGAGGACGATCCCGCTCGTCGTCATCGGCTGCCTGGCCTTCTCGCTGATCGAGTCCATGCTGGTGCTGCCGAACCACCTCTCCCACCTGACCCACCGGCACGAGGAAGGGAAGGGCGGACGGTCTCTCTGGGGCTGGTCCCTTTTCCAGGGTTTCTTCGCCAAACGGATGAAGTGGGTGATCGAGCGCGGCTACCGGCCGCTGATCGAGCGGGCGATCGAGTGGCGCTACTCCACGGTCGCGATCGGACTGGCCGTCCTGTTCATCACCGGGGGCTACGTGTTCTCGGGTCGGATGAAGTTCGAGTTCTTTCCGGACGTGGAGGCCGACAACGCGGTTGTCCTGCTGACGATGCCGCAGGGGACACCGGCCTCGACCACCCTGGCCGCCGTACGCCGTATCGAAGCGGCCGCGTTCGAGCTGGAAGCCGAGCTGGAGGCCGAGGGTCACGCTGGCCTGTTTCGCCACGTGATGGCGACGGTCGGGTCGCAGCCCTACGCGGCGCTCCAGCAGGCGAGCGGACCGACCGCCGGCTTCGAGGTGGCGGTCGCGGCGCCGCACCAGGGCGAAGTGAACATCGAGCTCGCGTCCTCCCAGGAGCGGACGATTCGAGCCACGGAGGTTGCCCGTCGCTGGCGCGACAAGGTGGGCCCGGTCGCCGACGCGGTCAGGGTCGAGTACACGGCCAGTCTGGTCAGCTTCGGCTCGGCCGTGGACGTCCAGCTCACCGGGCGGGACCTCGACCATCTGCGCGCGGTGGGCGAGGAGATAAAGGCGCGTCTCGCCGACTATCCGGGCGTCTTCGACATCTCGGATTCGTTCCGCGCCGGCAAGCGGGAGATCCGGCTGGAGCTCGACCAGCGGGCGGAAGCGCTGGGCCTCAGTCTCGAGGATCTGGGCCGCCAGGTGCGACAGGGCTTCTACGGCGCCGAGGCGCAGCGCATACAGCGCGGTCGCGACGACGTGCGGGTCATGGTGCGCTACCCGGCCGACGAGCGGGAGACGCTGGCGTCGCTCGAGGACATGCGGATCCGGACGCCGGCCGGGGCCGAGGTTCCCTTCTCGTTCGCGGGCCGCGCCGAGTTCGGCCGCGGCTTTGCGACGATCCAGCGGATCGACCGGCGGCGCGTGCTGAACATCACGGCGGATGTGGATCCGGCCGTCGTGACCGCGAACGAGGTCGTCGGCGACGTCGAGGCCAACGTGCTGCCCGCGATCCTCGCGGGCTACCCCGGCGTTGACTTCTCGTTCGCGGGCGAGCAGGAGGAACAGCGTCAGACCTTCGAAGGCCTGTTCCGGGCCCTCGGCCTGGCGCTGATCGTGATCTACGCGCTGCTCGCGATTCCCTTCAAGTCCTACCTGCAGCCGCTGATCGTGATGAGCGCGATCCCCTTCGGCCTGATCGGCGCCGTCCTCGGTCATCGGCTGATCGGCATCAACCTGACCATGCTGTCTCTGCTCGGCCTGATCGCGCTGACCGGAGTCGTCGTCAACGACTCGCTGGTCATGGTCGACTTCATCAACCGGCGGCTGCAGATCGGCATGCCGGTCCACCAGGCGATCCACGATGCCGGCGCCGCCCGTTTCCGGCCGATCGTGCTGACCTCGCTGACCACGTTCGTGGGCCTGCTGCCCCTGCTGCTGGAACGGAGTTTCCAGGCCCAGTTCCTGGTCCCGATGGCGGTGTCGCTCGCCTTCGGGGTCCTGTTTGCGACCGCGATCACGCTGCTGCTCGTGCCGTCGCTCTACGCCATCCTGAACGACTTCCGTTCCCAACTGGCGATCCACGGCGCGAAGCCTCCGGCGGCCCCACCCCCGGCCGCCGAGCCTGCTGTAGGAGCCTGACATGTCCGCCGCTCGCACGACCCGGATCGCCGCGATCCTCGCCGTGGCCGCTCTCGGCCTCGCCTGCGCTGCCGAGCCCGTCAGCTACGACCTCGTCCTCGCCGGTGGCCGCGTGATGGACCCGGAGACGGGTCTGGACGCCGTGATGGACGTCGGCATCTCCGGCGGCACGGTGCAGGCGATCTCGGCCGAGAGTCTCGATGGGACGGAAGTCGTCGACGTCTCGGGCCACGTCGTGGCGCCGGGCTTCGTCGACCTCCACGCGCACGGCCAGGACCCGTTCAGCCGCGACCTGCAGGTGCGTGACGGCGTGACCGCGGCCTTCGAACTCGAGGGCGGGGCGTACCCGGTCGACGAGTGGTACGAGGAGCGCGAAGGGTCATGGCGCATCCACTTCGGCGCTACGGCCGCCTATGGGGCCGCGCGGGTGCTGGCGTTCGGCGAGGACGAGCAGGCGGCGACCTACGAGGCGGCGAGCGCGCAGCAGATCGAGGCGATACAGGAGACCCTCAGGGACGGGTTGGCCGACGGCGCTCTGGGCGTCGGCCTGCCGCTCCAGTACCAGCCGGGCGCGTCGAGGTCCGAGATCTTCTGCATGTTCCAGACCGCGGCCGAGGCCGGGGTGACCGTCTTCTCCCACATCCGCTACGCGGGCGTGGTGGAGCCGGAGAGTTCGATCGCCGCGGTCCAGGAGATGATCGCCGACGCGGCCGGCTCGGGGGCCTCCGTCCACATCGTCCACATCGGTTCGAGCGGACTGGCGCAGATGCCGGCCGTCATCGAGATGATCGACAGGGCGGCCGCCGGGGGCGTCGACGTGACGACGGAGGTCTATCCCTACACGGCGGCCTCGACCGACATCCGGGCCGCGATCTTCGATCCGGGCTGGCGGGAGCGGCTGGCCGCGGACTATGGCGACATCGAGTGGGTCGCCACCGGTGAGCGTCTCGACGAGGCGGGTTTCAACGAGCGGCGGGCCCTTCCCGCGTCCGAGCAGGCGACCATCATCGCGCACATCATTCCGGAGCGGGAACTCGCCGACGCGATCGCGCACCCCGCCGTGATGATCGCCAGCGACGGCGTCGGCTACATCGACGGCCGGGCCCATCCCCGCGGCGCCGGGACGTTTGCGCGGGTGCTCGGCCGCTACTCGCGCGACGAGGGCCGGCTCGGCCTGATGGAGGCGATCCGCAAGATGACTCTGGCGCCGGCCCGCCGGCTCGAGGACGTCGCGCCGGCGATGCGCAGGAAGGGCCGCCTGAGTGTCGGCGCCGACGCCGACATCACGGTCTTCGACCCGGAGACCGTGATCGACCGGGCGACCTTCGCCGAACCCGCCTTGCCCTCGGCGGGTATCCCGCACGTGCTGGTTGACGGCGTGTTCGTCGTTCGGGACGGCGAGCTGGTCGAGGACGCGCTACCAGGCCGGGGGATCCGTTCAGGCGTCGTCGACGCGGACTGAGGTCACTGCCCGAAGCGCGGCTCCCGCTTTTCCATGAACGCCCGCACGGCCTCCTTGTGGTCCGCCGTTCGCACCGAGCGGACCATCCCCTCGGCCTCGACGGCGAGCGACTCCCGCAGACTCCCGAGCACCGCCCGGTTCACGTTCCGCTTCATGTAGCCGATCGCCTCCCGGGGTCCGTTGGCCAGTTCGAGCGCGAGCCTCCGCGCCTCCGCCGCCAGGTCGTCGAAGGGCACGATCCGGTTGACGATCCCAAGCTGCAGGCACTCCTCGGCCGGAATGCGGCGGCCGATCATCAGGAGCTCCTTCGCCACGGCGGGACCCACGAGGCGGGTCAGGAACCAGCTCGACCCGTAGTCGCCGGACAGCCCGACGCGCCGAAAGGCGGTCGTGACGAAGGTGTCGTCGGCCATGACGCGGAGGTCCGCGGCGAGCGCGATGGACAGCCCGGCGCCGGCCGCAGGCCCGGGCAGAGCGGCGACGATGGGCTTGCCGAGTTCGGCCATGCGCAACGTCAACGATTCCTGCTTCTCGATCAGCGTGGCCACGGCTTCGTCGACGGTCGCCGGCGCGTTCCGCACTTCATCGTTCTTCCCCCGGTTCGACCCCATGCCCGAAACGTCGCCGCCGGCGCAGAACGCCCGGCCCGCGCCGGTCAGCAGGATCGCGCCGCAGCGCTCGTCCGCTTCGAGCGTCAGCAGGATGCTCCGGAGCGCCGGTGTCAGGATGTCGCCCAGGGCGTTCCGCTTCTCCGGCTTGTTCAGCGTCACCGTGGCGACGCCGTCCTCGAGGCCGCAGAGGAGTTCGTTCGTGCCGGTGTCGATCGTGGTCATCGCTACGCCTCCTGAAACGGCCGCGGGTCGGGTTAGCCGGTGACGATACCGGCACCCGCGCCGACGCGGCAGGTGTGGATCTCCGGCCGCCGGCCGAAGCGGCGTTCGAAGGCCGCCGCGGTTCGCTCGCGCACGTGGCCGGCGGCGGCTTCGCTCGTGATCGCGGTCACGCAGCCGCCGAAGCCTGCGCCGGTGAGGCGGGCGCCGTAGCAGCCTTCGGCGCTGGCGGCGGCTTCCTGGAGCACGTCGAGCTCCTCGATGCTGACGTCGTAGTCGTTGCGGGAGCTGCGGTGCGACTGGGCCATCAGGTCGCCGAGCGCGTGCAGGTCGCCTTGCCGCAGCGCGTCGGCGCCATCCAGGACGCGGCGGCACTCGGTGACGACGTGGCGGGTGCGGCGGTCGAGCGGCGGTTCGAGCACGTGTCGCAGCCGGTCGAGGTCGGCCGGTTCCAGGTCGCGCAGCGTCGAGAGTCCCGGCAGGTGGGGCCGCAGCAGGTCGGCGGCGCGGAAGCACTCGGATTTGCGGTCGTTGAAGCCGGTGCCGGAGGCGAGGGCGCGGCGGACGCCGCTGTCCGCGACCAGGAAGACGAGGTCTTCAGGGGTCGGGATCAGCTCGTGCTCGAGCGACCGGCAGTCGAGCAGCAGGGCGTGTTGTTCCCGGCCGTGCACGGAGGCGAACTGGTCCATGATCCCGGACTGAACGCCGACGTACTCGTTTTCGACCTGCCGGCCGATGCCCGCGCGCTCGATCCCATCCAGTTCGAAACCGCCGATTCGCTCCCAGGCGACAAGGAACGCCATCTCGACGGCCGCCGAGGAACTGACGCCGGCGCCGATCGGCAGGTCGCCGCCGAAGACGGCTTCGATCGGCGGCACCTCGATCCCGCGCCGGCCGAGCGCCCAGGCCAGCCCCTGCGGATAGTCGACCCAGGAAGACGGCCCGCCGCGCTCCGTGACCGGCGGTTCGGTCTCCGCGGCGCGAAAGTCGGCCTCCTCGCCGAGGTCGAGGGCCGCCAGCCGGGTCTCCACGCCGCGTGCCCGCCGCGCGGCGACCCAGACCGCGCGGTCGATCGCCGCCGGCAGTACCCAGCCTTCGCTGTAGTCGACATGCGCACCCAGCAGGTTGGCCCTGCCGGGCGCGCGGGCGATGACGCCGGGCTCGGCCCCGAAGCGATCGCGGAACGCGTCGACGAGATCGTCGACCTTCACTCGGGAGTCGCTCTCGTCAGGCCAGGAGGTGGTACATGTCGGTGCGGCGCTTTGTCGGATCGTCGTGCCAGTCGCCGTAGACCTCCCAGCACGGACCGGCGAGGACGAGGTTCTGCTCGGCGCACCATTGGTGGATCGCCTGGTGGACCCTCGGGATCTCGCTGTAGTCGCCGTGGAGCACGGCGTGGGCGCACCGGCCTGCCGGCGTCGCCGAGCGGACCAGGCCGTCCGCCGCCTCGGTCGAGGCGGGAACCTGGACGCCCACGTCTACCTCCATCTGACCGCCGCTGACGTCGCGGTAGAACCAGATGTCCTGACCGGCGCCCTCGACGCCGTGTTCCCGCACGAAGGCGCCGACCCGCTCCATCAGGGGCAGGAGCTTGGCGGGAACCTCGGTGAAGGTGGCGCTGGTGCGCGCCGCCAGCAGGGGTTGTTCCTCGACGGTGACGATCGAGATTCCGGTCATTGTGTTTCGTCCTCGTGTGTCCATGGATCGACGACGTCGATCCCCGTTCCTTCGAAGTCCCGGGTGTTTCTGGTGACGATCGTCGCGCCTCGGCAACTGGCGATCGCCGCGATCTGACAATCGGAGTCGGATGAAGGACGCCCTGCCGCGCGCCGCCTGGCCGCGATCTCAGCGTAGGCACGCGCAGCCTGACTGTCGAACGGCAACACACGGTCCCTCAGGTCAACGCTCAGCATGCCCTCGATCTCCGCGGCCAAGGCTTCACGTCTCGCACCCCGCGGCATCACGGCGACGCCATAGCGGAGCTCCGCTTCGCCTATCGCGGTGAAGTAGAGACTTGACGCGGGTCGCCGACCTAGCCAGCTCTCTACGGCTGGCTCGGGTCTTGGGCGCATGAGTTCGGAGACGACGTTTGTGTCGAGAACGAACACCGTCCGCTCAGTCGAACTTCGGCGGCTCGCGCATCGGTCCACGCGGGGGAAGCTCGAGCTCCACGCCACCGAGGGGTGCGAAGCGGGCGCGAATGGCGGCGGCGAGGTTCTCTTCGCCGGTTTCCGGCTCAACCGCCTTGCGCAGAATCAGCCGGACCTCTTCTTCCATCGACCGGCCGTTGTCGGCCGCGCGTACGCGCAGACGCCGCTTCACTCCCTCGTCGAGGTTTCTGACAGTGATGCTAGCCACGGGACGGCGCCTCCAGTACGCCCCGGAGAGTACACGGTGATTGCATTGCAATCAAGAGCGGTCAGGATCGAAGACGGCCGCCGCTCGCAGCAGAAGGTCCTGCGACTCTCGCAGGCCGCCCTCGCGGCTGGTGGCGAGCCAAACGTCGGGGAGGTCGCCGGCGATGTCGCGGAGGTCGGCGCCGAGGGTGGCGCGCACTTTCGTTGGGAGCTGGCCGGCCAGCAGACCGCGACCGGCGACGAGGCGCGCGACACCCAACTGGCAGCACCACGTCATCATCCGGCAGGTCCAGTCCAGCGCGGCATGGTTCGGATCGCCCTCGACCCGGTTCAACCGGTCTCTGATAGCGGCCAGCCGGGCGTACGTCCGCTGCAGTGTGGCGATGCTCAGCCGCCGGAAGCGCCGGTGGGTGAGGTCGTCGTCGATGAACCGAAGCAGGTAGAAGAGTGCGGTGCCATTGATCACCGGGCCACCGCAGTCGAGGTCAATGGCGCCGAGGTCGATGACGGTGCGCGCCAGCGTCTCGTCCCGGTCGTAGACCAGGCGGACGGCGTGGTCGAGCCAGGCTTCCTCGTTCCGCTTGGGGCCGCCTGCCGCCTCGCGCGCCGCCTCGACCGACCAGGCGAAACCGGCGCCAATGGAAAGCGGCAGTTCGGCGATCGCCGGCGGCTGCAGGTGTCCGTGGTCGCCCCAGTCGGTGATGAGGTAGCCCTGAGCGCCTGCCGCCGAACCGGCGGTCGCGGCGAGGGCCAGATTGCCGACGGCGTTCTGCAGCCGACCGCCGAAGCTGTGCCAGCTGCTGGTCCCCGGGCACACCCAGAACTCTCTCCCCGAGGCGGCCAGCCGGGCGCACTGGTCCTCGAACGGGTGATTCGCGTCGTAGCCCCAGCACAGCGCGACCGCGTCTTCCGGGACCTGGTCGATCAGTTCGGGGTGCTCGAGGATGATGTCGCCCCAGAACAGCATTTGCCGGCCGCGCTCCGTGACGAGATCGTGGACCTGGTGCAGGAAGTCGAGGTACACGGACGGCTTGCCCCGCTCCTCGCACGCCTCGGCGGAGCGCCCGCGGCCCAGGTCGAACGTCTCGTCCAGGCCCACGTTGAAGCGTCGGCCACCGAACTGCGGCAGCAGTTCGTCGTAGAGGCCCACGAGCAACTCGAGGACCCGTGGGTCGGTGGCGCACAGGCTGAACGGCTCCGGGTCGATGGAGAAGGGATGCTGGAAGCCCTCGAGTACCTCGGCCAGCGGCCGGTACCGATCGTGGATCAGCCAGCGGTGGAAGTGGCCGAAGCTGTTCTGGTTCGGCGTCAGCTCGATGAACCGCTCCCGGCAGCAGGCGTCGAGCTCCCGGATCTCCGCGGCGGTGAACGGCGAGGCGTTGCGCCAGACCTCCTCGTGGTCCGCATAGGCGTAGGTGTGTTCGACATAGAGCTGGAGGTGGTTGATCTTCCAGTCGGCCAGCCTGTGGATGAGACGCTTCAGGTAGTCCATTCGCGGCACGCGGTTCCGGCTGACGTCGAGCATCGCGCCGCGGATGGGGAAGTCCGGCCGGTCCTCGATGTCTGTGGCCGGCACCTCGAAGCCGACGGCTGCAGACCGGCCGCGCGAGCTGAGCCACTGCTTCAGGGTGGAGGCCGCCCGGAACACGCCCGTGGGCGTCGCGGCCTCGATCGTGATGCCCTCCCGGCTTGTGCGCAGGCAGTAGCTCTCGTCCGTCGGAACGCCGACCCGCGAAGCTCTTTCCCCGCCCGGTGAGCCGACCGCGACCCGGCAGGCGATGGCGTCGTCCGAACCGTTTCCGGCGACCGCGGGGACGAGCTGCTGGCTCGTGGTTGCCAGGGCGCGCCTCAGGCCGCCTAGCGCGAATTCCAGTTCCTCCGAGGCTTCCGCCGGCTCTGCTCCCGCCGCGGTCACATGGAGCGCAACGGGGGCGCCCGCCGGCAGGACCAGGGGATCGGCGGCGTCAAGGACCTCGACCCGCCGCGGCGGCGGCCAGAGACTCACGGGCCGGCGGCTCAGGTCCCCCGCACCCGGATGTCGACGCCGGTCGGGCTGGTATGGCGCCCGCCGCCCGCAGCCGAAGTCCACGCGAGATGGTCGATCGCCCGGCCGGCGGTCGGTTCCAGTTCGTCGTCCGTCTGCCGGAACAGCACCCGCATCGTGCCGTAGTTGACGGCGAGCAGGACGTCCTTGAATGTCTCGGCCGGACCGGGGACGTGTTCCAGCAGCCAGGCCCGGTCCTCCTCGCAGTCCGGTCCCAGGATGTGGACGTGGTGGAAGCCCGGGTGCTTCGCGTCCTCGAGGAGCTCGATCTTCGCGCCCCAGGGATCCGTCACGAAGGAGATGTAGAGCTTCGCCGGCCCGAAGTGCCGGGGTTCCCAGAACTCCGTAGCGCCATCGGCGAGCATCGCGGCGTGGAGATCGTCCAGGTTGTTGACGGACCAGCCCGAGTGATCGAGTCCGGTGCCGATGCTGGGGCCGGGAGTCTCGGCGCCGCGCCAGTGGAGGTCCGCCGTGCCGTTGCCGGCCCGGAAGCGGGCGGCGGCGCCGTCCGCGCTTGCCAGGAGTTCGCCGCCGAAGTGCCGCGCATACCAGTCGGCGGCGGCAGCGGGATCGGAGGCGTTCAGCACGAGGCAGTCGAACTGGCAGGTGTCGGTCATCTTGGGTGAGCTCCTGGAGCTTCGCTGAGAGCGGAGGGGGAAGGGCGGTGATTGTGTCACCGATCGGCGGTGCCGCGCGTGTCTCGACCGATCGGGCGTAAGCTGTGTCCCGTGAGAAGGATGCGGGGTGCCGGCCCGCCATGACCAGGCCGGCCGAAGATCGCGAGGCGCTCTCCGGGGTCGTCGAGCGGGTCGTCTTCCACAATCCGGAGAACGGATTCGCGGTGCTTCGCGTTCGCGTACGGGGTAGCTTCCAGCCGGCGACGGTGGTCGGCCGACTGCCCCTCGTTTCGCAGGGGGAGACGATCCGGGCTGCCGGCGCCTGGAAGAACGATCCGAACCACGGTGTCCAGTTTCGGGCCGACCGGCTCGCCGTGTCGCCGCCGGATTCGCTCGACGGGATCCGGCGCTACCTCGGATCTGGAAGGGTGCATGGCGTTGGGCCGAAGATGGCGAAACGCCTGGTGAAGGCTTTTGGCGAAGACGTCTTTGAGGTCATCGAGAACGAGCCGGAGCGTCTGAAGGAGGTTCCGGGTATCGGCCCGAAGCGCGCCAGGCGCCTGAGCGAGGGCTTCAAGGACCAGAAGGCGGTACGGGAGATCATGGTCTTCCTGCAGACTCACGGTCTCGGCTCCTCGCGGGCCGCTCGTATCTACCGAACCTACGGAGCTGACGCCGCGACCTTGCTCACCGAGGACCCGTACCGGCTGGCGAGGGACATCCGGGGGATCGGTTTCCGGATCGCCGACAGCATCGGCGCGAGTCTGGGCAAGGACCCCGAGGGCTTGCCGCGTGCCCGCGCCGGCCTCGGCTACACGCTGGAACAGGCGCGGGGCGCCGGACACTGCGGCCTGCCGCGAGACGAGCTCCTCGAGCAGGCGCAGGAGCTGTTGAAGATTCCGGAGGAGATCCTCGTCACCGCGCTGTCGGACGAGCTGCAGGCGGGACGGCTGGTCGCCACGCGCCTGAACGGCGAAGAGGCCGTCTTTCTGCCGCCGCTGCTGTCGGCCGAGCGCGCGATCACCCGCCGGCTGGGCGAAGTCCTCCGGGCCGAGGCGCCGCCCTGGGCGGACATCGATGCCGGTAAAGCGCTGGCGTGGGTGGAGAAGCGCCTCGACGTGACCCTCGCGCCGACCCAGCGCGCGGCGGTCGAGACGAGCCTGCGCTCGCGCGTCGCCGTCATCACCGGCGGCCCGGGAGTCGGCAAGACCACCCTGGTCAACGCGCTGCTGCAGATCCTGAAGGCCCGCAACGTGACTTGCGCGCTCTGCGCCCCAACCGGCCGCGCGGCGAAGAGGCTGGCCGAAAGCACCGGCCACTCCGCGAAGACGATCCACCGGCTGCTCGAGATCGACCCGTCGAGCGGCGCCTTCCGGCGTGGCCGCCTGCGTCCGCTCGATTGCGGGCTGTTGGTCGTCGACGAGTCCTCGATGGTCGATGTCGAGCTGATGGCGGCCCTGCTCCAGGCGCTGCCGGCGGAGGGATCGCTGCTGCTGATCGGCGACGCGGACCAGTTGCCGTCGGTCGGCCCGGGCCAGGTGCTGCGGGACCTGATCGACTCAGGCGCCATCCCGGTAGCGCGTCTCCGGGAGATCTTCCGGCAGGCGGACAACAGCCGGATCGTCCGCAACGCCCACCGGGTGAACCAGGGCTACCTGCCCGAGCTGGAGTCCGCGAGGGATGAACTGAGCGACTTCTACTTCGTGCCGGCGGAGGATGCCGAGGACGGTCAGCGCAAGGTCGTGGAGATCGTTGCCGGGCGGATCGGCCGCCGCTTCGGTCTCGACCCGGTCCGGGACGTCCAGGTCCTGTCGCCGATGAATCGCGGCCCCCTCGGCGTGCGCACGCTGAACGTCACCTTGCAGGCGGTTCTGAACCCGGCGCCGGAGTCAGGCGCCGTCGAGGTCGAGCGTTTCGGCTGGAAGTACCGCGCCGGCGACAAGGTGATGCAGACCGAGAACGACTACGACAAGGACGTCTTCAACGGCGACCTGGGCCGCATCCAGTCGATCGATCCCGGCGCGGAGAAGATGGCGATCGTCTTCGACGGCCGACTCGTCGAGTACCGCTTCAGCGACCTGGATCGACTCATGCTGGCCTATGCGGTCACCGTCCACAAATCGCAGGGCTCCGAGTACCCGGCGGTCGTCGTGCCGATCTCGACCCATCACTACGTCATGCTGCGCCGCAACCTGCTCTACACCGCGATCACCCGCGGCCGGCAACTCGTCGTCATCGTCGGCCAGAAGTGGGCGCTCCAGAAGGCCGTCGAAGAGGCTTCCGACCTGCGCCGGTACTCGACTCTCCGCGAACAGTTGGCGGAGCTGGCTCGGTCGGGCTGAGAGTGGCGTCAGCAGATGCCGGCCAGAAGGCCGGCGCACCGACTGTGACAGCGTTTCCCGCTAGCCGTCAGCCGCGCGCTCGCGCGGCAACCGGATCTCGCTGACGAGGCGCTGCACCTCGTCCGGCGGCGGCTTCGTGAACCGGCTGACGATCAGGGCCAGGGCGAAGTTGATCAGCATGCCGACGGCGCCGATGCCCTCGGGGCTGATGCCGAAGAGCCAGTCCTCGGCGGTCGCTTCCGGCCGGATCAGGCGGAAGTAGACGATGTAGGCGCCGGTGAACAGGATGCCGCTGCTCATGCCGGCGATCGCTCCCTCCTTCGTCGTGCTGCGGGTGAAGATGCCGAGCACGAGGACCGGGAAGAAGCTGGACGCGGCGAGGCCGAAGGCGAACGCGACCACCTGCGCGACGAAGCCGGGCGGCGAGATGCCGAAGTAGGCGGCCACGATCACCGCGACGGAAGCGGTCACGCGGGCGAGCAGGAGTTCCCTGCGCGAACTCATGTCCTTCCACAGGATCGACTTGCCGATGTCGTGGGAGATGGCCGATGCGATGACCAGCAGGAGGCCGGCAGCGGTCGACAGCGCCGCCGCGAGTCCGCCGGCGGCGACAAGGGCGACGACCCAGGCCGGCAACTCGGCGATCTCCGGGTTGGCGAGGACCATGATGTCCTGATCGACGGTCAGTTCGTTGGCCCCGTCGGACATGTCGATCACGCCGTCGCCGTCCTGGTCGTCGAAGGAGATCAGGCCCGTGGTCTCCCAGCTCTTGAACCACTCCGGCACCTCGCTGTAGCTCGTGTTGTGGAGGGTCGAGATCAGGTTGACCCGGGCGAACGCGGCGACCGCGGGCGCCGTCGTGTAGAGCAGGCCGATGAACACCAACGCCCAGAGCGCGCTCCAGCGCGCCGCGCGGGCGCTGCGCACGGTGTAGAAGCGGACCAGCACGTGGGGGAGCCCGGCGGTGCCGACCATGAGCGCCAGGGCGATCGCGGTGACGTCGATCATGCTCTTCTTGCCTGGCACGAAGGCGGCGGTGTACTCCGGCAACCGCAGTTCCCGGTGCAGCGCGTCCAGCGCCTCGAGCAGGAAGACGCCGGCCTGCTGGCCTTCCTGCACCGTGCCGCCGAACCCGAGCTGCGGAATCGGATTCCCGGTGATCTTCCAGGAGATGGCCGCGGCCGGTATCAGAAAGGCGACGATCAGGACGCAGTACTGGGCGACCTGGGTGTAGGTGATGCCTCTCATGCCGCCGAGCACGGCGTAGAAGAAGACGATGACCACGCCGATGATCACGCCCCAGTGGACCTCGACCTCCAGGAAGCGCGAAAACACAACCCCGACGCCGCGCATCTGCCCGGCGATGTAGGTGAAGGAGACGAAGATCGTGCAGCCGGCCGCCACCAGCCGGGCAGCGTCAGAGTAGTAGCGGTCGCCGACGAACTCGGAGGTCGTGAACTTGCCGTACTTGCGGAGGTACGGGGCGAGCAGGAGCGCCAGCAGGACGTAGCCGCCGGTCCAGCCCATCAGATAGATGGTGCCGGTGTAGCCCATGAAGGAGATCAGGCCTGCCATCGAGATGAAGGAGGCCGCGCTCATCCAGTCGGCGCCGGTCGCCATGCCGTTAGCCACGGCCGGCACGCCGCGACCGGCGACGTAGAAGCCGGATGTCGTCCTGACGCGGCTCCACCAGGCGATGCCGATGTAGAGCGCGAAGGTCGCGGTGACGATCAGGTAGGTCCAGGCCTGAACGTTCATCGCGAGGGTCGGCGGGCGTCAGAGTCGGGCGTCTGCGACCGGCTCAGTCGACGCCGTAGCGACGGTCGAGACGGTCCATCATCGCCGCGTAGACGAGGATCAGGACGATGAAGACGTAGATCGACCCCTGGTGCGCGAACCAGAACCCGAGCGGAAAGCCACCGATTCGGGTGCCATTCAGCGGCTCGACCAGGAAGATGCCGAGGACGTAGGAACAGACGAACCACACGGCGAGCAGGATCGCCATCAACCGCAGATTCGCCCGCCAGTAGCCGGAAGGGTCTGGTTGTTCGCTCAAGAGCCGGCATAGTACACCGTCCCCATCTACACTCTGTACCCCACATGACCGATCGCACGACCGGGGCCTTTCTCCATGCCGTTTCCTGGCTGATCCGCCTGCTGCCGGCGGCATTGTTCGGGCCTGCCTCGGGCCTGCTGGCGCATCTTCGGGGAGTGACGCCGCGGGACGTCCGGCTGATGCGGAGGAACCTGGCGGTCGTGCTGGGGCTGCCTCCGGGGTCGCCGGAGGCGCGCGATCTGGAATGGCGCTGCGTCCGGCACCAGATCGTCGCGGCGCTCGAGACGGTGCGGATCAGCTTCGACCGGAAGCGGCTCGATGTCACGGCGATGGAAGGCTTCGACGAGCTGCGGCAACTGATGGCCGAAGTCGAGGGTCATGGCCGCGGTCAGATCCTGGTCACCGGCCATCTGGGCGCCTGGGAACTGCTGGCCCAGAGCACCGTCCGCGCCTCCTCGTCCCCGGTCTGCGCGGTGGCCAAGCCATCGCGCGCCAGGGCGGCGTCCGCGTTCGTGGAGCGGATGCGCGCCCGGGCCGGAGTCCGGGTGATCTGGAGCGGCCGGACCTCCCTCCTGCGGGACATGCTGAGCTGTCTCAGGCGGCGGGAGACCCTGATCATGGTCGTCGACCAGCGGCCGGACCAGCGGCGCGGGCCGGAGGTCGACTTCCTGGGCCGCCGCACCGAGTTCGTCGGCGGCCCCGCGGCGCTGGCGGCCAAGCGCGACTGCCCGCTGATCGCCGCCTTCTGCATGCGCGAAGGACCCTTCAGCTACCGCCTGGAGAGCGAGATGTTGCGCCGGCCCGGCGGCTCGCGGGATCCGGTGGAGCTGTCGCAGCGGATTGCCTCGGCGATCGAACGAAGGGTACGGGCGCAGCCGGAGCAGTGGATGTGGAACTACCGGCGCTGGAACTACGATCCGGAGGAACTGGCCGAGGTCGGCCTGGGATAGATCCGGTCAAGGGAACTGGGATGAAGGGGAACACGATGACGACGAACCGACGAAGACGGGGACCTGCCAGACGTCCTCGAGCGAACCTGGCGCCTCGAGCGAGTCTGGGCCTCGGAGCGGTTCTGCTCGCGGCGTGCGGAGCGGTCCTGCCGGCAACGGGGCCCGCGCTGGCGGCCGAGCGGCCGAACATCGTCTTCATCCTGATCGACGACCAGCGCTTCGACGCCGCGTCCGCGCTCGGCCACGCCTTCCTCGAGACGCCTCACCTCGACCGCCTGATCGAACGCGGCGTGCTGTTCGAGAACGCGTTCGTGACGACGTCGTTGTGTTCACCGAGCCGCGCCTCGATCCTCACCGGCCAGTACGCCCACCGGCACGGCGTGCTGGACAACCGCACCCGGCTCGATCCGGAGACGCCGACGTTCCCGCAGGAACTCCAGCGCGCCGGCTACCGGACCGCCTTCGTCGGCAAGTGGCACATGGGCGGCACGTCGGACGAGCCCCGGCCCGGATTCGATCGCTGGGTCTCGTTCCCGGGCCAGGGCCTCTACTACAACCAGACCTTCAACGTCGACGGCAGACGGGTGCCGCGGCAGGGCTACACGACGGACCTGATCACGGACTACGCGCTGGACTTCCTGGCGGCTCGGGCGGGATCCGAAGAGCCCTTCCTGCTCTACGTTTCGCACAAGGCCGTGCATGCGTCGTTCCGGCCGGCGGAACGCCATCTCGGCAGCTATGCCGGGCAGCGGTATCCACCGCCGGTGACGATGCCGAACCGGCACGAGAACTACGAGGGCAAGCCGAATTGGGTCGAGGCGCAGCGGCGGAGCTGGCACGGCGTGGACGGGTTGTACGACAACTCGGTCGACTTCCAGCAGTTCGCCGTGGACTACGCGGAGACGATGCGCGGCGTGGACGACAGCGTGGGCCGGATCGTCGGAGCGCTGGAGGAGCGGGGCCTGCTGGAAGAAACCCTGCTCGTCTTCACGTCGGACAACGGCTTCCAGTTCGGCGAACACGGTCTGATCGACAAGCGGACGATGTACGAGGCGTCGATCCGGGTGCCGCTGGTGGTGATGGCGCCGTGGCTCGGCGGCGGCGCCGGGGGCCTCAGGCGCTCCGAGATGATCGTCAACCTCGACTTCGCCCCCACCTTCCTCGAGGCCGCGGGGCTGGAGGTCCCTGGAACGGTTCAGGGTCGGTCCTTCTTCGGCCTGCTCGAGGCCGGTCCCGGCGCCGAGCGGCCGCCGTGGCGGGACGCGTTCCTCTACGAGTACTTCTGGGAACGGGCCTTTCCCCAGACGCCGACGGTGCTGGGCGTGCGCACCGACCGCTACAAGTTCATGCGCTTCCACGGCGTGTGGGATCGCTACGAGCTCTACGACGTGCAGGCTGACCCGGAGGAGCGGCGCAACCTCCTGGGTGGCTTCATCACCCGTCACGGCGCCGGCAACGTCGAAACCCGGCTTCGGGTGGCTGCCGCTTCCGCCTCCCGGAATCCTCGCGACGACTGGGCACGCGAGGTGCTGGAACTCAAGGCGCTCTTCGACCGGCTGTCTGGGCGGCTCGACGAACTCCTGGACGAAACCGGGGCTTTGCGTGAGCCGAGCTGGCTGCCGTCCCGCTAGCGCTTCCTAGAGCTTGCGCAGCCGGATCCGCCGCACGGCGTGGTCGGGCGCCTTCTCCAGGATCAGGTCCGCGCGCTCGCGGGTCGGCATGATGTTCTGGACCAGGTTCGGTTCATTGATCGTCTTCCAGATGCCCCGGGCGGTGTCGATCGCGTCCTTCTCGCTCAGGCTGGCATAGCGGTGGAAGTAGGCGTCCGGATCCCGGAACGCGGTGTCTCGGAAGGTCAGGAACCGCTCGACGTACCAGCGCTCGATGACCTCCGTCTCGGCGTCGACGTAGATCGAGAAGTCGAAGAGGTCGGAGAGCATGAGCCGACTGTTTCGCGACGGCGACTGCGAGCGCGCCTGCAGGACGTTGAGGCCCTCGAGAATCAGGATGTCGGGCTGATCGACGACCTCGGTGACACCGGGCAGGATGTCGTACGAATGGTGGGAGTACACCGGATGCGCAACCTTTCGTTCACCCGACTTGACCTGGAGCACGAAGTTCACGAGCGTGCGCAGGTCGAAGCTCTCCGGGAAGCCCTTGCGCTCCATCAGGTCGCGCTCTTCCAGGACCGCGTTGGGATGGAGGAAACCGTCGGTCGTCACCAGGTCGACCTGGGGGTGGTTTGGCCAGCGGGCGAGCAGCTCGCGGAGAATCCGGCCGGTCGTGCTCTTGCCCACCGCGACGCTGCCGCCGATCCCGATGATGTAGGGCACCTTGGCCGTCAGACCTCCCAGGAACGTGCTGCTGGCCCGGTAGAGATCCTGGGTGGCGCCGACGTAGAGGTTGAGCAGCCTGGACATCGGCAGGTAGATCTGCGCGACCTCTTCGAGCGAAACCTGCTCGTTGATGCCGCGCAGCCGCTCCAGTTCCTTCTCGGAGAGCGGCAGGGGCGTCTCGGCCCGCAGCCGTCCCCACGCCTTCTCGTCGAAAGGGACGTAGATCGAATCGGTGAGGCTGTCGACCCTGTGGTTGGTCAAGAGACCCCCAGGCTGAGGACTGCCGGGTGATTCAGCCGAGCTGTTCGAGGACTGCGTCGGCACCACTGACGCCGACTTCGCCCGCCGGCTCGACGCCGAGGTAGGTCAACACGCCGTCGTCGACGATCGCGGCGTAGCGTCGCGAGCGGGTGCCCATGCCGAAACGCGAAGCGTCGAGTTCGAGCCCGACCTTCGACGTGAACTCGCCGTTGCCGTCGGACAGCAGGACGATGTCGTCGGGAATGCTCCGCGCCTTGCGCCACTCGTTGATGACGAAGACGTCGTTGACGGCGAGGCAGGCCACGGTGTCGACGTTGCCCGACTTGATCGCCTCGATGTTCTCGATGAACCCCGGCATGTGGACCTCCGAGCAGGTCGGGGTCATCGCGCCCGGCACGGCGAAGAGGACGACCTTCTTGCCTTCGAACAACTCGCGGGTCGAGATGTCGACGATGCCGTCCGGGGTCATCTGCTTGAAACTGGCGTCCGGGATCGCGTCCCCGGTCTTGATGCTCATCGAAGTTTGCTCCCTGGCTTTCTTTGTCCTGAGGGGGCGGCAGTATAGCTTCGATCCCGATGCTCGGGCCGACCCCAACGATCGGTGCCAAGACGGCGCTCAGCCTGGCGTTCGTTGCGGCGATCGCGGTCTTCGCCTGCGGCCGCGCTCCCGGTGGGAGCGTCGAGGGCGCTGGCGGCGCGCCTCTCGACCTGGAGGGCGACCATGAGCACTACCTCCGGAGCGTGGAAGGCGCCCGGCTCGAACTCGTCGAACCGGGCACGGACGGCGCCTGGCGCGAGATCAGGGGCGCCGGCAGGGTGGTCCGGTTGGCGGTGCCGCCCGAGCGCATCGCCTCTCGAACGCTGGCGACCGACGAGATCCTGCTTGAGATCGCCGAACCGGAGCGGATCGTGCTGCTATCGCCCTTCGCCAGCGACCCGCAGTTCAGCGCCAGCGCCGACAAGGCAAAGCGCCTGGGACGGGTCGGCGGTTTCAGCACGGAGGAGATCCTGGCGGCTTCGCCCGACCTGGTGTTCGCGGCGGGCTTCAACACCCAGGAGACGCTGGCTCAGTTGGAGGCGGCCGGTGTGCCCGTTGTCGTCCTGCTCAATCACGAGGATCTTGCGGCGATCGAGCGGAACATCCGGACCGTCGGTTTCGCGACCGGTCGGGACCGCGAGGCGGAACGGCTCATCGAGTCGATGTGGCTGCGTCTGGATGAGGCGCGTGTGCGGGCCGGTTCGAAGGCAGAGGATCTCCGCGTCGTCCACTGGAGCGGCGGCGTGGTGCTGGGCAGTCGGACCGTGTTCGACGATGCGCTCCGCTACCTGGGCGCCGTGAACCTGGCGGCGGAGAACGGTCTTGAAGGATGGCCGCGGATCAGTGCCGAGCAGGTCGTCATCTGGGACCCGGACGTCATCTTCACGGATTCCTATGCGGCCGGCGATGTCGCGCCGGGCGCGTTGGACGGCACGCGCGCCGCCAGGCTCGGCAACCTGGAGTCGCTCGATGGGCGGGACATGGCGGCCATCTCGCACCATGTCGCGGGTATGGTCGAACGGCTCGCCGACGCGCTCGTGCGCGCCTCCGAACGGATCGAAACCGCGGGCCGCCAGAACCCGGTCACCGCAACGGAATGAGGGTCGCGTTCGGCGGCTACCGGGCTGGCTTCTGGTGGTACATGGCCGCCGGCCTGGCGCTGCTGCTGACTTTCGCCGGGATCGGTTTGTTCCGCGGATCGGTTCCGCTGGATGGACGCGACGTGCTGGCCGTGCTGGCGCGGCATCTTCTGCCCGGCGAGCACGACCCCGCGGACCCGAGAGTGGACGCGATCGTCTGGTCGCTCCGTGCGCCGAGGGTAGTGGTGGCGGCGATGGTCGGCGGCTGTCTGGCCCTGGCCGGCGCCCAGATGCAGGGCCTGTTCCGCAACCCGCTGGCGTCGCCGGGGATCGTCGGCACCAGCACCGGCGCCGCGACCGGCGCCGTTTTCGCCCTGACTTTCGGACTGGCCGGCGGCTTCCTGCTCGCCGCACCGCTGTTCGCGGTGGCCGGTGCCATCCTGTCCCTTCTGATCGTGACCCGGATCGCCACTCGCGACGGCTACACGCCGGTCACCACGCTGCTGCTTGCCGGCGTCGCGCTGAACGCGCTGCTCGCCGCCGTCAACTCCTGGCTCATCGCTCGCTCCTGGGAGCAGTACGAGGCGGCGCGAAGGATCGCCTACTGGATGATGGGCGGCGTTACCGACCGCGGCTGGGTCCACGCCGGGATGCTGTTGCCGGGAATGGTCGTCGGCTGCGCGATCGCGGTCTGGTTCGCGCGCGACCTGGACCTGCTGCTCGAGGGCGAGGAGGTGGCCGCCTCGCTCGGCGTCGACATCGAGCGGGCGAAACGGGCCGTGCTCTGGAGCGCGGCCATCCTCACCGGCAGCGCGGTCGCGGTGAGCGGTGTCGTCGGCTTCGTCGGGCTCGTCGTGCCGCACCTCGTGCGCCTGCTGCTGGGGCCGGTCCATCGGCGGTTGCTGCCGGCCGCGTTCCTGACCGGCGCCTGGTTCGTGGTCGGCGCCGATCTCCTGGCCCGCACCGTGGCGGCCCCCCAGGAGGTCTTCCTGGGCGTCGTGACGGCGTTCGTCGGCGCTCCGTTCTTCCTGTTCCTGCTGGTGCGCCACGAAGGCGAAGTGGCGGTGTCCCGATGACGGCGGCGTCGGCCGTGACCGTCGCGCCTCGGCTCGAGCTTGTGGGCGGCGGCGTCGAGCGGCGGGGACGGTGGCTCCTGCGTGGTGTCGATCTCGTCATCGAGCCGGCCACGCTGATTTCGGTGGTGGGCCCGAACGGCGCCGGCAAGTCGACCCTGCTGCGGCTCCTGAGCGGCGCGTGGCGGTTGACCGAAGGCCGGGCGCTGCTGGGCGGCTTCGACCTGGCGGCCCTGCCGCGGCGTCAGGCGGCCAGACGGGTGGCCTACGTGCCGCAGACGGTGCGCCCGACCTTCGAGTTCACGGTGAGGGAGTTCGTCACCCTCGGCCGCTACCCGCACGAGAGCCGCCTGTTCGGCACCCGTTCCGCCGACCGCGAGTGGATCGACCGCTGCCTGGAAGACACGGACGTGCTGGCGCTCGCCGAACGACGGGTGACGACGCTGTCGGGAGGCGAGTTGCAGCGCGTGCTGATGGCGCGCTGTCTGGCCACCGAGGCGGAGGTCCTGCTGCTCGACGAACCGACCTCCAACCTCGACCTCGCCCACGGTCTCGACCTCCTGGGGCTGGCGCGGAACCTCGCCTGTGAAGGTCGCTCGGTCGTCCTGGTCCTCCACGACCTCAACGCCGCCGCGCGTTTCGCTGACCGGGTGGCCGTGCTCGACGCGGGCGCCCTGGTCGCCGAGGGACCCCCGGCGGAGGTCCTCAGTCCGGATCTGCTACGCCGGGTGTTCCGCGTCCTCGCCGTGCCCCTGGCCGGATCCGCGGCGCCGGTGTTCGACTTCGAACCGCTGCCCTAGGAGCCTGCTCTAGAGCCGCACAAGGTAGCTCTGCCGGCCCTCCAGCACCCGTTCGCCCCGCTGGTTATCGATCTCGCTCTCCAGCACGATCACGCCGGTCGTCCGCTGGCGCTTCAGCTCCGCGATGCGCAGCATCGGGTACAGGGTGTCGTCCGGGTACACCGGCTTCAGGAAGCGGCATGACTGGTCGATGTACCCGATCATGGCGCGGCCGACCACGTCGGCGAACGTGCCTGCGCCGGCGGCGCTGTAGCAGAGGACCTGGAGGCCATGGGCGAGCATGCCGGCGTGGCCGAGCGACTTGCAGTACTCCACGTCGTAGTGGATCGGGTGGTTATCGCCCGAGATCGCCTGGAAAGCGGCGAAGTGGGCTTCGGTCACGGTGCGGCTGGGTAGCGGGAAGGTCTCTCCCACGCGTAGCTCGTCGAACGGCCTGACCGGGACCAGGCCGCGTTCGCTACCCACCGAACACCCGGACCAGCGCTTCGGCCGCCTGCGCCGTCTCCTCAGGGCTCACGTCGCGGTGGGTGACCAGACGGATGTGGACCGGGCTAACGTCCAGGCACAGCACGTTCTCCTTCCGGAGCGCGTCGACGCACTCCGAGGCGCTGCGGCCCGTGCCCTCGACCGAGAAGATGAGGATGTTCGTCCTCTGTTCGGCGATCAGTGCGACGCCGGGAAGGTCGTTGAGGGTGTCCGCGAGCAGGCGGGCGTTCTCGTGATCCTGGACCAGCAGCGGCGGGCTCTCGTCGAGGGCGACCTCGGCGGCGGCGGCGAGCACGCCGACCTGCCGCATCTGGCCGCCGCACATCTGGCGGTAACGCCGGACGTTGCGGATGAAGTCGCGGGAGCCGACGACGATGGAACCGACGGGCGCGCCCAGGCCCTTCGAGAAGCAGAAGGAGAGCGAGTCGACGGGTCCCGCGGCCTCGGCCGGCGTGCAGCCAAGCGCGGTCGCGGCGTTGAAGAGGCGCGCGCCGTCGAGGTGGACGCGCAGACCGCGGCGGTGCGCAAGGTCGCAGAGCGCTCGCGTGCGCTCCGGTTCGTAGACGGTCCCGCCGGCGTGGTTGCAACTGTTCTCCAGGCAGAGGAGCCGGGTCGGAGCCGCGGTCGGGTGGTCGGGCTGAATGGCCGCCTCGACCTGTTCCGGCGCCAGGATGCCGTCGACCTCCGCCGTCACCGCACGCGGCAGGAGTCCGCCGATGCCGGTGATCCCGTTGTTCTCGTGGTTGATGATGTGCGCGTTCGACTCCAGCAACACCTCGCTGCCGCGGGGCAATTCGTGCCCGAGCAGACACGAGAGATTGCCCTGCGTGCCGGACGGGACGAAGAGGGCCGCCTCCCGTCCGAGCATGTCCGCCACGCGTTCCTGGAGGCGGTTGACCGTCGGGTCTTCATGGAAGACGTCATCGCCGACTTCCGCCGCGGCCATCGCCTTGCGCATGGCGGGGGATGGCCGGGTCATCGTGTCGGAGCGAAGTTCCACCGGCATGGCGAGGGATCATACTTGGGCGCGAATGGCCGACTCGCAGCACTCGCTCCCTCTCCCGCCGGCGGATCCGGAGGTTGTCGCCGCCGCCGACCTGGGCTCCAACAGCTTTCACCTGGTCGTGGCCGAAGTGCGGGGCGGCCAGCTCGTGTTCGTCGACCGGCGAAAGGAGTTCGTGCGGCTCGCCGGCGGCCTCGATGAGCGGAAACGCCTGACCCCGGAGGCCACGTCGCGGGCGCTCGACTGTCTCGGCCGCTTCGGCGAACGCGTGCGCTCGTTTCCTCCGGGAACGGTTCGGGTCGTTGGCACGAACACGCTGCGGCAGGCGCGAAACGCCCGCGACCTGCTGGAGGCGGCGCAACGATCACTCGGCCATCCGGTGGAGATCGTGTCGGGCCTTGAGGAGGCGCGGCTGATCTACCTGGGCGTGTCGAGGAGCCTGGCCGGCGACGAACGGCGCCTGGTGGTCGACATCGGCGGCGGCTCGACCGAGCTGATCATCGGCGAGGGCTCGCGGCCGCTCGATCTCGAAAGCCTGTACATGGGTTGCGTCAGCTTCAGCCTGCGGCACTTCCCGAACGGCCGCGTGAAGGAGAAGCGGTGGCACCGGGCGGAGATCGCGGCCCTGCAGGAGCTGGAACCGGTCGAGCGCCGTTTCCGGAACGGCGCCGGCTGGCGCGTGGCGGTGGGCTCGTCGGGGACCGTTCGCTCGGTGGCTGAAGTGGTGCAGGCGGCGGGCTGGTGCGAGCAGGGAATCACGCTCGAGGCCCTGCTGCGCCTTCGAGGACTATTGCTCGAACATGGCGCCACCGTGCAGGGCGGCATCAAGGGCCTCAGCGACGGGCGGGCGCCGGTGTTCGCCGGCGGAGTCGCCGTGTTGCTGGCGGTGTTCAAGGCACTGGGCATCAAGCACATGCGGGTAGCCGGCGGCGCTCTGCGGGAGGGCGCCCTGTACGACCTGCTCGGCCGTCTGCACCACGAAGACACCCGGCACGCGGCGGTCGAGTCGATGGCCAGGCGCTACCACGTGCAGCCGGAGCAGGCGGAGAGAGTTCGGGAAACCGCGTTGCAGCTCCTCGAGCAGTGCGCCGAATCGTGGAATCTCACCGGAGAACTTCCGTGGCTCATGCTCTCCTGGGGGGCCCAGTTGCATGAGGTCGGCCTGGACATCAACCACGCCGGTTTCCACAAGCACGGCGCGTACATCGTCGAGAACGCGGAGATGCACGGGTTCTCGCTCCAGGAACACCTGCTGCTGGCTTCTCTCGTCCGCAGCCACCGCCGCAAGTTCCCGCGCCAGATCTTCGATCGCCTTCCCTCGGGGTGGCGGCAGCCGGCGCGACGCGGCGCCGTCCTGTTGCGGCTCGCGGCGGTGCTTCACCGCAGCCGGCGGGACGAACCACTGGCGGTCAAGCTCGAGGTCGACGGCCGCGATCTGCGGCTCGTACTGCCAGCGGCCTGGTTGGAGAAGTCTCCGTTGACCAGGGCCGACCTGCGTCAGGAGGCGAGGTACCTCGCCGCGGCAAGGTACCGGCTGACGGTCGAGGAGGACGGCTGAGGAGTGGCGCCCGCGATTCGGACCGCTAGGCCCCGGTGCTCGCGCACGCCGCCACCGCCGCTGCCATCTCGCCCATCGAGAAGAACACGAAGTCAGTGGTCGGCATCGTCTCGACGCGTTCGGTAGCACCCCAGCTTCCGCCCTCGGAGAGCCGTTGCCGGTCGATCCAGGCGTTCGCGAGCCCGAAGCGCTTCGCCGGCACATGGTCGTGGTGAAGGCTCTGCGCGGTGTGCAGGATGTCGGACCGCTTGAGTCCGAAGTCTGATTGGAGGTGTGCGATCAGGTGCTCGAAGTTCCGGTCGGCCGGCTTGTAGGAGCCGATCTCTTCGGCTGTGTAGATCGCGTCGAACTCGACCCCGAGCTTGCGGTTCGAGCCGGCGATGCCGTCCTTGTGAACGTTGGAGAGAATGACCAGCCGGAAGTGGCGCTTGAGGACGCGCAAGGCGTCCGCCGTATCCGGGAACGCCGGCCAGTCGGGAACCGAGGCGCCGAACGCTTCGTCGAGTTCCGGGTCCGTTTGCATGCCCAGGCGGTCGGCGATGCGTCCATGCACGCGGGCCAGCAGGTCGGAGTAGAGCAGATCAGGCGTCTCCTGCTCCTGAAGGCTCTCGCACTGCCCGAATGCAAGCAGCGCGTCGTCGCGGGTGACTTCGGCGTCGCGGTTCCGCATGATCAACGGTTGCAGCGCGTCCCAGATGCCGGTCTCCCAGTCGATCAGGGTGCCGTAGCAGTCGAAGGTCAGGACGCGGTAGTCGGTGAGTCGTCGCACGGTCGGCCTCTTCGGGCGCGCCAGCGTATCGGCTGCTACGCCATGCAGGGAACGGGACGCGAGCGTAGGTGGTCGCGGCCTGCAGCCAGACTTTCAGAGTGCTGACTGGGCCCGCATTCGGGCAGCCATCTACGAGGGACGCGGCGGCTGATCGTCGTCGGCGGCAGCGGGTCGGGAGACCCGCGCACCCAGAGCTACACCGTCACGTGATGGGTGTCTTTACTACGACCGGTGAAGCTCACCGCGGGCGGATGCCGGCACAGATGGCAGGCCGGCGCACCGACACCCGGACTTGGCGGGCTACAGCGCGGAGCTGATGTCCTCCAGCCTGAACCGGGCCGAGGGGGAGGGTCCCAGGGGGCTGGAGGCGAGCGACTGCCGATGTCCTCCCAGTAGCTGATGTCCTACCGGAGCGAGGCCGACCGAAGCGAACCCCCACCCTCACATCCCCTCAAGCGGGGGTGAGCGTCCCCTGGGACCCTCCCCCTCGGTCCGGTTCAGGCGGGTGTAGTCATCACCGTCCCGTCCGCGCCGTCGTCGTCAGGGCCGGAACTGAGTGGCCCGTGGCTTGAGCCGCGCCGGCTGCGAGACGATGTTCCACGCCATGTCGAGCCACTCGCAGATGAGGGCGCGGGTGTCGCGGGGGTCGATCATCTCTTCGACCTGGAACCGGGAGAGGGGGCCGACCGGGCCGCGGGCGCTTTCGATGCGGGCCATCAGCTCCTCCCGGAAGGCCTTCGGGTCTTCGGCCTGGGCGAGCTGGCGCTTGTAGGCGGCTTCGATGCCGCCTTCGGGCGGGATGCCGCCGGTGTCGGCGGCGGGCCAGACGACGCGCATGGAGGGTTGGGCCCGCGGCGTCGCGTAGTTGTTGCCGGCAACGCCGAAGCTACGGCGCATGATGACGGTGAAGACGGGGACGGTGGCCTGGGCGAAGGCGATCATCCACTGGCCGCCCCAGCGGATCGTGCCGGTGATCTCGTGTTCGAGGCCCACGGCGAAGCCGGGGTTGTCGACGAGGTTGAGGACGGGCAGGTGGAAGAGGTCACAGAGGTCGAGGTGGCGGATCAGCTTGCGACAGCCGTCGGCGGTGAGCGCGCCGCCGTTGGCATGCTGGCTGTCGGAGGCGATGACCCCCATCGGGCGGCCGGCGAATCTCACGAAGCCGGTGACCTGGTCGGTGCCCCATAGCGGACCGATCTCGAAGAACGAGTCCCGGTCGGCCATCAGCCGGATCGCACGACGGACATCGAAGGTCGCCGTGCGCTTGCGGGGGATCAGATTGAACAGCTCCTCGTCGCGACGATCGGGCGGGTCGGCGGGGTCCGGCGCCGCGGACGGAGGCGTCTCGAAGACGGAGGAAGGCAGGTAGGAGAGGAAGCGCCGGGTGAGGACCATCGCCTCTTCCTCGGTCTCCGCCAGGTTGTCAACCGAGCCGTTGCGACAGTGGATGTGCCAGCCGCCCAGGTCCTCCTTCGTGATGTCGTAGCCCATCGCGGGGCGCACTACCGGCGGGCCGGCGACGAACAGTTGCGCGATGTCGCGCACCATGACGGAGAAATGGCCGAGCACCGCCTTGGCGGCGCCGATGCCGACGACGCTGCCGAGCAGGACGTTGACGACCGGCACGGTGCCCAGTTGCTCGGTGTACATCGTGCTGCCGAGGTGACCGGGAAGGAAGGAGCCGCCGCCGCCCGCGACCCGGGGCCTTCCTGCCTTGATCGCGCCGCGGCTCTCCTTCGCCTTGCTCTCGCCCGCCTTCTGCTGTTGCGGCACCATTGCGGCGACGCTGCCGCCGCCCGACGAGCCGTCGAGCAGACGGATCGAGGGCGCGCGCATCTCCAGGGCCAGCCGGTCGAGATAGCTGCTCTTCGCGCCGATCGCGCCGTCCGCGTGGCCGCCTCGTGAGGTGAAGTCGTCGGCGCAGACGACCGCGGTGCGGTCTTCGATCCGACCCCATCCGCCGACGTGGTTGGCCGGCGTGAATGCCGTGATCGCGCCGGCCTCGTCGTAGGACGCGAAACCGGCGATGCTGCCGATCTCGTGGAAGGAGTCTTCGTCGAGCAGGAGGTCGATGCGTTCCCGGCAGGTCAGCTTGCCGCGGCTGCGCTGGCGGACGACCCCGGGATCGTCGGAGCCCGGGGCGAGGCGTTCGTGGGCCAGCGTCTGCATCGTGGCCACGTCCTCGAGCATCGGCGCCCAGGTGTCGTCCTGGGGCTCGGCGACCGCTTCGCCCGTCGCATCCCCGGTCGGCGCGATGACCGCGACGACCTGGCCCGCCTCCACAGTGTCGCCCGGTTGCAGCGGCTGCAGGGCGGCCACCCGGCCGTCACAGGGCGACGCGACGGCGGACTCCATCTTCATCGCGCTGACGACGAGCAGGGTCTCGCCGGTGGTGACCTGCTCGCCGTCCGTCGTGCGCACCTCGAGGACCGAGCCGGCCATCGGGCAGGCGACGGCTTGCTGACCGGCTTCGATGTCTAGTTCCGCGGAGAGCGTCCTCGCCGCCGGCTGCGTGCCCGCCCCGCTCGCTATCGAGAGCCCCATCACGGTCGCCTGTTGCCGCAACAGGGTCATCGCGCCGTTGGCGGCCGCGATGCCGGTGTCGGCCGAGAGCAGCTCCGGATGCTCCTCCAGGAGAGTGGTCCGGGCGTCGCCGGCGCGGACGGAAGGGTGGGCGAGGATCGCCTTGAGCTGGTCGAGGTTGGTGGCCAGTCCGCCGACGTGGAACTCCGAAACCGCGCGCCGCACGCGCTCGACGGCGGCGGTGAAGGACGCGGTGCCGGGACCGAACGAGGAAGAGCTCGTGGCCGTCACCTTGGCGAGCAGGGGGTCGAACTGGGGCGGTGGCGAGTAGCCGACGTAGCCGCAGCCGTCGACCCGCACGCCGGGGCCGGCGGGTTCCTTGTACGCGCTCAGCGTTCCGGCGCCGCGGGCGACCACGCGGGCCTGGACGGCGAAACCCCGCGGTTCACCGACCGCCGTCTGGTCGCCGAGGCCCAGGGAGTCGAGGCTGGCGCCGGCGGCGAGTCGAAACTGAGCCTCGACGAGATCGAACCCGGTGACCTGCTCGGTGACCGTGTGCTCGACCTGGATGCGGGCGTTGCACTCGATGAAGAAGTGCTCCCCGGTCTCGGGGACGACGAGGAACTCGACCGTGCCGGCGTTGACGTAGCCGGCTTCCTCCATCAGTCTGACCGCGTCGGCGAGGAGACGCTCACGCAGTTCGTTGTCCAGGCCGGGCGCGGGGGCCGTCTCGATTACCTTCTGGTTGCGCAACTGAACGGAGCAGTCTCGCTCGTGCAAGTGGACGGCGTTGTCGTTCGCGTCGGCCAGGACCTGCACCTCGATGTGCCGCGGGCGCTCGATCAGCTTCTCGACGAACAGCGCGCCGTCGCCGAACGCGGCCTCCGCTTCGCTTCGGCACCGCTCGAGAGCCTCGGCCATCGCGCCCGTGGACCGCACCGTGCGCATGCCGCGGCCGCCCCCTCCGGCGGCCGCCTTGAGCATCACGGGATAGCCGAGCAGATCCGCGAGCGCCGCCGCCTCGTTCGCGGAGTCCACCGGTCCGTCGCTGCCGGGAACGACCGGGATATCGAGGGAAGCCGCGAGCTGGCGCGCGCGCACCTTGTCGCCGAACAGGGACAGGACGGTGGGCGGAGGGCCGACGAAGACGAGGCCGGCCGCGGCGCACCGCTTGGCGAAGGTCGCGTTCTCGGCCAGGAATCCGTAGCCCGGGTGGACGCAGTCGCAGCCGCTGGCGAGGGCGGTGGCGACCAGATCCTCGGCGTCGAGATAGGCGGCGACGGGATCGTCGGGGGCGCCGTTGCCTATCTGCAGCGCCTCCGTCGTCAGCCGCGTGTGGAGCGACAGGGAGTCGGCGGCCGGATAGACGCCGACCGACTCGATGCCCAGCGCCTCCGCCGCCTTGGCGATGCGGATGGCGATCTCACCGCGGTTGCTGATCAGGACCCTCTGGAGCATGAATGTACTGCCGAGGTTGGGCATTCTGCGCTGATCCCTATGGTGGTGAAGAGGGACAGGAGGATACAGGCGGGGCGCTAGCATCCCGCGCCATGGCCTTCACCTGGCGCTACGCCACGGCCGCCGACGCCCCGGCGATCGTCGCACTCGTCAACGACGCCTTTGAAGTGGAGGCGGACATGCTGACCGGCGACCGGATCGCGCTGCCGGACGTACTGGGCCGCCTTGAGCGCGGTTCATTCCTCGTGTGCGACGGGAGCGCCGGCGGTCTGGCGGGTTGCGTCTATGTCGAGTTGCGCGGCGAGACTGGCTACCTCGGCCTGGTGTCCGTCGCATCGGCACGGCAGAGCCTGGGGCTGGGCCGCGACCTGATGGCCGCGGCCGAGGGCTGGTTGCACGAAGCGGGCTGCAGCGTTTGCCAGCTCTGGGTGCTCAGCAGCCGGCCGGAGCTGCTGGCCTGGTACGGCCGGCGCGGATACCGGGTGGTCCGGAAGGAACCGTTCGAAGCCGTCAACCCGCCGCCGACGAGAAAGCCCCTTCGGCCCGTCCACTTCGAGATCATGGAGCGCGAGCTGACGCCCCTGGGAGGGAGTGGCTAGGGCTCCCTGAGGGCGTCGTAGAGATCGAGCAACTGGCGCCGGAATCGCCGTTCCTGGATCTGCTCCTCGAGCAGTCGCCTGAAGTCGTCCCTCGAAGGCAGGTAGCGGCCCATCTGCGAGACGAGCGAGAACTTCTCGGTGTCGGCGAAACGGGCGTCGAGTTCGAGCAGGGCGTCGTAGTAGTCGAAGTCGTTCTTGATCAGGTCCGTTTCCCCGGCTTCGGCCATGACCAGGGCGACCCGGTGGTAGGGCGCCACCAGCGAGCGCGGCGATCCAGGCGTTTCGTGGGCGACGATCTTCACTTCGTCGCCGACGGCGAAACGATCGCGCAGTTCTTGCGCGCTGAGGGGCCGCTTCGTGCAGTTCTCGTCCGTCGTCTCGACGGTCACCGCGTAGCGCGAACGGGGCCGCGGAAGGTGAACGGCGTCTTCGACCTGGACCTCGAGCTGGAAGGCGCCGCCATCTTCCAGCGGCAACGCGGCCGCTTCGGTCACGAAGCCGCGGAAGACGTAGATGTCCTGGGGGAAGAGGCCGTGGAGTTCAGGGCCGGGGCAGTCCTGGGCGGTGGCTGCGCCGGCGGTCAGGGCCAGGCACAGGATGGTGATGCCGAACAGGGCTCGACTCATGCAGGCTCGGGCGCCTCGGCCGCACTATCGACCGACAGTTCTTCGATGCCGGCGGGGGTACCGAGCGGAGACTCGCCACGGCCGACCCTGGCGATCGCCTCGCGCAGGCCGGCCGCGAGCCAGGCGAGCGCTATCGAGGCCGAGATGACCGTGCCGATCAGGGACGAGTACCAGACCCACTGCACCGGCCCGCGCAGCCAGAACGTCGCCGCCCAGGCCAGGGGAGCGCTGATCAGGATGACCCGCAGCAGGGACAGCCAGAGCTCCGGGGAGCCGCGGCCCAGGCCCTGCAGGCTGCGGCCGGTGAGGATGGAAACGCCGATGAAGGGATAGGCGAAGACGACCACCCGCAGGTAGTCGACGCCCAGTGTGTGGATCCCGGGACTGTCGGTGAAGAAGGCGACGAGGGCGGGCGCAAGGACATAGAACGCCGCGGCGATCGCGATGCTGAGCAGGATCGTCCGCACCATCGCGTAGCGGACGATCTCCCGCAGCAGATCGCCGCGGCGCGCGCCGTAGAACATGCCGACCAGGGTCACCAGGCCGGAAGCGACGGCGACCTGGGGCAGGATGACGACGTGGTCGAGACGGCTGCCGATCTGAAGCGCGGCCACCGCGTCCGGCGTGTGCTCGACCAGGATGCGGTTCAGTACGCCGCCGCCGAGCGACATGACCAGGAAGGACAGGGAAGCGGGCAGGCCGATAACGCAGATGCTGCGGATGATCGCGCTGTCGTAGCGGAAGTTCGCGAGGTCGAAGCGGACGTAGGAGAGCTTGGCCACGAACAGCAGGTAGACGAAGACCAGGGCGGCCGCCGCCTGGCTGACGATCGTCGCCAGGGCGGCGCCGGCCACGCCCATGCCGAAGGTGAAGATGAACAGCGGGTCGAGTGCGATGTTCAGCACGGTGGCGGCGCCCTGGACGATCACCGGCGTCTTCACGTTGCCTTCGCCCGAGAGGATCGAACGGAAGAAGACGGCCAGAATCATGAAGGGGTAGCCGCAGGCCAGCACGCGGAAGTAGCTCCAGGCCTGGGGGACGAGTTCGGCCGGTACGCCGAGCGCGTGGAGCAGGGGGATACCGAACACGAGCGCCGAACCGGTCGTCAGTGCGGCGACCAGGGCGCCGATCAGTACCGAGTGCTCGGCGGCGCGGTCGGCGCGCACGCGGTCGCGGGCGCCGATCGCCTGAGCGATCACCGCCGTGATGCCGGTGCCCAGGCCGAAGGTCACGCCCATCGCCAGGAACACGAGCGGCATGTTGAAGGCGAGAGCGGTCAGGGCCTCCGGGCTCACCCGGCCGACGAAGAACATGTCGACGATCATGTAGAGCGTCTGGATCGACATGCCGATCAGGATCGGCATCGCCAATAGCCACAGCGCTCGCCGCGGATTCTCGGCGAAGCGGTCTAGACGGTCGGCCCCCGGACGCTCCTGCATCGGCGGAGACTACATCGGGGTCCCGGCACTGCCGCCTCGAGGATCCGGATGGGATTTCTTCTTGTATAGTCCGGCCCAACTGCACCCCAAGCCACCCAAGAAGGCACAGGAGGTCCCATGTTCCGACCCGCTCCGTCCCTGGTCGCAATGACCAGCATCGCAGTCCTCGCGCTCGTCGCGTCCGCGACCGTCGCGGCGGCCCCGAACGCGAACAACCTCGACGCACCGCTGACCGTCTACACGGGCTCGATCGTCGGCAACGACGGCGAGCCGATTCGCGGCGCCACCGTGTCGCTGTTCTCGACCGACGAACAGCGCAGCATCTCGGTGTACAGCCAGCCGGACGGCACGTACAAGCTGCCCGCCGTTCCCTCTGGCAAGTACAAGCTCCGCGTCCGCCTGACCGGCTGGCTCGACGAGTGGAAGGACCTCAAGGAAACGACCGAGCCGACACCGATTCAGGTCCGCCTGCGCCAGGCCGAGGGTTGGGCCCTGCAGTCGCAGCGCCCGGCGCACGACCTGATGAACATGCTCGAGTGGGAGGACGAGGCGGACGCGCTGAACTTCAAGATGATGTGCGCCTACTGCCACCAGGTCGGCACTGTCGGCTTCCGTTCGCCCGAGGAGCCGGTCGACTGGGAGGTCATGCTGACCCGGATGGACGGCTTCCAGGGCCTTTACAAGCACACCCAGGACGTCCTCGTCGACAAGATCGTGGACGTTTACGGCCGCGACGCGGAAGAGAACTGGACGAACTTCGAGCCGCCTGAGCCGCCGTCCGGCGAGTCGCTCAAGGGCGAGGTCCGCGAGTGGCTGATGGGCGACCAGGCCGGCGCGGTGATCCACGACCTCGAGCTGGGCGATGACGGCCTCGTCTACACCGTCGACATGCAACAGGACGTGATCGAGACCCTCGACCCGGCCACCGGCGAGCGGGCCTTCTACACCGTGCCCGGCGGCAAGGACTACCTCTCGCCGTCCAGCGCGACCACCGGCATTCACTCGATCGAGAAGGCCGAGGACGGCAACATGTGGGTCACTCTCGCCTACTCGGGCCAGATGGGTGAGTTCAACGTCGAGACGAAGGAATGGCGGATCGGCTCCGGCCGCACGGCTCCGCGCCCGCGCGGCGGCTACCCGCACACCCTGCGCTTCGCGCCGGACGGGATCCTCTGGTGGACCGATGCCGGCAGCCCGAACGGCGTCGGCGTCATGTCGCTCGATCCCGAGACCTGGGACGGCAAGCGGTGGGAAGTCACCGAGTACAAGCTGCCGACCAAGGATCAGGTCCGCGGCGGCGGCGCCCGCGGCGAGTCCCGCGGCGTTACACCGTACGGCATCGACGTGGCGCCGAACGGCCATGTCTTCTACAGCAAGCTGAACGGCCAGCGCGTCGGCCGCATTCGCCCGAAGCTCGACGCCGGCGATCCCGAGCGGATCGTCGAGTGGAAGCCGCCGGTCCACGGCCCGCGCCGCCTGCACGTGGCCCCCGACGGCATCGTCTGGGTGCCGGGCTGGGCTTCGGGCGATGTTGCGTCGTTCAACGAGGAGACGGAGGAGTGGAAGGTCTACGACCTGCCGCACGGCCCGAACTCGCTGCCCTACGCATTGAACATCAACCCGACCAATGGCGAGGTCTGGATCACCGGCACCGGCACCGACTCGATGCTCCGCTTCGATCCGAAGACGGAGAAGTTCGTCGAGTACCGGATGCCGATGATGGTCACCTACACCCGCGAGATCGAGTTCGACGAGGAAGGCAACGCCTGGACCACGAACTCGAACGCCCCGTCCCGTCACGCCGAGCACCGTCAGGGCTCGGTGCTGATGATCTCGTCAGGCGGCGGCGAGTAGGCGGCTCGGCCAAACGGGTCCGACGGCCGGTCCTTCGGGGCCGGCCGTCTTGCGTTGTAGGCGGAGCAGATCCAGCAGTCTGCTCCGGGTGCTTCAGTTTCGTCAGGGTTCCTAGAACGAGTACCGCAGCGAGTTCGACAGCACCACATCGGTCTCCTTGACGCCGGTGGGCGGCTCGCTGTCGTGGGCGACGTTCAGGTTGATCGCGAGGGCGAGGCGGCGGAGGAGCTGGATCTCGAACGAGGTCTCGGAGAGCACGCGGTAGTCCTCGACCCGGTCGAACCGGGTCTGGAAGTAGAGGGTCTCGACCAGGCGGAGGCGTTCGTCCCTGCTGTTGTAGCGGACGGTCAGGTAGTTGGTGGACCGGTGGTGTTCGCTGCGACGGGCGTCGGAGAGTTCCGCGGGGAGATCCAGGGTCTCCCGCTCGAGCATGTAGCCGGTGCCGAGGAAGACCTCGGCGCGCGGCGCTTCGAGCACCTGAAAGCGCCCGCCGCCGCCGAACAGGAGCCGCTGTTCGAGCCGGGTGAACTCGTTGAACTGGTGCTGGCCGAACACCTCATACGAGAAGCGGGCGCTGTGTTCGCGGATGAAGCGCAGGTGGCTCAGCGCGTTGTTGACGAAACGGTTGTCGTTCAGCCGGGTAAAGGAGTAGTTCGACGTCAGGAAGACGACGCTGGTGGGACGGTCCGGGGCTTCTTCGCCGTCCGTCGATTCCACTTCACCGGGGTCGGACGTCCCCTCGGCGTGCATCCAGGCGTACTGGACGCGAGCGCCGGCGCCCAGGACTTCTCGCTCGGTGTTGCCGCGCTGGAGGGAGGAACTGAGGTCGATCGTGCTCGCCCATCCGGGCTCCTCCGCGCCGACGCGCATGCTCTCCGTGTTCACCTGGGCTGCGGCGGGCAGTGTCAGTGCGGTCGCGGTTGCCAGCGCGGCGAGCAGGCGCACGGCAACGGCGCATCGGCGTGTGGGTCTCATGCGACGCAAAACGCTACTGGGGAAACGCGGACGTATCGGCGAGCCCACAGAAGGCGCGGCTCGGATTCGTGTACGTGCGCGAGGCGCCGGTGACCTTATCCGCCACGGTCAGCCGGTAGTCGACGTCCGTGAGGCCGGCGGCGAACACCCAGAAGGCGTTGTTCGTCGCCATGCCGTCGAGGACCTTGACCGCGAGTTCGATGTTCCCGGGCGAGAAGAACGACATGTAGCCCGTAGCGTCAGTGCCCGGGAAGGGCGAGGCCGCCCCGGTCTCGCCGTCGGCGTTCGTCCAGACGGCCGTGATTTCGAACCGGCCGTCGAGCAGGCAGAGCGCACCGGACGCGCAGTCGCCCTCTGTGTCGCTCGCTCGAGCCGGAACCTCGGCGAGACTGCCCGCTAGCGAAGCGCCGGTCGCACGCGCGGGTTCGGCAAAGGCCATCGTGTCGCCTCGGCCGCACACCTCGCCGGGCGGGTTTCGGTAGACCACGACCCGGTCCCGCAGCGTGTCGGTCACGGTCAACCAGTACTCGACGTCGGAGAGGGCGCCGTAGAACACCCAGCGGTGACCGTTGATCGTGCTGCCGTCGAGGATCTTCAGGACCAGTTCCACGTTGTCGGGGGAGAAGAAGGTGGCGATGCCGGTCTCGTCGCTCAGCCGGCTCAGCGAGCCGGTACCGCGCTCGCCGTCGTGCTGGGACTCCCACTCGACCTCGACGCGGAAGCGACCGCCGGCAAGACAGAGAGCGTCCTCGCTGTCGTTGCAGCCGGGACCGGCGGTTCTGTCCTGGATGACGCCCACGGCGCGGACCTCCGGCAGGTCGGCGCCGCCGCCGACGTCGCTCAAGATGAAGTCGAAGAGCTCACTTCGCTCGACCTCGTCGTCCACCATCAGGGCCACCGTGACGTCCCGCGGACCCGTTTCGCCGTGCCGCCAGGTCAGCCGGCCGGAGACGGCGGCGTAGTCCGTTTCTTCGGCCGAACGGGGCGCCGTGCGGTAGTCGACCGCGACGTCGCCTTCCGCGCCGCCTCGCCGCTCGACCGTCACTGTGGCCAGGCCGCCCTCCTGACCGACGAAGGCCGGAGCGGTGAACTCGATCGAACCGGCGGGGTTCACGGACTCGCCGCCGGGGTCGATCCAGATTCTCATGCGCCGGGGAGCGTCGATGCCGCCGCTCATCGCCTCGAACTCGAAGCGGAGGTCGCGCGGCTCGATACTGGTGGCGTTCGGGAGCAGCGGCACGCGGATGGAGCGGGGTGACGCGTCACCGTGCTCCCAGCGGATCTCGCCCTCGGCAGGCCGGAAGTCGCGGCCGGCGCGGGCGCTGCCGTTGCGGGTTCGGTAGGCGAGAGTCGCCGCTCCGTCACTGCCGCCTTCCCGCCTGATCTCGATCGTGATCGCTCCCGGATCGCTGCGCCCGGTCGCGGACGAGGCCGCGGCCGTCCACCGGCCTCGCCGTTCCGGCCTGATCGCCGCCCGGGCGAGGTCCTGCAGTTCCTCGAAGTAGCTGCGGAACGTCTCCTGGGGCCGGGGCGAGCGCTCCGAGAGGGTGATCATCGTCATCACGACGTCGGCTTCGGGATCGACGCCGACGTACTGGCCGTTGTAGCCGTGCGCGAGGTAGCGCCCCCGTGGTCTGATCCACCACTGGTAGCCGTAGTTCGGCGCGCCGGCGATGCCGCCTGTCTGGTTGCGTGTGGACTCCGCGATCCACTCGCGGGAGACGAGGCGCCGGCCCTCCCAGAGGCCTTCCTGCAGGGCCAGCTGGCCGATCTTCGCCATGTCGCGGGGCCGGATGCGGAGGCCGGTGCCGCCCCAGTGCCGGCCGCTGAGGTCCGGGTCCCAGGTTGCAGTGTGGATGCCCAGCGGTTCGAACAGGTGCTTCCGGACAAAGGCGAGGTGGGTCTGCCGGGTGGCACGGTTGTTCACTTCGGCGATCACGTGGGAGAGGCCGCTCGAATAGAAGAACTCGGCGCCGGGTTGGGCCACCACGTCCCGTGTCAGCACGTAGTCGACGCTGTCGGGGTTGTTCCAGAACGCCTGGTCGGTGTCGTTCCAAGCCAGGCCGGCGGTCATCGTCAGGGCATGACGCAGCGTCAGCTGGTTCTTCGGTGCCTCCGAGAGGCGGTGGGCGTATTGCGGAATGAGGTCCGCCAGCCTGGCGTCGACGGAGGGGATGAGGCCGCCGTCGAGCGCGATGCCGGTCGCGAGCGAGGTCACGCTCTTGCTGACGGAGTGGACGTTCTTGAGCGTCGTGTTCGTGAAGCCGCCGAAGTAGGTCTCGGCGACCAGGGTTCCGTGGCGGACGATGACGATCCCGCGCACGGTCTGGAACTCGGGGCGGGAGCCGACGCGGTCGAGGATGTCCTGGACGGCTCCCTGGTCCAGACCCTGGTGCGCCGGGACGGAGCGGGCCCAGCCGTCGCCGATGTCCGGCGGCGGCTGGGCCAGGCCGGGTTGGGGCGCAACGGCGAACAGGACGACGAAAGCCGCGGCCGCTACTCCAACTGGATCAAGGTTCGACATGAGGGTCGGAATGGGCGCTATTCTTGGGGATCGAGCGTAGTCGCAGTGGAGCACAGAGTCTCGCATCGCCCGGGGCGGACAAACCCGGCTGGAAGGAGTCCCATGATGAACCGAGGAGTGTCCCTGGTCGCAGCCTTCATCGTAGTCCCGATCGTCTGGCTGGGGGCGGCGGGTTGCGCCGTCAGCGTAGGTTCGGAGGCGGAAGCCGCCACCGACGTGTCCGACTTCGACGCCTCGGTCGACGTCGGATCGATCGATTTCGCGACCTCGGCGGGTGAGGACGCGCAGGAGCATTTCATCCGCGGCGTCGCGATTCTCCACAGCTTCGGCTACGAGCAGGCGCGGGAGCAGTTTCACGCCGCCCAGGAGATCGAGCCCGACTTCGCCCTTGCGTACTGGGGCGAGACCCTGACCTACAACCACCCGCTGCTGCCGGAGCGTGATCTCGAGTCGCCCCGCGACGCCCTGAAGCGACTGGGCGCCACGCGCGAGGAACGGGCGGCCAAGGCCGGTGACGAGCGTGAGCGCGGCTTCCTGGCCGCGGTCGAGGACCTGTTCGACGAGGGGGAACTCGCCGACCGCCGGATCGCCTACATGGAAGCGATGGAGCGGCTCTACGAGCAGTATCCGGACGACGACGAGGTGGCCGCGTTCTACGCGCTGTCCCTGCTGCAGGCGGTGGGCCCGCTCGGCGACGACTCCTTCCGGCTGAACGTCCTGGCCGGATCGATCGCGCTCGGCGTCTTCGAGCGCAACCCGTATCACCCCGGCGCGGCCCACTACATCATCCACGCTTTCGACGATCCGGTGCACGCGCCGCTGGCGCTGCCGGCGGCCTATCGCTTCGCCGACATCGCGGCCGCCGTGTCCCACGCGCGGCACATGCCGTCTCACATCTTCATCCAGCGCGGCATGTGGGACCGGGTGTCGAAGTCGAACGACTCCGCCTACGAGGCGGCGGTGGCCCTGTGGGATCCGGGCGAGCGGGTCGGCGACATGGTCCACTCCCTCGACTGGGGGCAGTACGGCGACCTGCAGCGCGGCGACTACGCCAAGGCCCGGGAGTGGATCGCCGAACTCGACGACCTGGTCGAGCGCACCGGCGACGAGGGCCGCGGCAAGAGCACGGTGCCCCTCGTGCGGGCCCGCTACATCGTGGAGACGGAGGAGTGGGAGACGCGCGAGATCACGGACGACACGTCAAGCTCAGAACTGCTGGCGACCGGGATCTCGGCGGTTCACACTGGCGATCTCGACTTGGCCCGTGAAGCCGCCGCGCGGCTCAGGAAAGCGGGCGAGCGGCAGAGCGGTGACAGCTCGACGTTTCAGCGCGGCCCCAAGCCGGCCCAGGTGATGCACCACGAAGTCGCTGGCCTGATCCGGCTCGCCGAGGGCGATGCCGACGGTGCTGTCGAACTGTTTGACAAGGGGCTGGCGATCGCGTCGACCATGGGGCCGCCGCGCGGCGCGGCGTCGCCGATCAAGCCGATCCGGGAACTCTATGGCGAGGTGCTGCTGCAGCTCGAGCGCCCTGAGGACGCGATCGCGCAGTTCGAAGACCAGTTGCTTTACACCCCCAACCGGCCACGCACCTTGCTGGGGCTGGCCCGCGCGCTGTCCGCCGCGGGCGACAGGGCGGCGGCCTCCGAGGCGTACCGTAGCCTGCTTGAGATGTGGGCGGACGCGACCGAGCCGAAGGAGCTTGCCGAGGCGCGGGAGTTCTTGGCGTCTGGGGCCGCCCCCACCGGCTGATCCGGGGTTCTTCCGGGGTGGCGTTCGAGACGAGCTTCGAGACGCGTCACAGCGATTGCTTCGCGTCGACCGGCTTCGTCCACGCCGGCGTGCTGCTGGCGTTGACGGAGATGGCGTATGCCCGGTTCGAGCGGCACTGCGGCATCGATGCCGGACTGAAGCCCGAGCACGTCTACGCGGTGCAGCGGTCGACGACGGCGATCTATCTCTCGCCCCTCCGATGGCAGGAAGGGGCACGGATCCGCGTCAGCACCACGGAGGCGACAGAGCGCGGGTTCGATCAGGACTTCGAGGTTCTCTCCGCCGCCGATGGCCGCGAGGTCGCCCGGTTCACCCACCGCTGGGTGCTGCTCGATACGCGGGCCGGACGCCCGGTGCCTCTGTCCGAGAACCTTCGACAGCGGCTGCTGGGCGAGGAGTGAAATCGTGCCTGGAAGGGAGTCTTCATGAACCGTAGACCGTCTTGTCCTCTCATGGCCGCGATCGTCGTGGCCGCAGCCGCCTGTGGGGGGTCGGGAGACCCCGGGGCTGAGGGTCCGGACCTGGTCGTCGAGACCGCGTCGGGCCTGGTCGAAGGAGCGCCGGTCGACGACGGCCGCGGCCCAGCCGGCGACGTGCTCGCCTTCCGCGGCATTCCCTACGCCGCGCCGCCGGTGGGCGACCTGCGCTGGCGGCCGCCGGAGCCGCCGGCATCCTGGGACGGTGTGCGGCCGGCCCTGGAATCCGGCGCGCCTTGCTGGCAGCGGATCAGTCCCGACACCTCGATCTGGAGCCGCGGCGAACTCGACCGCAGCGAGGACTGCCTCTATCTCGATCTGTGGACGGCGGCCGCCGGCGCCGCTGGTCCGCGGCCGGTCATGGTCTGGTTCCACGGCGGCAGCCACGAGGTGGGGCATGGGTCTTCGCTCATCTTCGACGGCGCGGCGCTTGCTCGGAAGGGCGTCGTCCTGGTGTCGATCAACTACCGGCTGGGCGCCTTCGGCTTCCTCGCCCATGCGGCGCTGACCACCGAGTCGGAGCACGGTTCGTCCGGCAACTACGGCCTGCTCGACAAGATCGCGGCGCTCGAGTGGGTGCGGGACAACGCGGCGGCTTTCGGCGGCGACCCCGAGCGAGTGACGATCTTCGGCCAGTCGGCGGGCTCGATGAGCGTCTGCAGTCTGGTCGCGTCGCCGCTGGCGGTCGATCTGTTCCATCGCGCGATCGGTCAGTCCGCGGGCTGCTTCACTCCGCTCGAGGGCCTGGAGCAGGCGGAGCGTCGCGGCGTGCTGCTGGCCGAGGAGCTGGGCGTCGCGGCGGATGCCGCCGCCGCTGACATCGCCGCCGCGATGCGGACCGCATCGGCCGAGGACGTGCTGGCCGGGGGCGGCAGTTCCGGGTGGTCCGACGGTTCGAAGACGGTGGTGGACGGCTGGTACCTGCCGGATCAGCCGTCGGCGATCTATGCCCGCGGCGATCACAACCGGGTGCCGATGATGGTCGGCTTCATGGGCGACGAGTCGCGCGCGCTGTTCGCTGCCGGTCCGCCGCTCGAGCGCCTGGAGCTCGAACGACAACTGGAGGAGCAGTACGGTGAGGCGGCGGCCGGGCTCCTGACCGCCTACGCCGCCGAGGCGGAGATGGCGCCCGGGGCGGTGCCGGGCCTGATCTTCTCCGACACGATCTTCGGCTGGGGCAGCCGGACCTGGGTTCGGCACGTCGCGGCCGCCGACGGCGACGCGTACCTCTACTACATCCCGCACGCGCCGCCCGTGTTCCGCCTCTACCTGCCGGACCGGCCGGATCTGGGCGGCGAAGGCGGTCCGCGCCGGATGGGCGCCTACCATTCCGGCGATCTGGCCTACGTCTTCGGCAACACCGACCTGGTGGGCATCAACTGGGAGGACTGGGACCACGAGATCGCCGATCTGCTGTCGAGCTACTGGACGAACTTCGCGAAGACCGGCGACCCGAACGGCGAGGGGCTACCCGAATGGCCGAGATACCAGCCCGAAACCGACCACGCGCTCGTCGTCGGGGATACGGTCGGCGCCGAGTCGGGTGTGCTGAAGGAGAAGCTCGATGCCCTCGATCGGGCCCTCGGCGGCTAGTTTCGCGTCATGACCGCGATTGCCGAGCCACTACCGCCGGAAGTCGACGATTTCCGGCAGCGAGCGCTGGAGTTCGCCGAGCGCGAGGTGGTACCGCGGCACGAGCGGCACGGCAGGCTGCTCGACGATCCGCGCGAGCGCTACGACGCCGGCGGGCGACTCCAACCCGCTGTCGTCGACCTGATCAGGGAAGTGCGCACGGCGTCTGCCCGCGAAGGGATCTTCACCGCGTGCGTCCCCGAGGAACTCGGCGGCGGCGGCTACGGTCATCTGGCCTACTACGCCGGTTGGCAGGCGCTCTTTCACCGCTTTGGGCCGCGGCCGTGGCTCCTGCTGCATGTGATGGCGCACTGGGCGTTCGGCCCGAGCCGGCTCCTGTCGCAGCTCTCCGAGCGGGCGAGCGAGCGTTTCCTGCCGGGGTTGATGGACGGCTCGAAGATCATGTGCTTCGGGCTCTCTGAGCCGGGCGCCGGTTCCGACCTCTCGGCGCTGGCGACGAGAGCGGAGCGGGACGGCGACGGCTGGCGGATCACCGGTCGCAAGATCTGGACCACGCACGGGCCGATCGCCGACTACTGCGTGCTGTTCGCGCGGACAGGCGAGCAGGGGATCACCGCCTTCATCGTTCCGACCGATGCGCAGGGCTTCAGGCGGGTTCGTGTCGTCGAACTCTTCGGCGACATCGGCGGCGACGAGGCCGAGATCGAGCTGGAGGGCCTCTACGTCGAGCCGTGGCAGGTCATCGGAGAGGTAGACCGCGGTCTGGCCGCGGCGCTCTACGGCGTGTCGCTGGGCCGTGTCTACAACTCGGCGCGAGCGGTGGGGACCGGTCGTTGGGCGATCGAGACGGCGCTCGCCTACGCCCAAGAGCGAGAGGCCTTCGGCTCCCCGATCGCCGAGTACCAGGGCGTGAGCTTTCCCCTGGCCGAGTCGGCGACGGAACTCCATGCTGCCCACCTGATGGGGCGAAACGCCGCCCGGCTACTTGACGGCGGCAGCCGCGCGATCAAGGAGTTGAGCATGACGAAGGCCTACTCGGTCCAGGTGGGGCTGCGGGCCGTCGACCGGGCGATGCAGACCCACGGCGCCCTGGGCTTCACGAACCAACTCGGTCTCACCGAGGCCTGGAAGGCGTTGCGCGTCGTGAACGTGGCCGACGGCTCGAACGAGATCATGAACCGCATGATCGCCCGCCAGCTACTCCGGGGGGACACCGATCTCTGAGGCTTGCCCCTCGTCAGTACTTTCCCATCTCCAGCGTCCCGGACGCCAGTTCATGGGTCTCCTCGCCCATGCGGTGGACCGCCTTGACGGTCAGGTAGTAGCTGTTGCCGCGGCCGCCTGAGCAAGGCGGCAGGTAGGCGCCGGCCTTGTCCCAGGTTGGCGCCTTGTGTTCTTCGACGACGAAGAAGCCGGCCGGCAGGTCGCTCGTGTGGCCGGGCACGGAACCGACGTCGATGCTCGTCGTCCCGGGCTCGACCTCCAGGCCGAACTTGCCGTGGCCGCCGTTGTCCATGGGCGGAAAGTCGCGGTCGCTGAACTCGATGATCAGCGCGTTCGCCTGCTCGGGAATGCCCGCGACGTGAAGGGCGGGAGATCCCGCCTCTCCTCCAAACTTCTGGCACTGGCTGCCCGCCGGTACGGCCTCACCGTTCCACGCCTCGTCGAGGAAGCGGACTTCGAGGTCTTCTGCCGAGAGCGCAGCGCCGGTGGTGGCGACAACGGCGATGACCAGTGTGGCGGCTGCGACGTGTACGGCGACGGCTCGATGAGGCATAGACTGCTCCTGCTTTGTACGTTGAATCTGTCCCGATCCGGGAGTCGAGATGAGCCTACCCGCCGAAGCGACGTCGTTCGCCCCCTCCACGTCAGATCGCGACCATCTGTCCGTCCTGCATCCGACAACCGACCTGCCGGCGCTGCGGCGCGACGGTCCGCTGGTGATCGAACGGGGACAGGGCATCCGGGTCTGGGACGAGGACGGCAAGGAGTACATCGAGGGGTTGGCCGGCCTCTGGTGCACCGCTCTGGGCTATGGCGTCGAGGAACTCGCGGAAGCCGCCGCCGAGCAGATTCGGAAGCTCTCCTTCGCTCATCTCTTCGCGGGTCGCAGCCACGAACCGGCGGTCGCGCTGGCCGAGAAGCTGCGCGAGATCGCGCCGATTCCGAACGCGAAGGCGTTCTTCGGCACCTCCGGCTCCGACGCGAACGACACCCAGGTCAAGCTCGTCTGGTACTACAACAACGCGCTCGGCCGGCCGGAGAAGAAGAAGATCATCAGCCGCCGGCGGGGCTACCACGGGGTTTCCGTGGCCGCCGGCAGCATGACCGGGCTGCCGCCGTTCCACAAGAGTTTCGACCTGCCGCTGCCGCAGTTCCGCCATGTGACCTGCCCGCACTACTACCGCGAGGGCGAGCGTGGCGAGACGGAAGCGGAGTTCACGGACCGGCTGGCGGCCGAACTCGACGAGCTGATCCGGGCCGAGGGGCCCGAGACCGTCGCGGCCTTCATCGCCGAGCCGGTCCTCGGCGCCGGGGGCGTCGTCGTGCCGCCCGAGGGCTACTACCCGGCGATCCAGGCGGTCCTGGACGAGCACGATGTCCTGCTGATCGACGACGAGGTGATCTGCGGATTCGGGCGGCTCGGCACGCCGTTCGGCGCCGAGGCGATGGGGATGAGGCCGGACACCGCCTCGATCGCGAAAGCGCTGTCCTCCGCTTATCTGCCGATCAGCGCGGTGCTCGTGCCGGACGAGATGGTCGACGTCTTCGTCGAGGCCGGGGAGCGCTGGGGCGTGTTCGGTCACGGCTTCACCTACACCGGCCATCCCGTCTGTGCGGCCGTGGCGCTCAAGGCGCTCGAGCTGATGGAGGAGCGGAACCTCTTCGCTCACGCCGCCCGCGTGGGGCGCTACTTTCAGGCCGGGCTGCGGCGCTTTGCCGATCATCCTCTGGTGGGGGAAACAAGGGGCAAGGGACTGCTCGGCGCCTGCGAGCTCGTTGCGGACAAGCGGAGCCGCGAGGCCTTTCCGATCCAGCGCGGAGTGGGGGCGTACTGCATGCAACGTTGCCTGGACCACGGTCTGATCGTGCGGGCGCTGGGCGACACGGTGGCGTTTTGCCCGCCGTTGATCGTCACCGAGTCGGATGTCGACGAGATCCTGGAGCGCTTCGGCCGCGGCCTGGACGAGACCCTCGCCTGGGTCGAGACCGGAGGCGCGGCGTCATGACGGAGCTGAGCACGTTGAGCCGGTCGGTCGCGGGAAAGACCGTGCTGATCACGGGCTGCGCCTCAGGCATGGGGCGGGCGACGGCGATGCTGTTCGCGGCCGAAGGCGCGAACGTCGCCGCGACCGACATCAACGGCCCGGGCGTCGAAGCGGTGGTCGCCGAGATCAGCGCGGCGGGCCGGGAAGCCAGCGCCTGGACCCTCGACGTGGGCGACGGCGATGCGATCGAGCGCGTCGTGGGCGAGGTTGCAGGCCGCTACGGCGGCCTCGACATCCTCGTGAACAACGCCGGCATCTCGCGCGGCGGGCCGATCGACGCGGACGAGTACGAGCAGCGCTGGCAGGAGACCGTGAACGTGCTCCTGACCGCCCACCAGCGGACAATCCGAGCGGCGCTGCCCCATCTCCGCAAGTCGGACTCGCCGCGGATCGTCAACATCGCCTCGACCGAAGGGCTGGGAGCGACGGCCATGAACAGCGCCTACTCGGCGGCCAAGACCGGAGTCATCGGGCTGACCCGGGGTTTGGCGGTGGAGCTCGGCAAGGAGGGCATCACGGTGAACTGCATCTGCCCCGGGCCGATCCGCACGGCGATGACGGAGCGGATCCCCGAGGAGCACAAGCAGATCTACGCCCGCCGGCGTACCGCTTTGCGCCGTTACGGCGACCCCGAGGAGGTCGCCCACGGCACGCTGCACCTCTGCCTGCCGGCGTCGTCCTTCATCACCGGCGTGGCGCTGCCGGTCGACGGCGGGCTGACGGTTCGCCGCGCCTGACTTTGGCCGCGGGCTTTGACCCGCGGAGCACAACGCGCCGCGCGGCGGCGACAACTCAATCCAGGTAGCCGAGCGTCAGTCTAGGTACCCGAGCGCTTCAAGCGCCCGGCGCTGCTCGGGCGGCATGTCCGGTTCCAGACCGGGTTCGAGTTGCTGTCGCGATCCACGGCGCATGAGTCTGCCGATCGCCCGGAGGTAGCCGGCCCAATGGGGCTCCCTCGCGCCCAGATTGCGCAGTTCGGCCGGGTCGCTGGTCGTGTCGAAGAGCTGGTGCGTCTCTCCGAACGAGGCGCTCCAGTAGTCGATCAGCTTGCGACGGGGCTCGTCGTCCTGCTCGAGTAGTAGCGCGTCGACGGCCTCTCCGTCGTTGCGGAGGTCGGACATGGCGATCCGGTGCTCTGCCCGGCTGCCTCGGGATCTCATCAGAGGCAGCAGCGACCGGCCATCGGCCTCGATCAGGTCGGGGCGGCCGATCGCTTCCAGAATCGTCGGCACGATGTCGATCTGTTGCACCTGTTCTTCGACCACCGAGCGTTCGACCTCCGCACGGAGCCGGGCCGGGAGCTGGACGATCAGGGGCACGTGGATCTGCTCACGGTAGAGGTTCGAACCGTGGCCGTGGTTTCCGTGGTCCTGGAACTCCTCGCCGTGGTCGGAAACGAACACGACCAGAGCGTCGTCGAGGAAGCCGCGTCTGTCGAGTTCCTCGAGCAGGCGGCCGAAGTGTTCGTCCACCGCGGCGATCTCGGCGTCGTAGAGGTCGCTCAGGTGAGGGATCTCGAAGGGTTGCAGCTTGCCCATGTTCTTCCCCAGGGCGCCGGCGGGAGCGTCGGGCGCGAAGCGCGACCGGTGCGGCTCCGGGGGGTAGTAAGGCGCGTGCGGATCCATCGCGTGCATGTACACGAAGAAGGAGTCTTCGGGGCCGATGCGTTCAAGCCATTCCAGCGTCTCGTTGACCACCCGCCACACCGGAATGTGGATGCCGGGGCTCGAGAGGTTCTCCGGCAGTTGCTTGAAGTGGCTGAAGCCGCGGCGGAACCCGAATGTCGGTCCGGCGATGCTGTTGCTGGACACGCCGAGCGCCCGATAGCCGATCGAGCGGAGAACCTCGGGCAGGTAGGCGACGTCGCGGGCCAGAACGTGGTTTCTGCTGCGGGCGCCGTGGTTGTGCGGATAGAGGCCGGTGAGGATGCTGGCCGTCGATGGCCGGGTCCAGGAGGACTGGGCCACCGTGTGCTCGAACCGAACGGCTCCCGCCGCGAACCTGTCGATGTTCGGCGAGGTCGGGCGGTCGTAGCCGTAGCAGCCGAGTCGATCGGCCCGGAGCGTATCGACGAGGAAGATGAGCACGTGGGGGGGCTTCGCGCCGGGCCCGCTGGCGGCGCCTTCCGGTTCGGGACCGGCTGCCGGCGCCGTGGCGGTAGGCAAGGCGGCGTGCGGCCACGGGTTGCCCGCGCTGTTCAGTACGCCGGAGAAGCGGAACCCGGCCTCTGCGTGGGGTAGTCGCGCGCCGGCGACCGGCTCGATGCGGACCCTGATCGGGAGGTGGTGCGGTCGCAGACGAACGCGCCCGCGCTCCTCCGTGATCGTCTCGCTCACCGCGGCCGGCGCCGCCGGGTAGCGATGGACGGAGACCAGAAGCGAGGGGGCAGGGTCGGCGTTCCTCCAGGCGCCCTGTGGACCGTACAGCTCGATGTCGTCCAGCGTGAGAGAACCGCCGTCGGGCAGCATGACGTAGAAGTCGACCGCCGTTCTGAAGGGCAACCGCAAGGATCCGTCGGCGCCCGCTGCCGGCTTGACGTCGACGCCGGTCCCCTCGACCCGGATGCGACTCCAGGCGACCTCCGGCGGTGTCGCCGCGGACGGGCCGGACGCGGAGTAGTCGAGACCAATCGTGTTGGCGCCGATCCGTTGCACCTCTAGCGGCACTTCCAGCCGGTGGTCCTGCATGCCGGCGTCCGCGGTCAGGCGGAGGTCGCCGAGCGGTTGGCCGTTCCAGGAGACCGCCACCGTCGTCGATTCGTCGTTCGCGGCAGTCATGGAACGACCGGTGAGCACGAGCTCGAGCGGTCGGGTCCAGGCGAGACGCCAGGAGATCTCCGAACGCAGTCCCTCGTTGGTGGCGAAGGCGCCTTCAGCATCCTGCCGGGGCGGGGACCAGCCGGTCATCAGTTCCCGTCGCCGGTCGTAGTCGCTCGGAACGACCTCGCTCGATTCGGCCGTAAGGTCGGCAAGATCGAGGTTTGAGGCGAGATCGGTAACGACCGGCGGCGAGTCGCCGCCTCCGCAGGCGAAGAGCGCCAGGGCGACCGCGCCGAGGGCGCGGCGGGGCTCGAGTGACGTCATCGTCAACGGCTGCCGCCGTCGATTCGCAGGATCGCCCCCGTCGTGTAGCTCGAGGCGCCGGAGGCGAGGTAGAGCGCCGCGCCCACGATCTCGTCCGGCTCCCCGCCGCGGCCGAGCGCGATGGAGGTCTTCGCGCGCCGGTTGAACGCTTCCAGATCCCACGCTTTCGAGATGTCGGTCAGGAACGGCCCGGGCATGATCGCGTTGACCCGGACCTTGGGGCCGTAGGCGTGAGCCAGCGACTCGGTCAGGGCGTTCAGTCCCGCCTTGGCCGCGCCGTACGGTTCGGCATTGGCGCTCGGGTGGATCGCGGCGGTGCTGGTCACGTTGATGATGCTGCCGCCGTCGCCTTCGGCCATCCGCGAGCCGATCACGGCGGCAAGTCGAAATGGCCCCTTCAAGTTGACGCCGACGACCTTGTCGAACAGCTCTTCGCTGACTTCGGAGAGGCTCGGGTAGAGCGGTGACATGCCGGCGTTGTTGACCAGGACATCGACCTTGCCGAAGCGCTCGTAGGCGGTGTCGATCAGGGCGTCCACCTCGTTCCAGCGGCCGACGTGGCAGGCATGGGCGAGACCTTCGCCGCCCATCGCTTCGATCTCCGAGACGACGGAGAGGCAGGAGTCGATCCTGCGGCTGGTGACGACGACGCTCGCCCCGGCGGCGGCGAAGGCGAGGGACATCTCGCGGCCGAGACCGCGGCTGCCGCCTGTGACGAGGGCGGTGCGTCCGGACAGATCGAAAATGCGTCGTGCGTCTTTGGCGGTCATGGCCGGCGAGATTACAACTCCGGCCGGGGCCGGGGTAGATTCCGCGGACGATGAGCGACGGCGAACCGCGCCTGATCCAGATCCAGGCCGGACCGATGGCGAACTTCGTCTACGTCTTGGCCGACCCGTCGACCCGCCGCGCCTGGGTCGTCGATCCGGCCTGGGAGCCGGTCGGCGTCGTCAGGATCGCGGAGGAGCAGGGCTACGAGGTGGTCGGCGTGCTGGCGACTCACTTTCACCAGGATCACATCGGCGGCGACATCTTCGGCCAGCACGTGCCGGGGGTGCGGGAGCTGCGCGCCGAGTTCGACCTGCCGATGCTGATTCACGAGGCCGAGGCGGAGCGCGGCGCCGAGATCGCCGGTTGCCCGCCCCACTGCGTGGAGTCGTTCCGTGACGGCGACGTCCTTGAGCTGGGCGACCTGGCGGTCGAGGTGCTGCACACCCCGGGCCACTCGCCGGGCAGTTGCTGCTTCCGCGCCGGCAGCCACGTACTGACCGCGGACACGCTGTTCGTGCAGGGGATCGGCCGGATCGACCTGCCGCACAGCGATGTCGACGCGATGTACCGCTCACTGCAGCGGCTGAAGAGCCTGCCGCCGGAGCTCGCGATCTACCCGGGCCACGACTACGGCCCGGAGTCCAGTTCGACGATCGGCCGCGAACTCATGTGGAACGCTTACCTCCGACCGGACAGTCTCGAGCAGTGGCGGGCGATGCTGGGCTACGTTTGAGTCCCGGGGATGCGACCGGGGCGGCTGCGCCCGCGTCGCAAGGGGCTCCTGCCCGCCTCGAGACCCGCGGACTTCGTCGCGAACTGAGTTCAGGGGAGCGCACCCTGGTCGTGGTCGACGACGTCGATCTCGAAGTGGCCGCTGGCGAGTGCGTGTCCGTCCGGGGCCCTTCCGGGGCCGGCAAGTCGACGCTGCTTGCGCTGCTTGCCGGGCTCGACCGCCCTACCGCCGGGAGCGTCCTGATCGACGGCCAGCCGATCGAGCATCTGAGCGAGGACGAACTGGCCCTGCTGCGGCGCGAGAAGATCGGCTTCGTCTTCCAGGCGTTTCAGTTGCTCCCCAACCTGACCGCGCGCGAGAACGTCCAGTTCCCGCTCGACCTCCTGGGACGCAGGCGCTCCGGCCGGCGGGCGGAGGAACTGCTGGCGGAGGTCGGTCTGGCGGAACGCGTCCACCACTACCCGTCGCAACTCTCGGGCGGGGAGCAGCAGCGCGTGGCTCTGGCCAGGGCGTTCGCCGCCGAGCCGCGGATCCTCCTGGGGGACGAGCCGACGGGCAACCTGGACTCGGTGACCGGCGCGGCGGTCCTCGACGTGATGATGGCGCTGCGGGATCGATTCGGATCGACCCTGGTACTGGTGACCCATGATCCGGCGGTGGCTGCGCGCGCCGACCGCGAGCTGGTCATGGTGGACGGTCGCATCGCGGAAGCAAGTGGCCGGTGAGTCCGCGGGTCGCGCTCCGGTACTCGCTGCGGGAGCTCCGGGGCTCCCTGGGGCGGGTCTGGGTCTGGGTGGCGTGCCTCTCGGTCGGGGTCGGCGCCGTGGTCTCGGTGGCAGGACTCGCCTCGAGTGTCGACGGCGCGATCCGGGGGGAGGCCCGGAAGCTGCTGGCGGCGGACCTGGCGTTTCGCTCGCGGGGCCCGATTCCGGAGCACGTGCTGGAGACGATCGATCGTGTCCCCGGGGCCGTTCGCGCCGAAGTGCGCGAGATGGCGGCGATGGTGGGCCGGGCCTCGCCCCCGGCAGCGTCGCCGGCAGAGGTGGGCGGCGAAGGGCCGTCGAGTCTGCTGGCCGAACTCAAGGCCGTGTCGGGCGGCTATCCGTTCTATGGCGAACTCGTGACGGAGCCACCGCTACCGGCGGGAGCGAGCCCGGCGGACGTCCTGGGGGACCACTCCGCGCTCGTGTCGCCGGAGGCGCTGTCCCGGCTCGGTTTGGAGGTCGGCGACGATCTGCGTGTCGGCGGGCGGACGCTGCGGATCATCGGTTCCCTTGAAGGGGAACCGGACCGGCTGCCCGCCGGTTTCGCATTCGGGCCGCGGGTCGTCGTGGGCGTCGCTGCGCAGGAGGCGGCTCGGATCTTCCCGTTCGCCGGCTTTGGCGGCTACCGGGTGCTGGTGCGGCTGCCGGGAGAGCATTCGCTTGAGGAGCTTGAGACACGGGCGAACGCCCTGCGCGGCGAGATCGACGACAACGCGGCGGTTCGGGTCGAGACCTACGCCGATGCCCAGCCCGGCATTCGCGAGGACCTCGAACGACTCTCGCGCTACCTGGGGCTGGTCGCGCTGCTGTCGCTCCTGGTCGGCGGCGTCGGCGTGGCGCAGGGCATTCGCGCCTGGCTGACCCAGCGTCTCGACGCGCTGGCGGTGCTCAAGTGCCTGGGGGCACGGCCGCGCGACCTGATGCGCACGTATGTCGTTCAGGCGGTCCTGCTGGGCCTGGTGGCGGGGGTGATCGGCGGCGTTGCCGGGCTGCTCTCCATCCTTCTCGTGCCGGCGATCCTGGGCGGCGCGCTACCGGTCGAGGCGGTCTCGATCTGGCAGCCGTGGGCCTTCGGCCGGGGAGTGGCCCTCGGCATCGGCGTGTCGACCGCTTTCTCGGCTCCGGCGCTACTCGTCGTGCTGCGCGCGCCGCCGGTGCGGGTGTTCCGCAGCGGCGCCGAACCGCTGCCTGGTTCGAGGCTCGCAAGCGCTCTGTCCGTGTTCGCCGTGGGTGCCGGCGTGGCCGGTTCGACCGCGCTCCAGGCCGGGTCTCTGTGGCTGGCGCTCCGGTTCATGGGCGCGGTCGTGGCGGCTGTCGTCGCCCTGATCCTGGCGGCGCTGGCGTTGCGGAGCCTGGCCCGGTTCCTGGCGCCCAGGTGCCGCTCCTCGTGGCTCCGCTACGGCGTCGCGGCGCTCTCGCGACCTGAATCGGGCACGTTGGCGGCTTCGGTCGCGCTGGGAATGGGCCTCATGGTGTTGCTCGCCATGTTCGTTGTCCAGGGGCATCTTCACGACGAACTGGCCGCCGGGCTTCCGGAGGAGGCGCCGAGCGCGTTCCTCCTGAACGTGCCGGCGACGGGCTGGGGTGATCTCGCCGGGCTTCTGGAGCGCCAGGGGGCCCGGAGGGTGCAGTCGGCGCCGGTGGTGATGGCCCGTGTCAGGGCAATCGACGGAGTCCCGGTGGCGGAGCGGCTGAACGAGCGCAACCGCTGGGCCCTGAGGCGGCAACTGCGGTTGACGTTTCTCGATGAACTGCCCGCCGACAACGTGATCCTCGAGGCTTCGGGACCGGCGACGGCGCTGCGGCCCTGGGTCGATCCTGCGCTTGGCGAGGTCAGCGTCGAGCAGGACTTCGCGGAGACGATCGGAGTGAGCGTCGGTTCGACGATCGACCTGGAGGTCGGCGGACGGGAGACCAGGATCACCGTGACCAGCCTGCGACGGGTGGACTGGGAGGGTTTCGGCATCAACTTCTTCCTCGTGGTCGAACCGGCCGTGCTGGACTGGGCGCCGCACACGCGGCTCGCGGCGGCGTGGCTCCCACAGGAGCGCGAGCAGCGGATCCAGGACGAGATCTACGTCGCCTATCCCGGTGTCGCCGTGGTCCGGATCCGGGAAGTGCTCCAGAAGGTGGTCGACCTCGTGAGCGACCTTCAGGTCGGCGTGCGGGTTCTCGGCAGCTTCACGGTGGCCGCGGCCCTGCTGACGCTTGCCGGTGCGGTCGCCGCGAGCTCGGCGCGACGCGGCCGTGAGGCGGCCCTGCTCAAGACGATCGGCTCGACTCGCTTCGACGTGTTGCGCGCCTTCGCGGCCGAGTACGTACTGGTCGGCCTGTCGGCGGCGGTCGTGGCGGCCGTGCTCGGCTCGGCCGCAGCCTGGTGGCTGGTCACCCGGGAGCTCGAACTCGTCTGGTCGTTCAGGCCCTGGGCGGTGTTCGGGGCGCTCGTCGCGGGCAGCCTGCTCTCGCTCGGGACGGGGCTCCTGGCCAGCGTCGGCGCGCTGCAGAGGCCTCCGATCGACTCCCTGCGTGAGGCGCGTTGATGCCGCGCATCTCCACGCGGTGGCAGATCGTCGGAGCGTTGTTCGCGATGATGATGTTCTCGTCCGGCCTCGGCTTCTACAACCAGTCGGTGCTGCTCGAGGCGCTGACGCGTGAACGCGGGCTGACCGTCTTCGCGGCCTCGCTTGCCCCGACCATCTTCTTCGCCGTGAGCGGTTTCGCCGGGCTCGGTGTCGCCAGCGTGATCGAGCGGATCGACGCCCGCTGGTCGGTCGCGGGTGGCGTCGCGATCTGCGCCGCGTCTCTTGTCCTGATCGGTCGTGTCGAGACGACCCTGCAGGTCTACTCGGCGTTCGCCCTCTTCGGTTTCGGCTTCTCCGCCACGAACATGCTGACCGCGAGCACGGTCGTCACGAGGTGGTTCGCGCGCCGGCGGGCACTTGCCCTGTCGGTGGTGTTCACGGGGCTCTCGGTTGGCGGCATCGCGGTCGCGCCCTTCGCCGCCTGGGTGATGGGTGAGTACGGCCTGCGGCGTGGCAGCGAGATCGTGGCCGCCGTGTATGTCGTGGGCATCCTGCCCGTGTCGCTGTGGCGGCTGATTCCGCGGCCGCGCGGAGACATGGACCGAATGGGGGAGTTCGAGGATGCCGAGGAGCCGGGCGTCGGCGCCCGGGAGGCTTTCCGCTCGCGCTACTTCCTGGGTGTCGCCGGCACGTTCTTCTTCGGCCTGATGGCGCAGGTCGGCGCCATCGCCCACCAGTTTCGCCTGGTCAGCGTCCACGAACCCGCGGTGGCGGGCCTCGCAGTCTCGGTGCTGGCCGCCTCGAGCGTGGTGGGACGCTTGGCTTCCGGCACGTTGCTGGAGCGGATTCCCTATCGTGGGTTCGCGTTGGTCCTGCTGGTTTTCCAGGGACTCACGCTGGTCGTCCTGGGATCGAGTACCAGCGTGGCGGGCCTGCTGATCGCGTCGAGCGCCTTCGGGCTCACCATCGGCAGCTTCCTCATGATGCAGCCGCTCCTGATCGCCGAGGCTTTCGGCACCAGGAGCTACGCGCGGATCTACTCGGTGAGCACGTTGCTCGCTTCGATTGGCGTCGCCTTGGGACCCTTCCTGCTGGGATGGGCCCACGACCTGGCGGGCGGCTATCGGAACGCCTACGTGCTGGCAGCGGTCATGTCCTGGCTTGGCTGCGCGGCGTTGTGGGCGGCGGGGAGGGACTTCGTGCGCGTCCGCCCTGCGCTCAGATAAGGCCCGGGTAGGCGCCGCCGTCGAGCAGGATGCTCGTGCCGGTGATGAACCTGGCCGGCTCCGAACAGAGGAAGGCGACCGCCTTGCCGAAGTCCTCCGCGGTTCCGAGGGTGCCGGTCGGCACGCGCTGCGCCACGACGTCCGTGTTGCCCAGGGACTTGATCCGGTCGGTGGCGTGTATGCCGGGTTGGGCCGAGTTGACCGTGACGCCGTCCCGGGCGACCTCCGTGGACAGCGTCTTGAGGAAACTGCTGACGCCGGCGCGGGCTACCGAGGAGGCGGCGAGATTGCCGATCGGCTGGCGGGCGCCGATCGAGGTGATCGCCACGATCCGGCCCCAGCCGCGCTCGCGCATGCCCGGGAGGGCCGCCTGGCACATGACGATCGTCGACAGCAGGTTCAGGTCGAGCGCCTGCCTGTAGCCGTCGATCGAAGTGGTGGCCGGCGATCCGGGCGGCGGACCGCCCGCGTTGGCGACGAGGATGTCGACCTGCCCCAGCTTCTCGGTGGCTTGCTCTACGAAGGAACGGGCGCCCTCCTCAGTGGACATGTCGGCGACGATCGGCACGGCGCCGGCGCCCAGCGTCGCAGCGGCTTCCCTGATCCGCTCTTCGCTGCGGCTGCAGATCGCGACGTCCACGCCGTCCTCGAGCAGCGCCTTGGCGCAGCCGAAGCCGAGTCCCGTCGATGCCGCGGCGACGGCGGCCTTCTTTCCGTGGATTCCCAGATCCATCCTTGCCTCTCCCCTTCGTTGTCGTTCCCTGGTTGGCTCTAGCGCCTGCGAGCCTGTGCCAGTTCGGCCATGCGCGTGAACAGTTCCTGCATGTGGGTGCGGTCGCCGCCGCCGCTGAACTCGCGGTACAGCGAGTCGACGTTGATCGCGATCCGCTCGCTGTCGCCCCAGGACTCGAAGTCGCCGAGAGCGATGTCGAGCGCCGCGTCGCGCGCGGAGAGCCCCGCGTCGTAGCGCTTCCTCGCCTCGTCGCGGATGTAGACGAGGTAGGCGCGCATGGCTTCAACGCCACGCTTGTCGGTGATGGGGCCGTGCCCCGGCACGATCGTCTCGAGATCCCAACTGAGCAGCAGGTCGCAGGCGTTGATCCAGTTCTGGACGGGTCCCGCCCAGATGATCGGAGCGCCCTCGATGAACAGGATGTCCCCGGTGAACACGGTCCGGTCGTCGGGGAGGTGGACCATGATGTCGCCGCCCGTATGGGCCGGGCCGACTTCGGTCAGCTCGACCCGCTTGTCTCCCACCGTGAGCGTCAACTTGCCGTCGAAGGTCCGGTTCGGCAGCGTGTGCGTGATCCTCTCGAAGTCGAAGCTGCCGAAGCACTCCACGAGGAAGTCGCCGACCAGGCCGCCGTTCGCGCGGGCGCCGCGCATCAGCGCGGCGAGCGCCTCCGGCGTCGTCGCCTCCATCTCGGCGGCAGCGGTCTTCGACGCCACGATCTCGGCGCCGGCGACGAGTTCGTTGCCGTGGGTGTGGTCGCCGTTCGAGTGGGTGTTGACCAGCAGGTCGATGTCGGCTGCGGCGGTGTGTGCCTTCTTCATCGCGTCGAGCATTTCGCGTGTGTTGGGGAGGTCGAACAGCGTGTCGACGAGCAGCGACTCGTCGTCGCTCACGATCAGGCCGGCGTTGCTCCAGCCCCAGCCGCCGTCTGGCTGGAGCCATGCGAACGAGTCGTTGCCGAGGTCGTGGAGGCCGCGTTCGAAGGCGAAACGCGGGCTCCCGAGTCCGGTCCAGGGCGAGGCGTCGGGCATGGGCGCACTTTAGCCAAAACCCCTCCGGCGTAGATACGATTGCGCGATGACCGCCCCGACCGCGGTCGAGCGATCCCGGGCCACGCTCGATCTCGACTCGTTCTGGAACTGGCTCGTCCTCCATCCAAACTGCGTCATCCGGGCCGGATCGATCGACGCCTTGCTCTGCGACGACGAGGATTTCCACTGGCAGTTCGTGTCGGAGGAGAACGGCCTCCTGATCGCGCAGCTCGTCTACGGCAAGCGCCTGGTGGGAGAGATCCTGATCGACAGGGAGCGAGTAGCCTACGTCCAGTCGTTCCAGGGGGAGCAGGAGAACGAGTACGTCTTCGAGTTGATCTCGGAGACGGAGCGGGAGCGCACGGCGTCGTGGGTCTTCGTCATGTCCCACGGCTTGGACGACGAACCCCAGGAGTCGGCTCATGCCACTCCTTCGCTGGTTCACTGACGGTCGCACGGGCGCGGGCTTGAGTTGCCCGGGCGGCCCCGGGGCCTTGAGTTGACGCTGCGCATCCTCGGCGTCGTCGACATCCACTGGTCAGGCAAGAGGCCGCCGCGCCTTCCGGATCCGTCCGGCTTCGACCTCGTTCTTCTGGCCGGGGACCTGACGAACTTCCTCGGTCCGGACCACGCCCGCCGGATTGTCGAACCGTTTCAGGACTCAGGCGTTCCGGTGCTGGCAGTCTGCGGCAACTGCGATCAGCGATCGGTCGACGACTACTTCCGCGAGATCGATATCGACCTGGACCGCCGCGCCCGCGTGATCGACGGCGTGCGTTTCCTCGGCCTCTCCGGTGGTCTCCCTTTCGGTGACCTGCCCTACGAACGGACCGAGGAGGACTACGAACGAGTAGCCGCCGAGGCCTTCGAGCGGGCCGCCGGGGTCGAGGGAAGGCCCACCATCCTCGTCTCCCACCAGCCGCCCCACGGCACCGCCTGCGACCTCGCCCGCGGCCAGCACGTCGGCTCGAAGTCGCTCCGTGCCGCAGTCGAGCGCCACCAGCCCGACCTTGTCTTCTCCGGCCACATCCACGAAGCGATAGGCGAAGACACGATCGGCTCAACCCGCCTCGTCAACCCCGGCCCCTGGTTCCAGGGCCGCTCCGTGGTCATCGAAGCCGACCCGGACGCTGGGACCGTCGACTTCGAGATTCGCGCGCCGGATTAGCGGTTCGGAACCCCCGACAGGCGGCTGTCACCGAACCCGTCGCAGCCGCGCCACCAACTCGTCGATCGCCGGCAGATCGACGTTGGCGAAGGCGAGGCGGAGGTAGCGGTCCTGGCCCGGGCCGAACATCGAGCCGGCCAGGCAGAGGATGCCGTGGTCGTGGGCGAGGTTGCGGCCGACTTCGACGGAGGAGCGGTCGGTGAAGGGGTGGCGGAGGTAGACGAAGTAGCCGCCGGAGGAGACGACTTCGAAGCCGGTGTCGGCTTCGCGGAGGCGGCGGGCAGCGTAGGCGACGCGGTCGCGGACGGTGCGGCGGTACTCGCGTTTCCAGGCGTCGAGATGTTCGAGGCAGAAGGTGGCCGCCAACTGGCCGATGTGCGACGGGCAGAGGGCTACGCAGTCGGCGATCTTGAGCGTCTCCCGGAGCAGGGCGGGATTCGTGGCCATGCAGCCGATCCGGTAGCCCGCCATGCAGTAGGCCTTGGAGAAGCTGTAGAGGTGGATCAGCGTGTCGCTCCAGTCGGAACGCGAGAAGAGGGTGTGCGGCGGGTCGGAGTGCTTGCGGAACTCGCGGTAGGTCTCGTCGATCACGAGGACCAGTCCGCGTTCGCGGGCGAGTTCGAAGAAGCTCTCGATGAGGGCCGGCGGGTAGACGGCGCCGGTCGGGTTGTTCGGTGTCACCAGGACGATCGCGCGTGTTCTGTCGGTGATGGACGCCGCCGCCTCTTGCGCGTCGGGGAGCATGTCCGGACCGGGCTCCAGGTAGACCGGCTCGACATCCTGGGAACGCAGCCACATGTCGTGGTTGAAGTAGGAGGGCAGGGGCAGCAGGACCTCGTCGCCTGGTTCGGTCAGGGCCATCATTGCCAGGCAGAAAGCCTGGTTGCAGCCGGCGGTGACGGCCACGTGTTCGACGGCGACCGGGGCGTCGTAGTCCTCGGTCAGAGCACGAGCCAGCGCGACGCGCAGCTCCGCGACTCCCTGCTGGTCGGTGTAGGTCGCGGTGGCCGGACGCTGTGCCTGGGAGGCGATGTGGTCGCGCAACTCCTGGGCGGGCGGATAGGTCGGTGCCGCCTGGGAGACGTCGATGAGGGGTAGCTCCCGGGAAGCACTGTTCTTCCACCTTCCGACCTGTGTGATCGGTGAGTCGATCACCCGATGCACTACCTCCCTGATGCGCATTGAGGCGTAAGCTACCGGATCGATTCGGCGGCGGCTGCGCGATTGGCCGGGAAGGGAGAGGACGAACGATGAAGTACCTGCACACGATGGTCCGGGTCGCCAGCCTGGAGGAGGCGCTCGACTTCTACTGCGGCAAACTGGGAATGGTCGAACTGCGCCGCTTCGACAGCGAGCAGGGACGGTTCACCCTCGTCTTCCTGGCCGCTCCCTCCGACGTCGAACTCGCCCGCGAGCGGACCGCGCCGTTGCTTGAGTTGACGTACAACTGGGATCCGGAGGACTACACCGGGGGTCGCAACTTCGGGCATCTCGCCTTCGAAGTCGACGACATCTATGGCACCTGTCGCTCGCTGCAGGAGCAAGGGGTGACGATCAACCGGCCGCCGCGGGACGGCCGCATGGCGTTCATCCGCTCGCCGGACGGGATCTCGATCGAGCTCCTGCAGGCTGGCGGCTCCCTGCCGGTGGAGGAGCCGTGGGCGTCGATGCCGAACGAGGGCACCTGGTAGGAAGCCCGACCTTGGGACTGGCCGATCAGTAGTCGGCGTAGTCCTTCTCTTCGACCAGTTCGGAGCCAAGCAGCTCGTTGATGCTCCGTTTGGCCGCCGCGCGCCGGTCGTTCGTGCGATAGACCGCTCGCGCGAGTTCGATGAAGCGCTCGCCGAAGTCGCCGTTCCGCTCGCAGTCGCGGATGTCGTCCTCGATCTCCCAGAGACGCTCGTTGATCCGGCGAAGCTCCGTTGTGAACTCGTCGAGTTCCGGCGAGGGTTCCAGCGCTTCCTCGCGGGTCGCGGTCAGGCTCAGCAGTTCCCGGTGGACGTTGGCCAGCTTGCCCGGGTCCACGATTCTCTCGGCCTTGATCTCCAGGATCGTGATCTTGTCGATCAACTCGCCCGGCGACACTTCGACCTGCAGCACGGTGCCCACGACGGCGCAGACACTACAGCAGTTCGAGCTTCCGACTCGGCCTCAGGCGCGCTCGCGCCGGACCAGTTCGGTTCCGGTTTCGATCACCTTGTCGGCAACCTGCCGCCAGTCGTAGCCGGCTGCGCGCTCCACGGCCGCGCGCGTGGCGGCGGCGACTTCCGCGGGTGCGCCGAGCAGGCGTTCGAGCAGTCGGGCCAGTTCGGCCGCGCTGGCGGAGGAGCCCCATCCTTCCCGGCCGTCGCGGACGAGCTCGGACACGGCGCTGTTCGGGGATCTGCAGTGCACCACGGGCACGCCGGCCGCCATCGCTTCGAGCGGAAACAGACCGAACCCCTCTCTGGCCGACGGTTGCACCGCGATGGCGGCGCCGGCTACCGCGCGCCAGACGTCCTCGTTCTTCGGCAGCCGGCCGGCGAAGTCGACGACAGCTGAGAGATTCTCCCGCTCGATGTGTGCACGGAGATCGTCCTCCGCCGGCCCGCCACCGATGATCCGGAGCAGGGGGCCGCGTTCGGTGGCGAGCCGCCGGCCCGTCTCAGTGGCCGCCAGTCTGGCCATCGCCTCGAGCAGCAGGTCGATCCGTTTCTCCGGAATCAACCGGCCGGCGTAGACCAGCGGCGGTGCGTTCGCGTCCGCGTCAGCCGCCAGGGCGCGGATTCTCGTGAACGGGATGCCATTGGGCACGACATCTACCGCCTCGCCACGGACGCTGGAGACACGATCTGCCGTGAGCCGGCTGACCGCGACCGCCCGCGTGCCGAAGCGCGCCGACCAGTGTTCGCAGAGGGCGTAGAAGCGCCACAGGCCGGGGCTGAACGGCCCTGGAGGCCGGTGCTTTCGCCAGTACCGGCCCCAGTGCTCGTGCCAGGTGACGAGCAGCGGGATGCGCCGCCTCCGGCAGCGACGGGCGAGCAGGGGCAGGTGCAGGTAGGGGATGTTGGCGGTTTCGACGATGTCGATGCCGTCCAGCGGAATGCGCCGCACCTGGGAGGCGAGCGTCAGCGCTTCGATGCCCGACCTGCGGCCGCGTGCGACGTAGCGGCGGCTCGCTTTCGCCACCGGTTGGACGCGGACGCGCGCGTGGGGTTCGGCTGGAGAGTCGGCCCAGCCCGACAGCACGACCTCGTGGCCGAGTCGGCCCAGCTCTCGTGCCAGCTCGTAGTTGCGGTGTTCGACGCCGCCGACCGACTCCGGGTAGATGCAGTCGTAGAAGAGCAGCCAGCGCAGTGGGCCGTCGCTCATCGAACGGAAGCGGGGGTCATGGGGGTGACAAGTCAGCATGCGACCGGCTGTGAGCGGCCGCTGCCATCCACCTCAGATCCTGCGTTGACAGCAGCACCGCGTGCGCCATAGAATGACTGGCAGTCATGCGGGAGGTGAACCATCGGATCCGATCTGGCTGCGGCTTCATGTCGTGCGCGGATTCACCCGTATGGTACGATTCGGGCCGGACCTCAGGGATCTGCAATGATCTAAGGTCCGGCCCGGTAACCGAAGTGGGATTATGGAGAGATATGGCGGCGTGGCAGAGTGGTCGAATGCGCCTCACTGAAAATGAGGAGCCGAGGCCACCAATCAAGTGCAAGTCCTCGGCCGCGGGTTCGAATCCCGCCGTCGCCTCTCTCTTCACAGACCCAGGAGACAACGACATGCCCAGATGAGCGAGCCCCGGTGAAAGGGGCAGGGGGCCGGGAAACCGGTCCCCACACGTTCCCTCCGTCACGGATTTTACACCCGAGTAGGTTAGGAGACAACCGTGAGCCAAAGCAATCAAGAGCTGTTGGGGCTGATCGAGGCGAGGGTCCGCGACCAGGTACTCAGCGAGATCATCGCCAAACTGGAGAGCATGAAGGGTCGCACGCGGGAGAGTGAAGCGGCTCTGAAGGCTTGGGAGACGCGCCGAGCCCGCGGTCCGAACAAGTCGGAGCACATCCGGGTCACTGCGACGGCGCTCGTGGAGGTCCAAGGACCTTTGAAGATGGTAGAGATCTGGGAAGAGTGCACTAAGGAGAGGCCGGAGATCAGCAAGCGCGAGGTGTCCGCCGTACTCTCTAGGGACAAGAACTTCGAACTTGACGACGGCAAGTGGGGTTTGATTTCCACTCCTAGCGTTGAGCCCGTCCGGGCTGACGCTGAGCCAGGACGCGAGACTGAGGTAGCAACCCAACCCGTTCCTCAATCGCAGAACGTCCTCTGACCCTCTCTTCGGGAGCCGTCGCTTTCTCGTAGGTGAGTAGCTAGGGACGTCGGGGCGTTCCCCGGCCGCCGTGGACGCCGGTTGCCGAGCCGTGCCGCGCGGAGCAGCTGCGCTGCGGTAGGGCTAGTCAGTGTTCTCTTGAGGGCGGAGGCTGTTACCGTCGCGCTCGATGGGCTGGTTGGTACGCGAACTCCCTCCTCGAGAGCGGGGACTGCGTATCGCTGTCCTGCTCGTGCTGGGTTGGGCGCTGGTGGCGACCGTCCTGGCGATCGGACCGGAACGGATCGCTGGATGGTTCGGGGTGCTTGGGGGAGCCGAGGCGCCGGCACCGCCCGACGCTGAGGCGATCGCCGTCTACGGTCCGCCGGTGGAGGTCGCTGCGCTGCCGGGCTGGGCCGATGACGATGTGGCGGAGGCCTTGCCGGCCCTGCTCAGGAGTTGCGCTCGACTGCTGGCGCAGCCCGCGGACCGGCAGTTGAGGCCGGTCGAGCTGGCCGGCACGGTAGGCGACTGGCGTCCGTTGTGCGGCGCCCTGCGTGGCTTGGGAGATGGGGCCGGGGAGGAGGAGGTTCGTGCGGTCATCGAGCGCGAGGTGGTCGCGGTACCCCTTTCCCGGGCGGATGTGGGAACAGCGGTTGGCCGGCCGGGCGAAGGCTCGGGCTGGCTTCGACGAATCGGTCTCTTCACGGGCTACTTCGAGCCGCTGCTTCACGGCAGCCGCCGCCGCAGCGCGCGCTACAGGGTGCCCCTCTACATGCAGCCTCCGGACCTCATCTCGGTCGACCTGGGGCAGTTCCGGGACGATCTGCGCGGACGCCGGGTGGCCGGGAGGGTCCAGGGGCGAAGCCTGGAACCGTACGACGACCGGCAGGCGATCGTGTCCGGTTCCCTCGACGGCCGCGGCCTGGAACTCGTCTGGGTCGACGACGCGATCGACGCCTTCTTCCTCCACATCCAGGGCTCGGGGCGGATCGAACTCGACGATGGCTCCAGCTTCCGGGTCGGCTACGCGGCGCAGAACGGCCACCCGTACCACGCGATCGGCCGCACCCTGGTCGACCTGGGCGAGCTGACGCTGGAGGAGGTGTCGTTGCAGTCGATCGACGCCTGGCTGCGGGAGCATCCCGACCGTGCCGGCGAGGTCATGGCGACGAACGACTCCTATGTCTTCTTTCGCGAGATTCGCGGTGAGGGCCCGGTCGGCGCCCAGGGCGTGGCCCTGACCCCGGAGCGTTCCCTGGCGGTCGACCGGCAGCACATTCCGCTCGGCGTTCCGGTCTGGCTCGATGCGATGATCCCGGCCGCTGGCGCCGACGCGCCGGACGAGCGCCGCCAGTGGCTCCTCGTAGCCCAGGACGTCGGCGGCGCGATCCGGGGCGCCGTGCGCGGCGACGTCTTCTGGGGCGCCGGCGAGCGGGCCCGCGCGGTTGCCGGCCGCATGGCGCACCGGGGCCGCTACTGGGTGCTGGTGCCTCGCGGTCTGGCGTCGTCGCCGTAACCGTCTGGCTCAACGGCTCTTACGCTGGCATTTTTGGGGATAGTGTCGGCGCATGGAGACGGTTCGCAACCTGCAACGGACGGACGCCAGCGGCGGCATCGGCGTCGTCGAGACCCGGTTCGAGCACTTCGACGAACCGCTCGAGCTCCGCTGCGGCGACACGCTGTCCGGGTTCACCCTGGCCTGGGAGCAGTACGGGGAACTGAACGCTGAGCGCGACAACGTCGTTCTCCTGTTCCACGCCCTGACCGGCAGTCACCACGCGGCGGGTACGAACCACGGCGTGCCGGGCCTCGGCAACGCCTGGACGGACGAGATGGTGGTCGGCTGGTGGCACGAGTTCATCGGACCGGGGCGGGCGATCGACACGGACCACTTCTGCGTCATCTGCGTTAACTACGTCGGCGGCTGCTACGGATCGACCGGCCCGCTGTCGATCGATCCGGCCACGGGCGAGCGCTGGGGCCCGTCCTTCCCCCGGGTGCGCTTTTCGGACTCGGTGCGGGCGGCGATGCGTCTGGTCGACCGGCTGGGAATCGACGTGCTGCACGCGGGGATCGGACCCTCGACCGGCGGCATGGCGGTTCTCGATCTCGCGGTCATGTTCCCGGAACGGGTGCGCAACGTTGTCGTGGTTGCCGCCGGCATGGAGGTGACGCCGCTCCAGCGGATCCACAACTTCGAGCAGATCCAGGCGATCGCCAACGATCCGCGGTTCGACGACGGCGACTACCCGCCGGGCACGGAACTCGAGGGGATGAAGATCGCGCGCCAGATCAACCACAAGACGTTCGTCTCGCTCCGGACCCTGCGGCGGCGGGCCAGGAACACGGTTGCCGAGGCTTCGGGCGTGCCGTGGTACGGCGTGAACCACCCGATCGAGTCCTACATGCGGTACCAGGGCCGGAAGTTCGCGGCCCGGTTCGACGCCAACTCCTACCTGCGGATTCTCGACGCCTGGAGCCAGTTCGATCTGGCCGCGGCCGCCGGCGCCGGCTCTCTCCAGCAAGCGTTCGAGCGCTGCCGGGACCAGCGCTTCCTCATCTTCTCGATCAACTCCGACGTCTGTTACTACCCCGAAGAGCAGGGCGAACTGATGGCCACGCTCGAGGAAGCCGGCGTGAGTTGCATGAGGATCATCGTCCACTCCGACAAGGGGCACGACTCCTTCCTGCTGGAACCGGCTCTGTACCACCCGCACCTGACCTTCATGCTGGAGGGGCGGGGTTCCTGGCCGTAGACGTAGCTGCGGAACGACCGGGCCAGGGTCTGGCGCATTCGTGCCATGATCCGGCGTCCCGAAGCACCTGAAGGAGATTCGTCATGTGGTTGCGCCTGCGGCAGATCTGTCTGGTAGCCGAGAAACTCGCCCCGGTCGTCGACGACCTGGAGGCCGTGTTCGACATTGAGGTCTGCTTCAACGATCCCGGCATCGTTCGGTTCGGGCTCGAGAACGCCCTGTTGCCGATCGGCAACCAGTTGCTCGAGGTCGTGGCACCGATCGAGGAGAACACCGCGGGCGGCCGCTACCTGGAGAAGCGCGGCGGCGACGGCGGCTACATGTTCATCACCCAGTGCGACGATCACGCCCCTCGTCGGCGCCGGGTCGCGGAGTTGGGGATTCGCCTGGTCAACGAGTTCGAGCGCCACGGCTTCCAGAACATGCAGCTCCATCCCAAGGACACCGGCGGAACGTTCTTCGAGATCGACTGCCAGACGAACGGCCTGGAGCCGGACGGGCCGTGGGAACCGGCGGGGGAGAACTGGCAGCGTTCCAGGCGGACCGGCGTCGTCGACGCGATCGTGGCGGGGGAGATTCAGACCCCGGACCCGGACCGCCTCGCGGCCCGCTGGAGCGAAATCGCGGAGATCCCGCTGCGCGATGTCGACGGCGTACCGACGATCCCGTTCGAGAACGCCGACCTGCGCTTCGTGCTGCCGACCGACGGCCGGCCCGAGGGGCTCGGCGGCATCGATCTGCGAGCGGTCGACGCGGATCGCGCCCGCTCCGCCGCGAGCGAGCGGGGCTGCCTCGGCGACGATGGCCTGATCCACATCTGCGGCACCCGCATCCGGCTCGTCGACTGACGATGAGAGACGGCACGGCGTCGGGCGGCCGCGCGTCGCTGGCGGTCGCTGCGGCTCTGGCGTTCTTCCTGGCTGTCGCCGGCGCGGGCTCCGCGACGGCCCAGGATCGCGGCGCGGCAGGCGGCGGATCGGGCGCCTATGTCGGTGTGTTCGCCGGCTGGGGTGCTCTGGACGTCCGGCTTCTCGACGAGGACGGCTTCACGGCGGCGGACAGCCGCCCGGGCCGGACCTTCGACTACGACGACGCCGCATACCCGGTCGGCGTGGTCGCGGGTTGGGAGTTCGTGCCGCGACGCACGGCGATCCGCGTCGAACTGGACGGTCTCTTCGGTGGCCTGCCCGCGGCGGCCCGCCAGGTGGATCCGGTGGGTCAGGACGAAACGGCGGCCTCAGAGTTGCGTTGGGCCGCGACGGCGCGGGTCGGCGTGCGGCGGTCCCTCGGACGCGTCGCCGGCTTCCTCAGTGGCGGTGTGGCGGTGGCCGGGATCTCCGCTTCGTTCACGGACCTCGACCTGGGCCCGGACGGGCGCATGTACGTGGATCGGGACGATTCCTTCGCCGGGCGATCGACGCGGGTCGGCTGGGTCGCCGGCGCCGGTTTGGAGATGCCGCTGGGCGATGTCTGGATGCTCCGGTTCGAAGCGATGCGGATGGACTTCGGCGAGACGGTCGACGAGGCGGAGAACGTGACGGGCGTCAACGCCGGCGTCTGCGGGCCGAGCGGGTTACCGAGTCCCTGCGAGTACCGGATCGATCATCGGTTCGACCTTGCCCGGCTGGTCGTGGTCCGGCGTCTCGGTCGCTGATCCGCTCCCGGCGCCGTTGCCGGCGTCGAGGCCGGTTGACTTGTCCAGAAAGGCGGACCTCCGCCGGCTGCCGTCCCAACGGATGTCGGGGAGCAGCACGTCGCGTTTGGCCGCGATCCGGTCATGGTGCGGCAGGAGGTCCTCGAGCATCGCTCGGAGTTCCGAGTCCATGTCCCGGGTCGGCTGGTAGCCCAGGGCCGGCAGGTGATCGTGGTCCGGGTTGTAGTGGTGCTCTTCCATTTCCTTGCGTGGATTCTCGATGCGCCGGATTCGCGGATCGAGACCCATCCCGGAAGCAACCGCGGCGACCTTGGCAGCGAGCTCCGAGATCGTGTAGGTCTCCTCGAACTGATTGAACACGCGGTAGTCGCCTGCTTCGGGCGGGTTGTCGACGGCCAACCTCAGGCACTGCATCGAGTCGCAGATCGGCAGGAAGCCGCGGCGCTGGTTGCCTAGCCCGAACAGGGTCAGCGGCTCGCCGATCACCGACTGGCAGCAGAAGCGGTTGAGCGCGGTCCCGAAGGCCTGGTCGAAGTCGAGCCGGGTGTGGAGTGCGGGGTCGGCCGGGTGGTCGGCAGCGCTGCCGAAGAAGCGCGTGCCGTAGACGACGCCTTGCATCACGTCGGTGGCCCGGAGCCCGAAGATGCGGCAGGCGAACATCACGTTGTTGCTGTCGTGGACCTTGCTCCAGTGGTACCAGGAGCCGGCTTGCCGCGGGAAGGGCAGGCGGTCGCGGCGGCCGCGGTACTCGATCTCGAAGAAGCCCTCGGGGATGTCCAGGTTCGGCGTGCCGTACTCGCCCATCGTGCCGAGCTTGACCAGGTGCGCCTCGGGCGCCAGGTCGCGCATCGCGTAGAGCACGTTCATCGTGCCCTCGATGTTGTTGCGCTGCACCCAGATCGCGTGATCCGCGTCCATCATCGAGTAGGGCGCCGAGGGGCATTCGCCCAGGTGGACGATCGCCTCCGGGCGGACGTCCTCGAACAGCCGGTACACCACGTCCTTGTCGGTGAGGTCGCCCTGAACCAGGTGCGGACGCCGGTTGTAGGCGGACTCGAAGGCATCGAGACGGGCCTCGACGGACGCGACCGGGAGAGCCGAGCGGCCGCCCATCTCGGCGACCCACTCGCGGCGGAAGCCGGCATCGATGCCGGAAACCTCGTGTCCGCGGGCTGTCAGGTACTGCGCCAACGGCCAGCCGAGGTAGCCGTCGATGCCTGCTATGAGAACGCGCGTGATTGCACCCCCTGTCGCACTGTGCGGGGATCAGACCGCGTTCTCGGGTGCGAACCGGGAAGATCCCGTGAGGCGGTCGATTCTACCAGCGAGAGCGCGGGAGTCTGGCTGTTGCGGCTTCGACTGGGCGGGTGCTACCTTCCGTTCGCGTGCTCTGGTCCGGATCAAGACCGTCCGCGGCTCCGGCATGAGGATTCTCTACGGAGTGCAGGGCACGGGTCACGGTCACCTGGTGCGCTCGGCGGCGATGGTGGCCGGCCTCCGGAGCCGGGGCCACGATGTCCACTGCCTGCTGACCGGTCGGTCTTCGGCCGCGTTCGCCGACCCTGAGATCCGGGCCAGCCACACGCTGCTCGAGGGGTTCACCGGCCAGGCCGCCGGCGGGCGAGTAAGGCTGCTCCAGACCATCCGGCAGCTACGGGTGGTTCGCTTTCTGCGCGACGTGCGCAGCTTCGATGCCTCCGGCTTCGATCTCGTGCTGACCGACTACGAGCCGGTTTCCGCCTGGATCGCTCGTCGCTGCCGGCGGCCGAGCATCGGCGTCGGCCATTTGTACGCATTCCACCGGCGCCTGCGACTGCCGGGGCGGACCGGACCGGCCCGCTGGATGTTGCGCCTGTTCGCTCCGGTCTATACGCCGGTTCGGACCGCCGTGGGTCTGCACTGGCATCGATTCGGCGGCACGAATCTGCCGCCGACGATCAGTCCCGATCTCGTCGCTGCGGCAGCGGACGGTTCGGCGCGTAGTGATGGCGAGCGGTTCCTCGTCTACCTGCCCGCGGAGAGCGAACAGAGCATCGTGGATCTTCTGGGGCGACTGCCGCAGGGGCGGTTTGTCGCCTACCGGCCTGTGCCCGAGCCGGTCGAGCGCGGCAACGTCTCGATTCGCCCCTACGACCGCAAGGCCTTCGTGGCCGATCTGGTCGACTGCGCGGGAGTCATCACGAATGCGGGTTTCTCGCTCGCCAGTGAGGCGCTCCACCTGGGCCGCCGTCTCCTGGTGCAGCCCATTCGCCGCCATCCGGAGCAGTTCCTCAACGGTCGGGCGCTCAAGGCGCTAGGTCTTGGCACCGTCGTCGAGCGGCTGACGGTGGAGCGGATCGAGTCCTGGATGGATACTCCGGAGCCGGCTCCCATGAACTATCCGGACGTGACCCGCCACCTGGTCGACTGGATCGACGATGGCGCCGAGCGTCCCCTCGGCGACCTGGCAGCCGACGCGTGGGACGAAGTCTCCTGGCGGCCGGCATGAGCAGCTCGCGAGCGGCACGTCCGGCCGATCCCGACCTCGATTTCACCCTCGATCACTACCGGGAGATCCTGGCCCGGATCACCTCGACCCACCGCACCTTCTCGTTTGGCGAGGCGGCTCCCCTGGGGGAGGCGCTGCTCGAAGTGGAGCGCTTCGTCCTGATGCGGCACGACATCGAGTTCAGTCTCGATGCCGCGCTGACCCTGGCGCGGGCCGACCACGACGCGGGCGTGCGCTCGACCTTCTTCGTCCAGATCGGTTCCGACTACAACCTGTTCGAGGCCGACGGCGCCAAGGCGGTCGAAGAGGTCCTCGACCTCGGACACGATCTCGGCTTCCACTACGACCTCGGACTGCTGGAGCGTTCTGGCGGCGACCCGGTGGCGCTGGCCGGCCGGGCGATCGACCTGATCGAGGGCTTCTTCGACACGCGCATCCGGGCCGCCAGCCCCCACATGCCGATGCGGTCGGGCCGGACGCTACGGATTCCCGGCGTCGTCGACGCCTACGACCCGCTCTACTTCGAACGGATCAAGTACCTCTCCGACAGCACCCAGGTCTGGCGCGAGGGCGTGGTGACGTCGCTGCTCGACCGCTACGACCAGATCCAGCTCCTCACCCACGAGTACCACTGGACGGAGGGGGGTCTGGGCTGGGACGAGCTGCTGTTGCTTGAGGCGGAGTTCAAGTACCGCCGGCTCAGGACCAGGGCCGAGGCGAACATCGAGCGCTTCCGGGAGGGCCTGCGCCTGCGGGCCGAGCGCGACGAGGCGTTTCGGGCAGGGCGCGGCGGGTCGAAGTAGCCTTCGGGTCGATGGATCGGGTGCGTACGGTTCGGGACGTCCTGCTGCGCCCGAGCACCGAGAGCGAGCTCCCTCGTCTCTCCGAACTGACCGAAGTCGTCTACGGCGTCCGGCGCGAGCCGGAGGTGCTGCGGTGGCTTCTCTTCCATCCCGGTCCGGGGCCGGAGGTCGAGTCTTCCGTCGCCGAACGGCATGGGCGAATCGTCGGCCACGTGGCTTCGTTGCACTGCCGCTACTGGGTCCATGGCGGAACGGTGACGGGTGCTCACCGGATGCTGTGGATGGTTGAACACGCTGCGCGAGGCAGGGCCGGCGTCCCCCTTGCCGGCCGGACGCCCGATACGGATTTCGAGGTCGTGCTCGGCGGCACCGCCGCCACCAAGGCGATGCTGGTCATGCGCGGCTTTCGCGAGGCCGGCGAGGCGCTCGAAGTGCGTCTGAGCACCGCGGCGGCGGGCTCCGCCACGACCAGGCCGACCGGCCTGGAGCTGGTCGACTTCGATCCTGCCGCGGCCGGCCCGGTCGCTCCTCCGGACACGCTGGTCAATCTCGCCGAGCCGGACCACCTGGCGTGGCTGGCGGCCTGCCCGGAGCACGACGGACTGCTGTTCACCCTGGAACGATCGGGGGAGCCGCTGGGTCCGGTCCTGCTCTACGTCAACCAGGCGAACGATCCGCCCACCGGCCGGATCGTCCACATGCCATGCCTGGAAGAGGATGCGGATCTGGTGCTACTCGCCATTCTGGACCGGCTGGGCCGGGAAGGCTGCGCCGAGGCGACGGTCCTGGCCACGGAAGATGGCCTGTTGCGGGCCGCGGAGTCGCTTGGCGGCGAGGTCTTCTACCGGCGTCCGCTCTGGTTCCGCAACCCGAACCGCGCCGTGGAGCCAGTCCGGTTCTATCTCACCTACATGGAGGGGGATCTCGCCTACCGGCGGGTGTGAGGCGCCGCGCTAGGCATGCGGCGTGACGAGGAACTTCTCGCCGGTCGCCTGCTTCGCGTAGACCGCGATGGATGCCGGATCGAGGGCCTGGCGCAGGGTGACCGTCCTGGCGTAGCTCGACGCGAAGGTCGTTCTGATCTCCGCGGCGACTCGCTGCCGGAGGCGTTCCGAGGCCTCGTAACCGACGCGGCGCAGGAAGTGGGGCAGCAGCCAGCCGCCCAGGCCCCAGGCCATGCCGAAGTTGCGGGTCAGGACGGTCTGGCTGCGGTCGAGCCCGCCGTAGATGTAGACCTGCTTGAGGGTCGCCGAGCCGTAGCGGCTGTACTCGGGGGCGCTGGCGGAGAGTGCCGCCTCCATCGCGGTCAGGATCTGGCCGGCCAGCTTGCCGCCGCCAGTGGCGTCGAAGCCGAGCGTCGCGCCGGTGTCGGTGATCGCGGCGACGAGGTCGGCCATGAAGGTCTCGGTACTCAGGTTGACGACGTGGGTGGCGCCGATGCCGCGCAGGAGTTCCTCGTGTTCCGGCCGGCGGACGACGTTGACCAGCGGTACGCCGTCCTTGGTGCAGATCTTCTGGAGCATTTGGCCCAGGTTGGAGGCGGCGGCCGTGTGGACCAGGGCCGTGTGGCCCTCGAGCCGCATCGTCTCGACCATGCCCAGGGCGGTCAGGGGATTGACGAAGCAGGAGGCGCCTTCCGCGGGCGTCGTGCCTGCGGGCAGCGCCAGGCACTGCCGGGCCTCGGCCAGCCGGTACTCCGCGTACATCGAGCCGCCGAGGACGGCGACCGTGCGGCCGATCAGGGCCTGGGCGGCCGGCGACGAACCGGCGGCGACGACCACGCCGGCGCCCTCGTTGCCGGTCGGTATTGCCTGGCCGAGGCGACCGGCGACCAGCCGCGCCAGTCCCTTGGGGAGGTCGGCGACTACCACGGGGCCGTGTTCTCCGTCCGACGCGCGGACCGTGGAGACGTCGGCCGGCCCGAACAGCACGCCCAGGTCGGACGGGTTGATCGGCGACGCCTCGACCCGGATGACGACCTGGTCCGGACCGGGTTCCGGCACCGGGACCCTGACCAGCGCCAGTTCGACGGTGCCGCCGCCGCTGTCATCGGTACGGATCGTGGAGTGGAGGGCCAGGCCGTCGGCGGGGAGTTCGGTCATGAGTCGATTCCGGGGTTGGTTGAAGCGGTAAGCGGCGGCGAAGGCTATCGCGGCTCAAGCGCCTCGGACGACTATGCTCCCGCTCCGGATGCCGCACGTCGTCTGCTCGCTCGAAGCGCCCTGCCGGCGGCCGTTCGATGTCCGGGGCCTGCTCGAGTTCTTCGCGGCCCGCGCTTTGCCGGGCGTCGAGGTCGTCGACACGGAGCGCCTGCTCTACTGCCGGACGATCGACCTCGCGCGACTGTCGCCGGATGCGCCGGAAAGCGGTCCCCGGCTCGGCGTCCTGCGGGTCGACTTCGGCGGCTCCCGCCTGAGTGCGGAAGTACATGCCACTGCGGGTGGAGGGCTCGAATCATGCCGCGAGGAAGAGGTCGAACTGCGAGTGCGGCGACTGTTCGACCTCGACGCGAACCCGGACGCCATTCGTTCGGGCCTGAGCGACTACCCCGAACTGGTCTCGGGCGGCCAGCGCTCGGCAGGCGTGCGGATTCCGGGCGCCTGGTGCCGCTTCGAGACCGCGGTCCGGGCCGTGCTGGGTCAGCAGATCTCGGTGGCCGGCGCTCGCACACTGGCGGGCCGTCTGGTCGCGGCCGCGGGCCGGGAACCCCCCTCGGGGCTGATAGAGCCCGGCCTCGAGCGGACGTTCCCGCGCCCGGAGCAGGTCGCGTCCCTCGACCTCCGGACGATCGGTTTGCCCGGGTCTCGCGCCCGGGCGCTTGGAGACCTGGCGTCGGAGGTCGCAACCGGTGCGTTGAGGCTGAACGGCGATCCCCGGGAGGTCCGCCGCCAACTGCTCGACATCAAGGGCATCGGCCCCTGGACGGTCGAGTACATCGCGATGCGCGCCCTGGGCGACCGCGACGCGTTTCCCGCCAGCGACCTGGGTTTGCGCAAGGCGATCGACAGGGCGGTGCCGCCCAGCGCCGCCGAGTTGGGGGCGATGGCGGAAGCCTGGCGCCCGCTGCGTGCCTACGCCGCGATCCTGTTGTGGCGCCGGGGTGGCGGCGGTTAGGCTGGGTCCGCACGGAGCTGGGACCGATGACCGCGATCTACCACGCCTTCGACACGCCCATCGGCACGCTCCGCCTGGTGGGCGGCGAGGACTCGATCGACTGCATCGACTTGCCGAACCGGGCCGTGGAACCACCGGATCCGGCCTGGACGGACTCCCATGGTGCACTGCCTGCGGCGCTTGGCGAAGCGAAACGGCAGATCCGGGAGTACTTCGCCGGCGAGCGGCGGGACTTCGACCTGCCGCTTTCTCCCCGCGGCACCGCGTTCCAGCGTCGCGTCTGGGCTGAACTGCGGCGCATCCCGTTCGGCGAGACGATCTCCTACGGTGAGCTGGCGGCGCGCATCGGCAAGCCGACGGCCTCGAGGGCGGTGGGCGCCGCGAATGGCCGCAACCCGCTGCCGGTCGTCGTGCCCTGCCATCGGGTGATCGGCAGCGACGGCCGACTTACCGGCTTCGGGGGCGGCCTGCCGACGAAGCAGGCGTTGCTGGACCTGGAACGGCGGGTGGCCGGAAGGCAGCTACTCCTTGCGCCGGTGCTAAGCTCGCGCGCGACTTCGTAGGCAGTTTCCCAGCCAGAGCGACCTCCACCTGGAGATTCCGGATGCGCACATCTCGACTCGTGTTTACCGCGGCCACGGCCGTCCTTCTGTTCGCCGGCGCCGCCATCGCCGCGCCGCCGGCCACGGAGAACTGGCCGGCCTTCCGCGGCCCGGATGCGATGAGCGTCGCCGACGACGACCCCCGGCTGCCGGAGACCTGGAGCACGACGGAGAACGTGGCCTGGGTCGTCGATGTGCCGGGCCTGGGGTGGTCCTCGCCTATCGTGCAGGGCGCTCGCGTCTACCTGACCACGGTGTGGAGCGAGGGCGAGGTCGAGGAGCCGAAGAAGGGTCTCTACCTCGGCGGCAACCGGATGCAGCCGTCCGTCGACGAGCACCACTGGTCGGTCTACTGCTTGGAGGTGGAGACCGGCGAGAAGTGCTGGGAGCGTGAGGTACTGGTCGGGGCGCCGGACTTCCCGCGCCACCTGAAGAACACCTACGCCTCGGAGACTCCGGTCACGGACGGCGAGCGGATCTACGCCTACTTCGGCAACGTCGGAGTCTTCGCCTTCACGCTGGACGGCGAGCCGCTCTGGGAGCAGCGGTTCGAAGTGGTCAGGACGCGCTTCGGATGGGGCACGGCGGCGTCGCCGGTCGTTCACAACGGGCAGCTCTACGTCGTGAACGACAACGAGGACCAGTCCTTCCTGATGGCCCTCGACGCGGCGACCGGCGAGGAGCTGTGGCGCGACGCGCGCGACGAGGGGAGCAACTGGGCGACGCCCTTCGTGTGGGAGAACGAGCTCCGCACCGAGGTGATCACGCCGGGTACCGACCAGGTGCGCTCGTACGACGAGCAGGGGAATCTGCTGTGGCATTTCGGCGGCATGTCGTCCATCGCGATTCCGCAGCCGTTCTCGAAGTACGGCCTGCTCTACGTGTCGTCTGGCTACATCGGTGATCAGGTCCGTCCCGTCTACGCGATCAAGCCAGGCGCCGAAGGCGACATCACGCTCGAGAAGGATCAGCAGAGCAACCGCTGGGTGGTCTGGTACCAGCCACAGGCTGGCGCCTACAACCCGACGCCGCTGATCTACCGCGACCGCTTCTACACCCTGCTCGACCGGGGCTTCTTCACCGCGCACGATCCGAAGACCGGTGCCGAGGTCTATGGCAAGCAGCGGATCGAACGCGGCTCGGGCGCCTTCACGGCGTCGCCCTGGGCTTACAACGGCAAGGTCTTCGTTCTCAGCGAGGACGGCGACACGTTCGTGATCGAGGCCGGCGACGAGTTCAAGGTCGTTGGCAAGAACTCGCTCGACGAGATGGCCATGTCGACGCCGGCGATCGCCGACGGCAGCCTCTACATCCGTACCCGGAGCAAGCTGTACCGGATCACGAATCAGGCGGGCGGCGCGAGCGGGCCCTGAACGCCGGGCCTGCTGCGGCCGCGCTCTGGCTCGGCCTGGCGGCTCTCGCCCAGCCGGCGGCCGCTGTCGACTTCGACGCGGTAGCGGAGGTGTTCCGCAGCCGCTGCGCCGGTTGTCACACGGAGGGCGGCCCGGCGCCGTTCGCGCTGCGGACGTTCGAACAGGCGCGCGCCTGGTCGTCCTCGATCCGGCGCGCGGTCGCCTCGGGGGCGATGCCTCCGTGGCACGCCGACCCGCGCTACGGCGAGTTCGCGAACGACCGGCGTCTGCCGGCTTCGGAGCGAGCGCAGCTGCTGGGCTGGATCGATGGCGGCAGCCTGCCAGGGTCTTCTTTGCTCGAGGCAGCGCCGGAAGAACGGCCGGCATCTTCCGGGCGAACCGACTGGAGCATCGGCGTTCCCGATCTCGTCTTCGAGCTGCCGGAAGAGGTGACGGTACCCGCGGCCGGTGAGGTCCCGTACCACGGCTATCGGGTGGAAACGGGTCTGGCAGAGGACGTCTGGATCCAGGCGGCGGAGACGCGGCCCGGCAACCCGGCCGTGGTCCATCACATCATCGTGCAGGCCTTCCCGGGTGCCGGCGCCGTCCGGGAACGCACCGGCGGCGATCCGCGCACGGCGGGCGATCTGGGCGGCTATGCGCCGGGCACCGGCCCCCTCGTCATGCCGCCGGGGGTCGGCCGCCGGCTTCCCGCTGGTGCCGTGCTTGACTTCCAGATGCACTACACGCCGACGGGAAGGGAAGAGACGGACCAGAGCCGGATCGGCCTCCTCCTCGCGGCCGAGCCGCCTCGCCACGAGTCCCTCACGGCGCTCTGCTCGACGCCCTTCCTGTGGATTCCGGCGGGTGAGCGGGACGTCCGGTTCGAGGCGGACCTGACCTTCCCGCGCGCCACCCGCCTGCTGTCGCTCAGGCCTCACATGCACCTGCGCGGCGACACGTTCGAGTTCCGGGCGGAGTACCCGGACGGACGTTCCGAGATTCTGCTCCTGGTCACCGGGTACGACTTCAACTGGCAGACGACCTACCGGTTCGCGGAGCCCAGGTTGCTTCCCGCCGGGACGCGGCTCCGCTGCACGGCGACCTACGACAACAGCGGCACCAATCCGCTGAACCCCGATCCGACCCGGGACGTCTCCTGGGGACGCGAGACGACGGACGAGATGATGATCGGTTTCGTCGACTACTACGAAGTGGAGGAGTAGGTGCCGGCCTTGCGGCCGGCGCGTGCTCCTGGCCGCCTGCGGCGGCAGCGGGTCAGAGGACCCGCGTACCCAGTGGGCGCCTACGCGGGATTCCACTCGCCGCGGGCGACCGCGGGCACGAACTCGTCGAGGCCTTCGGGCGGGTAGTCGACGGCCCGGCCGAGTTCGGCGCTCACGTAGGCGGCCATCAGCAGGCGGGTGACCTCCAGGCCGTCCTCGAAGGTCTCCCGCGGCCGTTCGCCGCGCCGGAAGCTCTCCACCATGTGCCGGTTCTCGGCGTCGTAGCCGTAGGCGGCCGGCTCGTTCGGTAGCACCGGCATGAGACCCATCTCGGCGTTCTGCTTCTCGACCAGATCCTCGCCGGTGTGCTGCTCGAGGTCGCGGCTGAAGAAGAGTTCGAGTTCCGTGTCGAGGCTGTTGGCCCGCATCGAGTACTCCGGCCCCAGCAGCTCCATCGACAGCCGCAGGCCGGCTCCCACGTAGCTCCACGAGGTCGTCGCCTCGACCACCAGGGGCGAGCCGCTCTCGTCTTCGTACTCGACCATCGCCCGGGCGAAGTCCTCAGCCGGCCGCCGCGCGTAGTCGACGGCGTGTCCGTACTGATCACGCAGCTTCCGGGCGTACTCGGGACGCTGCCACTTCAGACAGTGGATCTGGGCATGGACACGCTTCGGCGTCAGGCTGTGGCGCGGCTTGCCGGGTTCGGTGAGCAGGAAGCGCGCCGCCTCGACCGAGTGGCACATCATGTCGTTCAGCACACCGCCGCCCTGGAGTTCGCCTTGCCAGAACCAGGCGTTGTGCGGGCCGGAGTGTTCTTCGGCCGCACGCGCCAGGTACGGACGTCCGGCTGCCCGGGCGCCGCGCTCCCAGGCCAGTTCGCGGCCTCTGACGACCGCGGGGCTGAACACCTGGTTCTCGAGGTAGCCGTCGAGGACGCCGATCTCGTTCACGAGTTCGACCATCCGCAGCGCTTCGCCGGCGTTGCGGGCGAGCGGCTTCTCGCAGGCGATGCCGACCAGGCGGCCGCGGCCGGCGGCGACGGCCTCGGCGATCTCCTCCATGTTGGCGATCCGCCGGTCGTTGCGGCCGCAGATCCAGATCGCGTCGATGGCATCGTCCGCAACCATCGCCGCGATCGACTCGTAGGCCCTCGCGTCCCCGACATCGAGTTCGGCGGCGAGCGCCGCCGCGGACTCGGCGCTTTCGCGGTTGGGGCTCCACACGCCCCGTACATCGGCGCCCCGAACGGCAGTCCAGGAACGGATGTGGAAGCGGGTGATGAAGCCGCTGCCGACGAAACCGATGCCGAGAGGTCGCTGGGCAGGCACTACGTGTGCGGCCTCAGCCGGCCGCGTCCCTCAGTTCCTGCGCCTTCGCGATCCAGCGTTCTACCATCGATGCCGACGGTGCGCGGCGGCTCAGTTTCTTCTCCGCGTTGACGGCACTCATCTTGAGCGCGAGGTTCAACGCTCGGCGGCGGCTCAAGTCCCGAACGGTACGGACGCCCGAGGCGACGAGCAGCTCCGCGAAGTCCGCGCCGACGCCGCGAATGCGCATCAGGTCGGCCCGGTTGACGAATCTCTGGATCTGGCGCTCGGGCAGTCCGGTGCGTTCCGACAGGAGCCGGCGTTCGCGGCGGTCGCGGCAGGCGCCGAGGAGACCGTCCGTGGTCCGAATTCCGGCCTTCGCCAGTTTGGCGGCAACTGCGGGACCGACGCCTCCGATCTTCCGGACGCCGTAGGGCATCAACCTACGGAGTGGAAGGGCGCCTTCACCTACTCGACGCCTTCGAAGGTGAGGTTCAGGCCCTCGACGTCGGCGGTGACTTCGACTTCAACGGTCTGTTCGCCGAGCTTCTCGTGCCAGAACACGAGTTCATAGGAGCCGGCGGGAAGTGCGTCGATCTGGTACTTGCCATCGCTGCCGGTAGTGGAGTGGAACGAGTGTTCCATGACGAAGACAAAGGCGGACATCCAGGGATGGACGTCGCATTTCACCTGAATCGGCTTCTCGGCCGCCCGGAACGACTTTGTTCTCGTGCCGCGCGCGGGCTGGCCGATGTTAAAGGGGCGATTCGCCTTGGCCAGGGCGCGGACGTTGTGGAGAGTGGGGTCGTCGTTGACGATCTCGATGTCCTGCTCGACGCGTACGCCGATGATCCGAGGCGTGTAAAGGCAGCCGCGTTGCTCCAGCCGGACGGCTTCCTCGGGCGTGTCGCCGGCGGCGCCTTCGGGCGCCTCCCGGAGGTAGACGAAGACGTTCTCAACCGCGCCGTCGTTGCCGACCAGGTTGTCCCGGGAGAGAACGCGTTTCCCTTCGTACATCGCGGCGCAGTTCGGGTCGGCGTCCATGCGCAGCGGGTAGCGTTTGAGCGGTTCGCCCTCGTAGGTGACCGTGCCGCTGATGCTGAAGTCAGCGGCGGCGGCACTGCCGGAGATCAGGATGGCAGCGCCCAGCGCCCAGGCGGTGATGACAGGGCCTGAGCGGTGGGTGCGCAGGTTGAGCATCGATCGTCGTTTCCCGGCCGTCAGCGGGAGTAGAACTCGATGACCAGCGGCACTTCGCAGACGATCGGAACCTCGTCCCGAACCGGTGTGCTCCGCAGGGTCGCCTGATAGCCGGTTTCGTCCGTCTCCACATAGGTGGGGACCGTCACGCCGCGCGGCTCGTTGAAGCAGCGGAGTTTCCGGCTCTTCTCCCGCACCTCGACGACATCGCCTTCCTTCACGCCGTAGGACGGGATGTTGACCCGCCGGCCGTTGACCAGGATGTGGCCGTGGCCGACGAACTGGCGCGCGGCGAACACGCTGGGCGCGAAGGCGCGATGGACGACCGAGTCGAGACGGGTCTCGAGTAGGCCGACCAGATTGTCGCCGGTCACGCCCCTCATCCGCGACGCCCGCTTGTAGTAGTTGCGGAGCTGGCGCTCACTGACGTTGTACTGGTAACGCAACCGTTGCTTCTCAAGCAACTGCCGCCCGTAGTTGCTCTGGCGCCGCCGCCGCTTGAGGCCGTGCATGCCCGGCGGATGGCCCTTCTTTTCCATGTAGCGCGCGGCCTTGGGAGTCAGTGGTATGCCCAGCTTGCGCGAGAGCTTGACCTTGGGCCCGTTGAACTTCACGTGGTGTATCTCCGAATGTCCTGTGCCGAATTTCCTGGGGTTCTGCGCCGCTCGGTCCGCGCGCGGGCACCGGGCCGATCTCTTGTCCCGATGGGTCGGTTCGACCGGCGTCGTGGCCCCTGGTCGCCTGGCCGGGGCTGGCTGGCGCCTGCAGCGGAGCGCGGATTGTAGCAGCGAGTCGCCGCCGGCCCAAGCCCGCATCCGGTCCCGTTTGGTTTCAGGGATGCGCCTCCGGGCCGGCCGTTTCGTCGAAGAGACTCCGCTGGCTCGCGCGACGCCGGAACGCCGCCGTCGATGGGCTCCCGGTGCGCCCGTTTCCGCCGCCGCCGAGCCCGACCCGGCGGCGCACCGTCTCGAACAGTCTGCCGATCTGTTCCGCGTACTCCCCGCCGCCCTTCATGCGGTGGTGAAAGCGGGGGTCGTTCAGGTTGCCGTCGCGCGCTTCCCGCAGCCGGTTCAGCACCCGGTCGCGGCGATCCGGGAAGTGAGTCGCAAGCCAGTCGGAGAAGAGCTCCCGAAGGCCGTGGGGCAGGCGCACCAGGATGTAGCCGGCCCGCCTCGCCCCGGCTTCGGCTGCCGATTCCAGTATGGCCGGGATCTGCTCGTCGTTCAGACCGGGGATGATCGGTGCCGCCATCACGCCGCAGGGAATGCCGGCGGCGCTCAGTTCGCGCAGCGCCTCGAACCGCCGCCGAGGAGTCGAGGCGCGTGGTTCCATTCGCGCCGAGAGCGAGGCGGAGACCGACGTGATCGAGAGGTAGACGCCGCAGGCCTGGAATCGGTTGAGCTCCATGAGCAGGTCGAGATCGCGGGTGACGAGGTGGTTCTTCGTGATGATCGCCACCGGGTTGCGGAACTCGGCAAGGACTTCCAGACAGCGCCGGGTGATTCGGAGCTTTCGTTCGATCGGCTGGTACGGATCGGTGACGCCGGAGAGCACGATGACCTGGGGTTTCCAGCGCGGGCTAAGGAGCGCCTTCCGGAGCAGGTCCGGCGCACGCTCCTTGACGAGTATGCGGCTCTCGAAGTCGAGCCCGGCGGAAAAGCCGAGGTACTCGTGGGTCGGACGCGCGTAGCAGTAGATGCAGCCGTGCTCGCAACCGCGGTAGGGGTTCAGGCTGTACTCGAAGCCGATGTCCGGCGAGTCGTTGCGGGACAGGATGGTCTTCGAGTGGTCCCGGAACAACTCGGTCGCGGGTGACACGCCGCGCTCGGCGACGCTCTCGCCCGGCTCGAAGTCAATGTCGATCCGTTCGAAGCGGTTGCCGGGATTGGCGGCCGCACCGCGGCCACGCACTGCTCCGGAGGGCGTCCTGGAGACCTTCACGAGGGACGCAGCCTACCACGACTTACGCCCTGTTTGCGGTCGGTGCGCGGGTCTGCCCGCCGCCGCCGAAGGCGGCCAGGAAACGTCGGGCGAAGCCCGTCGACTTTGCGCCGTCAAGCGAGTGTCAGGCGGGCTTTCCCGGAACGGGCCGCTCGCGCGCGAGCGATCACCGCAGCCGCGTGGAGGCCTTGGGCCTTCAGGTCGCTCAAGAGGACGTCGGCGCGTTTCGCATCGACCGCCAGTACGAGTCCACCGGCCGTCTGGGGATCGAAGGCAAGGTCCAGGCGCGCTCCCGGGGCGACAAGGCGCTCGACTTCGACCGGCAGCCGGGTGTTCTGATCGTGGCTCGTGCTGCGCTCGCCGCGGCCCAGCAGTTCAAGCGCGCCGGGAAGCGCGGGCAGGGCGGCGACATAGATCTCGAGATCCACGCCGCTCGCCTGCGCCATTTCGCCCAGGTGACCGGCCAGGCCGAAGCCGCTGACGTCGGTCGCGGCTGCCACGCCGACTCGCCTGGCCGCCTCCATCGCGCCGCGGTTGCTCGTCTGCATCGAGGCGAGACAGGACCGCAGCCAGCGACCGGGACAGAGCCCCATCCGGTCGGCGGCGAGCAGTACGCCCGAGCCCAGTGGCTTGGTCAGGACCAGGGCCTCGCCGGGCCGGACCCGGCTCTTGAGCAGCAACTCACGGCCGTCTTCGGACAGACCCTCGACGTGGAAGCCGACGACCAGTTCAGGCCCGGTGTTCGTGTGTCCGCCCAGGAGCTGGACGCCTTCCGGGTCGAGCGCCGCACGGGCCCCTGCCAGGACCTGGATCAGGAGTTCCTCGGCGGTCCTGCCGTCGGCCTCCTGGGGCAGCGTGACCAGAGCCTGCGCGAACCGGGGCGTTACGCCGGTGGCGTGGAGGTCGGAGCAGGCGTTGACGGCGGCTACCCGGCCCACGAGCCAGGGGTCGTCCGTGAAGGCGGGGAAGGCGTCCAGCGAGGCGACGATGCGATCGCCGGCCGGCGTCCGGTAGGCGACCGCATCGTCCGGCGTCCCAGTGTCCAGAATGATCTGGTCCAGGAGGATCTGGTCGCCGGCCTCGGGCCGGGCGTCCAGACCTGCCCGCGCCAGGGCCCTGGCCAGCCGGTCGGGTCCTACCTTCGCCGCGCAGCCACCGCAGAACATCGGGGTCGACTGAGGCTCGCCGTTCGCCGTGTGCGCATCGGGGCCCGCCCTCATGGCGCCGAAGGCGGGCAGCGCCGCGCCTTCCGGGTCGAGCGCCTGGAAGCGTTCCATGAACCGGCGGTCGATCCGGTCCTTTAGCCGCATGACCCAACGACCTTCGAAGGCGGCGCCCCACTTGGCGCCGGCGGCGCGCCCGTCGCCGAGGTTCAGCAGAGCCAGGAAGTCACCCTGCGGCCGGTAGTGGCGGAGTCGCTGCCCCGTCTTCTGGCGCTCCAGGTTCTCGATCAGGTAGGGCCCCATGCGCACCGCGTAGACGCCGGCACGAGGCCGGTTCGGCTGGTCGATCAGGGTGGCGCAGTCGCCGACGGCGAAGATGTGGTCGTGGCCCTCCACCTGCAGAGTGGAACGGGTGCGGGCGAAGCCGCGATCGCAGAGGGGCAGGTCGGAGCCCCGGAAGATCGGCAGCGCGGCAGCGCCGGTCACCCAGAAGGTCAGGTCGGAGTCGAGTGTCCTGCCGTCTTCGAGACGCACGCCGTGCTCCTCGACGCCGGCGACGGTCGTGTCGACCAGGGTGCGGAGGCCGCGCTCGCGTGCCGCCGCCTCGATTCGCCGCGTCAGCGCCGGGTGGTAGCCGGGCAGGATGCGGTCGCCTGCCTCGACGATCGTGACCCGAGGTTCCAGATCCAGGCCGCGCAGCCGGGCGTCGATGCAGAACGCGAGTTCGATGCCGCCCGCTCCGCTACCGACGACGACCACGTTCGGCTGCTGGCTGGTCAGAGCCTCCACGCGGCCGGAGATGGCCGCCGCCAGCCGGTTGATCGGCCGCGTGGGGACGGCGTGCTTGCGCACGCCGGGCAGCTCGAGGCCGGCCACGGTCGATCCAACGTCGAAGGAGGCGACGTCGAAGGGGAGCGGCTCGCGGCCCTCGACCAGAACGCGCCGGTTCGTCGCTTCGACGCCGGTGCAAGGCGCGAGAACCACCCGGACGCCCGCCCGGCGCGCCAGCGGCACCGCGTCGATCTCCAGTTCATGCCGCTCGTACTGTCCGGCAATCAGCCCCGGCGCCATGCCGGAGTAGACGGCAATGGGCGTGTCGACGACGAGGGTCGCCTCGACCGCGGGATCCGGGTGCATCATCCAGTGGCGGAGGACCTGGATGTGGGTGTGCCCGGCGCCGACCAGGACGACCTGCGGCATCAGTGCGTGTCTGCTGGGTCCGCGGCCCGCACCGCGCCGGACGCTTCGAGACCGGCAATCCGCTCCGCGCCGTAGCCCAACTCCGCGAGCACTTCGCCCGTGTGCTCGCCGAGACACGGCGCGGGCCTCCGGATCGTCCCCGGCGTCTGCGAGAAACGCCAGGGCACGCCGGCCATGCGCAGGTTGCCGAGTTGCGGGTGCCGAACGACCTGGCTCATCGCCATCGCCTCGACCTGCGGATCGTCGAAGAACTCCTCGGCTGAGCGGACGGCGGCGCAGGGAACGCCGACCGCGACCAGCTCCGCCTCCAGTTCCCGCGCCGGCCTCGACGCGACGATCGGGTCGATCTCCGCGCTCAGTTCTGCGGCGCTGCCGACCCGCTGCGGGTTCGTCTCGTAGCGGGAGTCGTGGGCCAGGTCGTCGCGGCCGATCGCCTCGCAGAACAACCGCCAGAACTTGTCCGTGCCGGCGGCGATGAAGATCGGCCCGTCGGCGGCGGCGAACATCCGGTAGGGGAAGATGCCGGGAGGCCCGGTGATCTCGGCCTCGAGCGGCTGGAGGTAGGACTGCGCCTGGGCGGTCATGATCGCCTGCAGCAGAGAGGTCTCGATGTACTGGCCCTCCCCGGTGCGTTCGCGGTGGAGGAGGGCGGCGTTGATCGAGCACACGGTGAGCACGGCGGCCATGTAGTCGGAGACCGCCACCGGGCAGATCGCGGCGACGCCGTTCATGAGCTGCTGCAGGTGGGCCGCGCCGGCCATCGACTGGAGCACCGGGTCGTAGCCGGGCCGCTGGGCGTACGGCCCGCTGCCGCCGAAGGCGCTGGACGAGGCGTATACCAGGCCCGGGTTGTGGCGGCTCAGGGTGTCGTAGTCGATGCCGAGCCTGGCCGCGACACCGGGACGGAAGTTCTCCATCGCCACGTCGGCTTCCCGGGCCAGGTCGTAGATCACCTGCCGGCCCTCCTCCGTCTTCAGGTTGACCGCGATACCGCGCTTGTTCCGGTTCCAGGCCTGGAACATCCGGCTCTCGCCTTCGATGAAGGGTCCCCAGTGGCGGGCGTTGTCGCCGCCAGGCGCTTCGATCTTCAGGACATCGGCGCCCATGTCGCCGAGCAGCATGGCCCCGTAGGAGCCGGCGATGAAGCTCGTGAAGTCGAGGACCCGGATGCCGTCGAGTGGACCGGCCGAACCGGACTCGGGCGAAGGCGTCTCAGACATTCGGCGATTGTAGCCGCGCCGAACCTCCTCGGGCCTACTCCACCAGCTCGACGTTGTCGATCTCGATCCAGAAGGCGCCGAGTTGCGTCGGCCCGCCGATGAAGAACGCCCAGGCACCCGAGGGATCGAGACCGCTGAACGAGGACAGCGGAATCTCGATCCGGCCCCATTCCTCTCCGGCCTCGAAGGAGGCGGCGGCCGGCCGCATTCCCAGGCTCTCGGCGAACGCCATCGCCTGGTAGGTCGCGCCCTCGCCGCGGGCGTCGAAGGCCAGGGCGCGGATGCCGCCGGCGTCGACGGGGTCGTTGAACTGAGAACCGAGCAGGACCATGACCCCGGACCACGGGAAGGCGAAGCCCTCCTTGATCTCGCCCTCGATCCGCAGGGCGTTGCCGCTCCGGTCGCGGGACACCGCGCCGGTTGTCACCGTCGACTTGCCGCCGGCGAAGGCGTCGGTCGAGTGCGACCACTTGGGGGGCAGCGTACGGGCGGCCAGATCCTCGAAGTCGCTGAGCAGTGTGGGTTCAAGGCGGGGCCGGCCGGTCGCGGGTTCGGCCTTCGTGCGCTCGAAGCGGGTCCCGTCCTTCCAGATCGCCGCGATGTCGCGAGTGGCGCGCACGTCCGCGGTCGCGTCGCCGCGAACCAGGATCAGGTCGGCCTTGAGGCCTGCCGCGATCCGGCCGCGGTCGCCCAGATCGAATGCGTCGACGGGCGCGGCGGTGGCCGCTCGCAGCGCCTCAACCGGAGTCAGACCGGCGCGGACCAGCAGCTCGAGTTCCCGATGGACGCTCGCGCCATGGGAGGTACCAGGATTCGGCGCGTCCGAGCCGGCCAGGATCGGCACTCCGGCGGCGTGCAGCGCTCCGACATCGGCCAGGATGTTCGCCATCAACTCGGGGTCCGGTTCCCGGCCGAAGTCCCGATCCAGACCGCCTCGTTGCTCAGGCGTGAGGAAGGGAGCGATCAGCGGATCCGCCGCCAGCTCCGGACCGCCACCGGTAGCCGCGATCGTTTCGAGCACGGCGAGCGTGGGGACGACGAAGATTCCGGCCTGGCGGGCCGCTTCGACGACCTCCGCGCCTCCGGCGCCTTCGAAGTACATGTGGACCAGGCCGTCGGCGTCCGCGGCGATGACCTCCCCAGCCGCTTCCGCCGTGCTGATGTGGAAGACGGCCAGCAGGTCGTGACTGTGCGCGGCTGCCACGATCCGGGGCAGGGTCGAGACCGCGAACGTGGGTAGCGGGCGTCCGGCGGTTCCGGCTTCGTAGATCACCTTGATGAAGTCGGCCCCCGCCGCCACCCGGTCGGCGATGAAGGCCTCGGTCTGCTCCGGGTCGTCCAGAGTGGGCAACGCGACGCCGAACTGCGTGCCGTGACCGCCCACGACGGTGACGGGACCGCCGGCGAAGACGTCGGCCCGGTCGGGAACCGGTCCCGCTGCCTGCTGCCGTCGCCAGTGGGCCGCCATGGCTTCCGCGGTGAGCATGTCCAGAACGGTCGTGACGCCGAAGTTCAGCGCCTGCTCCAGCGCCGGCCCGAAGTTGTGGGTATGGCTGTCGATCAGCCCAGGCAGCAGCGTCATCCCTGCGCCGTCGATGACCTCCGCTTGGACGCCGGCGGACGCTGGACTGTCGGCGCCCGGCGTCACCGACTCGATCGTGCGGCCGCGGATGACAACGGTGGCTGTCGGAAGCACCTCGTCGCCCGTGAAGACGCGCGCACCCTGGATCACCGTGGCCTGCGCGAGGGCGACGCCGGCGAATGCGGTCAGACCGGAGACCGCGACGGCGGCGATGCGGAGAAGGCGGAGCAGCGCGGGCTTCATGGTCACCTCGGTCGGTTCGGACTTGCGGCGAAGGCGTATGCTAGCGACGGTCGGACGAAGGGAGAAACCGTGAAGATCAAGCTCGATATCGACTGCACGCCCGAGGAGGCGCGGGCCTTTCTCGGCCTTCCCGACGTCGCCGGGGTTCAGAACGAGATGCTCGAGAAGGTCCGCGACCGCATGGTCGCCAACCTGAAGTACGCCGACCCGCAGGAGATGTTCCGGTTCTGGTTCCCGGGCACCGCGTCGCGCATCGCGGCGCGGAGCGCTTCCGGAACCGACTCCGAGGACGGCGAGTAGGGCGCCGGCTACGCTCCGGCCCCCGCCTCCAGCCCCGTCACGTCGTACGACATGAGGATCAGGTCGTGCGTGGCGTCGTTCGGGTCGATCACCCAGTCGGCCAGCAGGGCCTCCACCGAGAAGCCCAGGTTCTGGAACATCTGACGGGCTCCGCGCTGCTCGCGGGCCATCTGGGCGACGATCTTGGTCAGCCCGATCTGCTGGGCCAGATGGAACACGTCGTGTGCCAGTTGGCCGCCGAGGCCCGCCTGACGGACCTCGGGCAGGACCATGATCCGGATCTCGCCGAGGTGCCTCATCCAGGACGACTCGCGCCGGTTCAGGCTGCCGTAGCCGACGAGACGATCGCCGAGATGTGCGAGCACGGCGACGCGGGTTCCGGCCGCGGCGCCCTCGACCCAGTTGTCGACGACCTTCGGATCCGTCATGTCGACGCGCAGGAAGCGGAGGTCCTCTTCCGGCAGAGCACGCGCAAAGGCGAGCACGTCGTCGCGGTCCTCCTGCCTCAGAAGGCTGAACTGGAAGGACTGGTTCTTGAGGCGGACCGTCCGCGGGTACTGGGTCGCCATGTCGTTCACTCGACTGTCTCCTCTTGGGCTTGGGGCTCGGGTGGGGCTTGCTCGGTTGCCTCGTCGCCGTCGGCGAGGCGGTCGAGATAGCTGGTGACGGCATCGAATGATCCGTCGATCGTGTTCTTGAACTGGCGCTGACCTTCCTGGGCGGCGCCCCGCCAGGTCTGGATCAGATCACGCGCCTCGTCGGGGAGGTTCGGGACCTGGTTCATCATCCGGTCGGCGAGTTCGAGCTGACGGTCCTGGAGGGCGACGATCGCGTCGTAGCCGTTCTCGAACGCGGCTCTCTGGAACTCGAGGACCTGCCTCTGGAAGGCAAGCACCTGTCTGGGGATGTTGCTCGGGATGTTGGCTCGATTCATGGTCTCTCCAGGTTTATGAAACTGCGGCGGTTCGGATCGGGACGGAAACGCTACGCATCCGACGGCGGGGAGTTCGGCCTGCCGCTTCGAGGAGTTCGTCCAACGACTCCACGAACAGGTCGGGCAGCACGCCGGCGTCGGGACAGGCTCGTTCGTCCACCGTGACGCCGACGTGCAGCGCCTGGTTGTAGGCGAAGAAAGCGCAGGAAACGCCCTGGCCGTAGCCGATGGGCCACGAGGGCGTGTAGCCGGCAAGCGGTCGGCCGGCCAGGAACTGAGGGATCTGGGGGCCGTTCGCGTTGGCGACGGTCAGGTGGAACGGCGGCCGCACCGAGGACGTCATCGCTGTCGCGGCCGCCGCCAGCGGGCCGGCGGCGCTCTGTACGCCGGCGAAACGCGACAGCACGTCGGCCACCCTGGCTGTTCGCATCAGGCGCGCGAGCTGGTGAACGGTGCGCAGCCGGTCTCCGGCGCCGATGCTCAGGGGAACTTCGATGGGCAGGAGGCTTCGCCGTTTCCGGTCGCGTTCGGGAAGGTCGGTTGCCAGCGCCACGCGCAGACTTCGGCCCCGGGTCGAGACGCCTCTGAGGTCCAGATAGCGCTCGAGAGCGCCGCCGGCCAGGGCGACGACCACATCGGAGAGCGCGCCGCCCAGCCGGGCGCGGATCATCCGGATGTCCCTGTAGGAGAAGGCGCACCGGATCAGGCGCCGCCGTCCGCCCAGTCTTCGGTTGAACGGCAGGGGCACCGGAGGCAGTGCGAGATCGGGCATCGTCTCGTTCAGCGTCAGGAGGGCGGTCCGGGTGTCTTCCGAGGAGAGCTCCTGGAGGGCTGCCGCCAGATCCTGGCCGATCCGTGTCCAGTTCTGGAGCCACTCCGCCCCTCGTGCGCCGCAGCGGGCGCCGTTCGACGCCGGTTCGCCGGCCTTCTTCTCCTCGACTGTCGTGCCGCTGGCAAACAGTGCGTGGAAGAGGTCGCCGGTGGCCAGCCCGTCGACGGCGACCAGGTGGGATTTGACCAGCAGGGCGTCGCCGCCCTCGTGGTAACCGGGCGCCAGGTGGAACTCCCACAGCGGCCGGCGGGGATCGAGCGGCTTGCCGAGGGCTTCGTCGAACGCGGAAGCAGGTTCGCCGTTCGAGACGACGTGGAGGTGCTCGGCGAGTTCGAACGGCGCCGGGCGCCAGCGCGGGGGGCCATAGGGCGGCCCGTCGACACGGAGGCTGAACCGCGGAAGCCTCCGCAGCCGACCCATCCAGTGGAGGAGTTCCTGCCGGTCGATCTCGCCATCGACGAGCGCCAGGCCCGCGACGTGCAGTCCGGGGCTGCGGCGCTCGAGGTTCCACAGGACCGCCTGGTCGGGCGCCAGGAGGGTGTTGGATGCGGTCACGTGGCGGCCTCCGCGGTGAGCGCGGGGCTCGGGTGGCGCTTCAGAAACCGGGCGAGGTGGTAGTAGGCGAGGGCGTTGGCGGCCAGGCCGGAATGTGTGCCGAGGACTTCCCGGTTCAGCGAGGGGTGGTGGAGCCGGGTGTAGCGCCAGGCGACGACGCCGTCCCGCCGCGTGAAGATGGCGAGCTGCGGCACCTCTTCCGGGAACGGGCTTTGCACCGAGCGCACCAGGTCGCAGCGGCAGTCACCCGAGAAGCAGGCGGGCTCCCGGGCGCCGTCCCGTTCGACGACGCGGCGGCGCACTGCCTCCGCCAGCCGCATCACCATGGGATGGGAGCGGACACCCCGGATCGGTGAGCCCATCGTCGTGACGGATGCGACCAGATCGGGACGCAGGGTCGTCACACCGCGCGACAGCATGCCGCCCAGGCTGTGGCCGACCACGTGAACGCGCCGGCCGGTCTCGTCCGCCGCCTTCTGGAGCGTTCCGATCAGCCGGTTGCCCAGCCGGTCGAGACAGTCGGCGTTCTGCCCGATGGCCGAACGGTAGGGGCGGTAGCCGATGCGGCCGAGCCAGCCGCGCATCGGGCCCAGGTAGCCGTCGGTGCCGGTGAAGCCCGGAACGACGATCACCGCGGCGCCGTCGCCGCGCGGCACGCCGATGCCGTGGTAGATCGGCGTGAACGGCAGGAAGGCGAACTCGGCGGCCGCGAACGGTTCGCGCCACAGCGGCAGCGCGGCCGGCACGGAGTCCCGCAGGAGACGCGGGTTCGCGCTCCAGATCGGATTGGCCTGGCGCCGCCGGGCCGCCGCGGTCACTAGGCGACTCCTCGCAGTGACGAGTCGGAGTCGGGCGTGGCGGTGGCCTCTTCGGCCTCTGGCAACTCAACCTGGGGTGACGCCGCCGCAAAGCAGAGTGCGCCGGTCGGTTCCTCGCCCTCTACGCCGGCCGCCTCCCGCAGTTCCGCGTAGGAGTCTTCGAGGCATTGGGCGAGGGACCAGGGGTCGGGGATCAGCCTGGCGTCCACCGTCATTCCCAGGGTGATGCGCTGGTTGTAGCTCAGGATGGCGACGAACAGGCCGATGTTGTTCGAGACGATTCCGAGTGGCAGCCAGTCGACCAGCTTGTGAGGTCCGAAGTAGAGCGGGATCATGGGGCCGGGCACGTTGGTCGAGACCGTGTTGAACAGGGTCTGGGAAAAGGGCATCGTCGCGGCGACCGCGGCCATGAGCGGCGGCACCCGGTCGCCGAACTGGGTCAGTTGGTAGAAGGCCTTCGCCTGGCCGGCCTCCTTCAGCTTGTTCATCGCGTCCCGTTCGCTGCCAAGGCGCTTGACCGGGTCGTCGACCCCGACGAAGAGCGGAGCGATCATGTTCGAGACGAGATTCCCGAGCTGGCCCCGTTCGTCCTGCTGGCGCATGCTGACGGGGCACATGGCCCGCAACTCGAGTCCCTTCGTGTCCTGGCCGCGCTCGCGCAGGTAGCGACCGATGCCGCCGGCGAGCACGGTGAGGACGACGTCGTTCACGGTGCCGCTCAGCGCAGACTTGACGGCGCGCAGTTCAGGGAAGGAGAACTGGGCCCATGCGAAACCCCGCTCCTTGCTGACCGGTCGATTGAAGACGGTGCGCGGCGCCGGGGCAGCGGAGACCGGCAGGGTCGCGGAGCTGGCCGCCACCATCTCACGCACGCGGTCTGCGATCAGGCGGGGGCGCGCGGCATCGAAGGCGGCGTTCGTCCAGGACTCGTTGAGTTGTCCGAGGCGATGCTGCATCGCTTCCTGGAGGAGGCTCAGGGAGTCCGGCAGCGGCTTCGGCGCCCAGGGTTCGGCGGGTGCCTCCGGCAACTTTTCCGTGGGCGAGAAGTCGCTCAGCACCATCGACAGGTCGACGCCGGAGACGCCGTCGACCATCGCGTGGTGGATCTTCCAGACGACCGCGGTGTGTCCGGGGATGCCGCGGAGCAGAATCCCCTTCCACAGCGGTCGGTTTCGGTCGAGCATGCCGCTGTAAGCCTCGGCGGCAGCACGAGCGAGGACCTGATGGTCGCTGTCCTCCGGGATCCAGACCTCCTCGACGTGGTTCTCAAGATTGAACGCCGGGTCGTCGACCCACACCGGGTGCGAGACGAGGAAGGGCGGGAACAGCACACGCTGGCGGTAGCGCGGCAGCAAGTGCATGCGGGCGGCGAGCTGTTCGACCATGTACTCGCGGGAGAACTCGCCTTCGTAGACCATGCAGCCGCCGATGTGCATCGTCTCGTTGGGGCGTTCGACATAGAGGAAGGCGGCGTCGAGAGGGGTCAGGAATCGGTTCAGTTCCGTGGCCATTTAGGGGTCTCCAGAACGGGCGGAGCGCATTTGGGGAGGGACTTTGCTGCACTGCTTGCTGCAACGCAGCAGAAGCCTCGCACAGAAACGTGCGATTGGCAAGGGCCGCCCCCTAGGCAGGCCGCCGCCAGCGGAACGTGGTGACGTCGATGACCTCGCGCGCCGGCTCGACCAGGATCCGTACCGGCGACTGCGGTACCTCGAAACGCGGAGTCAGACAGCGGCGCCGTTCCCTGCCTCTCTGGGTGTGCCGGCACGGCAGCGGATTGCCGTCAACTTCGATGGAGATCCCCACCGCGTCGCGTGAGGGCGTGCGTACCGCGATCTCCAGCGACACGAGGGTTCCGGCCGCGTCGACCGCGTCGGCCTCGGCGTGGAGCGCAGTCGGGTCGACGTCGTAGAGCCCCTCGCCCGCCTGGGAGAAGGCGGCGGTTGTGGGCGGTCCCAGGGAGGCGAAGGACCGGCGAACGAGGACTACCGGTTCTCCGCGCAGCCGGAAGAGACTCGGTTCGAAGCGCTGGACGATGGCCCCGGGCTGTTCCGCGGTCAGGTCCTGATAGATGGAGTCCTGGCCGGACTCAAGTCGCGATGCCGAGAAGAGCAGGACGTCGGCCGCCTCCCGCTCCGACCTGGACTCGGCCGCGATGCTGTCCGTGCGGATCAGTGTGGAGACGTAGTTCCCGTTCCAGATGCGGGGGTCGAAGTCCTGGATCCCGAGCGGCAGTTCGGTGATGAAGGTCCGTCCCCTGAGCGGTTTCGGCCTCCCGGCCGTTCGGGCGGCCTCCGCCGAAGTCAGCGGGACGTTCTCTTCGTACACCGAGGCGTGGACGAAGCCAGCCTTGTCGAGTCCGGCGAGTCCGGCGACGACAGCCAGGATGGCGAGGGCGACGACCGTCAGCCGGCGTTCGGGCAGGGCGCGAGCGGCGCGTACCAGCTTGCCGAGGAACCAGGCGCCGGCCAGGGCGACGACTGGGGCGACGATCAACCAGTTGGGCGGCTTCGGATACCGGGTAACGACCCAGAGGGAGGCGACGTAGCCGCCGAAGAAGACGGCCAGGACGAGCGCGTCGGCGACCGTTGCGCCGCGTTGTTCGCCCGGCAACGGCCCCCGGATCTCGCGCCGGGCGCGCAGCGCGAGAAGGAGCATCCAGCCCAGGCCGAGCAGCCCGCACGCGCCCAGTACCGGGCTGAAGTAGACGCTTCCGGCGAGGCTGGTCACCGCGTTCAGCGGCTGATCGAAGAGCCCGGCGCCCGCTTCGGCGAGTCGCTCCCGGTAGTGGTTCACGGTCGATCCGAGGTGGCGCCGGTACATCTCGGGGGCGAGCACCAGCCAGGGATTGAGCAGGAGCAGCACCACGGCGCCGCCGGCGGCCGCGGCCGCGGTACGGCGGACCAGCAGACCGAGGTCGCGGACACCGCCCAGGGCGATCGCGACGAGCAGCGGCAACGCCAGCGCCGCGCCGTTCCACTTGGCGGCGGCGGTGGCTCCGACCAGGGCGCCGGCGATCGCGTACCCTCGGAGGCTCTCGCTTCGCCGCGCGGCGAGAATCGCGTAGAGGGTCAGCACGGCGGTCAGGACCAGCATGATGTCGGGCTTGAACACCCCCGACTGGCGCATGTGCCAGGGGGCGACGGCGAGCAGGAAGGCCGCGCCCAGACCGACCCAGGGGCCGAACAGCCGCCGGCCGATCAGGAACACGACGAACAGGGACGCGGTACCCACGAGGGTCTGGATGATCCGGGAGACACGGACGGCGATTCGGGTGAGATAGGGCCGTCCATCCGGTGCGATCCCGAACGTGGTCGGCAGGGAGGAGAGCCATGGCAACGAGCGCGCCGTCTCGTACACCTTGAGAGTCGCCGCGTGGGGCAGGTAGGAGAGCGTCGGGTAGTGCGTGCGCACCGGCCGCCACTGGTCGTGAGCCAGGATCGCGGCGACGTTGCCGGCGTTGTAGCGCTCGTCCCAGAGCCGGTTCATCGTCGGGTCCGGCCAACTGAAGAGTACGCGGACGGCAAGCGCCCACAGGAGCAGCAGCCCGAGCAGCCACTTCTGCAGGCTCGTCGGCTCTACCGCGCTCATCCCAGGATGGGAAAGCCGCTCACGGCGGTCAGCTCGCGGAACAGACCCTGCAGCCGCTCGAGCACGGGCCGATCGGTGCCGCCGATCGGGCGGCCGTCCACCTCCGCGACCGCCACGAGTTCGCCCATCGTGCCGGTACAGAAGGCCTCGTCGGCACGGTAGAGCTCGGCCTGGGTGAAGTCGGCGACTTCATGGGGGATGCCGTTGTTCCGGCAGAGTTCGAGCACGGTCGATCGGGTCACGCCCTCCGGGCAGGCGTGGCAATGGCTGGTCACCACGACCCCATCGCGCACCAGGAAGACGTGGGTCGCGTTCGTTTCCGCCACGAAGCCCTGGCGGTCGAGCATCAGGGCGTCGTCGGCGCCGGCGGCGTTCGCCTCGATCTTGGCCAGGATGGACTGGATCAGGTTGTTGTGGTGGATCTTCGGATCCATGCAGTCGGGCGGAAAGCGGCGGATCGAGGAGGTCATCAACCGGATCGGCTCTGAGCCGTAGACCGGCGCCTTGTGTTCGGCGAGGACGATCAGGGTGGGACCGGACGTGTTGAGCCGCGGATCCATGCCGGACGTGATCTTGACGCCCCTGGTCAGGGTCAGACGGATGTGGACGTCGTCCCGCATCCCGTTCGCCTCGAGGGTGCGCCGGATCTCGTCGATGAGCTCCTCTCGCTGTGGGATTTCCGCGAAGGCCAGAGCCAGCGCCGAGTGGCGGAGGCGGTCCAGGTGCTGCTCGAGCTTGAAGATGCGGCCGTCGTACAGGCGCAGCCCCTCCCAGACGGCGTCGCCGCCCTGGACGGCGGAATCGAAGGGGCTGATGCCCGCCTGGTCGCGGTGGATCAGGTCGCCGTTGATGTTGATCAGCAGGTCCCGGTTTTGGGGGTTGGCCTTCTGGAGCATGACGGGTTCGCTGGCGGTTGGGGCGGGGCGGGCTCTCGGTTCAGAAGACGAGGCGCTGGGTGGCGAGGTGATCGTAGTGCCGCTGGCACTCCTCGAGCACGCCCGCGAGGAACTCCGGAACCGGCTCGTTCTTGGGTCGGTACGGCGCGAAGCCGGTGCTCTTTTCGACCGCACCGTACCAGTGCGGCGCCCAGATGCCGTCCGTCTCGCGGCGGCCGGGCGGCCAGTTCAGCATCGCTTCGTCGAAGTCGGCGCCGACCGCGCGGCAGAGACTCTCGAGGCCCGCGCGGGGGTTCCGCAACATGTCGGCCGAGTCGATGACCGCCGGAGCCCGGCCGAGTCGCTCGCATTCCAGGTCGAAGAGCTCCCGCTGCTGGGGCAGGCCGGTATCGGACAGCTTCGGTTCCGGGAGGATGTGGATCAGCGACGTCAGCATCTCCGCCGGATCACGGATCAGGAAGACGTTGATGAGTTTCGCCACCCAGGACCGGTCCGTTTCCGGCAGCAGGTGGTGCGCCATGTGCTTCTGGTAGAAGACCGCTCGGTCAAAGGAGGTGTCCACCGTCAACCAGTGGACGACCCGCTCCAGGTCACTGTCGTGGTGGGTGAGGATCTCGTCCCGGCCGGGATGATCGAGCCCGTGCTCGAGCAGGTAGTTCGCGTAGAGCGGCTCGTCGCACACGAAGGTGTCGTCGCGGTTCCCCCAGGCCCGCAGCATCGCAGTCGAGATGTTCCGGGGCCCGGACCACATCGCGATCCTCAGCACCTGTCGTTGGCTGGACACTTCGCCGCCTACGAAGGTGCCGCCGCTGCCGCTTCGCCGGCCGTTCCGTACCCGGCCGGCATCCGGGCGAACAGGGCGGTCATGTCGTCGTGCGTGGCCTCGGTCAGGAAGCGCTGCGTCCACATGATCCTCGGCGTCGCCGACACGTTCGGAGCGGGTGAGTGCAGCACACGCATGTCGATCAGGTAGACGTCCCCGCGCCGGCCGGTCAGCTCGACGACCCGGAGGTCGCCGTCGCCGCCGCGCACGGCTTCGTTCAGGAACCGGCCGCGGTCCTTCACCTGCTTCGACATGAGTTGCCGGAAGTAGGGCTCCCGGCGCAGCCGGTACGTGATCTGCTTCGAACCGAGCCACGGAATGTCGTAGAGAAGCCGGTGAGCGCCCTGGACGACGACCGTGCCGCCGCCGCCCGGCTCGACCGTGTCGAGCACGGCGAACGCCTGCACGCCTGGAGTGGTCCGGCGATTGGGCAGTTTCGGCAAGTCGACGTGCCAGGTGGTCTCGGGCAGGGACCAGGGGCCCGGTTCGGGGAACGAGAAGAGGAGCTGCGGCCACTTCATCATGGGTCTGGCCGGGCCGCCCGCGGCTGCCTCGACCGCCGCCTCGAGTTCCGGGGTCACCAAATCGGCCAGCACCCGGGCGTGTCGTATTCCCTCGAGCAGCCGCTTGTTGTGGCGCTGGACAGGCTCGTCGGTCAGTTGGTCCAGTAGCCAGACGCCGTTCCGGCGGACTCCCGCCTGCTCCGACTTCTCGTAGACGAGCTGCAACGCGCGGCGGGTCAGCTCGTCCGGGAGAAGCCCGGGCAACTTGACCAGTCCGGCGGCCTCGAATCGTTCGCGGTCGGTCCGGTTCATGGCGTCCTCAGGGCAAGCATATGGCGTTCCCCCCGGTGATAGCTTGCGCCGATGAGCCGGCGGGCCGAGTTCGAGGCTGAGCACCCGGAAGTGCACGTCCTGTCGGCCGACCAGGCGGGTCGAGTGGACCTGGTGATGGGCGCGGTCGGCTGGTTGGGCGAGGAGGAGCAGGTCACGACCTGCGCCTCCCTGGGCGGCGAGTCGAGCACGGTGATGCGCGTCGAGCTCCAGGAACTGCGGGGGGGCTGGCGCACCGCGGTTCTGAAGCAGTCGCTTCCATGGCTGCGACGGGACGAGTCCGTCGCGATGCCGGCCGGTCGCTGGCACGGCGAGCGCGCGTTCTATGCGGAGGTAGCTCGTGTTCCCGAGGCCGCGGCCCACATGCCGCGCCTGATGGCCGCCAACGAAGCGAGGTCCCTGTTGCTGCTCGAGGACTTCCGCGGCGCGTCGAATCTCGGGTCGCTCTACCAGGGCGGTTCGCTTGCCGATGAGGCCGCGCAGGCCCTGGGCGCGTTCCTTCGGGCTCTTCGCCTCGGTACGCGCGGCAAGGAGCAACCGGACCCCGCGAACGCTCGCATGAAGGCTCTGAACCACCGCATGCTGTTCGAGGCGCCGTTCCGTTCGGCGAGAGCCGCGGGCGATGGCTTCGGGCCTGACGGTTCGGCGCCGGACGATGCCGCCCTCGACGCGACCGAACCGGGACTCGGCGAGGCTGCGGCGGCCCTGCGGTCGGATCGCGCGTTCACGGAGGCCGTGTCGGAGCTGGGCAGCCGCTTCCTGGCCGTCGGGGCTTCCCTGGTTCACGGCGCGTTCCATCCCGCCAACTGGCTGCTCGTGCCGGACGGCGGTGTTCGCGTGGTGGACCCGCAGTACGGCGGCTGGGGCGATGCGGAGTTCGACACCGGCACCGGGCTCGCTCATCTGCTGCTCGCGCGTCAGCCGGAGGAGGTTGCCGCGGCGTTCCTGTCGGCGGCCGTTGGCCCGGAGGACGCCGAAGAAGTCGAGTCCGGCGTCGACCGGCCACTCGTGGCCCGCTACGCCGGAGTCGAGATCGTCCGCCGACTGATCGGCGGCGGACAACTGCCGCTCGAGGCGGAGGCCGGCTTTCGTTGCGGTCTGCTCGAGACGGCCCGGACGGCGGTCGTCTCGGGCCGCCTGGAGGTACTGGAGACATGAGTCGATCCGTCGCACGCCGCCTGACCGCTGCGCTCGGTCTGTTCGCGCTGGCAGCAACGTCCGTTCTCGCCCAGAGCGCCAACTTCGAACAGGGACGGGTACTCGACGGCCCCGGCCACGTGCTGCCGCACAGGGACCGGGTGGAGCCCTTCAACCGCATGCTCGAAGAGCGGCTGAACGAGCTTCTGCCGCGGCTGATGCGCGAGACCGGGATCGACATGTGGCTCGTCATCAACCGGGAGTACAACGAGGACCCGGTGTTCTTCAGCCTGGTCCCGCGGCCCGTGTTCGCCGCGCGCCGGACGACGATGCTCGTGTTCTTCGACCGCGGGCCGGACCACGGCGGCGTGGAGCTCCTGACGGTCAACCGCTACCCCTACGGCGCGCTCTACGAGTCGGCCTGGGAGGGCGGCGACCTGGAGGAACAGTGGCTGGGACTGGGCGAGGTGATCGCCGCTCGGGACCCGAGGCGAATCGGCGTCAACGTCTCGCGCCACTGGCCTGTCGCGGACGGGTTGTCGGCGGCGCTCCACGAGCGGCTCCTCGAAGTGCTGACGCCCGAGCTCGAGGAGCGGGTGACCAGCGCCGAGGAGTTGGTCGTGCGCTGGATCGAGACGCGCAGCCCGTTGCAGATGGAGGCCTATCCGCAAATCGTCTCCCTGGCGCGCGGCGTGATAGCGGAGGCGTTTTCGGAACGGGTGATCACCGCTGGGGCCACGACGACGGACGATGTCGTCTGGTACATCGCCCAGCGCTTCCGGGATCTCGGTCTCGACATCTGGTTCCTCCCGTCCGTCAACGCTCAGCGCCGGGCGTCCGACGGGGACGAGGCCTGCGACCCGGGCGAGCCCTTCTGCGGCGGCAGCGGCGCATTCGTGATCCAGCGCGGCGACGTGCTGCACACGGATGTCGGCATCTGCTACGTCGGTCTGTGTACGGACACCCAGGAGATGGGCTACGTGCTGCGTCTGGGCGAGAGTGAAGCCCCGGCGGAGCTACAGGCGGCTCTCGCCGCCGGCAACCGCTGGCAGGACATCCTCACCGGCGAGTTCCGGACCGGCCGTACAGGCAACGAGATCCTGGCGGCGACGATCTCGGTCGCCACGGACGAGGGCCTCCGTTCCAGCACCTACACCCACCCGCTTGGCGTGTTCGGCCACGCGCCCGGGCCGACGATCGGCATGTGGGACAACCAGGGACCGACGCCGATCCGGGGCGACTGGCCGCTGTACCCGGATACCGCCTACGCGATCGAGGGCAACGTCAAGGTCGAACTCGAGATGTGGGGCGGCCAGGACGTCCAGATCAAGCTGGAACAGAGCGCCGTCTACGACGGCGAGCAGGTGCTCTACCTGGCGGGTCGCCAGACCGAGTGGCACCTGGTCCATTAGCTGGGTGCGCCGGCCGTTGCGCGGGCCTTCTGGCCCGCGATCCGGGCGATGCCGCGGAGCGGCGAGCGCGAACTCTCTCCTAGAAGATCGCGCTCAGCAGGCCGAATCCGGCGCAAACGACGGCCACCAGGCCGCCGACGACCAGCAGCACGACGCCGACGGCGAGGGTCACTGGCAGGGCCACGATGGCGATCGGAATCAGGACCGCGGCCAGCAGGGTCGCGGCGATGAAACCGATGATCTTGAACGGCAGCAGCACCAGCTTGAACGCGATCTTCGCGACGAACGCGACGACGGCGAAAACGGCAAGCAGTCCGAGGGCGATCGCCCCGAGAGTCAGGATGGTCAGGACTTCCATTTCGAGTTGCACTCCTCCTGCCTCAGGACTACGGAGATCAGGCGTAGAGGTTTCGTGGCGCGCTACACTGCCCGGATGAAGATCGACCGCAGACGTTTTCTGCAAACCGGAGCCGTGCTGGGCGCCGCGGCCGCCGCCGGCTGCATGGACGGCGAGGCCGGTTCCGGTGACGAGGAGGCGCAGGCCGCCGAGACCGCGGTCGAGCCCCTCTACCGCATCTCCCTGGCCGAGTGGTCCTACTTCCGTGAACTCTTCGGTGAGGGTGGCCGGGAGGCGCTGAGGGAGGGCACGTTCGGGGAAGTGCTCGGCAGCGACCCTCGTTCGCTCTACGGGGGCGAGCTGGATCACCTGGACTTCCCGGCGCGCGCTCGCGGCCTGGGGATCGACGCGGTCGAGTACGTGAACACGTTCTTCTTCGACCGCGCCCGCGACGATGAGTACCTGGCGGAGCTCAAGTCGCGCTGCGACGCCGAAGGGGTGACCAGCCTCCTCATCATGTGCGACGCCGAAGGCGACATCGGGGCTCCCGATGCTGCGGCCCGCACACAAACGGTCGAGAACCACCACAAGTGGGTCGAGGCGGCGGCCTTCCTCGGCTGCCATTCGGTGCGGGTCAACGCCGCCAGCGCGGGATCCTTCGAGGAGCAGCAGAAACTGGCCGCCGACGGTCTGCGCCAGTTGTGCGAGTACGCGGACGGCTACGGCGTCGATGTCCTGGTCGAGAACCACGGCGGCATCTCGAGCAACGGCGAGTGGCTGGCCGGCACGCTCGCCATGGTCGATCACCCCCGCATCGGATCCCTGCCGGACTTCGGCAACTTCCGGGTCTCCTACGAGCCGGAGGAGTGGTACGACAGGTACCAGGGCGTTACCGAGCTGATGCCCTTCGCCCGCGCGGTCAGCGCCAAGAGCTACGACTTCGATGAGAACGGCGACGAGACAACGATCGACTATGAGCAGATGATGCGGATCGTCCTCGACGCGGGTTACCGAGGCTGGGTCGGCATCGAGTTCGAGGGGCCGATGGCCGCCGACGACGGCATCGTGAAGACGAAGGAACTGCTCGAGCGCCTGCGCGAAGACCTCGCGCCCGAGTACGCCTGAGCTCCTACGCCGGCAGCCGGACGCTGGCGGCGGCGTGCGAGCCCGTCTGTGGGGCACCCTCCGCCTCGAACACTCGCCCAGGGTTGAGGATGCCCCTCGGGTCGAGAGTCCGCTTGAGCGTCTTCATCAGGGCGATCTCCTCAGGCGTACGGCTACGGCCCAGGTGGGCCCGCTTCTCGAAGCCGATGCCGTGTTCGGCCGACACCGAGCCGCCGATCGGCTCGAGGCCTCCGTAAACGACTTCCTCGACCGCGGTGCGCGCCTCAGGAGAACCGTCGCCGACGGCGACCACGACATGCAGGTTGCCGTCACCGAGGTGGCCGAAGACGACGCACTGGCTTTCCGGCCAGCGCTCGGTCAGGGCGGCCCTGATCCCTGCGACGTAGCTTTCCATGTCGGCGATCCGGAGGCTGACGTCGAACGTGAAGATCGGCGCCAGGTGGTTGAGCTGTTCGACGTCGTCGCGCAGCGCCCAGATCTCGTCGCGCTCCGCCCTGGACCGGCCAAGCACCGCGTCGCCGATCAGGCCGGCTTCCATGCACTCGCCGAGCGTCTCCTCGAACTGCGCCGCGTCCTGCTCGGGCCGCGCACCCAGCGACTCGACCAGCACGTAGTAGGGGTCGCCGTGCGGAATCGGCGGCGCCGTCCTGGCTTGCGGGCCGGTGACCAGCTCGTAGAATTCGCGCCACATGACCTCGAAGGCGCTCATCGAGCCGCCGATCTCCTCTTCCAGCCGGCGCAGCAGCTCGACCACCTCGGTGAAGCCCGGAACCGCGAGCAGGGCGCAGTCGTGGCTGCGGGGCCGCCGTTCCAGGCGCAGGACGACGCGGGTGACGATTCCCAGGGTGCCCTCGGAACCGACGAAGAGGTGCTTCAGGTCGTAGCCCGCGTTGTTCTTGACCATCTTGTTCAGGCTCGAGAGCACCGTGCCGTCGGCCAGCACGGCCTCCAGGCCGAGCACCGAATCGCGGGTCATGCCATAGCGGATCGTCCTGTTGCCCCCGGCGTTGGTCGCCACGTTGCCGCCGATCGTGCACGAGCCGCGCGCGCCCAGGTCGAGCGGGAAGAGCAACCCTTCGGCTTCGGCCGCCCCCTGAATGCTCTGCAGCGCGGCGCCCGCCTGAACGGTCATCGTCCGACCTACCGGATCGATCTCCTCGATCGCAGTCATCCGCTCAAGGGTGATCGCGACCTCGAGATCGCCGGCGACGCCGCCGCCGACGAGACCGGTCAGCCCGCCCTGCGGCACGACCGGCTGGCTTGCACGATGGCAGGCCGCGAGAGCCGCTGAAAGCTGCTGCGTTGTCCGCGGCCGTAGCACCGCCCGGGCGGCGCACGGCACCGTGCCCGAACCGTCGCCGGCCCTCGCCGTTACTTCGTCGCCGACGAGGACTCCGTCATCTCCGAGGGCGTCGCGGAGTTCGGCGAGAAGAGCGTCGCTGGAGCGACGTGGGTGATCGGTCATGGCAGTCCAGGGGAGCGCGTGGAGCGCGGATCATAGCGAGCCGGTCACCCCGCGACGCTGTGCTCCCGCTCCCGCAACCGGATCAGGCACTCCTGGCTTGCCGAGGCGACGAGTTCGCCGTCCCGGTTGAACACGTGGCCGCGGACGAAGCCGCGGGCGCGGGCGGCGGTCGGGCTCTCCTTGCTGAACAGGAGCCACTCGTCGGCGCGGAAGGGGCGGTGGAACCAGAGAGCGTGGTCGAGGCTGGCTCCCTGGATCCGGTAGCCCTTCATCGACGGGCCGTGCGGCTGCATCGAGACGGCCATGAAGTCCAGGTCCGACATGTAGGCGAGGAAGGAGAGGTGGACAGTGTGGTCGTCGGGCAGCCGTTCCCGGCAGCGGAGCCAGGTGTTCTTACGCGGTTCCGTGGCTTGGCGGCCCTCGCGCGGCAGCATCTGGATTCCCTCGACCTGGCGGCTGTCGATCACTTCGAAGCGGTGGGCGAAGCGCCTGTAGGACGGGTCGTCCTTCGCCATCTTCCGGTAGATGTCCCCGTCCGAGGCCAGATCGTCGGGCGGCGGCACGTCCGGCATGTCGGACTGGTGCTCCAGACCGCCTTCCTCGACCTGGAAGGATGAGGACATGTTGAAGATGGCCCGGCCGTGCTGGATACCGACGACGCGGCGGGTGGTGAAGCTCCTCCCGTCGCGGATGCGGTCGACGTCGAAGAGAATCGGCCGCTCCGGATCGCCGCGGCGCAGGAAGTAGGCGTGGATGGAGTGCAGGTGGCGGTTCTCGACCGTCTTCGAGGCGGCGACGATGGCCTGACCGAGCACCTGGCCGCCGAAGACGTGGTTGCCCGGACCGTTCTGCGCCCGGAACAGGTTCTCCTCGATCTGCTCCATCTGCAGCAGGTCGACCATCTCCTGGACCGCGCCGTTCATCGAGGCGGGATGGTAACGGTGCGGCGCAGCCAGTCGACGAGCTGGTCCAGATCGGTGAAGAGGCGCGCGCCGGCCGCGGCCGCGGCGGTCGACTGGGCGCTGTCGCCGGGCGGCCGGTCGAAGACGGCCAGTGGTCGCCGGTAGCGGAGCGACAGCTCGATCTCGCTCCAGGTGCCGGCGCTGCCCGGCAGGGCGACCACGGCGTCGGCGGAGAGGACGTTGATGTGGTTGCGCGAGAAGGGACCGGTGCCTGCCGCGCCGGACAGCGGCAGGTGGGTGCGGATCACGACCTCCACCCACGGGTTCGGGTAACCGTCGGGCGAGCCGTCGCCGTCCTGCTGGCACGGAACGACTCCCAGGCACAGGCCCACCCGATCCTCGGTTTCGGCGAAGGCCTGGCTCGTGGCCGTCATCGTGCCGCGGCCGGCGCCGGTCAGCAGATGCCAGCCGTTCCCGGCGATCGCGTGGCCCAGGGGCGCGGCCAGATCTTCGTGGCTTTCGGTGCCGGAACCCATCACGCCGACGATGGGGAGCCGCTCGACTACTGGGACTTGCCCCGGGCGCTGATCGGCCACAGTTCCTCCACCCGGCCGTCCCGTACCGGGTAGTAAACGTCGTAGAGGTTGACCGTCGGGTCGCAGTGGGGGGTGATGCAGCGGAGCCGGTCGCCGAGTTGCACGGGCCTGGTCGCCTCGGCGATCCGGAGAATGCCGTGCTCGTCGCCGCCCCAGCCGTAGACCACGCCGCCGACATCGGCGAGCTGCGGGCGGTCGGCGTCCGAGGCGAACGCCTTGTAGCCGCCGTCGGTCGTGATCAGGTCGGGCACCGGCTGGCTGATCGCCGTCACCTGCACAAAGAGCGAGGTCTCGAAGTCGTCGAAGACGTCTCCGTTGCGACCGCCGATCCGCAGGTACTGCTCGTCCATGAACAGGTAGGAACCGACCTGGAGATCGGTCATGCCATCGACCTCCGAGTCGATGTCCCAGGTGCCCGTGCCGCCGCCGCTCAACACGCTGACGGAGATGCCGTCGGCCTCGATCAGCCGCCTCGTCTCGACCGCGGCCTCGAGTGCCTCGAGGGACCGGGCCTGCCGCTCGGCGTGGCCGTGGACGTGCATCAGGTGGCCGGCGTAGGCCTGAAGGCCGCGCAGGTCGAGATTGGGCAGACCGTCGATCGTCCGCGCCAGTTCGAGCGCCGGCTCACCGGTGGCGACGCCGGTACGCCGGGTGCCGACATCGAGGTCGACCAGGACGCGCTGGGTGGCGCTCTCGGCGACCGCCGCCTGGTGGAGCCGTTCGGCCGCGGCCCGGTTGTCGACCACCAGGGTGACCTCCGGGCTCTGCTTCGAGAGGGCGACGACGCGCCCGATCTTGTCGTCGGTGACGACCGGCGAGGTGATCAGGACCTCGTCGACGCCTGCCTCGACCATGACCTCCGCCTCGCTGACCTTGGCGCAGCAGACGCCGACCGCGCCGAGTTCCATCTGGCGTTTCGCCAGGAGCGGGCACTTGTGGGTCTTCGTGTGGGGGCGCAGTGAGATGCCCCGTTCCTCGGCGTGGGCGGCCATCTTCGCCAGGTTCAACTCCATCCTGGCGACGTCGATGAGCAGGGCCGGCGTCGGCACGTTCTCGACCGGGAGTGGCGTGTCGAGTGGAATCGGCTCGTGGCTCAACGCGGGCTCCGCGGAACGGACGGTTACACCGGAACTGCAGGCGACGGTCGCGCCGCCGGCCGCTCCGACCGCGCCCAGGAACGCGCGTCGCGTGGTGTGGTGCGCCATTCGAAGCTGCGACTATAGCGGCGCTCCTAGGTTAGGCCCGGTAGTCTGGTCCGGCCCATGAAGATCGCCGCAGGTTCCCTGGTCCTGTTCGCCGCGGCTCTGCCTGCCCAGCCGCCGCCGGACCGGACGTTCACCGACGCGGTCGAGGTGGCGGAGTCGTCGGTGGTCATCGAACTGCCGCGGCTGCGCGGCGTGAAGCCGTCGGACTTCGAACCGGGCGACTTCGTCGTGGAGGTGGCCGGCGAGCGGCGCCGCGTGACCGGCGTGTCCGCACTCGATCTGAAGGCGAATCCTCGGCCGGTGCTCGTCTATGTGGACGCCATGCTGGCCAAGGCGGAGACGGTGCGCCTCGGTGCGGAGGCGCTGGCGAGACACGCGAGGCGGCTGGTGGCGCTGGGGCCGGTCGAAGTCGCCCTTGACGACGGTGCGCCTGGAGGCGCGGAACAGCGGCTCGCCGCGACGACGGAGCCGGGAGCCGTTGAGGCGGCGCTGGAGCAGATTGCCGGGGAAGGCCTGGGCCGCGACGCCTACTTCGAGGCCGGGAACCGTCCGCTGGACCTGCCGACCTACGCCGAGGTCGTGCGTGAATCGGCGGCGCGCCTCCTGGAAGAGACCAGTTCGCGCTGCGCCGATCCGCCGTGCTTCCTGTTCTGGCTGAGCGACGGGTTTCCCGCCCTGGACGATGCCGGCGTACGGGCCGCCGGCGACCTGGAGGCCGGGCTGGCCGCGGACGGCTGGATCGTGGTTGCCATGGCGCTTCACGTACCAACGCCGGATCCCGACGTCGGCGAGCCGCGGCCGGTCAGCTACGAGCAGTGGAAGGCGATGACGCCAGGAGTCAAGATGGCGCCGTCGCCGGGCGAGATCAGCCGTCTGCAGGGGCTCTCGGCCAGTAGCTTCGACCTCTACGTCGAGCCGAGGTACGAGCCGCTGCGGCTTGCGGCGATCGCCTCCTGTGGAGCGGCGCTGCGTGTCGAGCACCAGCTCGCGGCAGAGTTCGAGCGGCTGGAGCGGAGGCTCCTGCTGCGCTTCGCCTCCGAGGCCGGGGGGACGGACCGGGAGGCCCTGGCGGCGATGCGGTTCCTGCCGGTGGAGGTCCGCCTGGCGGAGGTGTCGCGGTTCGCGGATCGACGGAAGTTCAAGCGGTGGCTGGGACTGGTGCCGCAGGAGGAGCGGCTGCGCTTCGGGCGGTGGGTGCATGCTCGCCGCTTCGCGGCATCGCGCTAAGTGCCGGCCGGAAGGCCGGCGCACCGACAGTCAGTCGTCGCTTGGCTAGAAGCTGAGCAGTGTGGCCAGTTCACCGGCGACGAAGAACAGGGCCAGCGAAAGCAGCGCCGTCAGCACCAGAGGCGCAACGCAGAGGAACGGCGCTTCGGCGATCGGCTTCCGATCGCCGCCGGCGCTGCCGCTTGGGCCGGCGGTGGGCGAGGTCGCGAAGAAGCCGCGAACGACCACCGGCATCAGGTAGAAGACGGCGAGCAGGGAACTCACCATCAGCACCCCCAGAAACGCGGCTTGCCACGCGAATCCGGTCTCGAGCGCGCCGACCATCAGGTACCACTTGGCCCAGGATCCGCCCAGCGGCGGGATGCCGATGATCGAGAGCGAGGCGAGGAAGAAGGCGGCGAAGGTCCAGGGCATGGTGCGGCCGAGCCCGTCGAGTTCGCTCACCTTCTTCTTGTGGGTGGCGACCAGGATGGCGCCGGCGCAGAAGAAGAGGGTGATCTTGCCGGCGGCGTGCATCGCGATCTGCAGTCCGCCGGCGAGAACGCCCGTGGCCGTGGCCATCGCCGCGCCGAGGACGATGTAGGCGAGCTGGCTGATCGTCGAGTAGGCGAGCCGCGCCTTCAGGTTGTCCTGGCGGATGGCGACGACTGCCGCCATCAGCATCGTGAACGAGGCGATCGTCATCAGCGCGAGCGACGCGTTGCTGCCGGCGAGCAGGTCGAGGCCGAAGACGTAGACGACGACCTTGAGGATCGCGAACACGCCCGCCTTGACCACCGCGACCGCGTGCAGCAGCGCGCTGACCGGGGTCGGCGCCACCATGGCGTTCGGGAGCCAGCGGTGGAAGGGCATGAGCGCCGCCTTGCCGGCGCCGAAGGCGTAGAGCAGCAGGAGCACCGTGACCATCCCGGAACTCGGTTCGGAACCCAGGATGCCGCCGGGGGTGAACTCGATCGTGCCGGTCAGCCGCCAGGTGAACAGGATGGCGAACAGCAGGAAGGAGATCGAGGTGAAGAGGAGGATGCCCAGATAGACGCGTCCCGCGCGCCTCGCCTCGTTTGTCCCGTGGTGGGTGACGAGCGGGAAGGTGAGAAGCGTCAGCGCTTCGTAGAAGAGGAACAGCGTGAACAGGTTGCGGGCGAACGCGATGCCGAGCGCGGCGAAGATGGAGAGGGCGAAGAAGGTGAAGAACCGCGTCTGGTTGTGCTCGTGGTGGCCGCGCATGTAGCCGACGGCGTAGATCGAGGTCACGATCCAGAGGCCGCTCGCCACCAGGCCGTAGAGCAGCCCCAGAGGCTCGACCTGGAACGCGAGTTCCACCCCCGGCAGCACCTCGAGCAGGACGAGTTCCGGCCGGCCGCCGCGCAGAACGTCGTCGCCGAGTTGCCAGACGGCGACGAACGTGCCGGCGCCGACCAGCGGCGTGGCGACGTCACGCAGGTTCGGATGCCCGAGGCGGCCGAAGATCTGGCAGGAGACCGCCGCCACCACGGGCAGCAGCAGAGCGACCAGAATCGTCGTCCCGGAACTCATCGTCGACTCAGATTCCACCCGCGAGCAGGAGTTCGGCCGCTTCCCTGGCGACACCGTAGGTCCAGTTCGTGGTGAGGCCGAAGAAGACCGCCGCCGCGGCGAGTACCCATGTCGGCGCGAGCATTCCGAAGGGAGCCTCCCGTACATGGTCGATCGGCTGCGTCTCGGGCGGCTTGCGGAAGTAGACGACCTCGACCACCTTGCCGACGTAGACCAGGGCCAGCAGCGAGCTCAGCAGGATGAGCACCGCGGCCGCGGTCCAGCCGCGCTCCAGCACGCCGGATACCAGGTACCACTTGCTGACGAAGCCGACCGTGCCCGGAACGCCGATCAGGCTCAGGCCCGCGATGACCAGCGCGGCCGAAGTGAGCGGCATGCGGCGGCCGATGCCGGCGAGCGCGTCGATGTGGACCGAGCCGACCCGGTAGAGCAGGCAGGCGACGACCAGGAACAATCCCCCCTTCATCACCGCGTGGTTGAACAGGTGGACCAGGCCGCCGGCCAGGCCGGTCGCGTTGGCGGTCGAGAGGCCGAGGGTCATGTAGCCGATCTGGGCGACGCTCGAGTAGGCCAGCAGCCGCCGCAGGTCGGTCTGGAAGATCGCGGCGCCGGAGGCCAGGAACATCGCGAGGATGGAGAGCGGCAGCAGCACGGCCTGGAGCCGCAGTTCCTCGAACACGAAGGGCGCGCCGAAGATCGTGAACAGGATCATCGCCAGCAGGTAGAAGGAGACCTTGGTCGCCGTCGCGGCAAGAAAGGCGCTGACCTTGGGCGGCGCGAACGAGTAGGCGTTCGGTAGCCAGTGGTGCAGCGGGAACACCGCCAGCTTGATCGAGATGCCGACGACCAGAAGCGCCAGGGCGAGCACGGTGCCGCGATCGTCGAGCGACGGCTCGAGGCGGACGGCGATGTCGCGCAGGTTCAGGGTGCCCGTCACCTGGTAGAGGAGGCCGACGCCCAGCATGAAGAAGACGCCGCCGATCGTGCCCATGACCAGGTAGTAGAAGGCAGACAGCACGGCGCGCCGGTGGCCGCCGAGGCTGACCAGGATGTAGGACGACAGCGACGAGATCTCGAGAAACACGAAGATGTTGAAGGCGTCGCCGGTGATCGTCATGCCGAGCAGACCGGAGATGCAGAGCAGGAACACCGCGTAGTAGAGGTGCTTGCGCTGCTCCGGCACGCGCGGCGGACCGCCACGGGAGTCGAAGCTCAGGACCACCAGGGCCATCGCGGTGACCAGGGCGAGCAGATAGGCGTTGACGGTCGAAACCCGGTGCTCGATTCCCAGCGGCGGCGGCCAGCCGCCGAGCTGGTAGGAGATCACGCCGCCGCCCCGCACTTCGAGCAGCACGGCGACCGCGATCGCGAAGCAGAGCGCGACGACGCCGAGACTGAACAGGCGACAGAGCCGCGGGTGGCGCACCAGCACGCAAACGGGCGCGGCGAGCAGCGGCAGGACGACCTCGAGGACGACGATCTTCTCGATCACGACGATTCTCTCGATGCCGGAAGGCGCCTCAACTGTGGTCCATGTCGTAGGCCACGGCCTCGTCCTCTTCGGCGGTGCGGTAGTCGCCGTGAATGCGCACCGCCAGCGCAAGCGCCAGGGCGGTGGTGGCGACGCCGACCACGATCGCGGTCAGCATCAGCACGTGCGGCAACGGGTTCGAGTAGAGGATCTCGTGTCCTCCATGGCCGCCGGGATGGGCGGGGTCGTGCGGCACGATCGGCGCGGTGCCCCCGGTCACCTTGGCCATCGTCACGTAGAAGAGGATGGCAGCCGCCTGGAAGATGTTGAGCCCCATCACCTTCTTGATCAGGTTGTCGCGGGCGATGACGATGTAGAGCCCGACCATCATCAGCGCGATGATCAGCCAGTAGGCCCAGAGCCCGGAGAACGACTGGACCGAACTCACGGCGTCCCTTCGCCCGGTTCGGCGCCCAGGGCCGGCTCCGTCGCTTCACCGTCACCGTCTAGGCGGCGGCCGACGAACGCGTAGTAGACGCGCATGATCGTCGCCGCGACGGCGATGCCGACGCCCAGTTCGATGGCGATGATGCCGAGGTGCTGGCCGTGATGGCCGGTCGTCAGCGGATCGAGCGCCGAGTAGTTCAGGAACTCCCCGCCCAGGAACATCGCCAGGATGCCGACCGCGCCGTAGAGCAGCACGCCCGCGGCCATCAGGCGCTCCGTCAGCACGACGGAAACGACCTGCCGCAGCGCCTCCACCCCGAAGGTCAGGGCGAAGATGATGAGCCCCGCGGCGAAGATGACGCCGGCCTGGAAGCCTCCGCCGGGGCCGAAGTCTCCGTGGAACTGCACGTAGAGACCGAACAGGAGAATGACCGGCACCAGAGCCCGGGCGATGACCCGGAGGATCGGCATCTCGCGGACTCTGGACGGCGGCCTCACGACTCCTCCTCGGTGCCGGCATCGCGGCGTCGCAGACCGAGTCCGCCCAGGAGCAGCGCAACTCCGACGCCGGCGGTGAAGATCACGACGACCTCACCCAGCGTGTCGTAGCCGCGAAAGCTGGCAAGGATGGCGGTGACGATGTTCGGGATGTGGATCTTCTCTTCCGTCTCGGCGATCAGGTCCGGCGCCAGGTGGTGGTGGATGACGGCGTCGGGATCGCCATAGGCCGGCATGTCCCAGGTGCCGTAGATCAGCGCCGCGCCCGTGGCGACGACGATCACGATCGGCAGGATCCGCAGGATCCGCGTCCGTTCCTGCTGCTTCTCACGCCGCGAGGTCAGGCTGAGCGCCCCGAGGAAGAGCACCGTGCTGACGCCGGCGCCGACCGCGGCCTCGGTGAAGGCGACGTCTACGGCGTCCATCAGGACGAAGAGCCCGGCCGCGAGCAGGCTCGCGATTCCGGTCAGCATGGCGGCGGCGAACAGGTCCTTGAGTCGAGCCACGACGATGACCGTGGCGAGCAGCAGCAGCATGAGGAGGAGTTCAACCGGCGGCATCGCCGTCCCTCCCGGGCTCGTCTTCGATTTCGAGCTCGAGCGCCAGCCCGTGGCCGTGAGCCGCCTTGACCAGTGCGTGCGCGATCGCCGGGCTGCTGAAGAGGAGAAAGGCGAGCACCAGGACCAGCTTCAGCGTGACCATGGAGAGGCCGCCCTGGAACATCAGGCCCACGAGCATCAGTCCGGCCCCCGCGGTGTCGGTGACGCTCGCCGCGTGGGTGCGCTGGTAGAAGTCGGAGAAGCGGTGCAGACCGATGCCGCCGACGACGCAGAAGAACCCGCCGGCAACCAGCAGCACCGTGGTCACGATGTCCAGCGCGCCGTTCATGACCGGTCCGCCTTTCGGTCGTCCCTCGCCAGGTTTCCGAAGCGCGCGAAGCGCAGCACCGCCAGCGTGCCGGTGAAGTTGACCAGCGTGTAGACGATCGCGAGGTCGAGCCACTCGGGGCGCCCGGTGAGAAAGCCGGCCACCGCGATCAGCAGCACGGTCTTCGTCCCGAACATGTTGACGGCCAGGATGCGGTCGAACACGGTAGGGCCGATCGCGGCGCGGGCGAGCGCCAGGAACATCGTCACGACGATCGCCGCCATTCCCGCCACGTACATCAATCCGGGCCTCCTTCGAGCCGCAGCACGTCACGGTCCATCGAGCCATCCATGACGTCCGCCTCGCTCTCCGCGTCGAGGGCGTAGACGAGCAGTTCGTCGTCCCGGAGGTCCAGGGTGATCGTCCCGGGGGTGAGGGTAATGAAGTTCGCGTAGAGGACCTGGCCGAAGGACGTCTTCTGGCTCGCGGGCACGCGCCGGAGACGGGTGTGGAGTTCGATCTTCGGCGCCAGGATGAGCTTCGTGGTGTGGAGGTTGGCGGCCGCCACCTTGAGCGCGAAGGCGACCAGGAACCTCGGCAGCCGCAGCCAGGAGGAGGCGCGGAAGAACTCGGAATCGCCGCCCGCCGCCCGGTCGAGGGCGACGTAGAGGCGCCAGACGAACGCTACGGAGACGACGCCGAAGGCGAAGATCAGCCACTCGTGCACGGTGTACGGCCCGGACAGGGACAGCCACACCGCCGCCAGTAGCGCGAGGACGCCCAGTCTCACGGCGGCGTCGGCTCCGGCCGCTCGGGCCAGCTAGAGCCGCCAAACCTGTCGCAGGCTCCATGTTTGGCCCCAGCCCCCACCTCGCCAGGAGCTTGCGCGGCAGCACTTGCTCGCGGCGTTTCGCCGCGCAAGCTCCTAGCCGTCCGCATACGACTGCTTCCCCTTCAGGATGGTCAGGCTCCATTTGCCGGTGGCCCGGATTCTGAGCGTGTGGACACCCGCTTCCGGCACGAAGAAGGTCGTGATCCCCGACCACTCTTCCGCGTTCTGCGAGATGTCGACTGGCGGTCCCACGGAGAACACACCGCGGTTGTCTTCGACGGAGGCGGTGGCAGTGTGGTCGCCGCCGGCCATCTGGAACCGTACCGTGGCGTTGCCTTCGCCCTCGATGCAGCCAACACCGCAGGGTTTCGGCGGCGGCGCCGGCGCCGGCGGCTTCCACGTCGGGCGTTCGACGACGGGCGGGGCGGGTTCGACAGCGTCCTCGGCGCATCCGGCCATGCCGAGCGCCAGGAGGCCGGCGAGCACGCGGATGCCCGCCCCGGCAAGCGGGAAACGTCGTTTCACTCTCCGCCGCCCGTCGACTCGGCGTCCGGGGTTGCGGCTTCCTCGTCGGCGTCGTCGCCGCTCTCGGCCCAGGGCAGGTAGGCGGCGTAGTCGAGCTCGTGCGGCGGCGGGTCGCCGCCGGGGCCCTGGAGGTAGTGCTCCATCCAGCGCAGCGTACGAAGCATGTAGTCGAGGCGGGCCGCCGAGCGCCGGTTGCCGTGGCCCTCGCCGGGGTAGAGGACCAGCCGCACGGGCGCCTGCCCGAGGGTCTTCAGGTGCCGGTGGAGCTCCAGCGACTGGCTGGGATGGACCCGGGGGTCCTCCTTGCCGTGCAGGATCAGGGTCGGCGTGCGGTTGCGCTTGACGTAGTAGATGGGGCTGCTCTTCTCGAAGTAGTCCCAGTCGTCCCAGAGCGTGGTGCGGTGATGGACCAGTTCCATCTCCAGCGGGATGTCCGTCGTCCCCAGCTTGGAGATGTTGTTCGAGATGCCGACGAAGGGAATCGCCGCGGCGAAACGGTCGGAGTAGTAGGTCGCGCCCCAGGCCGAGGCGTAGCCGCCGTAGGAGCCGCCGGTGATGCCGACCCGGTCGCCGTCGACGAGGCCGATCTCGATCAGGTGGTCGACCGCGACGATCAGGTCGTCGAACTCGGGACCGGCGGCCGCGTGTTGGCCGAGCTTCGAGAACTCGACGCCGCGGCCCGTGCTGCCGCGGTAGTTCGGGTAGAAGGAGGCGAAGCCGCGGGCGGCGGCGAGCTGCGCGAAGTTCGAGTAGCTGGTCAGCCATCCGTTGCTGTGGTGGCTCTCAGGGCCGCCGTGGACGAACAGGATCAGCGGATAGCGCCGGCCCTCCTCGTAGCCGAGCGGGTAGATCAGCAACCCCTCGAGCTCGAGTCCGTCCGGCGCTACGTGCCGGACGACCTCCTGGGGGGCGAGGTCGACGTCGTCGAGCCAGGGGTTCGAGTTCGTCATCCGCACCGGCGGCGCCCGCGGCTCCGCCGGGTCGTAGCGGTAGATCTCTCTCGGATGGTCGGGGCTGTCCGCGACCAGCGCCGCCGCGCCGCCGCCGCGCGGCAGCCTGAAGCTGAGGCCGATCGGGCCGCCCGGTTCGATCAGGGTTTCCGCCTCGCCGCCGGTGGACACCCTGCCCAGGGTGCTCCAGACGCCGACGGAGGCGGTGTACAGGAGGTGCTCGTCGTCCTCCCAGGCGAACGAGGCGACGTGACCCTCGAGTTCCGGCAGCAGATCGCTGAAGGCGTCTGCGCCGCCTACGAGCATCAGTCTGCCGGCCGCCGGGTCGTGCTGGTCGGCGGCCGATACGGCGGCGACCTGCTCGCCGTTCGGGCTGAACCCGATCTGGCCTAGCTTGCCGATCGCCTTGACCTTCGAGACCACGGGGAAGTCGTCCGTCGACGCGTCCACGATCACGACGGACTTGCTCGTGTAGGAGTCGTCGATCAGGGCGGTCGGCGTGGTCACCGCGGCGAGGCGTTGGCCGCCGGGGCTCCAGACGGCGGAGATGACGTGCCCGTCGACCGACTCGACCAGGACGGGCTTCGACTCGCCGTCGCTACGGTCGGCATCGAGCGCCGGAACGTCCGCGATCCAGAGCCGGGTCAGGGGCCGGTCCTCCTCGTAGATCTCCTGGTTGAAGCCCTTCTCGCGGAGCGTCTTCAGTTCCTTAGCGGTTTCCTGGCGGGCCAGGAACGCGACCCGGCTGCCGTCCGGCGACAGGACGTAGGAGCCGACGCCGTTCGCGTGCTCGACCAGCTTGCGGCTTTCGCCGCCGCCGACCGGGATGCCGTAGAGGGCGGAGGCCTTGTCCGAGCCGCGGCGCGAGGTGAACAGGATCTCGTCGTTGCCGCGGAAGCTGGGCCGGCCGACGTTCACGGGGCCGGCGACGAAGGGCCGGGAGGATCCGGGCTCGGCCATGTCAAGCACGTGCAGTTCGGTCCACGAGCCGCCGCTGTCCTCGTCCAGCGGCCGCCTCGGGACGCTCAGCAGGTAGGCCGCGAGACTGCCGTCGGCCGACACCTCTACCGTGCCGACGCTGCGCAGCGTGGCGATGTGGTGCGGCTCGATCGGGTTCGTCTCCTGGGCCGTGACTGCGACCGGCGCGGCCAGTGCGACGGCGACGGTGAAAGCGATGTTCCGGTTCATGGTCTCTCTCCTGTCATTGGACCGCCGCGGCCTGCCGCTGTTCGATCGCCGTTAGCCGTTCCCGGATGTCGGGCGACAGCTTGACGCCCAGGTGCGTGATCGTATCCGCCGCCATGGCGATGCCGATCTCGCAGCAGGTGCGGATCGACAGCCCCCGCAGCAGGCCGTAGAGGAAACCGGCGGCGAAGCAGTCGCCGGCGCCGGTCGTGTCGACAACGTCGACCTGGTGCGCGGGAACGCGGTGGACTTCGTCGCCGCGGCGCACCCAGGCGCCGCGGACACCGTCCTTGACCGCGACCACATCGATCGTCTTCGCCAGCTCGCGGGCCGCGGCTTCCGGCCCGAGACCGGTCATCATCCGCGCCTCCTCGGCGTTGGCGAACAGGATGTCGAAACCTTGCTCCTTGTGCCGCATGAGGTGGTCGCGCGAGCGGCGGACCGCGAACGGATCGGCGACGTCGATTGCCAGTTTGGCCCCGGCAGCACGGGCGACTTCGATGGCGTGTTCGATCGCGTCGATCTGGTTCGGGGTGTCCCAGATGTAACCCGTGGTGAAGAAGATACGGGACTTCCGGACGTCCTCCTCGGGCACGTGCTCCGGGCGGTACTTCCGGCAGACGCCCAGGTGCGTGTTCATCGTCCGCTCGCCGTCGGGCGTCACAAGGACGACCGACGTGCCGGTGACGCCGTCGATCCGCGCCAGCCGGTTCCGGACCCGGCTCGCGTTCAGACCGCGCTCGAACAGGCGGCCGGTGTCGTCGCCGGCGACCGCCGAGCTGTAGCTCGCGTCCACGCCCAGCAGGGACGCGGCCCGCAGCACGTTGGCGCAGGAACCGCCGGCCTCGATCTCGGGTTGCAGGATCTCGCCGTCGCGGTTCAGCACGTGATCGAGGATCGCCTCCTGCTCCTCCGCGGTGACGAGCTTCATGATCCCCTTGTCGAGGCCCATCTCGTCGAGGTGCCGGTCCTCTACCCGGACCAGGAGGTCGAGGATCGCGTTCTCGATCCCGACCAGTTCGGGGTGGGCCCCTTCGCGGCCGGTTCCTGCCCGCGGCGGCTTCGCCACGGTCCGCTCAGGCGTCTCCCCAGCGGTCCTTGACCGCGGCGCGGTCGACGTGGTCGCCGCTGCGCGGCAACTCGCTGGTGAAGATGACGTCGCGAGGCCGCTTGAAGCGGGCGATCCGGGAGCCGACGTGCTCGCGCACGGACTCCTGATCGAGATCGGCGGAGACATCGGTCTCGACAATGGCGCGGATCGCCTCGCCCCAGCGCTCGTCGCTGACCCCGAAGACGCATACCGCGCGTACGGCGTCGAGTTCCAGGATCGCCGCCTCGACCTCGGCCGGATACACGTTCTCGCCGCCGGGCTTGATCAGTTCCTTCTCCGGCTTGCGGGCGACGTAGAACAGGTTGCCTTCCTCGTCGAAGCGGCCGATGTCGCCGGTGTGGTGCCAGCCGCCCCGGAAGGTGTGCGCGGTGACGTCCGGTTGCCCGTCGTAGCCCAGAAAGACCAGTGGTCCGCGGACGACGATCTCGCCGTCCTCGCCGGCAGGCACCTCGCGGTCATCGTCGTCGACCAGGCGGACGCTGCAGAGTTCGGCCGCCTTGCCGGCGCAGCCGAGACGCTCGCGGGCGTTCTGGATCGTCACGAAGCCGCTCGTCTCGCACTGCCCGAAGCCGGCCCAGAAGGTGGCGTCCGTCTCGTCGTGCAGCCGCTGCATCGTGTCGGGCGAGTCGAGGCCGGTGACGTGGCGGAGGGTGGCGAGACGGCTGCCGACCTCGGCTGCCGCGTCCAGCAGGGTGGTGAGCACCGGCGGGAAGTCGCTGATCATCGTGATCGCGTAGCGGTCGATCAGGTCGACGGCCTGGGCCGGGTCGTACTTCGCGGTGATCACGTTGGCGCCGCCCGCGTGGAACACGCTCAGCAGGTGGCCGAGCGCCGCGATGTGGAAGAGCGGCAGCGCGACCAGGTTGCGGTCAGAGCCGTCGAGGCCGAGCGACGCGATCTCCTGCAGGTTGGCCCAGACCAGGTTCGAGTGGCTGAGCAGGGCGCCGCGCGGGATGACGTCGACGGCGGCGGTCGCGATGACCGCGAAGGGATCGTCGGCGGAGACGTCGGGCCGCGGCACGTCGTTCGCCGCGTCGGCACTGGCGTAGAGCGAGTCCAGCGAGGCGTAGCCCTCGGCCGGATCGTCGCCGAACTGGAACCAGTGGGGGATCGCGTCGTCGCCGGGGCCGCCCGGTACGGCGTCGAGGAAGTCGCTGCCTGTGACGAACGCCCGGGGCTTCGCCCGCTCGCGGACGAGCATCTCGATCTCGCCTGACTGCAGGCGCCAGTTGATCGGGTAGACGATGATGCCCTGACGCGCGCAGGCGAGATAGAGCTCCACGTAGGCCGCCGAGTTCTGGGCCAGCACCGCGAGACGGTCGGAGACCTCAAGCCCCAGGCCGTCGAGCCCGGCCGCCAGCGCGTCGACGCGTTCGCGGAGTTCCGCGAAGCTCCGTTCCTCGCCGTCCTCCGTGACGAGCGCGAGCCGGTCGCCGAACGCCGTCGCGTTGCGGACGAGAACGTCGTAGAGCGTGAAGTTCTGAACGCTGGACACTGTGGGCGGGGCTTCTGCCGGGGAGCGAACCGGCGCGCACTTTATCAACGTCTGTAGACTCCTCTCATGCGCTCCCAACGAGTCGTTCTGGCCGCACTCGCGGCCGCCCTCCTGGCCGGCGCGCCCAGCCATGCCTGGAACGACTTCGGCCACGAGGTCGTGGCCCGCATCGCGTGGCAGGAACTCGAACCTGAGGTCCGTAGCCGGGTCCTGGCGTTGTTCCGACAGGCGCCTCGGGACAGCCTGATGCACTGCCTCGATCTGAACCAGGATCGGCGTCGGGGCTGCGGGCGGTTCGCTTATCGCTTGAGGGACGCTGACAGCGCCGAAGATGCCGACCGCATCCTGTTCGAGCGGGCCGCCTACTGGCCCGATCTGGCGCGGCAGCTGGACAAGTACAACCGTCCGACCTGGCACTACATCGGCTGGACCTGGCGGCAGGGCGCCGACGGGACCGCCCACGACACGGATCTGCCGGTGCCCGAGCCGAATGCCGTGAGCCAGTTGGTCGAACTCGCGCGCTCGGTCGCCGACACTTCCGGCCGGCCGGGCAAGCGCGCCATCCATCTGGCCTGGATCTTCCACCTCGTAGGCGACGTCCACCAGCCCCTTCACGCCGCGTCCCGGGTCACGGAGCGGCGCGACGAACGGGAAGGCGATCGTGGCGGCAACGGTTTCGGTCTTGACCAGTGGAACCGCAACCTCCACGCCTTCTGGGATGGCGCCCTCGACGGCCGGTTCAGGGCTGAACACAGGGATCGGGCCCTGGCTCGACTCGACGCGCCTACCGACGGGCCGCCGCCCGAGCAGTTCTGGAGGTTCTTCGGAGAGGCCCGCGACCGAGAGTACGAGGCCCACAAGGACCGGGTCGCAGCCGAGGCTCGCGCGCGTCACCCGCTCGACGACGCCGTCCGGGCCAGCCTCAAGTCAGGTGATTTCGAAGCCTGGGCAGCGGAGTCCAACCGGATCGTCCGGAACGCCCTCTATCCTCCCGACCTCGAACGGGGCCAGGCACCGTCCGGCGCCTATGCCGACCGGGCCTACGACATCTCCCTACAGCGCGCCGCCCTCGCCGGTTATCGCCTGGCTGACCTGCTCACCAACCTCCTGGCGCCGTAGGCGCATCTCACGATCGCTTCCGTGCGCTGCCGCGCCACTACGGGCTGCGGGGAGTAACCCCGCGTTGCCCCGCCTGTTCGTTGCCCTCGATCTGCCTCCGGAGTTGAAGGCGGCTGTCCGAAGCCTGCAGTTCGGCGTTCGCAACGCCCGCTGGCTGGACGACGCCGGTCTGCATCTCACGCTGGCGTTCGTCGGCGAGGTCGACGGTTCGGCCGTGGAGCGGGTCGAAGGTGCTCTGGCCGAGGTCGAGGCCGACCCGATCCATGTCGAACTTCACGGCCTCGGCTGCTTTCCCGGACGCGGTGCCCCGCGGGTGCTCTGGACGGGCGCGTCGCCGAAGGCCGAGCTTGCAGACCTTGCCAGTGCCGTTACGCGGGGCCTACGGCGGGCCGGCGTGGCTCTGAAGCGCCGGAGATTCACTCCCCACGTCAGCCTGGTTCGATTCCGCCGGCCGCCGCCGCGCGTTGACCTGGAGAGGTACCTGGCGGCCCACTCCCTCTTCCGGAGCCCAGTCTGCGAAGTCGCTTCGTTCCATCTGTACTCGAGCATCCTGCACCCGTCGGGAGCGCGCTACACGATCGAGGCGACCTACCCGCTGGGACCGTTCGTCCGCCACTGAGCGCGACGGCCGGGCGATACGGGTCGCTGTTGGGCGACGATAGGGCGACGGGTCTCCTGGCACGTCGGTTGCACTGGGGTTGTTGGCGATGAACGAACGACGTTCACGATGAACCAACAATAGGAGGAGAACTCCAATGAAGAAGATTCTGATGCCCGTGTTCCTGATCATGGCCCTCGCCGCCTGCGACAACTTCCGCAGCCCGACCGAAGGGGGAGAGGGAGCGGAAGGGAGCGGACACAGCGAGAGCGGTGAAGGGGGTGAGGGGGACGGCGGCGAGCTCGGTGAGTCCGGAACGCGCTACAACGTGGGCGACACGGCTCACGAAAGCCGCCAGGGCGTCGACCTCGTCATGTCGCACTACGGGCCTGGAGACCGGTTCGAAGGGACGGTCATGAACACGACCGGCAGTCCGATCTCCAACGTCCGGGTCGAGATCCACCTTTCGAACGGAACGGAGCTGGGCCCCACGCCCAACGTCACCTTAGGTGCCGGCGAGATGCAGGAGGTCGTTCTTGCCGCCGCCGGCGAGAGCTTCGCCTGGTGGTCGGTGCACGTTGAGATCGGAAGCAGCGGCTCCTAGAGCCGTTCCATGAAGCCCCGGATCGACTCGACGAGGCGATCCGGGGCGTCGTAGTGGACCATGTGGCCGGCGCCTTCGATCTCTTCGTGCCGGCCCCCGCGAAAGAGGGCGACGCGGCGGGCGATCTCTTCGGGTTCAGGGGTGGCGTGCTGTTCGTCGATGCCGCGGCGGCTGCTCCAGAACTCGTTGGCGAGGGCCGCGGTGAGGATGAGGGTGGGGCAGGTGACCCAGCTCCAGCGTTCCTCTGAGGCTTCCGGCACGTTCGACATCCAGGTCGTCACGACTTGGGGATCCCACTTCCACTCCAGGCCGCCAGAAGCCAGAGGGCGGGTGCCCAGGTCCACGAACTCAAGCGCGCGGTCCGGGTCGAGGCGGGGATGGACGCGCTTCAGCAGGTCCCAGGCGTGGTTCCTGGACGCGACCATCCGATGCTTGCGCGGGTGGGTCAGCGACTCGACCCCCATCCTGGCCCGTTTCTGCTTGACCTCCTCGGGGAAGCGGTTCAGGGCGTAGGGCGGACCGAGACCCTCGATCAGCACGATGGCCCGTGGCAGTTCGGAGAAGATGCCCGCCCATTGGGCCACGACCTGGCCTCCGAGGCTGTGGCCAATGACGATCGGCTGCTCGAGTTCGCAGTCGAGGAACACGGCGTGGAGGTCGGCGATGTGGTGGGCCATCGTGTAGATGCCGGGATGCGCACTCTCGCCGTGACCGCGCAGGTCGTAGGCGATGACCCGGTGGTCGGCCGCTAAAGCCTCGGCGACCGGCGCGAGCGTGAGCGCGAAGTCCTGGATGCCGTGCGCCAGCAGGATCGCGGGGCCGTCGGCCGGACCCCATTCGTAGATCTCGAGCTCGGTGCCGCTGGCTTCGATGCGTCGCTGCCGGTGGGTCGCCGGCTCGAAGCGTGGCGGAGCCTGGGATGCGGTCAGGGTCAAGGAGGAGCCACCAGCAGGAAACCGCTGTCGGCGAGCGTCCGGTTCAGGTCCGCCAGCGGGCCGGCAAGAGTAGCGTCGAAACGGTCTTCCTGTGCGGCGAGTTCGTCGCTGAGCATCCGCCAGACCGCGGCCTGCTGATCCGTGGGCCGGACGTCGGCCTGCCCGACCGAGCGCGCCAGGTAGGTGAGTCGAGCGTAGAGCCGGCGCGGCCAGCGCAGGGAGTCCTGGCCGGTGCCTGTCAGGCGCAGGTCGAAGAACTCTCCCTCGATTGCGCGAAGTTCCTCGCGTAGCGTGCCGGCCTGGTTGGTGGCTCTGAAGACGTCGATGTCGCCCCCGCTCTCCGACAGGCGATCCTCGAGCTGCCGCAGGTCGCGGCGGAGACGCTCGGCTTCGTTGATGAGGTCGGCGGCTCGTTCGATGCCGTCGCGGATCTGGACGAGCAGGGCTTGCTGCGCCGCCAGCTCGCTGGCCGACGCGGTGGAGTCCGGGTCGAGCAGGAGATCCATCTCGACCGTTGACGCCGGCTCGCCCTCGTCCGGCTCGTCGCCGCCGGTCGGGAGGACCAGTTCGAGCAGGTAGCTGCCCGGAGCGGCCAGCATCGAGAAGCGACCGCCGTCGGGCAGCGGACGCCAGCCCCGCTCGGGCATCTCCCAGTCAGGCCGCTCGTCGGGCCTGGTGCGTAGCCGCACCTCGGTCGTGGACTCATGACGCAGGTCCCAGGTCACGCGATGGAGGCCCGCCGCCGAGGGGAGATCGTCGAGCGTGCGGACGAGGTTGCCCTCGGCGTCGTGAATACGGATCGTGGCTCCGCTCTCGTTGCCGTTCCCGGCGGCCGCGTCGTCCCCGGCGGCCGATTCCGGGATCCAGTAGTGGAGCAGGGCGCCGTAGGGCGGGTTCGTCCCGGTCGCCGGCACGTCGGGTTGGGCCATCGGCGCGCCGCGGGTGCGGAAGCGGTACGTGATTCGGGGCGCCAGCAGCGTCGGATCGCGGCTCGTCAGACCGCGCGCGATCTCGCGCAGTGGCGTCAGGTCGTCCAGAACCCAGATGCCGCGGCCGTAGGTGGCGACCACCAGGTCGTCGAAGTGCTCCTGGACCTCGATCCAGTGGACGGGCGCCGGCGGCAGGTTCGGGGCGCCGTCGCCGCGCCGGGAGAGGCTCCGCCAGTTCGCGCCGTCGTCGAAGGAGACGTGGAGCGCGTTCTCGCTACCTAGGAACAGGAGCCCGGCCTGTTCGGGATCCTCGCGGACGGTGTGGACGTTGGCGAGCGGTCCGCGCGGCAGGCCGGCCGCGAGATCGGTCCAGGTTTCGCCGTAGTCGTTCGTTCGGAACACGTAGGGGGTCGTGTCGCCCTCCTGGTGACGGTCGATCGCGACGTAGGCCGCGCCGCTGTCGACGTCCGACGGGTCGATGTTCCTCACGGTGCCGAGAGGCGGCAGGCCGGGGAGATTCGCGGTCACGTTCGTCCAGGTCTCGCCGCCGTCGCGGGTCAACTGGACCTGGCCGTCGTTCGTGCCGGCCCAGATCAGCCCGGGCTCGAGCGGGCTCTCGGCGATCGCGAACACGACCGGCGCGATCGTCGGGCCGGCGTCGTCTAGGGTCAGGCCGCCGGTGCGCCGCATGAGCGCCGGGTCGGCGGTGGTGAGGTCGGGCGAGATCCGCTCCCAGCTCTGGCCCCGGTCGCGGCTCCTGTGGACGTACTGGCTGCCGGCGTAGACGGCCTCCGGATCGTGCGGCGACGTGGCAAAGGGCGCGGTCCACTGGAAGCGGTACTCGAGATCCGACGCCGGCGAACTCTCGATGGCCAAGGGCCAGACGCTGACGTCGCGGGACTGGCCCGAGCGCAGGTCGTAGAGGTCGAGCTGGCCGTCGTAGCAGCCGGTCCAGACCAGGTCGGTGTCGGCCCGGTGGACCATCGAGAAGCCGACCTCGCAGCCGCCGACGGAGTGCCATTCGCCGACCGGGATGCCCTGGGTGCGTCCTCCGTAGAGGACGCGGCTCGGCCCGCGCATCGAGGGTCCGTCCTGACGGTTGCCGTAGACGTGGTAGGGCACCCGGTCGTCGGTCGACACGTGGTACATCTGGGCGATCGGCAACTGGGGCCGGTACCAGGAGCGCTCACGGTCGCTCGTGATGCTGACGCCGCCGTCGTGGCCGACGATCCGCCGGTCGGCGTCGAGCGGATCGATCCAGATGTCGTGGTGGTCCCAGCCCGGCTGTTCGTAACCCTCGCTCTCGACCGTGCGACCACCGTCGAGCGAGACCGACTGACGGGTGGCGGCGAAGGTGATCTCGTCCGCGCGGTCGGGCGCCGCGGCCATGCGCGTGTAGTAGAGCGGCCGGGTGATCAGGTTGAGGTCGCGGCTGATCAGCCGCCACGAGTCGCCCCGGTCGTCCGAGCGCCAGAGGACGCCGGCGAAGGGATCGGAGGGGGCGAAGTCGCGGTTCGAGCTCGTCTCGATCAGGGCGTAGACGCGGTCCGGATCGTCGGCCGACACGGCGAGTCCGATCTTGCCGAGCGGCGGCTCGGGCAGGCCCGCGCCTTCGAGACGCACCCAGGTGTCGCCGCCGTCCCTGGAGCGGTAGATCCCGCTGCCCGGACCGCCGCTGGTGCGGCCGGAGGTGCGGATCTCGATCTGCCAGGCCGCGGCGTAGACGAAGCGCGGGTTGTCGGGCGCGAAGGCGAGGTCGACGACGCCGGTGTCCGCGTCGACGAACAGGACGTGCTCCCAGGTCGCGCCGCCGTCGGTCGTGCGAAAGACGCCGCGGGCGGCTTCGGTCTCCTCCTGCGGCCCGTAGGCGTGGCCGAGCGCGGCGACGAAGGCGGTGTCCGGGTCTCCCGGGTGGACCAGGATGCGGCCGATCCGGCCGCTGGCTTTGAGTCCCAGGTGTGCGAAGCTGTCGCCGCGGTCGGTGGAGCGGTAGACGCCGTTACCGATCGAGATGTTGCTGCGGATGAAGCTCTCGCCGGTGCCGACCCAGACCACGTTCGGGTCGGACGGAGCTACTGCAATCGAGCCGATCGAAGCCGCCTCCTGCCGGTCGAAGATCGGCTGCCAGCCGACACCGCCGTCGGTGCTGCGCCAGAGACCGCCCGAAGCGGCGCCGGCGTAGTAGACGCTTCGGTCGCGCGGAACCCCGGCTACCGCCGAGACCCGGTTGCCGATCGGTCCGATGTGGCGGAACGAGAACGCGTCGAGAAGCCGTGGCGGCGCCTCCGCGGCCGGTTGGGCGGCCGCGGCTGCAACGAAGAACAGGAGGGCGAGGAACGCTCTGTGACGCAACCTCCTAGTAGCCGACCTGCTTGTCGACGACGTTGCGCAGCGGCCTGCCGGTCGCGAAGCGCGTGATGTTGTCGCGCAGGAGCCGCGTTCGCCGCTCCTCGAGCCGGTCGGAAATCGTCGCCAGGTGCGGCGTGATCGTCACGTTCGACATCGTCCACAGCGGGTGTCCGGTGGGCAGCGGCTCGGGATCGGTCACGTCGAGGCCGGCGGCGCGGACCTTGCCGCTCTCGAGCGCCGCGACCAGGGCGTTCGTGTCGACGACTTTGCCGCGGGAGATGTTGATGAAGTAGACGTCCTGCTTCATCAACTCGAACTGGCGGGCGCCAAACAGGCCCTCCGTGGCTGGCGTGTGCGGGACGGACGAGAAGACGACATCGGCGCGCGGCAGCAGATCGTCGAGTTCGTCCGGCTTGCCGACGTAGGCCACGTCGCGGTGGATCGGTATGTCCTTGGGGTCGACGGCGAGCACGGTCATGCCGAAGGCCGCGGCCCGCTGCGCGATCTGGGTGCCGATGCCGCCGAGGCCGATGACCAGCGCCGTCTTGCCCCGCAGCTCGATCATCGGCAGCTCGCGGTCCGTGTTCCAGCCCTCCGCCATCCGGGCGTTGAACGCCTTCAGGTTGCGCGTGAAGTTCAGGAGCAGGGCGAAGGCGTGGTCGGCGATCTCCGGGCCCTGGATGATCTTCGCGTTGGTCAGGACGATGTCGCTGTCGCGCAGGTCCGGGATCTCGAGAAACCCCTCGACTCCGGCGGAGTTGCTCTGGATCCAGCGCAGCTTGCTGTCGGCCGTCAGGTACTGCTCGACCCCCCGGTAGCCCGCGATCAGCCCGTCGCAGATGTTGGGGTCGAGATCGTCGTCGATGCCGACCAGGCGGAGGTTCCCGTGCTGATCCTCGAGGTCCGCCAGCGCGTCCATGAAGAACGCCGGCATGCACACGGTGACGGGCTGGGCGACCGTGCCGGAGGCCGCGAAGGCGAGGAGAAGAGCGGTGAGCAGAACCGGTCGAAGATCCAGCGCTGGACGGTGGAGCATGGGCGTGTCTCCCTGGTGCGATGAACGATGGCGATGAGGGAAGGACGGAGCGTACCAGCGCACCCTGCCGGCGCCCGATCCAGGTGTTACCATGCCGCCGCCTTCGGCCCCTGAGACTCACCCCAGGACCCACAGGAAGCGAGCCAGATGACCACCGACGCCCTCCGCGAACGCGGCGATTCACTGGAGGATGCCTTCTTCCGGAACATGGACAGGAAGCTGATCGACGACCTCCGCGCGAAGAAGGAGCGTGAGGACCAACTCGATGAGCTGGCCGCGGCTTCGGGCATCGCACACCGTGAGGTTCTCGGCGCCCTGCTCGACGCGGGCATGCACGGCGAGGCGCTGGTGGCGGCGGGTCTGGTGCCGTTGATCGAGGTTGCGTGGTCGGACCACGCAATGGATGCCTCGGAGCGTGACGCGATCATGCAAGCCGCGAGGGATGCCGGAGTGACCCGTGGGTCGACCGCGGCCGAACTGCTCTCCGCCTGGCTGGAGCGGCGTCCGGGAGCGGAACTGCTCGAGGCCTGGAAGGGCTATGCCGCCGCGCTGGTCGCGGAACTCGACGAAGCGGACGCCACGGCGGTGCGCGGCGACATCATGAGCCGGGCGCAGGCCGTCGCTGAAGCCGCCGGCGGCTTCCTCGGCCTCGGCAGCGTGTCCCGCGAGGAGCGGCGGATGCTCGCTGAGCTGTCCGCGGCGCTCGGCGGCTGAGGCGCTACCAGCTCGCCTTGATCACGCCCGGGAGCTCGCCCCGCAGCGCGAGGTCCCGAAGGGCGATCCGCGAGAGACCGAACTTCCGGTAGTAGCCGCGCGGCCGGCCGCTGACGGCGCAGCGGTTGCGGACGCGGACCGGGCTGGAGTCGCGGGGGAGCTTGTTCAGCAGGCGCTGGGCCTCGAAGCGCTGGTCGGGCGGCAGACGCTCGTCCTTCGCCAGCGCCCGCAACTCGTCGCGGCGCTCCTTGTATCTCTCGACGATCTTCTTTCGGCGGTCGTTCTTGGCGACTGATGCCTTGGTGGCCATCTTGTTCCGTGTTTCCCTTGGCTGATTCCGATGCCGACTTTGCCTGTCCGGCGCGTCCGCCGTCGCGGCGCGCAGGGAGCGCGTACCTTAGCAGGTTTGGCGGCCTCCTGGGTCCGCCGGTCAGGGCTCGATTAGATCGACCAGTTCCCGGACTCCGCCGTCGAAACGCTCGAACGCTCGCTGGGCCCGGGCGCGGTCGGCCAGGTCGCCGCTGCGGTCGAGTTCCGCCGCACTCTGCATGACGCGTCCGATCGCCTGTCGCGCCTGGCCCCGCTCCCGGGCGCTCAGACCGTCCAGTCGGTCCAGCAGCGCTTCGGCGAGGTCCCGCGCGTCGAAGGCGGGCACGTAGAGCGTCAGCCACTCGCCGCTCTCGATCTGGGACCGGACACGGTCGCGTTTGAGCGCCATCAGCGCGGTGATCGCGACCGGATACTCCGGGATCGTCATCGGCGGCCGCTCGTGGCTGTGCGGCCCGGCGCGAATGGCGCCGCCGCCGCGGAAAGCGCCGCCGACCGGCTCCACCGTCGTCTCCTCGAAGTAGAAGTCGTAGCGCTGCTGTTCGCCGGCCAGCCAGACGTGGGCAAAGAACTCGCTGGGAAGTTCTTCCGGGATCTGCGAGATCAGGTGGTCGCTGCCGATCGCCGGCGCCATCGGAAAACGGGTTTCGTCCCAGTCTTCGGTTTCCTCGTTCCAGGCCTCGAACACGACGTCGCCGCCAAAGTTCCGCGGGTCGACCGGTTGCTTGAAGTCGTCGTAGATGTAGAGGCGAAACTCGCCGGCATTCGGCAGCGCTCCCTCCAGGTGGTGGTAGTTGTTGGCCGCCATGAAGAACTGGCCGCCGTGGAGCGGGTTGTGGTCCATGTGGGCGGCGGCGTTCGGGTCGGCCGGGTTGGGCGCGATTCCCGGTACGCCTCCGCCTTCGCCGCCGTCCGGCAGATCGGTGCCGCCGAGGCCGGCTGCCAGCATGCCGCCGCGGGACTGGGGCTCGTCGCGCGGCACGAAGATCTCCGGCAGGACGAGGTGGTCGTCCAGCTCGTAGTCGACGTGGAGCGCGAAGGGCTGGGCGATCGTCTCCTTGCCCTTGCCGACGTCGAAGGATCCGATCAGTTCAACCCGCGTGCCCGGCGGTGCGTGAATCGCCTCCTCGAACAGGTAGCTCGCCGGAAACTCGGGGTCGTACGCGGGGACGTAGAGCACGGTCTGCACGCGCTGGTCGGGGAAGTGGACACGGACCTCCATGCTGGCGAGCCGGTCGCCGACATGCGGATGCAGGCCGATCAGGCGGGCGCGTTCGGTGAGCGTCAGGCTGGCCGTCTGCGGCCGGGCAGCGCGCCGACCCTTCAGGGCGACGTCGTCGCCGGCCCGCGCGCTCTCGACCCAGAGCTCGACCTCGTCCTCGGTCTGATTGAGGAACAGGCCCAGGTTCGAACGGTCGCGGACCTCGATCCGCGAGTCGTCGTTGGGGCGTCGCCGGTACTCGACGACGAGTTCAACCTTCGAACCGGCCCGGAGCCGCTTGCCGGCGCCGTCCGGGAGCAGGACCGGGTCGTCGCCGCGCAGCCACTGGCCGAGGAAGTGCGGGCCGGCCCGGCCGGTGCGCATCCGGGTCGGCTCCGGCTCGTCCTCGTCGCGGAAGGGGTCGTAGGGAACCTGGACCTCGACCTCGAGCTGTTCCGGCTCGACGTCCTCGGGCTCGTGGATCCAGGCCGCCATCCGGTAGACGACGCCGGGGTGCTGGGGCCGGAACTCGTAGCCGGTGATCCAGGCGTCCTCCTCGAGTTCGACGGCGAGCACCTCGCGGTGTGAGGCGATCTGTTGTCCCGGTTCGACGACCGTCTCGGCGGACGGCTCGAGCACCAGGTCGGGGTAGCCGAGGACCCACTCCTCCTCGGTGAACTCCAGTGGCGGCGGGAGGTTGCGCCGGGGCCCCTGAGGCCCGCCGCCCTGGACCCAGGCGACGAGGATGTCGATCTCCTGTTGGCTCATCCGTCGCGAGTTCCGGAAGTGGTCGTAGCGGGCGTCGGCGGTCCACGGCGGCATGCGGCCGGTCATGAGTTCTTCTTCGATCGCCACCGCCCAGGCGCGGGCGCCGGGCTTCGCGTCGTTGCCGTAGGTGGTCAGGTCGATGTAGTCCGGCGCCGAGCCCTTCGGGTTGTGGCACGGCATGCAGTAGCGGCGGAGGATCGGGCGGACATCGTCGGCGAAGTTGATGTCGGTCGTGATCCGCACGTGGGCCGGGGCCGGGTCGGTGGCGATTCCGGTCAGTGTCAGCGCGGCAAGCGCGACCGTGGCCGCGGCGGCGGCAACGCGTCTGCCGGCTCGCCTCGCTCGTTGGCGTCTCACCGTCCGTCTCCGGAGTAGAGCGTCAGGTCGCCTTCGCTGTCGGCGACGAACAGCGGCCGGAAGTCGTAGCCGAGGCTCCGCAGACGGTCACCGCCGCCCTCCTGCCGGTCGACCACCGCCGACACCGCGGCGACCTCGCAGCCCTCGGCTTCCACTGCCTCGATCGCGCGCAGGATCGAGCCGGCCGACGTGACGACGTCGTCGACGACGGCCACCCGCCGGCCCGCGACGATCAGCTTGCGGCCGTCCGGATGGTACGAGGCGTCGATCCGGGCGCTGGTGCCATGGCCCTTCGCCTTGTTGCGCACGAGAAACCCGAAGAGCGGCCGCCCGTCCAGGTCGCTCGCCACCGATGCCGCGGTCGCCAGATAGGCACCGCCGACTTCGGGCCCGCCGACCGCATCGACGGCGAAGGGTCTTAGCTGCTCGCACAGTGCTTCACCGATCAGCCGCGAGCCCCGCGGCGACAGCACCGTCGCCTTCGTGTCGCAGTAGTAGTGCGAGCGCGCACCGGAGGTCAGGACGAAGTCTCCCTTGGCGATGCTCCGCTCCTGGAGCAGCTCCCGCAGTTCGTGCAATCGCGAGTCGTTCTTCGGGTCCGGCACGGCCGGAGAGGGTATCAACGAGCAGCAGGGATAGGCTGCGTCGAGTGGCGGATCAAGGCACGTCAGGCGCTCCTGCTCGTATCGGCATCGTGACCGTCTCGGACCGCGCGTCGCGCGGCGTGTACGAGGATCGCGGTGGTCCCGCGATCCGCGAATACCTGGCGGAGATCCTGACCTCGGCGTGGGAGCCGTCCGCGCGGGTCGTCGAGGACGAGGTCGAACAGATCGCGGCGGCGTTGCGGGAGCTCTGTGACGACGAGGACTGCTGCCTGGTCGTGACCACGGGCGGCACCGGGCCAGCGCTTCGCGACGTGACGCCGGAGGCCACTCTGGCGGTGTGCGAGAAGGAGATGGCGGGCTTCGGCGAGTTGATGCGGCAGGTGTCGCTCCGGGCCGTGCCGACGGCGATCCTGTCGCGCCAGACGGCGGGGATCCGTGGCTCGTCGCTCATCGTCAATCTTCCGGGGCAGCCCAAGGCGATCGGCGAGTGTCTGGACGCCGTGTTTCCGGCGATTCCGTACTGCGTCGACCTGATCGGCGGGCCGTATCTGACGACGGACGAAGGGCGAATCAAGGCGTTCCGGCCGAAGTCGGCGAAGAAGCCGGCGGGCTGAGGAGGATCGTGGTGTCGAAACAAGGCGTCTGGCCGGCTCTGTTTGCGCCGCTCTTCACGCTGATCGCGGCCTGCGCGCCGCCCGGCGGAGGCGGCGAGGAGGCGATCGTCTACCGGGACACCTGGGGCGTCCCTCATATCTACGCCGAGTCCGCGGAGGCCGGTCTCTACGCATCCGGCTGGGCGATGGCGGAGGACCGGCTGTCGCAACTGCTCGAAAACTACCTTTTCGGACTCGGCGAGTACGCCGCTGCTTTCGGCCCCGGCAACAACGACGCCTGGGTGCGGTCCGATCTCGAGTCGCGGATGTGGGACCACTACGGCACGGCGAAGCGTCACTACGAGGCCAAGCTGAACCCGGAACTCCGCCGGCACCTGGCGGCGTTCATTGCGGGAATCAACGACTATCTCGACGCGCATCCCGACGAGGTGCCGGGCTGGTGGGGCGACCGCCCGGTCGACGTCTACATGCCGGTCGCGTTCAGCCGCCAGTTCATCTGGAGCTGGCCGGCGGGGCAGGCGCGCTCCGACTTGCGGGCGGTCGGCATCGAGCCGAGCTTCGACGTCGATCTGCGGGCCTCCAACGAGATCGCGCTGGCGCCGGACCAGACGACCTTCGGCGCGGCGGCGCTGATCATCGATCCGCACCTCTCCTGGCTTGGTCGCCACCGCTACTGGGAACTGCGGCTCCACGCCGGCGACATCCACATCAGCGGCTTCGCTACGTCGGGCTTCCCCTACGTCAACCTGGGCCACAACGAACACGTCGCCTGGGCCCACACGACCGGCGGCCCGGACACGGCCGACGTCTACGAACTGAGCCTCGATCCGGAGGATCCCAGCCGCTACCTCTACGACGGCGAGTGGCGGCAGATGGAGGGCCGCACGGTCGAAGTTTCGGTCGCCGGCGAGGCGAAGCCGCGCGAGGCGACGTTCTGGTTCTCGCACCACGGCCCGATCGTCGCCCGTCGCGGCGACCGCGCCTACGCCGCGGCCCTCGCCTACGAGGAGGAGATCGGCTACCTGGAGTCCAAGTACTGGTTCATGGTCGCGGAGGACTACCAGGGCGCGGCCGCGGCACTGGACGTGCGCCAGATCATGCCGCAGAACGTGATGATCGCGGACACCGCCGGCAACATCTACTACCAGCGCACCGGCCGGGTCCCGATCCGGCCGGAGGGCTACGACTGGAGCCGGCCCGTCGACGGATCCACGTCCGAAACCGAATGGCTGGGCATCCACCCGGCGTCGGAGCTGATGTCCCTGCTCAACCCCGAGCGGGGCTACATGCAGAACAACAACATCGGCCCGGACACGATGCTGGTCGGGTCGCCGCTCGTGCCGGAGCGCTATCCGGCGTACCTCTACAATCAGCCCGCCCTCTACACCCATCAACGGGGCGCCGCCGCCGTGGCGCTGCTCGAGGCGAAGCGGGAAGACGGCGCCAAGTGGAGCGAGGAGGAGATCGTCGAACTGGCGCTCAACCGCTCGGTCTACCAGTTCGAGCGCTGGGTCGAGGAGCTGCGACGCGCCGAGGCCGCGGTCACCGGCAAGCGCTCGAAGGAGCACGCCGAGGTCGTCCGCCGGATCGAGGAGTGGAACGGCGTCTCCGAGCCGGACTCCCGGGGCGCGCTCGCCTACTTCCGCTGGCGTGAAGCTCTCCGGGAGCTGGTTGGCCGCGACGAGATGAGTCAGATGACGTCGAGGGTCAACGACTACCTGGAGTTGTTGCGCGAGGCGCCGGAACCACCCGGCCTGCGAGACGACGACCTGCCGGCCCTGGTCGAGGCGATCGACGCTGCGGCGGATGCACTGCGCTCGGGCCCGGGCGGCTTCGATGCGACCTACGGCGATGTGTTCCGCGTCGGCCGCCAGGACTCGAACGACGAAGTGTCCTGGCCCGTCGGCGGCGGTTCGCTCAACGACGCCGGGATGGCGACCATGCGTGCGGTCGGCTTCAGCCCGCCGCGCGCCGACGACCGCCGCTGGGGCAACCGCGGCCAGACCTCGACTGAGGTCGTCATCCTCAGCAACCCGATCCGCAGCTACACCCAGCCCCCGATCGGCCAGAGCGACCGCCCCGACTCGCCGCACTACCGCGACCAGGCCGAGAAGCTGTTCTCGGCCGGCGCCATGAAGCCGAGCTGGTTCGCCCGCGAGGAACTGCTCGCCGACGGCGGCAAGAACGTCGTGTCCGAGATGCGGCTGGTCTACGAGCCGGAGTAGAGGAGTCCTGATGCGTCACCGTCGAAGTCTCTGCTCCGCAGCCGGAATCGTGGCTGCGATTCTCGTGACGCCTGTCGCCGTCTCCGCCCAGTCAGGCCACAACCTGGAGCGTCCCGAACACTGGAAGGTCCGGTACGACGGCTCCGACGAAGCGGCCGAGCGCAACTTCGTCGTCATGCGACCCGGCTGGCACGTCTACGCCGGCCCCGGCAGCCTGCTCTGGGACCCGGGCCGCTTCGCCTCCGGCAACTACGCCGTCAAGAGCACGATCTACCTGTTCCCGAAAGGCGACCCCGAACGATCCGGCTCAACCCGCGTCGACACCCCCTTCGGCCTCTTCCTAGGCGGCCGCGACCTCGAAGGGGACAAGCCAACGTACGTTTCTTTCCTGATCGACAACACCGGCCGGTTCCACATAGCCCGACACACCGGCGACGACATCGAAGAGTTCGTGCCCTGGACTACCCACGACGCCCTCACCGTCCTCGACGACCCGGCCACCTCACCCGCGGAGAACGTCCTCGAAGTGGACATCCGAGGCGAACAGACGTTCTTCCACATCGGTGGAGAAGTCGTAGCGCAGCTTCCCTCCGACGAACTCGATCTCAATGGCCTCATCGGCCTGAGCGCCGGCGACGGCCTCAGCCTCCACATCACCGAGATCGAGATCGGCCCGAACCGCCGAAACGAGTAGCCCGACGCCGTCCCGCCGGTCCGGGGTCCGCGGGGGGTGGGGTCCCAGCGGACTCGAAGCGAGCGACGCCCGGCGCCCCCACATTAAACGACGACCGACCGGAGCGAGCGTAGTGGAGCGAGCGCCGACCCCTCATTCACTTCTTGAGCGTGAGCGGCCGCTGGGACCCCACCCCCCGCGGGCCCCGGACCGGCGGGTGCTACGCCAGCTACCGCCTACTCGCCGCCGGTGCTGGCCGCCTTGCCGGCGCGCCAGTCGTCCTCGAGGATCCGCGCGCCGCGTAGCGTGCCGCCCATCGAGTAGTTGCCTTCGTGGCAGGCGTACTCGTAGACGCGTTCTGCATCGCGCTTCCAGATGTACTCGCCGGACCAGGGGGCCTCCCAGGTGGCCGGGTCGTTCATCGTGAAGTGGTAGAGGATGTTGCCGTCCGGCTGGAGCGTCAGGCGCTCCGTGACGTGGAGGTCCTTCGTCGCGCCGCGCAGGAAGCCGTCGGGCCGGAAGTGCACCGAGTCGATGACTAGCGTGTCGCCTTCCCACCAGCCGATCGAATCGCCCAGCCAGCGCCGTTCCTCGGGGCTCGGGTGCTCGTCGTTCAGGCGGATGATCCGGGCGTCGTGGACCATCTCGATCAGGATCATGATGTGGTCCTCGGTCTGCACGACCCGCTTGTAGTTGTTGTAGCCGCTCGGGAACGTCGGCGTGGCGCCGGTGAAACCGAGGATGCAGCGCTCGCTGATCGGCAGCGACTCCGGGCCGTCGTAGGGGCCGGCGATGTCGAGTTCGAGCCACCATGCGGTGCCGGTGTTCGGCCGCCGCAGCTTGGCGCGCTCCGCGAACCTCGCCTTTGCCGCATCGGTCGTTTCCGGCATGCGGCCGTTCGGCGGGTCGATGATGATCGACGTCCGGAACTTGCCGTCCACCGCGAACGTGTCCACGCCCCGGTCGAGCCAGAAGCTGTTGTAGCCGCCGACGTTGCCGGCAGCACCGGGTGAGCCGTCTCCGCCTTCCGGCGGCGCCTCACGGTTCGGGTCGGAGACCTGGTGGCGGTCAGCGCGAGCCTTCGCCGCGTCGGCCGCGATCTTCTCCGCCTCTTCCGGCGTCAGGTACAGGTTCTCACCGTACTCCTCCGGCCGCTGGAGCGGCGTCAGCGTGGCGGCGTCGTAGGTGCCGGTCAGATCGGGCTTGCCGTTGGCGGCTCGCTTGATCTCGCCTTCGGCCGCGAAGGCTGGCGCCGCGAGCAGCAGCACGAGGATGGCGGCCACGGCCGCGGGAACTCGGACTTTCATTCTGCGTCCTCCTGTTTCGACTGGAAGCCGAGAGTGTAGCGGAGGACGCCCCCTGCGGTGCAGCCTTCTAGTCGTTGCCGCCGCCGGTGCTCCCGGCCTCCGCGGCCGCCGCGTCGGCCTCGAGAATCCGCGCGCCGCGCAACGTGTTACCCATCGCGTAGTTGCCCTCGTGGCAGGCGTACTCATAGACGAGTTCCGGACGGTTCCTCCAGATGTACTCGCCGGACCAGGGCGTCTCCCAGGTGGCCGGGTCGGTCATCGTGAACCGGTAGAGGATGTCGCCGTTCGGCTGCAGGGTCAGGCGCTCCGTGACATGAAGCTCCTGGGTCGATCCGCGAAGGAACGTGCGGGGGTGGAAGTTCACCGAGTCGATGACCAGGGTGTCGCCCTCCCACCAGCCGACCGAGTCGCCGAGCCACTTGCGCTCTTCGGGACTGGGGTGCTCGTCGTTCAGGCGGATGATCCTGGCGTCGTGGTTCATCTCGATCAGGATCATGATGTGGTCTTCGGTCTGCACCACGCGCTTGTAGTTGTTGTAGGCGCTCGGAAGCGTCGGTGTGGCGCCGGTGAAGCCGACGATGCAGCGTTCGGTGATCGGCAGCGACTCGGGGCCGTCGTAGGGGCCGGGGCCGTCGATGTCGAGCCACCAGGCGGAGCCGTCGTTCGGCTTGCGGAGCTTGTCGCGGGCGGCCCTCCTCGCCTTGGCCGCGGGTGTCGTCTCCGGCATGCGGCCGTTCGGGGGGTCGACGATGATCGACGTGCGGAACTTGCCGTCCACCGAGAACGCCTCGGTGCCGATGTCCAGCCAGAAGAAGTTGTAACCGCCGACGTTGCCGGCGCCGCCGCCCGAGCCGTCGCCGCCGATCGGTGGGGGCTCGCGGTCCGGGTCGCTGACCTGGTGGCGGTCGGCGCGGCGCTTGGCCGCGTCGGCCTCGATCTTCTCGGCCTCTTCCCTGCTCAGGAGCAGGTTGTCACCGTACTTCTCGGGCCGCTGCAGCGGCGTCAGCGTGGCCGCGTCGTAGTTGCCGTGCAGGTCGGGCCGGCCGCTGGGCATGCGCTTGATGTCGTTCTGGGCTCCGACCACGGGCGCCGTGATCAGCAGCAGGACGATGGCGGTCAGGGCCGACGGGACTCGGGCTTTCATTCAGCGTCCTCCAGGGTTTCGATCACTCGCCGCTGCCGGCGCCGGTGCTGGCCGCCTTGGCGGCCAGAGCGTCGGCTTCGAGCACCCGCGCTCCGCGCAGCGTGCCTCCCATCGAGTAGTTGCCTTCGTGGCAGGCGTACTCGTAGACGTCCACGGGGCTGCGCTTCCAGATGTACTCGCCGGACCAGGGGACGTCCCAGGTTGCCGGGTCCTCGATCGTGAACCGGTAGAGGATGTTGCCGTCCGGCTGCAGCGTGAGGCGCTCCGTGACGTGGGACTCCTGGGTGGCGCCGCGCAGGACGGCCTTCGGGTGGAAGTTCCGCGAGTCGATGACCAGTGTGTCGCCTTCCCACCAGCCGATGGAGTGGCCGAGCCACTTCCGCTCTTCGGGGCTCGGATGCTCGGCGTTCAGGCGCACGATCCGGGCGTCGTGGACCATCTCGATCAGGATCATGATGTGGTCTTCGGTCTGGACCACGCGCTTGAAGTTGTTGTAGAGGCTCGGGAAGGTCGGCGTGGCGCCGGTGAAGCCGACGATGCAGCGCTCGGTCACCGGAAGCGTCTCCGGGCCGTCGTACGGGCCGTGGCCCTCGATGTCGAGCCACCAGGCGGAGCCGTCGTTGGGCCGGCGCAGGCGGCGACGCTCGGCGGACCTCGCCTTGCCGGCTTCGGTCATCTCCGGCATGCGACCGTTCGGCGGATCGAAGATGATCGAGGTGCGGAACTTGCCGTCGACCGCGAACGCCTCGGTTCCGGTCTCGACCCAGAACCGGTTGTAGCCGCCGACGTTGCCGGCGCCGCCCGTCGTTCCGTCGCCGCCGACCGGCGGCGGCTTGCGGTTCGGATCGGAAACCCGGTGCCGGTCGGCGGCATACTGGGCCGCGTCCGCCTCGATCTTCGCCGCGTCCTCAGGGCTCAGGAAGAGATTGTCGCCGTACTTCTCGGGCCGCTGAAGCGGCGTCAGGGTCCCGGCGTCAAACGTGCCGGTCAGGTCGGGCTTGCCGTTGGCGGCGCGTTTGACGTCGCCCTGGGCGGTCAGCGCAGGGGCCGCGATCAACAGCGCGAGGACGGCGATCAGCGCCGCGGGGAGTCGGACTCTCATGTTGGGTCCTCCGGATGTCGGTGGGATGGGCGGAGTGTAGCGGAGCAGCAGCCTTCGACTCGTTGCCGCTGACGGTCCATCACAGGATGATGCTTACGGCACCGTGCCAGGAGAGGTCTTCCATATCCAGCACCGCGCGCCGGTAGGCTATTCGGAGATCCTCGCCATCTCTCCTCAGGACGTACTCGACGCTGCCGACGTAAGGCGCTCCTTCGCCGCTCCGGAACCGGTAGACCAGGACGTTTGCGGAGACCGACAGTTGTCTGTCTTCGGTTTCTTCAACCCGCACGTTGGAAACGAACCGGCGGGTCCGCGACCGCGGATTCTCGCGGTGGGAATGGCGGCTGTTCAATCGTGCCACCCGAGCGCGTAAACGCATGATGTCGTCGTCGATGAACACCAGGTCCCGCCCGGGATCCCCTTCCGGCAAATCCGTGGAGGGAACCATGTACCGAGCGTCGTGCGTGAACAGATCGAGCCAGTCATCCAGCCTCCAGTCATCCAGAAGTGCTGCTTCCCTGAAAAGGAATTCCTCCACAATTCCTCGTAGAGCGGGGCGGCTGGTGGCCGTCATCGTGCGCTGGCCCGGTGCCCAAGGCCGTCAGCTTCCGAATCAGCCGCTGCGGCCTGCGACTCCGTGGGCTGCCCGTCCTGTACGTTGGTTGTGTTTCGGCCCAGCATGTTCGCGTGCCACTGTCGCCAGAATCCCCGCATCTGGAGTTCATCCGACGTTCCGGGCCGGGACTTGAGCATGCCCCTTGAGATGTCGGACCACTCGTTCTCGCTAGCGCGGAAACCGGTCTGACAGGACTCCAGGGCTTCGACGTCATCGGGTGTGGCAAAGCCGCCCGGTCCGAGAAAAGTCAGGTAGCTGTCGAGACGGGTCGCCAGCGCCGCACCCGACTCCTCCCTGGGCACGAGATGCCAGGCTGTGACCTCCATTCTGTCCGGTGCGACGGGTTCGATGTAGCGGATGCTGATCGCCACGAAGTCCATGATCAGCAGGTTCGGATAGATGAGGAGATTCCGGGAGGTGTCGGCCATCCGGAATGCGCGCTTCTCTCCGTACTCCCGTACCAGCCGGCGCCGGGTTCGCGCGATCCGCTCCTTGGCCTCCTCTCCGAACACAGGGTGCCAGCGGGCGATGGGACGGCCGTTCCGGGAGATGTTCTCGGACACGCAGTGACCGTTACCCAAAGCCCGCCCGGCGCCGGGCGGGCGGGCGGCCAGGCTGTCTCCGCTGTCGTCCGTCCCAAGACCGGCCATGTAGTCCACGTAGGTCCGATGGGTGGGGATCAGGTGGTATCCGTCAAGGCTGTTCTCGGCCAGCAGCTTCCAGTTGGCCTTGATGGCGTACTTGTTGGAACCGGGAACCACCCGCATCCCTTCCTGGGTCTGGTCGACGACCAGGTCCAGATAGTCTCTGGCTCCCGCCAGGTAGGTTCTCAAGTCTTCGGCATCCGGGTTGAAGCTCACAAAGAAAAAGCCCCGGTAGCTGTCGACTCGTGCCGGCTTTTTCAGTCCGAGTTCGGCGGGGTCGAAGTTGGGGCCGTAGGCGTCCCTTCCGGGTACACCGATCAACTCGCCCTCGGTGTTGAAAGACCAGGCGTGGTAGAAGCACCGCAGGATCTTGGCATTCCCCCCGTCGCGGCGGCAGATCATGGCGCCCCGGTGCGGGCAGGAATTGAGGAACACGCGCACCTGACCGTCCTTGCCACGCACGAAGAACAGCGGGCGTCCGGCGACCGTGCGGCGACGGTAGTCCCCGGGGCGCTCCACTTCCGATTCGTGTCCCAGGTAGATCCAGCACCGGTCGAAGATGAGTCTCCGCTCCCGCTGGAACAGATCCGGGGAAGCCATGCACGACCGATGGACCCTGAAGACTCCGCGCTTCCGGTCGTCGATGACCAAGTCGCGGATGTCCATTGGCTCGGCTGCGTTCTTCATGTTGGTCCTCTGGATGACGGTGGGATGGGCGGAGTGCAGCGGAGTCAGGAGCCTTCGATCCGCCGCCGCGGCAACGGCCGCTCCGGCACGTCCTCCAGCAGACCGCCGTGGCCGAGCGAGGTGATGTCGCGCCGTGTCAACCGATCGCCGACGAGCAGGCGGGGCAGCACGAGGTCGACGATGTTCCGCTTGGGGCTGCGGGCGCAGCCGGGGGCGCCGAGGACCGGGGTGCCGTAGAGTTCGGCGAGCAGCAGCAGGTTGCCGGGGTCGACCGGGGCGCCGTAGCAGATGACGGATCCGCCGGCGGCTTCGATGGCCGTCGGAGCGAGGTCGTGGCGATCCTGGATCGCCGTTTCGCCGGCGAGGATCAGGAGATCGACGTCCGGGGCGAGTTCGGACGCTGTCGCCGCGAGGTCCTCGGTCTCCTGCTCCCGGTCGATCGGCACGAAGCGCACGTGGGTGAGTTCGGCGCCGAGAGTGCCGAGCCGCTGCCGGAAGGCCTTCTCGAAGCCGGCGACCAACCGTTCGCGGCCGGCGGAGCGCCCGGCGGCGACGGTCCCGGACACGATCAGCCCCGTGGTGCTCGCGGGCAGCGGGTCGAGCCGGATCAATGGGCTCGCGGCGACCCTCTCCGCCGCGGCCACCGTGTCTTCGGACAGGGCGTAGGGGAGGATCTTCGTCGTCCCGACCATCTTGCCGGCGCGGGCCACACTGTGGTTGGGCAGGGTGGCAAGGGTGACGCCGTCGCAGTCGTTGATGCGATCGAGGCCCGCGGCGTCGACGCGCAGCACGCCCAGTGTCTGCGCGTGCAGGTTGACGCGCCCGGTCGTCGGCCCGCGCAGGTCGAGACCCGTTCCGGCAACCGCTTCGCTGACCCGGCGGGCGGCTTCGTTCTCGTCGACGTCGCCGGGTTCCAGCCGGGCCGCGAAGACCCGGTCGCGGCCGAGACCGGCCAGCACTTCCAGCTCCTCGTCGCCGAGCGCGCGGCCCTTCCGCAGCACGCGGCGGCCATCGTCGTCGTAGACGTTGTGGCCGAGGATTGTGCCGTGGGCCTCGGTGAGCGGCGTCGCTTCGAACTTCATCGCTGGGCGTGAAACTACACCGTGCATCCGGCGATAGACTCCCGTTCCCCATGGCCTCGGAGAACTACGGCCGGATCGACGGCTGGCGCGACGAACTGACCGAGTGGCGGCGCGACTTTCACCGTCACCCGGAGCTCGCCTTCGAGGAGGAACGGACCTCCCAGATCGTGACCGAACGGTTGCGGTCCTTCGGCATCGAGGAGGTTCATCACGGCATCGCCAAAACGGGAGTCGTCGCGACGATCCGGGCCGGTAGTTCGGATCGCGCGGTGGCGTTGCGGGCCGACATGGACGCGCTGCCGATCCAGGAGCAGAACCACTTCGGGCACTGCTCGACCGCGCCCGGAAAGATGCATGCCTGCGGCCACGACGGCCACACCGCGATGCTGCTGGGCGCGGCCCGCTACCTCGCGGAAACCCGCAACTTCGACGGCAGGGTGCAGCTCATCTTCCAGCCGGCGGAGGAGAAGGACGGCGGCGCCGGGGTCATGGTGCGGGAAGGGCTGTTCGAGCGCTTCCCGGCGGACAAGGTCTTCGGCCTGCACAACTTTCCGGGCGTGCCGACCGGCGCCTTCGCGACCAACAGCGGTCCCTTCATGGCCGCGATCGACCAGTTCGAGATCGAGATCCGGGGCCGTGGAACACACGGCGCCTGGCCGCACAGCGGCATCGACCCGATCGTCGCCGCGTCCCAGGTCGTGCTGGGTCTCCAGACCCTGGTGTCGCGCAACGTCGATCCCCGGCGACGGGCAGTGGTGTCGGTGACGATGAGCCATGCCGGCGAGGCCTTCAACGTGATCCCCGAGACGGCGTATCTTGCCGGCGGCGTGCGCTCCTTCCTGCGCGACGTGCAGGACACGCTAGAACTGGGGCTGGAACGGGTCGTCCACGGCGTCTGCGCCGCCCACGGCGCCTCGGCCAAGGTGGACTACGAGCGCTACTACCCGGCGACGATCAACGCGCCGCGCGAGACGGAGGAGATGGCCGCCGCGGCGCTCAGCATGGGCTGGGAGGTCGACACGGAGATGGAGCCGCTGATGGGCTCCGACGACTTCGCGTTCCTGGCGGAGGAGCGTCCGGGGTCCTTCATGATGATCGGCAACGGCGACAGCGAGATGCTGCACACGCCGAGGTACGACTTCAACGACGAGCTGCTGACCATCGGCGCCAAGTACTGGGCGCGGCTGGCCGAAAGTCAGCTTTCGTAGCGCCGTCCGGAAACAAAGCCCGCGCCTGGGGCGTATTCCCTGATGACGCGGGCGGTTGGCCGGGTGAACAAGCCCCGGTTTCTCAATACTCTCTCCAAGGAGCTGGTCGCCGCCCGCGCTGCCCTCTAAAAGGAACTTGAAAGAAAGCCATGAAACTCGCCCATACCCTCAGGATCTCGACCGCTCAGGCCGTCGCGGCGATGATCCTCCTGTCCCTTCCCCTGGTGGCCGGCTGTGCGTTCGACAGCGGCGTGGCCGGCGAGCCGCCAGCCTCCGAGGCCGTGACGCCGGTTGCCGACGATGCGATTCCCGTCGCGGCGTTGCCGCTCTTCCGCGGCCGGATCGAGTCCGTGCTCCGCTTCTCGACCAACCTCGAGGCCGAGAACCGGGTCGACGTGCTGGCCGAGGCCGAGCGGCACGTGACCGACCTCCTCGTCGAGGAGGGAGACGCCGTGCGCGCCGGCCAGACCATGCTGCTGCTCGAAGACGAGGCGCAGCGCACGGCGCTCAAGAGGGTCGAGAGCCAGCTCGAGCGCTCCCGCCTGGAGTACGAGCGCCAGAAGCGTCTCTTCGAGCAGGACCTGATCAGCGAGCAGGCCTACAACCAGGCGCGCTATGACATGGAACAGCTCGAGCTCGCGCTCGAGGACGCCGAGCGGGAGTTGGGCTATGCGACGGTTACGGCGCCGATCTCTGGCGTCGTTACCGAGCGGATCATCAACGTGGGCGACCACGTCGAAACCCACTCCAAGCTGTTCGAGATCGTCGACTTCGACTCGATCGTGGCCCGGGTGTTCGTGCCCGAGCGGCAGTTGGCGGGCCTCTTCGTCGGCCAGCCGGCTCGTGTGCTGGCCCAGTCGCTGGCGGGTTCGCGGGAGGCCGCGATCGAGCGCATCTCGCCCGTGGTCGATCCCCAGAGCGGCACGGTCAAGGTCACGCTCGGCATTCCGGGCAACCAGGGCCTGCTGCCCGGCATGTACGTCGAAGTCGACCTGGTCGCGGCCGCCCTGGAGGACACGTTGCTGGCGCCGAAGCGGGCGCTGGTCTACGACCAGGAGCAGGTCTTCGTGTTCCGGGTTGCGCAGGGCGATGACGGTCCCCGGGCGGAGCGACTGCTGGTCCGGATTCTCATCGAGAGTGAGGACGTCGTTCATCTGGAGGGCGACCTGGCCGACGGCGAGCGTCTGATCGTGGCCGGGCAGGCGGGCCTGAAGGACGGCGCCCGGATCCGTCTGCTCGACCCGAGAGAAGCCCTCGGTTCGGGGGCGGAACTGGGCGCGACGTCGACCCCGACCTACCAGCCCGCAAGCTGATCCGGCACACGACATAGACAGGAGCGCGGCATGAAGGCTGCGAAGTCGTTCCTTACCCATCGCCCGGTCGCGGTGTCCATGGTCTTCCTGGCGGCGGTCGTGTTCGGGCTGTTGTCCTACCAGGGATTGCCCGTGACCCTGATGCCCGAGCTGTCCTACCCGACGCTCACGGTGCGCACCGAGTATCCGGGCGCGGCGCCGGAGGAGGTCGAGAACGACGTCTCGCGGCGGATCGAGGAGCAGCTCGGCGTGGTCGGCGGCTTGCGGCGGATGAGCAGTATCAGCCGCGCCGGCGTTTCCGACGTCGTGCTCGAGTTCGCTTGGGACACGCCGATGTCCGACGCGGTGCAGGAGACGCTGGAGAAGCTCGATCTCGTCCTGCTGCCGGATTCGGCGGAGCGTCCGCTCATCCTCCGCTTCGACCCGGGTCTCGACCCCGTCCTCGAGCTCTCCCTGTCCGGCGAGGACGAACGTTTCGAGGGCGAAGAGGGCCTGCGCCGTCTGCGCCGGCTGGCGGAACTCCAGGTCAAGCGGGCGCTCGAGCCGATCGACGGCGTCGCCGCGGTTCGCGTCCGCGGCGGTCTGGAGGAGGAGATCCACGTTCTCCTCGACGCTCAGGCGCTGCAGCGCTCCAGGCTGTCCGTCCAGCAGGTGATCGACCGCCTCGGCCAGGAGAACATCAACGTTGCGGGCGGCACGCTCAAGGAGGGGCGCACCGAGTACATGGTGCGCACCGTCAACGAGTACGTGAACCTCGACCAGATCCGGGCCACGGTCGTGGCCACGGTGGAGGGACGCGAGATCCGTGTCGGCGATCTGGCCGAAGTCCGCAGATCGCATCGGGATCGCGAGATCATGACCCGCACCGACGGCGGCGAGAGCGTTCAGCTCGACGTCTACAAGGAAGCGGACGCGAACATGGTCGCGCTGGCCGACCGCGTGCGGGCGCGTGTCGGCGACCTCGACCTGGAAGCGGAGCGGGCGAGGGCTCGCGGCGAGACGGTGGAGCGGCCCCGGAACCTGCTGCAACGGCTGACGGGCGGTGCCGGGGGCGGTAGCGGCAGGCGCGGTCCCTCGCTCGGCGGAGCGACCCTCTCGACCGATCTCTACCGTTCGGAGGGAGCGGTGCTGACGGTGGTGTCGGACCGCTCCGAGTTCATCGAGGGCAGCATCGCCGAAGTCCGCAACACGGCGATCCTGGGCGGGATCCTCGCCGTCATCGTCCTCTACCTCTTCCTGCGCAACCTGGTCACGACGCTGTTCGTCGCGGTGTCCATTCCCATCTCGCTGCTGATCACCTTCGCGCCGCTATCGGCGGCTTCCGTGTCGCTCAACATCATGTCCCTGGGCGGCCTGGCGCTCGGCATCGGCATGCTCGTCGACTCCTCGATCGTCGTGCTGGAGTCCATCTTCCGGTGCCGGGAGGAGGGAGACGACCTGGTCGCGTCGGCGATCCGCGGCGCGAAGGAGGTCCGTTCCGCGGTGATCGCGTCGATCCTGACCTCGATCGCCGTCTTCCTACCGATGGTGTTCGTCGAGGGGATCGCCGGCCAGGCGTTCGGCGACCTGGGCCTGGCCGTCGTCATCTCCCTGCTTGCGTCGATGGCCGTTGCGCTGGCCTTCATCCCGATGCTCGCCAGCCGCCGCGGCTGGACGTTGCCGGAGCGCGGCGGCGCGGCTTCCCGGCTGCGGCGCTATGCGGCGTGGGAGGCGTTCCGCCGGGATGCGGCGGCGCTGATTGGCTGGGCGCGGTCGCGGAATCCGCTGATCGGCTGGCCCGGTCTGGTGCCGGCGCTGGCGTTCGTCAGCGTCCGCCTCATCGTGGGCAGCGTGCTCGAGCTGGTCGCCAAGGCGATTCTGCTGGTGCTTGCCGGCCTGGCGTTCCTGGTCGTGCGTCTGATCGGGCCGGTCCTGGTCAAGGCGTTCACCTGGCTGAGCCGGGGACCGCTGATCGTCGTGCGGCGCCTGCTCGAGTGGCTCAGTGGGGTCTATCCCTCGCTTCTCGATCGGTCCCTGCGGTTCCCCGTCGCGGTGGTGGCGGTGGTGGCGATCACGCTGTGGAGTTCGTGGTGGCTCCTCGGGCGCCTCGACAGCGAACTGCTTCCCGAGGTTCGCCAGGGCGAGTTCACGATCGAGGTCTCGCTGCCGGTTGGTACGCCCCTGTCCGAGACCGAGCGCACGCTGGCCGCGGTCGAGAGCGCGATCCTCGAGGAGGAGCGCCACATCGAGCGGCTGCTCGTGACCTACGGCTACGACGTGACGAACACCCAGCGCTCCGACGAGGGCGAGCACACCGCGAGGTTCAAGGTGCTGCTCGAACCGGTTCAGGCGGTTGCCGAGGACGAGGTGGTGGAGCGGCTGCGGCGCCGCTTCGAGTCGATTCCGGACGCCTCCTCGCGCGTCTCGCGCCCGGTCCTGTTCAGCTTCAAGACCCCGATCGAGGTCGAGGTCCACGGCGAGGACCTCGATCGCCTTCAGGAGTACGGCGATCGCGTGCGTGACCTGATGGCGGCGATGCCCGAACTCGCCGACGTCGAGACGACGTTGAAGCGCGGCGCGCCGGAAGTGCAGATCGTCTACGACCGGGCGATCCTCAACCGCTACGACCTCCAGACTTCGGTCGTCGCGCAGATGGTGCGCAACCAGATCGAAGGCTTCGAGGCGACCCTCTACAACCTGCGGGACCGGCGGATACCGATCGTGGTCCGGCTCGCCGAGGAGGATCGCCGCTCGACGGACCAGTTGAACGGTCTGGTCGTGAACCCGGGCGGCGAGCGCCCGATTCCGCTCCACGCGGTCGCCAACGTCGCCGTCGGTGAAGGGCCGTCTGAGGTGCGGCGGATCGACGGCAAGCGGGTGGCGGTGATCGAGGCCAACCTGGGCGCCGCTTCCCTGGGCGGCGCCGTGGAGCGGATCGAGGAGGTGCTGGCCAGCGGAATCGAGTGGCCGGCGGACATGAGCTTCCTGGTCGGCGGCCAGAGCCAGGAGTGGCAGCGGTCGAGCGCCAGTCTCTGGCTGGCCCTGGGACTGTCCGTGTTCCTGGTCTACGTGATCATGGCGGCCCAGTTCGAATCCCTGCTGCACCCCCTGGTCATCATGTTCTCGATCCCGCTCGCGTTCTTCGGCACCCTGGTTACCCTCTACCTGCTGGACGTCAACCTCTCGATCGTCGTTTTCCTCGGCATGATCATGCTGGCCGGGATCGTCGTGAACAACGCGATCGTCCTCGTCGATTACATCAACCGGCTGCGTGCACGCGGCCTGCCCCGCCGGCGGGCGATCGTCGGTGCCGGCCTGGTGCGGCTGCGGCCGATCCTGATGACCACGGCGACGACCACGCTCGGCCTGCTGCCGATGGCGCTCGGGCTCGGCCAGGGCGCCGAGATCCGCACCCCGATGGCGCTGGCCGTGATCGGCGGCCTGGTCGCCTCGACGGTGCTGACCTTGATCGTCGTGCCCACGATCTACGAGATCTTCGAGCGGTTGCGGGAGGTGCTGTCGTTCTCTCGTGAGCGCGTTGCCCGCCCGGCGACCGCCAGCGCCGAGGCCACCGGACCGGCCGGAGCGGTGGCGCCCCAGGTGAGTCGCCCATGATCCCCGGCGGATTGGGCAGGTCCCTGCCCCGGCTCTCGCTGGAGCGCCGCGTCGGCGTTCTCGTGGTGGTCGGTGCGGTCCTGGTCATGGGGTTGGTGGCGGCCCTGTCGCTGCCGATCGAGCTGATCCCGTCCGGCTACAGCTCGCCCTTCCTGCGGGTGACCGTCCCATGGCGGGACGCGCCGCCTCAGGAGGTACTGGACAAGATCACGATCCCGCTGGAAGAGGAACTGGCGACCATTCGCGGGCTCGAGAACCAGTACTCGTTCTGCGCCGTCGGCTTCAGCCAGGTCTTCCTGAGCTTCGCGCACGGCACGGACATGGACGTTGCCTACCGGGAGGTCCGGGACCGGATCGAGCGCGCCCGGGCCCGCCTGCCTGAAGACGTACAGCAGGTCTTCATCCGCAAGGACGACGACACCGGAATGCCGGTGGCGATGGTCGGGGTCCTCGTCGACGAGGGGACGGCGGACACGTACAACCTGATCCAGAACGAGGTCATCCTGAAGCTGGAGCGGTTGCCCGGCGTGGCCTCGGTCGACGCCCAGGGCCTGCTGGAGCGGGAAGTGCTGATCGAACTCGACCGGCAGCGGGTCGAGGCGGCGGGCCTGAACATCTTCGAGATCGCCCAGGATCTGCAATCGGACTACTTCACCCTGGCGTCGGGCAACGTTCGCGCCGGCGACCGCAAGCTGCTCCTGCGGTCGGTGGCGGGTTACCCCGCGCCCCAGAACGTCCGCGACATGCTGATCACCGAGACGGTGCGGCTGGGCGACATCGCTTCCGTGCGCTACGACGTTCCCGACGACGAGTTCCGGGTGCGGGTGAACGGCCTGCCCGCGTACGCGATCCGGGTGCAGAAGGAAGGCGAGGCGAACGCGCTGGAAGTGGCCCGCGAGGTCGAACACGTGGTGCGGGAGCTGGCGGCGAATCCGCGCCTCGCGGCAATCGAGGCGGACGTGATCATGAGTTCGGGCGAGATCATCCGCGACTCGATGGGGGTGCTTCTGTCGAGCGGCCGGATCGGGGCGATCTTCGCGATGATCGTGCTCTTCTTCTTCCTCCGCCGGCTGCGGATGAGCTTGATCATCGCCTTCTCGATTCCGCTCTCCATGGTCGTGGCGGTGGTCGCGATGTACTTCTTCGGCGAGACCTTCAACGTGATCTCGCTGCTCGGGCTGATGATCTCGGTCGGGCTCCTGGTCGACAACTCGGTGGTCGTGGCCGAGAACATCCACCGCCTGCACCAGAGCGGCGTGGGGCGTCGTCAGGCGACGCTGCAGGGGGCGGGGGAGATCGCGCTGGCGATCACGACGGCCACCCTGACCACCGTCATCGTGTTCCTGCCGGTTTCGCTGGTCGAGGGTCAGGGTCAGTTCATGCTGCTCCGGCTCGTCATCCCGATTACCGTTTCCCTGCTCGCTTCTCTGGTGGTGGCGCTGGTCGTCGTGCCGTTGGCCGTCTACGTCACGTTGCCGTCGCGGTCGTCGAGTGAAAGCGGGGCGCTGCGCCACGCCCGGAACGCATCGAACGTCGTCCTGCGACGGGCCTATGACGCGACCTTCGGTCTCCTGAACCGCGTCTACAACGGCATGCTGGCCTACGGGCTGCGCCGGCGGCTCGACGTCGTCCTCCTGCTCGTGGCGGCGCTGGCTCTGACCCAGGTCGCAGCCAGCGGCCGGGTCGGGGTCGTTCCGATGTCGGAGGACGACCAGGCCTTCTTCAACGTCGAGGTCCGGTTGCCGCGCAACATCTCGTTCGACGAGACGATCGAGTACTTCGCGCGCGCCGAGGAGAAGATCGACGGCCTGCGCGATGAACTCGATCTCGAGTACCTCGTCTTCTTTCACGAGCGCACCTGGGGCCAGATCCAGGGGATCATGGCGACCGGCGCCGATCTCAAGATGCGCGAGGCCACGGAGCGGGTGATCGACCTGATGCCCGAGATGCCGGGTGTGCGCTTCCATACAGGCTTCGCCTCGGAGCAGGAGACGACCGACAAGGCGCTCGAGACGCTGACCCTGTTCGGCGAGGACGCCGAGGTTCTCGAAGAGGTGGCGAGCGGCGTCGAGGACCGGCTGGCGCGCGTTCCGGGCGTACTGGCGGTCAAGAAGTCGGCCGACGAGGCTCCGAACGAACTCGCGCTGGTCCTGGACCGGGATCTCGCGATGCGCCAGCAGGTCAACCCGCGGACGCTGGCGGTGATGGTCGGCTACGCGCTGCGCGGCCAGGCACTGCCGCGGATCTACTACGGCGGCCGCGACATCCCGGTGCGCATCCGCTTCGAGGAGGAGGACCGCCAGAGCCTCGCGGAACTCCGTGACTTCTCGGTGCCGACCGAAAGTGGCGAGGCGCTCGCCATCGGCACCCTCGTCGACGTGCGCCAGCAGCCGTCCGCGACCCGGATCTCCCGTCGCGACAAGCAGACCGCGCGCCGGATCACGGTCGAGCTCGAAGAGGGCCGGGAGAGCGAGGCGCGGCGGGCGGTGCGTGCCGTCGCCGCGCAGACCGACCTGCCCGAAGGCGTCGCCTGGGCCCGGCTGGTGCGCAACGTCGCCGCCGAGGAGACCCGGAACCTCATGATCGCCGCGCTCATGTCGATCGCCTTCGTCTACCTGCTGATGGGCTTCCTGTTCGAGAGCTTCCTGCTGCCGGTTGCGATCCTGGTCACGATTCCGCTCGCCAGCATGGGGGTGACCTGGATTCACCTGCTTGCCGGGCGCGACCTCGACTTCCTCGGTCTGGTCGGCCTGATCATCCTGATCGGCGTCGTCGTCAACAACGGGATCGTTCTCCTCGACTCCGTCAACCGGCTGCGGGCCGCGGGTATGGAACGGACCGAGGCTCTCCTGGAAGCCGCCAACCGGCGCTTCCGGCCGATCATGATGACGGCGCTGACCACGATCGGCGGCATGGTGCCGCTGCTGTTCGGCCAGCCGACCCAGATGGGGTTGAGCTACAAGAGCTTCGCCCTGACCCTGATCGGCGGCATGGCCGCGGCGACGCTGCTGACCCTGCTCGCGGTGCCGGTGTTCTACACGCTGATCGAGGACGGCAGGGCGTGGGTCGGGCGGACGCTGGCGGGCGTACTCGCGCCGGGGCGGAAGGCCACGGTCGGTTCCCCGGGCGCGTAGAACCAGGGTGTCGGCCGGCTGTGGACCGCCGAAGATCCATTCGGTTGGACTGGTTGGCGAGGATTTGGCGAGATTTGCGTGAGGACTTGGGTGTACTTGCAACGCTGTTATAGTCCCTTCCCACAAAGCGACAGGTAGCTCTCTCCGGTCAGGGCAGCCGGGGTTCGGATAGTCCAGCAGGCATCCGACGCTCTTCGTTCATTCCGATTCCTCCGGCTTGGCCGCCCCGGGGAGTCGGATGAACCCTCACCCTTAGTGGCTGGCTAGCCAGTAAGGAAAGGAGGATCGGCTCATGAAACGTACTCTGGCTCTGGTCGCAACCCTCGTTCTCCTCGGCTTGGCGCCGCCTGTTGCCGCGGACAGTCCTGAAACCGGGATCGTCCTTGGCCGGGCGGTGGACACGAACGGGGCTCCGATGCCCGGCGTAGCAGTGACCATCGTCGGCGACCGCGGTGAGAAAGTGGCGATTACCGGCACCGAGGGCGGCTATCGGTTCGCTCTACTGACTCCGGGGGCGTACACGGTCAGGGGGAGCCTGGACGGCTATCGCGATGCGGAGGCGGCGGTCAACGTGACACCTGGAGCTCGCTCCGAAATCAACCTCATCATGGGTCTTGAGGCAGCCGGAGAGATCACCGTTACGGCGGAAGCCCCCGTGATCAACCGCTTCGAGTCGACGTCAGCGGGCACCGTGACGTCCGACGTCGCGACGAATGTCATGTCCGTCAACACGAACTACTACAGCTCCCTGGCCCTGTTGCCTGGCGTGACATCGGATGGCGACCTGGCCGATGAGTATCCCGGGTCAAACGGTGCGCGCTGGATGGAAGGGGCCGTCTTCGTGGATGGAGTCGACACGACCTACACCCGTCGCGGTGGTTCACGGATGTACCTGCCACACATTGCGGTCTCCTCGACGACGCTGCAATCGACGACGGGCGGCGCTGAGTACGGCCGTGCGGTCGGCGGCATCACCAACGTCGTGACCAAGTCAGGTACCAACCGGTTCCACGGTGAGTACTTCGTGCATCGCCAGCAGGGCGACTGGGTCTCCGAGTACAAGTCCCACCCGGAGTTGGCAGAACGATGGAATTGCAGGCGTCGCGCCGTCGTGCAACCCCAGAACGACTGGCTCCGGCCGTCGTGTCAGCCGGACTTCTTCCATCGGAACGAACGGGAAAAGGACTACTCGGACCTCACACTACAGGGCTCGATCGGTGGTCCGATTGCCCGGAACAAGGCCTGGTTCTTCGCTGCCGCGGCTGACACGAACACCTTTAGCAGCCAGGAGACGTTCAGCGGCGACATCGTGGACAACAGCGCTTACGTGGGCAGCAGGATCGCGAAACTGAACTTCCAGCCCAGTCCGGCTCACGCACTGGCTGCCTACTACACCACCTCGCCGCTCGATGTGACCTTCGTCCTAGGCGACGTTCCGTCCGACCGCTACACGGCCACACCGCACGAGTTCGGCGGCGAACTGGTGACGGGAAGCTGGAACTGGAGTGCGCGCTCCGACCTGTTTCTCGAGTTCAAGCTTGCTTTCCACGACTCCAGCGAGCACAAGGCTCTCAACGCCGGCGAGGGCTATGACCTGGAGTCCGCGCTCGCGGAGAAACAGCAGGATCCGCGCTACCCCGCCAACAACCAGGGACCCCACAGCCCCGGCAACAACTTCCACGGCTACGTCGGATATCGGGGTGGCGAACAGCATTGGTGGAACGGTTGGATTCTGGACAACGGTTTCGGCCGCAACGACTATCCGCGTGATCAGGCGAACGCCCGTGTGACCTGGTTTGCCAGTGATGCGCACGAAGCCCTCTTCGGCTTCGACTGGCAGGATGTCGCCTGGGAACAGAACCTGCAGCGCAACAACCTCTACGTGGGGAACGTGTTCGACGCCTCGAGCCCGTCCGGTTTCGATAGCTGCAGCATTATCCGCATTGGCTACCGGCTCTGCTATCTGGAGGACTACAGCCCGGCCGACCTCGAGGGAGAGCCGATACTCCACGGCACGAAGTCGTCCAACACGGCCTTCTTCGCCCAGGACCGGTTCTCCGCCGGAGATCATTGGACGTTCAACCTCGGACTCCGGTACGAAGACCAGGTCCACCTGAACGACGTCAGGCGCACCGTCATCGATTCCCAGGACCTCTCGCCGAGGGTCTTCGCCGCGTACGACTTCCGAGCCGACGGTCGGACTCTGCTAAGCCTGAGTCTCGGTCGGGCGTACCAGCACCTGCCGCAGGATCTCTCCAACAACCATCTCCTGGAGGGTTGGAACGGTACGAATGCCTTCGACCGATTCATCTACTGCGACGATCTCGCGGCTTTCTTCCTCAGACATGTGTGTAGGGGAGTTGGCTACACCGGGCTGATCGGCAAGCTGCGCCCCGGAACGATGTGGCGCCAGATTGATGCGGGCGTTATTCCCCAAGTGGATATCGACCCCTACTTCAAGGATGAGATCGATCTGAGTCTGCGGTGGGCGTTGAATCCCAGGTGGTACTTCCAGGCCAGCGCAATCTACTGGACGTTCGAGAACTCCATCGGCACGACGGAGCAGAGGCTGCCCAACGGGAACTACTTCCGGTTCACGGAGAACTACAAGGACTACGAGAAGGTTCTCGGCCCATTGGGCGTCGTCGACCCGGAGGTGCTGGCGAACTTCGATGAAGGACGGCGCACCTACAGGTCGCTGCAGCTCCAGCTGAACCGGAACTTCAGGAACAATTGGGCGCTCTTCAACAACCTGACGTACGCTGACGCCAGGGGCCACTTCTGGGGCGGGCTGTTCAACAACACGAACTCGGACTACGGGCGGAACCTCGATGTAGTCCTGACCCAAGGGCATATCGATGGTTGCGCGGCGGACCAGCTCGTGCTGGAGGGTGGCCAGCCCGTCATCGACGCGAACGGCAACCGGATCGTCAAGCCGTATCCGGTGGATTGTCAAGCCATTCTGCAGCCGTTCCTGGGTCAGGCGGTATCTACAATCTACCGGTACGGTACGGCACGAGAGAACAACGAGTACGTGTGGAACAGCTTCGGCTGGAAGACCTGGAACCTCGGCAATACAGGCCACTCGTTCACTTTGGGCGGTTCTTTCTCCTGGCGCTCCGGCAAACCCTGGCAGCGCCAGAGCGGCGCGTTCCTGGGGGGTTGCAACAACGCATTTGAAGGCTGCGACCCAGAGCAGGCGATCGTGGGTCGAGGCACGGCACTCTTCTTGGAGCCGCGTGGGACCCGAGACCCCTTCAATCCGATCTGGAATCTCAACCTCACCGGAATATGGAGCTTCCGTATCCGGGGGGACTTCACCGGGAATCTCCGTGTTGATGCCACCAATGTGACGAACAACCAGGACGGCCAGCGGGTCAACGCTCAGGGTGAGTTCGGTTCCTCACGTTACATCGACTGGCAGCGTCCGCGGCGGTTCTCGTTGTCTGCGACGTTCAATTTCTAGAGAGCTCTGTGTGTCGCAGCAACCGGCTCCGTGAGCCAAGAATGTTGGCCAGAGGGCGCTTTGAAGCGAGAACTGGGGTTCATGTGGAGACAAGATCATCCTCCGATGATCCCCGATGAGCCGAATCTCACGATCACCTCTCGTTGGACTTCGGGGCCCCCGTTCACGAGCACTTCTCGTTGGGCAGCTCTCGAACTTGCCAATCGCATTGTTGACGGCTACAGTCGGCGATGGTTTTCTTTTTTTCGCTTTCGCCGTTCCCGCTTTTGTGCCCATCTCGTGTAGGGCTATTGTGCGAGAGCGTAGTAGGAGAGGAGAGAGCAGTGAGACACTCTGCTAGTGTCTGCGCCCATCGCGCGTGGAGTTGGGTGTCGACGGATTGCAGGAGAGGAGAAAGCAAGTGAGACTACTCGTATCGGTGATGCTAGCATCTCTGCTGTTCGCGGTCACAGGTCCCATCTTGGCAGAAGGGGAGCCTACTCCTAGCAAGAGACCGGAGGTTGTGGGTCAGCGAGGCCCTGAGGGCGCAGTGCCTAGCACTCACGTTGACCCTGGGGCTTCCGCGATGGCTGGACTCAGGTAAGAGAAAGTTACAGACTGTAGTTCAGCGCTTCGGTCTGCCAACTGGTCTTCCGAGTAATCCGCTCTGTATGGAAGTATGCGTGGCGGCCGACCTGGAAGTGGGGCTCGCCAGATCTGCGTACGACTCCTGCGTGGCGCTGAAGGGGCCTAACGGGTGCGAGGCTCAGGCGCGCGCCTTGGCAGAGGCCAATGCTAAGTTGGATGACTGCACGTCATGCCAGGCCGATGGCCCGTGGCGTCCGCCGGTATGCGTCTTCCCCATGCGCTGCTAGTAAGGGGTTTGGGCTAGAGCGCTCCCGGGCGATGTGGTTTGTCCCGGGCGCTTGTAGTAGTTCGCAACCGAAAGGGTGGTGGCTGGGTCTTGCCCCCCCACTTGCTGGGGTGGGACCAGCGCCCAGATCGAGCATGCGGACCAGGCCGAGCGCCTTGCGCTCCCGCGCTCGCTGAATCGCGTCCTCAATCTGGCCGCGCGAGTTCGTCCAGTCGGTCAAGCGGGTGCCGTTGTAGCCGTCGAAGGCCACGATGGCGACCTGGTCGGACGGGTTGAGTCGCGCCAGATCCCTCTCCAGCCGATTCAGGAAACCGTCCCGCTGGCGGCGGATGGCGAAGAGCTCGTCGATGAAGACGAGGAAGTTCGTGCCCACCCGCTCACCTGGCGTCAGCGAGGGTGCGTTTCCGACACCATCGCCCTCCCTGGCGACCGCATGGCCCTCGTCGATCTCCGTGAAGTAGTCGACCGACACGGGCTCGCCGTCGACCAGGAGTTCGAAGTCGCTCGCGTGGAGTCCCTTGACCCGGTTTCCGTCCGGTCCGTGATGACGACCTCGACGTTCACGACGCGGACATCGAGCACCTCGGCGAAGAGGTCGGGCAGGGGCTCTTCCTGTGCCGCGGCGGGGTAAGCCGCGATTGAGGTCGAAAGGAGTCTCACCGGCGGTCTCCTATGGTACCGCTCGCCGAGAGAAGGGCACCACCGATGTCGAGGTTTGGCCGCGAGCCCCGGCGCGGGCCAGGACAGCCCCCTGCCGGACGCTGCCTCCTGTCTCGGTCGGTTCGTGTGTCGCTACCTCGGCCCGACCGTCCCTCTCGTCGACAGCAGCTCACCCGTGAGCGGGTCGTAGACCGCCGCCACGAAACGATGTTCGCGTTTGCGGATCTTGAGGTCCATCTCGAAGATGAAGAAGTCGCCGCGCGTGGGTTCCTTCGGGATGACCACCGGGATCTTCACAGCGGCCGGCGCCGCCTGATCGCCCCACTTGTTCATCAGGCGGATCCTGAACTCCAGTTCGTTCATCCACTGGCCGTTCACGGGCAGCAGTTCCACGTCTTCAAGGGGAAACGCAACGGTCATGGGTAGGTCGAGCTTCAGGAGTCCCGCCTTCCTCGGCTCGCCGAAGCTCACCTCGAGCGATTCGGCGCCAGGGGAACCGCCGAGCAGCAGGGCGCCCTCAACCAGCATCCCGACCTCGGCGGCCCTGGACATGTCCAGGTAGTGTTCCCGTGTTCTCACCCGGAGGTCGGGATGGCCGGGTAGCCGCACGGCGATCCGGTGAAGCCGGTCGTCTTCGTTGCGTGGAGGTTCGAAGCCGAGCCAGTAGTAGGAGCGGGTGTCCGCCGCCGTCTCCGCGAGGGCACTCTTGCTGAAGGAGTTGATCATCGGCAGGCCGCCGGTTTCCTCGGCCAGAAACTGGAGGACATTGTGGAATCGCCGCTCGGGTACGCCCCTCCACACTCCATACCCTCCGACTGAACCCGCGAAGACTGGCGCCACGCCCGCCCCCGCGCCGAAGCCGGTGATCGGAGGACCCGGCGGGCCCTGGAATCCGGGAGTATCGATCGGGTAGAGGCTGTACCCGACCAGGTTCGCGGCGTTGACCAGAGGCCCGTAGAGCCGGTCGAGCGTTACGCCGGCGGACGCCGCCGCGTAGGCCGATCTGAAGTTCCACGTGTCGGACACGGTGGCCCACCCCTCGATCAGCAGCAGCATGACCTTGCGGCCCGGCGCATTGGCGAAACTGCGCACGGCGCCGGCGGCAGCCATCACCGATCGTCGGGTCTTGTCTCCCCGCTCCGAGCCCATGCCGTACTGGTACATCAGACCGTACGACTTGCGTTCCCTTGCCTCCAGCAGCGCGGTCTCGATGTCGACGCGGTCGCCGGTCCAGTCCGTGAGCAGGGTGAGTTCGCGGCCGTCGTGGGCCACGACCGCGACGCGATCGGCCGGTCCGAGCTGGACCAGATCCTCTTCCAGGCGGTTCAGCACACGATCCCTGCGCTGCTTGATCGCGAACAGGTCGTCGATGAAGACGAGGTAGCTCGTGCCGACCGGCTCGTCCGGGGTCAGGGCGGGCACGCTGCCGACGCCTTCGTCGGACGCCTCCAGCGCGCGGCCCTCGTCGATCTCCGTGAAGTAGTCGATCGGTACCGTTTCACCGTCGACGTGGAGTTCGAAGTCTCCCGGCTGGAGGCCCCGGATGCGGTTCCCGCTCCTGTCCGTGACGACGACTTCGACGTTGACCACGCGGACGTCGATCACGTCGGAGAAGAGGTCCGGCAGCGGACTGTCCTGCGCGGCCGCCGGTAGCGCGGCCAGCAGGCACGTGACGGTAGCCGCGGCGCGGAGTCCTGGCAGGTTCGGGTTCATGTCCATCAGGTTACCTCTCGAATCCCGGTCGGGGAGATCATGGTTGGTCTCCCCTGGGACTGACAACCCCACGGGCCGACACGAGCATCCTGTCCGTGAGCGGATCGTAGACGGCCGCGACGTATCGGTACTCGCGCTTTCGAAGGCGGAGGTCCGTTTCGTAGACGAAGGTCTCGCCCGGCGCCGGCGCCTCGGGCCTGACCACCGGGACCTTGCGAACCAGCTTTCTGGACAGAATGTCCCACTTGTCCACCGCCGAGATCCGGAACTCGAGTTCGTTCACCCATTGTCCGTCCATTGGTAGCAGGGTCAGCTCGTCGAGCGGGATGACTACCTCCACCGGCACGGAGATCCTGCGGAATCCGGCCTTGGTCGGTGTCCCCAGCCTCACGTCCAGGGTGTCGGCGCCGGGGGTTGTTCCGAAGAGCATCGAAGCCTCCAGGCGCATGCCGATCTCCGTGTCTTTCGACATGTCCAGGTAGTGCTCCCGGGAGCGCGCGCGGAGTTTCTTGTGTCCGACCAGCCGCACCCTGATGTCGTGCAACTCGTCATCGCGGCTCTGTGGGGCGTCGAAACCGAGCCAGTAGTAGGAGCGTGTGTCCGCCACGGTCTCGCTGAGTGCCTTGCTGCGGAAGGCGTTGAGCATCGGTCGCCCTCCCGTTTCGTCGGCGAGGAAGCGAAAGACGTCGTGTTGCCGCTGCTCGTACGAGCCGGCCATGACCATCTGCATCGACGGCCACGGCGGCGGGTAGATCGTGCTGCCGCGTGAGTCGCCCGTCACGTAGGTGTAGTAGCCGCCCGGTACCCTTGGAAGGGGTTGCCAGTAGGAGCGAGGTCCATGCTGAAGACCCGCTACGTCGACCGGGTACAGGCTGTAGCCGACCCGGTTGGCGGCATGGACCAGCGGGCTGTACAGGCTCTCGACGCTCGGTCTGGAGAGTCCCGACCGCAGGACGTCCCATACGGCGCTCGGGGCGCTCCAGCTGTCGGCCAGCAGAAGCATGACGTTGCGGCCCGGTCCGCGGGCGACGCTTTGCATGGTCGCGGTGGCCGCCATGACGGCGCGCCGGGTGGCTTCGACACCGCGGCGGCCGAAGGCCGGGCGCATCCGGGCAGCCAGTAGCGCGCTGCGGAGTTGGTACTGAGAGTTCGTCCAGTCCGTCAGCCGGGAAACGCCCTCTCCGTCGAACGCGACGATCGCCGCGCGGTCCGCCGGGTTGAGCAGGTGGAGATCCTGGTCCAGGCGGCTCAACACGCGGTCGCGGCGGCCGCGGACGGCCGACAGGTCGTCCACGAAGATCAGGTAGTTCGTACCGACCGGTTCGTCGTGGGTCAAGGCCGGCACATCCGCGACGCCGTCGCCGCCGGCGGTCCTCGCGTAGCCCTCGTCGACCTCGGTGAAGTACGCGATGGGGACCGGCTGGCGGTCCACCAGGAGCTCGAAGTCGTCTGGCTCGAGTCCGCGAATCCGGTTCCCCTTCTTGTCCGTAACGACTACTTCTACATTGACGATCCGAACGTCGATCGTGTCGGAGAACAGCTCCGGCAGCGACGGTTCCTGGGCCGTTATGGGGAGCGCGGCCAGGATCAGCGCGCTGGTGATGGCTGCGCTGGATCTCAATCGGGGAACTGCCTTGGTCATGTCTACCTCGGCCCGATCGTTTCGCTGGCAGACAGGATCGTGCCGCTCACCGGGTCATGGACGGCCACCACGATGCGGTGTTCCCGCTTTCGGAGCACCAGTTCCGTCGTGTACCACCAGTGCTGGCCAGGCTCCGGTTCCGCCGGGCCTGAGATGCGGACCGTCTCGACCGGCGTCTCGGAGCGGTCGCCGGATTCGTTGATCACGGAGACACGCAACTCGACCTCGTTCATCCACAGGTTGCCCATCGGGAGGAGGGTGATGTCGTCGAGGGGGATGAACACCTTCATCGGCACCAGGATCTTCCGGCCCCGGGTGGATTGGGGAGCGCCGAACTCGACCGTCAGCGTTTCCTTTCCCGCTACGCCGCCGAACAGCAGGGAACCCTCGACCATCATCGTCACTTCCGTGCTCTTCGACAGATCGAGATAGCTCCGCCTCGACCTGACCCGAAGATCGGGACGGCCAACCAGTCGCACTTCGATGTCGTGGAGCGTGTCGTCCTCGTTGCGAGGCGGTTCGAATCCGAGCCAGTAGTAGGAGCGGGTGTCGGTCGCGGCCTCGGCCAGGGCGATGTCGCGGGAGGAGTTGATCATCGGCAGTCCCCCGGTCTCGCGGGCGAGATAGCCGAGTGAAGCTTCCTGGGACCATTCGCTGTACAGATCGGTCGGCAGGGCGGAGAGGTTCGGTTCCAGCCCCAGGCTCGGACTAGGGGTGTACGTCGCGGACGGGTCGCTGGTTCCGGAGGGGGCGTTCGTGAAGGCGGGATCAAAGCCGGGCAGGTCGACGGGGTAGAGCGTGTAGCCGACCAGGTTGGCGGCGTGGACGAGGGGGCCGTAGATGCTCTCGATGCTCGGCGGCCGCCAGTCGACCGGATCGAAGTTGTCCCTGTTCCACCGGGGTACGCCCCAGCCGTCCGCCAGCACGAGCATCACCTTGCGGCCCGGTGGATCGGCGTAGCTCCGGAGAGTGGCCGTCGCGGCGAGAACGGACCGCTGGATCTCACGCTCCCGTTTGTTCAGATGCAGCGTCGACATCGCTCGCCGGATACCTGCGCGGGAGCGGACGAGAGCCGGCGATGGCCGGTCCGCCAGGGCCGGTTCGACAACGGCCGGTTCGATGTCAACGATTCGCATCATGCCCAGCGCGTCGCGCTTGTGCGCCTCGTCGAACGCGTCGCGAAGTACGTCCCGCGAGTCGGTCCAGTCCGTCAGTTCGGAGACGTTCTGGCCGTCGAACGCGACCAGGGCGACGCGATCGTTCGCACCGAGCTTTATCAGGTCCTGCTCCAGCCGCGCCAGCACCCGGTCCCGATCCCGCCTGACCGCGAAGTACTCGTCGATGAAGACGAGGTAGTTCGTGCGCACCGGCTCGCCGGGGACGAGCGAAGACACCGCCCCCGGCGCGTCCGCCTGTCCGCTCGCCCGGGCGATTCCCCCGTCGATCTCCGTGAAGTACTCGACCGGCACGCTCTCGCCGTCCACCCGAAGTTCGAAGTCCGCCGCGTCCAGGCCTTGTACCCGATTGCCCTTCCTGTCCGTGACAACCACCTCGACGTTGACCACGCGGACATCGATCGTGTCGGAGAAGAGCTCCGGCAGCGGCGACTCCTGCGCGGCGGCCGGCAGCGCGGCCAGGATCAGGGCGAACAGGAATGGGGATTGGAGTCTCACCACGTCACCTACTTGCGTTCGCTCACTGTATCCGCGGGACCGATCGTCCCCTGCGCAGAGAGGATCGCACCCGAGAGCGGGTCGTAGACAGCGGCCACGTAGCGATGCTCTCGCTTTCTCACCACGACGCCCGTGTCGTAGACGAAGGTCTGTCCCGGTTGCGGCGCCGCGGGACCGGCGATCGGGATCCTCCGGACCGGAGTTTCCGAGCGATCGCCGCTCTCGTTGATCACGGTGATCCGCAACTCCAGTTCGTTCATCCACTGGCCACCAAGGGGCAGGAGGGTCACATCGTCGAGGGGGATCGTGACCGTCACCGGCACCGCGATCTTTCGGAAGCCGGCCTTCTCGGGCGTGCCGAACTCCATCTTGAGCGCCTCGGTGCCGGGGGAGCCACCGAAGAGCAGCGATCCCTCTACCAGCATGGTGACCTCGGTGCCCTTCGACATGTCCACGTAGCTTTCGCGTGACCTGACCCGGAGGTCCCTACGCCCTGTCACTCGAACGTCGATGTCGTGCAGCTCGTCGTTCTCGTCGCGATGGGGCTGGAAGCCGAGCCAGTAGTAGGAGCGCGTGTCCGCCGCCGCTTCGGAGAAGGCGACATCGCGGCGGGCGTTGATCATCGGCAGCCCGCCGGTTTCGTGGGCAAGGAACTCGAGAACCGCGTGCTCCCCCCACTCCGGATCGCTCGGAGAAGCGAAGTAACCGTTCGGATAGTGGAACCCGAAGAGACCTCCCTGCTGGCCGCGGCGACGCAGATAGCCCCTGTAGCGGTTGAAGCTCGCTCCGGAGAAAGGACTCCAGAAGGCGGGTTGTCCGATCGACGCGTCGGCAACGGTCCCCAGGTGGCGGGGCCGGAACCCGGGGAGATCGACCGGATACAACGTGTAGCCGACCAGGTTGGCCGAGTGGACGAGAGGACCGTACAGGTGATCCACACTCAGGTCCGGCAGCCAGGTCGTCGGCCAGTCCCCACTCCCCCGCAGGTCTCCGGGCGCCTTCCAATTCTCGACGAGGAGGAGCATCACCTTGCGGCCCGGAGCCGCGGCGAAACTGCGCACGGCCGCCGTTGCGGCCATCACGGCTCTCTGGACCCGATCGCGTGGGGTGCCCAGCCCGAGCGGCCGCCTCAGCCCGAGAGCCTCCCGTTCCATCACCTGTCGCAGCGCGTCCTCGATCTGGTCGCGGGAACCGGTCCAGTCCGTCACGCGGGTGATGTTGTACCCGTCGTACACGACGATCGCGACCCGGTCCGCCGGACCGAGCCGGGCCAGGTCGGTCCGGAGCCCGGCCAGCACCCGGTCGCGGTGGGGCTGGATCGCGGAGAGTTCGTCAACGAAGATGAGGAAACTCGTTCCGACCGGCTCGTCGGGCGCCAGGGCCGGCACGTCGCCAACGGTGCTATCGGGCGAGGTTGTTGCACGTCCGTCGTCGATCTCCGTGAAGTGGTCGAGCGGCACGGGTTCGCCATCTACGTGGAGCTCGAAGTCCGACGCCTCCAGGCCGCGGATCCGGTTTCCCTGTCGGTCCGTCACTACGACCTCGATGTTGACGACCCGGACGTCGATCACGTCTGTGAACAGGTCGGGCAGTGGACTCTCCTGGCCGGCGGCCGGGACCGCGGCGAGGAGCAGGCCGGCGGTCGTCGCGCGAAGGAGGCTCACTTCGCGTCTCCGTTCGGCGTTTCGGTTCCCGTAGCTGGGCCGACATCGCCGCTGGCCGAGAGGATCGCACCCGAGAGGGGGTCGTAGACGGCAGCGACGTACCGGTGCTCACGCCGGCGCATCACGAGCTCCGTCTCGTAGACGAACGTGTCTCCGGGCGATGGCGCCCGCGAGCCGTGGATCGGAATCTTGTCAACAGGCGTCTCGGAGCGGTCGCCGTGTTCGTCGATCAGGGTGACCCGGAACTCCAGCTCGTTCCTCCAGCGACCGTCCATCGGAAGGAGCTGGACGTCATCGAGAGGAATCGACACCTCTATCGGCACCGAGATCTTCCTGAATCCGGCCTTGCGGGGCGTGCCGAAGCGCGCTTCGAGGACGTCCTTGCCCGGCGAGTCGTCGAACACCAGAGCGCCTTCGACGAGCATCGTGACTTCGGTGCTCCGGGATATGTCCAGGAAGTGCTTTCGGGTACGAACGCGCAGGCCGCGGCGCCCGGGCAACCGCACCTTGATGTTGTGCAGCTCGTCGTTCTGGTCACGGGGCGCCTCGAAGCCGAGCCAGTAGTAGGTGCGGGTGTCCTCGGCGGCCTCTCCGAGCGCTCGGTCGCGCGACCCGTCGAGCATCGGCAGTCCGCCCGTCTGCCTGGCCAGGAACCGGAGGACCTCGTGCCCGTTTTCTCTCCGGCACCACCCCTGGAGCGACGGGCTCGGGATTCGGAGTGGCCGGGTGGACGGGCCCAGGGTCCAGCCGCGGTCGTCGTTGTAACGGGAGTCGGCGGTGGAGTAGGTGGTGGGTGAGCCCCTCCAGGAAGCGCCGACGCCGGGTTCGCTGAACCAGGAGTTGCCGGCGGAGGAAGTGTTCCAGAGTGGGGCCGACGAACAGGAGACCATGTCCCTGAATCCGGGGAGATCGATCGGATACAGGCTGAAGCCGACCTGATTCGCAGCGTGAACCAGGGGGTTGTACAGGCTCTCCGTGTCGCCCCAGGGTGGAGCGGCCTCCATGATCGTCAGCGCGCGGGCCGGCTGGCTCCAGCCGTCGGTCAGGAGAAGCGCCACCTTGCGGCCGGGGGCGACGGCAAAGGCCCGTACCGTTGCGGTAGCGGCCATCACGGCTTTCCGCACCTGATTCTCCTGGGCTCCCCAGTTGCGCAGCCTTGCGCGGCCATCTGCTCGGCGCTGCCGCGCCAGAGCCAGGGCCTCGCTGATCTCCTGGCGAGAGTTGGTCCAGTCGGTCAGCCGGGAGACGTTCCTGCCATCGAAGGCGACGACGGCGACGCGATCCGCCGGGTTCAGCAGAACGAGATCCTGTTCCAGCCGGCTCAGCACCCGATCGCGGTGCTGCCGGACCGCGTGCAGGTCGTCGATGAAGATGAGGTAGTTCGTGCCCACCGGTTCGTCCGCTACCACCGACGGCACTCTCGCGACATCGTCGTCCAACGAGCTTCGCGCCACGCCCTCGTCGACTTCCGTGAAGTAGCTGATCGGTAATGGCTCCCGATCGACCAGCAGTTCGAAGTCCGAGGCCTCGAGACCGCGGATACGGTGGCCCCTCCGGTCGGTGACGACGACCTCGACGTTCACCACCCGAACGTCCAGTACTTCGGAGAACAGATCAGGCCAGTCCTCTTCCTGTCCCCAAACGGGGACGGCTGCGCTGCAGAAGGTGACAGCGGCAGCGAAGCCGCGCCTCGTCGAGAGCTTCCCTGGTCTCTGGCCGGTCAGAACAGAGTCCTGTAGAGCAACACGCGTGCCAGGACTCGGTGACTCAGCGGCGGATCTGGGCGAGTCTCCTGCGCAGTCCGGCCGCCTCGGGGCTTTCCGCTTCCTCGGCCAGGTCGAGCGCCTTCCGGAACTGCCCTGCGGCGGCGTCCGGCAGGCCGCTGCCGACCATCGCTTCGCCGAGGTTCGTGAGCAGTTGGATCAGGCCTTCGCGGGTGGGGGGATCCTGAGGCCGCGCCTCGTAGGCGCGATCCAGGACCTCGACGGTACGGACGACGTCGCCACGCTCGGCGCTGACCAGGGCGACGAGCAGCATCATGCTGACGTCGCCGGCGTTCAGTCGCAGGGCCTCTTCAGCCCGGTCGAGCGCCCCGCTCAGGTCGCCGGTCTGAAAGAGCGCCCGCGCCAGGAACGGTGCCGCGCCTTCGAGTTCCGGATGCAGCTCGTACGCGCGGCGCGCGGCGGCGAGCGAGCCCGCCGGATCGCCAGCGGCGGCGAGGACTTCGGCGAGCGCGAAGTGGAGTTCGGGCCTCGAGGCGTCGACATCTATGCCCGCCCGCAGTTCGCGCCGCGCGAGGTCGAGTTCGCCGTGGACGCGGTGAGCGTTGGCGCGCCGCAGGTAGCTCCGGGCGTCGAGCGCCAGGTCGTGGACGCTCGAGCGGATGGGATCGTTCCGGTAGTTGATTCGTCCCAGCGAGCGCGCGGCGTCGGCGATCCGCTGTCCGCGCTCGCGGTTTCCGGCCCGCGCGTACGCCTGGGCCAGGGTGACCGCGAAGGAACGGTTCTCGGCTGCGAGTTCGCGGGCTCGGGACAAATGCCGAACGGCTGCGTCCGCGTCGGCGGCGGCGAGGGCGAGACGGCCCAGCCCGGCGTGGGCGTGGGCGTTGTCCGGGTCAAGCCGGACCGCTTGCGCGTACTCCTGGTTGGCGGCGTCGAACTGCCCCGTGCGTTCGAACGCTTCGGCCAGGCGGACACGGGCGGGCGCGTAGTCCGGGTCGAGGGCGAGGGCCGCACGATAGAGAGGGAGGCTGTCGGCGGCCGAGCGCTCGTCGACCAGGGCGGCGAGCAGGTAGGGCCATCGGAACGACCGCGGCGAGAGTTGGTGGGCCTGCCGGTAGGCGGCGATCGCTTCGTCGGTGAAGGTATGCGCCTCGAGCGCCATGCCGTAGCGGCCCCAGGCGTCCCCGTTCGCGGAGTTGGCGCGGAGGTCAGCCTGAAGAGAGGCGAGTCGCTGGCGGACGGCGGGCTCGGCGCCGTCGAGTTGGGGGGTGGGGACCTGTTGGGCGCCGGTGGGCGCCACGGTCGCCGCGGCGAACAGCAGGACAGCCAGCGGTCGGGCCGTCATTGCTACTGCCCCTCGCCGCGGATGAGTTGGACGACCTGGTTGGCGGCTGCGCCGGGGAAGTGCTCGGCGAGGCCGTCGGGCCAGACGACCTCGAAGCCCTGGACGCCGTCGGAGGCGCCAAGGCCGAGGTGAGCCGTTGCCGGGCCGCCGGAGAGGTAGCTGCCGGGCGGCAGGGCATGAACGAGCCGCGCGCCCTCGGGCGTCTGGACCGTGATGCGGGCGCCGATCGCCACGCGGCGCAGCCTGGAATCGAAGGCACGGATCTGTAGCCAGTTCGAGGTATTCGCGTTGGTGTCGCCGGCGCCTGGGTCGATCGTCAGGTTGCGCAGGAGCTGGAGCGGTCCGTCCAGGTTCGCGATCACGAGATCGAGGTCGCCGTCACGGTCGAGATCGGCGGGTACGAGCGCCCGACTGAGGCTCAGCTGGGTCCAGGGGGCTAGGGCGGAAGCGTCGACGAAGCGGCCATCTTCATTGAGCAGAAGCAGGTTCGGCTCGACGTAGTCGGACCAGAAGGCGGTCGCGCCGCCGGTCGTGGCCAGCGCGGACGGCCGTCGCTTCACCGCTCCGTTCGCCACCGCGAGATCGAGGTCGCCGTCGTTGTCGGCGTCGAAGAAGGCGGTGCCGAAGCCGGTCAGATCGAGGCTCGCCGCGCCGAGTTCCGTGTCGATCGTCGCGTCCTCGAATCCGGGCAGCATGAGGTTGCGATAGTAGGTGTTCGTCTCGGTGATCAGGTGTGTCACGAACAGGTCGAGGTCCTGGTCGAGGTCCGCGTCGCCGACGGCGATGCCCATCCCCGCCTCGCTGTTGCCCCAGCGGTTGAACGCCGAGCCCTGCAGGACGCCGTCGTCCAGAAAGCGCCCGCTACCCTGGTGGATCCAGAGGTTGTTCGGGTCGGCGTCATTCGCGACGTAGATGTCCACCTCGCCGTCGTGATCGAAATCGGCGGCGACGACGCCCAGGCCGGCGTCATCCACCGCGGTGATACCGGCGGCGGCGCTGACGTCCTCGAACCCGGTACCCCCCAGGTTGTGGAGCAGGACGTCGCTCAGGCCTTCGAACTCGGTCGGGCCGCAGAAGTCCCGCCGCCCGCCGTGCTGTGAGCAGACGCGCGCCGGGTCGAAGGCGACGTAGCGGGCGATGTAGACGTCGAGGTAGCCGTCCCGGTCGTAGTCGAGCAGGGCGGCGGAGGAGGACCAGCCGGGAACAGCCACGTTCCAGGCCTCGGAACGGTCCGCGAACACGCCCTTGCCGTCGTTGACGAACAGGCGGTCCGGGCCGACCCGCGTCAGGTAGAGGTCGAGGTCGCCGTCGTTGTCCAGGTCGCCGACGGCGCAGCCCATGCCGTCCCCTTCCAGTCCGGCGGCGGCCGTGGCGTTCGTGAAGACGCCGCCTTCCTGCTGCAAGTAGAAGCGGTTGCCGCCAGGGGCCGGGGCGAGGACGTAGAGGTCGAGGTCGGCGTCGCCGTCCGCGTCGAACACGGCCAGACCGCCGCCCATCACCGCCGGCATCGGGTAGGTCGAGTCCGTGCCGCTCGGCAGGATGTAGTCGATGCCGCTTTCGGCCGTCACGTCGACGAAGCGGACGACGGGCGCTGCCAAGCTGGCTCCCGGCACTTCAGCCGTCCCCCTGCCGGCATCGGGCGGCGACGAACAACCAGGCGCGAAAGCCAGAGCCAGACCGGCAACGGCGCCCCGATGCGGGCGAAGCGCCCGCGTTCCCATGGACGTTACTGCCAGGCCCCCTGGATCGCACCGACGACGACAAGCCCGATCGTCATGTGCCCGGCGTTGATCAGCCACAGCTTGAGCGATCGCTGCTCGAAGAGGTACTGGACGCCCATCAGCACCGAGGCGATGCCGAGGCCGAGAAGCAGACCGACGTGGATGCCGACCATGTAGCCCCCGCCTCCCATGTCCATCATCACCATGCCGACGACGATCGCGGCGATCAACTCCAGAACGAACGAGCCGCCCATCGTCTTGACCATGTTCGATTCCGGCGGGTTCTCCATGTCGATGCCCATCTCGGCGGCCCACGCCTTGCCGAACAGGAAGGAGTACCAGACGGCGCCGAAGGCGAAGAAGGCAACGGCGGACACGACGACGGCAAGCCAGTTCAGGTCGGCAAGGTGCATGCGGAGGCTCCTCTTGTTGTTGGGGGCGCTTGCCAGTGTAGCGCCCGGCGTTCACTCCTCAGGCGCGCCGAAGTGCTCGATCATGTAGCCGTCGTAGGGGCCAGCCAGGAAGTTGAGGAAGATCTCGTTGACCAGCTTGACGGCCTTACTCGCTGCGTACTCGACGTCTCCGTCCAGGCAACAAACCTCGATCGACACCTTCCCGCCCCGATTCCGGCAACGGCAGCTCACCTTCGCCGGGTCGATCCGCCGGTGACCAGGCAGGTCGTCGCTCGCGCGCCCGGCAACGAAGGCCCTGAGCGCCCGGTCCATCTCGGACGGGTAAGGCACTCCCGGCAGGAGATCGACGAAGACCAGTTCACTCCGCCTCGGTGCGAACCGCAACCGATGCGGCTCCGGAGCGTGCCAAAGGAAGCGGCACTCCAGATTGCCTCTCGGGCCCTCACTGGCTCCGAATCCCCGGAACACACCCCGATCCGCATACCCCCGCAGGCAGCGCAGCACGATCTCTCGCGGCGGAGTCACAGCCCTTCCCCGGAGCCGGGATGGTCAGCCAGTCGCAGTCCGGCGACCTCCAGCTGGCGCGGGGACGGGTGTGGAGGGTCCCAGCGGGCTAGAGCCAAGCGACTGTCCAGGACCTTCCATGAACCACGGACAAGCCGGAGCGCAGGCGACCGAAGCGAACGCCCAACCTCACATCCACCAAGCGGGCGTGAGCGTCCGCTGGGACCCTCCACACCCGTCCCCGTGCCAGCGGGTGCCCGCCACCGCCACCGCCGCAGTCCGTGCGGGTTCAGTGGTAGTACGCCATGCAGCCGGGTTCGACCTTGCGGGGCAGGCCGGGCGGATACTCGTTGGTCCAGAACTCCTTGATGGCCTGGCAGTTGATGAGGGTGGAGACGCCGTCGTTGGCGGCCATTTCGTAGCTGCGGGGCAGCGCTTCGCGGAGTTGTTCGGGGGAGGTGACGTACTCGCCGCGGGCGCCGAGGCCTTCGGCGATCTTGTCGTAGCGCAGGTTCTCCTGGAAGAGGTACATGTGCATCGAGCGCGTGGCGCGGCGGGCCGAACCGTAGACGCCCCAGGCGTTGTTGTTGTAGACGATCATCACCGCCGGAATCCTGTACTTCGCCAGGGTCTCGAACTCCATGCCGGAGTAGGCGATGCCGCCGTCGCCGGTGATGCCGAACACGGGTGCCCCCTGGTACGGCTCCTGGGGACCGACGCCGTTCATCACCGCGGCGCCGGCGCCGACCGTGTAGCCGACGTCGGGTCCGATCGCGCCGTACTGGTAGGCGCCGTTCAGGATCTGGCCGGGACGGTGTGCGCGCAGCCAGCGCCGGGTGTAGCGGGCGATGCCGTAGCCGCCCGAGACCACCGTCGTCTGCTCCCGTGGCAGGTCGCCGGCGTAGAGGAAGTTCGAGAGTTCCTGCGCGATCACGGCCGGATGGACCGTATCGGTGGCCGCGCTGTGCTTGAGACCGAGTTCGACCCACTCCGCGTTCTGCTTCTCGAAGGCGTCGCGGGCGGCCGCCAGTTCGGCGCGCCAGGCGGGGCGCGATGCCGAGGGCAGTGTTTCCGCGAGCGCCTCCAGGCCGCCGCGGGCGCTGGCGACGAGCCCGAGATCGACCGGAAGGTTGCGGCCGATGTCCGCCGCGTCGGGGTCCATGCGGATCACCTTCGCGTCCGGGTCGAAGGCGACCTCGCCGACGTTGGGCATCGAGTACTGGCCGGCGAAGATGACGAGGTCGGCAGAGAGGAGCGCGTCGGGGCCGGTGCTGACCGACAGGGGATGGCTGTCGGGGAAGTGGCCCCGCATCGGCCCGGATTCGACGACCGCGATGTCCGCCCGCTCCGCCACCGTGCGCAGGACGTCCCAGGCCCGGTCGTAGAACACGCCGGTCGAGGCGACGATGATCGGCCGTTCGGAGCGCTGGATCATCTCCACCGCCTTCTCCGTGTCCGCCTTGGACGGATGCGGGTGGGACTCGGTCCGGTACGCGCTCTTGTCGTGGTAGTAGAGCAGGTCGTCGGGGGCGTCGAACCGGGTCCGCGCGACTTCGCCGGTGAAGTCGAGGTGGACGGGCCGCGGCACGCCGCTGCGCAGGTGGCGGAAGGCGTAGGCGGCGTACTCGTAGACCCGGTTCGGGGTGATCAGCCGCTTGCCGTACTTCTTCAGGCCGGTGGTCGTCGGCTGCTGGTAGCCGCGCTGGATGCCGCGCTCGGTGTCGTCACCGCTGACCGTCATGTTGCTGGCCAGCACCAGCAGCGGGGTGCGGGCGGCGTTCGCGGCGCCGATGTTCATGATCATGTTCGTGAACCCCGGTCCCTCGGTGCCGGAGCAGGCGGCGACCTCACCGGTCACGCGAATGAAGCCGTCGGCGGCGGCGCACATGCTGCCTTCCGTCCGACCGCCGTAAGTGGGGATGCCCTCGGCCGCGATCGCGTTGATCACCTGGTAGTTGCCGGGGGCGCAGAACAGCGCCTCGAGGCCCTCGTCGGCGCAGGCGCGGGCGAACACCTGGGCGCCGTTCATCGGGAACTCGGCCGGGTCGGGGGCCTCGTTGCGAGTGCGGGGGATCTCGTCGGGAACGCTGATTGGCCGGTCCTCGCGGTCGGCGGCGGCAGCTCGGGCCTGCTGCGCGAACAGGGCCGCCGCTCCCACTCCGGCCGCGCCGGTCGCGACGAAGCTGCGGCGAGAGAGGCCGGACTCGGTGCCGGCCGCGTCCGCGGCAGTCTGCTCGGGAGTGGGCGTGCGGGGCGGGCGTTGCGGTCTGTTCATGGTGGATTCTCCGGTTCGGCCGCAGCGCGGTACTCCTCGGGGCCGAGGCTGCGCAGGTAGTGGACGAGTTCCCAGATCTCCGCGTCGTCGAGTTCGGCCTCGAACGGCGGCATGTCGAGGCCGGCGCCGTGCTTGGTGGAGCGGAAGAGATCGCCGTCGGTGGTCCCGAACCGCCAGCGTTCGGGGTCGGTGAGGTCGGTGGCCTCGAAGTCGATGTTCTCGAGTGCGCGGCCGTCGAAACCGTGGCAGATCTGGCAGTGGCGCAGGTAGTGGGTGCGACCCCTCTTCTCGGCGGCCTGCGTGTACGGCGTCGGGTTGACGGCGGCCGGATCGTCGGCCGGGCCGGTGTCTTCGGATGCCTCCGACTGGCCGGCCGCGGCCGCGGTCAGGCCGAGCGACAGGAACGTCGCAAGGCGGAGCGCTCTGGTGGCAACTGTCATCGGGATGGCCCGGACAGTGTAACCGCGCTGCAACCGCGCCGGCCTCGGCTACTCCGCGGGAGCGGGAAGCAGCTCGATCCGGGTTTCCGCCGCCTCGAGGATGGCGGGCCGGGTGTAGAGCAGGGGAAACGCCTGGTCGTTGGCCCAGGGTTCGAACAGGTCCCGGTAGTGCGGGCTCCTGGGATCGCCGGACTGGCCGGGGTTGTTCATCGCCACGGAAGCGTCCCAGTTGCCGACGTCGATGACCATGCGGAAGGAGGCGCCCGAGCGCTGCCTGAAGTCGTCGCCGTAGCTGGTGTTGCCGACCGTGTCGCCGGAGCCGCCGCGCTCGGCGGGGCCGACGTCGGCGAGCCGGCGGAGGTCGTCCGGGAGGTGCGCCGACAGCGGATGCCGCAGTTCGATCTGGTGCAGGTCGCCCCAGCGCCAGCCGGCGGGGTCAGTGCCCAGGCGCTCGCTGACGTCGTCGTAGGCGGCCCGCAGGCTGTCGAGCAGCGCTTCGTCGCGCGCCCGTCGCGGCCGGTCGCCGAGCCGCGGGTCCATCTCTTCGAGCATCCGGAGCAGGTGCTCGTCGTGGACCGGGAGCGGGTCCTCGCCCGCCCCGAGGGCCGCCGCCATCCGCCGGCCGACCTCGTCGTCGAGGTGCCGTTGCCACCAGACCTCGAAGAGGGCGGCCGCGGCGCTGTCCGCGGCGAGTTCGGCGTTCCAGCCGCCCAGGAGCTCGAGCGCCGGCCCGGCCTCCGGGGTCGGACTCGCTCGTCCCAGAAGCGCGTGAAGACGGCGCGCGGGGATCGAGACGTAGTCGGTCTGTAGCTGGACGGCGCCCTCGACCGTCATCGCGTCCTCGGCGTCCAGCACTTCGCCGATCCGCTGCCGCCGGTACGGCCCGGCCCACTCCCAGCCCAGCGGCACGTCGTAGCCGTCGGGCAGGTTCATCTCGTTGGCGGTCGCCACCCAGCCGCGCTCCGGATTGAACTCGACCGGCAGCTCGTCCATGTCCCGGTAGCCGCGCCACTCGTAGCGGCCGTCGCCCGGCACCGGCAGCAGACCGTCCCAGTTGGGCCGGACCGGCGCGAGGCCGCCCGGCTTCCAGCCGATGTTGCCGTTCGTGTCGGCGTAGATCTGGTTCTCGGACGGCGTTCCCCAGCGGTTCATCGCCGCCAGGAACTGGTCCCAGTTGCGCGCCCGGATGTACTCGATCGATCCGAGGTAGGGCGCCATGCCGGGCTCCAGCCAGGCCGCGCGCAGACCGATGGCGAGATCCCGGTCGAGGTCCTGGTAGAGGACGGGGCCGTGACGGGTGAAGCGGAGTTCCACCGTGCGGGCGTCACCGCCGCGCACCGGAATCGTCTCCTCGATGGTCTCCATCGGCAGCCAGTTGCCCCGGTGCTCGTAGAAGTCGGGCTCGCCGGGCTTCGTCTTGTAGACGTAGAGGTCTTCCTGGTCGATGCTGAAGATGGTCAGCCCGAAGGCGATCGTGCCGTTGTGTCCGATCGAGATGCCGGGCAGGGCGGGTTCGCCCGCGCCGATCAGGTCGAGCCCCGGCGAGCTGAGGTGGACGATGTAGCGGAGCGAGGGCACGGCCTGGGTGCGGTGCGGATCGTTCGCCAGAAGGGGCCGACCGGTGGCGGTGCGGCGCGGCGAGATCGCCCAGTTGTTGCTGCCCTGGGATGCGGCGTCGGCCGCGTCCTGGAAGCCGGGCTCGAGGTTGTTGAAGCTGACGCCGCGCGTGCCCTGCCGGTAGACGGCGATCGCACGGGAAATCGCCGCAAGCGAGCTGCGATCAAGACCTTCCTGCACCGACAGCCGGTGGTCCGGCTGGTAGCGGTCACGAAGGGCGAGCGCTTCCGGTCCGTGTTCGTTCAGGAACGCGGCCCGGGAGAACTCACTGGTCGCGTTCCGCAGCAGACCATGACTGCGGATCCGCGTCACCGCCTCCGGCGTCCAGTGCGACGGCTCGTAGCCCAGCGCCTCGAACTCGGGCGGCATCAGCTCGGGACGCTCCAGCACCAGGTCGACATAGGCGTTCACGCCGCGAGTCCAGGCGGTGACGATCCGCTTCGTGTCCGAGGCGTAGGCGAGCCACTCCGCGTGCATGTCGCCGCGGTAGAGCAGCAGCCGGGCGGCCTTGTCCTGCTCGACGAAGCGGGGCCCGAAGACCTCCGAGAGCGTCCCCTCGCCGCGCCGGCGCCAGAGGTCGATCTGCCACAGCCGGTCGCGGGCCGCGTTCCAGCCCTGGGCGAAGAACAGGTCGTCCTGGCCGCCGGCGAAGACGTGAGCGACGCCCCAGCGGTCGACCAGGATCTCGACGGCCGCCGCGAGCCCCGGGACCGCGAAGCGGGTTGTCTCGATCTCCTGGGCCGCCGTCGTCGAGGCGAGAAACAGGGCGATCGCGGGGGCCGTCTGGCGGAGCTTGCGCATCTGCGAGAGGGCACGATACCAACGGGCCGCTCGGCTAAGCTCTTCGCCCGTGATGATTCAGACCCGCCGGTCCAAGCCGTTTCGTACGATCACTCTCGCGGCGCTCGTGGTGCTGGCTGCGTCGGCCCTTGTCGCGCAGGACGAGGGTGCAGAACCCGCGGAGGCTGGAGATCAAGACGGCTCGGCTCCGGAGGCCGTGTTCTACGAGACGGCCACGGTGCGGGGCCGGGCGCTGGAGGGTGCGACCGCTTCGGTCCAGGTCGTCGACACGGACGACCTCCAGCACCTGGCGGTGCGCGACGCGGCCGAGGCGCTGCGGCTGGTGCCCGGCGCCTGGGTGCTCGGGAACGACTCCAGCGCCGCTCTCGCGGGCGTGTCGCTGCGAGGCGGCGACGCGAACTTCTCCCTCGTCCTGATCGACGGCGTGCCGATGGCCGACAGCACGGACCAGTACGGCGGTGCCTTCCCGCTCGGCAGCGTGGGAGCGGCCGAGATCGAACGCCTGGAGGTGGTCCGCGGACCACTCTCCTCGTTCTACGGGTCGAGTTCCCTGGCCGGAGCGGTGCAACTGATCACCGCGGCGCCGCGCGATGAGGCGCCCTTTCTGGGCTGGAGCGCGCACGCCGGAGATCACGACCATCTGAGCAGCCGGCTTTCCTGGGGGCGCGCGGGCGAGTCGACGCACGGATCGATCAACGCGGCGGTTCGGGAGGAACAGGGTCGCGTCGGCGAGGACGCGCTTGAGCAGCAGACGCTCAGCGCGCGTTGGGGCCGCAATCTCGGCGATGTGTCGGCGCTCCGTTTTTCTGCGCGCCTGGCGGACTGGCAGGCCGACGACTACCCGGACGGCTCCGGCGGTCCGGTCTTCGGCAGCGGAGACCTGCGGGAGTCCGACCACAGCGATCTCGGCCTCGCGGCGATGGTCGACTTCGGCGCCGGGGAGGTCTGGAGCCACACGCTGCGGTCGACTTTCTACGAACACACGCTCGATCGGGCCAGCCCGCCGATCGTGCCGCTGGTGCCCCCGATCACAGAGTCAACGAAGTTCAACGACCTGCGGGTGGCCTGGACCGGCGCCTTCGCTCCGGCCGGCGGTGCGCCGTACGACGTCAGCCTGGGCGTCGAGGGATTGAGCGAGGAGGGCCGGAACCGGAGCCTCCTGTTGCTGCCGCCCTACTTCGGCGGCCCTCTGGCGGGCGACTACCTGATCGAACGGGAGCGTGTGGGAGCGTTCGCTGAGTGGCGCTGGAGCAGAGGCGGGCTGGTGGCCGAGATCGGCGCCCGGGCCGACTTCTTCGAGGGCGAGGGGGAGGAGCTGAGCCCGCGGGTTGGCGTGCGCTACACGCCGGCGGGTGGTTCCTGGTCCGTCCGGGCCTCGGCGGGCGAGGCGTTCAAGCTGCCGAGCCTGTACGGATTGGCCACGCCGCGGGCGATCGGCGGGAATCCGAACCTTCAGCCCGAGACCAGCGTCGGCGCCGACCTGGGGTTCGAGGCCCGGTCGGCGACCGGCGCGGCCCGGGGCGGCATCACCGTGTTTTCGAACCGGTTCGAGAACCTCGTCGACTTCGACTTCGACACCTTCCAGATCGTGAACCGGAGCAAGGTCGACGCCGAAGGCGTGGAGGCGTTCCTGGTCTGGAACCCTTCGGCGCGCGTCGGGGTCGATGTCCGCCTCACCTCGCAGGACACCGAGGACCTGGCTACCGGTCGGACACTGCGCCGCAGGCCGGACCTCTTCGGCGGCGTCGGTGTGCGGGTCGACCTGAGCGAGGCGGTCCGGCTCGGCCTCGAGGCCCGGCACACCGGCTCCTATCTCGACGAGCAGATTCCAGCGCCGTTCCGGACCTCGGTCGCCGGACGGGACCTGGTCGGCCTTTCGCTCGCCTGGCAGGTCGCGGACCGGTGGCGGATCAGCGTGCGCGCCGACAATGCCTTCGATGAGTCGTACGAGACCCAGGTTGGCTTCCCGGGTCCTGAACGGTCCGTGAGGATCGGCATTCGCTATGGGCAGTAGGAGGATGAACGGATGAAGACGATGTTGACGGTTGTCGCTGCAATGCTGCTGGTGATCGGAGCGGTCGCCTGCGTCGAGATCCGCGTAGGCGCCGCGGATGACGCCGAAACCGAAGAGGCCGCGGTCGATCCGGCCGCGACTCCCGACGAACTCAGCGCCGAGGAAGTCGAGGCAGGCTTCCAGTCACTCTTCGACGGCGAGTCGCTCGACCACTGGCGTGGATTCAAGCTCGACCAGGTGCCGGCGGGCTGGTCGGCAGCCGACGGCGTCGTCCACTTTCTGCCGCCTACCGGCGACGACGCCGGGCCGCGAGCCGACCTGCTGACCCGGGAGCAGTACAGGAACTTCGAGTTCCGCTTCGACTGGGCGGTCACCGCTGGAGGCAACAGCGGCGTCATGTTCCACGTCTCCGAGGACGCCCCGGCCTCCTACTCGACCGGCCCGGAGTTCCAGATCCTGGACGACGGCGGCCACCGCGACGGCCAGCGCATGGAAACCTCGGCAGCCTCGAACTACGCGCTTCACGCGCGGCAGGGCGGTGAGCTCGTGCCGGTAGGTGAGTTCAACACTTCCGCCCTGCGCGTGGAAGGAAACCTGGTCACGCACTGGTTGAACGGCGAGAAGGTGGTCGAGTACGTGCTCTGGGACGACGACTGGAAGGCGCTGGTCGAGGCCAGCAAGTTCGCTTCGATGCCCGGCTACGGGATGATGGAGACCGGCCACATCGCGCTCCAGGACCACGGCAACGAGATCTGGTTCCGCAATCTCCGCATCCTCGTTCTGCCGGACTGATGGACGACCCCGGCCCCGGTTCCGGCCTGACCTGGTTCAAGGTCGCCGACCTCGACGAGCTGGCCGAGAACCGGGTCAAGACGGTCGTGGCGGGGCGGCGCTCGATCTGCCTGACGCACCACGACGGGCAGTACGGCGCGCTGGACAACCGCTGTCCGCACCAGGGCGGCCCGCTGGGGGAGGGGTCGATCGAGAACGGCTGGCTGCGCTGCCCGTGGCACGGCTGGGACTACTGCCCGCTGACGGGAAAGTCGCCGGCGGGCTACGACGAGCGGGTGCCGAGCTACGCGGTCGAGGTCCGCGGCGACGGCATCTATGTCGGCGTGGAAAAGGAGGTCGAGCGACCGCGCACGGTAAGCGACGCGATGGTTGAGACCTTCGTCAACTGGGGGGTGACCCACGTCTTCGGAATGGTCGGTCACTCGAACCTCGGACTGGCCGACGCGATCCGGGCGCAGTGCGAGGCCGGCGCCCTCCAGTACGTCGGCGTCCGCCACGAGGGCGCGGCGGCGTTCGCCGCTTCGGCATACGGCAAGTTGACCGGCCGGCCCGCGGCCTGTCTGACGATCGCCGGGCCGGGCGCCACGAACCTGCTCACCGGCATGTGGGACGCGCGGATGGACCGGGCGCCGATTCTGGCGCTGACCGGCCAGGTGGACACCCAGGTCCTGGGCCCCGGAGCGTTCCAGGAGGTCGACCTCTCCGCCGCCTTCGCCGGTGTCGCCGCGATGAGCCACGCCGTCTACCGGGACAGTCGGCACGTCGAGCTGGCGAATCTGGCCTGCAAGAACGCGCTTCTCAAGCGCGACGTGGCGCACCTCATCTTCCCGGACGAGGTGCAGACGCTGCCTTCGAGCGCCGAAGCCGGGTCGCCCGAGGGTCGCCTGACTCCATCCGGAATCACCCCTCCGCCGGAAGCAATGGAACGGGCCCTGGAGTTGATCCGCGGCGCTCGCAGACCCGTCATCATCGTCGGCCACGGTGCCCGGTTCGAGATGGACGGCGTCAGGGCGCTGGCGCAGCGGCTGAACGCGCCGGTGGTGACGACCTTCAAGGCGAAGGGGCTGATCTCCGACGATCACCCCCTCGGCTGCGGCGTTCTCGGCCGCAGCGGCACGCCGGTCGCGAGCTGGTTCATGAACGAGAGCGACCTGCTGATCGTCTTTGGCGCCTCGTTCTCGAACCACACCGGAATCACAACCTTCAAGCCCGTCATCCAGGTCGACTTCGAGGCGATGGCCCTCGGCAAGTTCCACGCCGTCGACGTGCCCGTCTGGGGCGAGATCGGGGTCACCGCGCGGCTGTTTGCGGAGGCGCTCGAGGCCGGCGCCGCCGACACCGTGGACCAGCGGCCGGAGGTCGCCGAGCGCTGGCGGATCTGGCGCCTCGAGAAGGAACGCCGTCTCGCGGATGGCGGAGAGGCCGGGGTGAGTTCCGCCGCCGTGTTCGCGGCGTTGAACCGGCGCCTGCCCGAGGACGCGATCATCGCTGTCGACGTCGGCAACAACACGTACTCCTTCGGCCGCTACTTCGAGTGCCGGCGCCAGGCCGTGCTGATGTCGGGCTATCTGGGGTCGATCGGGTTCGGCTATCCGGCGGCGATGGGCGCCTGGGCCGCGACGCAGACGGCCGACGAGCGGTTCGCCGGCCGGCCGGTGGTGGCGATCACCGGCGACGGCGGCTTTGGCCAGTACCTGGGGGAGGTGATGACCGCCGTCCACTACCGGATGAACATCACCCACGTGCTGCTCAACAACAGCGAGCTCGGCAAGATCTCGAAGGAGCAGCGGGCGATCGAGCTGCCCGTCTGGATGACCGATCTGACGAATCCCAACTTTGCCGAGTTCGTGACCAACTGCGGCGGCCTCGGCATCCGGGTCGGGGACGCCGGCGAACTCGACGACGCGCTCGAGCGGGCGCTGGACCACGATGGGCCGGCCACGGTCGAGGTCATCGCCGACCCCCTGCTGGTGTGAGATGACGATCGGCGGCCGTGAAGAGCTGGAGGCGCTGCGCCGGGCGGGTCGGGTAGCGGCCCGGTGTCTGGCGCGGATGGGCGAGGCGCTCGAACCGGGCATGACGACCGCCGAGCTGGATCTGATCGGTCGCGAGTACATGGAAGCGCGTGGCGCGCGGTCGGCGCCCGAGTTCTGCTACGACTTCCCGGCCGCTACCTGCATCAGCGTCAACGAGGAAGTCGCGCACGGCATCGCCGGCAAGCGGCGGATCGAGGCGGGCGACCTGGTCCACATCGACGTGTCCCTCGAACTCGACGGTTACTTCAGCGACACCGGCGGGGCGTACCCGGTGCCGCCGGTGAGTGAAGAGCGGCGGCGCATGATCTCGGCCACCCGGCGGGCGCTGCGCTCCGCGATGCAGCAGGCTCGCCACGGGCGGCGCCTGCGGAACATCGGCCGCGCGATCGAGGAGACGGCGACCAGGGCCGGTTTCGGCCTGATCCGAAACCTCGGCTCGCACGGCATCGGCCGCTCGCTCCACGAGGACCCGAAGTTCGTGCCCGGCTTCGACGACCCGAACGACGACCGCTTCCTGCACGACGGGATGGTGCTGACGATCGAGCCGTTCCTGACCAACGGCCGCGAACAGGCGAAGACCGCGAAGGACGGCTGGACGCTGCTCAACAGGCCCGGAACGACGACGGTCCAGTTCGAGCACACGATCGTAGTCACTCGCAAGAAGCCTCTGGTGATGACGCTGCCGTAGCGGGTGGAGCGGGGATGAGCGAACGGCGGCGGGGCGTGATCGGCACGGTTCTCGGCCTGAGCCTTGTCCTGGGGGTCGCCGCTTCCCATGCCCAGGAACCGGACGGACCCGCCGGCCGGACGGCGGACGAAGTGGCTCCTGTCGTGCTGAAGGCGGTCGCCTACCGGACCGTCTCGGCCGAAGTGACGCTCGTGGCCAGGAACGCGGACGGCGCCGAGCAGGAGCTGCCCGTGGTCAGCGATCAGCCGTTCCAGGTGTTTCTGTTCGAGCCCGGACCCTGGAACGTCCGGCCGGCGCCCGGCGGCGGCTTCTGGGGTCGCGAGGTCTACATCGATCCCGACCTGGGGCCGGACGATCCAGGCGAACCGCGGCCGGAGGGTGACGGGAGTGAAGAGCCGGCCCCCTCGGTCGTGCCGGTTTTCGAGGTGCCCGTCTTCCCGGCGGTTTCCGGTTCGGGGCGGGTGGTCGGTCCGCGGCGTCCGGTGTCCGAAGTCCTGATTCTTCTCGGCGACGTCGACTCCGAGCGTCTTGACCCGCGCTTCAGCCTGAAGGGAGCGAGGATACGGTGCCCGGTGGCGGACGACGGCCGCTGGTCCTGCGACTTGCCGGGCACCCTGGTTCACATCGTGTTCTGGCTGCCCGGACACTCGCCGGAGTACCGCTGGGAGACGCCGTTGTTCGGCCTGCGGCAGCTTCGCATGGGCGATCAGAGGCTCATTCCCGGCGCCAGTCTGGCCGGTTTCGTGGCCGCGGGACGGGGCTTCAGGGAGTTGGTCGAACGCTGCGTCGTCCACGTGGCGAAGGCGGATCCCGCGTTCTGGATGACGGGGCTCGAGGACGTCGTGACGACGGTGGAGGTGGCCCGGGACGGTTTCTTCCAGGCGCCGGGACTGGGTCCCGGCAACCACTGGATTCAGGTCGACTGCGCCGACCGGGTGGCCGCGCGCGCCGGCCCCTGGACGCTCCAGAGGAACGCCGAGACGTTTCCCCGGAAGCGGATTCCGCTCATGCGAAGCCACCTACTGGAGGTCTCCGTGCTGCCCGCCGATCCGCCCTACGACAGCCACTGGGTCGCCCGGCTGAAGCAGATCGAGCCGGAGGACCCGGCCGGGTTCTGGCGCGAGTACCGCCCCGGGGAGTACTCCCAGCAGAGGGCCGTCGTCGAGAACGGCCGGGCGCTGTTTCACGTGCCGGGCAACGGCGCCTTCAGCGTGGAGATTGCCGACGAGGCGGGTGGGCGTTTCGGCGGCCTCGACTATCTCGAGGTCGTGACCGACCGGACGGCTGTCGTGGAACTTGACCTCGTACCGGTGGTGGGCCGCCTGACGCTGGACAAGGTGCCGGTAACTGGTCTTGTGTTTTTCGGCGGCCGGCAGACCTCGCCGGACTTGACCTTCCGGACCGATGCCGAGGGCTGGTTCAGGGGCGCGCTGCCGGGTCGGGAGGGTTGGCGGGTCGACGTGGTCGCGCCTGACTACGAGCTGATTCAGTTCTTCCACGACATCGACGTGCCGGCGGACGAGCCTCTGGTTCTGGAACTCGCCGACACCGTCGTCCAGGGCCGTGTGCTGAGCGCGTCCACGGGTCAGCCGGCGGAGCGCGCCATCGTCCGCTTCGAGTCCGCGGACGGGCAGCTCGTTCACCAGGCGACCGCCGGCGAGGACGGCTCCTACTCCGCTCGCGGCGTTCCGCCCGGCTGGGTGAGGATCTCGGCCCGGCGCTTCACCCCGGACAGTTGGGAGGTAAGTGAGGCGTTCGAGACCACTCTGAATCCTCGGCAGTCTCTGACCGTGAACCTCCTGTTGCGGGAGATGTAGTAGCTGCTACCCTGCGCCGCCATGGGTCCGCTCGACGGCCTTCGGGTGATCGAACTGGCGACGATGGTCTCGGGACCGATCGCCACCATGCTGCTGGCGGATCAGGGCGCCGAAGTGATCAAGGTCGAGGCGCCGCCGGGCGGCGACATCATGCGCCGGCTGGGACCCCAGCGTGGCGGCGTCACGGCCGGGTTCGCGACGATCAACCGGGGCAAGCGGTCCCTCGTCCTCGACCTGAAGCACGAGCGCGGCATCGGGATCCTGCTCGACCTGGTCGGCACCGCCGACGTCTTCGTCCAGAACTTCCGCCCCGGCGTGGTCGACAAGCTGGGGCTTGGCGCCGATCGCCTTCGCGATCTGAACCCTCGTCTCGTCTACGTTTCGATCAGTGGCTTCGGGCAGGAAGGGCCGTACGCCCAGAAGCGCGTCTACGACCCGATCATCCAGGCCCTGTCGGGCTTCGCCGACATCCAGGCCGATCGCGTCACCGGTGAGCCGAAGATGGTGCGGACGATCATCCCGGACAAGGTAACCGGCCTGACCGCGGCCCAGGCGATCACTGCGGCGCTGCTGGCCCGCGAACGGACGGGGGAGGGTCAACACCTCGAACTCGCCATGCTCGACGCGACGATCTCCTTCACCTGGCCCGAGGGCTTCGTGCGCCAGATCCTGGTCGGCGGCGAGGTCGCGCACGGCCGCCCCGGGTCGACCAGCGACCTGATCTACCAGACCGCCGACGGCTACATCACGGCGTCCACGATCTCCGACGCCGAGTGGGAAGGCATGGCGAGAGCCACCGGCCATCTCGAATGGCTGGAGGACGAGCGGTACAACACGGCGGCGGGGCGGATCTCGAACGCGGACTCGCGCCTGGGCATGGTCGGCGACGTCATGCGGCAGCGCACCTCCGCGGAGTGGATCGCCGCGCTCGAAGCCGAGGACGTGCCCTGTGCGCCGATCCTGACCCGCAATGAGGTGCTGACCGATCCGCAGGTGGTCGAGAACGAGTTGCTGCGGGAAGTCGACCATCCGCAGGTCGGCCGCATGAGGGTGCCTCGTCCGGCAGCGAAGTTCTCGGGCACGCCGCCGGCGCCGGTCGCGCCGTCGCCGGCACTGGGCGAGGGCGCCGACGACCTGCTGGGCGGCTTGGGCATGACCGCGGCCGAGATCGACGAACTGCGTCGTCAGAACATCGTCGGCTGAGCCGGTCCGGGCGGCGTTTCACCGGCGGTCGGAAGGGCCTGGAAGGGGCCGGCCGGCGGGGATAGAGTGCGCCGGTCGTGCGCTGGCTGCACTACTACCTCCGGCTGCTGGCCGCGGCGTCCCTGCTGCTGATCGCGGCGGGCGGCCTGGTCACGAGCACCGACTCGGGGCTCGCCGTTCCCGACTGGCCGAACACCTACGGCTACTTCATGTTCGCCTTCCCGTTCTCGAAGATGGTGGGCGGCATCCTCTACGAGCACGGTCACCGCCTGATCGCGAGCGTGGTCGGTCTGATGACGATCGGTCTGGCGGTTTGGGCCTGGCGCGTCGAGAGCCGCGCCTGGGTGCGCCGACTGGCCTGGACGGCGCTCGCCGCCGTCGTCGCTCAGGGACTGCTGGGCGGCATCACGGTGATCTACCTGCTGCCGAAACCGATCTCCATCAGCCATGCCGGACTGGCCCAGCTCTTCTTCGCCCTCGTCGTGAGCCTGGGCATCTTTACGTCGCCGGGCTGGCGAAGGGGCTTTGGACGTCCGGAACCGCTGAACGATCCCATGCTGGCCCGGCTGGCGCTGGCGGTTCCGGCTCTCGTGTACGTGCAGATCCTCCTTGGCGCGACGATGCGTCACAACGACGCGGGGCTAGCCATCCCGGACTTCCCGCTGGCCTTTGGCCGGTTGCTCCCGCCCGAGTGGAGCCTGGGCATCTCGCTTCACTTCGCGCATCGACTGGGCGCCCTCGCCGTGACCGTCGCGACGGTGGCCCTGATCGTGCGCGTCCTCAGAGTTCATCGTCAGCGGACGGAACTCGCCCGCCCGGCGTTGCTCCTGGGCACCGTGCTGCTGGCTCAGATCGGCCTCGGCGCCTGGACCGTCTGGAGCGGTCTGCAGCCGCACATCAACACCGCGCACGTGGCGACCGGCGGCCTGCTGTGGGTCGTCTCGGTGGCGCTGGCGCTGCGGGTACACCGCGCCTGGTTCGGCGACGCTTCGGCGATCCGGGCGAGCCGCTTCGCGACGAGCACCGGCGACGCCCCCGGGCGGGTTCCCGCGTGACGCTCCTCGCCGCGGAAGCAGCCCGGCCGAACCGTGCCGCCCTGTGGGTGGCGCTGGCCAAGCCGCGGCTCAATGCCCTGGCCGTCGCCACGGTCGGCATCGGCTACTACCTCGGGGCAAGCGTACTGGACCTGGGAGTGCTCCTCTCCGTCCTGATCGGCTCCGGTCTCGTAGCCGCGGGCGGCGCCGCGTTCAACCAGGTCGCGGAGCGAGACCTCGACGCCCTGATGACCCGCACCCGGTCCCGGCCGCTGCCCCTGGGCGGCATCTCGCCGTCGGCGGGCCAGCTGTTCGCTACCGTTCTGAGCATTGCGGGTCTCGCCGTCCTTGCCGTCGGCGCCAACCCGCTTTCCGCCGTCGTGGCGCTGGCGACTCTCGTCAGCTACGCGTGGATCTACACGCCGCTCAAACGCCGGACGCCGTTGGCCGTCCTCGTTGGCGCGGTTCCCGGCGCCCTGCCGCCGGTCATCGGCTGGGCCGCCGCAACCGGTGCCCTGACTGTGGAGGCGTGGCTCCTCTTCGGCATCGTCTTCGCCTGGCAACTCCCGCACTTCCACTCCCTGGCCTGGCTCCACCGCGACGACTACGCCCGAGCAGGCTTCAAGGTGCTGGCAGTCACCGACTCGAGCGGCCGTCGCACGGCCCTGGAGTCCCTGTTCTGGGCATTGTTGCTTGTCATCCTGAGCGCCCTTGCCACTGCGGTCGGCCTGACCCCTCTGACCTTCGCCATCGCGGCTGCCGCTTTCAGCGGTGTCTTCGCTCTGTTCGCCATGCGGTTTGCCTCCGACCGCAGCCGCGCACGCGCCCGGACGCTCTTTCTGGGTTCGCTGGTCGTTCTGCCTCTGATCTGGATCACCTTGGTCACGGGCCACGCCACCCTGTAAGGAGCGAGGCCGCGTTCACGGTAGGAGGTCCAGCCTGCGGCGGTCCGCTGGCACCCTTCCCCCCGGACCGCCGCAGGCGACATGCACCGCTGCGCGTTACGCGGCCCCGAACTCGGCCCGGATCGCGGCGCCGTGCTCGTCGAGTTCGGGAACCGGCGGCAGGCGTCGTCCTGGTTCGTTGGGGGCGGCCGCGGGTGCGACCATGTCGATCTCGGTGTCGTCGGGGAGAGGTTGTCTGACCCGGCGGAGTTGTGGATGCCGCGAAAGGGCGGCGACGTCGTTCAGGAAGCCGTAGGCGATGCGGGCCTGGTCCAGGGCGTCCCGGATCGAGGCCCGGTCGTGACGCAGGAAGACAGCGCGGATCGCGTCTTCGACGGTGTCGCGGGCATTGGCGCGGTCCACGTTCCGGGGGTAGGCCTCGGCCAGCTCCGGCTGGTCGAGAACCTCGTTGCACAGCCGCACGAACTCGCGGTCGTTCTGGACACCGATCAGGACGGAGTCGCCGTCACCGAGCCGGAACAGGCCGTAGGGCACGATCGTCGGATGGCCGAGGCCGACGCGCGGCCAGTCGAGCCCGTCCTGTTCGAAGCGCAGCAGGGGCACGGCCATCCAGTCCGCCATCGTGTGGAAGAGGGTGGCCTCGACGTTGCGGCCGGCGCCCGTGCTCTCGCGCTCGATCAGAGCTTCGAGGATGGCGGAGTAGGCGTAGATGCCGGTCGCGAAGTCGCAGATCGACACGCCGACCCGACCGGGCTCCGCCGGCGAACCGGTGATCGATGCGACTCCGCTCTCGGCCTGGACCAGGAGGTCGTAGGCGCGCATGGACCGGTACGGACCCTCTTCGCCGTAGCCCGAGATGTCGCAGGTGATCAGCCGCGGATGACGATTGCCGAGTTCCTTCGACCCGAAGCCCGCGCGCGCTGCGGCGCCCGGAGCGAGGTTCTGGATGAACACATCAGCGTGCTCGACCATCCGCTCGAGCAGAGTCCGGTCCTCGGCGTCCTTGATGTCGAGAACGATGGACTCCTTGCCGCGGTTCAGCCAGGCGAAGTAGGCCGAGACACCAGCGCTGCCGTCGTAGCCGCGGGCGAAGTCGCCGCCCTCGCGCTCGATCTTGATCACCCGGGCGCCGGCGTCGGCGAGGCGGCAGGTCGCCAGCGGCGCGGCCACCGCCTGCTCGATGGACACCACGAGGACGCCGTCGAGAGGTCGGCCCGCAGTCATGGACGTCAACGCCAGGCGAAGACGGGCTGCTCGTAGTGGGCCACGCGGACATCGTTGCCGCGGAGCACCACCTCGAGCATCTGGTACACGATCGCCGCGGTCGGCGAATGGACGAGGCCGCCGCGGATCGGCATGGAGAGCACGGGGTTCTCGCTCTCCGGTATCTCCCGCAGCACCGGCACGTCCGGGCGGTCCAGATCGATCAGCGGGATGCGGTAGGCCCTGTAGACCTCGGCCGGATTCGGCTCCAGTTCGCGGTAGCCGTCGCACCAGAAGACGACCGGCGTGATGACGAAGCCGGAGCGGGTGCCGAAGTCGTCGAGTCGTCCGAGGACGGCCGAGGAGTCGAGGTCGAGGCCGACCTCTTCGTGGAGCTCGCGGAGCGCCGCCTGCTCGGGTGTCTCCGCCTCGTCGATCCGGCCGCCCGGAAGAGCCCACTGGCCGCGATGCCGCCGCAGCCGGAGCGACCGCCGCGTGAGCAGGAAGCAGCCGCGGCCGCCCTTGTCGGGCAGCAGCGTCACGGCGACCGCGGCGTGCGCGTTGGCCGGCGCCGCGCCGGTGTGGCCGGAAGCCTCCGCTGCCCGCGCCGCGGCGGTTTCCGGGTCGAGCGCGCGCTGCTCGAAGCGCCCCAGGTTCCGCTCGGCGTGGGCGAGGAGTTCCGTGCCGTGCCGTGCCGGGAAGCTCATCCCTCGGCGGGAGCCTCCTCGCGGACCAGCTCCAGGAACCGGCCCAGGGTGTCGAGCCGCTCGCGCACCGTGGCTCCGGCCGGGTTGAGGCGCAGGGTCGTCACGCCGGCGTCGCGGTAGGCGCGGATGCGCTCCCGCACGCGGGCTTCGTCGCCGATCAGGGTGTTGCCGAGCACCATCTCGTCCGGAACCCGTGCCGCGGCCTCCTCCCGCTTGCCAGAGATCCAGAGAGCCTGCACCTCGCGGGCGGTTTCGATGAAGCCGGCACGGCGGTAGGCATCGTTGTAGAAGTTCGTCTGCGCCGAGCCCATCGCGCCGAGGGTGAAGGCCATCCCCGGCTTGCGGCGGGTGGCCATCCGTTCCAGATCGTCGCCGAACTCGACGTCGCCGCCAACCTGGATATCAATGTCTCCGAACGACCTGCCGGCGCGCTCGGCGCCGGCGCGCATCGCCGGGAAGAAGGCGTCGGTGTGCTCCGGGATGAAGGACGTGCCGAGCCAGCCGTCGGCGACCTCGCCGGTGTACTCCAGGGACTTCGGGCCGAGGGTCGCGAGATAGATCGGCAGCTCGGGTCGCGGGGGTTGCGACATCCGGATCGCCTTGCCCTCGCCTCCCGGTCGGGGCAGGGTGTAGTGCCTGCCGTCGTACGCGATCTTCTCGCCCGAGAGGGCGATCTTCAGGATGTCGACGTACTCGCGCAGGCGGCCCAGCGGCATGGCGAAGGGCACGCCGTGGAGGCCCTCGACCACCTGAGGGCCGCTGACGCCGAGACCGAGCACGAAGCGGTTCTTCGAGATCGACGCCAGCGACATCGCGGTCATGGCGGTCATCGAAGGCGCGCGCGCCGAGATTTGCATGATGCCGGTGCCGAGGCGGACCCGCTCGGTCCGTCCGGCGAGAAACGCGAGCGGAGTCACTGCGTCGGTGCCCCAGGCCTCGGCCGACCAGACGTCGTCGATGCCCATGCGGTCCGCCTCGACGACGTACTCCGCCAGGGCATCCCAGTTCGTTCCGGAGGCGTACGCGCTCCCTATGCCGATCGCTGTGCGCATTTCTGGTTACTCCTGCCTCGCGGCCCGCGCCGGCGAGCTCGACACCGGACCGCTTCGTTTTCGTTGGTTGGCGTGGGCGAGATCCGGCTACTGGACGGCGGAGGCGCGGACGAAGTAGTTCTTTCGGATGTCGGGCCGGCCCTCGGCGCCTCGTCCGGCGACGGTCTGCAACAGGTCGCCCTGCTTGGTTATCTCCCAGATCTGCTGTACGTCCGCCTCGAAGCCCGGCAGGCTGACCGTGAACGAGACGGTGAGTTTCTTCTTCCGCCACCGGGCCCGCACTTCCTGCATCCTGCCGCTGCCCAGGTCGCGCGCTGCGTGGGGCTTGTTGTCCGTGACGTAGGTCACGTTGACGTGCTGCGGAGTGGGCCAGTCCTGCCGGCGGCTGGTCTGCGTCAACTCGATGTCGTCGCCGACCAGGCGGAACTCGATCTCGATGTCGGCCGCGTTCGGTTGCGGTCGATCGTGACGCCCGGGCCAGGGCGCGTCGCTGCGTGAAATGTCCTTCTGCCAGATGCCGACGAAGCGTTCGTCCTGGGCGGCCGCCGGCGCGCCGGCGAACCAGGCGAGGGCGAGCGCCGCGCCGAGGAGTGTGGCGGAGAGGCTTCTACGGCTTGGAGCAATCGGGCTCATGGACATCTCCTCATGGCTGGTTCTGTCCATTGGGACGCTTTGCGGATGGCCTGATCCTACAGGCCCGGCCTCACCGGTCGCCCACCAGGTCCGCGAAGTACCGGATCGTCTTCTCGAGGCCGGCCTCCAGGTCGACACCGGGTTCCCAGTCGAGCAGGCCGGTGGCGCGGGAGATGTCGGGTTGGCGTGTCTTCGGATCGTCGACCGGCAGGGACTGGAACTCGATTTCGCTGCGGCTCCCGGTCAGACCCTGGATCACCCGGGCGAACTCGAGCACGGTCATCTCGTGGGGATTGCCGAGGTTGACGGGATCCGTCTCCGAGGAGTTGAGGAGTCGCCAGACTCCCTCGACCAGGTCGTCGATGAAGCAGAAGGAGCGGGTCTGGCTGCCGTCGCCGTAGACGGTCAGGGGTCTGCCGGAGAGGGCCTGGCGGATGAAGTTCGGCACGACGCGGCCGTCGCGGAGCCGCATCCGTGGTCCGTAGGTGTTGAAGATGCGGACGATCCGGGTGTCCAGGTCGTGAATCCGGTGGTAGGCCATGACCATCGCTTCGGCGAAGCGCTTCGCTTCGTCGTAGACGCCGCGCGGACCGACCGGGTTCACGTTGCCCCAGTAGGACTCCGACTGCGGGTGGATCAGCGGATCGCCGTAGACCTCCGACGTGGAGGCGAGCAGGTAGCGGGCGCCGTGGTGCTTGGCCAGACCGAGCGAGTTGTGGGTGCCGAGCGAACCCACCTTGAGCGTCTGGATCGGCAGCTCCAGGTAGTCGACGGGGCTGGCCGGGGAGGCGAAGTGGAGGACGTTGTCCACGTCGGGCCCGACGTAGACAGGCTTGCTGACGTCGTGCTCGATCAGGGTGAAGCGCTCGTCGTCGCGCAGGTGTTCGATGTTCGCCGGGCTCCCGGTGATGAAGTTGTCGACGCAGTAGACGCGGTGACCCTCGGCGAGCAGCCGTTCGCAGAGATGGGAGCCGATGAAGCCGGCGCCACCGGTGACGACGGAAAGCGGTTGGCTCATCCGGCCTCCGATCCGAGAGCGGCACCGGCTGGGATCGCCGATGCGGGCCGTCGTTGACTGTCTGGCGCTCCGTCGGCCCTGCCGAGCGAGGCGTACCGGAAGCCGGCGGCGGCCACCCGTTCCGGCTCGTAGAGGTTGCGAAGATCGACGATGGACGGCTCGCGCAGCAGTGTGCGGAGACGGTCGAACTCGAGCGCGCGGAACTGGTTCCACTCGGTAAGGATGGCCAGGAGGTCCGCGCCCTCCGCGGCCTCGTAGGGATCGCCGCAGTAGATCGCGTCGGGACGGAGGCGGCGGGCCTTGTCCATCGCTGCCGGATCGTACGCGCGAACGGTGGCGCCACGGGAAAGGAGTCGGTCGAGCACGAACAGGGCCGGAGATTCCCGGATGTCGTCCGTATCGGGCTTGAACGAGAGACCGAGCATGGCGACGGTTCGTCCACTGGGGTCGCCGAGCGCCGACTCGATCTTGCTCAGCATCCGCTCCTGGACCCGGCGATTGACCTCGAGCGTAGCCTCGACGATCTGGACCCTGGCGCCCGCGTCCCGAGCCATCGACGCCATCGCGCGGGTGTCCTTCGGGAAGCAGGAACCGCCGAAGCCCGGTCCCGGTCGCAGGAACAGCGGCCCGATCCGGCGGTCCAGACCCATGCCGTGGGCGACCACCTGCACGTCGGCGCCGGTCCGCTCGCACAGCTCGGCCACTTCATTGATGAACGAGATCCGGGTGGCGAGAAAGCTGTTCGACGCGTACTTGATCATCTCCGCGGTTTCGACGTCGGTGACGACGATGGGGACGCCGCGGGCGCGGAGCGGGGAGTAGATCTCCAGCATGATGTCCGTCGCCCGCTGGTCGCGGCTACCGATGACCAGGCGATCCGGGCGCATGAAGTCCTCGATGGCGGAGCCCTCGCGCAGGAACTCGGGGTTGCTGACGACGGAGAAGCTGCGGCAGCGCCCGGACCCCACGATCTCCTCGATCATCCGGCCGGTACCGACCGGCACGGTGCTCTTGGTGACGATCGCCTTGTAGCCGCTGATCTGGCCCGCGATGGCCTGGGCCACGTCCCGCACGTAGCGGAGGTCGGATGAGCCGTCCTCCCGGGGCGGCGTGCCCACCGCGATGAACACCGCGACCGCGGACTTGAGCGCGGGCGCCAGTTCAGTGGTGAAGCAGAGCCGGCCGGCCTCGTCGTTCTTCGCGACCAGGGTCTTGAGTCCTGGTTCGTAGATGGGGATGTGGCCGGCCTGAAGCCGGGCGATCTTCGACTCGTCCTGGTCGACGCAGACGACGTCCATGCCGAAGTCGGCCAGGCAGGCGCCTGTGACCAGACCGACGTAGCCGGAACCGACGACGCAGATTCTCACGTCAGCCTCGGCTTGCGGGTGGCGGTCATATCGTCCGGGCTGCGGATCGTCCGGGGGCGCGGTGCCGGTCGGCCATTGCCGGCCTCGCCCGGGGACGGTACGGTTGCTATGTTACAGGGCTCGGGGCGCGCCGTTTGGCCGGTTGCGGACGGCGGGCCGAAGCGAGGACATTCGAAGGACCACGGTGAGTCGATGAAACGCGGACGACGGCTGAGCAACGCGATCGCGACCCGCAAGTCGGTGGTCACCGCGCCGCGACGCTTCAGCAAGGTGCAGCGCAACGAACCTTGCCCCTGCGGCAGCGGCCGGAAGTACAAGGACTGCTGCTTCGACAAGGGCGAGGCGTTCCTGAGGAAGCTGGAGCGCCAGCGCTACAAGGAGCAGCAGAAGGCGGACGGGACGCCCTGGTACGTCCGCTGGCTGACCTGAAAACACTGGGTACGCGGGTCTTCTGACCCGCTGCCGCCGAAGGCGGCCGGAAAACGCGCCGGCCGTAGGCCGGCTCCTCTCAGACCGGCGTCGGTTCCGCCCCGGCGTCGACCGCGGCGTCGTGGTCCTGCTTCGCCTTGAGGAGCTGCGGCATGATCAGGTCGATGTCGCGGTTGTCCCACATGCCGTCCTTGCTGAACTTCCGGATCACCTTGGGCTGCTGCATGATGCCGACCCAGCCACGCATGACGTCGATGATCTGGGCGGTCATGTCCTGGCCCGCGTCGGATGCCAGCCAGGCGCAGACCGGGGCGATCTGAATCGGGCTCTGCTCCGGCGCGTCCTCGTCGATCTGCATGCCGCGCGAGGCGCGGAGTTCCGCCGTCATCCGGGTCGTGGCGCCCGGCGAGATCGTGTTGACGGTGCAGCCGTACTTGGCGAGTTCGAGCGCCAGCACGCGCGACAGGCCGGCGATCCCCGCCTTGGCGGCCGCGTAGTTCGACTGGCCGAAGTTGCCGTAGAGGCCGGATACGGAAGAGAAGTTGATGATCCGGCAGCCGGGGCGGTTCGTTTCCCGGATGTAGCGCGCGAACGGCCGGCTGCAGCAGTAGTGGCCCTTCAGGTGGACGTCCAGCACCGCGTCCCAGTCCGCTTCATCGAGGTTGAAGATCGTCCGGTCGCGCAGGATGCCGGCGTTGTTGACGAGGACGTCCAGGCCGCCGAACGAGTCGACCGCCGTCTGGAAGATGTTCTGCCCGCCCTCGACGGTGGCCACGGAGTCGTAGTTCGGCACTGCCGAACCGCCGGCGCTCCTGATCTCCTCGACTACCTCGTCGGCGATCCGTGAACCGCCGGTGCCGTCGGTTGCGCCTCCTAGGTCGTTGACCACGACGTTGGCGCCTTCTTCCGCGAACTTGAGCGCGATTCCCTTGCCGATGCCGCGGCCGGCGCCGGTGACGATCGCCGTCTTGCCGTCGAGGATTCCCATCTCTTCCTGTCTCCGTCGGTAGTTCCAGTGGTTGGCGGGGCCGGTACTCTACGCGACGATGGCCACGCCCTGGCTCACGGCCTCCTGACCCTCCGCGTTGAGCACCCGGAAGGCGACCTGGAGCCCGCCGTCCCCCGCCTCTCCGGCCGGCACGTGCTCAACCGCGATCGAGGTGCCCGGGATGACCATCGCGCTGAATCGGCCATAGAGGCGTCTGAGCCGCAGCGGATCGCCGCCGCCGTAGGCGCGGAGCACTTCGCGGCCGGCGAGAGCCCACGTCGCTGTGCCGTGGAGGATGATGTCGGGCAGACCGGCGCCCAGCGCCACCTCGCGCTCAGTGTGGATCGGATTCCAGATCCGGGCGCATTCCGTGTAGACGTGAGGCATCTCCCGCGGCACGAAGATCTCGCTCCGGGCCCGGCCGTTCCCGCCGAGGCTGAGTCTGGGCGGTTCGGGGACAGGTTCCGTCTCGGCGTTGGGACCGACGGTGTCGACGCCGCGGAAGATCGAACGCGACCAGGAGGTCGTGACGGGCCGGCCTTGCTGGTCGACGGTGTCGAGACGGGTGGTCAGCAGCACCCCGGCGCGCGTGCTCCTGATGCCGACGTAGCGGCCGCGCGTGGTCAGCGAGTCGCCGGGGCGGATCGGACGGTGGAAGTGCGAGTCCTGGCTGGCGTGGACGCCGCGCCGCAACTCGTGCGGCTCTCCGCCAAGGAGCTGCGATCCCCGTCCGCGGCTGACGACGGGCCACTCGAGGGACACGCAGTACGGAGGCGGCGCCGCGACGCCGCCGTTTCGGGCGTCGTCGAACACAGGGTCGCAGGTGTCGCCGATGCCGGCCGCGTAGGCGAGCACGTCGCGGACGGTGACGTCGATCGTCGAGGACGTGAGTTCGCTGCCGGCGGCGGCGGTCGACAGGGGCATCGCTCTCCGCGCCCGCGGTTTAGTCGGTGTCGGTGAGGCGGCGTTCGAGATCCTGAAGCCGACTCCGCAGTTCATCGAGTTCGGCGCGGGTTGCTCCGCCTTCGTCCGGCCCGGGCGGGTCAGTGGGAGAAGGGGGAGGCGCCTCCTGAGCGTTGGCGCCGCCGCCTCTGCCGAACACTCCTTCCATCTGGCGCGTCATCTGCGCGTGCATCTCCTCCGCCATGGCGCGAGGGTCCCAGAGGCGCATCCAGGACGGGTCAGGAGCGAACGGGCTTCGCCGCATCGTCTCTCGCATCCTCTCGTAGACCTCGCCGGCGCTCTTCAGGTACCACTGGAAGAAGTCCCGGCCGGCCTGGTCCCGCGCGCGCACCAGGTCGCGGAGGAACTCGAGCGGCGGTCCGTGCTCGGGGTCCTTCGCGCCGTCGACGATGATCTGGGTCAGAACGTGGCGAGTAACGTCCTCGCCGGTCTTCGAGTCGACGACCTGAATGTCCCGGCCGCCGCGGACGAGTTCAGCGACGCCGTCGAGGTTGACGTACCGGCTGCTGTGGGTGTCGTACAGCCGGCGGTTCTCGTACTTCTTGATGACGATCGGGTCGGTCATGCGGAGGGGGGTTGACACAGCGCAGCATAATGTGCAGCATTCTTGCTGCACTGCACAAGACGGTCGCCGTCAACCGAAGCGACCGTCACCGGTGCAATCTTCGAAACAGGCTTTCGAGCCGAAACCATGTGGGCCATCCGGGCAACGGATCGTACCACCCAGGAGACCTCAGATGACGACCAGCACAACCACGGCGCCGACCAGCCCGAGCCTGCCTTTTCGCGGTGCGATGATCGACGCCAACCGGCGCGCCCTCGACTTCCAGAAGCGGGTGTTCGACACGAGCTTCGACATGGTTGCTTCGATGCAGGAGCGCCGCGAAGAGGCGATCAGCAAGTGGACCGAGAACTCCGAGCGGCTCCCGGCCGAGGCCAAGAGCCTGGTCCAGGAGTGGATCCGCCTGTTCCAGGACGGCCGCAGCTCCTACCGCTCCGCGATCGACGCGAGCTTCGGTCTGGCGAACAGCTACCTCGACTCGCTCACCGCGCAGGCGGAGGAGTCGTCGTAGTCTCGACGCCATGACCGACGATCGCCCGCCACAGAATCCGCCCCCCGACCCCTTCGCCGCCTGGCGCGAGTGGGTTACGCAGTCCGAACACCAGATGAACAAGGTGTTCAACGACATGATGGGCACCGAGCAGTTCGCCCGCGCTTCGGGCGGCTGGATCGAGGCGATGACCATGTTCCAGCAGACGATGAACGAGGGCGCGCAACGCTACTTCCAGGCGGTGAACCTGCCGACCCGCAACGATCTCAGCGAACTCGCGGAGCGCTTGACCGCGGTCGAGGAGAGGTTGCTGCGGATCGAGGGGCTGCTGGCTCAGGCGATCGGCCGGAAAGGCGACGCGAAGCCGGCGCCCCGGCCGGCTCGCACCCGCCGTCCGCCGTCGGAGCAGAAGGCGACAGCTCCGGACGAAGGGCCGGCGTCGAAGTGACGACGCCGTCCGGCGGCGCTTCCGCCCGCAGCGCAACGCCCGTGCTGGACGCGACCGCCGGGGTCGCGGACAGCGTGCGGCGCGAAATGGAGCGCACGTTCCGCCGGAGCGTCAAGGGCCTCGAGTACATCGCGACAGGCGACCCGGGGGTAGGCCTGACGCCGAAGGACACGGTCCACAGCCGGGGCACGCTCCGGCTGTACCACTACCGGGCGCGGGTGGACGAGGTGTACCGGACGCCGATCCTGCTGGTCATGTCCCTGATCAGCAAGCCCTACATCCTCGACCTGGCGCCCGGCCACAGCCTGATCGAGTTCCTGCTCGACCGCGGTTTCGACGTCTACATGATCGACTGGGGCACGCCCCGGCCCGAGGACAGCCGGCTACGGCTCGAGGACTACGTGCTCGACTTCATTCCCGAGTGCGTGGAGGTCGTTCACGAACGGAGCGGCGAGCCCGACGTGTCGGTCGTCGGATACTGCATGGGCGGTCTCCTGGCCGCGCTGTACGCGGCCCTGCATCCCGACGTTTCGTCGGGCGGGCGGCTGCGCAATCTGGCCTGCTTCACGACACCGGTCAACTACGACGGGATGGGGCTGTTCAGGACCTGGACCGACCCGGCCCACTTCGACGTTGACCGGATCGTCGACCGGCTGGGCAACGTTCCGCCGCAGATGCTCTACGCCTCGTTCAACGCCCTGCGCCCGGCGTCGCAGGTCGCCGGACGGGTGCGGCTCTGGGACAACATGTGGAACGACGAGTTCGTCACCTCGTACCGGCGGCTCCAGCGCTGGGCCGCCGACCAGATCCCCTTTCCGGGCGAGTGCTTCCGTCAGACGACGAAGGAGCTCCAGCAGCAGAACCTGCTGATGAAGGGCGAGTTCCGGCTGGGCGGCCGGGTGGTCGACCTCTCGAACATCCGGGTTCCCTTCATCCACGTCGTCGCGGAGCACGACCACATCGTGCCGTACGAGGCGGCCCGCGACCTGGTCGGAATGGTCGGCTCGGAGGACAGGCAGGAACTCGTTTTGAAGGGCGGCCACGTCAGCCTGGTCGCCGGGGCGAACGCGGTGCGTCGCCTGTGGCCGCGCCTCGAGGAATGGCTGGCCGAGCGCGCGGTCTAAGGGGAAGAACGAGATGGCGGACGAGAAGAACCGGGTAGTGGACAACGATCCCGTATCGATAGCGGCAGTCGACCGGGTGGCGCGGCGGCTGAACGCCCGCGAGCTGACGGTGCGGCCCATGGACGCGGACGACCGGTCGGCCGTCCTCGCTTTCGCCGAGGGTCTTCCGGACCACGATCTCCTGTTCCTGCGTCGCGACATCCGCGACGCCACCGTGGTCGACCAGTGGATCGGCGAGATCGATTCGGGCCAGATGACGACGTTGCTCGCCCTGGCGGACGCCGAGCTGATCGGCTACGCCTCGATCGACCGCAGCCAGTTGCAGTGGTCTTCCCACGTCGCCGAGATCCGGGTCGTGATCTCCGAGTCGGCGCGCGCAAAGGGTCTCGGCCGGTTGCTCGTGGAGCAGGCGTTCCAGGCGGCCGTCGCGGCCGGCATTGAGAAGGTCGTGGCGCGGATGACGCCGGACCAGAAGGGCGCCGTCGCCGCCTTCGAGGGACTCGGCTTCCGCCCCGAGGGACTGATGCGGAATCACGTCCGCGACCTCTCCGGCGAGAAGCACGATCTGCTCGTCATGGGGCTCGACATCGTCGCCCTGCACGGCACGCTCGAGGGCTACGGTCTCGACGAGGCAGTAGCCGCCGCCGGCGAGTAGGTTGCCGCGTTACGATCCGGCGAGTCGCTGAACGCCCGAGGAGACGAACCCATGCGAGACAACGCCGGACTCATCCTGACCAAGCGCGCCTCCCTGTCGCCGGACATGGAGGGCTTCGTCGACGTCGAGAGCGAGCGCCGTTTCACGTTCACCGAGTGGAACCTCCGCTCGAACCGGACCGCGAACGCGCTCCGGGAACTCGGCGTGGGCAAGGGCGATCGGGTCGCGCTGCTGCTGATGAACAGCGTCGAGTACATGGAGACCTTCTTCGCGATCGCCAAGATCGGTGCCGTCTGCGTTCCGCTGAACTGGCGGCTGACGCCTGAGGAACTCTCCTTCATCATCCGCGACGCCGGCGCCGGGACGCTGATCTTCGGCGACGAATTCCAGGCCCAGGTGCTGAACCTGATCGCGCGTGGCGGCGGCGAGAACGGCACGAAGGTCACGAGGTGGGTCCACGTCGGCCCGGACGAGCAGCGGCCCGACGGCTGCCTCTCGTACCTCGACGCGACGACGGCGGCGAGCGACGACGAGCCCGCGATAGCGGCCGCGGGAAGCGACCTGCTCTACATCATGTACACGTCGGGGACGACCGGCCTGCCCAAGGGCGCGGTCCACACCCACGATTCCGCGCTGTGGGCGTCCCTGACGATCATGGCAACCACCGATTTTCGTTACGGCGACCGCTTCCTGGTCTCCCTGCCGCTCTTCCACGTCGGCGCCCTGACCCCCGCGACCTGCAACGTGCACGCCGGCTGCACGAGCGTCGTGATGCGCTCCTTCGATCCCGTCCGGGTCTGGCAGTTGGTCGCCGAAGAGAAGATCGACATCATGCTGAAGGTCCCGGCGATGCTGAACTTCATGCTTCAAGCCTACGACCCGGAACGCTGCAGTCACGAGCAACTCCGCTGGTGCATGACCGGCGCGGCGCCGGTGCCGGTCAGCCTGATCGAGGCCTACGACAAGCTGGGAATCGAGGTCCACCAGGTCTACGGCCTGACCGAGACCTGCGGCCCGGCATGCATGATCTCGCCGGAAGACGCGATCCGCAAGGCTGGCTCGACCGGCAAGGCGTTCTTCCACACCTCGGTGCGGATCGTCGACAACGACGGCGCCGACTGCGCCCCCGGTGAGGCGGGTGAGGTCCTGGTCGCCGGCCGCCACCTGATGAAGGAGTACTGGAAACGGCCGGAGGCCACGGCCGAGAGTCTCGTGGACGGCTGGTTCTACACCGGCGACGGCGCGGTGATGGACGAGGACGGCTTCGTCTACATCCAGGACCGGCTGAAGGACATGATCATCTCCGGCGGCGAGAACGTCTATCCCGCGGAGCTCGAAGAGGTCATCGGCCGCCACCCGAAGGTGCTCGAAGTCGGCGTCATCGGCCGCGAGAGCGAGAAGTGGGGCGAGTCCCCGGTCGCCATCGTCGTCCGCTCCGACGAAAGTCTGGAAGGCGAAGAAGTCCTCGACTTCTGCCAGGACAAGCTGGCCCGCTTCAAGCAACCGGTCGCCGTCCACTTCATCGACCAGTTGCCGCGCAATCCGTCGGGGAAGATCCTGAAGCGGTTGCTGCGCGAACAGTTCAACTGAGTCGGCGCCCCCAGCTCCGCGTCGGGCAGGACAACATCACTCCGTTCGGGCTCGACATTCACCACCCGGTGTTCGTCGTCTCGGGTGCTGTGATCGTCCTGTTCGTCCTCGGCACGCTGGTCTTCCAGAGCCAGGCTGCCCAGTTCTTCAGCTGGTTGCTCCCGGCGATCATCGGCGCTTTCGACTGGTTCTTCCTGTCGGCCGGCAACGTGTTCGTTCTCTTCGCCCTGCTGCTCGTGTTCCTGCCGGTCGGCGGGGTGCGGCTGGGTGGCCCGGACGCGAAGCCGGAGTTCTCGTACCTGGGCTGGTTCGGGATGCTGTTCGCCGCCGGCATGGGGATCGGCCTGATGTACTTCGGCGTTTCGGAGCCGCTGTCCCACTTCGAGGCGGCCTTCGACGGGCCGGTGATGGGCGGCGACGGTCAGCGTAGTGACGCCGCGCCGCTGGGAGGCGCCGCCGGTGACGCGATGGCCGCGCGCGACCTCGCGATGGCGGCGACGATTTACCACTGGGGCCTGCATCCGTGGGCGATCTACGCCGTGGTCGCCCTGGCGCTGGCGTTCTTCGCCTACAACCACGGCCTGCCGCTGACCCTGCGCTCGGCCTTCTACCCGATTCTGGGCGACCGCGTGCGCGGCTGGTGGGGACATCTGATCGATGTCCTCGCCGTGTTCGCCACCCTGTTCGGCCTGGCGACGTCGCTTGGGCTGGGTACCACCCAGGCCCTGGCCGGGTTCAACCTGCTCTACGGCTGGGGTACGGGCGGTCTGGCCGCCGTGGTGCTGATCGGCGTCATCACGTTGCTCGCCGTCGTTTCGGTGGTACGCGGCCTGGACCGCGGCATCAAGGTGCTGTCGGGAGTCAACATGACCCTTGCCCTTGCCCTGCTGCTCGCGGTCATCGTGATCGGCCCGACGGGTGAGATTCTGGTCACCGCCGCCAGGGGCGCGTTGGCCTATGGCGCGAACTTCGTGCCCCTGGCGATGCCGTTCGGTCGTGAGGACACGGGCTTCTCGCATGACTGGACCTCGTTCTACTGGGCCTGGTGGGTGTCCTGGTCGCCGTTCGTCGGCATGTTCATCGCCCGAGTGTCCCGCGGCCGGACCGTGCGCGAGTTCGTCATGTGCGTGATTCTCATCCCGACGCTGCTGTCGATCGTCTGGATGGCGGCCTTCGGCGGCACCGCGATCTCGCAGACGATCGCGGACAGCACGGCGCCGGTAGCGTCCGCGGCGCAGGAGGTCATGCTCTTCCGGATGGTCGAGCAGTTCCCGCTCAGCGCGGCGCTGTCGCTTGCCGGCATCGTCCTGGTGCTCGTGTTCTTCGTCACCTCGTCCGACTCCGGCTCGCTCGTCGTCGACACGATCACCGCGGGCGGCAAGGAAGACGTGCCGACCAGCCAACGGGTCTTCTGGGCCACCCTCGAAGGCGTCGTCGCCGCGGTCCTGCTCCTGGTCGGCGGCACCGGCGCGCTGGACGCCTTGCGGGCGATGACCGTCTCGACCGGCCTGCCGTTCACACTCGTGCTGCTGGCGATGTGCTACAGCATCTGGGTCGGCCTGTGGGCCGCGGTGCGGGAGAAGGGGAGCGTTTGACCGGAGTCGTTGGGTCGTTTCAGCGGATCAGCCCAGCCGACGGCGTAGCCGTTCGTAGACGTTGCCACGGCGGGCGACGGTGAGGACTAGCAGGACCGAGTCTGGCTGCTCAAGCATGTAGCAGACGCGCCAGTCGCCGACTCGGATGCGCCAGATTCCGGATACGCCCCCGAGCTTCTTCGCGCCCGAAGATCTGGGGTCGTCGGACAGTTGCTCGATTGCCCGGATGATGCGCTGAAGCTGAACTCGATCAGCTATGCGCCTGATGTCTCGCTCAGCCCCCTTGGAGAGTACGACCTTGATCGTCAGACTCCAAGATCGCGCTTCAGGTCTTCGAGAGAGGCACCGCCGTTCTCACGATAGTCGGCCAGCGCGTCCAAGGCGTCGAGCAGGTCTAGACGATCCTCAAGCGCTTCCAGCATCTCGAGATCGGAGGGCGGCACGAGTGCGGCTACGGTCTTGCCGCGCTTCTGGACGGCGATGCGCGTACCGGCCGACTGGACCCGGCCGGTGATGGCGGTGACGTTCGCTTGAAGTTCGGCGATGCGGAGAGTGTCGTGCATGGTGGCGCCTCGGACTGTGCTCATTCAGAGGATACGGCACTTCCGCGAACTAGGTCGAATGGACCCGGGTCCTACTCTAACCTCGGTGAGGACGGATGGCGTCGGGCAACTGAGAGCTCGCCTGGGCCTCAAGCGATCCCGGATGGGAACTCCTCGAGGAACCAGAACTCGCCGTCGATCGCGCCGGCTTCCTCTCCGACCGCGGCGGCCTCCGGCGTCGCCATGTACGCCTCCGCCCTCGCCCGGTCCTCGACGCCGAGGATGAAGAACACTTCGTCTGGGCTGTCGGCTGAACGCCAGACGTGCTTGACGGTCAGGCCGGCGGCCATGCCGGAGGCCTCCTGCTCGTCGAAGACTCGCTTCCAGTGGTCGAAGTCCTTGACGCGGTTGCGAACCAGCAAGACCATGCTTCAGTTCTCCTCGGGGCTGTGTGTGCCTACTCTTCCTTCTCAACCCACCACGCCCGCGTGCCGGGGACGAACGCGGTGACCCCCGCCGGGCCGAGTTCGACGCCGCGCATCCGCTTGCTGAAGCCCCAGGTCGTGCTGTAGTTCCACAGGAACAGGGCCGGCTGGTCGGCCTGGACGTGGGCCTGCAGTTCGCGCAGCAGTTCGGCACGGCGGTCGCGGTCGAGTTCCATGCGGGAGCGGTCGAACAGTGCGTCGACCTTGGGGTTGCTGTAACTGTCGTAGTTGCGGCCGTTGTCGATCGCTTCGGTGTGGAAGAAGTTCCGCCAGATGTCCGGGTCGGCGAAGACCTGGTATGTGTCGACGTGGGCGATCATCTCGTGCTGGATCAGCAGCGGCGAGCGGCTTGCGTTCTCCTGGATCTCGGTATCGAAGGAGACGCCGATGCGGCGCAGGTCGTCGCGGTAGATGTCGACCATGCGGCGGGCGTCGACGAACGACTGGGGCAGGTTCATCATGAAGTGGAAGCGGACCTGCTCGCCGTCGATCTCCTTGTAGCGCCAGCCGTCGTCGGGGCTGGTCAGCCAGCCGGCCTCGTCGAGCAGGGCGGCGGCCTTCTCGAGGTCGTACTCGAGCGGCTGGACGTCGGGATTGTGGCTCCAGTGGGTCGGCGGGAACATCCCGTTGGAGCGGGTGTAGACGTTCCAGCTCACCTGCCGCAGCACGCGCTCGGCGTCGTAGGCGTGGGCCATCGCCCGCCGCACCCGGACGTCGCCGAAGAAGTGGTTGTTGCCGCCCTGCTGCCAGCCGATGTAGGCCTGCATCCAGCGCGGCCCCCAGGCCTTGACGCCGGCGGCGTGGAACTCCTCGTCGTTGGTCTGGCTGCCGTGCTGCTGGACGGTCAGCCAGATGTCGTCGAGCTGTCCCTTGCGGAACTGGAGCAGGGCGGCGTTGCGGTCGCTGTGGGTCGTGATCGCCTGGCGGCGGATGGGCGGCTTCTGGTGGTGGTAGTCCTCCCAGCGTTCGACGACGACGCGGTCGGCATGGATCCACTCGACGAAGCGAAACGGCCCGTTGCCGATGCCGAGTTCCCGCAGGTAGCGGTTGTAGTAGGCGCTCGTGCGCAGCGTCGGATCGGCCGCGCGCTCCTCGGGGTTGTTCAGGATGTGCGCCGGGACGACGGGGAAGTAGAGGTTGTCGATGCGGAGCGCCGAGACCTGCCGGTGGACGACGTCGAAGGTGATGTCGTCGATGATGCGGATGTCCTCGATCTCGGCGGCCTTGTACTTGTAGTCGACCGCCGGCACGTTGTCGTCGGCGATCGCCTCCCAGGTGAAGCGGACATCCTCGGACGTGACCGGCGCGCCGTCGTGCCAGCGCATGCCGGCGTGGAGCTTGATGCGGTGGACGAGGCCGCCCTCCAGCTCCTCGACCTCGTCCACCATCGCCGGGTTCCACTCCGCGGTGAGGTCCGGGGCGCGGTGAGCGATCGGGTCGAACAGCAGGCGGTAGAGGAAGCCGTCGGTCCAGGCGCGGATGAAGAGCGGGTTGAGCGACGTCGGCTGGTCGAGCGAGTAGCGGTTGATCGTGGCCTCGGTGTCGGCCCGCTCGGGGTCGAACGGCGCGAACAGCGAATCCGGGTTGGAGATCGGATCCGTGCCCGGGTCGTAGTCGAACATCGCGCTCCGGGCCGGCGCGGCGGGATGGCCCAGGCAGCCCGTCAGCAGCAGGGCGGCGAGGCCGGCGACGCTGAGCCGGGCGATCACCCGCACACGGCGCCGCCTGCTCCGTCGATCTGGACGGGTCGCCCGCAGAACTCCTGCGCGCACATGTCGCGCAGCGTGTCCCGATCCTCGACGTTGGCCCAGCTCCTCCGGCCGTCCGGCAGGCGGCAAGCCACGTGGGCGACGGTGGGTTCGAAGCTCGGCGCTTCGCGCTCGCCGTAGGTCGAACGGTACGAGGTGGACTTCGCGCTGCCGCCGCCGAACATGACGGTGTAGGACTCGATCTCGGCCGGCCCCGTGTAGTCGGCCACGGCTTCGCGCTTCGGGAGTGCGTGGACCTCGGCGGTCAGGTCCTCGTGCCGGTAGGGTCGATCCGGTTCCCCGGCGCTGTAGACACCGAAGGAGTGCTTGGTCAGCATGCCGCCGTTCGCGGTGACGAGGGCGCGGCCGTCGTCCGTTTGGCGCAGGAGTTCGGCCGTGCGGGCGATCGAGTGCATCACGTAGCTGTTCAGCGGTCCGCCGCCGAACGTGAGGCCGCCGGTGACGGTGAGCGGGCGCTTTGGATCGAGACCGAGCTCTCTTGCCGCCACCTGCACGGAACTCGGGAAGCAGCTGTAGACATCGACGAAGTCGAGCTCGGCCGCGTCGACACCGGCGAGTTCGAGCGCCCTCTTGCCTGCCAGCCGGATCGCCGGCGAGGAGTGGAGATTGTCTCGCTCGGAGACGAAGTAGTGGTCGACGGCGTCGGCGCCGCTGACCGGAAAGACCATCTTCGACCGCGGTACGCCCAGCGCGAGCGCCACATCGAGCGAGCAGAGCACGAGCGCCGCCGCCATGTCGACGCGCATGTTCGCGTTCATCAGCTTCGTGTAGGGGAAGGTCACGGCGCGGTTGGCCGGCGACACCGTGCCGATCTCGGCGGCGCTCAGAGGCGTCCGGATCCAGGCGTTGGGATTCTCCTGAGCCACCCGGTTGAACCCCGCCCAGAGCTCGGCGATGCGGGTCAGGTGGTCCTCGACCGTTTCGCCGCCCTGCTTCCGCAACGCGATGTCGAACAGGGAGTAGTACTGGACCGCCTGCTGGATGCCGCGGTTCATCTCCATTTCGTGCCGCGTCCAGCGGGTGTCGCCGTAGCTCGCGTCCGGGAGTTTGGGAGGGTCGTCGTCCTGCAGCCAGTCGAGGTCCATCCCCATCTTGCGCGCCCGGCCCATCGTGCGGCCGCACTCGGCCGCGCAGAGCACGATCGCCTCGCGGCGGCCGCTCTGGATGTCCAGGGCGCTCTCGTTGAACACCGTCTGCACCTGGTTGCCGCCCACGACGGAGAGTCCCGTCTCGACACCCGCGAGGCCGAGGGCCTCGCTCACCATCAGCGCCGGATTCCGGTAGCCCCAGACGCCCTTCATCGCCCGCACCGAATCGATCCTCCCGCGCAGGCCGGGCGCCGCGGCGTCTTCGAGGCCGGTCTCGACCGCCTCGACCATCAGTTCGATCGGCGAACGGGCCTCGGTCGGATCGTCGGCATGTTGAAGCAGTTGGGCGATGCCGACCAGGACGGGTGTGCGGTGGGTCATGGTTGGGCTTGCCTTCCGTGCGCTGGAGATGGGACGGCTGGGAGTCGGGCCAAGCGAGTGTAGCGCTGCGCTAACGTAGCCTGGTCTCCGACCGGCTCCAGCGCATGCTCACAAAGCTCACGATCCGCAACTTCAAGCGCTTCGAGGAGGTCGAGATCGAGTTGGGCAGTGCCGTGGTGCTGATCGGCCCGAACAACTCGGGCAAAACCTCGGCGATGCAGGCGCTGGCGCTGTGGGACATCGGCCTGCGGCGCTGGCTCGAACGGCGGTCGGGCGGCAGCGCGCCGGAGAAGCGTCCCGGCGTGACGGTCAACCGCCGCGACCTGGTGTCGATACCCGTTCCCAACGCGAACCTGCTGTGGCGCGACCTGCACACCCGGCACGTGCACACGGTCGACGGCCGGCAACGGACGGACAACGTCTGCATCGACGTGGTCGTCGAGGGCACGAGTTCCGGGCCGCCGGCCGGCGGCGACCCGGAGCAGGCCGCATCCGAGGCAGCCGAGGCTGGTCAGGCCGGGCGCTCCTGGCGTTGCGGGCTCGAGTTCGACTACGCGAACCAGGAGTCCTTCTACTGCCGGCCGCTGCGGCTCGAACGGGGCCCGGTGCCCTCGCGTATGCCGGTGCCCGAGGAGGCCCGCGCGGTGAAGGTCGCGTACCTGCCGCCCATGTCGGGCATGGCGTCGGCGGAAACCCGTCTCGACCCGGGGTCGATCAACGTGCGGGTGGGCGAGGGCCGCACGGCCGAGGTGCTGCGCAACCTGTGCTTCCGGATCCATGGCGAGAGCCCGGACGTCTGGGCCGACCTGAAGGAACGGATCGACCGGCTCTTCGGCGTCGAACTGGACGAGCCGCTCTACGTCGAGGAACGCGGCGAGATCACGATGCGGTACCGGGAGCGGGGCATCTGGCTCGACCTTTCGTCCAGCGGTCGGGGCCTGCAGCAGACCCTGCTCATCCTCGCCTACCTGTACTCGAACCCGGGCGCCGTCCTGCTGCTCGACGAGCCGGACGCTCACCTGGAGATCCTCCGACAGCGGGAGATCTACGCCCTCGTGCGCGAGCTGGCCGAGGGCAGCGGCAGCCAGATCGTGGCCGCCAGCCACTCCGAGGTGCTACTCGCGGAAGCGGCCGGCACGGACACGGTGATCGCCTTCGTGGGCAAGCCGCACCGGATCGACGACGGCGGCAGCCAGGTCGCCAAGGCGCTCTCGCGGATCGGCTTCAACCAGTACCTCCAGGCCGAACTCGTGGGCTGGGTGCTCTATCTCGAGGGGTCGACGGATCTTGCGATCCTCAAGGCCTTCGCCCGGCGTCTTGGTCACGAGGCCGCCGTGAGAGCGTTGGAGCGGCCCTTCGTCCAGTACGTCGGCGACCGGCTGTCGAGCGCCGAGCTTCACTTCCACGGCCTCAGGGAGGCGTGTCCCGCGCTTCGCGGGATCGCGCTGCTCGACAAGCTGCCGGAGAAGGTCGGGGCGGATGACGGGCTGGAGCGGCAGGCCTGGCGGAAGCGGGAGATCGAGAACTACCTGTGCTCCCGGTCGGCTCTCGAAGGCTGGGCCGCCGACAGCGCCCGGCGGGAGGCGTCCGGCCCCCTGTTTGAGGAAGCCGAGGCCGAGCGCCGGGTCGAGGCGATGCGGGCTTCGATCGCCGAGGTCGAAGAGGCGTCGGCGGAGAGCGGCCGGCTATCGCCGTGGGACGACGGCGCCAAGGCCAGCGCGGAGCTCATGGCGCCGCTCTTCGACGTGTACGCTCGCCGGCTCGGTCAGGCGAACCTGATGTCGAAGGCGAGCTTCCACCGGCTGGCCGAGTTCGTGCCGGAAGAGGACATCGACCCCGAGGTGGTGGAGAAGCTGGACGCGATCGCGCGCGTAGCGACAGCCGGCTCGTGAACGTGCTCGCCTCCACCTCGGCCGCCGCCGCGGCCCTGGCACTGCTCTCCTGCGCGCCCCGCATGAGCGACCAGCCGGCGGGCGAGCCCGAGCCGCAACCGCCGCGGCCGAACATCCTGTTTCTGTTCGCCGACGACCAGCGCGCCGACACGATCCGTGCCTGGGGCAACGAGCTGATCGACACCCCGCACCTGGATCGCCTGGTGGCCGAGGGGTGGAGCTTCCGGCGCAACTACGTGTTCGGCTCGAACAGCGGCGCCGTGTGCGTCCCGAGCCGGGCGATGGTGCTGACCGGCCGGAGCTGGATGCGCTCGCCGAACAGAATGCAGGGCGTCCCCACGTTGCCGCGCCTGCTGGAGGCCGAGGGCTACCGGACGTTCGTCACCGGCAAGTGGCACAACGGCGAGGAGGCGCTGCTCCGCGCCTTCGACCGCGGCACGGCGATCTATCTCGGCGGCATGGCCGACCACACGCAGACGGAGGTCCAGGACATCGAGAACGGCGGCATGGTGCGCCGGCGGGTGGGGGAGGCGTTCTCCAGCGAGCTGTTCGCCGACGCGGTGATCGAGTTCCTCGACGAGCGGGCCGGGGCGGAGGCGAGGGGTGAGTCGGAGCAACCGTTCTTCGCCTACGTGCCTTTCACCGCGCCGCACGATCCGCGCCAGCCGCCGCCCGAGTACCGGGAGCGCTACTACGAGCGCAACCTGCCGTTGCCTGCCAACTACATGCCCCAGCACCCCTTCGACAACGGCGCGCTGATCCTCCGCGACGAGAACCTGGCAGCGTGGCCGCGCACCGAGGAGGTGATCCGCGACCAGGTCGCCGAGTACTACGGCCTGATCACCCACCTCGACGAGCAGGTGGGCCGGATCCTCGACGCCCTGGACGAGAACGACCAGGCCGGGAACACGATCGTCGTCTACGCCGCCGACCACGGGCTTTCGGTCGGCAGCCACGGCCTCCTGGGTAAGCAGAACCTCTACGAACACTCCATGCGGTGCCCGCTGATCATCCGCGGCCCGGGCATCCCGCACGGTACGACCGAGGCGTTCACTTACCTCTACGACCTCTTCCCGACGTTGCTCGCAGCCGGCGGCGTCGAGGCGCCTCCCGGCATCGACGGCCGGGATCTGGCGCCGCTCTGGTCCGGCGGCGACCCGACTTGGCGAAAGAGCGTCTTCCTGCCCTACCGGGACGTCATGCGCGCGGTGCGCGACGACCGCTACAAGCTGATTGTCTATCCGCTGGTCAACCACCGCCAGTTGTTCGACCTCAGCGACGATCCCGACGAACTCGACAACCTCATCGCCGATCCCGACCACGCGGAGACAGCAGCCCGCCTCGAAGCCCTTCTGGAAGGTTGGCAGACCGCCTTGGGCGACACTGTGCCCCTGTCCGTCTCCGATCCGGCTCCGCTACACCGCGACCTCACCGGCACCGAACGTGAACCCGACCGCTGGCAGCCGGACTGGATCGTGGAGAAGTACTTCGACTTAGTCGCCGACTAACGGGCGTCTTCGGCCTGGGCGCGGCCGCGGGCGCGGATGCCAGCGAGTCGTTCGCCGACTTCTTCGGGCCGGGGACCACGGTACATGCGGTTGACCTCGACTTCGTAGTCCATCGCGTCGCCGAGGGTCAGGTCGAAGCCCCGGTCGATCATCCGTTTGTACTGGAACATCACGTCGCGCTGGCAGGTCAGCATGTCGGTCGCAAGCTCGCGGCAGGTGGGCAGGAGGTCCTCCCGCGGGACGACCCGATTGACCAGGCCCCACTCGCAGGCGCGCTCGGCCGAGAGGTAGTTGCCGGTCAGCGAGAGTTCCTTCGCCCGGCCGGGGCCGACGGCTCGCGACAGGCGCGCCGAGAGCCCCCAGCCGGAGAGCAGGCCGACCCGGGCGTGAGTGTCGGCGAAGCGGGCCTCCGGGGCAGCGATCAGGAGGTCGCAGGAGAGCGCGATCTCGAAGCCGCCGGTCACCGCGATGCCGTTGATCGCGCCGATCACGGGTTGATGGAGCGAGCGGAGCAGCTTCGGCGGATCGGCGATTGCCCTGCGCTTCCGATCCGGATCGCTCATCTCCTTCAGGTCGAGGCCGGCGCAGAAGGCGCGGCCGGCGCCGGTCAGGATCACCACGCCCACTTCGTCGTCTCCGCGCAGGTCCTCGATCGCTCCGGCGAGGTCGTTGCGCAGTTCCTCCGAGAGGGCGTTCAGCACGCCCGGCCGGTTCAGCGTGAGGGTGGCGATGCCTTCGGACTTCTCTACCAGCAGGACCGGTTCCGACATGCTCGAGTTCTCCCTGTTTCGGTGGAACGGGTGCGGCATCTTACGCGGTAACCTCTCGGAGTACCTGTGTGAAGGAGGCAGCGATGGGAAGAGGACTCGTTGAAACGGCGGACCTGACTCTGAATCGCCGGACCTTGCTGGCCGCGGCGGCAGGTGGCGCAGCCATGGCGATCGGCTGTGGATCGGGCTCCGAGCCGACGGATTCCGCACCCGCTGCCGTCAACGGCTGGTCGCCGCCGGACGATGAGCGGCGGCGCGCTCTGGTGGGGACAGCGCGCTTCGGACCCAAGCAGGCCGTCAGGAGTGCCAACGGCCTCGCCATCTGCACGCATCCCCTGGCGTCGGCCGCCGCCGCCGACATGCTCGCCCTGGGCGGCAACGCCTGCGACGGCGTGCTTGCCGCCAGCATCGCCCAGGCTGTCGTGGAGCCGCACATGACGACCCTGTCGGGCTGCCTGTCGATGCTCTACTACGACGCCGCCTCCGGCGAGTACACCTACGTCAACGGCATGATGGCGGCGCCCCAGGCGGTGCCGGACGTGCGGAACATGGACGTGGCCGAGTTCGGGGCGCTGATGACGAAGACCGACGGCACACTCTGCTTCGTGCCGGGGTTCTGGGGCGCTTTCGAGGCGGGGCTTGAACGCCACGGGCTGCTGCCGCGGCCTACGGTGATGGCGCCGGCCATCCACTACGCCCGCGACGGCTTCGAGATCCATCCCTTCCTGTGGGGCGAGATGTTCGTCGAGTCGGCGGTGCTGGGCCGGGAGCCGTTCAGCCGGGAGATCTACTTCAACGGCAGCACGCTGCGCGACATCGGCGACAAGCTGGTGCAGAGCACCCTCGCCGACACGCTCGATCGGCTCGCCGAAGAAGGCGGCGACCACTTCTACCGGGGCGAGTTCGGCCGCCGCTACGCCGAAACGGTGCAGGCCAGGGGCGGCCTGATCACCGCCGAGGACATGGCGGCCTACGAGGCGTTCTGGGACGAACCGGTGCAGGGCACCTACCGCGACTACGGCGTCGTCGGCTCGCCGGCGCCGGACTTCGGCGGCCAGGCCCTGGTCGAGATCATGAACATGGTCGAACTGCTCGACCTCCAGCAGGCGGGCCCGGCGTTCGAGTCCGGCGAGACGACGCTCAGGATGATGCAGATCATCGGCCGGGTGTACGCCGATGCGGTGGGCGGCCGCTTCGACGGTACCCTGCCCGACGTGGAGCGGGCGATCTCCAAGGAGTACGCGGCTGAGCGGTTCGCCGCTCTCGAGGGCAAGCCGGCCAGCCCCAGCGACCGGTACGAGGCATTGGGCGTGGTGCCGCCTCCTCCGCCGGGCTCGAACCACGTCACGGTGGTCGACGCCGCGGGCAACGTCGCCACCGTGTTGCACTCGGTCATGTCGATGCCGTTCCGGACCGGCATCTACGTCGACGGCGTCTACGCCTGCGCCTCCGGCGTCCACCTCGGCTCCGGTCCGGTCGAGCCTGGCGGCCGGGCGCACGCGCGCATCTGCCCGAACATCTTCACGCGCGACGGCAAGCCGGTGCTCGCGTCCGGCTCGCCGAGCGTGTCGCTGACCGAGAACATCGTCCAGAACTCGACCAACCTGCTCGACTTCGGCCTCGACCTCGAGAGCTCGGTCCACAAGCCGCGCTTCGGTGGCTCGTCGATGAGCGTGCCCGGCGCCCTGATCGTCGAAGCCGACCTGGCCGGCGAGCCGGTCGGGCGGCTCGAGGAGGCGGGCGCTACTGTCGAAGTGGTCAACCCCTGGAACTGGCTCTGCGGCTCGTTCGAGGGTGTCCTGATCGAGGAGGATGGCGCCGTCGCCTGCGGGGATCCGAGGCGGACGGCGCAGGCGGTCGCCGTTTGAGGCGAGTTCTTCGGCTCGCGCCGGTGCTCCTCCTGGCGGCTAGCGGGGCTGCGGCCGGAGAGGTCACCGTCGCGGTGGCGGCGAACGCCGCCGAAGCAGTCGAGGCGCTGGCGGCCGACTTCGAGCAGCGAACGGGACATCGCGTCACGGTCACCGTCGGCTCGACGGGCAAGCTCTACGCCCAGATCCTCCACGGCGCGCCCTTCGACGTGTTCCTGGCCGCGGACCAGGAACGTCCGCGGCTGCTGGTGGAGCAGGGCCTGGCAGTCGAGGACTCCCGGCGGACCTACGCGATCGGACAGTTGGTCCTATGGAGTTCCGATCCGACGATCGAGGCCACACCAGAGACTCTACGCACGGGCTCGTTCCGCCGACTGGCGATTGCAAACCCGGATCTCGCTCCCTACGGCGCCGCAGCCCGGAACGTCCTGCGCGAGCTTGGCTTGTGGGAGAGTCTCCGCTCCAAGATCGTCGTGGGAGAGAACGTGGGCCAGAGCTTCACCATGGCCGCCTCGGGCAACGCGGAACTGGGCCTAGTGGCGCTCTCCTCCGTGATCAGTCCGCGCAATGGGCGTGAGGGAAGTTACTGGGAGATCCCCGAGCATCTCCACAGGCCGATCCGCCAGGACGCGGTGCTGCTCGGCCGCGCCGGCAACACCGCCGCCCGAGCGTTTCATCTCTTCCTGAGCAGTCCGAAGGCTCTTGCGACGATCGAGTCGTTCGGCTTCGTCGTCGACGGTCAGCGCCGCCCAATCCACACCCGCTGAGGACGGCGCACCGTGGACCTGCCCGAACTCGGCCCGCTGTGGCTCAGCCTGCAGCTCGCGGCGTCGGCGACCGCGGTGCTCCTCGTTCTCGGAACGCCGCTTGCCTGGTGGTTGTCCGGCACCCGATCGCGGCTGAAGCCGGTGATCGAGGCGGTGACGGCCCTCCCGCTGGTGTTGCCGCCGACGGTGCTGGGCTTCTACCTGCTGCTGCTGATGAGCCCCCGGTCGTGGCTCGGCGGGCTCTGGGTGGAAGTCACGGACACCACCCTTACCTTCTCGTTCACGGGCCTCCTGATCGCTTCCGTCATCTACTCGCTGCCGTTCATGGTGCAGCCGCTCCAGGCCGCCTTCGAGTCGCTGGGCCGCGGTCCTCTGGAAGCGGCCGCTTCGCTGCGCGCCTCGCCGCTCGACGCCTTCCTGACGGTCGCTGCGCCGCTTTCGCTGCGCGGGTTCCTGACCGCGGCGGTGCTGACCTTCGCCCACACGATCGGAGAGTTCGGCGTCGTACTGATGGTGGGCGGCAACATCCCCGGCAAGACACGGGTCATCTCGATCGCAATCTACGAGCATGTGGAGACGCTCCGGTACGCGGAGGCGCACACGCTTGCCGCCGGACTGCTGCTGTTCGCGTTCGTCGTGCTGGTGTTCGTCTATGTCTTCAACCGGAGGCTGCCGGTTCATGTCGCCTGACCGCGAGAGCACGACTCTAGAAGTCGACGTTCAGGTCGCCTTTGGCGGCTTCGATCTCCAGGTCGAGCAGGCCATCCCGGCGGCCGGCGTTACCGCGGTGTTCGGTCCTTCGGGGAGCGGCAAGACGACCCTCCTGAGATCGCTGCTCGGGTTCGAGGCGGGGAGCCGCGGTCGCATCGCCCTGAACGGCGACGTGTGGCTCGACAGCGAAGCTGGAGTCGCCGTGCCACCGCATCGTCGCCCCGTCGGTTGCACGTTCCAGGATGGACGGTTGTTCCCACATCTGGATGTCGCCGGCAATCTGCACTACGCCGAGCGGCGAAGCGGCGAGGCGAACGCGGTGTCGATCACCCACGACGACGTCGTGGATGCCCTGGATCTGGAGCCGCTTCTCGATCGGCGACCCGACACGCTTTCCGGCGGCGAGCGCCAGCGCGCGGCCCTGGGCCGGGCGCTGCTCAGCCGGCCGCGTCTGCTGCTTCTCGACGAGCCCCTGTCGGCTCTCGACCGGCGTCGCAAGGCGGAGATCATGCCGTACCTGCTGGCCCTGCATCCGCGCTTCGGCATCCCGACCCTCTACGTGAGCCACGCGGTCGACGAGGTGGCGCTCCTTGCGGACCGTGTCCTGGTCCTTGCCGAGGGCAGGGTGCAGGCCTTCGGCGGCACGATCGAGGTTCTCGAGCAGCTCGACCTGGCGCCGCTGACCGAGCGCTTCCAGGCAGCGGCGGTGCTCGAGGCGCGCGTCAGCGCGCACGACGACCAGTATCGGTTGACCTGGCTCGACCTGGACGGCCAGCGGCTCAGCGTGCCACGCATCGAGCACCTCGCCGTCGGCGAGTCGGCCCGGCTGCTGGTGCGCTCCCGGGACGTCTCGCTCGCCACGGAACGTCCGTCGCCGACCAGCATCCGCAACGTGCTGTCCGGCGTCCTCGCGTCGCTGCATCAGGACGAGTCGACCGCGTTCGCCGAGGCCACGGTCGATCTCGGTTCGCACCGGCTGCGGGCGCGGATCACGCGGGCGTCGGCGGCCGAGCTGGGCCTCGCGGCCGGTTCGCCGGTTTTCGCGCTGCTCAAGAGCGTCAGCCTGGACACGCGGGCCGGCCGGTAGAGGGAACTCGAGTGGCGCCTTCCGCGCCTGCTGCGGAACAATAGGGGCGCGCTTGCGTTTTACGGTAAGAATCTCCCTTCGCCCGAACGTTCAACGCGCGGAGCAAGTCGCCCCTGCCCCTGGAGACACATCGATGAAGTGGACGAATAGACACGCTTCCGGACTGCTTGCGGGCCTTCTCGTCTGGCTGCTCTCGGTAGTGCCCGCACTGGCCCAGGATCTGCCGGACGGCGTCACCAGAGTGGCGTCGGTGGAAGGAATCACCGAGTACCAGTTGGAGAACGGACTTCGATTTCTCCTGTTCCCCGACCAGAGCAAGCAACAGGTCACGGTCAACATCACCTACCTGGTCGGCTCGCGCCACGAGGGCTACGGCGAGACGGGGATGGCGCACCTGCTCGAGCACCTGGTCTTCAAGGGCACGCCGAACCATCCGGACATCCCCGCCGAGCTGACCGAGCACGGCGCTTTCCCGAACGGGACGACCTGGTTCGACCGCACGAACTACTTCGAGACATTCCCGGCGACTGACGAGAACCTGGAGTGGGCGCTCGATCTCGAGGCGGACCGGATGATCAACTCCTTCATCTCGGCCGAGGACCTCGAGTCGGAGATGACCGTGGTGCGGAACGAGTGGGAGAGCGGCGAGAACCAGCCGATCGGCGTGCTGCGCAAGCGGGTCATGTCGGCCGCCTTCGACTGGCACAACTACGGCAACTCGACGATCGGCGCCCGCGCGGATCTCGAGAACGTGCCGATCGAGCGGCTCCAGGCCTTCTACCGCAAGTACTACCAGCCGGATAACGCGATCCTCGTGGTCGCCGGGCGGTTCGATGTCGACCGGGCGCTCGAACTGGTGGCGGAGAAGTTCGGTCCCATTCCGCGACCGGACCGCACCGGCGCGAACACGCTCTTCGACACCTACACCGCCGAGCCGGCGCAGGACGGCGAGCGGGCGGTGACCCTGCGGCGGGTCGGCGACACGCAGCTCGTGATGGCCGTCTACCACGTGCCGCCGGGCGCGCATGAGCAGTACGCCGCGGTCGAGGTGCTCAGCCACATCCTTGGGGTCGAGCCGGCAGGCCGTCTGTACAAGAACCTGGTGGAACCCGGACTGGCGGCGTCGGTCTTCGCCTCCAGCCTTCAACTCAACGAGCCGGGCGTGTTGATGGCCAACATTATGGTTCGCGAGGAGGACTCCCTGAAGGAGGCGGCCGAGGCGTTGTTCGCGACCCTCGATGAGATCGCGACGGAGCCGCCGACGGAACAGGAGGTCGAGCGGGCCAAGACCGACTACCTCTCGCGGATCGAACTTTCGTTCAACAATCCGCAGGGCATCGCGCTTCAGCTCAGCGAATGGGCCTCGATGGGCGACTGGCGGCTGTTCTTCCTGCACCGCGATCGCCTCGAGCAGGTCACGGCCGAAGGTGTCCACGAAGTCGCCCAGACCTACTTGCGGGACTCGAACCGCACGGTGGGATACTTCTATCCGACGGACGAGACGCCGGAGCGGGCCGAGATCCCGGAGCCGCCCGACGTCGCGGCCCTGGTCGCGGACTACACCGGGCGCGAGGCGGTCGCGGAGGGCGAGGCGTTTGACCCGACGCCGGCGAACATCGATCGTCGCACGCGGACGCTCGAACTCTCGAACGGCGTCAAGGTCGCGCTGCTGGCGAAGCAGACCCGGGGCGAGTCGGTCAGCATCAGTTTCGGCTTCCGCCACGGCACCGAGACGGCGTTGATGGGCCGCTCGACTGCCGGCGATCTGGCCGGGTCGATGCTCATGCGTGGCACGAAGAACCGCTCCAGACAGGAGATCAGTGACGAACTGGATCGCCTGAAGGCGCAGGGCAGTGTCGGCGGCGGCGCACTGATCGCCAGCGGGTCGTTCACGACGGTGCGCGAGAACCTCGTCGCGGTGCTGGGTCTGGCAGCCGAGATTCTCCGTGAGCCGGCTTTCGACGCGAAGGAGTTCGATCTCCTGCGCGAGGAGCGCCTGGCCGGAATCGAGTCCCAGCGCTCCGAGCCGATGGCCCAGGTGCCGATGGCGATGACCAGGCACTTCAACCGCTGGCCTGCCGATCATCCGAGGTACTCGCCAACCTTCGACGAGCAGATCGAGCGTCTCAACGCGGCGACCGTGGAGGAGGCGAGGGACTTCTGGGCGTCTTTCTACGGCGGCGAGGGCGGCACGATCGCGATCGTTGGAGACTTCGACCCGGACGAGGTCGCCGGTGTGCTCGAGGAGCTGTTCGGCGACTGGCGGGCTTCCGAGCCTTACGAACGGGTTGCCGACCCGTATCGCGAAGTCGAGACCGTGAGCATCGACCTCGAGACCCCGGATAAGACGAACGCGATGATGATGGCGGTCACGAGTTTCTCGATGCGCGACGACGACGAGGACTACCCGGCGCTGGTCATGGCGAACTACATGCTGGGCGGCGGGTTCCTCAGTTCGCGGCTGGCGACGAGGATTCGACAGGAGGAAGGCCTCTCGTACGGCGTCGGATCCCAGGTTGTGGCGCCGCCGATCGACGACAGCGCCATCTTCCTGACGTTCGCCATCTTCGCGCCCGAGAACGCGGACAAGGTGGTCACCGCCTTCCGCGACGAGGTGGGGAAGGCGCTGGAGGACGGGTTCACCGAGGAGGAGTTCGAGGCGGCGAGACGTGGCTACCTGGACTCGCAGCAGAACGGGCGCTCGCAGGACCGCGCGGTGGCCGGCATGTTGAACGGCAACCTGTTCTTCGGACGGACGATGGCGTTCACGGCTGCCCGGGAGCAGGCGATCGCCGAACTGTCGCTGGACGAAGTCAATGAGGCGCTCGGCAAGGTCATCTCGCTGGACGACATCTCGATCTTCCGTGGCGGGGACTTTGCCAACAAGCTGAACCAGTAGGCGACTACAGCGTCGCGACCAGGGCGGCGATCGACTCCGGGTTCTTCAGTGTGCCCACGTTGACTGCCCGTTCTACGGGCTCGCCGGCGAGGAGCCGCTTGATCGGCACCTCGAGTTTCTTGCCGGAGAGGGTCGTTGGCACCTCGGGGATCGCCCGGATCTCGTCCGGGCCGTGTCGCGGCGACAGCCGGGAGCGGAGGTGGCGGCGGATGCGATCGGCGAGCGCAGCGTCGAGGGCGATGCCCTCTTCCAGGACGACGAACAGCCACAGCTTGCCCTCGCGATCCAGACTGCCGGTGTCGACGATCACGCAGTCCTCGACCTCCTCTAGCTCCGCGGCAGCTCGGTAGAACTCAGCCGTGCCCATCCGTACGCCGCCGCGGTTGAGCGTCGAGTCGGAGCGCCCGTAGATGACGGAGCTGCCGTCTTCGTCGATCTCAATCCAGTCGCCGTGGCGCCAGACGCCCGGCCAGTGGTCGAAGTAGCTGTTCCGGTAGCGCTCTCCGGAGTCATCGTTCCAGAAGAAGAGGGGCATCGAGGGCAGGGGTTCGGTCAGGACGAGCTCGCCGACCTGGCCGGTGACGGCGTGGCCGTCCTCGTCGAACGCCTCGACCCTGGCGCCCAGGGAGCGGCACTGGATGCGGCCGCGCCGGACCGGTTGCAGCGGGTTCGGGCCCACGAAGCCGGTGCACACGTCGGTGCCGCCGGAGAGTGAGCCGAGCCACACATCGGACTTCACGTGCTCGTAGACCCAGTCGAACCCTTCGGCCGGCAACGGCGCGCCGGTCGAACCGATCGCGCGCAGGGCCTTGAAATCGAACTGCTTGCCGGGTTCGAGACCGGCGGCCCGGCAGGCCATCAGGAAGGGCGCGCTGACGCCGAAGCAGGTAACCGCCTCCTCGTCGGCCAGGCGGTAGAGGGCGTTGAGATCCGGCCAGCCGGGCGAGCCGTCGTAGAGCACCACGGTCGTGCCCAGGAGAAGCCCGGAGACGAGGTAGTTCCACATCATCCAACCGGTCGTCGTGTACCAGGAGAAGCGATCTTCCGCGCCGAGATCGGTGTGTAGCGCCAGTTGCTTCAGGTGCTCCACGAGGATGCCGCCGTGGCCCTGGACGATCGCCTTCGGCAGCCCGGTTGTGCCGGAGGAGTAGAGGATCCAGAGCGGGTGGTCGAAGGGCATGGGATCGAACACGAGTTCGGCGCTCTCGGCGGTCAGCTCCTGCCAGGACAGGCGTCGCGGGGAGGCGTCCGTGCCGCCGGCGGCTCGCACGACGACCGCCGCGCTGAGAGTCGGCAACGAACTGATGATCCGCGCGAGGTCGTTGCTCCGGTCGTAGGCCCGACCGTTGTAGTCGTACCGGTCGACCCCGATCAGCACCTTCGGTTCGATCTGGCGGAAGCGGTCGAGCACGCTCTCGACCCCGAACTCCGGCGGACAGCTCGACCAGATCGCACCCAGACTGGCGGCGGCGAGGAAGGCGATCACGGCTTCGGCGTCGTTCGGAAGGTAGGCGACCACGCGATCGCCGGCGCCAACGCCGAGCCGACGCAGACCGGCCCTGGCCGCACCGACTTCGCGGCGCAGGTCGTCATGGCTGAACTCACGTCGAGCGCCGGGTGTCGGTGCGCCAGCGTGCTGGCCGGCATCCGGGCGATGAGTCTCGCCGCGGCAGATGAGCGCCGGCTCACTGCCGCCCCGTGCGAGTGCGTGCTCGGCGTAGTTGAGTTCGGTGCCGGGGAACCAAAGTGCACCGGGCATCGTACGGTCCGCAAGCACGCGCTCCGGCGGTTTGTGGAACCGGACTTCGAAGTAGTCGCTGATCGAACCCCAGAAGGCCTCGAGATCGGTCACAGACCAGCGCCACAGGTCGTCGTAGCCATCGAAGCGCAGGCCGCGGTGGGACTCCAGCCAATGCAGGTAGCGAGTCAGGTTGCTGGCCTCGACCTGCTCCGCCCTGGGCCGCCAGCGAGCGTCGCTGTCGTTCACGGCATGGACTCGTTCGCGTAGTCTGTCTTCGTCCCCGATGGACAGGAGGAACCGCGGATGAAGCCCCTTCCCCTCGTAGCGCGCGTGCTGCTTGGGGTCATCCTCGTCGTCTTCGGCGTGATCAGCGCTCTGGCGCCCGAGACTGACATGGGCGAGGACGCGGATGCGTTCGTCGTGGCGTTGAAGGATACGGGCTACCTCTGGCCCCTCGTCAAGGCGACGGAAATCACGAGCGGTCTGCTGCTGCTCACCGGGCTCTTCATCCCCCTCGCGCTGGTCCTGCTCGCTCCGGTGGCACTGAACATCCTGCTCTTCCACGCGTTCCTGTCTCCGTCGCCCGGAGGGCTAACGGTCGCCGCGCTCGTCCTTACACTCGGCGTGTATCTGGCTCATCATCATCGGTCGAACTTCAGCGACATGCTTGAGCGGAGAGTGCGATCGGGCTGACGGTGATCGACATTGCGTCGTCGTCGCTTATCCGCAGGCCGCCACCGCTGGCGCTAAGCTGATTTTCCCGCCTCATGGAGAAGTGGGGAGTCATGGGAGGAACAGGATGAAGCATCTTCCACTCATTGCGCGCATTCTGCTGGGGCTTCTGTTCGTGTTCGGCGGCGTGACGGGTTTGTTCGAACTGGTGGAGCAGCCCGAGGTGGGGGAGGAGGCGGCGGCCTTCATGGGTGCGATCATGGACACGGGCTACCTGTGGCCGGTGATCAAGGTGACCGAGATCGTCTGCGGCGTTCTGCTGATCCTCGGCGTGTTCGTGCCGCTGGCCCTCGTCGTGCTGGCGCCGGTCGCGCTCAACATCCTGCTGTTCCACGTCTTCCTGGAGCCCTCCGGCGTGCCGATCGGGCTCTTCGCTGTGGTGCTCGGTCTCTACCTTGCCCACCAGCACAGGGAGAGCTTCAGCGGTGTCCTGCAGCGCAAGGCCTGAACGAGCTGATCCGGCGCCCGGTGGGCGCTAGGAACCCGGGCCGACCGCGACCAGGTGTCGGCGCGCCCGGAAGTAGATGACGCCGTCCGAGATCGCCGGTGTCGCCATCAGGGTTTCGCCGAGTTCGTTGACCGCGATCTCGTTCAGGTCGGGGCCCGGTTCGATCACATGGACGTCACCGACCTCGCTGTTGAAGTAGATATGGCCGCCGGCCGTAACGGCTGATGCGCTGAAGCCGGAGGCGCCGCGTCCCAGGCGCTTCTGTGCCAGACGCTCGCCTGAACGCCAGTCGACGACGGTCACGACGCCGTTGTCGTAGCAGAAGTAGGCGAGGTTGCCGACCACGATCGGGGTCTGCATGTAGTTCCCGAGGCGCTCGTGGAACCAGACCATCGCGTCGTGGTCGGGATCGAGCTTGCCCTCGGCATCCGGATCGATCGCATAGATCGGCTTCAATCGGCCATGGGCGTTCGTGATCAGGATGGGACCGTCGCCGGCCCGGATCGGCGTCGGTACCGGGATGTCGCCGCCGCCCTCAAGCCGCCAGAGTTCCTCGCCGGTGTCCAGGTCGTAGCCGCCGATGTGGTGGTAGCCGTTCAGCACGACCTGCTCGCGGCCGTCGGCCCGCTGAAAGACGGCGGGTGTGCTCCAGGTGGCCACTTCCTCGCGCGGTTTCCGCCAGACGTCCTCTCCCGTGGTCGCATCCAGCACCGCGACGAAGGACTGGCTCAGGATGTCCACCTGGATGACAACCCGCCCGTCGTGGACGATCGGCGAGCTGGCGAACCCCCACTCGTAGGTCGGGAAGTCGTAAGGCCCCGAGTCGAGTACGCCGAACTGCCGGTTCCACAACGGGTTGCCGTCCAGGTCGTAGGCGTGGAGTCCTTCCGAGCCGAAGAAGGCGACGAGGACGTCGCCATCGGTCGCAGGCGTGGAGTTGGTGTGCGACGCCTTCATGTGCCGCTTGATCGCGGGCGTACCATGGAATGCCGTTCGCTCCCACAGGAGTTCGCCGGTCCGCTTGTCGAAGGCCATCACCTGAAAGCGTTGCGCCGGCTCGCCCTCGACCGGCGTACCGTCACCGTAGAGGCCGACCTTGAGCGACGCCTCGCTGCCGTCGGGAACCGCCGAGGTCAGGAAGAGGCGGTCCTCCCAGATGACCGGACTCGAGTGTCCGAGGCCGGGCACCGGTACTCGAAAGCGGATGTGGTCGCCTGTTTCCACGTTCCAGGTCGTCGGCGGCGATCCGGTTCCGGCGCCGTCAGCGCCGTTGCCGCGGAACGAGGGCCAGTTGTCCGAGGCGACGGCAGGCAGGGCCGTTGCTGCGGAGAGGGCGAACGCGACGGTCGCCGTGGTGATCGGTGTTGGGCAGGAAGTGGCCATGGCGGGCTAGGACCCGGAGCCGATCGCGATCAGGTGGCGACGGGCCCGGAAGTAGATGACGCCGTCCGAGATCGCCGGCGTCGCCATCAGCGTTTCGCCGAGTTCGTTGACCGCGACTTCCTTCAGTTCGTCACCGGATTCGATGACGTGAACGTCGCCGTCCTCGCCGTTGAAGTAGATACGGCCACCGGCGGCGACCGGCGAGGCGGTGAAGCCGGTAGCGCCGCGGCCGAGGCGCCGCTGCGCGACCCGTTCGCCGCTCTTCCAGTCGAACACGGTGACGACGCCGTTGTCGAAGCCGAAGTACGCGAGGTCGCCGACGACGATCGGCGTCTGCATGTAGTTCCCGAGCCGCTCGTGGAACCAGAGCATCGCTTCGTGCTCGGGATCGATCCCGCCGGCGGCGTCCGGATCGACCGCGTAGACCGGACGCATCGGGCCGTGGGCGCTGGTGATGAGGATCGGACCATCGTCGCCGGCCCGGATCGGCGTCGGCACCGGGATGTCGCCGCCGCCTTCAAGCCGCCAGAGTTCCTTCCCGGTGTCGAAGTCGTAGCCGCCGATGTGCTGGTAGCCGTTGACGACGATCTGGCGGCTGCCGTCGCTCCGGGGGAACACGGCGGGCGTGCTCCATGTCGGAATCTCGTCGCGCCCGGTGCGCCAGAGTTCCTCGCCGGTCGCCGCGTCGAGCGCCGCGAGGAAGGAGTCGCCCTGCACGTCGACCTGGATGATCACGCGGCCGTCGTGGACCACGGGCGAACTCGCGAACCCCCATTGTGCGGTCTTGACCATGAAGAAGCCGGAGTCGAGCACACCGAACTGGCGGTTCCAGAGCGGGTTGCCGTCCAGGTCATAGGCGTGGAGGCCTTCGGAACCGAAGAAGACGACGAGCACCTCGCCGTCGGTGGCCGGCGTCGAGTTCGTGTGGGAAGCCTTCGTGTGGCGCTTGACCGCCGGGGTGCCTTCGAACGCGGTCCGCTGCCACAACAGCTCGCCGCTTCGCTTGTCGTAGGCCAGGACCACGTAGCGCTGCGGCGGTTCACCCACGACGGGCGCTATGTCGCCGTACAGGCCGACCTTGAGCGAGGCTTCCTCGCCCTCGGGTACGGACGAGGTCAGAAACAGGCGGTTGCCCCAGATCACGGGACTCGAGTGGCCGAGACCCGGCACGGCGACGCGGAAGAGGACGTTCTCGCCTGTTTCGACGTTCCAGGTGGCCGGCGGGGCTCCGGTGCCGTTGCCGTCGGCGGCATTGCCGCGGAAGGACGGCCAGTTGTCGGAGGCGGCGGCGAGTGAGGGCGCTGCCGCGGCGAGAACAGCCAGAGCCAGGAGGCGTCGAATCGAGCAAACGTTGGTTGGCGTCTTCATCACTGGAGTATCTTGGATCATCACCTGAGGTTACGTCGAGACGGAACGGGAGGTTTGAGGTAGCACATGAGTTCACCGATGAGCGTCTTCTGGGACCCACGTTGTGAGGTGCACACTGTACCGAGGGGGTTTCCGGAGCGGCCGGAACGCCTGCAGCTTGCCCTGCCGTACTTGCGAGAGCGGGGCTGGGACCTGGTCGAATCAGGCTCGGGAGGGCCGGTCGGCGGAATGGTCGGACAGGGCCGCCGGCTGGCCGGTCTCGTCCACGATCCCGAGTACATCGAGCGGATGGAAGCGGCGGTCGCCGACGTCGCCGAGTTGGCGGCGAAGGGCGACTTCCCGCGTCGACCGACGCCGATGCTCGACACGAACGACAATCCGCTGTCGCCAGGGACGGCGGACGCCGCCTGGGCCGCCGTCGATGCCGCGCTCGCTGCGGGCGACCACGTCATGCTGGGCGCGGGCCACCGGGCGATGAGCGTGACCCGGCCGCCCGGGCACCACTGCGAGCGGGACCGGGCAATGGGTTTCTGCTACCTGAACCAGATCGCGGTCCTCGCCCAGGGCCTGATCGACGTGCATGGCGTGGAACGGGTGGCCATCCTGGACTTCGACGTTCACCACGGCAACGGGACCCAGCACCTGTTCGACCATCGGGCCGACGTCGCCTACCTGAGCGTCCACCAGTACCCCTTCTACCCGGGCACCGGGGCCGCCAGCGAGCGAGGAATCGGTGAAGGCGAGGGCACGACGGTGAACGCGCCGCTGCCGGCGGGCAGCGGCGAGGACGTCTACGGCGAGGTCATGGCCGACCTGCTGTTGCCGGCGATCCGCTCGTTCGACCCGGACGTGCTGCTCGTGTCGGCCGGTTTCGACGCATGGCGCAACGACCCGATCGCCGGCATGGAGCTGACCGAGGAGAGCTTCCACCGCTTCGGCGTCGACCTGGCCGAACTGGCGGAGGAGATCTGCGATGGGCGGCTCGTGTCCGTGCTCGAAGGCGGCTACGACCTGAACGCGCTGCCGCGGCTGATCGACGTCTATCTTCGGGGCACGATCGGCACGGCGCTGGATGCCTGAGGAATCTTCCCGCTCCCGGTGCGTTGTACGATCTGAGACAGGAGACGGAGGGGCCCAAGCGTTGAGAACCAAGCCGAGTTTCCCGATCAGGATACGCACCCAGAACGTCCAGTTGACCGACGACCTGAAGCAGTCGATCGAGTCCGAGGCGGCCGCTCTGAAGCGCTTCAACTCCCGGATCGTCGACTGCGAAGTGACCGTCGCCGGCCCCGGTCGGCATCATCGCGGCGGCCTGGCCTTCGACGTCGTGGTCAAGGTCGCCCTGCCGGGCCCGGACGTGGTGGTCCATCGCTCGGCCGCGGCCTCCATCCCGGTCGCGATCAACCAGTCGTTCGCCACGGCCCGGCGACGCGTCAAGCGCCAGGCCCACCTCCGTCGCCGCCGCGTGCCCTTCAACCGCACCTCCGGCGTCGGCCGCCGCGGCCGGCCGCGCCGCGGCAACGGCCGCCGGCTGGCGCGGGCGTAGCGTCGGCGGCGCAGCGCGGCGGCGTCTCGGGTCACCCGTCGTCAGCGGCTCCGAGGGGAGCGTCCCAGCGGACGCTTGCGCTCTCTGGGCGAAAGGAACGTCAGCGCTCGCTTCGGTCGGCTGCGTTCCGCCGCGGCGTCGGTGACGGGAGCGGTCTGGGGAGTCACTTGCCTCCAGCCCGCTGGGACCCTCCCCCTCGGAGCCGCTGACGACTGGACGGCGTTGCCGGACGGCCCCAGCAGCGTACGGAGCCGCGTGTCAAAGGAACTTGCTAAGGTCCGACAGGATCGTCAGAAAGCTCCAGGAGGATGCCCCGAGCGCGGACGCTTGAAGATGGGAATCAATCTCGTCGTGGCCGTCACGGACGGCCAGTGGTTTGAGCGGCTGCGCCGAAAGCCGGAACTGCCGGAGGTGAACTTCTGGGCTCCGAACCCCAGGGGCTTCCGGGCGCTTGAACGCGGCGAGCTGTTTCTGTTCAAGCTGCATGCGCCGCACGATGTGATCGTGGGAGGCGGCGTCTTCGCGTACGCGAACGTCCTCCCTTGCTCGCTTGCCTGGCAAGCGTTTGGCGAAGCAAACGGTGCGGAATCGGCCGAGGAGATGCGCCAGAGGATTGTCCGCTATCGCGGTCACGCCGGTGGTAACCGGCGCGACTTCGAGATCGGTTGCCGGATCCTGACCCAGCCCTTCTTCTTCGAAGAATCGGACTGGATGGCCGCTCCCAACTGGTCGCGGAACATCGTGTCGCTCAAGACGTACAGCACCGACAACGCGGACGGGCTCCACCTGTGGGAATCAGTCCAGGACCGTTTGGGCCGCGTGAGCGTCCCGCACTTCGCGGAGGAGTCCGCCCGGTTTGGTGCGCCACAACTGATTCGTCCGCGCCTCGGGCAGGGGACGTTCCGCGTTCTCGTGACGGACATCTATGAACGCCGCTGCGCGGTCACGAGGGAGCGGACGCTGCCGGCCCTTGAAGCCGCGCACATCCGCCCCTATAGGCACGGTGGAACGCATGAGGAACGGAACGGTCTGCTGCTCAGGCGGGACATCCATAGTCTGTTCGATGCTGGCTACGTGACCGTCACGCCGAACCTGGACTTCGAGGTCAGCGGCCGCATCAAGGAAGAGTTCGAGAACGGCCGGGACTACTACGCGTTGCACGGACGAAGAATCCACGCTCCGGCCGCTGCCAGGCAGAGACCCGATCCTGTCGCGCTGACGTGGCACAACGAGAACTGTTTCGTGGGGTAGGCGTTTTCGCGTGAGGTCCGAAGTCGACACAGCGATGCGTCTGGCCGCGTTCGAGCGCGTGCGGCTGCTGACCGACTTGCATGGCACCCTCACGGCCAAGGAGCTGAGTCCCGGCTTCAGGTTTGAGGGAGAGCGGATACCGCTGGTCAATCCGCAGCGTGGGATCTTCAAGCCGCGGCAAATGCTGCATCTGCTCTCGATCAAGACGGTCGTTCCGCGTCCAGGAGGGCGGGTCTGGTACGACGATCAGCTCATGGCCCACAGCCAGATCTTCGAGAACGACGAGTCGGTGGACTACGCGTTCATGGGGACGAACCCGAACGCAGCGGACAATCAATGGCTCCGTGAGGCATTTGAGAGCCACGTCCCGGTCATCTACTTCCTTGGAGTGGCTCCCGGTCGTTACCAGGCACTGATGCCGACGTTCATTGCGGGCTGGGATGGCGGTGCGCTAACGGCGAAGTTGGTTTTCGGGCTTCCCGATCAGCAGGAAGTTGCGACGCCTCAGGGTGCCGTAGAGCGCCGCTATGCGCTTCGCCTGGTGAAGCAACGGCTCCACCAGACTTCGTTCCGCGAAGCGGTGATCGCGGCTTACAGCGGGCGGTGCGCTGTATCCAAGTTGGCTGAACCGGTTCTTCTTGACGCCGCCCACATCATCTCGGACCGGGATGAGCTACTTGGGCAGCCTGTGGTTCAGAACGGAATGCCGCTGTCGAAGCTCCACCATGCCGCCTTCGACCGTCACCTGATCGGTATCGATCCGGACTACGGTTTGCACGTCGCGGAACGACTGCTGGTGCAGAAGGATGGTCCGATGTTGGAGGCGTTGAAGAGGTTGGATGGGAGCAGGATTCGCTTGCCTCGTCGGAACGAGGACTTTCCCGACCGCGACCGGCTCGCTCGGCGTTTCGAGCAGTTCAAAGCTGCTGCCTGAAGCCACGGCGGACGCCGACGTTCGGCCGGCGCGTTTCTCCTCGCCGCCTGCGGCGGCAGCGGGCGGGGACGCCGGCGCACCCATTGTGTGACGCTCTAGCCGAGCACGGCTCCGGGCCGGAGGTCGATTCGCTACCGTTGCTGGAGACGGAACTGGCGGACGTCGGAGCCCAGTTCGCGAGTTGCCAGGCGGCGCGGCGCTAGCAGCTCGCAAGCGCCCGGGGAGAGACACATCCTGGCCGTCTTCTCCAAGGGACACGCTGGTATCGAGCCGCCAAGTTCCCCACTCAGTAATGGAGATTTGCGCCAAAGTCGGGTATCCGGCCGGCTGCAGCCACCACGCTCCATCTGTCCAGTTTGTCCTTCGCCCGGTCTGAGTCCCAGAATCTTGAGCAGAGCTTGAAGTACTCCAGGACGACTTCTCGTTCACCCATCTCAAGGAGATCCTTGGCGAGTGACATGTTCGGCCCGAATGAATTGAGCTGAGGTGAACCCGTTGTGTTCCCGGCGGCAATCAACCGGGATCTCGCTTCTTCGATGTTGCCCGCTCGTAGTGCGATCCGACCCAGAACGAGGTTGCCGTGGTGCACACGGTTGCCAGAGTTCCATCCTGCCGCAGTGTTTTGCAGCATGAGCTCAGCATAGTGATGGGCCTGGTCAAGCTGATCCGCCGAGAACGCTGCCTTCGCCAAGTAGTCTAGAAGTGAATCCCGAAGCGACTCGTCTGCAAGCCCGTACGCCCTTTGAAAGTACTCCAGCGCCCTCTCAGCGGTCTTCAGATCGCCTCCCCCCGACACCTGCGCCCCCAAGCTGTGAAGGTGCCCGAGTTCTCTCGGCCATTCCGGGTTGGAGGGATCGAGCGATTGAGCCTGTTCCAACATTTCGATGGAGGTCCTGCGGTCTCCAAACTTAAGGAAAGCGGCCGCGTGTCCCAACAGCCTGGTGTTCTCGGGTTCACGGTCGATCTGACTCATCCAGGCTCTCTTGGCCTCCGAATAGCCCTCCGAGTCCAGGATGTGGTCTATCTGTGAAGGAGGCGTTCCCAGGATTTCCGACTCGGGTGAGTTGCGGATGAACCACAGCGCGTGTTCGCGTTTCGCTTCCTTCGCTGACTGATCGCGAAACGAACGTGAGCCGCCGTAGTAAGCGAGAAGCTGCGTCCGCACAGTTACATCATTCGGATCCATGGCCAGCTTCGCTTCGAGCGATGCGACCTGTTCAGGCGTGAGGTTCCGGCCTGCCACGATGGCGTCGTAGCCACTCTTGTGGCGGGATGACCGCTCGGGACTTTCTTCAGACGGTTCAGCGGATTGAGCGGCAAGGCTGACCGGATAGAGACTAATGATAAAAGTGGCGGCCGTGTTGACCATCAGGCGCGTTGAGGTCTTCATCATGATTCCTCCCATCTCGTTAGAGTTCGTGGCATTCCCCGCGTCGTTGAATCTCGTCTCTTAGCCCAGCACGATCTCCGCGGCCTGCCGCAGTTCCTCCTTGCTCGCGGCACCGACCATCAGTGTCGTCACGTCGCTGTCGTCGAAGGCCTGGAGGCGGTCCCTGATTCGCTCGGGTGGGCCGACGAGGGAGATCTCGTCGGCGAAGTCGTCGGGGACGGCGGCGACGGCTTCCTCGCGCTTGCCGGTCATGAAGAGTTCCTGGATGCGGAAGGACTCTTCTTCCCAGCCCATGCGGGCCATCAGTTCGCGGTGGAAGTTGCGCTTCTTGGCGCCCATTCCGCCGACGTAGAGGGCGAGGGACTGCTTGATCGGCAGCAGGGCCTCGGCGACGTCGTCATGGACGCGGAGGCGGGCGCCGTAGGGGACTTCGAAGCCGTCGCGCTTGCCGGCCAGGGACTCGGCATAGACCTCGGGCCGGTAAGGCGAGTAGTAGAGGGGCAGCCAGCCGCTGCAGAGTTCGGCGGCGAGGGCCACGTTCTTCGGTCCTTCGGCGCCGAGGAAGATTGGCAGGTCGGAGCGGAGAGGGTGGACGATCGAGCGGAGCGGCTTGCCGAGTCCCCAGGAGCCTTCGCCTGTGTAGGGGAGCTGGTAGTGCTCGCTGTGCTGGGTGACCGGTTCCTCGCGGGCGAGGATCTTCTGGATGATCTCGATGTAGGCGCGGGTGCGGGACAGCGGCTTGCCGAACGGCTGTCCGTACCAGCCCTCCACGACCTGCGGGCCGGAGACGCCGAGGCCGAGAATGACCCGGCCGTTGGAGAGGTGGTCGAGCGTCATCGCGTGCATCGCGGTGGCAGCCGGTGTGCGTGCGGAGATCTGCGCGATGCCGGTGCCGAGGCGGATCTTCGAGGTGTGGGCGCCGATCCAGGCCAGGGGCGTGAATACGTCGGACCCCCATGCTTCCGCCGTGAAGACGCAGTCGTAGCCGAGCGCCTCCGCTTCGATGGCGACGTCGAGGAAGTCAGGACGCGGTCCCGCGCCCCAGTAGCCGAGTTGAAGTCCGAGTTTGAGTGCCATGCGGCGGAAGCTAGCAGGTATGGAACTGGCCGCGACCGGGTTGATAGCTTGCGTTCGTGTCGCTGAAGGAGCAGTTCGACGGCCTCCGGCTCGAGGATCTGGAGGTCCGCACCGGGTTCAAGTGGAGTCGCTACACCGGGAACGGCAGCGGCATCCTGCCGGCGTGGGTCGCGGACATGGACTTCCCCATCGCGGAGCCGATCCAGCGTGTGGTGCGCAATCTCGTCGAGAAGTCCGACCTCGGCTACTGCGAGCCGCCGGAGATCGGCGATCTGCCGGAGATCTTCGGCCGGCGAATGGAGGAGCAGCTCGGCTGGACGGTGGAGCCGGAGCGGATCCGCTTCCTGGTCAACGCGCTCCAGGGCCTCGATCTCGCGGTCGTGCTGGGCGCCGGGAAGGGCGAGGGGGTCGTGATCCAGACGCCGATCTATCCGCCCTTTCTCGAGGCGGTCTCCGGCGCCGGCAGGCGGTTGGTCGAGTCGCCGCTTCGCCGGGGGCCGGAACGGTTCGAGATGGACCTCGATCAGTTGCGAGCGACGATCGACAGGGACACCCGCGTGTTCATGCTCTGCAACCCCCACAATCCGAGCGGCCGTGTCTGGAGTCGAAGCGAATTGGAAGCGGTGGCGGAGCTGGCGATCGAGCACGACCTGATCGTCCTCGCCGACGAGATCCACAACGAACTCGTGTTCCCGGGCCACCAGCACACCGTGTTCGAGACGCTGGGCCCCGAGGTGAAGGAGCGGACGGTCACCATCACGTCGGCGACCAAGTCGTTCAACCTCGCGGGTCTTGAACTCGCGTTGCTGGTGTTCGGCAGCGAGAAGCTCAAGAAGCGGTTCGACGAACTGCCGCACTTCGTTCTCGCGCATCCGGGCATTCTGGGCGTCGAGGCGGCGCGGGCAGCCTGGAGCCACGGCGGCCCCTGGCTGGAAGAGGCGGTCGCCTATCTGGACGCGAACCGCGCCTTCCTCACGGACTTCGTCAACCGTCGCCTGCCGGGGATCGTGCACGGACCTCAGGAAGCGACCTACCTCTACTGGCTGGACTGCCGCGAACTCGACCTGACGATGCCGGCTTCCCGGTTCTTTCTGAAGCGGGCGAAGGTGGCGCTCAACGATGGTGCGGAGTTCGGTCCGCCGGGCTCGCCGCTCGGATTCGAGCGCTGCACGCGGCTCAACTTCGCCACCTCGCGGGCCATTCTCGAGGAGATCCTGGAGCGGATGGCGGCCGCGGTGGAGAACGCCTGAGGAGCCGGCCAGGGACATGAAGCCCGACCGTCTGCCGGCCGCCTTCTCCGCGCACGGGGGGCTCCTTGCGGGTTGTCTGCTTTCCGGGCTCCTGGGAGTGGGCGCGCAGGCGCCGGTTTCCGCGCAATCGTCGGCGGAGACGGGCGGAGAACTCCCGGACCTCGAGTGCCTGCGCCTGATGCGCCGGGCGCGGATCGCGGAGCTGACCTCCAGGCCCGTCTCCGAGGTCGAGTGGCTCAAGCGGGCCCGGGAGGAGTGCAATGAGCCCACGTCGGCACTGGTCGGCCTGCTTCGCGCCGACCGGCGCAACCCGTTGCCCGAAGAAGAGACGCAGGAGTACCGGCGGGAACTGATCGCCGCCATCGACGACCCGGTTTCCGCGCCTCCGCCGGGGGTTCTGGAGTTCATCGCCCGCAGCGAGGAAGCGGACGAGGCGGTGCTTCGTGCGGCTTTCGGCCTGGTCGATCAGCTGCTGACGGACGGGGGCACGGACCGCAAGCGGCTGCTGCGCCTCAAGGCGCTGCTCGACCAGCGCCTGGGCCGTCCCGCGGACGCGACGGCGGCGCTGGTCGAACTGCGAAGCCTGGAACCGGCAAGCGAGGAGGTTTCCTGGGCGCTGTTGCGCCTGCTGATCCTTCAGCAGCGCTGGGACGCGGTCGCCGACCTGCTGGGCGAGATGGCGGAGGAGGGCGGGGCGTCCATCCGGTCGCTCTACGCGCGTGCGCTGGCCAGGGCCGGCCGCGTGGACGAGGCGAACAGACAGCTCGAACTCCTGGCGGAAGAGATCGATCCGAACGATGCCCTGGCTCTCAGCGACTACGCTGCCGACGTGCTGGCGGCGGCGTGGAGTCTCCGGGACTCCGGCCGTTTCGCCGACGCGGAAGCGCTGTTCCGCCTCGCGGAGAGGCACGCCCCGGCACGGAGTTGGGCCAGGGTCGAGGCCCGGGGAGCACTCGTCCACCTGTACGGCACGGCCGAGGAGCGGGCCGCCCACGAGCAGACCGCGGCGAATCGGTGGCGTTACGTCATGGATCCCCAGTCGCTGTTGAACGAAGGCGCCAACCAGTTGAGCGCCGGGAACTTCGACCAGGCCATCGAGCTGTTGAGGCGCGCCGCGGAAGAGCTGGGGCACTTCGAGGCGGTCTGGTACAACCTCGGCTTCGCGGCCTATCGGGCCGAGCGCTGGGAGGAGGCGTTCCAGGCTCTCGACCGGGCCGCTGAGCTGAACGATCAGCGTGCGGACAGCTTCTTCTTCAGCGGTCTGGCGCTGATCGAACTCGAGCGTTGGGACGAGGCGATTCCACGGCTCCTGCGGACAGTGGAACTCGATCCGGAGCGGCGGCTCGCCCACTACAACCTGTGGGTCTGCTACCGGGTACTGGGCCGCTCGGCGGAGGCGGCTCGCCATCAGGCCGCGTACGACGCGCTGGGCGAGCGTTAGCGGATCTAGAGTCCCCGCACGTACTGCTCGAACTCGGCCTGAATCTCCGCCGGCGTGGTTTGGAAGACCGCCTCGAGGGCGTCCCGGCTGGGGTAGCCCTCGGCCAGGTAGAGCAGCATTCTGGCGAAGGACTGCGCGTTCTCCCACTCTTCCCGGCCATGCTGCAGGAAGTGGGCCAGGAGCCAGGAGAAGCTGTAGTAGTGCTGCGCTCGCTCGCCATAGAAGGTGTCGGCGGTGGCTTCCATCAAGTCGGCGATCTCAGGCGCCTCCCCTTTCCGCAGCGCGGACTGCGCCTCCTCCAGGTTCCAGGTCGTCAGGCTCTGCAACCGGACGGGCCCCCTACCGCCGTGCGAGATCGCGTAGCGTCCGCGATCGACCGCGCCAGGAATCAGCGTGCCCCGCTCTATCTTCGAGTTGCCGAAGTACTCCGCCATGCCCTCCTCGGCCCATCGCGGCATGTCTGACCCCGGTCCCGTCAGGTAGGTGTCGCTGAAGGCATGAAACGCCTCATGGAGCATCGTGTGCAGCAGTTCATCGAAGTACCGGACCTCCTGGTGGAAAGCCAGAAGGCCCGGCGAATGGTAGAAGCCGGCGCCGGGAAGCCGGCCCCCGAGTTCCTCCTGGAGTCGGCGCAGGCTGTTGCGGCTGCGGAACAGGTAAACGACGACCTTGAATCGGGCGGGCAGCGGCTCGATGTGCGGATCGAACAGTTCGTGGAGGAGCTGGAACACTGCCTCCATGTTCCCGGCCAGGATGTCGACCGTCGATTCATCGTCCGCGTCGCTGATCAGGATGAAGCGGTCCGTTTCCCGCCGTCTTCTGTGCTCGCGGTCGATGTACTTCTCGGCGACCTCAATCGTCCGGTTCAGGATCCGGACCCGCTCGGCGAGAGTCGGCTGCGGCATCGGACTCGGGAGGGTCCCGGCCGACACCAGAACATCGAGTTGTGGATCGAAACGCCTGCGGGTCGGAGCGTTCCGCTCTTCTTCGGGGCTCTGGAACTTCATTCTCCACGACAGGGTGGAGGCGACGGCATTGCCATCATCGTCGCGGGCCGGCCCGTAGCGCCAGCCGCTGACGCTGCGCTCGACCTGGAACCGGAGGAGGTCATCGAACTCGGACGGGGGCTCGATGGCGAGGACCTTGACTTGCGAGACGGCTCCGGCGGCGTCGATCTCGACCCGGATCTCGACTTCCGGATCGATACCGCTGCCTGCCAACTCGTGCGGCACGAGGAGTTGGTAGCTGCGGATCGCGACCGGACCGGTAGCGATCTGCTGAGCAGCGGCGCTGCCGGCCGTCAGGAATCCAGCGGCGGCAATCGAGGCGAGCTTCCCGAAACGTCGGAGACGGGCCACTCCAGGATCCGGCGCGTGTCGGACGTCCCGCCGCCGTCCACGAGGGCCTGGGGCCCGCGTGTCGACGCATCGGGCAGGAAGGATCGCAGCCAGGCGGTAGCCACGACCTCGGCGATGCCGAGAATCTCTCCGCGGTTGGCGCGGGAGTGCGCCGCCGCGGTCTCCACCAGATCGATGAGGTCGCGCTCGGCGTCTCCGGTGGGAAAGCCGAAGACCCCGCACAGGCGCCCGGCCTTCTCGTTCTCCAGCGTGACGACGCGCGCGCCGACCAGGTCTCCCTCTTCCAGGGGATCCATCGCGGCATGGGGCTCGACTCGGACGCGCTGGCGGCTGGTCACCTCGTCGAGAGGGATCAGATCCCCCTCCATGCGGCCGATCCGGTAGAGCTGCAACGTGCTTCCGACCAGCGCTTCGAGCCACTGACGCTCGGTGACCTCCAGCAGCAGGCCGCCCTGGCCGAGCAGCTTCTCGGAGAAGCTGAAGGAGCGGCAATCGCCCTCCTCGGCGTCGGGCTCGAAGCGTCCCTGAGCGAGGATGCAGCTCATCGCATTGGCGAAGAAGGTGGACTGGTCGCGGCTGCTCCGGGCCTGGAGTTGCTCTTCCAGGTCGATCCGTTCCTGGTCGTCGAGGCCGATCAGGAACTGGTCCTCGATCGCCCATTCGACTTCTTCGCCGTAGCGTTCCAGCAGCCAGCCGCTAGCACGTTCCACCGCGCGGTCGAGCGCGGAGACGCCTACGGAGAGGGGAGCAACTTGCTGCTGTTCCATGCCAGGATGCTAACTGTGTTTCGTTGTAAATACCACAAAATGCGGAACTTAGCGAAATCGGCACGTCTTCCCCGGGTCCTTTCGCCTCATGCGGAATCGGTGTTTTCGGGGTCTCCGTCGCCGTCCATCCTGCTGTACGCCGTCTGGACGCAGTGGATCTTCAGGGCGTCCGGCGCGGTGGCCAGGAATCCCTGCCACTCAATCTCGGCGATCGCTTCCTCGGGACTCAGACCCTGTTCGTGAGCGGCGGACGCCTGGTTCCAGAAGTCGGCCAGGAACTGTCTGAGGGCATCGACCTGGGCCATGTCGCTGAAGGTCTGGCCGTGGCCAGGAAGGATGAGGTCGAACTCGAGCTCCTCGAAGCGGTCGAGGGTGTCAAGCCACTCGTCGACGTAGGCGTCGCCGATGTACGCGGCGCCGGCGAGGACGAGGTCGCCGGTGAAGACGACCCGCTCGTTCGGCAGCAGGACGACTACGTCGCCGCCGGTGTGGCCGCGGCCGAGGTGGAGCAGCTCTATCGGCCGATCCTGGCCCTCGAAGGTGCGGTGGATCGTCATCCGGCTGGTCAGGGTGACGTTGGGCGGCGTCGGCTCCGTCTCGCCGACCGCCACGTAGTGCGCCTCCTGAACCCGGATCGCGGTGAGCGCCTGGTCTTTCTCCTCGCCGTCCTCCATCGCGTTCGCCTCCTCCTTCAACCTGGCGATGTCGTTCGGGATGTTCCCGGTGAAGATGGCTGCGGTCGGCTGGCTCATGACGTCCGTCATCAGCATCGCACGGGTGAACTCGTGACCGACGATCGCGGTGTCGTCGGGGAACGCCTGGTTCCCGTGGGCGTGGTCGAAGTGGTAGTGCGTGTTGACGAGGTGCGTGATCGGCTTGTCCGTGACTTCGGCGATCGAGGCGAGCAGGGCCCGCGCCGCGGCCGGCGTTACGTGGGAGTCGACGACCAGGGCGTCCTCGTCCGTCACGACGAGCATCGCGTTGCTCTGCACGAAGATGGACCCCGTACCGACGATGAAGTAGACGCCGGGCGCGACCTCTTCGAACGTGTGGGTGTCGGTGAGGATCGTGCTGTCGGGCGCCTCCTCGCCGCCGCAACCGGCAAGGCCCAAGGCCAGGGCGGTGACGGCTAGGCAGGTCGTGGCGGGTCGGTGGGTCGGGCGCATGGTCGTTGCTCCTCTCCGTTTCGGTTCACCCGTCGGTTCGAAGGGAATCATAGATCTCCGGATGGGGCGGGATCACAACTCCAGCCGGCGCATCTGTCGCACCGCGTAGTCGCAGGCGCGCGCGGTGAGTGCCATGTAGGTCAGGCTCGGGTTCTGGCAGGCGGACGAGGCCATCGCGGCGCCGTCGGTGATGAACAGGTTCGGCACGTCCCAGGACTGGCACCAACCGTTCAGCACGGAGGTTGAGGGATCCCGGCCCATCCGTGCCGTCCCCATTTCGTGGATCGCGAAGCCCGGCAGGGAGTTCCGGTTGAAGGTACGGATGTTCCTGGCGCCGAGCGCTTCCAGCATCTCGGCGGCGCGGGTCTGAATGCTCTCGCGCATCGCCGCTTCGTTCTCGCCGTAGCTCATCGTGATCCGGGCCGCCGGAATTCCCCAGCGGTCCTCGAGCTCCGGGTCGATCGTCACGCGGTTGTCGGGGTTGGGAAGGTTCTCGCCGAAGCCGCTGAAGTTGAGACGCCACGGTGCGAGCCCGCGCAGGCTCGCCTTGTAGTCGGCGCCGAAACCCGGCTGGCCGATGCCGCCCTGCCACAGGGTGCCGCGGCGGGCGCCGCACTGGTAGCCGAAGCCGCGCAGGAAGCCCTTCTCTCGAGTGGCCTCGGCCCGGTCGCCGTCGAGATTGACGAAGCGCGGCAGGTAGCAGGAGTTGGGGCGCCTGCCGAAGGTCGTCTTGTCTTCCAGGCCGTCGAGGTTCCCGTTCGCGCCGACCTGGAAGATGTGGTCCATCAGGTTGCGTCCGACCTGACCGCTGGAGTTCGCAAGTCCTTCGGCGAAGCGGGGCGTCTTCGAGTTCAGCAGGATGCGCGCCGATTCGATCGTCGACGCGCAGAGGAAGACGATGCGGCCGCGCACCTCGATCGACTCCATCGACTCGGCGTCGATCAGGTGAACGCCGCTCACCCGGTCCGTCTGCTCGTCGTAGACCAGGTTGCGGACGACGCTGTCGGGGCGCACGGTCAGCCGGCCGGTCGCCTCGGCCGCCGGCAGCGTGGCGTTCAGGCTGGAGAAGTAGGACCGGCTGATACAGCCGCGCCGGCAGATGCCGCAGTAGTGGCAGGCGCGGCGGCCGAGGTGGTGCTTGGTGAGCACGGCGACCCGGGCCGGCGTGAACCGGCGCGTGCCGCCGAAGGCGCGGTCGAGGCCTTCGCGGACCCGCTCCTCCATGCAACTCTGGGCGATCGGCGGCAGGAACTTCCCGTCCGGAAGCTGCGGCATGTTCTCCGGCTGGCCTGCGATGCCGACGAAGGACTCCACGTGGTCGTACCACGGCGCGAGATCCCGGTAGCGGATCGGCCAGTCCGTGCCGTAGCCGTCGCGGGCGTTCGCTTCGAAGTCCAGGTCGCTCCAGCGGTAGCTCTGGCGTCCCCACAGCAGGGACCGTCCGCCGACGATACGGGCCCGGATCCACAGAAAGTCCTGGCCGCCGTCGCCGATCGAGTACGGGTTGTCGATGTCGTCGACGAAGAACTTGCCCGACCACTCGTCGCAGGCGGCGGCGCGGCTCTGGACCGGTTGGCGCTCGGCCTGGTGCTTGCGGTCCCGGAGCCCCCGGTAAGGCATCTGCCAGGGCGGCGTGTGCTCGCTGTAGTCGCGCTCGGGAACGACCGGCGGTCCGGCTTCGAGCACCAGCGTCTCCAGGCCCTTCTCGGTCAACTCCTTCGCCGCCCAGCCGCCGGTGATGCCGGAACCGATGACGATCGCGTCCCAGGTCTTGCGTTCGATGATCTGCACCATAAGCGTGGAGTGTCCGGAGGGCTCAGTCGTCCTCGATGTCGACGCAGGGATCCCAGCGTCCGGGAACGATGCGGTAGCCGAGTTCGGACTTCATGCCGGCCTCGGAGGTGTAGTAACCGAACAGGGTGAGCCACTTGACCAGGTCGAAGAAGGGCTGCTCGTGGAGCCGGTTCACGTTGCGTGAGAAGGCGCGCCCGTCTCGCTGGGCGATCGCTTCGTCCTGGGCCTCGGTCAGGAGTTCGTCCTGCGCGGCGCTTTCGAGATCGACGAAGCCGGCGGCCTCCGGGTTGTGCTCGCGGGCGCGGTTGTCGAAGCGGTCGAGCTCTACGAGCAGATGATCCCGCGCCGCGTCCGGCAGCCAGCCTTCGAGCAGCCGGTCGACGAAGGCGGGAATTCCCGCGTCCCCCGCGCCCGGGGTGTCGGTGGCCGGCAGGATGCGTTCGGCGATGGCGTCGAGAGCCTGCGCCTGATGTTCCGTGAGGACGGCGAGTGGTTGCGGTTCGCCGCCGGTCGGCTGCGGCGCGTGGAGGTGCAGATGGGCGCGGTGTGGGTTTGCGAACAGTTCCGTCGGCAGGAACGGGAGCGCGGCAGCGCCGCCGATGACCTGCAGCGCGCGCCGGCGGCCAAGGGTCTCAGCCGGTTCCTCCCATGGAGAACGTGTCATTGCGAGTGATGCTAGCTCTTCCGCTGCGCTTCGAGCTTCTTCTCGAAGCAGAGGCTGTGCGGGTCGTACGCGTACTCGTTGTAGCAGGGAATCTGGACGTAGCCGAACGAGCGGTAGAGACCGATCGCGGCCGGCTGGCGCTCGCCGGTCTCGAGGCGAAGCGACCTGTAGCCGAAGGCGGCAGCGCGGGCTTCGAGCTCTTCCAGGATGCGGCGTCCGAGGGACTGCCCGCGGTACTCCGGGACCACATACATCCGCTTGATCTCGGCCTGCTCGGCGCTGAGGCGGCGGAGCGCCCCGCAGGCGATGGCCTCGCCCCCGGCGCTGCGGCCGAGGAGCAGGCAACAGCCGGGGGCGTCGAGCTTGTCCGGCTCGACGCTGTAGATGCTGTCCGCCGGATAGAGCTCGCCGAGTTCGCGGTCGAGCGCTTCGTGCAGACGGGCGAAGGCCGGGTCGCCGGGGTCGCCGGGTTCGATCCGGATGATGTCCGCGGTCACTGAAGTTCCGGTGCTTCCCTGAGCATCTGGTCCCGCAGGGTGCGCTTGTGGATCTTCTCGGTGGCGCCGCGGGGCAACTGTTCGTCCTGCAGCCACACGTAGCGCGGTACCTTGAATCTGGCCAGATGCTCGGCGACGTGTGCGCGGACGCCGGCCGCGTCGAGCGCGGCGCCGTCCTTGGGTACCACGACGACCGCCAGCTCCTCGCCCAGCCTGTCGTCCGGGACACCGAAGGCCGCCGCCTCGTAGACGGCGGGATGCTGGTAGACGACCCGTTCGATCTCGGCGCAGTAGATGTTCTCGCCGCCGCGCAGGACCATGTCCTTCTTGCGGTCGCGGATGTAGAGGAAGCCGTCCTCGTCGATCTCGGCGATGTCGCCGGTGCGCAGCCAGCCGTCCTGGATCGTCTCGGCCGTGGCCTCGGGGCGGTTCCAGTAGCCGCGGATGTTCATCGACGACTTCATGATCAGTTCGCCCTGCTCGCCTGACGGCAGTTCGTTGCCGTCGTCGTCGATGATCTTCAGTTCGACGATCGGGCACGGCTTGCCGCAACTGTCCGGTTTCTCGACCAGCCCCTCGTCCGTGTTGCCGGCGCCGCCGGCGTTCGTCTCCGTCATCCCCCAACCGAAGGACCAGTGCTTGTCCGGCATGAGGACCTGCAGGCGGTCGACCATGCCACCGGGGATCGGCGCGCCGCCGCCGGACACGGCGATGAGACTCCGCAGGTCGCGTTCCTGGAGAGCCGGCGACTGGAGCATCTCCCAGGTCATCGTCGGTACGCCGTTGAAGGAGGTGACGCGCTCGCGCTCGATCAGCTCCAGGCCGAGTTCCGGGTTCCACTTGTACATCATCACGATCTTGCGGCCGACCCCGAAGGAGGCCAGGAGGCCGGCGTGGCTGCCGCTGACGTGGAACAGGGGCAGGGGCATCAGGATGGAGGGCTGGAACTCGGGGTTCTCCTCCGGTTCCTCGAGCAGGCCCATGGCGATCCGTTGGGCGCCGTAGAAGCCCCAACTGCCGATGCCGCTGAGAACGCCCCGGTGGGTGGAGACGGCGCCCTTCGGGAACCCGGTCGTACCGGAAGTGAAGAGGATCGTCACGTCGTCGTGGGGGCCCAGGTCGACGTCGGGCATCGGCTGACCGGTCGCTTCACGCCAGACTTCCTCGAAGTCGTCCACGCCCTCGGGGAGCTCCTCCTCCCAACGCACGCCGATGCTCTTGACGCCGAGGCCCGGCAGCTTGCTCGCCACCCGTTCGTAGCGCTGCTGGTCGAAGAAGGCGAGCCTGGCGCCGGAGTCCCTGAAGCCGTACTCCAGCTCCTCGCCCGACCACCAGCCGTTCAGCGAGACGGAGATCGCGCCGGACGACGTGATCGCCATGAAGGCGATCACCCACTCCGGGTAGTTCCGCATGCCGATCGCCACCCGGTCGCCCTTCTTCACGCCGTAGCGGTGGATCAACTGGTGGGCGATGGCGGCCGCCCGTTCGTAGGCCTCGTTGTAGGTCAGCCGCGTGTCCTGGAACACCAGGAAGTCCTTGTCGCCGTGGTCCTGGCGCGCCTGGTCGTAGACGTCGCGCAGCGTCGGCGGCAGGTTCTTGAACACCTGGTAGTCGACACCGCGGACGGTTTCCGTCACCAGTTCCCAGTCCGCGCCCGGCGCGGTCAGGTGGGCGACCGACTCGTCGTAGGTCATCTGGCCGTGGATCGGCTCGGTCTTCATGTCACGCATGTCGTTCATGCCATCGCCGCCCGTTCTTCTTCGTACGCCGCCCGTTCCTTTTCGTAGCCCTCAAAGGAGTGCTTCAGGGTTGCGTTGTTCAGGATCATCTCGGCCCGCGGCTCCTTCGATTTCGCGTCGAGAAAGGTCGTTCTGACCCAGTTCGATTCCGTGCGCCGGCTCTCGCTCAGGGCGACGATCTCGCGCTCCAGGAGGTAGTCCTGGCCGACGAAGAGAGGACCCTTGATCATCCGGATCTGCTGGCCGGCGAACAGGCCCAGGGCCGGTCCGCGGGTGGGGAAGCCGGCCTGACGGTTGGAGTAACCCGCGAGGACGCTGACCATCTCCAGCGGGATGATCGCGCGGCCCCACGGCGATGAGGCGCCCTCGTCCGCCGTGTACCAGGGTGAGGGCTCGGTGATCCTGTCGAGCTTCTGATTCAGAGAGAAGGGATAGAGCTTGCCCATGTTCTGGTCGAAGTCCATCCGGACCTCCTCGAGTCCCTTGCCCCTCATTCCCACCTTGAGGTCACGCAGGACGACCAGGGGCCCGGGCGGCCGCAGACGGGACATCCGGGTGGCGAGCTCGGAGGACTCGACGTCGCCGCGGATCGAGGCGGTTCCGATCAACACCTCCGTGCCGTCCTCTTTCTCGGCACGGATGCGGACCTGGGTCTGCCCGTTGGCGGGCTGTTCGACGAGGGCCCGCACCTGCTCGCCCTCGACCACCATGTTCCGGTAGTGCGCGCTCAGGCAGCCGGTTTCGAACCACTCCTGCCCCCACAGGTCGTGAAGCAGGGGCACGAACTGGCTGAAGTGAGTCGGACCTTCGATCGGGCCGCCGGCCACAAAGCCCATCTTCTCGGCCGTGGAGTCGTCGTGAATGGACAGGTGACCGCCGTACTCCTGCTCGGCGAGCATCTGTCTGGGGGAGCGCAGCGGTCCGCGGATGTAGGTCGGCGTGTCGAATGCCTCGGCCATTCGGTTCTCCTCGGTTGGGAAGGGCGAAGTGTAGCGCCGTGAGATGATGAGGCGTGGCGAAGATTCCCGGCGAGGACGTCGTCATCAGGAGCGTGGAGTCCGCGCTTGAAGGCAAGGCAGCGGACATCGCACGCTGCCCGAATTGCGGCTCCGACCAGGTCGACAGCTACTGCGCTGCCTGCGGGCAGCGCGCCGGCGACCTGCACACATCGGTTGGGCACTTCATCCGCGACGCCATGGACGGCCTCTTCTCGTTCGACTCGCGAGTCTGGCGTACGTTGATCGCTCTCGTCTTCCGTCCGGGACTGCTGACGGTCGAGTACTGGCAGGGGCGGCGAGCCCGGTATGTGGCGCCGCTGCGGCTCTACCTGTTCGTCAGCTTCTTCACCTTCCTTCTGCTCGCGCTCTTCGCGCGGGGAAACGTCGTGGACATGACCGGCGAAGACCGGGACGCTCCCGTCCGGATCACTCTTACGGAATCGGAAATCGCGGAGGAGGACGCGGGTTGGTTCGTTGATCGGGTGCTGCGGCCGATCATGGAGGACACCGAGGGCTTCGAGGCCCTCTTCGTCCGGCGGCTACCCTGGATGTTCTTTGCACTCGTGCCCCTGTTCGCAGTTCTCCTCCGACTGCTGTATCGGCGCCGGGAGCTCTTCTACGTACCGCACCTCGTCTTCGCACTCCACTTCCACGCCGCCGCGTTTCTGGTGTTCGTCGCCGGGAGAGCAGGGGCGCTGCTCTGGGAGCCGGTGTCCAGCTTTGCCTTCCTCGCCATCCTCGTCGCACTCTTCCTGTCACTCCGGCGGTCGTTCAACGAAGGGTGGTTCAGGACCGTCGTCAAGGAGGCTGTTCTTCTCCTCGTCCACGGATTGGCCATCACCATGGCCACCCTGGTCCTGATGATCTCCACGAGTCTGTCGCTCTAGCGAGTTGCGGACTCGGCCCGCCGTGATCCCCCGGGCGATCGCGGCGCGCACTGCGGCTCCGGCGCGCTTTCCGGAGATGGCGTCGACGGCTTGAAAGTCGAGGCCACGGCCGCGTTTCACGTACTCGACCCAGTACGGGTAGCCGCAGGGTTCGGAACGAAGCAGGCTGCCGCGTTCGCGGCGACGCTTGCCGCGAGCCGCCATCAGCAACACGCGATCGGCAAAGTCGGCGGCTCGCTCCTCGGCCTTGGCGGGTTGCAGCGCGGGCGGAAGGGCTGTTGATCCCGGTGCGACTTCGAGACCGTCGAGCCGGATGTGCGCGGCCTGTCCGCTGAGCCGGCAGACGAGGACGGCGAGCTGTTCGCCCGGCCTGGGGTCGCTGCCGGGCGTGTGTGTATCCGTGGCGGGTTCCAGCGTCTCGTAGACGACGAGCCAGTGGGGCAGGTACAGGAGCTCGAAGGCGACGGCCCGCTCTCTCCGGAGTCGTCGCAGCCGGCTTCCTGCCAGGCGCCGGCGTGCTTCGGCGTCGGCGATCCTTGGCGTGATCGCCGGTGCTGGCTGCGGCGGCAGATTCAGCGTTTCTCCGTCCGCTTCGAGCGGCCGCGGCTGCCGTAGAGCATCAGCACGGCGGCCGCCAGTAGCAGGGCCGCCCCGGCGGCGGTGCTGAGCGCGAGATCGATCGTCTCGGTTGCCGAGAACCCCCCGATGAGAACCGGAATCGACAGCACCGCCAGGAACACGCCGAGGATGCGGGCGGTGGAGCGGTCGCGGCTGGTGTGGTCAGAGGTCATGACGTCGAAGGGTGGCTGGTCAGGCCAACAGGAGGTAGATCACGAGGTAGGGGACGATGAACAGCGCCGCCCAGACTCGGAGGTCTCGCCATTTCGCGCGGTCGGGCGCTCCGCGGAGCACCCAGTCGCGGCTGAGCCGCCACACGGCGACCGCCGGCAGGATGAGGAGCAGCGCCACGGCGACGCGGGCGCTCCACAGCGGCAGCGCACCCATCGCGGTGTTGATCGGTCCGAGAACGAACTCGAGGATCGTTCTCATCGCGTACCGCCCTCGTCCTGGAGCCGGGCGACCCGGCTTCGCAGCGCCGCCTGGACGGCCTCGTCATTTCGCACTTCGCCCCAGACCAGGCCGCGCAGGCGTTCCGGGGGCTCGGGCGGCGTCAGCCGGCTGACGATCCAGGTGACGGCGAGGGTGAACACGAAGGACCACCAGGCGACGAACAGGAACGGCTCTTCCGACGGGAACAACCCGTCCATCGCCGGACTGTTGAGCAGCAGGCAGAGCCCGACGCCCGAGACCAGACCGGCAGCGCCGCCGTAACGGTTCGCACCGCGCCACAGGATGCCGAGCAGGAGCACGGCCAGAGTCGGCCCCTGGATCAGCGAGAAGACGGTCTGGATCGCGTTGTAGATGTTGCTGAATCGCTGCTCGATCTCGGGCGCGATGAAGGCGGCGACGAGAAGCAGCACGGCCGACAGGATGCGGCCGAAGCGGAGCTCTGCGGCCGTTCCGAGCTCCGCGCGGCCCAGGCGCCGCCGGAGTCGCCCCAGCAGGTCGCGGCTCCAGAGGGTCGCCGCCGAGTTCAGGTTCGAGTCCACGCTCGACATGAGCGCCGCCAGGAAGGCGGCGAACATCAGGCCGCGCAGGCCCGGCGGCAGCAGTTGGGCGATCAGGCTCGGTACCGCCTCGTCGGCGTTCGCAAGGTCGGGAACGATCAGGATCGCAGCCAGTCCCGGCAGGGCGACGAGCAGCGGGATGAACAGCTTGAGGAAGCCCGCAAGCAGCACGCCGGCCTTCGCGTCCCATTCGCTGCGCGCGCCGAGCGCCCTCTGCACGATCGTCTGGTTGCCGGTGTAGTAGGCGATGGAGAGGACGATGCCGAGACCGAGCACGATCCCGGTCCAGGGGAAGGGAGTCGTCGTGTCGTGCGGCAGGTAGAGCGAGAAGTGGTCCGCGTACTGGGCGCCCTGGTTGAGCACGCCGTCGCGAAGGGCCGCCAGCCCGCCGACCTCGTAGAGGGCGCGCGCGACCAGGGCGGCGCCGCCGACGAACATGATGATGAGTTGCAGCACATCGGTCATCACGACCGCGGCCAGGCCGCCGCTGATCGTGTAGATGCCGACGATGGCGGTCGTGATCCAGATCGAGAGCTGCGGATCCCAACCAAGCACCGTCCGCATGAGCAGCGCCGTGGCGTGGATCATGATCCCGAGGTTCAGCACCAGGATGACGCCCCAGGCCAGGGCGAGGAAGCTGCGCACGCCGCTTCCGTAGCGCCGGCCCAGGAACTCAGGCACGGTGTAGACGCCGCTGCGCCAGTAGAAGGGGACGATCAGGAAGGCGGCGATCAACAGCGCCGGCATCGAGCCGAGCCAGTCGAAGTTGGCCTGGGCGAGCCCGTAGCGGTAGGTGCCGCCGGCGACGGCGATGAAGTCCGTGGCGCCGATGTCGCTGACCACGATCGACATGCCGATCGCCCAGAACGGCAGGGCGCGGCCGGCGAGCAGGAAGTCGCCGCTGGTCTTGACGTAGCGGCTGAAAGTGGTGCCGATGACCAGGATCCCCGCCAGGTAGACGAGGACGATCGCGGTGTCGAGGCCGGACAGGCCCCAGGTCATGGCGCGTCGCCTTCCGCCGTCGCCGCGCCGATTGCCGTCGCCGTTTGAAGGTGCCTGAGACTCACCTCGATGTCGCGCTCCGGTGCTCCGTCGGTCTCGGCCGTTTCGTCCTGCTCGACGACGAACAGGCGCACGCCTGCCCTGAGCGCGGCCTCGACGCAGCCGGCGATGTCGACGTCGCCCTCGCCGAGCGGCCGGAACCAGCGTTCGGAGGTTGCCTGTTCGGCTGCTCGCTCCTTGGGCAGTCCGGGGAGCAGGCCGTCCTTCAGGTGGAGGAGTTGCACCCGGTCGCCGAGCTCCCTGATGAGCGCTGCCGGGTCCGAGCCGGCGAAGGCGGCCCAGTACGTGTCCAGCTCCAGCCCCCATCCGTCGTGCGAGCGCCGCGAAACGAGAGTGTGCAGACCGTCGCGGCCAAGGCGGTCCGGCTCGCCGTCATCGAAGGACAGCAACTCGAACTCGTGGTTGTGGTAGGCGAAGCGGAAGCCGCCGGCCCGGAACCGGTAGCTCAGCAGGTCGAGGCGGCGGCCGAGTTCCATGTAGTGCGCGCGGCTGCCGTCTCCGCGTTGTTCGTCGTCGAGCCAGGGGCAGACGAGCACCTGGCAGTGGAGGGCGCGGTAAGTGTCCATGACACCGGCCGGATCCGCCTCCAGTGCGGAGAGCGGCACGTGGGCCGCGAGGAGGCCGAGGCCGCGTTCCGACAGAAGACTCCGGATGGCCTCGGCCGTGCGCCCCCAGAGACCGCCGAACCACTCGATCTCGTCGTAGCCGGCCTCCGCCGCCTGATCGAGGGCGGCCTCGAGATCCTGCTCTGTCTGCCGCCGGAGAGTGTAGAGCTGGAGCGCCACTCGCGGGGCGCCGACCTCCCCATCCGTCAACGGGACGGCTCCGCTGGCGCGTCGCCCGGTGTTTCCTCGATCAGCTCGTGGTAGAGGCCGAGGTAGTAGGGCAAGAGGAAGCTGGCGCCGTCGGCCAGGTAGCGGCCCTGGCCGCCGTGGTCGAGTCGCCAGGGGTCGTGATTCCAGTGGTTGACGAAGCGCTCGTCGATCGGCAGTACGCGGCCGTTCAGCAGGTGACCGCGAACGCCACGGCGCTCTTCCTGGTCTCGCAGCAGGACGACGTCGAGCCGGTGGCTGTTCGAGAGCGCCCAGTCGAAGCGGTCGAGCGGGTAGAGGACCAGGCTTTCCACCGCGTCGTCGAGCGGGTAGTCGTCGCGACGGTAGGTCTCGTCGTCGAAGGCGTCACGGTAGCCGTTGCCGTCGATGGCGGCGGCGTGGATGAAGTCGAACAGGGGATTCCGCTCCGGCTGCAGGACCTTCCAGTACTGGCGCAGCGAGTGGGCGACGACGCTCCGCACCGCCTCGTCCCGCTCGTACTGCAGGAGGTGGTAGAAGTTCATGAACGCCATCTCATCGTCCGACTGGTTGCCGGTGCCGGGGCCGCTCTGGACCTTGGGGTTGCGCAGGTTGGCCAGGTAGGCGTGGTCGTCGAGGAGACTTCGGGCGGCGTCGGCGTAGCGCGCCCCGCGGTTGGGCTCGCTCATGTGCTCGGCGATCCGCAGGTAGGTCAGGTAGGAAAGCGAGTTGAGGCCACGCTCCTCCCACCAGTCCTGGTCATGGTTCAGTTGCTCGGGGCCGAAGACGGCCCAGCGGGTGCGCTGCCCGTCATGGTCGACGAGAGCGCCGTCGCCGTCGATCAGGTGGTCGACGATCGCGAGCACCGTCTCGCGGACCTCGGCACGCTCGCCGTCGCTGTCCGCGACCAGGTCGTAGTACAGGCCGTAGAAGAAGAAGTGGCCGTCCAGCTCGTCGGAGCTCGTGTCGCTCTTCCAGTACCACTTGCCGTCGGCGCTGGTGGGCCAGCGGGGATCGATGACCTTCCACAGGCCGTCGCGTTCCTGGCGGAACCGGCGGTCGCTCTCGACCCGGCCGGCGTTGGGGTCCGGGCCGTCAGCCGGCAGGATGGTGCGGGCGACGAAGCCGGGCCTGGCCGGCGGCGTGCCGCCCTGGGTCACGAGCTGCAGGAAGCGCAGCGCCTCGAACGCCCGGCGTGCGTTCTCGCGCGCTTCCGTCTCGCCGGTGACGGCCCAGCGGAGGCACTCCGCGGCCCCGTACATCGAGGTCCAGAGGCCGTCGTTGTCGCTGTCGGACTGGCGGAACGCCGACGTGTCGCCGGGGTTCTCGAGGGCGACACCCAGCACGTAACCGTAGGGCGTGCGGCGATGGAAGCGCTCGATCGCCTGGTGGAAGCGTTCCGCTTTCTGCCGCAAGGTCGTCGGACGCAGGTGGATCACTCCAGGCCCGGCGGGGGTCTCGACCCCCACAGTGCCGTCCCGGTCGACCTGGACTTCCAGCACGTGGTCGTGAGGCAGCCAGCGCCGTCCCTGTCGGTACTGCCAGCGGGGCGGCTCGTCCGGGGAAGCGCCAGGGATCAGACGGACGAGGCCGCGGGTCGTTCCCGCCCAGATCGAGCCGTCCGGCGCCGCGGCGAGGCTAGTGAAGTCGTTCCACGGCAGACCGTCGGTCCGGTCGTAGAGCCGCCACTCACTTGTGACTTCGTCGAGAGCGCCCAGGCCCTGAGGCGAGGCGAACCACAGCCTGCCGTCGTAGTCGAACTCCACTGCCCGCACGTCGACGGGCGCCCAACTCCGGTCACCGTCGCGCGGGAACAGGCGCCGCCAGACCGTCTCGGAGCCGTCCCGCAGGTAGACGCCGGAGGACGTGGCGGCCGCGACCCGGATCGCGGCATCCGTGATGACCTCGCGGACATCGCCGGGAGCGTCGAGTGTGCGGGCGGGGGATGGCGCGGCCGCGGGCGAAGCGTCGTCGGCGTCGGTTGGCGGCTCGTACTCCGCGACCTGCTGCAGGAAAGGCTCGATGCGAACCGGCAGTTCGGTCTGTGCCGCCAGGGCGAGCGGCGAGAGAAGGAAGGCGAGAAGCGATGCTGTGCGGAGGTTCACCTGGCGAAGCCTAGCGCCGCCGCGCTGGTTGTGGGGTCGGCGCGCCCGGGCGGAGCGGTCGGTTTGGCTCAGGCGCGAACGGTCCGCACACCGTACAGCGGAAAGTGCGTGTCGCGTGTGACGACAGTCAGTCCCTCGGCTTGAGCCTGGGCGATCAGGAAGCGGTCGAACGGATCCTTGTGGTGCCGCGGAAGGCGAGCGGCCAACTCCGCGTGATGGAAGGTCAGCGGCAGGTGGGTGAAGCCCTTTTCGTCGACCAGCACGGCCAGGTCGTCGGGTGCCTCCATCTTCCCTTTCAGCCGCTTGACCGTAATCTCCCATGCGGAAATGGCGCTGACGAAGATCTGGTTGCGGGGATCTTCGATTGCGGCACGCGACGCTGTTCTCAGTCTGCCGGTTTCGGACAGGCACCACAGGAACGCATGCGTGTCGAGCAGCAGTCGTTCCACCGTCAGGTTTCGTCCGGGAAGATCTTCGAGTTCATGAGCTCCTCGAAGAGTTCCTCGTCCGGCTCATCGAAGTCCGGCGCCATCCAGATCTTCCCTTCCAGACCTCCCAGCTTGCGGGGTTCCAGCTTCTTCTCGCGGTAGGGCTCGAGCCGCAGATACGGCTCTCCCGCCTTGGCGATGACGATCTCCTCGCCTTCCCAGGCCAGCCTGCCCAGGCGCGAGAGTTGTGATTTCGCTTCGTGCATGTTCACCTTCATCCGTTTCTCCCCTCCAGAATCCGGCCTGGCTAAGTCTGGCTAAGTCTCGTTCCGCCGTCAAGCAGGAGCGGCATTTCTCATGGCAGAGTCGTCGCCATGGCGGACACGCGACTCCGCGTACTGCGCGACGGCGAGATCGAGGTTCTGCTCGACCTGCTGGACGGCTGGCCCTTCCCCGACGGCCAGCGGGGGCGGAACTTCTTCCGACGCTACGTCGAGCTCGATCCTGCCTTCGAACCGCGTAACGTCTGGGTGGCCGAGCAAGGCGGCGAACTGGTTTCGTGCGTGCAGATCTTCCCGCGACGGGTGCGGATCGGCGGCAAAGTGCTTCCGATGGGTGGGATCGGCAGCGTGTTCACGCGCCCCGACTCGCGGCGACAGGGAGTAGCAGGCGCTCTGCTCGAGCGGACGATCGACGCGATGCGTGAGAGAGGGATGGTGCTCTCGTATCTCCTGGCTGAACGGCTGCGGTGGTACGGGCAGTACGGCTACCGGCCCTGGTCGCGCGGTTGGCGCACGCTGCACTGGTCGCAGGTTGACGGCTCGCTGCCTCGGGACGTCCGTCGCTACGACCCGGTGGCCGACGCGGGCGAACTGGAGCGTCTATGGAGCGTCTACGCCGGCGGCGCTGCTGGCGCACGACTGAACGGCATCGTCGACCGCGGCTCTGCGCAGGACTGGCAGAGCAGCTTCCGGCTTGCAGGCACGCCGGAGGAGGACATCTGGGTCGCGGACGACGGATCTCGTAGAGCGGCCTACCTGCGCGTCGCCGACTTCGGCGGCCGGCTACGCGTCCTGGAGTGGGGCCGCGAGCGGGATGCAGCGCCGGCCTTGTGCGGGTTACTGGCCGCTGCCATGACAGGGCGGAGCGTCGAATCGATCCGGATGCCCCTGATTCGGGACGAAACCCTGGAAGGCTTGCTGGGCGCCGCCGGCACTCGGATCGACGCCCGGCCGGCATGGGATGAGTTGCCGCCGGAGGCGACGCCTCCCGCCACCTGGATGGTCCGTAGCCTGGACGACGAGGCGTTCGCGAGGCGGTTGAGTACGGCGAACGAGGGTGATCTCCTCGCCCGTTTCCTGCCCCCCGAGCGTTTCGCCCTCTGGGAGGCGGATCGGTTCTAGGCGCGCTCCACGGAGTAGACCAGGTCGACAGTGCCCGTCTCCTTGTAGACGTCCTGTGCCTGGAGTTCGAGCTTGATCCGCGGTGCCGGTTCGGCGATCAGCGGAACGCCTCCGCCGAGAATCGTTGGAATCACCGCGACCTCCACCGTGTCGACGAGACCCGCCTCGGCGAGGCTACGGAACAGCGACCCACCGCCGAACAGCCAGATGTCCTTCTTGCCGTCCTCCTCGCGCAGGGATTGGACGACCTCCTTCCAGTCGTCGCCGACGATCGTGAGGTTCTTGTAGTCGGCCTGCCGGAGGGTGCGCGAGAACACGAAGGTCCGCACGCCGGGCATCGAACCCCGGTCCTGCCCGCCGGTGCTCTCGAAGGTCTTCCGGCCGACCAGGTAGGTGTCGAACTCGCCGTACAGCTCGGCGAAATCGTAGTCCGGATCGATGACGATCCAGTCCGCTTCGCCGTTGGGCCCGGCGATGTAGCCGTCCAGGCTCATGGCTACGCAGTAGCGAACCCGTCTCATGTCACGCCAGCAAGTCCGCGCGCATGACGGTTACGGCCTGGCCGCTTAGCTGCACACGGTCGCCGCGGACAGCGCAGCGGACCTCGCCTCCGCGTTCCGAGGCCTGCCACGCCGTGAACGAGTCCTGGCCGAGCCGCCGGTGCCAATAGGGAGCCAGGCAGCAGTGGGCGGAACCAGTGACCGGATCCTCGTCGATTCCGGCGCCGGGCGCGAAGAACCGGGACACGAAGTCGAACCCTTCAGTCTCTGCCCGAGCGGTAACGATCACTCCTCGAACGCCGAGCTGCCGCAGGCGTCCGAAGTCCGGCGCCAGACTTCGCAACGTGCCCTCGGAGCCGACCTCCACGAGGTAGTCGAAGCGGTTCCTGCCGATGTAGGCCGGCTCGGCCCCGAGTGCGTCAGCGAGACCTGCGGGCGCCGTTGTCGGCTCGTCCGGCTCGGTCGGGAAGTCCATCTCGATCCAGCCGTTCCGCGGGACCGCGGTGAGCGTCCCGGAGAGCGTGTGGAACACGGCCGCCACCGTTGGTTCCAGGTGCCCCGCTTCCCACAGCACATGGGCGCTTGCCAGCGTTCCGTGGCCGCAGAGGTCGATCTCAACCGTCGGCGTGAACCAGCGCAGGTCGAACGAACCATCGTCGCGGCGCACCAGGAAGGCGGTCTCCGAGAGGTTCATCTCGCGAGCGACTCGTTGCATCCACGCCTCGTCAGCCGGACCTTGCAACAGGCAGACCGCGGCCGGGTTGCCTCCGAAGGGCTCGCTCGTGAAGGCGTCTACCTGGGTAATCGTCAGCATCGTTGGACCCAACGTGCCGGCCGGTGGTAAGAGTCAGGCATGGCAGAAGAGAACAACGCGGAGCCTAATCTGTTTGCACGTTCCGTCGTGCTTCGTGGTCCCGGTGTAGAGGCCGGGGAGGTGATCCGGAGCTAGCCTGAGGATTCGATTGGTGTCCTTCGGAACGCCCTCGTCGGGCTGGCCCAATCCGCCCGCTGGTGAGTGAGAGAAGCGCCTTCGGCATTGGCGAAGCTGCTAGCCGTCCCGCAGCTCTCTCGCTTCTTTGATGTCGATCCTGGCCTTGTGTCCGTGCCTTTCGAGAAGGTGCAGGAGGTGGGCGCCGCCCATCAGCGTGAGAGGCTTGTCTTTAGCAAAGGCGTAGGCATCGGGTCCGTAATCCGAAGTCGTCACTAGAATCCCCTTCGTCGCGCCCTCGTTGACTACAGTTCCGTAGAGGTCTCGCACTGCTGCGACACCCACAGGATTCGTATAGCGCTTGGCCTGAATGACAATCTTCCCTCCCCGTATAGGGTCTGGGTCGAAGGCGATTGCATCCACTCCGCCATCTCTGCTTGCTTGTGTCACCTTCACTTCGCCGTCGCTCGCTAGGAACTCTTGTTCGAAGACCTCGCGAATCAAGTGCTCAAAGTCCTCCCAGTCCATCAGCGCCAGGTTGACGGAATCGTCGAGTGTGTCGACCAGGTCACGGGAGGACACGAAGCGGCCATCGTCGCGGCTGAGCTCGATGATCGGTGCGACTGGTGTGAGGCTATGGAGCTTCGAGCTTCCGATACCCTTCAGCGACTTGAAGCATGCCTTTGGGTCCACGCGACCGAGGTTGATGTCTTGAAACTCGGCGCGAGATGTATGCAGAGATAGCACGCAGGCAGTCGTCTCTTGGCCTGTCGTGCGGTCGATGGAGGTCACATATCCGTTGAAGGCCACTGCATCACAAGCTCCGGCCTCGTCCGATGCGAAGATCTCATGTACCGTCCTGAGGACGAGCTGATAAAGCAGCGAGTCGTACAGTCGGCGGAGATGAGCGTCGGACAGTAACTTCTCTTTGAGCTCGTCGCGAGCCTGGATGTACCGGACCTCTTGGAGACGGGGGATGTCGTCGAGCGGAGGAAGAGAGTAGGAGACTACGAGCGTTAGGGTCTCCTCCGCGTATGCGAGTTCGAAGGACTGGGGCATCCAGTCGGGATAGCTGGAGGCAGCCAATACTCTCTGACAATACTCCTCGACTGCTTCTGGATCTTTCGCCTTGTAGCGTAGCCGTTCTTGATCAACGGCGTCGTTTCGCGCCGCCTGAGCGCGGAAGAAGTCCGTGCGACGGGATCGCCAGTCCTCTAGGTCCCGCGCGTGTTGGTTCAGATCACTATCGTGGGCTTCGTCGATGAGGGAGAGCTGGCGGAGCCAACTGTCGTGCGCTTCCTTGAACTTGAGTGACGCTTCCTCCTTCTTCGTGGCGGCTCGTGCAGGAATGAAGCGATCCAAGAGGCCGATTCGCGTTTGGAACTCGCTCGAATCAGGGGAAGGCTCGGGCGGCTGGGGCGGCTTGATGGGCGCGCTCGGTTTGGCATCGGGGAATGGAGCATGGCTCTTCAGGTGCTCCCAATCGAGAGGTGCAGCCGACAAACCGCTTCGCAGCGTGGCCTCGAGAGCTTCAAGGCTCGCGGTGGCATCGGCCGTCCGAGTGGTTGCGGTCCACTGTTTGTTCCACTTGTCGGCGAGGGCGACCGCCTTCGGCCAGACGATGCTCTCTTCACGACCCGTGATCAGGCGGTACTGGTCGAGACCGTCATGCCGTACTTCGACTCGATAGGAGGCCGTACCCCTGCTGGAGTACGAGACTTCGACTGGGCTTATCTGCGCTTCCATTGGGGGATCATATCTCTCGGTTGGCGGGCATTCGTTCACGACTTGGGCGGCTAGCGAGATGTCGCTCCGACCGATGCCTTGTCGGTACGTGCCTCGGCCTTCTTGCTCCGGTGCTTCGGCTTGACCCGGCCCTTCATCAGCAGTACTCGAGCTACCTGTTCGTGCGTCGCGCCGCCGTAGTCGGGGTTGAGTCCTCCCTGTTTCCTCCTTGGTGCGTTTCCACAGGCCCTCAAGGATGAACCCGGCAAGAACGAAGGGAAGCAGAATGACTGCAGGAAAGACGAGAAACAAGGCCACGGCAATCATGCCGTCGATACCCCCGTAGCTGGCGCTGACCGCAAGGAAGAACGCGGTTACCACGGCGAGAGCCGCAACGACCTTCTTCATGCACCCGCCCGCCAAGCGGTCCTCCCCTTGAGTTCGGCGATCGTGTTCGTCTTTGCCACACTGTTTTCGCTTGTACCGTCCGTCCCGAGCGCAGGTAGAACCGCTCGCCGTTGGGCCACACCACTTCCGGTGAGCCTTGTCGGAGCGTAGTGTGTCGTTTCTGCCATGTCCTGTCTCCGGTCAAGAGTAGCCGAGCTCGTGACGGTGCGTTCCCTCTGTTTGGACGATTGCCATAGCAAGAGGTCGCGACGCCCGCTCGCGAGGGCATGAACAGCGGGGGCGCGGCGATCTCGTCCAGGTGTCTGCCTGGCCGGGCGTTTACCCTTCTGGCAGCCGCTCCTGGGGGACTCGGCCGGGGCTTCCGGTGCGATACGGTGAAGCGGTGAGCGCCGAGTCCCAGCTTCGTCCTCATGCGGCGAAGGCGGGCAGGCTGTTGGGCGACTTGGCGTCGGAAGTGGATGAGAGAATGCGCAAGGCGCCGGACGGGCCGGCACTTCGGTTTGCGGGCACTTCCGACCTCTTGGAGTTCGTGTCTCGCCATCTTGAAGGCGTCAAGGGCGCGGTCGGTGAGGTCGTGAAGGAGGTGCATTCCCTTGACGCTGAGATCTTGGCGGCCCCCTCCGTTGCGGACAGCGACTTGGAGAGAGCGGTAGGCCGCTTGGAGCGGGCATTCGACACTCTGTTGGCTGGCTACGACGACGTACGTCGCGCACATGCCGACGGTGAGGACGCCAAGGGACTCGAACTACTGGCGGAGCTCTATCGGCACCCGTTGAGTTCGATGAGCGGTTGGTTCGCTGAGGTGGCTGCCGCCTTGGCGGATCCGCTCTCCGTCTTGCGGGAAAGAGGCCTTCCGACCACAGGCGATGTCGAGATGCCGATGGCGTTCGAACTCACGGCACCTCCGGAACTGGATGAACTGACGCGCTGGTACAAGAACCGAGCGGGTGGGGTAGCGGGGCAGGGCCAGGTCGCTGAGCCCGGTTGCGGTTGCCTTGGAGCGCTTGTCGTTGCCGTTCTGGGCTGGGTGGCTGTGGACGCCCTCGTCGGTGAAGGCTCAGGCGCGAACCGCAAAGACGTCGCACTCGCCGACGGTGCCGTGGTCAACTACGGTCCGGTCGTTGATCGCTGCTCGGTCTGCGACTGACGCCGCTGTCGCGGGTAGACCGAGTTCAGTGGCTGTGGCGAGTCACACAGCCAACGTGCCCGAGGCTCCGAACACCTATGGGCCCCGCGGCTACACTCCGAACCATGCAAGTCCTCGATCCCTCGTGGGAGGGCTCTCCGCCTCGGCTCTCGCCGGCACCCCGGCTGGGCAAGTTAGCTGGGGTCGATGTCGCCCTCCTGTCGAACGGAAAGGCAGGTGTGGCACCGCTCTTCGACCACCTGGAGTCGCTGCTGCGCGAACGCTGGAAGGTGGCCACGGTCGAGCGCGCGACGAAGGGGAACTACAGCGCCCCGGCCGAGCGGGAACTTGTGCGCCGTCTGGCGAGGCATCGCCTGGTCATCACCGGCGTCGGCGACTGAGGGAGCTGCTCGTCGTGCAGTCTGCACGACGCCGTCACGTTCGAGCGCGAAGGTGTTCCGGCGGTCGGCGTGATGACGTCGGCGTTCGTCGACGGCGCGGAGTTGATGGCGCACGCATGCGGGGCCCCCGACTACCGGTTCGCGGTGATCGAGCATCCGATCAGCAGCGCGACCGACGTCGAACTCCTGGAACGGGCGGGAGAGATCGTGAGGCAGGCGGAGGAGCTGGTGCTTGCCGCGGCGCCGCAGAACCCGCCGTGACGAGTTCGGGGCAGAGGGCCGGCGTTGTAGTGGTGGCGCTTGGCGTGCTCCTCGCGGCACCTGCGGCGGGACAGGACGGGGTCGTGCTGGCCGAGTTCGTCTTCAACAACGCGCCGCATCCCGAGTGCCACGCCTCGACGATCGCCGAGACGGCTTCCGGCGCTCTGGTCGCTGCCTGGTTCGGCGGGACCGCCGAGCGGAACGCGGACGTAGGCATCTGGTTCAGCCGGCAGGGAGTCGACGGCTGGACGCTTCCCGTCGAGGTGGCCAACGGCGTTCAGCCGGACGGCGGCCGCTACCCGACCTGGAACCCGGTTCTCTACCAGTCGCCCCGTGACGGCGCGCCCCTGCTCCTCTTCTTCAAGGTGGGGCCGAGCCCGCCGGAGTGGTGGGGGATGGTCATGGAATCGGAGGACGACGGCCGCAGCTGGAGCGAACCCCGACGGCTTCCGGACGGCGTTCTGGGACCCATCAAGAACAAGCCGATCACCCTGCCCGACGGCAGTCTGCTCGCCGGCTCGAGCATCGAGGACGCGCCCGAGCCTCCGGCCTGGCGGGCGCACTTCGAGCGTTCGCCCGATCTGGGACGAACCTGGACGCGCAGCGAGCGGCTGGCCGGTCGGACAGCGGGCGGCGAGGACTTCTGGATCATCCAGCCGACGATCCTGGTGCTCGGCGACGGCGAACTCCTGGCGCTGTTCCGGTCCAAGCAGAGTCGCATCGCGGCGTCGCGCTCAGCGGACGAAGGCCGTTCCTGGGGACCGATCTACGCCACTGGCCTGCTCAACCCCGACGCCGGGGTCGATGGCCTCACCCTGGCCGACGGCCGGCACCTCCTCGTCTACAACCACAAGGTGCGGATCAACGGCGCGTGGGCCGGTTCCCGGTCACGCCTGAACGTCGCGCTCTCGGACGACGGAGACACCTGGGACGCGGCGCTGATGCTGGAAGACCAGGACGGCGAGTACTCCTATCCGGCGGTCATCCAGGCCCGTGACGGCCAGGTCCACGTGACGTACACGCACCGGCGCACCCGAATCCGGCACCTGACGCTCGACCCGACGCTGCTGCCGCGGTATCCGATGCCCCGTGGAGAGTGGCCGGGGGAAGCGCCGGTCCTGCCTCCCGAGTGACCGCGGGCGCCGATCTCGTCGTCTTCGCCGCGTACCTGGCGGCGGTGGTGGTACTCGGCCTTTCGCTCGCCAAACGGAGTGGAACGGCGCGGGGGTTCATGGTTGCCGGTGGAGCGCTGCCGGGGTGGGCGGTCGGGATGTCGATGTTCGGCACGTTCCTGTCCAGCAACACGTTCGTCGGGGTCCCCGGGCAGGCATACGGCGGCAACTGGAACGCGTTCGTGTTCTCGCTGTCCCTGCCGGTGGCGGCGTTCCTCGCCGCGCGCTGGTGGATCCCGTTCTATCGCCGCGGCGACGCGGTGTCTGCCTATCAACACCTCGAAGCCCGGTTCGGCCGCTGGGCCCGGACCTACGCCGTTGCCTGTTACCTGCTGACGCAGTTCGCGCGGGTCGGCTCGATTCTGTTCGGCGTCGCCCTGGCGATGAACGCCCTGACCGGCTGGCCGGTGGCCTGGATCATCCTGAGCACCGGCGTCGTCGTCACGGTCTACACCCTGGTCGGCGGCATCGAGGCGGTCATCTGGACCGACGTGATCCAGAGTGTCGTGCTGACGGTCGGCGCCCTGATCGTCGTCGGGCTCCTGATCGCGGATGCGCAGGGTGGGTTCGGCGGACTACTTGAGGTGGCGCAGGCGGCGGAGAAGTTCTCGCTCGGCAGCTTTGCGTTCGAGTTCACGACTTCGACCTTCTGGGTCGTCCTCGTCTACGGCCTGTTCATCAACTTCACGAACTTCGGCATCGACCAGAGCTACGTCCAGCGCTATCACGCGGCGGTGACCGACCGTGCCGCGTCTCGCTCGGTGTGGCTGGCGGCCGGCCTCTACCTGCCGGTTTCGGCCGTCTTCTTCTTCATTGGCACCGGGCTGTTCGTCGTTCTCCAGGGCCAGCCCGAGGCGGCCGGTCTCGCTGCTGATCAAGCGTTCCCGCACTACATCTCGACCCGGCTGCCGTCCGGTGCCGCGGGCCTGCTGATCGCGGCGCTGTTCGCGGCCGCGATGAGCAGCATCGACACCTCGTTCAACAGCTCAGCCACGGTGTTCCTGTCGGACATCTACCGGACCTACATTCAACCTGAGCGGGGCGCCGATGACGGCGAGGCGGAGGATCTGAGTGTGTTGCGGAGGTCCACGGTCGTCATCGGCGTTCTGGGTACGGGTGCGGCGCTACTGATGATCGGCGCGGAGAGTCTGCTGGACGTCTGGTGGACAGTGTCGGGCATCTTCGCTGGCGGACTGCTGGGACTCTTCGCGCTCGACCGGTTGGCGCCGCGGACCGGGCGGGCGGCGGCCCAGGTTGGAGTGGCGGTGGGCGTGCTCGTCATCGTCTGGATGACGGTGTCGCCGCAGCTTGAGGGCGGCCTGGCCATGCTGCGCATTCCGCTGCACAGCTACATGATCACCGTCATTGGCACGCTAACGATCTTCGGTGTCGGTTTGGTGCTTTCCGGCGGGCGTCGGACGCCCGGCGCTGCGATAGGGTGACAGCCTTCGCGCAGTCACCGATGTTCGCTCGACATTCTCCGCCGACCCCGCGCTCCGCCCGTCCACGCCGGCTGGCGGTCCTCCCGGTCGCTTCGCTTCTGCTGCTGTCGCTCGCCGGCTGCAACGACCGCGGGGATCTATTGGGCGTCGAACTCGTCGTCTTCACCCTCGGCGAGTGGGCCGGCACCGGGCCGCAGGGAGAGGAGTTCCGCTTCATCCTGGAACGCGACGATGACGACGTGAGGCTCGCCGCCTTCCTCGTCAACCTGCCGGGACTCGCGGACGCCGCCGTGGGCGAGCCCGAGGCATGCGCCACACTGGTCAATGCGTTCACCAGGTTCGGGAACTCCAACGCGAACATTCGGATCCGCGAGGCCGGCTTCCGGTTCCGTACGCCGAACGACGTCCGGGTCGATCAGGACGGCCTGATCGAGGCGGTGATCACCGGCACCTTCGACTCTCCGGACAGCGCGATGGTGGACGCCGAGATCGAGATCGACGCCACGCGCTTCCTCCCTTGCCGCATCGAGACGATAGTCAGCTGGGAGATGGAGCCGGTCGGTTCCTGAGCCGCGGGCGAGACAGGCGCGAGGCGGAGGCGGCGGATGTATCCCGGCAGGTACGCGCGCGAAACACCGGACAAGCCGGCGGTCATCATGGCCGGGACCGGCGAGACGGTCACCTACCTCGAACTCGACCGTCGGTCGAACCGTCTGGCTCAGCTCTGGTACGCGCGGGGCCTGCGGCCGGGCGACCACGTGGCGATCTTCATGGAGAACGACCCGCGGTACTTCGACGTTTACTGGGCGGCGATTCGGTCGGGCCTCTACCTGACCACGGTGAATCGCTACCTGACCGCGGAGGAGGCGGCGTACATCGTCAAGGACTGTGGCGCGGAGAGCATCGTCGGTTCGGCGAAGCTGGCCGAAGCGTGTGCCGAACTGACGGACCTGATCCCGAGCTGTCCGAGCCGGCTGATCGTCGACGACGACGGAGTGGGAACTCCGCCGGGCTGGGACGACTATGGCGAGGCGACAGCCGCGTTTCCGGCCGAGCCGCTCGCCGATCAACCGCGCGGCAGCACGATGCTCTACAGCTCCGGCACGACCGGGCGGCCCAAGGGCATCCTGCGACCTCTGACCGGTCTGTCGGTGGAGGAGATGCCGGACCAGCGATTCGAGGTGCTCACCACGATCTACGGCATCGACGCCGACTCGATCTACCTGTCGCCCGCGCCCCTGTACCACGCGGCGCCGCTCGGTTTCACGGCCGGGACGCAGACTCTCGGGGGTACTGTGGTCGTCATGGAGCGGTTCGACGCGGAACTCTCACTCAAGGCAATCGAGGACTACGGAATCACGGTCAGCCAGTGGGTGCCGACGATGTTCAGCCGCATGCTCAAGCTCCCCGAGGAGGCGCGAACCCGCTACGACCTGTCGAGCCACAAGCGGGCGATTCACGCCGCCGCGCCCTGCCCGGTCGACGTCAAGCGCCGGATGATCGAGTGGTGGGGACCCATCATCCTGGAGTACTACGCCGGCTCCGAGGGCAACGGGATGTGCGCGGTCGAAACGGACGAGTGGCTCAGGAAACCGGGCACGGTCGGTCAGTGCCTGACCGCAACGGTCCACATCTGCGACGATGAGGGCGAGGAGTTGCCGGCGGGCGAACCGGGGACGATCTTCTTCGAACCGCCCGAGGACGCCGACCTGTTCGAGTACCACGGCGACCGGGAGAAGACCCTCGGCTCGCGGCACCCGCGCCATCCCCGCTGGAGCACTCTCGGCGATGTCGGCTACCTGGACGAGGACGGTTACGTCTTCCTGACCGACCGCAAGGCGTTCATGATCATCTCGGGCGGCGTCAACATCTATCCGCAGGAGATCGAGGACGCTCTCATCCTTCACCCGAAGGTGGCCGACGTGGCGGTGATTGGCGCGCCGAACGAGGACCTGGGCGAAGAGGTCAAGGCGGTCGTCCAGTTGATGCCCGGTTTCGAGGAGAGTCCGGACGTAGCCGAGGAGCTCCTTGCCTACGCGAGAGAGCGCGTGGCGCACTACAAGGCACCGAAGTCGATCGACTTCGAGGAACAGCTCCCACGGCTTCCGACCGGGAAGCTCTACAAGCGCTTGCTGCGGGACCGTTACTGGACGGGCCGTACCTCGCGGATCGTCTAGGGACTGCGACTGGCTTGCTGACCAGGATCGCGGACGAACTCGCCTCGGCGGTCGACGATCTCCGATTCGGGCCCCCGGTCGCCCACGTCTACAACCCGCTGGTCTACGCCCAGGCGGCGCACCACGCATACCTGAACCTGGCCGGCACGGGGCCGGGCAGGGTGATTCTCCTGGGGATGAACCCGGGCCCGTGGGGCATGACCCAGACCGGCGTTCCGTTCGGCGAGGTGGCGTACGTGCGGGATTGGCTCGGCATCGACGCTTCGGTGGAACCGCCGGCTGCTCAGCACCCGAAACGGCCGATCCTCGGCTTCGACTGCCGGCGGAGCGAGGTCAGTGGCCGGCGCGTCTGGGGCTGGGCGAAGCAGCGTTTCGAGGACCCGGAGGCGTTCTTCAGGCGGTTCCTGATCTGGAACTACTGCCCGCTGGCGTTTCTCCTGGAGAGCGGCGCCAACCTGACTCCGGACCGGCTGCCGGCACGCGAAAAGACGCCCCTGTTTCGGGCCTGCGACCGGGCGCTGCGGCAGGCCGTCGAAGCGCTGGAGCCCCGGCTCGTGGTCGGAGTCGGCGCTTTCGCGGAAGGCCGTTCGCGGCGCGCGCTCGCGGACCTGAACGTGCCGGTCGGCCGGATGCTCCATCCGAGCCCGGCCAGTCCGGCCGCGAACCGCGGCTGGCAGGAGCAGGCGGAACGTGATCTGCGCGCCCTGGGCGTGAAGTTCCAGAGCTAGCGCTGGCCGGCGTGGCGGAGCTCGACCTCCGCGTCGTCGATGGCCAGGACGACGGCGTCGTGGATCGCCGGCCGGAGCCTGCGGATCGCGATGTTCTCGCGGGTCGGGTGAACCCGGTTGGTCAGCAGGACGACGATCAGCTCGAGTGCCGGGTCGATCCAGAGTGAGGTGCCGGTGAAGCCGGTGTGGCCGAAAGAGCGGGCCGAGAAGTAGCGGCCAGCGGAGCTGGGGTCGGACGGCGTGTCCCAGCCGAGCGCCCGGCTGCTGCCGGGCACGAGCTCGGCCCGCCGGGTGAAGAGGGCGACGGTGTCCGCGTTGGCGATACGCCGTTCGCCGTAGCCGCCGCCGTTCAGCATCGTCTGGGCGAACGCGGCAACGTCGCGGGCGGTGCCGAAGAGGCCGGCGTGGGGCGCGATGCCGCCCAGGGCATGGGTGTTCTCATCGTGGACTTCGCCATGCGGCAGTCGGCCGCGCCAGGAATCGAACTCGGTCGGAGCGATCCGTCCGCGCAGGGAATCCGAGGGCCGGTAGCCGGTGTCGGCCAGCCCCAGCGGATCGAGGATCTCGCCCTGGACAAGCTCGGCGAGGCCATGGCCGGATTCACGCTCCAGGATCTCTCCAAGCAGCAGCACTCCAAGGTCCGAGTAGATCGACCGTTCGCGGGCCCCGACCTCCAGTTCGGTGGCGGCGATGTGCTCCAGATAGCGGGCGCGGGCCTCGTCGCGGTCGAGACCCTCCCCGAGCTCCCGGAACAGCTCGCTGCAGCAGGGCAGGCCGCTCGTATGGGCCAGGAGATCCCGCAGCGTTGCACCGCCCACCGGCGACCCTTCGAGCTCCGGCAGGCAGGAGGCGGCGGTGTCGTCCAGGTCGAGGGCGCCGGACTCGACCCGGCGCATCATCAGGGTCGTCGTCGCGATGACCTTGGTCAGCGAGGCCAGGTCGTAGATCGTCGATGGAGTGACGGCGGGGGCGTCGTCATCGTAGGTCAGGCGGCCGGCCGCCCGTTCGAGCGCCACCGAGCCGCGGCGCGCGACCAGCAGGACGCCGCCCGGAGTGACCCCCTCCGCCACGGCCCCCTCCAGCAGGGCGGCCGCCTGCTCGAGCCGCTCCGGGTCGAAGCCGGCCGATGCAGGCGTGGTGACCTGGAGTGTGGCGGTGGTCGTAGCCGGCTCGGCCGATCCGGGTGAAGACACGTTTGCCGCGGGTCTTGTCGATTGACAGGCTAGGGAGGCGGCGAAGAGCAGAAGAGTCGCTGGTAGCCGAACCGCCGGCGCATTGGTGGGTCCTCGCACGGCGTCCATGGCGGGCGAAGAAGGCAACGCCACGAGAATACCGGTTGCTATCCTGACTCGCACCGTCTGGAATCGGCGGTTGGACACGAGGAGGTAGACCATGAAGAGAACGCTGGCAATGGTGGCTGTGCTGGTGGCCGTGGGTTGCGGCTACGGCGGCGACAGTGAGGAAGCGGAACCAATGGCGGAGGAGGCGACGGAAGCGATGGAGAGTGACGGCACGGTGCTGCGCAACGACCCCGCAATCGACGACCTGGTACCCGCCGACGCGGTGGTCGAGAAGGTCGCCGACGGCTTCACCTTCACCGAGGGTCCGGTATGGGTCCCCGGTGACCCCGACCGCCTTTACTTCAGCGACATCCCGGAGAACAAGGTCTACCGCTGGTCCGAAGGTGAGGGTGCGGTCGTGTTCCTCGATCCGGTCCTGCCTGACGACGCCGGCACCGGCGGCATCGGCGGATCGAACGGTCTGGCGCTCCACCCGGACGGTCGCCTCGTCCTCTGCGAGCACGGCAACCGCGTGGTGTCCGCCATGGCGCTGGACGGCGAGCGGGTGACCCTGGCGGGCAGCCATGACGGCAAGCGGCTGAACAGCCCGAACGACATCGTTTACCACTCGAGCGGGTCGGCGTTCTTCACCGATCCGCCCTATGGCCTTCCGAACCAGTCCGAGAACAAGGAGCAGGATCACAACGGCATCTACAGGCTGGACCCGGACGGCACGGTGACCCTGCTCGAGACCGGCCAGACACGTCCGAACGGCCTCGGCCTGTCGCCGGACGAAAAGACGCTCTACGTGGCGAACTCGGACGCGCCGCCCAACCGCTACTGGAAGAAGTACGCGGTGAACGACGACCTCACCCTGGGCGAAGGCGAGATGTTCTTCGACGCCAGCGGCATGGAGGCGCCCGGCGCTCCGGACGGTCTCGCCGTCGACGTGGACGGCAACGTGTTCGCGACCGGGCCGGGCGGCGTGATGGTGTTCGCGCCTGACGGCCGTCACCTGGGCACGATCGCGCCGGCCGAGCTGCCCGCGAACACCGCCTTTGGCGGCGATGGCAGCACGCTCTACATGACGGCGCGCTCCGGGCTCTACCGCGTCGCCACGAGCACCCGGGGTCTCGTGTACCGGGGCGAGTGATTCACTCCTAGGCCGGCATGGGCCTCGGCGGCAGCTTCGGCCTTGCCGACTGGCTGATTCTGCTGGCGCTGTTCGCCGCCATCACGGTGATGGCGCGATCGCTGTCGCGGCGGCAGAGGACCGAGAGGGACTACTTCGGCGGCGCCCGGAACCTCCCCTGGTACGCGGTGGCGGCCTCTCTGGTCGCGACCGAGATCAGCGCGGTCACCTACATCAGCCTGCCCTCGATCGTCCATCGGCCGGGCGGCGATCTGACCTACCTGCAGATCGGGTTGTTCGGCTACCTCGCCGCCCGTCTGCTGGTGGCGTGGTTGCTCGTTCCCGCCTACTACCGCTACGACGTGATGAGTCCCTACGACCTGATCGAGCGGCGGCTGGGCACCGCGGGGGCCTCCGTGCGACGGACGGCGACCGGCATGTTCTGGCTGGGAGGCGTCCTGGCCCAGTCCGCCCGGGTCTATCTCTCCGCGGTCGTGCTGGGCGTCCTGCTCCACCGGGAACTGGGATGGCTGGAACGGACGACGGGGGTGCCGCCCCACGTGGCGGCGGTGGCAGCGGTGGTCGTCATCGCCGTGGTCTGGACCTGGCTTGGCGGTATCGCCGCGGTGGTCTGGACCGACGTCGTCCTCTTCCTGCTGTTCGTGGCCGGCGTCGCGGTCAGCCTGGGCGTCGTCGCGTGGGAACTCGAGGCGGGCATGGCGCCGGCGCTAACCGCCGCGTGGAGCCAAGGGAAGTTCACGTTGTTCGACCTGTCGGCGTCCCTCACCGCGCCCTACACGCTCTGGGCCGCGCTGATCGGCGCCACGATCGGCGGCGTCGCTGCCTTCGGCACGGACCAGTTGATGGCGCAACGCCTCTTCTGCTGTCGCAGCGCGCGGGACGCTCAACTGGCGGTCGTGGCCAGCGGCGCGTCAGTGCTCGTCTCCCTCTCGTTCGCCTTCGTCGGGATCGGCTTGTGGGCCTACTACGAGCAGGCGCCGCTTACAGGCGTGGCGGCCGAGATCGTGGCCGAGCAGCCCGACCGGATCTTCGCCGTCTTCGCGGTCGAGGCGGTGGCCGTCGGTCTGAAGGCGCTCGTCGTCGCCGGCGCGCTGGCGGCGGCGGTTTCCAGCCTGGACTCGATCCTCGCGGCGCTCGCGCAGACGACGTCCGCTCTCCTGCGTTCCCGCGCACGCCCGGGCAACGGCGTGCGCCTGCCGCGGCTGCTCGTGCTCGGCTGGGGTTTCGTGCTCGGACTGACCTCGCTCGCGATGGACACGGTGGCGGCACGCTACGACGCGCTGCTCGACCTCGCGCTGGCGATGGCCGGATACACCGGAGGCGCGCTGCTTGCGGCGGTGGCGCTGGCGCTCGCTCCACTTGGCCGGGACGGGCGGGGCTTCCTCTGGTCCGGCCCGCTCTCGGCGCTCGCCGTGTTCGCCGCGGTCTGGCATCAGCCGGCGGCGGGTTGGGTCTGCCTGCTCGGCGTCATCGTGCTGCTCATCGTCTGGCTGCGCATGGACGGCCGCGGCCGCCTGGGCGCCAGCCTCTTCCTGGCCCTGGGTGGCGGCGGTGTGCTGGCTCTGTGGCGCTGGGCGGAGGGCCCCGGCGGAGAGGTCCTGGCCTGGCCGTGGTACGTGCCGCTGGGAGCTCTGGTGGCATGGGTGTGGGGGATGGGCTTGAGTGCTAGCGTCGAACGGTGGCCGACCCGGACGGAGCGACTCGCCGCGACGTGATGGCGGTCGTGGGCGCTCTCGGCGCCGCGGCGGTGGCGGGCTCGGCCTGTATCCGTTCGGATCGCGAGCCGGACGCGCGGCAGGGAGCCGCGCCGACGGAGGTGGGCAGCTTCGAACTCGAAGAGGTGACGATCGCAGAACTGGGGCGCCGGATGGCCGAGGGGGAGCGGACGAGCCGGGAGATCACCGGGCTCTACCTCGACCGTATCGAGGCCCTCGATCGGCAGGGTCCGACCCTGCGGTCGGTCGTCGAGACGAACCCGGACGCTCTCGGGATCGCGGAGGAACTCGACCGGGAGCGGGCCGCCGGCAACGTACGCGGCCCGCTGCACGGCGTTCCCATCCTGCTCAAGGACAACATCGCCACCGCCGACCGCACGACGACCACGGCTGGTTCCCTGGCCCTTGAGGGCTCGATTTCGCGGCGGGATGCCTTCGTCGCGGCGCAGCTCCGGAGTGCGGGAGCCGTTCTGCTCGGCAAGGCGAACCTGAGCGAGTGGGCCAACTTCCGCTCCAATCGGTCCAGTTCGGGCTGGAGCGCGCGCGGTGGGCAGTGCCGCAACCCGTACGTCCTCTCCCGCAACCCCTGCGGCTCCAGCTCCGGTTCGGGCGCCGCCGCGTCCGCGAACCTCTGCGCCGCGGCGGTGGGCACGGAGACCGACGGCTCGATCATCTGTCCGTCGTCCGCGAACGGCCTGGTCGGAATCAAGCCGACCGTCGGCCTGGTCAGCCGGAGCGGCATCATCCCGATCTCGGCGATCCAGGACACCGCTGGGCCGATGGCCCGAACGGTCGCCGACGCCACGGCATTGCTCGGCGGCATGACGGGTGAGGACCCGCTGGATCAGGCGACCGTCGGATCGCCGGTTCCGACCAACCTGACGCGTCACCTCGGTGAGCCGGACGCCGCGGACCTGAGCAGCCTGCGGATCGGCATCGGTCGCCAGTTCTTCGACCGGGACGGCCGCGTCGACGCAGTGATGGTGGAGGCGATCGAGGCCCTCCGGAGCCTCGGCGCCGAGATCGTCGACCCGGTCGAGATCGCCCATCGTCGGGAAGTGGGGCGGCACGAGTACGAAGCGATGCTCTACGAGTTCAAGGCCGGTCTGAACCAGTACCTGGCTGGGCTGGGCGGCGACGCTCCGGCGAGAACGCTCGAGGATGTCATCGCGTTCAACGAGGCGAATGCGGAACGCGAGATGCCGTACTTCGGCCAGGAGATCCTGATCGAGGCCGAGGCCAAGGGCCCGCTGACGGAAGCCGCCTATCGCACGGCGCGCGACACGGCCAACCGCCTGTCTCGGGAGGAGGGCCTCGACGCGGTGCTCTCGGAGCACCGTCTGGACGCCATCCTCGGTCCGAGCGGCGGCCCGGCCTGGGTAACCGATCTGGTCCACGGCGACGGCTTCTCGGTCGGGAGTTCCGGTGCGGCGGCGGTGGCGGGCTACCCGAACGTCACGGTCCCGGCCGGCCATGTCCACGGCCTGCCGGTCGGCGTCTCGTTCTTCGGCGCCGCCTGGAGCGAGCCGACATTGATCCGCGTCGCCTGGGCCTTCGAGCAGGCGGCGCCGCACCGCCGGCCGCCGCGGTTCCGCACCGGCGTCGACGAAGCCTGATGCGCTGCCGGCGCTAGGCCCTCATCGCGCGGAAGCACTTGCGCAGCTCGTCGACGAAGACGTCCGGCACCTCGAAGGCGGCGAAGTGCCCGCCCTTGTCGAGCCGGTTCCAGTAGACGAGCTGCCGGTACCGGCGCTCAGCCCAGCGTCGGGAGGAGCGGAAGATCTCCTTGGGGAAGATGCTGCAGCCGACCGGGATCTCGACCGGATCGCCGCCACCCCTGCCGAAGCTCTCCCAGTAGAGCCGCCCGGAGGACGCGCCGCAGGCCGGCAGCCAGTACATCATCACGTTGTCGAGCAACTGGTCGCGTGTCAGCACGTTCTCCGGGTGGCCGTCGCAATCCATCCAGGACCAGAACTTCTCGATGATCCAGGCGGCCTGCCCGGCCGGTGAATCGACCAGGCCGTAGCCGAGGGTCTGCGGCCGGGTCGACTGCTGCTTGGAGTAGCCGGAATCCCAGTCCTGGTAGTGCTGGAGCCCGGCGAGTGCGTCCTTCTCGATGTCGGTCAGGTCGTCCATCGTGCTCCGGTCCACGCCCGAAGTGGGCATGTTCAGGTGGATGCCGTGGCAGTGCTCATGGTCCTGGATCGCGATCGCCGTGCTCACGGCCGCTCCCCAGTCGCCGCCCTGGGCGAAGTACCACTCGTAGCCGAGCCGCGACATGAGTTCGGCCCAGGTGTCGGCGATCTTCTCGACGCTCCAGCCGGCCTGGGTCGGTTTGTCCGAGAACCCGAACCCCGGCAGGGCGGGAACGACCAGGTGAAAGGCGTCCTCCTCCGAGCCGCCGTGAGCGGTCGGATCGAGTAGCGGCTCGAGCACGTCCAGGAACTCGACGATCGAGCCCGGCCAGCCGTGGGTCATCACCAGCGGCGCGGCCCCCCGGTGCTTCGAGCGCAGGTGGAGGAAGTGGATGCCCAGTCCGTCGATCTCGGTCCTGAACTGGTCGAGATCGTTCAGGCGGCTTTCCAGGCGACGCCAGTCGTAGGAGGATGCCCAGTACTCGCACACCTCCTTCGTGTAGGCGAGGGGAATGCCCTGGGTCCAGTCGTCGACCGTCTCGCGCTCGGGCCAGCGGGTGGCAGCCAGCCGGCGGCGAAGGTCCGTCAGTTCCTCTTCGTCGATCTCGATTTGGTAGGGCGTGATGTCGGTCATGCGCGGACGCTAGCACTAGCGTCGCGACCGCCCTAGAAGCCCAGGCGAACTCCGGCCGAGACGGTCTCGATGTCGCCGCCGATCGACTCGAAGCGACCGACAAGACTGAGACGGCCAAGGAGCTGGAACTCTGCTCCCACGCCGTACACCAGGTCTTCCTCGTCCAGGTCGTCGAGGGTGACGTCGAAGTCGTCCAGCGCGTCCTCCAGATCGGCGCCCCACGACACGATGCCGACCTTCGCGAAGACGGAGATGCGGCCGGTGATCGCGTACTGGGGCACGATGGCCACCGACAGGACGTTGATCTTGCCGCGGATCGGAATGTCGGAGCACGGCACGCCCTCCGCGCAGGGTCGGACCGCGCCGTCGACTTCCGACAGGTCGTGGTATGCGGCCTCCACGGCGAAGTTGTCGTTGAACTTGAAGCCGATTTCGTAGGCGCGGGAGTTGCCGTCGCCATCGAGGATCTGGTCGAGAGCGTCGTCGGCATTGACTTCGACATCCGTCCGGCCGAGGTGGAAGCCGACGTAGAACTCGCGCTCGGCGGCTGCCGGAGACGCGGTCAGCAACATCACGAGCGCGAGCGCACCGGTCGTCGCCGCGGGCAGGAAACGGGGCATCGAAGAACGGCGTTCCATCATCGTGGCCTCCCGGAAAGACGACACAGGAAGTCGTAGGCCAAAGCATACAGGAATGGCTATAGATGTTTTTGTCAGGGTCCGGCGCGCTCCTCGGCCGGATGGAATGGAGTAGCGTCGGCGGCCGATGAGCGATCCTGTGTGCTTGATTTCCGGCGTCGGCCCCGGCACCGGGACGGCGCTCGCCCGGCGGTTCGCCTCCGGCGGTTACCGGGTGGCCATGCTGGCTCGCAACGAAGACCGACTGCGCGCCCTGGAGTCCGAGATCGAGTGTTCGCGTGCCTACGTCTGCGACGTCTCGGACTCCGAGGCCGTGCGCGGGACAGTCGCCAACGTACGTGGCGATCTCGGCGCGCCGACGGTGCTCGTACACAACGCCGTAGGCGGCGCCTTCGGCGACTTCCTGGAGATCGAGCCCGAGCAGTTGCGCGCGAACTTCGAGGTCAACGTGATGGGGCTTCTTTACCTTGCCCGCGCGCTGGCGCCGGCGATGATCGAGGCCGGGCGGGGGGCGATCATGGTCACAGGGAACACCGCCGCGCGCCGCGGCGTACCGCGTTTCGCCGGCTTCGCGCCGACCAAGGCGGGACAGCGCATCCTGGCGGAGTCGATGGCGCGAAGCCTGGGACCTCAGGGCGTTCACGTCGCGTACTTCGTGATCGACGCGGTGATCGACCTGGAGTGGACGCGGCGGCGGATGCCCGACCAGCCCGACGACTTCTTCATCAAGCCGGAAGCGATCGCGGAGAACGTCTGGTATGTGGCCCACCAGGATCCGTCTGCGTGGAGCTTCGAGGTCGAACTCAGGCCCTACGGCGAGCACTGGTAGCGGTCGGTTCCGTCGGACCGGCGTGGTAACTTGGATCGGCATATGAGACGTTCCCTCCTGTCTCTCCTGAGCGCACTCCTGATCGCTCTGGGCGCCGCGGCCTGCGGCGGCGAGAGCACGACGCCGGCGCCGGACGAGGCTCCGGAAGCCGACGTCGCGGTCTCCGCGGACGGTGAAGACGACGGCTGGAGACTCCGGAACGACCCCGTGGCGCAGCGGGTCGAGCCGTTCCAGATCTTCGACAACCTCTACTACGTCGGCATCGAGTGGGTGTCGTCCTATCTGCTGGTGACGACGGACGGCCTGATCCTGATCGGTTCGCTCTACGGCGACTTCATCGACAACGCGATCGACGGCATCCGCGCCGTGGGATTCGATCCTTCGGATCTGAAGTACGTCCTGGTGACCCACGGCCACTTCGACCATGTCGGCGGCGCGGCGAGGTTCCAGGAGGCCTACGGCGCACGGGTCGGCATGACCGAAGCAGACTGGGAGCTGGCTGAACAGCCGCCGAGCGACCCCCGCTACGAGATCGACGTTCCGGTGCACGACATGGTGATCGCGGATGGCGACACCCTGCAGTTGGGCGATACGGAGGTCCGCTTCTACGTAACCCCCGGCCATACCGAGGGGGTCCTTTCGATGGAGTTCCCGGTGCGGGACGGCGGGGAGGAGCACCGCGCGTTCGTCTTTGGCGGCGTGGGCCTCAACTTCGAGGGAGTCCACCGGACGAACCTCTACCTGGACAGCGTGGCCCGGATCCGGAGACTCGCCGGCGAGGAGGGGAATCCGATCGAGGTCAACATCACGAACCACGCCGGGATGGGCAGGGTCTTCGAGCGCGCGGAGCAGTTGGCGGCGCGTGGTTCCTCGGATCCCCATCCCTTCGTCGATCCGCAGGGTTTTGTCGACTGGCTGGCGGAGCTGCAGCGAAACGCCGAGCACAAGCTGACCGTTGAACGCGAGCTGGCCGGCGAGTAGGTGAAGAGCTTCGAGTTGATGCCGCGTTTCGAGAACGCGGTGGCGGGGTTCGATCTGTTTCACCGGGAGGACCCGGCGACGGCGACGGTGGATGGCGAACAGGTGCCTCGGGAGCTGGCCTACTCGCGCCGGATGGCGGCCTGGGTCGAGCGTCTCGATCCCGACGCTGGTGAGATCCTGCTGCTCGCGGCCCACTGCCAGCACCTGCGCCGCTTCAGCCTGCCGCGGACGGACTATCCCGATGGACGCAAGGGCTATCTCGCCTGGCGGCGCGCGGCCGCGCTGGAACATGCCAGGCTTGCGGGCGCCGTGCTGCGCGATGCGGGCTACCGCCGGGAGCAGATGGAACGGGTCCAGAACCTCGTGCTAAAGCGCGCGGGCCGGAGTGCGGCCGCGGAGATGCAGACCCTGGAGGACGCGGCCTGTCTGGTGTTCCTGGAGCACGACCTGGAGGCCCTGGCGGGCCGTTTGGGACCGGACAAGACGGTGGAAGTGCTCGCCAGGACCTGGCCCAAGATGTCGGCCGCAGGCCGCGAGGCCGCGGCGGCGCTGAAACTGAAGCCGGAACTGCGGGCGCTCGTCGACCGCGCACTGGGTGCGCCGGCGACTCCCTAGCCGGTCCTGAGGGTCAGCCGCTCGCGCGGCTCCCCTATCCGCTTCACTTCGACCGGCGCGTCGCCATCGCGGACGCCCGCTTCGGCCAGCGCCCGTTGGAAGGCGCCGGCGAGCGTCACGGCCGTCGCCTCGTCGGAGGGAAACAGCCGGTCGTTGACCCTCAACTCGAGCCGGTGGCGGTCGAAGGCGACCCGGCCGCTCAGGTTGGGCTCGGCTTCGATCAGGTCGCAGGCGCGGAAGGCGCACTCGAGCAGCGACCTGAGCCGGTCGTCGAGGCTGCCGATTCCCTCGAGCGCCGCCCCGGATTCGTGGCGTCGGCTGTAGAGCAGGCCAGGCTCGCCCCGGCTGAGGTCGTAGGCGTAGATCGCGTCGTGGCCCACGAGCAGCACACCCGGTCCCTCGTGGACGTGGCTGTAGTCGGCGACGTCGATCAGGAGCTCCGGCAGCACGCGCTCGGTGATCCAGCGGTGGAAGACCGGAATGAACTCCTCTGCCACCACTTCCGCGGCGTCGGCCGCCAGCACCTTCAGGTCGAACTTGACCAGGGTGTCGAGGTCGGAGACCTGGGCGCTCTCCATGTCCATCAAGCCACTCTCGCGGCCTGGAGCTCGGAGATCCGCTGGTTGCAGGCGTGGGCCGCCTCGATGAACAACTGGGCCTCCTCGATCCGGCGGTGTGCCTCCTCGCCGGAGTCGGTCTCTGCGTCGCCGTGGATACGGAACAGGTAGTTCGCGAACTTCGCACCGGCGTACGGGTCGAAGAAGAGCTCCGTGTCGTAGAACCGGGTGCGGAACTCGCCGACGATCTCCTCCGGAGCCGTGCCGATGTCGATGTTCTCTGTCGTGATCAGCGCGCGCGCAGCCTGGAGCATCGCCGCGTATGCCTTCTCCGCGGCGGTTTCGGCGGCGCCCCGGTCGAGTTCGAGCAGACCCTGGAAGACCTCGCGCTCGGCGGCGGAGAGACCGAACTCGACCGCCGTGACGACCTCGCCGGCGCACTCACCGACGCCGAGGTCGCCGATCGTGTACTCGCGCGGGTCGCCCCAGTCGGAGTAGAGAGTGCGATCCTCGAGGTACGTGGGCAGCTTCGTCAGGTCGTCGAGCAGTTGCCGGATGCGGGCCTTGCCGACCCGGGCGATGAAGTTCTGGAAGCTCTCACCCTTCTCCCGCTCGGTCACGAACAGACCGGCGATCCGTTCGACCGCCTCGGGAATGCGCTTGGCCGGCACGGCGACCACGGCGAGACCGTAGGAACCCGCGTTCTCGGTCCACTGGCCGCCGAGGATGACCTGGAAGTGGGGGATGGTGCGGCCGTCGCTCTTGCGGCTGACGCCGTAGAAACCAATGTCAGCGACGTGGTGCTGGCCGCAGGAGTTGAAGCAGCCCGAGACCTTGATCCGGAGGTCCTTCACCGCCTCGTCGGCAAGCACGCCGGTGGTCTTGATGGAGGTGGCGATGCGCTTGCGGAGTTCGCCGGCGAGGCCGCGTGACGCCGAGATCCCCAGCTTGCACGTGTCGGTGCCGGGGCAGGCGGTGACGTCGACGAGGGAGGAGGCGCCGGGCTCGCCCAGGCCCTGTTCCCACAGTTCGGCGTAGAGCGCTGGCAGGTCCGCCTCGCTGATGTTGCGGAGCAGGATGTTCTGTTCGACGGTGTTCCGCACGTGGCCGCCGTTGTACCGCCGGGTCGTGTCGGCCAGCGCCCGCAACTGGGTCGAGGTCAGGTCGCCGAGAGGCAGGTTGATCGCCACCGCGACGTAGCCGGGCTGGCGTTGCCGCTGGACGTTCGATCCCAGCCATTCGGCGAAGCCGTCGGGGCGCTCGCCGGCCTCCAGCGTTGCCGCCGGTCGAGTCGGCGCCTCGTCCGTGACCGAGAGGTCTCCCAGGTACGCGCTCCAGCGATCGTCGGGAGGCAGGATCGCCAGTTCTTCGTCGACCAGGCGGGTGAACTCCTCGATGCCCAACTTGGCCACGAGGAACTTGACCCGTGCCCGTGCCCGGTTCCGTTTCTCGCCGAGCCGCCCGAAGACGCGGCAGACGGCCTGCGCCAGGGGCAGGAGTTCGTCCTCGCGCACGAACTCTCGCAGGACCTTGGCCTGGTGCGGCACCGCGCCGAGGCCGCCCCCTACGTAGACCTTGAAGCCGCGTTCGGTACCGCTGCTCGTGCCGTTGCCGGTCGGGCGGACCTGGGCTACCGCCCCGAGGTCGTGCATGTTGGCGAGTCCGCAGGCGTGCTGTGCACAGCCGGAGAAGGCGATCTTGAACTTGCGGCCGAAGTCCTGGGCGTCCTTGTGCCCGAGCAGGAAGTGGGTCAGCGCGTGGGCGTACGGCGAGACGTCGAACGGTTCGTCGCGGCAGACGCCGGCCATCGGGCAGGCCGTCACGTTGCGCACCGAGTTGCCGCACGCTTCCTGGGTCGTGATGCCGGCGGCGGCCAGACGCCGCATGATGTCCGGGGTGTCGTCGATGTGGATGAAGTGGAGCTGGATGTCCTGGCGGGTCGTGACGTGGGCGATGCCGTCCGAGTACTCCTCGGCGAGGTCCGCGAGGACCTCCATCTGCTCCCCATTCATGGCGCCGAACGGAATCTTGATCCGCAGCATCCCGGGGGCGTCCCATACCGTGTTCGGCCCCTTCGTCAGGTCGCCGCAGGGGTACTCGAGGGCTCGGCTCGCCGTGCCGTCGTGGCGCTGGCCGTTGTCGTAGCGCTGGCCGTAGACGCCGCGTCGCAGGCGGGTCTCGGCGAAGACCTTGTCGTCGATCTTGCCCTGGCGCTTCTGCGCGATCTGGGTCTCGAAGATGTCGATCTCTTCGTCGAGGTGAGGCGGGACGCGGCCCTCGAGGCGCTGCTTCCAGGTCGCGGTGGAGTCCACGGTTAGTTGGCTCATCGATCGGTTCTCGCTTGCTCTTCAGGGGATCGACCGTCCGCTCCAGAGTGCGAGGTGGGCGGTGGCCATCGTATTCGTGACCAAAGTGGTCACATTGGTCATCATTCTACGCTTTTCCGCGTCCAACGTTGCAACCGCGTTGGTCACGGAGAGAGGACGGCGACCCCTGCTGACCGAGCCGCCGGGCCCTTCCGGTCGGCTACATCAGGTCGGTGAAACGGACGGGCTCAGGGAAGTCGGCGGAGGCGGCGCGGATCTTCTCGCCAATGGCCGCCACGTCCCACGGATCCTGGTCGTTCGGCCGGCTGGCGATCTCGAGCGACTGCCAGGCCAGGAGCGATACCTTGTTGCCGCCGACCGCGAAGATGCGGCCCGTGATGTCGGCGGCGTCGTCGGTGCAGAGCCAGACAACGGCCGGCGACACCTTCTCCGGCGCCAGCGGCTCGGCGGTCGTCTCCGGCATGATGTCCTCGGTCAGGCGGGACCAGGCCGCGGGAGCGAGGAGGTTGACCGTCACGCCGTACTTCGCGCCCTCGAGCGCCAGACAGCGCATGAAGCCGGCCATCCCGGCTTTCGCCGCGCCGTAGTTCGTCTGGCCGAAGTTGCCGAGCAGGCCCGAGGTCGAACTCGTCATGATGATGCGGCCGCCGGACTCCTGCTCGATCATCTGATCGTAGGCGGCCTTGGTGACCAGGTAGGTGCCGCGCAGGTGGACATCGAGGACGATGTCCCACATCTCGTCCGTCATGTTCTTGAAGGACTTGTCGCGCAGGATGCCGGCGTTGTTGATCGCGATGTCGAGCTTGCCGAACTCGTCGACGGCGCGCTGGACCATCGCCCGGGCGGCATCGCCGTCCGAGACCGAGCCGTAGTCGGCGACCGCCTGGCCGCCGGCGTCCCGGATCTCCTGGGCTACCTGGTCGGCCATCGTGGTGCCGGCTCCGGTGCCGTCGCGCGCTCCGCCCAGATCGTTGACCACGACCGCGGCGCCTTCCTGCGCCAGCAGGAGAGCGTGTGTGCGGCCGAGGCCGCCGCCGGCGCCAGTAACGAGTGCAACCTTTCCGTCGAGCAGACCCATGATGCGTATCCCTTCCTTCGTCTCTTCGTGTTTCGCTGTGCCGAAGCGCGCGAAGTCTAGCCCGACTGAGCGTCGGTTGCTGCCGCCTCCGGTGTCGTCGGGGAGGAGGGTCGGTGCGCCGGCCTTCTGGCCGGCATCCGGGCCGAAGCCGCGAAGCGGCGAGGCGATGCAGATTGTGACGCCCGTGTCAGTAGAGTCCTGTCGATGAGTCGCTCGACGGTGGGACCACTTGCGGTTGGTTTGACTGCTACGTGGCTCCTCGCTGCCGCGAACGGAGTCTCCGCACGTCCGGCTCAGCAACACGACGAGCCCAGCGCGGCGATGTTGCTGCGACAGGCGAGCCTCCACGAGTCTCGTGGCGACTACGAGGCGGCCATTGCCGGCTATGACCGGGCGATCGAGGTCGAGCCTCAAAACTGGCAGCTCTACCTCCTGCGAGGATCCGCGCGGTTCAAGGCCGGGCGGATCGAGGCGTCGATCGAGGACTTCGACCAGGTCGTGGCCCTTGATGCGTCTCAAGACCCCTACCTGTGGCAGCGTGGCATCTCGTACTACTACGCCGGCCGCTTCGAGGACTGCCGCGGTCAGTTCGAGCGCCACCGGCTGGTCAATCCGAACGATGTCGAGAACGCCGTGTGGCACCTGCTCTGCGTCGCTGTCGAGGACGGTCTGGAAGCTGCACAGGAGGCGATGCTGCCGGTCGGTCCGGATGCTCGCCGGCCGATGAAGGAGATCGACGCGCTGTTTCGAGGGGACGGCTCGGTCGAGGAGGTCGAAGCCGCGGTGGCGGCGGAAAGCCCCGGCGCGCGCTTCTACGCCGATCTGTACCTGGGCCTGTACTACGAGCTCATCGGCGAGATGGAGAGGGCAGCAGCGGCCATCGAGCGTGCGGCTTCGCTACCGAACCGCGGCTACATGGTCGAGGTGGCGCGGATTCACCGCGATCTGACTCCCTAACCGGTTTCCTCACCTATCGCCCACAGGTGCCCGTCGGTACGGATGTACCAGACGCCGCCGACGAGGGCTGGCGAGGCGATCGTTCGTTCGCCGATCCGGTTGACATGGAGGAGCTCGAAGTCCGGCCCTTCCTTGATGACGAAGGTCTCGCCGTTGTCGTTGGTGAAGAAGATCTTGCCGCCGAAGGCGACCGGCGCGGCAGAGAAGCCCTCGCGCATCCTCTCGCCCAGGCGTTCCTGCCACACGACTTCGCCACTCTTCGCCTCGTAGACCGTGATCACGCTGACCATGTCGTTGACCATGTAGAGGTACTCGCCGACCAGCATCGGCGCGACGACGAAGGGCGAGCCCTTCGCCGCGGTCCAGACGATGCGGCTGTCCGTCACGTCGCCGTTGCCGCCGGGGCGGATCGCCAGGGTCGGGCCGGCGCGGCCGGAGGTGCTGAACAGCAGGTCGTGGCCGACCACGGGGCTCGGGATGACCTCGAAGGTCGTGCCGCTGGCCCGCCACAGCTCGCGGCCGTCCTCGGGCGCGTAGGCGATCACGTGGTGCTGGCTGTTGACGATGATCTCGTCGCGCTCTTCGCCGTCGTCAGTCGTGACGGAGATCGCTGCCGGCGAACTCCAGCCGACCTGGGTGTCCCGTTCGGTGCGCCAGAGTTCCTCTCCGGTGCGGCGGTCGAAGGCGGCGATGAAGGACGCGGCGCGCTGCTGCTCTTGCACGACGATTAGCCGCTCGCCGAGCAGAAGCGGCGACGAGGCAGTGCCGTGGAAGGCGTTCAACTCGCCGAAGGACTTGTGCCAGACGATCTGGCCGTCCATGTCGAGCGCCAGCAGGCCGTGGTTGCCGAGGTAGGCGTAGACGCGCTCGCCGTCGGCGGTGGGGGTGGAGGAGGCGTGGCCGTTCTTCGGGTAGGCGCGTTCGGGAGTCGCGGCGGGCGCCGCGGTGGTCCAGAGCCTCTTGCCGATCGCCCGGTCGAAGGCGAGCACCGAGCGCCTGGCGCCGGCCGCTTCGGCGGTGGTCAGGAACAGCGCATCGCCCCAGACGATCGGCGACGAGTTGCCGTTGCCGGGAACGGCGACCTTCCAGCGCACGTTCTCCTCCGGGCCCCAGCGGTCGACGTAGCCGCTGCCCGTGACTTCGCCCTGGCCGCTCGGGCCGCGCCACTGCGGCCAGGTGGTGGCCGGGTCGGCGTCGGCTGGCGTCATCCGCGCCCGTTCATTGGCGGCGGCGGGGTCGGCGGCAAGTGCCGTGAGGAGAAAGGCGAAGGCGAACAGGCGAATCGGCGTCATGCGAAGCATGCTTGAAGAAGTCGTGTGGCTCATAGCGGAATGATAGAACCTGCCGCGAATCGGAACCCACTGGGAGCAGCATGGAAATGAGCGACACCTTTCGAGCGGTCGTCGTCGACAGGGTCGACGATCAGCACACCGCCGGCCTGCGTGACCTGACGCTGGGCGACCTGCCGGAGCACGACGTGCTGGTCGATGTCGAGTACTCCACCCTGAACTACAAGGACGGCCTCGCGATCACCGGCGCGGCGCCGATCTGCCGTTCGGTGCCGATGGTCTGCGGCGTCGACCTGGCCGGGACGGTGGTGGAATCCGGCTCCGATTCGTTCTCCCCGGGCGACCGCGTGCTGGTCAACGGCTACGGCCTGAGCGAGAGCCACTGGGGCGGCTACTCCCAGAAGGCGCGGATGAAGCCGGAGTGGCTCGTTCCGGTGCCGGACGCGTTCACCAACCAGCAGGCGATGGCGATCGGCACGGCCGGATACACGGCCATGCTGTGCGTGATGGCGCTGCAGGATCACGGGGTGACGCCGGAGAGCGGCGACGTCGTGGTCACGGGCGCGGCCGGTGGTGTGGGCTCGGTGGCCGTGGCGCTGCTGGCGCGGGCCGGTTACCGGGTGATCGCCTCCACCGGCCGCGAGGCGGAACATGACTACCTGAGCGGTCTGGGCGCCGCCGACTTCATCGCCCGCGAAACGCTGTCGGCGAAGCCGCGGCCGATCGGCCGGGAGAGCTGGGCGGGCGCGGTCGACGTCGTCGGTTCGTCGACGCTGGCGAAGCTGATCGCCCAGACCCGCTACGGCGGCTGCGTGGCCGCCTGCGGACTGGCCGGCGGCATGGATCTGCCGTCGAGCGTCTATCCCTTCATCCTGCGGGGCGTCGTGCTCGCGGGCGTCGACTCCGTCATGGCGCCGATGGATCTGCGCCGGGAGGCGTGGCGCCGGCTGGCCGCGGAGCTTCCGGCCGACCTGTTGGCCGAGATGACGACGGTCGAGCCGATGAGCCGGATCGAGGAACTCGCGACGTCGATCCTGGCGGGCCAGACGCGCGGCAGGGTGGTCATCGACGTCAACGCGTGAGCGACCGGGCGGGAGGAGTCGAATGAACACGGGAACGCGGCCGAGAATCCTGGCGGCGACCCTCTGCCTCGTTGTCGCCCCCGTTTCGATCTCCGCTCAGGACAGCGAGTGGCCGGTGACAACCGGCGACAGGGGCGGGCAACGCTACTCGCCGATCGACCAGATCGGCGCGGGAAACGTCGGCGATCTCGAGATCGCCTGGCGCTGGTCGTCGCCCGACAACGATCGGGTGGCGGAGGATCGCCGGTTGCGCAGCCGCCGGATGCAGCCCGGCGGCCACCAGGTTACGCCGATCAAAATCGGCGACCGCCTGTACGCGACCACCGGCCTGAGCCAGATCGCCGCTCTCGATCCGGCGACCGGCGAGACGGCGTGGATCTACGATCCCGAGGCTTACGACGCCGGGCGTCCCACGAACCTCGGTTTCGTCCATCGGGGCGCCAGCTATTGGCCGGGCAGACCCGCCGCCGACGGTGCGGAGGCGGTGCCGGCGCGGCTCTTCTACGGCACTGGCGACGCCCGGCTCCTGGCGGTCGATCCGTTCACCGGCGAACCGGTCGGCAGCTTCGGCGACGGGGGAGCGGTCGACCTGATCGAGGGTCTGCGCCGCGAGGTCAGGCGGCGCCGCGCCTACGCCGTCAGCTCGCCGGTCATGGTCTGCCGAGACACCGTGATCGTGGGCGCTTCGATATCGGATGCCCCGAACCACCCCGACGCGCCGCCCGGCGACGTCCGCGGCTTCGATCCGGTGACCGGCGAGCTGCGCTGGACCTTCCACTCGATTCCGCAGCCGGGCGAGTTCGGGCACGAGACCTGGGAGGGCGACTCCTGGCAGTACACGGGCAACGCCAACGTGTGGACGCTGATCACCGCGGACGAGGAACTCGGCCTCGTCTACCTGCCGTTCGGCACGCCGACCAACGACTGGTACGGCGGCCACCGGCTGGGCGACAACCTGTTCGCGGAGAGCCTGGTGGCGCTCGACTGCGAGACCGGTGAGCGCAAGTGGCACTTCCAGGCGATCCGGCACGGCCTCTGGGACTACGACCTGGTGACGCCTCCGATCCTGGGCGAGATCGAGATCGACGGTCGGAAACTCAGGATCGCGGCGCAGCTCAGCAAGCAGGGCTTCGTCTACGTCTTCGATGCCGACAGCGGCGAGCCGGTGTGGCCGATCGAGCACCGGCCGGTGCCGCGGAGCACTGTTCCTGGCGAGCGCTCGGCGCCGACCCAGCCGTTTCCGACCAAGCCGCCCGCATACGAGCGCCAGGGCATGCACGAGGGCCAGTTGCTCGATCTCACGCCGGAGATCCTGGAACGGGCGAAGGAGATCCTCGAGCAATATGACTACGGTCCGCTCTACACGCCTCCTTCGCTGCGGGGTACCTGGCAGGTGCCCGGCTGGGGCGGCGGCGCGAGCTGGCCCGGCGGCGCCTTCGACCCGGAGACCGGCTGGCTCTACGTGCCGTCCTTCAACCGGCCGGTGGTGCTGACGATCAAGAAGCCGGATCCGAACCGGTCGTCCTTCGACTACATCGGTTCGATCCAGATCAGCCCACCCGGTCCGTTCGGGCTGCCGATCGTCAAGCCGCCCTACAGCCGGGTGACGGCCTACGATCTGAACCGCGGTGAGATCGAGTGGGTGCGGCCGCTGGGACAGGGGCCGACCGGACATCCGGCAATCCGCGATCTGGACCTGGAGCCGATGGGCTCGGGCTCGCGCGCCCACGTGCTGCTGACGCCGGAGCTGCTGTTCGTGGGACTGGAGGCCACGGTCCATCCGGACGCCGAGATGGAGACCGAATCGATGGACCTCGAGTCGTCGGCGCTCGAGGAACTGGCCGTGGCGGACGAGGAGCAGGCGGCGATACTCGCCGAGATCGCGGCGAGTCGCGACTGGCGTTTCGAACCGTCGACATTCTCGGCTCTCGACAAGAGCACCGGCGAGACGGTCTGGTCGGTGCCGATCGAAGCTGGCGTCGGCGGGTCGCCGATGACCTACCTGCACGGGGGCCGCCAGTACGTGGTCCTCGCCGTGGGCGGCAGCGGCGTGCCGTCGGAGTTGATCGCCTTTGCGCTGCCGGGAGAAACAGGCTGAGTTTCCGCGCGTACAATCCCTCGGGAACGTTTCCCGCACCGAGCAACGAAGGAGAACGAAGATGTGGCGAGCTGGCGAACGGACGAGCCGACGGCGTTTGGCGGCTGTTGCCGCTTCCGCTTTCCTGCTGGCATCGGTAGGGGGAGCGGCGATGGGCAGTGATCTGATGGATCGCGTGGAGCACGGCTACGCCGACTCGAACGGCGTCAAGATCCACTACGCCTCGATCGGCGAGGGTCCCCTGGTCGTGATGATCCACGGCTTCCCGGACTTCTGGTACTCGTGGCGGCACCAGATGGAGGTTCTTTCGAGCGACTTCCAGGTCGTCGCGATCGACCAGCGCGGCTACAACAAGAGCGACCAGCCCGACGGCGACGAGAACTACGACATGCGCTACCTGGTCGGCGACGTGGCCGCCGTGATCCGGCACCTCGGTCGGGACAAGGCGACGATCGTCGGGCATGACTGGGGCGGCGCGGTCGCCTGGCAGTTCGCGTTCCACGTGCCTCAGATGACGGAGCGGCTGATCATCCTGAACCTGCCGCATCCGAACGGCATGGGTCGGGAACTCGCGAACAACCAGGAGCAGCAGCAGAACAGCGGCTACGCCCGCAAGTTCCAGGAGGGCAGCCCCACCGATCCGGACATCTTCTTCGGCATGCCGATGACGCCACAGACGCTCTCCGGCTGGGTGCGCGACGAGGACGCGAGGAAGCACTATGTCGAGGCGTTCGAACGCTCCGACTTCGACGCGATGCTGGCCTACTACAAGCGGAACTATCCGCGCGAGGGCGGTGGCGGCATCGGCCAGGCGGAGGGCCAGGAAACGCCCCGTTTGGCCATGCCGGTGCTCCAGTTCCACGGCCTGGACGACACGGCACTGCACTCGGACGGCCTGAACAACACCTGGGACTGGCTGGACAGCGACCTGACCCTGGTCACCGTGCCGGGCGCGAACCACTTCGTCCAGGAGGACGCGGCCGACCTCGTCTCGACGACGATGAAGTGGTGGCTGCTGTCGCGGGTGGAGTAGCGGCTAGACGGCGAAGAAGGGTCGGTCGAGGGGATGCCCGTGAGTGCGTCACGGAAGAGGGCGGCTCCAAGATCCGGTCGATGCCTACAGGAGTGAACTGATATGGCCGAGGATACGTACTTCGAGATCTACAAAGACGAGGCCGACGACTGGAGATGGCGGTTTCGCGTTGCCGGCACAAGGCAGATTGTCGGTGCATCCAACAGGAGCTACGAGACGAGGAAGGACTGTCAGGACTCCGTTGACGTTATGAAGACCTGCCGTGGTTCCCACGTCTACGACTTGACCGAGAAGCCGCAACAGGCCGAGATTGGATGAAGTGATGGACTGGGAGGTCCAGGACGCTTGACAGCGATAGGGCCATCTACCGGCCCCCGCTACGTCTACCAAGCGAAGAAGTACTACCGCATGGACTTCGATGATGGGGAGCCATGGTGCGCGCACTGTCTTGGGGAGGACGACACAGTCGACTGCTAGGGAGGATTCAGCAGGCCCCTTGCCTCTGCGCGCGTTCCCGGCGTATGTGCTGCGCCAGCCTGGACTAGACCGGGGACGGTGAGGGCGTAGTGACTCAAGAGCTGGTTCTTGCCGACATCGCGGATAGCCGCTTCTACTCGGATGGGAAAGACGGTCCAGTCGTAGAGGTGCATCAGAGACGGATGGAAGGGCCTGTCCGTCTGGTAAAGGTGACTGAGCGGAAGCACTGCCCTCGAACCACCGGGCAGGTCTTCTTGAGTGATGCGAGCTTGTTTCGGCAGGACCCGGAAGGGGACCAGCACGACTCGACTCATCCGTCAAAGCACCTCCGGGTCCGGGTCAAGTTCCCGGACGGATGGAGGGACCTGGAAGGAGTTCAGGAGACCGCTTGGCAGTACTCGCCGGGGTTCATCTACTGCATGACCATGGAGCGCGACGTGGAGCCAAGCGTTGATCTGGGCGTGTTCGGAAGCAAGAAGGACCCCGTGGCCTCGCGTCTACTACTGGACGTGATGGACTTTGCCGCGATGGTAGGTCACTCGCTCGCAGTGGAACTTGGCCTTGAGAGGGTGACGGTGGTCCACGGCAAGGTTCGTTACTTCGACTATGAGGGGCGCGACAGCGAACTGCACAGGACCCACGTCCTTCAATCCCATGGCGGGGCGAGCCCTTCCGTTGAAGCGACCTTCATCAAGGGCCGGGCCTTTAGGCCGGAAAACGAGTACAGATTCGTGTTCCTTTGCGACCGCAAGGGCTTCGAGGGGGCCGTCCTGCCCGTCGGCCACTACGCCAGAGGCGGCGAGCCGATAACGGTCTGGGAAGCCCTCTGAGTTCCCCCATGGCGGAGCAGTGGTTCGCACAGGGTCGATGGCCCGAGAGCGTCACGTGTCCCGAGTGCGACTCGCACAACGTTCAGGAGCGCCCCACCCGGAAGCCGCTGCCGTATCGCTGCCGTGACAGCCGAAAGGACTTCCCGGTGAAGACTGGGAACCTGGGGCTCCAGAAGTGGGCCCTGGCGATCGAAGCCACCAGCCGCGATTTGACGGCGGGCTCCGAGTGGTTGGAGACGGTGGGCCAACGAGCATGCATGCCTTGCCCTGCAAGGTCACGGCCAGTCGGCCAGTGCTCTGTCTACGTCCTCGCTGGTGATGGCCTCCGCGTCGGCACGGACGGCGAAGACCGTGTCGTCTCCGCCCTTTCGGACGGGAGTGAGGTTGCTGTAGCCGCGCCGAGCGAGTTCCGACAGGGCGCTGCCCAGGCTGCTGCCCCTCCGTGAAGCCAGCGCCTTGGCCGCAGCCAGCACGTCGCCGTCTATAGTCACAGTAACGCGCACGCAGCGCATCATGACATCAGGGAGTGGTTCGCGGTCCGGCTGCGAATTGTCGCAGGATGTGAGACACTTGCGACGGTGGAGATTCGGCACAAGGGCCTGCGCCAGTTTGCTCTGACGGGCTCGCGTCGCGGGATTCCGGCGGCAATGGCGAGCAAGTTGCGGCGCATTCTCTCCGATCTGGAGAGCGCGGGCTCGCCGACGGACTTGCCGGCGCCTGCATACCGGCTACACCGGCTGCACGGTGACCTTGCCGGCTATTGGTCGATTCGCGTCACCGGCAACTGGCGCGTCATCTGCCGTTGGAAGAACGGTGTCGCGGTGGACATTGACTTGGTGGACTATCACTAGAAGGAGAGAGCATGACAACGATGGTTGATCCGGCCCATCCTGGGGAGACGCTGCGCGAGTGCATCGCCGGCGAGGGCCTCACCGTAACGGGCGCGGCGGAGAAGCTTGCCATCTCGCGCGCGACGCTTCATCGCCTGCTCGCGGGCCAGACGGGGATCACCGCCGCGCACGCGCTGTCGTTCGAGCGTTGCGGCTGGTCGAACGCCGAGTTCTGGATGCGCCGCCAAGCCGCCTATGATCTTGCCCTGGCTCGCCGCGAGTCGGCCGCCTAACCCGCACTACCAGCGCGGCCGCGTGCTGACCCAGGCCGGGTCGTCCGTCAGTTGGACGACCTCGCCAGTCTCGATCTCGATCTTCCAGATCTCCCAGTTCCCGGAGCGGTCCGACTCGAAGACGATCCAGCGGCCGTCGCGGGAGAACCAGGGGTGGCCGTCGTTGGCATCGGACACGGTGAGGCGGCGCTGGTTGGAGCCGTCGATGTCGGCCAGGAAGATGTCGTCCGTCGGTCCGGTCCGGTTCGTCTGCCAGGCGATCGTCCGGCCGTCGGGTGAGACGGCGGGCCGGCGGTGGCGATGGTCGCGGTCAGTGAGCGCGGTGTAGGTGCCCTGGCCGTAGCCGTCGAAGCGGATGATCGCGATCTCCATCCGCCGCTCGCCGTTCTCGGGCTCGTCTTCGGCCTGGAACAGAACGGCGCGCTGGAGGCCGACGCCGTTGCCGACCCGGAGCGCCGTCGTGTTCGCCGCGTCGATCTGGCGACGGTCGCTCAGCTCGAGGATCAGGCCCTGGTCGAAGCCGTCGCCGTCGGGACAGTTCCGCGCGTAGACGAGCTGCCGGGTGATCGGCGAGATGCTGGCATGGTGAACGGCGCAGCCTTCGACTTCACGAAGCACCTCGCGCTCGCCGGTCGCGAGATCCTCGCGGAAGATCCGGGCGCCGGCCTCGACGCCAGCGTCCGCGTCGGTGAACTCGGCGTAGACGACGCTCCTGAGGTCGAAGGTCAGGGAGGGATGGTCCAGGTGCTGGGGAACGCCCTTGCGCACCAGGCGCACGCCGCTGCCGTCCCCCTCCATGATCCAGATGTCGGCGCCGCCGTAGAAGCCGGGGATCGTGGGCGTGGCGCCGGTGTTCGCGAAGCGCTGGAAGACGATCGGGGCGGTGAACTCGGGCGCCGCCGCCGGCGGCGAAGCGCCGGCATCCTCGCCCGATGGCGACTCACCGTTGGCACCGCAGCCGAGCGCGGCCGTCGCGAGAACGAGATACGCGACGACGGCGGCCGGCGAGCGGTGACGTCCGACCGCCCACGGACGGGCGCTCGGACCGTGACGCTGGTGACGCGCGGACGCGCCACCAGGGTGACATCCGACCGCCCGCGGACGGGCGCTCGGACCGTGACGCTGGTGACGCGCGGACGCGCCACCAGGGTTCACTGGCCGGCGGGACCCGCCGGCGTCGCCGCCTTGGCGGCGCCGCTGTCGGCGGCGACGTAGTCGATGAAGCCGATCAGCATCTCGTCCGTCGACTCGGCGCCCCAGGTGACGTCGACCGTCGGGTCGGGATTGTGCGGGTTGTCGGCCGAGTTGTCGAACGAGGCCGAGACTTCGATCCGGGTTCCGGCCGGCAACCGGAGCGGTTCGGCCAGGTCGTAGGACGTCTGCCAGTTGAAGTCGTAGCGGCTGACGCTCAGCAACTCCCGCTGCTCGCCGTTGGGCAGGAAGGCGGTGTAGGTCATCGACTTCCCGCGGTAGTGCATGTGGGGCGTGAACGAGCGGACCACGACGTCCTCGTCGAAGACGTGGGTTGCCTGAGCCCGGTAGTCCGCTTCACCGGCGGGGATGTGGAACGTGGTGTTCAGGATCCAGAGGTTGACCAGCTCTCTCTCGACCTCCTCGGGCTCGGCGAACCAGAGGGCGACCCGGGTCCGGTCGGTCGCCGCCTCGCCGTTCGGGTGGTAGTGGAAGTCGCCGAGCAGGTTCTGCCCCTTTGGCAGCAGGCGTCCGGTGCCCGGCGGGAAGTGCTGGGGTGCGAAGCCGGCGGCCCAGGCACCGACCCAGCCTTCCTGATCGGGGTCGTCGTCGTCACCCCGCCACAGGATGAAGTGGTGCAGCACCGAGCGATCGCCGGCCTGGACCTCGACCGCGCGAATCCAGCGATCCTCCTCGAACCCGGTCCTGATTGGCACGTCGAGGAACTCGTCCGGGCCGTCGGCGGCGACCTCGTGGGGATCGAACTCGTACACCCAGTCCGGCTCGCCGAACGTCCACTCGCCGGCCTTTTCCGGCGTCTCGTAGACTGGCTCGTCGCCCTCGCCGCGGGGCGCGCCGTTCGCGGCCCAGCGGGTGATCGCCTCGATCTCGTTGTCGCTCAGGCTGATGTCGTTCGCCCACGGGCCGTAGCCCGGGTCCGCATCCCACGGCGGCATGTCGCGGCTTTCGACGGCGCGGGCGATCGAACGCGCCCAGGGACGCACCTCGCGGTAGGTGCGCAGCGACATCGGCGCGAGTTCGTCGGGCTGATGGCAGGAGGCGCAGTTCTCGTGGAGGATCGGCGCGATGTCGTCGACAAAGGTGGGCTGGTCGACGTTCACGCCGGCGGCGATGGCCGGCGCCAGCAGCAGGATTGCCGTCGAGGCGGCTGCGAGGCGGTTCAGGCGGGAGGCTCGGTTCATCGGGTGATCTCCGGAACTGTTCGAGATGTCGCCCGGATTGTAGCCGCGACGCCGCCCGCCCTGCTTTCTGGACGCAGCTACCCGGTAGGCAGGGTGGCCGGGGTCTCGTTCTCGGCCGGCGTGCCGACCATCTCGCCCGGCCCCATGTCCATCCGCAGCGTGCCGTCGTCCTGGATGGAACCCTTGAGTTGCATCGTGTTGCCGGGCGTCTCCGCGGTGGCGGTCACGTCGTTGCCGTCCCAGACGATGTCGACGATCGGCGCCGGCAGCACGAGGGTGCCGAACTGGACGAACCAGCCGCCCGGGACGCCGCCGCGGGGCAGGAGCATGGCTGTCGGCTCGGGCCCCTGGCCAGGCTGGCGTTGTACGTCGAAGCGCCACGCCTGGCCGGGATGGGTCTGCGCCAGTTCCGCCAGCTTGGCGAGCACCGGGCTCGCGGGCTTGGGACTGACGCCCTCGGCGGCCACGAAGTCGACGAATCCGATCAGCATCTCGTCGGTCGAGTCGGTGCCCCAGGTGACGTCGATCGTCGGGTCGGGGTTGTGAGGGTTGTCGGCCGAGTTGTCCCAGTGCGCGGTGACTTCGATCCGGGTGCCGGCCGGCAGGGCCACCGGCTCGACGAAGTTGTAGCCGGTCTGCCAGTTGAAGTCGTAGCGGCTGACGCTGAGCAGGTCCCTCTCGTCGCCGTCGGGCAGGTGCGCGGTGTACTTCATGTCCTTGCCGCGGTAGTGCATGTGGGGAGCCAGCGAGCGGATGACGACATCCTCGGTGAACACGTGGTTCGCGCGCGCCTCGTGGTTCGCGTCGCCGGCGGGGATCCTGAACGTGGAGTTCATGACCCAGAGGTTGATCAGTTCCTTCTCGACCTCCTCCGGCTCGGCGAACCAGATGCCGATGCGGGTCTTGTCGGTCGTGGCCGTGCCGTTCGGGTGGTAGTGGAAGTCGCCGAGCAGGTTCTGGCCCTTGGGTACCAGGCGTGCTGTGCCTGCCGGAAACTCGTTGGCCTTGGCGCCGGCGGCCCAGGCGTCGAGCCAGGCGTCCTGGACCTCGCTGTCGGGAGCGGCACGCCAGAGGATGAAGTGGTGGACGACCTCACGGTCGCCGGGCTGGACCTCGACCGCCCGGATCCACCGGTCCTGGTCCCAGTCGGTCTCGACCGGGATCACGGCGAACTCGTCGGGCCCGTCGGCCGCGACCTCGAACGGGTCGAACTCGTAGACCCAGTCCGGTTCGCCGAAGGCCCACTCGCCGGTGCTTGCCGGAGGCTCGTAGACGGGTTCGTCTCCGTCGCCGCGAGGAGCGCCGCTGCTGGCCCAGCGGGTGATCGCCTCGATCTCCACGTCGCTCAGGGAGATGTCGTTCGAGAAGGGGCCGTAGCCCGGGTCGGCGTCCCAGGGCGGCATGTCGCGGTTCTCGACCGCCCGGGCGATCGAGCGGGCCCAGGGGCGCACCTCGCGGTAGGTGCGCAGCGACATCGGGGCGATCTCCTCCGGCTGGTGGCAGGAAGCGCAGTTCTCGTGGAGGATCGGCGCGATGTCGTCGACGAAGGTGGGCTGTTCCAGGTTCAGGGCGTGACTCGCGGCGGGGATGGCGAGCAATGCGACGGCTGCGACCCTGGTCGCGTGGCGGAGCAGGGGAATCCGGTTCATGTCTGGTCCTTGAGAGCGGGTTTGAACGTGTTCGCGGAAACAAGACGGCCGCCGGATGCGTTTACGACTCAGGGCGTTGCACTCCGTGACCGTGATGGTTTCGACAGTACCCGACTATACGGCGCTGGTGCCTTCGGGTTGCGGCTTTCGGGGAGATCGCGGTGCTACGCTCGATGGCATGTTTCGGGTTGAATCGGCACTCAGGCGATGCTTCCTTCCGGCGGCGATTCTCCTCGTGTCGAGCCTCTGGTGGGCCGACGGTCTGGCGGCCCAGAACGTGCTCTCCAGGGCGCTCCAGGAACGCGTTCAGGAGAATCCGCACACGACCGAAGCGGACGTCGAGGCCGGAGCGCGCGTGTTTCGTCGCAGTTGCTCGCTCTGTCACGGCGCCGACGGCACCGGCGGCGACGGCCCCGACCTGACCCGGGGCGTGTTCCGCCATGGCAGCAGCGATGCCGCGCTGTTCCGCAACATCCTGACCGGCATCCCCAACACCGGCATGGGCGGCATCTACCAGCCGGACAAGTCGATCTGGCAGGTGGTTTCCTACGTGCGCTCGCTCAGCCGGGGCGGCGGCGAGGAAGAGGTGCGGGGCGATCCGCGACGTGGACGGATGCTGTACCGGACCCGCGGCTCCTGCTCCGACTGCCACCGCCTGAACGGCTCGGGAGGCCGGCTCGGTCCCGATCTGTCCGATCTGGGCTGGCGGCGGGCGCCGGACCACATCAGCGCGTCGATCACAGATCCTTCCGTGGCGATGGACGCCGACTATCGGACGGTCGAGGTCAGGACGGACGAGGGCAACGTCGTGCGCGGTCTGTTGCGGAACGAGGACCGCTTCTCGATTCAGCTCCTCGACGAGTTCGAGAACCTCAGGTCCTTCGAGAAGACGGATCTGGCGGCCATCGACAAACCCGAGGAGTCGTTGATGCCACCCCTCGCCAGCTTCTTCCGCGGCCGGGATCTCGACGATCTCGTCGCCTACCTCTACTCACTGCGGCCGGAGTGACGATGACGATCAAACGGAAGACCGTGGTTCTCGCCGCGGCGTTCCTGCTTGCGGCTGGCAGCCTGTCCGCTCAGGGCGGGGTTTCCTACGAGCAGTTGAAGGACGCGGCGGACGACCCGGGCAACTGGCTCATGTACTCGGGTGAGTACAACAGCCAGCGTTTCAGCCGCCTCGTCGAGATCGACCGTTCGAACGCCGCGGAGCTCCAGCTTCGCTGGGTCCACCAGATGCCGACGCTGGGACGGCTGGAGACGACACCGCTGGTCGTCGACGAGGTGATGTACGCAACGACACCCGACAACGTCGTGCGGGCTCTCGACGCGCGCACCGGCCGGCAGTACTGGTCCTACGCTCACGAATTGCCAGATCACCTCGCCCTCTGCTGCGGCAAGCAGAACCGGGGAGTGGCCATTCGAGGCGACCGGCTCTACATGGGCACGGTCGATGCGCACCTGGTCTCCCTGGACGCCAAGACCGGCGCGGTGATCTGGGACACGGAGGTGGGCAACCCGCGCACAGGGCAGTCGATCACGGCGGCGCCGATGGTTGTCCGCGATCTCGTGATCACCGGAATCGGCGGCGGCGAGTACGGCATTCGGGGCTTCCTCGACGCCTACGACGCGGACACGGGTGAACTCCGCTGGCGCACCTACACGATTCCGGGACCGGGCGAACCAGGCAACGAGACCTGGGAGGGCGACTCCTGGAAGACGGGGGGCGCGCCTACCTGGATGACGGGCTCCTACGACCCCGAGCTCGATCTCCTCTACTGGGGAACTGGCAATCCGGGGCCTGACTGGAACGGCGAGGTCCGCGAGGGCGACAACCTGCACTCGGACTCGGTGCTGGCGATCCGGCCGGACACGGGCGAGATCGTCTGGACCTTCCAGTTCACGCCGCACGACGTCCACGACTGGGATGCCTGCCAGGTACCGATTCTGTTCGACGCGGAGTACGACGGCGAGCAGCGCAAGTTGATGGCCTTCGCCAACCGGAACGCCTTCTTCTACCTGCTCGACCGCGAGACCGGGGAGTTCCTGTTCGCGCGCGAGTTCGCCCGGCAGACCTGGGCCGAGGGGATCGACCAGGACACCGGCCGGCCGATCCGGGTGCCCAACATGTTCCCCAGCGAGGAGGGCACCCTCGTGGCGCCGACGATCGGCGGCGCCGCGAACTGGTTCTCTCCCACCTACAGCCCCGACACCGGCCTGTTCTACATCCAGGCCTACGACGCGGAGATGCTCTACTACATGGCCGAGGCCGAGTACGAAGAGGGCGAACTCTTCGTCGGCGGCTACGGCAAGCCGGCGGGGCCCGCCGACCAGTACGTCAGCGCGGTACGGGGGATCGATCCGCTCACTGGAGACCGGAAGTGGGAGTACCAGGTGCAGCCCCGGTCCACGTCCGGCCTGCTCGCCACGAAGGGCGGCCTGGTGTTCGGCGGCAGCGTGGCGGGCATCTTCTACGCCCTCGACGCCGAGACCGGCGAGGAGCTCTGGCACCGGCGCCTCGGCGGCAACGTCTTCGCGGCGCCGATTAGCTATGAGGCGGGTGGGCAGCAGCATGTGACGATCGCCGCCGGCCGGGCGCTGTTCACGTTCGCGTTGCCTGCGGAGTAGGGACCCTTCCAGCCGGCGATGAAGGTCTTCCCCGAACTGCTGATCGAGGATCTTCGTGCGGAGATCGAGCCGGAGCGGTTGGGACGTCAGGCGGGAGAGCGCGGCATGCCGCCGCTGAACGCGACGGACGACCCGGGCCAGACGGAGATCGAGGAGTTCGTCGAGGCGAAGAAGAACGACGCGGTGCGGATCCGCGACGAGCAGCTCGAACAGGTCGACAATCACCTGGACCAGCTCGACCAGGCGGTCCTCGCCGGCGATCTGGAGTCGGCGGCGCGCAAGGCCGCGACCGAGTTCAGGGAGGTCGAGCAGAGTGAACTGCAGGCGCTCAAGGCAAGCCTGCACGAGTTCGAGCGGAAACGACGGGACTTCTTCGACTTCAAGCACCGCAACGGACTGGACCGCGAGCCCGACTACGTGAGTCAGCGGACGACCCTGTTGCTGGTTGGGCTGATCGTCCTGCTGTTCGTGATCGAAAGCGGCTTGAACGGGGCCTTCCTGGCGGTCGGCAGCGAGGGCGGTCTGGTGGGCGGATGGGGTCTGGCGCTCGGCTTCAGCGTCGTGAACCTCGTTCTGCCGGCTCTGTTCTTCGGCCCTGTGAGCCGCTACGTGAGCCACATCCACGTGCTCCTGAAGGCTGTGGGAGTGCTGGCGATCCTGGGGTGGCTTGCGACCGCCCTCGTGCTCAACCTGGGACTCGCGCACTTCCGGGACGCCTCGGCCGATCTGATCGAGAACATCGGCGCCGAGGCGCTGAGTCGCTTCCAGGCCTCGCCGCTCGGACTGCAGGACGCGGAATCGTGGCTTCTCTTCGTGCTCGGTTTCTTCTTCTCCGGCGTCGCCTTCTTCGACGGCCGCAAGCTGTTCGGCGATTCCTATCCCGGCTACTCCCGGAAGCACCGCAAGATGGAGGACGCGCGCGCCGACTACGACGACCTCTGGCAGGACGTGGTGGAGCAGTTGCGCACGATCCGGGAAGACGGTCTGGACGCGATTGGGCGTACCGCGCACCAGGCGAAGAGCCAGCCGGTCGAGCGGCGCCGCGCGCTCGAGAGCGAGACGAAACTCCTGGCCGCGTTCGATGCCCACGTTGAGCAGTTGCAGCGCTCCGGGACGATGCTGATCGAGGAGTACCGGGAGGCGAACCGCTCAGTGCGTTTCGACCGCGGTACGCCCGAGGCGTACAGCAGGCCCTGGAGGATGGATCCGTCGCCGCCCCACCGCCGGCGCCGCGAGCCGGTTGCGGTCGAAGACGTGGATCTGGACGGATTGAACGAACAGTACGAGTCCGCGCTGGGCCGCGTACACGGGGAGTGGGAACAGACCCGGGCGCGATTGGACCTGGAGGGCTCGATGTCCGATCCGGCGGAGGCCGTTTCCGCGAATGGCGGCGGCTCGTAGGCGGCGGCGCCGCCGTTCGCGGCGGGGTGACCTCTCACCGAGGGATCTGGCGATCGGCGGCGGTATCGCGGTCACAGTACTCGTGCTGCTTGTCGTGGCCGCGCGCTTCACGGTGTTCGCCCCGAAGCCGCCGGATCGAGACCCCGAGACGGGTTGTCCCGAGGCGGGGCCCGCGGCCCTGACCGCGATCCTGATCGATGTCACGGACCAGATCGGCCCGGTCAGCCGCGCCGACGTGCTTGCGCGCCTCGACGAGTACGTAGCAGACAGCCGGGAGGATGAGATGGTCCTGGCCTACGAGGCCGAGCCGGTGGGGGACGAGATCGGGGCCCCGCTGCTCTCGGTCTGCCATCCCGGCGACCCCGACGAGGCCAGCGAGTGGACGGAGAACCCGCGGTTGATCCGGCGACGCCTGGAGCAGCGCTTCGAGCAGCCGCTCGAGCATCTCTTCGCCGAGTTGCTCGGCCGGGACGCGGCGCCGACTTCGCCGCTTATGGAGAGCGTGCAGAGCGTGGCGGTATCGGTTCTGGGCCGGCATGAGTACGCGGATCTTCCGAAACGTCTGATCCTGGTTTCCGACCTGATGCAGAACACGCGCAACCTTTCCTTCTTCCGCCAGGCGGTCGACTACGAGGCCTTCGCCGCGACGAACGGCGCCGGAGCGCTGGGCACGGACCTTCGGGGAACCGCGGTCGAGGTCCTGTTCGTGCAGCGGACGGCCCACCAGCGCCTGGACGGCACCCGCGGCCTGATCGACTTCTGGCAGCAGTGGATCGAGGACCAGGGAGGCACCCTGAACCGGGTCGTACGCGTCGACGGCGTGAACTGATGCCCGTCGACTCGCGGCAGCGGTCGATGGATGCCGAGCGGAGCGGCCGGGGGCTGTTCCTGGCGTTCTTCCTCGGCGGGGGCGTCCTCATCCTGCTGATGAAGTCGTTGACGGCGAGCCCGCTTCTCGCCGTGCTGCTGCCGATCGTCCTGATGGGCAGCTACGCCTGCCTGCTCGTGGAGTGGCCGGACCTGCGGCCGAGGTATGACTTCGCGGGCGACAACTTCTACTACCTGGGCTTTCTCTACACGCTGATCTCGCTGGCCATCTCGCTGTACCAGTTCAACACCGAGGGGGCGACGAGTTCCATCATCACGAACTTCGGCCTGGCGCTGACCAGCACGATCCTCGGTCTGGCCGGACGCATCCTCCTGAACCAGCCGCGGGACGAGGAAGAGGCGGAAGCCAGGGCGCGCGAAGACCTGGCCCGGGCGAAACCGCCGTCTGCGGGCCGAGATGGAGTACTCGATCGACGAGTTCCAGCAGTTCCGCGTGGAAGCGAAGCGAGTGTTCGAGCAACTCGATCGGGGGGTAGCCGCCGCGCGCGTCGCGCTGCAACGTCAGCTCGAACACCTGGAGAGCAGTGCCGCCCGGTTCGGGGCCCTCCGGCAGCGCGTCGCCGAGGTCGATGAAGCCGCCGCCGGGGCGGTCCGGGACGTCCAGGCGCAACGGGAGCGCTTCGTCTTCGAGTCGCAGGCGGTAAGCGACTCCCTTCAGAAACTGCTCGCGAGCTTCCGTTCGGTGGACTTCCGGCGGGAGTTCATCGAGGAGTTGATCGAGCCGACGTCGGAGCAGTTCCGGGGATTGACGCGGGAGTTCCTGTCCGTCGCGGAGGGTCTGCGGCGCATCGAGGGGAGCCAGTTGCGGGTCATGGAGCAGAACCAGAGCGCGCTGGCGCGCCTCGCGGAGATCCTCGAGGAGAATTGCCGCCTTTCCCAAGCGAACGCCCGGGCGGAAAACGGCTTCCGGAATGCGACCGACGCCCTGGTCTCTCTGCGGGCGCAGATTGACCGGTACAGCGAGGGCACGCGGGCGGTCGTCGGCGAACTTTCAGCGGCGCGGCGGCAGTTACACGACGCGCCGGAGCGGATGGAAGCGATGAACAGGTCGCTGCTGCGCATGGCGGACCGACTCGACTCCGTCGCGGAGGAGGGCGGCCGGCGGCGCGAGTTGCAGCGCTGGGGTCTCTGGTGACGGAGCGTGGCCGGACGTTCCCGCGCGGCCTGGTCCTCGGCCTGACAATGGCCGAGATCGCCATCCTGATCATCTTCGTTCTGCTGCTCGCCGTTGCCGCCCTGCTCGCGCGCGAGGCGGACAGGCGGCAGGCCGCCGAACGGGAACTCGTGCGCTTCGAGCAGATCGAAGCGCTGTTCGAGGCGCAGGCGCTGCCGGAGGACCCGGCGGCGCTCGGCGCGGTCTTGCGTGAGCGGGTGGACGATCACCGGGACGCGGACAATTGGCGCGAACTCGTGCGCGAGATCGAGACGACGCCGGGCGAGCTGCGCGAGATGGCCGAAGCGATGAACGCGGCCGTCCAGCGGGGCATGTCGCCGGCTGAGGTGCGCGACGCGATCGAGAGCCGGCAGGTCGGTGGCGGCTCGGACCATCCGAGCTGCTGGTACGACCGCGACGGCACGGTCGCCTACCTCTTCGACGTGGCGCTCGTTGCCAGAGGCTTCGTCTTGGACCTGGCGAGAGCGCCCCAGCATGAGGCCGAGCGCGCTTTGCTGCCCCTCGACCTCGTGCTGACCGGAAGCGTGGTTTCCCAGGCCCAGTTCCTCCGCCAGACCCGTCCGGTGTACGAGTGGAGCGTCGAGCGCGGGTGCCGTTTCTTCGTTCGCGCCTTCGACGTGACGGCAGCAGATCAGAAGGACGTCTATAAGCGCCGGATGGGCGCCCTCGAGTCCCGGTTCTACAAGAACGCGAACCCGACCGGCGGTTTGCCGCCGGGTCTTCGCGCCGCGCGGTGAGAGCGGGTTCGAAGTCGGGCAGTCGACGTCAGTCTGGCGGGCTCGAGCCGCCGACCACTTCGCCCCACAGGCCTCTCCGGTTGTCCCGGGCCTCGCGCTCGAACTGCCGGAACGCTTCAATGTGGCGGAATGGAAACCGCGTGTAGGCGTGGCCGTAGCCGCGGCGGATGATCTCAGCGTTCACGAATGTGCCGTCGATCAGGTACACGTAGGCCAGGGTGCGGCCGTACCGGTCCTGCCGTTCCTGGTCGTACTCGAGCCGCACCCGCTTCCCTTCGAGCAGCCCCTTCGTGAAGGCGCTCGCTTCCTTGCCGAAGAACTCGACCGGTCGGCTCGGATGCACGGTCTCCGGCGTGTCGACGCCGATCAGGCGGACACGGCCCACGCCTTCGACGATGATCGTGTCGCCGTCGACGACTCGCTCCACCAACTGGCCCGGCGCCGCAGTGGCGGCCAGGACCCCGAACAGGAACGCAAGTCCGCGGCGGACGGCGACGGGATGGCGGAGCAGGGGGCGCACTTCGCGAGGGCGCACCGACGGCGTCCATGCGGAACGCTGCCGCCGACGAGCCCGAAGTCAAGGACATTTGACGTGTGGACCGGTGCATTCTGCAAGCCGGCAAGGTGCTTTGTCCAGGCCGCGCAGCGCGCTCGCACGGGCTGCCGCCGCGGCTTTCCGTCCATGTCAGAAGGGGGATTGGCGGACTGGGCCGCCGTCTCCTGACGTGGATTGGCGCTACTCCGGGTACTCGGTGAAGCAGGGGATGCTCTCGTCGAGAGCGCTCCAGGGCGCCCTGGAGCCGACGAAGATGTTCACGGCCGGCTTGACTTCCGGGTCGCCGTCAAGCGATCCGGCCGGAATCTGCATCCCGCCGGGATCCCGGAGCCGGGGCACCAGGCTGCCGCAGTGGCGGCAGAACGCGGTGCCCTTGACGTCCGCTTCCGGCATCTTGTAGCCGACGACCGATTCGCTCCCAGTCAGCCAGCTGAAGGCGTCCTCGGCGACGAAGACGAACGTGCCGTAGGCGGCGCTCGTCTGGCGGCGGCACCGGGAGCAGTGGCAATTCACCATGCGATCCGGTGGGCCGTCGAACTCGTAGGTCACGACGCCGCAGAGACAGCTACCGAGCGTGGCGCCGCGTGTGGCAGGCTCCCGAACCGGCTTCTCGATGCCGGGCGGAGCCCCCCAGTCGGGCGGGTACTCGTCGTGCTGCGGCAGATCGTCGACGATCGTGTGCCAGGGCGCCTTCGAGCCCGCGAAGATGTGCAGTGTTGGTCGGATGCCCGGGTCCTCGGTGACGCTGCCCATGGTGACGAGCGCCACGGGGCCGCCTTCCGGGTTGGCCGGCGCGGCGGAGCCACAGCGCGGGCAGAAGTGGCGGAACCCGTGCTCTGACGACTGGTAGTGGACGATCTTGTCCTGGCCGCGCGTCCAGCGGAAGAACTTCGGGTCGACCGCGCCGAAGGTGGCGTAGGCCGAACCGTGGAACTTCCTGCACACGGAGCAGTGGCAGTGGGCGATCTCCAGCAGGTCGCCATCGACCTCGAATGCGACGTCCTCGCAGAGACAGGTGCCCGTGAGCATGACTCAGCGATCCGTGCCGCGCGGTCGGTTCTCGGTCAACAGACTGTGGAGTGCGTGTGTTGCCTCGTCGCGAAAGCCGGGGTGGGAGCCTGCGAGCGTACTCCGTTCACCAGCGTGGTGACCCGACTCCGCTACCGAAGCAGTGGCGCACCTTCCCCGGGCAGACACGAGGGCTGCCCGCAAGGGGCATATGGAAGCTGCGCCGCCTGGAAAGTTAGCACGCTACGGTAGGTTCCCTCCATGCGGCGTGGAGTTCTAGTGGCGGCCCTGGCCGCGGCCTGTCTGCTGCCGCTGCCGCTTGCAGCCGAGGATGGAGACGCTGCGGCCGACGCCCACGTCACAGTCGCGTTCGCCGCGGAGCCGACCCAGATCGACCCCACGCGGACTTCGGCGGGCGTCGACCAGTACTTCATGGCGCTGTTCTACGAGCAGTTGCTGACGGCGGGGCCGGACCTCAGGCAGCGCAACTGGCTGGCCGAGTCCTGGCGGCTGTTCGAGCGCGACGGAGTGTGGCTGATCGGCGTCGAGTTGCGGCGGGGCGTCCGGTTCCACAACGGCGACGAACTGACCGCGCACGATCTCCGGTACTGCTATCTCCGGCAGCGGGATCCGGGCCTGTCGCGTCAGGCCGGGCGTTGGCGGCACGTGGCCGACGTCCGCGTGCTCGGCGACTACGAGCTGGAGATCGTCTTCGAGGGGCTGCCGGACTCGGCGCTGCTGCCCCTCAATCTCGATCTCTGGGCGATCCCGCGCCGCTACTACGAGGAGGTCGGGAACGAAGGCGTGCAGGCGCATCCGATCGGCACCGGGCCGTGGAAGTTCGTGTCGCGCAGCGTGCGCGAGGAGATCGTCGTCGAACGCTTCGACGACTACTGGGACGCCGATTCGCTGCCGGGCATCCGCCGGCTGACGATCAAGATCATCCCCGAGGACACGACCCGGGTCGCCGCCTTCAAGACGGGCGCCGTCGACTGGATCGACGCCGTGCCGCCGGCCCAGGTCGCCGACTTCGAGCGCACGCCTGGCGTGGAGGTCGCGTCGCTTCCGACCAGCAACAACCTGTTCCTGGCGCTGAACGCTCTCGACCCGAGAAGTCCGCTGGGAGATGTCCGCGTGCGACAGGCCGTGGCGCACGCGATCGACTTCGACGCGATCATCCGGTACATCCTCCATGGGCAGGGCATCCGGACGGTTCAGGTGACGCCGGGGGCGCCGGGGCACGACCCCGCGCTGAAGGCGTACGCCTTCGATCCGGACCGTTCCCGCGAGTTGCTGCGGCAGGCCGGCTACGGCCGCGGCATCAACGTGAACTGCTATAACCTGACCACGCCGCGCGAGCCGTACCTCAAGGAAGTGGGCGAGGCGATGTTCGCCTACCTGACCGCCGCGGGCATCCGCTGCCGGATCGTGCAGCTCGAGTACGGCGCCTGGATCAACCTCGGCCGCCGGGACGCCCGACCCGAGATGGACGGCATCGCGAGCTGGATGTGGGGCCACGGCGCGCTCGGCGATCCGACCGACCCGTGGGGTGGCCACCTGCACTCGTATGGCGACGGCTGGGGCTGGTACTCGTACCACGACGACCCGGAACTGGACGGCATGGTCGAGACCCTGCGCGTCACGGTCGAGCCGGACGCGAAGGAGGCGCTGATCCGCGAGATCGCGCGGCTCAAGCACGAGCGGGTGGCCGGCGGCGTGCCGACCTACCGGCCGCTCGTCACGCTGGCCTGGCGCGACACGTTGCGCTTCGTGCCCTGGCCGCAGGCGAATTGGCGCATGATGCGGGACATCGGCCCGGCGGACTCGCCGGTCCCTTGAATCCGACGAGGCCATGCGCGCCTACCTGATCCGCCGGCTCTGGCAGGGCGCGGTGGCGGTTCTCGGCGCGCTCCTGATCGTCTTCGTGGCGCAACGTCTGGCCGGAGACCCGGTCGCTCTGCTGCTGCCGATGGACGCTTCGGAAGAGGACTTCGCGGCGATGCGCGAAGCCCTGGGGCTCGATCGGCCGCTGCCGATCCAGTTCCTCGTCTTCCTGCGTGACGCGTTCACCGGCGACTTCGGTGAGTCGTACCAGTGGCAGGCGCCGGCGATGGCGCTGCTGCTCGAGCGCCTGCCGGCGACCCTGGAACTGGCGCTGGCGGGGCTGGCCTTCGCGTTGCTCCTCGCCGTGCCGCTGGGTGTGATGTCCGCCGTCTACCGGGGCCGGTGGGTCGACCGTCTGGCGAAGGTGCTGGCGCTTCTGGGCCAGGCCATGCCGGGATTCTGGGTAGGCCTCCTGCTCATCCTGTTCCTGGCCGTGAGGCTCCAGTGGCTGCCAGCCTTCGGCCGCGAGGGACCGCTTCATCTCGTCCTGCCCGCGGTCGCCCTCGGCTGGTATCCGGTTGCCGCGATGACGCGCACCCTGCGCTCCTCGATGCTCGACATCCTGGACAGCGACTACATCCGCACCGGCCGCGTGATGGGCCTGCCGGAACGCACCGTCATCTGGCGCTACGCGCTGCGCAATGCCGCCGTGCCCCTGGCGACGATGATCGGCGTCTACTTCGCGAACATGCTCGGCGGCGCGTTCGTCATCGAGGTCGTGTTCGCCTGGCCTGGCGTCGGTCGGGCGGTGGTCGACGCCGTCTTCGCGCGGGACTTTCCGGTCGTGCAGGCCGGTGTTCTGCTGTCGGCGGTCATCTTCGTCGTCGTGAACCTCCTCGTCGACCTGAGCTACGGCCTGATCGATCCGAGGATCCGCCATGGCTGAGCGGCGTGTGCCCGTCGTGTCCTGCCTGGTTCTCGGTCTGGTCCTGCTGTGCGCGGTCGCGGGACCGTGGTTCGCGCCTCACGAGGCCTCCGAGATCGCGCTTGCCGAGTCGATGACGCCGCCGTTCTGGCGGGCCGGCGGCAGCCTCGACTATCCGCTGGGAACAGACATGCTGGGCCGCGACATCCTGAGCCGGATCATCGCCGGCGCCCGCGTCTCGGTGACGGTGGCGATCTACGCCATTGCCCTCTCCGGCGGCATCGGCGCCGCGTTGGGCATCTCGGCGGGCTACTTCGGCGGGATCGTCGACGCCGTGATCTCGCGGTTGATCGACATCCAGATGTCGATCCCGGCGATTCCGCTCGCGATGCTGTTCGCCGCCGTGCTGCCGCCCGGCGAAGGAATGGTGATCACGATCATCGTTCTGACCTACTGGACCTGGTATGCGCGGATCGTCCGCGGCGAGGTGCTCAGCCTGCGCGAGCGGGACTTCATCACCGTCGCCAGGGTGGCCGGAGTCTCCAACCCGATGATCCTGATCCGGCACCTGACCCCGAACGTCCTGAACACGCTCCTCGTTCTGGCGACGCTCCAGTTCGGCAGCGTGATCGTCTTCGAGGCGGGGCTGAGCTTTCTTGGTCTCGGCATCCAGCCGCCCCAGGTGTCATGGGGCGGGATGCTCGCCGACGGCCGCAACTTCATCGAGGTCGCCTGGTGGTTGATCACCATGCCGGGCCTGGCGATCATGGCTTCGTGTTTGGCCTCGAACCTGCTGGGCGACTGGTTGCGGGACACGTTCGACCCGAAACGGCGGTTGACGTAGTGGCTGGCGTGAACGAAGCCGGACTGGAAGCCTGGGGTTGGGCGCCCGACTTCGCCGAGGCCTGCGGCCGGTTTCTGGAGTCAGCGGGTGCGCCGGAGCACCTGTTCCCGGCGCGCGTGGTCTCGATATCGCGAGGCGTTTTCCACGTTGCCGCCGCGGAGGGTGAGATCGACGCCCGGGTCCTGAAGCGTGTGCGGACCTCGGCCACTGGCGCGCCGGCGGTCGGCGACTGGGTGGTGGTCGAGACATCGTCCATTCCAGGCGTTGACCCGCGGATCGTCCAGGTACTCGACCGGCGCAGCCGGCTGTCGCGCAAGGCGGCGGGTGCACGGACGGAGGAGCAGGTCGTGGCCGCGAACCTGGACGCCGTGTTCCTGGTGATGGGCCTCGACGGCGACTTCAATCTGCGGCGCCTCGAGCGCTTCGTCGCCATGGCCACGGAGAGCGGCGCCGAGCCGGTCGCGGTCCTGACGAAGGCGGACCTCGCCGCCGATCCGGAAGCGATGCGCGAGCAGGCGGTGGAGGCGTCGCCGGGTACGACCGTCGTCGCGGTCAACGCGCTGGCTGGCGAGAACCTGGAGCCCCTGGCGCTTCACCTCGCGCCCGGCCGCACGGTGGCCATGGTCGGTTCGTCCGGCGCCGGCAAGTCGACCCTGCTCAATGCACTCTGTGGCGAGGAAGTGATGCGCACTGCACCGGTCCGGGAGGGCGACGATCGTGGGCGGCACACGACGACCCATCGGCGCCTCGTCCAGTTGCCCGGCGGCGGCCTCCTGATCGACAACCCGGGTATCCGCGAACTCCAGCTCTGGGCCGAAGACGAGAGCAGCCTCGAGGAGACGTTCGACGACATCGAGGAACTCGCCCTCGAATGCCGCTTCCGCGACTGCGGCCATGGCCGCGAGCCCGGCTGCGGCGTTCGGGCGGCGATCCGGGACGGCTCGCTGGATCCGGCGCGGCTGCGCAACTACAACGACCTCCGGGAAGAACAGCGCAGGCTCGAGCAGCGCCGCGACGAAGCGACCCGTCGCGCCGGGGAGCGAAAGCTGGGCGCCTTGTACAAGTCGGTCCAGCAGGCGAAGAAGGACCGGCGCTGGTAGCCGCGGGTGGACCGCCGCCTACCAGGACGCGAGGCGGCGGCGGACGACGGGTTCGGTCAGCGTGGACAGGGACTCCCTCTGGACGCCGTCCGCGTCGAAGTTGCCCGGCGCGAGCCAGCGCTCGTAGCAGGAACGCAGTTCTTCCCAGTCCCGGTCGATGATCGCGAACCACGCCGTGTCGCGGTTCCGTCCTCGGAAGATCGTGGCTTGCCGGAACACGCCTTCGAATGTGAAGCCGAGCCGCTCGGCGGCGGCGATGGAGGCCGCGTTCAGGCGGTCGCACTTCCATTCGTAGCGCCGGTAGCCGAGTTCGAAGGCGTTCCGCATCATCAGGACCATCGCCTCCGTGGCGGCCGTGGTCCGCTGCAGACGGGGCGGATAGCAGATGTTCCCGACCTCGATCGAGCCCGCGGCGGGGCTGACTCGCAGGTACGACGCAACGCCGGCCGCTCGCCCGTCCGCTTCGTCCACAATGGCGAAGAAGAGCCGGTCTTCGCGTTCCGCCGCGGCTTCTGTCCATGACCGGAGGTCGGCTCGTGAGCCGAACGGACCGTAGCTGAGGTAGGTCCAGATCCGGCCTTCGACATCGGCGGCGGTCGCTTCGTACAGGTCTTCGGCGTGGCGCGCGGGATCGAGGGGCTCAACGCGACAGTGGCGTCCCACCAGCGAACTGCGGGAGGGAGGCGGCGGGGCGTTCCAGCCGTCGAGCGCGAGCCCGACCGGCTGGCCGAGAGGATTCAGGTTCGACTGGCTCATCGGTGTTACCCGAACAGCCCCTTCGCCGCCTTCGCCTCCGGCGCCAGCCAGGCCGCGGCGCAGTAGGCGGCAAAGGAGATCGCCATCGCCGGGAACACCGCGTGCATGCCCTGGATGTCGAGCAGCATCCAGAGCCCGAGCGTCACGCCGCCGGCGGTGAAGGACCAGAGCGCCGCCGCGCCATTGCCGCGGCGCCAGGTCAGGCCCAGAGCGAGGGAGGGCAGGAAGCAGGCGGCGTAGAGGGCGCCGGAGAAGGAGGTCAGTTCGACGATGCCGCCGGGCGGGTCGATGGCGAGCACGGCGGTGATGGCCGCGAACAGCACGACGCAGATGCGGGTGTTGCGGACGGCGTGACGGTCGTCGGCGGGCACCAGAAGGCCGAGCAGGTCGCGCTGGAAGGTCGACGCCATCACGAGGAGGACGCTGTCGAGTGAGGACATGGCGGCGGAGACCAGGGCGAGGAACAGCAGTGCCTGCACGACCGGCGGGAAGATCGCAGGGTCGCTGAGCATCATCGGGATGACCTGGTCGGTGTCGGCGATCCCCTGACCGACGACGAAGTGCGCGTAGAGACCGAGCGGCGCCAGCAGGCTGAACACGATGAGGAAGCTCAGGGTCGAGACGACCAGGCCGCTTCTGGCGGCGCCCTCGGTCTCCAGGGCGTAGAAGCGCGAGAGCTGGCGCGGTTCGACGATCAGCTTGACGGTGGAAGCGAAGACGACGCCGATCAGCATCCCGAGTGGCTGCGCCGTGTCCCAGCGGACGAGAGAGCCGTCGCCGATCTGCGCCAGATCGGCGAGGCGGCCGATGCCGCCGGCGGCGCGGGTGATCAGGAAGAACATGAGTAGCGCCGCCATCGTCATCAGCATGCCCTGGACGAAGTCGGTCCGGGCCACGGAGTGGAAGCCGCCGATCATCGTGTAAAGACAGACGATCAGGACGACGACGAAGAGCGACAGGCCGTAGCTCAGGTCCAGGAGTTCGACCAGCAGCGAGCCGATCCCCTTGAACACCGCGGTCATGTACAGGAAGCTGGAGAAGATGACGATCAGGGCGGCGGCGAAGCGGGCCGGTCGGCTGTTGAAGCGGAAGCCGATGTAGTCCGGGATGGTCACCGAGCCGAGAGTCTCGGTGACACCGCGCAGGCGCGGCGCCAGCCACGCCCAGGCGACGAACGAGAGGATGACCGCGGTGGGGATGATCAGGAGCCAGGCGATGCCCGAGGCGTAGGCTCTGCCGGCGAAGCCGATGAAGCTGTTCGTGCTGGCGTAGGTGGCGAAGAAGGAGACGCCCAGGATGATGCCGCCGAGCGACCGGCCGCCGACCAGGAAGTCGGCCAGATCTCGCGTCCGGCGCTGGCCGATCAGTGCGTGGTGGACCAGAACGCCCGTGTAGAGGGCGAACAGGACGAGGATCAGCGCGTGCTCACGGAGCCACATGGGCGTTCTTCAGCCTCGATGCTCGCGCGGCGGAGTGCACCGCGGCCGGCGTCGCCGGCTCACAGGCCCATCTGGTCCAGGTACCAGCCGTCGAAAACCTGGATGCAGGCTTCGCTCTCTTCGAAGGCGGTGGGGCGATAGCCGCGCGACGAGACGCCCAACTGCGTGCGGGCGCAGATCTCCCAGTCCTGGCTGTTGACGAGGTGCCAGAAGTCCACGGCGTCGCTGGGGTCGAAGCCGGGGGCCGCGACCGTGTCGGGGTCGAACAGCCACTCGCAGACGACTCGCGTGCGATCGGCGGCGATCGGCCAGAGCGTGTGGGTCACGACGTAGTCCCGGTGCAGACTGATCAGCAGGTTCGGGTACACGTTGTAGTACTGAACCGAGGTCCGGTCGGCCACTTCGATCGCCGGAAGGTCGGGCCGTCCGCTGCGCCCCGTCGCCGTCATCGAGTTGCAGCCGTCGTTGAGGGTCATCGGGCCGCCGACGAAGAAACGGCCGGTCTCCAGGTTGCCGCCGTTCCGGTAGTCGGACACCCGGTTCAACTCCGGGTGGACGACGGCGCAGTGGTAGCACTCGTTGTAGTTCTCGCAGAGGATCTTCCAGTTCGCCTGCGCTTCGTATTCGTGGCGGTCGCCCCGGACCAGCCGGCCCAGGGTGAACCGCGACAGGTCCGGCAGGTCGGCGGCGACCTCCGCAAGCGGCGGCCCGTTGGCCGCGAGCGACAGGTAGAAGAAGCCATGCAGCGCGTCGATCCGCACCGGCACGAGGCCGGCGCTGTTCGGATCGAAGTCCTGACCCATGTGCGGTGCGCCGATCAGCCGTCCGTCGAGACCGTAGGTCCAGGCGTGGTAGGGGCACTGGAAGACGTTGGCCCGGCCGGCGCACTCGTCGACGACGCGCGAACCCCGGTGGCGGCAGACGTTGAAGAAGGCGGCCAGTCCGTTCGCGGCCGTAGTCCGCACCGCGATCACCGACTCGCCGCCGATCTCGCGAGTCACGTAGCGCCCCGGTGCGTCCAGCTCCTCGAGCCGTCCCCCGCACACCCACATGCGCGAGAAGATGCGCTCCATCTCGTCGCTGAAGACGCCGGGGTCGGTGTAGAGGCGGCCGTCCAGCGGCCGGGGAGCCTTGCGCGGCGTCATGGGCGAATCCTAGCGCTGTTGATGTGCCATCATCCCGCCGTGCCGCGTCTCTTCCTGCTCGCCTTCCTGCTCGGCGCGTCCATGACCGCCGTTGCGATTCAGGCCCAGGAGGCCGAAGAGTCGGCCCCGCCCGAGGAGGAGCTGGTCGCGGAATTCGACGAAGAGCTGGTGGTGATCGGAAGCCGCGCACGGCCGCGGTCGGTGACCGAGTCGTCCGTCCCGATCGACGCCATCCCGGTCGAGGATGTCGTCAGCCAGGGCGCCAGCACGCTCGACTACCAGCTGCGGAACCTGGTGCCCTCGTTCAATGTCGCGACGCATCCGATCAGCGGCGCCGCGTCGCTGGTGCGGCCGGCCAGTCTGCGCAACCTGGCCCACGACCACACGCTCGTTCTCGTCAACGGCAAGCGCAGGCACCGCTCCGCGATCCTGGTCTGGTTTGGGGGCGTCACCGACGGCACTCAGGGGCCGGACCTCTCGACGATCCCGGCGACCGCGTTGCGACAGGTGGAGGTGCTGCGTGACGGCGCCTCGGCCCAGTACGGCTCCGACGCGATCGCCGGCGTCATGAACTTCCTGCTCAAGGACGATCCGTCGGGCGGCAGCCTGGAAGTGAAGAGCGGCGTCTACGGCGCCGGCGACGGCCAGTCGTACGCGATCGCCGGCGACGTCGGACTGCCGCTTGGCGAGAACGGCTTCGCTCACCTGAGCATGGAGTACGGCAACGCCGATCCGACCAGCCGCAGCGTGCAGCGTGCCGACGCGGCGGCGCTGATCGCCGCCGGCAACACCCACGTCCGCGACCCGGCGCAGATCTGGGGCGACTCGGAGTACGAGGACGACCTGAAGCTCTTCGGCAACTTCGGCAAGCTGCTCGCGAACGGCGCGCAGGTCTACGGACACGCCAACTACGCCGAGAAGACGGCGACACAGGGCTTCTACTACCGCAATCCCAACACGCGCGCCAACATCTTCAGCCTGGACGGCGGCCGCACGCTGCTCATCGGCGACGTGCTCGATGCGCAGGACGGTGTTCGCGACGGATCGGCGGGCTGTCCTACGGTGACCATCACCGACGACCGGCCGGACCAGGACGCGCTGACGCAGGTGTTCGCCGACCCCAACTGCTTCTCCTTCCAGGAGATCGCTCCGGGCGGCTTCACCCCTTACTTCAGCGGCGTGATGACCGACATGTCCGCCGTCGCCGGGGTACGCCGGAGCACGAAGAGCGGCTTCACCTGGGACGCCAGCGCCAGCTACGGCTCTCACGAAGCGGACTTCTTTCTGTTCAACACGGTCAACGCCTCGCTGGGTCCGGAGAGCCCGCGCGATTTTGATCCGGGCGTGTACCGGCAGGCCGAACTGAACCTGAACTTCGACGTCTCCTACGCGGTTTCCGAACTCGTTCACGTAGCCGGGGGTGCCGAATGGCGCGACGAGCGCTTCACCATCCGTTCCGGGGAGCTGCCGTCGTGGCAGGTCGGACCGTACGCGGCGCAGGGCTTCGTCTCCGGCTCCAACGGCTTCCCGGGCTTCCCCGACTACACGGCCGGGACCTGGACCCGTGCCAACGCCGCGGTGTACGGCGACCTGGAACTGCGGGACCCGGACGGCCGATGGACGCTGGGCGGCGCGCTGCGGTTCGAGCACTTCGATGTCTTCGGCGAGACAACGAACGGCAAGCTCTCGGCCCGCTACGCGCTAACGGACACGGTTTCCGTGCGTGGCGGCGTCAGCACCGGCTTCCGGGCCCCGACGCCGGGTCAGCAGAACGTGTTCAACGTGCAGTCGACGATCAACCCGGAGACGCTCGATCTGGTCGACAGCGCCACGGTGCCGTCTACATTCCGCGCCGCGCAGTTCCGGGGCGGCCAGCCCCTCGAACCCGAGACCTCGACCAACGCGACGGCGGGGCTCGTGGTCGACACCGGGCCGTTCACGCTGACGGCGGACACCTACCACATCGACGTCGACCGGCGGCTCGCCCTGTCCCAGTTCTTCACGCTGGCCGACGAAGAGCGCGCCCTGCTGCTTTCGGAAGGCATCACCTCGGCGCGCACCCTGTCCTCGTTCCGGTTCTTCATCAACGACTTTTCTTCGCGGACCCAGGGGATCGACATCGTCTCGACCTGGACGCCGCTGGCCCTGGGTGGCAACACGGTGTTCAGTCTGGCGCTCAACCACACGGAGACGGAGATCACCAAGGACTCCGAGCTGCTCGGCCCCGGCGACGTGCTCGCGCTGGAACGGGGGGTGCCGGAGACCCGGTGGAACCTGGCCGTCAGCCAGGGAATCGGACGCGTCGGCTTGCTGGGACGCCTCCACTACTTCGGATCGTGGGTGGACCACCTCGACGCCCGCTCCGTGCGCCGGGCCGACGCGCCGGTCCTGAGCGGCCGGTACATCTTCGACCTGGAAGTCAGCGTCCCCCTGGTGCCCGACGCCACGCTTGCGATCGGCGGCCAGAACGTCTTCGACACGTTCTCGGATCGGATGGACCTGTTCGCCGCGCAGTACGGCCTGCCCTACAGCCAGTTCACGCCCTGGGGCCTGGGCGGCGGGTACTACTACGCGCGGCTCAACTACCGCTGGGGCGGATAGGAGCGGCGGTCCTTGCCGCGGCGGGCTCCGCAGGGAACGCAGGCCGTTCAGCGCGCGCTGGGGCTGCTCCGCTCGTTCACGCCCGAGGCGCCGGAGCACCGCCTGTCGGAGCTCGCGGCGGCGCACGGGCTCCATCCGTCAACGACGCATCGCCTGCTCGGCGTACTGGAGGCGGAGGGTCTGATCGGCCGCAGTCCGGACAGCCAGGCCTACCGATGGGTGCCGGGCGCGCCCGGCGCCGGAGATGCCGAGCCGTCTTCGCGCCAAAACGGTCTGCGGCCGCTCGAACCCTTGCGGACGCCGTTTCACCGGCGGACGTCGGCTCGGTGCGAGAGCGGCGCGTGGCGCGACTGGTCGGGCTACACGTGCGTCGAAACCTACGAGCCGACGCCTGAACGTGAGTACTGGGCGATCCGCAACGCGGCCGGCCTGATCGACGTGTCGCCGCTGTTCAAGTACGAGTTCAGCGGCGCGGACGCCGAACGGCTGCTGGGTCGCCTCATGACGCGGGACTTCTCGAAGAGCCGCACGGGCCGGGTGATGTACACGTCGTGGTGCAACGAGGAGGGGCACCTGCTGCAGGACGGCAACGTGCAGCGCCTCGCGCGCGAGCGCTTCCTGGTCAGCGCGGCGGAGCCCTGCCTGCGCTGGTTCGAGGACTGCGGCTGGGGCATGGACGTCGAGGTTCGGGACGTCTCGGAAGAGATCGGCGTGCTGGCGCTCCAGGGACCACGGGCGCGGGCGGTAGCCGAGGCGACCACCACCGGCATCGACTTCGGCGCGATGCGCTACTTCGACCTTGCGGCAGGCGCGGTCGGCTCAGGCGCCGGCGCCGCCCCGGTGACGGTGACCCGCACCGGCTACACGGGCGACCTCGGCTACGAGTTCTGGGTGGCCGTCGAGCACGCGGAGGTGCTGTGGGACGCTCTCGTCGAGGCGGGCCAGGACCACGGGCTGCTGCCCGCGGGGCTCCTTGCGCTCGACATGGTGCGGGTCGAAGCCGGACTGGTGCTGATCGATGTGGACTACGTGTCCGCGTCCCACGCCGAGATCGAAGTGCTGAAGGTGACACCGGCCGAGGCGGGACTCGGGTTCACCGTGAAGCTCGACAAGCAGGCCGACTTCGTAGGCCGCCGCGCGCTCGAACTGGAGCACGAGCGCGGACCCGCCTGGGCAATGGTCGGCCTCGAGGTCGACTGGTTCGAGCTGGAGCGGTTGTGGTCCGAGATCGACCTCCGCCCGCAGGTCGTGGGCCAGCCGGCGTCCAGGGAGCCGACGCCGGTGTTCGCGCCCGGAGGATGGCAGGTTGGCCAGTGCACGAGCCGGTTCTTCTCGCCTCTGCTCAAGAAGTACGTGGGCCTCGCCACGGTGCACGCCGACGCGGCCGCCCCGGGGACAGAGCTCGACGTCGAGGTCGCCGTCGGCTACGGCCGGCGCCGGGCACGGGCGCGAGTCGTCCGGCGGCCGTTCTTCAATCCGCCGCGCAAGACGGCAGTCGATGCGACGCCCGGAGTCGACGAATGACGGTGGAGCCGATGGCGGTGGACGGCGTCGTCAGCGGCACACCCTCGCGCGGCGGCGGCCGCTTCGATGCGATCGTGGTCGGCGCCGGCCACAACGGCCTGGTTGCCGCGGCTTATCTCGCCCGAGCCGGTCTCGACGTCGTGGTGCTGGAGTCCTCTCCCGAGATCGGCGGCGCCACCCGCAGCCAGGAGGCCTTCCCGGGCTTCCGGTTCAGCGTGTTCTCCTACCTCGTTTCGCTGTTGCGGCCGGAGGTCATCCACGAACTCGACCTGGTGCGCCACGGCCTGCTCCTCGTTCCTACCGCGAGCACCCTGAACCCCTTGCCGGGGGGCGACTGCCTGTTCCGCGAGGCGGATCCGCAACGGACCTATCGCCACATCGCCCGCCACTCCCGGCGCGATGCCGAGGCGCTGTTCGAGTACAAGCTCGAGATGCGCCGGATGGGCCACCTGATGTACCGGCTCCAGCGTGCGGCGCCCGACGAACTGGCCGCGGCGATAGGTGACCGGGTCGCCGAGAGTGCGGAGCACCTGGACGTCGAGGTGTCGGCGGAGGTCGCCGACATCGCGCGTTACTTCCTCGACCTTTCGCCGGTCCGGTTGCGCTCCTTCGTGCAGATGCTGACAATGAGTTCCGCCGACTTCCTGGGCCAGTGGTTCGAGTCCGACGTCCTGAAGGCCGCGCTCTCGAGTTCCAGCATCATCGGCTCCATGCTGTCGCCCCGCACGCCGGGCTCCGCGTACGTACTCCTGCACCACTACATGGGAGAGATCGACGGGGCCTACCGGGAGTGGGGTTTCCAGAAGGGTGGCACCGGCGCAGTGGCGGCGACGATCGCCAGGGCGGCGCGGAGCCACGGCGCCGAGATCCGGACGCACAGCCCCGTTGCGAGAGTGCTCGCCCGTGACGGCCGCACGGCGGGCGTGGTGCTGGCGAACGGCGACGAGTTGCGGGCCGGCGTCGTCATGTCGTCCGCCGCGCCGCAGATCAGCCTCGGCCGGCTGCTCGATCCCGAGGATGTCCCGGGCGGGGCCGGCGCCGGACTCGTCGAACGGGCGGCTCGGTGGCAGAGCGGCGGCTGCGCGGGCAAGGTGAACCTCGCGATCTCCGGCCTGCCGCGCTTCGAGTGCATGCCGGAGCCCGGCCCCCACCTCTCGGGCGGGATCACGATCGCCCCGGGCCTCGACTACGTCGACCGCGCCTACGACGACGCGAAGTACGGCGGCTTCTCGGAACGACCGTTCATCGACATGATCATCCCGTCCGTCCTCGATCCGGACATGGCGCCGCCGGGCAAGCATGTTCTGTCCTGCTTCGTGCAGTACGCGCCGTACGAACTGGCGGCGGGCTCCTGGAACGAGGGTCAGCGCGAGGCGTTCGGCGATGCCGTGGTGCGTACCCTCGCCGAGTACGCGCCTGGTATCGAGGACCAGATCCTCCACCGGCAGGTGCTCGTGCCGCCGGACATCGAGGCGATCGCCGGCATCCCCGGGGGCAACATCTTCCACGGCGAGCTGCGGCTGTCGCAGCTCTTCCTGTTGCGCCCGGACCCGGCCGCGGCATCCTTCCGGACACCGCTGCCCGGCTACTACGTGTGCGGCTCGTCGACGCAGTTCGGCGGCGGCATTTCCGGCGGTCCCGCTCGGCTGGCCGCGCTCCGGGTGCTCGACGATCTGCGCCGGCCCGAGACAGCCGGCGACGGCGGGGGAGCGGAGACGCCTTGAACGAACGGATCGCGATCGTCGGCGGCGGCCACAACGGCCTGGTCGCCGCGGCGCTCCTGGCGCGATCGGGGCGCGACGTCGTTCTGTTCGAGGCACGCCCGGAGCTCGGCGGGCTGGCGTCGACGCGGGAGCTCATTCCCGGCCACCGGGTCGATGCGGGCAGCAACGACCTGGGAATGTTCCGTCGTTCCGTGATGGAGGAACTGGAGCTCGGCGCGCATGGGTTGGAGTTGATCGAAGCTCCGGCGGTAGCCGCCGTTCCGGCGACCGCCGGTTCGAGCGCGGTCGTGCTCTGGCCCGAAGTCGGGCGCACCGTGGAGGGGCTGGGCGGGGTGAGCCGTCGGGACGCGGCTGCCTGGCCCGGATTCGTGTTCGAGCTGGCTGAGCGCGCGGCGGCGCTTGAGCCGCTCCTCTCCAGGCCACTGGAGCTCGGCGACATGGGGCGTCTCCTCATCGCGCCGGAAGTCCTGCGGGCGCTGTCCTCGTCGCTAGACGAGTCGCTGCGCGAGCGGTTCGAGAACCCTTCGTTGCTGGCCGGGCTCTGCGGAGTGGCGCTACCTGCGACCGGTCTGGGACCTCGCGCCAACGGGACCGGCTGGCCGTTGCTCTTCCACTGCGCTCTGGGCGGTTCCGATCGACTGGCGCCGGTGGTCCGCGCTCAGGGCGGCGCTGGAGCGCTGGCCTCCGCCCTGGCCGCTTCGGCCGCGGCGTCGGGTGCGGAGATCCGGACCGGCGCTTCCGTCTCCCGGATTCTGGTGGATTCAGGCCGCGTCGCCGGCGTGCGGTTGACGGACGGCGAACGGATCGAGGCGGGGGCCGTCATCTCGACCGCGACGCCGTCCGTCACCTTCCTCGATCTGATCGGCGCGCCGCTTCTCGAACCTGGCTTCGTGCGGCGGCTGCTCAACGTCAAGTACCGTGGCGCCGCGGCGAGACTTGCCCTGTCGCTCGACGGGCTGCCGGCGTTCCGCGGGCTGGAGCGGCCGGCGCTGACCGGCCGGATCGTGCTCGCGGAGCAACCGGACGACATCGAGCGGGCGGCCGACGCCGCGAAGTACCGCCGACTGCCGGACCGTCCGTGGATCGAGGCGGCGCTGCCGACGGCTCTCGATCCGTCGCTGGCGCCCGCGGGGCGGCACCTGTTGCTGGCGACGGTGCACCACCTGCCGTTCGACCTGGAGGGCGGCTGGGACGCGGGTCGTCCGCAGCTCCTGGCCCGGGTGGCGGACGAACTCGAGCGGTGGGCCCCCGGTATCGGCGGCCTCGTGAGAGAGCACGCGCTGCTGCTGCCCACGGACTTCGAGGCGGACTACGGCGCTACTGCCGGCGGGCTCCATCACGGCGAGATGAACCCGTCCCAGAGCCTGTGGCTTCGACCGTCGGCGTCTGCCTGGACGGGCGAGCCGCTGCCCGCCTCTGGCCTGTGGCTGGGCGGCGCCGGCTGCCATCCCGGCGGCGGTCTGACCGGCTTGCCGGGAACGATCGCTGCGGTCTCCCTGCTCAGGGGATAACCTCGCGCGACCTGAACCTGGAGATCATCGATGAAGAACTTCCTTCCCTTCGTGTTCGCGCTCGGCACGGCGCTCTGCTGGGGCCTCTACGGTCCGGTCCTGGGCAGGGCGCGTCTGGTGGACGAGTCCATGTCGCCGTTCAAGCCCTATGTGGGCATCGGCATCGCCTATCTCGTCATTGCGATCGTCGGAGGGCTGATCGGCATGCGAGTGATGGGCGACAGCTTCGAACCGACCGGACCGTCGGGAATCTGGGGTCTCTACGCGGGCACCCTCGGCGCGCTGGGAGCGCTCTCGCTGACGCTCGCCATGTTCAGCGGCGGGGCGCGGATTCCGTACGCCGTGATGCCGGTCGTGTTCGGCGGCGCGGTGACGGTCACGGCGCTCTTCACGCTGTACCGCGGCCGGGGCCAGCTCGAGGTGAGTCCCCTGCTCTGGGTCGGCATCGGCGGCATGCTGATCTCGGTCATCCTGATCACGACGAACACGCCGCACCCCGGCCCGCCGGGCGACGGCCACGGCGAGCAGACGGCGGTGAGCGAGGGGGAAAGCGAAACAGGACAATGAGACGAGGGCGGGGAGGCGGATGGACGCGGCGCGCGGCATTTACGGTCGCGTGCGCCTTCGCGGCAGGAGGTCTCGGGGCGGAGGAGCGGAAGGGCTTCTATCTGAGCAGCGGCATGGGGGTCCACGCCGCGCCGGGGGTCTTTCTCGTCGGCCACAGCGACGATCGAGCGAGTCGCTGCGACGAGTTCATCAATCCGCGCTACGCCGAGGTGGAAGGCTGCACGACGCCCGATCGCGGCTCCGGCGCCGGCTGGCGGACGTCGTTCGACAGCGCCCGCGGTCTGTTCGCCGGCGCCGCCCTGGGCTATGACTTCGGCGGCCGGCTGCGCCTGGAAGCGGAGTACTTCCACCGCGACTCGAAGGTCGACCAGTCGGCGCCGGTTGCCAGCGCCACCGGCGCCACGTTCGCCAAGCTGGGCGGCGAGATCCAGGTTGCGGAAGAACGGATCAACAGCGTCACGTCGGACAGCGTCTTCGCGAACCTCTACGTCGATTTCGGCGGTGACGGGCGGTGGAGTCCCTACGTCGGCGTCGGCTTCGGACTCGGCGCAACCGAGATCGACTACGGCACCCTGTGGGCGCGGAACACGGACCCCGACTCGATCACGACCGCGGCCGGTTTGCCCAATGAAGAGGAAGTGCGCCGAAACCTCGCCGGCACGGTCACCAGCGAGACGACGACGCTCGACGACGAGCTCACGGGTTACCAGGTCATCGCGGGCCTGAACTACGCGCTCGGCGATCGCGTCAGCCTCGATTTCGAAGCGCGCTGGACCGACTTCGACGGCTTCTACTCGCTTGACGAGGACGGCTGGCGTCGCCTTCGCAGCCATCCGTCCCAGCTCCGGCTCGACGGCAGCGAGCCCGTGTCCTACTGGATGGAAACCGAGGACACGGATATCCGGGTTGTGAGCGTCAGCCTGCGCTACGACTTCTAGGAGCGAGCGCGGCCCGGAGCGGCCTTACCATGTGGGCGCCGTAGCCGATGAGAAACAGCGCCGAGGCAGTCAGGTGCAGTGCGATCCAGGTCTGCCGCCAGAGGTCGCCGACGGCGGTCTGGATCAGGTAGCCGGAGACGATCATCGGGGCACAGCCCAGCAGCAGGGACAGTCCGCTCCGGCGACGGTCGCGGACCCGGCGCCGATAGTGGCGCCAGACGTGGTCGCGCCAGATCAGGCCGACGGCGAATACGAGCAGGGGCGCCGTCCAGAGGTGCAGGTGCTGGACGTGCGGCTGCCACGGGTGGCCGACGACCGCGAACTCGTCGGCCGGCTGCGTGAAGTAGCGCATCCAGGCATAGACGAGACCCGTACCGCCGACCAGCAACGTCGACGTGTGAACGGTCCAGGCGGTCAGGCGGTTCATGGCACGAGTTCGCCGTCCCGGAACGGCTTCTTCCTGAGCACCTGATCGAGCGCCAGGATCCTCCGCACCGCGTCCGTCGTGGCGCGGGCCGTCAGAGTGGCGCCCGTCACAGCGTGGATCGACCGCTTCAGGCGCAGCCTCGAATCGAGCCGCAGTTTGAGGAACTGGTCGTACCAGCTCCGGCGAGGGATGTACTCCTCCGGTTCGAGGAAGGACATGACCTCCAGGCGTGCGACCCGGCCTTCGGCGTCGACCACGACCATCACCGTCTCGGCCAGCGTGCGGACCCGATGGACATCGAAGTAGGCGACGCCTCCGCAATCGGAGCGGTAGCGAACGACGAGCCGTGAGTCGACCCTGGCGCCGGCCAGGTCGGCGGCGCGTCGTCGTTCGTCCTGGGTCAGGTAGAGGGTCTCGCGATCGACCTCGCAGTCCGGGAAGGCGAGTTCAAGCGCTTCGTCGCGGGTCAGGAACACGCCGCCGGCGGCCGGCTGTGGGGCCCACAGCGACAGCGCGAGGGTGCCGGCTGCCGCGGCCACGAGTGAGGCCCGGCGGCTGGTCGCGTCGAAACTCACGACGTTCCGTCTCTGCTCCGCAGACTCCTAGAAGAGGTAGCCCATGGCCAGGTTCCATTCGTCGAACCCGGTGCCGCCGGGGTTGGTCCAGTCCTGGTAGCCGACCTTGAAGACGAGCCGGTCGATGGGTTGCCAGGCGGCGCCCCAGGTCAGGATCTCGCGATCGAAGATCGGGTCGCTCTCGAATCCGGCCGGCACGCGGACCTGGGTGTCGATCGACTCGATTCGGACGAAGGGCGACAGCGAAGCGCGTCCGCCGCGGCGGGCGAGAACGTCGTAGGCCAGCTCGAGGTAGTGCCCCTCCAGGCGTTCGCCGATCGAGTTGCTGCCGGTGATGCCCAGCGCCGCGTTCAGGCGGGCCGTGTCGCCGACATCGCCCTGGGCCCACAGGCCGCGCAACCGGAAGCCTCGGTGACTCCAGTCGAAGTGGAAGTCCAGGATCTCGGTGCGGGCGTCGATCGTGGCGCCCGAGGGGTCGAGGAGTCCCTGGCCGGAGTTCCCGACGTAGGCGGAGACGCCGACGATCAGCCCAGGCGTCGCGGTGTAGTCGAGTCGCCCAGTCCAGGCGAAGTCTTCCGCTTGGGCCTTGGCCCCCTTCTGGCGCCCGCCGCGGAGGCCGTTCGACGTGAATCCGGCGCCCTTCAGGCCGTTGACCACGTAGCTCCGGTAGGAGAAGGGGCCCACGTCGCCGAAGATGCCGGCGCCGTTCTCGCGCCAGGTGCTGGGGATCAGGACCTGCTCCACGTAGGGACGCTCCGCGCTCGGGAAGAGGGTGGGCTCGTGCAACTCGTTGAGCCAGCCCATGGGGAGCAGCAGGATTCCCGTGCGGAAGTTCAACTGCGGCTTCCACAGGTAGTCGAGGTACGCGAACTCCACCGAGGCGCTGCCGGATTTGGACGTCGAAGCGTGCTCGAACTCGATCTCCGAGTTGAACACCCAGCGATCGTCGAACTTGTAGCCGACGTAGACGATGGCGCGCAGGAAGTCGATCGTGTCGCCGAAGCCGGTCGGTTCGCCGCCTTCGCGTTTGCTGGCGTAGCTCTCGAAGACCATCTCGCCGTAGCCTCCGATCGACAGGCCTTCCTCTACCCGGTAGACCTTCGAGGCGGCGATGCCCAGACCGTAAAGGCCTTCGGTGGCTTCAGCTCCCTCGGCCGCCGCGGGGCCGAGGTTTAGCTTCTCGATCTCCTCGGAGAGGACCTCGATCTGCTGTTCGAGTTCGGCCACGCGCTCGTCGGGCGCCTGGGCGGCCATCTCGGCGATCGCCCTGCGCAGGGTCTCGATCTGCTCCTCAAGCGTCGCGATGCGGTCCTCGGTGGAGTCCTGTGCCGCCGCAGGGACGGCATACAGGACGAGGGCCGCCAGTGCCATGAACAGCACCAGTGATCCCGTTCCGGCCATTCGGGAGTTGGTCTTCATCCGGTTCGTCCGTCCTCCAGTTTCGCCAGGCAACGATGCTGCCTTTCGACGAGTCGGGGATAGTGGATTGAACTGGTCCTATTTGTCAAGGACCGACCAGGCGAGGGCCGGATTGCTTGCCGGCTCTACGGTGCCGGCGTGGGCGAAAGGAGAGCTACTCGACGACGCGGGTGGCGTTCGCTTCCATGTCGCCGAAGTCGCTGGCGAAGCTGCCGGTGAGGCTGTCGCCGTCGACAGTGCCGGAGAACGTCAGGCTGAGCGACTGTCCGCCGGCGTCGATGTCCATGGTGAAGCCGAGCGTGCCGTCGTCGTTCCAGGTTACGTCGGCGAGCTCAACGTCACCCTGGGGCGAACTCATCGTTCCCATCAGGCCGCTGGCGTCGCCGGACACGATCAGGGTGGGTTCCTGGGTGCCGAGGGGAGTCTCGATCGTCATGTTCCAGGAACCTACGGCGGCGGGCAGGGCCGGCGCGCCATAGCCGCTGCAGGCGAATGTAAGCAGGGCGGCGACGAGGGCCAGGAGCAGTGTGTTGCGGAGTTTCCCGGTTTGGGGGGTCATTGTGGCCTTTCCGGTCCCCGTCGGGACCCGTGTCGTTCGAAGCGTTGCCTGGAGCGTCGGATCGCTCCGTAGTCAGGATCGCGTAGGCGGCGAATGATAGCCGAGGAACGGGTTCGGCGGCGCTACTCGTTCTCCAACTGGCGGCGCATGTCGTCGAACATGGCCAGGTCGGCGAGCGACGGTTCCGGGTTGTGCAGGTCGAGGCTGGCGAGCCTGTCGCGCACGATGTCGGCGACCGCCCAGCGCATGTACGGCTTGCTGTCGGCGGGAATCGCGTACCACGGCGCGTGGCTTCTGGTGGTCGAGCGAATCGCCTCGCCGTAGGCGCTCATGTACTCGTTCCAGAACCCCCGTTCGCGGACATCGCTGATGGCGAACTTCCAGTGCTTGTCGGGGCGGTCGAGGCGGCGCAGGAAGCGCGCCTTCTGCTCGTCGCGGGAGATGTTCAGGAAGAACTTCAGGATGACGGTGCCGTTGCGCGCCAGGTGCCGCTCGTGTTCGACGATCGATTCCATGCGTTGCTGCCACAGGCCGTTCGGGTCCAGGTGGGGCAGGTTCTGCTTCTCCAGCAACTCGGGATGGACGCGTACGACGAGAACCTCCTCGTAGTAGCTGCGGTTGAAGACGCCGATGCGGCCGCGCTCGGGCAGGCTGCGGGCGGTGCGCCAGAGGAAGTCGTGATCGAGCTCTTCGCTTGAGGGTTGCTTGAAGTTGAACACCTGGCAGCCCGCCGGGTTGACGCCGGTAAGCAGGGCGTTGATCGTGCTGTCCTTGCCGGCGGCGTCCATGGCCTGGAAGACGAGCAGCAGTGCGTAGCGGTTCTCGGCGTAGAGCAGCCTCTGCAGGCGGCTGATGTCGCGCACGGCGCGCCGGCGCAACTTGCGCAGTTCGTTGTGGCCGGGCGCGTCCGGCGGTGGCGCCGTGGCCCATTCCCGCGGATCGAAGCGTTTCGTCCCCTCGGGGACCAGGTAACGCTGAGCCGGCTTCGCGGTCTCGTGGAGAACGCCTTCGGGGCCGTCTGTGGACATGAAGCGCCTAGGATACTCGCACGGATGGGCCGGATCAGGAGGTGATCGTGACGAAGCGAACCCATCGACGGGAGTTCCTCAAGACCGTAGGGGCGGCGACGGCAGGCGTGGCAGTCGCGTGCAGCCTGCGGTCCGAGCGGGATCTGGACCGGATGCCCAACGTCGTCTTCATCCTGGCCGACGACATGGGCTACGGCGACATTACCGGTCTGAACCGCGACTCGCAGATTCCGACCGCGAACATCGATCGCCTGATCCGCGAGGGCCGGTACTTCACCGACGCCCACTCGCCTTCGGCTCTGTGCACGCCAACCCGCTACGGCGTGCTCACCGGCCGCTACTGCTTCCGTACGCGAGTGAAACGCAGCGTGCTCTGGGGCTACAGCCGCCACCTGATCGAACCCGAGCGCACGACGGTCGCTTCGCTTCTGAAGGAACGCGGCTACCGGACCCACTGCATCGGCAAGTGGCACCTGGGGATGGATATGCCGGCCCGCGGCGGCAGCGGTTTCCCCGAGGGCGACGAAGTGGTCGACCAACGCTCCTACACCGGCGACGTCGACTGGGCGGGCCGGATCGAGAACGGACCGGTCGCCAACGGCTTCGACACGTTCTACGGCATCTCGGCTTCGCTCGACATGCATCCCTACATCTACATCGAGGACGATCACTTCGTGGGGGAGTGCACGGTCGAGAACGACCTGCTCTTCACGACGGAGGACACCCGTGAGGAGCGCTACGGCGACAACCTCGGTCCGGCCCACGCGGACTTCCGTGCCGATGAGGTGATGCCGAAGCTGACCCGGCGCACCGTGGAGACGATCGAAGCCCAGAACGCCGATGAACCCTTCTTCGTGTTTCTGGGGCTCACCGCTCCCCACATCCCCATCGTGCCGTCGGAGAGGTTCCGCGGATTGAGCGAACTCGGGCCCTACGGCGACTTCTGTCTCGAGGTCGACGACACCGTGGGGCAGGTGCTCGACGCCCTGGATCGCGCGGGACTCGCCGACGACACCCTGGTCATCTTCACCGCCGACAACGGGTGCGCGCCCTACATCGGGGTCGAGGAGATGAACGAGCAGGGGCACTACCCAAGCTACGTCTACCGGGGCTACAAGTCGGACATCTACGAGGGCGGCCACCGCATTCCGTTCGCCGCCCGCTGGCCGCGTCGGATCCCGGCGGGAACCCGCTCCGACGAGATCATCTGCCTGACGGACCTGCTCGCGACCTGCGCCGGCATCACCGGCACGAGGCTCGGAGAAGATGCCGGCGAAGACAGCTACGACATTCTCCCGGCGCTCCTCGGCGAACCTCTGTCCGCACCGATCCGTGAGGCGACCGTGTACCAGGCGGGCGACGGCTCGTACGCGATCCGGCAGGGCCGCTGGAAGCTGGAGGACACACCGAGCTCCGGCGGCTACTACCGCGTGTCACGCGAAGAGGCCCGCGAGGCCGGCCTGCCCGAGATCCAGCTCTACGATCTGTTCGCGGACATCGGGGAACGCACGAACGTCTACGCCGAGCATCCCGACGTCGTGGAACATCTGACGGCCCTGCTCGAGAAGTACAAGCGCCAGGACCGCAGCGCACCCGTGCTGTAGCGCCTTTGGCTACTCCACGTTCGTGGTGGGAAGGAACCCTGCGAGTTCGTCTACAACGGGTGCGTACTCCGGCACGGAAGCCAGGTTGGTCCACTCGTTCGGGTCTGCGTCGTGGTCATATAACTCCTGACCGCCGTCGTGGTACTCGATGTAGCGCCAGCGTTCGCTGCGGACGGAGTGGTTCCCGTATCCGTAGGTCGTCAGCACGGGTCGTGGCCATGCCGACTCGGGGTCCTCGAGCAGGGGCACGAGGCTCTGGCCGTCCAGCCCGTTTCGGGCGGGGACTCCGGCAAGCTCCACCAGGGTCGGGTAGAGATCGACGAGGCTGACGGGGCGTGGACTCGTGGCGCCGCGCCGCGTCGCCGCCGGCGAGGAGATGATCAGCGTCGTACGGGTGGTCACCTCCCAGAGTGCGTGCTTCCGCCAGTGCCGCTTCTGGCCGAGATGCCAGCCGTGATCGCCCCAGAGCACGACGATGGTGTTGTCGGTGTGCTCGCTAGCGTCCAGAGCGTCCAGCAGGCGGCCGACATGCGCGTCGACGAAGCTGATCGTGGCCAGGTAGCTCTGCACCGCCCGGTGCCACTGGTCGTGCTTCAGCACCATCGCGTGGTCCTCGCCGTGCCTGCTGAAGTTGCGGGAGTCGGAGACCGCGTACACCTCCGCCGCGAGTTTCTTCCCGAACGCCGGAAGGTCGTCCCGGTCGTTGTCCAGGGTCGCCGGCAGTTCGACTTCCTCCAGTGGGTGCATGTCGAAGTACTTCCTCGGCACGTACCAGGGCAGGTGGGGCTTGGTGAAGCCGCACGCCAGGAAGAAGGGCTTCTCGTGCGCCTTGTTCAGCTCGCCGATCGTCCAGTCCACGATCTTGACGTCGAACATCTCGGAGTCGTCCATGTCGAGCGGTCCCCAGGGTGCCCACGCGGACTCCGGGACATGCTCCTGCCGTTCCCCGATGTGCCGGGCGCCCCTCGGCCGCGCCGGCGTGTAGTACTCGTCCCAGGAGTCCGGATCGCCGGCGCGCGTTCCATGGAAGATCTTGCCGCCGCCCCGCGTGGAGTAGCCGTGCGCTTTCAGGTGCTGCATCAGGGTCACGGCGTCGGGCAGCTTCTCGCGAAACCGCTCGCGGTTGCCGTAGACGCCGGAGTTCGACGGCAGGACGCCCGACAGCAGGCTGACCCGGGAGGGGTTGCAGAGGGGCGCGGGCGCATAGGCCCTCGTAAACGATACGCCGCGACGCGCCAGGCGATCGATGTTCGGCGTGCTCGCCTGGGGATGGCCGGCCAGGTGGCCGACCCAGTCGTTCAGGTCGTCGACAGCGATAAAGAGGATGTTGGGAGGCCGGTCCTGCGCAAGCGTCGGCGCGGCGACGAGCACCGCCAGAGCGATGAGCAATGCAGCGACTGGGAACCTGTGCATCCTGCCTCCCGACGTTCGAGAACCCGCCCTACTATAGGGCTGGATCGAGCCGCTAGAGTCATGGCGTGAGGCAGACCCGTCGTACCTTCCTGGCCTCTTCCGCTTCGATTCTGAGCGCCGCGGCCCTGCCCGCCGCGCGACCGCAGGCGGGCAGGGCTCCGAACATCCTGCTCTGCATCTCCGACGACCAGTCCTGGTTGCACACCGGTGCGGGAGGCGATCCCGTCGTGCGCACTCCGGGCTTCGACCGGGTGGCTTCGGAGGGGGTTCTCTTCACGCAGGCCTTCTGCGACGCGCCGACCTGCGGGCCCTCGCGGAGCGCGCTCCTTACGGGTCAGCCGATCTGGCGCCTCAAGGAGGCCGGGAACATCCACAGCACCCTGCCGGCGAAGTTCGCCACCTACACGGAGATGCTGGAACAGGCCGGCTACGCCATCGGCCACACCCTGAAGGGCTGGGGTCCGGGACGGCTGGAGCCGGGTGGCAGGACGCGGAACCCGGCCGGAGACAGGTTCGGAGGTTTCGAGGAGTTCCTCGGTGCGCGGGATGGGGAGCAGCCGTTCTGCTTCTGGCTTGGCAGCTACGACCCGCACCGGCCGTACACGGCGGGATCGGGGCAGGAGTCGGGCAAGGATCCGGCGAAGGTCGACGTCCCGCCACACCTCCCGGACCATCCCATCGTGCGCGACGACATCCTCGACTACTACGTCGAGGTGGAGCGCTTCGATGGGAGGGTCGAGGCCGCGCTCGCGCTCCTCGAGCAGGCGGGAGAACTCGAGAACACCCTGGTCGTCGTCACCAGCGATCACGGCATGCCGTTCCCGCGGGCCAAGGCCAGCCTGTACGACTACGGCAGCCGGGTGCCCCTGGCGGTTCGCTGGGGCGAGGCGATTCCCGGCGGTCGGGTGGTCGACGACTTCGTCAGCCTGAGCGACCTGGCGCCGACCTTCCTCGAGGCGGCGGGACTCGAGCCGGCGGCGGAGATGACGGCGAGTAGCCTGTTGCCGTCGCTTTCGTCTTCGGCCGGCGGCCGCGTGGAGCCGGACCGGGACGCCGCCTTCATCGCGATGGAGCGGCACGACGGCTGCCGCCGCGGCGGCAAGGGCTACCCCTGCCGGGCGATTCGTACCGAGAGCCATCTCTACATCCGGAACTTCGAGCCGACGCGTTGGCCTTCTGGCTCGCCGAACGCGAAGGACTGCGCCCGGGGAATCCCCTACGGCGAGATCGATTCGTCGCCGACCAAGACCCTGATGATGGAGTCGCGAGACGAACCGGGAATCGATCATCTGGCGGAGCTTTCCTTCGGGACCCGGCCCGAGCACGAGCTCTACGACCTGCGAAGCGATCCGGGCCAGTTGAACAACCTCGCGAGCGACCCGTCGTCGCGGCCGATCCTGGAGCAGTTGCGGGATCGCCTGATGGACCATCTCGCAGCGACCGGCGATCCGCGCGCCCTGGGCCTGCCCGCGCCCTGGGACTACTACCCCTACTACGGCCGGAGAGTGAACGAGGACTGGGAGGTCGACGCACCACCGGGCTAGAGTTGCGCCAACCCACTGAAGGAGAAACAGATGAGCAGAGTCGACTGGTACTACCACCGAAACGGCTGAACAAGCTGCAAGAGAGCGTCCAAGTTGATGGACGCACGCGGCGCGGAGATAGCGGACAGGACTCCGGCGAGCCGGAAGTTGGGGAGGGCCGACGCGGAGGCGCTGCTCGCCGACGCGCAGACTCTCTACGTGGCCAAGGGCCGCAAGCAGACGGAGCTGCCGGCGTCCGACCCGGGCGCGGCCGACCTGATGCTTGGCCCGACGGGCAACCTGCGGGCGCCGGTGGTCAGGGTGGGCCGCACGCTGATCGTGGGCTACCACGAAGAGGCCCTGAGCAGGGCCTTGGGTTGAGCGCCCCGGCTGGCGACTCGGGCTCGCCGCTTCGCGGCGTCGCCCGGATCGCGGGCCAGAAGGCCCGCGCAACGGCCGGCGCACCCAGTGGTTAGTTGTAGCTCAGGGGCCTGACGTCCTCCGGGTCGTCGCCCTCGAACAGCAACCGGCCGTCGACGAAGCGGGCGCTGGGCAGCGCGACCGCCAGCACCTCGCCCAACTGTTCGACGGCATGGACCGTCAGCGTCTCCAGCACGTCGGCGGGCAGGTCCTCCAGGTCGGCCTCGTTCTGCTTCGGCAGGACGATCTCCCGGATGCCGGCGCGCACCGCGCCCAGCACCTTCTCCTTGACGCCGCCGATCGGTAGCACGCGCCCGGAGAGCGTGATCTCTCCCGTCATCGCGATGCGTGCCTTCGCCGGCCGGCCGGAGAGCGCCGAGACCAGGGCGGCGGCCATCGTCACGCCGGCCGAGGGGCCGTCCTTGGGGATGGCGCCGGCCGGAACGTGGACGTGCACGTCGGTCTCGAAACTCCCGGGCGGGATCCGCAGCGCCTCGGCGTTCGACTTCGCGTACGTCCAGGCCGCCCGCGCCGATTCCTTCATCACGTCGCCGAGCTGGCCGGTGAGCTGGAGTTCGCCCTTGCCGCTCGTCGTCTCGACCTCGACGAACATGATGTCGCCGCCGACCGGCGTGTAGTACATGCCGGTGGCGACTCCGACCGCGTCCCGTTCGAGGGCCCGCTCCGGCCGGACGCGGGGACGGCCCAGGAACTCCCGCACCTCGGCGGCGCCGACGTTCGTCGTCGCGACCTGTTCGGCGGCCTCCTCGGAGCCGTCGCCCGGCTCCTCGGGGGTCGAGGCCAGCTTGCGCGCGACCTTGCGCACCATGCGGCCGAGCTCCCGCTCCAGTTGCCGGACGCCGGCTTCGTGGGTGTAACGGGAGATCACCTCGCTCAGCGCCTCGGCGCCGACCCCGATCTGGTCGGGCGACAGGCCGCCGTTGCGCACGGCCCGCGGCAGCAGGAACTGGCGGGCGATGCCGAGCTTCTCGCGTTCGGTGTAGCCCGAGAACTCGACCGTCTCCATCCGGTCGCGCAGCGGCGCCGGGATGTTCTGGGTGAAGTTCGCGGTGGCGATGAACAGGACCTGGCTCAGGTCGTACGGGACGCCGAGGTAGTGGTCGATGAAGGCGCTGTTCTGCGCCGGGTCGAGCACCTCGAGCAGGGCGGCGGACGGGTCGCCCTGGAGCGACGCGCCGAGCTTGTCGACCTCGTCGAGCAGGAAGACCGGGTTCTTGACCCCGGCCTGCTTCATGCCGTGGAGGATCCGGCCGGGCATCGAGCCGACGTAGGTGCGCCGGTGGCCCCGGATGTCCGCCTCGTCGCGAGCGCCGCCGAGCGAGACCCGGACGTACTCGCGGCCCATGGCGCGCGCGATGGACTTCGCGATCGACGTCTTGCCGACGCCGGGGGGGCCGGCGAACAGCAGGATCGGGCTGCGGCCGGATTCGTCGTCGGCCGCCGCCTCGATCTCTCCCTCTGCTTCCGGCTCTTCCCGCCGGGCCCGCCGGTCGTGCATGACCCGCACCGCCAGGAACTCGAGGATGCGGTCCTTCACGTCGTCGAGGCCGTAGTGGTCCTCGTCCAGGATGCGGGCCGCGTCGTCGAGGTCGAGCCGTTCCTCGCTCAGTTCGCTCCAGGGCAGTTCGCACACCGTCTCGATGTAGGTGCGGATGACCTGGGACTCCATCGACTCGCGACCCATGCGCTCCAGCCGCCGGAACTCGCGTTCGACTTCCTTGCGGGCCGCCGCCGGCAGCTCAAGCTCGTCGACGCGGGCCTTGAGCTCCTCCAGGTCGTCCGCGCCGTCGTCGTCGCCCAGTTCCTTCCGAATCGCCTTCAACTGCTCGCGAAGGTACATCTCGCGCTGCCGGTCGCCGAGCTCCTCCTGGACCTGGGTGTTGATGTCCTCCTGGGCGTCGAGGACCTTGATCCGCCGCTGGACGAGCGTCAGGACGCGGCGCATGCGCTCCTCGACCGCCAGGGTCTCGAGCAGGGACTGGTGGTCGTTGGCCGGGAGTTCGAGATGACCCGCCACCAGGTCGGCGAGGCGGCCGGAATCGGTGACCGCGCGAAGCGTCTTCGTGATGACGTCGTTCGGGATACCGGACCGGGCGCCCAGCTCGGCGGCGCGGTTTCGCAGCTCCTCGTCGAGGGCGACGAAGGCGAGGTCCTTCGGGTCCACCGGCAGCAGTTCCTCCGCCGGCGACACGGTGGCGACGAGGTGCTCGTCGCTCTCGTCGATGCGCAGCACGATGCCGCGGTGAAGCCCGACGACGACCGCCTGGGTGCCGCGCAGGCCGTGCTGGAGCTGGACGACCCGGGCGACGACGCCGATCGTGTGCAGGCCGAGAGGGTCGACCTCCTCGCTCTTCTCCCGCTGGAGCAGGGCGAAGAACGTGCGCTCGGGATGCTCGGCGGCGGCCTGGATCGCGCTCAGCGTGTCGGCTCGTCCGATCTCCATCGGCATCGTGACCCCCGGGTAGACGACCATGTCGCGGAGGACGATGACGGGCAGGTCCGGCTTGGGCCCCTTCGCCCGCGTGGCCAGCGGCCCTTCGGGCAGCGCCTGTTCCCCGGGCGTCGCGTTCGTATCCGGCTCGTGGTTCTCGTGCCGATCGTCGGGTTCAGTCATGAGTCGAGTGCCTCTCGGTTCGGGGCGGTTGTCGTGCTTGTGTCCGCCGGAACGGAGCTGCCGCGGGATCTTACTCCATTTCGCTTAGGTTGTACACATCTTAGTGCGTCTTCATAAAGATCGGCGAGCCAGCGACTCCTCCTTGCGTCGCCAGCGGTCGTTCAGCCATTTCGTCACGTCGCCCGGTTTGACGGCAGCTATCGGGATCGTCTCCCACGCCACCTCCACCGACCCGGCGGCGCCGCCGAGGAACTCCCAGAAGGTGGAGGGCCGCGGGTAGGCGAGCGTCAGGTCCACGATCGAGCCGCCGCCGGGGGCGAGCGCCTCGATCAACGCGGCGAGGCCGCCGGCGCGGGGCGGCAGCAGGTGCTGGTATTGCGGAGCAATCCCGGACGCTCCCTGCCTGTCGCCGGCAACGCGCCTGTTCGCATCCCGCTTGGCGACGGTGAAGCGCGTTCCCTCGGCGAAAGAGAGGATGGCCGCGGGGGACTCGAGCAGGACCGCGGCCGCTTCGGTCACCCGGCGGCGGTCGTCGCCGTGCCGGCTCCCGGCGTCGACCCCGCGCTGGGCGCGGCGACGGAGAACCGGGAAGTCGAAGGCGAGGATGATCAGGCCGAAGATCGGCACGTAGAGGAGTTCGCGCTTGCACAGGAACGTGACGATCGGGCCACGTGTGGCGATGAGACTCTGGACCATCAGGACGTCGGCCCAGGAACGGTGGTTCGAAAGGACGATGTGAGGCCGCGTTGGGTCGAGGCTCAATGCGTGGACGCGCCAGGAGGCGCGGGAGATGCGCCGCAGCAGCACGTTGTCGACACGCACGGCGGCGCGGTAGATGCGCGCGGCGGCTCGCCGGAACCACGGTCGCGTCCGCGGCGCCGCCTTGGCGGGCAGCAGGACGAGCAGCAGCAGGACCCAGACGGTCAGGTTCAGCGTGATGGCGGCGAGGCAGATCGCCGCCCTCAGGTGCTGCGACGCCGTCAAGTCCCGCGCGGCGGCCAGAGCAGCAGCGTGTTCGTGCGGCGGACGTAGTCGCGGTAGCCGGGATCGTCACGCCATTTCCGGTTGGCCCGCGCTTCGAGCATCCGTACGCCGCTGATCCTGGTCAGGAGCAGCCAGACGAAGACCGGCGACACCAGCGTGGTCAGTTGCCAGGCCTCGAGCGCCGGCGCCGCGATGACCGCGATGCCGATCCACAGCACGATCTCGCCGAAGTAGTTCGGGTGGCGCGACCAGGCCCAGAGCCCCGACGTGATGTAGCGGTCCCGGTTCCCGGGCACGGCGCGGAAGCGGGTCTTCTGGGCGTCGGCGGTCACCTCGACCAGGAAGCCGAGAATCCAAAGGGCCAGCCCGGTTGCGAGGGTCCAGTCCGGCGGCGTGCTTTCGGTCGCGAGCAGCGCCGCCAGCGCCGGGGCGGCGGTCAGGGAAACCCACAGGCCCTGGAGGGTCCAGGTCATCAGGAAGACGGGGAAGTTCGGCTTGATCTGCCGGAAGCGGCGATCCTCGCCGTCCCGGCGGACGCGCAGGAAGAGGAAAGGACCCAGCCGCAGGGCCCACACCGCGATTGCCACGGCGATGACGAGCGATCGCGGGTCGAAGCCGCCGCGGATCAGCAGGGCGCCCGCGGTCAGGACCAGGAAGGTGATGCTCCCGGTCAGGTCAAAGAAGCGCTCCGTCTGGAGGAACCAGGCCGGAATGAACGCGATCCACTGGACGGCGAAGGCCGCGGCGACGACGACCGCGAAAGCCGGCAGGCCGCCGACCTCCACGCCGCGGCTGCCGCCGGCCGCCGCCATCAGCGCCCCGGCGACGAGCGCCCCGGCGATTGCCAGGTAGGGAAGGGACTTCGGCACGGAGGGAACCTAGCAGCCGGAGTCCGCCCTAGTACGGCATGTCGTCGTCGCCGAGACCGAAGTGGTGTCCGAGCTCGTGGACCAGGGTGTCGCGGACTTCGCGCACGACGTCCGCCTCCGTGTCGCAGATCCAGAGGATCGGCAGCCGGTAGATCACGACCCGGTCGGGCAGCGAGCTGTAGCCGCTGCCGCGTTCGTCGAGCGGCACCCCGTGGTAGAGCCCCAGCAGGTCGTCCTCCTCCGGGTCGAGCCCCACGAGGCGCAGATCCTCCTCGCTCGGTTCTTCTTCGACGACGACCGCGACATTGTCGATCAGCTCGGCGAACGCCGGAGGCAGCGTGTCCAGGGCACGCGACAGCAGGTACTCGAACCGCGGCAGGTCGACCTCGATCATGGGGCGGCTAGCCTGTCAGGCACCGTGCCGGACTGCTAGGGTCCCGCCCGAAAGAGGCTCCGTGACCGATCCCAGACGACGCCCGAACATGAGCGCCGACCCGCTGGCGCCGGGAGAAGCGGCCAGGAACGCTCTGACCCTCCACGAGCTCGTTGTCGCCGCCCGCCGGAACCTGGACGGCAACGTCTGGGACTACCTGGTCGGCGGCGCCGAGACCGAGACGAGCGTCAAGCGCAACCGGCAGGCGCTGGACTCCGTCGCCTTCCGGCCGCGCGTCCTGACCGACGTATCCGAAGTCCGCGCCGGCGGGTCGCTGCTCGGCCACGATCTCCGCATTCCCGTGATCCTGGCGCCGATCGGCTCGCTGCAACTGTTCGAGGAAGGCGGCGGCGCCACCGCGGGGAAGGCGGCCGAGGACTTCGGGATCATGAACGTCGTCAGCTCGGTGTGCCTGCCGGGACTCGAGGGAACGGCCGAAGCGTCCGACTCGGCCAAGGTCTACCAGCTCTACCTCGCCGACGACGAAGACTGGATGCGTGGTCTGATCCGCCGGGCGGTCGCCGCCGGGTACAACGGTTTCTGCCTGACCGTCGACACCCAGGTCTACAGCCGCCGGGAGCGGGACCTGCTGAAGCGCTGGCGGCCGCCCTCGGTCGGCGAGGCGACCACCCGCGTGGCGCCGCTCAACTACCAGGCCAGGATGACCTGGGACCTGGTCAAGCGGATCAAGGACGAGTTCGACATCCCGTTGATCCTGAAGGGCATCGCCACGGCCGAGGACGCGGGGCTGGCCTGCGAGCACGGCGTTGACGTGGTCTACGTGTCGAACCACGGCGGTCGCCAGCTCGACCACACCCGCGGCACCCTCGATACCCTGCCGGAGGTCGTGAAGGAAGTCGACGGCCGCACCGAAGTCGTCGTCGACGGCGGCTTCATGCGCGGCACCGACGTGGTCAAGGCCAGGGTCCTGGGCGCCGACGCGGTCGGCATCGGCCGCCTCGAGGCCATCGCCATGGCCGCCGGCGGCCGCGAAGGCGTCGTCCGCATGCTCAGCATCCTCGAGCACGAGATCGTCACCTGCCTCGGCCTGCTCGGCGTTACCGGTTGGGACGAACTCGACGCCTCCTGTCTCCACCGCGCCCTGCCGGTCGATCCCCCGGACGTCCTCGGCGCCTTTCCGTTCCTGGACCTGGACTACCCGTATCCGTAGCTGTCGATGGTCAATGTCGAGGCTTGGGAGCGCCCTTGGGGCTAGGATGCCTTGCGCGGTCCTCATGCTGCCAAGGCCGGAGAAGATGACGAGCAGGATCTAGACGATGGCGAGAATGCGACAACGAACCGATGGCACTACCGAGTGCGCTCTATGTCGAATGGAGACCACGCGGTATCTCACAGGAGGTGACTATCGCCACTACAACTGTCCTCAGTGCGGACGCTTCTGGATAACGGGCTCGGCTGAGGCGGTACTAAGGCAGCGTGACTTGGATTCGGCTCAGCGCGACAGGCTGTTGGGTGCAGCTCGCCTTGAGGACGGTTACCCGTGGATCGACACAGGACTGCTCTCAACGCAGCCAAGGATGTTCAAGCGCATCTACATCGACAACTACAAGTCTCTTGTCAATTTCGACTTGCGACTTCAGGACCTTACGTTGCTCTTCGGTCAGAACGGTGCCGGGAAGACGGCGGTGCTGGACGTGGTCTACGCGTTGAGGAGACTGCTCGAAGGCGCGGCCAGGGTCACCGACCGGGACATCTTTCCTCCTTCATCCCTGACGAGATGGCAGGAGCGGGACGTTCAGCGTTTCCGGCTGGAAGCGGAGTTGGAGGGAGACGCCTTCGAGTATCGCCTGGACGTGGAGCACGACCGCCGGGGACGGCGAGCACGCATCGTCCTCGAGAGACTGTCGAAGAGTGGTGGCCTTCTTTTCGAGTTCGCGGGGGGCGACGTGCGTTTGTACCGCGACGACCATTCGGAGGGGCCGACCTTCAAGGCTGACTGGAGGGAGTCCGCGCTCGCCCGCGTGGCGCCGGTCGAGGACAACCTTGCGCTCACTCGTTTCGTCGAGTTCATTCGCGGTGTGCTGGTCTGCAGGCTCAATCCCCCGGCCCTCGGGTCGGAGGCGGCCGGCGAGGAGCCGATCCTAGCCAGGGACGCGCGGAACTTTGTCGAATGGTACCGCCACCTTCTGCAGGAACGGCCACACCTCTACCATGAGTACGTCGACGTTCTGGGTCGTTCGCTGGGCGGGCTGCGTGGTCTGGCTTTGGAGAAGGCCGGGATCGATACCCGGGTGTTGTCTGCTGTGTTTGGCGAGGCCGACGAGGGCCACAGGTACGGATTCCACGAGTTGTCCGATGGACAGCGCGCTCTGATCGTCCTCTACGCCATTACGCTCCTTACTGTCGAAGGGACGGCGCTCTTCATCGACGAACCCGTCAACTACGTAGGACTCCGAGAGATTCAGCCTTGGCTGATGGCGCTCGCGGATTCTTGCGGGAACCAGATTGGCCAAGCCGTCCTGTGCTCGCACCACCCGGAAGTCATTGACTATCTGGGAGGGGACCGGGGCGTTTTGTTGTGGCGTGATGGGGATGGACCGACTAGAACCGAGTTCCTGGCCGAGAGACTCGGGGACTCGGAGCGCGCCGCGGCGCTAAGGCTCTCTCAGTTGATGGCCCGAGGCTGGGAGCGGTGATGAGTCGCCAGAGAGTCCAGTACGTTTTGGTGTGCGAGGACCAGCAGCAGGAGGCGTTCGCGCGCCGGTTCCTGCGCCAGGCGAACATCGTCAAGGACCTTCACCAGCTACGGGTGGAGCGCAGTCCGGGCGGCCGGGGAGCGGCCGACAGGTTCGTTCAAGAAACGTATGTGGACGAGCTCGATGCTGCCCGCCGGTCCCATGTTGCCTCGACCTTGCTGCTTTTGACCGATGGTGACGCGCTAGGCGTCGAGGGGAGACTGCGTAGACTGGACGAGGCATGCGAGAGGCGTGGCGTGGCGGCAAGGTCACGGACAGACAGAGCTGCTGTGTTCGTGCCCACGTGGAACATCGAAACATGGCTTGCCTACCTGGACGGCGAGACCGTGGAAGAGAGCCGGAAGGACTACCCGAGATTGACGAGGCCGAGAGACTGCCAACGGCATGTGGGCGTGCTGGTGGAGATGTGCCGACAGGGAACGTTGCGTCAGCCCACTCCGAAGTCTCTTGAGGCTGCATGCGACGAGTACGGCGGGCGCGTTAGCAATCCGAAGTCGTCATGAACCGGGCGTGGCGATGTCGTCTCCCTAGGCCGGGACGCACTCGACGCCGGGAGGGTGAACCGTCGTTTCTTGACCACTACGCGGAACATCGACGCTGCGCCGGCCGCGAGTGATGTCGACGGCGTTCAGTGCCAGCCCGGCGAGTTCCGCCGCAGTCGTGGCCTTGGACCATGCGTGCGGGCTGTGTGGCGTCAGGATCCGTGGACTGGTCTTCCCCGAGACCGGTAGAAGACCCGGTGTCCGCGAAGCGGGTCGACTCGCGTAGCCGGTCAAGGCATGCAGTGAGAGAAGTTCTCCGCGATGGTGGCGCGATCACGGTCCGTCACGTCCCACACGAAAGCTGCGGCTTCCTCGTGCTCTGCGGACCATAGGGACACTCCGAAGCTCTGCTTGCTGCTACCAATCATGCCGACGTTCGGCACAACGACGTTCATCCCGTCCTTCTTGAGTGTCACTCCGTCGACTCGGATCTCTGCGATGCGGTCAGGGCCGTCGAGGCCGTTCGTTGCTGCCCACCAAGTTCTCTCCTCACTGTTCAAGGAGGAAGCCATGACCATCACTGAACAGAATCGTGACAGGACGGCGCCTCCGACGAGGTCCTGGTTTCGGCCAAGACCCTGCGTGGGCGGCGAGTAGATCTCGTCGAGTCCCGGGAGCCGTTCACCCCACTCGTTCTCGCCCGGCTCGAAGGTCCACTGTTCTGTGGATTCCTGCCCTCCTCGATGAGTAACCGGCCAGTCGTAGCCGTCTCGCTTCGCCATCTGTATGGCCTGTTGCTCAAGCTCGGGCTCGGCCTGAAGAGCACAAGGGCGCGTATCGCCCGTGGCCTCGTACGAGAAGCGAACGAGTACGACTAGGCGGGACGACAGGAAGGCACTTTCCATTCGGGAGTCTACAAGCCTGTAGCGCGAATAGCCTGCTGCCAGACAGGCACTGGCTGCTCGCCTTACGATTCTCTCGCTTGCCCGCGAGTTGTTGAGAGTAGACACTTCGCATTCATTGGAAGCGGAGCATCGCAGCCACTTGGGAGACGTCTGGCCGAGCGCAACGCTCGCAGGCAGGAACAGCAACAACGCGACTATCGGCGGTTTCTTCACGATGTTCCCGCGGAGCGTCGAGCTGCTGGTCGGACCGGAGACGCCGTTACTCCGGCAGCAGTGATGTGACCGCGTCGGGCAACTCGAACACACTGGTGCTCACCTTGTCCCAGGTGACCGTGTCCACGGTTTGGAGCATCTCCATACCCATGGACTTCATGGCCCCCGAGGTCGCTATGACGACACCTCCGAAGTCCTTGTGGTCGCTATGGTGGGTCGTGGCTTTCATCGGAGTTCCCACGTCGCTCGTTATGGTCGTTTCCGTCCCGATCAACAGTCCAGTGTCGCTGGAGAAATAGTGGGAATGTTCGCCGCCGTCCGTGTCCACAAGATCGACCCTGTAGGCGATCTGACCGTTCCACTCCGTTTCGCCGACCGTCTTCTGCTTCGGATAGAGGTTGGCGTACTCCAGAGCCGCGTAGAAGCGGGTTTGGCGCTTCAGGTCGGCGAGCATCTCGCCATCAAGCAGGCTCACGCCGTCCGGATCCTCCGTCCAGCCGATCTCGCCGTCGTATGCTTGGACGATCTCGCCCAAGCCCGGCACGACAAGGCGGCTCAGGAACTTGTCAGGAGCCATCGCGTACAGAGTTGATTCGCCTTTCACGCCCATTGCGGGCCACTCGAACGTGCCTTTGGAGGTCATTGATGTGTGCGCCCGCATCGCGTCCTCGCCGCCGCTGGCCTCGACGTAGCGGGTGATGATCTCCTCGGGCGTCGGCAACTCCTGGGCAATCGTCGAGGAGGAACTCGCCGCCGTGAGGAGAAGGACGAGAGCGCTACAGGAGAGCGTTTTGGGACGCGGGACGGGAAGGACGGGCATGAGTGTGTACTAGTGGAGTCTGTGGGCACGGAAGTGCGGCTTTCCAATGCGAACAGCGGTTTGGCAGCGCCTCGCGCGGCTGGACCGGGGAGCGTCGCGGTGACGTCGTGTCGAAGAGGTTCTGCATCGGCGGTCCAGTGAGCGGAGCATACTGCACCCGGCCGAGGGGGTGCCTGTAGTGCGGTCCTCTGAGAACCTGGTTCTTGCCTAGCGGCAAGCGGTCGGCGGGAGAGGCAGCGATGGTAGGCAGTGGGACCTAGTGTGTAGGTTCAGCTGCATGGTTGAACCGAGCTGGACCGAAATCATGTCTGTGGCCGCTGTCGTCGTCTCGTTGGCGGCGATTATCGTGTCGGTAGCGACGGGCCGCTACCTCCAGAAGAGGCAACACCGTTTCGAGCTGCTGGCCACTTGCCTCGACGACCTGTCCGAGAGGCAGAAGAAGGCCAACCAGCTTGTTCAGTGGGAAGTCCTGGGCGACTACGATGAGGAGCACACCGCCTGGAGCCACTACCAGAGCGCGCTCGAGATCTACGGCTTGATGAAGCACCATCTTGCTGACACTGCGGCACTCGAAGGGCAGGTCAATCGCGTGGAGGACTTTCGGTCCCGGTTTCGGCGTGGCGAACGCCGAACGCCGAATGGCGAATGGGATCTCTCGGACGCCCTCGCTATGGAGGCGGCTACGTTTGTCTCTCTGCTGAAGGACGCTGTCGCGAAGGCGCTCTACGGCACCGATTGACGGCCGCCGGGCGCGAGTCCTCGACGTCGACACGTCCCTGACGAGGCCCGTCCGGCACCGGCGGTAGGCTCGCGACTCGCATGGAAGAAGCCCTGCTCCTGCGGCGGATACGGGAGGAGTTCCCCAACCTCACTTGGACGTCGCACCGGTACCTGACGCACGGCTGGGACCATGCCGTCCTGATCCTCGACGAGGCGCTCGTCTTCCGGGCTCCCAGGGCCCAGGCGAACCGGGATGCGCTGGCGAACGAAGCCAGGCTGCTTCGCCACCTCCGGCCGAGGGTCGACGTCGGCATTCCCGACTACGTCTACGAGTCCGCCGACGGCTCGTTCGCCGGCTACAGACTTCTCGCCGGTCGGGAGCTGGACGCCGCCACGTTCAAGCGACTCTCCGATACGGCAAGGGAACGGACAGCGGAACAGCTCGCCGCGTTCCTCACCGCGGTCCACGAGACTCCGAAGTCGGTCGCCCGTGACTGCGGCGTGTCCGAGCAGGACCCGCGGAAGGACCACGAGGATCTCGTTCGTGACGTCGAAACGCTCGTGCTACCGCGCCTCGCCTCGCACGAAATCGAGGCCATCCGTGCCTTCCTGACCGAACTGGCCGCCGAAGTAGGACCGACCCGCCCGACGGCGCTCGTCCACGGCGATCTGGCCGGCGAGCACATACTCTGGGACGCGGACCGGCGACAGGTCAACATCATCGACTTCAGCGACCGTTCCATCGGAGACCCCGCCCTCGACTTCGCCGGACTTCTCGCCAACGGGCAGCAGTTTGCCCAACGCGTCGTGGACCAGTACCGCGGACCGAAGGATGAGAGGAGGCTGTGGCGGGCGCGGTTGTACTTCCGCCGGATGGCACTGGAGGCGATGGTGTACGCGCTGCAGGGCTACCCGTGCACCTTCGAGGAAGGCTACGCGGAGTTCAGGGCGCAGTTCCGGGTGTAGCCCGGAAACCGCCGCTGCGCTACGACGTCGGATCGTCGCTGATCTGGACCACCATCTTGCCGGTGTTCTCGCCGCGGAAGAGGCCCATGAACGCTTCGGGGGCGTTCTCGAGGCCGGAGACGATCGTCTCGCGATAGACGACCTTGCCTTCCGCGATCCAGCCGGCGACGTCGCGGACGAAGTCGGCGCGGCGGTCCATGTGGTCGGAGACGATGAAGCCCTGCATCTTGAGGCGCTTCGGGATGATCGAGATGAGGGTCCGCGGTCCCGGGCGCGGCTCCTCGTCGTTGTAGTGGGCGATCATTCCGCAGACCGGGATCCGTCCGAACATGTTCATGTGCAGCAGGACGGCCTCGAGCGTCGGTCCGCCGACGTTCTCGAAGTAGACGTCGATGCCGTCCGGGCAGGTCTCGCCGAGGCAGTGGTTCAGGTCGTCGTGGTAGTCGAAGGCGGCGTCGTAACCGAGGTCGGAGACCAGGTGATCGACCTTTTCCTGTGATCCAGCGCTGCCAACGGCACGGCAGCCCTTGATCTTCGCGATCTGGCCGACGAGGCTGCCGACCGCGCCCGCCGCGGCCGACACGAACACCGTCTCGCCTTCCTTCGGTTCGCCGAGGTCGAGCAGGCCGACGTAGGCGGTCATCCCCGGCATGCCGAGCACGCCGAGAAAGGCGGACAGCGGCGCGCCGTGAGTGTCGAGCTTCTGCAGTTCCGTCGCGTGGGCGGCGAAGTGGCTGCGCCAGCCGAAGCGGCTCGACACCAGGTCGTCGGGCGAGAGGGCGTCCGTGTTCGACTCCTCGACGACCCCCACGGCGCCGCCGTCGAGCGCCTTGCCGATGGCGAACGGCGGCGTGTAGGACTTGATGTCCCGCATGCGGCCCCGCATGTAGGGATCTACCGACATGTAGACGTTGCGCACGAGCGCCTGACCGTCGCCCGCGCTCGGCATCCCGGTCTCGGCGAGTTCGAAGTTCGCCGCCTCGGGTTCGCCGGCGGGGCGGGAAGCGAGGCGGATTTCCTGGCTGCGGTCGGACATCTTTCGTCGTGCTCCGGAAGGGGTCAGTCGATGATCGCCTGGTAGGCGAGGTTGCGGAACTCCGTGCCGTAGGTGAGGCCGGCGTGTGGGAGGATCTGGATCATGAACACGGCGACCATTTCTTCGTCGGGGTCGATCCAGAAGCGGGTGCCCGCGGCGCCGCCCCAACTGTAGTCACCGGGGGAACCCAGCGCGCCGTTGATGCCCGGGTTCGTGTTGACCCGGAAGGTGAGCCCGAACCCGTCGCCCGGCCCCATCAACTGACCGACCCGCGGCATGTCGCCGATGTGGTCGGAAGACAGGAGCTTGACGGACTTCGGACTCAGCAACTGGCCGCCGTCGTAACGGCCGCCGTCGAGCAGCATCTGGACCATCCGGTAGTAGTCCGTGGTCGTCGAGACGAGGCCCGCGCCGCCGTAGAAGATCTTCGGCTTCTTGAGATAGGAGTCCTGCGGCGGCGCGCTGGAGCGCATGACGGTGCCGTCGCCCGCCTCGCGGTCGGGCGTGTAGAGCACGGCCAGGCGGCCCTCGGTGCCCGGGCGGACGTAGAACGCGGTGTCCGTCATGCCCAGCGGCTTGAAGATCTCCTCTTCGAGGAAGACGTCGAAGGTCTGGCCGGAGATCACCTCGACCAGGCGGCCCAGGACGTCCATGCTGTAGCCGTAGCGCCACACCGTGCCGGGGTGGTCGTGCAGCGGCGCCTGGCCCAGCTTGTCGACGAACTCCTCGAGGGTCTGGTCGCGGTTGCCGACCCCGAGTTCGGCGTAGTACGTGCCGCCGCGCGCGTTGCGCGGACCGCCGTAACTGATGCCGGCGCTGTGGGTCAGCAGGTCCTGGACCGTCATGTCACGGTTCGCGGGAACGAGCTCCATGCGCGGATCGCCGGTCCCCGGGTCGACGCTCCATTCGGTGACTTCCAGGTCGCCGAGTGCCGGAATCCAGCGCGAGGCGGGCGTGCGCAGCGGGAAGCCGTACTTCTCGTGGAGGATCATGACGGCGACTCCGGTCACCGCCTTGGACATGGAGTAGATGCGGAAGAGCGCGTCCTTCGGCATCGGCTCCTTCGTCTCGAGATCGCGGTAGCCGTAGGTGTTGAAGTACGCCACCTGGCCCCGGCGGGCGATCAGACCGGTCGCCCCGGCGACCTTGCCGGCCTCGATGTAGCCGTTCATCGCCGCGTCGATGCGGGCGAGCCGTTCGGCCGACAGGCCAACCTGCTCCGGCTTCGAGATCGTGACCTCGGGGTCGGCGGCTGCCAGCGGCGCTGCGGCGGCCAGGGTCAGGGCGAGCAGCGCTGCGACCGCAGGCCGCCAGGGTGAGAACATCCCTCGCTTCATCGTCGTCTCCTCGTACGTTGGTCGTGACGTGGGGGCCGATCGTAGCGTCCGGCGCGGTGTGGCGCGAGTGACGCTGGCCGGACGTCGCACGGGTTCGACCCAGAGTATGGTCCGCGGCTGCGGAGTCGATCTCCAGTATGGACAACACGGTAGGGCCCGGACGGCCCCCAAATGGTCGGATGCGCTACGGCACTGGGTCCGTCGGTATGCCCAAGAGCCGACTGAACCACTCGATCGCAGCCTCGCCGTCCTTTCGCGTCACATCGTCCAAGGGTCGGTCGTGGCGAATCGTGTTCCTTAGCTCGGCGAGCTGATCGAAGCGCATCGCGATTTGCGGTTTGTACTTGAACCGGGGTTCGAACAGCGGCCACAGCCCCTTGTTCAGTACGACGTCCTGAAGGTCGCGAAGATCGAAGTAGGGAAGGAGGTTCCTCATCCCGCCGAGATGTGCGTTGATGTCGATGTTGGGCCGTCGCTTGGCTGCTTGCCTCGCACGCTCCTCCGCTTTCCGGACGAGGTGATGGGGCAGTCTGGACACGTTGCCCTCGAGAGTCCGGTCGAGTTCGTCACGGATGGCCAGTTCGACGTTCGCGATCGCGCCGTCGAGCTCAGACTGGTCGAACTGGGGCTCGGCCAACCCCCTTCCGGCCAAGAGTTCGCTGAAGCCGTCCTTGACGGCACGTTGACGCTCCGTCAGGAACTGCGCGAAGTCGTTCGCCGTGAACGGATCGCGGCACAGGAGATCGAGGGCCTGTTCAGAGATCAGGTGGGAGGCGAGAATCGGAATGACTGCCTTTCGACCGTTCGCTTCGATCAACTCGGGAAAGTAGCTGTTGGGAAGGCGGGCGCCCATGTACTGGTTTGTACGCGCCGAGACGAGCGTCTGGTTGAGGACGGAGTTGATCTCCTCGCCGACCTCGAGTCGGTCCGCCCATGCCTTCGGAACGATGTGGTGTACGTGCAAGTCGCCAGGATCAGGGATCATTCCGGTGTTCCAGTCACGCGCGCCGCGAATCACCAGTAGGTTGAGAACGGCCTTGTAGCGCGCACTGTTTCGCGCCGTCTCCCGTTTCAGATCGAGAACATGAAGCTGCTCCGGGGAAGTGGCGACGATCTCGGGTGTTGCCTCATCGTCTTCGAACCACTTGCATAGGTCGATGTAGTCGCGGGCAGCCGTGGTCTCGACGGAGCCGGAGTAGCGCTGCGCGAGAACGCTCCCCCAGTACCACCGGCGAATCTTCCGCTGCCCTGCGAGCTGTCTGTCCGATGGAAGGTCGCGCACCCTGATCTGCAGGGCAGTGAAGGCCGGTAGGATCGCTGTGTAGGGCAACAGATTCGGTGAGTTCGCGCCGAACTCCTGCGGGTGCTGTAGCTGTCGAAGGGCTGCGTCAAGACCTTCAATAGCTGACCGCCACTTGCGGTTGAAATCGTCGGCCGTCTCGATCAAGAACTCGTTCTTCAGCGAGCCGTCTGGCAGGCGGACACGCTTCCGGGCGCCTGGCACGAGGTAGTAGAGGTGCTTGGGCGAGCAGTAGTTCTGTAGCAGGATGGACATGACCTGCAGAGCGTAAAGTCGCTCGACTTGGCGGACGCGCTCGCCGCACTTGTCCCACATGTGCTTCAGGACTAGTCCGTGGGGAGTGAGCAGGGCGTTCAGCAGATCGAACATGCTGAGCTTGACACCGGTGTTGTTGATCTTCGTGAAGATCTCACAGACCTTTCCGAGGTCAAGCTGCCGTTCGAGCTTCATCCACGAGACCTGGTACTGGTTCACGAGTTCGTTGATGTACTCCCCTGTCTGTTCGGCGTTTCGTGCGTGACGCTCGGCGGCAATCTGTGCCTCCTCGTCCGATTCGTGAGCCTTCTCGGCCTCCGCAGCCCAGTAAGCCTGGTAGTCTTGGAACCACCGGCTGAGTTTGAAGCCACCTTCGCTAATGACGCTTAGCGGAAAGAGGTGCTGACGAAACTGCTCCTGTTTGGATTCGAGCTCGGTTCGCTTGAACTTCTGCCAGAAGTAGACGAATGCGTCGTCATAGTTCTCTTCCTGGAAGGCGTCGAGACGAATGAAGTAAAGGTAACGGTTGTGGCGTACGGGTGGCGGAACATCGGGCGCCGCGATCGCGTAGTGAATAGCCGTCAGGCGCTGCTGGCCGTCGAGCACGATGATGTCGGGCTGTCCCTCCCCTTCGAGGCCGTGAATCGGCGTGCAGGAAAGGGACTGGAAGTTCTCCCTCGAGCCTTCCCATAGCAATAGACCACCGATGTAGTAGTCCCGAAAAATAGAACGCATTAGGTCGTTGATGTCCCACGGTTTCCACTCGAAGTGACGCTGAAAGTTAGGGATGGTGTAGCGGCCCGCTGCCAGCTCGTCGAGTAGCTTGCTCAGGCTGATCTGGCCGGGATGGGCGGTCTGCTTCATGTCTAGTGTTCCTTTTCGGGGACGAAGAACGGTGGTTGCGGTCCAGGGCTGCGTTCTGTACGGGGAGTCGCGCACTCTACGGGGTGGGCGGCGTTGCACGCAACTGAGCAACTGTCTCCGGCGTCTCGCCGCCGGGGCCGCGAGTGAGCGGGGCCCAGGAGGCCATGGCTAAAGGAGAGCGAATGGAGGCCGAGTTCGATTGGTAGTGATCGAGACGGGACGGCGGCTGAGTCGGTGGGTGTTTCTGGCGAGATCGGTGGCGCAGTTGGAACCGCATCATCCGTGGCTGGCTGGGCACTGCTACAGTGCCCGTTGTTCCGTCGTTTCCTAGAACCGTCAGAGCTGGTGGGCGGCGCGGCCCGTGCCGGCTGGAGGACGCCCAATGCCGGTACCCATCCCACCGCTGCGCGAGGAGAACCTGCCCGAGCGCAAGCTCTCCTTCTGGCAGCTCGCTGGGCCTGGCGCGATCATGATCGGCCTCGCGATCGGCGCCGGCGAACTCGCCGTCTGGCCCTGGGTGACGGCCAAGTTCGGCGCGGTCATGATCTGGGCTGCGGCGCTCGGCGTCTTCCTTCAGCTCTGGATCAACATCGAGATCGGCCGGTGGGCGGTGGTCACCGGCGAGCACCCGTACACGTCGTACGCGCGGATGTCGATGGGAGTCATCTACGCCTTCCTGTCGCTCGGCTTCGTCGGTCTGTTCCTGCCGGGCTGGGCGCGGATGTCGGGAGCGGCGCTCAAGGCGCTCTTCTTCGGACCCGACGGCCCGGGTCCGGAGTGGTTCTGGACCGCCGTGACGTTCGGCCTGATCGCTCTGATCCTGTTCGGGCCCAAACAGATGTACAAGGCGGTCGAACGGGCGATCGGGATCATGGTGCTGGTCATCACGATCGGGCTGATCTACGTCGCCTTCTCGGTCGGCACCTGGGATGCGATCAAGGAAATGGGCCGGGGACTGATCAACTTCGGCCACATCGAGCTGGACGACCAGTTCACTTTCGCCCGCTTCTTCGGCGCGGTGGTGTTCGCCGGTATCGGCGGCGCCGGAAACCTCTGGTACGCCTTCTACCTGCGGGACAAGAACATCGGGATGGGGGGCCGCATCCCGGTGCTGGCGAATCCGCTGCGCGTGCACAAGACGGCCGAAGTGCAATCGGGCTATCGCTACATCGAGAGTCCCGAGAACGCGAGCCGGTTCAGGCGTTGGATGCGCTACGTGATCCAGGACCAGGTCATCTTCTTCTGGCTCGGCAACACGTTCACGATGTTCCTGTTCATGTTCGGGGCGCTCACCGTCCTGCGCCCGGCGGGCATCGTTCCCGAGGAGGGCCAGATCGTCTGGGACATGTCGGTCATCCTGGAGACCAGTCTCGGAACGTTCGGCCGTTACGTGTTCCTGCTGATCGGCATGGCGGCGCTGTTCAGCTCCCAGCTCGGCGCCGTCGACGGCGGCGCCCGCACCTGGTCCTACCTGCTCGGTTCCATGTTCAAGTTCGGCAAGAGGCGGACCCAGAGCCAGTGGTACCTGACCTTCGCGATCATGTTCATGGTCGCCGGCACGGCGTCGACCGCCTTCTTCGAACTGACCGGCGTCTCGGCGCTCGGCTTCATCTTCAACTCCGCCCTGCTGGGCGGCTTCGCGATGGCGATCTACGTCCCGCTGACGCTCTACGTGAACCTGACGAAGCTGCCCAAGTCCGCCCGGCCGAAGCCGCTCAACATCGTGATGATGCTGATCGCGTCGGCGGTCTACGTGTCGTTCACCCTGTTCACGATCTGGGGCCTGATCTTCGGGTGACGACCGTCTCGCGGACGCGGCAGTCAAGCGCTTCTGGCGCGTGGCTTCCTACTTTTCCTTGTCCAGCGCCGGCAGTATCAGCAGGGGAATCAGCGCGAAGATGCCGGCGACCAAGCACAACAGAAACCACAGCAACTGACTCCTCTTCTTTCTCACCGCGAGGGCCCACCCGACGACCGACCAGAAGAGGCCGGTCATCAACCACAACTCGGATAGCCCGATGGTCGGCATCACGTGCTCCGTCCCAGACAGATCGTCAGGCGGCCGCGGCATCTCCGGTCGGGGGCTAGCGCTATCGACTCCACCGCCCGCTTCGCTCCCTCCGGCGTCACGGGCTGCCGTCCGGGTCCGGCGCGCCGCCCTTGTTGATCCGCTCGAAGGGGTCGCGGAGTTCCGCGTGATCGTCGACCGCGAGTTGCAGGCTGGCCTCGACGTAGATGGCCTTCGCTTCAGCCAGCGAGACCTGCCGGCCGTCTTCTGCGCTTGCCAGCCCTTGGGCCACTGAGCGAAGGAACGACCGTTCTTCCTCTGCCTCGTACTGCTCCAGTGATTGAAGGACCGCGACCCCTCGGCCCTGGGATGTCAGGAGGATCGGTCGACCTGATCTCGCGGTCCGTTGGACTACGGCGTCGGGGGTTGACCTTGACGTCGCCGAGCGGCACGACGTCCTTGGGGAGTTGGGTCGAGTGCGCTCGAGGCGGACTAGCTTCATTCATGGTTCGCGAGTGTAGTCCCTGGAAGACAAGCCTGGGGTGAGCCAATCTCGCCGGTTTAGTTGGGCAGCCCGCCGGCCTCTGCGACGGGCTTGGCGGTGCGCCGTTGTCTATAGCGACATGCGCATAAGATAAGACAGCGGGCTGAGTCCGTCATGGTCCACGAGGGGGTCGACGCGAATGGTCGCCTCCCGAGGAGGCTGTCCTGGACCCCAATCGAGAGACGCAATTGGCGCGAGTCATCACTCTGAGGCGACCCGGCGACGTACTCCCGTACGTGGCCGACATAGTAGCCATGGCCGACGCTCACAGGCACGAGCTGGGCTTCCTTCGGAACGCGGTCTATCGCGAGTCGGCGGAACGGCGCCGGCTCTGGGTCGCCGTTCAGGCCAGCAGCGGCGAGATCGCCGGATTCCTCCACTTCGGGGGCACCTACCCGCAGTTGAAGGTGAAGCAGATCTTCACGCCCGAAACTGCACGACGACAGGGAGTAGCGCAGCAGCTCCTGAGCGAACTCGTTCGCTACGGCGAGAAGCACTCCATGCTCGGCATAACTGCTCGCGTGGGCGCGGATCTCCCGGCGAACCACTTCTGGGTGCGCAACGGCTTCTCGCTTCACCATACGGAACCCGGCGGCAGGACGAGCAAGCGGGAGATCAACGTCTACCTGCGCGAACTCGACGGTCCGTCGCTCTTCCGCAAGGCGTCCCCACCGGTCCACAGCCGCCCGTCAGCGGCCGAGGCGCTCACGTTTCGCAGCCGCCCGCGACTTCAAGCAGCTCGTTGGGTGCTCGACCTGAACGTCGTGCTCGACGCTGCCCGTCAGCGCGACGAAGGCCAATCGTGGTCGTTGCTGGGAGCAGTTCCCGTCGTCGTTACCGCCGAACTGATCCGGGAGTTGGAGAGGACGTCCGTTGGCCCGGGAGAGGACCGTCTCCTGCGCTCGGCTCGCGGGCTCCCGCGCCTTCGTGAACCCCCATCAGATCAGGTTGCTCGGCTGACGACCTCATTGCGAGCGACTTTAGGGCTTGCCGAGGACGCCACCAGCAAGCGCGGCATCACCGACACCTCGGATCTTCGTCACCTTGCGGCATGCATTTACTACCGGGCCCACGGCTTCGTCACACGAGACGGTCGGATCCTTCAGCACGCCGACGCTCTGCGGAGCCAGTACGGCCTCAGAGTGGCCGCACCGGCGGAGCTGGTGCCACCAGTTCTTACCGATCCCGACACCGAGCCCGAGGCATCTCCGGTGACCGTCGAGTTCGACCACAGCGTTCTCTTGGGACGCTCGCTGACCGACGAGGACCACGAGGACTCGGCACGGTTCCTCAAGAGCCTCGGTTTGGGCCATGACCGCTTGGGCGACCTCCTGGATCCGGGCACGACTCAACAGCCCGCAGAGCATCGCGTGGTCCGTGTGGGGGGCAGGGTTCTTGGCTTGGCGGCTCTGAGGCCGCCACCCATCGTCGGCCAGTCATGGATCGCGCACGTCTACGTCGAGGAAGACCACGCCGAGTCGCTTGTCGCTGCCGAGCACCTCTTCGACTGGCTCGTAAGGCCCCGAACCCACAATAGGCTCTATCGAATCGACCTGTACTCTGGACCGGGTCAGCTCGCTACCAAACAGGTTGCGCTCGACTGTGGCTTTCGTCGGGTGGGAACCGGCGAGGAGAGCCCCGGCGCTCCGCTCTCGAAGACAGTCTTCGGTGGTTTCGTGCTATCCGAGGGCTGGCAGGTGTTCACTGCCGACTTTGAGGAGCAAACCGGGCTGCGGCTGGCAACGAACATGCCCTCGTGGCGAGAGCTGAACCGCAGTGGGGTCGAAATCAGCCCGCCGAACGGCCCAGGCAATCGAATCCCGCTCTTCGACTTCGAGACGCTCATCTCTCCCGGTTTGCTCCTGCCCATCGGCAGACCAGGCGTGGTCGTTCCCATTCAGCCGGGCTATGCTGCTCAACTGCTCCCTCCCACCGTCAGTCAGGCGTCGCTTCTACCGGAACGGGAAGCCGCTCTGCGGCTTGAACGGGCGTACTTCTTCCGTGCCGGTAGGCACGAACTGGTCTCCCGCGGAACGGTCATCGTCTTCTACCTCAGTGATCCGAGGATGGCCGCGGCTGCTGTGGCTCGTGCCACGTTCTCGGCAACTCTCTCAAAGGAGGAGGCTGTGGCAACCCTCAGCCGCCAGGGAGTCCTTTCACCCGACGACATCGAGGCCCGCGCCGACGCTCGCGGGCAAGTGACGGCGTTCACCTTCGACAGCCTGACCGGCATTCCCCGGCCCATCTCCTACAACGAACTCAAGAGGTTGGATTGCGTCGGCCCGGCGAACTTCGTCGCGGCGGAAGCAATCTCCCACGAGCAACTCCTGAGGATCGCCTTAGCTGGCCTCGGAGAGTCGAGCCCATGACCGACATCCTCATGTCGATCAAGCCGCCGTACGTCGATTTGATCGTGTCGGGTTGCAAGACGGTCGAGATCCGCAAACGAGCAGTGCGCGCACCGGCGGGAGCGCGAATCTGGATCTACGCCACGAGTCCGCGCCAGCAGGTCGTAGCGTCCGCCCGGCTCGAAGCAGTGGCCCTCGACACGGCGGACGGGATCTGGAGCGCGTTCGGAGAACGGGTCGGCATCGACCGACGAGAGTTCGACGCCTATGTCGGCGAAGCCGAAGTCGTTGCCGCACTGTGCCTGACGGAGGTCACGGTGCTGGACGCACCTGTATGCCCGCAGGGCGAAGCGCCGGCCTTCCGGCCGCCGCAGTCATACGCGTTCCTTCACGATCCCGAACTCCTCGCGGTGTTGGAAGCGAGGTGTGGCACGGAGCGCTCAGCCGCCGAAACGTCAGGGGCCATTCCTCGGCCCAACTAGGCTCCTCAAACGACCGTAGCCTTCGTCATTGAGGCGGGTTTCGAGCCGGCGCATCGACACGCGGAACGGCTCCCTCATGCTCCTCGGTCTGAGGCGAACTCTCGTTGGCAGTAGGGTTGCAGCGTGATTCCGGCCAAGAAACTGACCACGGCGGTGGAGTCCTATCTCACTGACCTGCGGCGTCTTCGCGCGTCGGGCGGCGCGACTGGGGAGCGATCGAGCTACGTGCCGCTCGCCAACCTGTTGAACGCGATCGGTGGGTCGCTCAAGCCGAAGGTGTTCTGCGTCATCGAGCTCGCGGACCACGGATCGGGCCATCCCGACATGGGGCTCTACGCGGCGAAGCAGGTCCGGAAGGGCGAGCCGCGGGAGGGTCAGATTCCCGAGCGCGGAGTCGTGGAAGTCAAGTCGGCCAAGGTGGCCCTAGGCACGAGTGAAGTACGCGAGCAGGTGAACCGCTACTGGTCCCGCTATCGCCTCGTGCTCGTCACGAACTTGAGGGAGTTTGAACTCGTTGGCCGGCGCTCCTCGGGCGACGAGGTCAAGTTGGAGACCTTCAGTCTGGCGGCGACTGAGGCGGACTTCGAGCGTCTCCTCGAAAGGCCGCGGGCATCGGCGCAGAAGGTCGGCAGGGGCTTGGGCGAGTACCTTGCGCGCGCCCTATCGCACCAGGCTGCACTGGCCGACCCTCAAGACTTGGCCTGGCTGCTGGCTTCCTACGCGCGCGACGGCCTTGAACGGGTCGAGCGAGCGGGAGATTCACCGTCGCTTGGAGCCGTTCGCTCGGCGCTGGAGGAGGCGCTCGGCGTGCGGTTCGAGGGCGAGAGGGGAACGCGCTTCTTTCACTCGACTCTCGTGCAGACGCTCTTCTACGGCGTCTTCTCTGCATGGGTGCTGTGGTCGCGGCAGGCGTCACGAGGCAGCGTGTTCGACTGGCGGACCGCTGTCTGGCATCTACGCGCGCCTGTCCTAAGGGCCTTGTTCCAGCAGCTTGCCGACCCCGGACGCCTCGGACCGCTCGGCTTGATCGAAGTGCTGGACTGGACGGCAGCCGCTCTGAATCGGGTGGATCGCCCTGCCTTCTTCGCCAGCTTCAACGAGGGTGAAGCGGTGCCGTACTTCTACGAGCCCTTCCTGCAAGCCTTCGACCCGGCGCTCCGCAAACAGTTGGGCGTCTGGTACACGCCGACCGAAGTGGTGCAGTACATGGTCGCGCGTGTGGACAAGGCGCTCCGCGACGATCTGGCGATCCCCGACGGTCTGGCGGCGGACAACGTCTACGTGCTCGATCCCTGCTGCGGAACCGGGGCCTATCTCGCCGAGGTGCTCAAACGCATAGCCGCGAATCTCGAAGGACGAGGGCTGGGAGCGCTCGCCGGGGCCCGCGTCAAGCAAGCCGCCACGGAGCGCGTCTTCGGCTTCGAGATCATGCCGGCGCCGTTCGTGATCGCTCATCTGCAGGTCGGCTTGACGATGCAGGATCTGGACGCTCCCCTGGTTGAGGACGGGTCCGAACGCGCTGGGGTGTTCCTGACCAACGCTCTCACGGGCTGGGAGCCGAGAACGAACAAGCCGCTCCCCTTTCCCGAACTGGAGGAAGAGCGCGACCGCGCGGAGAGAGTGAAGCAGAAGGCGCCGATTCTGGTCATCCTGGGCAATCCGCCGTACAACGGCTTCCCCGGCGTCGCTGTGGGAAGGGAAGAGCGTGAACTCACCGACGCATACCGCTTCGCGAAGGGCGTGCGCCAGCCCGAGGGCCACGGGCTGAACGACCTCTACGTGCGTTTCTTCCGCATGGCAGAGCGGCGCATCGCCGAGCGAACGGGCCAGGGCATCGTCTGCTTCATCTCGAACTACTCGTGGCTGGACGGCATGTCCTTCACTGCAATGCGTGAACGGTACGTCGAGGCCTTTGATGTCATACGGATCGACTGTCTGAACGGCGACAGCCGGAAGACTGGCAAGATCGCGCCGGACGGTTCCCCCGACCCGAGCATCTTCTCGACTGAGAGCAATCCGGTGGGCATTCAGGTCGGCACGGCCGTCGCGACACTCGTGCGGAAGGCGGAACACGCGCCCGCATCGGAGGTGCGTTTCCGACAGCTCTGGGGCCAGAGAAAGCGAAAGGCGCTGCTGGATACGGCGGCCGCCGAGCCGCAGGCGCTATACGAGGGAATTGGGCCGTCGCGGCCGCTTGGCCTGCCGTTCATCCGAACAGAGATGAACGACCAGTGGTTCGATTGGCCGGCGCTGCCGGACCTGTTTCCCATCTCATACTCCGGCGTGAAGACGCACCGAGACAGCTTCCTTGTCGATACCGACCTTGACCGACTCAAGGAGCGGGTCAAACGCTACTTCGATTCGAGCTTGAGCCATGATGAGATCGAGCGCCGCTACCCGGGGGCCATGAAGTCCACGGACCGCTTCGATGCGCGCGCGGGGCGTGATGAACTACTCGCGCGTGGCGGACCGGTGGAGGACGGATTCTGCCGGTTCATGTATCGGCCGTTCGACAGTCGCTGGCTCTACTGGGAGGCGGACACAAAGCTGCTGGACGAGAAGCGTGCCGACTATCGACCACACGTCTGGGAAGAGAATCTCTGGTTCACAGCGTCGCAGCATCTCCGGAAGGACGCCTCGGAACCGCAGGCCCTGTGCACGACCCACCTTGGCTCGCATCACCTGATCGAGCGCGGTGCGAACCTCTTTCCGGCTTACCTTCGGGAAGACGCAGCGCTTGTAGCCGACGCCGGTCTGCGTCCCAACGTCTCCCGGGAGGCCCAGAGCTACCTGAACCGTATGGGGGCGACTGTCGAGGGCCTGTTCCACTTTGTCCTCGCCACACTGCACGACGCCGGCTATCGCACAGCCAACGCGGACGGCCTTCGCCTCGGCTGGCCGCGCATACCTCTGCCGGGATGGCCGGACTGCGGAGATCACGGTGCCGTGAAGCGGTTCGCCGCCGCGGCTTCTCGCGGCCGCCAGATCGCTCGCCTGCTCGATCCCGACGCCTCCGTGGTCGGCGTGACGCTTGGCGACTTGCCGCCCGAGACCGCGGTGATCGCAGTCCCAACCTGGGCCGACGACGGCCGGATGACAGGTGACGACTTTGCCGTGACCGCCGGTTGGGGTCGCCTCGACCAACGTCAGGCCGTAATGCCCGGTGCGGGTCGGGCCGTGGAGCGTTCGTACACCGCCGAGGAGCAGGTGGCCCTCGGCGATGCCGCGTCGCTGCTCGGCGAGAGCACGTTCGACGTCTGGCTGAACTCCCGGGCATTCTGGCGCAACGTTCCCGCCGTGGTCTGGCAGTATCGCCTCGGTGGCTATCAGGTGTTGAAGAAGTGGCTCTCCTACCGGGAGCGGCCGGTTCTCGGCCGGCCGCTAGACCTTGACGAAGTCCAGCATTTCATGGAAGTGGCGCGGCGAGTCTCGGCCCTGTTGTGCGTGAAGAGGCGTGGGGTCTTCACTGCCACGGAGTGAGGAACGGGCGACGACAAGCCAAAGCGTCGGCACTACGTACCGGAGCTGTTCATCAAGAACTTCCTGAATCAGGATGGTCGAGTCTGGGTCGACGACTGGGAAAGTGGGCGTGTCTGTTACACGGGGCCGGTCAACGTCTTCGTCGAATCTGACCAGTACATGAGGCATGAATAGTGGCCCTGACGTCGACCGGAGTGAGTACGGCTTTGAGATGACTCACCCATGTCTCGAGTCAGAAGTCGAGCTTGGTCGGGGAGGAGATTGTCGGTAGCACTCGCCGAGCGCTGCACTCCGAGTGTTTTCAGAGCGACAGACCTCCACTTACAAGTGCTTCGTTCTCTTGCAAGCTCGACACTCGCGTGAATCTCTCCAGCGCGTGGCGTCTCAGCGTGACGCTGACGAACTTCTATGAGGTCGAAGTTGCGGTCCTCGCCGAGCCAGGGTGCCACCTGCCCACCAAAGAGGTGCTAATGGCGGAGCCAGGGAAGCGAGAGGTTGAGGCCGAGTACTCCACAACGTTGATGCGAGATTCTCCCTTGGAGCTCATCCTGGGTTTGACCCGTTTTCGTGGACACCAGACCCTTTGGAGGAGGATCGGGGTTCGCGGAGGAAGAGCGCTTGTGCTGTGCTCTTGGCCAAGAAGCTGACGGTGTCGGTGGAGGCCCGAGTACATTCCCTCCGGACCGCGCGTCGTCGGGCTGCGTAGACGCAGAAGAGATCCGGACACCTCCGATCTCCTAGAGGAACCCGAGTGATGCGTTGCCCGGCCTCAGACCGGCCCCCATCTCATCCTCAGCTGGAGTCGCGACCGCTGACCGGACAGCGCAGCAACGCCCCTGCCCGGGATCTGGGCGTTGTGCTACGGTCCCGCCCTTTGAAGTCACGGTCGAGGCTGACCGTACGCCCCTACTCAGTCGGAGTACTCGCTGGCAAGCTTAGGTCAGCGCAGGCGGGCGCGTTTAGGCTAAGACCAACAGCTAGCCAGTCACAAGATGTACACCACCGCCTATGCCCTAGTCGACTACTTCAACGTCGCGCGGCTTCCCGGCCACCGACCTGCCACGTACGCCGATCATGCGGATGCACTTGAGGAACTCGTCGGCCTGCTTCTCGGAGCGGCCACAGCGCTCCAGCCCAGGCCGGGCTTCCTGAAGATCCGTTTGTACGGGGGCTGGCACGACGAGCGAACCAACCGAACCACAGATGCTCGCGAAATGCTCGGCGCGATCGCGCGGAGGCACTACCCGACCCTCAGACCGTTGAGGGTCTTTGTTTCGTTAGCGGATTCGTTGATTGCACTTCCGCGCTACGAGCTGCGCCATACACTGAGACTCTGGAACGGTATTGGGCGGCCGCGGACTCGGAGGCACGGCGCTTGCGCGTACCCAGATACCTGCCCTCTGGGCGATCTACGTGAATGGGCGCGGGGCTCCTGTCCGAAACGGCCGGACTGTTCGGTCAAGACCCGGGAGGCGGTGCTCACTGAGCGGCAGAAGCTCGTCGATACTTCCATGGTGGCCGACACGATGCACTTGGCGCGTCACACGTCCACCGACTGGATCGCCGTGGTCTCCAACGACGACGACATACTGCCGGGCTTGCTCGCAGCAGCAGCCGATAACCAGCAGCTACTGCTCTACACCGTCGAAAGATCCCAGCCCAGCCAGTACGGCCCGCTCTTGGATCACCTTGAAGTAAAGTACCAACCGCTTTCTCGGAGCTACACCCGATGACTCACGATCACCTGTTGGACGAGATTCGCGCAGATTTGGCCTCTTTCGCCGACACGCACTCCAAGATCCAACTCGATGGAACGACATTGGCGTGGCGCCAGAACGGCGAACGGCACGACGCGCAACTGGTTCAAGGCACTGACGCGTCCTACCCCGACGTCCAGATCCACGGTTCGCAGCACGATTATCGGACATTTCTAGCCTCGCAGATGGCGAATCTGGACGCGCTCGCGGAGTCACTTTACGTCGGTCTTCCCGAGGAAAGTCGGTACGTCGAATCGAAGGCCGTGTTGGAGGGCCTAGGGGACCCGGCGCCGGTACGTGGAGTGATCGCGAGACTGCTAGAAAGTCCTCCTTACGGCTCGACGAGAGTCATCTTCCTCCGTGGCGCAGCCGGAGCAGGGAAGACCGTCGCGCTAAAGCACCTCGCCCGGCGTCAGGCCGAGGCGTACCTAGAACGCAGAAGCGACTTTCTCTACTTCTACATTGACGCGCAGGCCCGTTCGCTGGCCCGACTGGACGAGGCGGTTGCACTCGTACTCCAAGACGCCAACGCTCGCTTTACGTACCGGGCACTCGCGACGCTCACGAAGCACCGCCTCGTCGTCCCGATCATAGATGGCTTCGACGAGCTTCTAGGGACGAGTGGGGGCGGCGAGGCCGTCGACGCCTTGACTCTGTTCTTGGGCCGCCTCAGTGGCAGTGGTGTGGTTGTTGCCTCGGCTCGTTCAACGTACTTCGATTTCCGCAACCTCCGAGCGAGCGCCGACCGGCTTCAATCCGTTGAAGCCCGCTTCGAAATCGCTCCAGTCGATCTGCGAGCCTGGAGTTCGAAGGAGATGTGCGAGTACCTGGTGAGGGACAACCAGTACCTCGCTCTCGGCGAGCGTTCCCCGGAGGCAGCACTTGAGACCCTCCAGCGGAAGTTCGAGGTGGACCAGAGTGATGCCCTTTTCTCGACGCCCTTCTTCCTAAGCGCCGCCGTCGAAGTTGCGAGAGAAGAAGATGAGCCGCGCGAGCGTGTCCGCCCGATACGACGGATCATAGAGAGCTTCGTGCGCCGAGAAGTTGGAAAACTCCGCAATGTGAACGACGAACCGATCCTACGCGAGGGGGACCACTGGCAGTTTCTTCACATGCTTGCAGAAGAGATGTGGTGGCAGGAGCGGCGCGAGCTTGACCGCGCCTCGGTCGATGCGGTGGCGGAACTGTTCGCTGAGAGCATCGGCATGACCGAGAACGACCTCCGGGTCTTCACTGCGCGGGCGTCATCTTATGCGTTCCTTGGCGCCAAGAGCGCCGTTGCGGGAACTGGACGATCAATGCTGACCTTCTCTCATGAGTATTATTATGCCTTCTTCTTGGCTAGTTTCCTCGCGAGCCGACTAGTAGAGAACGACGACGTTGCAGGGCTTCTTGGCAGGTCATCATTGAGCCCGACGGTGAGCGCCCAGTTCGGTGAGTATCTCAAAGAACGAAGCGAGAGCGTGTCTCCGATCCTGGCCGCTCTAGCTGAGCGTCAGGTCCCTGTCTTGACGCGCGAGACAAATCGTGCGAACGCCGGTGCACTTTACGAGGCGGCTATACGGAACTGTGAACCCCTAGACGAACTCGTCCTTTTCGATGCGTCGTTTACAGGTGCTGACTTTTCCTCGACTCGGCAGAGTGGCGTTTCCGCACTTAACTGCGATTTCGTGGACGTTGATTTTCGCGACGCCGAGTGGTCGTTCGTGGAGTCTCCTGGGTCTACGTTCGTCCGGATAGCTGTCGACCCGGTGAACACTCGTTTCAAGGGTCTAAAACTCGTATCTGGAAGTACCTTGTACGGTGTTTCGCAACGTGGTGGTCGTGTAGAGTACGAACCCTCGAACGTGGCGGCCGTATGCGCAAAGGTTGGGATCGAGTTGCCGAGTGAGGCGGTCCCGGTTCTGCCTGTGTACAGCGAAAGGGCGGAGGCGGTGGTTGACTTGCTCGACAAACTCCTTCGGGTCGCTGAGAGGATGTACTATCTTTCGGATGGTATCCTAGCTCAACGGAGTATCTCAAATCACACTGAATGGAGCACTCTGGAGCGGATGCTGCAGGAGCATCAGATCATTGAGCACAAGACTGCGCAGAGAAGGGGCCCTGACGGCCAACTGCGGAGGCTCACCTTTCCACCTAGCGTGATTGCCGAAGGCGAAGCGAGACCTGCGAATTCCGATGTTCGGGCCTTCTGGAGGGCGATTCGGAGACTCTGAGGAGTGCGGTTGGTTGGGTGATGTTAGGCAGACGTTAGGGGTGGGAGACGGGTGGGTTCGCGGCCTTGCCCGAAACGGTAGCGCTCAGCCGGTGAACCGGAGCAGGGCCGCACCCCAGTGGAAGCCGGCGCCGAAGGAGGTCACCAGCACCAGGTCGCCCGGCGAGATGCGGCCCTTGGCGTGTGCTTCCCACAGCGCCAGGGGAACGGAGGCTGAGCCCGTGTTCCCGTACTCCTGGAGGTTCGTGTAGACCTTCTCCATCGGCACGGACAGGTTCTTCGCGACCGCCTGAACGATGCGCAGATTCGCCTGGTGGGGCACGATCATGGCCACGTCCTCGAGCTTCGCGCCCACGGCTTCCAGCACGTCGAGGCCGACCTCCGACATGCGATGGACGGCGTGACGGAACACCGCCCTGCCTTCCATGATCAGCTTCAGATGCTCTTCCTTCTGGGCGTACTCGAGGCTGAACGGCTTGCGGGTGCCGCCGATCTCCAGGGTCAGAATGCTCCACTGGCTGCCGTCGGTACCGGTCCTGGCGCCCAGGATCTCGGCCATCTGCGGTCCGCGCTCGAGAATCACGCCGGCCGCGGCGTCGCCGAACAGCACGCAGGTCTCCCTGATCTTCCAGCTCACCAGGCGCGTGATCAGCTCCACCCCGATGACGAGCACCCGGCGGGTGCCGGTCAGCACCCGCGAACGGGCGACATCCATCGCCTGTACGAAGCCCGCGCAGCCGCTGCCGCCCAGGTCGTAACAAGGCACCTGGCGAGCGCCGAGCTTGCGCTGGACGAAGGAGGCCGTATCCGGGGTGTAGACCTCCGGAGTATCCGTGGCGACGATGATCTCGTCGATCTCTTCGGGGCCGATACCGCGGCTCTCGAGCGCCGATCTGGCGGCGGCCGTTGCCAGGTCGGCGGTGGACTCGTCATCGGCGGCGACGCGGCGCCGGTGGATGCCGGTGCGTTCAACGATCCACTCGTCGGAAGTGTCTACGTACCGGGTCCAGTCCTCGTTCGTCATCACTCGCTCCGGCACATAGCCGCCGAAGCCGCTGATTCCTACGGCCGTGTTCGTCAAGTGGTCTCCTAGGGGCGTGAAATCGCCGGGTGGCTCGTCCACCGTACCACCGCTTGACTAGCCGGGTGGTGGCCCCTGGTCTTCGCCCAGCAGTTCCTCGATCGCCTCGTCCGTGTCGGCGCCGCACACGGGAGGGGACCGGCGGTAGGTCACGGGCGTCTCGGACATCCTGATCGGGTTGGCGACGACCGGCACGCTGCCGCTGCCCGCCAGCGAATGCGGCATGTCGATCGTCATGCCGCGGGCCTTCGCCTGGTCCGACGCGAGCGCTTCGGCCAGGTCGTGGATCGGTCCGCCGGGCACGCCGCGGGCTTCCAGGCCGGCCAGCACCTCGGCGCTGCTCAGCTCGCGCACGAGATCCGACAGTCGGGCCACGAGCGCGTCCCGGTGGGCGAGCCGGCCGGCGTTCGTCCGGTAGCGCTCGTCCGCCGCCAGTTCGGGGGCGCCGAGCAGATCGCAGAAGCGCTCGTACTGGGAGTCGTTGCCGACCGCGACGATCACGTGGCCGTCGGCGGTCTCGAAGACGCCGTAGGGGACGATGTTCGGGTGCTCGTTGCCGCGCCGCTCCGGCACCTCGCCGGAGATCAGGTAGTTCGATCCCTCGTTGACCAGCCAGGCCATCTGGGCGTCGACCAGGGCGACGTCGATGTGCTGGCCGCGGCCGGTCCGGTCGCGGTGCCGCAGCGCCGCCAGGATCGCCGTCGCCGCGTACATTCCGCACATGATGTCGGCGATGCCGACGCCGACCTTCATCGGCTCGCCGTCCGGCGCGCCGGTGAGGCTCATGATGCCGCCGTAGCCCTGCGCCAGCAGGTCATAGCCGGCGCGGTGCGCGTTCGGTCCGGTCTGGCCGAAGCCGGTGATCGAGCAGTAGACGAGTTCCGGCAGCTCGTCCTTGAGGTCGTCGTAGCCGAGGCCGTAGCGGCTGAGCGCGCTGACCTTGAAGTTCTCGATCAGGACGTCGGACCGGGCGGCGAGCCGGCGGACCAGGCCGGCGCCCTCGGCGGTCGCGAGGTCGATCGCTACCGAGCGCTTGTTCCGGTTCGCGCACAGGTAGTACGCGCTCTCGCTCGTGTCCTCGCCGTCGGCGTCCTTCACGAAGGGCGGGCCCCAGCCGCGCGTGTCGTCGCCCCGGCCTGGACGTTCGATCTTGATCACGTCCGCGCCCAGGTCGCCGAGCAGTTGGGTGCAGGTCGGCCCGGCGAGGATGCGGGTCAGGTCGAGGATCCGGAGTCCGTCGAGGGCGGGCATGGCTGCGGCGCGTCCACCGGTCGGCGCCGGACGCGGACGGCAGCCGTAGCATACGATCCTCTCTCTATGCGGAAGTTCGATGTGGTCGTGGTCGGGGCTGGGTTTGCGGGTCTCTACATGGTTTACCGGCTGCGCGGCCTGGGGTTCACGGTCCGGGCGTTCGAGGCCGGTGACGGCGTGGGCGGCACCTGGTACTGGAACCGGTATCCGGGCGCCCGTTGCGACGTGGAGAGCCTGGAGTACTCCTACCAATTCTCGGAGGAGCTGCAGCAGGAGTGGTCCTGGAGCGAGCGCTACTCCGGCCAGCCGGAGATCCTGCGGTACGCGAACCACGTCGCCGACCGCTTCGACCTCCGGCGAGACATCGAGTTCAACTGCCGCGTGGTGTCGGCGCACTTCGACGAGCAGGCTTCGGGGTGGCGGATCGAGGTCGCGCGCGTGAGCGAGTCGGCCGCGGCGCCCCTCGACGGCGATGGCACCGGCAACGGCAGAGGCGGCGAGACCGTCTTCGCGCGCTTCGTCGTCATGGCCACGGGTTGCCTGTCGGCGGCGAACCTGCCCGACTTCGAGGGCATCGACGACTTCGAGGGCGCGAAGTACCACACCGGGGCCTGGCCGCACGAAGGCGTCGATTTCACCGGCCTCCGGGTCGGCGTCGTCGGCACCGGATCATCCGCGATCCAGGCGATTCCGGTGATCGCCGAAGAGGCGGCTCACCTGACCGTCTTCCAGCGCACGCCGAACTACTCCATACCAGCTCGCAACGGCGCGATGGACCTCGAGCGGGAAGCCGAGGTCAAGGCGGAGTACCCTGCATTCCGGGAGCGCAACAGGCAGATGCCGGCCGGACTCGGCGCCGACATGAACCCGATGCACGACGAGTTCGCGGAGGTGTCCCCGGAGGAGCGGCGGCGCCGCCTGGAAGAGCGCTGGGAGTACGGCGGCTTCTCTTTCATGGCCTCCTTCGCCGACATGCTGATGAGCCAGGAGGCGAACGACGCCGCCGCCGGGTTCGTGCGCGAGAAGATCCGCGGCATCGTCGACGATCCCGAGGTTGCCGATCTGCTGAGCCCGGCCAACGTGATCGGCTGCAAGCGGATCTGCCTCGACAGCGGCTACTTCGAGACGTTCAACCGGCCCAACGTCAGCCTGGTCGACGTCAGCTCCGCGCCGATCGAGAAGATCACGAAGTCCGGGCTCCGCACCGGGGGCCGGGAGGTCGAGCTGGATGCGATCGTCTTCGCCACCGGCTTCGACGCGATGACCGGCGCGCTCGCCCGCATCGACATCCGGGGCCGCGGCGGACGGACCCTGCGCTCGAAGTGGGAGGACGGGCCCCGCGCCTACCTCGGCCTGGGCGTCGCGGGGTTTCCCAACCTGTTCGTGATCACCGGCCCCGGGAGCCCGTCCGTGCTCTCCAACATGCTGCCGTCGATCGAGCAGCATGTGGACTGGATCGCCGACTGCGTGGTCTGGATGCGGGATCGCGGCCACGCCGCGATCGAGGCGACTCCGGAGGCCGAGAACGAGTGGGTCGCCCACGTCGGCGAGGTCGCCGGCGCGACTCTCTATCCCACGTGCAACTCCTGGTACCTGGGGGCCAACGTGCCGGGCAAGCCGCGAGTGTTCATGCCCTACCTGGGCTTTCCTCCGTATGTGGAGAAGTGCGACGCCGTCGCAGCCAACGACTATGAGGGGTTCGAACTGTCATGAGATGCAGAACCTGCCTCGCTTCCTTTTCCCTGACCTTCTGCTCCATGGTGTCGCTGCTGGTCGCGGCGACGCCTGTCACCGCCCAGCTGCAGGCTGAGCCCGCCGCCGGGGTCATCCAGGAGACGGTCGACGTCGAAGTCGTGAACATCGACGTCCATGTCACCAATCGTCAGGGCGAGCCGGTCACCGGGCTCGAGCTTTCCAACTTCCAGGTGTTCGAGAACGGCGAACGGGTCCAACCAGTGAACTTCTACGAAGTCGTGCGGGAAGATCCGGACGCGACGGCGCCGATCTGGCTCGTCCTCTATCTCGATCAGCACAACCTGCTGTCCGCGAACCGCGACCGGGCGCTCGCCGAACTGGAGGTCGACCTGCCGACGGTGCTCGAGGATCGCCGGGTGCGGATCATGGTCGCGGCGCATGACCAGGAGCCGCGCGTCGTGCAGAACTTCACCCGGAACTGGGGGGCGATCCGGGGCGCCCTGAACGGTCTGAAGGGTCAGGAGACGGTCGGAGACCAGAGGGACGGCCTCCGGCAGAGCGCTCAACTCTCCGTCACGGACATCTTCCACCGGATGCGCAGCCGCGATCGACTCGACCGCCAGAACGCGGGCCTCGCGATCGACGCCCTGTTGGGCGAGATGAGGACGTACGCCCGCGAGGTCTACAACGATTCGGAGGCCAGCTTCGAGGCGCTCGGGAACTTCGTGCGTACGCTGGCCTGGCTCGAGGGCCGCAAGGCGCTGGTCTTCGTCTCCGATGGCATCGCCGAGCGGCCCCTCGGTACCCTGATGGAGCACGTCCAGGACCTGCTCACCGGTGGCGCCAGCGACGCCGGCGCCCTGGTCGAGCGGGCGGGTGGCGGTCAGGCCGGCGGCGCGCCCGGCACGGGCGGCGTCTTCGACCGTGATGCGAGCATGGAGGTCGGCCGCCTTCAGCAGGAGGTCGAGCAGTTCCGGGCGACCGCGACGATTCAGGCCATCGTCGCCGAGGCGAACACCTACGGCGTCACGCTGTTCGCTGCCAAGCCGCCGCCGGGCGACGCCGCAACGAGTGCCAGGCGCTCCAGGGGGCGCGGCGCGTTGATGGAGGTCTCGGACCGCCGGGAAGCGCTTCACAGCCTGGCCGAGGGGACTGGCGGTTTCGGTCGCACCGGCGGCGGGAGGCTGACCGGCGTGCTGGCCCAGGCCGTCGGCGGCATGCAGTCGTACTACTCGCTCGGGCTCTCGTCGGCGAACAAGGTCGAGGGCGAGTTCACGTCGATCGAGGTGCGGGTGCGCGGAGTGAGGGGCGCTTCGGCCGACTATCGGCGGAGCTACGTCAAGAAGGGGGTCCGCTCGCGCATCTCGGAGCGGGCGCTGGCGGCGGCGTACGTCGGTGAGAGCGACAACCCGCACCGGATGGAGGTCAACGTCGACGCGATCATGCCCGTCGAAGGCGAGGACCTCTTCGACGTCCAGATGTGGATCGAGTTTCCGATCAGCAGCGTCGAGCTGGTCGAGATCGAGGGCGTTCACCGCTCCGCCACACGGCTCGTCGTCGTCGCCATGGACGACGACGACGAGTTGACTGCGGCGCAGCATCTGGAGGTGCCGCTCGAGGTGCCCGCGGAGGCGCTCGCGGCCGCCCTGGAAAGCCACTACCGGGCCGGCCTGAGAATCCGTCTGCCCGGCGGCCGCCACCGGATCGCGCTCGGACTCTGGGACCAGGCCGCACGGTCGGGGTCGGTGTTGACTGACGCATTGACCGTGGGGGGATAGCGATGAAGAACCTGTTCGACGTGTCCGGCAAGGTGGCGGTGGTCACCGGCGGCTCCCGCGGCATCGGCGCGATGATCGCCCGCGGCTACGTCGAGAACGGCGTGCGGACCTACATCAGCTCCCGGAAGGCTGCTGTCTGCGACGCGATGGCCGACGAGCTCTCGGCTTACGGCGAGTGCGTCTCGCTGCCGAACGACCTGTCGACGATCGAAGGGGTGGAGCGTTTCTGCGCCGAGCTGCGGGAACGTGAGGACAGGCTTCACATCCTGGTCAACAACGCCGGCGCCGCCTGGGGAGCGCCGCTCGAGGAGTTTCCCGAGTCCGGCTGGGACAAGGTGATGGACATCAACCTGAAGGGCCCGTTCTACCTGAGCGTCAAGCTGCTCCCCGAGTTGCGCGCCGCGGCCACGGAGGACGATCCGGCGCGGGTGATCAACATCGCCTCGATCGACGGCCTGCACGTGAACCCGCAGGAGCACTACCCCTACAGCGCCAGCAAGGCCGGCATGATCCACCTGACCCGAGCCCTCGCGCGCCGCCTCGCGCCGGAGGACATCACGGTGAACGCCGTCTGCCCGGGGCCGTTCGAGAGCAAGATGATGGAGTACAACCTGCGGAAGTTCGGCGACGAGATCCGCGCCCGCAACCCGCGCAAGCGGATCGGCACGCCGGAGGACATGGCCGGTGTTTCGATCTACCTGGCGTCCCGCGCCGCGGCCTACGTCACCGGCGCCGCCATCCCGGTCGACGGCGGCATCTTCGCGGTGAGCTGAGTCGGCTATTTGTGCTACGGTTTGTGGGCACAACTGGAAGGTGAGCGACATGAGCGAACTTGGAGTCTTCAGCGTCCGCGAACTCAGGCAACGGTCGGGCGAGTTCCTCCGGGGAGCGGAGGAGGGGCGTTTGGCGGTCGTAACCAAGCACGGACGTCCGACCATCCTGGCCGTGCCGTTCGATGATCGACTTCTTGATCACGGCGCTCAGCGGGCTTTGGCGCTGCATCTGTTCGAGAGCGGCCACCTCACGTTGACGCAGGCTGCGAAGGTCGCGGGGATGATCACCCACGACTTCGTCTCGCTCCTGGGAGCGGCAGGCATTCCGGCGGTCGACTATCCGCCCGAGGAACTAGAGGAAGAGCTGGCCGCCGCTGGATGAGCCAAGAGGTCGTCGCCGACACGGGTCCGCTCATCGCCTTGGCACATGTCGGGAAGCTCGACCTGCTTCGACGGCTCTATGGCCGAGTCACCGTGCCGAAGTCCGTGGTGTCCGAACTTGCGATCGGCTCCAGCCGTCCCGGCGTTGGGGCTCTGGAGGCCGCCCTGTGCGCAGGCTGGCTTTCGTGTCAGGAGGTTTCGGATTCCGGCCTGCTGAAGGAGTTGCGCAGGTTGCTCGGCCCGGGAGAGGCCGAGGCCATCGCGTTGGCGTTGGAGGAGAGAGCGCGTTTCCTTCTCATTGATGATGCGCGCGGGCGAAGACTCGCCCGTGACCGTGGCGTTTCGGTTGTGGGCGTGGCCGGCGTACTCCTCGCGGCGAAGGCCCGCGACGAACTCTCAACGGTCGGCTCGACTCTGCAAGACCTGTCGAATGCCGGATACCGCCTTTCGCCGCGGCTGATTGCCGACGTGTTGGCGGCCGCCGGGGAGGAGTGAGTCGTCGCCGGGTCAGTCCTCGTCGCCGCCGAGGCTGCACATGCCGTTGCCTTTGGCGGCAATGTAGAGGAACACGAAGCAGAAGAGAACAGCGGGCTCCCCGCGGTTCACCAGCGGGAACAGGTAGTGGAGGATGTCGGGGTTCTCGACCGGCCGGAACACATGGCCGATGAAGTAGGCGAAGGCCATCAGGCCGCTGGCCAGGAAGGCGACCGGACGGGTGAACAGACCGACCATGATCAGGGCGCCGCCGATCAGCTCGATCGGCCCCGCGATGTAGAGGATGAAGCTCGGGGCGCCTTCGGGAGTCGGCAGCGGGAAGCCCAGGAGTTTCTGCGCCCCGTGCCACAGGAAGAGGAAGCCGGCGACGATGCGCATCGCGGCGTAGGTCTGGGGCTGGCAGTTCTTGAGCGAGTCGAGCATCGCGTTCCTCCCTGGGCTGTTCGTGGTGTGGGGCTAGCCTAGCGTCCGGTGCGACGCGTCGAGCGGAGACACCAGTTCTTCGTCACGGGAGGCGACGAGAAGCCGATGCGGCCGGTCCTTGATCAGGCTGCGCTCGAAGGGGGCGATGCGGAACGCCCAGTTCCGGAGCGCCGGGAACTCCTCGAAGTTTCGGTGGATCGTGAAGATGCCGACGGTCCGGTCGTGTGAGATCGCCTCGAACTCGCGCCAGAAGTCGGCGAGCGACCAGTGGAAGCCGGCGGCGTAGAAGGAGTAGACGACATCGTAGGGTCCAGGCAGGGCGTCGAGACGGTGGTTCAGTTCGTGGGCGTCGAAGATGCGGAAGTTCGGCACCTCGTTGTGTTCCAGCACCTGGCGCAGCGTCGTGAGATCGCCGCAGAAGGAGCGATCGGTGCGTTCCCCGCTGCGTGGATAGTCGATCCGGGGACCGTCGCCGTCGTAGAGGTGGAACTCGGTGTCGTTCCAGTCGAACGCGCGCCGGAGGAAGGCGGTCGAGCGACCCAGGCCGCAGCCGATGTCGAGCGTCTTCGCTGGGGCCTGCATGGAGCGAAGCACGGGCTCCACGGCGTCGAACTCGCCCCAGCACGACCCGTTCTGGGTCAGTTCCCAGAACGACCGCGAGGACTCTCCGGGTTCGAGGTGGAACTGCGGCGACAGGCGGGAGATCGCCGCCACCATCTCCGCCGTCATCGGAGGCGACCGGAAGTGTCGTTCCCGATCCCGGAAGCGCGGGTGGATGTCGGCCGCCGATAGCTCGCGACCGGTGCGCTTGCGCCACTCCGCGCGCAGTCGGGGCAGGAGGAAGGAGAAGTTCATTCGGTGTCTTCGACGCGTCGACTGTCGGTGCGCCGGCCTTCTGGCCGGCATCCGGTTCTGGGGCCTTCTCCTACGGACGTACCCGGATCGGGAAGGGCGGCTTCACTGGCTCGGCGGGCGGGTTCGCCTCCAGTTGCTCAAGAACGATCTCGATCGCCTTCTCGAGCTGCGGGTCGCGGCCGGCGATGATGTCCGCGGGCCACTGCTCGACGTCGATGTCGGGCGGCACGCCGACGTTCTCGACCACGAAGCCGTCCTCGGTCCAGATCGCCAGGTCCGGGGCGGTGACGAAGCCGCCGTCCATCAGGACGGGGAAGCCGAGCGTGCCGACCAGACCGCCCCAGGTCCGCTTGCCGACCAGCGGGCCGAGGCCGAGCTTGCGGAACATCCACGGCAGCAGGTCGCCGCCGGAACCGGCCGTCTCGTCGATGATCATGACCTTCGGCCCCAGGATGGCCGCGCTTGGAGTGCGGAAGTCGGCGCCGTAGCGGGTTGCCCAGTGGCTGATGTACGGGCGTCTGAGGTGGTCGATGTAGTAGTCCGCTACCTGGCCGCCGCCGTTGAAGCGCTCGTCGACGATCAGGGCCTGCTTGTGGACCTGCGGGAAGAAGTAGCGCTTGAAGTAGGTGTGGCCGAGGGTGGTCGTGTTCGGCACATAGACGTAGGCGACCCGGCCGTCGGTGGCCTCGTCGACCTTGGCCAGGTTGCCCTCGACCCACTCCCGGTTGCGGAGCGCCGACTCGTTCGCGATCGGGACCACGGACACGGTGCGTGAGCCGGAGCCGTCCGCGTTCGGACCGACCGTGATGTCCGTGATCTTGCCGGCGGTGTTCTCGAAGCGCGCGAAGACGTTGTCCGCGGCTTCGAGGTCGACGCCGTTGACGGCAAGCAGGTACTCGCCGGCGGCAACGGAGACGCCCGGCTCGGTGAGTGGCGCCCGCAGTTCGGGGTTCCAGTTCAGGCCGCCAAGGACGTGGGCGAAACGGTACCGGCCGTCGGTGACCTCGAAGTCGGCGCCGAGCAGCCCGCCGCCGACGCGTTCCGGGTCGGCTCGCCGGTCGCCGCCCCCGACTCGGTGGTGGCCGACCGCGATCTCGCTGCACATCCAGCGCAGCACCTTGTTCAGGTCGGCGCGGGTGGCGATGTCGGCCAGGAAGCCGCTGTACTTCTCGGCCATCGCGGGCCAGTCGGCCCCGTGCATGCCGGGGTCGTAGAAGTAGTCGCGGTTGATCCGCCAGACCTCGTCGTAGATCTGCTTCCACTCGGCCCGGGGATCGATGCGGACCGTCAGCTTGTCGACCGGGATCGCGCTCTCTCCGCGGTCGATCTTGCCGCCGGCGTTGGCGATGCCGAAGTCGTTCTGGCCGGCGTAGAGCAGCTTCTTGCCGTCGGCGCTCAGCGAGAAGCCTCCGACGCCGGAGAGCAGCACCGTTTCCTCGCGATCCTCCAGGTTGAAGAGGACGAGATCGCCGCCACCCCCGCCGAACCGGCCCGCGGGCTGCGAGCGGAGGTAGTAGAGCTTGCCCGCTTCGCCGGCCTCCAGGTTGCTGTAGCCGCCGGCCTGGACGGGCAGGGCGAGGATGCGCTGGTTGAGGCCCTCGAAATCGATTTCGACCCTGAGCCCTTTGGCGTCTTCACCGTCGCCATCGGCTTCCGTTTCGGCCTTGGTGTCGTCGCCTTCCTCGGCCTCCACCTCGCCTTCGTCCGACACGACGGCCTCCTCGTCGCTCTCCGCGGCAAGCGGCGATTCGCCGTCCTGGCGCAGGACCGCGAGATAGATCGCACTCGACAGTTCCATGTCCGCGTTCGACATGGCGAACCAGTGCTTGACCGGTCCGGCGTCGGTCGAGGCGCGGAAGTACAGATAGTCGCCGCTCCGGTCGAAGACGGGCTCGCCGACTTCGCTCAGCCCGTCGGTCACCGGGTGGGATGTCTCTGCTTCCACGTCGTAGACGAACACCTGCTGCATGTAGGAGCGGGTGTTCAACGTGTAGGCGACGTACCGTGAATCCGGCGCCCAGGAGTGGCCGGGCCGGGGCGGGAAGGAGGGGCCGTAGTAGTACTCGCTTGCCACTTTCGCCACGTCGCCGCTATCGAGATCGATGACGAACAGCGTCATCGAGTTGTCGACGTAACTGATCCTCTCGCCGTCGGGCGACCACTCGGGGCCGTGGTAGAAGCCGCTGCCGCCGCGTTCGCCGCCCAGCTCGTAGCGGCGAACGTCGCCGCTCTCCTGGTCGCGGACGTGGAGTCCGTACTCGCCGCCCTGGTCCGAGAAGAAGGCGATGCTTCTGCCGTCGGGTGACCACGACGGATCGCGCTCGTGGACGCCGGGAGTCCGGGTCAGGTTGCGGGCGTCCCCCTTCTTGGCCGGCAGGGTCAGCAGCTCGCCCCGATAGCCGAACACGGCGCGGGCGCCGGTGGGCGAGATGGACGCGCTCCGGATGTTCTCAGGCCCTTCGACCCAGCGGGACCTGGTCTCGGTCAGGTCGGCCGCGACGCCGATTCGCAGGCGCTCATGGCGGTCCGAGGCGGGATCGTAGACGTGCAGGTAGCCGGCCTGTTCGTAGATCACCGTGTCGGCGGACCCCGAGAGATCCTCGACGTGGAAGTCCTCGAACTCGGAATGCCGGACGATCTCGCCGCTGCCCGTGTCGAAGGAATAGAGGTTGAACTCGCCGTCCCGGTCGGAGCGGAAGAAGACCCGGTTGCCGATCCAGGTCGGGTTCGTGTCGTTCGAACGGCCTTCGGGTTGCGGGATCGTCTGTACCGAGTGATCGCCGGTGTCGTAGATCCAGATGCGGGAAGTCGTGCCGCCGCGGTAGTTCTTCCACTGCTGGAAACGCTCCGGCGTCGGGATGTAGGCGATGCGGCGGCCGTCGGACGAATAGCTGGCGCGCAACCCATGCGGGATCGGCAGCTTCTCGGGCAATCCGCCGGTCAGCGGCACGGTGAAGAGCTGGAAGTGACGGTTCGTGAACATGCTGCGCTGGGAAGCGAACAGCACGGCCGAACCGTCGACGGTGAAGCCCTGGACCAGATCGGCGCCCGGATGCCAGGTGAGCCGCTTCGGCTCACCGCCCGCGGCGGGCATGACGAAGACGTCAATGTTGCCGTCGTACTCGGCGCTGAACGCGACCAGAGTACCGTCGGGAGAGAAGCGGGGGCCGGTCTCCGTCCCCTCGTGGGAGGTGAGCCGCCGCGCACCGGAACCGTCGCGGCCGGCGATCCACAGGTCGCCGGCATAGGCGAACGCCACGTGATCGGCGCTCACCGCGGGCTGGGACAGCAGTCTCGTGTCCGTGACGTCGATCGCGTGAAGGGCGGGCGCCAGCGTGCCGGTCGCGATCGCGAGGATGGCAGGGGTCAGAAAGCGGATTCTGTTCGCGGTTGGATTCATGTCGGTCCCTCGCAAGTCGGGTCGGTCTGGCCGGTTCGGCGGCTGGTACTCTGCCACGATGCGTAACAAGAAAGTCGGATCTCCTGATGCTGGCCGGATTCCGCGCCGGCAGTTCCTCACCGGAGGCGCGGCGGCGGCAACGGCGCTTGCCGTCGGCGCGGCTCCCGGGGCGTCCGCCGCGCGTGCCGCGCAGCCTGCAGGCGGAGGCGCATTCCAGCTCAAGTACGCGCCCCACTTCGGGATGTTCCGGCACCACGCCGGTAACGACCACATCGACCAGCTCCGCTTCATGCACGACGAGGGGTTTCGGGCTCTCGAGGACAACGGCATGGGCGGCCGCGAGCCGGCGCTCCAGGAGAAGATCGCCGCGGAGCTGGACCGCCTGGGAATGGAGATGGGCGTGTTCGTCGCTCACACCTCGTGGGGTGGAACGAGCTTCGTTTCGGACGATCCGACAGCCCGCGAGGCGATCGAGGCCGACATGAGAAAGGCGGTCGAGATCGGGAAGAGGGTGAACGCGACGTGGTGCACCGTCGTGCCGGGCCAGCTCGACCCGGGTCTCGAGTGGGAATACCAGACCGCCAACGTGATCGAGAACCTGAAACGGGCAGCCGCGATCCTCGAGCCGGCCGGACTCGTGGCGGTGCTCGAGCCGCTCAATCACTGGACGAACCACCCCGGCGTCTTCCTGACCGGGATTCCTCAGGCGTACCAGATCTGCAAGGCGGTCGGATCGCCCTCCGTCAAGATCCTCGACGACCTCTACCACCAGCAGATCACCGAGGGGAACCTGATCCCGAATCTCGACCGGGCGTGGGACGAAATCGCCTACATCCAGGTCGGCGACAACCCGGGGCGCAAGGAGCCGACCACGGGCGAGATCAACTACCTCAACGTCTTCCGGCACCTGAAGAGCAAGGGCTTCGACGGCATCGTCGGCATGGAGCACGGCAACTCGAAGCCGGGCCGGGAGGGCGAGCGGGCCGTGATCGACGCTTACCGGGAGTGCGACGCCTGAAGGCTGCAGCCTTCCTCCTTCGGTTCGGTGGCGCGCTTGCCGTCGCGGCACTCCCGTGGCCGGGGACGGCCGAGGCGCAGCCGAGGACGCTGTGGGGCGACCCGGACCTGCAGGGAATCTGGACCAGCGCCACCCTGACTCCGCTCGAACGCCCGGAGGCGATGGCCGGTCGGGAGTCGTTGAGCGAGTCGGAGGCGTCAGAACTGGAGCGGACCACGGTCGAGAGCAGGATCGCCGCGGACGGCACCTCCCGGCCGGGAAGCGTCGGCGGCTACAACCTGGTCTGGATGGACGCGTCGACCCGCGTGGACGCGCAACGCCGCACCTCGCTCATCGTCGATCCGCCGGACGGCCGGATCCCGTGGACGGCCGCGGCGCGCAAGGCGAGCAGAGTGGAGCTGGCGCGCTACGGCAACGGACCGTATCTGGACCACACCGATCTCGACACCGGCGAGCGCTGCATCACGGACGGCCTGCCGCTGATGGTCCCGATCCAGCCCTACAACATGAACTTCCTGATCCTGCAGACCCCGGACGCGGTCGTCATGCTGCACGAGATGTACCACGAACTCCGGATCGTGCCGCTCGATAGCCGGCCGCACCTGCCGGAGACGATCGGGCTCTGGCTGGGCGACTCCCGCGGCCGCTGGGAGGGCGACACCCTGGTCGTCGAGACGACGAACATCGCCGACAAGACGGAGTACCACTGGAGCCGCCTGTGGCGGGCGGCGCGGCCGACGCTCCGGCTCGTCGAGCGCTTCAGGCGCATCGACGAGCGGACGATCGACTACCGGTTCACGGTCGAGGATCCGACGATGTTCACGGCCGCCTGGACGGTGTCGGCGCCGCTGACGAACGACCAGGCGTCACGGGGAGTGACCGTAGGCGGGCTGTTCGAGTTCGCCTGCCACGAGGGCAACCGGGCGGTCACGAACGTGCTGAGCGGCGCCCGGGCCGAAGAGACCCGGGCCGCCGCGGAGAACTGAGACAGGCGAGACCTACTGGCCGACGCCGAAGGGCAGAACGCCCATCTGGTTGTCCCACATCACGACGATCGCGCCGCCGGCGTCCGAGACGCCGGAGAACAGGATCGTCAACTGGTCGATGGAGAACTCCTCCGTCGAGGTCATCATCGGCGCTCGGACGACGTCCTGCTCCGGGTTGTAGCCGTAGGCGCCCCAGGTCAGGCCTTCCGCCATCTTGGCTTGGTCGAAGGTCTCCATGTAGCCCTGCTTCGAGATGATCGCGGTCCAGGCGCCGTCCTTCAGATCGATGAACAGGCTGTACTCGCCTGCGGGGACCGTTGTGCCGCCGATCGTCAGGTCGGCCTCGGTGTTGATCCGGGTCGTCACGTTCGCGCCGGCGCGCCAGACGGGACCGCCCGCGAGAAGCGTCTGCCCGTACTCTTCGCCGGAGCCGAAGATGCCGGTGCGGCCACGCAGGATGGGCCGGCTGTAGGTGATGTCGATCCAGGCGTCGCCGATCTGGGTCGAGGCGGCACCCTCGGGGCTGGCGGGCCGTTCGCCCTGGGCCGCGGCGGGTGCGAAGCCGATCACCGCGAGGCACAGGCTGAGGATGAGAACGCGGCAGGCAGTCTGTCGGTACATTGTCGCTGAGTCTCCTGAAGTTTGGGACAGCTGGTTCTTTAGCGAACGCGGACTCTAGCAGCCCTTGACGGCAGCCGTGCCGCGTCTAGCCAACAGGGTGTGAAGTAGTCTTCGATGGGTCAGATGAGGCCGTCATGATGCGCTCGTTTCCGATCGTTTCGCTTCTCCGCCGAGCCGTCGGGATGGTGGCGGCCACCCTGGTCGCGTCCTTCTCCGCGGCTGCGTTCGCCGTCCCCGCCGCTGGCGCCGACAGCGACGCGGTGGTCTTCAGCCGCGACGTGGCGCCGATCCTGATGCGCCACTGCGTCGGCTGCCACCGGCCGGGCGAGATCGCGCCGATGTCGCTCCTGACCTACCGGGAGGCGCGGCCCTGGGCCCGCTCGATCCGGCGCGTCGTCGTCAACGGCGAAATGCCGCCGTGGTTCGCGAACCCGGAGCACGGCGTCTGGGCGAACGACGCCCGGCTGAGCAGGGACGAGATCGAGACGATCGTTGCCTGGGTCGATGGCGGCGCTACGCCCGGCGATCCGGCGCTGATGCCCGAGCCGCCTCGGTTCAGGGATGGCTGGCAGGTGGGCGAGCCGGACCACGTGATCGAACTGCCGCCGGTAACCGTGCCGGCGAACGGGCCGGACCTGGCTCCCACACAGCTCGTGCGGCTGGACATCCCGGAGCGTCGCTGGGTGCGGGCCGTGGAGTTCCAGCCCGGCGACCGCACCGTGAATCACCACCAGATCGTCTTCAGGGGTGGATTCAGCGGGACGGGTTCGCCTGGCGGCGAGGAGCGGCCGGTCGGTGACCGGCAGCGCGGGAAAGCCGGCACCGTCGACGTGAACATCTTCGCGGTCTGGGCGGCCGGGGCGGCGCCGACCGTGTTCCCTGACGGCGCCGGACGCTGGGTGGACCCCGGGGAACTGCTGATGATCAACCAGCACTACCATCCGAACGGCGACTCGGAACGTACCGACAGGACCCGGATCGGCCTCTACTTCGGCGAGGGTCCGCTGGAGATCGAGGTGGAGGCGATCTTCGCGAGCAGGATGGACTTCACGATCCCGGCCGGCGCCCCGAACCATCGAATCGTGACCCGCCACGAACTCGGGAAGGACTCGCGGATCGTGTCCTACTTCCCGCACATGCACATGCGCGGCCGGGCGATGTCGTTCATCGCGGTCTACCCGGACGGCCGCCGCGAGATCCTCCTCGACGTGCCGGAGTTCGACTTCGACTGGCAACTCTTCTACTACCCGGAGGCGCCGCACCTGCTGCCGGCGGGGAGCGTGGTCGAGGTCGTGGCGCACTACGACAACTCGGCGGGGAACCCCGACAATCCGGATCCGACCCGCGATGTCGGCTTCGGCTTTCGGTCGACGGACGAGATGATGGTCGGCATCTTCGAGCTGATCGAAGTCGGTCCGGGTGAGAGCGCGGAGTCGGTGCCGACCGGCGGCGAGTGAGCGGCACCGGCCAGACCGTAGGCGTCAACGGGATCGCGCACATCCAGTTGACGGTCCGGGACCCGGAACGGTGCCTGCCGTTCTGGGAGCGGCTCTGCAACTTTCTGGAGATGAAGACCCTGATCCGGGGCGAGGACGTGCTGTACTGCATCGGCAGCCGGACCGGCATCCTGGTCCGCGCCGCGCCGCCGGACAAGCGCGACCGGCCGTTCGACCAGGACCGTCCCGGGCTCCACCACCTCTGCTTCCGGGCCCGTAGCCGCGGGGACGTCGACGCGATCTACCGCTTCATCGAAGCCGAACTGGACGCGACCGTCGTCCACGGCCCGGAGGAGGGCGACCGGTTCGCGCCGGGCTACTACTCGATCCTGGTCGAGGACCCGGACGGCATCCGGGTCGAAGTGAACCATGTGCCGGGCAAGGGCCACTTCGGTGAGGGCGGTCGCCTGGGTCCCGGCGGGGCGGGGGCGGCCGCGACCTACGGCGACCACGGCCTGGGGGACTAGTCGAGGTCGATGACGTAGACGGTGTTGGCGGCGTCGCCGGCGACCCAGGCGGTATCGCCGTCCGTGGCGATGCCGTTGAACAGCATCGTGTTCGGGAAGGCGCCGCTGGCCGGCACATGCAGTTCGAGGCCGTCGGCGACTGTCGTCGACTCGCCGCTCGCCGCGTCGATGGCGACCACACGACCGGCGCCGGCCTCGACGACGTAGATCGAACCGTTCGCGGCCGCGAGCCCTTCCGGCTGGTCGAGGCCCTCGGCGACCGTCTCGACACCGTCGTCGCCGATGCGGAGCACGGTGCCCGCGACGTTGTCGGTGACGTAGAGGGTGCCGTCCGCCGCGGTCAGGCCGGCCGGTCCGGAGAGGCCCTCGGCCAGGACCCGTTTCTCCTCGGGATTCCCGGGAGAGAAGGCGATCACGTTGCCGGCGCCCCACTGGCTGGCGACGATGTCGCCCCCGAACCGGATCGCGTCGATCGGGGCGGCCAGTTCGCCGAAGATCTGAACCAGGGCGTCCGTGGCCGGGTCCCATAGCCGCACGGCGTTGTCGAACCAGCTCGAGAGGATGAGCTGGCCGTCGTCCGTGGCATGGACCGACATCGACGTACCGATGTCGGAGAAGCCGATCACGTCGCGCACGACGCCGAGTTCGTCGCCGGTTGACGGATCGAGCTGGCGCAGGGCGAAGAAGTCGGCGACCACGAGCCGGACCGCGTCGCCGCTGCCGATGAGCGCAACGCCCCCGGGCATGTTGAGTCCGCCCGCGAGCACCATGCGGTTCTCGTCAGGCGACAGGGCCTCGACGATGAAGCCGTCGGCGAAGCT